>NZ_CP179931.1:910000-3623893 GCF_047495465.1 Alcanivorax sp. IL3
TTCTAAGGCGCTTGAGAGAACTCGGGTGAAGGAACTAGGCAAAATTGTACCGTAACTTCGGGAGAAGGTACGCCGCTGACGGTGATGAGACTTGCTCTCTGAGCTATTGGCGGTCGCAGTGAAAAGGCCCCTGCAACTGTTTATTAAAAACACAGCACTCTGCAAACGCGTAAGCGGACGTATAGGGTGTGACGCCTGCCCGGTGCCGGAAGGTTAATTGATGGGGTTAGCTTCGGCGAAGCTCTTGATCGAAGCCCCGGTAAACGGCGGCCGTAACTATAACGGTCCTAAGGTAGCGAAATTCCTTGTCGGGTAAGTTCCGACCTGCACGAATGGCGTAATGATGGGGGCGCTGTCTCCACCCGAGACTCAGTGAAATCGAAATCGCAGTGAAGATGCTGTGTACCCGCGGCTAGACGGAAAGACCCCGTGAACCTTTACTATAGCTTCACAGTGGACTTTGAACCTGCTTGTGTAGGATAGCTGGGAGACTTTGAAGCGGTGACGCTAGTCATCGTGGAGTCGTCCTTGAAATACCAGCCTGGCATGTTTGAGGTTCTAACCTAGGTCCATTATCTGGATCGGGGACATTGTGTGGTGGGTAGTTTGACTGGGGCGGTCTCCTCCCAAAGAGTAACGGAGGAGCACAAAGGTACCCTCAGCACGGTCGGACATCGTGCAACGAGCGTAAAGGTAGAAGGGTGCTTGACTGCGAGACCTACAAGTCGAGCAGGTGCGAAAGCAGGTCTTAGTGATCCGGTGGTTCTGTATGGAAGGGCCATCGCTCAACGGATAAAAGGTACTCCGGGGATAACAGGCTGATACCGCCCAAGAGTTCATATCGACGGCGGTGTTTGGCACCTCGATGTCGGCTCATCTCATCCTGGGGCTGAAGCCGGTCCCAAGGGTATGGCTGTTCGCCATTTAAAGAGGTACGCGAGCTGGGTTTAGAACGTCGTGAGACAGTTCGGTCCCTATCTGCCGTGGGCGTTGGAGATTTGAGAGGAGCTGCTCCTAGTACGAGAGGACCGGAGTGGACGAACCTCTGGTGTTCCGGTTGTCACGCCAGTGGCATTGCCGGGTAGCTACGTTCGGACGGGATAACCGCTGAAAGCATCTAAGCGGGAAGCCTCCCTCAAGATGAGATCTCCCTGGGGGCTTGACCCCCCTAAAGGGCCGTTGAAGACCACAACGTTGATAGGCTGGGTGTGGAAGCGTTGTAAGGCGTGAAGCTAACCAGTACTAATTGCCCGTGAGGCTTGACTATATAACACCAAAGCAGTCTCGGCTCGCAGAGCCAGGACCGCAAAGATACGGTGTCAGAGATTAGACGCTTGCGTCATTGAGTAGCAAACTTCTCATTCCCAATTGGCTTTGCCGGTGAGCAATGTTGTACACCGGCGAGGCAACCTAATTTAGCGAAAGCTAAACCAGTTTGCCTGACGACCATAGAGTGTTGGAACCACCTGATCCCATGCCGAACTCAGAAGTGAAACGACATATCGCCGATGGTAGTGTGGGGTTTCCCCATGTGAGAGTAGGTCATCGTCAGGCTCTTAAATAAAACAAAAGACCCCCGCCACGAAAGTGTCGGGGGTTTTTTGTTTTATTTAGGATCACGGTGAGCTCCTCTCCCTACCTCGCGGCGAAACCGCCATGTGACATCCGATGCACCGCAGGTGCCAGGGTGTAGGCGCCGCAGGCGTCCCGAAGGGATAGCAAGCTTGCTTGCTACCTAAGTAGGTCATCCTTCTAGCTACGAGCTACGAGCTACGAGCTACGAGCTACGAGCTACGAGCTACGAGCTACGAGCTACGAGCTACGAGCTAGAAGCTAGAAGCACCCCTTCGCCATGCAAGCATAGCTCCAACGACACAGTACCCAGCTCCAAACCTCGCCTCTGTAACCAAACCGCCACCCCGTCGTCATCCCGGCTACCCACCAAGCCTTCAAGCTCAGGGCTTCACAAACGATGAGTCCAGATCATGTTGCTGAACATCATCCTGATCGCCATGGCCATAACCATATTGGTCTACCGTTACCGCAAACTCATGTACCACTTCCGTGCAGTAGAAGCGGGTAAACTTTATCGCAGTGGCACCCTGGGCCCGATGGCCTTGCGAGTGATGCATCATGTGTTAGGTGTCAACACGATCATCAACCTGCGGCTGGAATCCGAGTACGGCAAAGGGGGCTGGTATAAGCGGCAAGGTGAGTACTGCAGCCGCCACGGAATCAAGCTGGTGAATATTCCCATGGCGCAGGACACACCGCCAACGGAAGATCAGATTCAAGCCTTCATGACAGAACTGGACCGTGGAGACAGTTGTTGCCTGGTGCATTGTGAGATGGGAGTGATACGCACAGGGATGATGGTGGTAGCGGTCGCGACTCGCCGCTACGGGGTGCAAGCCAATGCCGTGTGGAAGCACTTTCCGCTGTTTGGCCACAAATTGGATGGGCGCCGCCAGCCGGTAAAGGCCTTCATCATGCGGTGTGCTGGCCTGTCAGAGCCCTCACCCCAGTAACGGGCTCTCCGCGGGGAGATGAAGCTTGAGCCGATTGCTGACCACGGCAATATCGAACTCCGTACTCTGTACCGGTTCGCCATCAAGATTCAGATTCATGGGGCTGGGGGTTTTTACTTTCAGTGATGCCACCTGGGCACGGATGAAAAGCCCTTCTTGCTCAGGGTCTTGCCTGGCTTCGCTACCAAACAACCCTTTGACGCCAGCAAGTAGATCCATCTGGGCCGGTAGGATGGCCACATCGAGCAGTCCATCGTTGACCAGGGCGTCAGGGCAAAGGCGCTGTCCGCCACCAGCCTGGCGACCGTTGCCCAGACCGAGTGCCAGAAATTCCCCCTGCCATTCGAACTCTCCATTGCTGAAGGTGCCTTCGGCAGCCTGGATTTCAGAGAAACGTGTCAGCCCGGTTAGCAGATAGGCGGCCCCCCCCAGCATGCTTTTCAGCTCTTCCGATGTCTGGGTGGTTACCTCGGTGCCGAAGCCGCCAGTGGCCATATTCAGGAAGTAGTGATCATTGACTCGAATGACGTCGCTGGGCGTAGCCGGGGACTCCAGTAATGCCAACGCTTCGGCAATGGCATCAGGTATCCCCGCCGCCGTGGCAAAATCGTTGGCGGTGCCCAGAGGCAGAATCGCCAGGGAGAGATCATCACGATCACTGGCCATCATGGCATGAACAATATCCCTGACAGAGCCATCGCCTCCGCCAGCAATGAGGGTGGTATAGCCCAGATCCAGGGCCTCTCTGACATAGCGCTCCGCATCACCTGCCTCCCAGGTGACGCGGACCGCCAGATCGTGACCCTGGTCTCGCCAGTCCATGACAGCATGGCGAACCTCTTCATTGGCTGCCTGTTTGCCATGTAGAACGAGCAGACTCTTTGTCGTCACGGTATGCCTTCCTCTGTGCAGTGGTAATGAAGTCTTTCCCGAAAAGTCGGCGATCTTAGTCTTTATGTATCTCTCAATACTCGCGATCTATTGCAATTTACGTGATAGAGAGAGCGAGTGTTGTGACAGCTGGCGGGGCTTTACAACTATTAACGGTTGCGGGTGTTATCGATAATGATTGCTGTTTTCTATTGAAAGGATAAAGGAATAGTATTTTTCTATTATTTCCGTGGCAGTGATGATGAGTGCCAAGGAGGTGTCCCATGATAAAGACATTCAGTTTCGGTGCGATGCACATTGCCGTGGCATTTCTGGTCGTCTGGGCGATGACCGGAGATTGGCGGATTGGCGGTGCGACAGCGATGGTGGAGCCCTGCGTGAATACGGTGGCCTACCATTTTCACGAGAAAATCTGGAAACGACGGGCCCATGGTGGGGCCGTGAGCGGAACGGTCATGGCGTAGGATAAACTCAGTGTTTACTCTGCCATGGCCGTTGGTTAAGCTAGCGCACAAGTATACATTCTGAGGGGTATTTGTCAGGTGCAGAATTCAAGCAGTGACATCGATGCGATCCGCCAGGTGGTGAATCAGGTACTGGAAGTGCACGCCCGGGAAGAGGGTGGCCAGCGCTCCCAGGCCCGTTCGGAAATTCTGATCCACTCAATGCAGGTGTTTGCCCAGCGGGGCCTGCAGCGGACCACGGTGCAGCACCTGCTGGACGCCTCCGATGTGTCTCGACGCACCTTCTACAAATATTTCCGCAACAAGATGGACGTGCTGGAAAGCATCTATCGTATCTTTGTGGACAACATGCTGCTGCACTTCCACAAGGAAGTGAAGCAGGCCTCCTCGGCCCGGGACATTATCCGTAACACCACCAAGGTGTATTTCGATTACCACGTGAGCATGGGGCCGATCATTAGGCTGATGATGGAGGAGGCGCGCTCCTCCACCTCTGCGTTGGCGCCGCACCGGGTGCGGGCTCAGGACATTGCCTCCGAGGTGCTCACGTCCCAGATCAGCCGTTACACCGGCAAGAGCTATGAACCCCTGGTGTTCCGCACCATGCTGTGGATGCTGGAAAACTACTCCCTGTATATCTTCGAGGACGGTGGTTTTTCCCAGGAACGACTGGACCTGTGCGAGAAAGTTGCCATCGGCATCGCCGAATCCCTGGTGCTGGGAGAGGTGACACCGGGCATGCTGGAACGCCCGGTATCCTGAACCTCTGAATGTGTTGCCGGGTTTACTCCGGCTTCACGAACTTCAGTGTCATGCGATCACTTTCTCCGATCGCCAGATATTTCTCTCTGTCTTGATCGCCCAACCGTAATGACGGCGGCAGCGTCCATACCCCGGCGGGATGGTCGGCGCTGTCCTGTGGGTTGGCGTTGATTTCCGACTGTTTTGCCAGCCGGAATCCGGCCTTTTCTGCCTGGGCGATCACATAACTTTCAGTCATATAGCCGCTTTCAATCTGCTCTTCGAGGGAGCGCCCTTCCGGCGCCCGATGTTCCACTACCCCAAGAATGCCGCCGGGTTTCAGGGCCTTGAAGAAGCTGGCAAACACGGCTTCTGCCTTGCCGGCTTTGGCCCAGTTGTGCACATTGCGAAACGTCAGCACCCGATCCACGGTACCAGCGGGGGCAATATCGCTGTAGACCGGAGGATAGAGATGGGTGATGCGAACCTGGTCGTAGAGAGCCGGGTATTTCGCCAGATGCGCCTTGAACAGGGTGAGTGAGCGGGTGTAGAAACTGATGTCGCTATCCGGCGGAAACTGGGCCGCGTAAAAGATGCCTTCCTCGCGAAGGTAAGGCGCCAGAACTGCGGTGTACCAGCCTTTGGCGCCGGGCCAGATCTCCGCCACGGTCATGTCCTTTTCTACCCCGAAAAAATCCAGAGTCTGTGCCGGATGGCGATAGGGGTCGCGCGTTTTCTCTTCAGCGCTGCGGTGGGGCGCGGAAAGAATATCGTCGAGGGAAGTGGCTTGTGCCAGGGAAAACGACAGCAATGCTGCCAGGGCAATCAGAATACGCATGATCTCGTCCTATCGTAGGCCGCGGATCAACACCTTCATGTAATCAGCGGCTTGTTGTTCGAGGCTGCCTTCGCCGGTGAGCGCCCAGGTATAAGTGGTGCCCACCACCAGATTTACCATCATCAGGATGGTGTCGCGGGTTGGCAAGGCCACGAAGTAGCCGTCTTTGCGTAACTCCTTGAAGAAGGCTTCGGCCACTGGCAGATTTTGCTCCATCAGGGCCAGATACTGGCGCTGGATATCGCCCATGAAATCCCCGGCTTCCTGGATCAGCACCCGGGAAAAATCCTGGTTCTGTTCCAGGTAGCGGGCCACATTGCGGCAAAGGCTTTCCAGTCGCTGCAGTGGTGGCACTGTGCTCATCAGATCCGTGAAGATAATGTCGCGGATGGTGTTGAGATTTTCTTCCACGATGGTCAGAAGCAGGGCGTCTTTGGAGGGAAAAAATTTGTAGATGGTGGCCTTGCCCACCCCCGCCTGCACCGCGATGGTTTTCACCTCGGCGCTGCGGAAGCCTTCGCTGGCGAAGACTTCCTGGGCGCAGGTCAGAATGCGGGCGCGGCGAGGATCATCCATGAAAGGTTCCGTTACCCCTTACAGGTATTTGATTTTTTCCAGCTGTTCTTCGAGCTTGGCCTGCTGGGAGCGGTAGTCATCCAGTTTGGCCTTTTCCTTGTCTACGACTGCCTGGGGCGCCTTGTCCACAAACTTGGGGTTCTTCAGTTTGACTTCGGCGCGACCCACTTCCTTGCGCAGTTTATCGATTTCCTTGGACAGTCGTTCGATTTCTGCGTCCTTGTCGATCAGGCCGGCCATGGGTACCAGAATTTCCATGTCTCCCACCAGCGCGGTAGCGGAGGCCGGGGCGGAATCCTCCGCATTCAGCCAGGTAATGGATTCTAGCTTGGCCAGCTTGCTCAGGAAGGTGCGGTTGGCATCCAGCAGGGCCTTGTCACTGTCCTTGCCGTTATGCAGGAAAAGGGGCAGGGCCTTGCCCATGGGGATACCCATTTCGCCGCGGATATTACGCACCGCAGTGATGACAGCCTTGACCCATTCCGCGCCGGTTTCCGCCTCTTCATCAATCTTGCCGGCGTCGCTGGCCGGGAAAGGCTGCAGCATGATGGTGTCGCTCTTTTTACCTTCACCCGCCGCAGGCGCTTTGCCTGCCATGGTGCCAATTTTCTGCCAGATTTCTTCGGTGATGAAGGGCATGAAAGGGTGGGCCAGGCGCAGTATGGCTTCCAGCACGGTGACCAGGGTACGGCGCGTGCCGCGTTTCTGGGCCTCGGAGTAATCGTCACCCCACAGCACCGGCTTGGACAGTTCCAGATACCAGTCGCAGTACTCGTTCCAGATAAACTCGTAGGCGGCGTAGCTGGCTACGTCGAAACGGAAGCTGTCCAGGGCTTCACTGACTTCCTGTTCCGCGCGCTGCAGTGCGGAAATGATCCAGCGGTCTGCCAGGGACAATTCAACTTCACCGCTCAGACCGCAGTCTTCGCCTTCGGTGTTCATCATCACGTAGCGGGCGGCGTTCCAGATCTTGTTGCAGAAGTTCCGGTAGCCTTCGATCCGGCCCATGTCCCACTTGATATCACGACCGGTGGAGGCCAGCGACAGGAAGGTGAAGCGCAGTGCATCGGTGCCGTAGGGGTTGATGCCGTCCGGGAAATCCTTGTGGGTGCGCTTGGCAATCTGCTTTTCTTTCTGCGGCTGCATCAGCCCCTTGGTGCGCTTGTCGACCAGAGCATCCAGAGTGATACCGTCGATCATGTCCAGCGGGTCGAGCACATTGCCCTTGGATTTGGACATTTTCTGGCCGTCATTATCGCGCACCAGACCATGCACATAGACTTTCTTGAAGGGCACCTGGTCGGTGAACTTCAGTGTCATCATGATCATCCGCGCCACCCAGAAGAAGATGATGTCGAAGCCGGTGACTAGTACATCGGTGGGGTGGAAGGTGCGCAGGGCATCGGTGTCTTCCGGCCAGCCCAGGGTGGAGAAGGTCCACAGGGCGGAGCTGAACCAGGTGTCCAGAACATCGTCGTCCTGGCTCAGGGGGATGTCGCCAAGATCATGTGCCGCGCGCACTTCTTCTTCGTTGCGGCCCACATAGACGTTGCCGTCGTTGTCATACCAGGCCGGGATGCGGTGGCCCCACCACAGCTGCCGGGAGATGCACCAGTCCTGCAGGTCGCGCATCCATGAGAAATACATGTTTTCGTAGTTCTTGGGCACGAACTGGATATCACCGTTTTCCACGGCGGCAATGGCCGGCTTGGCCAGCTCTTCCACGGCCACGAACCACTGGTCGGTCAGGTAGGGTTCGATTACCACACCGGAGCGGTCGCCACGGGGTACCTGCAGGGTGTGGTCGGCCACTTTTTCCAGCAGACCCAGAGCATCCAGGTCATCCACCACCTTCTTGCGGGCGTCGACCCGGTCCATGCCTCGGTAGGGTTCCGGTACTTCGTCATTCAGGGCCGCGTCGATGGTCAGGATGTTGATCATCGGCAGGTCGTGGCGCTTGCCCACTTCGTAGTCGTTGAAATCGTGGGCCGGGGTAATCTTCACACAGCCGGAGCCGAAGTCAGGGTCCACGTAATCGTCGGCGATGATGGGGATATCACGATCTGCCAGCGGCAGGCGGATGGTCTTGCCGATCATGTCCTTGTAGCGCGGGTCTTCCGGGTGCACCGCCACGGCAGTATCGCCGAGCATGGTTTCCGGGCGGGTAGTGGCGACCACCAGGTGCCCGGAACCGTCGGACAGGGGATAGCGGAAGTGCCACATGTGGCCCTGCTCTTCCACGTTCTCCACTTCCAGATCGGAAATGGCGGTGTGCAGGGTCGGGTCCCAGTTGACCAGACGTTTGCCACGGTAGATCAGGCCTTCCTTGTGCAGGCGCACAAAGACTTCTTGTACCGCGTTGGACAGGCCATCGTCCATGGTGAAACGTTCACGGGTCCAGTCCACGCTGGCGCCCATGCGGCGCAGCTGACGGGTAATGGTGCCGCCGGACTCGCCTTTCCATTCCCAGACTTTCTCCAGGAACTTGTCACGGCCCAGTTCGTGGCGGGTAGTGCCTTCTCCTGCCAGCTTGCGTTCCACCACCATTTGGGTGGCGATACCGGCATGATCGGTGCCTACCTGCCACAGGGTGTTGCGTCCCTGCATGCGGCGGTAGCGCACGAGGGTGTCCATGATGGTGTCCTGGAAGGCATGGCCCATGTGCAGGCTGCCGGTCACATTGGGCGGCGGAATCATGATGCAAAAGGAATCACCCTGGCCGGAAGGCTTGAAATAACCGGCTTTTTCCCAGTTTTCATACCAGGCCTGTTCGATGCGATCGGGTTGATAAGTCTTGTCCATGAGTCCGCTTCTAAACCAGTAAAAAATGAGGGCGAATTATAGCGGAGCGGGGCCGCTGCGTCGCGGGTTGCGGGAAAAACGCGAGGACGGAGACTACTGGTGGTGGGAGGTGGCTGTCTGGCCTGGAGAGTCTGATCGAGAGGACGCTGTGCTGGGTTGCCAGGCCGCTGTAGTGAATAGCCTCTCGCTGCACCTGCCTGAGACCGCGAGAGGGATCGTTATGATTTCTTGCGCAGCGCGGCGCGCAGCCTCAGGCGCAGGGATTTTTCCAGTTTCGGCAGGGCTTCCGCCACCAGTTCATCGATAACGGCATCAATGTCGGCGTTGCTCAGAGAAGGGCGAGCAGTCGAGGGGGTTGGTGTCGTGACAGCAGGAGCTGGGTTTCCCTGGGGTGAGGGTGGCGGCGTACCCAGAAAAGGGTTGCTTCTTTCGCTGGCCAGCTTGCGGATCTGCATCCGGTCCAGGGTGTCGCTCTCGGAGGGGGAGCGTTGTGGTGGTGTGTCGGCGTCGTCCAGCAGGGACTGCACATCGCCAAGCTCCTTGAGAAGCTCTTTTTTGCGTGACTCCCGGTCGCTCATGGTGGTGTCCGTGGGTTCTTCAGCCCAGTTCGTGGGTGGTGACCGGGAAGCCTCGCTCACGGTAGAAGCGGAATCGTTCGCGCCCAGCCTGTCTTTCATTCTCGGCCCCACTGATCATCTCCGCAACCCGCTGGAAACGGGAGGCGAAATCCGGCACCTGATCGGTCAGGTTGATCAGCACATCGTGGTGATCGCCAGGATCGCCGCCATGGCTCAGGATGACCGGCGCCTGGCCCTCCTGCTGAATGGCATGGGGAAGGAAACCGGTAGCAGGAGCTTGCCAGAACTGGTCGTCCAGTTGTCGTGCATGGTCCGCATCCCGGCAATGAATGTAGACCAGCCGGCCCTGTTTCTGGGCCTTGTCGGCAATGCGCCAGGCCAGTGCCTGACGGACACCATCGCCGGCCTTGTTGCTCAGGTAGAAGGTAACTTCAGTCATTAAAACACTCGCAGGCATCACGCAGCATGCAGCACGCCCGAAGGCGTGCAGTCATGCGTGGGCGTATCAGCACTGATCCATCAGAAAACGGGTGAGCATGGGTACCGGGCGACCGGTGGCCCCTTTGCTCATGCCGCCGCTGATCCAGGCGGTGCCAGCGATATCCAGGTGAGCCCATTTCACGTCCTTGGCAAAGCGGGACAGGAAGCAGGCGGCGGTGATGGAGCCGGCTTTGGGGCCGCCGATGTTCTGCATGTCAGCGAAGGGGCTGTCCAGCTGGCCCTGATACTCATCCCAAAGGGGCATGGGCCAGCCCCGGTCGCCGGTTTCCTGGCCGGCAGCCAGCAGCGCCTGACTCAGGCCGTCGTCGTTGGCATAGACCGCCTGGGCATGGGCGCCCAGAGCAACCACGCAGGCACCTGTGAGGGTGGCAACGTCGATGAGGGTGTGCGGTTTGTGTTTCTGTTGCACATAGGTGAGGGCGTCGCACAGCACCAGCCGGCCTTCAGCATCGGTGTTGAGGATTTCCACGGTCTGCCCGGACAGGGTCTTGACGATATCCCCGGGACGGGACGCGCGGCCGTCAGGCATATTTTCCGCTGCCGCTACCACGGCTACCAGGTGGATGGGCAGATCCAGCTCGCACACGGTCTTGACGCTGCCAAACACGCTGGACGCGCCGCCCATGTCGTATTTCATCTCGTCCATGTTGGCGCCGGGCTTCAGGGAAATGCCGCCGGTATCAAAGGTGATGCCCTTGCCAACCAGGGCGACAGGACCCTGTTTGGTGGGTTTGGCACCCTTGTATTCCATGACGATGATCTGTCCCTGACGCTCGGAGCCCTTGGCCACGGCAACAAAGGCGCCCATGCCCATCTTCTCTGCCTGGGCCTGGCTGATCACCTTGACGGTGAGTTTTTCATATTGCTTGCCCAGATCCCGGGCCACGCCGCTCAGGTATTCCGGGTAGCAGTCGTTGGGGGGCAGGTTGCCCAGGTCGCGGGCCAGGTTGACGCCGTCGGCCACACCCTTGCCGATCTTGCTGGCCTTGCTCAGGGCCGTATCCTTTTGCGCATGCCAGAAGGTCCACTTGCTCAGTTTGCTGGCTGGAGCCGGTTTGCTGCGGTATTGGTCGAAACGGTAGGTGCTTTCTTCCGCTACCCGCGTGCCCTCCCGGGCCTGCCATGCCAGATTCTGTGGCAGATCGCTGTCGAGAAGCCAGAGTGCGTGTTTGACTGGTGCCTTGCTGACCATCTTCACGGTGCTGCGAAGCAGACCTTGCCATTGCTGATCGGAAGGCTGCTTGTCGCCTCGGCCGACCAGCAGCAGGCGGGCGACGGCCAGGCCTTCCGGCTGATGTAGCCAGCACATCTGGCCCTTGCTGCCGTCAAAATCGCCGGCCTTGATGAAACGGGTAAGCTGGTCGCGGGTGCTCTCCGGCAGCGTCTCGGGGAGATCGCCGTTCTTGCCCAGCACCAGAATCAGTGCGTCGGCTTTGAATTTGTCCAGGGGCCTGTTGCTCACTGCGAAGTCCATGCTGTCTCCATATCGATCAAGGTATGGCACGCGGCAAAAAGGCGTGCCGGTGCGGAAAACAGGGAAATATTGGGCTGTTCGGCGGTCAAACGCAATCGACCCGGGGCGGTAAGGCGGATCATTTTTCTGTTGAAACCATCTGGGTAACGGGTATTTCGCTGCGCATCATTATCACCTTGGCCGGCCAGTCGGTTACACTAGGGCCCATTCACTGCTGCCGCAGGCGCCTGCAGGTCCGGTTGCCCGCGCGGTATGTATCGTCACCGCAGGCTTTCATGCGCTGCCTTTATCAGGTGTCGGTGCCTTTTTGCAGACAAGGATGAGTGGGCCAGCCCTTGATTCTTCATCGTTATATTAACCGGCAAGTTTTCCTGACCACCGTCATGGTCACCTTTATTCTGGTGATGGTGCTGGTCAGTGGGCGCTTTATCAAATATCTCGCCGAGGCCGCAGCCGGTGAAATCGCCGCCGATGCCTTGTTTCTGGTGATGGCGTTCCGGATGCCGGAATTCCTTGCAGATGATCGTTCCCCTGAGTCTCTATATCGGCCTGTTGCTGGTGCTTGGGCGCATGCACATGGATAACGAGATGGTGGTGCTGCAGGCGGGCGGGCAGGGCCATGGACGGATTGTTCGTTCGCTGATAATGCCGATTCTCATGGCCACCACCCTGGTGGCCATGTTTTCCCTCTATGTGACCCCGCGCGGCGATGCGGAAGTGAACCGCATCTTTGAAGAGCAGAAAGACCGTTCGGTGCTGGAGCTCCTCACTCCCGGACGCTTCCATGTAAAGGGCTCCAGCAATACCCAGCGCGCCACCTATGCGGAACAGATGAATCGGGAAAAAGGGGTGCTGGAAAATGTGTTCGTGGCTGATGCCCGTTTCCAGGCCCGGGGTGAAGCAGATCGGTTGCTGACGGTGTGGGCCAAGAGCGGCAAGCTGGTACAGGAAGAGGGCATCAGCTATTTGCTGTTGACCGAGGGTTTCCAGTACCAGGGCAAGCCGGGTCAGAGTGACTACAAGGAAATCGGCTTCCAGGAAGCGCGGGTACGTATCGGCAAGGAACGGACCGACAGTCGCCCCCCCAAGGTGCGCGGCCGTCCCACCCCGGAGCTGATCGACGAGCGCGACAGTAACCGCGATGCCATGGCCGAATTGCAGTGGCGTATTGCCCTGATTCTTACCGTGCCAATCATGGCTCTGGCGGCGATTCCGCTGGCCCGGGTCAACCCGCGTCAGGGGCGCTTTTACCGCCTGATCCCGGCGGTGCTTGGCTACATGCTCTATGTAGGCATGCTGCTGGTGACCCGTAGTGCCATCGAGGACCATAGGGATGCTCTACCTTGGTATCTGCATACCGGTTGGGTGCATCTGGTGGCTGTGGTGGTGGTGTTTCTGTTGTATTTCGGTGGGCGGATTTTCCGCCGCAGGAGGCGGGCGTGAGATTATTGAGACGCTACTTCTGGCGGGCGGTGTTGATACCCACGCTGGCCATCCTGGGCATTATCGTGGGCCTGGATTGTCTGTTCGGTTTTATCTATGAACTGGAAGGCCTGCGCGGCGATTACCAGGCCATGCAGGCCCTGCAGTTTATCCTTACGACAACGCCGCGCCGGGTGCACGAATACCTGCCGATGGCGATCTTGCTGGGCACCCTGATTGGCTTGGGCCTGCTCGCCAATAGTGGTGAATTGTCGGTGATTCGGGCTTCCGGTGTGTCCACGCTGAAGGTGAGCTGGCTGGTGTTGCGTCCGGTTTTCCTGCTGATTCTGCTGTCCATCCCTCTCGGCGAGTATCTGACCCCATACTCGGAACAGGTGGCGCAGAGTAACCGCTCCATGGCCGAAGGTGGCGGTGAGGCGTTGCGCTCCAAGTACGGTTACTGGCACCGGGAAGGGCCGGAATTTATCCATATCAATGCGGTGCAGCCCAACGGCGTGCTCTATGGACTGACCCGTTATCGGTTTGATGACAACCATAAACTGACAGAAACCCAGTTTGTGGAACGAGCCATCTACCAGGGGGATTTCTGGTCGCTGGAGGGCATCAAGGGAACCCGGCTTTCCGACCAAGGCACCGAAGTCTTCAGTCGCGACAACGCCCAGTGGCAAACCAAGCTGACCCCGCAATTGCTCAGCATCGTGGTGCTGGAGCCGGATCATCTGGCCATGGCCAAGTTGCTGGAGTACACCGATTATCTGAAGCGACAAGGACTGGAGACCGCCGATTACATGCTCAGTTTCTGGCAGAAACTGTTCATGCCACTGGCTACTATCGGCATGGTGTTGATTGCCATTTCCTTTGTGTTTGGGCCCTTGCGCGAAGTGACCATGGGCCTGCGCCTGACAGCGGGGATCGTGGCAGGTCTGATTTTCCATTATGGCCAGCAGTTTTTTGGTCAACTGTCCCTGGTGTTTCACACCGATCCACTGATGGCCGCCGTGGTGCCGCCGGCGCTGTGTCTGATCCTGGGTATCTGGTTGCTGCGGCGGGTACGATAATCATGACAATCTGGAGGGGGCAGGGACGCACCCATAAAGGGCGACGGCATGCCAATGAGGACACTCTGGTGTGCCGGGATGGTGACGGCCTGTGGGCAGTGATCGATGGCATGGGCGGCCATGATGCGGGTGATCTGGCGGCGACCATTATTCGTGAGTCCCTGGACGCTGTGACGTTGGGGGGCAGTATCGCCCACCGGCTATTGGCCGTGGAATCTGCCCTGCTTACCGCCAATCACGCCATTCGCCATCACGCTGCCCTGCATCTGCGCAGCAAGCCGATGGGGGCCACCGTGGTGGTGCTGTTGATTTACCGGGATGAGGCCGCGGTGCTGTGGGCCGGCGACGCCAGGCTTTACCGCCATACCGATCAGGGCACCGTCTTGCTGACTCGCGACCATACCCCGGTGCAGGCCCTGGTAGACGCGGGTGAGATTGATGAACGCCAGGCCATGACGCACCCCCGAGCCCATGTGATTTACCAGGCCATCGGCAATGGTGACAAGCTGGAGCTGGAGCAGGCGCGTTTCGATATTTCCGCCCAGCAGCAGTTTCTGCTGACCTCCGACGGTGTACATTCGGTGCTCACAGTGGACCAGCTGGGGCAGTTGATGGCAGAGGGCGCCAGCGAATCCGTCATCCTCAAGGCCGCGCTCAATGCCGGCAGCAAGGATAATGTGACAGCGGTAAAAGTGTCCGCCGGTGAACACGGGGAATAGACAAATATCTTTCTGAGGCTGGCAAAGCCGTCATCTGCTGGTATACTCGCGCCCCACTGCCAGAGTGGTGGAATTGGTAGACACGACGGATTCAAAATCCGTTGCCTTCACGGGCGTGCCGGTTCAAGTCCGGCCTCTGGTACCAAACGAATAAAAAAGCCCGCTTAGTGCGGGCTTTTTTATGGGCGCACCATGCACAGGCTGGTTGCCAAGTGCAGAACCGCCCGACGCTGAATGGGAGTGACCCTATGGAACAGCTGCAACCTGCCGGTTTGTTGAAACGTCTTATGGCGCTGGTTTATGACGGTTTTCTGGTGCTGGCGCTGTGGTTCGTGACCGCCGGTATCTTTGTGCTGGTGTATCCCCACACCGGTTTGCCGGAGGAATCCATTAACGGCGTGACCCGTGCGGCGCCCGGTTACCTGAAAGGTATTCTATTGCCCCTGTTGCTGGTGGAGACCTGGCTGTTTTATGCCTGGTTCTGGATGCGCGGCGGGCAGACGCTGGGCATGCGTGCCTGGCGGTTGCAGGTGCAGGATTACCGGGGTGGATCGGTCAAGTTGTGGCAGACCGTGGTCCGTTTTCTGGGCGCCTGTGTTTCCTGGGCGCTATTCGGCGCCGGTTATCTGGTGGTGCTGATCGCTCCTCATCAGACACTGCACGACCGCCTGTCCGCCACTGCCACGGTGGAATTGCCGAAAAAGCCGAAGAAGAGCTGATTTTCCCCTCGCACTTTATTCGCGAAGCCCTTTCACGCTGACGCGTGATTCGTCCCTCAAGAGGAACTCCTACAGCAACGCCGTAGAGGTCTTGATGAAGGGTGTTTTTTCCTCGTGGCAGAGCAGGTATCCTTGCCTCCCCCTATAGCTTCCGTGCCGGTACAGTACGTGAACGTCGACGATTTTGATTTTGATCTTCCTGACGGGCTGATTGCCCGCCATCCTCCCGCCGAGCGTCGTGATGCCCGCCTGTTGGCGCTGACCTGTGATGCCCTCCAGCACCAGCAATTCCCGGATCTGCTCTCCCACGTGCACCCTGGTGATCTGCTGATTTTCAATGACACCCGGGTGATTCCGGCCCGCCTGTTTGGCCAGAAAGAAAGCGGCGGCAAGGTGGAAGTGCTGATTGAGCGGGTGGTGGATGAACGCGAGGCTCTGGCCCATGTGCGTGCTTCCAAGTCGCCGAAGCCGGGTACCTGGCTGCAATTTGATGAGGGCGTGCGAGCGCAGGTGACCGGGCGTCGTGATGCCCTGTTTATCCTCCAGTTTCAGGGTTGCGACACCCTGTTGGGGGCACTGGAGCGTATCGGCCACGTACCCTTGCCACCTTATATTGACCGGCCCGATGAAGCTGGTGACATGGAGCGCTACCAGACGGTCTATGCCCGCGAACCGGGTGCGGTAGCGGCCCCTACCGCCGGCCTGCATTTTGACGATGAGATGCTGGCGGCTCTGGAGCAGCACGGGGTGGATATCGGGTTTGTCACCCTTCATGTCGGCGCCGGCACGTTTCAGCCAGTGCGGGTGGACAAGGTGGAAGACCACCACATGCACAGTGAGCGTTACCAGATTCCCGATTCACTGGTGGAGCAGGTGGCGCAGGCCCATGCCCGGGGTGGCCGGGTTGTGGCGGTGGGTACCACTGCGCTGCGCGCCCTGGAAGCGGCCAGTCAGACCGGTGGTTTGGTGGCGGGGCAGGGCGAGACCGAGATCTTTATCTATCCGGGCTACCGGTTCCGGTTGGTGGATTGCCTAGTGACCAATTTCCATCTTCCCAAGTCCACCCTGCTGATGCTGATCAGCGCCTTCGCCGGTCGTGAGCGGGTAATGGCGGCTTACCAGGCGGCCATTGACGCGCAATACCGTTTCTTCAGTTACGGCGATGCCATGTTTATTGAGCGGGTGGGTGTGCCTCCCGCAGAGGGGCTTTGAATGTCTCGAATGCAGTTCTCTCTCAACAAGACCGATGGCGCCGCGCGACGTGGGCAGCTCACTTTCCCGCGCGGCACCATCCAGACCCCGGCGTTCATGCCGGTGGGTACCTATGGCACCGTCAAGGGGATGCTGCCCAGGGATCTGGCCGATACCGGCGCTGAAATCTGCCTGGGCAATACCTTCCACCTGATGCTGCGTCCCGGCACGGAAGTGATTGAAGCTCACGGCTCCCTGCATGGTTTCATGCAGTGGGACAAGCCGATTCTCACCGATTCCGGCGGTTTTCAGGTATTCAGCCTGGGCGACATGCGCAAGATTTCCGAGCAGGGGGTGGTGTTCAAGAACCCCATCAACGGTGACCGGGTGGAACTGACTCCGGAAAAGGCCATGCAGGTGCAGCGTTCCCTGGGCAGCGATATCTGCATGATCTTTGACGAATGCACGCCATTCCCTGCCACCGAGCAGCAGGCCCGGGATTCCATGCAGCTGTCCCTGCGCTGGGCCCAGCGTTCAAAAGAGGCTCATGAGGGTAATGATGCGGCCTGTTTCGGCATCGTCCAGGGTGGCATGTACGACAACCTGCGCCAGGAGTCCCTGGCCGGGCTGGTGGATATCGGTTTTGACGGTTATGCCATTGGCGGCCTCAGCGTGGGCGAGCCCCAGGAAGAGATGCTGCGCACCTTGGGTGCCATTGCCCCGCATATGCCGGAAGATCGTCCCCGTTACCTGATGGGCGTGGGCAAGCCGGACGACATCGTTGAGGCGGTCCGGCGCGGTGTGGACATGTTCGATTGTGTGATGCCCACCCGTAATGCCCGTAACGGGCACCTGTTTACTGCCGAAGGCGTGGTGAAAATCCGCAACGCCCGGCATCGTCACGATCTGGCTCCCCTGGAGTCGGATTGTGACTGCTATACCTGCCAGCATTTCTCGCGCAGCTATCTGCATCACCTGGATCGCTGCAACGAAATGCTGGGCTCCCAGCTCAATACCATCCACAACCTGCGTTATTATCAGCGGCTGATGGCTGGATTGCGGGGGGCCATTGAAGGGGGTACATTGTCCGCCTTTGTGGACGACTTCTACGCAGCGCGAGGCCAACAAACCCCCGCGTTGTAGCTATTTGAAAACTGGAGTAATCAATGAAAATCGCAATGCGTTCCATCCTGGCCCTGTTGGCCACGGCCCTGATCTCCCCGGCGTACGCTGCTGCGCCTGCCGGCCCCGGCGGTGTGGAGCTGATCATGCTGGTGGTGATGATGGTGGTGTTCTACTTCTTCCTGATTCGCCCTCAGCAGAAGCGTGCCAAGGAACACAAGAACCTGGTGGAAAGCCTGAGCAAGGGTGATGAAGTGGTCACCAGCGGTGGCATTCTGGGCCGGATTACCAAGGTCACCGATGATTTCGTGGTAGTGGAAATCAGCAACAACCTGGAAATCAAACTGCAGAAAGGTAGCGTCCAGGCGACCCTGCCCAAAGGCACCATGAAGTCCATCTAAAAACAACGGTCAGCCCCGTCGAGTACGGGGCTTTTTGCAGGCCAGTTGATGCCTGTATTGCCAAGGGATTGAGAGCTCAGCGTTTTCAATACCCAGCCCAAAGGACCGGCAACACCGGAAAGAACTATGACCCGCTACCCCCGCTGGAAATTTTTCCTGCTAATGGCTGCGCTGATTGTCTGCGGCCTTTATGCGCTCCCCAATCTGTATCCCGATGCGCCTGCCATCCAGATCAGCCATGCCGAAGCCGGTGGCGAAGTCACCGATGTGGCACGTCAGCGAGTGCTTGGCGCTCTGGATAATGCCGGCCTCAACCCGGGCCCTGGCGAGAGTGTCGGCACCTCTTTGCTGGTACGCCTGAGCGATACGGAAGCGCAATTGCGTGCCCGGGAAATCGCCTCCAACCTGCTGGGTGATAACTATGTGGTGGCCCTGAACCTGGCCGCGACCACCCCGCAATGGCTGCGTGCCGTGGGCGCCAGCCCCATGAATCTGGGTCTGGATCTGCGTGGCGGGGTGCACTTCCTGCTGCAGGTGGATATGGAAGAGGTGGTGACCAGCCGCATGGAAGCCTGGGCGGGGAATGCCAAGCTGACCCTGCGCGATGCCGGGGTTCGCTATCGCGGTGTAGAGGTTGATGGCACTACCATCACCGCCACCTTCGCCGATCAGGTGGCAGCCGATGCCGCCCGGTCGCCGTTGCGTCGGGCACTGGACAACTTCTCCATGAAGCCTGCCGGTGATAGCCCGGAAGTGGTGCTGACATTGAACGATGCCGCGCTCAAGGAAATGCAGGACTATGCGGTGGATCAGAACCGCACCGCCCTGAACAAGCGTGTCAACGAACTGGGTGTGGCTGAAGCGGTGGTGCAGCGTCAGGGTTCTGATCGCATTGTCGTGCAGTTGCCGGGGATTCAGGATGCCTCCCAGGCTCGCCGTATTCTCGGTCGTACCGCCACCCTGGAATTCCGTTTGGTGGATAAAAGTGTGTCTTCCGCCCGCTTGCGCACCGGTGTAGCGCCGCCTGGGCTGGAATTCTTCCCCTTCAAGGGTCAGCAAGGCCGTATTGTGGCGTTGAGCAAATCCAAGATTGCGACCGGCGATCAGGTGATTGATGCGCGCATGGGCTTCGATCAGCAGAACGGGTCACCGGAGGTGAACGTGACGCTGGATGCGGATGGCGCCAAACGCATGCAGCGCATCACCGGCAAGAATGTGGGTAACCCCATGGGTGTGCTGTTCATCGAAACCAAAACCGATGTTCAGACGTCTACCGATGCCGATGGCAATACCGTGGACAAGATGGTCAGCACCACGGAGAAGTATGTGATCAACGTGGCGACCATTCAGGATACCCTGGGCAGTCGCTTCCGCATCACCGGCCTGGATAATCCGGCTGAAGCCTCCGAGCTGGCGCTGCTGCTGCGCGCCGGGTCCCTGGCGGCGCCGGTGAGTATTGTTGAAGAGCGTACCGTGGGGCCAAGCCTGGGTGCGGAAAATATTGAAGCCGGTCTTAAATCCATGGCGCTGGGTCTGGCCCTGGTGCTGATCTTTATGGCGGTCTGGTACAAGGTATTCGGGCTGGTGGCCAATGTGGCGCTGCTGGGTAACCTGGTAATCATCGTTGGCATCATGTCATTGATTCCCGGTGCCACCCTGACCCTGCCCGGCATCGCCGGTATCGTGCTGACCGTGGGGATGGCGGTGGATGCCAACGTGCTGATTTTCGAGCGGGTGAAAGAAGATCTGCGCCGGGGCCTTAAACCGCTTCAAGCCATTGAAGAAGGCTACGGCAAAGCCTTTACCACCATTCTGGATGCCAATATCACCACCCTGATCGTGGCGGTGATCCTGTTTGCTGCCGGTACCGGATCGGTACAGGGCTTCGCGGTAACCCTGTTCATCGGCATTCTCACTTCCATGTTCACGTCTATCATTGGCACCCGTGCCATGGTGGAAATGATCTACGGTCGCGGTGCCCGTGCACCGGCCAAACTGAGTATCTGAGGCGGTGATGGCGATGAGTAAGGAAGAAAAGAACATCAATTTCATGGCTGGCCGTAAACCCCTGGGCATGCTGTCCATTGCGCTGGTGGTCATCTCCGTAATTCTGTTGGTGACCCGGGGTCTGAACCTGGGCCTGGATTTCACTGGCGGCACCACCATCGTGGTGAAAAGCCCGGTGGATGTGGAGCTGTCCCAGACCCGGGCGGACCTGACCAAAGCCGGCTTTGGTGATGCGGTGGTTCAGCATTATGGTTCGCCCAAGGAAGTGAATATTCGGGTGGCCCCCAAGGACAGTGTCGATGCGGACAAGATTGGCTATGTCGTGTTTGACGTGCTCAAGGCGGGCAACGGTGATCTGGAATTGCTGAAGGTGGAATTTGTTGGCCCGCAAGTGGGCGATGAGCTCCGCGATGAATCCGGCACGGCCATGTTGCTGGCGCTGGGGCTGATGATGCTCTACGTCTGGTTCCGCTTTTCCAACAAGTTCGGGGTGGCCACTGTAGTGGCCCTGTTCCATGACGTGATTGTTGTGCTGGGTCTGTTTTCATTGTTGCAATGGCCGTTTGATCTGACAGTGCTGGCGGCAGTGCTGGCGCTTATCGGTTACTCACTGAACGATTCCATCGTGGTGGCGGACCGGATTCGCGACGAGTTCCGCAATACCCGTGAAACGGATCCAGTGGCCATTATTAATGGTGCGGTGAACCAGACCATGACCCGAACCATCAACACCTCGTTGACGACGTTGCTGGTGCTGGTGGCATTGTTCTTCTTCGGTGGCGAAGTCATGAAGGCGTTTTCTGAAGCGCTGATCGTGGGTGTGCTGGTGGGGACCTATTCCTCCATCTACGTGGTGACCAACATCCTGTTCATGATGAAGGTCGACAAGGAAGACTTCCTGATTCCGGAACCGGAAGAACTGGATGAAACACCATAAAAGACAGTGAATAGTAAAAAATTAATAGCTAAACCAAAAAAGCCGCGATTGTTCGCGGCTTTTTTGTGTCTGGCGTTTTGGTGTTTTATTACCCGAAATTTTGTTTTTTCATCCATGGGATAATGCGTTCAAAGGCTTCCTCGATCTGGTCCAGGGAGGTGGAATAGCTGATGCGCAGGGCGTTTTTGCCGGCTTCGCCGAAGGTGTCGCCGGGGATGGTGCAGACGCCGGTCTCGCGTAGCAGTTTCAGGGCCACATTGGCGCCATCCACGCCGTCCGGCAGGGATGGGAACAGGTAGAAAGCGCCGTCCGGTCGGTAGCCGGTCAGGTATGGGGTCTGCTCCACCAGTTCCACCAGCCGGTCGCGACGGTGCTGGTATTCCGCCACCATGCCGTCAATAAAATCATTGCTGCCGCGCAGGGCGGCGACACCGGCCCACTGACAGGGAGTGTTGGCCACGGTAGTGGTGAACATGTGGTAACGCCGCAGTTTCTTGATGGCGCCCTGGCTGCCGATCAGCCAGCCGATGCGCATGCCGGCCATGGAAAACGTCTTCGAAAAACTGCTGATCACCATGACATGGTCCAGGTCCGAGCAGCATGACAGCACGCTGGGATAATCCCGGCCATCATAGATCAGGTGGTCATAGACCTCGTCGCTGATCACATGAATGCCCCGGTAGGCCGCTTCTTCCACGATGGCTTCGATGGTCTCCCGTGGATAGATGGTCCCTGTTGGGTTGCTGGGGGAATTGAGTACCACGGCAAAGGTATTTGGCCCCATGGCATCAATCACTTCCTGGGGGTCCAGTTGGTGATTGTTCTCTGCGCGGGTAGCAATGCTCTTTACAGTGCCGCCATTCATGCGGATCAGGGGGCCGTAAAGCATGAACGACGGGTCTGGGACGATGAACTCCCGTCCGGGTGCGGAAGTGGCCGTGAGCGCCAGATAGATTGCCTCGGTGGCGCCAGTGGTGATCATCAGGTTTTCCGGCACCAAAGGACGTTGGTATCGGTGGCTGTAATATTCGGCCAGGGCTTCGAGCAGTTCCGGGAGGCCCGCGTCCATGGTGTAGCCGGTTTGCCCTGCGTTCAGTGCGTCCACGGCGGCCTGGATGACATGGTCAGGTGGCTTGAAGTCCGGTTGGCCAATGGAAAGGTGAATCACGTTATCCAGGTCCGACGCCAGATTCACCATGCGGCGAATGCCCGGCACCGGAATGGTGAGCAGCGCCGGATTCCAGATCGGGTCTTCGCTTTCGTAGAAATCCGTATCCAGATTGATATTGCCCATCATGTGCTCCTTCTCTTTGATTCGCTGCTCTGTAGAGGTGTCGACTACGCCCCTCGCAAAGACCTTTTTTAGTTTTGCAGCAACGGTGGCAACACGGTAAACGGCTTGGCTTGCTCGAAGGCGTGGCCGGCAGCCAGGACCCGGGCATCATCGAAACGCGCACCCACAATCTGCAGCCCCATGGGCAAACCGTTGCTGTCCAGCCCCATGGGCACTGACAGTGCAGGCTGTCCGGTAAGGTTGAACGGATAGGTAAACGGGGTCCAGGTGGGCCAGCGGGTGCTGGGCCAGTCCACCGGCACTTCGCGGTTGGTGTCGAACGCCCCCAGGGGCAGCGTCGGGGTGATCAGCAGATCGTATTTGGTGTGGAAGACCGCCATGCGTTCACTGACCGCCATTCGCTCGTTGATGGCGCCCAGATAATCCAGCATGGAGAGTTTCTCGGCCTTGGTGGCAACTTCAATCAGCGCCGGATCCATCAGGCTACGTTGGCGCTCACCGAGATCACGCATGGCATTGGCCGCACCGCTATAGAAAAGGTGGCTGAAGGCGGCCAGCGGGTTGCTGAATCCGGGGTCGGCCTCGGTGATGGTCGCGCCCAGATCTTCAAATACCTTGGCCGCGTCCTTGAACGCTTTCTCGATGTCCGGATCCACATCCACATAACCCAGATTGGTGCTCATGGCGATTTTCAGCCCTTTCATGGGCTGGTCCAGAGCCGCCAGATAGTCTATATGACGGCGGGGTGCGGCCAGGCTGTCGCGGGCATCGGCTTCGCACATCACGTTCATCATCAAGGCCGCATCCGCTACGGTGCGCGTCATCGGGCCGGCGTGGGCGAGGGTGCCAAACGGGCTGGCGGGCCAGTGAGGGACTTCACTGAAGGTCGGCTTGTGGCCGACGATACCGCAGAAGCTGGCGGGGATGCGGATGGAACCGCCGGCATCGGTGCCGAGAGCCAGTGGGGCCATGCCTGCGGAGACCGCGGCAGAACTGCCGCCGCTACTCCCGCCGGCGGTTTTAGAAGGATCCCAGGGGTTGTTGGTGGGCCCGCACATGGGGCTATCGGTAATGCCCTTCCAGCCGAACTCCGGGGTTGTGGTCTTGCCCAGAGGAACATAACCATGGCGTTCCAGAGCGGCTACTGCCGGCGAACGCTTGTTCAGCGTGGAGGCCGGATCGATGGTTCTGGAGCCTTTCAGGGTCGGCCACATGGGGGTGAGGAAGACATCCTTGACGGCCACAGGTACGCCATCCAGCAGCCCTTCTGATGTGCCTTGCTGATAGCGTTGTTCTGATTCCCGCGCCCATTGCAGGGTGGTGTCGCGGTCAATCAGGCACCAGGCATTCAACGCCTGATCATGTTTCTCGATATGGTCCAACAGGTTGGAGCAAACCTCCACTGGGGATAGGGCGCCGGTCTGGTAGGCGGCTTTCAGCGCCTGGGCGCTCATGGTCAGTAGTTCCTTGCTCATCGGCATCGCTCCTGGTTGACGCTAATCCTGTCTTGCTCTGCGCATTACGCTGCTGGGGTTCTTGTCTGGCTCAGACCTCAGGCATTACTGACATAGCCGTGTTCCTTGCTGACCGGGTTGTTCAGGGGCTCTCCCTTCTGCCAGCGTTGAAAGTTATCGACAAATTGCTGCCCCAGCGCCGCACGCCAGCCAATAAAATCACCAGCCATATGAGCGGACAGCATCGCGTTGGGTTCATCCCAGAGCGGGTGGTTGGCGTGCAGGGGCTCTTCTTCGAATACATCCAGAGCGACCCCTCCCAGGCGTCCGCTTTGCAATGCGGCAAGCAGAGCCGAGGTTTCCACGATCGGGCCGCGACCCACATTGATCAGTACCGCGCCAGGTTTCATGCGCAGGAACTGGTCGGCGTCGAACAACCCTTCGGTCTGCGGCGTCAGTGGTGCAGTGATGATGACGTAGTCTGCTTCCGGGAGAAGATCAGGCAGATCCTGTTGGGCATGAACCCGCTCGAAAGCCGCATCCTCCCGGGCGTTACGGGCGGTGCCCACCACGCTGACACCCATGGCGCCCAGTACGGTTGCCACTTCCCGGCCAATGGAGCCGGCCCCCACGACCAGTGCCCGACTGCCTCGCAGCAGACGGGTTTCCCGATGTTGCCAGCGATGCTGCTTCATCAAAGACAGGTTGGTGAGCGTGTCTTTGGCAAACAGCAGCATGGCGCCGAGGACATATTCGGCAATACCGCGGTCAAAGATACCTCTGGCATTGGTGACTGGGATATCGCTGTCACGCACCGGTGGAATCATCAGGGCATCCACCCCCGCACTGGTGGCATGTATCCAGCGTATGTTGCAGGGATCGGGCCAGACTTCCTGCAGCATGTCGGTGCGAAAATCCGTCACCAGCAGAATTTCCGTTTCCGGAAGTGCCGCTTCCAGTTCCTCCCGATGCCGAGCCTCGTGAACCACCGCTTGCCCTTCAAGGGCTTCAAGCCCGGGCATGGGCGGCTCATCTTCGGCCATCAGTACCGTTATTACCGGTTTGCTCATAATGTGACTCTTTCACTTTCCGGTGGCTTTCGAATGTCAGCTTTTGCAGCTTGAGCAGCGCTTATCCTGATTCTTGCACGTGCTGGCGAGTGCCTTGGCGAAGGCGCCCACGGCGATATCGATTTCCTCCCGTGTCACGTTGAGCGCAGGCAGCCAGCGAACCACCTGTCCCTTGTGGCCACAGCGAAGCAGCAGGACGCCATCATCCTCGCAGGCCTTGAGAATGGCAGCAGCGTGGTCGCCATCAGCAACGCCCGGTGAGCTGGTGATCTCGGCGCCGAGCATGAGGCCCTGGCCGCGTATCTCTTCGATACAGGGGAAATCCTGTTGTACGGCGGCGAGCTTTTCCAGCAGGTAGTCACCCATCTCGCGGGCGTGCTCTACCAGCCCTTCTTCTTCGATCACGTCCAGTGTGGCGATGGCTGCGGCACAGGCAACCGCATTGGCGCCGTAGGTGCCGCCCTGGGAGCCCGGGTAGCCCTTGTCCATGAGTGATTTGCTGGCAGCAATGGCAGACAGCGGATAACCACTGGCTAGCCCTTTGGCTGTGATCAGGATATCGCCGGATACTCCGCTGTGTTCGTGGCTCCAGAACTTGCCGGTGCGCCCGTAGCCAGCCTGGATTTCGTCCATAATCAGCAGGATGCCATGTTCCTTGCAACGTGCCTGCAGGCCTTCCATGAAGCGTTTCGGCGCCGGGTAGTAGCCATATTCACCTTGAACCGGTTCGATGATGATGGCCGCAGTGTCCTTGGGGTTGCACTCGGTAATCATCAGGTGGTCGAGTTCTTCCAGACAGAAGTCCACCGTGGTGTCTTCGTCCCAGCCATAGCGGTAAGAATGCGGGAAGGGAGCAACCGACACGCCGGCCATCAGCGGGGCCCAGCCGGTGCGCACCTTGTTGTTGGAGGTAGTCAGCGAGGCCGCGCCCATGGTCCTGCCATGGAAGCCGCCCCGAAACACCACAATGTTGGGGCGACCGGTAGCCTGGCGTGCCAGGCGAAATGCCGCTTCCACGGATTCACTGCCGGAATTGGAAAACGCGACAGCATCCATATGTGCGGGGAGATGCTTGTAGAGCCGGTCAGTCAGTTCAAGCAGGTTGGGATGTTTGACGGTGGCATATTGCGCATGGACCAGTTTGCCGACCTGCTCCTGAGCGGCGGCCACCACTTTGGGGTGACAGTGCCCGGTGGAGGTCACACCGATACCGGAGGTGAAATCCAGCCAGCGATTGCCATCCTGGTCGTAGAGCCAGTTTCCTTCGCCGCGCTCCGCACAAATACCGCTGGATTGCACCAGCAGGGGGGACAGGTGACTCATAGTGCCTCCTTTCTGTTGTTGGCTTGCCAGCGCCGCTTCAGGCTGCCAGCCACTGACATAGCCGTTGTCCGGTTTCCCGGGTGCCCGAAAAGGCTTCGCCGTTTGCCTCGCGGGCTAGGTCTGCCTGGATCAGGTCATGCAGATGTTGTGCCGCGCTGCCGATGGCCGGGTGATGGTGGGCCAGATTGTCTAGCAGCATGGCCAGGCTCATCAGGGTAGCGCGGGGGTCGGCCAGGTTCTGGCCGGCAATATCCGGGGCGCTGCCGTGCACGGGTTCGAACAGTGCCGGCAGCGACGGTTCATCCGGGTTCAGGTTGGCGGATGGGGCCAGGCCCGGGCCGCCACACAGTACCGCCGCCAGGTCGGTAAGAATGTCGCCGTGCAGATTGCTGGCGACGACCACGTCGAAGCGCCAGGGGCACTGTACGAACTTCATGCAGGCGGCATCCACCAGCTCGTGATGGATGTCCACATCGGGGAACTCGGCGGCGATGCGGTGAAAGGTGTCGGTGTACAGGTCGCCCCAGAAGGGCTGGGCGTTGCGTTTGGTGATCAGGCACACCTGGGCGTGCTTGTCGTTCTTGAACTGGCGCGGAACCTCCCGCTGGGTGGACCGTTGACGGGCCCGTCGGAACGCATGGCGGATCAGCCGTTCGGTGGCGCGGGCGGTGAACACTTCTACCTGGGTGGCCACTTCCTGTGCTGTACCCGGGGCGAGCCGGCCACCTTGGCCGCTGTATTCGCCTTCACTGTTTTCGCGGATTACCAGCATGTCCACCTCTCGGGCGCGCGGGTCGGCCAGATACTGGGGCGCGCCGGGCAGCCAGCGGGCCGGGCGTTCGCAGGCCCACAGGTCCAGCTGTTTACGCAGGGCCAGTAATGGCGCTAGCGAGACGCTGTCGGAAAGGACAAAACGGGAAGAGTCTTCCAGCGGCCCCGGGTCACCCAGGGCGCCCAGCAGCATGGCATCAAATTCGCGCAGTTGTGCAACCCCGTCGCTGGGCATCATCTGGCCGTGGCTCTGATGCCAGGCATGGGAAGGCCAGTCAAAGCGGGTATGCCCCAACGGCAGCTGGTAGCGCTGTATCAGCAGGTCCAGCACCGCCTCCGCCACGTCCATCACTTCCGGGCCGATGCCGTCACCGGGGAGCAGGGCGATGTTCAACGCTTGTCCCATTCCGCCTCCTTATCAGCTGCAGGTCGCTATCTCCACGCTGCAATACAGGATGTCTGGGCCGTGGCGGCAATGCGTGCCCGCGATGCAAGCCTGTTTGTGTGGAGGTGAAGCGCTCCGGTTTCTGCAAGCGATGCGATAAAGCCCAGCTTGCAGTCTGTCTTGTGAAGCTGTTGTTAGCTACCCATACACAGGTACTTGTCTTCCAGGTATTCGTCCATGCCCTGGTGGGAACCTTCGCGGCCCAGGCCGGATTCCTTGACCCCGCCGAAGGGGGCGGCGGCGTTGGAGATCAGACCTTCGTTGACGCCCACCATGCCGCTTTCCAGTGCTTCTGCCACGCGCCAGCAGCGGTGGATGTTGTCGCTGTAGAAATAGGCGGCCAGGCCGTAGGGGGTGTCGTTGGCAATGCGAATGGCGTCCTCTTCCGTGCGGAATGGAATCACAGCGGCCAGCGGGCCAAAGGTCTCTTCCTGGCAGAGTTGCGCATCGGTGGTCACGCCGGTGATCAGGGTGGGCTGCACGAAGTTGCCACCTCGCTGATGGCGTTGACCGCCGGTAACCACTTTGGCGCCCTTGCCCAGGGCATCTTCCAGATGCTCCATGACCTTGTCGGCGGCATCGCGGTTGATCAGGGCCGCCTGGCTGACGCCATCTTCCAGGCCATCACCGACTTTCATGGCCTCGATGGCGGTTTTCAGCTTTTCCACGAAAGCATCGTGGATGCTGTCCTGTACCAGAAAGCGGTTAACGCACACGCAGGTCTGGCCAGTGTTGCGGAACTTGCTGGCCATGGCGCCTTCCACGGCCTTGTCCAGGTTGGCATCGTCAAAGACGATAAAGGGCGCGTTGCCGCCCAGTTCCAGGGACACTTTCTGAATGTGCTTGGCGCACTGGGCCATCAGCTTGGAGCCCACTTCGGTGGACCCGGTAAAGCTCAGTTTGCGAAGAATGGGCGAGTCAGTGAGGGCGGTGGAAATGGCCCCGGCGCTGCCGGTAATCACATTGAACACGCCAGCGGGAATGCCCGCGCGCTCGGCCAGCTCAGCCAGCGCCAGGGCGGAGTAGGGGGTGGCGCTGGCGGGTTTGACCACCATGGTGCAGCCGGCTGCCAGAGCGGCCCCGGCCTTGCGGGTGATCATGGACGAGGGGAAATTCCAGGGGGTGATGGCGGCGGTGACGCCGATGGGTTGTTTGATCACCACAATCCGCTGGCCCGGCTTGGGGGCAGGGATGGTATCGCCGTAGGCGCGCCGCGCCTCCTCGGCAAACCATTTCAGGAAGGAGGCGGCATAGGCGATTTCGCCCTTCGCCTCGGCCAGGGGCTTGCCCTGTTCCAGGGTCATCAGTCGCCCCAGATCATCCTGGTGTTCCATCATCAGGTCGTGCCAGGCCTCCAGTAAAACGGCCCGTTGCGCGGCGGGCAGATCCCGCCAGGCAGGAAAAGCCCCGTGGGCGGCATCGATGGCCTGGCGGGTTTCTGCTTCTCCCATCCGCGGCGAGGTGCCCAGGCTTTCATCAGTGGCCGGGTTGGTCACGGTGAAGGTGGCGCCGTCATCCGCATCGCACCAGCGGCCATTGATATAGCACTGCTGGCGAAACAGGGCGTTGTCAGTGAGGGTAACCGTCATCGTACATCTCCCGAGCTTTTTGCAGCGTGTTGCGTATTACGCTAGCAAAGCAAGGGCAGATGTCCATGCCGGAAGAGAAAAATCGGTTCGGGGTCTAAGGAAAAGACAGGAAGGCGCAGGGAGGGCGTTGCAATAACGCGGCCGTAGGAGCGCCGCTTGAGGCGCGAATGATACGGAGCGAGTACCGAGAAGCGAGTAACGAAAATCAAAACCGAAGTTCGTATCGCCTTTCGCGACTCGCTTCTCGGTACTCGCCTCGAATTTTGCCGATTCGCGCCTCAAGCGGCGCGCCTACAACGACGTCCGATAGAAAATCTATCGACGCAAACCGTCGTTCAGGTGCGGCTTGATCTTCTGCAGCAGCCCCTTGAAGACTTTCGGGCTGCCGGCAACGATGCCGCCGCTTTCCAGGAATTTGTGGCCACCGCTCAGGTCGCCCACCAGGCCACCGGCTTCGGTGATCAGCAGGGCGCCGGCGGCCAGATCCCACTCGGACAGGCCGAATTCGAAGAAGCCGTCCAGGCGGCCAGCGGCCAGCCAGGCCAGGTCCAGGGCCGCAGAGCCCGGGCGGCGCAGGCCGGCGGTGGCAGCAGCGATGTCGGCAAACATGCCCAGGTAGGCGTCCATGTGTGGCGCCTGGTCCTTGCGGAACGGGAAACCGGTGCCGATCAGGCAGCCTTCCAGACCGGGGCGGTTGGTGCAGCGGATACGGCGGCCGTTAAGGGCAGCGCCGCGACCACGGCTGGCGGTAAATTCTTCATCCCGGTTGGGATCGTAAATGACCGCGTGTTCCAGCTTGCCGCGGTATTTCAGGGCAATGGAGACGCAGTACTGGGGGAAGCCATGAATGAAGTTGGTGGTGCCATCCAGCGGGTCGATCACCCACTGATAGTCAGCTCCGTCACCCTTGCCGCGGGTTTCGCCGGATTCCTCGGCCAGGATGCTGTGATCCGGGTAGGCCTTGAGGATGACCTCGATGATGCGCTGCTCGGCGGCACGATCCACTTCGGTGACGAAGTCGTTCATCCCTTTCTTGCTGACAGATAACGGGTCATTGCTTTCGGCGGCACGACGAATCAGGTTACCCGCCTGACGGGCGGCTCGCAGGGCAATATTCACTTGCGGCGCATGCATGCATCTGTCCTCAAAAAAGTATTAGGGCTGTCAAAGAGCGCCCGGCCAAATAAACCGGGGCGCGGATTGTAGCAGAGCCTGCGCGATCAGGGCAGCGTTAGGCGCCACTTAAGGGATTATTCAGTGATTCCCATGATAACATTGCCGCCTTTTCCGGCCAGACCCGAGTACAGGTACCTCTCATGCTAGAAAATGTGCGTATTGTGATGGTGGAAACCACCCATCCCGGCAATATTGGTGCCGCAGCCCGGGCCATGAAAACCATGGGCATGTCGGACCTGAGACTCATCCAGCCCCGTGATTACCCGTCCGTGGAAGCCACTGCCCGGGCTTCCGGGGCAGGAGACGTGCTGGAAGCCGCCCAGGTCTGCGAGACCCTGGATGAGGCTCTGGAAGGCGCCACCCTGGTGATCGGTACCAGCGCCCGCCAGCGGCGTATTCCCTGGCCCTGTCTGACGCCCCGACAACTGGCGGCGCAATTGTCCCACGAGCCGGATGACACCCGTATTGCGGTGCTGTTCGGTCGTGAGGACCGGGGGCTCACCAATGACGAGCTGCGCCGCTGTAATCTGCATGTGAGCGTGCCCACCAATCCCGGGTACGGGGTCTTGAATGTGGCGTCGGCGGTCCAATTAATCAGTTATGAGCTGCGCATGGCTCTGCTGGGCGATGATTTCGATCTCAAGGAATCCCGTTCCCGTCGCGAGGCCATGCCGCTGCCGGAGATGTTCTGGGATGAGCCGCTGGCCAGTAATGAAGCGGTGGCCGGTTTCCTGGATCATCTTGAGAAGGTCATGGCGCAGAGCGGTTTCCTCAATCCGCAGCAGCCTGGCCAGGTCATGACGCGCATGCGCCGTTTGTTTATGCGCGCGCGACCGGACAAAATGGAAATGAGTATTCTGCGTGGTGTGCTGGTGGCGCTGGAAAGAAAAATGCCGAGCAATGACGGGAAGTAGCACGCGCTCCCCCGTGTTATCCAACCGGCTATGCCCAAGACGAGGTATCTATGTTTGATCGAGTACGCGAGGACATCGCGTCGGTATTCCACCGGGACCCCGCGGCGCGCAACACGCTGGAAGTGTTGCTCAATTACCCTGGCCTGCATGCGGTGCTGTTTCATCGTCTTGCCCATGGCTTGTGGAGGCGCAATTTCAAGCAACTGGCGCGCTTCGTTTCCACCTTCGCCCGCTGGATGACCGGCATCGAAATTCATCCCGGCGCCAAAATCGGTCGACGTTTCTTTATCGACCACGGCATGGGGGTGGTGATTGGTGAAACCGCAGAAATTGGCGATGACGTGACGCTCTATCATGGCGTCACTCTGGGTGGCACCAGCTGGAGCAAAGGCAAGCGCCACCCGACCCTCGAGGATGGCGTGGTGGTCGGTGCCGGTGCCAAGGTGCTGGGTCCGTTCACCGTACACAAGAACGCCAAGATCGGCTCCAACTCCGTGGTCACCAAGGAGGTGCCGGAAGGGGCGACGGTGATAGGCATTCCCGGCCGGGTGGTCAGTAAGCCGATTACCGAGACGGAAAAGAACCGTCAGGAAATGGCAGAGAAGATCGGCTTTCAGGCCTATGGTGTCAGCAACGACATGCCCGACCCGGTGGCCGAAGCCATTCATCTTCTTCTGGATCACATGCACGCGGTCGACAACAAGCTGGACCGGGTCTGCAATAATCTCAAGAAGCAGGGGATTCAGGGGTGTGACGAGAAGTTACCGGAGTTGAAGGATGAAGACTTCGAGCCGGTCAACGCCGGCGGAACAGACTAAGCTATTGGCACCGTAGGAGCGACGCTCTCTGTGCTCTGCGAGTATGAGTCGCGAAGCCCAAAGGGGGCGTCCGGGAAAGCATTCGCAAGTACATTCGCGGCTCGAGCGTCGCTCCTACGAACAAAGAAAAGGCCGCCCCGGAAGGGAGCGGCCTTTTTTGTTGAGCTAGAAGCTCGCGGCTAGTCGCTATGCTTCAGACGTTAAACCGGAAGTGCACTACGTCGCCGTCCTTGACGATATATTCCTTGCCTTCCAGGCGCCATTTGCCGGCATCCTTGGCGCCGGCCTCGCCATTATTCTCGACATAGTCATCGTAGCCGGTGACTTCGGCGCGGATGAAGCCCTTCTCGAAGTCGGTGTGGATCACGCCGGCAGCCTGGGGGGCGGTGGCGCCAACGCGAACGGTCCAGGCGCGGACCTCCTTCTTGCCCGCCGTGAAGTAGGTCTGCAGACCCAGCAGATTGAAGCCGGCGCGGATGACCCGGTTGAGGCCTGGCTCTTCCATGCCCAGGTCGGCCAGGAAGTCGGCTTTCTCTTCGTCGTCCAGCTCGGCAATTTCCGATTCAATCTTGGCGCAGATGGGCACCACGGAGGAATTTTCTTTCTCGGCCAGTTCGCGCACGGCGTCCAGCAGGGCGTTGTCCTCAAAACCGCCTTCGTCCACGTTTGCGATGTACATGGTCGGCTTCAGAGTCAGCAGGTTCAGACTCTTGATAGCCTTGCGCTCATCATCGGTCAGATCCACGGAACGTGCCGGTTCCCCTTCGTTGAGGGCGGGCAGTATCTTGTCCAGCACGGGCAGCAGGCCCTTGGCGTCCTTGTCCTGCCCCTTGGCGGCTTTGGTGGCACGCAGGTGGGCCTTCTCCACGGTGTCCAGATCGGCCAGCGCCAGCTCGGTGTTGATGATGTCGATATCATCCAGTGGCGAGACCTTGCCGGACACGTGGATCACATTTTCGTCATCGAAACAGCGCACTACGTGGGCGATGGCATCGGTCTCGCGGATGTTGGCGAGAAACTTGTTACCCAGACCTTCGCCCTTGGAGGCCCCGGCCACCAGGCCGGCGATATCCACGAATTCCATGGTGGCGGGCATGACCCGCTCCGGGCTGACAATGGCGGACAGCTTGTCCATCCGCGGGTCAGGAATCGGTACAACCCCGGTGTTGGGCTCAATGGTGCAGAACGGGAAGTTCTCGGCATCAATTCCCGCTTTGGTCAGCGCGTTGAACAGGGTGGATTTCCCCACGTTGGGCAGACCGACGATACCGCATTTGAAACCCATGACAGACCTCCGTTTTTCGAGGCCGCAATGCTACGCAAGCCGGGGCAAAAAAGCGACCGTGGCAGGTGTGGGATCAAGGTGAAGCCGGGTTGCTGGCGGGACGGACGTGTCAGGCGCTGTTGCCGCTAACGACGGGGCAGGGGGCGGCTAGACTGCAAGTCCGCAAAACTGAACAAGAGTCACCATGGCCGAGCGTATTCTTTACCAGTTCCCCATCTCCCATTATTGCGAGAAATCCCGCTGGCAGTTGGACCACAAGGGTCTGGCATACCGTACGGTCAATTTGCTGCCGGTGGCACACCGGGTGCGTACCCAGTGGCTGGCCCGTGGCAATACCGTGCCGTTGCTGCGCGACGGCAAGCGTCGGGTGAGCGATTCCACCAAAATCGCCTATTACCTGGAAAAGTACTACCCCGATCCGTCGCTGTTGCCCAAGGCCGGTGATGCGCGAGCCCGGGTCATTGAACTGGAGCAGCAGTTTGATCGTTACGGCGTGCATGTACGGCGCTGGGTGTACGGTCAGATTCTTGATCGACCGGAGGTAATGACGGCCCTGGTGGGCGATTGCGGCCTGCCTTCTCCCCTGGAACGGCTGGCGAAACCGCTGGTTCGCGAAGCCATACGTCGAGGTTACGCTATCAACCCGCAACGGGTGATGCGCTCGGAGCAGCGGGTGGAAGAGGCCCTGGCGCTCCTGGAGAGCGAGCTGAAGAAAGGCAAGGGGCAGTATCTGGTGGGTGACCGCTTCAGCCTCGCAGACATCACAGCCGCCAGTATGCTGGCGCCACTGCTCAGCCCGGAGGGCTCGCCCTGGGATCTGTTCGATGAAACCACGTTGTCACCGGCATTGCGCAAGCAGATCGAAAAATGGCGAGCCCGGCCGGCGGGGGAGTGGCTGTTGGCGAGGTACGCGCAGGATAGATAATAATCAGCTACGAGCTACGAGCTACGAGCTACGAGCTACGAGAAAAAGAAAAGCTGATATTGCGGCTGGGCTTCGTTTTAGCTGGGGCACAATCCTGCAAGCTAGAAGCTAGAAGCTAGAAGCTAGAAGCTAGAAGCTACCGTCAGGCTTTAAACCCGTTCAGCCGATTCATCGCCCCGTTCAAATCCCCGCGCAGCATATCGGCGGTGTGGTAAGCCGCTTCATCAATGGCGCGGTCGATCAGGTCACGGTCGGCCTGGGAGGGTTTGTTGAGGACATGGGGGGTGACGCGGTCGGCGGAGCCGGGGTGGCCGATGCCGATGCGTAGCCGGTAGAAGTCGCGGCTGTTGCCATGCTTGCTGATGATGTCGCGCAGACCGTTATGGCCGCCATGGCCGCCGCCTTGTTTGAAGCGGGCACAACCGGGGGGCAGGTCGAGTTCGTCATGGGCGACGAGCATCTGCGTGACAGGAATCTTGAAGAAATTCGCCAGAGCGGCGGTGGCCTGACCACTGCGGTTCATGAAGGTAGTGGGGACCAGCAGACGAATCGTTTCGCCTTCGAAGGTAAAGGTGCCGGTAAGGCCGAAATATTTCTTGTCTTCAGAAAGGAAAACGCCCTGGCGACGAGCCAGGGCGTCCACATACCAGACGCCGGCATTGTGGCGGGTGTCCTCGTATTCGCGGCCCGGATTACCCAAGCCTACGATCAGTCGAACCGGTTCCGCCACAGCCACAGTGCGTCTTATTCCTCGCCAGCGGCTTCTTCGCCTTCGCCTTCGCCGTCTTCGTCGTCAGCAGAAGCACGGACTTTCGGCGCGTGAACGGCGGCTACCGGCTGGTCGTGGTCGTCGCCCAGCGCGAGCTGAGTCAGTTCCACGCCTTTCGGCAGTTTCAGATCGGACAGGTGGATAATGGTGTCCAGCTCGGCCGCTGCCATGTCCACTTCGATGAACTCTGGCAGGTTCTGGGGCAGACAGCTGATCTCCACCTCGGCGATGTTGTGCTGAATCTCGCCGCCCTGTTTCTTCACGCCAATGGAGCTTTCTTCATTGATGAAGTGCAGGGGCACATTCATGGTGATCTTGTGGGTCTTGTCGACGCGCAGGAAATCCACGTGCATCGGGTGACCTTTGGCCGGGTGACGCTGCATATCGCGCAGGACTGCCTGCACCTCGGTGCCATCCAGTTTCAGGGTCAGTACGTGGCTGTAGAAGGCTTCGGTTTCCAGAGCCTTTTTCAGTTCGCGCAGTTCCACGCTGATCATCTGCGGCTCGTCTTTGCCACCGTAAATGATGCCGGGAACACGTTCTTGCAGACGACGCAGGCGGCGGCTCGCACCTTTCCCCATGTCGCTGCGGCTTTCAGCGAATAGCTGGAATTCATTGGACATGATATGTCTCCATTAAGCTCTCGGGCGTCCCGCGACCAGGTCGGCCAGAGAGGTTGATAAGCCACGGAGGATTCCGCGGGGGCGCGATTATGCATGAAATCTGACCGGGAGGCCAGCAGGGCAGGAGTTGAAAGTTCAAACTTTAAACGCAGTTATGGCGTGGGGCCGGTTACAAAAGCAGGAGGCCGCGCCCAGAAAGGGTACGCGGCCTCTGCGGTGGCGGTACAAGATGGCCTTGCCCGCGTTTCAACTTTCAGCTTTCAACTCGAAGCTGGTGCTAAACCAGCTCCAGCCGGTCGAACATGGCGCTCAGGGATTCTTCGTTGTTCACCCGGCGTACTGTTTCGGCCAGCATGGGCGCCAGGCTGAGCACGCGGATGTTGGCGCAGGCGCGGCCGGCTTCAGACAGCGGGATGGTGTCGGTGACGACCAGCTGGTCCAGAGCGCTGTTGGCGATGTTGTCGATGGCCGGGCCGGACAGTACCGGGTGGGTAATGTAGGCGTAGACCTTGGCAGCGCCGTGGTCTTTCAGGGCCTGGGCGGCCTTGCACAGGGTGCCGGCGGTATCGACCATGTCGTCCACCAGGATACAGGTGCGACCTTCCACTTCACCGATGATATGCATCACCTGGGAAATATTGGCCTTGGGGCGGCGCTTGTCGATAATGGCCAGGTCGGCATCGTTGAGCTGCTTGGCCAGGGCGCGGGCACGAACCACACCGCCCACGTCCGGGGATACCACCATCAGGTCATCGTGGTTCTGGCGTTCGATGTCCGCCACGATCAGCGGGGTGGCGTAGACGTTGTCCACCGGAATATCGAAGAAACCCTGAATCTGGTCGGCGTGCAGGTCGACGGTGACAACCCGGTCGATGCCCACGGCGGTAATCATGTCGGCGACCACCTTGGCGGTAATCGGTACCCGTGCGGAACGCACCCGGCGATCCTGGCGGGCGTAACCGAAATAGGGCATCACGGCGGTGATCCGGCCTGCAGAGGAACGACGCAGGGCGTCGGCCATGACCAGCAACTCCATGATGTTGTTGTTGGTGGGGTTGCAGGTGGATTGCACGATAAAGACGTCTTTGCCGCGCACGTTTTCCTGGATTTCCACGGCCACTTCACCATCACTGAAGGTGCCCACATCGGCGTTGCCAATGGGCAGGTTCAGGTGTTTGACCATGGCCTGGGCCAGTTCGGGATTAGCGTTACCGGTGAAAACGACGAGTTTGGACACTGGCGTCCCTCTTGAGTCGTGAATTTCGGGAGCCTCCGAGGAAAGGGGGAGGGCTCCGGGCAAGAAAATGGCTGGGGTACCAGGACTCGAACCTGGGAATCACGGGATCAAAACCCGTTGCCTTACCAACTTGGCTATACCCCAACACTCGGTCTCAGGTCTGCGTTAAGCAGGTTTTCCTGAATTCTGTGTCTCTCGAAACTTCGCCAGTGTCTCTCCCAGTATCTGGTGGAGAGGAGAAGTATTACAGCTTCGAGCGACGAAACCTGTCCAGTGTTGTGGCAACTGTTGCAGCAGATGCTGCCCCTGTTGCACTCCGGCAAGGCGTGCAAAACAACAAGCGCCAGTGCCGGTCATACGGGCATTTCCCGTATGTTGCTTGAGCCAGTGAAGCAACTCCCCGATTTCTGGAAATTGCCGTATTGCTGCCGCTTCACAGTCATTGCGAAAGTCGCGGGTCAGCACCACCTCAAGCGAGGCCGGTAATTTACTGACGGGGGTATCCCTTGTCAATTGCCGGTCGCCGAAAATTCGAGCAGTTGACACATGAATTGCGGGATGAATGACTAAAAAAACGTCGTTTGGTAGAGAAACCGGGGTGATTTGCTCGCCGACCCCTTCCGCCCAGGCACTGTTGCCGCGCACAAAGACCGGTACGTCCGCCCCCAGCGACAGCCCCAGTTCTGCCAGCGTGTCCTCGGACAGGTCCAGACCCCACAGCGCATTGAGCCCCAGCAGGGCGGTGGCCGCATCGGAGGAGCCGCCGCCCACGCCACCGCCCATGGGCAGGTGTTTTTCCAGGACGATGCGGGCACCTTTCTCACAGCCGGTGTGGCTCTGCAGTAGATGGGCGGCCCGCAGGATCAGATTGTTGTGGTCGGTGGGCACCCCGGCCTGATCGCATTCCAGCGTCAGGGTGTCCGCCGGAGCAAAGTGCAGGGTGTCGCCCTGATCGAGCAGGGCAAACAGGGTCTGCAGCTCATGGTAGCCGTCCGGACGACGGCCGGTGATATGCAGGAACAGGTTCAGCTTGCCGGGGGCCGGAAGGGTCAGCATGGTCATTTTTCGGCGCCGGGCTGCCAGTCCTTGATCAGCAGGGTGAAGCGATTACCGTTCTGCCGCGCCTTGATGCGATAAGGCAGGGTAACGCCGGCTACCGGCTGGTAACGGTCGAATTCCAGGCTCCAGCCCAGTTGCTGCAGGGTTTGCAGGTGACCGCCTTCGTCATAGTCGGCTTCGCCATGGGCGCCGGGCCAGGGCAGGCCGCGGGCCCAGTATTGCAGGGCGGAGACCGGCAGCCAGAAGCCGGTCAGGTGCCAGGCCAGCTCGCCGGGGCTGCGTGCCTGATATTGCTCCTTGGCGGTAATCAGTTCGGCGCGGCCACTGTCCCAGCGCAGGTCGGCGCTACCGAAACCCAGCGGCCCGGAAAAGCGGATCTGCCCCCGATTGGGTTTCTGGGTCCAGTCGAAGGAGGCACTGCCGCCGTCATTGGCGGTGCGGTAGCCGAGTTTGCCGCTCATTGCCCAGCGGTCGATCTGGTTGGGGTGCTCGAAGGTGTCAGTGGCGGTGTGTCGCGACTGACAGGCACTCAGGGCCAGGGCCATCAGCGCCAGGGTGATAATGCGGGTGGGGCTCAGGGTCACAGGCGGGCTCCGAGTTTTTCCATGACTTCACGGATATGGGGGGCGTCCGGGTTACTGTTCAGGGTGTCGCGCCACACCTGGCGGGCCTGGTGCTGGGCACCCAGTATCCAGAGGACTTCGCCGTAATGGGCCGCCACTTCCGGGTCGGGGAATTTGTCGTAGGCCCGGCGCAGGTAGTCCCGGGCGGCTTCCAGCTCGCCACGCTTGTAGAGTACCCAACCCATGGAATCCAGGATGGCCGGATCGTCCGGGCGTAATTCCAGAGCCCGGGAAATATAGTCGTAGGCTTCGTCCAGACGCTGGGTGCGGTTGGCCAGGGTATAACCCAGGGCGTTGAGGGCGCTGGCATCGTCTGGGTCGATGGCCAGCACCCGCCGCAGATCGCTTTCCAGTTTTGCCATATCGCCGGTCTTTTCCGCGATCATGGCCCTGCTGTAAAGCAATTCGGTATTGTCCGGTTCTGTCTCCACTGCCCGGTCAAGCAGGACAAGGGCGCCTTGTGGGTCGCCGATAGTGTTACGCATTTCCGCTTCGGTGACGGTGAGGCTGGTGGCCAACTCCGGATGCTGCTGGGCTAGGCTGGCCATCAGCGCGCTGGCCTGATCATTGTTGCCTTGCTGGTAGAGCAAGCGGGCCGCCTGGACGTTGGCGCGAACGGCCTGGGGCCCCTGGACTTTCAGGTAATGGTCCACTGCCTGGGCCGGCTCTTCGGCTTGTTCGGCGGCCTGGCCCAGGTAGAGATGCATGTCATCGGGGCGATAATTCTCCGCCAGCAGGGCCTGCAGTTGCTGGCGGGCCGGTTCGGTGGCGCCCGCTTCCAGGGCCAGCAGGGCCAGCGAGAAGCGCAGATCCAGATCTTCCGGATGCTGCTCGGCCATGGTGACAAGCTGTTTCTCTGCCTTGCCGGTTTCACCGGCGGCTAGCAGCATGCGGATGTAGGTAATCCGGGGACGCCGTGCCTGTGGATATTTGCGAACCAGTTTTTTCAGGTGGCGCAGGGCCTGCTTTTCTTCGCCAAGTTTGTGCAGTAACTGGGCCTTGAGGAGCAGGGCATCTTCGTGACGGGGCATCAGATCCAGCGCCCGTTCGTTTGCCTCAAGGGCGCCGGCATAATCGTTTTCATGTTCCAGCCACAGGGCGCGGGCGTACCACAGTGGTGCCTGTTTTGGATAACGGTCGGACAGTTGCGCCAGTGCCTGTACCAGTTGCTGGTTGCCCTGGGCATCCAGCCCGCGTGCCTGGCTGACCAGTCGGCCCAGGGCGTCGCCGCCGTGTTCGCCGAGCAGGGTGTCCAGATAGCGGCTGGCCGCGTCGATGTTGCCCAGACGAATTTCCGAAAGAATGGCCAGTTGCAGGGCCTCTTCGTTGGCGGGGGCCTTCTCCAGCCACAGCTGACTCAGCGCCAGGGTCTGCTGGTGATCTTCCAGATAATGGGCCAGTTGTGCCGCCTGGCTGATCACCTGTGGATCGCCGGTGGTACGGGCCGCCTGGCTGTAATAGGCGAGGGTCACGCCCAGAGACTGCCGCTGGGCGGCCACTTCCGCTACCAGCAGGTCCGAAAGGGTCTCGCTGTCATAGCTCGGGGCGCTCTGGGTGGCCGCAGGTGGCTCAGGGTCGGCGGGTGTCGGGGCCGGTGTCTTGCTGGCGCAGCCGTTGAGCAGCAGGGCGCCGCACAGCGGCAAAAAAGCGAATCGCGTCATTAACCAGTATGCCTGTTTGATGGTTCGGCTATCATGGCACAGCGATCCGGGATTGCCCAAACCCGGTCGTTATAAGTCCTTCCTATGCCGTTGATCAGCGGGGTCGTCATTGTTTTGGAGGGCGCTTTCACGCAAAATGCGTGACCCTTGCGTGGCCTGTTTTCACCGGGCTATTGCCTTCTGACGGGTGCGGCAGGCAGACAGTTCCATAATGATCGCTCCATGAACTGCCGCCCTTGTGTAAACCGGTGAGGAAAGTGGCCCGGGTCTGCTGCGGGCACGAGAGTCTATGAATCTAGTCGCTGTTGGCGTAAATCACACCACCGCGGATGTGGAGTTGCGTGAACGTCTGGCGTTCTCCACGCAGCAGGCGGAAGCGGCGCTGGCCAGCCTGCGAGACATGCCCGGGGTGCGCGAGGCGGCCCTGCTTTCCACCTGTAACCGTACCGAACTGTATTGTCTGGTTGACGAGGCAGTGCCGGATTTTGCTGCCTGGCTGGCGCAAAGCCGCCACCTGCCGGTGGACAAGCTGGTGTCCGTGCTCTATCAGCACCAGGGCGAGCAGGCCCTGGAGCACATGATGCGGGTGGCCGGCGGCCTGGACTCGCTGGTACTGGGCGAGCCGCAGATTCTGGGTCAGATGCGCGAAGCCTATGCCCGTGCCCATGAGGCGGGGTTGTTGAATGGCGAGTTGTCGCGGCTGTTCCAGGAAGTGTTCTCGGTGGCCAAACGCATCCGCACCGAAACCGGTATCGGCGCCAACCCGGTATCCGTGGCCTATGCAGCGGTGTCCTTTGCCCGCCATATCTTTGCCGACCTGAAAAAGAGCCGTGCTCTGTTGATCGGCGCCGGGGAGATGATCGAGCTGGTGGCGCGTCACCTCAACGAACAACAGGTCAGCGAAATCACCATCGCCAACCGTACCCAGCAACGGGCTGCGGAGCTGGCTGCCAGTGTTGGCGGTCGCGGCATCAGCCTTGAAGAGTTGCCGGTGGCTCTGGAGCGGGCGGATATCCTGATTTCCTGTACCGCTGCGCCCCTGCCTATCCTGGGTAAGGGGATGATCGAACGAGCCCTGAAAAAACGTCGTCACAAACCCATGTTCATGGTCGATATCGCCGTGCCTCGCGATATCGAGCCCGAGGTGGGTGACCTGGATGATGTCTATCTGTACACGGTGGATCATCTGCAGGAAGCGATTCAGGAAAATGTTCGTGCCCGACAGCAGGCCGCCCAGGAGGCCGCCGAGCTGATTCGCGATGCCATCGTCCGCCACCGTCGCCAGCGCCGTGAGCAGGATGCGGTGAGCGTGCTGCGAGAGTATCGCCAGCAGCGTACCAGCCTGGCCGAGAGCGAGCTGGAGAAAGCGCTCCAGCAGCTGCACAACGGCGGAGACCCGGAGCAGGTACTGCGCAAGTTTCAGCATTCCCTGGTCAACAAGTGGCTGCATACGCCCAGTGTGACCCTGCGCAAGCTGGCGGCGGAGGGCCGGGCAGAATCATTGCTGCTGGCCCGCGAGTTGCTGCTTGACGACCCGGACACCCCGTCCGAACCGAAATAAATCCCTCTGAGGGTCTTATGAAAGCGTCTTTGCAAGGCAAGCTGGAAAAGCTGGCCGACCGTTTTGAAGAATTGTCCGGCCTGTTGTCGGACCCGGAGATTATTGGTAACCAGAAAAAGTTTCGGGATCTGTCCCGGGAATATTCGGAAATCGATCCGGTGGTGAAGTGTTATCAGGATTACCTGAAAGTCGCTGCCAACCTGGACGCCGCCAGGGCAATGCAGGATGACAGTGATCCTGAGATGCGCGAAATGGGCCAGGAAGAAGCCCGTGACGCGACCACCAGGATGGATGCACTGGCTGACGAGCTGCAGAAGCTGATGTTGCCCAAGGACCCCCGCGACGGTGCCAATGTGTTTCTGGAAGTACGCGCCGGTACCGGCGGTGATGAGGCGGCGATTTTTGCCGGTGACCTGTTCCGCATGTACAGCAAATATGCCGAGCAGAATGGCTGGAAAGTCGAGCTGGTGAGTGCCAGCGAAGGCGAGCATGGCGGCTACAAGGAAGTGATCGCACGGGTCATCGGTGATGGTGTCTATTCCCGCTTCAAGTTTGAATCCGGTGCCCATCGGGTGCAGCGAGTGCCCGCGACGGAATCCCAGGGGCGTATTCATACCTCCGCCTGTACGGTTGCGATCATGGCGGAAGCCGAGGATCTCGGTGATATCCAGATTCGCACCGAAGACCTGCGTATCGACACCTACCGTTCCTCCGGTGCCGGTGGTCAGCACGTGAACACCACCGACTCCGCTGTGCGTATTACCCACCTGCCCACCGGCGTGGTGGTGGAATGCCAGGACGAGCGTAGCCAGCACAAGAACAAGGCCAAGGCCATGAGCCTGCTCAGCGCCAAACTGTATGATGCCCAGCAGAATGCCGCCCATGCGGAGCAGGCGGCCGAGCGTAAATCCCTGGTGGGCTCCGGGGATCGTTCCGAGCGTATTCGTACCTATAATTATCCCCAGGGTCGGGTGAGCGATCATCGCATCAACCTGACGCTTTACCGGCTCGGTGAAATCATGGAAGGGGACCTGGATGAATTGCTGGGTGCGCTGATGTCCGAACACCAGGCGGATCTGTTGGCGACCCTGGGCGACAGCTGAGATGCGCATTGATGCGGCCCTGCGTCAGGCCCGTGAGCGGCTTGCAGCGTCTCCCAGTGCGAGCCTGGACGCCCAGGTGCTGCTGTGCCATGTGCTGGCGCGGCCGCGCAGCTATCTGTTCACCTGGCCGGAAAGAGAGCTGGATGCGCAGCAGCAGCAGCGATTTCTGGCCCTGCTGACTCGCCGCGAACAGGGTGAGCCAGTGGCTCACCTGACCGGCGAGCGTGAATTCTTTGGCCGTCGTTTCACCGTTACCGCCGACACCCTGATCCCCCGCCCGGACACCGAAACCCTGGTGGAGCTGGCTTTGCAGCTAGGGCCCGCCGGCCCCGCCCGGGTCGTGGACCTGGGCACCGGTACCGGTGCCATTGGCCTGTCCCTGGCTCTGGAGCGCCCCCAGTGGCAGGTGACCCTGATCGATCTGAGTGCCGAGGCCCTGTCGGTGGCCCAGTGCAATGCCCGTGACTTGTCTGCCCGGGTCACCTTGCAGCAGGGCAACTGGCTGGAGGGCTGCGATGGCCCGTTCGACCTGATCGTCAGCAACCCGCCCTATATCGACCCGACGGATCATCACCTTGAAGAAGGCGATGTGCGCTTCGAACCGCGCTCTGCGTTAGTGGCAGACCAGCGGGGCCTGGCGGACCTGGCCACCATCATCAAGCAGTCTTCAGGCTGTCTGGTTGCCGGTGGCTGGTTGCTGCTGGAACATGGTTACCAACAGGGCAGTGAGGTGCGAGCACTGATGGAAGAGGGCGGCTTTGACGCGGTGCGCACCGAGCAGGACCTGGGGGGAATGAGCGGGTGACGGTGGGGCAGTTAACAGTTAATAGTGAATAGTTAACAGCGAAAACCCCGAACACCGAATCAGTAGGGTGCACTGAGCGCAGCGAACTGCACCATGGAATGCCAGAGCCTTTGCGTGCCAGCGAGATGACGATGCTCAACGACGACCAGCTACTTCGCTACAGCCGCCAGTTGATGGTGGAGGACTTTGATCTGGCCGGGCAGGACGCCCTGGCCGGGGCGCGGGTGTTGGTGGTGGGCTGCGGAGGGCTGGCCAGCCCGGCAACGTTATACCTGGCAGGTGCCGGGGTCGGCGAGCTGGTGCTGGCAGACGATGATGCAGTGGAATTGAGCAACCTGCATCGGCAAGTGGCCTTTCGGAGCGCAGATGTGGGCCAGTCCAAGGCCGAGGCCCTGAAGGCGCAATTGCTGGCGCTGAACCCGGAGGTGTCGGTGCAAGCGCATACCCTGCGGGTCGACGTCGACTGGCTGGACCGGGAGGTGGCAGCGGCCAGTGTGGTGCTGGACTGCACCGATAATTTTGCCACGCGTCAGAGCATCAATCAGGCCTGTGTGGCTCACCGGAAGCCGCTGATCAGTGGCGCCGCCATCCGCATGGACGGGCAACTGGCGGTGTTCGACCTGCGCCAGGCGGACAGCGCATGCTACGCCTGCGTCTACGGCGATGGCACCGACGGCGATCTGGCCTGCAGCCAGGCGGGCATCGTCGGCCCGGTGGTGGGTACCATCGGCACCCTGCAGGCCCTGGCTGCCATACAGGTGCTGCAGAGCAAACCTTTGCCCGCCACCCTACGGTTGTTTGACGGTCGAACCCTGTCCTGGCGGGAAATGCGCTTTCATAAAGATCCGACCTGCCCGGTCTGTTCCCGGCCATAACCGCAGGGCCTGGCTTGTGTTGGTAGACGCAAGTCTTGAAGGGCAAGGCTCTCGGCTATAGTAGTTTTCTGCTCTTCACTTCTCGCCCCTCGCCCCTCGCCCCTCGCCGTCAGCCGTTCCGTTTGTGGATCCTCCCGGTGCAGTCTGTGTCCGCCAGAGAGCCGGGATCAGTACTCTGCGGGCGAGGACGTTTCACCGGGATTATCCTGGCGGCTGGAAGCGGATTGCGGTGTGGTAACGGTTTGCTGCTCTGGCTCCAGGATAAAGCCGGGCTGGGTGATCTCGGGCTCGGAGTCAGACAGGAAATAGACCGCCACCAGAATCAACAGGCAGATAATGATGGCGATGGAGAGAATATGGCGCATGGTCGGGACCTCCCTGGCTGAGGACGAAGGTCGGCCTTGCGAGAAGTTGTCCGGGCCAACCTCTGTGACTCCAATATAGGCCCCTGTTCCGGGAGGGACAATACAGGACCTTACAGGCTCAGGCGGACAGCTGGACCACCTGACTATTGAGATCGGTGACCTGCCGAGCCATGTCGGTAAGCAGGCTGTGGATCATGCCAGGGTTGGTGCGGATCAGGTCCTTGAATTGATGCTTGGGCACCTTGACCACGGAGCAGCGGCGTTTTGCCCTCACCGTGGCGCTGCGCGGTGAGTGGGTAAGCAGGGCGATAGCGCCGAGGACTTCGCCTTCGCTGACATGGCCCACGACCACATCATCCACCAGCACATCCGCCTGACCTTCGAACAGGCTGAAGACATAATCCGCCGGTTCCCCCTGGCGGATGATCACGTCGCCGGGTTCAAAGTAGGCAAAGCCTGGGGTGGTATGGCTTTCTTCCGGCACATGGGCCGCCAGCAGGCGTACCAGCATGGCCTGCTGGATGGTGAGGATGCGTGTCCACAGTCGCGCCAGTTGTTCATCGGCCAGCGCCGCTTCCACCAGTTTTACGGTGGGGTAGGCGGCCAGTAACACTGCGCTTTCTGCGTAGTAGTTGACCTCGTCGCTGCCCGCGTCTGGGAGAATCATGTCCCCCTCGTCCCAGGTAAACAGTTTGCGAGTCTGGCAGCGCATGCCCAGCATGCCACCTTTCACCACATAGGTGGTGTCGGCACACATGCCTTGCTGGAAGGCATCCTCGGTGGGGGCCAGAGGGAATGACTGGGGTTGCAGCGGGAGCTGCCCGATAAATTCATCGACCAGACGTTTGTACATGCGGGTCAGGGCGGAAAAGCCGCCGCTGGCTTCGGCCACGGAAATCATGCTGTGCCTCAACAAACTCAGATTTTTGCCTGAGTATGCCGTAAGAAGCGGCTACGAAACAGGGGTGAGTTGGCAGTGGATGGTGCTGGATGGCAAAAGTTGGAGACAGGATGGCAAAGAAAACAGCAAGGACGCCTGATGCGGGGCGCCAGACCGGTAAAAACAGATAAAGCGCGTGGCGTGAAAAGGCGTCTTTACGCTGCTCAGGGGCTGGCGTCAGGCTCCCTCAGTAGTCCCGTTCGCGGGGACCGAATTGCGGTGCTTCCTTTTTCTGTCCCGCCTGCAGGGCGCGGCGATAGTTTTTGCCGCGCAGCAGCTTGAACTGCAGTTTGCTTTCGGTATCGAAGGCTTGGGCTTCCGGTACATTCCAGGTTTGCTGGAACAGACTCTTGGCCGCGCTGATGCCATCCGGGGAACGGGTCTTGATGGCCTCGGCCAGTTGCTCGGCTTCCGCCAGTGGGTCGTCGGCAACCCGGGTGACCAGATTCAGGGTCTTGGCTTCGTCACCCTTGAACAGGCGGCCGGTCATGGTCAGTTCTTTGGCCACATCCATGGGAACTAGTTCGCGCAGGGTGACACTGCCTGTCATGTCCGGGATCAGCCCCCACTTGATTTCCATGATCGACATTTCGCAGTCCGGGGTGCTGATACGGAAATCCGCTGCCAGGGCGATCTGCATGCCGCCACCGTAGCAGTAACCATGCAGCACAGTGATGACCGGAATGGGCAGCTCGCGCCAGCACCAGCAGACTTCCTGAAACAGGTTGGTTTTCTTGACGCCGTATTTGGTGAAACCTTTCAGTAATTTCAGCGGCTGTTTCATCACCGTGCCGAAATCCAGCCCGGCACAAAAGGCCTTGCCTTCGCCCTGCATGATGACCACGCGCAGGCTCTTGTCCTTGCGTACGGCTTTGGCAGCTTCCACCAGTCCTTCCATCATGGCGAAATCCAGGCCGTTGTACTTGTCGGCCCGGTTCAAAGTGACATAGGCAATGTCATTTTTCTTTTCCAGGGTAACGCGGTTCTGGAAGGTGGTGGTCATATAGCCTCCGGCTGGCTGGCACGCCACACGCTTCACGCCAGCACGCAAAAAGCGTGACGAGTGGAGCGTGTGGGTGTGATGCGTTATTGCAGTTTTTTCTGCAATAACTGGTTCAATTGCTGCGGGTTTGCTTTGCCCTGTGTCGCCTTCATTGCCTGGCCCACAAAGAAACCGATTTTTTTCTTTTTCTTGGCATCGTCAGAGTTGCGGTAATCTTCAACCTGGGCGGCGTTGTTGGCGATGATGTCATCGACGATTTTTTCCAGCTCGCCGCTGTCGCTCATCTGCTTGAGGCCCTTGGCTTCAATGATGGCATCCGGGTCACCTTCGCCGGCCCAGCAGGCTTCGAATACCTGCTTGGCAATTTTGGAACTGATAGTGCCGTCCTTGAGGCGGGCAATCAGTTGTCCCAGTTGTTCGGCAGAAACCGGGCTGTCGCTGATGGTTTTTTCTTCCGCGTTCAACCTGGCGGCCATTTCACCCATCACCCAGTTGGCTGCCAGCTTGGCGTCGCCGCCAGCCTTGGTGACCGCTTCAAAGAAGGTGGCGGTGGCGACGGAGCCGGACAACAGATCGGCGTCGTACTCGGACAACTGATAGTCGTCGATGAAACGTGCCTTGCGCGCATTGGGCAGTTCCGGCATGGCGGCTTTCAGTGCCTCGATATCTGCGTCGGTAATGGCTACCGGCAGCAGATCCGGGCAGGGGAAGTAGCGGTAGTCGTTGGCGTCTTCCTTGCTGCGCATGGAGCGGGCGGTGTGCGTGTCGCCATTGTAGAGACGGGTCTCCTGTACGATTTCGCCGCCGTCTTCGAGTACATCAATCTGTCGTTCCACTTCCAGCGCAATGGCTTTTTCCATGAAGCGGAAAGAGTTCAGGTTTTTGGTCTCGGTACGGGTGCCCAGTTCATCGCCGTGCTTGCGGATGGACACGTTCACATCAAAACGCATGTTGCCCTGGGACATGTCGCCATCGCAGATGCCGATCGAGGTGACGATGGCGTGCAGCTTGCGAGCGAATGCCACCGCTTCTTCGGCATTGGACATATCCGGTTCCGTGACCACTTCGATCAGCGGCGTGCCGGCCCGGTTCAGGTCGATGCCGGTCATGCCATGGAAGTCTTCGTGCAGGGATTTCCCTGCGTCTTCTTCCAGATGCGCATGGTGGATGCGCACGTTTTTCTTTTCGCCGCTTTCCAGCTGAATTTCCACCACGCCGGCACCGACAATAGGTTCGGCTAACTGAGTGGTTTGATAGCCCTTCGGCAGATCCGGATAAAAATAATTTTTCCGTTCAAACACACTGTGGCGACAGATGTCCGCATCGATGGCCAGACCGAACAGTGCGGCCTTGCGCACCGCTTCCTTGTTCACTACCGGCAGGGTGCCGGGCATGCCCAAGTCTACCAATGATGCCTGAGTATTCGGCTCGGCGCCGGTGGAAAGTTTGCTGCCGGAAAACAGTTTGCTGACGGTGTTGAGCTGGACATGAATTTCCAGACCGATCACGACTTCCCAACTCATTGGTCACCTCCAAACGCGGGTGCCTGTTTATGCCAGTCGGTGGCCTGCTGATATTTGTGCGCCACGTTGAGGATTTGTCCTTCCCGGAAATAGTTGCTGATCACCTGGGTGCCGGTGGGCAGGCCATTGATAAAACCGGTGGGCATGGACAACGCCGGCAGGCCAGCCAGGTTGACGCCGATGGTGAAAACGTCGGCCATATACATGCTCACCGGGTCGTCTTTCTTGGCGCCCAGTTTGAAGGCGGTTTCCGGAGCGGTGGGGCCCATCAGCACGTCCACTTTTTCGAAGGCGCGTGCAAAGTCATCACGAATCAGGCGACGGACCTGCTGGGCGCGGCGGTAGTAGGCATCGTAGTAGCCGGCTGACAGGGCGTAGGCACCGACCAGAATGCGGCGTTTCACTTCGTCGCCAAAGCCTTCGGAGCGGGAGCGTTTGTACAGGTCTTCCAGATCTTTCGGGTCGTCACAGCGATGGCCGAAACGCACGCCGTCGAAGCGGCTCAAATTGGAGCTGGCTTCCGCCGGGGCGATCACATAGTAGGCCGGTACCGACAGCTTGATGCTGGGCAGCGATACGGACACCACCTTGGCGCCCAGTTTTTCCAGTTCGCGAATCGCGGCGCGGCTGTTGTCGGCGATGGCGCCATCCAGCGTGTCCGGGAAAAACTCTTCCGGGATGCCGATGGTCAGGCCACTGATGTCGTTGTTCAGGGCGCCGAGATAGTCATCCACCTTTTCATTGAGGCTGGTGGAGTCACGCTGGTCGTGACCAGCCATGGCCTGCAGCATCAGGGCGCAGTCTTCGGCGCTCTGAGCCATGGGGCCAGCCTGGTCCAGGCTTGAGGCGAAGGCGATCATGCCCCAGCGGGACACCCGGCCGTAGGTGGGCTTGAGCCCGGTAATGTTGTTCAGGGCCGCTGGCTGGCGAATCGAGCCGCCGGTGTCGGTGCCGGTGGCACCGGGGGCCAGGCGCGCACCCAGGCAGGCGGCGGCACCACCGGAGGAGCCACCGGGTACCCGCTCCAGGTCCCAGTGGGTTTTTCACCGGGCCGTAGTAGCTGGTCTCGTTGGAAGAGCCCATGGCGAACTCGTCCATATTGGTCTTGCCCAGCATCACCGCGCCTTCGGCGGCCATCTTTTCCACCACCGTGGCGGTATAGGGGGCAATAAAGGAGTCCAGCATCTTCGAGCCGCAGCTGGTGCGTACGCCCTCGGTGCAGAAGATATCCTTGTGGGCGATGGGCAGGCCGGTGAGCAGGCCGCCGTTGCCAGCCGCGAGGGCAGTATCGGCGGCATCCGCCTGGGCCAGTGCCTGCTCTGCGGTCACGGAAATGAAGCTGTTCAGCTCGCCGTCGTGTTGCTGAATGCGGGCCAGGAAGTGCTCGGTGAGCTCCCGGGAGGAGAAGTCCCCGGCAGCCAGACCGGCCTTGAGTTCTGTCAGTGTCTTGTTGTGCATGGCGTTGCTCATCACCTTTTTACTCAATCACCCGGGGAACCAGGAAACAGCCGTCTTCGGCAGCGGGGGCGATGTCCAGTGCCTTGTCGCGCACGTTGGGCTCGCTGACTTCGTCTTCACGCAGGGGCTGGGTGACGTCCAGCGGGTGGGCCATGGGCGCCACATCAGTCACATCGGCCTGCTGCAGTTGGTCCACCATGGCAAGAATGTCATTGAGGCGGTCAGACAGGGCGCCGCTGTCTGATTCATCCACTTTCAGGCGCGCCAGATGCGCCACCTGGGCTACCACCTTGGAATCAATGGCCATGATTCTCTCCGTTGGGATTCTCTGCGCTGGGCAGAGATAAGCTAATGCGGGTCTGGAAAGCCGCAAAAAGTACCATAGACCGCCTGTCCGGGGCCACTGCCCACCAGCGTAAAAGCCGTAGTGTCAGCTTGCCCAATGCCCCTGCCATTGCTAGAGTTGCGCCATCTTGTGAGATGCCCGGTTTTTTCCCGCCCGGTGTCGTTTTTTCGCGAAAATTTCAGGAAACACGCCAGAGATGTCCATGATCAAGCGTATTCGGGGGATGTTCTCCACCGATTTGTCCATCGATTTGGGGACCGCCAACACCCTTATATATGTACGTGGCCGCGGCATCGTCCTGGACGAGCCGTCCGTGGTGGCCATTCGTCACCATGGCGCCCAGAAGAGTGTGGCTGCCGTGGGGGCCGATGCAAAGCGTATGCTGGGTCGTACTCCCGGCAACATTACCGCCATCCGTCCCATGAAGGATGGGGTGATCGCTGACTTCGATGTCACCGAGAAAATGCTCCAGTACTTTATCAAGAAGGTCCACGACACCGGGTTCTTCCCGCCGGCGCCCCGCGTGCTGGTGTGCGTGCCCTGCAAATCCACCCAGGTGGAGCGTCGGGCAATCCAGGATTCCGCCTACGGCGCCGGGGCCCGCGATGTCTATCTGATTGAAGAGCCCATGGCTGCGGCCATTGGTGCCGGTCTGCCGGTAGAGGAAGCGCGCGGCTCCATGGTGGTGGACATTGGTGGTGGTACCACCGAGATTGCCCTGATTTCCCTGAACGGCGTGGTCTATTCCGAGTCCGTGCGTATCGGTGGCGACCGTTTCGACGAAGCGATTGTGGCCTTTGTGCGTAAGGAATACGGCTCGCTGATCGGTGAATCCACCGCCGAGCGTATCAAGCATGAAATCGGTACCGCCTATCCGGGTTCCGAGATCCGCGAGATCGACGTGCGCGGCCGTAACCTGGCTGAAGGGGTGCCGCGCAGCTTCACCCTGAATTCCGAGGAAATCCTGGAAGCGTTGAAAGAACCGCTGGCGGCCATCGTCAATGCGGTGAAAAACGCGCTGGAAGCCTCGCCGCCGGAACTGGCCTCCGATATCGCCGAGCGTGGCCTGGTGATTACCGGTGGTGGCGCCTTGCTCCGTGATATCGACCGGCTGATCAGCGAAGAAACCGGTTTGCCGGTGATTGTCGCCGATGATCCTCTGACCTGTGTGGCCCGTGGGGGCGGCAAGGCGCTGGAGCTGATGGACAGCCAGGGTTTCGATATGCTGGCCATGGGGTAATCGCCCATGGCTGCCCCGGCCAATCCTACCTACCGACTGCTGATCGCGCTGGTTCTGGCCATCATCATGATGGTGCTGGACCAGCGCACCCCTGGGCTGCGCCCGTGCGGCATGTGCTCGGCTATCTCACCGCCCCTATTCATTATCTGGCCCACCTGCCGGTGGACTCCAGTGAGTGGCTGTCCGAACAGACCCAGAGCCGCGGCTCCCTGATGGATGAAAACCGGCGTCTGCAGCGCCAGGCCCTGATTCTGGAACAGAAGGTTCAGCGTCTGGCGGTGCTGGAAGCGGAAAACGTGCGTCTACGTGAGTTGCTTAACTCCTCGGCGGATCTGGATGCCAATGTGCTGGTGGCCGAGATCATCGGCGTGGATCCGGATCCGAACCGCCAGGAGCTGGTCATCAACAAGGGCCGGGGTGATCAGGTTTCCCGGGGGCAGGCGGTGCTGGATGCCCAGGGGTTGATCGGTCAGGTGGTGGATGCGGGGCCGCTCAGCGCCCGGGTGCTGCTGGTCACCGATGCCAGCCACGCCATGAGCGTACAGGTGAATCGCAACGGCGTGCGTGCGGTCCTCGCCGGCACCGGTCAGTCCGATGGGCTCAAGCTGCTCTACGTGCCGGATACGGCGGACATCCGCGAGGGCGACCTGTTGGTGAGCACCGGCTTGGGCCAGCGTTATCCGCGCGGCTATCCCGTGGCCACGGTCACCACCGTGCGCCACCAGTCCGGTGCACCTTTCGCGGAAATAACCGCCCGGCCCACCGCCCGGGTAGACCGGGCCAGCCATGTGCTGCTGGTGCAGCCCACAGAGAAACCCCTGATTCCGGTACCTGATCCGGAGGCCGTCAATGATGCATGATCGTCCCGCCGGTACCGGTGTCATTATCGTCACCTTGCTGATCGCCGCGTTGCTGGAAGTGGTGCCGCTACCGGAAAGCGTCAACTGGGTGCGCCCGGAGTGGATGCTGCTGGTGCTGGTTTACTGGGTGCTGGAATTGCCCAGCCGCATCGGTGTGTTGTGGGGCTTCTTTGTTGGCCTGTATCACGATGTGCTGGTGGGTACCACGCTGGGGCAATGGGGGCTGGCCTATGCGCTGGGTGCCTTTGTGATGCTGGCCGCCTACAAGCGCATGCGGGTATTTACCTCGCTGCAGCAGTGTGCCGTGGTCTTCCTGCTAGTGGGTACCGTCAGCCTACTGGCATTTCTGGTGCAGGAATCTGTGGGCCGTACCCTGTATCCGCCTTACACCATTCTTTATGCTTCCCTGACCAGCGCAGTGCTTTGGCGTCCGGTCTGTGCGCTATTGCGCTGGGTGCAGCTGCGTTTTCTAGTACGCTGAAGAGCAATTGACAGTTGATAATTGAGAATTGATAGCGAAAACCGCCAACTGCTCGTAGTAATACGTGGGTGCTCCGTCAGTTTCGTTATCAATTACCCATTATCAATTATCCATTTTTTCTGATCCTATGATTCTTTATCTCGCCTCAGGTTCGCCACGTCGGGCAGAGCTGCTACGGCAGATCGCTGTTCCCTTTTCCGTGCTGCCCGCTCCGGATATCGATGAAACCCCGCTGCCGCAGGAGCCGCCCCTGGAGTATGTCTGCCGGATGGCCCGGGAGAAGGCCCAGGCCGGTGCGGTGGCAGCCCATGGCCAGCCGCTCGACGCTGTGCTCGGGGCTGATACAGCAGTGGTGCTGGGTGACGAGATACTGGGCAAGCCGGCGGATAAGGAACAGGCGCTGGCCATGCTGAAGGCTCTCAACGGGAACGAGCATCAGGTCATGTCTGCGCTGGCGTTGTCGCACCGTGGACAGCTGGAGGTACGGTACGCCATTACCCGGGTGCAATTCCGCCATCTTGATGAGGTGCACCTGCAGGCTTATGTGGATACCGGCGAAGGCGCTGACAAGGCGGGAGGTTATGGCATTCAGGGGCTGGGCGCAGCGCTGGTGGCCTCGTTGACGGGCAGTTACAGTGGGGTAGTCGGCCTGCCGCTGGAACAGATGGTGGAACTGCTGGATCAGGTCGGCATTCGTTATTGGCAAACCAACTGACTATGGCCTCGACCCGACCCAATCGCTGGCATCGACTTTATCCGTCCCTCTGGTGGCTGACGGTGGCCTTGCTGCTGCTGATGGCGGCCTATGTGGTGGTCGGCCGCCAGTTGATGCTGCTGGTACCGGATTATCGCGAACGACTGGAAGTGCTCTTTGAAGAACGTATCCAGACACCGCTGACCATCGCCGAGCTAGACGGCAAGATGTCCGGCCTGGTGCCCCAGTTTGTGGCCCGTCAGATTCGCCTGCCGGCCCCTGAAGGCGACACCGCGCTGGAGCTGGACGAGGTGGTGCTGGGCATCGACGTGTTCCGTTCTTTGTTGCACCGGGATCTGGTGCTCAAGGAGCTGCGCATTCATGGGGTGGAGCTGCATCTGGTGCGCGGCGAGGATGGCAGTATCCGTCTGCGTGGCCTGGAGGCGCTGGGCAGCAATGACCCGGAGCAGCGGCCGCCGCTGGAGCGTATTCTCACCCTGTTTTACCGCCAGCAGTTGCTGGTGATCAGCGATGCCCGTTTGTCCATGGAGTGGCCGGGTATGCCGCCACTGGCGGCCTCCGAGCTGGAAGCCACCCTGATCAATCGGGGGGATGAGCACCGGCTGGCGCTGAATCTGGAGGCCCGTGATCGGCCCCTGTCCCTGCAGGCGCGCATTCATCTGCATGGCGATGCGTTTTCCCTGCAAGAGGTGGAAGCGGATCTCTACGCCAGCCTCAAGGGCGAGCGGCTGCATGAGTGGCTGCCCGAGGAACTGGGCTGGCCGGTGCAGGTGGCAGCCCTGGATGGCCGCCTGAAGGTATGGTCAACCCTGAAACAGGGGCAGCCCCATGATGCCCGCATCAATCTCAATCTCCCTGCCCTGACTTTGCAGCAGAACGGTCAGGACTGGCCCATGACCGAGCTGTCGGCGCGGCTGGCCCTGGTTCGTGACGGCGAGAGGGCGACTCTGTCCCTGACCAACCTGGCCGGTGATTCGCCGGCCGGCACCCTCAACCTGGGAGACCTGGCGCTGCGCTGGCAGACCCGGGGGGAGCAGCGGCAATGGCAGTTCCGGGGCAATGAATTGCCTCTCCATGCGCTCAGTCAGCAGTTTCAGCAGTGGCCTTTTGCCGTGCCCGGGAACCTGCAACAGGTCCGTGAACGTTTGACGGTGCAGGCGCCACGGGGGCTGCTGGATGGTGTTTATGTGCAGGGCCGTGCCCGGCAAGTGGAGAAATTCCAGTTGCGCTTCACGGGTCTGTCGAGCCAGGCGCAGGACCGGATACCCGGTGTACAGGGGCTTTCCGGCTGGGTGTCGGGCAGTCCTTCCGAAGGGCAGGCGCATCTGCACAGCGACAATCTGAGCCTGCAATTTCCGCGGCTTTATGACCATGCCCTGGGTGGCCAGGTCAGCGGGCTGCTGGACTGGCGGCGTGATGGCGAGCAGCTGTTGGTGCGCTCCGGGCGGTTGCGCGTGGTCAATCCGGATGCCCATGGTGAGGCGCTCATGCAGCTCACTCTGCGCCCCGAGCAGATTCCGCAATTGCGCCTGGCGGCAGAAATCTACGAAGGCAACGGCGCCCGCGCCAGTCATTACATGCCGCTCAAGCGGTTACCCGAGGGGCTGTCCGGCTGGCTCGGACAAGCCATCCAGGGCGGCCATCTGCAGCGTGGGCAGATTCTTTATCAGGGGCCGGTGAAAATCGACAAGAGCCGCCAGCAGGATCGCACCTTGCAGATGCGTTATCAGGCCAGCGATGTGCGCTTGTCTTTTCTGCCGGATTGGCCGGTAGCCAGTGACGTGTCGGCGGATGTGCTGATCAACGGCCGCCAGGTTCGCGGGCTGGCTCGCAGCGGGACATTGTTGGGTAGCGAGCTGCAGGACGTACACGTTGATGTGCCGGATTTTGCCACCGGCGAGACGCCGAGGCTGATTATTTCCGGTCGGGCTCGAGGGCCGGTCAAGGATCTGGATACGCTGTTTCAGGATACCCCTCTGCGTAAACAGCTCCCTGAAGAACTGCTGGATTGGCGTTTCCGAGACGGCAGCATGGCGGGGTATCTGTTGCTGGATATTCCCCTGCAAAAAGGCAGCGGCACACCGGTGGTGATTGTGGATGCCCAGGTGAACGATGCCACTCTTAACAATACGCCGCGCAAACTGCAGGTAACCGAGGCCTCGGCACCGGTCTATTTTCATTCGCGTGATGGCATGCAGATCGACCGCCTGCAGGCCCGGGCCCTGGGGGGCAATTCGGTGGCCAGTGGCTGACCCGTGATGGCCGCAGCCGCTTGCAGCTCGATGGCAGCCTGCCCATGAAGCAGGCGGCAAACTGGCTGGGCTTTCCCTGGCTGAAGCCTCTGTCCGGGCAATTACCGCTGGGGCTGACTGTGCAGATTCCCTGGCAGGGCACCCCGTTTTCCCTGCGAGCGGCCTCGTCGATGAAAGGGATTACCGTGGATGCACCGGCGCCGCTCGGCAAGTCTGCCGAGGCAACCCGACCGCTGGATATCCGGCTCAGTAATCCGGGCAGACGTCTGGCGCTGGACATGGAATACGGCGGGCTGCTGCGAGGGGCGTTTCGCATCGACAAGCGCGTGCGTGGTGATCTGCTGCTGGGCAGCGGCACCTTGCAGGTGCCCGCCGAGGGGATTCAGGTACGCGGCCGGCTGGCTAACGCCAGTGTGGAGCCCTGGATCGACTTTATCGGTAACCGGCTGATGCCTTCACTGAATGCTGGCAGTGGTGGCGGGGTGGCTACCGCCGATGCCTCCCTGAGCAAGGTCAGCCTGCAGGTGGATCGCCTGGATCTGTTTGGCATGGAGGTAGCCGATACCCGGCTCTCGGTGCTGCCGGCGGTGGCTGGCTGGGATATAGCGCTGAGTAGCCGTGCGGTGGCCGGGTCTGTGCGCATTCCGGATGGCTTCACGGCCCGGGGTGAGGCGCCGCTTGCCATGTCGGTGTCCCGCCTCAATCTGAAGCTGCCCGAGGGAGCGCTCGGCGATGACGGGGAAACCGCACCGGTGTCGCCGCTGACACTGCCGCCGCTGGATGCGGATTTCAACAGTATCGTTATCAACGGTGAGGACTACGGCCAGTGGCAAGGCAAGGTGCGGCCGGTGAAACAGGGCGTGCGTATTTCCGATCTGGACGGGCGCTGGCGATCCAGCCGTTTTCAGGGCACGCTGGACTGGACCGAGGAGGCCGGCAAGTCTTACAGCCGCTTCAACGGCAGCCTGTCCTCGGACAATCTTGGCCGCTCCCTGAACGCCTGGGGTATGCCGGCACTGATCGAGTCCGACGATGCCCGCGCGCAAGTTGTGCTTGGCTGGACAGACTGGCCGTTGAATATGAATTATCTGGCCCTGGAGGGGCAGACCCAGGTGGATATCGGGGAATGCCGGATTCCGGATACCGATACCAAAACCTCATTCCTGCGCCTGCTGGGTATTCTCAATATCGGCACGATCCAGCGTCGTTTACGGCTGGATTTCTCGGACCTGTACAAGAAGGGCATGAGCTGCGACAGCATTACTGGCGACTTCTCCATTGATGGCCCCCGGGTGGCTACATCCAATCTGGCCATTGATTCGCCCTCAGCCGCGATTCGCGTCAAGGGTGCCATTGATCTGGAAAAGGAAACCCTGGATCACAACATGGAGGTGACCCTGCCATTGTCCAGTAACCTGTATGCGGGCTGTCTGGCAGGGCCGGCCGCCTGTGCGGGTATTTTTGTGGTGGAGCGGATCTGGGGCGACCGGCTCGACAAGACAACCACCATGGAATACCGGGTAACCGGTAACTGGAGCAGCCCACAGGTGAAAGAAACCGAGGGGATATTCGAATGACGGTGCAACGCTATCAAATTGCCGCCATCCAGATGACCAGCGGCAAGCAGCCCGATGACAACCTGCGCCAGGCGGGAGCGCTACTGGCCGAGGCCCGGCAAAAGGGGGCCGAGCTGGCCGTGTTGCCGGAAAATTTCGCCGGCTACGGCGTTGATTACCGGGTGCTGGGTGAGCGTCATGACGAGCTGGTCGGCTGGTTGTGTGAGCAGGCCAGCAGCCTGGACATGGCGATTATTGGCGGCAGTCTGCCTGCACTGCAGCGCCCGGATGGGCAGCCGGTACCATCACCACTTGTGCGCACCTGTTCCATCGCGGTAAACGCTGCCGGGGAATGCCTGGCCCGCTACGACAAGCTGCACCTGTTCGATGCGGATGTGCAGGATGCCCAGGGTCGTTACCGTGAGTCGGATTTTTTGAGCCCGGCCAGGAGGTGGTGACCACCACTCTGGGTGATCTGCAGGTGGGCATGGCGATCTGTTATGACCTGCGCTTTCCGGCGCTTGCCCAACGGCTGGTTGCCGCCGGGGCGCATCTGTTGGTGTATCCCTCTGCCTTTACCGCGGTCACCGGCGCGGCCCACTGGCAACTGCTGCTGCGTGCCACGGCGGTACAGACCGGCTGTTATGTGCTGGGCGCCAACCAGTGCGGCCAGCACGGCCCGCGTCGGGCCACCTATGGGCATTCCATGCTGGTGGACCCCTGGGGCCGGGTGGTGGATAGTCTGAGCGATTCTCCCGGTGCTCTTGTGGCCGAGCTGGACCTTGCTACCATGAATGAGCTTCGGCAAAGCATGCCGGTTCAACAGCATCAACGATTCCGAATTGAAGGACCCTATGACACATAACGACGCCCTATCCATTGCCGAGTCCGTACTGCTGGCGCCGGCAAACCTGCACACCCCGCAATTGGCGTCGCTGCTGAACGGCAAACTGACCGGCCAGGCAGATTATGCCGACATGTATTTCCAGCACAGCCGCCATGAGGCCTGGGTGCTGGAAGACGGTATCGTCCGTGATGCCAGCTTCAATACCGAGCGCGGCGCCGGTGTGCGCATTGTCCAGGGCGATAAGACCGGGTTTGCCTATAGTGATGACATCACCCTGGACGCGTTGCAGCAGGCCAGCGGTGCCGCCCGTGCCATTACCCGACATGGCCAGGACCGGCAGATCCAGCTTGCCAGCCGGGCGGTGCCGGCCCGTTATGCCGCCATTGATCCGCTGCTGGGCTGGCCCGCCGAAGACAAGGTGGCACTGCTGCAACGTATCGATGCCCTGGCTCGCTCACTGGACCCGGCCATTGTGGAAGTCACGGCCAGCCTCAGTGCTGAACAGGATGTGATCATGGTGGTCGCCAGTGACGGCACCCTGGCGGCGGATGTGCGGCCGTTGATCCGCTGCAATGTCAGCGTGATCGCCGAACGCAATGGCCGCCGCGAGCGCGGCAGTGCCGGCGGTGGTGGTCGGGTGGCCTACGACTGGCTGTTGCAGGAAGAGCGTATCGAAACCTGGGCCCGGGAAGCCGTACGTGGCGCCTTGCTGAACCTGGAAGCCGAAGCAGCACCGGCAGGCACCATGCCGGTGGTATTGGGGCCGGGCTGGCCCGGTGTGCTGTTGCACGAAGCGGTGGGCCATGGTCTGGAAGGCGATTTCAATCGCAAGGGCACTTCCATGTTTGCCAAGAAATTTGGCCAGCAGGTGGCGTCGCCCCTGTGTACCGTGGTGGACGATGGCACCCTGCCGGATCGCCGAGGCTCTCTGACCATCGACGACGAAGGCACCCCTACCGCCTGCAATACCCTGATCGAAAACGGCAAGTTGGTGGGTTTCATGCAGGACAAGACCAACGCCCGGCTGATGGGTGTGGCGCCCACCGGTAACGGCCGGCGGGAATCCTATGCCCACCTGCCCATGCCACGCATGACCAACACCTACATGCTGCCCGGTGAGAGTGATCCGCAGGATATTGTTGCCAGTCTCGATCGCGGCATTTACGCGGTGAACTTCGGAGGTGGCCAGGTGGATATCACGTCCGGGCGTTTTGTCTTTTCCACCAGCGAAGCCTACCTGGTGGAGAAGGGCAAAATCGTCTGCCCGGTGAAAGGCGCCACCCTGATCGGTAGCGGCGCGGAAGTGATGAGCCGCATCTCCATGGTCGGTAATGATCTGGCCCTGGACAGTGGCATCGGCGTTTGCGGCAAGGATGGCCAGTCCGTGCCGGTGGGCGTGGGTCAGCCCACCCTGCGTGTGGACGCCCTCACCGTGGGGGGCACTGCCTGATGTCCCAGGTACTGGACGTTCTGTCACGCATGCGTCTGTTCGCCGGGCTCAGTGATGAAGAACTGGCGGTACTGGAAAAGCTGGTATTTGTTAACCGGGTTCCTGCCGGGGAACCGGTATGCCGGGAAGGGGACCGCAGTGATTTTGTCTGCTTTGTGGTGCGCGGTTGTCTGGATATCGTCAAGAACAGCGAAGCCGGTGGCGAGGTGGTGATTGCCCATTTACGGCCGGGTGATTCCATGGGCGAGATGGCGCTGGTGGATAACGAGCCCCGATCGGCCACAGTCCGTGCCGCCGAGGATGCCACCCTGATCGTGCTCACCCGCAAGGGCATCGAGCAATTGCGCAAACGCAGCCCCCATGCGGTCAGTCTGATCATGGAAAACATTGCCCGCTTGCTGTGCCTGCACCTGCGTCGCACCTCGTCACAGCTGGCCCAGTTCAAACTGCCGGTAGGATAACAAACGCTAATAAACACGTTACGGGTTTGCCGATGAAAGTATTCTGCCTTGGAATGGTTCTGGTTGCGCTGGTTGGCTGTGATCCGGTGCAGTGGCCGGCGGATGTGCGTTTGCCGGACGGGGCGGTGTATGACGGCGATACCCGAGATGATCTCTTCCACGGCGAAGGTACGCTGACCTGGCCGGATGGTCGCTACTACGAAGGGGAATTCCGCGAAGGGCGGCTTAATGGTCACGGCAAGCTGGTGGATCGGCGCGGCTGCGCTCATCAAGGTCAGTTTGTCGACGGCGTCCTGCACGGGGAAGGGCAGTTCACCTGTGACGATGCCACCTGGCAGGGGCGCTTCGAACAGGGTGAGCTGATTGAGGGCACCGTCAGCTATGAGAGCGGCGGCTCTTACCAGGGGAAATTCCGTGATTTCGCCCCCCATGGCCAGGGAATCTGGGTCACCGAGGATGGCGCGCACTATGAAGGCCGGTTCGAGGATGGCGAGCTGCTCAAGGGCACTTACCGGGATGAGGAAGGTTACCGCTATGAAGGGGAATTTCGCTATTTTTCCTATCACGGCCAGGGGGTGCTGACCCGCCCGGATGGCGTGGTGATTCGTGGCAAGTTTGAAAACGGCCATGCTCACGGCAGCGGCACGCGCACTCAGCCGGCTGAGGGCGACGGTGAGCCGCAGGAAGAAAAAGGGTATTTCGTGCGTGGACGCTATTACGCCAGTGAGCAGGTCTACCGGGAAAATCGCCATGCCCGGGCAGCAAAAATGGAGGCCCGCCTGTACACCGAATCCAGCCGTTTACAGTCGGTGTTGTCATCCTTGGCGCCACAGCGGCCGGGAGTGCGTGATGTTTACCTGCTGGTGGTAGGTGGCGATGGCACCGAGGCTGTGTTTGCCCGCGAAGTGGACTGGGTGGCGGAACGGCTGGGCTCGGTATTTGATCTCAACCGCCGGCAGGTGCGTTTGATCAACGGCGGCAGCGATGATCTGCCTCTGGCGACCCGAACCAGTGTACGTGAAGCGCTGCAAGCGCTGGATGCCCTGCTGGATCCGCAAGAAGATCTGCTCATGGTGCATCTGGTCAGTCACGGTTCCAAAGAGGGCGCCCTGTTACTGGATGATCGAAATCTCAAGCTTAATGATCTGAGCGTGGCTGACGGCAAACAGTGGCTGAATGGCCTGCAGGCAAAGCATCAATGGCTGGTGGTGTCGGCCTGCTATTCCGGAAAATGGGTAGACGCCCTGGCTTCTCCGCAGCGGGTTGTGTTTGCTTCTGCAGCGTCGGATCGCACCTCCTTCGGTTGCGGTGACGACTCCGACCGTACCTGGTTCAGCAAGGCGTTGTACGGTGAGGATATGGCTGCCGGCATCGACGATCCGCAGGCCTGGTTTGCTGCTGCCAACGAGAAGGTCTCGGGGATGGAAGAAGAGCAGGGCATTGAGGGCGATGCGCACTCCATGCCGCAAAAGGCAGTGGGGGAGGCATTTTTGCGCTGGTGGCAGGGCAATAAAGCAGTTAACAGTGAATAGCGAAAACCCGCGAGTGATCGGAACGTAGGGTGGATTAGCCTAAGGCGTAATCCACCTTCGGTTTCGCACATTGTGGGGGCAATGCGAGGAAAACATGGTGGATTACGCCTTAGGCTAATCCACCCTACGCCACCCGGATGGGTGTTGCGTGTAGATGTGTTGCTCGCTGTGTGCAGGCAGCGCTTCTCAGTACAGCGGCGCGGTTTTGTCCAGTTGGTTCAGGTAGCTCATCAGCTTGCGTCGCTCGCGTTTGAACTTGTCTTTTTCCGCGGCGGACGCCGTGGCCGGGTCGGCAATGCGGGCCTTGAGCGCGTTGCGGCTCAGGTTGCGCAGTTGCTGGCGGTCACCGTGGGGGAAGAAGTCCAGGACTTGCTGCAGGGTGCTTTCGGCGTCCCTGGGCTGGTCGCAGGCCATGATCTGTTCTACCCAGTTGGTCAGCCGTTGCTGGCGGAACGGATCATGAAACGCTTCCAGCGCCTGGATGATCTGCTCGCTGTTGGATTCGCGCATCAGGCGGCCGATGTACTGGGCATGGCGACGGCGAGCCTCGTGGTGGTTGATGCGGGCTGCTTCGTCCAGGGCTTTTTTCAGTTCATCGCCCAAGGGCAGTCGCTCGCGCTCCGCCGGCTTCATGTCCATTAACGAGAGTCCCAGCTCCTGCAAAGCACTGTCATCGCGTTTTTGTTGTGTCTTGCTGGTCAGCAGGTCGTCGTTATACTCGGTCATTGGATTTCGGCTTTCCTGTTTTGCGTGCGGCGTGTTGCGTGAAGCTTGCCGACGGACTTTTTCTGATTACGGAACCGCTATTTTATGTCTGATTCCCCCGCAACGACAGCAGTACTGGATATTGCCCAATTACGCCAGGCGGAAGATACCGCCGCCTGGGTGCTGGAAGAGGCGAAACGGCAGGGTGCCGATGGGGCAGAAGTGAATGTGAGTCTGTCCCAGGGATATTCGGTCAATGTGCGCCAAGGGGAGGTGGAAACCGTGGAATTCCACCGCGACCGGGGGGTGTCGGTGACCCTGTTCCGCGGCCAGCGCAAGGGCCACGCCAGCAGTTCCGACGACAACCGTGACAGCCTGCGCGACACCATTCAGGCGGCGGCCTCCATTGCCCGCTACACCGAGGAAGATCGTTATGCGGGTCTGGCACCGGCCTCGATGCTGGCTCGGGAGGTGCCGGACCTGGACCTGTATCACCCCTGGGCAATGGATACCCAGGCGGCCATCGACGAGGCATTGCGCTGTGAAACCATTGCCCGCAATGATGAGCGTATCGTCAATTCTGAAGGCGCGTCCATCAACAGTGGCGCCAGCCTGCGGGTCTTTGCCACCTCGGAAGGTTTTCTGCACGGCTACCGTGGTACCCATCATAGCCGGGTCTGCAGCGTGGTGGCGGAAGACGATGATGGCATGCAGCGTGATTACTGGTACGACGGAGGCCGCATCGGTGAGCGGCTGGCCAGCGCCGAAGAGATTGGCGAAAAGGCCCGCGAGAGAACGCTGGCACGGCTGGGGGCGAGCATTCCGGAGACCGGTGAATTGCCGGTGATCTTTGCGCCGGAAGTGGCATCCGGCCTGCTGGGTCACCTGGTGTCCGCCATCAGCGGCGGCGCCCTGTACCGTCGCAGCTCCTTCCTGCAGGACAGCATTGGGACTGCGGTGTTGCCCAAGGGCTATGCCCTGACGGAGAACCCGCATCTGTCTGCCGGAAACGCCTCCGCCCCTTTCGATGGCGATGGCCTGCCCACCCGTGCCCAGTCTTTCGTGGAGGACGGCGTGCTGCGCCAGTATGTACTGGGCCTGTACGCCGGTCGCCGTTTGCAGATGGACCCCACCGGCAATGGTGGAGGGGTACGTAACCTGTCTATCACCGATACGGGCGAGTCACTGGCAGCGTTGATGGCCCGGGTGCCGAAAGGCATTCTGATCACGGAAGTCATGGGGCAGGGAGTAAATCTGGTGACAGGAGACTATTCTCGTGGCGCCAGCGGTTTCTGGTTTGAGAACGGCGTCATACAAGGAGCGTTGCAAGAGTTTACCATTGCGGGGCATTTGGGGGAGATGCTCAAGGGTATTCAGGGTAGCGGCACCGATGTGGATTATCGGGGTAACATCGCCAGCGGCTCGCTGTTGCTGTCGCCGATGAAAATCGCAGGGCGATAGCGACAGGTTGTATCCGGGCATTTTCAATGGATGAAATTTTTTTCGGGAAAGGAGCAAACCGTGAGTGAAATCAATCCGTATCAACAGCCGCAGGCCGAGCTGATTGATGACAATAATCCGCCGGCACAGCCGCTGACCATTCTGGCCGAGCCGCGCAAAATCAGTGTGGGGGACGCGCTGGGCTGGATCGGCAGTGGTCACAAGATGCTGCCGGGACACTGGGGTGTGGTGCTTGGGGCCCTGGTGGTCACCGTGCTGATCACCTCTGCCTTCCAGATCATTCCGTTGCTTGGCATGATCGCTCAGATTCTGGCGACGCCTCTACTTTACGCGGGGATCGTGAAAATTTTCCATCGCATGGAAACCGAGGGCAACTCGGATTTTGCCGACTTGTTCGCCGCGTTTTCTGATCGAACCGGTCCACTGATTCTGATGGCACTGGCTCAGCTCGGTGTGATGCTGCTGCTCGGGGCTGTTTTCGGTGGCCTGGGGTATGCGTTGGGTGCCGGAGGCGCTGGTACTGGAGCGATGATAGTGATTGGCCTGTTGGGTCTGGTAGCCATGTTTGGCTTCGTCTATCTGTTCTATTTCACCGTGCCGCTGATCTTTCTGGGCAACAAGGGTGTGGGCGAAGCCATGAAGCTGAGCCTTCGCGGCTTCACCCGCAATGTAATTCCCATGATCGTTTACCTGCTGGTCACCATGGTGATCGTGCTGGTGGCTGCCTTGCCACTACTGCTGGGGTGGCTGTTCGTCATGCCGATTCTGGCCGGCGCCTACTACGTCTCTTTCCGGCAGATTTTTGTGGAATAAATTTCGTAGTAGAGCATGACAAAAAAGGCGCCAATCAATGGCGCCTTTTTTATGGGTGAACGCAACAGTCAGACCAGCAAATGTGCGTAAAGCACGGTGGCCAGGCCCAGGAAGGCAAAGAAGCCGACAATATCGGTGATGGTGGTGAGCACCACGGAGCCGGCCAGGGCCGGGTCGATGCCCATCTTTTTCATGATCATGGGCAGCATGGCGCCCGCACAGGCGGCCATGATCAGGTTGATGATCATGGCGGTGGCGATGACCATGCCGATACTGGGGTCGTCGAACCATAGCGCAGCGGTAATGCCAATCACCGTGGCCCACAGCACGCCATTCAATGCCCCCACGGATAGTTCCTTGACCAGCAGATAGCGCGTATTGCTCGACTGGATCTGCCCCAGTGCCATAGCGCGGATCACCAGGGTCAGGGTCTGGCTGCCAGCGATGCCGCCCATGCTGGCAACGATAGGCATGAGGATGGCCAGCGCCACCACTTTTTCCAGGGTGGCTTCGAACAGCCCGATGACGGCGGAGGCGGCCAGGGCGGTCAGCAGGTTGATCCCCAGCCAGACAGCCCGGCGGCGAGCGGTCTGCCAAACGGAACCGAAGGTGTCCTCGTCTTCATCCAGACCGGCCATACTCATCAGCGAGTGGTCGGCTTCCTCGATAATCACGTCGACCACGTCATCAATGGTAATCCGGCCGACCAGCATGCCGTCTTCGTCCACCACCGGTGCGGTTACCAGATCCTGACGTTCGAAGATCTTGGCGACTTCATGAGCGGGCAAGGTGGCAGGGATGGATTCGGCGTCGGTGATCATGGCCTCCCGCACGGTGGTGCCGGGGTCGCTGATCAGGACCTTGGTCAGCGGCAGCAGCCCGATAAACTGGTTGCGGCGATTGACCACGGCCAGGTTATCGGTGGTACGGGGAATTTCACCCCGCCGACGCAGATAGCGCTGTACGACCTCGAAGGTGATTTCCGGGCGGATGGTAATCACATCCGTGTTCATCAGGCCCCCGGCAGTATCCTCCGGGTAACTCATTACCTGTTCCAGCCGGTCGCGATTCTGTTCATCCAGGCTGGCCATGACCTGGCTGGTAACGTGGTCCGGCAATTCCTGCAGGAGGTCGGCCAGGTCATCGGTGTCCAGCTCTTCCACCAGCGAGACCAGCTCGTCGGTGCTCAGATTGCGCAGCAGCTCAACCCGCACTTCCTCGCCCAGATACTGGAGGACCTCGCTTTCCTGATCCTTGCTCAGCAGTTGCCAGAGAATTTCCCGTTCCCGGGGAGGGAACGATTCCAGCAAATGCGCCGCCTCAGCACCGGGCAGATTATTGAACAGCTGACGGACCTGGGTATAGGTGCCGCTGGACAAGGCGCGGTTGATGATTTTGTGGTGCTGTTGGCTACGGCTGGTATCGGCGGGCATAAATAGGACAGGCAGTTGACAGGTGATAGTTGACAGTGGACAGCTAAAAACAGGCTGGCCGCGAGCGAGCCCCTAACTGTTAACTGTCAACTATCAACTATCAACTGTTTTTTCATTCTTCTTCGTCAAAGCGGCGGCCGAACAGATCGGTGAGTTCTTCCATGGCGGCGGTTTCATCGTTGCCGTCAACCTGAAAGGTAACGCTGGTGCCCTTGGCGGCGCCAAGCATCAACAACCCCATGATGCTTTTGGCGTCGATGGGGTTGCCGTTGTGAATGACGTGAATGCGGCTTTCATAGCGTGAGGCCACGCTGACCACCTTGGCGGCAGCACGGGCATGCAGGCCAAGCTTGTTGATGATATCCAGTTGCTTTTCGATCATTGAGTGGTGGAAGCCTAATCCAGTTCGCGGTGGCGGACCTGAAGGGTGGTGCCCTCATTGCGTAGCCGTTTTGCCAGTTGCTCGGTAATGAATACCGAACGATGGCGGCCACCGGTGCAGCCGATGGCGACCGTCACATAGCTGCGATCGCTGTCAGCAAACGCCGGCAGCCAGCGTTTTACGAAATGATGAATGTCATCAAGCATGTCGTGGCTGGCCTGGTGCTGCTGGAGGAAATCGATGATGGCGTCATCGCGGCCGGTAAAGGGCCGCAGGTCGGCCCGCCAGTGCGGGTTGGGCAGTACTCGCACGTCAAACACCAGATCGGCATCGTTGGGCAAGCCGTTCTTGAACCCGAAGGATTCCAGTTGCAGGGACAGGGCCGCGCTGCGATTGGCTACCCGCTCGCGCATCAGGTTGCGCAGGCTGTGAACGTCATAGTTGCTGGTGTCGATCACCAGGTCGGCACGCAGGCGGATATTGGAGAGCAATTCCCGCTCATGCTGAATGGCTGCCTCCACGGAGCCCTGCTGGGCGCCCAGCGGGTGACGCCGCCGGGTGGCGCTGAAGCGCTTCAGCAGAGTGCTGTCGTCCGCATCCAGGTAAATAATTTCGGTCTTTACCTGCTGCTGGTGTAGTGCATCAAGGATGGCATCAAAGGCCAGCAACTGGGTGGGCAGGTTGCGGGCATCAATGCCTACTGCCGCTCGTTCTATGGGTAGCTCACCCTGATCAAGCTGCTCCGCCAGTGTCGGGAGCATGCCCACCGGCAGATTGTCGACGCAGTAGTAGTTCTGGTCTTCCATGGCTTGCAGGGCGGTGGTTTTCCCCGAGCCGGATCGGCCGCTGATGATGGTGAGTTTCATGGTTGCACCGCTTGCATGCTATTTGCCGCACGTTGACACGCAAAATTGATAGACGAGGGGATATCCCGGGTGATGCCTGAAAGCGTGTTGCGTTCCTTCATGATGCCAGTCGCAGCTCCGCTTCGGATTCCACGGCGGTGTGATAAAGGTGATGATCGTTCTTGCTCAATCGCAGTTCGTCACGGTAATCGTCGTGGTTGAACAGGGAAGCCAGGTGGCTGAGGGTTTTCAGGTGCTGTTCAGGGTTTTCCTGGGGAACCAGCAGCACAAAAACCAGATCTACCGGACGACCGTCAACGGCGTCGAAATCGATGGGGGTAGACAGTTTCAGCAGCAGCCCGATGGGTTGCTGGCAGTGACCAAGACGGCAGTGAGGAATGGCGATGCCTTCACCGATGCCCGTGGAGCCCAGCTTTTCCCGGGCTACCAAGGCATCGAAGACCTCCTGTTCGTTGAGGCTGTCGCAGCCGGCCGCGGCCAGCTGCGCAACCTGGTCCAGCAGCTGTTTCTTGCTGCTGGCCTGCACCTCGCTATGGGTGCGTGCTTCGGTGAGTAGTTCGCGAACTCGCATAATTGTCGCTTTGGGTTCAGTGGCCGCCGTGCTTGTGGCTGACAGCCTTTTCCTTGTGTTTGAGGATCTGGCGGTCGAGCTTGTCCGTCAGCTTGTCGATGGCAGCGTACATGTCCACTGCTTCAGCGGTGGCGAAGACGTCGGCCCCGGAAATATGGATGGTGGATTCTGCCTTGTGGGTTTTGGGTTCCGGAGAAAGAATCACCTGGACACTGGTAATCTGGTCGAAATGCCGTTCAAGACGGGAGAATTTGTCTCCTACGTAGGCTCGCAAAGCATCGGTAATTTCCAGGTGATGACCGCTGATATTAATTTGCATGGCTGACTCCTTTACCTGCTCGTTGGGCCGTCCCGGCGCCTACACCAAACGCTTGCGGGCGCTGGATGACGGTATTCTCATCGCCTCACGATACTTGGCGACTGTCCGGCGCGCCACGTTGATCCCCTGCTCGTTCAACAAGCTAGCCAGCTTGTTGTCGCTAAGCGGCTTGCGGGGATTCTCGGCAGCGACCAGCTTCTTAATAATGGCACGAATAGCGGTGGAGGAACACTCACCGCCGCCGTCTGTTCCCACGTGGCTGGAGAAGAAATACTTGAGCTCAAAGACGCCGCGGGGTGTCATCATGTATTTCTGGTTGGTGACCCGACTGATGGTCGATTCGTGCATCTCGACGGCATCAGCAATCTCGGCCAGAACCAGCGGTTTCATTGCCTCCTCGCCATAGTCAAAGAAGTCTTGTTGAACTTCAACGATGCGGGTGGCCACCTTCAGCAGGGTGTCGTGGCGGCTTTGCAGGCTCTTGATGAACCACTTGGCCTCCTGCACGCAGTTGCGCAGGTACTGACCATCCTCGCCACCGGCCTTGCGGGCCATGGAGGCGTACTGCTGCTGCAGGTTGACCTTGGGCAGCACTTCCTCATTCAGGCTGACCTGCCAGCGTCCCTGGTGCTGGCGCACAATCACGTCCGGCACCGCGTAATCCACCTGGCTTTCACCGATCTGTTCGCCGGGTGCCGGGTCCAGGGTGCGCAGCAGCGAGAGCGCGTCGAGCAGGTTTTCTTCGCTGATCTGCAGTACCCGGCGCAGGGCGGCGTAGTCGTGCTTTTCCAGCAGCGCGAGATGCCCCAGCAGGGCCAGGGCATAGTCCAGAAAGGGAGTGTCTGTGGGGAGTTGGCGCAACTGCACCCGCAGGCAGTCGGCCAGATCCAGGCTGGCGACCCCTACCGGATCGAATTGCTGCAGGCGGTGCTGAACTGCCAGTACTTCATCGGCTTCCAGTTCGTCGCCTTCGGTGAGCAGGTCATCCTGGGCGTTCATCATCGCTACGATCTCGTCCACGGTGACGGTCAGGTAGCCGCGATCGTCCAGGGACTCGATGATGGTCATGGCGATAATGCGGTCTACATCGCTCATGGGGGTCAGATTCAGTTGCCAGAGCAGGTGGTCCTGAAGATTGCCGGCAATGCTATGGCGTTGTTGCCAGTCGTCGGCATCGTCGGGGAGGGCGCTGGAGGCACTGCTGGTCTGGCCGGAATAGACATCGTCCCATTCCGTTTCGATGCCGGGTTCGTCGTCCACGAACTCTTCCAGAGCGTCGTCACGCTCGGTATCCAGCTCCTGTTCGTCCTGACGTTCTTCGTCAGCGTCAGGCAGGGATTCGTCACCGAAATCATCAGCCAGCTCCAGCAACGGATTGCTTTCCACTGCCTGCTGAATCTCCTGACGCAAGTCCAGCGTGGATAGCTGCAAGAGGCGAATGGCCTGCTGCAGCTGCGGTGTCATGGTCAGCTGCTGGCCGATTTGTAGTTGTAGGCTTGGCTTCATACTGCTCAGGCTGATGTCATCCCCAAAACACGAGAATAACAGCCTATGCATAAGGCAAGCAATATTTGTGCCAATGATGGTTGTGTGCTAGAGAGCAAAGTTGACAGTTGATAGTGGACAGTTGACAGCGTCGCGGGGAATCCTGTCTTTATCTGCAATGTCTGAGGCTGCGTTTAAAGTTTGGGCGCGGCCCTCAAAGGGCTTCAGAACCAAGTGCCTTTATCGCGTAGCTGTCAACTGTCCACTATCAACTGTCAATTTGTTTACAGCCTGAAATCGGCCCCCAGGTACACATCCCGCACCTGCTGGTTACCGAGAATGGTGTCGGCGTCGCCGGAGGCGATAATGTGCCCGGCGCTGACAATATAGGCGGTGTCACAGATATCCAGGGTTTCGCGCACGTTGTGATCGGTGATCAGCACGCCGATGCCGCGCTCTTTCAGGTGGCGGATGATGCCCTTGATGTCGTTCACGGAAATCGGGTCCACGCCGGCGAAGGGTTCATCCAGCAGGATGAAATCCGGGTCGGTGGCCAGACCGCGGGCGATTTCTGCCCGACGTCGTTCACCGCCGGACAGGCTCATGCCCAGGGAATCACGGATATGGGTGATATGGAATTCCTTGAGCAGGCTCTCCATGCGCTCGTGGCGATCCGCCTTGCTGAGCTCCTTGCGGGTTTCCAGGATCGCCATGATGTTTTCTTCCACGGTCAGGCGGCGGAAGATGCTGGCTTCTTGTGGCAGATAGCCGATGCCGCGCTGGGCGCGGCCATGCATGGGCAGATGGGTGATATCCGCCTCGTTGATGTCGATTCGCCCGGCGTCCGCTTCCACCAGGCCGACAATCATGTAGAAGCAGGTGGTCTTGCCGGCGCCATTGGGGCCGAGCAGGCCGACGATCTGGCCGGCCTCCACGTCCAGGGAGACATCCTCGATGACTCGGCGACCCTTGTAGCTTTTTGCCAGGTGGTGGGCACGTAAATGGCTCATAGGGTGTTTGGCTCCGCCTCGGAGGAGGGCTCTACGGGCGCCTCTTCGTTTGTATTGTTGTCCGCAGGAGTGTCTTCCTTGGGCGTCTGATTTTCGGCAGGGATCACCAGTCGCACACGCTTGTCGCCTTCGCTGCTGGCGTCAACCCGCTTGGAATCCAGGCTGTACTCCACCTTGGCGCCTTCGAAGGTGTTGCCCAGGTGTTCAATGTAAGCGTCGCCGGTAAGTACCAGGGTGCGTTGGCGAATATCGTAGACCAGGTTGTTGGCGTGGGCCTGCAGGTCCTCACCTTCTTCCATGCGCACCGGGGTGCCGGACGCTTCCACGCGGATCAGTTCGCCATTGCGGGTAAACAGGCGCATTTCGTCTGCAAACAGTTTCCGCTTGCCCTGTATCAGTTCCACATTGCCGCGATAAAGCCCGCTGCCGGCGTCCTGTTCGAAACGCCCCGAGTCGGCGGTGACGGAAACTGGCATTTGCGGTGGGGCGGCCACTGTGCTCACCGGCAGGGCCGCAGCCAGGGCGATGGTGCAGGTTCTAAGAAGCCGGCGCATCAAACTCACTCTTTACTCCTTTTTCAAGGGTCAGTATGCCCTTGTCGAGATCGGCCTCCAGCGCACCCGCGCGGGTCTTGCCGGATTCAAATTCTATGTCAACATCCCCGGGAGAGCTGGCGATGTTGGTCTCGCTGAGAAAGCGCAGCTCCTGGGTATCCAGGGTGATTTTCTGTTGCTGATTGCTGGCTGTCACGTCGCCGGAGAAAACAATCAGGTCGCCATTTTCCTGCACCACGCCCTGCTCGCTGACAATGGTCCAGCTGCCTTTGTCGTTGGCCATTTCCAGCTCAGGTTGCTGCATTTCCGTGAGCGGGTTGTGGTCGTACTGGGTCAGAGTCTCGGCGGTGAGATAGTACTGGAGACGGCCGTCATCTTCACTAAAGGCGCGTGCTGTAATGTCCTTGGCGACGATGGCTGGCGCGGTGAGGATGGCATCCTCCTGGCCCGGCAGGGAGTCATCCCACTCGTGCAGGGTCATCAGCATGACCAGCCCCAGCATCAGGATGCCGGTGGCGCTGAGCAAGCCCTGGCGCTTCATGCTGGGCTCCGTTGCGCGAGGATGGCGTCGCAGATTTCGCGAACCGCGCCTTCGCCGCCGCGCCGTTCGGTAATGTGGTCGGCAGCTGCCTTGGCGCAGTCATGGGCATTGGCCGGGGCAAAACTGAGCTGGGCCCAGTCCAGGGCGCTCACGTCGGGTTCGTCATCGCCGGCATAGCCGGTCTCGCTGGCGGCGATGCCTAGCTGTTGCGCCAGATCGGCCAGGGCCACCCCCTTGTCTTCGCGGCCCTGTATCACATGAGCGATGCCCAGGTCGGCGGCGCGTTTGGCCACCATGGGCGTGTTGCGACCGGTGATGATGGCCAGGGTGACGCCGCTGGCGGCCAGTTTTTTCAGGCCGTGGCCGTCCAGGGTGTTGAAGACCTTGATGGCTTCGCCTTCCGGGCTGAAGTAGATGCGCCCGTCGGTCATCACCCCGTCCACGTCGAAGGCCATCAGGCGCAGGTTCTGTGTATCAATGGACGACAGTTGCATGGGCATTTACACCACCCCCGCGCGCAGTAGGTCCTGCATGTTGAAGGCACCAAGAGGCTTGTGGTCCTTGTCGCAGACCATCAGGCCATTGATCTTGCGGGTTTCCATGATCTGCAGGGCCTCGGCGGCCAGGTGGCCGGGTTCGATGGTGATCGGCTGAGCCACCATGACCTCATCGATGGTGGCCTTGCGAATGTCGATATCCCGATCCAGCATGCGGCGCAGATCGCCATCCGTAAAGATGCCGGCCAGGGTGCCGTCGTCCCGGGCGATGGCGGTCATGCCCAGCCCTTTGCGGGTCATTTCCAGCAGGGCTTCGCTGAGCGGAGTGCCCGAGGCAACCACCGGCAGGCGCTCGCCAGCATGCATGATATCGTCCACCTTGAGCAGCAGGCGGCGGCCCAGGCTGCCACCGGGGTGGCTCATGGCGAAGTCTTCAGGGGTGAAACCGCGTGCTTCCAGCAGCGCGATGGCCAGGGCATCGCCCATGGCGAGAGCCGCCGTGGTGGAGGAGGTGGGCGCCAGATTGTGCGGGCAGGCCTCTTCGTTGACTGCCACGGTCAGGTGTACGTCGGAGAGTTGCGCCAGCGCGGATTGCGGACGACCGGTCATGCCGATCAGGGCGGTGCCCTTGCGCTTTATCACCGGCAAAATGGCCAGCACTTCGGCGGTTTCGCCGGAATTGGACAGGGCCAGCACCACGTCATCGGTGGTGATCATGCCCAGGTCGCCGTGGGAGGCTTCACCCGGGTGAACAAAGAAAGCGGGGGTGCCGGTGCTGGCCAGGGTGGCGGCCAGTTTGCTGCCCACATGGCCACTTTTGCCCATGCCGGTAACAATTACCCGGCCACGGGCGCCAAGCATCAGGTCGCAGGCGGCGGAGAAGCTGTCATCCAGGCTGTCTTTCAGGGCGTCCACGGCTCTGGCTTCGATGTCCAGAACCCGTCGGCCCACGCCGATGTGGTTGTGACTCATTCATCTCTCCTCTGGTCGGGGCCGATTATACATTGCTGGGCAGGCCACGTTGACCCGAATTCTGTTTCATTTGGAACCGTTGTGACATCTTGGGACTCCAATAAAGCAGATGCGGTTCAGTGTGTTACTGGACATCAGCGGTATAAAACCGTAAAACCGCCGGACATTAACAGGGAGTTTTCTATGCATTTGCAGCGTGTGATCCGGATCTGGCTGGCGATGGTGCTTACCGCCATGGCCTCTTTGGCGGCGGCGGAAAATGATCCGCGGCAAGTGGTGATGGAAGCGGTGGAGCGCATGACATCCCGCATTGAAGCGGAGCGGGAGCAACTGGAAACGAACCCGGACCGGGCCAGGGAACTGGTGCGCGAGGAGCTGGGCGACCTTGTGGATTTCAAGCGTATCACCCGCATGGTGATGGGCGATTACTTCGGACCGTCCAGCAAGGAGCAGAAGTACCGCTTTCTGGATGTGTTCAAGAACAGCCTGATCAACACCTATGCCTCCGGCATCACCCTTTATGAAGGTCAGAAGATTACCACCCTGCCCATGCAGGAAGGGGACCGCAAGGGCGACTATGCACGGGTGCGCATGGAGGTGAAAACCAACTCCGGCAAGACCGTGCCGATCTATTACACCCTGTTCCAGCGTGATGATCAGTGGCGGGTGATCAATGTCTACGTCAACGGTCTGGATTTGCGCGATACCTTCCAGAGCCAGTTCGCCCAGGGTATGCAGCAGTACAACGACATCGACAAGGTGATCGACAACTGGTCCGCGGACGCCAAGATCGACGCCGGCATCGAGGGTGAAGACCAGAAGAGCTGATTGTTCGGCCGCCGCCGCCGTGGCAAGGGGGCGCCGGCTCGCGTATTATTGCCGTTTTTACCGAGGAGCGGGTCTGTCCCGCTCCTTGCTGTTCGGGCCGCTGTCGGCCCCGATGAGGAGCGAACATGAATCCGGAAGAGGTAAAAGCGCTGGTCGAAGCCGGTTTTGATGATGCCGACGTGGCGGTGGAAGGCGGCGGCGACCGGTTCCAGATTCGCGTGATATCTACCGCCTTTGACGGCCTGATGCCGGTGAAGAAGCAGCAGCTGGTGTACGCGACCATCAACGAGCAGATCCAGAGCAATACTATCCACGCGGTGCAGATCATTACCTATACCCCGGCCGAGTGGGAAAAAGCCCAGAAAATGGGTATCGGCTGAGGCATTGCGCCCGGCCTTCTGACAAGCCTAGAGACAGTTCATGGATAAATTGATCATCACCGGCGGTCGGCGTCTGGACGGCGAAATCCGTATTTCCGGCGCCAAGAACGCAGCACTGCCGATCCTGGCCGCCACCCTGCTGGCCGACGAGCCGGTCACCGTGGGCAACCTGCCGCATCTGCAGGATGTCACCACCCTGATCGAGCTGCTGGGTCGCATGGGCGTCCACGTGGTGATCGACGACCGCATGAACGTGGAAGTAAACGCTACCACCATCAAGGAACTCACCGCTCCCTACGAGCTGGTGAAGACCATGCGTGCGTCCATCCTGGTACTGGGCCCCATGGTGGCTCATTTTGGCAGGGCCTCAGTGTCGCTGCCCGGTGGTTGTGCCATTGGCTCGCGGCCGGTGGATATTCACCTGCGCGGGCTGGAGGCCATGGGCGCCACCATCGAAGTGGCCAACGGTTATGTGCACGCCTCTGTGGAGGGCCGTCTCAAGGGGGCTCGCATTGTCATGGATACGGTGACCGTGACTGGTACCGAAAACCTGATGATGGCGGCGGCGCTGGCGGAAGGCACCACCTACCTGGAAAACGCGGCCCGCGAACCGGAAGTGGTGGATCTGGCTGACTTCATCAACACCATGGGTGGCAAGGTCAGTGGCGCCGGTACCGACACCATCACTATTGAAGGGGTGGAGAGTCTTCACGGCGGTCATCATGAAGTGATCGCCGACCGTATCGAAACCGGTACCTACCTGATTGCCGCTGCTATCACCGGTGGCCGTATCAAGACCAAGGACACCGTGCCAGGCATTCTCGATGCGGTGCTGCAAAAGCTGGAAGAAGCCGGCGCAAAAATTACCACCGGTGACGACTGGATCGAGCTGGACATGGAGGGTCGTCGGCCCAAGGCCATCTCGCTGCGGACCGCGCCGTACCCGGCCATGCCCACGGACATGCAGGCTCAGTTCATGGCCCTGAACCTGATCGCCGAGGGCACCGGCACCATTGTGGAAACGGTCTTTGAAAACCGCTTCATGCATGTGCAGGAAATGAACCGCATGGGCGCCGATATCGAAGTGCAGGGCAATACCGCTATTTGTCGCGGTGTGGAGCAGCTTACCGGTGCGCCGGTGATGGCCACCGACCTGCGCGCCTCCGCCTCCCTGGTGATCGCGGCGCTGGCGGCGCAAGGGGAAACCACGGTAGACCGTATCTATCACATCGATCGCGGCTATGAGTGTATTGAAGAGAAACTGCAATCGCTGGGTGCGGTGATTCGCCGCGTCCCGCGCTGATCGGGAAAGAGCGTCGTAATGACCAAGCCGTTGACCATCGCCCTGTCCAAAGGGCGCATCCTCAAGGAAACCCTGCCGCTGCTGAAAGCGGCGGGCATTGAACTGCTGGAAGATCCGGAAGCGTCACGCAAGCTGATCTTCGATACTACCCGCGATGATGTGAAAATCATCATTATTCGCGCCACCGATGTGCCCCCCTATGTGCAGCACGGTGCGGCGGATATCGGTGTGGCCGGCAAGGATGTGCTCATGGAGCATGGCGGCGACGGCGTGTTCGAACCCCTGGATCTGAATATCGCTCGTTGCAAATTGATGGTAGCGGCGGTGAAGGATGCCCCGGATGCGGGGGACGCCTGCGCGTGGCCACCAAATTCGTCAACGTGGCCAAGGCCTACTACGCCCAGCAGGGCAAACAGGCAGAAGTGATCAAGCTTTACGGTGCCATGGAGCTGGCGCCGCTGGTGGGTCTGGCCGACCGTATCGTGGACATCGTGGACACTGGCAACACCCTGCGCGCCAATGGTCTGGAGCCCACAGAGCTGATCGCCCATATTTCCACCCGGGTGATCGTCAACCGCGCCAGCATGAAAACCCGCCACGGGGACATTCAGGGCATCCTGGATCAGCTGGCCGAGGCGGTGGAGGCCCGTAAGGCCGGTTAAAGGCTTTTCACCACAGAGGTCACAGAGCATACAGAGTAAAAAAAACTTACCGGTTCGGTGTGCTTTTGAGCGAGAGGCTTTGTTGATCTCTGTGATAGAAAAAGACCCGCCTTCCTTTCACTGAACTCTGTGCCCTCTGTGGTAAAAAACAGATTGTGACTTTGACAACGGTGCCAACCATGGAAACCACCTGGCTTAACGCCCAAGACGCGGATTTCGATGCCAAGCTGGCCGCCCTTACCGCCTGGTCCGAAGAGCGGGACGAGGAAGTGGCGGATCGGGTGCGCGGTATTCTTCGTGATGTGGCCAAACGCGGCGATGCGGCGCTGGTGGAATACACCAACCGCTTTGACCGCCGTGACGTGGCCGGCATGGATGAGCTGGTGGTGGGGCATGATCAATTGCAGGCGGCACTGGATCGTATTCCCGCCGAACAGCGCCAGGCGCTGGAAGCGGCCGCCGAACGGGTGCGTCGCTATCATGAAAAGCAGAAGCAGGATTCCTGGCAGTACCGGGAAACCGACGGCACCCTGCTGGGCCAGCAAGTCACCCCGCTGGACCGGGCCGGTATTTACGTGCCCGGCGGCAAGGCCGCCTATCCCAGCTCGGTGCTGATGAATGCCCTGCCGGCCAAGGTGGCCGGCGTCGGTGAAATCATCATGGTGTCTCCGGCCCCTGATGGTGAAATCAATGACATGGTGCTGGCGGCGGCGGCCATTGCCGGGGTGGACAAGCTGTTCACCCTTGGCGGTGCCCAGGCGGTGGCAGCACTGGCCTATGGCAGCGACACCGTCCCTGCCGTGGACAAGATCAGTGGGACCCGGCAACATCTATGTGGCGGAAGCCAAGCGTCAGGTGTTCGGCAAGGTGGGCATCGACATGATCGCCGGCCCGTCGGAAATTCTGGTGGTATGCGACGGCAAGACCGACCCGGACTGGATCGCCATGGATCTGTTTTCCCAGGCAGAGCATGACGAGGAAGCCCAGGCCATTCTGGTCAGCCCCGATGGCGACTTCCTGCAGCAGGTGGCCGAGTCCATGGAAAAACTGGCGGTGACCCTGGAGCGGGAAACCATCATCCGCACGTCCATGAAAAACCGCGGGGCCATGATTCAGGTGCAGGATCTGCAGCAGGCCATCGCCCTGGCCAATACCATCGCCTCCGAGCACCTGGAGTTGTCCATCGACGACGCGGAACAGTGGGCAAAGCAGATTCGTCATGCCGGCGCCATCTTCCTGGGTCGTCATACTCCGGAAGCCCTGGGTGATTACTGCGCGGGCCCCAACCACGTGTTGCCCACCAGTGCGACGGCACGGTTTTCTTCACCCCTGGGTGTCTATGATTTCCAGAAGCGCAGCTCGCTGATCGGCTGCTCCCCGGAGGGTGCCAGTGAACTGGCGAAAATCGCCTCACCGCTGGCCCGCGGCGAAAGCCTCACCGCCCACGCGCGCAGTGCCGAGTATCGGATCAAGAAATAAATAGTTTTCACCACAGAGGCCACAGAGTAAAAAAACAGTGCTCTTGTCTGAAGTCGGGAAGAGTCTGTGGTGTGGGTGTACTGAGCGTAGCGAACGGCACCCTACGTGGGCCTTCTATGATCGCGATAGGAAACGAGCTGTCTCTTCCTCAATGAACTCTGTGCCCTCTGTGGTAAAAAATCTTTTGGCTGAAGGTCTATGAGCAAATACTGGAGCGATTTCGTTCACCACCTGGAACCCTACGTCCCCGGCGAGCAGCCGAAGATGGAGAGGTTGGTGAAACTGAACACCAACGAGCACCCGCTGGGCCCTTCGCCCAAGGTGATCGAGGTGATTCGTGCGGGGGCGGACGAGCGACTGCGCTTGTACCCGGACCCGGACAGCAGCCAGCTCAAGCAGGCCATTGCCGATTACTATTCCGGTAAAGGCCATGACATCAAACGCTCCCAGGTATTTGTCGGCAACGGTTCCGATGAAGTGCTGGCGCATCTGTTCATGGGCTTTTTCAAACAGGATGAACCGCTCCTTTTTCCGGATATCACCTACAGCTTTTATAAAGTGTACTGCGGGCTTTATCAGATCGACTATCAGGCCGTACCGCTCAATGCCGAGCTGGCCATTGATGTCGGTGACTATCTTGATGAAGAAAAGCCGCGTCCCAACGGCGGGATTATTTTCCCCAATCCCAACGCCCCCACCGGCAGGTTGTTACCACTGAGTGAGATTGAGCGTCTGCTGCAAGCCAATACCGAGTCATTGGTGGTGATTGATGAGGCTTATATTGATTTCGGCGGCGACACGGCCATTAGCCTGGTCAATCGCTACCCGAACCTGCTGGTCACCCAGACCCTGTCCAAGTCTCGTTCCCTGGCCGGTTTGCGCATCGGTCTGGCGGTGGGCGATGAAGCACTGATCGATGGCCTCAACCGCATCAAGGACAGCTTCAATTCCTATCCGCTGGACCAGCTGGCCATTGCCGCTGGCGCTGCGGCGTTTGAGGACCAGGAATGGTTCGCACAGGGCTGTGAGCTGGTAATCAGTCAGCGGGATTGGCTCAATGAAAAACTGGCGGCACGGGGCTTCGAGAGTCTGCCGTCAGCGGCAAACTTCCTGTTCACCTTTCACCCGCAACACAGTGGTTCCTCCCTGGCTCAGGGCCTGCGAGAGCAGGGCATCATCGTGCGTCACTTCGGTAAACCCGAGCGCATTGCTGATTACCTGCGAATTACTGTTGGTACGGTAGAGCAGAATCAGGCGTTGATCGAGGCGCTGGACACGCTGCTCTGATTCCCGCTGCGGAAAAATCTTTTTTCACCACAGAGGGCGCCGAGCACACAGAGAAAAAGGCTGGCTCGGTATCCTGTGGTGAAAGCCTTTCGTGTAGGAACGTCGCTGGCGGCGCGATTCTGCCGTTGATAAAACATCCATTGCAGAATGCGTAGGGTCCAGTTCGCCTTAGGCTCAGTGCACCCTGCGCGGGCCGCCCGGGTTTATCTTTTTCTCAGTGAGCTCTGTGTCCTCTGTGGTAAAAAAATCTTTTGCTACACAAGGAGAGAGATCGCGCCAACCAGCGCCGCAAGCGTCCCCGCTTGAACCTTTCCGCATCCCTGCGGTACTAACAGGTATCGCCCAACGGAAAGGCCCCGATAATGAAAAAACCTTACTGCTTGCCTGCGCGCTGTTGCCGGCCCCTCTTTTTGCCGCCGATTTCACTGTTGCCGCCCCGGTGACCGATGCGGTGCTGTTTCCCGCCCAGGCCCACCTGACTCGCGCTCTCAGCCAGCCTCTGTCTGCCGGTGAACACCAATTGCTGGTCAGCGGCTTGCCGGAGCTGGATCTGGACAGCTTGCAGGTGGCAGTGGAAGGGGCTCAGTTGCTGGGTATGCGCCAGGGATTTGCCATCAATAAAGCCGATGTATCAGCCCGTCGCGCCGAGCTGGATACAGCCATCCGCGAGCTGGAGCATTCCATGGCTGCTGCCAAGGCGGCTGATGGCCTGGATCAGCAGCAGATCAATCATCTGCAATCCCTGATGGGGCAGGCTCCCCAGGGGCAGGCAGTGTTTGCCCAGGTGCCAGTGGAAAAGTGGTCCAGCGCCTGGGAATCCATCGGCAAGGCGGTGGAAAAACGTCAGACGGCCATCAATCAGCGGGCGGTGACGCGTCACGATCAGCAGCAGACACTGGATGCCCTGCGCCAAGAGCGCCAGCAACTGGGTCAGGGGCAGACGCGCAGTCGCGAGCTGGTTCTCACCGTCAGCACGGCCAAGCCTTCCACTGCGCGGGTTCAGTTGCAGTATTTTACCGGACAGGCCGGCTGGCAGAACCAGCTGCGCGTGGATATGAATAGCGGTAGTGAAACCGTGGCGGTAACCGGTATTGCCCTGATTCATAACCGCACCGGTGAAGATTGGCAGAATGTCAGCGCTACCCTGGGGCTGGTGCCCGCCGGCTACCGCCACTTGCCGGACCCGCAGCCCTGGATCGTACGTCTGGCAACGCCACAGCCGGAAATGCGCAAGCAATCATTGCGAGCGGTAATGGCCGAGCCTGCTGCCTATGAGGCGGACATGGCGAGCGGCAACAGCATGCCGATGGCGCCTCCTGTTGCGCACGGTTTCGATATGCGCGTGCCGCTCTCGGCGCCGCTGTCCCTGGCCAGTGGCGACGCCAGTGCTCGGGTACCCTATCAGCAGGCAGAACTGCCGGTGACGCTGAGCCGGGAAAGCTATCTTTGGCAGCAGCCTGCGGTGTTGCTGGTTGGGGAGTGGAAGAACACCAGCCCGCTGCCCTGGCTGGCGGGCAGCGTCACTTTGCTGCGCGATGGTCAGCGCCTGACCCGTTATCACCGCAGCGAGAGCATCAAGCAGGGCGAGCAGATAAAAATGAGCTTCGGTGATGACCCGCGCCTGCAGATCGATGTGGTCCGCGAGCCTTCCCGGGAAGGCGAGACCGGCCTGATCAGCAAGGAAAGCACTCTGTCGGCCCTGAAGAACATTACTCTCACCTCCCACTACGACAAGTCGATCACGGTAAACCTGCTGGACCGTTTGCCGGTGGCCGGCAACGATGACATTACCGTCACTGCCAAAGGCAAGCCCGCCGATGACCGCGATGTGGATGATGTGAAGGGCCTGCAACGCTGGCAATTCACCCTGCCCGCCGGCGGAGAGGAAAGCTTCAAGCAGGGCTTCGAGATTCGTTATCCGGCGGGGGAGAGTTTGAGTGGGGTGGAAGGGCTTTGAAAGGCAATTGATAGTTGATAATGGATAATTGATAACTGCGCGATCAAGCGCAGGAATAATCTGAAAGCAAAGAGGCCGCGCTCAAGTAATTGGACGCGGCCTCTTTGCTTTCAGTATAACCGCGAGACAGGCTCGCGACGTTATCAATTATCCATTATCAACTATCAATTAACCCTCATTCCGTTTCCGCCGGCGGCCGTGTACCAATGACCACATCCACGGTCAGGGGCTGGCGATTGCGGACGATGTTGAGGCTGACTTTCTCGTCCGGTTTCATGCCGGCGATGCGGTTCATGGCTTCGTAGCCGTCGGCCATGGCGATGTCGTTGATGCCCACCAGCACATCGCCGGGTTGCAGGCCGCCCTTGTGGGCGGGGCTGTCGATGACCACTTCGGTGATCACGCCGCCACGGACCTGATCCATGCCGAAAGTTTCGGCCAGGGATGGTGTAATATCCTGCACGGTGACGCCCAGGTAACCGCGAATTACCCGGCCATGGTCGATCAGGTCGCGCATCACTTCCCGGGCAATGGAGGCCGGGGTGGCGAAGCCGATGCCCTGCCAGCTGCCATCCGCCGAGAGAATAGCGGTGTTGATGCCGATCAGATGGCCGCGGGTATCAATCAGGGCGCCGCCGGAGTTGCCCCGGTTGATGGCCGCGTCGGTCTGGATGAAGTTTTCGAAGGTGGCAATGCCCAGATGGCTGCGCCCGGTGGCGCTGACAATGCCCATGGAGACGGTCTGGCCCACGCCTAGCGGGTTGCCGATGGCCAGCACCACATCACCTACCTGCACCGGGCCGTTGCCATTGAGTTCCACTTCCGGCAGGTCCTCCAGCGCCACATGGAGCAGGGCCAGATCGGTTTCCGGGTCAGTGCCGACTACCCGTGCCGGGGCGTCGCGACCATCGCGCAGGGCTACCAGGATTTCGTCCGCATCGCGGATTACGTGATAACTGGTGAGGATGTAGCCTTTGTCGTCCACGATTACCCCGGAGCCCAGGCTGTTCAGTGCCCGTTCCCGGCGGGGTTCTTCCATGAAGCGGTTGAATAGGGGGTCTTCCGGCACATCCTCGCTGGCGAGAATCTGGGTCGTGAAGATATTGACCACCGCCGGGGCGGCGTGGTTGACCGCGCCGGCATAGCTGGCGGTGCCGCTGTCATAGCGACCGGGTCGGGCATTGGGGCCCCACTCGTACCACCACAGCACAGCCAGGCCCACGGCCAGGCCCGCCAGGATCGGTCCGGCAAAAAAACGAAAGGCTCTGATCACCGACAATGCCCCCATGCGCTCGCTTTGGCCCGTGCTATTGCCTTGCGCAGCCGACGAGACGGGGTGCGAACGAGACAAGCGCGGGTCTGGATAGGTAAACTGCGCGCAATATTATCAGATCATTGCCCGGTAGGTGTCATGCTCAAGCGCGATTACATGCTGACCTTGCTCGACCAGGAGCTGGCTGCGGATCACTTTCAGGATTACTGTCCCAATGGATTGCAGGTGGAAGGCCGCGAGCAGATCCGGCGGGTGGTCAGCGGGGTTACCGCCTGCCAGGCCTTGATCGATGCAGCAATCGTGGAAGACGCGGATGCCATCCTGGTCCACCATGGCTACTTCTGGAAGGGCGAAAACCAGCGGGTGCGGGGCATGAAAAAGCAGCGCCTGCAGACTCTGTTACGTCACGATATCAACCTGTTTGCCTATCATCTTCCTCTGGATGCGCACCCGACTCTGGGTAATAACGCCCAGCTCGCCCGGCGTCTGGGTTTCAGTGTGGAAGGGGGCTGGACGATTCGCCGCGCCCCATCGGCAATGTGGGGCGGCTGGACAGCCCCATGTCTGCGGCGGAGTTCGCCGCCCACGCGGAAGCGGTGCTGGGTCGGACCCCGCTGCATGTGGGGGATCCGGGCGACGAAATAGAAACCATCGGCTGGTGCACCGGCGGTGCCCAGGGCTTTATCGACAAGGCCCAGACCCGGGGTGTGGACGCCTATCTGAGTGGTGAGATTTCCGAACCCACCACCCACTTTGCCCGGGAAACCGGCATGCATTATTTCGCCTGTGGTCATCATGCCACCGAACGCTACGGGGTCCAGGCCCTGGGGCAATGGCTCAATGAGCGGTTCGGTGTGGAACATATCTTTATCGATATCGATAATCCGGCCTGAAACAGGTTCTGAGGAACACCCTGATCCCATGAAGATTACTGTTGTATATAACCCGACCGCCGGTGGTGGTCGGGAGAAGCTGCTTTGCCGCTTTGTGGCCGAACTGGAAAAACAGGGCGCCCGGGTGCGCCTTTACCACACCCGTGGGCCGGGTGATGCCACCGAGTACCTGCAGGGCCTGGAAGATCAGGGCGACTGTGTGGTGGCGGTGGGCGGTGACGGCACCACCAACGAAGTCCTCAATGGTCTGGCTCCCGGTGTGGCCCTGGGCGTCTTTGCCACTGGTACCGCCAATGTGCTGGCAAAAGAGCTGCAGTTGCCCAGAACGCCGGAGCTGGCGGCTCAGATCGTGGTCAATGGCAAGAATGTGCCGGTGACGCCGGCCCGGCTCAACGGCCGGCGCTTTATCATGATGTGTGGCATCGGCTATGACGCCTGGGTGGTGAACGGGGTGAATCTGGCGGTGAAGGAGCGCTTCGGCAAACTGGCCTATGTGCAGTCCATGCTCGCGCAGATCCGCCGTTACGGTCAGCGTCATTACCGGGTCATGGTGGATGGCCGTCCGCTGGACTGTTTCTCCGCCATTGTCACCAATGGTCGCCATTACGGCGGCAGCTTTGTGCTCAGCCGGGAAGCCAACATTCTGCGGCCCCAGGTACAGGTGCTGTTGTTCCAGAAGCCGGGAGTCAGTTTCTTGCTGCGTTGCCTGGCTGCGCTGTTGCTGGGGCGTATGGAGCGGGTCGACGGCGTTGCCAGCCTACGGGCCCAGCGGGTGGAGATCCGCTGTGAGGGCGCCGATGAGCCGATCCAGGCCGATGGCGACCCGGCCGGCCAACTGCCGGCGGAGATTGTGATGGAAGATGAGCCGGTACCCATGCGGGTGGCGGATACGTTCCAGTAATTCATGGCAAGGCGTCTTTGAATAACCCGGCTCCCAGGATCGCCATCGAAATCTGTGATGGTTCATTCCCTGCCGGATAATTGCAGCCGGGAAAGGTCCCGGGAGTGTTGGGCCGTTACTACTAGGCCTGACTACAGGGCCACGAGAAGTAAAAGCGGAACTGTCAGGCCACTCGGCCAGGAAATAAAAAAGCCCGCGAAAGCGGGCTTTTTTTATTCGGCGACAAATGCAAAACAGGAACCGGTTGACGCGGTAAGGCGGTTGCATGACGCCTGTTGCGCTTCAGTTTCCTCTCATTTCTTCTCTTCCGGCGGGCAACCCTGTTCGTCACAGCCTTCCGCATAATCACGTGGCGGCTCGACGATGTTGTCAGGTACCGGGCTGTCTGCCACATCCACCGGTGTGAAAGGCCCGGTGGCTTTCTGTTGCAGGCCGAAATCCTCGGCGAGGGTGCCGCCCTTGGCGCTGGGGGCATAGTCCAGCGGCGGCGCCACCGGTTCATCGCTGCCTTTTTGCGGGGCGGAATCCAGGGATTTCGCCACCGCCCGTTTGCGACCCACTTCGGAGCACAGTGCCTGAGCGCCCTTGGAAAGATGTTCGTGGACAGAGCGATAGGCCTGCGTCATATCGTTGACCAGCTCTGCGGTGTGCAGGAAATGGTCATCCACCTGATCACGATAATGATTGAGGGCCTGGCGGGCCTCATCGCGATCACGGATCAACTGGCCGGCCTGACGCCGTGCCGGTAACAACCAGAACAGTAATCCTGCGCCCACTACCACGCCGGCGGCGAAGCACAGCACCCCAGTTGTCAGCATATCCATGGCATACTCCTTCTGAATTCCAGCTATTCCAGCACAGTGCCGGGCAGTCGCCAAGGGTTAGAGCCTATTCAGGGTATCTTCACAACCGCGTTGCCGCTAAAAATGGTCCCAGGCAAGGCATGAACCGCAGGGCCTGACGGGTCAAGTTCAAGGTTCATAACACAGCATGGGGCCATTTTTAGCGGCAACCCGAAGGGCCGGGCCCCTTTTGCCGCCAGCCCGCGATGGCGCTTGTTCATGTAGAATGACTACACTACAAAATCGCCATCACGAGCTGGCAACAAAATTGACTCCGGCGCGGTTGTGAAGAGGCCATGAATAGGCTCCAAGGTGTAAGAGACTGTTGATACTCTTGAAGTCCTTGATGCGGCGTAAGGTTTTGCGTCCGGGTGCAGCAGCTGGTCGGCAGGGCAAGAAATGCGAGAGAGGTGAAATATGGCAGCACAACAGCGGCAAAGTCTCTCCGGGCCGGCGGGCAATCTTGAGGCCGTGGTGGAACAGGGTAGTGACACGCCCTCATTTGTCGCCATTGTCTGCCACCCGCACCCCCTGTTTGGTGGCACCATGGACAACAAGGTGGTGACCAGCCTGAGTCGCCTGGCCCGGGACCAGGGCGCGGTGGTGGTGCGTTTCAACTTCCGCGGCGTCGGCGAAAGCCAGGGGGCCTATAGCGACGGCATCGGCGAAACCGAAGATCTGCTGGCGATACACAGTTGGCTGACTCATACCTGGCCGGATCTGCCCCTGTGGCTTGCCGGTTTTTCCTTCGGCAGCTTCGTGGCCGCCCGCGGGGCGGAAATACTCAAGGCCAACGGTATGCCTGCCCGGGAGCTGTTGCTGGTAGCGCCGCCGGTACACCATTATCCCTTTGATGATATCGAGCAGACCGGTTGCCCGGTGACTGTGGTCCAGGGGGACGATGATGAAGTGGTCCCGGCGGAGCAGGTGTTTCGCTGGGCAGAAGCGACGCCGTTGGCGCCGGATTTAATCCGTTTCCCGGATTGCGGCCACTTCTTCCATGGCAAGCTGGTAGAGCTGAAGCAGGCCGCCGCCAGCCATTTGCCTGGCTGACAACCTTGTCAGTCCCCTTTGGCGACGCTACATTGCCCCGTCCGAGCAGCAGGCCCCGAGACCCATGACGCCTCTTGAGCAGTATAAAGCCGACCTTCAGCGCGAAGATTTCTTCCAGGACCCCGCCCAGGAAAGGGCGGTGGCAGAGCTGGATGAGCTCTATCACCGGTTGCTGGCAGAGCCCGTCGGTGGGGGCTTTCTGTCACGTTTCCGCAAGCCCCGTACCCTCACGGGGCTGTACATGTGGGGTGGCGTCGGCCGCGGCAAGACCTACCTGATGGACGTGTTCTTCCAGGCGTTGCCGTTCAAGGAAAAACGCCGCATGCACTTTCACCGTTTCATGCAGAAGGTGCATCGGGAAATGCGTGAGCGCCAGGGGGAAAAGAATCCGCTGGTCAGCATCGCCCGGAAATTTGCCAGTCAGGCCCGGGTGCTGTGTTTTGATGAGTTCTTCGTCACTGACATCACCGATGCCATGATCCTGGCCGGGCTGATGGGTGAGTTGTTTGCCAATGGCGTGACCCTGGTGGCGACGTCCAACATCGAGCCTGATGGCCTCTACAAGGATGGCCTGCAACGGGCGCGCTTCCTGCCGGCCATCGAGCTGCTCAAGGAATACACCAAGGTGCTCAACGTGGACGGCGGCAATGACTACCGTCTGCGGCTACTGGAGCAGGCCGAGTTGTACCATTGTCCGCTGGGCAAGGCTGCTGATGCGTTTCTCCGCGAACGGTTTCATACCCTGGAGCCGGATCATTCCCGCCACCGTGACCACGGCAATGTGCTGATCGAGGGGCGCAAGATCTCCTCGGTCATGTGTGCTGATGACGTGGTCTGGTTTGAATTCAAGGCTCTGTGTGATGGGCCGCGCAGCCAGACCGACTACATTGAAGTAGCGCGGGAGTTTCATACCGTGCTGGTCTCCAATGTGGAGCAGATGGGGGCCGGTAAGGATGATATGGCCCGGCGTTTTATCAATCTGGTGGATGAGTTCTACGATCGGGCCGTGAAGCTGGTGATTACCGCAGAAGTGCCCATCGAAGACATCTATGCCGGTGGCCGTCTGGATTTCGAATTCGAGCGAACCCGCTCCCGCCTTCAGGAAATGCAGTCCTCCGAATATCTGGGCCTCGAGCACCGGGCCTGAGACCGTTTTCGTCATTGGCCGGAATTGTCATCGCTGCCCAGCGGTGAACATTTCGGTCATTGCCCGCTGGCAGGCTAAGTGCACAGAATGTGGCATTCTTTGCCCCGGCCGAGCCCGGTATCGGGGCCACCCCTGATAACCTGATACCGGAGAGCATGATGATTCCCCGTACGTTGTTCAGTTCCGACCATGAAACCTTCCGCGATACCGTGCGCAAATTCCTCGAAAACGAGGCTGTACCGCATCATGAGGAATGGGAGCAGACCGGTGTTGTGCCGAAAGACGTCTGGCTGAAGGCGGGTGAGCAGGGCTTCCTGTGCCCCATGGTCGAAGAAGAGTACGGCGGTATCGGTGCCGACTTTCTCTACAGCGTGGTGATTGGTGAGGAAGTGTCCCGCCTGGGCCTGACCGGTATCGGTTGGGGCCTGCATACGGAAATCGTGGCCCCCTACATCGAGCACAATGGCTCCGAAGCCCTGAAGCAGAAATACCTGCCGAAAATGGTGACCGGTGAAATGATTGGTGCCATCGCCATGACCGAACCGGGTGCCGGTTCAGATCTGCAGGGCGTGAAGACGTCTGCCGTGAAAGAGGGCGATCACTACATCCTCAACGGTTCCAAAACTTTTATTACCAACGGCCAGAATGCGGATATCGTGATCGTCGTGGCGAAAACCGATCCGGCCAAAGGTGCCAAGGGCATCAGCCTGTTTGTGGTAGAAACCGACTCTGAAGGCTTTGAGAAGGGCACCAACCTGAAGAAAGTGGGCATGAAAGCCCAGGACACCTCCGAGCTGTTCTTCCAGGACGTGAAAGTGCCGGCGGAGAATCTGCTTGGCGAAGAAGGCATGGGCTTTGTCTACCTGATGCAGGAACTGCCGCAGGAGCGTCTGGGGATTGCCATCGGTGGTCTGGCCATGGCGGAATCCGCTCTGGAACACACCATCAATTATGTGAAAGAGCGCAAAGCGTTTGGCAAGCCGGTTGCCGCCTTCCAGAACACCCAGTTCAAGATTGCCGAAATGCACACCAAGCTGGAAGTGGCCCGTGCCTACGTGGATCGCTGCCTGGAGCTGCACCTGAAAAAAGAACTGGATATCCCCACCGCTGCGGCGGCCAAATATTACATCACCGATTTGCAGTGCGAAGTGATCGATGAGTGCGTGCAGTTGCATGGTGGTTACGGCTATATGTGGGAGTATCCGGTGGCGCGCATGTTTGCCGATTCCCGCGTACAACGTATTTATGGTGGCACCAATGAAATCATGAAGGGCATCATTGCCAAGGCCGTTCTGGCTGACTGAAACCAGCGGCATGATCGCAAATGAAAAGGGCAGCATTCGCTGCCCTTTTTTTGTTTGTCTCTGTTCTAATGAGAAAGGCTGAGAAAGCGTCGTTCCTTGCTAGAGTCGCGGCCTTTTGTGTATAAGTGGACTGCTGATCTTTTAATCATTATGACAGCACTACTTTGCGAGGAAGAGGGAGAGAAATCATGAAAAAAACAGGTGCCGTTCTTGTCGGTTCCGCATTGAGCCTGGTTGTCGGGCACGCGGCGGCAAGTGGTTTTTCCGTGTCCTATCAATCCGTGTCTGCTATGGGTACCGCGTATGCCGGTGCCGGTGTGCTGAGCGAGAACGCCTCTAATCAATGGTACAACCCGGCTACCCTGGCAGGGCTGAAGCAGGCAGAGCTTTCTGCTGCAGCTCATCAGGTGTGGGTCGATACGACGTTCGAAGCTGATAATGACGGCAGCTTTGCAGGTTTGATTCCCCAGTCAGGCGTTGGACCTGGTGATTTCGAAGACGTGGAGCCTTTCGTTGGTAGTCTTTTCCTGGCTGTCCCGCTCAGCGACATGATGACTTTCGGTTTGGGCGTGAATGCGCCGTTTGGAACCAAAATCGAGTACGAGAAAAACTGGGGTAATAGTTATCTGACGCCTCTGGGCCCCATTACTGCTGGGGACTTGTACTCAACAGAATCAGACCTTAGAACGTATAATATTAATCCGTCACTTGGTGTTCAGCTGACTGACTCTCTGAGTGTAGGGCTGGGCCTGAGTTACCAGCGACTGGATGCGGATATTCGCAACGCCGCGACTCGTCTTGAAGGTGATGATGATAGCTACGGCTGGAATCTTGGGCTGACTTACAGCCCGGATGACAATAACCACTTTGGTGTCGCCTATCGTTCCAAAATTGAATATGACGTGGAAGGCGATATCACTTTCAGTCAGCTCGGTGCTAACTTGACCAATTTCCAGGCAGGTGCGCCAGTTGTCGCGGCTGGAACCTATGAAGGCGAGGCTTCCATTGATCTGCCGGCATCGTTGCAACTGTCTTATGCGGGTGACCTCTCTGATCGCACTCAGATCCTGATGGGTGTTGAATGGATGGAGTGGAGCAGCCTGGACAAGTTGGAGGTAGAGAGCGATCAGCTTGCGTTCAACCCGACCGAAAATTTCGACTGGGAAAACACCGTGCGCTACTCCCTTGGCGTCCGTCATGCCATGAATGAAACTACCGTGCTGCGTGCCGGTGTGGCGAAGGAAGAATCCACTCAGGGCACTGATAATCGCTCGGCGATCTCTCCGGATTCCGACCGCGTTTGGCTGACTCTGGGCGCTGGTTTCACCCCGGTGGAGAACATGACCATCGACGTGGGTTATGCGCATATCTTTGTGGAAGATGCGGATATCAACCGAGCGGATAAAGGCGCTCAGTTGAAAGGTACCTATGAACTGGATGCGGATGTGATTGGCGCGCAGCTTAGCTACCGCTTCTAATCCCTTGCTACGTTCCAGCAAAAAAGGCCCTGCTTGCAGGGCCTTTTTTATGTTTGCTATGCACTCGGGTAAGGGCGGTAAAACCTTCCCGACAATGTAGGGTGAATTAGCCGCAGGCGTAATCCTCCATGTTTGAATTCCGTACCGTGGCTGCCGAGAGAAGGTGGATTACGCTCAGGCTAATCCACCCTGCGTTTCCTTCGATCTCAGCAGTGTTGCGGTCAGGGCCGGCGCCAGCGCGGTAGCCATGGCCTGATACCCCTTGATGCTCGGGTGGTAGCCGTCTTCGGCCAGCAGGGCCGGGTCGTCCATTGGCGGATAGCTCAGATAGATAAAGTCAGCGGGCCGCTCCCGCGCCCTGGATGGCATCCAGTTGTCTGGCCCGCCAGCCCAGCAGCTGGCGCAGGGGCGAGGGCAGGGCGGTAAAGCGGTGCATGGGCGGTACGCTAAGCAGGTACAGGGGGCCTGGCAGTCGGGCGTTCAGGGCCAGCAACTGTTGACGGTAACGGCGCCTGGGTGTCAGCCCGGTGGTGTCATTGACTCCCATGCTCAGCAGAATGGCGTCCGCCTCCGGTAGCTCGATGGTTTTCAGGTTGTCCAGCAGGGCCTGCAGGCGGATACCGTTAATGCCATGGCTGTGCCAGCCAATGGTGTGAAGGCTTTGCTGCTGTAGCTGCCGGGCCAGTTGGCTGGCCAGGCCATCTTGATGATGCGCCACGCCCACCCCCGCAGCGGTGGACTCGCCGATCACCAGCAGTCGCCGTGTCGGCTCGCCGTCACCGTACTGGCCGTGTTGTGCACCGCCGGCTTCCGGCAGGCGCGGGGTGGTACGGCGGGTCCGTTTGCCCTGCCAGACCAGCAGCGGGGCAAGCAGGGCGGTGCTGAGCCAGAAGGGCAGGTGCATGGGCTATCCCACAAACATTTTCTTGGCCAGCGGCAGGCCTTTCAGGCCGCTGACAGCAACGGTGGTCAGCAGGCCGCCGATCATGGCGCCGACCACCCCGCAGGTCATGATGTCCTGGCCGGTCAGGTACAGGCCGGGGAGGCGGGTCTTGGGTTTCAGCCAGTCCTGTTCAAACCGTTGTGGCGTGTGGTCCAGCCCGTAGATTTCGCCTGTGCTGTAGCGGCAGAAATAGTCCGTGGACAGTGGCGTGGACAGTTCGTAGTAATCCACCTTGCCACGCAGGTGCGGCATTTTCTCATAGAGCTTTTCCAGCAGGCGCTGGGCATAGGCTTCCTTCTTCGCCTCGTAATCCTCGCCGCGTTTCCCCCAGGGTTGGTCCGCCCAGTCCTGATACCACTCGAATGGCCCCGGGGCCACGATCTCGATGGTGGCCCGGCCCGGGTAGCGCTCTGTGAAGCTGGGGTCCTTGGCGGAGGGAAAGGAAATATAGGTGAGCGGAATATCGTGGCTGTCCGGGGCGGCGAGAAAACTCTCAACCTGACCGCGGTAATCCGCGCCCGGGTAAATCCAGAAGTTGGTTTTCGGCAGCTTCAGGTTTTCCGCGGTGTCCTGCAGGCCGATATACAGGCAGACGCTGGCCATGGAGCGTTGCACCTGCCCCAGTTTGTTTTGATAGAAGGCTTTGTGAGGAGCGCTCTCCGGCAGCAATGGCCCAAAGGTGTTGAAAACGCCGGCGTTGCTGATCACGGCGGGGGCGTGGATGGCCTGGCCGTCGGCCATGCGCACGCCCACCGCCTTGCCATTGTCGATCAGGATTTCCTTCACGTCTGCATAGGTGAAGACTTCGCCACCGCCTTGCTGGATCACCGGAATAATGGTCTTGGCCATTTCCGAGGCGCCGCCCACCGGGTAGTAGCCACCGTAGAGGTAATGCCGGGCGATCAGTGCGTGGATGATAAAGCTGGAGTCATCGGGCACCAGACCATTGTCGCCCCATTGGCCGGTGAGGGCGGCAATCAATTCCTGGTTGCCGGTGAGGGTTTCCAGTACTTCCCGGGTGGTGCGATTGAGAAAGTCGGGAGCCTTGCGGCGAGCAAGATGCCGGAACGGCCGGGCCAGCAGGTTCGGCAGTATCTTGGCCAGCGTCACCCCGGGCATGGCCTTGGCCACCTGGGAGAGGTAATCCAGATAGCTGTCGATGGCCTGCTCTTCGCCGGGAAACTGGGTTTTCAGTTCGTTGGCAAAGGCCTTGGGCCCGGCGACCAGATCGATCTGCCGATTGCCAATAAACAGGCGGTCGTAGTGATCGTCCATGGCCGCCCATTGCAGTTTGCTGTCGGTGACGTAATCGAACAGGCGGCGGGCCAGAGTGTGTTTGGCGCCCATATCGCCGATGTAGTGCACGCCCACATCCCATTCGTAGCCGTTGCGGTCATAGCTGTGGGTGAAACCGCCGGCGGTATAGTGCTGCTCCAGCACAACCACCTTCTTGCCCATTTTGCTCAGACAAGCGGCGGCGGTCAGGCCGCCGATACCGGAGCCGATGATGATGGCGTCATAGGGGCCATCGAGGCGATTGGCCCGATAACGTCGGCCAACGCGCAGGGTGCTCGGTGTGGGGCTGCTCATGGGGTGGGCTCCTTGTTGGAACGTTCAATGCTGCCGTCCAGCAGCAGAGCGGTGATGCCCGCTGCCAGTTGCGGTTCGGTGTCATGGCCGGGAAGGTGGCCGTCGATGGTCAGTTGCGACAGCCCGTGCACCAGGGACCAGGCGGCGGCGGTCAGCAGGGCCAGGGGCGCAGCTTTCAGGTAACCCCTTTGCTGGCCGTTTGCCACGGTGTCTTCCAGTACCTGGAATGCCGCCAGCCCGGCCTGATCCAGTCGCGGGTGGGCGCCACGCGGCAACACTCGCCCGCCGAACATGAGTCGGTACAGGTTGGGCTCCTCCCGGGCGAAGGCTACGTAGGCCAGGCCGATGCCGATCAGGGCGCTGCGGCTGTCTTGCTGGTCCACGGCCAGCAAATGCTGACGCAGGGTCTGGAAACCGCTGATCGCCAGTTCGGCCAGCAGGCTTTCCCGGTCGGCATAGTGGCGATACAGCGCCGGCGTGCTAACGCCGATCTGCCTGGCCAGGGCGCGCAGGCTGATAGCGCTGTCGCCCTGCTCACGAACAATGGCCAGGGCCTGCTCATGGGCCTGCTGATAAAGGTCGCCGTGGTGGTATGCCGTGCGTGCCATGGTTTCTCATTTGCCGAAGTTAACGCCGTTAACATTGCATGAGCAAGACTGTATCGTCAACGGTTCTATGCGGGTCGCTTGGTAGCTCCGGAGCTGCTGTAGGAACGGAGCGTAGCGGGGTAACGCACGTATTTCCGTGCGGCCCGAAGGGTGAGCGAAGCGAATAACACCTCTGGAGGCGCGAACCATGCGCTAGCGTGGAAATCGCCCGCGGGCGATCAGGGATGTCAGTGCTAGGCAGGTTTCAGGAAGAAGAGGGTTTTTGAAACCGCTGTCGCCTCGCTGCGCTCGGTTCGTCCCCAGGATGGGAACACCTACCGTCGAGGCGGAGGTGTATTGAGGCCTTCAGCTGTGACGCACCGCGCCCGGGCATTGGGCGCGGCGGGCTGTTGATGTCAGGGCGCCGGGTAGGGGAAACGGGTGTGGATGGCCTCCAGGGCCTTTTCCAGGTCCCGGTCCCAGGGCAGGTCCACGCTCTTCAGGTTTTCCTCCAGCTGGGAAAGGCTGGTGGCGCCGATGATATTGCTGGCCACAAAGGGGCGGGTAGTGACGAACTGCAATGCCAGTTGGGTCGGGCTCAGGCCGCGTTCCTCTGCCAGTTGGCAGTAGGCCTCGGTGGCTGCGCTGGCCTGGTCGTTGGTGTAGCGGCTGAACTGTTTCACCTCTGTCAGCCGGGCACCTTTGGGCCACTGGTTGTTGCGGTATTTGCCGGTCAGCATGCCGAAGGCCAGGGGCGAGTAGGCCAGCAGATCGACGTGCTCGCGATGGGCGATTTCCGCCAGGCCCACTTCAAAGCTGCGGTTAAGCAGGGAGTAGGGGTTCTGGATGCTGGCCGGCGGTGCCAGGCCGATCTTCTCGGCTTCGCGAAGAAAGCTCATGGTGCCCCAGGGGGTTTCGTTGGACAGGCCCCAGTGGCGGATTTTGCCGGCATCCACCAGTTCCTTGAGCGCAGCCACGGTGTCGCTGATGGCGATGCCGTCTTCCCCGTCGCGATGCTTGTAACCCAGGCGGCCAAAGTAGTTGGTGGTGCGCTCCGGCCAGTGCAGCTGATAAAGGTCGATGACATCGGTCTGCAGGCGCTTGAGGCTGCCTTCCACGGCCCCCTGCAGGCTGTGGCGGTCGAATCGCGGGCCGCCGCGTATATGCTTTACATAGTCGCCGGGACCGGCGGCCTTGGTGGCCAGGATCACCTTGTTACGGTTGCCGGTGCGGGCGAACCATTCGCCAATGATGGTTTCCGTACGGAATGAGGTGTCCGGGCTGGCTGGCACCGCGTACATCTCGGCGGTATCAAAAAAATTGATGCCGTGGTCCAGGGCCATATCCATCTGGGCATGGCCTTCCTCCGCCGTATTCTGGCTTCCCCAGGTCATGGTGCCCAGGCACAGGCTGCTGATTTTCAGGTCAGTGCGTCCAATACGGCGGTATTCCATGGTGTACTCCTTGCAAAGGGGCCGGTAGGCACGGGTAGAATAGGCGCCAATCTCATCATGCTGCCTGTTGCGGCACAATGGTGGGAACTGACCTGCAGCCAGGCAGTAAACGACATGACAACAAAAGCCCCCGAACCGCTTGTGTTCTTTGGGGGGCTTGGGTAGAATTCGCGCTCTCTTGCCCGGCGGAACTGACGCCGGCGGGTGTTTGCTACCCGTAACATATTGAATTTAGGGCAGAATTCCATGAAGACCTACAGCGCAAAACCGGAAAGCGTAAAGCGCGACTGGTATGTGGTAGACGCCTCCGGCAAAACGCTGGGTCGGTTGGCGACCGAAGTCGCCAGCCGTCTGCGCGGTAAACACAAGCCGGAGTTTACTCCACACGTCGATACCGGTGATTACATCGTCGTAGTCAATGCCGATAAAGTGGCCGTTACCGGTAACAAGGCAAATGACAAGATGTACTACCGTCACACCGGTTACCCGGGTGGCCTGAAAGAAGCCAACTTCTCCACTCTGCAGGCCGAAAAGCCTGAAATGATCATTGAGAAGGCGGTGAAGGGCATGCTGCCGCGTAACCCTCTGGGTCGCGCCATGTTCCGCAAACTGAAAGTTTACGCCGGTACTGAGCATCCGCACACCGCTCAGCAGCCGCAGCAGCTGGAAATTTAAGGGGTTTATTGATGGCAACTGTAGAAACCAACTACGGAACCGGTCGCCGCAAGACCTCTTCCGCTCGCGTTTTTCTGCGTCCGGGTAGCGGCAAGATTTCTGTTAATGGCCGCCCGCTGGATGTTTACTTCGGTCGTAAAACCAACCAGATGGTAGTTCGTCAGCCGCTGGAACTGATCGAAGTGACCGACAAGTTTGATGTGCTGGTTACCGTAAGCGGTGGCGGCAACAACGGTCAGGCTGGCGCCATCCGTCACGGCATCACCCGTGCGCTGATGGAGTACGATGGTGAGCTGCGTGGTCAGCTGCGTCGTGCCGGTTACGTGACCCGTGATGCGCGTGAAGTTGAGCGTAAAAAAGTGGGTCTGCGCAAGGCGCGTCGTCGCCCGCAGTTCTCCAAGCGTTAAGCTTTACAACAGCTGTTCACAAAAAAGCCCAGCAATGCTGGGCTTTTTTGTGTTCAAATCAGGCGTTTAGCGACTCTGGCCGGGGAATAACCGGTTGTCAGGTGTGGGCTTTTTCTTTACCATTTGCGCCGCCTTACTCCGCCCGGAGCGCGAGGTAGTACCTCGAGTCTCGGACTATTCCCGAGCGTGGGATCTAAGGGGAGAATAACTGAATGAGCAACGACGGCGTTAATACCAGCCGCCGCACCTTCTTGATCGGCTTGACCTCGGCTATTGGTGCCGCAGGTGCAGTTGGCGCGGCTGTTCCTTTTGTGAAATCCTGGCAACCCAGTGCCAAAGCCAAGAATGCCGGTGCGCCGGTAACGGTGGATATTGGCAAACTGGAGCCCGGTCAGCGTGTGGTTGAGGAATGGCGAGGCCAGCCCGTGTGGGTGGTGCGTCGTACCGACGATATGCTGCAAACCTTGCCTCAGCTGGAAAACAAGCTTAGTGACCCTGCGTCTGAAGCTGACCAGCAGCCTGCCTATGCGCAGAACGAGTGGCGCTCTATCAAGAAAGAGCTGCTGGTGCTGATTGGCACCTGTACCCATCTGGGGTGTTCGCCGTTGTATGAGGACGAGCCTACGGTGGAGCTGGAGCACGGTGGTTTTTTCTGCCCCTGTCACGGTTCCAAGTTTGATCTGGCCGGTCGCGTCTACAAGGGCGTGCCCGCACCCACCAACCTGGTGGTGCCGCCGCACTCCTATCTGAGTGAAGGTGTCATCATTGTGGGTTCTGAAGAAGGGGAGACCGAGGCATGATGGGATTGGTGAATCGTGTTGTCGACTGGGTAGATGCCCGTCTGCCCGTGGTGGACGCTTACAAGCGCCACATGTCCGAATACTACGCCCCGAAGAACTTCAACTTCTGGTACTACTTCGGTGTGCTGTCGCTGGTGGTCCTGATCAACCAGCTGCTCACCGGTATCTGGCTGACCATGTTCTACTCCCCCAGCGAAGGTTTTGCCTCGGTGGAATACATCATGCGTGATGTGGAGTGGGGCTGGTTGATCCGTTACATGCACGCGGTAGGGGCGTCCGCCTTCTTCGCGGTGGTCTATATCCACATGTTCCGTGGTTTGATGTACGGCTCCTACAAGCCGCCGCGGGAACTGGTGTGGATCTTCGGTATGCTGATCTACCTGGCGCTGATGGCGGAAGGTTTCCTCGGCTATGTGCTGCCCTGGGGCAACATGTCCTATTGGGGCGCCCAGGTGATTATTTCCCTGGCCGGTGCTATTCCCTTTGATCTGTTGCCGTTTATCGATGCCGCTGAAGCGAAGGAAATCGGTGAAGGCCTGACGACCTGGGTACGTGGTGACTATCTGCTGTCCACTGCGACGGTGAACAAGTTCTTTGCCCTGCACGTGGTGGCGATTCCCATCGTTCTGCTGGCTCTGGTGGTACTGCACATCCTGGCGCTCCACGAAGTGGGCTCCAACAACCCGGATGGCGTGGAAATCAAGCAGAACAAGGACGAAAACGGTATCCCGGTAGATGGCATTCCGTTCCACCCCTACTACACCGTGAAGGACCTGCCCGGCGTGATCGTGTTCCTGATGATCTTTGCCGTGGTGATCTTCTTCTTCCCGGATGGCGGTGGCTACCTGCTGGAGAAGCCGAATTTCGAGCCGGCTAACCCGCTGAAGACGCCGGATCATATTGCACCGGTATGGTATTACGGTCCTTACTACGCGATGTTGCGTGCCGCGACCCTGGATATCATCATGCCTGCCAAGGCCTGGGGCCTGGTGGCTATGGGTGGTGCTATCGTGATCCTGTTCGTGATCCCCTGGCTGGATCGCCACCCGGTTCGCTCCATCCGCTATCGTGGCTGGTTGAGCAAGCTGTTCATGACGATCTTCGTGTTGGACTTCCTGATGCTGGGTTATTTTGGTACTCAGCCGGCGACTCCTGCTAAGACCATGATGGCTCAGTTCGGTACGATCTATTACTTCAGCTATTTCCTGTTGATCATGCCGTTTGTTCACAAATTCGAAAAATCCAAGCCGGTTCCGGAACGGGTAACGGGGGGTCACTGATGAAGAAATTAGCGGTCGTTCTTTTCAGCTGCCTGCCGTTGGTCGCCTTCGCGGCCGGTGGTGGCAAGAGTGAGTATGAAGTACCGGCACCGGTCAATCTGCAGGATAAAGTGAGCCTGCAGAATGGCGCCAAGCTGTTTGTAAACTACTGCATGGGCTGTCATGGTCTGCAGTATCAGCGCTACAGCCGACTGGCTGAAGATCTGGAAATTCCGGAAGAGCTGGTGCAGGAAAAACTGAATTTCACCACCGACAAGGTGGGTGATCAGATGCGTACAGCCATGGCATCGGAAGATGCCAAGGCCTGGTTCGGCAATGCGCCGCCGGATCTCACCATGGTAACCCGTTATCGTTCAGAGGATTGGGTGTATTCCTACCTGATCAACTTCTACGAAGACGAGTCTCGTCCCTTCGGTTACAACAACCGGGTGTTCGAGAACGTGGGCATGCCCCATGTGATGGCAAGCCTGGAAGAAGAGCTGAGCGAAGAGGAGTTCAAGCAGGAGATGGGTGATCTTACCAATTTCCTGGCTTACACCGCGGAGCCGGTTCGTCCCCTGCGTGAGCGTCTGGGTGTGTATGTATTGGTGTTCCTGGGCATTCTGCTTGTCCCGGCATACCTGCTCAAGAAGGAATACTGGAAAGACGTGCACTAACGATTAGTGCCCCTTTTCAGCGTTGAACAGGGTATCCGTGTAAGCGGTTACCCTGTTTCTGTTATAGCTATTTGTGCGGAGATGATTCGACCATGGGTGTGGTGACCAAGCGTTCTTCAATGACTTTCTTTTCTTCCCCGGAAGATCATTACAGCCATCGCGTACGTATCGTGCTGGCGGAAAAAGGGGTCACAGTCGATATCGTTGATGTGGACAATAACAGCAAGCCGGAAGATCTGGCGTCGCTGAACCCTTACAACGAAGTGCCTACCCTGGTGGACCGTGAACTGACCCTGTATCAGTCCACGGTCATCATGGAATACCTGGATGAGCGTTTCCCGCATCCGCCGTTGCTGCCGGTTTACCCGGTAGCCCGTGCCCACAGCCGTCTGCTGATCCATCGGGTCGAGCGTGACTGGTGTGGCCACGTTGATGCGATTCTGGCCGGTGAAGAAAAAGAGGCCAGCCTCAACAAGCGTCGCAAGGAACTGCGCGAAGCGATCATTGCCACTGCGCCGATCTTCAGCGAGCTGCCGTACTTCATGAGCGAAGAGTTCACTCTGGTGGACTGTGTGGTTGGCCCCATCCTGTGGCGGTTGCCGGCCCTGGGTATCGAGCTGCCGGCCAAGCAGGTCAAGCCGTTGCTGGATTATGCCGAGCGTCTGTTCGATCGTGATGCCTTCCAGGCCAGCCTGACCGATGCCGAGCGCGAACTGCGCAACCCGCTGTAATCATGTCTGATATGTCCCCCAATCGCCCGTATCTGATACGGGCGATCCACGAGTGGATCTGTGATAACGGCCTGACCACCCACCTGGCGGTGAATACCTCCTATCCCGGTGTGGAAGTGCCTCAGGACTTTGTTCAGGACGGTCAGATCGTCCTGAATATTGCGCCTAGGGCAGTGACGCAGTTTATTGCCGGCAATGACGAGATTACGTTCTCTGCTCGTTTCGGCGGCATGCCCATGACTATCCGGGTGCCGGTGAACGCGGTGGTAGCGGTCTTTGCCCGTGAAAACGGCCAGGGTATGGCCTTCGATCCGGCTGAGACGCCTCCCGAGCCGCCGCCCCCGGAACCGGAAAAGGACGACAGCAAGGGAAAGGTCAGCCATTTGAAAGTGGTGAAGTAAAAAAACCGGCGAAAGCCGGTTTTTTTAGCTACGAGCTACGAGCTACGAGCTACGAGCTACGAGCTACGAGCTACGAGCTACGAGCTACGAGCTACGAGCTACGAGCTACGAGCTACGAGCTACGAGCTACGAGCTACGAGCTACAAAAAAACCGCACCCTTCGGGCGCGGTTTTTTTTGGGGGGGCAGCGCGGGCTCGGCGTTCCGGTTGGGGAGGGCCTTTCTTCGTGTTGCGGCTTGAAGCTTGTCGCTTGCAGCTGCTCTTTAGTCGATATACTCGATAATCTTCACGATCTTCTGCACACCGTAGACTTTCTGCACCTGTTCGACGACCGCAGTAGCCTCTGCGTGGGTCAGCAGGCCCATCAAGTAGACTACACCGTTTTCTGTTACCACTTTGGTGCGCCAGCCGGGTGCATCGCCGTTGATCAGTAGTCGGCTTTTGACCTTGCTGGTCAGCCAGGTGTCATTGGTCCGTGCCAGAAAGGAGTTGGACCCCACCACCTGCAGTTCGTTGTGCACATGGCGGACATGACGAACCTTCTCGGCGATATTTCCGGCCTGAGTCTTCAGGTCTTCGCTGGCTACCTGGCCGGCAAGCAGGACGTTGCCGTTGTAGCTCACCGTCACAATGCGTGACTCGTCCAGCTCGGCACTGGCCCGGGCCAGATTCACTGCGACCTTGCGTTCAATATTGCCGTCCTCGACAAAGGCCCCAAAGGTGCGTTTGCCGTGATTTTGGTCGACTGGATCATCGGACATGCCCTTGGACAGGGAGACACAACCGGTGCTGGTAACAAGCATCAAGAACAGAGTCAGAATGCTGCTCAAACGGGTGAAGCGTGCGGCCATTTACTGGCCTCCAAAGAGTTGCTGGTCGATGTAATCGCACAGGGAGTGAATCACCAGCAGGTGAACTTCCTGAATGCGGGCGGTGGAGGTGGCGGGCACCCGGATCTCGATGTCGTTGGGGCCATACAGGTTGACCATTTCGCCGCCTTCCTTGCCGGTCATGGCGACAACGCGCATTTCCCGGTCGTGGGCGGCCTGTATGGCCTGTATCACGTTGGCGGAGTTACCGCTGGTGGAAATGGCCAGCAGGATGTCGCCGCTGCCGCCCAGGGCGCGCACCTGTTTGGAGAAGATTTCGTTATAGCTGTAATCGTTGGCGATGGAGGTGAGTGTGGAGGAGTCCGTGGTCAACGCGATCGCGGGCAATGCAGGACGCTCCATTTCGAAGCGATTGAGCAGCTCGGAAGAAAAATGCTGGGCATCGCCGGCGGAGCCGCCGTTACCACAGGTGAGGATCTTGCCGCCGTTGAGCAGGCATTCTACCATGGCCTGACCGGCCGCCTCGATGACGGTGGGCAGTACTTCGCCGGCCTTGGCTTTGGTTTCGATGCTTTCGGCAAATAATTGCCGGATACGGTCCACGCTCATAATTACCTCATTGTTCTGCGCGTTCGATTATTGGGGCTATTCGCTGTAGAACGCGTTTTGTATCCACTGATAACGGACAGTGTCGTTGTTGTCCGGTTCCATTCCCAGTACATCAAAGCGGCAGGGGCGATCATGGTATTGCGGGTGACGGGCCAGGTAATGCTGGGCCGCCAGGATCAGCCGGCGTTGTTTGTGGTGATCCACGGAAGCCAGTGCACCGCCATGACTTCGGTAGCTGCGCCAGCGCACTTCCGTGAACACCAGGGTGTTGCCGTCCTGCATAATCAGGTCGATTTCACCTTGCCGGCAGCGGAAATTGCGGGCCACAACCTCTAGTCCCTGCTGCGTGAGCCAGTGTGCAGCCTGTTTTTCCGCTTCGCCACCGGAATTTTTGTTACTGCGCGGTAATTTCACGGGTTCTGCTGTTGTTTGCAGGTTCGGCTACCTTGGGCAGGGCGCGTGCCTCGCCATTGATAAAGACGCCCCAGTTCAGTTCGCGCACGATACGTTGCTGTTTCATGCTCAGGCGGCCGGTGACTCCGGGCAGTTCACTGGAGGGCAGGGTGCTTAGCAGGAAAACACGGCTTTGCAATCGATAGGCATCAATGCCCATGGCAAACAGACGCTCGTAGCGGCCGTGGCCTTCGGGCCATTGCTCGTTGCTCATTCGGCGTAGCTGAGAGTCTTCGTTGCTGAGCATCCAGGGCATGTCCACAAAGCGTACCCCGTTCAGGTCCTGGTCGCGCCTCGGGTTGGATTCGCCGCTGTGAACCAGGGCCGTGGAGTAGACCGGCAGATCCTTGGCGTAGTGGAAATTCAGCGCCGGTTTGACCTGGCGTCCCTGGTTGGGATTGGCGAGCAGAAACAGGAAGCCCATATCCTGGCGACGACGTGGCTGGATATCCATGTCCAGGCTGGTGAAGCGGCTCACTGCCTGGCCGCGGCTCTGGCTCTGCGCCACCAGCAGCAGTTCCTTGACGGTGTCGCCCAGAGTGGGGCCTTCCTGGTAGGTACGAGTCACGGTCACGGTACCACCGAGGGATTGCCATTCTTGCGCAAACGCCTGGGCAACCCGTTCACCCCATTCCCCTTCCGGGTAGAGGATGCCGGCCTGGCTTGCGCCTTCGCGAGCACCTTGCAGGGCTATCTGGCGAGCTTCGTCTTCCGGCGCGAGGCCGAACTGGAAGAAATTCTCTGGCAGTTCGCCCTGATCAATATAGTTCAGCGCCAGGGTGGTAACAGGCAGGGTGCCCTGGTTGGCAATGGTGGCTGCCTTGTCCTTGGCCAGCGGCCCGAGGATGAAGTCGGCGCCGTCCTGAACGGCCTGCTGGTAGAGAGCGAGGATGTCGTCACCGCCGGAATCGTAGAAGCGCAATACCGGTGGGTTGCCGTCCTGTTTGTGCCGATAGTAGGCCGTCATGATGCCTTCCTGGAGTGCCTTGCCGGCATTTTTCAGCGGGCCGGTGGCAGGCAGCAGAATGGCAACCTTGCTGGGGCGTTCGCTGACAGCTTTTTCCAGGGCGTCGAGCATATCGGGAACGTCATCGGTGGCCGGGTGGGTGCGCCACTGGGCGCTCCATTGATTCAGCCGGCTGACCTGGGCATCGAGATCGGCGATCGGGTCCCGGTAAAGCTGGGCCAGGGTGAGCCAGCCGAGTAAATCACCACGGCTGTCCTCAATGGCATCGGCCAGTTCGGAGCTGGACAGTTGCATCAGCAGTTGCCAGATCATGCCGTGGTTATAGTCTTGATCTTCATCTTCCAGCAGGGGGTGTGTGGCCACCCGTTGTTGCAGGCTGCCGGTCAGATCACCCTTCATTGCCAGGGCGTCGGCTTTGAGCAGATCCAGCCCTGCCTGTTGCTCGGCGGGATACTGAAGAATGTCATCTTCGTGACGTTGCAGCAGGGCCAGCGCGTCGTCGGGTCGTTGGTCACCCAGCTGGGCGCGACCGCTGAGCAGTATCCAGGTAAACCGTTGTTCGTTGTCCATGGCCTGAGGATTCAGATCGGCGAGCAACTGGCCGGCATCACCGGGTCGCTGCTGATCCAGATAATGTTCCGCCCACTGCAGCGCGGCACCGATGCGTGCATCGGTTTTCATGGTGGCCAGTTGACTGCGGGCAGCGGACAGCGCGGTGGGAGCGGTGCCAACCTTGGCAGCCGACGGCTGTTCATAAACCGTGGTGCGCGTAGGAGTGGTGGTAGAACAGCCGGCGATGACTGCGGCAGCAAGCAGGGCTGCCAAACGGGCCTTTCTGAATTCCATGGCGAGACGTTCGTATTACCAGAATGAAGCCGCTATTGTAGGCGCTTCATTGGAGCCCCACCAGTTGAGTCGTGCACAGATATGAGTGGAACTTTGTATATTGTCAGTACACCGATCGGAAATCTGGATGACATCAGTCGTCGGGCGATAGCGGTACTGGGGGAGGTGGACTGGGTGGCGGCGGAGGATACCCGGCATAGTCAGCGCATGCTGGAACAGTTGGGAATCCGCAGTCGGTTGATTAGTTGTCATGACCACAACGAAAGTGCGCGCAGCGAAGAGTTGGTGGCTCGTTTGCAGTCAGGTGAGCAGGGTGCCTTGATCAGTGATGCGGGCACGCCGCTGGTCAGTGATCCCGGCTATCGTCTGGTGCGCGCCTGCCACCAGGCTGATGTACGGGTGGTGCCGATTCCCGGTGCGTCGGCACTGTTGGCAGCGTTGGCGGCGGCGGGGCAGCCATCTGATCGTTTTCTTTTTGAGGGTTTTGTGCCGGCCAAGGGAGCGCCTCGCCAGCAGGCCATCGAGCGCCTGGCCAAGCTGTCAGTCACAAGTATTATCTACGAAGCTCCTCACCGGGTGCTCTCTTTCCTGGAGGCGCTGAAAGCGTCAGTTGAAAAAGATCGTGAAATCTCGCTTTGTCGTGAGCTGACCAAGCAATTTGAGACGATTCGCATGGGAACCGTGGCTGATATTTGTGACTGGGTGGCATCAGATCGCAACCAGCAACGCGGCGAGTTGGTGCTGGTGCTGTCGCCCGCCGCACAAACCGCAGACTGGAGCGAGCAGGATCAGGCCCTGGCAAAATCCCTGCTCGCGGAACTGCCGGTATCCCGGGTGGCGAAAATCATGGCCGCCCACACCGGGCTGAAGCGGCAGGCGGTGTATGCGCTGTTGGAAGGGATGGGGAAAGAAAATTGATAATTGAGAATGGATAATTAATAACGACGCGGACTGGCGCTTTGCTGTCTTTGAACGCAAGAGGCCGCGACCAATCGTTTGGACGCGGCCTCTTGCGTTTCTGGACTTGGCGCCCTGTTCCGCAAGTTATCAATTATCCATTCTCAATTATCAATTGGTGTTTTTCATTGCCGTCCCCTAAACTCCGCCCCGGATCGGTCAGACAGTCGCTGGCGGCGTAGCCGCTGGAGGAAAGTCCGGGCTCCACAGGGCAGGGTGCCAGGTAACGCCTGGGGGCTACACTGGTGACGGTGTGGCTACGGCTAGTGCCACAGAGAAGATACCGCCTGTTCCCTCCTTTGGAAGGAACCGGTAAGGGTGAAAAGGTGCGGTAAGAGCGCACCGCGCCGCTGGCAACAGTGGTGGCAGGGTAAACCCCACCCGGAGCAAGACCAAATAGGGATCCGTTGGCGTGGCCCGCGCTGGATCCGGGTAGGTTGCTAGAGGTTTGTGGCGACGCAAGCCCCAGATGAATGACTGTCCACGACAGAACCCGGCTTATCGACCGGTCCACCTTTTCAGTATGAGATGCGAGTTGCGAGAAGCGAATACCCGAACCGGGGTTTGCCTTTCGTGACTCGTCGCTCTCGCCCCAAAACGCTTCCTCTTCTTGATCTGAGTCATTATCCAGTGAGGCGATGTCGTCAGAATTGCCGGGCTTACAATCTGGCAGGAGTCCGACATGGCGCAGACCGATACCCTCTATCTCGACAATAATCACGAAGTGCTGCGCTTTTCCGATCTGGTTGTCGGGGAGGGAGTGCAGGCCAACCAGTTCTGCATTCGCCACGGGGACCGTGCTGCGCTGATTGATCCGGGTGGGGATCTGACCTACACCCCGCTAACCATTGCCTTGAGTCGCCGAATCAGTCTGGACGGTCTGGACTATATTCTGGCATCCCATCAGGACCCGGATATTATCGCGTCCCTGCCGCGCTGGCTGATGCACACGCGCAGCCAGGTGGTAGTGAGCAGGTTGTGGTCCCGGTTTCTGCCTCATCTGGCTTCCTCCTATGTGACTGGCAAAATGGGCGAGCAACTACAGTCGCGTATCCAGGGTGTGGCGGACGAGGGCAAGGTGCTGCCGTTTGCTGATACCGAGATCTGGGTGTTGCCTGCGCATTTCCTGCACTCGGTGGGTAATTTCAGCTTCTACGATCCGCTCAGCGGCATCCTGTTTTCCGGCGATATTGGTGCGTCTCTGGGGGGCGAGGAAGGGCAGGTGGAAAACTTTGCCGACCACCTGCACAGCATGACGGGGTTTCATCGCCGTTATATGGCCAGCAACCGGGCCTGTCGACTGTGGGTGGCCATGGTGCGCAAGCTGGCGCCGCGTATGATCGTTCCCCAGCATGGTGGCTACTTTGTGGGGGAGCAGGTGGGGCATTTCCTTGACTGGTTGGCGGCGCTCGAGTGCGGCGTGGACCTGCTGGATAGCCAATCCTATCGCTTGCCCGTGTCCGAACAAAGCTTAACCTTTAATAAGTGAATATAAAAAAAGTTAGTAATAACTAATCCGTCTAACACTTAAAGTGCTTTCTCACCTGCACGTTCCAGCGCTCTGATTCGTCTCGAAACTCCCTCCGTTCGTCTCTTCGTCCATTCCGTGTGACACAGCTAACAGGCTGATTTGTCTGGAAATTCTTTTACGTTTGCCCAGGTGTCGACGCTTGACTTGGTGTTCCCAGTGGCCATAGAGTGTCTCAATGTGGTGAAAAGTGGGAAAAAGTGGGAATTTCTTGGCGGCCGGTGTCGCAAAGTGGGGTAAACAGAACCCCCGGGAAGGAACCGAATAATCGAGCATGAGGACGGCCAGTGTTTACTGGAAGCACATCACTCAATCTGGATGCCAAGGGGCGGCTCACCATGCCGACCCGTTATCGCGCTTCGTTGAACGAAGCCTGCGGCGGCCAGCTTGTGCTTACCCGTCACCCCTATGACGAATGCCTCGCGCTTTACCCACGTGATGAATTTATGGAAACCGCCGGCAAACTGTCCGCCCAGCGAGACTCCAGTCCGCAGGTGCGTCAGCTGAAGCGTCGCTTCCTCGGCCAGGCGGTGGAAATTGACATGGATAGCAATGGCCGGCTGCTGGTGCCGCCGGAATTGCGGGCGGCCATCGGCTTGGAGAAGCAGGCCATGCTGATCGGTCAGATGCACCGTTTTGAGATCTGGAAAGCAGAAAGCTGGTTGGAAGAGGACGGCACCCTGGACCCGGATGCATTGCCGGAAAGTGTGCAGGAGTTGTCCTTCTGATGACCGACAAGGGCGCGCAGTACGAACACCAGCCGGTGATGCTGGAAGAGGTACTGGATATGTGGTTCAGCCGTGGTGATGGCTTTTATGTGGATGGCACCTTTGGGCGAGGTGGCCACAGCCGTGCACTGCTGGAAAAGCTGGACGCACAGGGGCGCCTTGCCGGTATCGATCGTGATCCCCAGGCCGTTGCCGCGGGTGAGCAGCTGGCATCGGAAGATGGCCGTTTCCAGATCGTGGCCAGCCGCTTTGACTGCCTGCCTGATGTGGTAGACCAGGTGGGTCGCCCCATTGATGGCCTGTTGCTGGATCTGGGTGTGTCGTCGCCGCAACTGGACGATGCCGGTCGTGGCTTCAGCTTTCTGCGTGATGGGCCGCTGGATATGCGCATGGACCCAACTCAGGGTGAAAGTGTTGCGCAGTGGTTGGCCCGGGCCGACGAGCAGGATATTGCCAATGTGCTGTATCGCTATGGCGATGAGCGCAAGTCGCGTCGGATTGCCCGGCGTATCTGCGAAGAGCGCAAGGAGCAGCCGATTACCCGCACCTTGCAGCTGGCCGATCTGATCGAGTCGGCCATTGGCCGCGGCGAGCCGGGCAAGCACCCGGCCACACGCAGTTTTCAGGCATTGCGAATACATATAAACGGGGAGCTGGATGCGCTGACCCAAGTGCTCGAACAGTCCCTGGAGACGCTCGCCATCGGCGGGCGTCTCGCCATTATCAGCTTCCATTCTCTGGAAGACCGGATCGTGAAGCTGTTTATTCGCGATCACTCCGGCCGGGCTCCCAAGGGGCGCGGTGGTTTGCCGTTGGGCGACGAAATGCCCCAGCGGCTGGAGCCGATTGGCAAGGCTATTCGTGCCAGCAAGGCCGAGCTGAAAGTGAATGTTCGCTCGCGCAGTGCGGTGTTGCGGGTAGCGGAGAAGGTGGCCTGATGAGCGTCCCCTGGCTGATCCGCACCCTGGTGATGCTGGTAGTGATCTCCGCGCTGGCGGTGAGTTACAGCGTCCATGAGGCGCGTCGACTCACCGACGAGAGCCAGAAATTGAAGCAGCAGCAAACTCGACTGGAGAGCCAGTGGAGTCAGCTGCTGTTGGAGCACAGCACCTGGGGCAGCTATGCCCGGGTAGAACGCTTGGCTCGCGAGAAGCTGGGCATGAAATTACCGAAAACCGATGAGAGAGTGCTGATCCGGCCATGAAACGCCAGGCTCGCAAGACACGGCAACCCAATCACCAGATGCGCTGGCGCTTTGTGCTGGGCTTCTGGCTGGTGTGTGCCTGTGTCCTGGTGGTACGGGCGGTGGACCTGCAAGTGATCCAGCATGACTTTCTTGCCCATCAGGGGGATATCCGCAATTTGCGAGTGGAACCCCTGGCTGCACATCGGGGCGTGATTCGTGATCGTGATGGCCGTCCCCTGGCGGTCAGTACACCGGTGGTCACCCTCTGGGCCAATCCCCGTGAAGCCCTGGAAAACCAGGAGCAATGGGCGCGTCTGGCGGGCAATCCGGTGATCAGCCAGCAGGATTTCGCCAGCAAGGTGCGTCGTCACGAATCCCGTGAGTTTATCTATCTGGGTCGCGGTCTGGCGCCGGAAGCGGCCAAGGCCGTGCTGGATCTGAATGTTCCCGGTATCCATTCGCTGACCGAATACCGTCGTTACTATCCAGCCGGTGAAGTGACTAGCCACGTGGTGGGCTTTACCAATATTGACGATCAAGGCCAGGAAGGCGTTGAGCTGGATATGGAATCACACCTGTCTGGCAAATCCGGTCGCAAGAAGGTGGTTCGTGATCTGCTGGGTCGGGTAATTCAGGATATTGAAGTGCTGGAGCCGGCGGAGCCCGGTGAAGACGTAACGCTGAGTATTGACCTGCGTCTGCAGTACCTGGCTTACCGGGAGTTGCTCGGCGCCGTGCAGCAATTCAAGGCCAAGGGCGGCAGCGCAGTGGTGCTGGATGTGCGTACCGGTGAAGTGCTGGCCATGGTGAATCAGCCCGCCTACAACCCCAACAATCGCGGCAATCTGGATACCGGTGCCCTGCGCAACCGGGCAGTGACAGATCTGTTCGAGCCCGGCTCCACCATGAAGCCCTTTACCGTGGCGGCGGCCATGGAAATGGGCATGGTGACCCCGTCGACTACCATCAATACCCATCCCGGCACCCTGCGGGTTGGAAGCAAGACCATTCGTGACCATCGCGACTACGGGGTGATTGATATCACCACCGTGCTCACCAAGAGCTCCAACGTGGGCACCAGCAAACTGGCCCTGGCCATGGAGCCGCTGGCGCTGCCCAACTACCTGGAGCGTTTCGGTTTCGGGCAGGCCACTGCCATCGATTTTCCCGGTGAAAGCAACGGCATGCTGCCATTGCGTAGCCACTGGCGGGAAGTGGAGCGGGCGGCGCTTTCCTATGGTTACGGTTTGAGCGTGTCTGCGGTACAGCTGGCACAGGCGTATGCAGTCATCGCCAATGACGGCGTCAAAGTGCCGCTGACTCTGAAGAAGGTTGCCAGCCAGCCTGCTGGTGAGCAGGTGCTGGGCAAGCCGGTTGCCCGGCAACTGGTGCAGATGCTGGAAACCGTGGTCAGTCAGGTGGGGACCGCCAGCCGCGCCCAGGTGCCCGGTTACCAGGTGGCTGGCAAGACCGGCACCGTGCACAAGGTAGTTTCCGGCGGTTATGCAGATGACAGCTATATCGGTCTGTTTGCTGGCCTGGCTCCGGCCACCGATCCCCGTATCGTCACCGTGGTGGTTATCGACGACCCTCGCAGCGATGCCTACTACGGCGGTCTGGTTGCCGCTCCGGCCTTTTCCCGAATCATGGGCGGGGTGTTGCGGACATTGCATGTACCACCAGACAGACCCGAAGGGCTGCTGGCCGGCAGCCCGGATACGGAGGACCGCTCATGATGCGCCTCCAGCAACTGCTCCCCGAGCACAACCTGCCTGCCCAAGTGGCAGGTCTTACCATTTCCGGGCTTCAGCTCGACAGCCGCCGCCTGCAGCCCGGCGAGGTGTTTGTGGCTGTACCTGGCGTGGCCAGTGATGGCCGCCATTTTATCCCTCAGGCTATCAGTGCCGGTGCTGCCGTGGTGTTGGCAGAGGCGGAGACGTTCTCCGTGGATCTGCAGCAGCCGGTGCCCTGCGTGCATCTGCCGGGGCTGGCGGGGCAGGTGGGTGATCTGGCCGCGCGCTGGTTCGGTGAGCCGGCCAGCCGTCTGCACATTACCGGAGTCACCGGAACCAATGGCAAGACCAGCATTACCTGGTTCCTGCGCGATGCACTGAATGCGCTGGGTCACCGCTGTGCTCTGGTGGGGACCCTGGGGCTGGGATTGAAAGGGCACGAGCAGACCACCGGCCATACCACGCCAGACCCGATTACCCTGCAGGCCGGATTGGCGAACGTGCGTGATGCCGGTGCCGATACCGTGGCCATGGAAATTTCTTCCCATGCCCTGGATCAGAACCGCCTGGGCGGCACCCTGGTCATCACGGCGGTATTCAGCAATCTGAGCCGGGATCATCTGGATTATCACGGCGACATGGAATCCTACCTGGCTGCCAAGGCCATGCTGTTTACCCGCGACGGGGTGCAGCTGGCGGTGATCAATTGTGATGATCCGGCAGCACAAACCCTGATCGCCTGCCTGCCTGATGGGGTTCGTTGTGTCACCTTCGGCAGCCAGCAGGGTGCCACCGTGCGTTGCCAGTCCGTGCAATGCACCGCAGAAGGTATCGACGCGGAGCTGTTTGTGGGCGGCACAGTGGTGCCGTTGAGTCTGCCCCTGTTCGGTCGTTTCAATCTCAGCAATGTGATGGCCGTGGCGGCCATTCTGCATGGCCAGGGTGTGGCCGCTGAGGCGCTGGGTGGAGCATTGGCCGCCATTACTCCCGTACCGGGGCGTATGGAACCTGTGCAGGCCGATGGCTGTCCGACGGTGATCGTGGATTATGCCCACACCCCGGATGGCCTGGAAAAAGCCTTGCAGGCATGCCGGGATCACTTTGCCGGCCGCCTGTTCTGTGTGGTCGGCTGTGGCGGTAACCGAGATGAGGGCAAGCGCCCGCAGATGGCGGCAGTGGCGGAAAAGCTCGCCGATACCGTGGTGCTGACCAGCGATAACCCGCGCAGCGAAGACCCGCAAACCATTATTGATCAAATGCGTGCCGGTCTAACCGGGGCGCAAGCGGTCCACGAAAATGTGGATCGTGCCGAGGCGGTTCAGGAAACCGTCAACAGCGCCCAGGCCGGCGACGTGATTCTGCTGGCCGGCAAGGGCCATGAGGACTACCAGGAAATCGACGGCGTGCGTTACCCCAGTGATGACAGAGAACTTGCCCGCCAGGCGCTGGCCGCCCGGGGAGGTGTGTCATGATGTGGTTGTCGCAGATCGCCCAGTGGACCGGCGGCACCCTGATCGGGGAAGACCGCACAGTCAGTGCTGTGGTGACTGATACCCGTGACATGGCGCCGGGCTGCCTGTTTGTGGCGCTCAAGGGCGAGCGTTTTGACGCCCATGAGTTCCTCGCCAGGGCCGCCGAGAGTGGTGCTGTCGCCGCCCTGGTGGACCGTGAGCAAAGTGACTTTGCCAGCGCCGTGCAAGTAGACGATACCCGCCTGGGTCTGGGCCGCCTGGCCAGTGGTTATGCGGATCAGTTTACCAGCGAGCGCCTGGCGGTAACCGGTAACGCCGGCAAGACCACCGTCAAGGAGATGGCTGCCGCCATGCTGGGCGAGAGCACCCTGGCCACCCGTGGCAACTTCAATAATGACATCGGTGTGCCGCTGACGTTGTTGCGCTTGGCCGGCGAACACCGTTATGCGGTGATTGAGCTGGGCGCCAATGCCCCCGGTGAAATCGCCTGGACCAGTTCCCTGGCCAAGCCGCGAGTGGTGCTGGTGACCAATGTGACCGGCGCGCACCTGGAAGGTTTTGGTTCCATGCAGGGCATTGCCAACGCCAAGGCGGAAATCTTCGGCGGTTGTCAGGCCGGCGGTCAGGCGATTATCAACAACGATGACAGCTTTGCCGATTTCTTTGCTGGTGAGGCGGAAAAGGCTGGTCTTACCGTGATCCGTGTGGGCAGCCAGGCGCCCGCGGATCTGTACGCCGACACTATCCGGCTACATCAGGACCGGGTGGAATTTGTCCTTCAGCCGCTGTGCGAGACGGTGACAGTGCCGCTGCCCGGCGCCCATCAGGTCAGCAATGCCTTGCTGGCCTGCGCGGCTGTGCGCGCCCTGGGCGTAAACCTGGGCGAGGTGCTGCCGCGCCTGGCGCAACTCAAGCCGGTGCCAGGCCGCATGAATCTGCATGCGGTGGGTGATGGCGTGCTGGTGGATGACACCTACAACGCCAATCCGGGTTCCGTGCGTGTCGCCATCGACTGGCTGGCCGTGCAGCCCGCTCCGCAGATGCTGGTGCTGGGCGCCATGGGCGAGCTGGGTCCGCAGGCGCAGCAGCTGATCGAAGAGCTGGGTGGCTATGCCCGCCAGGCGGGGATCAGCGATCTGGTAGTGATGACCGGCGCCAGTGCGGCCGCCGAGGGCTTTGGTGAAGGTGCCAGGACGGCAGAGAACGATCAGCAGGCGGCAACCTGGAGTGCCCCGGTTCTGCAACAGGGTGGAACCGTGTTGGTGAAAGGTTCGCGCAGCGCCGGTATGGAAGCGGTGGTGCAGCGACTGATCCTGGGCGCAGGCCCTCACAAATCGAAACAGGGGGCACTCTGATGTTGCTATGGCTGGCTGAGCTTCTGGCAGAATTTCACAGCGGTTTCCTGGTGGTGCAGTACATCACCCTGCGCGGCATTCTCAGCGTGCTGACGGCCCTTTTTATCGCCTTCTGGGTGGGCCCGATCATGATCCGCAAACTGCAGGAAAAGCAGGTGGGCCAGGCCATTCGTGACGATGGCCCCAAGAGTCACCTGAGCAAGGCCGGCACCCCCACCATGGGTGGGGCGCTGATCCTGATTGCCATCGTCATTTCCACCCTGCTGTGGGCAGACCTCAGTAACCGCTTTATCTGGATCACCCTGGGTGTGCTGTTCGTGTTCGGCGCCGTGGGCTGGGTGGATGACTGGCGCAAGGTGGTGGAAAAAAATCCCCGCGGCCTGCCGGCCCGCTGGAAATACCTGTGGTTGTCCATCGGTGCTCTCGGCGCGGCCTTTGCCCTGTTCTTTACCGCCCAGAGCCCGGTGGAAACCCAGCTGATCGTGCCCTTCTTCAAGAATGTGGTCATCAACATGGGCTGGTTCTACATCGTGCTGACCTATTTCGTGATCAATGGAACCAGCAATGCAGTGAACCTGACCGATGGCCTGGATGGCCTGGCGATCATGCCGGCGGTATTGGTGGGCGGCGCCCTGGGTATCTTTGCCTATGCCGGTGGCCATGCGGAATTTGCCCCGTACCTGCAGATTCCCTATGTGGCCGGGGCTGGCGAGCTGGTGATTATTTCGGCTGCCCTGTGTGGCGCCGGCCTCGGCTTCCTGTGGTTCAACGCTTACCCGGCACAAGTGTTCATGGGCGATGTGGGCGCGTTGGGCCTGGGCGCGGTGCTGGGTGTGATGGCGGTGATCGTCCGCCAGGAGATTGTGCTGTTCATCATGGGCGGCGTGTTCGTGATGGAAACCGTTTCGGTGATGCTGCAGGTGGGTTCGTTCAAGCTCACCGGCCGCCGTGTGTTTCGCATGGCGCCGATTCATCACCACTTTGAACTGAAAGGATGGCCGGAGCCGAAGATCATCGTGCGCTTCTGGATCATCACCGTAATTCTGGTCCTGGTGGGTCTGGCGACCCTGAAAATCCGATAGGGGATTGAGTTAACTTTATGGCGAAAGACGGGTTTGATCTGGTAATTGGCCTGGGAGTATCCGGGCGTTCCGTGATCCGTTATCTGACGGACCAGGGGATGCCTGTGCGCGCCCTGGACACCCGTGCCGAACCCGCCGGCCTGGAAGCGCTGCGCGTCGAATTCCCCAACGTGAAAATCCATACCGGCGGTTTCAAGTCCGGTTGGATGAACAACGCCCGTCGCCTGATCGTCAGCCCCGGCGTGGCTGTAGCGACTCCGGCCATCGCCGAGCAAGTCGTCGCCGGCAAGGAAGTGATCGGTGATGTGGAGCTGTTCGCCCGCGCCGCCAGTGAGCCGCTGGTGGCAATTACCGGTTCCAACGCCAAGAGCACGGTGACCACACTGCTGGGGCAGGTGGCTGAAGCCTGCGGCATGAACCCGGGGATCGGCGGCAATTTGGGCGTGCCCGCTCTGGAGCTGCTGGACGATCAGGCCCGCCTGTACGCCCTGGAGCTTTCCAGTTTCCAGCTGGAAACCACCTACAGCCTGAGTGCGGAAGTGGCGACCATTCTCAATGTGTCCCAGGACCATCTTGATCGTTACGCCAGCTTTGCCGATTACGTGGCCGCCAAGCAGCGCATCTATGATGGCTGCCAGGTAGCGGTGTGGAACCGGGATGACCTGGCGACCCGCCCCCACGCCGGGGTGCCGCGTCAGATCAGTTTCGGTGCTCATCCGGAGGCGGATTACCGTTTGGACACGGAGAACGCCCAGTTACTGTGCCGTGGCGAGCGGCTGCTGGCCCTGTCCGAATTGGCGCTCACCGGTCATCACAACGCCATGAACATCCTTTCCGTGCTGGCCATCAGTGATGCCTTGTCCCTGAACCGTGACAAGGCGCTGGCCACGGTGAAAGCCTTTACCGGCCTGCCGCACCGCTGCCAACTGGTGGCTGAAGCGGGTGGCGTGCGTTGGTTCAATGATTCCAAGGCCACCAATGTGGGTGCCACCCTGGCGGCCCTGACCGGTATCGGAGAAACCATCGACGGCAAGGTGATCCTGATTGCCGGTGGCCAGGGCAAGGGCCAGGATTTCTCGCCGCTGACGGAGCCGGCGCGTCAGTATCTGCGTGCCGGCCTGCTGATGGGTGAAGATCGCAGCACCCTGGCTGAGGGTATGTCCGCAGCGCCCTGCGAACTGGTAGCGGACATGGAAGCGGCTGTGGCCCGGGCCCATGCACTGGCACAACCCGGTGATGCGGTCTTGCTGTCGCCGGCCTGTGCGTCTTTCGATATGTATTCCAGCTTTGTTGCCCGTGGTGATGACTTCTCCGCCCGGGCCAGGGAGGTGTGCCATGACTGAGCGCATGATCCTCAAGCTGGATAACCGGGGCCTGGACAAGACGCTGATGTGGACAGCGATTCTGTTGGCTCTGGCCGGCCTGGTGATGGTCTCGTCTGCGAGCCTGCAGATTGCCGAAACCCGGCTGGGCGACCCCTTCTATTATGCCCTGCGCCACGGCATCTATCTGTCGCTGGGGCTGGCTGCCGGGGCCTTTGTGTATTTCGCAGTGCCTTTGGCGTTGCTGGAGCGGTTGCGCTTCTTGATGTTGCCGGTGGCGTTGGTGGTACTGGTGATGGTGTTCATCCCCGGTCTGGGGCGCACGGTGAACGGCTCCACTCGCTGGATTGCGCTGCCCGGCCTGACCATTCAGGCCTCGGAAATCGTCAAACTCTGTTTCGTCCTTTACCTGGCAGGGTATATCGCCGAGCGCAAGGCAGCCCTGGAAACCGAGTGGAAGGCCTTTCTGCTGCCCCTGGCGTTGCTTGGCGTGCTGACCATCTTGCTGCTGCTGGAGCCGGATTTCGGTGCCGTGGTGGTACTGGGCATCACCGCCATGGGCATGTTGTTCCTGTCCGGTGTACCGACCCTGCGTTTCTTGCTGATTGGTCTGGCGGCGGTGGCACTGGGGGCCCTGGTGGCCTTTGCCGAACCCTATCGGGTGGCGCGGCTGATGACCTTTACCGATCCCTGGGCTGATCAGTTCGGCTCCGGCTATCAGTTGACCCAGAGCCTGATCGCTTTCGGCCGTGGCCACTGGGATGGCGTAGGCCTGGGCAACAGCGTGCAGAAGCTGTTCTACCTGCCGGAAGCTCATACCGATTTTGTTTACGCGGTGATGGCCGAAGAGCTGGGCCTGCTGGGGAATCTGGCGTTGATCAGCGGCTTTGTGCTGCTGGGCTGGCGCATCTTCCGCCTGGGTCACAGCCTGGAAACCCGCGGTCTGCTGTATCACGCCTATCTGGTTTATGGCTGCGCCTTCGTCTTGTGCTCCCAGGTCTTTATCAACCTGGGTGTAAACATGGGCCTGTTGCCCACCAAGGGGCTGACCTTGCCGTTTATCAGCTATGGCGGCTCTTCACTGCTGATCTTCTCCGCCATGGTGGGGCTGATCCTGCGCGCCGGCGCTGAAGCCGAGCAGCTGAAAGCGAGAGGGAGGGCGGCACGATGAGTGGCACCATCCTGATCATGGCAGGCGGTACCGGCGGGCATGTGTTCCCGGCACTGGCAGTGGCGGATCAATTGCGTGAGCGCGGTTTCCGGATCCTCTGGCTGGGCGCGGAAAACGGGATGGAAGGCAAGCTGGTGCGTCAGTACGGCTACGAGATTGCCGAACTGGCTGTATCCCGGCTGCGTGGTGGCGGACTCAAGCGCAAGCTCACCGCCCCATTCAATCTGCTGCGTGCGGTATTGCAGGCGCGCAGCCTGATCAGCCAGCGCCAGCCGCTGCTGGCGGTGGGCTTTGGCGGTTTTGCCAGTGGCCCCGGTGGCCTGGCCGCGCGGCTTTGCAAGGTACCGGTGGTGGTCCACGAACAGAACGCGGTGCCGGGGCTGACCAACCGGTTGTTGTCCAGCATGGCTACCGTGACCCTGGAAGGTTTTCAGGGCGCTTTCGGCAAGCAGGATGCCTGCTGGGTGGGCAATCCGGTACGCGCCGAGATTGCCAGCCTGGAAGAGCCGGCCCGACGTTATGCCCAGCACCAGGGCAGTCTGCGTGTGTTGGTACTGGGCGGCAGCCAGGGTGCGCTGATATTGAATCAGGATCTGCCGGAACTGCTGCTGGCGGTACTGGGCCAGGATATCCAGGTGCGTCACCAGTGTGGTGCCGGCCGTACCGGCGAAGCGGCGCCGATTTACCAGGCGCTGGGGCTGGACGCCCAGGTCAGTGAATTTATCGACGACATGGCGGAAGCCTACGGCTGGGCAGATCTGGTGATCTGTCGGGCCGGGGCCCTGACCGTGGCGGAAGTGGCTGCCGCTGGCGTGGCGGCCCTGTTCGTGCCGCTGCCTAGCGCGGTGGACGATCACCAGACATTGAATGCCCGCTGGCTGTCAGACCGGGGCGCGGCCCTGTTGCTGCCCCAGCGGGAGATGAGTGCCGCCAGCCTGGCGGGCACATTGAAACCGGTTGCAGAACGCGGGCTGCTGGCGCAAATGGCGCAGCGTGCCCGTGAGCAGGCCGTGGCCGACAGCGCCGAGCGCGCGGCCACGCTGTGTGAGGAGGTGGCCAATGGCCGATAACGACAACATCCATATCGTGCCCGAGATGCGGCGTATCAGCGGTATCCACTTTGTGGGTATCGGTGGCGTGGGCATGTGTGGCATCGCCGAGGTGCTGGCCAACCAGGGCTATGCCATCAGCGGTAGCGACATCAAGGAATCGGCGGTGGTAGAACGCCTGCGCGGCCTGGGTGTGCGGGTGGAAATCGGCCATCGGGCGGACAATATCGACGGCGCCGACGTGGTGGTGACCTCCACGGCGGTGACCACTGAGAACGAGGAAGTGGCGGAAGCCCATGCCCGCCGGATTCCGGTGGTACCGCGGGCCCAGATGCTGGCCGAGCTGATGCGCTTCCGTCACGGCATTGCGGTGGCCGGCACCCATGGCAAGACCACTACCACCTCCATGACGGCGGCGATCATGGCGGAAGCGGGCCTGGATCCCACCTTCGTGATTGGCGGGCGGCTGAACAGTGCCGGCACCAATGCACGCCTGGGGCAGAGCCGTTATCTGGTGGCGGAAGCGGATGAGTCCGATGCCAGCTTCCTGCACCTGCAGCCGATGAGTGCCATCGTGACCAATATCGAAGCGGACCACATGCACACCTATGGCGGGGATTTTGCCCAGCTGGAGAACACCTTTATCGAATTCCTGCACAACCTGCCGTTTTACGGTGTAGCAGTGATGTGCGTGGACGACCCGGTGGTGCGCAAGCTGCTGCCACGGGTCAATCGTCAGGTGATCCGTTACGGCTTCAGCGAGGATGCGGACCTGCGCGCCGAGGACGTGCAGCAGCAGGGTATGACGACATCCTTCCGGGTAATCCGCAAGGAAGGCGAGCCGCTGGATGTGGTGTTGCACATGCCGGGCAAGCACAACGTACTCAATGCCCTGGCGGCCATTGCCGTGGCCGCCGATGAAGGCGCCAGCGATGAGGCCATTATTCGCGGCCTGAACCACTTTACCGGAGTGGGCCGGCGCTTTGATGTACAGGGCGAATATCACTTTGAAGGCGGTAGCGCGACCCTGGTGGACGATTACGGTCACCATCCCAGCGAAGTGGCCGTCACCATCGATGCGATCCGTGCCGGTTGGCCGGGCCGTCGTCTGGCCATGCTGTTCCAGCCCCACCGCTATACCCGTACCCAGGACCTCTACGAGGACTTCGTGGACGTGCTGTCCGGGGTGGATGTGCTGTTGATGCTGGAGGTCTACGGCGCCGGTGAAGACCCGATTCCCGGTGCGGATGCCCGCGCCCTGTGCCGCAGCATTCGCAAGCGTGGCCGGGTGGAACCGGTATTCGTGGATGATCCGGCCAAGCTGGCAGAGATTCTGGCTACCCAGTTGCAGGACGGCGATCTCCTGGTAACTCAGGGCGCCGGGAATGTGGGTGCTATCGCCAAAGAACTGGCTGAGCAGGGAGGCGCCAAGCGTGGATAAGGTGCTGCTGAAGAAGCAACTGGCCAGCGTGGGCCGGGTAGCGGTACTGGCCGGCGGCAAATCCGCCGAGCGTCCCGTGTCACTGAAAAGTGGTGCGGCGGTTCATCAGGCCCTGCGCAATCTGGGGCTGATCGCCGAGCTGGTAGATCCGGCTTACAAGAGCGTGGATACCCTCAAGGGTTTCGATGTGGCCTTTATCGCCCTGCATGGCCGGGGCGGCGAAGACGGTGTGATTCAGGGGGTCCTGGAGCACCTGGGCATTCCTTATACCGGCTCCGGAGTGATGGCCTCGGCTATCGGCATGGACAAGGTGCGTACCAAACAACTTTGGAAAGGCGCCGGCTTGCCGACGCCGGCGTTTTATGTGGCCGGCCGCAATGATACCGACCTGGGCTTCCCGTTGATGATCAAGCCGGCCCATGAAGGCTCCTCAATCGGCATGGCCAAGGCGGATAACGCCGAGCAACTGGCCCAGGCGCTGAAAGAAGCGGAAAAATTCGATTCCGATGTGCTGGTGGAAGCCTGGGTCAACGGCCCGGAATACACCGTGGCCATCCTTGGCGACGAGCCGTTGCCGGCGATCCGCCTGAAGACACCGAATGCGTTTTATGACTTTGAAGCCAAGTACCAGTCCAACAGCACCGAGTACCTGTGCCCGGCCGGACTGGACGAGTCTGATGAGCAGGCCCTGCGCCAACTGGCCCTGACCGCTTTCCGGGTAGCTGGCTGCCACGGCTGGGGCCGGGTGGACGTGATGCGTGACGAGCAGGGCAACTGGCAGTTGCTGGAAGTGAACACGGTACCGGGAATGACCGATCACTCCCTGGTGCCCATGGCGGCCAAGGCCGCCGGGCGGGATTTCGACACCCTGGTGGGCGAAATCCTGCTGGATGCGCTGGAAAGAGGTGATGGCTAAGCAGGCCGCGACCCCGCGCGGGGCCCGCCGCAAGCCGGTGAAAAAAGCCGGCGTACCGCTCAATGAGCGGTTGGCAGCAGCGGTGCCCTGGATGCTGGTCGGCACCGTGGCGGCGGTGTTGCTGGTCGGTGTGATCTATCTGCCGGCAGCACTGGACGGCTATCCGGTGCGCAAGGTGGGTGTGGACGGTGTCACCGATGTGCGCCGTCAACAGCAGATCCAGACCGCCCTGGCGGCGCTGGTTCGCGACGAAAATTATTTTTCCGTGCCGCTGGAAGACATCTACCAGCAGGCACAGGGCCTGAGCTGGGTGGAGCGGGTTTCCGTTCGCCGGCAGTGGCCCGACACCGTGGTGTTGACCGTGGAAGAGCGGCGCCCGGTGGCGGTGTGGAATGACACCGTGCTGATTTCAGACAGCGGTGAGCCCTTCAAGGCGCTCAAGCAGTATGACCTGAGCGGCCTGCCGCGGCTGAGTGGACCGCAACAGCGGCTGGAAGAAGTGATGGGGTTCTATCACAGCATGGGCAAGATGCTGGCAGATGTGGACCTGGGGATTCGCAGTATGGAGGTCAACGCACGACTGACCGCGCGACTGACCCTGAACAACGATATGCAGCTGGTGGTAGACCGTGAAGCGTACACCAGCAAACTGCGCCGCTTTGTGCGGCTCTATCGCGGTGTGCTGAGCACGGACAGCCGCCGGGTAACCCGGGTCGACCTGCGCTATGCCGATGGCATGGCGGTGACCTGGGGCGAGCAAAGCTAGTTTTAGGAGAATGGATGACATGGCAAACGCATCAGAAAACATGATTGTCGGACTCGACATTGGCACCTCCAAGGTGGTGGCCATCGTCGGTCAGTCATCCGCCGATGGCACCATGGAAATTGTCGGCATTGGCTCCCAGCCGTCCCGGGGGATGAAGAAGGGCGTGGTAGTGGATATCGAAGCCACTGTGCGCTCCATCCAGCGGGCAGTGGAAGAGGCCGAGCTGATGGCCGGTTGCCACATTCATACGGTGTATGCGGGCATCGCCGGTTCCCATGTGCGTAGCCTCAATTCCCACGGCATCGTCGCCATTCGCGACCGGGAAGTGGCCCAGGCGGATATCGACCGGGTGATCGACGCGGCCCAGGCAGTGGCGATCCCGGCAGATCAGAAAACCCTGCACGTGCTGCCCCAGGAATATGTGGTGGACAACCAGGAGGGTGTGCGTGAGCCCATCGGCATGAGCGGTGTGCGTCTGGAAGCCAAGGTGCATCTGGTGACCTGTGCCGTGAACGCCGCCCAGAACATCGAAAAATGTGTGCGCCGCTGCAACCTGGAGGTCGATGACATCATCCTTGAGCAGTTAGCGAGTGCTCACGCCGTGTTGACCGAGGACGAGCGCGAACTGGGTGTCTGCATCGTCGATATCGGTGGCGGTACCACGGATATCGCCATTTTCACCGAAGGCGCCATTCGTCACACCGCCAACATCCCCATTGCCGGGGACCAGGTGACCAACGATATCGCCATGGCTCTGCGGACCCCCAAGCAGCACGCAGACGAGATCAAGATCAAGTACGCCTGCGCGCTGACCCAGCTGGCCGGCGCGGACGAAACCATCAAGGTTCCCAGCGTGGGCGACCGGCCGCCACGTACCCTCAGCCGCCAGAATCTGGCCGAGGTGGTGGAGCCGCGTTACGACGAGCTGTTCACCCTGATCCAGGCCGAGCTTCGTCGCTCCGGCTTCGAGGACCTGATCCCCGGTGGCATCGTGCTCACCGGTGGCTCCTCCAAGATCGAGGGCGCGGTGGATCTGGCCGAAGAAATCTTTCACATGCCGGTGCGTCTGGGGTCCCCGCAGGGTATCTCCGGGCTCATTGATGTGGTCAAGAACCCGATCTATTCCACGGCGGTGGGCCTGCTGTTGTATGGCCAGCGCATGGAAAAGGACGGCACCAGTGCCCGCGCCCTTGCCGGTGGCGGGGAAGTGAACTGGGTAGAGCGTTTCAAAAACTGGTTCAAGGGCAACTTCTAGTTTCCTGAGCCGGTTAACAGTTTTTGCGGAAGCGGCAGTTCCGGGCCGCAGCAACATCACCGGGACAATTCGACGTTAAATGACGTTCAAAGTAGTAACAGGGAAGCAATAACGGGAGATCAACCATGCAATTCAAACTGGAAGACAGCGTACCGCATGGCGCGGTCATTAAAGTGGTAGGTGTCGGTGGTGGCGGCGGTAACGCCGTGGATCACATGGTGCGTTCCGGTGTGGAAGGGGTGGATTTTATCTGCGCCAACACCGACGCCCAGGCACTGCGAAATGCCTCCTCCAAAACCGTGATTCAGCTGGGCAGCCAGGTGACCAAGGGGTTGGGTGCAGGCGCAAACCCGGAAATCGGTCGTCAATCCGCTCAGGAAGACCGTGACCGCATCGCCGAGCTGCTGGACGGCGCTGATATGGTGTTCGTTACCGCCGGTATGGGCGGCGGCACCGGCACCGGCGCCGCCCCTGTGGTGGCTGAAATCGCCAAGGAACTGGGTATCCTGACCGTGGCGGTGGTGACCAAGCCGTTCCCCTTCGAGGGCAAGAAGCGCATGCGCTCCGCCCAGGAAGGTATCGAGGAGCTGAAGGAGCACGTTCACTCCCTGATCACTATCCCCAACGAGAAGCTGCAAGCGGTTCTCGGTGGTTCCACCAGCCTGCTGGACGCCTTCAAGGCGGCCAACGAAGTGCTGCAGGGTGCCGTAAAAGGGATTGCCGACCTGATCGTTCGCCCGGGCATGATCAACGTGGATTTCGCTGACGTGCGCACGGTGATGAGTGAAATGGGTACGGCCATGATGGGTACCGGTACTGCCAGCGGTGAAAACCGGGCGGCAGAGGCGGCCCAGGCAGCCATTTCCAGCCCGCTGCTGGAGGATGTGGACCTGCGCGGCGCCCGCGGTATCCTGATCAACATCACCGCCAACGAGTCCATCGCTCTGGACGAGTTCTCCGAAGTGGGTGACATCGTCAGCGAACTGGCCAGCGATGACGCCAACGTGATCATCGGCACCGCCATCGACCCGGACATGGGCGACAGCATCAGCGTCACCGTTGTTGCTACCGGCCTGGGCGCCGCCGCCCAGCAGGAACTAAAAGTGGTACGTGGTCGTCAGACCCCCGTCACCGCGGATGGTCGGGTGGACTACAGCGACCTGGATCGCCCGGCAGTGGAGCGCAAACGCGCGGCCCAGCAGGCGGCCAGCGGCCGTGGTCAGCAGGCGGTGAGCACCGCGGAAGATCTGGATTTCATTGATATCCCGACCTTCCTTCGTCGCCAGGCCGACTAACGGTCTGGCGCCAAGGGTGCAAAATCAGGGCATTGCAGTATAATTACGCCCTAATTTTGTGTTGAGGAAAGCGGTATCCTGCAGGATACCCGCAGCTGTGTGACAGACTGATGATCAGACAACGAACGCTGAAAAACGTGATCCGCGCCACCGGCGTGGGACTTCACACCGGCGAAAAGGTCTACATGACCGTACGCCCGGCACCGGTGGATACCGGTATCGTGTTCCGGCGTGTGGACCTGGATCCGGTGGTGGAGATCAAGGCGTCTGCCGATGCCGTCCGCGAGACCACTTTGTCGTCGACCCTGGTTCAGGATGGCGTGAAGGTGGGCACGGTGGAGCATTTCCTGTCTGCCATGGCAGGGCTGGGCATCGATAACGCCTTCGTGGAGCTGTCCGCGCCGGAAATGCCGATCATGGACGGCAGTGCCGGTCCTTTTGTGTTCCTGCTGCAGTCTGCTGGCATCAAGGAGCAGGAAGCGGCCAAGAAGTTCATCCGCATCAAGAAAGAAGTCACGGTGCGTGAGGGCGACAAGTCAGCGACTTTCGTTCCCTTTGATGGCTTCAAGGTGACCTTCTCCATCGAATTCGACCACCCGGTGTTTGAAGAGCGTAACCAGGTGTCCAGCATCGACTTCTCCACGACCTCGTTTGTGAAGGAAGTGGCGCGGGCGCGGACGTTCGGCTTCATGCGCGATATCGAGTTCCTGCGCAGCCAGAATCTGGCGCTGGGCGGCAGTGTCGATAACGCCATCGTGGTGGATGAGTATCGCATCCTCAACGAGGACGGGCTGCGTTACGAGGACGAATTCGTCAAGCACAAGATGCTGGATGCCATCGGCGACCTGTATCTGCTGGGTCACAGCCTGATCGGCGAGTTCATCGGTCACAAATCCGGCCATGCCCTCAACAATGCCCTGCTGCGCGAGATTCTCCGTCAGGAGGATTCCTACGAGGTGGTGACCTTCGAAGATGCCACCGATGCGCCAGTGTCGTACATGCGACCCGTGCTCGCGGCGGCCGAGTAATACCCGGCTGCACGCTGTAAACGTCGAAACCCTGTTGCCACCCGGCGGTTCTCCCGCCGCCGGGTGGTTTTTCGTTTCAGGGAAGACAAGATTTTTTTGTAGGAGCCATGCTCGCATGGAGAACCTCGCGCAGCGAGGAAATCGCCCGCAGGGCGATCAGGAATATCCGGGCTCGACAGGTCTCACTGGATAGATCGGGAGCAACCCGCACCGCCTTGTCCTCGCTGAGCCATGCGAGCATGGGTTATTCGCTGTGCCCACCCCTACGGGGCCGCCCTGTGGGCGTTACTTCGCTACGCTACGTTCCTACATACGCGAATTATTCTGATTCACCGCGGCTGGCCAGCCGCTGCAAGGATGCCTTGAGGCCTTTGTCCTCAATGGTGTCAGCCAGATCGGCAATTTGTCTGGCGCTTTCTCTGGCCAATCTGGGCTTGTCCTGTTGGTTGACACGGACGTTGCTTTTCTGCATCTGGCGTTTGCCGCCCACCACGATCTTGATCTGCTGGCCGGGCAGGGCCTGCTGCAGTTTGGGCAGATGAAAACGCAATAGCTGCGCAGTGGCGCTGGTTTCGGCAATGGCCAGCCAGCGCATGCTGTCTTCCACCAGGGTGACCCGCTCGCGCAGTGCCGGCGGCAGGCAGTCAAGCGGGTCGGGGGCTGCTGCGGTGTCCGGCTCCTGGCGAGCGGTCTTTTTGGCCTCCCTGGTTAGACCAGAGAGAGTAGGATGACCACTTAGCAGTGCGAGCAGGGCTTTGGGCGAAGTTGTCTTGCTCATAGGTTTTACTTAGACTAGCCTGCAAATTGTAAAAAACAATCAAGAAAACCAGTGCAACTATTTGAATTTCTTAATTTTTGGCCGGTGCGTTACACGAATTTATGAATATCTTAGTCATTAACAGCAAGCGTGGCCATTCGCGCACACTTCCGGTTCCGCGACACTGGCCCTGGTTACTGGCTGCCGTGCTGGTGGTTGTGCCGGTGCTGATGGGTGTTGGCGGCTACCTACTGGTGTCGCAACTCAGCGATCAGCCCGAGTATACGCCGGTAATGACCGAACGTTTCTCCACCCATCTGGAAGAGCAGCAAAAAGCCCTGGAATCCCTGGATCGACTCAGCCAGGAGCAGTTCCGGGCACTGACCCTGAAATTGGCCCAGGCCCAGGCTCGTCTGGTTCGGCTGGATGCGCTGGGTGAGCGGCTGGTGGAAGTGGCCGATATTGACGGCGAAGAGTTTGATTTCAGCACTGTCCCTGGCTTGGGTGGACCGGAAGGCTCGGAGGAGGGTGCCAGCTACGAATTGCCTTCCTTTATGGAAGCGGTGAACCAGATGGCGCAAACTCTGGAACGCCGCGAGCGTCAGCTGGAGATTCTGGAAAACCTGCTGGCCGGCAAGCAGATCCAAGACCAAACCTACCTGTCCGGCCGGCCGTTGGCCAAGGGTTGGATGTCCAGCCGCTTCGGGCGTCGTTCTGATCCGTTCACCGGCCGTGTGGCCTGGCATAAAGGGGTGGATTTTGCCGGCAAGGAAGGCACACCGATTATTGCCACCGGCGCCGGTGTCGTGACCTATTCCGGTGACCGCTCCGGCTATGGCCTGATGGTGGAAATCAACCACGGCAATGGTATTGCCACCCGCTATGGGCATGCCCTGGAATTACTGGTGGAGCCGGGTGAGATTGTTCGCACCGGGGACGTTATCGGCAAAGTAGGCAATTCCGGTCGCTCCACCGGCCCGCACATTCATTATGAAGTGCTTAAAAATGGCGCTCAGGTGAACCCTCAGCCCTATATTTACCGCGCCCGACGTTGAATAACAGGCGAAAAACGGCCCCTACAAGGGGCCGTTTTTGGTTAAGCACCCTTGATAACCGGGAATACCACCTTATCTCTTGATCTTATTGTGTTTAGAATGGCTCACCTTGCGGCCAGCACTTTGCCGCCAACGGGCTATTTGTCCTGACTTTTTACCGAACCGGAAGTTGTATGCTGGGTACCATCGTAAAAAAAATCATCGGCACCAAGAATGATCGTGAGCTGAAACGCATGGCCAAGTTGGTCGAAACGATCAACAGCCACGGGGAAGCGCTGGCACAGCTCAGCGAAGCGGACCTGCAGCTCAAGACCCGTGAATTCCGTCAGGCGTTCCAGGACGGCAAGACCCTGGATGAATTGCTGCCGGAAGCCTTTGCGGTGGTGCGCGAAGCCTCCACCCGGGTGATGGGTATGCGTCATTTCGACGTGCAGATGATGGGCGGTATCGCTCTGCATGAGGGTCGTATTTCCGAAATGCGCACCGGTGAGGGTAAAACCCTGACCGCGACCCTGGCGGCGTATCTGAATGCGCTGTCCGGCGAAGGCGTGCACGTGGTCACAGTGAATGACTATCTGGCCGAGCGGGACGCTAACTGGATGCGGCCCCTTTACGAATTTCTGGGCCTCAGTGTTGGTGTGATTCTTTCCCAGCAGCCCACCGATGAGAAGCGGGCGGCCTACGCGTCTGATATTACCTACGGTACCAACAACGAGTACGGGTTCGACTACCTGCGCGACAACATGGCCTTTCGCCTGGAAGACCGGGTTCAGCGTGGTCTTAACTACGCGATTGTGGATGAGGTGGATTCCATCCTCATCGACGAATCCCGCACTCCGCTTATCATTTCCGGGCCGTCAGCCGATTCCTCCGAGCTGTATGCGGCCGTCAATAAACTGATGCCAAGACTCACTGCCGAGACGGAAGAGCAGGAAGGCGATTTCTTTGTTGATGAAAAGCAGCGTCAGGTCGAGTTGACGGAAACCGGACATCAGAAGATTGAGGCGCTGCTGGTCAGTAATAGCCTGCTGGAGCAGGGCGAAAGCCTTTACGCAGCTCATAACCTGGCGCTGCTTCATCATGTTCATGCGGCGCTGAAGGCCCACGCTTTATTCCATGTGGACCGGGACTATATTGTTCAGAACAACCAGATCGTCATCGTTGACGAGCACACCGGCCGTACCATGCCCGGACGTCGCTGGTCCGAGGGCATTCACCAGGCGATCGAAGCCAAAGAAGGGGTGAATATCCAGCAGGAAAACCAGACCCTGGCATCTACCACCTTCCAGAACTATTTCCGTCTCTACAACAAGCTGGCGGGTATGACCGGTACAGCTGATACCGAGGCCCTGGAATTCCGTCAGATTTATGGCATGGACGTGGTGGTGGTGCCGACCAATCGGCCCATGGTTCGTGTGGATGCCAATGATCTGGTGTATCTGACACTGGAAGAAAAATTCGACGCCATCGCCAAGGAAATCAGCGAAGCGGTGGCCAAGGGCGCCCCGGTGCTGGTGGGTACCGCGACCATTGAATCGTCCGAGTATCTGTCCCAGCGTCTGAAAAAAGACAAGATTGCTCACGAAGTATTGAACGCCAAGTTCCACCAGCGTGAAGCACAGATTATTGCCCAGGCGGGTCGTCCCGGTGCGGTAACGATCGCCACCAACATGGCGGGTCGCGGTACCGATATCGTGCTGGGGGGCAACCCGGAAGAGCAGATCAAGCACATGGATACCCCCTCGGACAAGGAAGCGGAAAAAATTCGCTCCGAGTGGCAGGGTAACCATGACACCGTGATGGAAGCTGGCGGCCTGCATATCATCGGCACAGAGCGTCACGAGTCTCGCCGTATCGATAACCAGCTCCGCGGTCGTGCCGGTCGTCAGGGTGATCCGGGCTACACCCGCTTCTTCCTGTCAATGGAAGATGACCTGATGCGGATTTTCGCCTCGGACCGCATTCGCAACATGATGCGCTCCCTGGGGCTGGAGAACGGCGAGGCCATTGAGCACCGCTGGGTGACCCGTGCCATCGAGAATGCCCAGCGCAAGGTAGAAGGGCGTAACTTCGATATCCGCAAGAACCTGCTGGAATACGATGACGTGGCCAATGACCAGCGTCGCGTGATCTACACCCAGCGCGACCAGATTCTGGAAACCGACGACCTGCGCACCTCCGTGCAGGGCATTCGTTATGATGTGGTGACCGAGCTGGTGCACAGTTACCTGCCGCCGGGCTCCGTGGAAGACCAGTGGGATGTGCCGGGCCTGGAGAAAACCCTGGAGGCAGAATTCCAGTGCAATGCACCGGTGGGCCAGTGGCTCAACGAAGACAACCAGATGCACATCGACGGTGTCATCGAGAAGCTGGTAGAAGCCCTGGAGCAGGACTATCTGCGCAAGGAAGGGGAGATCGGCGTCGAAGACCTGCGCAAGATCGAGAAACACCTGATGCTGCAGATCCTCGACCGTCACTGGAAAGAGCACCTGGCCAGCATGGACCACCTGCGCCAGGGTATTCATCTGCGCGGCTATGCGCAGAAAAACCCCAAGCAGGAATACAAGAAAGAGTCTTTTGAGTTGTTCCAGGGGCTGCTCAACCAGATCCAGCATGAGCTGATTCGAGTGCTGCACAGCTTCCAGGTTCGACGTGACGACGAAGTGGAGCGCCTCGAGAAGCAGCGCCAGGAAGAAGCCCTTCGCCAGGCAGAAAAGATGAAGATGCAGGCGGCTCCGGAACCGGGCACTGATGGTACGGCCGGCGAGAACAATCAGGCTGATGGTACCAAGACCGTGGTTCGCGAAGGTCGAAAGGTGGGTCGTAATGAACCTTGCCCCTGTGGCTCGGGCAAGAAATACAAGCAGTGCCACGGCAAGATTGAATAACAGCAGCCTCAAGCTACAAGCTGCAAGGAAAACCAGAGCACCGGCAACGCCGGTGCTTTCTTTGTTTGGGCTTGTGGCTTGAAGCTTGTCGCTGAACGCTAAAGGATTGGTTATGACACAGACAGAATGGTTGCCCGTCCCCGGTATCCGTCTTGCCGCTGTTGAAGCTGGCATCAAGAAGGCCAACCGCAAGGATCTGGTGGTGCTGGAGCTGAGCGAAGATTCCCGTGTCAGCGGAATTTTCACCTTGAACCGTTTTTGCGCCGCGCCGGTGCAGGTGGCAAAAAGCCGTCTTGCCACAGGGGCACCCAGATACCTGATGATCAATACCGGCTATGCCAACGCGGGCACCGGCAAGAAGGGCATGGAAAACTGTCTGGCCAGCTGTCGCCTGTTGGCCGATGCGGCTGGTTGCGCCGAGGATCAGATCCTGCCGTATTCCACCGGGGTAATCGGTGAGCAGTTCCCGTTGCCGGCGTTTGCGACGGGCTTGCCCAAGGCATTGGCGGAACTGGATGAGCATCACTGGGGCCGTGCGTCAGAAGGCATCATGACCACCGATACCTACCCCAAGCTTACCAGCCGGCGGGTGGAGATTGACGGCGTGCCGATTACCGTCACCGGCATGGCCAAGGGCTCGGGCATGATCAAGCCGAACATGGCCACCATGCTGGGCTTTATCGCCACCGATGCGCCTATCGCCAAACCCCTGCTGGATCAGTGGGTGAAGGCCCTGGCGGACAAGTCCTTCAACCGGGTCACAGTGGACGGCGACACCTCCACCAACGATGCCTGCATGCTGATCAGCACCGCTGCGGCGGAGATGCCGGAGATTCAGGCGCTGGATGACCATAGCCAGGTACTGTATCAGGCTCTGGAAAGCGTGTTCGTCGAGCTGGCTCAGGCTCTGGTGCGCGATGGTGAAGGCGCCACCAAATTTGTGTCGATTACCGTGGCCGGGGCGGCCAGTGAATCCGACGCCCGTATTGTGGCGGAAACCATTGCCCATTCCCCCCTGGTGAAGACTGCGCTGTTTGCTTCCGACCCCAACTGGGGCCGTATTCTGGCTGCCATCGGCAGAGCCCCCATTGCGTCCCTGGACGTGGACAAGGTCAATGTCTGGCTGGATGACCTGTTGTTGGTGGAGCAGGGCGGTGTGGCGGATAGCTACGAAGAGGCGAAAGGTGCAGCGGTGATGGCCCAGCCGGAAATCAGCATCAGTGCGGATCTGGCCAGCGGCGATGCCGAGTGCACCGTCTGGACCTGTGATTTCAGCTACGACTACGTGAAGATCAACGCGGAATATCGCACATAATCTGAACGCCCGACGCCCGACGCCCGACGTAAAAAACCGCTGTAGGAGCTATGCTTGCATGGCGAACATACTTGCGACAGCTCATTCGCTGTTGCGCCTGCGGGCATGGCTCTCCCGACGCTCCTGAAGGAACGTTTTTATGACCGTAGCTACCCCCGCCATCACCGTCGTTGCCGCCATCATCCGCGGCAACGACGGCCGCATCTGCCTGAGCCGACGCCCGGACCACAAGCATCAAGGGGGCCGCTGGGAGTTTCCTGGCGGCAAAGTGGAGCCGGGTGAGCCCCTGTCGGCGGCCCTGGCCAGGGAGCTGGAGGAGGAGCTGGGCATGCAGGCGGCCATTTCCTCTCCGTTCATGACTATCGCCCACCAGTACCAGGATCTGCATGTCACCCTGCATTTTCGCGATGTCACCGCCTGGCAGGGCGAGCCTTCGGGTTGTGAAGGGCAGCAGGTGAACTGGTTTGAGATTCCGGAATTGCCGGCGCTGGAGTTTCCGGCGGCGAACCGGCCGGTGGTCACCGCGATCACGCTTCCCGATTATCTTGCCATCGCGCCGGATAATCTGGATCTGGAAGCCCTCAAAGCGGGTATCGGCCGTCTGGATGCTGCCCGTATTGGGCTGTATCTGCGCCAGTGGAGCGAGCATGCTGCACTGCCTGAGATTCTGGCCCTGTGCCGGGAAAAAGGCGTCAAGGTATGGTTGCGGGCCTCATCGGCAGCATGGGCGGAACAGTTGTCCTTACAGGGAGTCTTTGCGCTGCATATGCCGGGCTCGGTATTGATGGATTGTCAGGGGCGACCAGATTTTGCGGGGCTGGTTTCAGCGGCTTGTCACAGCCGTGAGGCCCTGGAAAAGGCGGCAGACCTGGGGCTGGATATGGCGCTGGTCTCCCCGGTAGAGGTCACTGCCAGTCATCCGGATCGTCCCCCCTGGGGTGGCAACAGGCGGGGGAATGGATTACCGGGTTGCCGCTGGCCTGTTATGGGCTAGGTGGTGTCTCGCCAGCGGATCTGGAAACCGCCCGCCAGTATGGCGCCATCGGCGTGGCAGGCATTCGCGCATTCTGGCCGGGCTCTGCCCCTGTACCTGTGTAGGGTGCCACTGAGTCTAAGGCGAACTCACCATCCAGCCACCGAATCGGTGCAGTTCGCCTTAGGCTCAGTGGCACCCTACGGTAGGTGTTGGTACCGCTAGCACTCGGGTGTTGTGCCCCTGTTAGAGAAAGAGGCACGGGGTTTATTCTCGCTGATGCACGAGCAGCCCAATCCGCAGCTTATCCCGTCAGACGATCAAAACTCTTCAAAATCCCCGGGGGCATTGTCATCACCGGGAATCGCATGGCGTTCCGCCGCCCAATCGCCCAGATCAATCAACTTGCAGCGCTCGGAGCAGAAAGGCCGCCAGGGATTGTTGGTCCAGCGAGTGAGGGATTTACACTGGGGGCAGGGATAGGTTTGGGTGGTGTTATTGGTATCAGACATGTTCAGAGTACGTTAGCCATTTCCAGATAGCGTTGATGCAGGCTCGCCAGTTGCTCGTGAAGTACCTGCAGCGAGCCGTGATTCTCAACCACATCGTCGGCCTGGTCCAGGCGTTTGGTTCTCTCCATCTGAACCTTGATGATAGCGGCAACCTGCTCTTCGGGAACATGGTCCCGTTCCATTGCCCGTTTTACCTGCAATTCTGCCGGCGCATCGATGACCAGAATACGGTCCACCAGCGCTTTCTGGCTGGTTTCCAGCAGCAGTGGCGATACCAGAACGGTATAGGTGGACTCACTGGCAGCAATTTGCCGTTTCAGCTCCTCGCCGATGGCGGGGTGAGTAATGCCTTCAAGCACCTTGAGGGCGTCCGCATCCGCAAACACGATCTCGCGCAAAGCGCGGCGGTCCAGGGCGCCATCCGCAGTGAGTACATGCTCACCAAAATGGTCGGCGATATGCTGGAGCGCAGGCTGGCCCGGTTCCACCACTACCCGGGACGCCAGATCTGCGTCCACAATAGTGATGCCCTGCTGGGCGAGGAAATCCGTGGCAGCGGTCTTTCCGCTGCCAATACCACCAGTCAGGCCGACTACGAACATGGGGGGCTCCTGGGCAGAATTGAACCCGTTGGAGCCTTGCTCGCAAGGCGAAAGCGTTCAAGTAATGCAGAGCCTTCGCTTTGCAAGCAAAGCTTCAACGAGACTTTTAGGGCATGTGTTCAGCGTGGATTAACTGATCTTAAACATCCCGAGATACGAGCTGACGATGGTATCGCCCCATAGCAATGCAATCCAGCCAGCGGCCGCTAGATAGGGGCCGAAAGGGATCTGGGTGCGCTTTTCGCCACCGAAGAGAGTGGCGATCAGGGTGAACACCAGGCCCACCACGGAAGACAGCAGAATAATCAGCGGCAGATACTGCCAACCCGTCCAGGCGCCCAGAGCAGCGAGAAGCTTGAAGTCACCATAGCCCATGCCTTCCTTGCCGGTGAGCAGCTTGAACAGCCAGTACACGCTCCACAGGGACAGGTAACCGGCCATGGCACCCACCACCGCATCCGGCAGAGATACCGGTGAAACGCCAAGCAGCGCCGCCAGCAGGCCGGCCCACAGTAGAGGGTAAGTCATGCTGTCCGGCAGCAGGGTGGTATCCGCATCAATCATGGCTGCCGCCAGCAGGGTCCAGGTGGCAAACAGGGTAAAGGCTAGCCAGGGTCCATAACCGAAGTGCCAGGCGCACAGGCCGGCAAGAACGCCACTTGTCAGCTCAATGACCGGGTAGCGTTTACTGATCGGCGTTGCGCAACCCTTGCATTTACCTTTCAGTGCCAGCCAGCTCACCACCGGGATGTTTTCATACCAGGCAATGCCGTGGTCGCACTTCGGGCAGCGGGAGCGTGGTGTCACCAGATTGAATATCTCGCCATCATCCTTTGCGGGTAACTCCAGAATTTCGCGGGCTTCCTGCTGCCAGCTACGTTCCATCATCACCGGTAAGCGGTAGATGACGACGTTGAGAAAGCTGCCGATCAGCAGCCCCAGAAAAACACAGAGCCCAACCAGCAGGGTTGGGCTCGCGGAAAGAACATCGAAAAGATTGTCTATCATTAATTAGCCTACAACTTGACCCAATTGGAAAATCGGCAGGTACATGGCGATGATCAAGCCGCCGATAAGAACGCCAAGTACCGACATAATGAGAGGCTCCATCATGCTGGTGAGGCCATCCACGGCATTGTCGACTTCATCCTCATAATAGATGGCGACTTTTTCCAGCATGGCATCCAGTGCCCCGGATTCTTCGCCGATAGCGGTCATTTGTAGAGCCATGGCGGGGAAGACACCTGTTGCTCGCATTGCAAATTGCAATTGCTGACCAGTTGAAACGTCTTCTTTCACTTTGTAAACGGCTTTGCGATACACCACGTTACCCGTCGCCCCGGCACAAGCATCAAGGGCCTCGATTAAGGGGACGCCAGCGGCGAAGGTGGTTGAGAGTGTTCGTGCGTACCTTGCGATGGTCGATTTAAAAGCCAGGTCACCGACAATGGGTAGTTTTAATACCAGCCTGTCCAGGGCGTCCCGGAAGGGTTCTGATTTTTTCTTGAGCGTGGAAAATCCAATTACAAATGCGACTATACAGGCGAGAATAAGCAGAAAGTTTTTTTGAAGTCCATCTGACAGATTGATAACAAAGACGGTAAAAGCCGGGAGTTCAGCACCGAAACCGGCGAAAAGATCCTGAAATACCGGGACTACTTTCAGCAAAAGAATTGCAGTTACAATGGCAGCCGCAACAACAACCGTTGCCGGGTACTTCATGGCTTTCTTGATTTTTTGTTTGAGGAGTTCGCTTTTTTCTTTATAAAGCGCGACTCGATCGAGCATTGTTTCAAGCGCGCCTGATTGCTCGCCGGCCTCAATCAAGCTGCAGTACAAATCGTCGAATTGATCTGGATGCTTTGACAGGGCCGTTGCAAAATTACTGCCTGATTCAACTTCTGTTTTCAGGCTCAGCACCAGTTGTCTCATGGTGGGGTGTTCCAGGCCGTCAGCAACGATTTCAAATGCTTGAACAAGAGGGACGCCCGCTTTCATCATGGTTGCCATCTGACGAGTAAAAATGGCGATATCCATGGGTTTGATTTTTTTCTTTCCACCAAAGCTAACTTCGCGTTTCTTGATGACTTTTTTGGCGTTAATGCCTTGTTTGCGAAGTTCTGCACGAACCAGAGCTGGACCTTTGCCAGAAGCCTCGCCTTTTACTTTCTTTCCTTGCCTGTCAACACCTTCATAAACGAAAGTGGCGTTTTTTTGTTCTGCTGATTTTGTTGCCATAATTAATGTCCGCTTGTTACACGGTTAACTTCTTCCAGGCTGGTCACGCCGTGCATGACTTTTACGAGGCCGGAGCGATGTAAGTCATTGAATCCTTCTTTGCGACACTGATCTGCAATTTGGATGGAGTTCCCTTCTTCCATAATAATCCGGGCAATACCGTCAGTGATTTTGACGACTTCATAAATCCCTACCCGACCTTTATAGCCGTTAGTGCATTTGTCGCACCCTTGTGGGCCATAAACAGTAAACCCGGTACCAATATCTTCTTCCGTGAAGCCCATCTCAAGTAGGGACTGTTGCGGTACGTCCACTACGTTTTTGCAGTGCTCGCAAAGTCGGCGTGCTAATCGCTGGGCAATAATCAGGACTACCGAGGTGGCAATATTGAAGGAGGGTACGCCCATGTTGCGTAGGCGAGTCAATGTTTCTGGTGCGCTGTTGGTGTGCAAGGTAGAAAGCACCATATGACCCGTCTGTGCCGCCTTCACGGCAATGTTGGCGGTTTCCAGATCCCGGATTTCACCAACCAGAATGACATCCGGATCTTGCCGAAGAAAGGCTCGCAGGGCCGCCGAAAAGTCCATGCCCTGTTTGGGGTTAACATTAACCTGATTGATGCCTTCCAGGTTGATTTCTACCGGGTCTTCAGCAGTAGAAATGTTGCGCTCAGGGGTGTTGAGGATATTGACGCCAGTATAGAGGGAGACCGTTTTCCCGGAACCGGTGGGGCCAGTCACCAGAATCATGCCCTGAGGCTTGTGAAGAGCATCCAGATACATCTGTTTTTGATCTTCATCATAGCCCAGCGCCTCAATACCCATTTTTGCAGATTCCGGGTCCAGAATCCGTAACACGATTTTTTCCCCGAACAACGTGGGGCAGGTGTTTACCCGGAAATCGATGGCACGGGTTTTGGAAATTTTCAGCTTGATCCGGCCATCCTGCGGGACCCGGCGTTCAGAAATGTCCAGTCGTGACATCACCTTAAGGCGAGCTGACAATTTGCTGGCAATGTTGATCGGTGGCTTGGAGACGGTTTTCAGAATGCCGTCCTGACGGAACCGCACCCGGTATGTCTTTTCATAAGGTTCAAAGTGTAAATCCGAGGCCCCCCCTTTAATCGCATCCAGCAGCAGCTTGTTCACGAAGCGTACAATGGGGGCGTCATCGGTGCCGGACTGGGTTTCGTCCTTTTTCTCTTCGGCAGGTCCAACATCAAGATCACCCATATCATCATCCAGATCATCAAAAGCGCTGCCTTCGGCTTCTGATTCCAGGTGATCAATCCAGTGAGTGAGCTTGTCCTCCTCAACGATGATGGTTTCTACATTGAGGCCGGTGTTGAAACGGATTTCTTCAAGTGCGGGCAAATTGGTCGGGTCTGACACTGCCACAAAAAGCCGGCTACCCCTGCGAAACAGGGGCAGCACATGGTGCTTGGTGATCAGTTTTGGATCGACTAGATCCTTGATCAGGCTGTCACGCTGAAAGGCGCTCAGATCCAGGATGGGGTCGCCAAACTCTTCGGCCACTGCATTTGCGACAACTCGCGCCGAGAGCTTGCCGGAGCTTACCAGCTGGTGAACGAGACTCACCCGCTCCTGGCGAGCCTGTTGTTGCGCTTGCTGTGCGTCTTCGGCGGTCAGCAATTCCTGCTTGATGAGCCTTTGCGGTAAACCGCTGAAGGAAAGGGTCTGGCTAGTCATGGCAACCTGCTTGTTTATGCTTAGTATGGTCGGTATGCCCAACACTTTCTTCGTAACATACCGGTTGTCACCGGCACAGGGAAGAGTGGATGTCGCAAAATCAGTACCTTGTCGGACCTTTCTAAAGGTATTCCCAGCTTTACGGTAGGGTTCCCTACCTCTAGCGTCGAGGGGCAGAGTTGCCCTGAGAGGCTGTTATTTATTCCCTTGTCTTGGTTAAAGTCGGATCCAGCCTCTATTGCCCACCCTATCATGGCCCTCTATGAAGCTGGGGACTCGTTTCAAGGAATGAAGGGAGGGGCGAGGTAAGTGATGGTGGCGGTCATCCGGGTGACGTTTTTTGTCGTTATTTTGCTGGCGAGTGACAAATAGTGTCGGTTATGACTGCTGACGGTAATTCCAGGAGAAACTCAATAGTCATCTCTGCAGTTGTGCGCAGTGCGATTCGGCGTTGAATTCACAGGTTTCTAATGATTTTTCCTAATAAGCAAAAAGTTGGCCCGCTCTATGCATTAGATCAACGCAGAGGCTCGCCAAGAGTGAGCTCAACAATAAGGCTTGCAAATTTTACGTTGGAGAGACGACATGAAGAAGCAAATTCAGCAGGGTTTCACCCTTATCGAACTGATGATCGTGGTTGCCATTATCGGCATTCTGGCCGCGGTCGCTATCCCGGCTTACCAGGATTATGTGGAGCAGAGCCGTATTGATTCCTGCCTGGCAGAGCTGAAAGGCCAAACTAACAACTGGCTGATCGAGTACTCTCAGGATCCGGCAGCTTTGTCTGCTCCTGTCGCTGGTGCTTGCGCCAGTGTTAACGCCGGTGCTGCTCCTGCCGGTGCTCCTGCAGCTGGTGCTAACTGGACGCAGGCAACGGCCAAAGATTCAGCTAGCACTGTTGTGACCTGTGATGGCTCTGGTACTTGCTCCAAGCCGTAACAATAAGCAGGCATTAGCCTGACTTATTTACAAAGGCCCGGTGGTTAATACCCCCGGGCCTTTGTGCTTTTTAGTGACTTCAATTAAATGGCAAGACGCTAGTTCTACCGTTTTCCCTTTTGCACTGATCCAGGGTTTTGGCAGCTGAAACCGATTACTGGGAGTAACTATCTGAATCTGTGCGGTTAGAGGCGCCATCCCATACTTGGTGTTTTATTCGTTTGAAACTTTGATAATCTACTAAATTCAAAGTGACCTTTATTGTTGGTTTCTGCCAAAAAGTATTGTGATTTCCTGTCTTTATTAGGCCTTTGTCTGCAGCCCCGCCCCGTTTTCCGAAGGATTTCTCATTTAAAAAATCTGGTCTGGTTTATGCATTGTTTTGATCAGGGGAAAGTCACGGGATCACAATAATGAGGGAGGGGCTGTGAATTATCAAAAGGGGTTTACATTGATTGAGCTGATGATCGTGGTGGCGATCATTGGCATCCTGGCGGCGGTCGCCATTCCGGCGTACAACGATTACATAAGACAGTCGGCGGATAATGCCTGCCTTGCTGAGGCAGCGGCCCATGTTCGAGTGGGGGTGACCCATGTCACCGTGACGGGGACCAGCTTTCCGGCAAATGCGGCGCCGAGTCGCTGCACTGCGTTGCCGTTAATCAGTTACCCCATTTCTGCCGGCGACACGCTCACTCTTACGCCGGTAGCACCCGGCACAGGAACGGTAACCTGTGATCTGGCGGGCGGTTTCTGTCGCCTCTGACAAAAGCCACCGGGCAAAATGCTTTTGCCGTTTGAATCTTGTCTGCAGTATATCTGGAGTCCCGCAAACAATCCGGTTTCCATTCGCTGGAACTGGCACTCAGCATCGTTACGTTATATTCCCGCGGCAGTGACAATGGCCATCATTGTAATCGCAGGGATAAATCGATTGCTTGTACATGCTTGGTCAGTGCCCCCGAGGACAGAAACCATTCGCGTCCTTTGGGCAGAGTCTTGGCATTGTTTACAGTTAAGTTGCCGGAGACTTCCAGTGCGCATTCGGTGGCGAGTGAGGCGGCCTCTGTCAGCATCTGGGAATTGAAATTATCCAGCATAATCTGATCCGGTCTCATTGCTGCGGCTTCTTTCAACTCCGCCAGTGTTTCCACTTCCACAATAATCTTCTTCTCCGGTGCCAGAGCCCGCGCGCGTTGAATGGCTGCAGTAATCCCTCCGCAGGCGGCTACATGGTTTTCCTTGATCAGAAACGCATCGTACAGCCCGATCCGGTGGTTTTGACAGCCTCCACACAGAACAGCGTATTTCTGGCCAGCGCGAACTCCAGGGAGTGTTTTGCGCGTATCCAGAATCGTCACGGTGGTTCCTTGCACAGCATCAGCATACTGGCGCGCTGTGGTGGCAGTGCCCATAAGGGTCTGCAGGAAGTTCAACGCGGTGCGTTCGCCAGTGAGAATTTGCCGGGTATTGCCGCGAAGTGTGCACAGGGTTGTCTCTGCGGGCAGTCGCTGACCGTCATGAACATGCCACTCAATCTGTACATCGCCCAGTTGCCGAAACACTTCCTCAGCCCAGGGAGTGCCGCACATGACCGCCTCTTCGCGAGTGATGATGGTGGCCGTGCTTTCGCTATCGGCATCAATGAGCTGTGCCGTGATGTCACCGTTGCGTATATCTTCTTCCAGGGCGAAGCTTACGTTGCGTTGAATATCGTCGCGCACGTAGTCGGGGAGGGCTGTGGTCATGCTGAGGTGAGTCCTACAGGTGTGTTAACGCTGTAGGAGCTTGCTTGCAAGCAAGCTCCTACCAATATTCATTCCGGGTGGCGGCCGTCAAAGAACTCTCGACTCAACCGCACCACCACGGGTGACAATAATAGCAGAGCTATCAGGTTGGGTATCGCCATCAGGATATTCATGATGTCGGCCAGCGCCCAGACCAGGTTCAGGCTGACAACGGCGCCAAACGGTACGGCCAGTACCCAGATCACGCGGAAGGGGAGGACGGCCCGGTCGCCAAACAGGAATTGGGTGCATCGTTCGCTGTACAGGCTCCAGCCCAGCAGGGTGGTGAAGGCAAAAATCGCCAGGCCGCCGGCCACAATCACATTGCCGAAGTCACCGAAAGTAGATGAGAAGGCCAGGGCGGACAGGGGGGCACCTTCGGCGCCGCTGGTCCAGGCACCGGAGGCGATAATGGCCAGACCGGTGATGGAGCAGACGATAATGGTGTCGATAAAGGTGCCCAGCATGGCGATGGAGCCCTGTCTGGCCGGGTGATCGGTATTGGCGGACGCATGGGCGATGGGTGCGCTGCCCAGTCCGGCCTCGTTTGAGAATATGCCCCGGGCAATGCCGAAACGGATTGCTTCCTTGACCAGGGCGCCGGCAAAACCGCCAGCCGCCGCGGTGCCGGTGAAAGCACTTTCGAAGCATAGGGCCAGGGCGGCGGGCAGGGCGTCAGCATGGTCTACCAGCACCACCAAACCGGCCAGCAGGTAGGCCAGCGCCATAAAGGGGACGATATAAGTCGCCACGGTGGCAATTCGCTTCATGCCGCCCAGCACCACCAGGCCCACGAGGACGGCCAGGGTGACCCCTGTTACCCATGCAGGAAGCCCGAAGCTGTCCTGCAGGCCGTGAGCGACAGAGTTGGCCTGGACGCTATTGCCAATGCCGAAGCCGGCCAACATGCCGAAGATGGCAAAAGCGATGGCCAGCCAGCGCCAATTTGGGCCGAGACCGTTCTGGATGTAGTACATGGGGCCGCCCACATACTGGCCAGCCGCATCTTTTTGCCGATATTGCACGGCCAGCACGGCTTCCGCGTATTTGGTAGCCATACCCACCAATGCGATCAGCCACATCCATACCAGCGCACCCGGCCCCCCGGAGTGGATCGCGGTGGCTACCCCAACGATGTTACCGGTGCCGATAGTGGCAGATAGCGACGTGGCCAGAGCGGCGCCAGCACCGATGGTGCCAACCCCCACCTGCGGGCCGAACATCTGCTTGAAGCCGAATCCCAACTGGCGCAGCGGCAGGAACCGCAGGATCAGGGTTAGATAGATACCGGTGCCAGCAATCAGGATCAGTGCCGGCCATCCCCATAAAAAACCACTGATCTGTTTAAGAATGGTAACCGCTTGCTCCATGGCTCTCGTCCATTGCCCCAAAAGGCCTTAGGCTATGGGAATTTAGCGGGCAGGGAAAGCTGGCGACGTGTTTGTAGTTGCTTACACACAAAGTCTCACATGCCAACTAGTTCAAAATTCGTAGACCGGCGGTGTGGTAGCTTAGTAAAGTATTAAAACTACAGTCCCACTATCATAACGGGTGAAACGTAACTCCCGGGGGTGTCATGGCCAAGGTTACCCAGCTCAAACCGGTCGCCGGCAAAGCAGCCGCTAATAGTCTGCCCAGACCGATCGAAAAAGTGCGTGACCGCTATCTGTCACTGGCGTCTTCCTATCTGGAAGATATGCTCGATGGCGCTGACGACACCCTCTACGACCTGGCAGAGAAGGAAACCGATAGCGAGCGCGAGCGTTACTTTGATGCCATGCGCCAGCTTCGCGTGCAGCGTGCCGGGTTGGTTGCCAGCCTGAAGCAGGCCATGCAGCACAAGTTTGCCACGCTCGGTCACTCTGACGAACAGGCCGCGTCGCTTGAAAATGCCAAGTTTGACCTGGACTCCCTGACCCTGGTGAATGAAGAAGATCTGGAAACGTCGGTGGCGTTGGACAACATGGCCCGTCGTGCCCGCAATGGCTGTGTCGATCAGTTGAAGGTGCTGTGCCACCGTCTGGAATACCTGTTTGAAAGCAAGGCAGAAATCACTGAACGGAATAACCCGCTGGAACCCCGTGAGCTGGTAGACGCCTTCAACGAGGGCCTGGAAAAGCTCTCTCTGGACATCAAGGCTCGCCTGATCATCCTCAAGCTGTTTGAGCGTGAAGTGATGGCGGAAACCGGTTACATGGTGTCTGAAGCCAACAAGGTGCTGGTGGACGCCGGTGTCTTGCCGGACATGAAATCTGCCCCCATTGCCCCTGCCCGCAAGCCGGGTAATCGTTCGTTGGCATCCAGCCAGACGTCCTCCTCTGGTTCAGGTACGGGCAATAACGATCAGATGTTCGGGTTGTTGCAGGAATTGCTGGTCACCATGCGCGGTATGCAGGGTGGGGCGGCGCCAGCAGGTGGCGCCGCCCTGGGTGGTGGTGATATTAATGCTGCCATGGCAGTCATGCAGAACGGTGTGCCTTATCTCAATGGCGCCCCGGTGGCCAACGCGGCTTCCGTCCACCAAGTCAGCTCTGATGACCTGATGGGCGTGCTCAATCGTTTGCAGCGTGTGGAACGCAGCCTCAGCGAAACAGATGGTGAAAAGGCCAACCTGAAGGAAGACCTGTCAGAATTGCTCGACAGTGAGCATGGCGAAGCCATTCATGCGCTGGATCAGGCCGATGACGATGTGATCAACCTGGTGTCGCTGCTGTTTGATTTCATTCTGGATGACGAGGGCCTGCCCTCCGAGATCAAGGCGCTGATAGGGCGCCTGCAGATCCCCTTGCTGAAAGTAGCAATCACCGACAAGACCTTCTTCAGTAACGACAACCACGAAGCTCGACTACTGCTGAACATGCTCGCCCGGGCCGGCAATCAGTGGGACCCGCAACAGGGCATCCAGGACGATCTGTACCAGCGTATCAACCACGCGGTACATCGCATCATTGATGACTTTGAAGACGATGCCAGTTTGTTCGCCACCCTGCTGGATGAGTTTCAGCGCTTTTTCGACAGCCAGAGCTCACGCTCCGAGCGTGTTGAGCAACGGGTGCGTGAAGCGGAGGAAGGCAAGGCTCGTGCCGAGTTGGCCCGTCAGGAAGTGGTGGCGGTGCTCGACAAGCGCATGGCCGGCCGTCAACTGCCGGATGTGGTGGTGCGGTTACTGCGCCAGGGTTGGCAGCAGGTGCTTTACCTGACCTGGTTGCGCGAAGGCGCCGATAGCGCTGCCTGGCAACAGCAGGTCAAGGTGGTTGATGGGGTGGTCTGGAGTGTCCTGCCGCACCGCGATCAGGCGGCTCTGGAAAAGCTCAAGGCGCTCAGCCCCAAACTCCTGAAGACTCTGCATAGCGGGCTTGGCCAGATCAGTTACGATGAGGCAGAAGCCAAGCAGTTACTGATCAAGTTCCAGGATGTGCACCAGCAATTGCTCAAAGGCCTGGAAACTGAGCGAGTGCCTGTGGAGCCGGAAATGCCGGTACCGCAACCGCAAGCCCAGGAAGAAGCCGTATTGCCGGAAAACCATTTCCTGGTGAAAAAAGCCGGTCAGCTTGCTCCGGGTCAGTGGATTGAGATCATGGACGGTGACGAGCCGCGTCGCGCAAAGCTGGCTGCCAATATCCGCGCAGGGGTGAAGATGGTGTTTACCAACCGGCGCGGGATCAAGGTGGAAGAGTTCTCTGCTTACACTCTGGCCGTTGCCCTGCATGAGGGGACTGTTAAACTCATTGAAGAGGGAGCCCTGTTCGACCGGGCTCTGGAAGCGGTTATTGGCGACCTGCGCCGCATGCAGGCCAACGCACAGCACTAGTCGTTGGTTTGTCCGCGCGGGCATAGAACCTGTTCATGATCCTATACGCAGCCGCGTTGCCGCTAAAAATGGTGCCAGGCAAGGCGCGGACCGCAGGGCCTGACGGGTCAAGTTCAAGGTCCGCAACACAGCATGGCGCCATTTTTAGCGGTAACCCGAAGGGCCGGGCCCCTTTTTCCGCCAGCCCGCGATTGCTCTTATTGATGTAGAATGATTACACGACACAATCGCAATCACGACCTGGCGAAAAAATTGACTCCGGCGCGGTTGCGTATAGATCATGAACAGGTTCTAAGGAGCTTGCGCGGGTGCTCACTCTCAACGAACACCGGGTCGATCAGGCACAGTGGTGTCCATCCCCCAATTTCAATCCCCGCCCCGATCCCGATGATATTTCCCTGTTGGTGATTCATAACATCAGCCTGCCGCCGGAGCAGTTCGGCGGCGATTATATCCAGGCCCTGTTCCAGAACTGCCTGAACCCGGACGACCATCCCTATTTCCGCGAAATCCACCAGCTCACCGTGTCCTCGCATTTTCTCATTCGGCGTGACGGCAGCCTGTTGCAGTTTGTTCCCTGCGATCGGCGGGCCTGGCATGCCGGCGTTTCCTGCTTTGCCGGGCGGGAAAACTGTAATGATTTTTCCATCGGCATCGAGCTGGAAGGCGCAGATACTGTTCCCTATGAAGACGTGCAGTACGCGACCCTGACGGAACTCACAGCGCTACTGCAAGTGCCACTATCCGGCGATCGACGATACCCGCATCACCGGCCACGAACATATCGCCCCGGGCCGCAAGACCGACCCGGGCCCCGCTTTCGACTGGACGACCTATAGGGCTCGCCTGGCTGGATTTAAGAGCCTATCTTGAATCTATCCGCAGCCGCGTTGCCGCTAAAAATGGCCCCAGGCAAGGCATGAACCGTAGGGCCTGACGGGTCAAGTTCAAGGTTCATAACACAGCATGGGGCTATTTTTAGCGGTAACCCGAAGGGCCGGGCCCCTTTTGCCACCAGCCCGCGATTGCGCTTGCTTATGTAGAATGACTACACAGCACAATCGCAATCACGATCTGGCGACCCTATTTACAGGGTAAGAAAGGACTCCGGCGCGGCTGCGGATAGATTCTAAATAGGCTCTCAGGAGGAAATGGCATGAAGTTTCTGGTGCTGATACTGGTCCTCGGCCTGCGCCGTCTGGATACCAGCTGGCCATTATGGCTCACCAACCCGCAACGCCATCAGGGCTGGTTGCAGCAATGGGGCAACCGCCTGGGGCAGGGACAGCGAGTCTGGTGGCTGGCCGTGCTGTTGCCGGCACTATTGATTTACGCCCTGACTTGCTGGCTGGACGGCTTCTGGGGGCAGTTGTTAGTGCTGGTTCTGGGCATGGTATTGATCTTGTGGCTGGTTGGCGGACAAAGCGAGTTCCGTCATGTGGATGAATTACTGGTGCGCGGTCGAATGAACGACCCGGAAGGCTTTGCTGCCCTGGCCACGGATGAATTCGATGTGACCGGAACACCTGGTGATCCTGCCTACCAGAGTGCCCTGACGGAAAAGATTCTGGCGCGGGAGCAGCAGCTCTTTATCGCGATCTTCTGGCTGGTGGTGCTGGGTTTCGGAGCGGCGTTTCTGGTCGTACTCAATCGAGCCTGGGTAACCCGGGCTGGCGACGAGCAGGCCAATCACTGGCAAGCTCGCCTGGATGGCTGGCTAAGCTGGCCGGCCAACAGACTGCTGGTGCTGAGCATGGCGCTGGCCGGTGATTTCACCGCGGTTATGGAAAAAATGCGTGGCCATTGGTGGCGTCAGGAACACAGTGGCCAGCCGCTGCAGCAAGTGGCTAATGTGGCCCTGGAGGACTCCCAGGCTAGCGGTGACGGCTCCCTGTCCGCGGCCCTGGATCATCTGGAATCCCTGCAAGGGGCTGTTACTGCGCTGCGTTGCCATCTGGCTGATCCTGGCGGCGCTGTGGATTATTGTGATCTAAACAATAAGCCGGCTGGGGGCGTTGGAGCTTTGCTCGCAAAGCGAAGATCTCTGAGCCAGGCCTGGGAAAACGTCAACCCTTCGCTTTGCAAGCAAAGCTCCAACGGCATTCTTGAGTGTCGAACGTCTCGGGCTCGACGTTGGTCGGGTTTTTTCACTGGGCCGCCGGTGACATGTTGTGGATAGCGAACGTCCAGTCCTTCAGTGACAGGCCAGTGGTGATTATCGTCATTTGACCGGCCAGTCATTGCGGCTAGTATGGAAAGAGCTTGTACCGGAGGTCTGGAACCTCTCGCCCAACACCCTCGGGCGCTTATTCCCGCAGCCCTGCAGGTGATCCTGCAGGGCTGCCTGGCTACGCGAAAAAGGACGCATGCCCATGCACAAAAGAAGTTTCTTTGATGATATGGACCCGGCAGAAACCCGGGAGTGGCTCGAAGCCCTGGAATCCGTGGTCGAGCGCGAAGGCCCGGAACGGGCCGCCTGGCTGCTGGACACCATCACCAATGAGGCCCAGGAACAGGGCATTCGCCGTACTGACCTCAACACCCCGTACCTCAATACCATCCCTGCCAAAGACGAAGTGCCGATTCCCAGCGATATCTTCATGGAACGCCGGGTGCGTTCCCTGGTGCGCTGGAATGCACTGGCCATGGTGATGCGGGCGAACATGGATAACGATGACGAGCTGGGTGGCCACATTGCCTCCTTTGCGTCATCCGCCACGCTTTACGATGTGGGTTTCAATCATTTCTTCCGGGCTCCCAGCGATAAAAACGAAGGGGACCTGGTGTTCTTCCAGGGCCATTCGGCCCCGGGTGTTTATGCCCGCGCTTACCTGGAAGGGCGTATCAGCGAAGAGCAGCTAGACAACTTTCGCCGGGAAGTGGATGGCAAGGGCTTGTCCTCCTATCCGCATCCCTGGCTGATGCCGGATTTCTGGCAATTTCCCACCGTGTCCATGGGGCTGGGGCCGATTCAGGCCATCTACCAGGCTCATGTGATGAAGTACCTGCAAAACCGTGAGCTGATCCAGAAGGATGACCGCAAGGTGTGGGCCTTCCTGGGCGACGGGGAAATGGACGAGCCGGAATCCCAGGGCGCCCTGGCCCTGGCCGGTCGCGAGAAACTGGATAATCTGATCTTCGTGGTTAACTGCAACCTGCAACGGCTGGATGGTCCGGTGCGTGGTAACGGCAAGATCATCCAGGAACTGGAGGGTGTGTTTCGCGGTGCCGGCTGGAATGTGATCAAGGTGGTCTGGGGGAGTCTCTGGGACCCACTGCTGGAACGGGACAGCCAGGGCCTGCTGCGCCGCCGTATGGAAGAGTGCGTGGATGGCGAATACCAGGCCTACAAGAAAAACGGAGGCGCCTACACCCGTGAGCATTTCTTCGGTGAGTACCCGGAACTGAAGAAGCTGGTGGAGCATATGTCCGACGATGAGGTGTACCGCCTCAACCGCGGTGGCCACGATCCCTTCAAGGTCTACGCGGCCTACCATGCGGCGGTTAACCATACCGGTCGGCCCACGGTGATTCTGGCCAAGACCGTAAAGGGTTACGCCACCGGCGCCGGCGAAGCGGTCAACAAGGCCCACCAGATGAAGAAGCTGGACCTGGAAAGCCTGAAGGATTTCCGCGATCGCTTCGATATGCCATTCACTGATGAACAGCTCAAGGATGTGCCTTACTACCGGCCGGATGCGAACTCCCCGGAAATGCGCTTCATGAAAGAGCAGCGCGACGAGCTGGGCGGTTATATGCCAGTGCGTCGTCAGCAGGCCAGCCAGACGCTGACCCTGCCCGGGCTGGATATCTTTGCCAACTTCCTGGAAGGCAGTGGTGACCGGGAAATTTCCACCACCATGGCCTTTGTGCGCATGATGAGCGCGCTGATCAAGGACAAGCAGATCGGCGAAAGGGTGGTGCCGATTGTGCCGGATGAAGCGCGCACCTTCGGTATGGAAGGCCTGTTTCGGCAGCTGGGCATTTACTCTTCCGGTGGCCAGAAATACGAGCCCGAGGATGCCGGTCAGGTCATGTACTACCGGGAAGACAAGAAGGGTCGCATCCTGGAGGAGGGCATCAACGAAGCAGGTGCCATGTCCGGCTGGTTGGCGGCAGCCACCAGCTACAGCGTGCACGATTTCACCCTGATTCCGTTTTATATCTATTACTCCATGTTCGGCTTTCAGCGCGTGGGCGACCTTTGCTGGGCCGCCGGCGACAGCCAGGCCCGCGGTTTCCTGCTGGGGGCCACCGCCGGTCGTACCACCCTGAACGGGGAAGGGTTGCAGCATCAGGACGGCCACAGTCATCTGCTGGCCAGCACCGTGCCCAACTGTGTCAGCTATGACCCCACCTACAGCTACGAGCTGGCGGTGATTCTCCATGATGGCCTCAAGCGCATGTACGAAGACAACGAAAAAGTCTTCTACTACCTGACGCTGATGAACGAAAACTACGTGCACGGTGCCATGCCGGAAGGGGCCGAAGAAGGCATTCGCCGGGGCATGTACTTGCTGCGCGAAGGCAAGGGCAAAACCAAGAAATCCCCCCGCGTACAGTTGCTGGGCAGCGGCACCATTCTGCGTGAAGTGGAAGCGGCGGCGGAGCTGTTGCGCGATGACTTCGGTGTGGCGGCGGATGTGTGGAGTGTCACCAGTTTTAACGAACTGCGCCGGGAAGGTCTGCGTCTGGACCGGGACGAAATTCTCCACCCGGATCAGGAACGCGAACGCAACTGGGTAGAGAGATGCCTGGATGGCCGGGACGGCCCGGTGATTGCGTCCACCGATTACATGCGTGCCTTCGCCGACCAGATCCGGCCCTGGGTGCATGCATGCTATACGGTACTGGGCACCGACGGTTTCGGCCGCAGCGATTCCCGCCAGAAACTGCGCCACTTCTTTGAAGTGGACCGCTATTTCGTCGTGCTGGCGGCACTCAGTGCCCTGCGCAAGGATGGCAAGGTGGAGGCGGCTGCCGTGAAAAAAGCCATCGAAAAATACGGCATCGACACGGATAAACCCTATCCGGTGATGCATTGATCGCACCCCTGCGTGATCTCACAAAAGGAGACTGGTGTGAGTAAGAGCATGATTCGTGTTCCCGATGTGGGCAGCAGTGATCCTGTTGACGTCATCGAGATCAGCGTGAAAGTCGGCGACACCATCGCTGCAGAAGACACCATTATTGTTTTGGAGTCGGACAAGGCCACCGTGGAAGTCCCTGCGCCCCAGGGTGGCAAGATTACTGCCATTGGCGTCAAGGTCGGCGACCGGGTCAAGGAAGGCGATGAGCTGATGGAAGTGGAGGCCGAAGGCGAGTCGGAAGAGGAATCTTCCGCGGAATCCGGGGCCGCCAGTGATGCGCCTGAAGCCTCTGAGGAAAAACCGGATACAGCCTCAAAGCCGCAGGAAGAGGATGAGTCCGGCGCGCCACAAGAGCAGCAAAGCGGTGGCAGTGAAACCGTTACCGTTCCTGACCTGGGCGATATTGATTCCGCCGAAATCATCGAAGTGAATGTGGCCGCTGGCGACAGTCTGGAGGCCGAGCAGGTCATCGTGGTGCTGGAATCGGACAAGGCGTCCCTGGAAATCCCCGCTCCCTCCGCCGGCAAGGTGGAATCGGTAGCCGTGAAGGTTGGAGATAAGGTGGGCACCGGTGATGCCCTGCTGACCCTTGCGGTGTCCGAGGGCAAGCCGGCAGCGTACAAGAACGCCGAGGCAGAAGAAAAGCCAGAAGCGAAACCGGCGACCTCGTCGGCATCGGGCCAGCCCGCACAACAGCAAAAACCGGCTCCAGCGACCTCTCCGCCGCCAGCGGCAGATTCCGGCTCTCCCTCCAAATCCGTGCACGCCGGCCCGGCGGTGCGCAAGTTGGCCCGTGAAATGGGCGTGGATCTGGCCCAGGTCAGCGGCACCGGACCCAAGGATCGTATCCTCAAGGAAGATGTACATGCCTGGGTAAAACAGAGGCTGGACGGTGCGTCTGCGGCTTCCGGTGGAGGCCTGGCGGTGGAGTTGCCTGAGATCGATTTCAGTCAGTTCGGTGAGATTGAGCGGCTGGAGCTCAACAAGCTGCGCAAGGTGTCTGCCCAGAACCTGATCCGCTCCTGGTTGACCATTCCCCATGTTACCCAGCATGAGATGGCGGATATCACTGACCTGGAAGCCTTCCGCAAACACCAGAACAAGGCCCTGGAGAAAGACGGCGTCAAACTCACCATGCTGGCGTTTCTGGTTAGCGCCTGCGCCCGGGCACTGCAGGAGTTTCCTCGCTTCAACAGCTCGCTGGAAAACAGCGGTGAGGCCCTGATCCAGAAGCACTACATCAATATCGGCATTGCCGTGGATACTCCCAATGGTCTGGTGGTACCGGTGATCAAGGAGGCGGACAAGAAGGGTCTGAAAGCCATTGCTCTGGAAATGGGTGAGCTGGCGGAAAAGGCCCGCAACCGCAAACTGACACCGGCTGACATGAAGGGGGTACTTTCAGTATTTCCTCGCTGGGGGGAATTGGTGGCACTGCCTTTACCCCCATCGTGAACTGGCCTGAGGTTGCCATTCTGGGTGTAAGCCGTTCAGACATGCAGCCGGTCTGGGACGGTGAGCAGTTTCAGCCCCGGTTGATGTTGCCGCTGAGCCTGTCCTACGATCACCGGGTGATTGATGGCGCGGATGCGGCTCGTTTCACTACCTATCTGAGTCAGTTGTTGACGGATATGCGGCGCGCCTTGTTGTAGTGGTAGCGATAAAAAAGCCGGCTTCTGCCGGCTTTTTTATCAAGGCAAGAGTGCGGGGGTTATTCGACATCACGCCCCTTTTTGTCTTTTCGGTTTTCTTTTTTCTCTGCCCTGCGCTCCATGCGCTTTTCTTTCATCTCGGCCAGTTTTTCCTGCTGTTCCTGGGTCAGTACCTTGTTCATCTTGTCCTGGGTTTCTTCGTGCAAGGCTTTCATCTTCTCGCCCTGCTCCTGAAAGATAGCTTTGAGCTGGGTACTTTGCTCCTCGCTCAGTGCCAGTTTCTTTTCCAGACGCTCCACCATGTGCTCCCCGCCTTTATGACCGGGGCCATAGGCAAAAGCGGAAGTGGTAAAGATAGCCAGTGCAACAATAGCCAATTTCTTCATGGTGATCTCCTTGTGACTCAGTGAGTCCCTGTGAATGTGTGGGATCAGTATGGGCGGGAAGCGTGCAAGGAATATGCAGGAATTGTGGAAAAGCTGGTTCGATGGCATCGGTATGGAATCAGGCTGTAGGAGCCTCTCTTGAGGGGCGAACCGGAACTGGCTGGCGAGTAGCTATCCGGAAACTGTCAAATGGTGAAATGCCTGATCGCCCTTCGGTCGACTCCGTGCTTCGCACGGTTCGCGGCTCATACCCGCGGGGCACAGAGAGCGCCGCTCCTACTGCGGCTTTGGAGGAGGAGTGTTGCCGCTACGGCTGTTCCAGCCGATACCCGACCCCATAAACACTGCCGATCCAGTCATGGGAGGCGTCATCCCCGTCGCTGAGCTTGCGGCGCAGTTTGCGGATGTGGCTGTCGATGGTGCGATCAGAGACCACCCGGTGGTCCTGGTAGATTTCATCCATCAACTGGTCTCGGGACCAGATGCGGCCAGGGTGGCGTGACAGGGTGGCGAGCAGGGCGAATTCGATGGCAGTGAGGGCGACCCGCTGTGTGCCCATGACCGCCTCATAGCGTTCGTCGTCCAGGGTCAGGGTGGGGCCGGCACTGTCCGGTTGCGGATTGGCCCGGCGCAGTACCGCCTTGACCCGGGCCACCACTTCCCGGGGGCTGAAGGGCTTGCAGATATAGTCGTCGGCGCCCAGTTCCAGACCCAGCAGGCGATCCACTTCATCCACTCGGGCAGTGACCATCAGGATCGGCACCTGGCTGTGGCGGCGGATGGCTTTGCACACTTCCATGCCGTCACCGTCCGGCAGCATCAGGTCCAGCAGGATGGCCTGGAAACGTTCCTCTTTTGCCAGTGCCATGGCGGTCCGGGCGCTGTCGGTCTGTTCGGTGTGGAAGTGGGCATGCTGGAGGTAGTCTGCCATCAGTTGTGACAAACGCGGCTCATCTTCCACAATCAGGATGCGGCTCATGAGGTCTCTCCCGGCAGGGTGATACGGATGCGCACGCCGCCCAGAGGGCTGTGCTCCGCGCCGATAGTGCCGCCATGGGCTTCAACGATACGCTGGCAAATGGCCAACCCCAGGCCGGCGCCGCCGGTGCGGCGGTTGCGGGAGCTTTCTACCCGGTACAGATGGTCGAACAAGCGGGGCAGGGCCTCGTCGGGCACGCCCGGGGCACTGTCTTCCAGCAGTAGTTCCCAGTTGTCGCCAGTGTGTGTCAGCGAGAGACTCAAGGTACCGCCGCTGGCGGTGTACTTGAGAGAGTTCTGCAGCAGGTTGTCCAGCAGCTGGCGAATGCGCACCGGATCCATATCAATAACGGCAAGGTCGGGAATACGGGTTTCCAGGCTGATGCTCTGCTGGCTAAAGCTGTTGCGATAGCTGTCGACCACCTCGCCGAGCAGGTCCGCCAGATCCTCCCGGTGGAACCGATAACGCAGATTGCCGCCATCCGCCAGTGCCAGGTCGTGCAGGTCGTTGATCAGGTGAGTGAGCTGGGCCACTTCTCCTTCCAGAGACTTGATGAACTCCGGGCTCAAGGGGCGAATGCCATCGCTGATGGCTTCCAGCTCACCCTGCAGGATTGCCACCGGGGTACGCAGCTCATGGGCAATATCCGAGAACCAGCGTTGGCGGGCCTGCTGGCCCTGATCCAGCCGCTGCGCCAGCTGATTGACCTGTTCGGTGAGGGTGCCGAGTTCGTCCCGGCGGCGGGTTTCCAGGCGGGCGCTGTAGTGGCCTTCCTGCAGGTCGCGGGTGTGGTTGGACAGGGCAAGAATGGGTGCCACCAGATGACGGGCCAGCAGCCAGGACACCAGCAGCGAGAGAACCACGCCCACAAACAGCATCCAGCCCATGAAGCGAAGTTGGCGGCCCATGAAGCGCTGGTCCAGTTTGTCGCGGATGGCTTCCTGGTCCGGGTAAGTCAGGTAGCCCACCGTCGTGTTGCCGCTGCGAACCGGAATTTCCGAGCGGAATTTTCGCGGCGCTGTTGGGCCGAACAGCCGTTGTTTTTGTGCATCCAGCAGTTGCAGGTGACGGTGATCGCCGCGGCTGTCCCGGTCGTCATCCCGGTCACCGGCCAGCCGGTAGAGGCGTTTCAGTTGACGGGGATCGTCCATCAGGAACTGCCAACCGCCGCGCTGCTGATAGAGCAACCCCAGGTGATCCGCCAGTCGTTCTACCTGCGCTTGCTGACGTTCATCCAGATAGGTTTCCAGACTGCGCAGGAACGACAGGTAATAAAAACCGCTGGCCGCCAGGGTCAGCACCAGGAAGGTAGACAGGAAAATGACAAAGAGTTTGTTGCGGATGCCCATGGCGTGAAATCGTCGGTCCGGGACCCCAGTGTAGCCCGGTCCCGCGCCGTTGCGGCAGGGTTGCACAATGTTTTCACAATGGCGGTGCCGGAGGCCTGACGCTCAAGGTTGGACGAGCCCACTTCTTCACGCTGCAAGCATCGCTTCCCGCAAAAACACCTTACTGGCCTTGAAAACCGGCACAGACTAACGGATGACGTAGGGTGCACTGAGCCTAAGCGAACTGCACCAATTTAGCGGTTGGCTGGTACGGTTACCCCTACGATTGTTGCACCGCTACGTTGCTGAAGAGGGGGGCTCCTCAATGAACTCTGTGCTCTCTGTGGTAAAAAATAGGATTTCCAAACAGCGAGATCAGCCCCTCTTTGCCTTCGGTTGCCAAAGTACTTCCGGCGATTCCTGGCGCAAGTTGATCACCCGGGCCATCACGAACAACAGGTCCGAAAGCCGGTTGACCAGGGCCAGGCTGACCGGGTTGACGGCGTCCTCGTCGGCCTCCTGCAGGGCCACGAAGTGGCGTTCCGTGCGCCGGGCCACAGTGCGGCAGTGGTGGCACCAGGCGGCGTCCGGGTGGCCGCCGGGGAGCACAAACTCTTTCAATGGCGGCAGTTCGGCGTTGAAGGTATCCGCCCGGGATTCCAGCTCCACCAGATCGTGGTCGTCGATCACGCGATGACCGGGTATGGCCAGCTCGCCGCCGATATCGAACAGCAACTGCTGGGCCAGGCCGAGCACGGTATCCAGATCTGCGTCCAGTGACCGGGCGCGCAGTACGCCCATGCCGCTGTTCAGTTCGTCCAGTTCGCCCAGTACCTGAATGCGCGGGTGCCACTTGCTGACCCGGCTGCCATCGGCCAGCCCGGTATCACCGCGGTCGCCGGTGCGGGTGATCACCCGGTTGATGCGGGTCTTGTCGTTGTCGCTCATGCTGGCTCCTGATGAAGTGGTTTTAACCGCAGCGGACTCGGAGGGAAAACGAGTCGTTGTTCTCCGGGGTGTCCGAGTCGGTCGTAGGGTGCACTGAGCCTAAGCGAACTGCACCATCAAAACGTTAGGCCGGTGCAGTTCGCCTTAGGCTCAGTACACCCTACAAAGGTTCCTAGAACTCCACGCCAAACGCGGCCCGGTAATGACGCTCCGGTAATGGATACAGCGTGGCCGTGTTGGTGGTGTTGCTGAAGTTGCCGTAGTCCACCACCTGGTGGTCTTCCAGATTGTAGACGCCTGCCTTGAGATAAAACGCCTGATAGCGGGCGGTCAATTGCAGGTCCGTGGTGCGGTAGTGGTCCAGTTTGCGGAAGCGGTTGTCCAGGTCGCCGTCGTAGCGGCGATCCCCCACGTAGCGATGGCTGATCTGGGTGGACAGCCAGGACAGGGCCTGCCAGTCGGCGATCAGTTGCAGGGTATGTTCCGGCACCAGGGGCACGTCGTTGCGGTCGAAGGGGCCGCCGTCGAAACGGACCTGCTGGGCGCTGGCGTTGATGGTCAGCATCAGGTCCTTGTCCAGCCGCCAGCGGGAATTGATGCTGACGCCCTTGTGCACGGTGCGGTCTTCCAAATTGCGATTGGTAAAGCTGACCGGATCAAAGAGGATCTCATTGTCGATCTCGGCTCGCCAGAAGGTCAGGGTGGAATGCTGGCGGCCCTGGGACCAGCTGGCTCCGGCGGTGTAGCCCTTACCGGTTTGCGGATCAATGGGGGGATTAAAGGGGCTCAGTTCATCCACGTTGGCAATGCGCACGCTGCGCTGGGCGCCAGCGAACAGGGCCAGGTTACCCGTGAAGGTATAGCGGATTCCGCCCTCATACATTTCTCCATCCTGCTCCTTGTCCGCCCCCTCGCCACTGAGAGTGCTTTCCAGTTTGCGGGCGCCGGCGCTGAGAGACAGTTTCGGTGTGAGGCTGACCAGATTGTGCAGATACCAGGCCCGCTGGCTTTGCTCCAGCTCCCGGTTACCGAAACTGGTTCGGCTGTCGTAATCGTATTCGTGAAGATCCAGGCCCAGGGTCCAGTTGTGAACGGCACTGCCGGTAGTGTGCTGGCCTTCCAGTTTGGGCGTGACGCTGTAGCTCTCCACCACGGTTTCACCGAAGCTGCCGCTGGAGACAAACGCAAAGGTCTGTTCTTGACGGCGCTTGCTGGCTTCCAAAGTCAGTGCGGTGTTGCCGCGCAGGGCAATGCGTAGGCCCGGCATCAGCCAGTAATTGTCCTGTTCGGCATCGTCGAAGGGGGTGTCGGTACCCTGCGGATTGTTGCGAAATTGCGCTTCGCTACGACCGCCGGGCAGTCCAAGTTCTTGTTTTTCGCCGTTGGCAGTGAAGTAGGCCTCAATGCCGTCCTGTTGATAACGTACATCGGCAAAAGCGCTGTGGTTACGCACCTCGTTATTATCCCGGTAGCCGTCGCTGTCCAGGGTGCTCATGGCCACAGCGCCGCTCAGGCTGCCCTGATGGCCGGTGGCGTAGCCGCTGCCGCCCAGGGAGCCATAGCTACCACCGTTCACTTCCAGACCGGCGCTGTTGTCATAGCGGCGGCGGGTGACGATATTGATCACTCCGCCCACGGCACCATTGCCGTACAAGGCCGCACCCGCGCCGGGAAGAATCTCGATACGTTCAATGGCGGCCAGCGGAATACCGCTGAGAAAGGGGCTGGCCAGATCGATATTCGAGAGGCGGCGACCATTGAGCAGGATCAGGGTGTTCTGGTTGGCGCCGGCACCGAAGCCCAATAGATCCAGGCTCGCCTCACTGCCGTTAGTGCCATAGAGCTGGCTGGCTTGCAGCCCCCCCACGGTATCCAGCACTTCCGTCAGGTTGCTGGCGGGCATGCTGGCCAGGGTCTCCCGACCCAGGGTCAGGGTGCCAGTGGGTAGTTCCCCGGCCAGGCTAGGGTGGCTGGCGCCACTGACTTTCACTGCCTTGATTTCGTTATTGGCCAGGGTCAGGCCACTGGTGGCGATCAGCCCAACGGCCAGAAAAATGCGACTGTGCATGGAGGTTCCACGAATCCGGATTAGTGCCCGCTACGATGGCGAAAAACGGCATTTAATTCCAGTGCTGGTGCGTCAAAACCTTTCCCGGCAATGTAGGAGCTTGCTGGCAAGCGAACCGGGTTGGGAGATCAGCGCCGATGTTCGCTTGCCAGCAAGCTCCTACATAGTCAGGGAACGCCGCATGGCCGTGACCACCTTCCTGTTGGCGGGGACGGCCAGCCCCAGCCGGTCCGCCTGCTGCACCAGCCAGCCATTGATGGCATCGATTTCCGTCTGTGCCCCCCGTTGCCAGTCCGCACGCATGGAAGAGGTATTGCCGGCGGTGGCCCGGGCCACGGTGAGTACATTGTCCAGGGAGTGGCCGGGCCACGCCGGGTCCAGTTGTCGCAGCACCTGATCCGCTTCTTCGCAAAGCTGTGTGGCCTGTTCGCGCAAGGCCGGGTCGGCGCTAATACGGCCATTGGGCACATCGTAAAGAGCGGTCAGCGGATTGATCACTGCATTCGCCACCAGTTTGTGCCACTGGCGTGGGCGGATGTCGTCTTCCCAGTGCAGATCCGGCCAGTGTTCGGTCAGTGCGGCAAACCAGGCAGGTGGGGCAGTGCTGCCTCCGAGCCAGGTGGCATTTTCTGCCACTACCGTGTGGTCCGGGTGCTGACCTTTGACGGCGCTGGTGGTGACAGCTTCCAACGCGGAAAACCCCGCCGGCAACAGGCCATCCAGGGCGCCCAGTCCATTCTGAAAACGCAGTACCAGAGAGTCGGTGTCAAGACGATCGGTTAGCGGCGCCATCGCCTGGTGGGTATAGGGGGTTTTGACTGCCACCAGTAAATGGTCGATGTGATCGGGTAAGGTCGCAGGGTCCAGCACCGGTAACGACAACATCTGCTGACGTCCGTCCGGCAGCCTCAGCGTCTTTTCCAGTGGCGCCGGGGAGTCATGGCGAATCACGGTAACGCCATGTCCTGCCCGGGTCAGATACCAGGCCGCCAGGGTGCCCATATTGCCGGCACCCAATAAAAACCAGTGGGGGAAAGTGTGGGGCATAAGATCGCAGGCCAAAGAACTGATTTTTACCACAGAGGATACAGAGAACACAGAGTTAACGGGGTATTCTTGTGGGCGCGTAGCAATGATCGACGGTGTCAGGGGCGAGTTGCTAGAAGCGAGTTTCGAAAAACAAAACCGGTAGGTTGGGGGAGTAAGCTTTTGCTTCTCGCGCGGCCAGCGACGAATCTGCCGAGCGCACGCTTTTCCTCAGTGAACTCTGTGTCCTCTGTGGTGAAAAATGTTTTTGTCCGCGTCACTTACACATTGGCAGTGGCCGATACGATGCGTCGCTCGCTAAAGGACTGATCCAGCTCGGCCAGGGCCTGTTCGAACATCTGCTCCGCATGGCTAGTGCCTTCAGAGGCGGCGATTGCCATGCTTACCTGCAGGCTCAGGAAGCCGGCGGCGGTCTGGTAGGCCCGGTGGTTGAGGCCTTCATAAAGGCGCCGGAAACCGGTGGGGTCGCAGTGGTCTATATGGGGTTGCCAGGTGATCAGGGCAAACTGGTCGGTTTGCAACCGGCACAGATGATCCATGGGGCGCACCGACTGGCGCAGGCGCCGGCTGAACGCCAGCACCCCTTGCTGCATCACCTTGTCGCCGCGCTGGGCACGTAGTGCCTCGAAGTCTTCCAGGCGCAACATCAACAGGCAGGCGGCGCCGCCCCGTTTTTCCGCTTGCTTCAGGGTATTCTGCAACGCACGTAGGGCATCCTGGCGATTGCCGAAACCGGTCAGTGGATCAATCAGGGCGTGGCGTTTGAGCTGACGATTCACGGTCAGCATGCGCTGATAGTCGGTCTGTACCCGGTTGTGGCGCTGGATAATCCGATCTGCGGCCATGACCCGGTGGTGAAGTTGCTCGGTCATGGAGGACTTGGAGACAAAATCGTCCACGCCCTGATCAAACGCCTGTTGCAGGGCATCGACTCCCTCGCGGGCAGTGAGAAGCAGCACGTAGGTATAGCGATTGCAGGCTTCGTCGCTTTGACGAATGCGACGGGTCAGCTCCAGGCCATCCATGCCGGGCATCAACCAGTCTGCCACCACCAGATCGGCGGGTTGCTCGGTCAGTTGACCAAGGGCGTCCTGGGCGCTGTGGGCGTGGCGAATGCGGGTGTAGCCGGCAGAGGCGAGGGTGCGATTGACCACCGCCGCCGAGAAGCGGGCATCATCCACGACCAGAATATCGAGTTCCGAGTGACTCATCCGTGTGTTCTTATTGTTGTTTTTTGTAAGTTCCCACTATAGCCGGTTTGTGAATTGATTGAAAAGTATACGGGGAGCCTGTTTCGGCGAATGAGCGGGGCTCAGTGCCGAAAGGCCTCGTGGCGCTGGATCAGATAGATCAGCCCCAACACCGGTACGCCCATCAAGCTGGCCAACAGGAAAAATCCAGGGTAGCCCAGGTTATCCACCATGCTGCCCGAGTAGCCACCAATGGTCTTGGGTAGCAGGGTCATCAGTGAGCTGAAGATGGCGTACTGGACGGCAGTGAAGGAGACATTGGTGAGCTGCGAGAGGAAGGCCACAAAGGCGGCGCTGGCGAGCCCGGCGGTCAGGTTATCGGCCGATATCACTGCATAGAGGATGCGGATGTCGTGGCCCGCATAGGCCAGCCACAGGAACAGCAGGTTGGTCGCCACGGTGAGGAAGGCGCCTAGATACAGCACCCGGATCACGCCGTGACGCATGGCCAGCAGCCCACCCAGAAAACCGCCGGCAATGGTCATGAACAGGCCGAAGGTTTTGACCACCCCGGCAATCTCGTTCTTGGTGAAGCCGATGTCCTCAAAGAAGACGTTGGAAATGACGCCAAGCACAATATCCGAGATGCGGTAAAAACCCACGAAAACCAGAAGCAGCAAGGCGAGGCGGCTACCGTAGCGCTGGAAAAAGTCCTTCACCGGGTCCAGATAACTTTCCCGAACCAGCTGTTTGTTATACAGCGGGGTTAATGAGAGCGCCTTGATCAACGCAGCAACAATGGCAATTGCCAGCGCTAGCCGCAGGCTTTCCACTACCAGGCCGGACAGGGCGCTGTTCTCAACAATTTCCGTGAGCGTTTGCCGGAGCGTGCCTGCCGAATCGGCGGTCAGGACATACACCGTCACGAAGGCAGTGATGCCTGCCACGAAGATCGCCAGAAACTTCAGATACTGCCCGCTGGTGTACTGATGGGCGGAGGGGCGAGGGTTGTCCGGTTCGCGAATGATCAGGGTGGTAATGGCGCCAACCAGCATGGTGAGCGCCATGAGCGCATAGGTGGTTTGCCAGGCGGGGTAGCTGTAGGCGTCGCTGGTGGAGCCCAGCCAGCTTGCCAATACCAGCGAGCCCGCCCCGGAGGAGAGCATGCCTATCCGGTAACCGGCAATGTAGGAAGAGGACATTAATGCCTGTAATTCGACACCCGCAGATTCAATTCGGTAGGCATCAATGACGATATCCTGAGTGGCGGCGGTAAAGCCGAGCATGACCACCGCAAAGGCCATCAGGTTCAGCGCTCCAGGCTCGCTCGGGTCGACCAGGGAAATGCTGAAAATGGAGGCGGCCACAGTGAGCTGCGCCACCAGCAGCCAGGCCCGGCGCCTGCCCAGCCAGCGTGTCAGGGCGGGAATTGGCAAGCGATCAATCAGCGGCGCCCAGAGAAACTTGAACGAATAGGCTAGTGCCGCCCAGCTGAAGTAGGTGACCGTGGAACGCTCCACTCCGGCCTCTCGTAACCATAGAGACAGCGAGGAGAAGATCAGCAGTAGCGGGATGCCTGCAGAAAACCCGTAGAAGAACATGGTCACTACACGGGGATGCAGGAAGGCTTTCAGGGATTGCTGCCAGTTGGTCGATTGTGGGGGCATAGGTCTCTTAGCGGGTATTGCCGAATGGCGAAAGGCTCATCATAGACACTTTGTCCGCAGCGAGCGATGCGGGTTCACCGCGCGCGGGGTGTGATTCAGCGAAGAGGCGTTACCATTGCTGGAAATGCTGTCTGGGCACCCGGTCACCCAGCACGGTGACGTTTTCGTCGAGTAGCCGCTGGATCTGTTGCTCCCCGGCTGGCGTGCCCGCCAGGGCAATGCGGCCGTCGCCGCGCAACACCCGATGCCAGGGCAGACGGGTATCTTTCGGTAACTGGCTCATCAGCCGGCCCACAAAACGGGCATGGCGCGGAAACCCGGCCTGCCGTGCTACGGCACCATAGCTGCTCACCGCCCCGGTCGGAATGGCGGCAACGATCTGGTAGACGGCGTCTCGGAAAGAAGGATCCATTGAAGGCAGCTTCGAGCTACTAGCTTTGAGCTGCAAGGAAAAACGAAAAAATGAGAAGGGGCAACCCTTTGGTTGCCCCTTCTCATCAGCAGAACACACTGTTAGCTAGAAGCTAGAAGCTAGAAGCTAGAAGCTAGAAGCTAGAAGCTAGAAGCTAGAAGCTAGAAGCTAGAAGCTTTTACCGCAGGCCGCCATCCATATCGATACAGCGACCGGTGAAGTAATCGGTCTCGAAGATGAAGGCCACGGAACGGGCGATGTGCTCTGCTTCGCCCAGGCGACGCAGCGGCACGGCCTGGATCAGGCGCTCGCGGGCTTCCGGCTTCATGGCGGCGAGCATGTCGGTGTTGATGGTGCCGGGAGCCACCGCGCCAGTGCGGATGTTGTAGCGAGCCAGCTCTTTGGCCCACACCTCGGCCAGGGCAACCACCCCGGTCTTGGCGGCGGCGTAGTTGCTCTGGCCGAAGCTGCCCTGGCGGGCCAGGGAAGAAATGTTGACGATCACCCCTTCCTCGACTCCCAGTTCCAACATTTTCGAAGCTGCTTCGCGGCCACACAAAAACACGCCGGTCAGGTTCACGTCGATCACCGCCTGCCATTGTTGCAGGCTCATCTTGCTGACTACCTCGCCGTCCTTGTACTTCACCAGCAGGCCATCGCGGGTGATGCCGGCGTTATTGACCAGGCCGTGCAGGCTGCCGAAGTCCGCCACCACGTCACTGAACAGCTTTTCCACTTCCTCTTCTTTGGCCACGTTGGCCAGATAGGCGCGCGCTTCACCGCCGGCCGCCTCACAGGCGGCCACGGTGGCGTTCAGGTCTTCCTGGCTCAGGTCCACGCAGGCCAGGCGGGCGCCCTTGCCGGCAAAGTAGGTGGCAATACCCCGGCCCAGGCCACGGCCGGCGCCGGTAACAACAACCACTTTCTGGTTCAGATCCATGGTGATTCCTTGCGATGTCGGTTCACGATGGCACGGATTATGGTGGGCTGACCCTGCCTGGCCAATGACCGGATTGCTCAGTGACTCGCAAAAACGGCAAACGACACGCCCGGGTTGCCCCACCCGGCAAAGGATTTTTCTTCTCACCCCCTTGAAACCTGACGCTGAGGCCCCACTCCTGTGTTCTGCAGGCGGTCGCGGGACAGGCGCTTTCAAAGGTCACTTTCCCTATTGACTGCACTGGCATCATTACTATGATTAGCACTCGACTCGTTAGAGTGCTAATTCGGACTGCCGAGCTTCGCTTCCGCGAGCTTGGATGTCATCAGAACTAAAACTGGGAGTTTAAGGAAAAATGAGCATCCGTCCTTTGCATGATCGCGTGCTGGTTCGCCGTGAAGAGGAAGAAACCAAGACCGCCGGCGGTATTGTGCTGCCCGGTTCCGCTGCCGAGAAGCCGTCCCGCGGCGAAGTGATCGCGGTGGGTAACGGCAAGATCACCGATAGCGGTGATGTCCGTCCGCTGGACGTGAAAGCCGGTGACAAGGTGATCTTCGGTCAGTACGCCGGTAACACCGTGAAGGTGGACGGCGAAGAATTGCTGATCATGAGCGAAGCCGAAATTCTGGCCGTCGTCGAAGGCTAAGTGCCGCAGGCCAAGAGCAAGAACATGAACGCCCGCAAGGGCATTCACCCCATTCCGGGGTAAAGATTTGCAGAGGTAAAGAACCATGGCGAAAGAAATTCTGTTCCGTGACGAAGCCCGTCAACGTATGGCCAAAGGCGTTAACATCTTGGCCGACGCCGTCAAGGTAACCCTGGGCCCGAAAGGCCGTAACGTGGTGCTGGAGAAATCCTTCGGTGCACCGTCCATCACCAAGGATGGCGTGTCCGTGGCTCGTGAAATCGAACTGGAAGACAAGTTCGAGAACATGGGTGCCCAGATGGTGAAAGAAGTGGCCTCCAAGGCCAACGACGAAGCTGGTGACGGCACCACCACCGCCACCGTGCTGGCTCAGGCATTCGTTAACGAAGGCCTCAAGTCTGTCACCGCCGGCATGAACCCCATGGACCTGAAGCGCGGCATCGACCAGGCCGTGGCGGCAGTAGTGGAAGAGCTGAAGAAGCTGTCCACGCCGTGCGACAACACCAAGAGCATCGAGCAGGTGGGTACCATCTCCGCCAACGCCGACAAATCCGTGGGTGAAATCATCGCCCAGGCCATGGAAAAAGTGGGCCAGGAAGGCGTTATCACCGTTGAAGAAGGCCAGTCCCTGCAGAACGAGCTGGACGTGGTTGAGGGCATGCAGTTTGACCGCGGTTACCTGAGCCCCTACTTCATCAACAACCAGGAGAAGATGCAGGTCGAGCTGGAAGACCCCTACATCCTGCTGGTGGACAAGAAGATCTCCAACATCCGCGAGCTGCTGCCGGCCCTGGAAAATGTGGCCAAAGCAGGCAAGCCGCTGTTGATCATCGCCGAAGATATCGAAGGCGAAGCGCTGGCTACCCTGGTAGTGAACAACATGCGCGGCATCATCAAGTGCGCCGCCGTGAAAGCGCCGGGCTTCGGTGACCGTCGCAAGGCCATGCTGCAGGACATCGCCATCCTCACCGGCGGTACCGTGATCAGCGAAGAAGTGGGCCTGAGCCTGGAAAATGCGTCCCTGGAAGATCTGGGTACCGCCAAGAAAGTGAACATCGACAAGGAAAACACCACCATTGTTGATGGCGCTGGTCAGCAGGTCGATATCGATTCCCGCGTGGAGCAGATCCGCAAGGAAATCGAGAACTCTTCCTCTGATTACGACAAGGAAAAACTGCAAGAGCGCGTGGCCAAGCTGGCCGGCGGTGTTGCGGTGATCAAGATCGGTGCTGCCACCGAGATTGAAATGAAAGAGAAGAAAGCCCGTGTGGACGATGCCCTGCATGCGACCCGCGCTGCCGTGGAAGAAGGCGTGGTTCCCGGTGGTGGTGTGGCACTGGTGCGTGCTCTGGCTAACGTGGGTGTCATCAAGGGTGACAACGACGAGCAGAACGCCGGTATTGCCCTGACTTTCCGCGCGCTGGAAATGCCCCTGCGTCAGATCGCCTACAACGCCGGTGCTGAAGCGTCCGTGATCGTGCAGGAAGTACGCAACGGTTCCGGTAACTACGGTTACAACGCGGCCACCGGTGAATACGGTGACATGCTGGAAATGGGTATCCTGGACCCTGCCAAGGTAACCCGTTCCGCGCTGCAGGCTGCGGCTTCCATCGCCGGCCTGATGATCACCACCGAAGCCATGGTGGCGGACAAGCCGGAAGAAAACGCCGGTGGCGGCGCCCCGGATATGGGCGGCATGGGTGGAATGGGCGGTATGGGCGGCATGATGTAAATCATGAGCTCGTAACACGCTCCAAAGAGAACCCCGCCTTGTGCGGGGTTTTCTTTTTTAAGGGCAGCTACAAGCTGCAACGCGACTTGCTGTCCTTGCCAAACTGCTAACGCGTGCGCCGCGCCGCTGACTTGGGAGCGCGGGCACTGTCTGCCAGTATCGGTACAATCCATTCCGCGCCTTGTGGCTTGCAGCTTGCAGCTTGTGGCTTAATACCCCTTCAATGTCAGCCGGTACCTCCATGCAACCCAGAGACAAAAAACTGCGCCCGCACTTTGCCCTGGTGGTAGTCACCATGGTCGTGCTGGGTCTCGCTCACTCCTGGGTGAACCCCTGGCTGGGATTTGATCGTGGGGCGATCGAACAGGGTCAGCTCTGGCGGTTGCTGACCTGCCATTTGGTGCATCTCAATCACTGGCACATGCTGCTCAATCTGGCCGGCCTGGTGCTATGCGGCTATTTCTTCACGGACCTGCTGGATCGGGTGCGCTTCTGGAGCTGGTTGCTGTTTTGTGGGGCGGTCACCGGACTGGCTTTGTATTTTCTGGATACCGGTTTGCAGCACTATGTGGGGCTGTCCGGTATCCTCCATGGCTTGCTGGTCTATTGCCTGCTGCAAGGCTGGCGGGGGAATCCCTGGCTGCATTCACTGGTGTTGCTGGTGATCGCCGGGCGAATTGCCAGTGAGCAGCAGGCAGGCTATGACGTGGAATATCTCCGTAGCTGGATCGACGGGCGGGTCTATGTGAATGCCCACCTGTACGGTGCCCTGGCCGGAGTGTTGTTGTTTGGGGGAATCACGGGTGTCGAATACGGCAGAAAACACAGAACAGGAAACACAGAAAGACGATAAAGCAGCAGGGTGCATGACCATCCTGTTTCCAGGGGTTTTCCTGGTGGCAGGCCTGGCGGTGATGTTCTTTGTGGGGCTCAAGCCCGCCTTTCAATACTGGCAGTCCGGGAGCTGGGACAGGGTGCCGGCCACCGTGCTTAGCAGTACTCTCAATCGCAGTTATTCCGACGGCTCCACCACCTACAGTGTCAGCGCCAGCTACCGTTATGACTATAACGGGCGCAGCTATTCCAGCCATACGGTGAGTCAGTACGGCGGCAGCGATAACTTTGACGATTACTGGCAGCGTCTGGCCAGCCGACTGGAGTCCGCACGCTCCCGGGGGCGCACCGTCCTGGCCTGGGTCAACCCGGCGAATCCGTCCGAGGCTTTTCTGGATCGCACTCTGCGTTGGGGCTCATTGGTGTTTGGCCTGGCCTTCGGCGGCGTCTTTGCATTGGTGGGCGGAGGCCTGATGTTTATGTTCAACCGGGGCAGCAAGGGTAAGGCCGAGCTGGCAGAAGGCGGCCAGTACCACAGCAAGGAAAAATCCGGGCACTGGTTCCTGGTGGGCTTCGGCGCCATCTTCATCCTGCTGCCGTCGCCGGCCTATCTGGCAGTCTGGGACAAGGTCAGCCGGGGGGATTATGCGATTCTGATGGTGCTGTTGTTTCCCGCTGTGGGCGCTGGCATTGCCTGGGCGGGCTGGAAAATGCGCAGCAATTATCGGTTTTTCGGTCCCTCTCCGTTGGAACTGGATCCGGAGCCGGGCCATGCCGGTGGTCAGGTAGGCGGCTCCATTCACCTGGGCAAGGCGCTATCCCGGGAGACGGACATGGACGTGTGGCTAAGTTGTATCCGTGGCCGGGAGAGCGGTAGCGGCAAGAACCGCAAGACTGTGGAAGATATCCTCTGGCAAACCGACCAGCGCGCCCTGTGCCAGCCCACCCAGCAGGGCAGCGACATCCTGTTCTGTTTCGATGTGCCTGCGGAGCAGCCGCCGTCCTCCGGTAGTGGTCGCAATTACATCTGCTGGCGAGTCGAGCTGGAGGGCATGGTGGAAGGCCGCAAGCTGAAACGGAGCTGGGATATTCCGGTGGTGGCGGGGGAGGGCGAGAGTCGTTTTCGTCTGCCGGAGTCCCATGTCATGGCCGACCAGCGCGAGCGTCAGGTGGAGGCGCTGGAATCCGCCAATGAACAGATCCGGGTGGAGCAGACCGGCCAGGGCCTGCATTTGCAAAGCCGTCCCGGTCGCCATCTGGGCATGAAGCTCGCGCTATTGGTGTTTGGTGGCATCTTTGCTGCCGTGGGAACGGGGTTGTTTATCGCCGCCGCCAGTGAAGGCTTTATGTTGTACTTCATGGGCAGCATTTTTGGGTTGATCGGTTATGCCATTGTCGGCAGTACCCTGTTCACTCTGGGACGTGGGCTGGATGTGTGGGTGCGTGGCGGTGAAGTGCGTAGCCTGCGTCGCTGGCTGGGAGTCCCGTTGTTCACCCGCAAGTGCCAACTGCTGCGGGCAGACCAAGTGGTGCTGAAGACCGGCATGAGCAGCACCAGCAATGGCCGCCAGACCGAGTACATGACGCTGATCGCCGAGGTGGACGGCAAAAAGATCCGGCTGGCCGAGGGTATCGCCGGGCGAGAGGCCGGTGAGGCCCTGCGTGAAGCCGTGCTGCGTACCCTGCGACTGGTGTAAACTGTTCGCAAACCTGAACCCGTGATGTAGGAGCGTGCTTGCACGCGAACCTTCGCCCAGACCTGGTTCGCGTGCAAGCACGCTCCTACAGTGAAAGGGGCGAGCTTGGCCCCCGGAAATTTGTGAGAGACCCCGATGAGCAAAGAGCGCCTGATTATTTTCGATACCACCCTGCGTGATGGTGAGCAGAGCCCGGGTGCCACCATGGACCAGGACGAGAAGCTGCGCATCGCCAAGGCGCTGGAACGCATGAAGGTGGACGTGATCGAGGCCGGTTTTGCTATCGCCAGCCAGGGGGATTTCCTGTCGGTGAAGGCCATTGCCGATACCGTGCGCGAATCCACCATCTGCTCTCTGGCCCGTGCCAAGGCGTCGGATATCGACCGGGCAGCGGAAGCGCTGGCCGGGGCTGAATCCGGCCGAATTCACACCTTCCTCGCCACCAGCCCGATTCATATGCAGCACAAGCTGCGGTTAGAGCCGGATCAGGTGGTCGAGCATGCAGTGGCGGCGGTGAAGCATGCCCGCAATCACATGGGTGATGTGGAATTTTCCTGCGAGGATGCCGGCCGTTCCGAGCTGGATTTTCTCTGCCGTATTATCGAGGCGGTGATCGACGCCGGTGCCACCACCATCAATATCCCCGACACCGTGGGCTATGCCATTCCGGAACAATATGGCCATACCATTGGCCAGCTGCTGGCTCGTATCCCGAATGCCGACAAGGCCGTGTTCTCGGTGCACTGCCATAACGACCTGGGGCTGGCGGTGGCCAACTCCCTGGCTGCGGTCCAGGCCGGTGCCCGGCAAGTGGAATGCACCATCAACGGCCTGGGCGAACGAGCCGGCAATGCGTCCCTGGAAGAGATTGTCATGGCGGTACGCACTCGCCAGGATCTGTTCAACGTGGACACCGGTATCAATGCCAAAGAGATCGTCCCCACCTCGAAAATGGTGTCGCAGATCACCGGCTTCCCGGTGCAACCCAACAAGGCCATCGTTGGTGCCAATGCCTTTGCCCACGAGTCAGGCATTCACCAGGACGGGGTACTCAAACACCGCGAGACCTACGAGATCATGTCCGCCGAGGATGTGGGCTGGCACACCAACCGCATGGTGCTGGGCAAGCACTCGGGTCGTGCCGCCTTCCGTGCCCGCCTGGACGAGCTGGGCATCACCTTTGCCTCGGAAGCAGCCATGAACGAGGCCTTCCAGCGCTTCAAGGATCTGGCTGACAAGAAGCACGAAGTGTTCGATGAGGACCTGCAGGCCCTGGTCAGTGACACCAAGAAAGCGGCCGAGGAAGAACGTTTCAAACTGGTGTTGCTGGAAGCCACCGCGCGCACCGGTGAAACGCCGGAAGCCCGCATCGTGCTGGCTATCGATGGTCAGGAACGGGAGGCGACCTCCACGGGTGCCGGGCCTGTGGATGCGGCCTTCAAGGCCATCGAGATGCTGGCGGAAAGCCACAGCATCCTGCAGCTGTACTCGGTGAATGCCATCACCGCCGGTACTGATAGCCAGGGTGAAGTCACGGTACGACTGGAAAAAGGCGGCCGGATCGTCAACGGCCACGGCGCCGATGTGGATATCATCACCGCCTCCGCCAAGGCCTACCTGAATGCCCTGAATCACTTCGCGGCGGGCCTGGAAAGGGCTCACCCGCAAGCGGCGGATGTATGAGTAACGCTGACACGCTAGACGCTTCACGCAACATGCAGCTGAAAGGCACAACGTGCCTGCGTGCTGGCCCGGTGCGTGCTAGCAGGTGCGGAGCGCTCCATGAATGAAGCCCAGCGACAACACTATCTGAAAGCCCTGGGGCTGACGCCCTGGGTGGCTAGGGCGCCGTTGCCCGGTGCCGCGTCCTCGCCGCTGCTGGACTGGGAGGACGAGGAAGAGCAGCAGGCAGCACCGACATCACCAGCGCCTGCCCAGGAAGCGCCCGCCCCGGCGCCGCCGCAGACAGCGGCCCCGATTGTCAGTGAGGCGCCGGTTCAGGAGGCTCCACAGAGTTCGCCGCCGGCCAAAGCCACCACCGATACTCCGGAACCCGTGCCAACCGCACCGGCAGTCGCCAGAGGCAAGGGGCTGACCTTTACCCTGGAAGCACATCTGGGTGGCGATACCTGGTTGCTATGCGCCCAGGAAGACAGCCAGGCGCCGGGGCTGGGACGTTTTGAAGCGCCGCTGATGGCCAACCTTCTGGCCCTGTTCCAGGCACGCCCCCAGCGGCCGCGACGTTTCTTTTGTCCACTGACCGAACAGCCCATGCCCGCAGAGGAAGCGGCGCAGGCGCTTTCGGCCTTTATTGCCGGCCTGTGTGAACAGGCGGGTGGCGAGCGCGTCCTGCTGTGCCTGCCGGAGCCACTTTGTAAGGCGCTGTTTGATCAGCCCCGCTATCAACCCTTCGAACTGGGGGGCGTCCGGCGCTGGTGGTCAGCAGCCTGGCAGAAATGCTGGCGGAGCCGGCGCAGCACAAGAAGGCCAGCTGGCACGCCATGCAGGCAAATGGCTTCCATGGCGAGTGAGCGGACCCGCGTGGCAGCCATCCGTGCCATGGAGCTGGAAGACGTGGACGCGGTGATGGCCATCGAAACCGCCGCCCAGCTGACTCCCTGGAACAGCGCCCACTTTCACGATTGCCTGGGCAACACCAATTATCTGTGCCAGGTGGCCACCGTGGATGATGTCCCGGCGGCTTTTCTGGTCCTGTCGCGAATCCTCGACGAAACCCATGTCCTCAACATCGCGGTGGCCCCAGCCTGGCAGCGCCATGGTATCGCCCGGCGACTACTGCAACAGGCTCTCGAGGCGGCCCGCGCCGATGCCATGACCGTGGTCTATCTGGAAGTACGGGAAAGCAATCAAAGTGCCCAGGGACTCTACCGCCAGCTGGGCTTTGAGGTCTGTGGGGTGCGCAAGAATTATTACCGCAAGGGGGACGGGCACGAGAATGCGGTATTGATGCAGTGCCTGCTTTCTGGCGGGCATAAATAATCCGCTGCCATTGCTACAAAGCCCCTGTAGGAACGGAGCGTAGCGGAGTAACGCACGTAGTTCCGTGCGGCCCGAAGGGTGAGCGAAGCGAATAACACCTCTTGAGGCGCGAACCGCGCTTGCGCGGAAATCGTCCGCAGGGCGATCAGGAATCCCAAGGCTCGACAGGTTCCAGAAAGAATGGTGGTCAGACCTTGAGCTTTGTCGCCTCGCTACGCTCGGTTCGCGGCTCGAGAGCCGCTCCTACAGCAGGCAAGGTGCGATTCGAACAGCTTCCCGTTACTCCTGAATGGGCATCCAGCCGTTCTCAGAATCCCGGAAGGTAATCACCCGCTGGCGCTGGAAGGTATCACCCTTCTTGAAGTTGCCGTGCTCCATGCGCAGGGCGCTGAGGGTCATGATCATGGCGAAGCGATCCATGCCGGACAGATCTTCATTGCCCTTGATCTTGTCGGTGTAACCACCCAGATCTTCTCTGGCTTTCAGCTGGTAATCCACTTCCAGCGTGTAGCGGCCGTCTCCGTCGTCGTAGCCATTACGCTTTTCCACATCGGTGACTGCCAACAGGCCGGACAGGTGCGCGTTGTCCAGTTCTGCTTCCAGCGCTTTACGGGCATCGCCGGCATCCGGGGTACGGCTGCAGGCCGCCAGCAGGGTGGCGAGGAAGAGGGCAGCGAAAGCGCGGAGATAAACAGGCATGGTCTGGCATCCTTGTTGTTCTGGAACCGACACTCTAGCACTGCTTTTGGTTCGCCCTGAAGTGTTAGGGAGCCTCTGAATCACTCCTTGCATGATCAGCCTGTCAGGATGACCCGCAGAGCGCGGCCTGAAGAGCACAACAGCTGCACCCTTCCGGCCACGATGAGTACGCAAGGAGTGATTCAGAGGCTGCCTTGGTGGACACGCCAGAGTAAATCCTCAAGGATACGGTGATTACGGATGACCTATTGCGAGGACTTGGCCTGTGTCAGAGAACCTGTTTCGTCGACTGTTATTGCTGGTAGCCCTGAGCTTTTGTGTGGTGTTTGCGGTGCTGATCATCCCGCCGCTGCTCGAGAACCCGGATATCCTGGCTGCCGCCGCCGGAGGCTTCGTGAATCCCTTTGCGGCCGGGTATTCCACGGATGTGATTTTGTGCTGGGTGGTACTTGCCATCTGGGTGATCTTCGAGCGTCAGCGTTACCAGGTCCGCGGCGGTTGGTTGGCGCTGCTGCTGGGGCTGGTCCCTGGTGTCGCGGTGGGATTTGCCCTCTATCTGCTAATGCGTCAGCGTCAGCTGAAAGGCTCCGGCATCGTCTGACAGGGTGGCGCTGAGAGCCTGATAAGGGCACGCAAGGCTGTTATACTCGCGCCCTCGAAAATCCTGTCAGAGTCGGAAGCCCCATGAGCCTGCAAGACCAGGTGGCCAAGCGCCGCACCTTCGCGATTATTTCGCACCCGAATGCGGGCCTGAAAGACAGCTAACGACAAGGGGCGACAAAAACCGCCCCTATTCCCTGCAATTCCTCGCTTTCCCCTTCCCAAGCTGCGACACCTCGCGCCATACTCTACCAGCCCAAGACGGAAATAGTTTGTACACAGCGGTGTACAAAATTCCGGATTCTGGAGCGGTTTTGAAATTTGTACACACGGGGGAGAGTGTGGCGTTATCTGATACCTGGCTGAAGGCCAATAGCGGCAAGCTTCGTGAGAAAACCGAAGAGCGGGCCGACCGGGATGGCCTGAGCGTGCGGCTATCGCCAAAGGGAAAGGTGACCTGGCAGATCCGGTACCGTTATGGGGGCAAGCCTCAGCGGCTGGACCTGGGTACCTATCCGCTGCTGGGGCTGAAGGATGCCCGGGAAGAAAGCCACAGGCTGCGCGCCAAGCTGGAACAGGGGTATGACCCCCGGGTGGTTCGGCAGGTGGAGCGGCAGGCCATCATCACGGCGGATTCCCTGGAGCAGCTCTTCCGGCAGTGGTACCAGGCCTACTGCGTCAAGAATAAAAAGGGGCACAGGGAGGTGCTGCGCTCGTTCGAGCTTTATGTGCTGCCTGCCATCGGTGCGCTACCTGCCAGGGATGTGACGCTGCATCAGTGGCTGGACCTCCTCGAGCAACGTGCCCAGTCCTCTCCCTCCATTGCTGAGCGGCTGCTCACCAACGCCAAGCAGATGTACAAATGGGCATTGCGCCGGCGGCTGGTGGAGCAGAGCCCCCTTTCTGATATCCAGGCTTCCCATGACCTCCAGATCAAGAAAGCGACGGGCAGCCGGACCCTGGCCCCGGAAGAGATCCGGATGATGTGGATGGCGGCGGATCAGTCGCGGATGGCGCCTAAGAACAAACTGTTTCTGAAATTGTGCCTGGTCTATGGGTGCCGGAACGGTGAGCTCCGGTTAAGTGAGAAGGCTCATTTTGATTTCGATAACAAGATCTGGACGGTGCCTCAGGAGAATCACAAGCTGGGCAAGATGACGGGCAAGCCGCTGGTGCGGCCGATTGTTCCTGATGTTGAGCCATTGCTGCGTGAGGCGTTTCAGCTGAGCGGGAGGGGAAAGTATCTGTTCAACAATGCCGGTACCAGCCAGCCCATGGGCAAGAGCTCGCCGCTGGCATTGCCGTATAACGTGATGCAGTGGCTGCGCCGACACAAAGGCTATGAGATGGCGCACTGGTCGGTGCACGATTTGCGGCGGACGGCCAGAACCAACTTCTCGGAATTAACAGAGCCCCATGTGGCGGAAATCATGCTGGGGCACAAGCTGCCTGGGCATTGGCAGGTGTACGATCACTACGACTATCTGAAGGAGCAGGGCGCGGCCTACCGCAAATGGTGGGCCAGGCTGGCGCAGATCGTCGGGCAGGATTAAGCGGCCGTTCTGGCCGCTTCCTGCTCTTCCCAGGCATCCACATCTTCAATCGCCCAGAGGTTATGGCTGCCGGACGGGCGGAGCCGTGGCTGTGGGAAGGGGTTGGCATCCTTGTTCATCCAGCGGAACAGGGTGCGGCTGGAGCAAGAGAAGCGCTCTGTGAGCTGCTTGGTGGTGTAGTAGCCCTTCGTCATGACGCACCCGCCTGGCAGCCTTCCGCCGTTGTGTTGATGGCTTCAATGCGGCTTTGGTGCTCATCCAGCGTATCCGGTACCGGGTTTGCTCGGCAGGGCGCGGCCAAGGGGCAGCAGCTGCAGCCGGCAATAGGGCCGTGCGATCGGAATTGGTGCTCGCAGATAGCTTTTGCTCTCTCGCTGAGGGTAGCCATGCCCAGCTGCTGCAGGCGTTGCTCATCGGTGACCATGGTGGCTCCTGTGTTCATGCTGCTGCCTCCATTGATTGAACCATATTTGCCTCCACCAGTGCCCGGGAGGGGTAGGGTGAGACGCTGTTGCCGCACATCTTCACCTGGTCGGCCTTGGTGAGGCGGGTGCCGTCGAAGGTGTGGGTGTGGATGTAGTCGGCTGGGAAGCCCTGGGCGGCGAACAGCTCGTGGGGCTGCAGCATGCGCATGCCGATATCAACGATCTGGTAGGGCTCGCCTTTCACCATGACCAGGCCGAGCCGGTCTTTGGTGGGGATGGTGTGCAGTGGCTCCTTCAGGGCCTGCCACTGGCCGCCCTCGCTGTAATACTTCATCAGGAAGGCCCGGACTTCCCCGTGGTGGGTGCCCTGGGCGCTGATGGTGTGCAGGGGCTCCCGGGCGTCGTGGCCGACGTTGCTGCCCCGCAGCTTCACCATGTGGCTGGTCACCAGGCTGTGGTGGTCCACGGTGGTGACGGTGCCCAGGGGGTTGCGCAGGTCGGTACCGACTACGCCGGTGTAGTGCTTGGCGAGGAAGGCCTGAACCAGTGCAAAGTGGCCGCCCTTTGGCCAGGCAGTGATCGTGCGGAGCGGTTCCCGGATGTCATGCACGGTGTCCCTGCCGTTGAAATTGGCGATAGGCACGATGAACGGGTCCGCTGATTCGACCACAAAACGCCGGATACCCTCGGCGATCCGTCGGCAGGTGGCGTCGGCCAGAGGGCGCTTGCGTTCGAAGATGCTGGGGCAGGGCTGGCTCCAGTCGATGATGTCCGCTGCGGTGCGGTAGGGCTTGAGGCCGGGGCCGTGGGTTGGCTTCGGCCAGGCAATGGGTTGGCCGTCGCAGCGGGCGACCAGAAACAGGCGCTTGCGGATGGTGGGGGCGCCGTAGTCGTGGGCGCTGAGTTCTTTCCACTCTACCTGGTACCCGTGGCTTCTGAGGGCATTCACGAAGCTGCGGAAGGTGTGCCCCTTGCGCTTCGGGCAGGGCATGAAGGCGGGCCCTTCTGGGGTATTAATCTTGACCACGGGGCCCCAGGTGACGAACTCTTCCACGTTCTCGAGCATGATCACCCGGGGTTTCACGGTACCCACCCAGCGCATCACTACCCAGGCCAGGCCGCGGACCTGTGGGGAAATCGGCTTGCTGCCCTTCGCCTTGCTGAAGTGGCGGCAGTCTGGGCTGAACCAGGCGAGGCCTACCGGCCGGCCCTGGGTAACCTTGCGCGGATCCACATCCCACACGGATTCGCAGTAGTGCTTGGTGTGGGGGTGGTTGGTCTCGTGCATGGCCAGTGCCACCGGGTTGTGGTTGATGGCGATATCAACGGGCCGGCCAATGGCCTGCTCGATGCCAGTGCTGGCACCACCGCCGCCGGCGAAGTTGTCCACGACCAGTTCATCGAAGTTGAAGCCGGCTTGGGGGCGTGTGCGGAAGTGGTTCACTGGTGCCTCTCCTCATTGGCCAGCGGGAAATGCTCAATGGCGCAAGTGGTGGTTGTGGTAATGGTCTCCGTGGCATCCTTACTTGAAATGAACAGGGGGGCTTTTCGATGGAGTGGCACTGGTGCGGATTGGATGGAGATTGCTTGGCGTCTTGGTTTTGGAGTAGCGCTACTGCAGCCTGGATTCAGGCTGTGGTGGCCATTGCAGCGATAATTTTTGCTAACAGCAGAGCAAAACAGTCCTTTAAAGCTGCTATTGAGCAGGAAGAGAAAAGAGCAGAGCTTGCCCAGCAAGAAGAGAGGAAGCGCGAACACCTCAATCACGGCAAGAACCTTGCTCGAGTCAAGGTTGTTATAAGCAACATCGTAACTTCTATGGAAATCGTCCTGAGGATAAAAGCTCAAAACGGGGGGAGTTCATAACCGCCCAGCTTCAAGGTGCCATATCCGAAATATTGGAAGGAAAGGACCAGCTCAGAGTGCTGATAATGGATGATTTTCCCCATCCGTATTTGCTGGCTTACATCAACGCTTCTGCCACTCTTACCGCGGACTTTGCCGCTTTTTGTCGCCATCAATTGGAAGGCGGAGTCCCGGCTGCAAGCACGGAAAGAGGTATCCGTGAGTTCATTAAAGATATGACGCATTACCACGACACGATTCAGGAGTTCCACGACCGGTTTGCAACAGACCCAGAAGCTGAGTTCAGGCCGCATAGTCTTCGGGAGGCGAAAAAAGGCGACAACTAGCAGCTTCACGCGTCACCTCCCGGGAACTGGTCCCAGGTGCGGCCGTCCAGCAGGCGACCGGCGGCTTTCTTGCCAAGGCGCTGCATGAAGGCTTCAGATCCTGTTCCTCCGCCGTTTTCCAGTAGGCGCCCATCCTGTCCGGAGAAGGTCAGTCGGATGCAGGGCCACTTCAGGCATTCCGGGTCAAGATCAGAGCATGAATTTCCATCAGCGAAGGTGTGGTAGCAGCTGCTGCGCGGCACCCACTCACCCCACTGTTTGAAGAGAAGCGGAACACCAGCGGCAATGCACTGATCGCGCAAATCAAGAGCCCACTCAGGGTGCATTGGCCGGGCGTCGGCACCGGACTCGCCCCCGACGATTACCCAATCAACCGCCGGCCTTACCCAGCCGGTACCATCTGCCTCAGAGGCAGACAGCATTGCTGCAGCCATCGGGTCCATTTCGGCAAGGCCATGGTCACCACGATGTACCCATTCGGAAATATTCACTGGGCCCAGCAAAGGCTCCATGCTTAGCCAGCGCAGCCGAGCAGGCGTGTCCAGCAACTTGGGAATATCTCTGTCCGCCTCCTGCTGGTTAACCACGGTGGCGCCCAGCCACACATTCGCGGGAGGTCTGCCATTCCGCCAGCGGTGAGCCATAAGGTGGCCGCTATGACTCCCCTGTCGTGGTATTTCGGCTACTTCAGTAACCATGCGAACCACATTGCCAATGCGCTTGGTCAGTAGCAGCCAATCCAGATGCGGGGTTTCGCTGATCAGCTTGAACAGATCGGCCCGCCACTCAGTCGGCACCTCGTTATCGAATACGTCTGCCAGGCTGGCGCAGAACACCCGGTACCGGACGCCTTTCTCAGCTGCCTGGGTGTTCCAGCGGCGGGGCTTGGCCCAGTTGGCCGGCGAAGTCCGGCGCCGTGGTGCACCAGGGCCCCAGTTGCCGCCATGGAATCGCTTGTTGCGGGTCTCCGCGTAGCAGTGATCGCAGCCGGGACCGATCTTGGTGCAGCCTTCCCACGGATTGAAAGTGTGGTGCGCCCACTCGATATTGGTGTTCTCTCCCACGGTTCTCTCCCTACCTCAACAAAAACACCTGAAACCCGGCATCGGTGACGGTCATGTCCAGCTCGGTGAGCATGTCGTCGATGCACTGGGTGGCGGTGTCGAGCACGTCCACCAGGTTGCAGGGGTTTTGGTTGCGGATTTCGTCTGTGCTGCGGTCGGGCCCGTTTCCCGCGTGGATCTTGATCAACCATTTCCGGCTCCCAAGGCGGCGGGCCTTGGGGCTGATCCATGGTTGTTCGTCGTGCACGGAGAAACGGGCGACCAGCATGGTTGGCTCCTGTTAGGCGCTGAAATTGCCGATGGTGACGGGCAGTTGATCACCAAACTGCTGCTGCAGCAGGGTGGCGAACTCCTCGGCCATTTCTTCTTCGTGTTGCTCCGGGCGGATGATCCGCAGGGCCAGCAGGGGCTTTTCTTCATCGAAGCGCAGGCTCAGGCGCAGGATGAAAGTGCGTTCCGTCAGGCCGGTGTAGGGTTCGCAGCTGAACAGAATGAAGCTGGGCAACGGTTCGCTGTTGCTGCTGGCTTCCACTTGCTCCATGGCAGACCGGGTGGAGCTCAGCTGGCCTTCGGTGTGGTCGCTGGAGCTGTTCGCCTTGATGGTGAGGCCCCGAATGTTGTCGCGCCAGTCTTCCAGCCACTCAGCCAGCTGCTGCTGGGTGCGAGTTTTGCCGTCCATGCTCTTAATGGCATCGAAGGCGGCGGTGGTTTTCAGCTTGATGGTGGCGGTGTTGTCCGCATGGCCGGGTTCATTCAGGTCGCCGAGGTTCAGCACGGCCTTAGCGGTCATGTCATCGGGCCAGACAAAACATTCCGCCCCGCTATCGGCTTTGCCCACGGTGTAGCTGACAAAGTCATCAATGCGACGGGTGAGGAAGTCACCCCGGAACCGGCTGCGCAGTGGTCTGAATTTCTCCAGTTCCAGCACCCGTGTGTCATCAGGGAGGGCGGCCACGTCCAGGTCGTCGCTGATTGCTGCTTTGTTGAATTCCAGGCGGACGGTGTTGTCCTGGATATATTCCAGCAGGGTCGCGGTTTTGATTGCTTCCATGAGCTTATTGCTCCTCTGTTGCGTGGGTTTTCAGGAAATCCATCTGGGCATCGGGGGCGATGGTCATCTTGCCGCCCTTGCCCACATACATCGGGGTGGTGGTGGTGTCCTCTTCGGTGGCCTTGCCCCGGAGGGTGGGGCGGGACACCTTGAGGGTGTGGCTGATTTGGACCTGGTGGGACTCGCCGATTTGCTGGATATCCAGCTCCAGAACGAGCTTCCCTTTCTTTCTGCCTTTGCCGTGGTCGATGGTGCCGGTGGCAACATCGGAGAGGGCCTGGCCGAGCTTTTTGACGAAGACGCCGCCGTCCAGCTCACTGATAAAGTCTTCTACGTTGGTACGCATGGTTCTCTCTCCCGTAAGGGTGGTTGGTGGTTAAAACTCAGGTGAGCGCCAGAGTCAGATAAAGTCCGAGGCCTGCGAGGCAGAGCACGGTGATCATTACGCGCTCGCCGCGGTGTGGTTGCCGCTCTGTCGGCAGAGGAAGCTGCACAAGCCGCTCACGGCGGCGTGTGCCAAACAGGCGGATTTTGCTGCGTCCGCTGTCGGGTAGCAGCCGATGCACTGGTGAACCGATGCCCGCCAGTTCAGCTTTTGGTAAGGCGGTTTGGGTGGCCAGGCGGTGAATACCTGGGTTTCCTCGGTGTAGCTGAGGCTGACCCGGTAGCTGCCGTTCTTCAGGCTGTATTTGCTGACGGTTTCCCATGCCATATGTCTCCCTCATTGCCTTACGCGGCGCGTCTGATGCGGGCCCAGAGCTCTGCCAGGCCGGCTTCGGTAATGTCGATGCGTGTCCGCCATTTCCAGCCCACTACGGGGTGGTGGTATTGGCGGTGGTCTTCTTTGAGCCAGCCCTCGCGCACCCAGGCCGGGTGGGCCCGTTCGTCTTCGGTGATGGCGCCCATGGCTCGCAGCTGCTCGCGGAGCTGGCCGGGCTTGGTGCCAAGGCGCTGCGCTGCTTGCTTGATGCGGTAGGTGGGCTGGCTCATGGTTAACCTCCGAATGGCTCCCTGCCGATCAGCCGGCCCGGTTTGGCCGTGTGCCACCATTCCCGGGGCTGATCAGATTGGTAAATCCGGTATTCGTAGTGGGGCCAGTGCAGGCCAAGGGCATGCAGAAACCCCCATTTATGCTTCCAGCCGGTGTGGATGAAGAGCGTCCAGGTCTCCGGCTTTACGCCTGCGATGCGGTGCAGGGTTGCCCGGGTGATGTGGTTGAACCAGCGGACTGGGCGCGTCTCCACGGTGGCCACTACCAGGTCCGGCTCAATCCACCGGGCGAAGGGCGCGTGGTGTTCGCGGTAATGGCCGGTGAGCACCAGGCTGATGGCGTGGTTCCACGGGTGGTTGTGCAGGCTGCGTTCGTGATCGTCTCGGACGAACCGGTGCAGGTAGACCGTGAGGCCCAGCAGCTGGCAGATGAAGTACCGCTCCATGTAAGGCTTGCCTTCGATCTTGATCAGCCGAGTTGGGCGGTTGGCAGTGAGCCGGTATAGGAGGCGGGCTAGCAGGTTCATGCTGTACCTCCAGCCCATTGACTTGCTGGGGCAAGCTGGAAGATGGTTATCCCTTTGATATTGGGAGGGAAACCATGTTTTGTGATTCTTGGGAATGTGTTGGTGCATGGTTTGGCAGCGGGGGTGGCGCTGCTTGGATGCAGGCTTTGCTTACCTTGTTGGTCTTCAGGTATTCCGTGCGGGAATCCAAAAGGACCTTTAAAGAGGATCAGAAAAGAACTAGAGCAATATTCCAGCATGAACGTGAGCTGGAGAGGGCGCGACAGGATAAAGAGGCTGAGCTTAGAGAGCGGGTCTCCAGAAGAATTGAGTATGGCAATCTGGTGAAAGCTAAGGCTGTATGCTTGAGGTTGAGCACAAAGCTTGGTGCTGTTAACGATACGCTCAAGCATCACGGTATGTTGGGCGAAGTTTCGAAGGTAAATGCTGTAACGGAACTGGCTCAAGACCTGGAGTACTTGAGAAGAATAATGTTTGAGGATCTCCCCGATGAAGATTGCCTTCGGAAGTTGAACATGGAGGCTGCCAATATCGCAGGAATAATAGGTATTTTTTCTTTTGAGGGAGATGGTGGGGACGATGTGACTGGTGGTGCACTTGAAGATGCTTTCCAAAAGAGCAACGAATGCTACAAATGGGTGGTATCCAAGTGCTTTGTTGTTGAAAGTCAAATCAGGAAGTAGAAGCTTCATCATGCTGCACCCTGATACTTGGCAGGGCCCGCGCAGGCCTTGGCGAAGATCCATGCCCTGGCGATCGCGCAGACGGTTTTGCTCACATCTTCCTCGGTACCGTTGTTCAGCAGGTACTGATCGCCCTGAGCAAAAGTGATTGGCTGATTGGTGCTGTGCTGGCTGTCACTTGTGCCTTCCGGGCGGCTGACGTGGATCACCAGGCCCTTCATGGCGCGAACCCAGTACGCTTCGTCTTCGGTTCGCAAGTCAGTGATGACGGCCAGTTCAGGGGTGTCTTGGCTGTCTTCCAGTTCGCGCAGGGTGTCCACCATGCGCACGATCAAGTAATCCGGTCGGATGGTCTTGCGGACCACGTCGCCCAGCTGCTCAAGCAGGGCGCGAGCGGCCTTATCACCCTGTTGTTTGAGCTGGTTGACCTCTTCCGGGGTGATGCCCAGGGCAACGGCTGCCATCTCATACAGGGGCGCGGCAAAAGCCACTTCGCTGGTCTGCCAGCGGGTGCTCAATGCCTCTGCGGCGTTGTTCTTGCCGGCGCCGCCGGGGCCGGTGAAGGCGATGATTTTCATACGATGGCTCTCTCTATGGCATCGGCGGCGGTGGCGTACACCACGGCGCCAACGCGGCTACTGAAGTTGCAGATGGATACCTGGTCGGGCCCGGTCGGGCGGACCATGCAGTTGATGTCCTTCTGGAAGCGGTAAACCGTCACGTCCAGATCCGCACCGTGCACGGTGATGCGTGTCGTCACCGGGGTGCGGCTGTGCTGGCCTGCCTTGATGGCGGAGCGCAGGCGGCGCTCTTGTTCGGTGGTGAGGTTCACGCTGCCTTCCTCCCGGCCTTGTACCGCTCGCACTTCTTCAGGTACTCATTGGCCATCTGGTTGATCTGGGCGCGTACCCGAAGGGTGGTGTTGCTGACGGGCACTTCGCTCAGGTAGTGGTCCAGAAGGCGGCCTGAATTGAGCATGGCTTTGTCCATGTCGTGGGTGATGATCAGGCGCCCAAAGGCGCGTTTGGCGTTGTGGATCAGGGCCGGGATGTTGATCTGGTTCATGGGTGCGCTTCCTTGTGCTGATTTACGCTGCAGAGGGGCCGTCGCCATCCGGTGTCGCCCAGGAACCGGGCATCGGTGTGCGGATAGTGCGGGCTGCAGGGCGAACGTGGTGATTGCTGAAACGGCTATGAGAGACCAGCTGGGCGGTTTTGCCCGTGACTACAGCCACAAGGCCGGTGTGGGCTTGCAGGGCTTTGATGCAGGCCCTGGAAGTGGCGGTGGGGTGGATGTGGATGGTCATCGCTCAGCTCCGTAATGTACTGAAAGTACATTTAAGTTACTGAACCAAAAGTACAAGGTCAAGACATAAAATGAACTAAATGTTCAATTTTGGCTTAAGGAGGGGGTGGGCTCACAGTTCTATTTAAACTGTGAGGTTTTGCTTGTTCTTGGGTGGGGTTTAATTGAAGTTGGAGATTAGCTTGTACTTGATGCGCTGATTGCTTGCCTCAAGGATCTCTAATGTGGCGCCTTTGTAGGTGATCTCTTTAGATTCACTCAAATCATAAACCGATTCAGTTTCCATTATAGGCTGGGCGTATCCCCCGGAAAATTCGCGGTATTGGAATTTCGCTTTATCGCCATTTATACCTAAGAAAATCAGTGTTTGATTTTCAGACCTGGCGGTCATGGCTCTGCCGGTCGTCCTGGTGTAATTTGCCGGAATATCTGAGCACCAGTTGGTAAGTACTGTCCCTAGATTTTGAACTGCGCAGGCCCTGCCGGTCTTTTTATCTATTCTCAGCTTTAGGTGGCCAGTATATGCGGAGTCAAGTGAGATTATCTTCCCTTGGCGGGCTTCGGTTTGAGCTCCAGAGTATGGGGCCGCATAAAACTCGTTATGTGCTTCTGCAACTATTTGATACTGGCCTGGAATGGCTTCAAATTGGCCTTTGATGGCCAGCTTGTTAGATAGGTCTATTGCTTGAAATGTCTCGTGGGTGCCTGTCGATATTACTGTGTCGCCGATGGAGGCAGATGCGATTCCGCCTGTGGCGGGCTTAGAAAAAGGTTCGACTTTTGATTCAGGCCTAGTTAGTGGATTGGCGCAAGCTGATAGAAGAAGGGCGGATATGCCGATAGTCAAAGCTTTTTTCATAATCCTTCCATGGTTGGTGGGGGCTGGCTTTAGATTAAAATTTAAGCTTGGCCTCTTTAACAACGCCAACGATCCTGCAGTTCCCGTTGATGGGTATTGTTTTATAGTCCCTATTTAAAGGCTTTAGGTACTTATGGCCGGCGTCAATTACGAGTTGTTTGAATGTGACCTCTTGGGTTTCGTCTAATTTTGCTACAACTAAGCTGCCATTGTCTGCCTGCATGTCTGGGTCTACTAGTATCAAGTGACCCTCTGGCACGCTGAGGCCGGATTGGGCAGTCATAGAATCACCGACCACTCTCAACCAAAATACGTTTGGGCCGGAAGTTGAAGGAACCGGTTCGAAATCCTCCCCGAAGCCTGGGGTGTGTAGGTCAATTGCTTCGCACCATTCCCCCGCTTGAACCCAGCTGATAACAGGTGCTACTCGGGAGCTTATCTCCTCGCCAGCGTATTGGACATTGCCTTGCTGATAAGTGGCTGTTTCCTCGTTTATGCGGAAATTATCCGGTTCGCCATATTGCAGCCACTGCTGGGAAACGCCTAGTTTTCGGGCGATGACCAGAAGCTTGTCTGGGCGCGGAATGGATTCCCCTCCAAGCCACTTGCTTGCAGCTTTGGGGGTGGTGCCTGTGATTTTCGCGAGGAAGGTTCCAAGGCCTCGTGCTTCATGCCCGGCTTCTTTTGCCGCCGCTTTCAGTCTCCGGGCGAACTCTTCCTTTGCGTTTTCTTCTGTATGAACCATCGGTTCATTATCGCGGGAGTTGATTGTACTTTCAGTTCCATTATAAGATGTACCAAAAGTACACTTCAGAGGCATGACTATGTCCTTCTTCAGATCATTTATTGGCGATATCGGCGGGGTTAAAGCTGCAAGTGAGATTTGCCGTGTATCGCCGCGGGCCCTATACAAATGGCTCGATGCTGACGCTCTGCCTCGTACCGATTACACGGGAGAGACTTGCTATGCGGAACTGCTTGCAGAGGCATCTGAAGGGCGTTTCTCTGCAGAGTATTTGCTAGAGGCTTTGCGGCCAGGTCGCGACAGCAAGGCCGCCTGATAATTCCAGAATAGGGGCGGCAGCGCCGCCTGTTGAGAGAAACCCGGGAGAGTGTTTCATCATGAATATCAAACGTATGGGCCGCGAAGCGCTGGCCGAATGCACCTTGCCAGACCTGAAAACCGCCCTTGCCATGACAGCAAAGCGGCAGGGCATCAAGAAGCTCTGCGCTACCTACGACCTGCACCCTCAGCAGCTGTACAACAACCTGAACCTGAACGACCGGGACCGAAACCCGACCCTGCAGCAGTTTGAGCTGATTACCGAGTATGCCCGTGACCATGGTGACGTGGAGCAGATTCTGGACGCGATTTCGTTGATTACCGGGTGTGTCTGGCTGCCGATGCCACAGCCTGGGGATTCTTCCCAGTCTGAGCTTTTCAGCGGCTTGGCCGATCTGGTGGGCCGGGTGGGCAAGATGACCACCGATGTGCGGGATGCGCTTGCTGATGGCGTGGTGGACCAGGATGAATTGGCTGTGCTGGAGAAGAGCCTGTATCGGCTGGTGCAGTCCGGGTTCAGCCTGGTGGAAGCGGCGAAGCAGTTTGAAGGGGGTGCGTAATGGCCCCCTTCTTTGAATCTGAAAATGCGTTGGCATTTTTGAATGAGTTAGGGGTGTCCAATCTAGAGGGCCGATTGTGGTTTGAGGTTGTAGATGGGCAGCTGGAGCTTCGTTTGGCCCATGATCGTGTCGATTCGTCAGTGGTTGTTGTGGCCTTGGCGATTGGTTTCATCGTGTTTTCCCCTATTGGCAGGGTTACGGGCCGATCAGTGTACCGAGCCACTGGAGTATTCCAGGAGCGCGCTCAACTCCCTCATTCACGATTTGTTGAGTTAACTGCTTCATCGCTTCGTTTGGCAGGTCCTTCAGGCCCTCAAGAAGGCGGTTTTTCTCATGAGTAGGCAAGTCGGAGCTCTCGATCTTTTGGCCCATGAGCGCCCGGATGGTGTTGGCTTCCAGGCGAACGGTGACTACCTCAAGGATGGCAGTAAGCCCGCCATCATCAGCAAGAAAGTCAAGCCCTTTGGCTGTGATTTTGGCGTCTGTCAGGTACATCCTTCCAGCGAGTTCTTGGCTGAAGCGCGTTTTAACAAGCCCGTGTTCCGAGAGATAGTGGGCGTTAGCGAGAACGACCTGCGGGTCCTCGTTGGTGAATTGAAGATCGGGACCGGGGACGCTTTTGGGGTAGGCCTTGGCAAGAATTGTCAGAAGCTGTTTTTGGTAGTCCCTGTCGATCTTCATGTCGTTTTCCTGCTTTATTATATTTGTGAGTTTGTAAGCCGTGGGGAGAGCTCGTTATGCGACAAGCCGAAAAAACCAGTTGAAAGGGTTTTCTTGGCATCTATGTTTCTTCACTTGTTCAGTGCTGTAGCCCATTTCTGTAAGTACGTCGTTATGGGCAACTGCGCGGAGCGATTCGAGGTCCGTAGTTGCTCCTTCGGCTCTAAGTCGGGCAATTTCATCGTCTATCTCTTCTCCTGTAAGGCGCCGGGCCTGTCTGGAAAGACTGAGATAGCTATTTCGTATCGCTGTAGCGGTTGCCGCTTTTTCGCTGGGACGAATGGTTATATCCAGTGTGGTGGCTGTTGCAATTACGAGCCCGGCCCAGCCAGCGAATTCTGGATGTTGTGTCGTGTAAGCAGTGAAGGCACTGATTGTTCCGCCGATTTGTACGAAGTAAACCAAACCGTGGATGCGCCGATAGAGCCGAGCATAGCGCTCATTAAAACGGCGCCCAAAGTTGATAAGAAACTTTTGGGTTGGGCTTGGGGTTGTTTCTTCGGTCATATCTTTATCCTTGATCTGGTGGCTCGACGGGTGGTGCTTTTGGTGGCACCTGTGTGTTGGGTTGAGGATCTCTGTTTTGATGGTTCATGGTGGCTTCCTCTTGTGTCTGTTTTTGGTGTTGGTCGCAGACCCAATGGTAGCACGGTGGAAGCCGCCGCCAATTCTCTGGAGGTGCGGCATGCCTGATCCGCTTCCACTCCAAGAGGCCGGGCAGGCCTTGCTGTATGTCGATCCCAACTGTGACCGTGATACCTGGTTTTCAATCGCTGGTGCGCTGAAAAGCGAATACGGCGATACGGGTTGGGATCTGTTCGAAAGCTGGAGCCAGCAGGGCCACAACTATGACAAGGGTGCCTGCAAGACGACCTGGCGCAGTGCCAAGCCGGGCCATTATTCCATCGGTACGCTGATCAAGCTGGCGAAGGATGGTGGTTGGGAGCGCCCGCATCGGCAGTTAACCGCTGAAGAGAAGCGGCAGCTGCAGGATGAACAGCAGGCGCGCAGAAAGGCCCGCCAAGCGGCCATAGAGGCTGACGAAGCCCGTTTGCTGGTGATGCATGAGGCGGTTGCAGGGGCCTGCCAGACGATATGGGATGACCATACCCAAGCCATGGGCAAAAGCGCTTACCTGGGCAAGAAAGGGGTAGGGGCGCATGGTGTGCGGTTTTTTCGTAATGCGGTGCTGCTGGTGATTGATGACCAGGCGCAGACCTGCGAGATCAAGCTGAAGAACGAGATCCGGGATTGGTTTGGCGCGCTGCCGAGCCCCCGGCCGGAGCATATTTCCTTTTTGATGTTGAAGAGTGGTGCCATCGCGGTGCCGATGCGTGACTGTGCCGGCTATGTTTGGGCTATTCAGACGGTGAACGAGCAAGGGACGAAGCTGTTCCCGAAGTATGCGCGCAAGAAAGGCTTGTTCCATGTGCTGGGTGAGCTGGATGGTGCGGAGCTGGTCGGCTTTGCCGAGGGTTATGCCACGGCGGCAACGGCGTATGAGCTGGGTGCCGGTTGGCCGGTGGTGACTTGCTTTGATTCCGGCAACATGTACGCGGTGGCCGCTGAAATGCAGGGTGCCGGTTTGCTGGAGGGCAAGACGCCGGTGTGGCTGGCCGATAACGACCCGCCGAATAAGCAGACCGGTAAGCGGGCGGGGCAAGAGGCGGCGAACAAGTGCCAGCAAGCCTTCGGTGGCGTGATATTGACTCCGAATTTCCCGAAGAAGGAAGCGGCCTGATGCATGGTGATTGGAATGACCTTGCGCAGGAGCATGGCAAGCGTGAGGCGAAGAAGCAGCTGCAGGCTGGCCTGCAAGAGGCGTTGGCGGCGAATGATGCCGTAGAAGAGTCCTCTCCCACGCCCACTCCTGAAGAGCGCGGTCACGCGCAAGGGGGGGTGGGGGATGGTACTCGTTGGACCAAGACGGCGCTGATCGAGCATTGCATGCTGGTTTATGGCACCGACATGGTATGGGACTCGAGGAACCGGATTTATATGCGGCTTTCGCACCTTCGGCATGCGATCGGGCGTGAGCTTTTCAAGACCTGGGAGGATAGCCCCAGCCGGAAGATTGTTTATGGGTTGAAGTTTGAGCCAGGGCAGAATCTCGGGAAGAAGTGGGTGAACCTGTGGGAAGGGTTTGGTGTGACGCCGGACCCGCGAGGGCAGGAAGGGTGCCAGCGTATTCTGGACCACTTCTACCGGCTTTGTCGGTTTCGGCAGGCCGAGTTCAATTGGCTAATGCGGTGGGTCGCGCTTCCTGTTCAGCAGCCCGGGGCCAAGATGGATAGCAGTGTTGTTATGTTTGGTGCCGAGGGCCCCGGTAAGAGTGCAGTGTGGGAAAACGTGGTGATGCCGATTTATGGTGAGGCGGCTACCACGATTGGCCAGGCGCAGCTGGAAAGCCAGTTTACTGGATGGCAGGCGGGTAAGTGCTTTGCGTTGGCGGAAGAGGTGGTAAGCCGTGCCGAAAAGAGCCACTACAAGGGCCAGCTGAAGCACCTGGTGACGGGTAAGTCAGTGCGGATCAATGAGAAGCATGCGCCCGAGCGGGTGGAAACGAACCATTTGAATGTGGTGTTTCTGTCGAACGAGACGGTGCCGCTGTTGCTGGACCAGGGTGACCGGCGTTACCTGGTGCTTTATGCCGATGATGTGCCTGATCAGGATTATTTCCACGAGCTTTTTGCTGAGATCAATAACGGTGGTGTTGAGTGCTTCATGCATTACCTGCTGAATTTGCCGCTCGGCGATTTTGGCAGCTGGACCCGACCGCCTCTGAATGAGGAGAAGGAGGGGCTTGTTGAAATGGGTATGAGCACGGCGCTGTACTTTCACAAGCAATGGCAGGATGGCGATCTGGAATTGCCGTATGGCGCTGTGGCGTCAGCGGATTTGTGGGCGGTGTTCTGCCGGTGGTGTGAACGAAACAATGAGTACAAGCGCCGGCAGCGGGACCTGGCGGCAGACCTGAAGCGGGTTATGAAGTCCGACAGGCGTGATATGCAGTTCCCCAAGGAATTGGGTACCAAAAAGACGATAAGGCTGTGGGTGCCGTCTGAGTTGTTTAAGCGGCGTGATATGCCGGGTTACCTGGATGAGGTCGGGCAGCAAGCCAGAGCGTTCCATATGGCGGCTCAAGGTAGTTGGGTGCGGCCTGATGGAGAGGGGCAATGATGATTTTCCGACACCTAGACACCTGCGCCGACACCTGCGCCGACAGCTGTAGGGCGCGTGATTACTGGGCTAGACGCCTAGACGCCTAAAACAGGCCTTCGTGCGCCTGTGTGCGCCTGCGCGTATGCGTACACCCATATTTATGTGTCTAGGTGTCTAGGTGTCGGAAAATAGTAATAGTTAAAGATAAATCAATAAGTTACGGCTAGACACATAAACCGACACCTGAAATTCAGGTGTCGGTTGCCCAAAACGATACGTTCCACGTTCAACAAATGAGAAATGGTCAGGGGAGAGTTATGCATCCGATCCGATTGCTGGGAAAGATGACGGCGAAGGGGCTGCTGATTGATGGCGCTGGTTTTGGCAGTGGCCCGGTAGCGATCCGGCCTGTTGATGTTGCTGCGGCGCTTGGCATGGGCCGGCTGCCGCTGGAGGCGGCGTTGGTGGGGCGGGCGAAGTTCTGTGACGACAACCAGGCGCAGCTGGATCTGGCTGTGTGGGTTCGCGATGAATTTCGTCGGCGCTGCCTGAAACAGGGCTGGAAGACGGATTATTGCGAAGGCCTGGCCCAGCTGTGTGTGTTTGAGCTTGTGCACCCCATGCGCTGTAGCGAATGTGTTGGCCGTGGGTCGCTGTGGCAGCAATGGCCGGTGAGGCAGGGCAGCGGAACCCTGCGGGCTGTGGAATCAAGCTGGGAGGAGTGTGGACGGTGCAAGGGTACCGGGCAGGCCAAGCTGACGGTGCGAAGCCGGGCGGCGGTAGCAGGTATCGGCAAAAGCCAGTTCTCTGATGTTTGGCAGGATAGGGCGGATAATATGATGCAGACCTTGTGGTCACTTGAGGAAAAGGTTTTACGGCACCTGCATCGCCAGTTCTCAGATGAGGCCGCATGAAAGAATTTTAAATTTTCTGCACTTGACCTCTTGACGAACCGGACAAAAACCACCACCATTTTCCCATCGTGCATAAGCCCGCCCTGAGAAATCTCGGCGGGTTTTTTTGTGCCCGATACTCTCCCCGGGCCCGCCTTTTGGCGGGCTTTTTTATTTCCGAGAAGAGTTCGAGGGCCGTTGATGACGCCAAAGACTGACAGCGTGGTTTCTGCTGGCAGCTACGCCGGTGCCGGCGTTTCAGTCCTGGCCGGGCTAACCCTGACAGAGTGGGGCGTCATCGTCGGTATCTTCACTGCGTTGCTTACCTTGCTGATCAATGCGATTTACCAGTTCCGCAAGGATCGCCGTGAGCAGCGGTTGTTCAAGCTGAAGATGGATCAGCTTCAAGAGATTGATAGCGATGGCCAGTAAAGCGCGTTTGGCAGGGATCATTGGTGCTGGTGTGCTGGCTATCGCAGGTTCTGTGATTGCGCCTTACGAGGGGCGCAGTCTGGTTGCCTACCTTGACCCGGTGGGCGTTCCCACGATCTGCGAGGGCATCACTGCTGATGTGCAGATCGGTGACGCGGCCACTGATGCTGAATGTGATGCAGCGTTGCAGCGTGAAATGCGTAAGCATCTGGCTGGTGTTGAGGCATGCATAGATGGGTACCTGACCCCAAACCAGTGGGCAGCTGTACTCAGCTGGACTTACAACGTGGGAGTTGGTGCGGCCTGCAGCAGCACGCTGGTGGCCAAGATTAACCGTGGTGAGTCATTCCGGGCCTGGTGCCCTGAGTTGAAGCGTTGGGTGTATGCCGGTGGCGAGCGGTTGGGTGGACTCGTAAAGCGCCGTGATGCCGAGTATGCCCTGTGCATGGGTGATGCATGAGCCCGGCTGTGGCCCGTGGCCTGGGTCTTCTGATTGTTATCTCGGCGATATTCTCTGCTGGCTTCCTGTTCGGCTGGAAGTGGCAGGCTGTTGAGTATGCAGAGTTCCGGGAGGACCAGGTTGCGGATGCACTGGTTGATATGGCGCATGCTCAGGTTCAGCGAGACAAACTGCAAAAACGGTTCGAGGCACTAGATGCCCGGCATACGGAGGCAAAGCGGAATGCTGAAGAGCGTGAAGAGCAGCTGCTGTCTGATATTGGCGCTGGTCGCATCAGGTTGTCAGTGCTTGCCTCAGAGTGTGGAGCCAGTGCAGAACCCGGCGCCGGCGGCCTGGATGATGGAAGAGTTCGAGCCGACCTTGACCCCGCGCATGGTGAAAGAGTTATCCGTATCACCCGAGAAGGAGACCGAGCAATCCGAGCGCTGAGTGCGCTGCAAGATTATGTTCGGCGTGTGTGTCTTGCTGATGGCTTGTGAGGGTTGCCGCCGGCGGCGTGAGTGGATCAGGAAGATGGGTAGGTTGGCTTATGAGCGAGCAAGAGGAATCGTTAATCCAGCAGCTGATCAAGAGCCAGCAACAGTTGACTCATCAGCTGGCGCAGATGGTGGAAGCCAACCAACAACTGGTGGCGGTGAATCAGGATCTGCTCGCAGCCGTGCTGGATGATGAGGAAGACGAGGATCTTGATGGACCCCGTGGTGTTGACCTGGCCGGCCGCCCGATCTGATGGCTACCCGGCCATCACGATGGTGCGGTAAGTGCCGCAAGGTGCATGCCGGTGGCTGTCCCAACCGTGTTGCCTGGCAGAAACCGGTGAAGGCCAAGTCTGGCCGTGGTGGTAGGCCGTGGCGGCGTAAGAGAGAACAGATATTCGAGCGTGATGGTTTCCTCTGCCAGGAGTGTTTGCGGCAAGGAATCGTCACGATTGTCACGTTACACGGTGCGAAAGCGGGGATTTGTGATCACATTGTCCCCATTGCAGAAGGCGGCAGTGATGCCGACACCAATTTGCAGACCCTTTGCCAGCCCTGTAGCGATGCCAAAACCCAGCTGGAATCACAGAAAGGGAGGGGTGGGGCGAAACCTTAGGCCGTCCCTCACGGACACCGCCCCCCCAATCAATTTTTTATGCGTTTGGAATTGAAAGGAGTTTCACCATTGGGCTTTTGACTGGTGGTGATGATTCGCTATGGCAGGTCGATATCCGGAATCCGCGATCACTAAGCACCCGGCATTCGAGCAAGGCCAAGCTGCGTCCGCTGAAAATGAAAAGCTGCACCAGGCGCGCGCGAAGGAACTGAAACCCCGCGGCCTGACCCGCGCTGAAAAGAAAGTGTGGGACCGAATCGCGCCCGAGCTGAGCAGGCTCGGCCGTTTGCGTCCGCACTTTGTGGACTTCATCGAGCAGTACTGCGTGGTCAAGGTCCGCATGGATGAACTCCGCTGCTTTCTGGACGGTGAAGATTGGAGCTATGTCACGTCAGGCCGCCATGGCATACAGCACAAGGCACGCCCGCAAGTTGCCCAGCTGAATGATGACTGGCGAAAGTGGAATTCCCTGGTAGCGCAGCTGGGCATTTCTCCGGCTACAGAGCTCCGATTCAACGACAAGCAGGGCAGCCTGTTTGAAGATGATGAGTTTGGGAAGTTGTGATCCCGGTTAGTGACAACCATCTGGCAGATGTAAACGCCTACTGCCAAGCGGTTATCAGTGGAGAGCGGCCAGCCTGCAAGTGGGAAAAGTTGGCAGTGCAACGTTTCCTGAATGACTTGCAGCGGCAGAACACGGATGGCTTCCCCTACCTCTTCGATGAGGCGAAAGCCTGCAAGATCATCAACTTTGGCCAGCTCTTCCCGCATGTGAAAGGGAAGTGGGCCCGGGCCAGTGGCAAGGCAAACCGGATCCGGTTTGAGGCTTGGCAGAAATTCGGGTTGGCCAACATCTTTGGCTGGGTGCATGTTGATTCCGGCCTGCGGCGGTTCCGGATCGTTTACGACTGTGAGCCCCGCAAGAATGGCAAGTCCATCAAGGCGGCGGTGATCGCGAATTACATGCTGGCCGAAGATGGCGAATACGGTGCCGAGGTCTACTGCGGTGCCACCAGCGAAAAGCAGGCGTGGGAAGTGTTCCGGCCCGCCAAGAAAATGGCGGAAAAACAGCCAGCTTTCCGCCGCTCGTATGGAGTGACCACCCACGCAAAGCGGTTGGAGCTGGACCAGGTAGGCACAAAGCCTCACCCGGATGGCTCCAAGCGATTTCCGGATGGTAGCCGGTTTGAGCCGGTGATCGGAAAGCCGGGTGATGGTGCGTCCCCTAGCTGCGCCATTCTGGATGAGGTGCACGAGCACCCGGATGACACCCTGTACGACACGATGCTCACCGGTATGGGTGCCCGTGACCAGCCGCTGCTGCTAATGATCACCACCGCTGGTTCGAACATCGCTGGGCCCTGCTATGCACAGCAAAAGGAGCTGGAGGCGGTGCTGCAGGGCAGCATTGTGAATGAAGAGCTCTTCGGTGTGATCTACACCGTGGATGACCCGGAACACGAATGGCGCACGGAAGAAGGCCTGATTAAAGCCAACCCCAATATGGGGATTTCCGTGAGCCGGGAGTTCTTGGAAGCCCGGGTGCGCGATGCAGAACAGAGCCCTCGCAAACGTAGCGTTGTGCTCACCAAGCATTTCAATGTGTGGGTCACCGGTAAGAACGCCTGGCTGAACATGCTGGACTGGAACCGGCAAGGCAACCCGGATCTGCATGTCAGCCAGTTCGAAGGCGAGCCCGCCAAACTGGGCATCGATCTTTCTGAAACCGATGACCTCACCGCCGCGGTGAAATGCTTCACCCGCCTGATTGACGGTGAGCAGCACTATTACTTCTTCGGGCGGTACTACGCCACCGAAGCCAAGGTGCAGGAAAACGACCACTACGATGAATGGGTGCAAAGCGGCCATCTGATCCAGTGCGATGGAGAGACCATCGACTATGACGATGTGGAAGAGCACATCATTCAGGATGCCGAAGTTTTCGACATGGGCCAGACCTTCTACGACCCCCACGGTGCGGCCCACCTGGCGCAGCGCCTTGAAAAGCATCACGGCCTCGAAGCGGTGAAAGTGGGACAGACCTACACCAACTTTTCCGCCCCGATGAGGGACTTCGAGCGCCTGCTGAAAGCTGGCCGGATCCACCACGATGGCAACCCGTGCCTGAGCTGGATGTTCAGCAACGTCGTCGCGAAGGAAACGGAAGACGGGAAAATGATGAGGCCCGTCAAAGACAACCGTGAAAGCAAGATTGATGGCGCCGTGGCAGCGCTGATGGCCTTCATCGCGGCCCATGAGCCAGACGATGAAGACGATATCAACGACTTCCTGATGGACCCGATACTCTGATGAAACTCAGCAACGCAGAAAAGCCTGGGCGCTTCAAAGCGGCGCTGCTGGGATGGCTGGGTGTGGATTGGCGCACGCTGGATTCTACCGTGGCGGCCAGTGTCGACACCGCCGGGCAAAACATTAACCCCAACAGCGTGTTGACGCTTTCGGCAGCATGGGCCTGCACGCGGATTATCGCGGAATCTATTGGCACCTTGCCGTTGCAGCTCTACGAACGCACCAGCTCTGGGCGCCGGCTGGCGACTGAGCACCCGTTGTATCGGATCCTGCATTCCAGTCCGAATGCTGATGCCACGGCCAGCACCTACTGGGAAGCGAAAACCGCTGCTCTGCTGAACCAGGGTAACGGTTTATCCGAGAAACAGTTTTTCAACGGTCGGCTGGTTGGGCTCAGGTTCCTGGCCCCGAACCGCTTGACGCGCCGGCGATTGGCAAGCGGTGAATTTCAGTTCTGGTACACGGAAGACACCGGTAAGCAGCGGCCTGTACTGAACAGCAACCTGTTCCATGTGCCTGGCTTTTCCCTGGATGGCCGGTGGGGTATCTCGGCGATCAGCCAAGGGGCTCGGGTGTTTGGCTCAGCGCTGGCCGCTGCACAGGCTGCCAACAGTACGTTCGAGAAAGGCTTGCAGCCTGCGGTCTATTTCAAGATGGACCGAGTGGTTAAGAAGGAGCAGCGCGAAGAGTTCAGGGAAAACCTGAAAAAGATTCGAGGCTCCATGCAGGCAGGTGAGGCTCCCTTGCTGGAAGCCGGTATGGACGCTGAAGCCATCGGCATCAACCCGAAAGATGCCCAGCTGCTGGAAAGCCGGTCTTTCTCAGTGGAAGAGGTGTGTCGCTGGTACCTGGTCGACCCCAGCATGGTTGGCCACGGCGGCAAAGACAGCAACTGGGGTACCGGGCTTGAGCAGAAAATGATCCGGTTTATCACCTTCACGCTGCGCCCCTGGCTCACCCGTATTGAACAGGCCATCAACAAAAACCTGCTGCCGCCACAGGATCAAGGCCGCTACTACGCTGAATTCAGCATCGAGGGGCTGCTGCGTGGTGATGCGGCAGCACGCGCTGCGCTGTACTCCGTCATGGTGAACAACGGCATCTGGAGCCGTGACGAAGTGCGCGTGAAAGAGAATATGCCGGCCCGTGGCGGCAATGCCGACGTGCTTACGGTGCAAAGCGCCATGGTTCCGCTGGATCTGATCGGCACCCAAAACGATGGTGATGCCGCAAGAGCGGCCCTTAAAGCCTGGCTCGATGAAGCCGACGATGCCGCAACCAAAGAGGAATCCCGGCCATGAACTTTTCTACCCGTTTCCCGCAGCTCCACGCGGGCGCCAACGTCCGTTTCGACATCTCGCCCAAGGCCCTCCAGCAGTGGAACCCGGGTGTACGGGCGGCAGCTGCCGATGACAACAACGACATCGGTATTTTTGATGTCATCGGCGAAGATTTCTGGACCGGTGAGGGTGTTACCAGCAAGCGGGTAGCTGCAGCCCTGCGGAACATTGGTCCCGAGAATGACGTCACGGTCAACATCAACTCGCCCGGGGGCGACCTGTTTGAAGGCCTGGCCATCTACAGCCTGCTCAAGGAACACAAAGGTAAGGTGACCGTGAAGGTGCTGTCGCTGGCAGCCAGTGCGGCCAGCATCATTGCCATGGCAGGCGATGAAATCCAGATCGCCCGGGCGGGCTTTTTCATGATCCATAACGCCTGGACCCTGGCTATCGGCAATCGCCATGACTTGCGTGATCTCGCCGACTTCCTGGAACCGCTTGATCGCAGCATGGCAGACGTCTACAGCGTCCGAACCGAAGAGCCCATCGAAACCATGCAGGCCATGATGGATGCCGAGTCCTGGATTGGTGGCAGCGATGCGGTCAGCGAAGGCTTTGCCGATAGCCTGCTGGCTTCTGACCAGATCGATGCAGAAGCCAATGTGTCGGGTACCAAGGTGGCCGCCAAGAAACTGGATATTGCTTTGGCGAAGGCTGGCTTGTCACGGGCCGACCGTCGCCAGCTCCTGAATGAATACAAGTCCGGCATGCGAAACGCTGCTGGCCCCGGCATGCATAACGCTGCCGATGACGACACGCATCCCGCTGTCGCGTTCGACCTGGAACCCCTGATCAAACTCCAATCCCCATTTTGAGGAAAACGCTATGAAAAGCTTTCAGCTCACGGCCACCTTTATGCTGGCCGTCATCGCCATTGCGGCGTCCATTCCCCTGGCTTTCGGTGTCACCCCGGAAACCGTTATTGCTTCCGCCGGTATCGTCTTCGCCTCTGCCTTCCTGGTAGAGCCCGGCCAGATCCAGTACCACAGTGGCCTGCGTGCTCAGCTTGGTAAGGTGGGCTCAGAAGAAGATATCGAGGCCCAGTACAAACAAACCCAGGCCGATCTGAAAACGATTGGTGATCAGCTCAAGGCCCATGCCGAACAGTCTGAAAAAGACATCAAGGCACACCGGGAAATGAGTGACGAAACCAAGGCCAAGGTGGACCAACTACTGACCGCCCAGGGTGAACTCAAGGCGCGGCAGGAAGCTGCCGAGCAGGCTCTTGCCGGCATCAAAGATACCGGTGGCGGTGGGGGCGCGGTTGACCAGACCGCTGGCCAGCTTCTCGCTGCTCATCTGGAGGAGGACGCCGACGCTCAGGCTTTCATGGCTAACCCCGTACAGGGGCAGACCATGCGAGTGGCGGTGCCGCGTAATGCCTTCCAGGCAGCGCTGACTGACACCACGGGTGGTGGCTCTTCCCTGACCTATCCGGCAGACAATCGCGGCATGGTTCAGCCCTTGCAGCGACGCCTGACCATCCGCGACCTGTTGATGCCTGGTCGTACTGACAAGCCGGCCATCTTCTTCCCGCGGGAATCTGGCTTTACCAATAACGCTGGCATTCAGTCCAGCCAAGGTGCCCTGAAAGCCAAGTCCAGCATCTCGTTTGATGATGTGACTCGTGCGGTGGCCACCATTGCGCACACTCTGGATGTCTCGACTCAGATGCTCTCAGATGTGCCGTTCCTTGCAGAGCTACCTGGATGGCCGGATGATGCACGGCCTGAAGCTCAAGGAAGAGCTCCAGCTGTTGCTGGGCTCTGGTACCGGTAACAACCTGGAAGGCCTGTACACCGCTGCTTCTGCCTACTCGCAGCCAGCGGGCGCTGTTGTTGATGGCGAAACCATGTTGGACCGCCTGCGCCTCATGCTGCTGCAGGTGGAACTGGCGGAAGCCTTCGCCACCGGCATCGTCATGAACCCGGTGAACTGGGCCAACGCGGAAATGCTGAAGGATGCCAACAAGCAGTATCTGTTCAGCAACCCGCAGGCCACCACCACCGGCCGTATCTGGGGCCGTGATGTCGTGGCCACCCAGTCCATGCCGCAAGGCGAAACCCTGGTGGGCGACTTCGCCACCCATGCCCAGCTGCTGGATCGTGAAGACGCCAGCGTGGCAATTTCCTTCGAGAACAAGGACAACTTTGAACGCAACCTGGCCACCCTGCGCGTGGAAGAGCGCGCAGTGCTGGCCATCTACCGCCCCGAAGCCTTTGTGAAAGGCTCGCTGATCGTCGGTAGCTGATCACGGTAGCGGTTGGGGCCTTCGGGCCCCTTTTTTAATTTCGGGAGTCAACCATGCCTGAAGTGGTAGCCCTGACCTATTTCGATAACCGGGTGCGCGGTGAGCGGTTCCATTGCTCGGCGTATCTGGCGGGCGAGCTTGGCCGCAAGGGCCTGGCTCGGGAGATTGAGGCGCACCCCAAGAAGGCCGCTGGCACGAAGTCGTCTGCATTGCCAGTGGCCCCAGCCTCACAGAAGCAGACGTTGAACAAGTCAAAGCCTGGAAGGAAGCCTCGCCGGAAACGCGGGGCGTCATCGTCACGAACACCACCTTCCGCATAGCGCCCTGGGCCGACATCCTCTACGCGATGGATCTGGCTTGGTGGCGTAAGCATTACGATGACACCCATGGTTTTGCTGGCGAAAAGCTCAGCATCGCCAAGGGGGCGCGGGGGGCGGCGATTGTTGATCTGCCTTACTCCGGTAATTCCGGGGCAGGCGCATTGATACTGGCGCACCACTACGGAGCCAGCCGGATCATCATGCTCGGCTACGACTGCAAATATGCACCGGACGGCAAGAGACACTGGCACGGCGACCACCCAAGAGGGTTGGGCAACGCCGTCTCGGTGAATAACTGGCCGGGTGAATTCCAGAAGGCCGCCGGTTTTCTGCATGGCGCCGAGATCCTGAATGCCAGCCGTGAAACCGCTATTCAGCTCTGGCCGCGAATTTCCCTGGAGGCAGCACTGCGTGAATAGCCGACCGTTGTTTATTACTGGGGCTTCCCGCTCTGGCACCAGCATGACGGCAGGATTGTTTGCGGCTCACGGTTTGTGGTTTGGCCCCTGCGTGGAGGCCAGCACAATTAACCCGAAAGGGTTCTTTGAATCCAGCTTTCTGAAGCTGGATTGGCATGGTGCTTCATTGCTGGCCCTGCAAGTCGGTTGGCGTGGCTGGCTTGAGGGCCATGGGGCACCCTCAAATTGGGCCGTAAAGGCTGGGCCTGAATGGTGGCCAGTATTTGAGATATTTAACCCTGTGGTGGTTTGCTGCTACCGCGACATGGCTGCCATACGCGCAAGCCGCGAGCGTGCAGGGTTTGATTTAAGCGACAGGCACACCGAGCGTGCGTGGGAGCTCATGGGGAAGATCCCTGGCGCCCATAGCGTTCGGCCTGATGAATTCGCCCAAGGGAACTTCTCTGGCCTTCAGCCGGCGCTGGATGCCCTGGGTATTGAATATTCCGCTGAGGCGGCCCTGAACTGGGTAGACCCAACGCTATGGACAAAGTAACCCGCGTCTGTGTGCTCAAGTCGGGCGGTGATTTCACGCCTCGCCATGTCCAGTGGCTGGCTCGGCAGGTGCCGGGGCTGGTTTGCCTGACTGATATGGCAGTGCCCGGCGTGCCTGTGGTTCAGATGCAAAACGCCTGGCCTGGCTGGTGGAGCAAGATGAACCTTTTTTCCAGGGCCATCCCGGGCGATCTGCTCTATCTGGATCTGGATACCCTAGTTATCGGCGATCTCACGCCCTTGGAGGGGGTAGGGGAGACCACCCTGCTGGAGGACTTCTACAAGCCGGGCTTGCTGGCCTCCGGCCTCATGTACATCCGAGAGGAAGATAAGGGCCACGTCTGGGATGCCTGGATGGCAGATCCAGATGGCCATCGCGAGCGGTGCCAGACCAGAGAGCGCTGGGGTGACCAGGGTTTCCTGCAGGACGTACTCCAGGCGCAAACCTGGCAGCAGGCGCTGCCGGGTGCCGTGGTCTCCTACAAGGTCCACTGCCAGAAACAGATTCCCCACGGGGCAAGAGTGGTGTGCTTCCACGGTAACCCGCGCCCCTGGGCAGCCAAACAATCATGGGTATTGCCGTTATGACCATCACGCTCGAGGAGGCCAAAGACTATCTGGATGTCATCCACGATGCGGATGACAGCAAGCTCCAGATGCTGCTGGATGCCGCCCATGATGAAGCCCTGCAATTCATGAACCGGGATGATTTTGGCGAACTTTGCGATTGCGACAGCTCCAGTAGCAGCAGTGAGCCTGTCATGCCAGCCAGTGTGCGGCTGGGTGTGCTGGTCTTGCTGCAAGCGGCCTACCAAGCCGGCCCGGATGATGCGGAGCAGCTGCGGCATGTGGCCGAAGTAAAGCTGATGCCTTACCGCTGTGGGCTGGGGGTCTAATGCTCGCCTATCGCCTGCGCCATCGCATTGAAATTCAGGAAACGGTGGAAATCCGCAACCCTGAAACCGGCGGCGTGAAAACCAGTTGGCAGACCCTGTTGGTAGCGGGCAAGCCGATGAATCAGGTGCCTGCGGAAGTGCTTACCGGCCCCGGCAGTGAGCGACAGGCCGCCGGGGCTGTGCAAGCGGAAACCGATGCCCGCATCAATTTTCGCTGGTTCCCGGGGCTGACCCAGAAAATGCGCATTCTCTGGGATGGCCGCGTTTATAACATCGATGGCCTGGCCGCTGATCGCACTGGCCGGCAGGAATGGCGCACCACCTGCAAAGAGGGCGTGAACGATGGCTGATGACATTCAATTCAGCCTCACTGGCCTTGATTCCCTGCTGGGCAAACTGGATGCCATCAAGCAGGAAACGAAGCGCAAAACCGGCAGAGCCGCATTGCGTAAGGCTGCCAATGTGGTGCGCGATGCCGCCAAAGCCAACGCCGAACGGATTGATGACGCGGCTACTGGTCGCTCAATTGCTGAGAACGTGGCAGTTCAGTGGAACGGTAAGCGTTTCAAGCGCACAGGTGATCTGGCGTTTCGCGTGGGTGTCCGCCATGGGTCAAAAGTAGAGAAGAAGGGTAACCCGGATGAGGGGGCCTCAGGGCCTACGCCGCATTGGCGCTTTAAAGAATTCGGCACAGAGAAAATGGCGGCGGAACCTTTCATGCGGCCGGCGCTGGAAAACAACATCAACCCGGCCACGGATACCTTCATCCGTGAATACGAAAAGGGCATTGACCGTGCCATCAAGCGTGCCCTGAAAAAAGGAACGGTTGCCTAATGTATCCGCCAGTCTTCCCCATTCTCAATGGTAATGCTGCTGTGGTGGCATTGCTGGGCTCGCCCGTTCGCGTGTATCCATTCGGGCAGGCACCGCAGGACGTCACTGGGCCTTATGCGGCTTGGCAGCTGATCACCGGTAGCCCGGAAAACTATCTGAAAGACCGGCCCGATGCCGATAACTTTGATATCCAGATGGATATCTACGCCGCCGATGAGGATGACAGCCTGGCCGTGGGTAAAGCCATTCGCAATGCCCTGGAGCCCTTTGCCTACATCACCCGCTGGGGCGGTCAGGGCATGGACCCAGACACCAAGCGGTGGCGGGTCAGTTTCGACGTGTCCTTTATTGTCCGGAGGGTTTGAGCGTGGATATTTATGAAGAAACCGATCAGCTGAAGAATGCAATCCAGAGCCTGATTGATGATTACAAGGCGCGTGTCGGTCCTTCGGTCATTCTTGATGTTGTTGTGATAAATCACGACGCATCGGTGTTTGGTGATGCTAGACCCAAGTTCGTAGCTTCAGTGAATGTAGACGCATCTATTCCTTCAGTTCGCTAAGCCGCTGCAGTCCATCGCCGTGAGGCGAGGGGCTGTGGCGCACTATTTCTGCAAAAGCACCGCTGTGAAGCGGGGCCAATCCCAACGATGGAGAGATCATCATGAGTATTTTGACTCAAGGCAGTCAGGTGTTTTTCGTTGACACGGCTGGCAGCTCCCCGAGCATCATGGAGGTGCAGTGTGCCACGGCGATTAACCCGGGGAGCGCTCCTGCCGATCAGATCGAAGATAACTGCCTGAAGCACCGCGAGCGCAGCTACAAGCCTGGAATGAGAACGCCGGGCCAAGGCACCCTTACGCTCAATGCGGACCCCCAGTACGACAGCCATGTCCGTATGCACCAGCTTTACGAAGAAGACCCGCAGCCCAGCGTGATCTGGGTTATTGGCTGGTCCGATGGCCCTCTGGATAGTCAGGGTGAGCCTAACTCGCTGCCGACGCTGGATAGCAGCGGTGAGCTTCAGCTGCCAAATGATCGTACCTGGTATGTATTCCGCGGCTATGTGGCTGACTTCCCCTTCGAATTCCAGGGCAATTCCCTGGTTGCGACTCAGGTTTCAATTCAACGAACCCGGAGCCTTCCGGGTGATGGATGGCGCCGTAAGGCGGCCTGAACAAACCCCTAAGGAACCATTATGGACCTGAAAGAGCTGCAATCGCTCGGCGGCATTGTGCCTGTCGAGCCCGTGCTGTGTGACATCGAATGGGATGACCGCATTAAGGTCGTCGATGCCAAGGGAAACCTGCCGACCATTAAACAGCTGGATGGTGACGGTAACCCTGTCTCTGTGGACAACCCCAAGTGGGAGCCCACCTACAAAGGTGAAGTGCGTAGCTTCAAGGCGTGGGTGAAGCAATTGTGCTTCGGTGATGTGGATCGCATTCGCTCCCAGCCGGTGGACCCTGACGATCCCGATCGCAGTGCTCAGGCCTTGATGATTTCTGAATCCATCCGCTTGGGTAAAAAGGGCGAAGAACAGCTCAGCTATGAAGATGCCTATCAGCTGAAGCCGTCACTGGCGGGTGCCTTCCTGAAGGCCATTGGGGACGCTGTCTCGGTAAAGAAATAACGCCCGCCGACGAGTTCTGGCACGAACTCGTGCTGGCCGGTGTGGGTGGGCGCACCATCGCTGAGGCCAAGCAGGCGCTCAGCTACCGGGAAGTGCAGCAGTGGCTGGCCTACACCCGCAAGCGCGGTCCGCTGGCCATGCATCGCCGGCTGGAGTGGCCTATAGCGCTTATCGCCATGCAGCTGAACAGGCTGGGTGGTGGCCAAGCGGAAATGGCCGATTTCATGCCCTATTCAAACCCTGACGAACGCGAATTGAGCCTCGATGAGGCCATGGAAAGGTGGCAATAAATGGCAAGCCGTAGCCTGGGTGTCCTGACGCTGGATCTGATCGCTCGAGTGGGCGGTTTTGAAAAGGGCATGGACAGCGCCGCTCGCCTGTCGAAAAAGCGGATGGGGGAGATCCGCAAAGAAATCAAGATGGCGGGCACCGTCATTGCGGGCTTTGCGGCTGGGGCCGGCGCCAGTCTGGTTTTGCTGACACAGGATACCCTGCAGCTATCCAATGAAGTGGTCCGTTTAAGCCAGGTGTCCAATACCGGCTACAAGGATTTTCAGCGTTATGCCGCCGGTGCGAAGTTCCTGGGTGTTGAGCAAGATAAGCTGGCCGATATCTTCAAGGACACTGGCGACAAGGTTGGGGACTTTCTGGAAACTGGCGGCGGGCCGCTTGTTGACTTCTTCGACAATATCGCGCCTAAGGCTGGTATTACGGCAAAGCAATTCCGGGATCTTTCCGGGCCCCAGGCGCTTGAGCTTTATGTAAAAGGGCTTGAGGCGGCAAACCTCAGCCAGAGCCAGATGACCTTCTACATGGAGGCCATCGCCAGTGATGCGACTCAGTTGCTACCTTTGCTGCGTAACAATGCGGAAGGGTTCAGGCTCTTTGGTGATCAGGCTGAGAAGGCCGGGGCCATCCTTAGTGACGATACGCTTCAGGCCGCCCAGGAGCTTGAGGCTACGCTGTATTTGCTTGAGCAATCCAGCCAGGGCTTTAAGAACCAGGTCTCGCAGGCCACTTTGCCTGTCCTGCAGTCGCTCGCTGAAGAGTTCAGTAATGTAACTGAAACCGGTCTGCTTGCTGAGCAAGTCGGCTCTACTCTTGCGGGTGTAATGAAAGGCCTGGCTGCAACAGCGGTGGGTGCGTTTGCAGCGGTTCAATTGCTTGGTAAGGGTATTGCGACACTTGCGGCAGCGGGTAATACAGCATTTGAAGATGCTGCGTGGTATGAAAAAGTCATCCCTGTTCTTGCTGCTAAGCGTATTTCTGACCGTTTTTCTGAGGTTAAAGGCACCTTCGATATGGGTGCCGAAGACCTGCGGGGCGATTTGGAGGAGTACGCCCGGCTGCTTGATGGTATCTGGAGTGGTGGATCTGGTGGCTCAGGAAGCAACGAGCGCATAGAAGAAATCAAGCGGTTTCTGGAACAGCGTGATGCTTTGCTAAGTGGTGCCGGCAGTGTCGCAGGCGGCGAAGGTTCAGCGGGCGCTGCGGCGGCGCTAGAAGAGCAGCAAAAGGCCCTGGACAAGCTTATCGATAGTGCCTCGGCTTATACCAAGCAATGGCGATCCGCACGTGATGCTGACTCAGCAGCGTTGGATCAGGTAGCTAAATCGCTGATGACTGAAGAGGAGTTAATCCTCTCCAGCTATGAAAAAAGAAAAGATGAGATTCTTGCAAAAACGGAAGAGACATCCTTTGAAAGAAGGGAGCTTCTTGCGCGGCTTGAGCAGCAAACCAACGATCAGCTTGCCGAGATTAACCAGGGCTTTTGGGCAAACTGGTTGGATGCGGCAGAGGAATCCTTAACGAGCCTGAATGACTTGGCTGATTCCACCATCAGCACCTTCTCACAGGGTGTCGGTAGCGCCTTCGAAAGCATGATTTTCGATGCACAAACTGCCCGTGAAGCATTCCAGCAATTGGGTGAAGGTATGGCCCGCTCTATTGTTCGGGCTTTGGGTGAGATGGCGGCTCAGTGGTTGGCTTATCAGGCGGTGCAGCTTCTGGTTGGTAAGACTACTGCAGCAGCTGGTGCGGCGGCGATGATTGGCCAAGCTCAAGCTTCAAGTGCTTTGGCGGCCATTAATTCTTTTGCGAGCACTGCTGCTATACCCGTTGTCGGTCCTGCTGCTGCGCCTGCCGCGGCGGCAGCGGCAACAGCCGCTACGGCGCCATTTGTTGCGACAGTGGCGGCCGCTTCCTTTGCGGGTATGTTTGATGAGGGTGGTGTCATTCCTGCTGGTAAGTGGGGTATTGCGGGTGAGATCGGCCCGGAGATTGTACGGGGCCCTGCTCACGTCACCAGCCGTGCAGACACCGCCAAGATGCTCGGTGGGAATGGGGTTACCGTCAACGTAAATAACGCGCCGCCTGGCACTTCGGTTCAGCGGCGGCAGATGGGTGGCCGAGAAGTTGTTGATGTAATGGTGGCCGATGTCAACAGTGACGGGCCCTTCTTCAGGGCTTTGCAGTCGAAAAGCAATGTGCGAAGGGTGGGTAGCTGATGGCGACTGATATCGATTTTCCGGCAGATCTGCCTTGTGGTCAGCGTGAGGGTTATTCCCTTGAGCTGGTGCAGCCTTTTGCGCGGACGCAGATGGCCGGAGGACGTGCTAAGCAGCGGCAGACGTTCGACAATGTCCCCGAGCTTGCGACCGTATCATGGATTTTCACGCCGCAAGAGGCGATGTTTTTTGAGGCCTGGTTCCGATACAAGATTCGCAACGGAACGGACTGGTTCAATGTTGACCTTCGCACGCCGCTAGATGGCCGCTCAAACCCCGGCGTAAGCTCTTATGAGTGCCGCTTCACAGAAGTTTATAGCAAGGCAATGGAAGGCGCGCACGACTGGCGTTTTACCGGGTCGCTTGAATTGCTTGAGCGGCAGACGCTGGCGGAATCCTGGCTTGAATTTCCTGAGTTTGTCTTGCAGGCCGAGATTATTGACCTTGCCGCGAATGTGGAGTGGCCTAGCTGATGCCGACCCTGCTGAACAAGGTTTACGCCAGTGCGCCAACGGACGCAGTGCTAATCCAGACTCTGGACATACGTGTCACTGGTGAAGCCCCTGTGCTGCTATGCAACGGCTTCAATGAAGTGACGGCAACGCTAGAAACGGAAGAACAAGTCACCTTCGAGCCGGGCAACCTTGTTGTGAGCCTGCCCGACAAGAACGACACCGGGCAGCAGTCGCTCAATTTTGGCATCTGGAATGCAACCGGAAGGGCGCAGCAGGTTGTGGCCGCCGCCCTTAATTCCGGCGAGCAGGTTCCTGTCGTCTATCGGGAATACTTGAGCAATGACCTTTCTGCGCCTCAATCCTCTCCTTTGCCTTTCATCATGGTTGGCGGTGAATTTCGCGGGATTGAGCTTCAAATAGAGGCCAGCTATTACGACATCCTGAATAGCCGGTGGCCGCGCCAGATTTACGACAGCAACAACGCCCCTGGTCTCAAGTACCTATGATAGAGAGATACCAGGCCGTGCCGTATGTATCTGGTGGGCGCACCATGTGTGGCCTTGATTGCTGGGGCCTAACCAGGCTAGTGCGCGAGGAAATGACTGGGCAGCTCCTGCCTGAGTTTGGGGGTGTGGTTGACCGGCGGCGTATGACAAAGCTCGCGCCTGACGTGAAGGACGGTCTTTCTCCCAGCGAGCCAAAAGATGGCGCCATTGCTTTCGCGTATCGCGGTCGGCTGTGCATCCATGTCGGCATAATCGTGAAGGCGGACGGCAGGCTGTGGGTTCTGGAGACTGACGAAAAGACCGGCGTTACGATTTCCAGTATTCGCCGCTTTGAATCGCGCTTTGTGAGAGTGGAATTTTATGATTAGGGTTTTCGCCAGCATCACAGACAAAGACCCGTCAGAAGTCCACGAATGGACAGGAAGTGTGCGGGGCTGGCTTTGCGCGAACATTGATGAATTTGACCAGCATGCCGTGGCGCCCTTTGCTGTCCAGGTTAACGGCGCAATCCTGCCTCGCGAACATTGGGGCCGTGATATTGAGCCTGATGACGTAGTTGATATTACGGTTCAGCCGCAGGGCGTTAGCCTTCTTGTTGCCGCTGTCACGTTGCGCGAGACGTTGCGGCCTGTAATTAACGCCATCATTCCAGACGTGCCGAATAGGGCTACAGGTGGCGGCGCAGCGGGGCGGGGTGTTGATCTTTCTGAGGTTAAGGCAAACACCGCACGCCTTGGCGGAACAGTGCCTGAGATATTCGGGGAGTTTAGACGCTTTCCTGATTACCTGGTTCCGCCACATCGGTTCTTTTCAGACAAAAAGAAACTGTCTCAGCGTTTTTTCCTTTGCGTAGGAGCTGGAGAATACAACGTGCCACTGGCGGGCCGAAAGATTGGCGAAAGCCAAATGACGGCCCTGCCAGGCGTGTCTCACACAGTCTATGACCCTGACGAAGATGTCTCTGCGGACGTTAATGCGGAATGGTGGCACAGCAGCACCGAAGTCGGCGCGACGTCTGCCGGCAATTCTGGCATCCCCCTGACACGTATCAGCGGCATTGACGACTCTCCCGACGCCTCCATTTTTACCGTAGATGGCACCGATATTACCATCCCGGATGGCGCCGGGACTTTTCCCGCAGCATGGAATAGCACGCTGAATGTCAGGATCGAAAGCTATCAGGACTACGAAATAATAACTGGCGGTACACGCGACATTATCAGAGGCCCTGTTGACCAGCTCGGGCCGTTCGTAGGCATGAAAATTGAAGTAGCCGGCGACAATGCTGGACTGTATGAGATTAACAGCTACACGGCGGGCGCTGTTGTAGATGCCGGATCTGTTTCCAGCTACACCGGAAGTGCCGCCCCAAGCACCCTTGATTTTGCTTCTTCCGTTGCTGTTTTTGGCATTGACCAGCTGGTTAACGCTGCATTTTTCGGCGGCAATATCACCATCGATGAGGCTTTTGCTAACTTGGCCGGTTTGATTGATTTCATTAACGGCAAGTTTGCTGAAAAAAACCTGCCGTTTACAGCGCAAGACAATGGCAGCGGGTATGTGGAAATACTTGGCGCTGGGCCGCCTTACCCTGGAACGGCGCTCAATGTGTCTGGGTCCCCGGCAGAACTTGAGCAAATATTTGGAGCTTCGCCTGTTTCTGTAACCGGCGATGAGACAGAAGTTACTGATGGCGAAATAACGCTATCGTACCCTGATGGCGACCCTGTATTTGGCCTCACTGAGAACGCGGCCCGCATGGCTATCGGCTATGAGAACATGGATTACAGCATTGACTCAGCTTCCACTAGCTCTATCACCGTATCCAGGCTGACAGACACAGGGGCGGTAGACGGGTCATGGCCTGGGTTTGATTTCCTCACAAGCAGCTCGGTGGTTATTTATATCTCCAGCACTGATGCGGCCATCGGATGGGCGGGACCGTTTACGGCTTGCCCTGCTGGTGAAGTCACAGAAAAAATTGAATACGATTTATTTTTCCCTAATGGGCTTTGGGAGACTTTCGGGCAAGGCGGGTCTTTCCCTGAAAGCCAGACTATAGAAATCCAGTGGCGCGAGGCGGGATCTTCCGATGCATGGGAGTCCGAGGTCAAGACAGTAAAAACAAGGTCCAGAGATCAAATAGGCTACACGTTTAGCATTGACCTTGCGTCTGCTATGCGCCCTGAAGTGCGCATGAGGCGTGCCGGGGCTGCAAGCACGGCTTTTAAATTCAGAGACGTGGAGTGGTATGGCCTGAGGGCCAAGCTTGATGCGCCATCCTCTTATCCGTGGACGACTATTTCTGTCGAGGTAGAGGATGCAGAGGAAATTGCCGGGGCGTCAGAGAACCAGATCAACGTCATAGCAAAACGGAAAATCCCCGTATTGTCTGGTGGCGAATGGACAGCGGGCAATGTAGAGACGGCTGACATTATCCCGGCCTTGCGTTACATGGCAGAGTCTATATCTATGCCATACGATGATGACGCCATGGTATCACTTGATAGTTTATATAAATCAAGAGGGGACACATTCAACTATGTGTTTCAAGAGTCCACCCTCCGCGAGGCAATGAAGACAGCACTAGGTGCCGGTATGGCAGAACTTACCCTGGATGACGGAGCTATCAAGCCAATAAGAGACGGGGTAAGAACAACCTTTGAGCAAGCATTCAGCCCTCAAAACATGACCGGTGACGGCCTTTCCAGGTCGTTCACTAGCGTCCGCCCAGATGAGCCGGATGGCGTTGATGTTGAGTATACGGACAGCCAGACATGGGCGCAGCAGACTGTAGAGTGTCGATTGCCTGGGGATTTTGGGGACAAGGTAGAAACCCTAAAGCTGTCTGGCGTTACAAACAGAACACAGGCGTGGCGCATCGGGATGCGATACCGGCGCCAGCAGAAATATAGGCGCTGGGACTACAGTTTTAATACCGAGCTTGAGGGTTTGAACGCAGGCTACATGAGCTATGTGCCGCTTCTGGATGACATTCCAGGCTATGGCCAGTCAAGCATTATGCGCAACATTGCCGCTATCGGTGACGATGCCAGGATCACCGTTACGGAAGATATGGACTGGTCAGGCACAGGCCATGTGGTGGCATTCCGTAACGAATACGGGGAGCTTGTTGGCCCTTATTCTGCCTCAATGGGCAACAACAATCGGGAGATAGTCGCCGATATACCCGTTGATGTTTGGCCCGACCTGACAGAAAGACAAGAGCCGCCGCATGTCTACTTCGGCACCAGCGACAAATGGACCTTCCCTGCCCTTATCCAATCCATAGAGCCATCCGGGGGCCTGCAGGTTGGCATCCGGGCCGTTAATTACGACGAGCGGGTTTACGCAGATGACGACAACGCGCCGCCAGAGTGAGGCTAGAGCATGACGACATACAACACCGGCAACCCCGTACCATCCGCAGACGCACGCGATCTTTACGATAATGCAGAGAATCTGGACGCGGCGGTAAACTCTTCCAATGCCGAGTGGGAAGACCGAACTGGCACTGTTCGGCCAACTCTCAAGAAGCTAGAGGAAGATTACCCCAATGCTGCCGCTGATGCCGACCGAGCCGAAGCTGCGGAAGCTGCTGCAGCTGGCCATGAATCGGCAGCTGAAGGTTATGCATCCGATGCACAGGGTTACGCCAATACCGCCGCTACCAACGCTGACATCTATGATGATACAGCTGCCGGTCTTGCGGGCACTGCAGAGGGCGAACAGTTTCAAGTGGAATCAGCAGACGGCCTAGAGTTTATCCGCTATCTGCACGACACTGGCGGGGTGGCTACGGAGGTGGGGCGCTTCCCGAGTAGCGAAGGCGTTGCTGATGCGAGAAATACCGCGAACACTGCCCTTGACCGAGTGTGGAAGCTGGAGAAGCGCCTTGATGGCGACTGGTGGACGAAGATTGCCACTCCTCCGCTGGCTTTGTACGACCTCAGCTACGGCGCCGGAGAGGGTTACACAGTATCCGGTTCCGATGTGACCGCAATCCGCGACCTTTCCGGCAATGGCGATGATCTTGTCAGCGAGATTACTAACAGGCCTGTTGGCTCTGTTGGGGGGCATCCTGGGATCACGTTTGATGGCAGTGAGCCTTACTCGGGCGAAAATGATGCTATCTCGGCCCTTATTTCTACGCCGCTTGATAGCTTCTCCCTGCATGAGGTGTCAAAGATCACGGATGTATCTCAGAGCCAAACGGTTCTAGGGATGCAGACGGCGGCTGATCCCGACAGCTTAGACCCTTCAATCAGGCTAAACCATAATTCAAGTGGCACGCATTCCGCGTCAGTTTTTCAGGGCGGCAGCGCTATTTTAGATATGGGTAGTGGCCCAGTTTACACTTACTCCGACAACGACGTACTCATCAGAACCAGCTACTACAGCGGGGCCGATCAAGTTTCGTACTGTTTTTTAAACGGCTGGATAAACAATTACAGGGAGGGCGCGGCTCCAGAGACTTACACAGATTTTAATCTTGGTCATGTGACGGTGGGCAATTACCGGCAGGGGCAAGGCGCTGGTGGTTTGCTGGGGGATTTTGGGGCAGCGGCGGCATTTTCAGGCCCAGCGCACACAGTAGAAGAGGCGGCAGCAGCGCACAAGGCAATGATGGAGCGATGGGCGCCAAGCGAGATGCAGGATACGTTTGCAGTGCATGGTTATGGTCAGTCAAACCTGGGAGCGGCATACACAAACGCGAGCCCTGTGACTTTCGCGGACGGCGAGGCTTATCAGCATTCAATCTCTAACGATGAGCTGACCCGTGGAGCCATTACACAAGGCACTGACAATCAAAGCCCTGTTTGGTGGTTTGCTAAAGAAATCTCGAATATAACCGGCAAAGTCCCCGTGATTATGGTGCGCGCCGCTGGTGGCATTGGGCTTGTGGGCGGCGGCTACAATGGGGACTCTGCATACCTGGAGCCGGAAACAGAGGCGGCGATTAATGCTGGAGCCCCCGGCAGCGGCTACACAAGCAATATTGATCTTTATAAAAGATGGGCCAAGCTCAACGACCTTACTCCTCGATTCAGAACGCAAGATTACAGGATATTGTTTTGGGTTGGCTGTGAGACTGATGTATCCAATATCAACAGTCTCAAGGTTGGCGGCGTGGTTCCCGAAGAGGTGCTGCTGGATCAGCAGCAGCAAGTGGCCGCTGCCCTTGATAACCTCATCACCCGGTGCAAGATAGACCTTGGCTACACGCATTTCGCACTATGCCTTACGGGCCGGAGAGGTGAGACTCTCGCCGCTGTTGAGGAAAATATGCCTGCTGTGAATGCAGTGAATGCGGCTTACAGGCAGGTGGCAGCATCACGGGACGATGTGCATATCGTTTACGAGCACACAACGAACTACGACCCTGATAATTTCTCTCAAGATGACCTTGTTGTTGATGGTGACGGGGCGTGGGTTTCTGGCCACGGCACAAGGGATGGCACGCATTACACCGAGGCTGCATTCAAGGCCATTGGCGTTACAGGTGCACGCAACTTCTTGCGACAGATCGGCGAGTACAACTGATGCCCGCCGCGTAACGCTGACACGATAGTCGCTGGCCTTGAATGGAGATCAATGGCCGGCGGCGGGCAGGGTCAGAATGGCAAATGCCAGGGAGGGCGTCTGTAGGCGATGGCTGAAGGTGGTGTGAGTCATTTTGGTATCGCCCGGTAGTATTTAAAATGCCTCAGATCGCGTACCCTTTGCGCTTTAATGTGCCCGTCAGCCAAAGGGTTTGGTTGTTTCAGTAATGGGTACAAAGCTGTGTACAAAATCTGAATTCGAGAAAATGACTAACTCCACTATAGCCGATCAAGTAAAGCGGCGGCGCACTTTTGCTATTATTTCGCACCCGGACGCCGGTAAAACCACCATTACCGAAAAACTGTTGTTGTACGGCAACCTGATCCAGAGCGCAGGTACCGTGAAAGGCAAGAAGTCCGGCAAGCACGCCACCTCTGACTGGATGGAGATGGAGAAGGAGCGGGGCATTTCGGTGACCACCTCGGTGATGCAGTTCCCCTACAAGGATGCCACCGTCAACCTGCTGGATACCCCCGGCCACGCCGACTTCTCTGAAGACACCTACCGCACCCTCACTGCGGTGGATTCGGCGCTGATGGTGATCGATGCCGCCAAGGGTGTGGAGCAGCGGACCGTCAAGCTGATGGAAGTGTGTCGCTTGCGCGACACGCCGATCCTTACCTTTATCAACAAGCTGGACCGGGACGTCCGTGACGGCATCGACGTGCTGGATGAAATCGAGGACGTGCTCAATATCGAGTGCGCGCCGATTACCTGGCCCATCGGTATGGGCAAGAGCTTCAAGGGTGTCTACAACCTGCTCACCGACACCACCGTGCTGTACAAGACCGGCCAGGGCCACACTGTGCAGGACGTGCGCGAAGTGAAAGGGCTCGATAATCCGGAGCTGGATCAGGCGGTGGGAGCCGACTACGCCGAGGAGTTGCGCGAGACTCTGGAACTGGTTCAGGGCGCCAGCCACGAATTCGATCTGGAACGCTTCCTGGCCGGCAAGTTGACCCCGGTGTTCTTCGGTACCGCCTTGGGCAACTTCGGCGTCGATCACATGCTCGATGGCCTGGTGAAGTGGGCTCCGCCGCCCCAGCCCCGCGATGCCACCGCGCGTACCGTAGTCGCCGACGAGCCCAAGATGACCGGCTTCGTGTTCAAGATTCAGGCGAACATGGACCCCCGCCACCGGGACCGCATCGCCTTCATGCGCATCTGTTCCGGCAAATACCACAAGGGTATCAAGCTCAAGCAGGTGCGTACCGGCAAGGACGTGCGTATTCCTGATGCGTTGACCTTCCTGGCCGGTGAGCGTGACAACGTGGAAGAGGCTTTTTCCGGCGATATCATTGGCCTGCACAACCACGGCACCATCCAGATCGGTGACACCTTCACTGAAGGGGAAGAGTTGGCCTTCACCGGCATTCCCCACTTCGCCCCGGAATTGTTCCAGCGTGTGGTGCTCAACGACCCGCTGAAGAGCAAGCAGCTGCACAAGGGGCTGACTCAGCTGGCGGAAGAGGGCGCCACCCAGGTGTTCTTCCCGTTGCGCAACAATGACGTGATTCTGGGCGCCGTGGGCACCCTGCAGTTCGATGTGGTGGCCGCTCGCCTGAAAGGGGAATACGGCGTGGATTGCCGCTATGAACCGGTCAGTGTGGCCACGGCGCGCTGGATTGAAGCCGGCAGTGACAAAGAGCTGACGGCCTTTGAGCGTAAAGCCCACGATAACCTGTCCCGCGACGGCGCTGGTCACCTGACCTATCTGGCTCCGACCCGTGTGAACCTGCAACTGGCACAGGAGCGTCACCCGGAGATCCGCTTCCGCGAAACCCGCGAAATTTCATAGCAACGTAACAGGCGCACGCAACAATGTGGGTAGGACGAGCCCCGCGTTGTTGTGTCGAGCGTTGCCGCATTGTTTCCCGTCAGCGGTTTTCGTGCATGCTGGTTATCAGCTAAACCGTCCTCAGCGGTCGCGATCCTTTTCACAAGCGGGTAAACTTCCTGACTTGTTTCGGCCCCGCCTCACAAGGGTACTGTCGAGACACAAGACCCCGGCTATCCGCCGGGGTTTTTTATTGGGCGCGAAAATGCCAGCCCGCTCCGTCGGCGTGTACCAGCAATCACTTCCTCATATCCGCTGTGTGCCGGCTTCTCCTCGCTGGTAGTCCCTTTGCTGCGGCGGGTATCATGAGGTCGCTGAGGCCGTCGACCCAATCGGCCAATGTCTGCATAGCGGGTCAATAAGGGATGCCTTGATCATGGATGCCAAAGCCGCGCAAGCGTACCTGTTGAGCAAGCCGGAAGCGCGAGAGGATTTCCCCTTCGGCCCGGATGTGGCAGTGATGAAAGTGCGGGACAAGATGTTCGCGACACTGGGGGAAGAGCAGGGCGAAGGGCGCATGAATCTCAAGTGCGACCCGGACCAGGCGCTGGCACTGCGGGATATCTTCGAAGCTGTGATTCCCGGCTACCACATGAACAAGAAACACTGGAATACCGTCAAGCTGGACGGCTCCATCCCGGTGGGGGAAATCCAGCGCATGATTGACCATTCCTATGCGCTGGTAGTGGGTGGTTTGCCGAAAAAAATCCGCGAAGGCATGGCGGTCCGGCACGGCCGTGAGGCACTCTACGGACAACAGCAACAGGAGCGTTAACGGTGGCAGTGATTATTGGTGGTCTGATTGTTATCTGGCTTGGCCTTGGCATGGGCGGTGCCGCTCTGCGCTGGTTGGGCATTGAGCTGCATTACCCGGCTCGATTGGCGGCGCCCATGTTGCTGGCGGTGCTGGAAACCGTGCTGTTCCTGGTGTTTGTTCCCGGTACCGAGCTGCTGCCGGAAACTTGGGGCTGGCCCATGGCCGGCGGCCTGGTCGCCGCCGCCTGGTTGATCAACGGCGCGGTCAGTGGTCTGGATTGGTATCGCAACCGGTTGGTGAAAGAACCCCCGGTGACGGAATAACCCCCGGGGATTCATGGGCCCGTAGGAGCGTGCTTGCACGCGAATTGCTTGCGGCAAGTCACGGGTTCGCGTGCAAGCACGCTCCTACAGGGGCCTTTGCGCTTACAAAGGACGCGTGTTGTTTTTACTCAGTGGCCTCTGTGCCCTCTGTGGTAAAAAAATCGCCTTTATCCTAAAAACTGCTCCACCCGGTAAATTCCATTACCCGATACACCCAGTACTTCCAGGTCGCTTCATCCGCGTAGACCCCGTAATCGGTACTGTGTTTCTCCCCGTCACGATTGTCCCAGCGTCTGGCAAAGGCGGATCGGGCATCGACCATAAGGGCGTGATCCGTTTTTGCCAGCACTCGCACGCTGCTTTCCAGGTTCAGGTTGTCCAGATTGCGGCGGGTGAAGTTAGCGGAGCCGATAATCACTTCCGAGCGTTCTGCTCCCCGTCGCAGCAGCATCTTGGTATGGCATTGCTCACCCTGGGTATTACACCAGCGCACCTCAATGCCCGCGGTCCGCAGCTCCGCCCCCACCTGGCGATTGGGGATGCCGTTTTTCTGGCGGCCGAAGGCATCCTTGTTGGGGTCCAGCAGCACGCGCACGGTTACGCCCCGCTCATGGGCCGCCAACAGCGCCTTCACCAGGGGGCGGTGGGACAGGTAGAACACAGAGATATCCAGTGCCTCTCCGCTGCGGCTGCGCTCAACGGCGGCCAGCAGGGCATCGCGGATGGCGCCTTCGGTGAGTACCTGAAGCTGGGCCGGGGCCGTGTCGGCAGGGGTCCCGGTCGAGAGTGTCGGCAGATCGGGCAGGCTGACGCCCGCCATTCGCGCCACGGCCAACTCGCTCTCCAGCATGTCCGCCACGGCCGGGCCCTGGAACGTGAGGCCCAGATTGCTGTGGGCGCTGCTGGCATCGTGGGGATTGGCCGTGGTGACCAGCGCGGTCCACCGGTCGCCTTCATCCACCACCAGGGTCTTGCGGTGGTTGGCCTTGAAGTTGAGCAGGGTCAGGTAGCTGCGCAGGGTGACCTTGCCAGGCCCCATGGGGTTGGGCAGCCAGCCACCCTCGTTGCTGTTGCCCAGCCACTGACAGCAGATCCGCCAGATCCCTGACCAGCTCGGGTTGGAGTCACGCAGGCGTGTCAGCGGGGTGGTGATCACCACCACCCCCGCGTCTTCCAGGCGCTCCAGGTGCTTGCTGTGTAGGCCACCGTAGAGGGTGTTGATAGGGTCACTGATCAGAATCACCGGCAAGTCAGGCTGCTGCTGTTTTTTGTCCAGCAGTGCTTGGGTCAACTGCGCTGACAAGGGGCGGTAGCTGGCATCGTCGGTGCCCTGAAAGGCATTGAACAGAAACATGTCCACCACCACCAGTTGCCGGGCCTGGCCGATCAGGCGCAGGGTCTCGTCGAAAATGCGCTGGCGCATCGCGCGCTTGCCATCGGTGGTTTCCCAGGTGTCATCCACCAGCAGGGTCAGGCCCTGGGCAGGCAGTAACGGCGACTCATGGGCCAGGCCGTCCGGCAGCGGTTTGTATCGATGCCAGAGGGCGATGCAGGCGATCAGCGCCAGTAGCATGAGCAGGGCAAGTTTCAGTCGGATCATGGGCAGTCCATCCAGTGATTGCGGCTACCTTAACAGGGTGGGTCGTGAGCCTGAACCAAGTTGAATAATGGGTGGTACATACGTGCAACATTCTGCAAAGAATGTCGCCTCCCGGTAACTATCCTGCTACCGCACATCAACAGTAAGTCGGCACGCTGTCCATGAGAATGGGTTAACACTGATGTTAACAACAATAAGCCGGCCAGCGCGCCGGCCTGGAGTGTCCCATGAAAGCCCTTTCTCGTTTGCTGGCTACCGGCCTGGTAGCCCTGCTGGCCGCCTGTGGTGGTGGCGGTTCTTCATCGTCGCCGGCTGCCAGTAATCCGGTCCCGAACACTCCCGATCCGGATATTCCCGATGCCCCGCGGGCCGGGGAAGGAAGCATCAGCGTGCTGTCCAACCGTGCGGACCTGATCAGTGGTGGTGATGCGCTGGTGGAAATTACCGCTGACGATAGCGCCTTGTTGAATGGTGCAACAGTGATGCTGGGGGATCGGGAGGTGACCCAGCAACTGACTGCCACCAGCGATGGGGGCCTCAAAGGGCTGTTGCAGGGTATGGGCCTGGGTGCCAATACCCTGACCGTAGTGTTGGCGGATGAGTCGGTGCTGGAGCAACAGATCATCAACCATCCCAACGGCGGCCCGGTGTTTTCCGGCCCCCAGTTGCAGCCCTGGCAGTGCACCAATGCTCAGGCGGTAGATGCCCAGTGCAATCAGCCAGCGGAGTACCGCTTTCAATATGTGCCGGCCAACAAACTGGAAAGCCTGCTGACCGGTTTCGACCCGGAAAACCCCGGATTGCCGGAAGCCTTCCAGCCTTATGATCCGGCGAATCCGCCTGCGGACGACAGTATTGCCCGAATAACCACTGATAAAGGGGTAGAACTGCCCTTTATCGTGCGCATGGAGGAAGGGGTTCAGAATCGTGACCGTTACCTGATCATGACCCTCTATCAGCCGGATCAGCCCTGGACCGCCCTGGCACCGCAACCGCAATGGAACGGCAAGCTGCTGATTCATCATGGCGGTAACGTGGGAGTCAGTTATGGCATGGGTGAAGTGCCCCGCGGCGATATCGCCGGCACCGCGCCGGCGGGCGCCGAGCTGTTACTGGGTGACAGCATTACCACCGCTCTGGCGCGGGGGTTCATGACCCTGTCTACCGCCCAGGCCAACCTGGGCCATAACGCCAATCTGGTGACGGCGGCGGAATCGCTGATGATGGGGAAAGAGCGCATCATCGAGCAGTACGGGGAAATCCGTTACACCATCGGCACCGGTTGCTCCGGTGGCTCCATCACTCAGCACCACGTGGCCAATGCCTATCCGGGCATTTATCAGGGGTTGATCGTGCAATGTTCCTACCCGGATGTCTGGACCACCGCCACCCAGTTCGCGGACTACAACCTGCTCAGCAACTACTTCGGCAACCAGCTGCCCACGGACCCTCAGGGTTTTCAGGAGGTGGTCACCTCGCTACTGACTTCCGGGGTGATTCCGGCCGCGCAGTGGTCCGCCTTCTATGGCCACTTGCCATTGAACCCGGTGTTCTCCGACCTGGCCTTCTTCCCGGCTGCCTACCCGAACCAGGAAGATTGCCCCGGTCTGCAGGAAGGGGTGGAAGTCTATGACGCCGAGTCGCAGCCGGACGGACTGCGTTGTGGATTGCTGGATTACATGATCAATCAGTTCGGCCCCCGAGACCCGTCGGTATGGTCCAGCAACGAGCAGTTGCTCGGTCGCGGTTTTGGCGGTATTCCGCTGGATAATGTGGGTGTCCAGTATGGTTTGAAAGCATTGCAAAACGGGGTAATCAGCGGCGAGCAGTTTCTCAAGGTAAATCGCGAAATCGGTGGGTTGAGCGTGGATATCGACTACCAGGCCGAGCGCACCGTGGCCGACCCGCAAGCCCTGCGTAATGCCTATCGCACCGGCGCCATCAACACCGCCGAGCATCTGGCCAAGGTGCCGATCATTGATCTGCGTGGGCCGGACCCGGGCATTGCCCACGATGCCTACCATTCCTGGCAGATGCGTGCGCGACTGGAGCAGAGCCAGGGCCATGCTGACAACCATGTGATCTGGTATGGACCGGCGCCGCTGTTTGGCGATACGGTTTTCACCACGGAAGCCCTGTTGGTCATGGACCTTTGGTTATCGGGCATCGAGCAGGACGACACTGCCACGCCGGTGGCCGAGAAAGTGGTGGCCAACAAGCCGGTCTATGCCCGTGACCGTTGTCTGTCGGTGTCGTCCCTGTTCGGCCCGGAGGGGCCCATCGTACCGTTGACCGGCAACCTGCTGTACCCGGAGCCGATCCTGCCGGGGCTGGATCTGTCCTTGTTGCCGCCGGCGCCGGCGGAAGCCGGGGTGGTGGTGGATGCGCTGACCGGCCAGGTATGTGGCCTGGATATCAGCGAGCTACCGGTAGTGGCCGAGCTGCCGGTGCTGGGGGACTTGCTGGGTACGCTGGGTGATTTGCTGGCGCCGCTTACCGATCCGATTCTGAACCTGCAACAGACCGTGGTGCAGACCCGTTTCGGCACCCCACGCACCGTGGCCGGTGACAGCATTGAAACCCTGACCAACAAGTGCCAGCTGAAACCGGTGGACCCGGCCGATTATCCTCTGGCCCTGGACCCGGACGCTTTTGCGGCTCAGGTAGCGGAAATTTTCCCGCAGGGCGTCTGCGATTACAGCAAGCCTGGCGAGGGGGTAATGCCCACGCAGACCTGGCTGCAGTACGGTGATTCACAGCAGGTGATTTACGGTGGTGAGCCGTTAGCCAGCGATGGGCAGAGCGCTCCCCGGGGCTGGGCGTCGCCGGCCTTCCAGGTGGAGATTCGCTGAACCCGGAAACCCGGATGTTAGAGTCCTGCTTGCAAGGCGAAGGGTGGGGACGACCTTCGCTTTGCAAGCAAAGCTCCAACGGCATTCTTGAGTGCCAGTAGTGGCTTGCAAGGGATCTCTAGCGATCCAGTTGGTAAGCCGTCAGCTCGCTGTCGTCATCAAAGCCCATGACGGTGCCGCCATTGAGCTGCACGGCTTTCCCGCTCAAGGTAACCGCTTCATCCCCCAGCACCCCGTCGTTAAACCGATATACCGGTTTGGGCGCCTCGTTCAGGCAGTGGTCGCGGAAACGGGCCTTGGCCTGCAGCACACTGTCCCGGGCGGTTTGCCAATGAGTGATGGCCTTCTCTCCATGGCGCTGCTGCAACATGGCTTCGGTGACTGTGGCTGACAGGGCCACGGCGGTGGCATTGTTGCCGCCAAAGCCTTTCGAATTGATCAGGCTGGCCTGCAAATCATCACGCTGCACATGCTCCATGGCGAAATCCAGATGCTGGCGGTGCACATCGCCGGCGATATGGTCGATGGTGCGGATGCCCGGCAAGACGCCCTGGGCAAAGCTGCCCAGGGCCGCCGCCAGCTGATCGCCCCCGGCGCTGCCCAGCGAGTGTCCCACATAGGCCTTGATAGCAGTGACCGGCCAATGGCGGATGCCGAAGGCGTCTGCCACCCGGTCCAGAATTACCGATTCGGTGACCCGGTTCTGGGGCGTGCCGGTGCCGTGGGCATGGACAAAGCTGTGCTCGCGCAGGCCCTTTTCGCCGATCAGCTGGCGGGTCAGGGCGGCGGCCTTGCCCACGGTCAGGTAGTTGCCGACCCCGGGAGCAGAAATGGATTTCTTGGCGCCGTCGGCGTGGATAAACACGTCCGGTACCGCACCAAGAATGTCGGCACCCAGCTCCAGTGCCAGGGCATCATCCATCAGCACGGTAAACTGGGCAGACTCGGCCATAGTGAAGCCGCAGTTGTCGGAAAACGGTCGGCAGGCACGACGCACATCGGCCTGAGTCGCCCCATCCAGTGCCGCCAGATCCTGGTCTTCCGCCAGCGCGCCCATGGCCCGGTAACCTTCCATGATTTCTGGCATCAGCGGTGCCTCGCTGGTGCCGACGATGGCCACCCGGACCTTGCCACTGCGAATGGCCTGCACCCCTTTTTCCAGGTTGTAGAGGAAGGTGGCGCAGGCGCCGAGCATGCCGCCGGTAGTCCCCACCGAGTGCAGCACATAGGCGTTGAGGAAATCCGCGGTCATTTCGCCCAGCCCCAACGGTACCTGTTTTGAGGTGATGCGCTGGCCGTTGGGGGAAGCGCATGACGCCGCCCAGGCCGTTGTCGTCCATCTGTGACATGGCGTTGCTGGCGTAAACCGCCACCTGGTCCGGGCGTACCTTGCCGGCCACGGTGGCCCAGTCGATACCCAGATCCCCCAGCGCATCGCTGATGCCGAAGATCGCCATCTGCAGGGCGCGGGGGTGATTGCGCGAGGCATACAGAGCGCCGGGGTCGAAGCCGTCCGGCAGTTGCCCGGCGGCGCTGACGCGGCGCGGGGCGTCATGGGGCACACGCAGGTCCAGCCCCGCAGGCAGGGTGACCCGGCTGCGGCGCTTGTCGATAGGAGAGACCTGCCAGCCAGCGGGTAGCGGGTCAGGCAGGTCCATGTTGCGCATTTCCAGGGTAACGGGAATGTCGCTGGTGCCGCTGATGGCGGCGTGGAGACGGTGTGAGTCGGGCAGGGCACGGATCAGCGTGGCCGCCAGCTGATCGTCCGGGGCGCGGCCGGTCAATTGGCCCAGCGAACGCAGAGTGTCCTGGCGGGTGATATCCGGCAGGGCATCAAAAATCAATCGCTGAAAGCCGAAATGCAAGGCGCTACGGCCGGCTGCATTGATGCCGCCCATGGCGGTGATCACAGGTAATGCTGTCATGGTGCTCCCGGGCTCATGCCCAACCGAAAACGGTGACTAGCCGGTCAGGGTACAGGTGAAATCCGGTTTTGCGTATACGACGGAGGGCGAATCCGGTCAGGAAAGTGCAACAGAGTTTGAAAGTGAAAGCGGATGTTTCGGAAATGAATTGTTGGAGGGGTGGCTTTGTCATCTCTACGAAGCCGCTGTAGGAGCGGCGCTCGAGCCGCGAACCGCGCTTGCGCGGGAATCGCCCGCAGGGGGATCAGGCATTCCAGGGCCTGACAGGTCTTTCTAAATGATCACTCCCTATCGCCTCGCTCCGCCTGATTCGCACCTCAAGAGGTGCTCCTACAGAGGGCAGGGAATGAGGACGCCGCCAACAAAAAACGGGGCCCGAAGGCCCCGTCTGGTCTGGCATTAAGCGTTGAGCGTATTACAGCAGCTCGATGGCTACCGCCGTCGCTTCACCACCGCCGATGCACAGGCTGGCCACACCGCGCTTGCCGCCGGTGCGCTTGAGCGCGTGGATCAGGGTGAGAATGATGCGTGAGCCAGTGGAGCCCACCGGGTGACCCAGGGCACAGGCGCCGCCGTGGATGTTCACCTTCTCGTGAGGAATGCCCAGGTCGATCATCGGCATCATCGCCACCATGGCGAAGGCTTCGTTGATCTCGAACAGATCCACGTCGTCCACGGTCCAGCCGGCTTTCTTCATCACCGCTTCGGTGGCACCGATGGGGGCAATGGTGAACTCGCTGGGGTGTTTGCTGTTGGTCGCGTGAGCCAGGATACGGGCCAGCGGCTTGAGGCCACGCTCATTGGCCAAGGATTCGCGGGCCAGTACCAGCGCAGAGCCGCCATCGGAGATGGAGCTGGCGTTGGCGGCGGTGACGGTGCCGTCTTTGGCGAAGGCCGGACGCAGGGTGGGTATCTTGTCGATGTTGGCGTTGCCGGGTTGCTCGTCGGTGTCGACAACCACTTCACCCTTACGGGTCTTCACGGTCACCGGCACGATTTCGTCCTTGAACCAGCCGTTGTCGATGGCGGCATTGGCGCGGTTCAGGGATTCGATGGCGTAGTTGTCCATGTCTTCGCGGGTAATGGAGCGTTTGTCAGCCACTTCCTGGGCGAAGGAGCCCATCAGGCGGCCGGTTTCCGCATCTTCCAGGCCATCCAGGAACATGTGGTCAAACACCTGGCCGTGGCCCATGCGCATGCCGCTGCGTGCCTTGTCCAGCACATAGGGAGCATTGGTCATGGATTCCATACCACCGGAAACGACGATGTCGTTGGTGCCGGCCTTGATGGAATCATAGGCGAACATAGTGGCCTTCATGCCGGAGCCGCACAGCTTGTTGATGGTGGTGGCACCGGTGTTGTCCGGCAGGCCGGCCAGACGCATGGCCTGGCGGGCCGGGCCCTGCTTGAGGCCGGCGGGCAGTACACAGCCCATGATGACTTCCTGCACGTCTTCCGGCTTCAGGCCGGCACGAGACACGGCTTCACGGATAGAGGCGGCGCCCAGTTCGGGAGCGGAAACCGCAGACAGGGAACCCTGGAAGCCACCCATGGCGGTACGGGCACCATTTACAATTACTACAGCATCATCAGACATCGTTTTCTCCTGCCAGCAAAATAGTACCTGAATCCGTGACTTCATCGCGGCGCCTGACGCAAGCCTTTGCAGCCACAGAAAATTTGTCTTCAGTCGATCGTATTCCCTGATACGACGCTTCTTCAGAAAATCCCCCGTGACAACAAATTCTTACGCCATGCATCCACGCTGAAGTCACGGATTCAGGTAGCAGTTATCAAAATTTGGGGCGCATTGTACTTGAAACAAGGGGGATACACCCCATCTCACAGGGACCTGCCGGTCACGGACCAGGCATTGGCGATAGGATTCGTCTATTGCAGCCAAAGGCAATCATGGTAAACCCCCGGTCCGTGGTGGAGATTGCCGCCGGTAGCTTGTTATTATCATTCAGCCGCTGAGGGCAGGCATGCCCTCAGCGGGGAATTTCTTTCTGTTGCCGAGCCGCAACAGAACAACATGATGTCAGGGGAAATGACTATGGCTTTTGAATTACCGCCGCTTCCGTTCGAGAAAAATGCACTGGAACCGCATATTTCTGCAGAAACTCTCGAGTATCATCACGGCAAGCACCACAATGCCTACGTGACCAAGCTGAACGACATGGTTGCCGGCACCGACAACGAAGGCAAATCCCTGGAAGAGATCATCAAGAGCGCCCAAGGCGGTCTGTTCAACCAGGCCGCCCAGGTCTGGAACCACACCTTCTACTGGAACAGCCTGAGCCCCAACGGCGGTGGCGCTCCCACCGGTGATCTGGCTGCGGCCATCGACACCGCTTTCGGCTCCTTCGACGAGTTCAAGTCCCAGTTCAATGCCAAAGCGACCGGCAACTTCGGTTCTGGCTGGACCTGGCTGGTGAAGAACACCGATGGCAGCCTGGAAATCGTCAATACCGATGATGCGGATACCCCGATCGCCCACGACAAGGGCCAGACGCCGCTGTTCACCGTGGACGTGTGGGAACACGCCTACTACGTGGATTACCGCAATGCCCGTCCCAAGTATCTGGAATCCATCTGGAACCTGATCAACTGGGACTTTGCCGCCAGCAACTTTGCCGGTTAAGACGGCATATCCCATATAGGGGTACCGTTCAGGTAGTGAAAAAGGCCGCTTTTGCGGCCTTTTTCGTGTCTGTCTGGCGGTGGTGGGGGAAGTTTGCTAGCGTCCGTCCCGGGATATTGTCGGGGTTTGTGTGGTCCAACCCGCAGGTTCATGAAAATAACAGGTGTGATATGCGTTTTTTGGGAATCTTTTTTCTTGTGATGGGGTTGTCAGCCACCGCTGCCATGGCAGAAGGGCCGACGCCAGCCTCCGCCGAGCAAAAACAGAAAAGCCCCGAGCAGCAGGCCATGGATCAGTTGGCAGAAGCCGGCCTGCGCCAGGCACTGAAGGCCATCCAGAGCTCCGGTGGACTCTATCCTTTCGGCATGATTCAGTCCGGAGATACGGTGAGGGCGGTTGGCTATTCCGGCGACAGGGCCGACGCTCCAAGTGCAGAAGAGTGGGCCCAAGGCCTGTTTCGGCAGCTGCGTAAGATCGGCATGGAGCAACCGGATATCGAGCTGATGGCTCTGTTTCGCCTACACGAAGTCACCGCCGAAAATGGTGAAAAAGTCACGGGGGTATGGGCCCAGGTAGATCACCGCGATGTTCGCCCCTGGGTGATTTTCCTGCCGTTGCTCAAGAACGAAGAAGGCAAGCACGAGCTGGGCGATATGGTCTACTACGCCACCGAACAGCCGTTGTTCGAGAAAAGCGGCGAATAAATTTTTCAGATACAGGCAGGACTAAATGGGCGCTGTTCGGCAGCGCCGCAGTGCCCCCTGTGGCACTATCTGTCAATCGGCCCATGAACCGGACTATCCGGTATGCAGGACACAGGAATGACGCGAGATCGTGAAGTAAATCTGGGTAATCTGAATGATGTCACCGTGGATGATCATGGTGATGCCGGTCGCCGACCTTCTTCTGCCGGCAGCAACAAGCCCACGGAGAAGGGGGCGGGCAAGCCTCCCAAGGCCCCGAAAAAGCCGGTGCCGCCCTCCAGTGGTGGTGGCGGCGGTGGCTGGATGATTGCCTGTCTGGTGCTGGTGGTGCTGATCGCCGTGATGGGGGTCTGGTTCCAGAAACAGATGACCGTGCTGCAGTCACAGATGGACGAGCGCATTTCGGAATCCAGCCAGAAGCTGGGCAACCTCCAGTCCCGGTTATCTGCCACCGACGAGAGCCTGAACCAGTCGTCCGGGCAATTGCAGGATACGGTCCGCGCTCACGGCAAGAGGCTGGAAGAAAACAACACCGAAATCCGCAAGCTCTGGGATCTGAGCAACAAGCGTAACCGAGCGGATATCGCCGAGCAGAGCAAGAAATTGACCGCCTTGTCTGCCACCCTCAATGAGGTAAAAAAGGCCCAGGCCGGAGTGGATGGCAAACTGCAGGGGATCAGCAAGGACACCGCTGCCCTGAAAAAGCAGGTGGACAGCGCGGTGGCTGCTGTCAACAAGAGCAGTGAACAGTGGCAGACCCGCATCAGTCAGATGCAGACCCAGGTGGATGTGCTGGCGGAAAATATCAATCAACTGGAAAGCCAGCAGCAAAATCTGAAAAGCGGTCTGGCCAAGGTGGAAAAAAACCAGGCCGGGCTGGCAGCGTTGAAAGATCGGCTGGATGAGACAGAGGCGGCGATCGCGGCTTTTGATTCTTACCGGCTGCTGGTCAATAGTCGTTTGGACAAACTGGAAGGGCGCTGATCGGCCACGGGGGGTGGTGATCAGCTAAAAACAACAAGTAAAAGAGCGTCTTGCCATGGCCAAGTTGCCGGAAAGTAAAGAGCGGCGTTTACAGGGGTTGAATCAGGATGTACTGGCGGTAGCTACCCCGGTACCTGGGCCGGATCTGGAACCGATCAATCTGCGCACGCCCAAAAAAACCAAACCCATCTCGGTCAGCGAGGGTGGCCACTCCGGCTTGTTGTGGTTGTCCCTGGTGCTGGCGGTGATCGCCGTGCTGTTGGCCGCCAGCCAGTGGCTGGCCCACGCTGAAACCAGTCGTGAACTCAGTGAATTGCGAGAGCAGTACTATCAGCTGGCATCGCAGCGTCAGGGTGAGGCAAGAGAAGGCGCGCGCAGTCCGGCAAAAGCGCCTGCCACTTCTGACGTGTCTCCTGGTGATGTGGTGGTCAACAGCCTGCGTGACGATTTTCGCGAACTGAATGCGAAGGTACGCGGGATCACCGTTACCATGGCAAAACAGCGTAACAGCAACAACGAAAGCGCCGAGCTGGCCACGCGCCTGAACGAGATGGACAGCAAGTTGAATGGCCTGTCCTCACGGATCAGTCGTCTGGCCGAGCGTCCGAAAGCGGCGGCGATCCCGGTGGCACAACAGGCTCCGGACAACAGCGCCCAGCTATCCGCCCTGGCGGGCAAGGTGACCAAGATCGATAAAGACCTGCAGGCGCTTTACCGGATTCTTCAGGGGGGCTGATCCTGCTGGTAATTAACGATTAGCCTGCTAGAATACCCGCCCATTGCGCCAGTGGTGGAATTGGTAGACACGCCAGATTTAGGTTCTGGTGCCGAGAGGTGTGGGGGTTCAACTCCCTCCTGGCGCACCATCTCAAAGAAAGGCCGTAACAGCATTGCTGTTACGGCCTTTTGTTTTTTGGGCAAGCTTAAGCCGGTTCAGTTGCGCCTACTGTAAAGATAGTTGCTCGCCCCTGAGATCGTCGGTCTGTAAAGGCCTCGAGGAAACGGCCCCGGGTTCTCCATAAACATTACCGGTTGGTTTATCCAGGTTTGGCAATAGGTTGCCCAGGTTTCTTATACCGCCACACTCTGGCCAGGGTCACTATCAAGTTAATTTCATTTGCCGCTAGTTTTTACCTTCTTTTCATACCGTTCAACTCTCATAGCCCTAACATGCGCCCTGTCGAATCCGCGAATCGGGGAAGGGTATGCGGTATTACCTCAGCAAGATAAAGGCCGACGAAGATACCTGGGAAATTCACACGGTGAATTGCCGGCATCTGCCAAATGGCAACGACCAGCGCATTTATCTGGGTGATTTCACCCACTGTATCCACGCCTTGCCAGTGGCCAAGCTCTACTTCCGCACCTTGCGGTTTTGCCCGGAATGCTCTCTGATCGCCTAGGTAGCTACTTGCGAGTTTGTCTCGCCCCGCGTAAAACAAAAGGGGAGGTGTCATTATGCGAGTACATACGCAAGGCAGAGAGCAAAAGACCGAACACTTTCCGCCGGGTAAAAAGCTTGAGGGGGATCGTGTGCGCCTTCTGGCGTTGGTCGCGTTGGCGGTGGGGGCGATGGTGTTAGGCGGGTTAATCTATGCAGAAGGCCAGGCCGCACACAGTTCATTGCATGGTATCAAGGCATCGCTGATGGAGGCGGTGGACTCACTCTAGACCATTTGGGGAAGCCGCCCGGCGAACCTCCCCGTGTTACCAGCCTAAAACGCGTTCTGTACGGTAACGGCCGTAGTCATTAGTGCCGTGTCCAGCACCTGGCGCCGCCGTGTCGGGTCCATCATGTTGAAACCAAAAGCCTGCAGGTCGTCTGCGTTGGGCTCCAAACGAATTACCCGCTTGCCCGCTTTTTCCAGTTTACTCACCTCCTGATCCACGATACCGGTCATGTAGCGGCGTACCCGACGCTCGATGGCGGCCAGGGGTGAGCGAGGCTTGTCCGGCTGCCGTGAGGCCATGGGCGCGAGAATGATTACCTCGTCTACGGCGCTGTCCACCAGTAGGTCCGCCGAGGTGGGAGAGGCGACACCGCCGTCAATGTAGCTGCGGTTGCCCAGGCTGACCGGTGGGCACCAGAAGGGGACCCCATAGGACGCGCAGACCGCATCGGCAATGGAGGCCTGCGGGGTGCCACCTTTGCCGAAGGGCACCCGTTTGCCGGTGGTGGTATCCACGGCCATGATCCAAGTGGCGGGGTGGGCTACCCAGTCTGCCCCTGCGGTAGCGTCGTTGATCAGTCGCCGGAAGGGCGCCATGTTGAACTGGCCCCGCGGCAGCAGGCCGCAGAAGGCAGTCAGCGGCGAGACTTCACCACGCAAGCCTTTCAGTACCAGCCGGGCACCGGTAAGGCTGGCGCCGGGCAGGGGGGGCAGGGCGCCGCCAGTGTCATGGTCATGATCCCAGCGGCACTGTTGGCTGGTGCCCTGCTGGCAGGCCAGCAACTGGGCCACGCTGACGCCGCTGCCCAGCAGGGTGGCCAGTACCGCGCCTGCTGAGGTGCCGATGAGAATATCGGCGTCGCGGGCATCCCAGTTCAGTTGCTGTTCCAGATGATGCAGGGCGGCGATGCTCCAGGCGCCGCCGGCGACGCCGCCGCAGCCCAGAACCAGGGCGCGACGTGGGGGCGTTTGGGTCGTGTTTGTCATAATCAGGACCTGTTCATATTAAAAGACGGGTTGGCTGGCAGGAGTCAGTGAGTAGCTGCCGGCATCAAAGTCCTTGAGCAGACGCTGCATTTCCAGCGTGCTCCAGGGGAAACCCACGCTGTTGAAACCGTTCTTGTCCAGGTAGTAGCTGGAGCAGCCGCCGGTGTTCCAGACCGTACCCTGCAGGTCTTTCTGCACCTTGCGGTTATAGGCTCTCTGGCTGTCGGCTTTCACTTCTACTCGGCTCAGTTGCTGCTCGCGCATGGTGTGCAGGGTGCTGAGGATATAGTTGATCTGCGCCTCGATGACGATAAAGGCGGAGTTGTGGCCGATGCCCAGGTTGGGCCCCAGCACCATGAAGGCGTTCGGCAAGCCGGCGATGGTGGTGCCGCGATAGGCCTGCATGCCGTCTTGCCACATGTCACTGAGTGACTCACCGGTATCGTTGAAGATGTGATCAGCAATGGGCGGTTCGGTGACGAAGAAACCGGTACCCAGAATGATCGTGTCCACCTCGCACTCGCTGCCGTCCTGACCCACCAGGGTGTTGCCGCGAACTTCCTGCAGGCCGGTAGCGAACACATCCACATTGCCCTGATTGAGCGCCGGGTAATACTGGTTGCTCATCAGTACCCGTTTGCAGCCCAAGGTGTAATCCGGGGTGAGCTTGTCACGCAGGGCCGGGTCCTTGATGGCCAGCCGGATATGCGCCTCGCCCAGTTTCTGGATCTGCCGAAGCAGGGCGGGTTTGCGAAAGCCGATGCCGAAGGTTTCAAAGCCACCGTAGAGGGTCTTGCGCCAGGCGTTCAGGGTGAACGGCAGGCGGAAGAAGTTTTCCTCGAGTTTGGGGATGGGGTGGTCTGGCTTGGGCAGCACCCATTGCGGGGTGCGCTGGAACAGGGTCAGGTGCTTTACCTTCGGCTGGATTTCCGGCACAAACTGGATCGCCGAGGCGCCGGTGCCGATTACCGCTACCCGTTCGCCGCCCAGGTCGTGGTCATGGTCCCAGCGGGAGGAATGAAACAGCTTGCCCTGAAAATCCTTCAGGCCGGGAATGTTGGGAATGATTGGTTCGTGCAGGTAGCCGGAGCAGGCCACGATAGTGCGGGCCAGGTAGAGCCGATCGCCGGTCTGCACTTCCCAGAGGTTTTTGCTTTCCCGCCATTGGGCTCGTTCCACCGCCTGATTGAAGCGGATGTAATCGGGAATGGTGTGGCGCTGGGCGGTGTCGCGCACATAGTCGAGGATTTCCGCCTGCCCGGCGAAGGCCCGGCTCCAGTCCGGTTTTTGGGCGAAGGAATAGGAATACAACGCCGAGGGCACATCGCAGGCGCAGCCCGGGTAGGTATTGTCCCGCCAGGTGCCGCCCAGATCTGCGGCCTTTTCCAGGATCACAAAGTTACCGAAGCCGGCTTCCCTGAGGCGAATGCCCAGGCCAATGCCGCTGATGCCGGCGCCCACGATCAGGACGTCATAAATCGGAGTATTGGCTTGCTGTGTCATGGCTTGTCCGGGGTCACTGGTTGGGTTGCGGGCTGAAGAAATCCATGGCCCGGTTAGTCAGATTCAGGTTGGCTACCTGCTTGGCGAGGGCGTAGATATCCGGATAGATCACCCGGGCTCCGCCCTTGCCGAAGGTGCGGTAAATGCGTTCGGCCAGTACCTCCGGTTTGCCGGTGGGGATATAACGTGACACCGGACCTTTTTTCACCTGGCTGCGCGCATGACTTTCCAGGCCGGAATGGATCGGTCCCGGATAGACGGTGATCACATTGACGCCCTGTTTTTTCAGGTCCAGCCGGGCAATTTCCGAGGCCAGGCCGATGCCGGCCTTGGCGCCGCCGTAGTAACTGCAGCCACGGATCGGCACGCGCCCGGCCATGCTGGCCACATTGATCACGCATCCGTTCCGGGCCTCCATCATGGCCGGCAGCGCCAGGTCCATGAGTCGCATGGGGGCGGTGAAGTTGATATCCAGCAGGCGCTTGCCTTGTTCCCAGCCGGTGCCGGTGATGCTGATGATGTCCATGATGCCGGCACAGTTGATCAGCACATCCACTGGCCCGCGGCGGTCCACCAGCGATTGCCACCAGGCGGGTAGAGCATCAATAGCGGTCAGGTCGCAGACTTCGGCCTGGGCATCATGGGTATTGGCGGCATGCTCGAGCGCCTCCGTATTCAGATCCACCAGGGTGATGCGGGCGTCAGGATGATGTCGGCGAAACTGCCCGGCGAGCTGGCCGCCGATGGCGCCGGCGCCGCCGGTAATCAGGATATGCGTTGGGGTCATGATTATTTGCTCTTGTTGTCGTGATTGGCGATGGCGAGCCAGCAGGCATCCCTGGCCCGTTTCAGGTCGTCGTCATCCAGGGTCAGGTAGCCCAGCCGTTCCGCCTTGAACACGCCCACAAAGGCCCCCCAGAACAGGGCGATGGCCAGGTCCGGTTTCATGATGTCGTTGAGCAATCCGGTGCGCTGACCGATCACGACCATGATGCCCAGGGGAATCAGCAGGCCCTGTTCCTGATGACGGCTTTCCGCGTCCAGGTAGTTGTGGTGATCCTGCATTTCCAGAAAACGAAAGGCATCCGGCTCCTCGCGGGCAAAGGCGGTGAGCCGGGCCCACAAGTTGTCGAACAGGCTGCGTGACGGGTGCATCAGATCCAGGTCGCTCAGCAACCGTTCCTGAAGACGACGTTTGCTGTCGCGGAACACGGCATTGATCAATGCTTCCTTGCTATCGAAATAGCGATACAAGGTGCCGACACCGACACCGGCTTCAGCGGCAATCGGTGGTACCGGTGTGCCGTGCAGGCCGTGCTCGGCAAACACCCGTAGAGCGGCACGAATGATCTGTTCGTGCTTGCGAGCTTCCTTGTTGTCGACCGGGGTCGTCCGGGCAGGGGTGGCCATGGCAGGTCTCACTCGACAGATGAATGAATGTTCATTCCGGAACTGTGCCATTGATTGATGTTTTTGTGGAAGGGTCATTTGGGGACAAATGAGAGAGGCAAGCCGTATGAGCGGCGATAGCCCAACAAAATCAAAAGCCTTTTCACCACAGACCACACAGAGCACACAGAGCAAAAGCCGCCTTTTGCTCAGTGATTTCTGTGCCTTCTGTGGTAAATCAGTCTTTTCAGAGGTTCGGCTACCGCGCCGCCAGCGACGCTCCTAGGGATGGGGGTAGGGGTCAGATCAACCCCTTCTCCCGGGCGGCAAGCTCGGTGAGTTCGGCGGCGAGGGTGACCGGGCGAGCGTAGGAGCGGTCATAGTGGGCCCGGGCCAGGGCGTGGCATTCGGCACTGATCTGATCGTAGAGTTCTCGCGGCAACAGCCCCCGGGATGGGGGCAGGGCGCGCAGGCCGAAGCGGTCATAGGGGATCTGTTGTTTGCCGGCGGCCTTGAGCAGCTCCGGTACCCAGCCCTGGGGGGAAAGCTGGGTCTGGTAGCGCAGGTTCTGAAAGTCCATCTCTGCCGCCAGCCGGGCCGCATCGGTGACCACGAAATAGTTGTCCACCACCTGGCAGAGCAGCAGATTCAGCCGTTTCCAGACGATTTGCTTCTCTTCGTTAGTGTAACCATTCCAGTGCACCACCTCGTGACTGAAGCGGCAACAGCCACGACAGACCGTATCACCGAAGACGGTGGAACAGACGCCGATACAGGGGGTGTGGATACGATTAACTGCCATGGCGGAAGATTAGCAGAAAAGGCGGGGCAGGGTAGAGGAGGGACGAATCACTTGGCGGGAATTTGAGCACCTACCTTCATCTTGAGCAATACTCGCAAATCGGCCATAGTTAGCACCTTCATAAGCATTATCTTGCGCGGAATAATAAACAGGGTCGCCCCTGATCAACGGGAAGCGGCATCACTGGAGAATAATAATGCGATTGGCTGTGTTGCTGGCAGCTTGCCTGTGGACGCTTTCGGGATGCTCCAGCCTCGGTGTGGGAGTCCCCTCGACCCCCGGTGCCTTCATCCATGCCCCCCAGGGCAAGACCTTTAAACCCATGGATACGCTGGACCCGCGTAATGCCATGGTCTACATCTATCGTCCGATTACCCGTTGGGGCTATGAAGAGGTTCAGGCGCCGGTGTTTTTCCTGGACGCTTCCCAGCTGTTCGGTCTCAAGGCCGGGGCCTATAGCTGGCTGGAATTGCCCGCCGGCACCCATGACTTCTACGCTCGCCGCCCGCTCAGTGTGCTCTATCTGAAAATGGTGTTCGAGATGCCTCTGGAAGTGGAGGGCGGCAAGGACTACTACTTCCGCTACTCGGAAACCCGCCCGCTGGATATGGAAGAGCTGGTTGCCAATCCCCAGGATTACCAGCAAGCCGGGCCGTTACAGCAGGTACCCCGTGCCGTGGCCCTGCGCGAAATCGCTGACCTACGTCTGGATGAGCCGGGCGTCTACTATGCCGGCAAGGACAGTCAGGTGCCGCGCTGGGCGCCGTTCTATACGTATACGGCGGAAAAATGATAGCTACGAGTGGCTAGCCACTCGCTTCCAGCAAGAACAAAAAAGCCCCGGCATGCCGGGGCTTTTTGTTTTCTGGAGAGGAATAACCTTTCTACGAAGCCGCTGTAGGAGCGGCGCTTGAGCCGCGAACCTCGCGTAGCGAGGAAATCGACCGCAGAGCCTGCCCCGGACTTGATCCGGGGGCGATCAGGCATTTGCCGAACTCAACAGGTCTATACGTGTTCGCGATCTTCCGGGGCCGCGGTTCGCGGCTCAAGCGCCGCTCCTACAGCAGATTTTTCTGTTAGCTCGTAGCTCGTAGCTCGTAGCTACTAGCAGCTAGTCACTCTCCGTCAGCCGCCGTTTGGTCTGCAACAACCGCTTCCACTGTTCCACATACTCCGGCAGGGCCGGGGAGGTCTGGTTGAAGCCGGTGATTTCCTGCAGGGTCTGGGGGCTGATGGATTTGCCGCCATAAACGTTGGCCACCCGCAGCAGGGCATGGGTGTGTAGTTTGCGCTGGGACTCGAAGCGCTGATCGTAGTACACGTATTTGTCGTCCCAGCCGAGAATGCGGGTGTGGACCTGGAACTGCTGGTAGGGGCGCAGTTCGCGGATATAGGAAATCTCGGTATTGGCCACCACGCCATTACAGCGCGCCTCGATCATGCGGTTGAGCAACCCGGTGACCACCGCATGTTCCAGTCGGCAGCGATCCATGAACTTCAGGTATTTGGCATTGTTCAGATGCATGTTCAGGTCAATATCCAGCAACCCCACCCGGTATTCCTGGGTGACAACATCAAACAGCTGGTGTGTGGGCGGCCGTTTACGACGGCGAGCCGCGCTGATCAGTTCGAGCATCCGATCTCCCTATGCCACGGTAGCCCGTGACCCCTTTTATTCTTTCGAAGACTGAATCGGCAAAAAAACGGGGTTCAGTATAACGGTACCAGTGCCAGTTCACACTATTCACTGATGTCAAAGTGGTCAGTTTTACAGTCTTTGCAGTCTTGGCCAACGTATGGCGTGCATTGCGGGTCGCTATGGACTGTGATTCAGAGGTAAGAGGTAGTGCTGATGGTCAGGCACAGGCCAGATGCAGACTGAACAGGCTGTCACTATCAGTCCAACAGGCGGAGGGTGTGAAACCGGCGGCGACCAGTTCGGCGGAAAATCCTTCGACGGTGAATTTGTAGGAATTTTCCGTATGAATACGGGTGCCGGCGGAGAGTGTCAGGCTATTTTTGCCGAGCTGGATGTGCTGGTCCTGCAGGCATTCCAGGTGCATTTCGATACGATTCTGCGTGCTGTTGTAGAACGCCAGATGGCGCATGGTGTCGGTATCGAAACCACAATCCAGTTCCCGGTTCAGATGATGCAGTGCATTCAGATTGAAGGCAGCAGTGAGTCCCCCGGCATCATTGTAGGCGGCATGGAGTTGTTCGCAGGGTTTCTGCAGATCCGCTCCGATCAGCAGGGAACCGCCGGGGCCGGCCAGTTCGCGCAGGCCGCGCAGGAAAGCCGCTCGCTGTGTCGGTTCAAAATTGCCGATGGTGGAGCCAGGAAAAAAAACCAGACGCCCCGGCTGTTGTAACCCCTCCGGCATGGCCATGGCCTGGCAATAATCCGCGCAAACGGCGCTGATATGTATCCGGGGGAAGTCGTCGGCCAGGCGCCGTGACGCGCCAAGCAGGCATTCCCGGGAAATTTCCAGTGGCATGTAGTGAGTCGGTTGCCAGGCATCGAGTAATACCCGCACCTTTTCACAACTGCCGGCACCGGGTTCGGCGATGGTGTGGATGCCGTCCAGCCGTGAATGAATCTCCCCGGCGTAGCGATGCAGCAAACTCGCTTCGGTGCGGGTGGGGTAGTACTCCGGGGTGCGGGTAATCCGGTCGAACAGGCTGGAGCCGGTTTCGTCATAGAAAAACTTGGGATGCAGCGTCGGTGTCGGTGCCCGCAGGGATTCACTGACTTCGGCCAGCATGTCGGTGGTGGGTGGCTGCAGGTCGAAGAAAGTCAGGTTGGGGCCGAGCTGTTGCTGGTTCACGACGGGTCTCCCGCAAGCCGGATGCCACTGAACTGCCAGCGGTGATGAGGGTAGAAAAAATTACGATAGCTGGCCCGCAAATGCTCCCGACTGCTGGCGCAGGAGCCGCCGCGCAGCACCATCTGGTTGCACATGAACTTGCCGTTGTATTCCCCCACGGCCCCCACCGCTGCTTGAAATCCCGGGTAGGGCAGGTAGGCACTGGCGGTCCATTCCCAGACATCACCGAACAGGTGAACCATGGCGGTATCGCGGGCCTGACCGGGTTGGTAGCTACCGTTTTCCACAAAATGTCCTTGCAGGGGTTGCGCTGCCGCCGCGTGCTCCCATTCCTGTTCCGTGGGCAGCCGCTTGCCGGCCCAGCGGGCATAGGCATCTGCTTCGTAGTAATTCACATGGGCAATAATCTGCCCAGCGTGTAGCGGTTGTAGTCCTGCCAGAGTGAAGTGCCGGTCAAGATCCTCGTGCCAGTAAAGCGGCCGCTGGCTATGTTGCGCCTGTACCCAGGCCCAGCCGTCAGACAGCCATAACTCCGGTCGTCGATAACCGCCATCCTCGATAAATGCGCGAAATTCGCCGTTACTGACCGGACGGTTTGCCAGCGTAAAAGGCTCCAGCCAGACCCGGTGGCGGGGTGTTTCGTTATCGAAAGCAAACCCCTGGCCGCTGGCACCGATTTCCACCAAACCGCCACTGAAAGATTGAAAACTCAGCGGTGCAGGGCTGTCTGCTTTGGCAAGAGGCTGGCCGAGAGTTGGCGCCAGCGGGTTGAAGGAGAGGCTGTATTTCAAATCTGTCAGCAGCAACTCCTGATGTTGCTGCTCATGATTGAGTCCCAGTGTCACAAGACCCGTCAGGCCCGGTTGTTGTTCGATAAGGCGGACCATGGCGTCGTCTACCTGCTGTCGCCAGGCATAGACGTCTTTATCGGTGGGGCGTGACAACAGATGGCGTTGAGGGCGGGCGAACTGTTCGCCAATGCCGTTGTAGTAGCTGTTGAACAGGTACTCGAATTGCGGGTGGAATACCCGGTAGCCGGCGAGGTGGGGCTTGAGAAGGAAGGTCTCGAAAAACCAGGTGGTGTGGGCCAGATGCCAGCGGGGCGGGCTCACGTCGGCGCAGGCCTGCAGCCCCATGTCCTCGGTGAGCAAAGGGTCACAGAACTGTTCGCTGAAGGCCCGGATACGCTGGTAGCGCGCCATCAGTGTGGCGCTGGCGTCTTGTCTGGCGGTATCTGGCAAGGTTTTCCCTCCCAATCCGGTTGTCAAAGAGTGGCATCCACTTTGAGCGAAAGCAACAATGTGACGCGTGAACGGGGTGGGTATACTGCGGGGCAGCATTTGTAATGGGTTGCTGCTGTTGGCGCAGCAACAGCCCATGCCCTTTCACCACAAGGAGAGCATATGAATATTACCGATAAAGTTGCCGTGATCACCGGCGCCGCGTCCGGTCTGGGCCAGGCCACTGCTGAAGCGATTATTGCCAAGGGCGGCAAGGTCATGATTCTGGACCGTGACGACAAGCGTGGCCCGGAAGTGGCGGTGGAGCTGGGTGCCAATGCAGCGTTTGTGCAGACCGATGTGACCGACGAGGAATCCGTGAAGGCGGCCATCGACGCCACCGTGGAAAAATTCGGTGCCATCCATGTGTGTGTGAACTGTGCCGGTGTGGGTTCCGCCATGAAGACCGTGGGTCGTGAGAACAAGCCCCATGATCTGGGCGTGTTCAACATGGTGGTAAAGATCAACCTGATCGGTACCTTCAACGTGGCCCGTCTGGCCGCTGCTGCCATGGCCGAGAACGAGCCGGGTGAAGATAACGAGCGTGGCTTGATCGTGAACACCGCTTCCGTGGCGGCCTTTGATGGTCAGGTTGGCCAGGTGGCTTACGCGGCTACCAAAGGTGGTGTGGTCGGCATGACCCTGCCCATCGCTCGCGACCTGGCGCCGCTGGGCATCCGCTGCAACACAATCGCCCCAGGCATCTTCAACACCCCGCTGATGAACGCTGCCCCGGACAAGGTGAAGCAGCCGCTGATCGAAATGACCCAGTTCCCCAAGCGTCTGGGTAACCCGGCGGAATACGCTCAGCTGGTCTGCCACATGATCGAGAACAGCTTCCTCAACGGCGAGACCATCCGTATTGATGGCGGTATCCGTATGCAGCCTCGGTAAGGCAGCTGCGAGCGACTAGCTGCTAGCTACGAGTGAAAAGAAAAAGCCCCGGATGTCCGGGGCTTTTTTCGTTCTACGAAGCTGCTACAGGATGGGGTCACCCCTCCAACGCATAACACGGCACGTAATGACTTCCCGGCAGCTTCATGCGGTGTTGCTCCACAAAGGCCTGCAGCAACTCATCAAGGTGCTGCATTAGCTCGCCCGGGGCGTGAAGGCGGTAGGGGCCGTGTTGTTCGATGGCGTGGATGCCCTGTTCCTTCACGTTGCCGGCGACGATACCGGAGAAGGCACGGCGCAGGTTGGCGGCCAGCAGGTGGACCGGCTGGTTGGGACTGAGATCCAGGCTGGCCATGGCCTCGTGGGTGGGCTCGAACGGTTGCTGGAATTCCAGGGGGATTTTCAGCCGCCAGTTGAAGTAGAAGGCGTCGTCGTTATCCCGGCGGAACAGGGTGAGGCGATCAATGCCTGCACACATGGCCAGGGCCACGGCTTCCGGATCATCAATGATGATCTGGTAGCGCTCGGCAGCTTTCTCTCCCAGGGTGTAGCGGATAAAGGCATCCACCTGGCGAAAATACTCCGCGCTGCTGGCTGGTCCGGTCAGCACCATGGGCAGCGGCATATCGGCGTTGTCCGGATGCAGTAGCACGCCGAGCAGATAAAGAATTTCCTCGGTGGTGCCTACCCCGCCAGGGAAGACAATAATGCCGTGACCCACCCGCAGAAACGCCTCCAGTCGTTTCTCGATATCCGGCATGATCACCAGTTCGTTGACGATAGGGTTGGGGGCCTCGGCGGCGATAATGCCTGGCTCGGAGATTCCCAGGTAGCGTCCGCCTTCAAAGCGTTGTTTGGCATGGGCCACGTGGGCGCCCTTCATGGGGCCTTTCATAGCGCCGGGACCGCAGCCGGTGCAGATGTCCTTGTGGCGCAGGCCAAGCTGGTAGCCCACGCTCTTGCTGTAGTCATATTCGACCCGGGAAATACTGTGGCCCCCCCAGCACACCACCATATTGGGCGAGGCCCCGGCTCGAAGCGCCCCGGCATTGCGAAGGATATGGAACACCGCATTGGTGATGCCCTGGCTGCTGCTCAGGTTGAAGCTGTCGTTATTCTGGATTTCGTTGGCCACATAGACCAGATCGCGCAGCACCGCTGACAGGTGCTCGCGAATCCCGCGAATCATGCGTCCGTCCACGAAGGCACCAGCAGGGGCATTGTCCACTTTGAGCCGCAGCCCGCGATCTTCCTGGATCACCTCAATATCAAAATCCTTGTAGGTCTCCAGCACCTGGCGGCTGTCATCGGTGGGCGTGCCGCAGTTCAGTACCGCCAGGGCGCAACGGCGCAGTAACTCATGCAGGCCGCTGCCGGAGGTGTCCCGCAGGCGTTCGACTTCGTGCTGGCTAAGCACTTCCAGGCTGCCTTCCGGGGCAACAATAGTGGATACCGTTTCGGTCATAGGGTCGGGTCCGTCGCAAAATAAACGTTATTCAGGGGCTGCCTGGCAACACCTGCGGCTATAGAAGCCGCTGTAGGAGCGCCGCTTGAGGCGCGAACCTTGCTCTAGCAAGGAAACCGCCCGACAGCAGGGCAAACCGTCAAAGCAGCTACAATCCCCAAGAGTACCTCAGATGACAATCCCTGTGAGTGAAGAGTTGCAAGCTCCTGATCCTTAGGGTGACGACAGACTCTTTTACAATTCACCGGGAACGCCAAGCCGGCGCAGGCGTCGGAATCTTTATCAAGTCTGGCACACTGACTGCATGGTTGATCTGTGTCATCTGGCTGTCTTCAAGGGGCGCCATACTTGGTCGATTGGGAACCGGCAGAAAGCCGGCCCGTTAATGAGGTTATATCTGGAGCAAAGCATGTTGCTCAAATATCTGAATCAGCTGGAACAGGCGGTGAAGGCCGCGGCCGAACACCCGGATACGGATTCCATGAACCGCTGCGCCGATTGTGTGGCCACCCTGGATGCCTATCTGGATGCCCAGATGGAACCGGTACAGCGCCGGGGCCGGGAATTGATGGACGGGCTAATCCCTTCGGATTTGCAGAGTCGCGTTTGTCAGCGGGTACATTGAACCCTCCACGCTTCCCGTAGGAACGTCGCTGGCGGCGCGATTGCAAGGCCACGTCAAAAGCACTTTCGCCACAGAGGGCACAGAGCACACAGAGAAAAAATCTCTTTCTTCAGTGCTCTCTGTGTCCTCTGTGGTAAATATCGTTTCTCAGGTTTTGGGATGCACTTCGATAACCCTTCGGGCGCCCTGCGGGCGTTGTTCCGCTATGCGCCTGCAATGGTGCTAGAGCCGATTACGCTGATGCCGCAGCGCTTTTTCCCTTTCTTCCGGAAACAGGTCCGGCTGCTGCGGGGCTTTCAGGTCGCGCAGGCGAGCGCCGATACCGATCAGGCGGGCAGGGCCCTGGCGCCGTTCCCATAGCTGTCGAAGAAGCGCCTCGAAATGGGCCGGGTCCAGATCGTCACCCACCTTGTCGCAGCTCAGGCTGACAAAATCCTGGTATTTCACCTTGGCGGTCAGCCCACTGATCAGGTAATGCTGGTCCAGTTTGGCGAAGCGGGCCTTGAGCTTTTCCAGCAGGCCGTCCAGTTCTCGCAGCCACGCATTCAGATCCACCTGGTCCTTGTCGTAGGTGCGCTCCACGGACACGGACTTGCGCCGCCGCCCGGTTTGCACGGGCCGATTATCTTCGCCACGACACAGGTGATAAAGCCGCTCACCGAAACTGCCGAAGTGCTGTGACAGTTCCAGCCGACTCATGCTCTGCAGGTCGCCGCAGGTATGCAGGTTGAGCCCGGCCATGCGCTCGCCGGTCACCCGACCCACCCCGGAAATTTTTTTGACCGGCAGGGCAGCCACAAAGGCGTCTACCTGAGCGGGGGGAATCACAAAGAGCCCGTCCGGCTTGCGCCAGTCACTGGCCACCTTGGCAAGGAACTTGTTGGGGGCCACGCCGGCGGACACGGTAATGCCCAGTTCCCGACGAATGTCCTGCCTTAACGCCTCGGCAATGCGGGTTGCGCTATTATCGAACTGGTCGCTGGCGCTCACGTCCAGAAACGCCTCGTCCAGCGACAAGGGCTCGATCAGGCTGGTGTAACGGCGGAAGATGTCATGGATCTGTGTAGAGACCTTGCGATACTTGTCGAAGTTGGGGGGTACAATCACCAGTTCCGGGCAGAGTCGCAGAGCCTGGGACGAGGCCATGGCAGAATGCACCCCGAAATGGCGGGCCGGGTAATTGCACGTGGCGATAACACCGCGCCGGTGAGGGTCGCCCCCTACGGCCACGGGCCGATGACGCAAGGTCGGGTCATCACGCATTTCCACAGCGGCATAGAAGCAGTCGCAGTCAACGTGGATAATCTTGCGTGAGGCCTGTGCCATGAATGAACTCTGGGATGTGGCAGGATTGAAAATCGGGTGGCCTGTGTCGCATGGGCTGCCCTGAGGAGAGTGTAACATCGGCATTACCGGTAACCGCACACCACAGGTCCTGATTGTTGGCGCTGGCCCCACTGGCCTGGCGTTGGGGATCGGCCTGCGTCGACACGGCATTGATTGCTGCATTATTGATCGGCTCGTTGAGCCGTCACCCTGGTCCCGGGCGCTGGGGCTGCATGCCCGCACCCTGGAAATTTTTGCAGCCCTGGAAGTGTTGGCACCGATTCACAAGGCCTCGCGCACCATGCGCGCAGTGTCTGTCTATGGTGACAAGGGCTTCCTGTTCGAGCTGGATCTGACCAGCCTGGATGCCCCGTACCCCTGGGTGCTGAGTTGCCCCCAGTCCGATGTGGAAAAAGCCCTGACTGAACGCTATCGGAGTCTTGGCGGCGAGCTGGTCCGTGGTACAGAGCTGCTCGATTTTACTCAGGATGGTGCAGGCGTCCGCGCCCGGATACGGCAGGGTACCGAGGTGGAAACGGTCGCCTGTGATCTGCTTGTAGGGGCAGATGGTGTCGGTTCCACCGTGCGTCAGCAGTTGGGGATCGGCTTCAATGGCGTCGATTACGCGGAACATTTCCTGCTCGCCGATGTGGACTGGCAGGGCCCCTGGCGCAGTGATAGCTCCCATGGCTTCCTGCAAGAGGACGGTCTACTTATCGCCTTGCCGTTACCAAAAGGCTGGCGGTTGATCATGGCCCGGGATGAAGCCTGGGAAGGTGACCTGAGCCTGCAGCCCTTTACTGACCGGCTGACTTCCATGCTTGGCGAAACGCCAGATCTGGGGGAGCCTCGCTGGATCAGCCGCTTTTCCGTGCAGCGGCGGCTGGCGCATCATTACCGGCGCAACCGGGTGTTCCTGGCCGGCGATGCTGCCCATGTACAGAGTCCGCTGGGTGCCCAGGGTATGAACACCGGCTTGGCCGATGCCTTCAATCTGAGCTGGAAACTGGCGTTCTACCTTAAGGGTTATGGCAACGGAGCCTTGCTCGATAGTTACGAGCAGGAACGCAAACCGGTGGCAGATAAAATGCTGCACGGGGTGGACATGTTATCGCGGGCCTCGTTGGTGAAGCTGCCCATGCTGCGACGCACCCGCGACTCCCTGTTGAAAATGGCGGGAGGGCGGACCGGTCTGTCCAGGCGCTTGCTACGCAGGGCCAGCCAGCTGGATGTGCATTATCGCTCCTCGCCGCTGGTGGGCTGTGGCCCGGAAGCAGAGCTGGGCTGGCGCAACCGGGGGCCGTTGCCCGGTGACCGGCTTCCCGATGCGGCGCTTCGCTCTGTGCGCACTGGCCACCTTCACCAGCTCCATGATCTGTTGCGAAAACCGGTTCATCACCTGTTGCTGCAACTGGGCGAGAACCCCGAGCACAATGAACGGCTGGTGCTGTATGCACTGAGCGATCGTCTTGGCCAGGAATATCGTGAGCGTGTTCACCTGACGGTTATCGTGGCCCCTAATACTCCGAGTGAAGAGATCCCCCGGGAGGGCACCACCCGTATTTGGCAGGATCATCAAGGAGAGTTTGGCAAGGCCTTCGGCGAGGGCCCGAGAATGTGGCTGATGCGCCCTGACGGGCACCTGGCCTACCGGGCGCCAGTGAGCAATGCTAACCATCTTCTGGAGTATCTGGATACGGTGTTGGGGCGAAAGGGCCAGTAGCGCGTAGCGTCGCCGTGAGTCTGGGCGAGCCGTGCCAGTTGAAAAGCAATTGATAATTGAGAATGGATAATTGATAGCTCGCGTGAAAGAGCATCAAGTCCTGAAACGCAAGAGGCCGCGCCTAAACCCATGGGTGCGGCCTCTTGCATTCAAAGACAACGGCAACACCAATTCGCGCCTTTATCAATTATCAATTAAATCCGCCGCCACCGTTGAATCACAAAGTGCGCATTCATGGCTTTACCGGCGAGCTTGCCGATACCGGCTTTGGCCTCGGGTTTGGCGCGCCAGTGGTGTGGGGTCATGGCCAGCAGGTTCTGTAATTCCTGTTCGTCGTCGGGAATCCATTCCAGGTGGATATCCTGGCTATCGATCTGCGTAAATCGCGCATCCAGAAACTTGCCCGCATCGAAACCCGATTGGCGAACCTCTTCATAGAGGGCCTCACGCAGGGGTAGCAGATGCTGCTCGCCGGTCCCAACCACAATCAGTTCGCCGCCGGGTTTCAGCACCCGGGCAATATCATCGGTGAATAGCCGGGTGAACAGCACAAATATCCGTTGCTGACTGTCATTAAACAACGGTAGCCGGGCGCCACTGGCCACCAACCAGGTCAGTGCCCTGTCCCGTTTCGCCGCTGCATCCACCGCAAACTTGGAAATATCCACGCCGACCCCGTTATCGCTCCCCAGCCGCTGGGCGAACTGGCAGGTATACCAGCCTTCGCCGCAACCGATATCCAGCCAGGGCTGATCATCGTCGCCCAGCCCGGCCAGCAAGGCATCCGCCAGCGGCTGATAACGGCCCAGTTCCAGAAATGCCGTACGCGCCTGCACCATGGCCTTGTCATCACCGGGCGCGCGCGAGCGGCGGTGCTGGGCCAACAGCAGATTGGTGTAACCACGCTTGGCACGGTCGAAGCGGTGACCGTTGTCGCAGTGCCAGCTATTGCCGGTGAGTTGCAGGGGATGGTCGCAGCTGGGGCATTTGAGGTTGGGCATAGGAAAAGGCTGAGTATTGGCGAAGAAGGGCAGTGAAGCATAAGCGGCGGTGTGCGGATAGTGTAGGTCGTCGCTGATTTTGTGACTTATGGCGAATGCATTTTTTCGCCAATCAAGGCGCTTTTCTGCAGGCATAGTGGGCCTAAGTCAAAGAAAAGCAACACAGAGTGTTGGAAAAAGGGGCCGTCATAAGTTGCAATATTAGTGGCGGCCTAGACTAGGGTTGGTATGTTGCCTGGCGTTCAGCATGCTGCAATTTGGCTTCTGCGGCCAGATTTCTCAATTCTCTGTAATAGGCCCGGTAACTGCTTTCCAGTACGGCTTTAACTGCCTGGTTGCTGCTTTTCAACTGTGCCATGGCTTGCTGATGCAGTTGCTGTATCTCGGCGTTGAGATTATCGACCATGGCCGGCAATTGCTGGCGAGTGCGATCAATGAAAGCGATCTGGTTGTCCATGCGAATGGTCTGGTTACGAAGCTGGCCAAGCTGCCGGCGAATCCGTACCTGATCATCATCCAGATTGTTCGGAATCAATTGTGATTCCAGTGAGCGTTGCTGTGCGGCAATACTGTCCAACTGGTTCTGTAAACTCTGCCGCTGGCGTTGATAGTCCTGCAGCTGGCTTTGCAGTAATTCAAGTTTTTGCCCCAGGGTTTGCCGCTGCTTTTGCAGGTATAGCAGGCTGCTTACCGCTTCCTGCAGGCGGCTGGATTCGCTTAGCAGATCCTCATCCGGGTTGTGAAGGCAGCGCAGCAAGAAGGCCTGGCGGACCTGCTCATCCAGCTTCGAGGGAAAAATAACGGCAAGCGGGTCAATAAACTGGCTGCTTTTCAGTTGCTGTAATTGCGCCAGGGCAAAGTCCGCCTGCTCCCCCGCTTTATTGTAAAGAGCCAGTGCCAGGCCAGTTTGATCGACAGGCTGGTCATTGGCGGCGCTGATCAATCCTGAAAGAGTCTGGGTGCGGTAGGGATAATGATGGGCTGTGCGTAAAAACCAGTCCTTGGCCTGCTCGGGTTGCTGTTCCAGGCGGTAGCTTTCCGCGATCAGCAGGCTGGCCTGTACGGCAGAAGGGCTGTCGGTTTCCACCTGCGTAAGTAATTGCCGACTTTGGGAGTAATCTTTTGCCGCCAGTTTTTGTGCGCCTTGGCGAAGTAATAGATGGTTACTCAGCACAAAACGGGCAGCGGGCTCCAGCTTATTGGCATCACGCAACGCGGTATTGTAGTTCGGCGTTTTGCTTGGCGTTTCTTCCGTCAGCGGAGCCATGGCCCTTTCCAGGCTTGCCTGTACTGGCTTTGTCAATAAAAGGAACAAAAGTACCAGAAAAACAACAGCTTCCTGCTGTATAAGGGATGTGATCCGGTTCACGTTAGTGTTTTCTCCAGGCGCCATTAACAGACATAAAAGTGTAGAATCCCGCTTTCTTTTTAACCAGCGCAGCACATTACACAAATAAACGGTGGCGATGAAGCCGCACTGTTTTGCTGGATGGATGATCGGCAAGGAAAGCCATGTTAGGGGAACGTTTCGTTTTACGCTGTGGCGCTATGGTGCTGGGCTTGGTGGCGAGTGCTGCCTGGGCGGCACCGGATGCACAGCAGCGCATGTTCGATCGCCTGCAGGAGCAGGAACGCGAGCGTCAGCAGCAACAACTGGAAGAGATGCAGTTACCCGGTGACCAGCCCGGGTTGCGCTTGCCCGTGCCTGACACCTCCACACCTTCGGTCCGTTGTTTCCAGATCGACACTATTGCTCTGAAAACCCTCAATGATGCGCCTGTCCTTTTTGGCCGCTGGTTCCAAAAACCGGTGCGCGAGGCGGAAGGTACCTGCCTGGATATGACAGGCATCAAGGCCTTGCAGGCACAGCTCTCCAATCGATTGATCGACAAAGGCTATGTGACCAGCCGGGTGCTGATTCCCGAGCAGGATGTGTCCTCCGGCAAGCTTCTTCTGCTGGTGGTTGCCGGGCAGGTGGAAGGCTTCGAGGCTGTTGGCATGCCGCTGCGCGTGCTGGAATGGGCCGTGCCGGCGCAGCCCGGTGATCTGGTCAACCTGCGCGATCTGGAGCACGCGGTGGAAACCCTGGCCCGGCTACCCCACCTGGATGCCAAGATGGATCTGGCACCGGGAGAAGAGCAGGGCGGCACCGTCGTGCTCGGCCAGGCCGACTGGCCGCGCCGTTATCGTGGCACTCTGGTGGTGGATCAGGAGCATTACGGAGATACCAACCACGGTACGGCCCAGGCGGGGCTGGACTGGGGCAGCCCTTTCGGGCTCACAGACCGGCTGTCCCTGTCGCTCAACAGCGATCTGGATACCGAGTTCACCGACCGTGCCTGGGGGGCGGGGCTGAGCTATGACATCAGCCTGGGGTACTGGAATCTGGCCCTGAGTTACAACCGCCAGGAATATGAAAACGAAATTCAGGGCATCTTCCAGACATTCGACTCTACTGGCGCCACGGATACCTCCCGGCTGGAGCTGACGCGCACCCTCTACCGTAGCAATCGCTCCCGGCTATCCTTGTCCCTTCTGGGCACCTATACGGATGCAGAAAATTTACTGGAAGACGCGGTTATCCGGGTCAGTTCCTACCACTTGCACACCCTGGGCGGGCGCCTCAATGCCAAGCACCTGTGGGGGCGTACTCAGCTGGCCGGCACGCTCACCATCGAGGAAGGCCATGGCGCCGGCCCGGCCACCAACCTCCCTGGCGGACAGTCAATTGCAGACATCACGCACACGCGCTATCAGACATTTCTTACAGCCAACCGTTTCATAAAACCGTTATATGGCACTCTCGCGCTGCGTATTAATGCCCAGTACGCCGATGAGACCCTGTTTCCGTCCGAGAGATTCTCTCTGGCATCCCGGTCTGTGGTGCGGGGGTATCAGGATATTTCCGTCAGCGGTAACACCGCGGCGGCAGGCAGCTTGCAGTTTGATTTCTTTCCACCGATTCCCAGTCCGGTATCGGTGACGCCCTTTGCGGCCTATGACATGGGGGTGATCCCCGGTAACAGCAATGAGCCCCATTTTACCCGGCTGGATTCCGCCACGGCAGGCGTACGGCTGGGTTACCGCTCACTGCGTTTCACCACCGAGATTTCCTGGCCCTTTGAACAACATTCAACGGAACTGACTGACAGCGAGTACACCGTTCATGCCTCACTTTATGCCGAATTCTGAACCGTCATCTGGCCCGGTGTCGCGGGTGAAAAGTGGCCTGGTTTACGGCCTGTCGCTGCTGCTGATCTGGCAGCCCATGCTGTTGTCCGCCCAGCCCATCACGCCAATCCATGGCACCAATGGTCGGCCCACCCTGGATCAGGCGGCCAATGGCGTGCCGGTGGTCAATATCAAAAACCCCAACGGCAAGGGCGTCTCGCAGAATTTCTACAACGACCTCAACGTCAGCGATAAAGGCCTGGTCCTCAACAACAGCCAGAAGCTCACCCAGACCCAGCTGGGCGGTTACATCGAAGGTAACCCCAACCTGAAAAACGGCTCCGCCAGCCTGATCCTCAACGAAGTGATCGGTCAGAACCCCTCCAACCTGGCCGGTTATATCGAAGTTGGCGGTGCCCGCGCCGATGTGGTGGTGGCCAACCCTAACGGCATCAGCTGTAACGGTTGTGGCTTTATCAATACCAACCACGCCACCCTGACCACCGGGCAATCCATCATGGAAGACGGGGAATTGCGCGGCTTTGATGTGCAGGGCGGTGCCGTGTCCATTCTCGGTAATGGTCTGAATGCTTCCAACACCGAACGCTTTGATGTGATCGCTCGCTCCGTGACCCTGGCGGGTGAACTGCATGCGGACCGCCTTAACATCGTCACCGGCCAGCAACAGGTAGACCGGGATACTCTGATCACCAGCAACGCCACCACCGATGGCGACAAACCCGAGTTCGCCATCGACTCCTCGGCCCTGGGCGGCATGTACGCAGGCCGCATCCGCCTGATTGCTAACGAAGACGGTGTTGGGGTGAAGCTGGATGCGCCGGTGGCGGCGCAGAATGGGGATTTGCAGTTGTCGGCCAATGGCGACCTCAGATTTAGCAATGCCAGTGCGCAAGGGGATATTCAACTGGCATCTGCAGGGGATGTGATTTCGACAGGCAATGTGGCGGCTGGTGGTGCGTTGGCAATCACGGCCGATAGTGTGGCGTTTAAGGGGCAGCAAGCGGGAGCGAAATTCGTAACGATTACTGCCGACCACACCCGTGTGGGTCAGGATGCTGCCGTATTGGGCACCGATAGCGTGCAGGTGACCGGGGATAGTTTGCGCAACGAGGGCGAACTGGCCGGTAAGCAGGTTGAGATTGCCCTGGATCAGGGTGTGGTTAACGATGGCCAGATCCTGGCCGGTGAGGCGATCCACCTGACCTCCTCGACACTGAACAACAATGGCACCGTACAGGCGGTCGATGATGTGTCTGTAGAAGCGGTAACTGGCGTGACCAATGAGGGCACTATGGTTGCGGGTAATGCCATATCCGTGCAATCGGACGGGGATGTGGGCAATACGGGCACGATTCTGGGCGGGGATTCCCTGGAGGTTTCGGCACGGGGCCTCAACAACCACGGCCAGCTCCATAGTGGTAACAAGGCTGCCCTGAAGGCTGATGAGTTGTCCAACACGGGCAGTATTGTGGTGGCGGAAACGCTGCAGGCTACAGCTCGAGTGATTGATAACCAGGCAGAGTCTGCGCCTGAAGCCGGCGAAGAGGGCAGCGAAGAAAGTGGCAGTGAAGACGGCGGTCTGATCCAGAGTGGTGGTGTGCTGTCACTGAAGGCTGACAATACACTGACCAACCATGCCCGCATTGTCAGTGGTGGCGATGCCACCCTTGAAGCCGGAGAGCAATTAGACAATCACGGTGAGATAACCAGTCAGCGCAATATGACGCTGTCCGCCTCACAAAAGCTCCATAACACCGGTGATGTCTTGGCGCTGGGGTCGTTGATCGCGCAGAGCGAAACCGTGCTGGAAAATCACGGCACCCTGCAAGCCATGGAGCACCTGTCGGTGAGTGGCGATGCCTTGACCAATGACGGCGCGATCCGGGCCAACGGCATTGTGACCCTGTCTGCCGTCGCGGGGGAGTTGCTCAATCGTAGTGAGGTGACTGCAGGCCAGCATGTGGTTATCGAGGCAAACCGCTTCACTAATCAGAGTGCGGGTAAGGTAAAAGCTGAAGGGCAACTGGCGGTAACGGCGGATCAGGCTGTCATCAATCAGGGCGTGCTGCGAGCCGAGAGCGCCCTTTCCCTCGCCGGTGACACCCTGACAAACCACGGCGAAATCAGCAGTGGTGGTGGTTTGAGCATCGGCCAGCAGGACGATCCGGCAAGCACCTTGCTGAACATGGGCCTGATAGCCAGTGATGGGCCAGCATTGCTAAGCGTGGAGAAGGTGGAGAATGCGCAGGGCGCCGCGCTGCAGTCTCAGGGCGACATGACGTTGATCAACGCGGATTCTCTGGTGAACCAGGGCAAGGTTATCGGCCATGGTGTCTTGAGTCTGGAAGCGCATACGTTGCTCAATGAGCGACTGGCGGATGCGCCGGCAGGAAGCCACGATGGCACCTTGGGTGGTGGCGAAGCTCTGTTTGTTCAGGGGAATGAACTGGTTAACCGCGGTGGGGCATTACTGGGGTCGGCCGGTGATATGACCCTTCTCATTCGCGACAGAGTGGAAAATAACCGCTCGGATATCGTGGCGCACCGGAATCTTTTTATCGGCGCCCAATTACCGCAAGCGCCACAAGAGGGCGAGGAACTTACGGAACAAGAAGCCCTGGATGCGCTGAAAACCGGCGAAGTGATCAACCATTCCGGTCAAATCATTACCAATACGGGTGAAATCACCATTTTTACCCGGCATCTGGATAACAGCCGGCAGGTGGAATTGGGCAAGGAATACGGTATTACCGGGGCCGACCTGAAGGAGGCTGTGTTGGCTGCCCTGCGGGAAGATCCTGACAATGCCTTGCTTAAATTGATTGCTGATAACGGGGAGGTTAACGAAGAAGACTGGGCGTTCATCATGGACCCGGGGGTGTATACCTTGCGGCTTTATACCGCCGCCAGCAGTAGCCGCTACGACTGGGTCAATCACTGGGTGGATGTCTATAGCGCTTACCTGAACCGCCAGGTGTCAGGCACGCTAAGCCACAATGATATTGAAGCGATCCGTTCTCGTTTACTGAAGGAAGCGGGTGCTATCAATGTACAGGGAGCGAGAAATCCACTGGCTGAGAACTTTTATCTGTTTGCCAGAGTGTCACAGCTGATCAAGCAGCGCTCTCCGGAAAAATATGACCGCTTGCTTGCGCGCATGGAATCCAAGCTGGAAAACAAGGATGGTGTCCTGAATGTATGGCAAGTGGCCTGTGGTGGGGGGCGAGCGGACTGGATTGGTAGTAGCAGCAAGTCCTGCGACAATGGCTATGTGCGTTACTACCAGTTTGGTAAGGAGCGCTACGATGATGTAATCGATCCGGACTCTGAAGCGGTGGCCTCGGTCATTTCTTCTGCTGGGGACATGCGAATTCATGCGGATGCGCTGGATAACCGTTTCAGTACGCTGTCCTCTGGCGGCAACATGCACCTGAGCGGCGACACGCTTACCAACGAAGCGCTGGAGCTCAAACGCCACTACGAAGCGCGTTGGGGGGCGATTACCTGGCACAATTTAAAACATGAGCCGGACCCCGGCTGGCGCCCCTGGAATTACACCCATAAAAAAGTCGTTCATGCGCCCCTGCTGGATGAAAACGGTAATCGGCAAGTGGTCTCCAGTGTGATTGCAGCCGGTGGTGACCAGGGTGTCGTGCTGGATTTCAGTGATGAGGTGGGGAATTACACCAAAGAGCGTGCTGATCAGACTGTCGAGTTTGATACCCGCGAGTACGAAGAAACCCCCGCTGACGATGGTGGAGAGGGAGAGCTCCCAGGCGAAGACCCCAGCTACACCGATTGGGGCGGCAGTGATGTGGCCCGCGCGATTGACACCATCAACGCGCGCACTCTGGCCTTGCTGGATCGCCATGGCAGCCTGTTTACCGTTAACCAGGATGCCAACCACCCCTACCTGATTGAAACCAATCCTCTGTTCAACACCCTGGATGGTTTCCTGGGCTCGGAATACCTGATTGACCGGCTCGGCCTGAACCCCAACGGCGTCAGCCGACGTCTGGGAGACAGCTATTATGAAACCCAGCTGATCCGCGATGCCATCCTTGCTGCCACCGGCACCCGCTTCCTGGACCCGGATTTCAACAGCGACAAGGATCAGTTCCAGTGGCTGATGGACAACGCCCTGGTGGCGGCGGAATCCATGGAACTGGCCGTGGGCGTCAGTCTGAGCCCAGAGCAGATCAACGCCCTGCAGGAAGATATGGTGTGGATGGAAGAGCAAACCGTGGCCGGGCACCAGGTGCTGGTGCCGGTACTCTATCTGGCCCCCGGCAGCCAGCATCTCACCAATGAAGGCGCGGTTATTGCCGGTAATCAGGTTCACATCACCACCGATGGCCTGGGTAACAGCGGCATGATTGCGTCGAATCAGGGCATGGTGGTCAACGCCGGCGATAAGGGCGTGGTCAACCTGGAAGGCACCCTGCAATCCGGAGGCCAACTGCTGGTGGACAGCCTTGGTGATATCAAGAACCAGAGCGGCACCCTGCGAGGCAATGGGGTGGTGCTGCAAAGCCAGGGCGACATCATCCACGAGGCCTGGTCGGAGAGAGTGGAAGAGCAATGGCACAACGGCAACCACTGGCGTATCGACCATCGCGATGCCGGGGTGATCGACTCCACCGGCGACGTGGTCATGAATGCCGGCGAGCATATCCGGATCACGGGTAGCCGTGTCAGCGGCGAGACCGTGGGCATGCAGGCCGGCGGTAACATCGAGATTGGCAGTCTGACCACGGGTAGCGGCTTCAAGGGAGAGGCCAACGGTGGCAACTACCAGTACCGGCAAGTGCGCCAACTGGGCAGTGAAATCGAAGCCACCCTGAATGTGCTGGCCACGGCGGGCAATAGCATCGGCATCACCGCGTCCACCCTCAATGCCGGTGGCAATATCGGCTTGACCGCGATGCAAGGGGATATCCTCATCCAGGCAGCGGCGAACGAAGACTATGATCACTACCACGCCAAAAGCAGTGATGAGGAGCGCACCCGCACCAACCACACTGTGCGCCAACAACAAAGCGCCCTGAATGCCGGGGGGGCCTGAGCCTGGACGCGGGCAACAACCTGATCGCCATTGCCGCCAAGCTGCAAAGCGGTGGCGACATGCACCTGAAAGCCGGCAATGACATTGCGCTGCTGGCCGCACAAAACAGCGATTACCACTTCGCGGAAACCGACAAGGACGGCGACTACGGCGCCAAAAGCCACCGCAAGGATGAAGTCCAGAAAATCACCAACCTCACCACCGAGCTGAACGCAGGTGGCAATTTGATCATCGACAGTGAAGGCGATCAGCACTACCAGGCGGCCCGACTGGAAAGCGGCGGTGACATCACCCTCAAAAGCGGTGGTCACATCACCTTCGAAGCCGTGAAAGACCTGGTGCGAGAGACACACGAAAAGAGCCAGGGAGATTTGGCCTGGCAAAAGATGGAAGGCGAGGGCTTTACCGACGAAACCCTGCTGCAAACGGCCATCGTGGCCCAGGGCAACCTGGCCATTGATGCCGCTGAAGGGCTCTCCATCGACGTGAAACAGATCGACCAGGCGTCGGTAAGTAGCATGATCGACGGCATGGTAGCCAACAACCCGGACCTGGCCTGGCTGAAAGAAGCTGAAGCCCGCGGTGATGTGAACTGGAAACAAGTCAAGGAAATCCATGATAGCTGGGACTACGAGAGCCAGAGCATGGGCGCGGCCAGTGCCTTGGTGGTGGCGATTGTGGTGACGGTGATGACGGCGGGGGCTGGTGGTGCCATCGCCGGCACCGTTGGTGCCGGAACTACGGGCGTTACAGCTACTGTAGCGGGCGCGGTGGCCACCAGCGCGGCCACCACCGGTGCCTCCGCCCTGATCAACAACCAGGGTGATTTGGGCGCCACACTGGACAGCCTTGACCACTCCGAAACCTATCAGGGTCTGGCCGTATCCGGTATCACAGCGGGTCTGATGTATGGCCTGGACGGCATGTTCAGCCAGTGGGACTACGGCAAGGTCGAGACAAACAGCATCAACAACATCACCAAGGGCTTTGACCTCGGCAGCGCCAAGGGTATTGCCGGGTTCACCCTGCACAACACTGCCCAGGCAGGCATTCAGGCGGGTGTAAGCAGCAGTATTTATGGCACCAGCTTCAATGATGCATTCAAAACCAGCCTGGAAAGCCAGGGAAACAATGTGTTGTCGGCGGTGGTGTTTAATCAGGTGGGTAATCTGGGTGATTACCTGGCTGATAGTTCTGGCCAAAACGGCAACACTGCCGGGTTTAATCTTTTTGTAGAAGGGGGGCTGGGCCGTACTACTCTACATGCCTTGGCGGGTGGTGCGGTCACTGAGATCACCAGCGGCGATTTCGCAAGCGGGGCGGCGGGCGCGGGATTGAACCAACTCCTGTCAGATTCGCTGGGAAGTGTTGCCGACGGCTTGGGTAACGGAGACCCGAGCAAAGCCAATGCCTGGCGCGTGGCTGGTTCGCAGCTTGCAGGCTTGGCCGGGGCAGCAGCGGTTGATGGTGATGTCAATGAGGGTGCCTGGATCGCCAAGCAGGCAGATACCTATAACCGGCAGCTTCACAAGCAGGAGCTGAAACTGATTGCCGATAATTACAAGGAATATGCGGAAGAGCAGCGAGCTCTGGGGCGTGAGCTGACGGATGGTCAGGCGTTGAAAGAGCTTTTATATCAAGCGCATTCTCAAGTCGATGCTGCCTATGCAAACGATGAAGACCAAAAAACGTGGGCTTTCCTCTCTAATGTGGATGAGCAGGCAGCAGGTGACTTTCTGGGAAAAATCTCTGAAGGAACGGCAGTCACACATGATGATGGTGTGACAACAACCGCTTTTAAGGCCACGGATGATCAAAGAAACAATAGTTTTATTAATCACACACACTTGCTAGATACAGAAAGTGGCTCATATGGTGAGCTGTTGTTCGGTTACCGGCGTCCAATTTTGACCAATATGAGTATGGATATTGGGGCTGGGAATTACCAAGAAGTGTTGGCATTTGCGAATACGAATGCGGCGGATCAGCAGCGTGAAGTTAACCTTATTATCCCGAAAGCAATAGCTGGTGGGCCAGTGCTTAGGATTCTTGAGACCGGTTCCAAGCTATTTATGCTGGGTGGTGCTGCTTCGGCGGCGGCGGGTTACTACAATGATGGCGCTAATGGAGCATTGACGGCAACATCAGGATACATGCAGATGGTAGGGGGTAGTACTTATTGTGCATCATCTCCGGTTTCATGTTGGGCAACTGCACCTGTGGCTTTTGATGGCGCTAATAATATTTACAAGGGTGTCTGGGCCACTGCTAGCATGAACGATAGTCGTAGTAGCTTATATGCATGGGGTTCGGATGAAATTTTTGGTACGCCGAAACCAGGAATGGTAATTGATTACACTACGGATTTTATGTCTCTGATGAATGCTCCTCGCCATCTCGTGAACCCGGATAACCTGGATAGCTTTTCGGATAGCATTTTTATGATTAACAGCTCAACTGGAGTTTGGGGGCAGTTAAATAATGGGGGTTTGAGTATTTCAAGGGAGATAGATAATGACTGATAAAAAAGTGACTGCTTTGACGGGGGCGCGTGAACTGGTTAGCCAGTTTCGTTGGTGGGAGTTGATGTTGGCGGTTTCTGTTTTTTTACTCTTGTTTTTCCGGTCATTGGCTAATGTTCCATCCTTAGAAGATGAAGGTGTGTATTCTGCGGATGATATTGTTGTTTCTTGGTATTGCACTGGTGGTGGAAAAAATGAGTTCCAGAATATGGTTGGTGCATCGGGGAGAAATTACAGGATGGGCGGGGCTCGAGACACTTGCTCTAAATCTCAAGGGGAAGAGTTCTATGTTGGACGCAGGCTTGTTGCCTACTATAAAGATGGTAGAGAGTCTCCGATCCAAATCGACTTTGAGGGTGGTGGCGGATATAAAGCGGGCATACAAGGGGCCGATATCTTTGCGGCTTTAGCAATTTATGGGTTCCCAATTTTTATGTTGCTTCTTATCGTCGCCAAGAAAAGGCGAGGAGACTATGAAAAGAATCGGTAATGGATGAAAAATAGGACACACAGCTGTTAGTTCAGTTGACATACCGGACAATCATCGTATCCACAATTGGGGTCACGAACAATGGGGGTCAGGGTCACGCAATGGGGGTCACTCCGCACTCCGCAATGGGGGTCACACTCCGAACTCCGCACTCCGCAATGCTCCGCACGCAATGGGGGTCAGGTCTCCCATTTCCCACGAAAGGCTTTAACCGCCCGGTTTACGGTTGATCGTCCGCACCCGAAGTGCTCTCCAATTTGGGATAGCGAGTAATGCCCATCAAGCCAAGCGCGAGCCATGGCTTGGTTCCGATTTTTGTATGTTTCCTGTTGGGCTCAAGGTGGCGCTGTGCCGTTTCAATAAACTGGTCTGAGCCAAGATAAATTTGGTTGCGCAGTTTCTCCCAGAGAGATGGCTGGTTGCTGCCTTCGGCAACAAACTGCCTGTAGCCTGTGCGAGAGCTCTTCAGAGTGTCGCTGAAAGCTTGCAATATCCATTCGGTTGTCAGGCAGGGAGGGGTTTCAGCCAACCCTGCAGTAGGGCGATAGCTGCTCCAGGGCCACTCAGCAGCAGAGTGAAGCATGCGTGCGCGTACGGGATTCAAGACAATATAACGCGCCAGTTCGAGCAGGTAACTTTCCTTCTCTACCAAAATTGCCTTGAATCGACCTCGTAGCAGATGACCTACACGCCTATGGCGTTTGTTGAAATATTGAGCATAGACACCGTTTAAATGTCGCATTCCTTTTGACAAAGTGGTATCGCCGGTTTCGATAAGAAGATGGTAGTGGTTACTCATCAGGCAATAGGCATGACATTGCCAGTGATAGGTTTTGGTGCAGTAGGAAAGGATGTCGAGAAAATCACGTCGATCCTTGTCATCGATATAAATGTCCTGTCTCGCATTGCCGCGGGCGGTTACATGATATAAAGCACTAGAGAATTCGAGACGTACCGGCCGAGCCATTCCTATCTCCCAAGGTTTTTAGGTGATAGTGCGGTCTAGTCAGGATAAGGAATATCAGCCAATGTTGACTATTGCTTGGAGATATCTCGGATAACCTGTGTGGGAAATGGGAGACCTGACCCCCATGTGCTTTTGTTGTCGTGGCGGTTACCGCGCCGACTCGTACTCCCCTCCAGGTCATGCGCCTTCAGAAACGAGTCCCAGTCGTGGCTGGTGTATTGGCTGCCTTGGTCGGAGTGAACAACCACCTTACCCTCAGGCTTGCGACGCCAGACCGCCATCAGCAGCGCATCCAGCGCCAGTTCCTTGGTTGTCGTGGATTGCATTGACCAACCGATTACCCGTCTTGAGAACAGATCCAGAACAACCGCCAGATACAACCAGCCTTCATATGTGCGGATATAGGTAATATCCGTTTCCCAGCTCTCGTTTGGTGCTTGCGGATTGAACTGCCGCTGCAGGATATTCGGTGCTTAAGTTTGTGCGTGTCCCCTTTTGTGCTCGCCCTTTTGTGCTCCGTCGCTCCATTTTTTTCCGCTATCTCCCGCCCCTTTGTAAGCAATCTCTTGTGGTGCTGTAGTCTATTTCTTAAATTTTCACTGTAACCAACTTTCATGAATCGAATCACTATATTTCCACCTTTTCATCAGTACCCTCCCGCGGTTGCCTGCCATAAAGAACGGCAGTGTAGTGATCTATCTGAAGATTAAAAATCAACTGATGGTGGTATATGAAACAGGATTTCAAATATTTTCTGGTTACTTGTATGGGAGCACTTCTTGTTTCTTGTGGCGGTGGAGGAGGTAGCGATAATCCGCCAGCCTCACCAGGTGGAGGCAGTAACGGCGGGTCAGAAGGAGGGCCAGGTACCGCGCTGACTGAAACCGTAACGATCTCTCCATCGCTGGGCAGGATCTCTGATGCGACGGTCAAGATTTACGATGCCAACTATGAGGAGGTTATTGGCGAAGGAAGCCTCGACGAAACCGGAAAGGCGCAGATTTCGGTAACCTACAGCAAGCTAGAACCTGCGATTGTTGAAGTCACTGCCGGAGCCAATAGCAGTTATTTCGATGAATCGGCCGGTGAGGTGGCTCTTCCCGAGGGCACCAAATTACATGCTATAACGGAGGACCCAGCTTCCACAGCGGTGACGCCGCTAACCGAACTGGCCTGGCAGTTGGCGCTCAATCAGGGATCGTTCCCGCTCGATGCCGAGCGTGTCGAGATGATGAATGATGCAGTGGCCAAATTATTTAGTGGAGGCTTGCGTTCAATCACCTATGCACCAGAAGTTCTTTCTGAAATGCCGGCACCCAACAGTCAGACTATTGCGTTTGATGACCTCTATGCGGCTCTTCTGGGCGCATTTGCAATGGTGGGAAGTGCGGAAGCCAGCCCTGCGCTGGCAGTTCTTGATGACCTTTCTCAGGATATTACCGATGGCTTTCTCAATAACACATTTTTTACCCCGGAAGACGTCAATTATGTTTACGGCGATTTTGGTGCAGAGTTGCGCACTAAACTAGAAAGCTGGGTTGCTACTTACGGCAATGACGCTGCTCAGCAGGCAATCTTCGCCATGCCGCTACCAGACATGACTATCGATTACCGCGCTAGTATTCCGGTTCGGGACCGCATTCTTGCCATGGAATATGGCGTTAGTTCGGAGATTGCTTATTCCAGGGATGGTGGATCGGAATGGACCTTGTTCCCTACAGGCTAGGTTGTGAGTTATCACCGTGAAGGTACGGTTATCGGTATTGCCGCGGGAGATACCGGTGCTGACCCGGATTCCGGCGTCTTTATTGATGGTTGGTCGGTAGACATGGCAATAGCCAATTATGACGTCGGGCTTGATGATCCAAGCATTAATGGCGTTCGTGTTGAGATTCCGACGGGGGATCCGCTGATTAAGCGGCAGATAGTTTTTGTTACCCGTGATGGTCTGGATATGGATGACATCATCCTGATAGAGAAAAACCTGTCAGGGCCAGACAAGCTGGCGCATGTACTGGCTTATGAAACTCTGGACTTTATGGAGCCCGGGGTTAAAGACTTTTTCAACGATGTTCAGATCATGGCTGATAACGGAGATAGTCTGACGGTGGTGATGAGTGATGTGGCCAGCCGGGTATGTTCTGAGGCATTGATCGGTACCAATAATGCGAACCGTTACCCCAAGGTTGTGGGGGTGATTCATGACGATGATAGCGATACCGAGTCTCTTGAGCCGCAAAGAATGCGTTATGCAGAGGCCGGTGTGCAACGGGAAATCCTGTTCGAAAACGATACCTTGTTTCGTATCAATGATAATACCGACCGGATCGACTATATCTCGATCTCAAACGGCGGCGCTATCACCCAGTGGGCAACCAATGACAGCGATCTGATCGCTGAATATTGTCCATAGTTTCGAATATCGATTGATTAGCCTCGTTTCTGTCAGGAATGCTGTTCCCTTAAGTGGCTTGATTCTGACTCAACCCTTTCTGGCTGGACCCCTCTCCTGCAAGGGGAGAGGGGTTTAAAATTTGAGCCAGCGCTGAACTGTATTGAGACTATTGCTGGGCTTTCTTTTTTTCGTCTCCACCAAGCGGATTCCCAAACCGCTCGAGATATACCTTCCCGATTTCAATCGCCCCCACATTGTTCAGGTGACTTTCATCCCGATACAGCGGAATGCCATTGAGTACGGTCTGGCAGCGTTGGGCGTCGCAGAGCACCTTGCGCGGGTTGATCCATTTCACGTCCGGGAAGCGCTGTTTTGCGGCAGCTCTGAAGCGATAGAAATTCTCAAGGTTCTGTTCCGCCTTTGTAGCACTGATGGAGCAGTCGTCCATGTTTTTCAGCAGGCATTCGGCAAAGTCCGAAGAAGGCAGTTCTGGGACATCTTCAAGGATGATGACGGTGTGGCCCTGGTCCTTCAGCCAGCCGATGGTATCCAGGAAATATCCCTGGAAGGCGTTATTCTTCAGATAGGCGCTCCACCAGGCACCCATGAAAACGGTCATAGGGCGTTGGCCGAGATAGTCGCTGAGCGCCTGATTGCGGGCCACCTGGGTAGGGTCCGCAGCCTGAACCTTTACGGCGATATGTGTTGGGAGAAACGGGGTTGAGGCCCGGGTGACCATCAGCAGGGAATGGTCGGTGCCCTTGATCAGCTGTTCAACAAAGCCGATCTGGGCAATAGCGTGGGAATCGCCAATGAGCATGCTATTGGGCTGACCGTTTTCCGATTCGGCACCAAACAGGCAGGCCTTGCCCTGGTTGAATTCCACCGGGTCGCCCTTGAAGCAGCGCTTGTACAAATCTGCCGGGTTGTTGTTGGCAATGACTTGGTAAAGCGCGCGGCGTTCTTCCGGGATGCGGAAGCTCAGGTCATCGGCGATCCGGATGGTGGATTGGATCGCCCAGATGATCAGCAAAGGCACGAAGATGAACACCATGAAGGATTTTTTGAAGCTCCAGGGGCGGTTCCGGTAGTGGTTTTCCACGAATCGATAGCTCAGCCACGACAGCACTACGACGCCGACCATCAGCAGGAGGCGATTGGTCCAGGTCAGTTCGATCAGTTGGTAGTGCAGAAGCGCCACCGGTGGCCAGTGCCACAGGTACAGGGAGTAGGAAATTCCGCCCAGAAACACCATCACCGGCAGACTGAGCAGGCGGGCGGTGAGTGTGCCGGTCTGGTGCAGGCCGGCATAGATCACCATGGCAGTGCCCAGGGTGGGCCACAGGGCGTTATAGCCGGGGAAGTGGTCGTGTTTGGTCAGCAGCAGGCCGGTGGCGATGATCATGGCCAGGCCCAGAGCTGCGAGAATTTCTGCACAGGGCCGGTTCAGGGCAGGAAGCTGACGGCTGAACAGGGCCACGCCGGTGCCCAGCATGAACTCGAACAGACGGGCGGGCAGCAGGTAATAGGCGGCAGAGGGATAGGCACCGGCCAGGTATACCGATAGCGCAAAGGTAGCTACAAGGGTGATCCGGAAAGGCCAGTGGCCGTCACGCCCCTTGCCGAAACGATAGGCCAGGTACAGGGCCAGGGGCCAGATCAGGTAGAACTGTTCTTCTACCGCCAGCGACCAGGTGTGCAGCAGCGACAGGGAGCGGGTTTCCGGGGCGAAGTACTGGGCCAACTCCTGGAAATAATAGATGTTGCTCAGGCCGACCAGGGAGGAAAGCCAGCTCTTGGCGAAGATGTAGTAGGCATCGCCGATATAGAAGGGCGAGATCATCAGGAAGGTGACGGTGGACACCAGCAGGAACAGAGGGACCAGTCGGCGGATACGACGGGCGTAGAAATCGCGGAACTGGAAAGTGCCTTTTTCGAACGCCCGCTGCAGAAGCTGGGTGATCACGAACCCGGAAATGACGAAGAACACATCGACGCCGATGAAGCCGCCGGTGATGCCTGGGACGTCGTAGTGGTAGAGAATCACCAGCACAACGGCCAGCGCGCGCAGCCCTTCGATATCGGCACGGTAGCTCGGTGTGGTCTTCAAGGTGTTCTCCCTAGAATGATCAGCAAAGCGGGGAGAATATAGGGCGGTGGCAGGGCAAACAAGACTGGGCTGGTTTGCCGTCGCAGGGATAACGCTCTTAACGCGTTTGTCGGTTGGGCATTAACCAGAATGCCCCGAACGTGATTCAGAGTGGCGTTGATGCATGGTAATGTGAGCGCCGAGCCAATCCCTCCGGCTGTCATCAAGGAGCATTCTGTGACGACATCCCTGCCGTTTTCCCTGCTGGAACTGGCCTCGGTCCGTGAAGGCGACACCATCGGCCAGACCCTGGCCAATAGCGTGGCCTACGCCCGCCATGCGGAGTCCCTCGGCTTCAGCCGGTTCTGGCTGGCCGAGCATCACAACATGGAGGGCATCAGCAGTGCCGCCACCTCGGTGCTGATTGGTCACATCGCCAATGCCACGGAGACCATCCGGGTCGGCTCGGGTGGGGTGATGTTGCCGAACCATCCGCCCCTGGTGATCGCCGAGCAGTTCGGCACTCTGGAAATCCTGCATCCTGGTCGCATTGATCTGGGGCTGGGCCGGGCCCCGGGCACCGACCCGATGACCAGCCGCGCCCTGCGCCGCGAAGGCCTGGGCGCCGAGCAGTTCCCCCATGACGTGGCCGAATTGCAGAGGCTGCTGGGTCCGCTGGATCGTTCCCGCCCGGTCAACGCCATTCCCGGCGCCGATACAAACGTGCCGATCTGGTTGCTGGGCTCCAGCCTGTACAGTGCGCAGCTGGCGGCCCAGCAGGGGTTGCCCTATGCCTTTGCCGGGCATTTTGCGCCGCGTCTGTATCGCGAAGCGCTGCGTCTCTACCGGGAGCAGTTTCAGCCGTCGGCTAAGCTGGACAAGCCCTACGCCATGCTGGCGGTACCGGCGGTGGCAGCGGATACCGATGAGGAAGCCCGCTTTCTCACCACCACCAGCTATCGGCGGATTCTGTCCCTGTTCCGGGGCCAGCCGCTGTGGATGCGCCCGCCGGTGGAAAGTATGGACGGGTACTGGAATCCGGAAGAAGAGGCTGGAGTCAGAGGGTTTCTTGCCCTGCAGTTGCTAGGGACCGCCAACACTGTCCAGGGGCAACTGGATCAGTTGCTCGATAGCGTGGAAATTGATGAATTGATGGTGACTGTCGATCTTTACGACCCGGAAAAGCGTCGCCACGCCCTGGATATTCTGGCGTCGCTGCCGCAGTTTCGTCGTTAGCGACTAGCACCAGACCCCGTTGGAGCCTTGTTCACAAGGCGAAGGGCCATTCGCTTTGCGAGCAAAGCTCCAACGGGATAAAGAGGGGCTAGCGGAGCTGTGCTTTTGCGGGAAAGCCGCGCAATACCAGCAGTAATCCGGCCAGCAGGGTGACGATGGTGGGTGCTCCACCGCCTCCGCTGCTGCCTCCTCCGACAGGGGGCGGGGAGGGATAGCGCAGGGTCAGCATGGCGTTATCGTTGTTATCGTTTGGCAGATCGCCATTACTGGAGAAACTGGTAAAGGTAATAGCTTGGTTTGCCCCGGTATCCGAGGCGAAAGTGAGATTCAACGTCTGGCTGGTGGTGGCAGGCACATTGCCCACCGGGCAGCGTAGCGGATTGGACAGGGTACAGCCCAGTTCGTCGGCGTTTGCCAGGGTGGTATTGAGTGGCAGGGAAAAACGGATTTCCCCATTGGTAGCGTCATTGATCGTGGATCGATTGCTGAGCGTTACCGCTACCCTGGCTTCATTGGTGTTGCCGCTCTTCTGGACGGCGGACAGAGTCAGATCCGGCTGGTCGGAGAACACTACTTTCTGCGCAATGCGGTTATTGCGGCGTCGGTAATCATCCTGGTTGGCGGTGGCGGAGATGGCTACAGTGACCACCTGATCGGCGCCGCCATTGCCATCAATCACCAGATCCTGGGGAACACTGCCGCTGGCTGCGAGGCTGCCAGCGGGCCGACAGCGGTTGCCGGAAAGCAGACCGCTACACCCGGACCAGCGGCCGCTGGCGAAGGTGTTGCCAGTGAGACTAAAGGTCAGAATCGGATTGGTGACGGTGTTTTCCTTGCTGTCGTTTTTCAGGGCCAGGCTCAGCGTTTGGCTGCCGCCCGGGGGCTGGTAGTAATACTGCGGTGGGGGTGTAGGCCATTGGGGGAGTAGGTCGACCAGAGGAATACCGCCGGAAGCGGTCAATACCTCCAGTTCCCGAGTTTCCGCAGACAGATGCGTATAGCCGGATGGAGCCCCGGTGGCGCAGTTGCGCAGGCCGAAGCTGGTCAGGCCGACCAGCCAGGGTTGTCGGTCCCGGTCCAGGAAAAGGGGGCCGCCGCTATCCCCAAAGCAGGAGTCTTGCTGGACACTGTTGACCGGGTTCAGCTCCGCAGCGCACACCGCAAAGTTGGTGATGGTAAGGCTGGATAACTGCCGACAGCGTTGCTGGGGGATGTAGTCCAGCTGCACTTCACGCAACACATTGCTGAGGTTGCCATTACCGGTATTACCCCAGCCCAGGGCGGTGACTGATTCATCCAGCGCTGTGGTACTACGACCTTCTAAATCATTAAAGCTACTTTCGCTGATGATGTTGGGCCAGAGGGTATTGCTACGGGTGTCGATACGCAGCATGGCCAGATCCCGGTTCAGGTTTTGATACTGGCGGTGCAAGAGTATTTGCCTGACGGGGATGCCGTTTTGGGGAACATTGTTGCGATCATCGTCGCCGATAAAGACGAAGGTCTGGTCGGCTTGAGCGGGTGAGCCGTCCAGATATTCCATGCAATGGGCAGCGGTAACCAGCCATTCCGGGCTGAGGTGGCTGGCACCACAAAGCAAATAACCGCTCACGCTGGGATCATCCACGGCCACTTGGGCCATCCACGGCCAGCGATCAACCGGTGCTGGCTCGCCACCCACAATGCGGCCGGTGGCGGTGTCTGCGAGGGTGCTGGATAAGGGGAGTGTGGCTAACCCTGCCAGCAGAGCGATACGACGGAACATGGCAACTGCCTTACACATTTTTCACTATTTTACCGGTTTTCATGGCAAGACAGTGTGAGCTTATGTAGCTGAAAAAAATGCACCAAATCGAGGCAGTCTCTCAGTTTATCGGCGGGGCGTGTGCCAGCCAGTGGTCGTTGTCGTTCCGGGTGCGGGCCATGGAGCTCTGCAGGTGGGCCAACGCCTGTTCCAGAGCCGCATCGCCATCACTCAAGGTCATGATCGCAGCACGCAGGCCGGGGTGGCGGTCGCGCAGATCGTTAAGCAGTTGTTCGGCGGCGGCGGTGGCTGTGCAGGGCAGCAGCAAGGCCAGATGTTGTTTGTCATAGCGTGCCGCCACATCGCTGCGGCGGATGCGGTGGGCCACCCGGTTGGCCAACTGGGGTAACTCATCGTGATGCACCAGCGCCAGGGTCATGGGTGATGAAATGCGGTCGTGCAGCGGCACCAGCCAGCCGGCGGTACTGATCAGTGCCTCGCGGCTGATGAAATCCGTATCCGGGTCCCGCCAGGTGGCTTCCAGGGCCGCCCGGGCCAGGGCCTGGTTGCGCCAGATCATCAGCCCGAAATAGAGCATGCAGGCACTCAGGGCGATGACCAGAAACAGGCTCGCCGAGGCAGACGGCGTTGTCACATAGCTCAGCCGGATCGGCAGCACAAAGGCCAGCACGATTTCCGCGCCAGCCAGCATGATCAGAAAGCGTTTGATGCCGTGGAGCAGGCCGTTGCTGAGCACGGCGATAAACAACAGCGCCATGGTGGGCGGCGGGTTGCCCGGGTCCAGTAGCAGCACGATGCCCAGGGTCAGCAAATCCAGACCGGAAGCAAACGCATCGCCATTGGCCGGGCGCCAGAACAACAGCAATAATTGCAGCCCCACATAAGCGGCAAACAATAGCCAGGGTGTCGCTTTGGGCAGAGCAAAGAAGAAACTGTCTGCATGATGGAAATAGATCACGGCCAGGGCGGCGAACAGGGCCCGGGCCAGGTACTGCATGATCACCACACCCTGATCCGAGGTGATACGGCTGGAAGTCGTCATGATTCATCGATCCCCGGTGACTTATGGAGCCTCTGAATAACCCCTTGCGTGCTCAGTCTTTCAGGCTGGCTCGCAATCTAGGCGCGATTTTGAAGGTGTATGTCCATCCATCGAAAAAGCGCAACAACGAGTGCGAGTCAGCCTGGAAGACCCGGAGGGCGCGGCCTGAAGGGCCCATCTGCTGCGCTTTGTCGCTAGGAAAGGGAACCACCCTGTCCGTCGCGACAAAACACAACAGCTACACCCTTCAGGCCACGCTGAGCACGCAAGGAGTTATCCAGAGGCTCCCAAGCCGCCTATGTTGCGTCAGGGCCCTCCGGGAATAAAGATGTGATGCACGCTAATCTTGTTAAAAATGCGTTTTTTTGCGGTTGTCATGGCCAACGCGAATGTGCTCAGGCATAAAAGGCGATACCGTTCGGCAGTTATGAAGGAGCCACAGTGGATAACAGTGTCAATACGCCCCTGAGAGATGATGTGCGTTTACTGGGGGACTTGCTGGGCCAGTGTCTGCGTCAGCAAGCCGGTGACGATCTCTATCAGACCATCGAAACCATCCGCAAAGCCTCGGTGGCTACCCGCGGCGAGCAGGGAACTGCATTGTCTTCCCTGCGTGATCTGCTCTCGCCTCTGGATGACGCCACCCTGCTGGAAGTGGCGCGGGCCTTCAGCCAGTTTCTCAATTTGAGCAACATTGCCGAACAGCATCACCGTGAACGTCTGCACCGTCAGCATCAGCGTTACCCCGGAGATCCCGGTGGTGATCAGGGTATCGCCAATGTGCTGCAGCGCCTGCAGGAGGAGCAGATCAGCGCTGACGTGATCGACGGCACTCTGCAAGACCTGTCCGTGGAGCTGGTGCTCACTGCCCACCCCACCGAAGTGACCCGCCGCACCCTGATCCGCAAATACGACCAGATGGCGGACCTGCTCGGCGAACTGGACCGGCCGGATCTGACCGATGACGAACTGGCCTTTCGTCGCGAGAAGCTCTACCGCCTGATCCTGGCCGCGTGGAGCACCGATGAGATTCGCCGCGAACGGCCCACCCCGGTAGACGAAGCCAAGTGGGGCTTCGCCACCATCGAGCAGTCCCTGTGGCAGGCGGTACCGGAAATGGTGCGGCAACTGGAGCGGGAGCTGGCCGAGCAGGGCCTGCCCCAGCCGCCGGCGGACTGGGCGCCGGTGAAGCTGGCCTCCTGGATGGGCGGCGACCGGGACGGCAACCCCAATGTGACCGCGCCGGTGACCCGGGAAGTGTTGCTGCTGGCCCGCTGGATGGCCGCGGACCTGTACCTGCGTGACGTGGAAAACCTGCTGGCGGACCTGTCCATGGAAGCGGCCAGTGAGGAATTGCTGGCGGCAACCGGCCCCAGCCATGAGCCTTACCGGGTGATTCTCCGCCAGGTGCGCCAGAGACTGAAGCTCACCCGACGGCAGATGGAAGCTCAGGTAGAAAATCAGCCGGTGCCTGAAGGCGAGGGGTTCCTGCGCCGTGAGCAATTACTGGCGCCCCTGCAACTGATCGACCGCTCCCTGCGCGATGTCGGCCTGGGCGATATCGCCGATGGCGACCTGAAAAACACCCTGCGCCGCCTCAATTGCTTCGGCATTACCCTGTTGCGGCTGGATATCCGCCAGGAATCCACTCGCCATCGCGATGCCGTGGATGCGGTCACCCGTTATCTGGAACTGGGCAGCTATGCGGACTGGCCGGAGGCGCGCAAGCAGGCGTTTCTGGTGGAGGAGCTCCAGGCTCGCCGTCCACTGATTGATGACAGCTTCCACGCCAGTGAGGCATGCAGCGACGAGGTGGCAGAAGTGCTGGCCACCTGCCGAGTGATTGCCGAGCAGGGCAGTGAAGGGCTGGGCGCCTATGTGATCTCCATGGCCCGTGCCCCCTCGGATGTGCTGGCAGTGATGCTGCTGCAGAAGATCGCCGGGGTCAGCGAGCCCATGCGTGTGGTGCCGTTGTTTGAAACCCTGGATGACCTGGACAACGCCGAGGACACCATGTCGGCCCTGCTGGCGGTGCCGTTTTACCGGCAGCGGGTGGCCGGGGGCCAGGAAGTGATGATTGGCTATTCCGACTCCGCCAAGGATGCCGGTTTTCTTGGTGCCGCCTGGGCCCAGTATCGGTCCCAGGAAAAGCTCACCGCCCTGTTTGCCGAACATGACATTCCGCTGACTCTGTTCCATGGCCGTGGTGGTTCTATCTCCCGGGGTGGCTCGCCCACCCGCATGGCGCTGCTGTCCCAGCCACCGGGCTCCGTGGCCGGGCGCATTCGCGTCACTGAACAGGGCGAGGTGATCCGCTTCAAGTACGGCCGCCCGGCGGTGGCCGTGTTCAACCTGGCGCAATATGTGGCTGCCACCCTGGAAGCGACCCTGTTGCCACCCCGGGCGGCCAAGCCGCAATGGCGGGAACAGATGCAGACCCTGACGGATGTCTCCGTGGCCGGGTATCGCAGCGTGGTCCAGGAAGAACCGGAACTGGTGCGCTACCTGCGCACGGTGACCCCGGAAACCGAGCTGTCCCGGCTGTCCCTGGGCAGTCGCCCGGCCCGCCGCAAGCAGGATGCCGGCATCAGCTCCCTGCGGGCCATCCCCTGGGTGTTCGCCTGGACCCAGATTCGGCTGATGCTTCCTGCCTGGCTGGGTACGGGTGCTGCACTGGAGGCTGCCCAAGCGGACCCGGCGCAAAACGGCACCGTGCAGGAAATGGTGGGCGAGTGGCCGTTCTTTCAGGGCGTGGTGGATATGCTCGAGATGGTGTTAGCCAAGGCGGACCTGCGCGTGGCGGCCTGGTACGAGCAACGGCTGGCCGGGGATGACGTTGATCTGGCCCGGTTGGGTGAAGTGTTACGCGAGCGGCTCACTGGCACGGTGAATGCCCTGTCTGCCCTCACCGGACGTGAAGACCTGCTGGATAACAATCCGGTGATGCGCTGGTCCATCCGGGTCCGCGACCCTTACACGGATCCCCTGCACCTTCTCCAGGCGGAGCTGATGGCGCGCCTGCGCCAGCAGGACGGCGATAAAGTCCTGGAGAGTGCCTTGATGGTGACCATCGCCGGTATTGCAGCGGGGCTTCGCAACACGGGGTAAACGCCTGGCTACGAAGCCGCCGTAGGAGCGGCGCTCTCTGTGCCCTGCGGGTATGAGCCGCGAAACCGAGCCTGGGCGAGGAAAAGGGCTTGCGTATTGCTCCGGTCTCTCTAGAGAGATCTGTCGAGCGTGGAAATGCCTGATCGCCCTTCGGCCGATTTCCTCGCTACGCGAGGTTCGCGGCTCATACCCGCAGGGCACAGAGAGCGCCGCTCCTACGGGAGCTTTCCCTCTTTCACTTGCACATGGCTGCCATCACAAACCGGCCCCTTGCCGCTGTGTTTGCAGCCGCAGAAGAACACGATCTTGTCCCGTGGGGCGGTGTAGGCCACCGGGGTGATGTCGGTGCCTTTGTGGCTGCCATCACAGTAAGGCTGGTTTTTGCTGCGGCCGCAGGCACACCAGAACACCTTTTCCCCTTTCTTGACCGGCAGAGGGTAGGGCTGCCGGGAAACAGTGACAGGCTTGTCCATAGGGCCTCTCCTTTTCACAAACGGCCGGAGTGTTGGGCGGTGGCGACGTGCTACCTGCATTGCTGCGCAATCGCCTCTCTATATTCAACTCGGAATTTCACTCCTCACTTTTGCTCGTGGCTTCTTGCGTTTCAGCAACCACAGCGCCACTTCCGCGCAACTATTAACTATTAACTGCTTTTACCCCTTGTCGCACAACTGTCACTCAAGCGTCACTACTGTGCCACGTCCACTGGCGAAACTGCCCGAAACTGCCAGTGGAGTACACTATGCTTGCGCAAGCCGCAGGAAAGATCAAAGCCCTTAGCCCCCACCTAAGAGGGGCCCTGGCCAAGCCGTTTACGGCCACTGCCGATATTCTCCGTTTCCCGCGGGACATGGCGGCGGATGTGGAAAGTGCCGGGCGCTTCAGTGCCTACTTCACCCGTTCCCGGCGGGAAATCATCAAGGTCCAGCGTCTACGCTACCGTATTTTCTCCCAGGAATACGGCGCCAGTTTCAGCGCTCCCTTCGGGCTGGATCGGGACCGCTTTGATAAGCACTGTCTGCACCTGGTGGTGCGCGATAACCAGAGCGGCGAGATCGTCGGGTACACCCGGGTGTTGCCCGGCGAACGTCTGCATCGCACCGGCGGTTTCTACTCCAGCGGCGAATTCGATCTGTCCATGCTGCGCCATCTGGATGGCCGGGTGGCAGAGATCGGCCGCACCTGCATTCATCCCGCCCACCGCAGCGGTGCCGTGATCACCGTGCTGTGGGCGCGGTTGGCCCAATACATGCTCGAAAACGATGTGCGCTACCTGCTGGGCTGCGCCAGCATTGCCCTGAGCGAGGGCTACAACGTGGCCGCTATTCAGCAGCGCATCAACCAGCGTCACCTGAGCGAGCCGGCAATGCGGGTGCAGCCGCATCTGCGTCTGGAGCGCCTGCCGGGCCAGGCCGCCGACGACAACGTGAAAATGCCGCCGCTGCTCAAGGCCTACCTGCGCATGGGGGCCCGGGTGTGTGGCGAGCCCTGCTGGGACCCGGATTTCAACTGCCTGGATTTCTTCGTGCTGATGGCGGTGGATGACCTGCCGGCCCGCTATGTGCAGCACTTCCTGCAGCCGGCCCAGGCGGTTTAGGAACGGGGAACGGTGGGTGGCTCGAGGAGCGGCGCTTGAGCCGCGAAGATGGCAGGTGTGTCGCAAGTACATTCGCGGCTCATACCCGCAGGGCACAGAGAGCGCCGCTCCTACGGGGTCTATACGATTCGGCCCAGGCTCTGAACTATGAGTGAAATGAATGATAGCGTCAGCGTCAGTCCTGATATGCAAAGCGGCCTCTGGCCGCAATTGCGCCGGATATTGAGGGTTGCCCGCATCGTGCTCTATCTGCTGTGGGGCTTTGTGCTGGCATTTCTGCTGGGGGCGTTCTGGTCACCGTATCGGCCCGTGGTGCTGGCGGCCAAGCAGCGCTGGTGCCGGCACTTTCTGCGTATCCTCGGGGTGGAGCTGACAGTCACGGGTACTGCGGTCGAGACTCCGGTGTTTCTGGTCAGCAACCATGTTTCCTGGCTGGATATCCCGTTGATCGCCAGCCAACGCCACCTGTATTTCTTGTCCAAGGCGGAAGTGGGTGATTGGCCGTTAATCGGCACCCTGGCCCGGGCCATGGGTACCCTGTTCATCAAGCGAGGCAGCGGCGAGTCCAGTCGCAAGGCCCGGGAAATTGGTGATCGACTGAAGCAGGGTCACACGGTGCTGGTGTTCCCGGAGGGCACCACCACCGACGGCACCGGCCTGCGCCGTTTCTTTCCGCAGCTGTTCGATGCGCCGCTGATGGCCAATGTGCCAGTACAACCCCTGGCGGTGCGCTACCTGGACGACAGAGGCGCCCCGGATGCCGCCATGGCCTTTATCGGCGACGACGAATTCCACCACCACCTGTGGGCCATGCTACTGCGCAACCGCATCCGCGTGCGACTGCATTTCTGCGAACCGGTATCGGCACAAGGTACGGATCGGAAGGGGCTGTGTGAGGGGGCGTGGGGGAAGGTGGCGGAGCAGTTGACAGTTGATAGTGGACAGTTGACAGCTCGCGGTTGATTCTTGTCCTTGTTTGCAATGCTTGAGGCCGCGCTCAGTATTTAGGTGCGGCCTCCTGGCTTTTCAAGCTGGGGAAGGTTTTCGCGTTTTTCGCTATCAACTATCAACTGTCCACTGTCAACTGTATTCCTCCTCCCTGTTATCTGGCGCCAGACCTTTAAGCTCGGATACCATGTCCTTTTACTCACAAGGACCTCCCCCAGCCATGACCCGCGCCAGCGATCTGAAAAAATCCGATGTTATCGAAGCCAACGGTACTCTTTACGCGATCCGTCAGATCGAGGTGCAGTCCCCCTCGGCCCGGGGGGCGGCGACGCTGTATCGGGTGAAGGCCAGTGCGGTAGGGGGTGGGCCCAAGTTCGAGGAGCGTTACAAGGGGGATGACGACGTGACCACGGTGGAGTTGCTGCGCCGGCCGGTGCAGTTCTCTTACCTGGATGGTGACGATTACATCTTCATGGATAACGAGGATTTCTCCCAGTACCTGCTCAAGGCCGTGGACATTGCTGACGAGCTGGCCTTTATCACTGAGGACACCGAAGGGTTGCTGGCGTTGCGGGTGGACGATGCCGTGATCGGCCTGGAGCTGCCTGCATCCGTGGTGCTGGAAGTCACCGAAACCGCCCCGGCCATGAAAGCCGCCTCTGCCTCCGCACGCACCAAGCCGGCCACCCTGAATACCGGGCTGGTGGTGCAGGTGCCGGAATATATCGTGGAAGGCGAAAAAGTGCGGGTGAACACCGCCGAACGTAAATTCATGTCGCGGGCCTGATCCCTGATCATGATGTTATTGCGGGTTGTCACGCTGGCAGGCATGACGCTGCTTGCCGGCTGCCAGTTGGGCTACTACAGCCAGGCTGCCAAGGGCCACCTGTCGCTGATGGGGCAGCGTGAACCGCTGGAGGCGGTGCTGGCGGACCCGCAGATACCGCCGCAGATTGCCGATTCCCTGCAGTTCAGCCAGCAGGTCGTCCGCTTTGCCGGTGACGCACTGGCGCTGCCTGCCGAGGATGTCTATCACCAGTATGTGGCGCTGGAGCAGGACGCAGTGGTGTGGAATGTGCTGGCGGCCCCGGCCTGGTCACTCACCCCGAAAACCTGGTGTTACCCACTGATAGGCTGCGTCAGCTACCGGGGGTATTTTCAGCGACCGGCGGCGGAAAAGGCTGCCGCCAAATTGGCTGAGCAGGGCCTGGATACCTATGTGGGCGGCGCCATTGCCTATTCTACTCTTGGCTGGTTTGCCGATCCGCTGACTACGCCCATGCTGCAACGCTCCGAGCCGGCACTGGCGGAACTGTTGATCCACGAGCTGGCTCACCGGCGTCTGTATATCAAGAATGACACCCGCTTCAATGAATCTCTGGCCACCCTGGTGGGTCGCGAAGGCGCGGAGGATTTCTTTGCCGCCAGTGGCGAGCCGTTGCCGACGGATTTCTGGCAGCGCCGTGAGCAGGTCCGACAGGCCTTTATGGCCATCGTCACCGATACCCGTGAGGCCCTGAAACAGCTCTATGCCGCTGAGCAGGATGAGGCGCTGCTGGCCCGGGAAAAAGCCCGCATCCAGCAGCAGGCTCGGGAGCGCTTCGCCCGGGAGCAACAAACCCTGCCGGCCCTGGCCGGTTACCGGGGCTTCTTTGACGGGCCGTTGAACAATGCTCAGTTAAACGGTGTCAGTGACTACAATGATCATGTGCCGGCCTTTGCCCGCCTGCTGGAACAATGCCGGCGGCACTGGGGCTGTTTCTGGCAGCAGGTGGAAAACCTGGCCGAGCTGGATACCCTGCAACGTACCGAGGCCCTGAAGGAGCTCTCATGGAACTGATCCGCACCCCGCAACCGGAACTGGCCGAACTGTTTGAGCATACCCTCAAGCGCAATGGCTTTGCGGTGGCACGCCGTGAGGAGGGCAATGAACAGATCATCGATCTGCAGGACCCGGCGCAGTACAAACATGCCAAGGCCCTGCTGGAAGAGCTGATCACCGATCTCAAACACCAGCAGGGTCGCCAGCCGGTGGAGCCCCTCACCGGGCGGCCCCAGCCACTGATGTCCGGGGGATGGTTCGCCAGCCTCGGCTGGGTGACCCGCATCGTGTTGATTGTCAGCGTGCTGGTGTATCTGACGCCGTATCTGATGGGCGATGGCGTCTACCGGGCGCTGCTGTTCCCGGCAGCGCTGGACGGGCTGGCCAGCCAGCCCTGGCGGCTTGTGACCCCCATGCTGCTGCACTTTTCCCTGCTGCACCTGCTGTTCAACCTGCTCTGGTGGTCGGACCTGGGTCGCCTGATCGAGCGGTTCCAGTCCAGCGGGCAGCTGGTGCTGGTCACTCTGGTCACCGGCATTACCGCCAATGTGGCCCAGTTCTTCCATACCGGGCCCATGTTCGGTGGTCTGTCCGGGGTGGTCTACGGGCTGCTCGGTTACCTGTGGATCTATGGCAAGGTGAATCCCCAATCCGGTTACCCCCTGCGCCGAGAGATTGTCATCTTCATGCTGGCCTGGATGGTGATCTGCTTTGTGGGGCTGTCCAGTGTGGTGGCCAACGCTGCGCATCTGGCGGGGCTGGTCAGCGGCTGTCTGCTGGGGGCCGGTTTCGGGCTCTGGCGCCGGGCACAGGGGGCCGGCGCCGTTTGAGTTAGCCCGGTCGTACTGCTATAAAGACTCCCAAACAAATGGTCACAATAATGAAAGGATACCGGCGACCTATGCAGTGGCGCTTCCTACCCGGGTTTGTCCCCTCTCTCCTCGTTGCAGCGGTGGTTTCCTTGCAGGGCTGTTCCCTGGCCAGCATCGACGACAACCTGCCCTATGGCGTACTCAACAACAATGACCTTGAGCTGGTGGCTGAGGGCCTGCCCACCTATCTGTTGATGGTGGACGGCCTGATCGAAAACTGGCCTGACAGCGCTTCCATGCTGGCCAGCGGGGCGGATCTATACGGCGCCTACGCGGGACTGTTTGTGGAAGACCCGAAACGGGCCCGCAAGCTCAGCGACAAGGCCCTGGGCTATGCCTTCCGCTCCGCCTGTGCCCACGATAGCGATTACTGCAATCTGCGTGACCTGTCGGTTCCCGAGTTCGAGGAACTGCTGGAAGATGCGGACGAGGGCGATGTGCCCATGCTGTTCACCCTGGGCAGCGCCTGGGCCGGTTATATTCAGCAGAACACCAGCGACTGGAATGCGGTGGCCGAACTGGGCCGTGTGGAAGCAACCATGGAGCGTGTGGTGGTTCTGGATGAAGGTTATCAGTATGGCCAAGCGCATATGTACCTGGGTGTGCTGAGCAGCATCCTGCCCGCGTCCCTGGGTGGCAAGCCGGATCAGGCGAAGGCCCATTTCGAGCAGGCGATGACCCTGTCAGAGGGCAAGAACCTGTTGGCGCCGGTGCTTTATGCGGAAAAATATGCCCGTTTGGTGTTTGACCGTGAACTGCATGATAGCCTGCTGGAAGATGTCCTTACCGCTGATCCGCAGGTGCACGGTCTGACCCTGCAGAATACCTATGCGCAGGAGCAGGCTGAAGCCCTGCTCGCCGACGCTGACGATTATTTCTAGGAGTTCTTATGCTGCGTCTTGCCACGATTCTGGTCGCACTGTTGCCGGTCTGGGCTTCGGCCGCCAACACCCTGAAAATTTCCACCCTGTATCCGGATGGCACCACCATCGTCACCGGCCTGAAAGAGGCGGGTAAGGAGATTGCCGAAAAGACCGAAGGGCGAGTCAAGCTCAAGGTGTACCCCGGCGGGGTGATGGGCGATGACCGGGCGGTACAGCGCAAGATCCGCATCGGTCAGCTCCACGGTCAGGTGGCCCAGGGTGGTGCTTTTGCTTCTGCCTACAAGGACAGCCAGATTCTCAACGTGCCGTTGGCGTTCAACAATTATGACGAAGTGGATGCGGTGCGCGCCGAGCTGGATCCGGTGATTCAGCAGGGCCTGGAAGAAGGCGGCTGGGTTAGCTTTGGTCTGATTGATGGTGGCTTCGCCTACGTGATGTCAGAAAACCCGGTGAAAAGCATCACCGATCTACGCAACCAGAAGCTGTGGCTGCCGGCCAATGATGAAGGCTCCGCCAAGGCGGCCAAGGCATTTGAGTTGTCGCCCATACTGCTCAATATCGGCTCGGTGCTGACCTCCCTGCAGACTGGCGCGGTCAATGCCTTTGCGGCTCCGCCGGTGGCGGCCCTGACGCTGGCAGTGGTACTCGCGGGTGAACTACCTCACCGATATGCCGCTGCTGTATACCTTCGGCACCCTGGGTATCCATGAGAAATTCTTCAAGCGACTTAGCGCCGAGGATCAGCAGGTAGTGCGTCAGGTGCTGGAAAGCACCTTTGCCAAGCTGGATGCGGAAAGCCGCCAGGAAAACCTGAGTGCTTTCCAGGCGGTGAAACAGCAGGGCCTGGAAGTGGTTGAGCCCTCCCCGGAGCAGCTGGCCGAATGGCGCGACTATGCCAAGCGGGCCACCGCAGAGCTGGTGGAAGAGGGTGAAATTTCCCAGGAGATGCTGGACCGGCTTAACGCCATTCTGGCCCAGCAGCGCGAAGGGCAGTGATGGCAGCCTTGTTACACAGGCTCCACCGTACCCTTCACCAAATCGAGGACGGCCTGATCGTGGCCGTCCTTTTGTTTATGGTGCTGCTGGCGGTGGCGCAGATCGTATTGCGTAACTTCTTCGGCACCAGCCTGGTATGGATCGAGCCGCTGCTGCAGAACGCGGTGCTGTGGATCGGCCTGCTCGGCGCCATGATCGCTTCGCGCAATGATGAACATATCCGTATCGATGTGGCCTCGTCACTGCTGCCGGAAAAATACCACCCTTTCCTGACCACCGTTGTGGACTTGTTCACCGCCTTTATCTGTGTGCTGGTCGCCTGGTACAGCGTGGGCTTCGTCATCGAGGAATATGAATACGCCGGCACTGCTTTTTCCAAGGTGCCGAGCTGGGTGCTGCAGAGCATTATTCCGGTGGGTTTCTCGGTGATGGCAGTGCGTTACGTGGTGTTGTTTGTGTTGGGGTTGCTGGGTAAGCGGCCGAAGATGCAGGAGCCGGTGCCATGATACCCATTGCCATTGTCCTGCTGGTATTGCTGGCGCTGATGGGCGCCCCCCTGTTTGCGATTATTCTCGGCGCCGCGGCACTGGGCTTTTATACCCTTGGCATCGAAATGTCGGTGCTGCATATCGACATTTATCAGCTCAGCAATTCCGTGGTGCTGATGGCGCTGCCGCTATTTACCTTTGCCGGTTTCCTGCTCAGCGAATCGAAAACTGCCGACCGCATGCTGCGCCTCAGCCAGGCGGCCTTTGGCTGGATGCCAGGCGGCATGGCCTTTGTGTCGCTGATTGCCTGTGCGTTTTTTACGGCTCTTACCGGTGGTTCCGGTGTCACCATTGTGGCGCTGGGCGCGCTGTTGTTGCCGGCGCTGGTAAAAGGCAATTATCCGGAAAAATTCAGCCTGGGTCTGGTGACGTCATCCGGTAGCCTGGGGCTGCTGCTGGTGCCCTCCGTGCCGCTGCTGATCTACGGCATTATTGCCCAGCAGATGTCACAGCAGCTGGACATGCCGTCGGTGGAAATCGTCGATTTGTATCTGGCCGGTCTGGTACCGGCGCTGCTGATGGTCGTGCTGATGTACGGCTATTGTGTGTGGGCGACGCGCGGCACCGAGGTGCCACGTCAGAGTTTCGATTTCCGTGAACTGGTGGATGCGCTCTGGGAAGCTCGCTGGGAGCTACCGCTGCCGCTGGTGGTGCTGGGCGGGATCTTCTCCGGCTTCCTGGTGATCAGTGAAGCGGCAGCAGTGACCGCGCTTTATGTGCTGGTGGCGGAAGTGTTCCTGTACCGGGAAATTTCCCTGCGCAGATTGCCCGGTATCATGCGTGACTCCATGATCATGGTGGGGGGCATTCTGCTGATTCTGGCGGTGGCGCTGGCCTTTACTGATTACCTGGTTTACGCCGGAGTGCCGGAGAAGTTGTTTACCCTGATTCAGACCCACGTGGAGAGCAAGATCACCTTCCTGATTCTGCTCAACATCCTGCTGCTGTTGCTGGGGGCGGTGCTGGATATCTTTGCGGCGCTGGTGATCATGGTGCCGCTGATTCTGCCGGTGGCACTGCGCTACGGCATCGATCCGGTGCACCTGGGTATTATCTTCGTGGCCAACATGCAGATCGGCTATATCACTCCGCCGGTGGGTATGAACCTGTTCATCGCCAGCTATCGTTTCAAGAAGAAAGTTACCGAGCTGTTCGCGGCCACGCTTCCCTTCATGATGGTGCTGATCATCGCCTTGCTGATGATTACCTATATCCCGCAGCTCAGCCTCTGGCTGGTGCGCTAGCCTATCGACGAAGCCGCTGTAGGAGCGCCTCTTGAGGCGCGAAGCGGCTTTCCGTTAACCAAAGAGAGCACAGTGCGTAGGGTGCACTGAGCCTAAGCGAACTGCACCGTTTCGGCGTTTGATGGTGCAGTTCGCCTGAGGCTCAGTGCACCCTACGGTAGGTGTAGCCAGCGTGGGTGTCTCCGTGAAGGGAGCTGCTATCACTTCCGTAGCGTTTTTACCTGAATGCTTTTGCCTTGCCCTTTCTGGATCTGGAACCACTTGGGGTAGGCGCGGATCATGTCGCTGAGTTTCTTGTGGCCGAACAGGCGGGTATCAAAATCGGGTTTGCGCTTGCTCAGGTGCTGGCCCACGGTGCCCAGGTTGGCCCAGTCGTCTTCGTCGGAAATATCATCAATCACATTGGCAATCAGCTGCAGCGGTGGCGGTTCCTTGCTGACCGGTTCGCTGGGAGCAGGCTCATCGGCTTTGCCGGTGGTGTCTTGCGGGGTGTGGTCCGAGCGCAGTACTTCGGTATAGATGAACTTGTCACAGGCAGCCACAAAGGGCCCCGGAGTCTTGCGTTCCCCGAAACCGTAAACGGTCTGCCCTTCCTCGCGCAATCTGGCCGCCAGACGGGTGAAATCGCTGTCGCTGGATACCAGGCAGAACCCGGACAGTTGTTTCGTATACAGCAGATCCATGGCATCGATGATCATGCTGCAGTCCGTGGCGTTCTTGCCCTGGGTGTAGGCGAATTGCTGGATCGGTTGTACGGAGTGCTTCAGCAGCACGTTTTTCCAGCCGCCCAGATTGGGCTTGGTCCAGTCGCCGTAGATACGCTTGACGCTGGCTGTGCCGAATTTGGCAATTTCCTCGAACAGACCATCGACGATTTTCGGCGGGGTATTGTCCGCATCAATAAGCACCGCCAGCGATGTGCTGCTGACCGGTGAAGCGTCGTTGCCAATATTGCTGCCTGCCATGATGCATTCCTTTTGCGTGGGATACCGCCAACATAACGGATTCGGCGGGGAGTGGACAGGCGCGGATGGGGCGGCTGTAGGAGCTATGCTTGCATGGCGAACCGAGCGTCGCGAGGCGGCAGAGATGTCTGCGTCTCGTGACCTTTCTGGATAGATGGGACTTGAACTGAATCGCCTGATCGCCCGCTGGGCGATTCCTCCCCTTGAAGGGGAGGTTCGCGGCTCAAGCGCCGCTCTTACAGCGGCTTCGTAGATTATCTTTCCATTTCTTTTATCGATTGCTTGTACACAAAATTCGCCATGGCGCGCAGGGGCATGATGCGAATCCAGATGCTTTGCAGGGTCACGGAGAGGCCGGGCAGGGCGTAGCGCTTGCCCTTGTTGAGGGCCTGGTAGCCAGCTTTTGCCACCGCTTCCGGGGTGGCGATTTGTGCGGAGACGAATTCTCTGATGCCGCTGGACGATTTATGGTTGCTCTCGGCGGTATCCAGAAAGGCGGTTTTGGTAGTGCTGGGGCAGAAGCAGGTGACCTGCACGCCATAGGGTTTCAGCTCTTCGTGCAGGGAGGCGCTGAAGTTGATCACGAAGGCCTTGCTGGCGCTGTAGGCGGCGAAGAAGGGCATAGGGCAGAAGCCGGCCAGGGAACCGATGTTCATGATCTTGCCTTCACCGCGGGCTTTCATGCGCGCGCCCACCAACATGCATAATTTGCTGAGCAGGATGTTGTTGAGGGTGAGCATGCGCTCCAGCGTCTGGCTGTCCTGTTCTACATGTTCGCCCATCATGCCGAAGCCCACGTTATTGACCAGTACGTCCACGTCCAGCTGTTGCTGGTCCAGCCACTGCATGATCGCTTCGGCGGCACCGGGTTGGGACAGGTCCATCTGAACGGCATGGTATTCCACATCAGGGCGTTGCGCCTTCAGATCGTTGCCAAGCGCGTCCAGTTCCTCCTGCAGCAGGCTGAACACAATGATGCGATAGTCATCTGCGTTGAACAGCTTGCAGAACTCCCTACCAATGCCGCCGGCGCCGCCGGTGATCAGAACGGTTTTTGTCATTGAGGTTCTCCTGTCAGGCATTACCGGGTTTGTCATCAGGCCCAAGCTGGAACGGGCGGATGATCATGCTGCCGGAGTGCTCGCGGTGGTATTGCTCGCGGGCCTTCCAGGCCTTGCCGTAGCGATAGAAAGGAATGGTGGGGTAGAGGTGATGGATCAGGTGATAGTTCTGATACATCAGTACCGGGGTCAGCAGCCACTCCTTGCCCATGCGCATCAGCGCGGTGGTATTCGGGTCCACGTCCTGGCGGCCGGTGTGTGGATAGTGGGGCAATACCATGAACACCAGGCACATCAGGTAGAAGGAGAAATAGGAGGGGATCAGCCACAGCATCAGGGCTTCATAGGGGCGCCAGAGAAACAGGGCGGTGAGTGCCACGCCGGCCACGGCCAGTTCTCGCCAGATCTCCGCGGGTTTCACATTGGGCAGCACATCAGGGTTGCGCAGAAAATTGATCAGATAAAGGAACGGCCAGAAGCCCCACAGGGGCATGGTCCACAGGCTGCTGGCCATCCAGTGATCCGGGTCTTTCTGCGGATCGTTGGCAAAGCGGTGATGGCGCATGTGCATCAGCCGGAACATCTTGCCCTTGCCGAAGGGTACCGCCACAAAGGTGGCAATGGCGAGGATCAGGTCGTTGTGCTCCGGTTTGCGGGCGGCGCAGCGGTGGATGGCTTCATGGGCTGGCGTGAACATCGCGTAGCCGGCGATGCTGTTGATGATCAGGCCTACCCAGGCGGGCCAGAGTCCGCTGAGCACCATCACCCAGCTGAGAATATTGGCGCCGTGGGAGACGATCATGATGGCAGCGGTAGGCCAGGCAAGGGTGGGGGATACCTTTAGCCGGGCCAGGGTTTTAAGTTCGTCTTGATGCGCGGCGGTTGTCGTTGTCATGGGCGCTCTCCTGCAAGGTCCAAACAGAGTGTTTACCTTTTGTGGGAAGAAGATAAGCGCGGAAACTGCCAATAGAGGGATAAAAAGTGACAATCAGACTGTCTGCCAGTCTCAGGGCTGTTTGACTAGTTATTCCCTTGCCGGAAGCGGCCTGGGCTGGTGCCAAACCAGCGCTGGAAGGCCCGGCGGAAGCTGGCTACGTCGGTGTAGCCCAACTCCTCGGCCACCATGCTGACAGTGTAGTGAGGCAGGCTGAGTAACTGAGTGGCCCGCCGGCTGAGGGTCTGGTCCCGTAATTGCTGGAAACGGGTGTCCTCCCGTTTCAGTTTGCGAATCAGGGTGCGAGGGCTCAGGTGTAGACGCTCAGCCATGGTTTCCAGGCTCGACTGGCCGCGGCATTGGTGTAGCAGAGCAAGCACCTGATCGCTGACGGTGCCTTGTCGTCGGAGGCTTTCCTGGCGGGCCTCACATTGCTGAACGGCCATCCACATCAGATCACGGTCGTGCCCGGGCAGTGGCTCATCGCCATAACGAGAGGGCAGGCAGAGGGCCACGGTGGGCGCTTCAAAGACGATGCGGGTGCCCTTGAAGGTTTGTCGGTAAGCATCGGCGTGGGGCGGTGGCGGGTAATTAAAGTGGGCTTCCCCCTCCTCAATCGGCTTGCCACGCAATACCAGATGACAAGCGTAGGCGGATGCCATGGCGGATTCGGTGAGAAAGCGCACCACTTCATCCTGCGGGTAGGCGAATGACAGCACCAGTTTGAGGCGGTCATCGGATTCCTGCATCTCGGTATTGAACACTCTGGTGCGGGTGTTGTTGAAGCGGGCAAACAGCTGCATGGCATCACGCAGGGTGGGGCTGGCCATGGCGGCAATACCCATGGGCCCGTGCATGGCGGGCAGGGCGCGCAGGCCGGTTTGCAGGGCGATATCCGGGTGCTCGGTGAGCTGCAGGGCGTTACGGATCAACTGACGGGCACCGGGCCAGTCGATAAAGCCGTCGCTGTGCTGCAGGGTATCCACATCCACCCCGGTGCCCGCTACCAGTGTCTGCAGCCCGACCTGATCCAGCCCCAGGGTCTGGGCGATCATGCGGCAGTAGGTCATTGCCAGGTCCGGAGTCATGGTCGAGCGGGTCCTGTGCGGCGGTGGCGATGCGGAACGGAGGAGAAATAGATAGTCGCACCTGGGTTTCGGGCAGGCAATGACAGAACCGCGCGGCTCATTGAGCGGCAGATCAAGGCAGACAAAAAAACGGCCGTCAGGGGTGACGGCCTAAGGGGGGAAGCATGAACCCTCACGGGTTCCGGGTATCACAGAATCAACGCATGGATGTATATCTGGAGGCGGAGACAGTGGTTCTGCCGCCATCCGATGAGTAAAGAATAGCGACAGCCCCGAGGGGAACCCAGAAGGCTGGGTTGAGGGGTGTTATCAGATTTTTCGATCAATCCCGCATGATGCGGTTGGGTTCAGATCAGCGATTTTCGCATGGCGTGGCGGGTAAGCGGGATGCCATCCCGTTCCGCCTGTTCCTGGCCTTCGCTGGTATAGCCCATGTAGGCAAAGAAATCGTGGGCAGTAAGGCTGGCGTGGGTGGTCAGCTCAGTGAGGCCTTCGATGCGAGCGCCGTCTTCCAGATGCTGGTAAAGCAGGGTGGCAATACCGACCCGGGAGGCCTCAGGGTGGACAAAGACCATATTGATGTAATCCCGAATCCGGTGGGCAAAGCCCACCAGCTTGTCGTCCCATTCCGCCACTACCGTGTCGCCTTCGCTGAGCACAGAGATCAGGCTGTCGTAGCTCTGTCCCCGGCTCCAGGCATCCCGTTGTTGCTGATCGTAGTCCGCCGCCGCACTGATCTGGATGGCCTCACGAAACACGCCGAGGAGCTCTGACATATCGCCGCTGTGCAAGGGGCGAATCTGGAAGGGCATCAGCGCGGCAATCGGGTCTGCCTCTGAAACGGGGGCGGGCGTGCTGACGGTTTCAGGCTTCTGCCGGGGTTCCGGTTTATGGGGGGCCGGCTTCGAGGGTGTCCGGCGGTGGAAGAGCTGGCGTAACCATTGCAGCATCACTGATCTGCCCGGGCAGTGTTATCTGCCTCTTCTGAGAGTTTTTTGAGTGCCTGGATTTCTTGCTGTAGCGCGTCCAGGTACTGGTCCTGTTGGCGGAGAAGTTGTTGCGCTGTGTCCTGTCGATCCTGCAATTCTGCCGCCCGCTCTGACAATTCCTGCTGCTCACGCAGGCGAGCGTCGCGCTCCTCTTCCGTGAGCAGACGGGCGTTGCTGTCCTGTTGGGCAAGCAAAGTGCCGGACAGGATCAGCGCGGTAGCAGCAAACAGGTAACGCACGGACTTCCCCCAAACTGGCCGTGAAGGGAATCAGCATAGCAAAAACGGGGCGCCAAGGGGGAGGGCTAGCTACGCTCGGCTGGATAGGGAAAGGGTGGAGGGTTGCCCGGATCCCGTCATTTCTACGAAGCCGCTGTAGAAACGGAGCGTAGCGGAGTAACGCACGCAGTTCCGTGCGGCCCGGAGGGTGAGCGTAGCGAATAACCTATGCTTGTCCCCCAGGGGATCTGCGACATGCGAACCGCGCTTGCGCGGAAATCGACCGCAGGGCGATCAGGAATCTCAGCGCTCGACAGGTTCCAGAAAGAACGGCGGACAGACCTTTGCCTCTGTCGCCTCGCGACGCTCGGTTCGCACCTCAAGCGGTGCTCCTACGGGGCGGGTTAGAGCGGTGCAGTTCGCCTGAGGCTCAGTGCACCCTACGGTGGCGTCCCAAATGCAGGAGGCCGCGCCCGATGTTCGGGCGCGGCCTCCTGGGTCAGAGCAAGCAACACGGCTTCCCGCGTTACTGCCCGTAGCTAGCAGCTCGAAGCTGGTAGCGTCTCCTACATCATCTGCCGCAGCACATAGTGCAGGATGCCGCCGTTTTTGTAGTATTCCACTTCGGCAGCGGTATCCAGCCGTGACAGGGCCTCGACTTTCTGTTCCTTGCCGTCCTTGCGGAATACCACGGTGACGGTGTCACTGGGCTTCAGGCCATTGGTCAGGTCCGGAATATCCACTTCCTCGCTGCCGTCCAGGTTCAACGTCTTGCGGTCGGTGCCTTCCGGGAACTGCAGTGGCAGTACGCCCATGCCGATCAGGTTGGAGCGGTGAATGCGCTCGTAGCTTTCGGCGATTACCGCTTTCACACCCAGCAGGTTGGTGCCCTTGGCGGCCCAGTCGCGGCTGGAGCCGGTGCCGTATTCCTTGCCGGCCACAACTACCGTGGGCACGCCATCCTTCTGGTAGCGCATGGCGGCGCCGTAGATGGAAATCTCCTCGCCACCGGGCAGGTGCCGGGTGAAGCCACCCTCGATATCCGGCGTCATCTCGTTGCGGATGCGGATATTGGCGAAGGTGCCGCGCATCATCACTTCGTGGTTACCCCGGCGTGAGCCGTAGGAGTTGAAGTCGAGGGGCTCCACGTCATGCCCCTGCAGGTAATGGCCGGCGGGGGAGTCCGCCTTGATGGCCCCGGCGGGGGAGATGTGGTCGGTGGTGATGGAGTCGCCCAGCAGTGCCAGGATGCGGGCATCCTTCACTGGCTGCACATCGTCCACCTCCTTGGTCAGCCCGTCGAAGAAGGGCGGGTTCTGGATGTAGGTGGAGCTGCTGTCCCAGTCATAGGTTTCGGAGTCCGGGATTGGCAGGCTCTGCCAGACCTCGTCGCCTTCAAAGACACTGGCGTACTGGGTGCGGAACATGCTGTTGTTGATCTTCACCAGCTCATTCTGGATTTCCTCGGAGCTGGGCCAGAGATCTTTCAGGTAGACCGGCTTGCCGTCCTTGTCCTTGCCGAGGGGATCCTTGTCCAGATCGATCTTAACCGTGCCGGCCAGGGCATAGGCCACTACCAGTGGCGGAGAGGCCAGCCAGTTGGTGCGCACGCTCTGATGTACCCGGCCTTCGAAGTTACGGTTACCGGAGAGCACCGAGGCCACCACCAGATCGCCTTCGGCAATCGCCTTGTCGATTTCCTCGGGCAGCGGGCCGGAGTTGCCGATACAGGTGGTGCAGCCATAGCCCACCAGATCGAAACCGATATCGTTGAGCGGTTTCTGCAGGCCGGTCACGTCCAGGTAATCGGTAACCACCTTGGAGCCCGGCGCCAGCGAGGTTTTTACCCAGGGCTTGCGGTTCATGCCTTTCTCGGCAGCCTTTTTCGCCACCAGGCCGGCGGCCAGCATCACGCTGGGGTTGGAGGTGTTGGTACAGGAGGTGATGGCAGCGATCACCACGTCACCGTGGCTCATGAAGTGTTTCTGGCCGTCGATCACCACCGGTACCTGGCCGCCACTGGGTTCATGGTTGCCCACGGCGGTCTGGCCGCCTTCGCCTTCCAGCTTGCTGATTTCGTCGTCGTTGAGTTTGAGGGTCTCGGTGACCACATCAATGAAGGTGCGTTTCACCGCGGTGAGTGGCACCCGGTCCTGGGGCCGTTTGGGGCCGGCCAGGCTGGGCACCACATCGCCCAGATCCAGTTCCAGCACGTCGGTGAATTCCGGGTCCGGATCCGCACTGGAGCGCCACAGGCCCTGGGCCTTGCAGTAGGCCTCGACCAGGGCAATGGTGTCCGCGTCGCGACCGGACAGCTCCATATACTCGGTGGTGCGCTCATCGATGGGGAAGAAGCCACAGGTGGCGCCGTATTCCGGCGCCATGTTGGCGATGGTGGCCCGGTCGGCCAGGGTCAGGTCGGCCAGACCGTCGCCGAAGAATTCCACGAACTTGCCCACCACACCGCGGCGACGCAGCATCTCGGTGACGGTGAGTACCAGGTCGGTGGCGGTAATACCTTCACGCAGCTTGCCGCTGATCTTGAAGCCGATCACCTCGGGAATCAGCATGGCGATGGGCTGGCCAAGCATGGCGGCCTCAGCCTCGATACCGCCCACACCCCAGCCGAGTACGCCCAGGCCGTTGATCATGGTGGTATGGGAGTCGGTGCCTACCAGTGTATCCGGGTAGGCGTAGGTGTTGCCGTCGTCACTCTCGGAGGACCACACACCCTTGGCCAGGTATTCCAGATTCACCTGGTGGCAGATGCCGGTGCCCGGTGGGACTACCCGGAAGTTGTTGAACGCTTTCTGGCCCCAGCGAAGGAACTGGTAACGCTCCCGGTTGCGCTGGTATTCGATGTCCACGTTCTCGGAGAACGCCTGGGGATTACCAAACTTGTCCACCATTACCGAGTGGTCGATCACCAGATCCACCGGCGTTAGCGGGTTAATGCGGGAGGGATCGCCACCGGCCTTCTTGATGGCATCGCGCATGGCGGCCAGGTCGACCACGCCGGGAACACCGGTGAAATCCTGCATCAGTACCCGGGCCGGGCGATAGTTGATCTCTTTGTCAGAGCGCTTGTTTTCCAGCCAGCGCACCACGGCTTCCACGTCAGCGCCGGTGACGCTGTCGCCGTCTTCAAAACGGAGCAGGTTTTCTAGAAGGACTTTGAGGGAGAAAGGGAGCTTGCTGAGATCACCCCAGCCCTTGTCGGCGACCGTATTGATATCGAAGTAATGATAGGTCTTGCCGTTGGCTTCCAGCGTTTTCTTGCTGTTCAGGGTGTCCTGGCCAATCCGTGTCACTACACACCTCCTGGGCTCTGATTGGAGTCCCGCGCAGGCGGATAGAGCGGCCGCCAGCGGGAACACTGGCGCAGGATCAGTACAGCATTGCCACAAACCGAGGCACTGATGACCCTGCGTTATGACGTTAAGTCATTTCATACTACGCCCTTATGGCGGAGACATGAAACTGGCCGGCATGCTCTCTGGCAATATGAGTGGCCGGAAATGTAAGTGATTGTTGAATAGAGAGGTTTTGATGTTATGTGGCTGTTGGCCGGGCCCGGATAAGGGATGGGAAAGGGAACCTGCAGATGCTGATAAGAGCAGGGTTGTCAGCCGCTTGTGGTGTCCTGCCAGAGTAGCCAGAGCCGGGTATCCAGCTCCAGCTGGTGGTAGTCCGGCGCCATATGCGAGCAGAGCTGATAAAACGCCTTGTTGTGGTCGGTTTCTTTGAAGTGGGCCAGTTCGTGGACCACGATCATGCGCAGAAAGGCCTCTGGCGCCGCCTTGAACTGGCTGGCGATGCGCAGGCTGTTATGGCTGCGCAGTTTGCTGCCGTGAATACGGGTTTGCCGGGTGTGCATACCCAATGCCTGGCTGAGTGTTTTCAGCTTGGCGTCGTAATGGGCCTTGCTCAGCGGTGGCGCCTTGCGCAGGTATTGCTGTTTCAGGCTGTTGGCGTACTGGAACAGGGCCTTGTCGCCCTGAATATCATGCTTGTCGGGGTAGCGCTGTTGCAGATAATCACCCAGCTGCCCCCGGTCCACCAGGGTTTGAGCTTGCTGCTGGATCTGGGTGGGGTAGCCGGTCAGGTAATGCAGGGGATTCATGGGCCGGTTATCGCTTCCTGGATGCGTTGGGCGTTAGTGCCAATGTGATCATTGGGCCGCGTGGGTATGATCGCCGCTCTCTTTGCAATGGACAATCCCATGTCGTCACCCCAGGACTCTGATTATCCCCGTCGCGGCAATGCCTTTTCCCGGTGGCTGGCCAGTGGTTTTTTGCGCCTGGCAGGCTGGCGGGTGACCAATCCTATGCCGGCAGTGCCCAAGGCAGTCATCATCGGCGGGCCGCATACGTCCAACTGGGATGGTATCTATACCCTGGCGGCGATGATGCAGCTGGGGCTGGATGCTCATGTGATGATCAAGGATAGCGCCTTCAAGGGGCCGTTTGGGGCAATGCTGCGCTGGATGGGAGCGTTGCCCATTGCCCGCCACAAGGCGGGTGGGGTCGTCGAGCAGACCGTGGCGCAGTTCAACAGCCGCGACAAGCTGGTCATGGTGGTGGCGCCGGAAGGCACCCGGGGTGGGGCCACACAATGGAAAACCGGCTTTTACCGTATCGCCGAGCAGGCCGGTGTGCCCATTGTGTTGGCCACAGCGGACTACCGGAAAAAAGAAATTACCTTTGCCCGGGTGATTGAACCCTGTGGCGATATGGAAAAGGATCTGGCTGAAATTTTTGAATGCTATGCGTCCATTCACCCGCGTCATCCGGATAAATTGTCGGCACCATTGAAAGCCCTCCGCGAGCGTCGTTAATAGCTGTCAGAGCATGAGGGGCAGATCTGCCCCCATTGTTCGGCTCTGCCCCTCATCGCTCTTATGCAACTTCGATCTAGAAACCGCCTTCCGGTACCGGAAAGGGTTGGGTTGCGCAGCTGAAGAAGTAAGGGAGCTCATCGACGGCGGCCAGGATAAATTTTGTCTGTGGTCCAACAACGGTCTCTTTCGTTTCCGGGTGCTGCCAGCAACCGCTCGGAAAATAGACGTCGCGTCCGTCAGTGTTTGCGGATACCACTGGTGCCACGAGTACATTCGGCCCCAGCATGAACTGCTGGTCCTGACGGCCGGCCTCAGGGTCGTTCGGGTATTCAAGCCAAAGTGGCCGGGTTATCGGAATGCCGGTGGCCAGGGCCTCCTGCCAGAGACGATAAATGAGCGGTTGCGCAGCGATGTGCCTGTTCATCGCTGCGCGGTAGTGCTCGACAACCTCGGGATCGTCGAATCGCCAGGGCATGGGAGTGCCATTGACAGGGCCTCCATGTTGGCGGAATACGGGCATCAGGGACGCATGATTGGCCCAGCGAATCAATAACTCCGAATCGATGGAACCGAAGATATCAATGTAGCCGCCAATCTCGGTGACAAAGCCATAGGCTCCGCCAACACTGCGATTCAGCATGTCAGGAATGACCGAGCCAAGGCCCGAGGCACGGCTCCAGTCGGCGGTGTTGTCGCCAGGCCAGCTCGCGGATTCGTAGTGTGCTGAGCCTCTACGCCCGGAGTTGCCAAAACGCACGAAGAACCACGGTTCCCTGTCCGGATTATCGGCAACAAATTCATCAAAGGCCTCCCGGGTTGCCTGATGGAATAGTGCAGCATTGCGGTTGTGCATGGCGATCCCTGAGCTGCCGTCATGAAAAACCATATCAACCTGAACCTGCTCGCCGAAGTCTTGCATAAAGCCTTCGCTGCCTTCTTCGAGGCCTTTCTTGATCCGCTCTTTCCACCACTCGACTGCTTGCGGATTTGTGAAATCAATCAGAGCGGCGATGCCCCCCATCAGTGGAGAGCCAAAAATGTAAGGCACTCCTGATGCCCGCTTTGTGACATACCCACGGGATACTGCCTCTTGATATACCTCCGGTTCTTCAAGCTCGTCCTCTGTCTGCCCCACAAAGCCCCGATAATAGGTCACAGGCTTGATGTTTTGTGCGCGCAGCCGCTGGATAATCTCATCGAAGGCGCCTGTTTTTTTGGTGCCGACCCACCCTTCAAAAGCAAATGCGGTGACAGGGAGTTCCAGTGCTTCGATTTGATCCAATGACTCCTTCACTTTTTCGGTGTAATTCTCTGGAGAATCGGTGAACTCCTGAATGGTTTCAGACAGCATTGGGCCCAGTGACCAGCGTGGTGGCACCCGATGCCGACCGTTTATGCCGGAGAGACGGCTCACGACTTGCTTTTGATTGCCGGGGACGACAAGGAAATCCAGTTCGCCGCCTGCTACTTCGACACGCCAGGCATCGTTACGGTCTGATGCCATTCGCCAATGAGAAAGCTCATCGCGATCCAGCATAAAACCGTAACCTTGATCTGAAATGAACAGTGACTGGATGTAATAAGCCCCCTGGGGGCCGGTGGGGAACTGGTACTGTTCGCCGAACGTATCGCCAATCAGAGGCTCAAGTTGCTCAGGGGTTTGTGAAAACTCTTCCGCCCAATTCAAGAACGCTTCATGGCGTTGATCGATTTTGTTGCGTCTGCCGCCAAACCCCCTGAACGCCTCACTGGACGTTGAATCGAAACTGGCTGAGATAAGCGGGACTTCCCGGAGGACGTGATTCACCTTGACGGAGACATGGAAGCTGCTGTTTTCATCGGCCTTGACGGTGACCCGTGCCTCCCGCCCGCTGGGGTCGGAGGTGTCTACCCGCAATAACAGCTGATTGCCGTCAACAGAAACGTCTTTCACATTGGTCAGACGAAACTCGATACCGGTGGATGCCGAGGCCAGCATATTTCCAACCCAGAAGGTTGCCGGGAATTGAAGGTTTATCTGGTCGCCAACAACAAATGAGAAGGGCGCATACAGGGCGGGTGCTTCCGGCATGATCTCGGTCCAGCCACCCAAAAGCCGGCTTGGTAACGGTGTTCTTAACAGCAGCGGGACCGGCGGTTGCTGCCTGTCGCTGCTCAATACCTTGTTGCCATTCTCGTCGTAAAAGCTCATGGATAATGGCGCGCGTTTTATTTCCACGTGCCCATAGTCTGTTCTCAATGTAATGAGCTCAGGACCATCTTCTATCTGGATATTGTCAGGTGGCGTTGTGGCGGGTGTTTCATTTTTTGCTTGCGGGGGTGCGCCTGGTTCAGAGGCCGTGATGTCGGGAGACAGGGTAGAGGGTGACGGTGGGGGTGACATTGACGTTGAAGAAGACGAGTCGTCTCCACTGCCGCATCCCCACAATAGACCAGAGAGAAGAAGGATGAATTGGATATTTTTAGTCATGTTAAGGGCTCCATTCAAGAAACATAGCCCTGCCCTGGTGCTCTGAGAGCTGCTGTTCGGATAGTTAGAAAATAAAAACCCTCCCCTTGCGGGGAGGGGCCAAACGCTCCTCCCGGAGACAGGTGGGAGGAGGGAGGGGGAACAGTGCAGCGCTAGTTGCAGGCGCTGCCGTTGGTGTAGCTGCTATCCACCACCTGATTGATCCACTGATCCAGCAGGGTGGTGGCTTCATCGTGGGCCACGCTGCGGGCGATGGGGGGCATCATCCGTTGCGGGTCGTTTTCCGCGGCCAGGCGGCAGGAGACGATGGAGTTGTTAGCGCTTCCCGGGACTACCACATGCTGGCGACCGCAGGAGCCGCCGCCGGTGGCGGTGGGTTTCTTGCAGATGCCGTAGCTGGCGTCCACTTCACGGAAATGATCCAGGTAGTAACCCGTGTTGGAGGCGGCGCCCTTGTCGTTGTGACAGTGCTGGCAGTTCACTTCCAGGTAGGCCTTTACCCGACTTTCAATATCCGCATCGGAGTTGGCAGTGTTGCCGCTGTCACCGGGCACGTTCCAGTGCGGCAGGCGCTCGATGTTGCTGGCAACGCCGTTGCTGATCTGCAGCTCCGGGGTGCCGCTGAGGATGCCTACGTCAGTCCAGTACTGCAGCTGGTTGAGGCGTGGGAAGCCCGCCTGGCCGGTGTTGCCCATAAAGGCAGATTCCGGTTTGTAGGCACGGTTCAGGTTGCGTGGCTTGGGACCGATAGGGGCGCTGCCGCCGGCCTGGTCGTCGTTGCCATGACAGGTGATGCACTGGTTGGCGTTGGGCACCGAGTAGCTGTCGGTGCTGCCGGTGAGCAGTGCACCTGAGTCGCTGTCGCGGTAATGCCAGCTGGCGGGTGTGCTGCCGCCGCCCATGCTCAGACGGGCCACCGGTTTGCCATCCTGTTCGCCCCAGATATAGGGCAGGCCTTCCCAGAAAGGTTTGCCGCTACTGCTGGTGCGTTTGATCAGCAGGCGCGTCTCCACCAGCGTTTCATTGCTGTTGGCTTCATCGGTGAAGGCGAAGGTCTTGGCCAGTACGGTACCGGTGGGGAAGTGAATCCCTCCATTGGGGTTGCTGCCGTCCTGTCCGTCCCGGTATACCGCCTTGGTGCCGGGAGGAACGAAGGCTACCCGGTATTTAGTGGCGTAGTCGGAGAACAGTTTGGTGTTCAGCACATAGGGCACGCCGCCTTCGTTGGGCAAGCTGCGTGGGTCGCTGGCATCGGCAAACAGGTTGTACTGTTCCAGGCGTGGGCAGTTTACTGCCAGCGCGTCGCGATTGATTTCACCGCTGGCCACTTCGGTGTTGCAGAGTGCTTCTACCACTTCCGGTGACGGCGCAGGATCGAAATCACCGCTGGGTTCGAAGGGAGGAATTTCTACTCTTGGCAGCGAGGGCAGCAGTTTGCCGAAACGGGCCTGACAGTCGTGGTCGGACAGGTTGGTATCCGAAGGCATGTTGAGCAGGCCTTCCAGTGCATCAAGCAGACCACCGGGCGAGAGGATTGAGAAATCCTGTTCTGCCAGAGCCAGCACCAACTCAAGCCCATCGGTACCGTGGAAGTTCAGGTAGGGTTCGCTGTCCTCGGAAAAGTCGTTGTCGTGGAAACAGGAGCCCCAGGTGGGCTGGATACGTTCGTTGTTTTCATCGAACTTGTAGGCGTTGTAGTGACAGGCCGGGTTGGGGTGCTCATTGGTGTGTAGCGGCTTGCCGTTGCTGTCCATGGGCACCGGCTCGCCATTGCTATCCACCGGGTAGGGGCACTCCGCATCCAGGTCATCACGGAGGCCGTCCCAGACAATGTGGGCGCCTTTACCCAGGTTGAGGATGTTGTCCAGGCTGCCCAGTAGTTGGGTGGGATCATTGATGATGGGCAGGTTCTTCAGGCCGATCAGGGTGGGCAGCACGCTTTCCACTTCACCGTTGGCCAGTTTTTCCAGGTCGGGTGGTGGCAGGTCGTAACCGGAGTTTTTCATCACGTTGTTGTGGATGTGCAGCCCTTCGGTATAGGGGTCCAGTTTTTTGTCTGCGGTCTTGTCTTTGCCATCAATCAGTTCATAGCTGGTATAGATGACGGCGGCGGTGCTGTGGTCTTCAAATGTGTTGTTGAAGACCTCGATGTTGTCGTAGCCCAGGGTGATAAAACCGGTGCCGCGCGGCACCGCAGAGACCAGCCCGCTCTGGGCGAAGTTGTAGGTGTTGTTGTTGCGGGCCAGGTTGTTGAGCATCACCGAGGTATCGCCGTACTGGGTGATATTTTCCAGATCGTAGATCAGGAAGCCGCCGGTATTACACTCGGCCACGTTGTTGTCGTATTCGCCGCCTTGCACATTTTCGATTTCGAAACCCATGACGTTATAGATGGCACGGCTGTCACGAATAATGGCGGTGTTGGTCTGGCCCACGTAGATGCCGGCATCGGAGGCGCCCACGGATTCACTGCCTTCCACCAGGATGTTTTCCGATTCCACCGGGTAGATGCCGTAGCGGCCGCTGGTGGCACTGGGTACGTAATCGGGGGTAGGGTCACCTTCGTTGAAGGGCGGCTTGGTACAGGCCACATGCAGCCGGTCGCCGTAGTTGTCGGCGGTGATCGGCTCACCGCCACCAGACCACATGGCGCGCACATTGCGCAGGGTGCCCCATTTGACGCCCTTGAGTTTGAAGGCGTCGCCGGGGGAATCCAGGATGGTCAGGTCTTCCACGGTAATGCCGCGAATGTTGAGCGCTTCCAGGCCGGTGACGTTGGCGCTGTCTTTGAACGACAACACCGTTTCGTCCTTGCCGCAGCCTTTGATCAGCACGTCCTCGGTGGCCTGGATCAGCAGCCCCTGATCCAGATCGAAGTAGCCGCAGTCGAACTGCAGCGTGTCGCCAGGGCGCAGCTGAATCATGGCGTTGACCATGTCTTCGGTGGCGTTGTCGCCGGGGGAAATCATAAAGGTGCGGCCTTCCCCGGTGGGCGGGGTAACCGGATCGTCACCGTCACCACCGCCATCACTACTCCCTCCGCCATCATCGCCGCTATTGGCGGTGGGGGTGTTGGCCGGGTCGCTGCTACCCCCGCCACCACAGCCGGTGACGATGAAGGCGGTGAGTAACAGCAGAAACAGAGAACGGGCTGTTAGTGTTTTCATGGTATTCCCCAAAGGTTTCTAGTTTTTGGCTCTCTTCTCTCTTGGTGAGAGAAGAGTTGGAGGAAGCTGGGGTATTACGCCAGATCATCAAGCAAGTCTTGGCGCCTCTCACCCTCTCCCTGTCCCTCTCCCCTCAAGGGAGAGGGGACCTTTCTGGAAATGCTCTGGAATAGGTGCTTCCTTGATAGTTAATCATTGCGCCGCCTGTTCAAGCCGTTCCCACATGCGCAGGTAGGCTTCCGCCGAGGTGAATAACTGGTTGATGGCATCGTCAATTTGTTCCGGCGGGCGATCGCTATGGGCAATCATGTCGGCGATCTGGTCCGGGTAGAGGCCGTAGTGGGCTACACCCCGACCTTCGTACAGGCTGAAGGCGTGGTCACCGGTGACCTGCTTGTCGAACACCACGCGACCATCCACGGAAGTAAACGGATAGAGGCTGTCTTCCTGATCCGGCGTCCCAGGGTTGCCGGCCAGGGCGGCGATACCATTCACATCGGAGGCAAAGGGAGCACCGCCGAAGGGGCCTACCTTGTAGCTGTCGGGGCGCGGGCGGTTGCCATCGCGGGTGAGCTGGTCGACCCAGTCGTCACGGACACTGCCGAAGGAGGCGCTTATGCCGCCCTGAGCAGCGACACGGTCACGCAGGGTCTCGGTGCCGCCCCAGTTGCCGTGGCTGTTGATGATCGGGTAGCCACGCGGGGCGGTCAGATCGAGAATCTGGTCGGCGGCCTTGCGGCTGATGTGGTCGGTTTCAATCATCATGCCGCGTTTGGCCAGTTCTTCGATCAGGAAGAAGCCAAGGTCGGTGAGACCGCGGGTGTTGCAAAGGTGGTCGGTGCCCCGGCGCGGGTCGAGTTCGGCCAGCTCTTCCGGGCTGGCCGGGAAGCGCTCGCCCACGTAATCCAGCTGGAACAGCAACTGCTCGAAGATGCCATAGGGTTGTAGTGGGTCGGCCAGTGGGCTGTCATTCACCGCGTGGTCGTGATCCGGGCACTCTTCAAATTCCACGGTGTGACCGGTTTCCAGCAGGTTGCCGCCATACAGCACGGCACCAATGCCGATACCGTCGGAGAGATCCGGCAGGTGGCCACCAAAGGCGTTATCGAATTTATGCACCGGGAACAGGCTGCGCACATCCATGGCGTAAAGACGGTCTAGCCGTTCGACGATTACTTCGCGGCTGCATTCGGCTACGCCCAGAAATTCCCCACAGTTGAGGGCCTTGGAGGCTTCCACGCCGAGGATGACAGCCATCTTGCCTTCACCGATCACCTGGCGGGCCTGACTGGGACTGGTGACGATACGGAACCAGCCTTCGCCGGGGCCACCGTTCTGTGCATCCACGTAATCCTCCATGCGGTGCATCAGTTCTGCCTGCTGTTCGATGGCGGCCACGGTGTCGCAGTCGTTCTGCTTCTGTGGATTGATCTGGCAGAGGATTTCGTTATGCACCAGGTGGTTGACCAGAATCTTCAGGCCGGACAGGTGGGCCCGTTCGATCCATTTGTAATAGCTCTGGTGGTGTTGCAGTGAATCGTTGCGCGGCCAGAAGGGAAAGTCAGGCCAGCCGCGGGTCTCGTGGGGTCCCGGGTTGCTGGTGACTTGTTCCACCAGGCCAGTCAGGCCCTGGGGACCATGGTTTTCCGCGCAATCGTGGAGAGCGTGGTCGACGCCGAATTTGTGAAAGGGATCGCCATAATTGACCCGGCCGCCGATGAATTCGTAGGCAGAGATATGACTGTGGGCATCCACGTAGCCGAACACATCGTCGTTATCGATGCCGGGGGTGCCACGGAAGCGATCGACCTCTTGCAGGTAAATGGCCGGGCCGCTGTCGACCACGGTGGCGTTCAGCTCGGCTTCAGGGTAACCGTTGCAGCCTTCAGCATCGGTGAGGACAAAACGGGTGTCGGCATTCTCCAGGCTGGGCGAGGTCAGAGTCAGCCCGTCATCGCCGGCGGTGAGTAGCAGGCCGGTGACCTGGGAGGCCAGGGTGAAGCTGTCGCCCTCGCTGGGGTTGAGATTCCATACCGCCAGATCATTGGCATCGGCGACCATGGCCAGAGACGGGCGCAGGGTGGTGTCGCCCAGGTTGTTACCGATGCCTTCCAGATTTTCTCCCAGCTCCCGCAGCAGGCCGCCCAGGGGGGCCACCGGATCCAGTACCAGGTTGAGGGTGTCGCCCAGGCCTGCCACCAGATAACTGAGTTCCCCGACGAAATTACCGCCCTGATCCAGCAGCTCCCCGGCAGGGTCGCTGATGCCCAACAGTTGTTTCTGACCGATGCTGCCGGTGGTGCGCTGGTAATCAGACACCAGCAGATAGCGGCCCAGATCGGTGGGTTTCAGGGTAAAGGTGGTGGCCTGGGAGGCGTCCGCGGTCAGGCCATAGGCGCTGCTGGCGGTGTTCGCCTGCAGGAAGCGTCCGTCGCTATTCAGGGTGTAGCAGCCATTGGCGAACTGGAAGCGATTGAGCGGTTGTGGCTCTGGCGCCGGTTCCGGGCCGGGTTCCGGCGTCGGGGCCGGGTTCTCGGTATCGGGCTGGCGCGGCTGCTCGCCGGCAGGGCTGGCGGAGGAGCCGCCACTACCACCGCCACAGCCGGCCAGAAGGCTGACGGCCAGTAGCAGCGAGCAGGGCAATACAGAAGTGTTCAGGGCCGGAGCCCGGGTCAGTTGTAGCATGGCTAACCCCTTAAGGGAGTCCTCGCGATGCGGGGCGCCCGTTGTTGTTATGGGTACGTACGTTCTTATTGGTACGTTTGTACAACTAAAGGACTGGGAGAGGCTGTAGCGTTATTGTCAAAAAGGGGGAGGGGTTTGTTACAGGGGGGCATCAAGCGAGGCCGGGTGATAACTGTGTAGGGTGCACTGAGCCTAAGGCGAACTGCACCGATCCGCCGCCGGGGTGGTGCAGTTCGCCTTAGGCTCAGTGCACCCTACGAAGAGGAGGGAGTTGGGAGAGCGGTCGAGCCAACCGGACATGGCAAACGACCGCTCAACAGAACACGGAAAAGGCAGTTTACGCCACCAGCCGGTTATCCAGCGGGCGGGTCAGGTACCCCAGCACCAGGGCGGCGATATCCACCTTGGGTTGGTAATGCAGGAAGAACCCGCCCAGGGTGCCGAACACCCGCGCGAGCATGATGAAGTCGCCGGGCATTTTTTCCACCGGGTCATGCTCCAGGTGATCCAGCAGATGGCTGACCTGTTGCATCATTTCCTCGGCGCTGGGCCAGCCCTTGTCCGGGTCAGGATAAATAATGGCGTTGCGTACCTGATCCAGAATGGCAGCGACGAACGCCAGCAGGGTGTCTGGATTACCGCTGCGGGTGCTGAAGCCCATGGCAGTAAGGGTGTCGGCAATGACTTTCTGATCGTTCACCACGCAGGCCTGCAAGACCCGGAAATAGCCGTGCCGTGCCGCATCGCTGAGGCTCTGGGCACAACCGAAATCCAGCAGTACCAGGGTGTCGTGGTCAGTGATCATGATGTTGCCCGGGTGCGGGTCGGCATGGAATACGCCGCCGTGCAGCACCTGGGAGAACCAGGCATCCAGCAGCCGATGCAGGACCACACCCAGGCGCTCCGGGTCGGTGTGGTGCAGTTCATCCAGCACGGTGGTGAGTTTGCGGCCATGCACGAATTCGGTGGTCAGCACGTGGCGGCTGCTATGTTCTGCCACCAGGGCCGGGGTGGTGATGCCGTTGACGCCTGCCAGTTGCGCGCCGATCTGCGTCATCACCCGGGCTTCGCGCTCATAGTCCAGTTCTTCGCGCACGGTGCGCTGGATTTCACTGACGATGGTATCCATGTCCATGGGTGGCAGGGCGGATTTCACCGCATCCATGAACACCTTTAGCAGGGTCATATCCAGCTCCACCACTTCGTCCAGGCCCGGGCGTTGTACCTTGACGGCGACCTCGCGACCATTGTGCAGCCGTGCCCGGTGTACCTGCCCGATGCTGGCAGCGGCCAGCGGTTCCGGGTCGAAATCGGCAAACAGTTCGTTCAGGGGCTGACCGAACTCCTGTTCCAGCACCACGGCAATGTCCTCGAAGGGCACCGGGGTAGCCTGATCCTGCAGAATGGTCAGCTCATCGACCCAGGCCTGGGGGAGCAGGTCCGGGCGGCTGGACAGCAGCTGACCGATCTTCAGGAAGGCGCCGCCCTGTTCCAGGGAGGTATCGCGGAAGCGGCGGGCATTGCGCTGGTGCAGGTTGGCCAGGGCGGCTTCGCGCATGCTGGTTGGCAGAAAGGCGGAGCGGGTACCCCACAGGCGGTAGCTTGCCACCACCTTGGTCAGCATCCAGCCGGTTTTGCTCAGGCGCTTGAGGCGGGTTGGCCAGCGGCGCGCCTCGTCGGCCAGGATCTGCATTTCCTCGTTCACGGCGTTGGCGCCACGGCCCACCGCTTTACAGGCCTTGATGGCCTGGTCGGCAATCTCGCGACCCTGCCAGGCGGTCTTCTCAATGGCTCTGATACAGCCTTCCACCACGGCCAGCCAGGCCTTCAGGCCGCTGTCTTTCTGTTTGCGCTCGGCAAAGTCGTTGAGCGGCTGCCAGTTGGGCTCTGCCGGGGTGTTCGGAGTCTGATTCAATGACGTGTCACGCATTAGGCACGCCTCCACTTTGTGAATAGGTGTTCACAAAATAGGGGTGAAGAGAGGATTTGGCAAGCAAAAGGGTTTACGACTGTTCACTTTGTAGGGCAATTCATGCCGGGGCGCTGATGGAATGGGGGGGCTGCGCGTGGGGAAATGATGGCTTGGTGCTACCACGGGTAACCTTTCTTTGGTTCTTTCGTACTAAATTCAAAGGGTTACGTGCTCTGGTGTGATGGGCGGTAGTGCCGTGTGGATAACCGGCACTGCAGGCGACGTTTCCCTCACCCACAGTGGACAGACTCCGATACCGTTTGGGAACGGCGGGTCGGTGCCTTTAACAATAATAACAACGTAATCAGAGGAACCTGATGACAACCACTACCAGGATGTTGGTACCAGCCGTGTTGTTGCTGGCGCCGGTGGTCCAGGCGCAATCTCCTGCGTCGCTGGAAGACATGGAGCGGCGTCTTGAGCAACTGGAAATGCAGCAATACGAAAAGCAGAACAACTGGAGCGATCGCCTCTCCGTTAACGGCTTCATGACCTATGGCGTTACCCGTCACGATGTTCATGTTCGCGCCAATAATGGTGACCCGATCGATTACATCGATCGTACTACCGACGAGATTTCCCACCGGGAGCTGTCACGTGCGGGGATCCAGTTCAATGCAACCATCAGCGATGAGACCAGTGCTACGGTACAGGTGCTGGCCCGGGGGCGGGATGATTACGATGCACAAGTGCAGTGGGCTTACCTGAGCCATGATCTGTCGCCGTCGGTGACGGTTCGGGCCGGCCGTATGGTGTTGCCGTTTTTCATGCACACCCAGTACAACAATGTGGGTTACACCTACCACTGGGCGACCTTGCCCGGTGAAGCCTACGACGTGGTGCCGTTTGACACCATGGAAGGGGTGGACCTGAGCTGGAATCTGAACACTGGTCCGGTCTCCCATCGTCTCAATGTATATGGCGGTGCCACCGATGTGCCCAGTTTTTCGCTGCCCGCACCGGTGGTGTATGAAGTCAGCGAGTTGACCGGCATCAATCTCACCAGCCAATGGCGGGACTGGACCAGCTGGCTCAGTTACAGCCATGCGGAAGTGACCCTGGATCTGACCGACCTTGCCGGCCCTACCGGTCTGCCGGTGGCGGCACTGGAAGCGCCCGTCAGCCTGGACGAGGCCCAGACCTATATCAGCAGTGTGGGCCTGCAGTATGACAACGGCGCCATGGTGCTGATGGCAGAGCGTACCCAGCTGGGTATCGAAGGCTGGTTCCCCACCAAGTGGGGCGGTTATGTCAGCGCAGGGTATCGTTTCGGGCCATGGATGCCGCATGTGACCTGGGGTGCTGCCAATGCCCACGGCGTCAGTGAAGCACAGAGCGAAGGACCGGTCGCCGCCAACTTCTCTGCAGCCAATCAGGTGCGCAGTAAAAGCTGGACGCTGGGTTTGCGTTACGAGCTGGAAGTGGGCGTTGCCGTGAAACTGGAAGCACAGCGCTTTTATGACATGAGCAACGACAAGATCATGACCAACGGTCTGTTCACTCCCCAGGGGTCGGCACCTTCCATCGAAGAGGAAGAACCGACGGTATTCCGGCTCACCGTAGATGCGGCCTTTTAAGGGAGAATGATCATGTTGAAGAAAGTGTGTGCTGTCTTCCTTGTCCTGTGCTGCCCCGCGTTATCATCCGCCGGCATGCTGGTGATAGTGGCGGAGTCTTCGCCATTGGCGCAGATGGATCGTCATGAAGTCCGTCAGCTTTACATGGATAATGCGTCCCGCTTTGGCGGTTATACCGTGACCGTGTTGGATATGCCGGAGGGCAGCCAGCAGCGCGAACGCTTCTATGAGGGCGCCACGGGCAAGTCCGCGTCGCAATTGAAAAGCTACTGGGCCAGAATGATTTTCACCGGCCAGGGTATGCCGCCACGGCAGGTGAAGAATGCCCGGGACATGGTTCAGCAGGTAAAACAAAACCCGGGTGCCGTGGGTTATGTGCAGGAGTCGGATCTGCAGGAGGGATTACGGGTGTTGTTGCGTTTGCCATGATGGTCAGTGGCAAGTTGCAACGCGCGACCAGTGTGCCAATCGATAACCACGACCGCCGCGTTCCAGCGGCGGTTTTTTAATGATGTGATAACTCGCGCTGAAGCGCGGTCACTGTCGGTGCTGCATCGACTATAGCTATCGCGCGTTGCAACTTTCTACTTGTAACTTGCTACTGCCTTACCCTCCCAGCAAGCGGTTTTCCGCAGCTTCCACTGCTTCCAGCGGACCGTAAAGAATCACCGTATCTCCCGGCTCGAGAACCAGCTCTGGGTCAGGGCTTTCCAGTGTCTGGTCATCCCGTTTTACCGCCCGGATTTCCACATCCCGTAATGCACAGCGTGCAATGCTCCGGCCGATGCCCCGGGCCTTGTCGGATAATGTCACCGCATGCAACAGGCGGTACGGGTTGCCGGCACTGTCGGTAGTGGGCAGGGTGTCGCCGTGATAATAGCCCTGCAACATGCGGTAGCGTTCCCGGCGGGTCTTGCGCAGCGTGGCCATGACCCGGTCGAAGGGCACATCCAGCATCATCAGGGCATGGGCAACCAGCATCAGCGAAGCTTCCAGTACTTCGGGGACCACTTCTTCCGCACCGGCATCGATCAGCGCATCAAGGTAAGTGTCGTCCCGGGTACGTACCAGGATACGGATATTGGGATTGAGCTCCCGAGCGGTATGCAGGATGCGCTCTGCCAGACGTGGGTCGTCAAAGGTCACCACCAGCAGGCGAGCGTGCTGAATACCGGCATTGACCAGGATTTCCTTGCGGCTGGAATCACCAAACAGGATGTGTTCACCGGCGGCGCTGGCTTCCTGTAGTCGTACCAGATCCCGGTCCACCGCCACGGCTTTCATGTGGAAGCTGTTCAGGTAGCGCATCAGGTTCTGACCCACCCGGCCATAGCCGCAGAGGATCACGTGGTTGCGGGTTTCATCGGAGATCGGGGTGTCTTCAGGAATTCTTTGCCAGCGTTGTAGCAGCCGGCGGGTAAGACGACCGCTGTTATCCAGCAATGCGGGCGTGAACACCATGGTCAGCACCACGATGGAGACCAGCAAGCCAGCCTTGTCCGGCGTAATCAGCTGATGAGAGACCCCCAGTGCAACCAGCACAAAACCGAACTCCCCCGCCTGGGAGAGAATCAGCCCGCTTCGCATTGCGGTATCGCTGCGCTCTTTCAACAAGCGCAGCAGCGTAAATATCAGCAGCCCCTTGAACAGCATCAATGCCGCAGCGGCGAGTATGATCCAGTGCCACTGATCGGCGAACAGGTTCGGATCCACCAGCATGCCGACACTGATAAAGAAAAGCCCCAGTAGCAGATCCCGGAAGGGGCGCAGGTCGGCTTCGATCTGATGGCGGAAGTGGCTCTCGCCCAGCATCATGCCGGCCAGAAAAGCGCCCAGGGCCATGGACAGGCCCAGCCAGTGAGTTACCCAGGCCGCCAGCAATGCCAGTAGCAGGGCGGTCATGACAAAGACCTCATCGGAACGGGCGCGGCCGGTTTCTTCCAGCATGCGTGGCAGCACCCAACGGCCGATCACATAGATACCGGCAAACAACAGCAGGGATTTGCCCAGCGTCAGTGACGCCACGGACCACATGGGGCCGCTGTTTTCCTGAGTGAGGATCGGCAACATCACCAGCATGATCACGGCGGCCAGATCCTGGAACAGCAGTATGCCAGTGGAGGTTCTGCCGTAGCCGGTATTGACCGATCCCCGGGATATCAGATCGCGGATCACAATGGCGGTTGAGGAGAGGGAGAGAGCACAGGCGGTAATCAGAGAGGGTGTGTAGTCAAACCCGAGCAACCGCATGATAGCGAACACTGCCAGGCCGGTGAGGGCGACTTGCAGCGGGCCGGCGCCGAAGACGATACGGCGCAGGGTCATCAACCGTGGGATGGAAAATTCCAGGCCCAGCGTAAACAACAGAAAAACGATGCCAAACTCGGCCAGGTGTTGAATGCCGTCGGTATTGCTGACCCAGCCAAAGCCGAAGGGTCCGGCAGCAAGGCCGCAGAGCAGGTAGGCCAGAATGGGTGGCATACCAAGCCGCCGAAACAGCACCACGGCAGCCACGGCGGTGCCGAGCAGAACAACAATGAGTGTGAGGGCATCATGCATAGAAAAACCGGGTTCCTGAAGAGCCAGGTTCCCAGTGTAGCAGCCCGCCCATGACAGGACAGACCAGGATGTTGATCCTGATCAATGGGGCCGGAAATGGCTTAGAAGCAACTGAAGCGGAAGCTGTCGTCCAGCGCCAGGGGAAGGGTCATTGAGCGGAAGCCCAGAATCTCCATATGTTCGCAGTGGAAGGTTCTCTCCCCTGCATCCTGGCTGAACCGATAGTCAATATGCAGTACCGGTTTGCCGGCATCGATGAAGGGTTGCAGCAGGTGACACTCGCGCCATTCATGGCAGGATTCGTTGATGGCAAAATCCGCATAATCCACCAGTTCCCTGACCTGTTGCAGGTCATTTTTCAGGGATACGGCGAGGCTGTACTGATGGGCGGTGCGAAACAGAAAACGGTTATAAGAGAGCTGCTGCCTGCTATTCAGAGGGAAGCCGGTTTCATTGGTATAGCCATCCACATTGTCCGGATCGACCCCATCGCAGCCTTTTTGCGCGGCCAGTTCAATACGATCTGCCATGCGCTTGCGAACATTGAGGGAGCGGATATCCAGCCAGCGCTCGCCCGGCCAGTTACCCAGGCGTCGGCCCTTGTCAGTGGGCAGGAAACGGTAGCGGTCCGGGCGCCAGTTTTCGTAGGTCCCGGCGGAAAAATAGCAGATCACCTTTTTGCCAGCGGCCTGCAGGTCCTGAATAACACTCTCTTCGGTATCGAACAGATCCACCACATAGAGATCTACGTCATAGCCGATGTTGACCTCACCCTGTAGCTGGATCTGCCACTGCACGTCCACGTGCGGCTGGTACCACTCGGGCGCCAGGTTGCCGCCATCGGTGGGTAGAGGCAGTAATAGTGCGGCAAGCAGGTTTAACGGAAGATCCATTGGGCACCGAAAAATGGCAGGTGTTAGTTAACCGATTTTTCATTGATGTGTGACAGATTACTGTTCAATTCCACGGTAAAAATGTAGATGTAGCGTGTCCACAATGACATTCTGTTACCTGACAGGGCGGCATGTTCGGCGGGGTGCTGCAGTCTGCCGGAGAGTGGAGGTGATGCTGTCGCCCGAACGTTCCGGCCAGTGGACGCCGGCAAATCTGATTCACGGGCAGGGGCAAGAATGATGGCTAAGGATAATGAACCGGCTATTACGGTAACGTCTCATGGGGCGGCAGGAGAGGTGACCGGCTCTTGTCACCGGCTAACCGTGCAGGGCAAGTCCGTGTTGCTAGACTGCGGTATGCATCAGGGTGGTGATGTGGTGAAACGTCTGCAGGAGGAGCGTTTCGACTTCAATCCCCGGGATATTGATGCGGTGGTGCTGTCCCATGCTCACCTGGACCATAGTGGTCTGTTGCCCCTGCTGGTGGCAGAAGGCTTTGGCGGGCCGATTTACTGCACCCATGCCACCCGAAACCTGCTGGCGATTATGCTCGAGGACGCTGCCAGTATTTACCAGCGTGATCTGGACAATGGTAACTTGCGTCGCCGTCGTGCCGGCCGCCGCCAGTTGAGTCCCCGTTATACCCTCGATCATGTGCGCCAGGTGCTGGAACAGTGCCAGCCACTGAGTTATCGCCAGGATGAAACGATTCTGTCTGGCCTGGATTTGAGCCTGCTGGATGCCGGGCACATTCTCGGCTCCGCGGTGGTTGTGTTGACCGTGGCCGGGGAGCTTCCTCGGACGCTGGTCTTTTCCGGTGACCTGGGGGCCAGCCAGCGCGTGCTGATGCGGCCACCTGAAGTGCCCGAACGTGCAGACCTGGTGTTGATGGAAAGTACCTACGGCGACCGTGATCACCGTAGCCAGGAAGACACCATGACAGAGCTGGAACAGATCATCGCCGAGGCGCGCAATGATGGTGTGATCATGATGCCGGCCTTTGCGGTTGGTCGAACTCAGGAATTACTGTTCCACTTGGGCTGTCTGTATCACCGGGGTCTGCTGTCCGGTTGGCAGGTGTTTCTGGACAGCCCCATGGCGCTGGAAGTCACACGACTCTATGACCAGTGGCTGGATGCCATGGATAAAGATGATCAGCGAGTGATGGCCCATTTCGGGGCCCGTTCACTGCAAGAGTTTTTGCCGGTGCTCTCTCCCACTCCCGACGTGGAGCAGTCCATGCGCATCAACCGCATTGAGCGTGGCGCCATTATCATTGCTGGCAGTGGCATGTGTAACGGAGGCCGTATCCGTCATCACCTCAAGCACCGTCTGTGGCAGGAACGTAATCATCTGGTGTTCACTGGCTACCAGGCACGCGGCACTCTGGGGCGGCAGATAGTGGATGGGGCCAGCCATATCCGCATGTTCGGGCAGCGTTTTGTGGTGCGTGCCCAGTGCCATACGCTGGGCGGTTTCTCTGCCCATGCCGGTCGTAATGAGCTGTTGGCCTGGGCAAAGGGCATTGGTGGAGAGCCCCGGTTTCGTCTGGTCCATGGCGAGCCGGAGGCGCTGGAAAGTCTGGCCGGTGCCTTGAGTGAGATGGGGATTCCGGTGTCTGTGGCCGAGCCCCAGGTAGCGTTCTCGCCAGATTTTTCCTGAGGCCCACAATGGATGCTTCCGCGCACCCGCAATGGCATAACGACAGCGGGGTTGCCGCTCTCGATGCCCTGGAGAGTCAGGCTGAGGGGCTAACCAGTGAGCAGGTGGCTGCTCGTCGTGGCCGCTTCGGCGAAAACCGTTTGCTGGAGCAGAAGCCTCGCAGTGTCTGGCGGCGCCTGGCCAGCCAGTTTCATAACGTACTGCTGTATATCCTGCTGGCTGCGGCGCTGTTGGCGTTGCTGCTGGGCTATTACAGTGATGCCACGGTAATCCTGCTGGTGGTGGTGATCAATGCCCTGGTGGGCTTCGTTCAGGAAGGCAAGGCTGAGGCCGCCCTGCGCTCGATCCAATGCATGCTGGTTTCCCATTGCCAAGTACTTCGTGATGGTCGGCCGCATACCCTGGAAGCCAGTGAGCTGGTGCCGGGGGATGTGGTGATACTGGCCGCCGGGGACCGGGTGCCGGCAGATCTGCGCCTGCTGCAGGTGCGTGAGCTTCACTGTGACGAAGCCATGCTCACCGGCGAATCGGTACCGGTTGCCAAACAGCAGGATTCGTTACCCGGCGATTTTCCCCTGGCGGAAAGGCGCAATATGGCCTGGATGGGGTCCCTGGTGACCACAGGCAGCGCCCAGGGCGTCGTGGTGGCCACCGGCATGGCAACCCAGCTGGGGCACATCGGGAACCTGGTGGCCACGGTCAGTGCGCCGGTGACCCCGTTGACCCGGGCGCTGACTCGTTTCGGTCACCAACTGGCGTTGCTGATCATTGTGGTGAGCGGTATAGGGCTGGCCTGGGGGGCCGGCATCATGGGGCTGGCGCCCGGCGAATTGTTACGGGTTGCCGTGGGGGTGGTGGTAGCGGCGATTCCGGAAGGGTTGCCGGCGGTGGTCACCATTACCCTGGCCATAGGCGTGCAACGGATGGCCAGGAACCATGCGGTGATTCGCAAGTTGCCGGCGGTGGAAGTGCTCGGTTCGGTGACGGTGATCTGCTCCGACAAGACCGGCACCCTGACCCGCAATGAAATGACCACCCGCACTTTTGTCACCGCTGCTGGTCAGGTGCAGTTGTCCGGCGAGGGGTATGCGCCGCAAGGCCTGGTTGAGAGCAACAGCCCGGCGGCATTGGAGATTTTTGCCCGCGCCGCCCAGGTGGCCATGCTGTGCAACGACTCCCACCTGAACCAGCGTGATGGGCAATGGGTGATGCAGGGTGATCCCACCGAGGGGGCCTTGTATGTGCTGGCGCGCAAGGCTGGACTGACGGAAGCGTTTCGCCAGCAGTGTCCGCGCAGGGATGAATTGCCCTTTGCCGCCGAGCGGCTCTACATGGCCACTCTCAACGAAGTGGCGGGTCAGCCCATGCTGATGGTCAAGGGCGCGCCGGAGCGCTTGCTGGCGCTGTGCGATCAGCAACAGAGCGGCGACGGCGCCGAACCATTGAATAGCGACTATTGGCAACAGCAATTGGAGAGGTTGGCCGGGGAGGGCATGCGGGTGCTGGGACTGGCCTGCAAGGTCATGCCCTCGATGGACCGTCCTATTGGCCATCCGGATCTGGAGCAGGGGCTGGTGTTCCTCGGCTTGACCGGCACCACGGATCCGCCCCGTCAGGAAGCGGTCACTGCGGTGGCGCAGTGCCAGCAGGCCGGTATTCGCGTCAAGATGATTACCGGTGATAACCCCCGTACCGCATCGGTCATCGCCGCCCAGTTGGGGCTGCGCGGCCAGCGTGTAATCACCGGCCAGGAATTGTCTGCACTGGATGACGGACAACTGGATCAGGTGCTGGCCGAGGTAGATGTGTTTGCCCGCACCTCGCCGGCGGACAAGCTGCGTCTGGTGGAGCGGTTGCAGGCCGGGGGGCAGGTAGTGGCGATGACCGGAGATGGTGTCAATGATGCGCCGGCGCTGCAGCGCGCCGACATCGGCGTCGCCATGGGCGGCAAAGGCACCGATGCGGCCCGTGATGCGTCGGCCATGGTGCTCACCGATGACAATTTTGCCACCATTGCGGCGGCGGTGCGCGAAGGGCGCACGGTCTACGACAACATCGTCAAGGCACTGCTGTTTCTGTTGCCTACTGGTCTTATCGAGGCGTCGGTATTACTGGTGGCGGTGGTGCTCGGTACGCCGCTGCCGATTACCCCGGTGCAGATACTCTGGGTAAACATGATCACGGCAGTCACCCTGGCGTTGGCGTTAGGGTTTGAACACGGCGAACCGGATCTGATGCGCCGCCCCCCACGGCCACCCAGCCAGGGATTGGTATCGCCATTGTTGCTGGGGCGCCTGCTGTGGGTGGGTGCCCTGGGCACCGCGCTGGTGTTCTGGCAATTCAGCCGTTTCGCCGAGACGGATCTGGATCTGGCGCGAAATATGGCGGTGCTCACCCTGGTATGGATTGAGATTACCTACCTGTTTGCCTGCCGCCGGCTACTGGCCCCTGCCTGGTCCGATCTGTCGCTGACGAGACTGTTGCCAACCCTGATGGCGGTGCTGGCCGTGTTGCTGCTGCAGTGGCTGTTTTTCGTGGTGCCCTTCATGCAAACCCTGTTCGCTTCCCGCCCCCTGTCCCCGGCTTTCTGGGGGCAGGCAGCGGCGGTGGCGCTGTTATTGTTGCTGGCAGTGGAAATGGAAAAATGGCTGATCCGCCGCCTGCGTTCTCGCCGCCATCAGCGAAGGGCATCCGGGTCGCCGAGCCCCTGAGCCGCGGCATTTTCATCAGTGGTCAGCCAGGGCGTGGCCGGCTGGCCCAGTAGCTCCGCTACCTGCTGCAAGACATGGGCCCAGGTGCTGTGGTTGGCGTAGAGCATGCCGAAGGTGTCCAGTGTACCGCCGCGATTGCGATAGCCCAGGAAGCGGCTGCGTTCACCGGTATCCAGCGGGCGCATCACACCGCTGAACACTTCCGGGTGACCGTGGACCAGGAATACCCGTTCCGCCACGGTTGGCAACAGCTGTGTCATGGCGGAGAGGGAATGCAGGCTTTGCGCTTCCTCGGAATCGCGCGGGAGCCGAAAACGTCCGGGCTCCTGTATCACCGACAGGCAATGGGGCATGCCATGCTCTTTCAGGCGCTGGCTGGCCCGTTGCATTTCCACCAGCTGGTAGGCGCCGATGGCTACCAGCTGTACCCGGGGCGACGGGTCCTGATGCAGGCACAGGGCGCCCTGGTCCGTCAGTTCCCGGGCCTGCTCTTCACTGAGTTGCGCGGGCTGGGGATTTTTCGGCACCACCAGAACGGCGACCTGCCCCCGGCTGCGGTAGATTTTCAGGAGTGCCTGCACTGCGCTGCGCGCGTCCACCGGAAACAGCACCGGCGCCACATCCTGCATTTCCGCCAGCCAGGCTTCGCACAGGGTTGGGTCCTGGTGGGATTGCTCATTCTTGCCGTTTTCCCAGGTGTGAGAACTCAGCAGAATCGGCACGCTGATCCAGTGGGGGCCTCGGTCGGCATGGCGGCGCTGTCTCGAGAAGAGAATTTCCTGGCGCATGGCGCCGAGCATTTTCACCGCAAAGGCCTCGTAGCTGGCAACCAGATTGAGTCCCTGCTTGTTGGCCAGGGCGGCACATACCACCGCTTCTTCATTGAGGGCGGTGATCACCGAACCATGCAGGGATTCGGCAATGCCTTGCTCCGGATCGGTGACCCGATGCTGCAACAGGTCCAGGCTTTCATTGAGACGGTTGCTGCGCATCTCGTCCGGGTTGCCAACCCGCACCCGTAATGCCGGGTTCGCTTTCACCAGTGCCACAAAGGCCTGGTCGATGGCCGCCATGGGAGCGGCGGGTAGTGTTAGGCCTGCCAGGTCGGGGAACTGTAATGGGGAAACCGGCGCCGGTTCTGCCAGGGGATGGTCCCGCTCCAGTGGGCGCTGGCTGTAACCATGATTGTTCAGTAATGCGACTGCTGCCTGCAGTTCTTCCGGCGGCACAAAAAGCGCGCCGGCGCCGTCGTTGAATCGCTGGCGGGTTTTCGCATCACTGGCCGGGTTATCAACCAGTGGCAGGTTGTGCGCAGCATTGGTGCCGGCACCGGGAAAGCCGAACCCCTTTGTCGTCTCGGCGATGATGTAGGGCAGCGGGGCTGGGTAATCAGCTTGCCGACGCAGGTTGCCCAGACGTTGTTCCGCTTCCAGCAAGGCCCAGGCAAAGGCTGCCGGATCGCGCCCGTCGATGGTGATCGGATCAAAGCCGTTGAGGGTCAGGTGGCCGGCGAACCAGCTGCTGCCACCGGACTGGCTGAGACTGGTACGCTGGTCAATACGGCGGCCGTTGGCAATCATCACCGGCAACAGGTCGCCGCAGTCCTGGCCCCGCCACCAGCGAGGCGTCCAGTCACTGCCACGTTGTTCTTCGAAGGCGCCATCACTGAGAAATGCCACCAGTGATTGGTCGGGTAATGGCATGTGGGCGTACTGCAGTTCTGCAAATCCCAGGTAGCCTCCCTCCATGATGCCGCCGGCAGTGTAGGCGTTGACGTGGCTGCCCAGTGGCGATTGCGGATAACCGTCTGCCTTGACGCCGTAATGATAAAAATCTGCCACAAAACGGGCGAGCCCGGCCTCGTCGAGACGGTAACGTTGCGCATGGGCCGGAGACAGATTGCCGGTGAGCAGATTCACCGCATCAATGGCCGCCACGCAATGCCCTTGTCCCATGAGCCAGCTGCGGGTCTTGCCGCTCAGACTGTTGGCGAGCAGATAGCCGACATAGGCCGGCACCATGTTGAGGGCACCGCCAGTATGACCTTCCGGTGTCTGCTTGAAATCGTCGGCAGTCAGCGGTTGGCCATCCAGCCGCGGGCGCTGCACGTAGGTCATGTTGGCTACCAGCCACATACCCATACAGGTGAGGCGATCCGCTGCTGCCAGCAGTGCCAGCCAGCGTCCGCGGGTGACCGGGTCGCCGGCCTTATCCAGCAGCGTCTTCAGGCGCGACAGGGTAGAGTCATTGTGTTGAATAACACCATAACCGGCAGACCAGGGTTGCATGTCATCGGGCAGGGAAGGGGCGTCTTGCATGATCATTGCTCTCCGTGTCTGTCTGATCGTCGTGGTTCATCATGGCTGAAGCGATAGTGATGACGCCAGGGAGTGAAACGCAGATAGTATGACAGCAGTCCGTCACTGATTTGTTGACAAGGAGCAGAGACGTAGCAATGGAGTATGTAACAACGGTACTGGGTGGTGTGGGCCTTTTTCTGCTGGGCATGTGGTTGATCACCGAAGGGCTGAAAGTGGCTGCCGGTGCGTCACTGGAAAAGCTGCTGGCCAGTTGGACTCGCAATCGCCTGCGTGGTCTGTTGTCCGGCACCTTGTTGACGGCGCTGGTGCAGTCATCCAGCGCCATAACGGTGGCGGCACTGGGTTTCGTCAATACCGGCCTGTTGCGATTCGAACGGGCGGTGTGGGTGATCTTTGGCAGCAATCTGGGTACCACGCTGACGGCCTGGGTGGTGGCGCTGGTAGGGGTCAAGTTTCAGATCAATGCCATCGCCCTGCCATTGGTGGGTATCGGTGCCCTGATGCGGGTGTTTGCGCCGGCGGACCGTTATCGCAATCTGGGTATGGCGCTGGCGGGGTTTGGCGTGTTGTTTCTGGGCATCGAGGTACTGTCCAGCGGGTTCCAGCACATGGGAGAGAGTTTCCCGTTACCCGATGCCGGCACACCGTTGGTGTGGCTGATTCTGGTGGGTATTATTCTGACCACCCTGATGCAGTCCTCCAGTGCCGCTGTAGCGTTGGTGCTCACGGCTCTGGCTGGCGGGTTGTTGGGTTTTCGCGAGGCGGCGGCAGTGGTGATCGGCGCGAATGTGGGCACTACCTCCACAGCGTTGTTGGCTACGCTTGGGGCGACGGCCAATGCGCGACGTCTGGCGGTGGCCCATGTTCTGTTCAATATTCTCACTGGTGTGATGGCGCTGTTATTACTGAGCCCCTTGTTGGACCTGGTGGGCTACCTGGCCGGGCTGTGGCAGCTGGATGGTGATCCCGCAGCGCAACTGGCGCTGTTCCATACCTGCTTCAACCTGTTGGGCATTGCACTGATGTGGCCGCTGGAACCGCCTCTGAGCCGCTTCCTCTTGCGCCGTTTTGGTGAGCGTCAGAAGAGCACCGTACAGCTACAATTTCTCGACAGAAACCTGGTGACATTACCGGATGCGGCGAGAGTGGCGCTGAGTCAGGAAATGCAGCGTTTGCTGGCGCAGTATCCGCAGGCGCTGGCCACCTTACCGGCACCTGATTCTGATCGTCTGGAGCAAATCGCGGATCGAACCCGGTTGCATGCCGGTGTGGGGGATTTCCTTGCCGATGTGGCTCGACAACAACTGGTGGATGAGCAGGTGGCAGCCTTTCAGATGGGGTGGCGGCTGCAGGGAAACCTGGTGAACATGGATGAAACCCTGCAACGGCTCAATGGTTTCGGCCTGGCCATGCAGCGCCACTCTGACTGGCCTGTTATTCAGGCGTTACTGTCACACTGGTTTGCCAATGCCAGCAGAGTGATGGAACAGGACTGGCAGCGTGGCGGTGAACGGGGAGCGGATGCGTCTCTGCTTGGGCAATATGAAAGTACCAAGAGTGCACTGCTGGCGAATGCCATGGCTGGCAAACTGTCCCGCCAATCCCTGGATCTGGCGTTGCAAAGTCTGAGTCAGGGACGCTGGTTTCTGGAGCAATGGCAGCGGGCGCTGGAATATCATCATCAATTGTCTGCTCGTGACCCTGTCGATGGCTCATTGGTTCCAGCAGCAGAAATGGTATCGATTGGGGAACAGGGAAAAGCAACAGTTTCACGCGAGCGCGATACAGAAAACGCTTATTGAGTGACCGTTACTACCGCAATGGCCGAGGAACAACCATTGCCTGTTTTTGCCAAGCGCTCAATAACATCAGGGCCTTTGCCGTCAGGAGGAGACGGGTTTCTTGTGTCGGCCTAAAACGTAACTTCAACCGTGACGGTATCGGAGTAACTGCCCGCCTCGGCGGTGGGGTTGGCGAAAACGCGCCCGTAAACTGTGAGGTTTATTGCTGAGCCAGTGCCCAGCCCGATACCCGTCTGGAGGGTGCCTGGCGTGTTACCCCAGTCTACGGAGCGGGCCGCATCCTGATAAAGCTCGTAGGCCACCTGATCGGTGCCATTGGTCATCTCCCGAGTACCGGTAAGCCCTCCGTTGAGGCCGACCTCGAAGTCGGTACTGTTTGTACAGCGCACGGTCACGGTGGAGGTGCTATCCACTTGAGCGAGGGGAGTATTACGGGTACCAAAATCCAGATCGGTGGCTGCCACCTGGCATTGATCCGGGATGGTTACCTGGGCGGTCAGGGTGTAGTTGTCGGTAATGGCGCCGGCCCCTGCACTGCAGCTCTGGTTGAAGCCGCCCGTGCGCACGCGTACCTGGGAGCCGGTCATCAGTGCTTGATGAAACTCTGCTCGAGTGGTGCCCGGCAGCGGGCCAGGAAGCAACCCATATAGGGTAACGGTACCGCTGTCATTGAAGGTGAAGAACGGCATGTTCACATTGACGGGTATGCCGGAGTTTGTAGCTCCGCCCGGTTGCCCGACTACCTCTACTCTGGCTGCAGAGGTATAGACATTAAAGGGGATAGACGGGGGCTGATTGCTATTGGCTACCAGTCGTCTCGGTAGCATGCCTCCGCTGTTGTCATTGGCGACGTGGACGCACATGGTGTTCTGGTTCGAATCAAAGAAACCACGGGTACAAGACCAGTTCACCGTAACCTGTGTTAGTACATTACCGCCGGTAAAGGGATCCACGTTGCCGAAGTCTAGGGTTGGACTGCCCTGTAAGCTGCAATTTACAGCACCCCATGCACAGGGCGTTAGAAAGAGTACGGCACCGCCCAGCAGCACGTTTCCCCTTTTCATTTTTCCTCCTCAACGGGCAACGTCAGGCTCTTGCCGTTGGCGGTAAAGGTCACAGCAACAGGCTGGCCGCTAAAGTCATCGGTGTCCAGCCTCAGCTCGCTACCGGGAAGCGCGTAACCTGCCAGGCCTTTGTGAATAATGTGGCGTTGTTGTTGATTATCCAGCCAATAGGCGTCGACAAGACGGGCATGGCCATTGCCACCGTTATGAATGACAAAGCGACCCTGTTGTCGCGTGACTGACAGCGCATGGGTCTGGCTCTTGTCTCCGACAAATACCGGTACTGAAAGCCTGAGTAGTACTTTCAGTTGGGCGCCGCGTTCCGATTCGGTGTCCGGGACTTCGCTGATGATCAGGCGATAGCTTTTTTCCTTTTCAGAGTCCGTAGGCCGTTGCCTCACTACTCGTACTATCTGATCGCTGTTGCCTGGGATCATGGTCACCGGGGGGGTGATTACCAGATCCTGTTGTCTTTTGAGCTGAGTTTCACCGCCTTCCTGTTCCCAGGCAAAAAGCTGTAGCTGGTAGAAGCCATCTTCATTGGAGCCATTGGTAAGGGTGAAGGTGGCGTTGGGCTGCGTCGGGCTCATGGTGAGCCGGATGGGAGCCACGGTTAGCTGTCCGGCCATTAATGAGGGTGCCAGGGTTAGCAGCACGGGGACGATGAGGACAGCAAAGCGTTTGATCATGATGCACATTACTCTTTATGGATTGCTGGTTTCAGACGTTGGATGACAAGTATAGGGACCAATCCGTGGCAAGGTTCCTGGCGCGGGTGTGAAATTGAAATCGGCGGTACACCGTTTGCCATTGTCAATAATATCCAGCGTATTCTCGCCCGCCTCCAGGCCCTGAATAAATACTTCTCCATCGTAGCCCACTACAGTGACATCGTCGTCACTGAAGAGTGCTCGGCTTCCGGCAGGGAGCGGTTTGCCTTGGGGATCATGTATCACAACAACCGCACTGTGTATTTGTTCCACCGAGAAGCGTGCGGTGATGCCGGTAAGGTCTGCGGGTTTGATCAGTAATTCCGTGTCACCGATCCGGGCATCCACCGGCAGATCGTTGACATCAATGTTCAGCTTGTTTTCCGTGAAAGGAATCATGTCGGGCAACAACAATGTACCGTTGCGATTGGTATGGCCGATTACCCGGTTAGCACGGCGAACCGGGACATTGGTGAAGTCACCGGCGTCGACAATGGCAAAGCTGTCGTTCATGGTGTTGGCGGCAAACACGTCTTCGTAATTGGTCACCAGGGAACCGCTCAGGTTGGCAAAGGTATTGGTGCTATCCTGCTGACGGAACACGCCGGCTTGCACATCCAGATAAGGCGTCCACCAGCGACCGCTGGCCCGCCGGATGCCGTCTGAATCTGGGCTATAGGCCAGATCCCAGCCCAGGTCCCAGAACTGTTCCACCTGGCGCTGCAGGGTCAGAACGGTGCTGGTATCGTCGGTTTTTTCATCATGGCTGATACGCGCGCCTGCTTGCACAGGGCGATCCTGGGAGCGATCGAGATAGTAATTGAACGAGGCCAGCCAGGTGCGATCCTCACTATCATCCAGGTTCTGGTTAACACTCAGGGTCAGCGATAGTTGCCGCCAAAGTGTACGGTTGTGGCCAATCACCAGAAAGCGGTTTTCATCGCCATTAAATAGCTTTGTGTCCAGATAGCTGGCATTGAGGCTGCCCTGGCGGCGGCCCAGGTTCAGGCTGCCATTGATCTGCAGGCTGCTTTCGATGGCCGGGCGAATATCCAGGCTGTTGCCCAGATCTCTGTACCCCTCGGTGCGGCGTGTGTATTGACCGCTGAGACCAAAACGGCGGGTGCGGAATTCATGCCCGGCCGCCCACTGCGTCCCCTGGCTGATGTCATCCTCGCCGTGCGCCAGAGACACATTGCTGACCCCCAGTAATCCGGGGCGGAACACTACGCCGGCGCCGGCATTGGTGAGGGATTCACTGGCATTTGCGGTGGCTTCCAGAGTGACGCCGTCGTTGAGGCCATAACGTGCTACCCCGGTGGCGACCGGGTCGTTGTCGTAATCATTGGAGCGCACGCTATAGAAGCGCCGGGGGGCGCCCACCGTGGCGGAATAGTCCCAATAACCCTCTCGCAGCAATTGTGGGCTGACATAAAAGGGAACGGTCTGGCTGACTTGCCGCCCCAGGGTGTCAGTGGTGACGACCTGGACTTCCCCTAGCCCGGTAAGGCGGGGTGAGGTTTCCAGCAGGAAAGGACCCGGCTGAACATCCTGTTCTGTGAGCCGCAAGTCGTTGACGAAGACTTCCAGAGCAGACGGAAGTGTTGCGGAGCCACTGATTTCAGGAAGCGGGAAGGTAATCAGATCCGGGCGAGAGGCAAAATTGCGTGACACCTGGACACCGGCGAGCCGTACCGTCGGGGTCCAGCTCAATGCCCCATTCAGTGTGTCGCCAACCACATAGGTGCGCATTTGGTCCGGGTTGGTATAGCGCCAGAAACTGTCCAGCCGCACATAGTCCCCGGAGGTCTCCGGGTCCGAATCGTTCCAACGCACCACCCCACTGCTGCTGAAAGCGCCCCAGTCTCCGAAAAAGCGGGCCTCATGACTGGCAGAGGTGGTTTGGTCACCGTTTTCCTGTCGAGTGCTGAACGCATCATAATTCAGCAGTGCACCCTGGCCCCGCTGCACCGGAGTGTTGCTCTGGAAGGTACCAGCCGTGAACGACTGGTTAGGCAGCCACTCTGCAGGTACAACCAGATTGATCTGTTGGGCATTGTTATCGTACCGACCGGCAATGCCCATCTCATCAAGGCTCTGCCATTGGGCCTGTGGCGGTGTCGGAAATTTAACGCCGATTTTTTGTAATTCCCGGGTTTCTACGGCCAGCTCTTGGCCATAGACCTGAGTGGGCAGCATGTGAGCAGTAGCTGCGCCGTTGAGGATAAGTTGCGGATACGCAATATAGGCAGCGTTACTGTTGCCACGGGCCTGGGCGCGAAGGCGGGCAACATCTGACTGCGAGAAGGTTTGATTCAGAGATACCTGGCTCTGCTGTGCCTCACCGGCATCTGCAAGCCGTGAATCTTGCCCCCAGGCAGGTCCGGACCAGCACAAAAACGCCGCGAGCAGGCAGGCAGGGGCGGCGAGCACCTGACTCTCTGGCAAGCGGCGAATTGACGTGGGTAATATTTTCACGCAAATGCATCCCCGAATGTGTCCGCCCCACAGTGGGGGCGGTAAACGTCGGCTATGCGGATCAGAATGTGACGGTCACGGTGACGGTATCACTCAGGTCGATACCGGTGTCGCCATCGATGTTGTCAGCAGCATCAATGGTCGCTGTCTGGGCGGGAATCAGGCCGTATACGGTGAAATCCTGCTGGGCACTGTTACCCGTGTCGGAGACCACGCTGGTATTGTCCCAGTCGGTGCTGTTACCGGCATCTTGGTACAACTCATACGCTACCGATGATCCTGCAGCGGTGGTCATGGCGCGGCTGCCATTGGTGCCACTCAGGCCGATATCGTAGGCCGTGCCAGTAGAGCAGGTAACACCGACGGTGCTGGTGGAGGTGACGCCCCCGGCGTTCACATCGGCTTCGGTCTGTGTGCCGAAATCCAGATCCGTGGCCTGATCAATAGTGCATGAGGCAAGCAGAGTGAGCAGTACCTCGAAGGTGTCGGTTTCAGTGGCTGCCTGGCTAGCCAGGGGGGCACAGAGTAGGGCCGCAGTCAGTGCAGAAGCCGTATAGAGTTTCTTCATTGGGTTCTCCTGGCCGGTCTCAGACCGGATGTTGGTATGAAAATATGTGAAGTAAGTCACACTTCTGGTGTGACGCAAATATGCCTAGGACAATTTTCTTAGTAAACAAGAAACCTGTAATAGGACGTAAAATGCGGATGGATGGTAGTAATTGGAGTGCTATTGGTAGCAAATAAACGGTGAGCGCTTGGTGAAGCAGCCATGTGTCTAATGCAGGGCAGTTCCAGGGGCCTGGTTTTTTTGGCTAATTATTCAACGTGATCGAGAAACGGGCCCGCTACCTTGCGATAACGGGCCCGTACTCCCTGGTCCAGAGGAAGGTAACTGATCAGGACTGCGGGGTGCGGATCACCAGCAGTCGTTCTTCTGTCATGTCGTTGATGGCCCAGCGAATGCCTTCTCGGCCCAGGCCGGAATCCTTCACGCCGCCGTAGGGCATGTTGTCTACCCGCCAGCTGGGTACGTCGCCGATCACCACGCCGCCCACTTCCAGTTCGTCCCAGGCTTTGTGGGCCTTGTACAGGTCGCGGGTGAAGATGCCGGCCTGCAGGCCGAACTTGGATTCGTTGACGGTGTTCAACGCGTCGTCGAAATCGCTGAAACGGCTGACCACCGCCACCGGGCCGAAGGCTTCCTCTTCCACGATGTTGGTGCCCTTGGGGGCATTTTCCAGCAGTGTGGCTTGCAGCATGGCGCCATCGCGCTTGCCGCCCACCAGCAGGGTGGCGCCGGCATCCACCGCTTCATTGATCCAGTTTTCCAGACGTTTCGCTTCGCCTTCGGAAATCACCGGGCCGATAAAGGTGTCTTCGTCTTTCGGGTCGCCCATTTTCAGGGCGGCGGTTTTTTCCACCAGTTTGGCTTTCAGTTCGTCGTAGATGGCATCGTGGATCAGGATGCGCTGTACGCCGATGCAGCTCTGGCCAGACTGGTAAAAGGCGCCGAAGACGATACGTTCCATGGCATCGTTCAGGTCCGCATCTTCATCGACGATCACGGCTGCATTGCCGCCCAGCTCCAGGATCACCGGTTTTTTGCCGGCGCGGGCTTTCAGGTCCCAGCCCACATCCGGGCTGCCGGTAAAGCTGAGCAGTTTGAAGCGCTCGTCGGTGGTGAACAGGTCGGCGCCTTCGCGATGACAGGGCAAAATGGAAAACGCGCCTTTGGGCAGATCGGTCTCCGCCAGCACTTCACCGATGATGATGGCGCCGATGGGCGTACGGCTGGCCGGCTTGAGCACAAAGGGGCAACCGGCAGCGATGGCCGGCGCCACTTTGTGGGCGGCCAGGTTCAACGGGAAGTTGAACGGGGAAATAAATGAGCAGGGGCCGATGGGCACGCGCTTGACCATGCCGCGATAGCCTTTGGCGCGGGCGGAGATTTCCAGGTTGGGCATTTCGCCATCAATGCGCACGGCTTCTTCGGCAGCTACCCGGAAGGTGTCGATCAGGCGGCCCACTTCGCCACGGGCATCCTTGATGGGTTTGCCGGCTTCAATGCACAGGGCCAGGGCCAGTTCGTCGTAGCGCTCTTCAAAGCGTTTCACGCAATGGTAGAGAATCGCTTGGCGTTCGTAGGGGGCCAGTTTGGCCATGGCGCCAGCGGCCTTGTCGGCGGCGTCGATGGCTTTATCAATGGTGGCCGCATCGGCCATGGCCACCCGGGTGGCCACTTCACCGCTGTATTTGTCGGTGACATCCAGGTCCTGGTTGGCGAAGACGGCTTCGTTGGCGAGGTAGTAGGGGTAGGCGTCTTTTAGCATGTCGGTTCCTTAATGGAAGAGGTTGTCGCTGGCTAAGCACTCTCAGAGAGTCGCGGATTGGTGCCCCGACCCTTCGCGATGCAAGCATCGCTTCCCACAGGGTTCTGTCTTTGTGGGAAGTCATGCTTGCATGAGGAAGGGCGAGGCACTGGCCGTCACAACTTGCTGCTCAACTCGCGAATTTCCCGGTTGAGGATGCGACTGTTGTCGCCGTAAGCCACCATGCAGTCGATCACATGCACCCCGCCGGTCTGGTAGCACTCTTCCACCAGGGGGCCCAGGCCGGCGGTGGATTCCACCCGGTGGCCATAGGCGCCATAGGAACGGGCATAGTCGACGAAATCCGGGTTACCGAAATCCAGACCGAAGTCCTGGAAATCCATGTCGTTCTGTTTCCACTTGATCATGCCGTAGCCGTCATCGCGCAAAATCAGTACCACGATGTCGAGCTTCAGGCGCACTGCGGTTTCCAGTTCCTGGCTGTTCATCATGAAGCCGCCGTCGCCGACGATGGCCATCACGCGCCGGTCCGGGTGCACCATCTTGGCGGCCATGCCGGAGGGCAGGCCGGCACCCATGGTGGCCAGGGCGTTATCCAGCAACACGGTGTTGGGCTTGGTGGCCGGGTAGTTACGGGCAAACCAGATCTTGTACATGCCGTTATCCAGGGTGAGGATGCCATCCTCGGGCATGATCTTGCGGATCTCGTCCACCAGCCGTTGCGGGCGGATCGGGAAGCTGTCGTCCACGATGCCTTCACGGATGTGTTTCTGCAGCGCATCGCGGATACGGTGAAAGTCGGAGAAACCCCAATGCTCCTGTGGCTCCAGGCGTTCCTTGAGCTGCCAGAGGCTGTTGGCGATGTCGCCCACCACTTCGATCTGCGGGAAGTACACCGGGTCCACCTGGGCGGAGTTGAAGTTGATGTGGACCACTTCGGCACCACCGGGGCGCATGAAGAACGGCGGCTTTTCCACCACGTCGTGGCCCACGTTGATGATCAGGTCGGCCTGGTCGATGGCGCGGTGTACGAAGTCGCCGTCGGACAGGGCGGTGTTGCCCAGGAAGTGCGGACCGGTTTCGTCAACGACCCCTTTACCCATCTGGGTGGTGATCACCGGGATCCCCAATTTTTCCACGAACTGGCGCAGCATCTTGCTGGTCAGCTTGCGGTTGGCGCCGGCACCGGCCAGCAACAACGGCTTGCGGGCGCCCTGGATGGCCTCGATGGCCCTGCAGATGGCCTTGTCTTCGGCAATCGGGCGGCGGGTTGAGCTGGGCTCGGTCACCGGCATGGTGGAATGTTCGCGGGCGATATCTTCCGGCAATTCCAGGTGGGTGGCGCCGGGGCGCTCTTCCTGGGCCAGGCGAAAGGCCTCGCGGATGCGGGTGGGAATGCTGTCACCGCTGACCACCTGCTTGGTGAATTTGGTGAGCGGGCGCATCATGTCGACCACATCAATGATCTGGAACTGGCCCTGCTTGCTGGTCTTGATCGGCTTCTGGCCGGTGATCATCACCATGGGCATGGCGCCCAGCTGGGCATAGGCGGCGGCGGTCACGAAGTTGGTGGCGCCGGGGCCCAGGGTGGACATGCAGACACCGGCTTTGCCGGTGAGTCGACCATAGGTGGACGCCATAAAGCCGGCGGCCTGCTCGTGGCGGGTAATCACCAGTTTGATTTTCGAGCCGCGCAGGGACTCCAACAGGTCCAGGTTTTCTTCCCCGGGGATGGCGAAGACGTGTTCAACCCCTTCGGCTTCCAGGGCGCGAACGAACAAATCTGATGCTTTCATGGTGCGTTGTCTCCAGTTGATCCCGCTATCGGTTTTGCCTGTCAGCGGGAGTCCACGATGCGTGGCTGTCAAAATTCACCGCGGTTAATGCAAGGATGGTGCCGCATTTTCCTCATGCTGGTGCAGGAAAGTTGCTTTAAGTTGGTGCGCCACCTGCACGTCGGGCTTCACTATAGCGCGCCGGGGCCGGGAACAGGTATGGGGTAATCTGATCTGTTTCATTAACAAATGTGATATTGCCGCTTGAGGCCGCAGGCGGGTCACGGCAGAGTCAGCGCTAGCACGCTGCCAAGGAGCGATCACTATGAAAAAAGTCTGGTTTATCGGGGCCGTATCGCTACTGGCGTTGCTGGCGGCGGGCGTGGCCGGAGTGCACCGCTGGTTTAATCCGCCACCTCCCCCTGTGCAGCTGTTTACCAACGGTACCATTCTGACCATGGATCCGGGCAATCCCCAGGTGGATGCCATGCTGGTCAAGCGCGGCGAGATCGTGGCGCTGGGTGACAGCGATGCATTGCGTGATCAGGTGAGTCGCGATGTGCGGGTGGTGGATCTGCAGGGCGGGGTGTTGATGCCCGGCTTTATCGAGGCCCATGGCCATTTCCCCGGTGAGGGACTGTCGGCGGTGGCGGTGGATGCCAACAGTCCGCCGATTGGTGACCTGGACAGTATTGATACCCTGCTCGAGCGGTTGCGTACCCTGGCTCAGCGGCGCCCGGACGGGGCGCTGATGGCCTACGGGTTCGACGACACCACCGTGAGTGACCAGCGTTATCCTACCCGGGCGGAGCTGGATGCAGTCAGTGAAACCAGACCGATCATGGTGTTGCACATCTCTGGCCATCTGGGGGTGGTGAATTCGGCGGCCCTGAAGGCCATGTCCATCAACGAGAACGCGCCGGATCCGCCTGGTGGTTATTATGGTCGCGATGACGACGGCCGTCTCAATGGCTTGCTGGCAGAGACCGCGTTCAACCCGGTGCGTGCCAACCTGTTGAAACTGTCGGCCATGGATGGCTACCGTGTCATGCGCCGGGCCTCACGGTTGTACCTGTCACGGGGTATTACCTTCGCCCAGAACGGCCTGGCCGATACCACCACCATCAAGGCGTTGGTGCCGGCGTTGCGGTTCGGACTGATCCCGCTGCGGTTCAGTATCTGGCCGGATGCGGCGGCCGAGCAGGCGCGGCAGGATGGCCAGTGGACCCTGCCAGAGGGTGAGCGAGTTCACCTGGGGTCGGTGAAGCTGGTCAGTGATGGTTCCTTGCAAGGCTATACCGGTTTTCTCAACGACCCTTATTTTGCCGTCCCCGAGGATCACCCGCCGGAATATCTGGGCTTTCCCAACCAGTCGCCGCAGCAGCTCTCCGAGCAGGTGGTGGAATTCCACTGTGCTGGTCGGCAGACCGCGATCCATGCCAATGGCGATGCGGCCATCACCATGAGCCTGGATGCGGTGGCCGCGGCTCGGCAGCAGTGCCCGGACGTGACCGTACAACCGGTACTGATCCATGCCCAGATGGCCACCGGTGAGCAACTGACGCGGATGCAGGGGCTGGATGTGATTCCCTCTTTCTTCAACAACCATGTGTACTACTGGGGTGATCGCCACCGGGATATTTTCCTGGGCCCGGAACGGGCTGCACGCATCAGCCCGCTGGCGGAAGCGGCTGATGCCGGGCTGCGCTTCACCCTGCATGCGGATTCACCGGTGGTGCCGTTTCAGCCGTTGCAACTGGCATGGAATGCGGTCCAGCGCCGTACCGCATCTGGCGCCATGCTGGGGCCGGAGCAGGCGATCCCGTTGGAGCGGGCCCTGCAGGCAGTGACCGTGGATGCTGCAAGGCAGCTGGGCGTAGCAGATCGGGTAGGGCAGTTGCGTATCGGCATGCGCGCGGATCTGGTCTGGCTGGATCGCGATCCGCGGGAATTTATCGGTGACTGGTCGTCTATCCAGGTGCGAGGGACCTGGGTCGATGGGGTACGCCGTTATCCGGAACGGATCGCGGAGTAAGTTAAAATGGGTCCGTCCATGCGGACCCTGTCAGGTCAGGCGAAGGGGCCTGAAGCGATCAGTGCCAGGTGCCTTCCAGGTTCTCGCACTGCTCCAGGAATTCCTCGGCGCTCATTTCAACCGTGTACGGGTCAAGGTGTGAGGCCACCTGTTCCTTTAGCTGCCCGACTACTTTGGACATGACTGTCAGGGTTTCTTCTACCTGCTCAATCGTTTCCAACAGGTCTTCGGCTTCTTGCTGGTAATCATCTCTGTCGTCGTAATCGCTCATGGGAAGCCTCCTGCGGTAGGGATGAGCCCTGTAGTATTGGGCCCAGCTCAATGTTGCCAACGATGGCGACGTAAAACAAACGGGAAATCCTCGTTCTGATGAAACTTTCACCAGTCAAGACAAACGGTTGTAGCTGCTTGTTGTGCGGACTGGTGTTGCAGAGTGTTCGGTGTGGCTGCTGATAAAAACCATCCAGGCCTGGCTGGAGTATGGTTTGGAGGAGCGCCCAGAGTCAGAGAGATTGCCTGAATGCCTCCGGCGTGACATTAAACCAGCCTTTGAAAGCACGCCGAAAGTTGGAGCTGTCGTGGTAGTTCAAGAGGGCGGCAATAGCGTCGACGGTAAGTTTGCTGTCACGCAGATAGTTGGCAGCTTGCTGCGAGAGGATATCTTTCTGAATATGTCGAAATCCTGTGTTCTCGGTTTTTAGTTTACGCGCAAGGGTTCGCTTGCTCATGAATAATGCGGCGGCGGTTTCCTCTTCTGTTAACGTTCCTGGTGGAAATGACAGCATCATTTTTTCTACTCGGTAGCGAAAGCTATGAGTACTGGATCGCAGTTGAGAAAGCATGGTTTCGCATTGCTGCAGCGCTAACTGGTAGTTTTCATGGTTGGCCGAAATATTGGGATAGAAGCACAGGGCTTTAGGTATTTTCGCCATTAACTGTGCTGCAGAGAATCCGTAGGGGCCGGGTATATGCTTGTTGTATAAAGCGGCATGTGGTGGGGCGGAATGATTAAAGAAGGTCTCCACTTCGTGGGGCTCTCGCCCCAGAATAGACCCCGCTATCTCGAAAAACATCATGATAAAGGCTTCAGATAAACACCGCCGCATTTTATCCGTTAACGCTACATCGAAATGCACATAGCACTCCAACCATTCTCCCCGATCAAATAATTCTACACGCACAAAACTCATTCGTGTTGGTGCGTAGAGATGTATGGCTTGCAGTGCCTCAAATAAATTCGCGCTGCTTAGTGCCAGAAATCCCATGGCGCCGTGGGTCGCTGGAGTCAGGCGTTGTCCCAAACGAAAACCAAAGGCTGGGTCGTTACTGATATCAAGTGCATTGCTAAGCAATTGGATCTGCTGGTGGGCGCTGAGCAGGGTATCTTCGTCAAGCAGCTGTTCAACCTTGAGCCCTGTATTGGGTAACAGTCGACCCAGGTCGGGCGCCTGAAGGCCGAGCTCGCGAGCAATGAGGCGTGCGTAATGTGACGGGTTAGAGGCCAGGCTGTTGGCTGAGACGGTTGGCATTGTCATGGATTGCTCTACGCAATAGATCAGCCTGATTGTCTTTAAATGACCCCCTGTTGTCAAAAAATGACCTGCTGTTGCGTTTTGCCTTGGCGCACTGTTGTGGGTAACACAATAACAAAGTGAGGCAATGTGATGGCCAGTGTGACCATTATTGAGTTTGGTGGTACCGAGCATGAGGTAGAGATTGAACCAGGCAAATCCCTGATGCAGATCGCCGTGGATAACAGTATTCCCGGTATTGATGCAGACTGTGGTGGTGCTTGCGCCTGTGGCACCTGTCACGTGATTGTGGCTGATGCATGGTTTGCCAAAACCGGACAGACCAGCGATGAAGAAACCATGATGCTGGGGATGACGCCGGAGCGCGCAGAGACGTCGAGACTGGCATGTCAGATTGAAACCAGCGATGCGCTCGACGGCATGGTGGTGCAATTGCCCGAATTCCAGATGTAAATCTGGTCACGACAATGCAGGTCCCAGGGAGTAAAAAATCATGTCCATGAAATCCACAGCAATGAATTTGACCTCGACAGTGGTGCCTCCACACTGGCAAATTCGTGCGGTACATCGTTTTGTGAAGATGAAGAACCGTATTTTCAAAGGGCCCTTCATCCCCACCTTTGTTGAAACCCCAATTCCTGATGTGAATACCCTTCCTCTGGAAGAGATTGATGTCAGTAACCCGTTCCTGTTCCGCCAGAACAAGTGGCAATCCTACTTCAAGCGATTGCGTGATGAATGTCCGGTGCATTATCAGAAGAACAGCCCTTTTGGTCCGTTTTGGTCGATTACCCGCTATGACGATATCGTCTTCGTGGATAAGCACCATGACCTGTTTTCTGCCGAGCCAATCATCACGTTGGGGCGCACTCCGGAAGGCCTGGAAATTGAAACCTTCATCGCTATGGACCCGCCGAAGCATGATGAGCAGCGTAAAGCGGTACAGAATGTGGTGGCCCCTAAAAACCTGAAAGAGATGGAAGGGCTGATCCGTCAGCGTACCCGGGAAGTGCTGGATGGCTTGCCGCTAGATCAACCTTTTGACTGGGTGAAAACGGTATCCATTGAGCTGACGGCGCGGATGCTGGCAACGTTGCTGGATTTTCCCTACGAGCAGCGCCAAAAGCTGGTGTACTGGTCCGATGTGTCCACGGCAAGCCCGGAAACCAGTGGCGGCACGGTCGACTCAGATGAGATTTTTGCGGCGGCCGCGGATGCAGGTAAGCACTTCGTCAAGCTCTGGCACGAAAAAGCCGCGCAAAAAGCGGCGGGGCATGAACCCGGCTTTGATCTCATTAGCCTGATGCAGGCGAATGAAGAAACCAAGGATATGGTGAAGCGGCCCATGGAGTTTATGGGTAATCTGATCCTGCTCATCGTTGGCGGGAACGATACAACCCGGAACTCCATGACAGGTGGTGTATTTGCGTTGAATCAATTTCCGGATGAGTTTGAAAAACTCAAGGCGAATCCCTCACTGATTCCAAATATGGTTTCCGAAATTATTCGCTGGCAAACGCCGCTGGCCTACATGCGCCGCATTGCCAAACAGGATGTTGAGCTAAACGGAAAAGTCATCAAGAAAGGCGACAAGGTGGTGATGTGGTATGCCTCCGGAAATCGTGACGAACGCAATATCGATCAGCCCGATACCTTCATGATTGATCGCAAGGGAGCGCGTAACCATCTTTCTTTCGGATTCGGGGTGCACCGCTGCATGGGAAACCGCCTTGCGGAATTACAGTTGCGCATTCTTTGGGAAGAGTTGCTGGAACGGTTTGATAATATTGAAGTGCTCAGTGAGCCTGAATGCGTGCAATCCAATTTTGTTCGCGGTTATAGCAAGATGATGGTGCAGCTGTCAGCAAAATAATAGCAGGTTTTCTTGGTGCCTTTTGTTTAGGCTGTGGCGGATTGTTTGCTGCGTTGAGTGGAAAATCACAAGGGCGCCGAAGCGCCCTTTTTGTGCTGTTGTGAGTTGCCATTAGAGGCATCACTCCACCTCTAGTAAAAACAATTACTTAGCGATTTCTTGCCATGGGTAAATCGCAGTTCTTGCCATAATAAAAAGCACAGATCGCGCAACTAATTGAATTAGATGGCATAATTAAGAACTTTCAAAACGCTGAATAGCTGCGCAATAGCACGCTTTGCTGGCGTATAAATATATAATTTTCAGTATATTTATGGACTATACCGCGCTTATCTGAGCCTATGGAAGAGTCGAAAAGTGTATTCAGAAATGGGCCCTAGTGAGTAAATTGGGAAATGCTCTGGCCTTGGATAAAGTGTAGCCTTGATCCAGAATTAGGTTGGTGGCTTGCTGCTTGCACTTAGAGGCAAAGGCTAGTACCCCGCTTGGGGTGGTAAATTTACCGCCTACGTTGGTGTGCAGATTCATTCGACCAGTACACATGGCTTTGGCCAGCTTCTCGTTCACCCAGGCAATCTCCTTGTCCAGGAATTTTATCATCGCCGCATGGGTGCGTTGGGCAACCTTGGAGGCTTTATGCTGGCGATTGAGCTCTTGCGTGCGCGCCTCATTGAGTTGCCGTTTTCTGGCCAGTAACTCTTTGAAAGCCCTTATGTTCTTACTGGTTAGAGGACGAACCTCTGGCTTCATGGTGACGGCAAACTCGGCAATCACCTGGGCATCGATCTTGTCCGTTTTCGCGATGACGCCTTTGATTTTGGCGAAGTTTCGGATTCTCATGGGTTGGACAACAACGACGGGCAGGCCTCGCTCGGCACAGGCTTCAACAAGATCCCGTTCATAGCCGCCAGTGGCTTCAACGCCAATGCGGGCCAGCTTAAAACGAGAGAGCTTGCTGGCGAGAGTCCAGATATCGGTAGGATTGTTCCCGGTATCCCAATGCTCATTCCGTTCGTGAATGCAGATATCGAGCTGCAATTTGCCGACATCGACACCGATGTTCTTACCTTCGGGATCACTGTAGACTTGGTACATTGTGCTCATAACTCACCCTTGCTACATTCGAGCTCGAGGCTCATTCGACTGTTCGAGTTAAACCAACGAATTCAGTGTGGCGCCCTTGCTTGTTAACGGACTCACGCAAGTGGCACCAGAGCTGCACCGGGCTGCCACATTGAAAGCCTGCGGCTACAGGCTTGAGCCTCAGCTTATTACTATCGGAAAGGCAGGGGGAATAGAGTCTTTTCGATCATACAAGAAGCACCAGCCGACCGCTGACGCGCCGGCTGAGCATGGCGTTATTACTTAATAACCGCGTATTCTGTCCGGTTTCCAAAAAAAAGGAATTCACATGTCTTTAGATATAGTTGTAGGTAGATCGAAAAAAATTGAGTCATTACTGGTTCGCGCAGGTGCAGAGGGAAGAGGCTTACACGAAAAAGTTACAAGCATTGAGAGTAAATTAGAAATCCAAGAGGTCAAAAGAATTCGTTTCATTGCATCTATTCGCAATAAATCGCTACATGATGATAGCTTCGAGCTGACAAAGGATATTCTTAGTAATTTCATAAGTGCTTGCGATGCTGCTGACTTATATCTTTCTGGTATTGTTGAACCTAGTTCAAGTGGCTCAAATTCGGATGAAGGCCGCTTTGAAAAATTTAGCAACGCCAGCACCTTAGGAAAGGTGGCGGGGATAGTGGCAAGTCTTGGCGTTATAGCCTTTTTAAATCGCTAAGGACGGGTCGGGTTCTACCCCGTTTCCACGGACGGTTTTAAAAAGACGGTAAACTTGCGATCTTGAGCTGCAACCTTACGCCGCCTTCTTGGGTTGTGGAACCGCTCGATGTAATTAAATACGTCAGCCCTTGCCTCATTCAGGGTTCGATAATCACGGTGATTTGTCCGCTCCCGCTTCATCATGCCGAAGAACCCTTCGCAGGCTGCATTATCGGCGCAGTGGCCAACCGCACTCATACTGCACACCAGACCCTGCTTTTTTAAATATCGCTGGTAATCACCGCTTGTGAACTGGCTGCCTCGATCCGAGTGGAGAATGATCTTCCCCTCTCCCTCGCGTTGCCATACCGCCATCTCAACAGCTCGAAGCACCATGTGCCGATCCTGGCGATGGTGCATCGACCAGCCCGCAATGATGTTGCTGTACAGATCCATCACTACACAGAGGAATAGCTTGCCTTCCTTGGTCTTGATCTCCGTGATGTCGGTCACCCACTTGGTATCCGGCTCGAGTGCAGAAAAATCCCGCCTTAGATGGTTCTTCACCCCATCCGGACGAACTGACGGGGCCTTGCGGCCCCGACCCTTACGGCGAGGCCAACCCTGCAACCCAGATGTCGCCATCAAGCGCGCCACACGATTGAGGCTGGCTGTTTCTCCTTCCTCCACCAGATCATCATGCATGCGAGGCGCCCCGATGGCGCCATCACTGTCTGCGTGTATCTCGTGGATTCGCTTGAGGAGCCGCTCATTATCCTGTGCCCGGCTCGAAGGCACCCGGCCAGACCAAGAGTAGTAGCCGCTGGGTGAAACCTTAAGGCAGCGACACATGAGCAGAACAGGGAGGTCTTGGCGGCAACGCTCAATCGCCTGATATCTCAGGACGATTCCTTTGCGAAGAACGTCGCCGCTTCGCGCAAAAAATCCCGTTCCTTCTTCACTCGCGCCAGCTCTCGCTTCAGTCGGGCCATCTCCGCGTCACGGGGGGAGCCTGAGCCCTGGAAGCTAGGGGTTGAGGCATCATCCGCCTCTCTGCGCCAACGAGAGAGAAGGTTGGCATTAATGCCCAGCTCAAGCGCCACCTGGCGGCAACTCACACCGGGGTGGCGAGTCTGCTCTACCGCTTCACGCTTGAATTCGGGGCTGTACTTCTTTCGCTTGCTCATAAACACTCCTTGGGCACAGTGTGCCTCTTTTTAGAAGTGTCCGCAGTAACGGGGTAGAACCCTACTAATCTCAGTTACTGTATAAAACGTTAGTTCAAGATTGGAGGGCTGCTCTATTGTTTTCGATCAGTATTCTAACTTTTTCCAGCAACGGAATTTTTTGTGCATCAATCGTTTCAGGGTTAACCTTGCTGGAAAGCTGATCTCGCGGTTTTTCACCCAGGAAGTACTTTATTCTTTCTGCATTTGCACCTGAGGCATGGGGCAGTCCAAAGAGCACTTTGTCCTCCCCGAGAACTCCCTCGGATATTAGCTTCTCGAAAACCGCCACTACAGATTTCCCAAGAGGCACCCATAGTGCTTCTGGCAAAGTGGCGATTTCCTCCTGGAGGCCCTGTTTAGCCTGATTCCAAAGGTATGGGTTGGAAACCATCTGTTTGTCGCCACTATAGTTGGCTTTATCCTTGAAAACCGGATACCTCAGCGCCGATGTGTAGTGCACCAGATCCTGCCGGTCTGTAAATAGCTGCCCGCAGCTGTTGATATCGAGAAGCTCATTAAGCCTGATATGATCCAGCATCTTCGAAATGTTGTTGCGCATTGCTCCTGCGAAACTACCTGTGTTTTTGGCCATTTTAAGTGAGGCGTCGAGATCCATACCCATATCTCTGGCTGAAATTGCAGCTGAAAGAGCCTTGTTAGCCTGTTGCAAGCCAGGAGTAATCCCGCAGATTACGAGCTTTGCTTCTTTGTTGATCCAGTCGAAGGGGGCATAGAACGTTTCAAGCCCGCTATTACCCGAGGAGATGCGAAGACTCTCAGGTAATAAATCCTTGGGGGTGAAACCGGATACTGCTTCCAAGTAACTAATGATCTTGTGATTGTCCATACTGATTCCTGTATCCATGCTTTAATCTTCTTTGATCAAACATTCGCCACGAATGGCCTTTAATGTAGCTGCAACGGTGACGCCCTTGACCGCTCCAGAATCATGATCAACACCAAACACGGCATGACCCGGTTTGATCGACTTCTTCAGCTTTCTCAGTTCTTTCCTTGATCGTCGTACTTTGTGGATCTCGCTGTCTAAGTGGTTCATTGCCTCACAGCTGGCCTCACCAAGACCTACACGTGCTTGTCTTTTTTGTCGGGTGAGCATTTTTTCTCTGTGCAAGAGCTCATCTTCCTCAGAGGCAAGTTTCGTGAATGCTTCCTGGGCCTGGTTTTGGGTAAGGCGGAGTACATAGCTTCGTCCTTTCTGCTCTATGTAGTCCGCGTAACGCAGCAGAATCTCTAAGTAGCGTTCACGAAACCCTCTATTGGCCATTCTGCGTTGGTAATGCAGGCTCATTTCCATATCGCATACCTCAGAAGTGTTCACTGGCAATTTTCAGGAATTGATCGATTGCCGGTTTGGTTCTTAGCAATTGTGAAGGTTTAAACTTCCGGCGACCCTCAAGCCATTTGCTGGCGTTTGTTGTGCTGATGAGTGTCAATTTGCGATCAGGGTTGAATTTTGCACCGAGTTCTTTTGCTGCTAAGTTCCGAACGCTCTTTTCTTTCATGCCTGCTAGTAGGGCTACCTCAGCAATTGATAGGTAGTCTTCTTTTCCGCTATAGGCTGCCCAATCAAGCTTCATGCGTGCTGCAAATTGGTTGAGAACTACCAGCATTGATATTGCTGGCCTGCCTCCCCATGATTCTTGAAGGCAATCAAACAACGCGTTGTAAGAGAGGAAGGCATTCAAATCCAGGCCGAAGTCGAAAAACTCGAGCTCTTCTGCATTAAGCTCTCTCAGATCCCCATTCTCTGAGCGCATCAGAAAGCGAGGGATTCCCTCGATTGCATATAGGTAGAACATCTCTGCCGTATATGTATCGAGTTGGAGGTCAGCCATAACGGCTTTGCCGCTCCTGCGGTCAACCAGCTTTAATACGAAAGGAATGGCTTCCATAAAATCAGACGAGGCATCTTTTATGTCGTCCAAGTAGGTATCAGGGGCTAAATTGCCAACGAAGCCCTCATACTCTTCTCGTATATCTGCTGAAACAGTGTGGTAAGTGTGTCCTGATTCTTTATGATAGTCCATAAATATTCCACCAATCATTCTTTTTGATGTCCGATTTGTGGTTATTATGAGGGCTCGGTTATTTCTGTCAATGAATATTCTATAAAAATGGACAAAAAAGGCAAAAAGCTCATTCTGGCGCCAAAATATGCCTTCAAGGTGCTATCAAGAGGCATAAATGGGCATCCTGTGAGACTGGTTGTTTGGCGGCAATTCGCGGCATTCTTCCTGCAAACTGCTCTCATCATGTATGTGCCGAGTTTGCTCCTGCCAAATCGGTGACCCCAAGAGTTGTCATCGCTAACTCTAGGCAATCTAGGTGTTGATTGGTCTGTATGAATCGCCTCCATTTCTCTAGACGCCTTCCGGGTCAGCAAAATTCCAACGGTAACCTGCGTTGTGATGTGGTTGTTCGCCCTCTAAAGTATGTTTGGTTGAGAAAAAGTCTTAAATCGCCCTAAGTCGCGCCTACTTAGTATTGGTGCGAGGGGCTAAACTTTGATCATAACTGTTTGGGGTTGAGCTGGGGCAGTAACGAGATGAGCCTTTGGAAGTGTCCGCAGAAATTGAGTAGAGCCCCAAGGAAAGGAAGATGATGGCAGTAAGTAATCAGGATGAGTACGCTCCGTTGAGAGAGGTAATGGAACGAGTGGTGGGTGAATATGAATACATCCACAATGAGTGCTGGTTCATGTTGGAGCCTTTTTGTGTTTACTTGGTCAATGCGATGCTGGCGGACGGCATCCCCAGAGATCAGTTGCCCGACCCCCTTTCTGTTTTTCAGCTCTTTTATTCCCTTCACGATGAGCAAAGCAAAATCATTGGTCGAACTACACAAGTAATCCAGGATGTGGTTGATATCCCGGATAGCGAGTACACCGAAACCTTGCAGGATATTTTTCCCTACCAGGTTCAGACCTACGTTCATTGCACTTCCTTTACTTTTCTGGGGGGCGATTGGATTTGGCGAATAGCAGAGGAATTTCTCCCTAGCCTGCATGAGAAGGCGAACGAAGATCTGGCCACTGCTGAGTTCAAGCCTGGTATTGCTTACGGCCGGTGGGCCAAAGACCTCCCCTTAACGAGAAGGTTGATTGAGGGGTACTTTGAAATGATCTCCCACTTTATGCGCTATATTGAGGGCCGTGCTGTTGCTGAAAAGGGGTATGGCAATGCAGAAATGCTGATTGCTACTTGGGGCGGAGAGAATGGGCGGGAGCTGGTAAATCGTGGCGCCGCGGTGAATGCATCAATCGACAAAGCCCAAAATGCTTTCAAGAAAGGCTTTTATATCGAGTGCACGGTGCTTTGTGAGTGCATCATTACCCGGATCATCAATGAAATAATTGTTTCAGTAGGAGGAAAGCCCAAGAGTAAGCTCTACAAGCTGGTTAAAATGTTTGGTCAGAACTTTGCTGGAAACGATGAGGAAAAGAAAGTTGTTCTGGAGACTGACTTTTGGAGAGCGAGGCGGAATCAGGCTGTCCACAACTATGTTACCAGTCAGATCAGCTCGGGGCCGGAGAGCGTTTCAGAGCTGGACAAAGAAACCCGGATGACAGCTGAAAAGGGGCTGGAACTTGCCCTGTGGTATGTGAAGTGGCGTGGTCAGTGGGCTCTAAAGCACATTCTGCCTATTATTTAATGCTCATGTCAGACTGTGTGTGACACCATCGGAGGTAGCCGCATTGATTGCGGGGCCTTGTAATTGACTATTGAACCCCGTTCTATATTGTTCATGCTAAGAACAATGAGACACCCGCAATGGGTGCAAATGGAACGGAGGGGGCATGGCTAGGAAGCCGAGTGGCCTGAGGGCGGCTATTAAAGTCGCCAAGGCTATAGATAGACCATCAAAGAATGCCGAGAGAGACCGGCAAAGACGCATCAAAGCCCGCGAACGTGAGGAACGGGCTGCCATCCTCAGGGCCGAACAGGCCGAACGAGCCAGAATCCGAGGCGTGAAGCAAGCTATCAAAGACGAGGTAGGGTACGCCAAAGAACTCTACCGGGATCGCATGGAAGAGCGCCGGATCACCAAAGAAGAAATTATCGACGAATATATGAGGTAGCACATGACCATCGAGATCATGGGTGTGCTCGCGAGCGTCTATCTAGCATCTATCCTCGTTACCTTTTTTGTGACCAAGAAGTCAGGCGACAGCCAAATCAAGCAATTCAACTCCCTTGGGGCTGCTGTTAAGGCTGCGAATGGGAGATCCAGGCAGGCAGAGTCCGATATCGAGGACATAAGCACCAAGGTTCAGGCTTCGCAGGCCCAATTCAATAGATTCAGCATTTCTGTGATTGGTGCGGTTGGGTCAGTCTCTCGGCTGTAGGAATTTTAACGTATTGATTTTATGGGTTTTTATGGTTTTCGTAGGTGCGAAAAAATTGCTGAGGCATTGGCTGTAGGCGATGCCAGAAAGGGTTTTTTAATAAAAATATGCATCAGGTGCATATTTGAAGTTGACATATCCGGATCGATTGCTGATATTAGTGTCCACATCAATACAAACGGCTGTGCTTACTGGTGGAAGGTGAAAATATGAATCTGGAGCAGATGCGTGAAGAGGCCGGGATTTCTCAAGTTGATATGGCTAAGCAGCTTGGTGTCTCACAAAGCCAGGTTTCACGATACGAAAAAAATCCTGATGATATGCCTCTTCGTGTCTATAAGGAGTGGTGTTCTTACTGTGGTGATATAAGTACCAAAAAACCTCTGGATGTTGGCTCCCCGATGAAAGAGATCACGTCTAGAGTCGCTTTGATCAAAAGCTACATTGATACATCTCCTTCTGTGCCTGAATCTATTTCGGGAGATGAGTTAAAAAAGGCTGGCGCCATCTCCTCTCTTGATGCCTTGGTGGCGTCTTTTGAACGGGTCGCACGAAAGCCTAGAGTGGGCTTGTTTGGTCGTTTTGATATGGGCAAGTCTAGACTTGCTAATACTCTGATGGGTAGCGATAGCCTCCCTTCAAGTTATCAGCCAGCCACTAGTGTCGCTTGCTTGATTCGCCATGTTGACGATAAGCCCCATTGGCAGACCGAAAATGTATGGGTTATGGATCCGGGGTTTGATCTTGATCAGCCAAACAATGAAGAGCATTGCAAGAAGCACAAGTTGATTGGCGGTGGATATGAGACCTTGAGGGAGCATGGAACTCATTCAATGAGTATCAAGAAAAATGCACTTGATGGGGCTTCATCAGCTATTGTTTATGTTGATTCAGACTTTTTGAAGGGCTGTGACCTCATTGATTTGCCTGGTTATGGCCATGGAAAGGGCGATGATCAGCGTGCTGAAATGGCAAAAAATATCGTTGATGTCGTGATCTATGCATCAAATGTGACTAACTTCATGAACGAGTCTGATTGTGCATATCTGGGGCAGCTTATCGAGCATCTACCTATAAATGTAGATCGAGAGGATTCGGAGGGGGGGCTCAGTAACCTATTTATCGTTGCTACTCGTGCCGACACCGCCAATGGGGAGTATGAGTCAATTTTGGATATTGCAGCTCATCGAGCTTACGACAGCATTGGCCCTCGTCTAGAGAGTAGGGGTAAGGATGCTGGAGGGCTTGTGGGTGAGAACGAATTCAGATCCCGCTTTTTCACTTATTCAGTTGAAGATCAGGGGTTGAGAAAAAATTTCGAGAAAAGCCTTTCGGGCCTTCTTTGTTCAGTTGAGCCCAAGAGGCAGCTTCTTCGGGTTGAGCGGGTGATTAAAAATGCGAAATCTTCCAATGTGAGTGGCTGTGAGAAGCTGATCAACAGTATCGAGGTGGCACTAAAAGACCGAAAGCTTGCTCAAAAAGAGGTTGGCAAGGTTCTTGAGAAAGAAAGTGAACGAATTGAGAAAAAGAACAGTCATGTGAATAAAATTCGCTCATTGATATCGGAACTTGAAAAAGAATCTTTGGATGAGGCTGCTAACGTTGTTTCTAGGTGGTCTGATGTTGACCGGCTTGAGACGGTGATAAAAAACCGTTACATGGATAAAAAATCGGGAAAAAAACTAGCGCCATCTTTTGTGGCTGAGTCAATGAAAATTGATATTAATGATGTTCTCCAGGCTAAAAGCCAAACCCTATCTGATGAAGTTGATGCTTGGCTGGAAAGCTATGACGTTAATGTGGAGGCGAGTTCTTCATTGAGTGATCAGTGGTCATTTAATGCAAGGGGGGCTTTTATTGGATCTCTAGCCAGTCTCGGCACTTTTGGTGCGCTGGCTGTGTGGGCCAGTGCTGCTGCTGCAGGGAGCAATCTTGGTGCATATATCCTGATTGGCCAGATCGTTTCTGCGCTTTCTTCTATTGGTATATCCCTTGGGGGAACTGGTGCTGTTTTCTCGGTCATCGCCGCTCTCGGTGGCCCCATTACTGTTGGGTTGGGCCTGGCGGTTGCAGTGGGGGTTATTGCCGCAGCTTTGTTGGGTGATTCTTGGCAGCGATCACTCGCCAAGCAGATAAGAAAGGGGATGACCAAGAATAATGCGCAAGGTGAAGTGCGGACTGCATTGAGCAATTTTTGGTTTGATACTCTCAGAGGCTTTAACTACGCAGTGATTGAGACCGAGAATGACTACTTGGAAAAGCTTGACTCTCTGAGAACGATTGCATTCTCAACTGACGCTCTTGAGCTTGAAAGTAAACTTCAATACTTAAAGGAACTACGTGATTTTTTCGCCGGAATTCCCTGGAAAGCGATAAGTTGAGGCTGTAGTCTCACTCATCAGGCTCTATGAGAAGCTCTAAGAAGCCCTTCACGGGGTGAGATTGGGGTCTGTGAAATCGCAGGAAGATTAAAATTCAATATGGAGAACTTTATGACACAGGTTCGTGTAGAAGAAAAATCAAAATCCAGTGAAATGGATAAAATCTTTATCGCTGAAAGTCGTCCTCGTTTTGAGGAGGCCCTAGCAAGAATGTCTAAGGCAGATAATGCAAAAATAGATAAAGGTGAAATTGATGATTCTGTTATGCAAGACAGTTTTGGCTCATGGTACGAGTGGGACTGATTCTGGCTTTTTCCTTTGATAATGGAAATCTAAAATAATGACTAAAAATGGTGTTGGTGAAGTTGTTGAAATGGCTTGTGAAGAGCATCCAAGGGGGTTCCGACTAAAGCAGGCTTATCTTCTGCTGACTAGGCAGTGCAACCTCTCGTGTAGCCACTGTATTCGATCATCAACACCATTTAACACTGAATTCATGGATTACCAGCTTGCGCTACATGTTATTCGTGAGCTGGTTACCATTAGTGAGGACTCCGTGCTGTTGATTAGTGGCGGGGAACCAACTTTGCATAGGGATTTTCAGTCAATAGTTTCTTTTGCTTCTGAAAAATTCAAACAGGTGGTAATCAACAGCAATGGATTGCGATTACGCCCATTGCGCGAAGTTGCAATTTTTCCCACTGTTAGTGTGCAAATATCGATCGATGGTGGAAAGGCTGAGCACGATGCTATACGCGGAGAGGGGACGTTTGAGCGTACGATTCGAAATATTAACGAGCTCGCAGAAAGTGGGCTGAGCGTTACTGTAGCTACAACAGTGACCAACTCGAATATTGAGTCTATTCATGATCTTGATTCCGTGCTTGAAAATATTGCGTTCGAACGCTGGAATATCAAGCGAGTTGTTGGGTCGGGTCGAGCCAATGATGCGGACGATATTAGCACAGGTAAGTGGAACGAATTTGTCGGGTGTATAAAGGTTAGCAGCAAGAATAAGAAGCGGTTAAGAGTTTCTTATATGTTCTCAGATGAGAGCATACGTTCTGCCGGCAGTGTTGAAGAAAGTACTCCCAGTTACTCTTCAAACTGCGGAACAGGTAGATCCAAGTTCTACATCAATCCAAATGGTACTGTATATCCTTGTGCGTGTATGGAAGATCGAATTGTCGCCAGTTTCAAAGAACAAAATATTAGAGAGATTGTAGGGGTGTTATCCCAGCAGGAGATTGAGCCTCATAAATCATCTGTTTGCCGCGTATGTCCGGCATGGCAAGCTTGTCGTGGGGGGTGTCCTGGTGCAGCCATGCGTACCTTTTCTCCATCACTTGGCGATCCCCGCTGCCCATTGGCAAGTGCTGGTCGTGAAGATGCAGGATTGCTAAATGTTACTTGAAGATTTTTTTCGAGAGAGCAATGTTGCTGACTTCTTTTCTGAATCCTGGGGGAGAAAACCATTGCTTCTCCCAGCTCCAAAATTGAATGTCTCCAATCCCGAAGGGTTGCTTGAACGTTTGCTAAATCTTCGTCGGCTTAGATATCCGCAAGTTCGTGTTCTTAACGGAGGTGGGGCGCTCAATCCTTTGCTTTATACCGCGTCGACTAGATATGGCTTTAATGAGGATATTATTGGTGAAAAAGTGTCATCGCTCGCTGTTGCACCAAACACTATTAAGATAGAAGACTTGGAAAGTCTCGATGAAGAGTTTGGCGAATGGGGAAAGGCATTGAGAGAAGTGTTTAATTCAAAAATTACGCTGAATGGATACTTTTCTTTTGGCCCTAGTGAAGGTATTCCTGTTCACTATGACCCGCATCATATATTCGCCGTGCAACTCTTTGGAGCTAAAGATTGGATGCTTGGGAAAGAGCAGGCAGAGCAGTATCCTCATCAAGCATTCACAATGGAGGGCGGGGAGGTAATTCCTCCTAGCATTCCGATCAAACTTGGGGAGGGAAAAATGCTCTATCTACCACCCGGGAGAATGCATTCTGTCCGCACCAATGATGTTTCTGTTCATGTCGCAATCGGCGTTCATACTCCTCGGTGTTTTCAAGGTGTTTCTTCATTGTTAGAAAAAGCAACTGCTCTTCATCCTGAGTTGCGCTCAGAAATGCCATTCGTTGTTAGCCAGAGCGGTCTTCAGTTTAAAGATCTAAGAAGGGAGGAGTTAGAGGCTATTTTCGAGATTGTAAAGTCTGGTTTGAATGAATAGTTCAAGTTTACCTGACATAGAGGGTTTTCCCCCAAGTCTGATAAGCTCTCTCAGAAGCCTTTGGTTTTCTGTCGATTCTCCGTTGGCTCTGTATCTAAGAGGTAGCGCAATTGATCCTGGTGAAACTAATCCTTGGGATGTTGATTTTGTTCTCATTGTTGGGGGGGATAAAGAGAGAGCATGTAAGGTGGCTGATTTTACGTCGCTAACTATCATGGAGCGTTTTCCTGATTTTCCTCCCGTTGATATTAGTGTCTTGTGCGAGAGTGAAGGCAGTGACAGTTTTATTTCTGGTATTTTGCTTTTGTCTCATAGTAGTAAACTTATTTTTGGAAAGGATTTTCGTAGATCGATTAATGATTTCTGTAACTTAAAGGATAGGGTTGTTAATTATGCGCTTTTATCAGCCTCAATTAGGCTGGAGTCATTTGATGATTGCAAAGACCAGGTAGAGAAGAATAAAAGAGCTCCGCACTTGGCTAAATCAGTTCTTAGGTTGGGAGGGGTGATGAGAATTGATGAGGCTCTATTCTCAAGGTTCCCTGTTGAGTGTTCAGAGTGGCTCCTTGCCAGGCACCCCAATTTGATTAATGACGTTTCTGTTCTTATGGAATCTGTTGAAAAGAAAAAAGAAATCACGGGGATGGGGCGCTCCTGCCTGTCAATTATAAAATCTGTTTCTGAAGCCATATAAATGAATGATAAAGGTGTTGAGGTTTTCGGCGGTGAGCGGTGCGGGAGAGTCGCCACTGTTTTGATTTCTAAAGGCTTCCGGCCGTGGGTTTTTTCAATATGCTCAGATTCGAGGCTCCAGCAAGGTTTGGAGTCCCGTTTGTTAAGTCTTCACCGGGACGATGCTCCTCGCCAGATTGTTATACTTGGTGATTTTAGGACTCTTCCTCCTGAAAAATGTCCCGCCTCATTCGAGGCAATAAGACTAATTGCTAAGGCTTGCGGTTACTTCGGTTGGGTTGAAGTTTGCTGGGTTAATGGCGAGAGTATTGATCCTGAAAATAATTTTGCGATGGATCTCGATTGGCATAGATATAATTTCGATAATTTCATGGAGCCCGCCGTTAATCCAATTGATTTTAATGTCTTATTTCCAGAGGAGCGATCGGTTATAGAAGAAATCGTTTCATTGGTGGGGGCGTATCCCGCATTAAAAGTAACGGAAGGTGGTCGAGTTCGATTGCTGGATTTCTCGGACGGAAAAGAATACCGTCGTAGCTTGATCTATGCTCTAGATCGCTGCAAATTGAAGATTTTAGGTTCTCTGCTTCTAAAATTTAAATTTCTAGACTCTTTAAGGTTTGGCTTTTCTGGTTTAAAAGATTTGTCGTTTTTGTCGGGTTTAAGAGGCCTGAAGTTCCTTGATGTAAGAGGGAATCCAAAAATAGACATGTCGTCTATCTTGGAAATGCAGTGTTTGGAGAAGCTTAACGCGGCTGCCTGCGAAATTGAATTGGTTCCTGATTTTATTGAGAAAATGTCTTCCCTTAAGACGCTGTTGTTACACAAAAACTTCATTGGTGACGTTTCAAATATTAGCTTTCCTCCTGGTCTTGAGAGGCTTTCTTTATACAGAAATAGTGTTAAATCTGAATCGCTTGATTTGTCTCGCTGCATGAATATTGAAGAAGTCAATATTGGAGCTAATCCATATCGGCGAATGGCGATCAGCCTGAAAAGCGGAGCAATAAAGATGGACTTGATTATTCGTAACTCCAGTAAGCATGTGACTATCAATGGTGTCGATTTGAGCGATATGCACTCCGTAAACGTCATTTATAAGTGATCGCTAAAAAGCTCCACATAAAATTTCTTGGATTTATTAGAGAAAGGAAAGTCAAGGAAAAGCACCCGGATGGGTGCTTTTTGCCGCATTAATCTGACTCCTACGCGTAATGGCGAATTGGTCGATATCCGGGCGACAAGAATATAATACTAGCCGACTATAGCTTTGACATGATCATTTCTACTCGATCACTGTAAGAACGTAGCTTTCATATTTGTGAGCGAAATCTTACGTTCTTTCATGCTCCTTGCACCTCGTGACGTAATATCCATCAATACAAACCATGCTCCCAAGCCCCCCGCAAACATCGCAAATTCGTGCGGAATATGCCTCTGCCAATTTGATGAGCCCTCCGTGATAACTTGAGCAAGCCACCGCGTAGAAGCGTAACTTCCCGAATTTCTCCTTCACCTGGAGTGCCTTAACTTCCGATCCGCCTTGCTCTGTGCTTTCTACGAGCAGGCGGCATAGGGTGTCAACGAGTGGAATCCAGCCCGGGCCCACGGCAACCGGGTAAATGAACTGGTCATGATCGAACAGGCTCGGATATTTCTCTTCTAGGGACTCTTTGGGAGCTTCTGACATAGCTATTTCCTCTCGCCTGGCTCTGGATATGGCGTCCACGTGGCTGCTGCATGGTTGATCAGTTGTCGGGAGATACCGGGTAACAGCTTTGCGATGTTACGAACGTCATCGATGCCTCGGTGATGTGTTCCCTCTGGCTGGATCCCTGCATATTCCAAAGCCCGGGTCATTCCTCTCGGAGGGATACCTTGGGATCTGGCCCAGAGCCGCTTCAGGTTGATGTGGGGTACACCCAGGAATGTAGGAGCAGCGCAATGTCTAGTCTTCTCCTCAAGCAACTGATTTCGGTCGTAGTTGCCCCAAGATCCCCAAACTAGCGCTCTGACCCGTTGGCCAAGCCATTCATCCACGAGCTGGCATGCTTCCGGGTAACCCGGGGCGGTATCTACGTCTGATTGGGTGATGGTTGTCAGTTCTGTGCAGAATGCAGTGAGGTTTGGATAGAGGAGTGGTTTCACGAAAGTGCTGAAATCATCCACTACCGTGCCATCCGACGCGACAAGAGCACATCCGATCTCAATGACTTCCTTCTCAGCAGGCGCAGTATGCTTGTCCCTCCAGCATGTTGCCTCCAGGTCTACAATCAGAATGGGCCGGCTCATTTGGCTTTAACCTCTTTCAGATCGATAATCAGGCTAGGGTTAAAGCCTGTTTCCTGGCCGGGATAACCTGCGGGGTTGGTCACAAGGCGGGTTTGCTCGACACGCGTGTCCAAGGCCGCGTGTGTATGCCCGTAAAACCAGTAGTCCGCTTGTGCCACCAAGTGGTCTAAGTGTGAGCAGTAAGCATTACTAACGATGCTGCCTTTCCATTTCGGATGTACGGATCGCAGCGATGGGCCATGATGGCTTACGACAACGGTAGTTTCGTAGTCGCCTCGTTTTTGTAGGCTTTCTTCAAGCCACTCAATAGCATTGCCGTGCAGCATTTGCGCATGGCCGGGGGAAAATAGTGCCTCTCCGTACCTGATCAGGTGGTGATCAGACATAACGCGGCGGATCTGGTGCTCAACAAAATACGGGTGTTCCCCCGTTAGCTGGAAGTCAGTCCAGAGGGTGGTACCGAGGAATAGAACCCCATCAAGTACCAGGGCTTCATTGTTCAGGTAGTGCACCCCGAGCTTCGTCGACAGGATACGCATTGCTATATCGTGACTCAGTAGCTCGCTGCCGTAGTACTCATGATTGCCTGGAACGTAGATGACGGGTACTCCAAGCCGTTGTGACTCCTCCGCCGCCCATCTGATCCCGGCCAAGTCAGTATCAATGTCTCCCGCAAGGATCAGGATGTCGAAATCAAGATCCTTCACCCGGTACGGAGCATCCCTATGCTCATTGTGAATGTCCGTTAACAAATGAGCCTTCATATGGAATCTTGAATCCTTGCGGCATGATCCAGGGTCATTCGCATGCGGTACCCCTTTCCCCAAAGCACATAGAGTGTATTCCCGGTTTCAATGATCCCGTTTCCGATATCTTTCGTGACAGGAGTGCTAAACACGTGGCTACCCAGTGGCCAGCGCTCCCGGAAGTCATCAATCAAAAACTGTGAGTACAAAAGTGTGGGGTTAATCCCATTCGCTTCTAGCTGGGCCGCCTGTCTTTCATCCAGGTCGAGGTCGATGATGACCCAGGCTCCCACGATGCAAGGCGGCTTGCTGGAAACGGACTGAGCCTCAGCGATAACCGTCTCGACATCCTTGCCTTCGTAGTTGGAAAACAGAATCTCTTCCGCCGAGCCATTGAGATCAAACTGTGATCTGAAGTGCTGGAGGTCAAAGATGGGAATGAATGGCAGCATGGTCAATCCTTAATCGGTGAGTGCCTTTTGACGCTATTCTTCGGTTTTGAAAAAGTCAAATAATTCAATTAAAACAATGGCTTAATAAACCTAAAAGTAATTGGCTCGCTTGTTAGTCTTTGATTCAGAAGGGAGTTTCTAGCGACGATTTATCAGCTTCTCGACACCCTCAATCAGCATTTCTGAAAGCTCGTCACCCCCGTCGTAGTAAATACAAAGCAGACCTCGTTTATCTTTGAAGTCTCTAAAGATGGGCGGGTCAATCAGGTTCATTGAGTCAAGCGCAGCGAGGTTCTCAAGCATTTTCCAGACAGGGGGGAACCACCAAGGATCAATCGTGAAACTGGCATAGAATCGCAGGTTGAAAACCCCGCTTTCCCAGCTGAGTAGCGTCGGGAACTCCCTGTATAAATGGGCCACGATCTCCTCGTATTGCTCCAGGGTGGTGGGTACCTTTCTCATCCCGGCCTCCTGAATGTCTTGATTTGCTCGCAATCGAACAGGACGCGATTCTCAAAGAAGCCAGGGTGTCCTTCAGGTAGAGGGGTAAGGTGGCCTAGTCGTTTCCAGTTATGGATGTCCGCTGCGGTAGCCCCCAGAAATGCGGCGGCCTGTTGATCGTCCCAGTACCGGGAGAAATGCTTCTCCAGGATTGCGGCTTCCTTATGGTCGATACAGGCCGCCCCCTGGTAATTTAATGGCTTGGTTTTGAGCAATCGCCAAAGACGGCCCAAGACTCTTCTGGGGGTAACCCCGCATTTAACTGCGAGGTCATCCACCGTCACCATGCGAGCCAGCTTCCCCTTCATCTTGTTGACCTGCTTGCGAAGGAAGTAGTTACTTACTTTCGAGGAGGCATGCTCTGGACGTGTTGCCACGAGGTCTTGCTTATCTACCAGCTGATAGAGCTGCTGGGCAGTGAGTCCTAGTGCTTCTGCGGCCTCAGCGCCAGTCATCCAAAGGCTGCTATCCACTCTGGGAGCGGACTTGGGTCTGCGGCCCGAGGTGGAATAGCCCTCCTTGATGGAGAGCACTGCACTGAGGTCTTCGTTTTCGATGACCTGTCGAAGGAATAGGAAAACCGGACTGGAGTCGATCCCGGGCCCACTGACCGGCTGAATGCCGGCAAAGCGCAGCTTGTCGGTGATAACGGTCACCGAACTGCTGGTCAGAGAAGCAATGTCTCCGGCTGAGATGTATTTTTCCCGGAATGCATGCAGCTCCGCAGTCTTGTACAAGTACCGATTGTTTTTATTCCGCTGATGGTGGCCTGTGAGCAAGCCTGATCGCCTGAATCCAGCGATATACTGGCTGTTCACACCCAAAATGGATTGCGCCATAGCCAGTGTGGAGTCCCCCTCCGGGACATCATCGGTATACCCATCAGGTGCCACAACACGCCAGTCCTCAAGCCTCCAGGAATCGGCGGGTGCTGCCGTGAGGTCACCGGCCAGCAGGTCTGAGATCAGCTCATGGGTCTTGCGCTTGGTGCTTGCTGCGAGCTGAGTCAGTGTGAGGCTATGTGCCTTTGGGCTCGTTTGGGGGGCATAGCAGCTATACAGTCGTTTCAGCTCAGGAAGAAAAACCTGCCGCTGCGTTAGTGACCTTTTAGCCAAGGTGTTATCGAGCACCTGATTCTTGAGCAGCATCTCTACGGTGAGGGCTTTGCAACCAAGTGCGAAGCGCAGTTCCGTGTGGCCAAGATGGAAGCTATTTGGCAGGGATTCCGAGTGATGGGTATCAGGCAGGCTGTCGAGCATCTCGTGCAGTTCGGGTAAGGCCTGCTGAAGTAGCGGAGAAGAAGCTGAAGAGAGGGCTGCAACAAGCGCTCGTGACCCTAATGGGGCCGCTCCAGTTAGGTATGCGTTGAGCCTTTTGGCTGCCGGCAGGGGATCTCCCAGGATCCAGCTAATGGCAGGCTCTGCCCAACATTCTTCAGCAGAAATGCGTTCCTTCAGGAGTGCTTCCAGTTCCTGGTAGGCTGCCAGCGCGTCTGTTTTTCCGCTTCTGATCCATTCCTCGAGCTGGCGAGTAACCGCGAGTTCGGCCGGGCTCGCCTCTTCGGTATCACCAAACTCTTTGGTGCAGTGGCACCGGTTCAACCCAAAGCGGTTCCACCGCACGGGGTCTCCGCAGTGATTACAGTGCGTGCGGAGCTGCTTGCCGTGCCTGGTACAGCAAGTAATAAGGTGAAAATCATGGGTATCCGGAAGCCAGCCTTCTTGTGCGCAATCCGGGCATAGCGATGGATGCAGATACTCCAGCCACTTCTTGGCGTTTCGCGCCTTCGCGAGGGCGGTCGTGGACTTGGACGGAGCCCAATTCTGGGTATCCACCAGCGATAAGACAGGTGTAGGGAGGCCACTGTACAGCTTGTGGATACTCCCTTGAATGGAGCAGTTGCTATGGCCAAGCGCCATAAGGAGCGCGGAAGGTCGCTCCGTATGGGCTTGGCTCAGGCGGAGCAGCAAGCTGCCGGCGCTCTCACCCGGCAGCGCTTTGGGGAGAAAGGCGAGATTGGTCATGGTCAGGCGGCCTTCTTCTTGGCTAGGGTTTTAGCCATTAGGGCTACCAGGGCTTTTCGGTCAGCGGTAAATGGCTGCTCGTTACTGTCAAGTTTCAGGGTGCGACAGATAGCGTGAAAATCGCTTAGTGCAAGGGTGGTTTTACCTTTCCTCATGCCGTACTTGGCGCTTTCAATGATGATCTGATGGATTTCCCGCATCATGCCCTTTGAGGCAAGATAGAGCCGCTGTGAGAACTCAATCCTTTTGACATCATCCGCAAGGCTGATCCCGCAGTCGTCCTTGAGATATTGAAGGTACCTTTCAGCGGTTTTGTGCATTGGCGAATCAGTGGAATTAGGTGGGTGAAATTCCTGCAGAGAGATGTTCTTCACAATGCGAGATGCAGTTTGGGAGTCATTGTTAAAGAACTCATTGCAGTCAGCAGGTAGACCGAAGAAGACAACAGGGATTTGGGCTTCATCGATAATCTGTTTGATAAAGTTCCTGATGTGGATAATCTCCTTCTGACTCGCGCTTTCAAGAATGATGTTGGTCTCATCGGTGACTAGCATCCGAGTTTCAGCGTTCTTCAGGCCGTCAATTGCTTTACGCGTCAGGAGGCTTGTGGTGTTCTCCCGAGTGGTTGCTACCTTAAGGATGTGGCAGATCTCGAAGATGTACCCCTTTAGGGTGCATGCAGGGGGAACTCTGATTAAGGCGACAGGAACTCTCCACTGCGTGCCCATTTCCGTTTCAATTGCATGAGCGGGATGGTCGGCAACAAAATCCGTAAGAAGGGTGGTCTTTCCAACGCCCGTTTCGGCAGTAACCACATACGTTGAGCCCTCAGGAGGAGTTCGCTGAGGAGTTTCTGCAAGAACATCAGCTTCTTCATAAAGCTCTTCGAGGAGTGATAGGCATTTTCTGTAATCGCGATGTTTGATGCGACGTCCAGACAGGGTGTTAACGGCGGTAAAGTTGATCTTTCTCATGGATAAGTTCCCTCAGTAGTTTTCATATGAATCAAGTGGATCGTCGAAGACGTCGAGAGCAGGATTGTCTTCAGAGTTCGAGTGATCAATAAAGTCGGTGTAGTCAGTATCAGATTGAAAATTGGCTTTTGATGAGCGCTCAGCGGAATCACGCATCTGAGACTTCTTGCGGTTGGTGTATCTTCCCGCTCGAGCATCACCCTCAATATCCGTTTCTAGCTGGTATCTAAGACCTACCAAATCTGCATGATCTACGAGGGATCGGCGTTTCGCTCTTTTGCAGTCCTGCACCTTGGAATGGACATCCATTGTCAATCCATTTTGGTAAGCCGGATATAAGGGGTCACAGATAATGAACGAATGAGGATCCTTAGGGTCTGAGACGAAAACATGAGTAAGATCATGCTCGTTGTAGCGGAGAAGAACTTTAGGTGAGTGTCCGTTAGAGTCTGCTCTAACGGAAGCTCTTCTTCGCATCATCATGTCGAGTTCAGGAAGGCTTGGAGATGTCCAGAAAAGGTTGTCCAGGCGAACTCGGCTACCGTTAATTCGAACCATTTTTGATTTGGTTCCAAATTTTTGTGCTTCTTCGTATGGAAGCGTACGGGGCTCGAATTCTGGTGTGCTCACTTCTTCCTGCCAGAACCGATCAGGAATATCTTCAAGGCCACTATGATATTCATTGTGGTAGACCTTAAGGGCCTGCTCCCAACGTTTATTTAGTGTTTCGATTGTGTAAATCGCTTTTTTCGCGGAATCATAGTCGCCTCGATCCTTGGGGTTGGATTTTGTGGTGCCTGCCAGTAAATGGAAGAAATACTCATTGAATGTTCCAAAATGGCGCTCACAGAACGCTTTGATCGTTGGCGATCGTGGGGCTGCATATTCGACTCGAGTGCCAAATGTCTGGATCTCTGTCTTGACGCTTTTGTTAACAAACTCGGCGCCATTGTCGACCACAAGCATTGAAGGGACGCAGCGATATGGGTAACCGTCAGCGCCAATGGCTTGTCTGAAGACTCTCGTAAACTTTGCCGCGCTAGGGGCCGTAGAGGATAAATCCCAGCCAATGATGCAGCGGGTGCGGATGTCGATCATGATCATCAGCCAAGGGCGGTAGCAGAGTTTGAGCCTGTCGTCCTTTACCATTACATCTGCCTGGGTACAGTCCATCTCGACTCGACCACCAATAAAATCTGGTGAGCCAATATGCTTTCCATATCCGGCTAGCTTTCTAAGTTGATGTTTGCCGATGCGTTTGGTCATGACTGCATAATGATCTGCCTCCTCAATCCTTCGTACGAATGTTCGGTATGACGGGATCAAGGCTTTTGCCTCGACGACTCCAACATTGAATTCTGCTTGAGCTTCGGCTAGAAGAGTTCGATAGGCTTTTGTCATGCGTGGCCTGCGATCGCAGCTGTAGCTATTTAAAATCACTTTGGTGACTAGATTTTCGATGTGCTTAGGGTATTGTCTTGCTCGATAGTTTTTCCGGCTATCTCTCCGGATAAAGCAGCTGAAATCGCCGCATTGAATGAATTGACGTCGCCACTTTTCAACCGTGGCAAGCTTTTGGGGTGGCTTCGGATCCAGCTTGTGCTTACGTAAGAATTTTTTGTTCTGGCGCTTGCAGAATTTAAGGAATTCCTTGTAGGCCATCTGCTTGCTACAGCCACTATGTGCGATTGAGATTTTTACACCTGCGCAGCACCGTTCGAAATCTCGCCTTTCAGATGGTGAAAGATCATGGGCATCCATCAGTGTTTGCTTATGCGGTACCACATGGCGAGTCAGGGTTGCTCGGCCTTCTTCTCGTAGTTCAGCCAAGTGCGAAAGTGGAATGCTCCTCGTTTGATTGCCATTGACCTGACGAAGGCGCACAGCATCCACGCCGCCCACATTCAGGTAGGTGCACTCCCAGTCGATACCATCAATGTTCACTCGAGAGCCAACTCTGATATCGGTAATCTTGGCTTTGGTGCTTTCCATTGCAATTCTCCTTAAATCAAGCGAGGGCAATTTCGAAATTGGGGCCATAAGTGGTTGAAAATGAGGCCACGATTGAACCTGCAACGAGGCCGCAGGCCATGCCGTGACGGACAGTGTCCTGCCCTAGGTGTCTTAGTTCCTTCATTTGTGCTGTGCCGCCTAGGAACTTGAGTTCACGCTCTAGGGTGTATTTTGATTTGGTTAGGTCATGCTCTGGGGCGGAGAGGTATCCGTAGAGAAAGCGGTAGGCGTCCAGTCGTGGCTGAATGCGAATAACCTCATCGGTGACGACACGGAATTCGACCCCTTGCGCTGCTAGTGCCTGCCGCAGAACTGCATGGCGGTCGCGGTGAACTCTGGCTTCTGCGACTTGTTTGGGTTTGCAGTCCACCACGTAGGCAGGAGCGCTGTGTGGAAAAACGATGTGATCGGGGGTAAATGAGGTGAACCCATGCTCTAAGCCCCCTAGCAGTTTGCAGGGCTGGCAGACATATACTTCGACTTCGGGGTCAAACTCCAGTGTCAGGCAGTAGTCGGCTTCGAGTCGACCTTCCAGGATGTTTAGGTAGTCCTTCTCGTCCCCTAGCATCTTCCTGGCTTTTTGAGAGGAGTGGAGGACTTTGGCTGGGCCACCTTGGCGGCCATGGGGAATGCGAAACTGCGGGGAGTGCCTGGCGGCTTCAATCGCCGTATGGATGTCTTCGATGGAGAAGACGCTTTGGTGGCTGGTGTTTCTTTTGGGCGCACGGGTGCGCTTCGCTGACGATAAAGTCATCGACGGGGCTCCAAGTCATTTACATGCCAGAGTGAGCGCCGCCGATGTACGACGGCGTTTTAGTTAACGCGTATTCGTATTCGTATCTTCATCGTCTTTAAGTTCTCTAATATGCCGAGGGATAGTTGCCTCAGTTTTCCCACCCTATCACTTGCGATTTTGGTTGTCAAGACAAACTTCTTCTAAAGTTCAATATCGTGTGGATAAATGGCAGATAAAAATATATATTTTCTGGTATATAAAATATGAGTTGTGCGATATGAACCAAAAACTGGGCGATCTTGCTGAGATCTCGCTGGGATTTGCCGTGCAGGGTTCAGTGAAGCCGGATCCTGATGGAAATGTCCGAATAGTGCGCCCTGCCAATGGGAATGAGCGGCTGTCCATTGATTGGGAGGGTGTGGTGCGTACGTCTTTGCCGCCAAAGCGAAAGCTGCGCCACCTGCAGGATGGGGATGTGCTGTTCCAGGCGATAGGCAAGGAGCACCCGGCCTATCTGGTAGAGGGGCTACCTGAAGGCCCGCCAGCTATCGCCCATCAGCATTTTATACTGATCAGGTCGCATGCTGAGTGGCTGGATCCAGGGTTTCTGGTGCTGGTGCTGAACTCTGATTTGGCCCAGGGTTTTTTTCGAGAGAGGGCATCTGGGGCGAGTAGCAAGGTGATCAATCAGGGGGTTCTGAAGGAGTTTGAGCTGCCATGCCTGTCTCTTCCGGAACAGCTGCAGTGGGTTCAGCGCTGGCGGCAAAGGTGTAAAGAAATAGAGGTCTTGAGGGCTGAAATTGAGATGATCGATTCTCGGTTTCGTACGGATATTGGAAGCTCTCTTTATGGTTGATTAGGCAAGGGAGGGAGTGCAGCCAGGCTGGCTGCACTCTTTGCCTATGCGATGGGTAAATCTGACAGTTTGGTAGTTGCGGTTGGCGATATCAGATTGATGATGTTGTCTGGTTCGGTGGATAGCCATGCATATGAGTCCCAAGCTAAATCTGCAATTAGCTTCTTGAACGGGGGGGCACTTCGATCGAGAAAGGCCGTCATGAAGGCTAGTTGGGAAGGGTCAAAACCTGCTTGTGTGGCGACATCTGTTAGCGCTTCCTTTCTCATTTGGTTGATTGGGCCGTCAGAGGCTACAACTTCAACGAATAAAAAAAGCATGTCCTCGCCGTTTGCTTTGACTCCCAAGTCGACCAAGATTAGGTCTGGAAGAGCGCGTGATGGGTCGATGTTAAGTCCAAGGGACTGGGCGAGAGCATCATCCTTGATGCCAACCTTGTTTCCTGATTCAGACAGCCAAAGAACCTGAGGGTTCTTTAGAAAGCGTGGGGCGAAATGCTCGATAACAGCTTTTGAAATCTTGCTTGAAGGCCCGGGCTCCAGCGTCCTGATGCTACCATCGGGTAGGTTTATCGTGACGAATTGAGTATTGCCTGAATTGTAGTTTTTCATCAATTGGAGGCGGGTCATAGCGGCTTTTGACAAATGATTAGCCTGCCAGTCCTGAATGGCATTATTTAATGCTTTCCCAGTAAGCCTAGGTGAAAAGAGCTCAGAGAATGCCTTTTGTAGCGCATAAGTTGGTTTTGATGATGTGGTTGGGATCCCTTGCCTGACTACAACTGCTTGAACGGGGATTAGGCCTGTCCTGATGGTTTCATCCCTGACGGGTTCTCGACTGTTTGCGGCGTACCATGGTTTTGCAGGCTTCATTTTCTTATTTGAAAGCATCATCGCGACCCATGACTCTCTACTTTGCTCATCAGTCCGGTTTGCTTGCTCATCGGTCATGTCGGTGATTTGGCTTGGTCTAACCCATCGATCAGTACCTTCAATCGCTCCAGCATAAAAGAATACAAAAATAGTCTTGGCTGCCATTTCGCGAATTAGATAATTTCGGTGGCTTGTTCCGTCTGGGAAGATGGCCGGTAGGCGTTCAGTTATAATATCTAAAGAGGGGACTTCTGGTAGTGGCACTGCATTATTCTCCATAAAAGCAGGAAATCTTATAGTCCAGCTTGTCCTGGCTGGAGCCGTCATTGATTAATTTTTGCAGTTCAGTTATCTGTTCTTTGGTTGGTAAGGGCATGGCGTTCAGCTCATAAGCGGATACTGCAACGCTTCCGCTTATGGCTCGAAATGCTCTATCGACAGTAGGTGAGTTTAATAGTGTGCATATCGTTTCGGGTTTGATCTCGCTCGAGAGGTCTGCGTTTTTGTGAACTATATTAAGGTGATTTTCGATAACTGCACCCCCGCTTTGATCAAGATAGTCTTGCGGAATAAGGGCGGCAATAATTCTTCTTCGTTGCTCTTTTGCTGTTGTGCGCTGCAGTAATACGCATGAAGTTTCTGTTATTAGGTGTGCCTGCTTCTTGTCTACGGCAATAAAGGGGGCGTGCCCTCGTCGTTTGGGTTGAGGGTTAAAGCCGTCAGATGTAACGGATTCTGCCCACACTAGAGGCAGGGTGTCTTTGGCTGGCTTTTTCCGTAGCTGCTCTTTGTGCCGATTCCACACAAGCTGACCTGTTGATACTGAATAACCAATATCTCGAAGCCGTGTGGGCATAAGAGATAGATTCGATACAAAACCTACATCCTTGGCTGTTCTCGGTAAAACCCACGGATCATCGGTTTTGGGGGATTTGATACTTCCTATGGGTTCGGATGTTGCTGAGTTTAATCCCTTTGGCACTAATAATGAGATCTTTGTTTTCGCGCTTGATTTTTTCTTTTTATAAGTTGTCAGCAATGTTTCCTGTAGAACCCCATCAAAAACACCATGCCTGTCAGATACAAAATCAATGGCGCTAACGGAGCACTCGGAGGAAAGAACTTCTCGGAGAGATTTGAAATATTGTCCGCCAAGAAATGATGTTGGAGTCAAATATGCGATAACGGAGCCTGGCTTGGAAAGCCTAAGGGATAGGTCAGTAAATAACCCATATAAGTTGGCATGGCCATAGAGGGATCGGCTGTACGTTTCGCGCATGTCTTTGCTTAGTTTTACTTTCCCGTACGGGGGGTTTCCGATAACTAGGTCAAATTCTCCAAAGCCAGTTTCGCGAAGAGCATCGTTTACAGTTATTAACGAAGGTAGCCGTTTCTTGGCATTAACGCACAGGGGCATTATCGATGCCTCTAAGATGGCTTTGCTCATCCATGCTGCAAATGGATCTAATTCAATGCCTCGCAGCCTTGACGAAATGCTATCCAGCACTTCTCTTGGCGATGCTTTGTCCATGCTCCTAGCCATTCTTGTCGCAATTGGAGCCAGGAATGCTCCGCCGCCGCAGGCTGGGTCGATCGCTGTTCCTTTGCTGAAATCAAAGCCAGCAGCCTCTGCCATATCAAGCAATCGAGATACTAAGGGGGGTGGGGTGTAGTATGCACCGAGACTAGCTCTGAATATGCTTGGGAGCATCACCGTATAAACTGATCCAATGAGGTAGCCCGCGTCTTCTACAGGGAAGTCTGCTATTAAAGCTCCGATTTCATTTGCTAGTAGAGCTGCTCCAGATGGTATTTTCTCAGAAGCTTCAGGTGAGTGCTTGAGTTTTATTTTAGTATTATTGGTTTTACAGAGTTGCAGCCAATAGCTTTCAATAATTTTCGAACAGAATGATCGGGCGTAACTGATTCTTGTGTCATCGCCAGAGACGGATTCTGCAAGTTTTCTTGCGTCAACTTTGTGTGCATGATAACGGGCCAGCTCGGGGCTTTGTTTAGCCCCCTTTCTCTTGTTTGGCGCCATTCTCATCTGTGGTTTTCCTTGTTTGTCGGGTGTTGGGGCAAGCAGTGAGGCTGGATTTTTAAATAAGCAGAATCCTATACCCAATATGACGATCTGTAAATGTTAGTCCGCCATGCTTTGGAGGACGTGCCGGGAAATAGATATGGTTAAAATTTACAGATTTTTTATGTCTGTTATATAGATAATAATCCATAAATTATTACTCCTATCCCGAAAAGGCATTGGCATATTTGCAGGGTTCTAAACGCGAAGGTGTACCTTACTAATTTTCCTTGTTTTTCTGAATCTAGCCTGAATAGCTGACTTTTTTCTGAGAAGCCGCTTTCGATCTCTTTTATTGCGGGAATTGTTAAGTGCAGGAGGTTTTGGCTTCTCTGGTCTACGAGATAAAAAATTATCGCCATAATGACAATGAATGAGCCAAGCAGGCATAGCAGCCATGGGTTTAGTGATTTTTGGAGTGCAGTAAATACGCCGCCGTCGGCAAAGATTGATAGCAGAACAAAAAAATTAAACCCTTTTAATCGCTGTTCGGCGTTAAACTTGAAATGATCCCAGACAAATTGTGTTTCATCCATTTTTGGCCTCCATGCCGGTTTCGATTTTAATGCTGGGTTGTGTTGTGTATTTGGCTATTTCTTTGTGTAGTGCTTGTCAAACTCTTTTTGGATGTTTGTATTGTATAGTATCTTTTTTCCTCCTTTGGGGTTATTGGGGTTTAGGAATCTGGTGTGCGCCATTTTTTTATCACTCTCTAATGATTTTCTTATTTTATGGTATCTGCTGTTTACTTTAAAATCGCTATATCTTTTCCCTAGTCTTGTCGTAAGGATCTGATAGTCCCAGGGGTATTTGTCGGTGATGTCCTCCTCGGTTAAGTGAACTGCTGGTGCTCCAGGGTCGTTAGTTATTTTGACTGGAAGGCTGTCATCACTTCTGACTTTTTGAAATTTAACATCAATTTTTAGCGTGAGATTGTAGTCCTGGTTTTGCTCCTTGTCGTCGTACTCCTTTTCTTTGTTTTTGATGTACTCAAGAAGTCTCTTTTCGCTGGCGTTTAACGAAATCCCTTTTGCTGTGTCGAAGTCCCTAAAAAACGATAGAGGCATGAGATAGAAGTTGTAGCGTCCCAATACATTTCCAAACCAATCGGTGGCTAAGTGAAAGTAGTTCTGTAATGAAGCAGTTCCGAGTTCTTGTATTTTAATCGCTAAAACCAGATCGTCATTAATGAAGTGGATGGCGTTATCCCTAATCTCCGTTAATGCAACGAGGTTGTCGTTTACGGCAGGACTGATTTTGACGCCGTACTCATTTGTTATCACTCTGAGCGCTTCGAATAGGCTTATGGATAGTGGATTTCCTGATCTATTTAGCTTTCTGTGTTTGTTTTTTGATTTTTCACCGCTCTTTAGGGTTTTGTATTCCATTGCTATCAATGATGCGACTTTGTTCCCTGAAAGATTTAGAACCTTGGCTTTAAGTAGAAGCTCCCAAGCATTTATGCAGAGAACAGAGAAGGTTTCTTCCCTGTACTTGAAGTCAGGTTTGTTGTAGATCTCGACTGCTGAAAGCATTGCGGAGATTGATTTTTCTAGCATTAGTTTTGATCGTGACTTCATTTTATATCTTAATCTTCAGGGGGGAAATTGAAGTGCATGAGCCATACTTCATGAAAATTTGTGGTTTCTAATCCGTTATTAATCATCGTTCTAAGTAGGCCGAGTCGGCGGTGGCCTTCGATAAGCTGGTATGGCTCTTCCATATACTCACCAGGATGACTCCTCGGGTGTTCAAGGTCGCCTGCGTCAATAGCAACAATTATTGGTTGTGGGAATGTCCCGTTTTCGAGCATGTAGTCAGCTAGATACCCTCGTTTATAGGGTTGCTTGATAAACTCTTCGCCTACATAGTCGTACTGCTCTAGTTCTCCTTCTAGATGCATGATCTCGAAAACTTCATCGTTGTCGAATTGAACCAGTTCAAAGCCCCAGTTTTCTGGTTCATACCCTGACCATAAATCTATAAAAGTGTCATTGTGTCTATAGATCCATTGCTCAATTACGCATTCAGGTATGTTTTTTAGATGTTCTGGCCAGTTCGCCAAGTAGTCTTCAAGACCTTCTTGATCACCAATATCAGAAGCTTCTTTAAATGGGATCATAATTGCTTTCCATGGAGTGATTTATTCCTTGCCTGTTTTGATCTTAATGAATGCGCAAGGGTGTGCATACATGCTTCAGTGCGAATTCGGCGAGTTTGCACAATGACGAGTGGCTATGAGTTTGATGCGAAGGGAGGGCAGGGGCTAAGCAGGTTCTTGGAAGGACTGAAATGAAAGCCCGATATTCACGGGCTTTCAGGTGAGGGGTTGGAAATGGCAGGAATTTTGTAAGTCGTTGATCCATAAAGAGGGCACGCGATCCTCTAATGGCAAACGTGCCCTCTCTAATGGCAACTCACAGCTGTTATTCCCTATTCCCAGGACAGGGCGCCGCCCACCTGGTATTCGGTCACCCGGGTTTCGAAGAAGTTCTTCTCTTTGCGAAGGTCCATGATTTCGCTCATCCACGGGAAGGGGTTGTTCACGCCTTTGAACTGCTCCGGCAGGCCCAGCTGGACCAGACGGCGGTTGGCGATGAACTGCAGGTACTCTTCCATCATGGCGGCATTCATGCCGAGCACGCCGCGGGGCATGGTGTCACGGGCGTATTGAATTTCCAGCTCGGTACCTTCCAGGATCATCTGGGTGGCCTTGTCGCGCATCTGGGAATCCCACAGGTGCGGGTTTTCCAGTTTGATCTGGTTGATCACGTCGACACCGAAGTTCACATGCATGGATTCGTCACGCAGGATGTACTGGAACTGCTCGGCCACGCCGGTCATCTTGTTGCGGCGACCCATGGACAGGATCTGAGTGAAGCCGCAGTAGAAGAAGATGCCCTCCAGTACGCAGTAGAACGCGATCAGGTTTTCCAGCAGGGCCTTGTCGGTTTCCACGGTGCCGGTCTTGAATTCCGGATCGGACAGGTCGCGGGTGTATTGGATGCCCCATTGCGCTTTCTTGGCGACGGAGGGAATCTCTTGATACATGTTGAAGATTTCGCCTTCATCCATGCCCAGTGATTCGATGCAGTACTGGTAGGCGTGGGTGTGAATGGCTTCTTCAAAGGACTGACGCAGGATGTACTGGCGGCACTCCGGGTTGGTGATCAGGCGGTAGATGGCCAGCACCAGATTGTTGGCGACCAGGGAATCGGCGGTGGAGAAGAAACCCAGGTTGCGCTTGACGATACGACGCTCGTCGTCGGTCAGGCCATCGGTTTTCTTCCACAGCGCCAGGTCGGCGTTCATGTTCACTTCCTGGGGCATCCAGTGGTTGGCGCAGCCATCCAGGTATTTCTGCCAGGCCCAGTCGTACTTGAACGGTACCAGCTGGTTCAGGTCGGCACGGCAGTTGATCATGCGCTTGTCGTCGACTTCCACACGGCCGGCGGTGCCTTCGAGCTCGGCGACGCCTTCACTGGCATCCATTTGCGACACGGTGGCGCGGGCGCGGGCTACGGCGTCGGTGGTGTCTCGTTCTGTTCGTCCTTGTCGCTGTTCGTCGGCTCCGCCTGTAATCGGCGCACTTCCCGCTCCCGGTGCTTTAGCTTCAGGTGCCGCTTGGTCAGATACCGTCTCAGGTTGCGGCGGCGTTGCGGGGCTTGGCTGCGGTTTGGCGACAGGCGTCTCTTGCGCATTAAATTCGTCCCAGTTCAGCATGTGCTCTCTCCATATTCTTTCAGGGATGACGCCGTGGCGTCATCGATGGTGCATTGTTTTAAGTGGCTTGGGGTCGGCAGCTGGACGCCTGGCGCTCGAAGAATGGCAAGCGTCGAGCGTCCGGCAGCTGGCACCTTACTGACAAGCCTCGCAATCCGGGTCATCAATGGAGCAGGCCTGCGGTACGTCAGCGGCCTGGTTGAATTCGGCAGGGGCTTGTGGGGCTGCGGAGACCCGGTTGAGCTTGCCGTCATTGATGGTGGATTTTTCCGTTTGGGTTGCCCCGATGGCACGCAGGTAATAGGTGGTTTTCAAACCCAGTAACCAGGCCATCTTGTAAGTCACGTCCAGCTTCTTGCCGTTGGCTTCGGCAATGTACAGGTTCAGCGACTGAGCCTGATCGATCCACTTCTGGCGACGGCTTGCCGCTTCCACCAGCCAGCGCGGTTCCACTTCAAAGGCGGTGCGGAACTGCTCTTTCAGATCGGCTGGAATCCGTTCGATGGGCTGTGCGGAACCATCGTAGTATTTCAGGTCGTTAACCATCACGTTGTCCCACAGGCCGCGATCTTTCAGTGCCTTCACCAGGTAAGGATTGACCACGGTGAACTCGCCGGACAGGTTCGATTTCACATACAGGTTCTGGTATGTGGGCTCGATGGACTGTGAAACCCCGGTGATGTTGGCGATGGTGGCGGTGGGGGCGATGGCCATGACGTTGGAGTTACGCATGCCTTTCTTTGCCATTTCCCGCACGTTGTTCCAGTCCAGGGACTGGCTGCGATCCACCTTGCAGTATTCCTCGCCACGTTGCTTGACCAGAATGTCGATGGAGTCGATGGGCAGTATGCCCTGGCTCCACAGGGACCCTTCGAAGGTCTGGTAGGCGCCACGCTCTTCGGCCAGTTTGGCGGAGGCCTGGATGGCGTAGTAGCTCACTGCTTCCATGGAATTGTCGGCGAATTTCACCGCGCCTTCGGAGGCGTAGCTGATGCCCTGCTTATACAGCGCGTCCTGGAAGCCCATGATGCCCAGCCCGACCGGGCGGTGCTTCATGTTGGAACGTTCTGCCTGGGGCACGCTGTAGTAGTTGATGTCGATCACGTTATCGAGCATGCGCACGGCGGTGTTGATGGTGCCTTGCAGCTTCTCGATATCCAGGCCGTTTTCGTCCACGTGCTGGGCCAGGTTCACGGAACCCAGGTTACACACGGCGATTTCTTCCTGGTTGGTGTTCAGGGTGATCTCGGTGCACAGGTTGGAGGAGTGCACCACGCCTACGTGCTGCTGCGGGCTGCGCAGGTTGCACGGATCCTTGAAGGTGAACCAGGGGTGGCCTGTTTCAAACAGCATGGAGAGCATCTTGCGCCACAGGTTGATGGCGGGGACGCGCTTGAACAGCTTCATTTCGCCGCTGCGGGTTTTCGCTTCGTATTCCAGGTACGCCTTCTCGAACGCTTCGCCGTACAGATCGTGCAGGTCCGGGGCGTCGTTGGGGCTGAACAGGGTCCACTCTTCTTCGTTGATCACGCGCTTCATGAACAGATCGGGAATCCAGTTGGCGCTGTTCATGTCGTGGGTGCGACGGCGGTCGTCACCGGTGTTCTTGCGCAGCTCCAGGAATTCTTCGATATCCATGTGCCAGGTTTCCAGGTAGGCACAAACGGCGCCTTTACGCTTGCCACCCTGGTTAACAGCAACGGCGGTATCGTTGACCACTTTCAGGAACGGCACCACACCCTGGGAGCGACCATTGGTGCCCTTGATGTAGGCGCCCAGTGCACGCACCGGGGTCCAGTCGTTCCCCAGGCCGCCGGCAAATTTGGACAACATGGCGTTGTCCTGAATGGCGCCATAAATGCCGTGCAGGTCGTCGGGCACGGTGGTCAGGTAGCAACTGGACAGCTGCGGGCGCAGGGTGCCGGCGTTGAACAGGGTCGGCGTGGAGCTCATGTAGTCGAAGCTGGACAGCAGGTTGTAGAACTCGATGGCACGGGCTTCGCGGTTGTCTTCTTCTACCGCCAGGCCCATGGCCACACGCATGAAGAAGCACTGGGGCAGCTCGATGCGGGTGTCGTTGTGGTGGATGAAGTAGCGGTCGTACAGGGTCTGCAGGCCCAGGTATGAGAACTAGCAGGTCGCGGTTGCCATCCAGAGCGGCGCCCAGCTTGTCCAGGTCAAACTCGGCCAGTTTCGGTGACAGCAGTTCCAGCTCGATGCCTTTGCCGATGTAGGCTTTCAGGGCCTCGCCGTAGAGCGCATTCATCTCGTCATGGCTGGCACGCTCGGCCACGTTCAGGAACTGCAGGGCTTCGGCGCGGATCTTGTCCATCAGCAGGCGCGCAGTGACCTGGGAGTAGTTGGGCTCCACTTCGATCATGGTGCGGGCGGTGATCACCATAGAGGTGTTCACGTCATGGATAGACACACCGTCGTACAGGTTCTTCACCGTTTCGGTGATGATCTTGTCGGCGTTCACGTCTTCCAGGCCGGAGCAGGCAGCGCGAATCAGGTGCTCCAGGCGTGCCATGTCCAGCGGTGCCTTGCTGCCGTCTTCCATGGTGACGGACATGTCTACCTGGTGAGTGGGCTCGGGCAGGTCGTGGCTTTGTTCGGCGCGCTTGGCGGCCTGGCGTTCACGATACAGCACGTAGTCACGGGCGACTTTCTGCTCGCCGTTACGCATCAGGGCCAATTCTACCTGGTCCTGAATTTCCTCAATGTGGATGGTGCCGCCGGAGGGCATGCGACGCTTGAAGGTGGCGCTGACCTGCTCGGTGAGGCGCGCCACGGTTTCATGGATACGTGAAGAGGCGGCAGCGGTGCCACCCTCTACCGCCAGAAACGCCTTGCTGATGGCCACGGTGATCTTGTCGTCATCGTAGCCGACCACTTTGCCATTGCGTTTGATAACGCGAAGCTGGCCCGGGGCGGTGCTGGCAATGGACTGGTCCTGGCCGCTGTCGTCGCCTGCCGGGGAGCCCGTGTGGTTGGGGTTTTGGCTCATATCCGTCTGCATGGTGCGCTCTCCGTTGTTTGTGCTGTTCTGTCTGTTGTCGGGTTTGTGTGGTGGTGCCGGCGTGGTCTGATGCCGCGTATGGCACACCACGCAAAACGCCACAGCCGTCAGGCCATGGCGCAGTGAAATCTGTGTTGGATGGTGCCTGGTGGTCGAATTTGGATGTGGACCACTATATCTTGTGTCTTGTCCATGACGATGATCTTGCCCCTGGTAGCCCGAAAAGCTCTAAATGGCTGATGTGGCTATATTTTTCGGTACGCTGGATAGTGTTATCCCGGGGTGGCGGCAATTTTACAAAAACCCAATATGTTGGGGTCGCCGCCTGACTTCAGTACAAGTTATAGTTGCGCTCCCGGATTTGCAAGCACTTCGCCTGGGGAAATTTTGTGGATAAGTTGTGGACCAATGTGGGTGCATTTGGGGCGCGCTTTTCCGGGGCATGCCAGTACTAGATATTGTGTTTGTCAACTGTAAAAACTCTGCCGTGAAGCGGCTTCAGTGTACCTTTGGTATCAGCAAGGTTGCCGTGGACAGTGTCTATGCGTATAAACACCTGATAGGGATACGTTTGTTACAGTTTGCCGCCTTGTGCACTGTGTACGACGACAATAATGATACGAAGTGAAAAAGGATAAGGACGGGATGACAACGGTGCAGGATAACCCGCCAGCAATCATGATCGTGGAAGACGACGAACGACTTGCCGATCTTACCTGTGAATATCTGCAAACCAATGGTCTCAATGTGACGGTGGTCAGCGATGGCGAAGAAGCCATTCGTCGCATTCGTGCCGAGCAACCGGATCTGGTGGTACTGGATTTGATGTTGCCCGGAGCCGACGGCTTGACCGTCTGCCGCGAGGTTCGCAGCGCCTACAAAAATCCCATTCTCATGCTCACCGCCCGTACCGATGATATGGATCAGGTACTCGGCCTGGAGATGGGGGCCGATGATTATGTGGCCAAACCGGTAAAACCCCGGGTACTGCTGGCGCGCATTCGTGCCCTGCTGCGCCGGGTGGAAACCGACAACGAACGTGACAGCTCACCGGCGCGGCTGGAATTTGGCGCCCTGGTGATCGATAACTCCGCCCGGGAAGTGACCCTGGCCGGGGAATCGGTGGACCTGACCAGTGCCGAGTACGATCTGCTCTGGCTGCTGGCCTCCAACGCGGGCACGGTGCTGTCCCGGGAAACCATCTTCGAGAAGCTGCGTGGCATTCAGTATGACGGTCAGGATCGCTCCATCGATGTGCGTATTTCCCGTATCCGCCCGAAGGTAGGGGATGACCCGGAAAACCCCAAGCGTATCAAGACGGTACGATCCAAGGGCTATCTGTTCGTCAAGGAAATCGGCGCGGCCTGAGCGTTTCTGTGCCGTGGCGTGATGCTGGGTGACGCTTGAATAGTATTTTCCTGAGGCTCTACGGTGGCTTGCTGCTGGCGCTGTGTTTTATCGGCGCCATCACCTATGCCGCCGTACAGCTGGTTAACAGCTACCGCTCGGATATCTACCGGGAAGAAATGGCGCGGGGTACCTTCTACCTGATGGCGGAAGGGTACCAGCGCTATGAACCCGGTGAGCGTGACCGCTGGAGCCAGGTGCTCAGCAAGCTGTTCAATGCGGATATCCAGCTGCAGTCTGCCGCAGAGCTGGAGTTGGGCTACCGGGAAACCCTGCACCTGGAAGACGGCCTGGTCGTCATGCGCCTCAATGAGCAAAAAGGGTATGCCGATATCCTTTTTCAGCTGCCTGGTGAGCCGGAGTACATCACCACCCGTATGACCAAGGTGTCAGAGCAGCAGGCCCGGGCCACTGCAGTGCTGGTGCTCAACCACCTTTCCCTCTTCCCCGAAGACGAATGGGAGCTGGCCCTGGGGCGGCTCCAGCAGCACTTCGGTTACCCCCTCAGTCTGGTGTCCCGGGACCATGTACCCCTGGATCCGGAGCAGGAACAGCGCCTTAACCGCCGCGAAGTGGTGATCGGCCTGGATGACAGCACCCGCAGCGACTCCAGCATCCGCATTTATGCGCCGGTGGCAGACACTGGCAAATTGCTGGTGATTGGGCCTCTTAGTCTGTTCGACCAGTTTCCTATCGAGCTGCTGCTGGTGGCCGGTATTCTCAGCCTGTTGGCGGTGGCATTGGCAACCTACCTGCAGGTGAGCCCCCTGCAACGCCGCCTCAAGCAGCTTGACCAGGCGGTGAGTCAGCTGGGCAGCGGTGACTTGGGGGCCTATGCCAATATTGAAGGTAACGATGCCATTGGCCAGGTGGCGGCCACCTTTAATGGGATGACAGCGCATATACGTCGCCTCATTGAATCCCAGCGGGAAATGACCCGGGCGGTGAGCCATGAACTGCGTACCCCGGTGGCGCGGTTGCGTTTTGGTTTGGAGATGCTGGCGGATATTGAGTCGGCGGAATTACGCCGGGAAAAACTCAATGCCCTGGATCATGACATTGAGCAGCTGGATCAGTTGATCGACGAAATCCTTACCTATGCCCGCCTGGAACAGGGCACCCCCAATATCGAATTCAAACCGGTGCTTCTGGGCGAGCTGTGCGAACAGTTACGCGAAGAGCTGGAAACCATTCGCGGCGACACCGTGATCACCGTGGACTGTGATCAGCCCACCCTGGAAGTGGAAGCGGAAGAGCGCTACCTGCACCGGGTATTGCAGAACCTGGTCACCAATGCCCTGCGTTACGCCGGTTCACAGATCGTCATGGTGGTTGATGGCGACGAAGACCAGGTCATTATTCATGTTGATGATAACGGCCCGGGCATTCCCGAGCATGAGCGGGAGCGAGTGTTCAAGCCCTTCGCCCGGCTGGACAAGAGCCGCCACCGCGCCAGCGGGGGTTATGGCCTCGGCTTGTCCATCGTCAAACGGATTGTGGATTGGCATGGTGGTGACATCCGTGTGGACGAGAGCCCCATGGGCGGTGCCCGGTTTACCATCATCCTGCCGCGTAGCCAGCAAGGCCAGCATGTGCTGGGGCGTGTGAACTGAGCTACGAGCTACGAGCTACGAGCTACGAGCTACGAGCTACGAGCTACGAGCTACGAGCTACGAGCTACGAGCTACGAGCTACGAGCTACGAGCTACGAGCTACGAGCTACGAGCTACGAGCTACGAGCTACGAGCTACGAGCTACGAGCTACGAGCTACGAGCTACGCTCGTAGGATAGGGAAAGGGTGGAAAGTTCCCGGTGTCTCTTCATTTCTACGAAGCCGCTGTAGGAACGGAGCGTAGCGGAGTAACGCACGTAGTTCCGTGCGGCCCGAAGGGTGAGCGAAGCGAATAAACTGCTTGCATGGCGAACCGCGCTTGCGCGGAAATCGACCGAAGGGCGATCAGGGCTTTCAAAGCGCAACAGATGTCGACAACCAGCATCGTAGGGTGGATTACGCCTTCGGCTAATCCACCCTCCGTTCAAGTGCTCCTAAATAGCCGATAAGGTCTATCCGGTTGTCCGTTATCGTTCAATCTGTCATCAGGGCTTCATGTAAAATACGGTTCTCGACGCACCCAAGAGGCGTCTGTCTATCCAGCCACCAATACTGATAACAGGGTTAGCTGAGCCATGTCATATATCCTTTCCATTGACCAGGGCACCACTAGTTCCCGCGCCATTGTGTTCGACAGCAGTGGCCGGGCCTGTGGGCAGGCGCAGAAAGAGTTCCGCCAGCATTTTCCCCATGATGGCTGGGTGGAACACGATGCTATGGAGATCTGGAACGATACCCTGGCCCTGTGTCAGCAGGCTCTGCGTAACGCCCGGGTAGAGGCCCGGCAGCTGGCTGCCATCGGTATTACCAACCAGCGGGAAACCACCGTGCTGTGGGACCGCAGGACCGGGGATCCACTTGCCAAGGCCATTGTCTGGCAGGACCGGCGCACCGCCTCTGCATGTCAGAGTCTGCGGGATGCTGGCCATGAAGACATGGTGCGGAACAAGACCGGCCTGTTGCTGGATCCGTATTTTTCCGCCACCAAACTGGCCTGGCTGCTGGATAATGTGCCCGGCGCCCGTCCGCGCGCCGAGTCGGGGGAACTGGCGTTCGGCACCATCGACTGCTGGCTGCTCTGGCAGCTGACCCGTGGCAAGGTGCATGCCACCGACGCCACCAATGCTTCACGTACCCTGTTGTTCAATATCCATGAGCAGGTCTGGGATACGGCACTGCTGGAGCTCTTTGATATTCCCGCAGCGGTGTTGCCGGAGGTGCGTGACAGCGCCGGGGAATTCGGGTCCACCTGCCCCGAGCTGTTGGGCGCAGCAGTGCCAGTGGCCGGCATTGCCGGGGACCAGCAGGCGGCGCTGGTAGGGCAGGCCTGTTTTCAGCCGGGCATGGTAAAAAGCACCTATGGCACCGGCTGCTTCATGGTGATGAATACCGGTGAGGCAGTGGAATCTCATAATCGCCTGCTCACGACCGTGGGTTACCGGCTCAACGGCAAAACCACCTATGCCCTGGAGGGCTCCATCTTCGTGGCCGGTGCAGCCATCCAATGGCTGCGCGACGGCCTTAATCTGATCCGTGATGCCAGCGAAACCGAAGCGCTGGCACGCCGTGCCGGTTCCGCCGGTGGCGTCTATCTGGTGCCGGCCTTTACCGGCCTCGGTGCTCCCTGGTGGGACCCCCACGCTCGTGGCGCCTTGTTGGGATTGACCCGCGATACCGGTATTGCCGAGGTGGTAACGGCGGGGCTGGAAGCGGTGTGTTATCAGTCCCGGGACTTGCTGGATGCCATGGCAGCGGACTGCGGTACCCGGCCCACTACCTTGCGGGTGGATGGTGGAATGGTGGTCAATAACTGGCTCAGCCAGACCCTGGCGGATGTGCTGGGTGTTTGCGTGGACCGGCCCATGGTCACCGAGACCACGGCGCTGGGGGCGGCCTATCTGGCGGGTCTGGGCGTGGGTCTGTACGACTCTCTGGATGCCGTGGCTGAGCAGTGGCGCTGCGAGCGGGAGTTTACGCCGCTACTGGAAGAAGGGGAGCGCCAACGTCGCTACCAGGGATGGCGTGAGGCGGTGGCACGGGTCTGCCAGAGCCCGGCTGGTGAATAAGGTCCTGAGGTAAGTGCCGGAAAAATCAGGGACTTTTGTGCCACTTTTTTCATTGGCATGGCGATGGACGGTCCGGTTTCAGGGATGAAAACTGTGACGCGGTAGACATTTAGGGTTAGAGTTCATCAAACAATAATACTAAATTGCTACCAACGGGTGCGACTGATAGTGGGGATGGTCGCACCGGATCGGGAATCCGGCATGGATCAATCGTTAACGCTTAACCCTTGCAGCCTTGCAGTTCCAGCGACTGCGCCGGGTACTGTTCGCCATACTGGCAGGCGGCAGTGCTCACACCCTGTTGTGCTGGATTTCCCTTGCAGCTGGATTTCTTCCGCGGCGGCTCCCCCCTGTTCTATGCCTTGTTCGGTGTCATCTGGGTGGGGCATCTGGGCTTTATCCTATTTATGCTTCTGGGACTCAACCGTCGCCTTTCCGAACCGTCCATGATCATGCCGTTAATGGTCTGGTCCACTACGGGAATCCTGTTGACTGCCCTGGTGGTGGACCAGGTGCGCCTGTGCGTGATGATGATTTTCTTTGCCATTGTCCAGATGGGCGTACTGCAGGCCTCATTCCGGCAATTTGCCTGGCTGGCAGGCTACTGCGTATTCGGTTATGCGGTGATACTCGGTGTGGTCTCCGGGTACTGGCCGGAGGTGGTGGACCTGCGCGGTGAATGGATTCAGTGGGGTCTGTTTTCGGCCATGGTATTGGCGGTGATTTTGCTGGCATCGGAAATTTCCTCCATCCGGTCCCAGTTGAGCCGGCGTAACCTGCAACTGGCCGACATTGTCGAGCGCATCCACGACATGGCGGTGAAGGACGAGATGACCGGTTTTTATCGCCGCCGTCACGCCATGGAGCTGCTGGGCAAAGCCTGTGGACAGGCAGCCCGGGGCGCCTACAAGCTGGGCGTGGTGTACCTGGACCTGGATCACTTCAAGCGCATCAACGACCAGTATGGCCATCGGGTGGGGGATCTGGTGCTGGAGCGGTTTGCCGAAGTGTCACGCCGTCATTTGAGTGGCCAGGATTTTGCTGCTCGCCTGGGCGGGGAAGAATTCATGCTGGTGCTGCCGGTCAGTGACCCGGAAGAGGCCAGTAATCTGGCCGAGGGGATCTTGCTGGGCATGCGCAGCCAGCGCTTCAAGGAAGCGCCGGGGCTCATTGTCACGGTGTCGGCGGGCTTGGCCATGTACCATCGCGAGGAAACGCCGGAGCAGGTGGTTATGCGTGCGGACCGGGCTCTCTATCAGGCAAAGGAATCCGGTCGCGACAAACTGGTGGTGGAGCAGGGCGCATGAATCAGGATCTGCGGCAGGCGGAAAAGCTGACCCTCAGCGAAAAGCGGCTGCTAAAAAGACACAGTCGTTCGGCCATGGCGATCATGGCCATGCATACCCTGCTGTGTGTGGTGTATTTCCAGTTCGGTTATTTTGCGGTGGAACTGGAGCAGGGGCTACTGATGCTGTTTGTGGTCTGGGTATCGTTGTTTTCCTACCAGTTACTGCTTGCCACGGGGTGGACCCTGCGTTTCCGTGAGCCCAGCCTGTCGCTGCCCATGGTGCTGCATTTCATGGTGGTATTCATGGTCTCCGGCTACTACGTGGATGAGTTTCGTCTCAGTGTGGTGACCCTGTTCTTTGCCGGTTTGTTGCTGGCGTCGTTCCGGCTTTCCGGCAAGGTGATGATCGGCGTGGCGATGCTGGCCAGTGTCGCCTACGCGATGATGTTGTGGCTGGCCATGAATGATCGCTGGGTGGAGCTGAGCTTTTCCGTGGAGGCTTTGCAGTGGCTGGTGTTCTCCATGATTTCGGTAAGCTTTGCGATCACCGGTGGTGGCATTAACCGTCTGCGTGATGCCCTGGCCGACAAGAATCATCAGCTGGCCCGTGCGGTGGAGCAGGTCCGCGAAATGGCGATCCGTGATGACCTGACCGGCCTGTTCAATCGTCGCCACCTGTTGGAAGTTCTGGAGCGCCAGCGGGCCCTGTTCGCCCGTAAGGGTCTGTCCTTTGCAATCTGCTATGTGGATCTGGATCACTTCAAGCAGATCAATGACCGTCATGGTCATGATTGGGGGGATCGGGTATTGCGTCGCTTTTCTGCGCTGGCGCTGGCGGGGATGCGTGACGGGGATTATTTCGGCCGTCTCGGTGGCGAGGAATTCCTGCTGATCCTGCCGCAGAGCAATGAACAGGGTGCCTTGCGGGTCGCCGAGCGCCTGCGTGAGCGCTGGCGCGAGGAAAGCTTCGGCCAGGAAGGCGGCCCCAACGCCGTGAGCCTCTCCGTCGGCGTGGCCGCCTGCCAGGAAGACGAAACCGTGGACGAACTACTCAACCGGGCGGATCAGGGACTGTACAGGGCGAAGTCCGGGGGGCGGAATCAGAGCAGGGTGGCGTGAGGAATTGATAATTGAGAATGGATAATTGATAACTCGCGGGGAAAGCCTGCTGGTTCTGAAACGCAAGAGGCCGCGCCCAAACTTGGAACGCGGCCTCTTGCGTTTAATGATTGAACTACGCCATTTCGCGCAGTTATCAATTATCCATTCTCAATTAGCTTCAAACGCTACCAGGTGCTTGGTCGCCAGTCGCACATGCAGCGCGTCGCCTTCCACCACATTGGTGTGGCTGTCGGTCTGGCAGAGCAGGGTTTCTGCGGCGCCGACGCGCAGGTGGTAGAGAATGGTGGCGCCGGTGAACTGGCGGCGGGTGACGGGCAGAGCCAGGTGTGCGCTTTCGTCGGCGATCACATCTTCCGGCCGTAACAGGACATCGACGTTGCCTCCGGGTGTCAGGGTCGTATTGCTGCGTCCGGTGAGTTCGCCCAGGCTGGTTCTGACTGTGTTGTCATCCACTACCTCACCACGGAGAAAAGAACCGTAGCCGGCGAATTCCGCCACGAAGCGGTTGGCCGGTGCGTGGTAAATGTTATACGGCGTGTCCCATTGTTCCAGTTGGCCCTGGCGCATCACGCCTACCCGGTCTGCCAGGGCAAAGGCTTCTTCCTGATCGTGGGTGACCAGAAGGGCGGTGACGTTTTCCTGGCGGAGAATGTCGCCCAGCTCGCGAGCCAGTGCCCGGCGAAGATCCAGGTCCAGGCTGGCAAAGGGTTCATCCAGCAACAGCAAGGCGGGGCGGGGTGCCAGTGCCCGGGCCAGTGCGACCCGCTGTTGTTGGCCGCCGGACAATTCATGGGGGTAACGGTCTTCCATGCCAGACAGGCGCACCCGGTCCAGGCATTCGCTGACCCGCTGGCGCTGTTGCTCGCGGGGTTGTTTGCGCAGCCCGAAGGCCACGTTGTCGGCCACAGTCAGATGAGGGAAAAGGGCGTGTTCCTGGAACACCATACCCAGTCCGCGTTTTTCCGGTGGCAGCTGGCGGCTGCGGCTGGAGACCTGACGACCCTGGATATGAATGCTGCCGCCAGTGACCGGTTCCAGCCCGGCAATGGCGCGCAATGTGGTGGTTTTGCCGCAGCCGCTGGGGCCTAGCAAGCAGGCGATTTCACCGGCGGCCAGTTCCAGGCTCAGATCCTTCACCACGGCCTGCTGATGGTAGCCGCAGGCCAGGTTGTCGAGGGTAAGCAGCGGCGGGTTCATAGCGTTGGCGCCTTCTGGGGATGTTGGAGTCTGGCTCGCTGGACTAAAGCCTGAAAGCATTCGCCTTGGGAGCAAGGCTCCAACGGTTTACGGGTGAGTATCAGTGCTGACCTGTCAGCAGGAACTCCAGCAGGGCCTTCTGGGCATGCAGGCGGTTTTCCGCTTCATCCCACACCACTGAGCGCGGGTCGTCCATCATCTCATGGCTGACTTCCTCGCCGCGGTGGGCGGGCAGGCAGTGCATGAAGAGGGCGTCCGGATCGGCCAGGTCCATCAGTTCCGGGGTGACCTGATAGCCTTCAAACGCATTGAGACGGGTCTGCTGTTCGTCTTCCTGGCCCATGGATGCCCACACGTCGGTGACCACCAGATGCGCCCCTTTCACGGCTTCGTTCACATCTACTTCCAGACGAACCCGTTCCGGGTAACGGTTGAGCAGTTCTCCGTCTGGTTCAAAGCTGGTGGGGCTGCTGATCACCAGCTCGAAGTCGAACTGGTTGGCGGCATTGATATAGCTGGCACACATGTTGTTGCCGTCGCCGACCCAGACCACTTTCTTGCCCTGGATGCTGCCGCGATGCTCCACAAAGGTCTGCATGTCGGCCAGCAACTGGCAGGGGTGGAAATCGTCGGTGAGCGCATTGATCACCGGCACTGCCGAATGCTCGGCAAAGGTTTCCACGGTGGCATGATCGAAGGTGCGGATCATGACCGCGTCCACCATGCGTGACAGCACGCGGGCGGAGTCCTCGATGGGCTCACCACGACCGAGCTGGGTATCCCGGGGCGACAGGAAGATGCTGGAGCCGCCGAAGTGAGTCATCGCCACTTCAAAGGACACCCGTGTACGGGTGGAGGATTTCTCGAAGATCATGCCCAGGGTCTTGCCTTGCAGTGGCGTATGGCTTTGGCCATTGCGCAGCATGGTTTTCAGTTCAATGGCGCGCTGGATCAGATAGCCCAGCTCGTCCCGGCTCAGATCGGTGAGCGTCAGGAAGTGGCGGGTCATGCGACCTCCTGTTCATTGGCGAAGTCATGAATGACCTGGGAGAGGGTATCTACCAGGTGCTGCATTTCTGTCTGGCTGATCACCAGGGGCGGCAACAGACGTACCACGGACGCCGCGGTGACATTGATCAGCAATCCGGCTTCCCGGGCCCGGCTGACCAGCTCGGCGCAAGGGCGATCCAATTGGATTCCCATCATCAGGCCGCGCTGACGGATTTCGGTAATCATAGGCAGATCGGCAAAAGACCGGGTGAAGGCCTCTTTGAGCCAGGCACCCTTGTCGGCCACGCCATCCACCACGTCATCGGTGAGCGTGTTGACCACGGTCAGGGCGGTGGCGCAGCCCAGCGGGTTGCCGCCGTAGGTGCTACCGTGGTTGCCGGGGCCGAACACGCCGTCGGCCTTGCCGGCCACCAGGCAGGCACCGATGGGGAAGCCGTTGCCCAGGCCCTTGGCGGTGGTCAGCACGTCCGGGGTGACCTTGTCGCCCAGGCAGGCGAAGTAATCGCCGGTGCGGCCATTACCGGACTGGATCTCGTCCAGCATCAGCAGCCAGTCCTGTTCATCACACAGGGTCCGCAGGCCAGGCAGGTAATCGCTGGTGGGAATATTGATACCGCCTTCGCCCTGTACCGGTTCCACCAGTACGGCGACCACATCCGGGTTGTCGGCCAGGGCGCGTACTGCGTCCAGGTCGTTAAAGGGCACTCGCACAAAGCCGTCCAGCAGTGGGCCAAAGCCCTCCTGCACCTTGGCATTGGCGGTGGCGGACAGGGTGGCCATGGTGCGGCCATGGAAACTGCCTTCCATTACCACCACGGTGGGGCGGCTGACGCCCTTTCGCTGACCGAACAAGCGGGCAATCTTGATGGCCGCTTCATTGGCTTCGGCGCCGGAATTGGAGAAGAACGCACTCTGCATGCCGCTCAGTTCGCACAGTCGCTCGGCCAGCGCTTCCTGGGTCGGGATCCGGTAGAGGTTGGAGGTATGCATGAGCTGCCCGGCCTGATCGGCCAGGGTGCGGGTCACCGCCGGATGGCAGTGGCCCAGGTTGCAGACCCCGATCCCGGAGATGGCATCCATGTATTTGTGGCCGGCTTCATCAAAGAGCCATACCCCTTCACCGCGCACAAACGCCAGAGGCTGCCGTGCATAGGTGGGAATCAGATATTGCGACATAACAGGCAATTGATAATTGATAATGGAGAATTGATAACGGGCACCGGACCGTTGATCACAGCACCGTCTGTACGCGTCCCAAACAAAAAACGGCAGCCCAAGGCTGCCGGAACCGACGATAATAGCGTAGTTATTGGCCAATAGTTAATAGTTGATGCAACACAATGAACAAGGGCAGACTGCCCGTGCACCAGGTTTTAGCTGCCAACTATCAATTATCAACTGTCAATTGCCGTTATGAATCCTGTCCAGCTCAGTATTTTTGCCAATCGCCTGTCAGGGGTCTGTGATGAGATGGGCGCGGTACTGCGTCTGAGCGCTCTGTCTCCCAATATCAAGGATCGCCTGGATTTCTCCTGCGCCATTTTCGATGCACAGGGCAGGCTGTGTGCCCAGGCGGCCCATATCCCGGTGCATCTGGGGTCCATGGCCTACGCCATGGCGGATCTGGTCAGTGATCGGGACTGGCAGCCGGGCGACCTGCTGGTGGTTAATGATCCGTATATGGGGGGCACCCACTTGCCGGATGTGACCGTCGTGGCCCCGGTATTCGGAGCTGCCAGCCTGATCGGTTTTGCCGTGACCCGGGCCCACCATGCCAATATCGGCGCTCACAGCCCGGGCTCCATGCCGGTGTCCACCCGTCTGGACCAGGAAGGGATAGTTATTGCCCCCAGTTGGCTGAAACGGGGCGGGCAGTGGCAGGTGCCCTTGTGCCGGGAGCTGGCCGGGCTGGAGGAGAGCGGGGCACTGCCGGTGGAGAGTCGCCGCTTCGCCGACTTTGTCGCCCAGGCCAGTGCCTGCGAGGCCGGCGCCCGGCGCCTGGCGGAACTGGCCGATCAGCAAGCGGATCTGGTCGCCGCCTTTGATGCTCTCAACCGCTATGGCGAAAAGCGCGCCCGGGCTCGTATCGCGGCGTTGCCGGATGGCTGTTACCGGTTCCAGGATTACATGGATGACGATGGCCAGGGCCAGCAGGACATCGTCATTGCCGTCACCCTGACCATCGCCGGGGAGCTGGCCCGCCTGGATTTCTCCGGCACCGCCGACCAGGTGGCAGGGAACATCAATTGCCCGCTGTCGGTGGCGGCGGCCGCGGCCTATTACTGCTTTCGCTGTCTGATGGACGATGATGTGCCCGCCTGCGATGGCCTGTTCCGGCCCATCAGTTTGTCCGCCCCGCAAGGTTCTTTGCTGAATGCCAATCGCCCGGCGGCGGTGGCTGCCGGCAATGTGGAAACCAGCTCGCGGGTGGTGGATGTGGTGCTGGGGGCTTTGGCCCAGGCGGCGCCAGAGGCGATTCCCGCTGCCAGCCAGGGCACCATGAACAATGTGGCCATGGGCGCGGCTGGTGAGAATGGCTGGGACTATTACGAAACCATGGCCGGCGGCACCGGTGCCCATGCCCGTGGTCCGGGGCTGTCGGCGGTTCACAGTCATATGACCAACACCCTCAATACTCCCATCGAAAGCCTGGAATCCCACTATCCACTGCGGGTACACCGTTACCAGGTGCGCCGGGGCAGCGGCGGCGACGGCCAGTTTGTGGGCGGTGATGGCCTGGTCCGTGAGCTGGAGTTTCTGGGCGATGCCCAGGTAACGCTGCTCACCGAGCGTCGTCGCCATGCTCCCTGGGGGCTGGCAGGCGGGCAGCTTGGGGCGGTCGGGGAAAATCGTCATAACGGGGAGTTATTGCCACCGAAAACCAGCTTTACCGCCCGTGCCGGTGATCGTTTGCTCGTAGCGTCACCTGGTGGAGGAGGTTATTGCGATACGAAGTGTAAATGAGAATGATATTTGATTGATGTTGATTCTTTTTCGCTGTATCTTTCCTTCGCTTACGGTCTTTACAATTTTTGCACTTGCGTTGGGAAGGAGAAAACCATGCATTTACAACGCCGCTTGCTTTGCTGTGCCATCGCCTCCGCCATGGCCACCGGGGCCGCTCCGGCTCTTGCTGACCAAGCCAATGAGCTGAAACCGGTACAGATTCTGGGGGATCGCCAGAATACCTTTAGTGTTAGTGGCTCTGCCCACGTGCTCACCAACGAAGACCTGGAAGAAAAAGAAAACACCGATGTGCACCGCATGCTACGCGACGTGCCCGGCGTTTATTTCCAGGAAGAGGAAGGTTATGGCCTGCGCCCGAACATCGGTATCCGTGGTTCCGGTCGTGATCGTTCCAGCAAGGTTTCCCTGATGGAAGACGGGGTGCTGATTGCCCCGGCGCCTTATGCTGCCCCGGCTGCCTATTACTTCCCCAGCGCCGGCCGTTTCTACGGTGTTGAAGTGCTGAAAGGCCCCGATACCCTGCGTTATGGTCCCTTTACCGTGGGTGGTGCGATCAACTTCCTGTCCACCCCGATTCCTGCCCGTGCTTCGGGCATGGTGAATGTGGAAGGTGGTGAAGATGGCGCCCAGCGGGCTCACGCCTACTACGGCGCTACCGAAGGCCAGTTCGGCTTCATGCTGGAAGCGCACCAGCAACGCACTCAGGGCTTCAAGGACATCGACCGTTCCAACCGCGACGCAGGTTTCGATAAGCGTGATTATGTCGCCAAGCTGCGTTGGCAGGCGCCGGAAACCGCTGATATCCAGCAGTCGCTCGAATTGAAACTGGAGCACTCCACGGAAGTGTCCGACGAAACCTATCTGGGCCTGACCGACCGGGATTTCGAACGGGATGCCAACCGTCGTTACGGCATGAGTGACATTGACCAGATGGACAATGATCGGGATGCGGTATCCCTGCGTCATACCCTGGTGTTTGACGAGAGCACCCAGTTGAACTCTGTGGTGTACCGCAACGAGTTCAACCGTAACTGGTACAAGCTGGCCAGCATCGGTGGCCAGGGCATTGGCGGTTTTGTGGCGGATGCCAACGCGAATGGTGGCGCCAAGCAGGCGGTGCTGCGCGGTACTGCTGATGCCACAGATCTGGTGTTCAAGAACAACAATCGTGAGTACGTTTCTGAGGGCGTGCAGACCGAACTGAGCCATCGCTTCCAGACCGGCTCTGTGGACAATGATCTGATTATCGGGGCCCGTTACCACCAGGATGAAGTGGACCGCTACCAGCCCACTGATACCTTTGATCAGACCAATGGCAGCCTGGTGTACCAGACGTCCACCTTGCCCACCGGCGGTGATAACCGTCTGGAAAATGCCGATGCTATGTCTGCCTGGATCATCGACCATGCTTATGTAGGTGATTTTATCGTCACCGGCTCTCTGCGTTACGAGAATGTGGAGAGCAAGAGCAAGCGCTGGGGTGATCCGGCTCGTAACACTGTCAGTGCCCGCACTGAAAACCGTAACGAAGAACTGATGGCGGGTCTGGGTGCTACCTGGTTGCTCAATGACAACTGGTCGGTACTGGCCGGTGTCCATCAGGGCTTTGCGCCGGCAGGTGCTTCTTCCCAGAAAGGCACCGATGCGGAAAAGAGCGTCAACTATGAAACCGGTTTCCGCTACTGGAACGAGAATTTCAGTGCGGATGTGATCGCGTTCTACAGTGATTATGAAAACACCATTCAGAACTGCTCTATCGCTAACCCATGCCCGAATGGTAACGATTCCGGCACCCAGAGCTTTGGTGAATCCGAAGTGCGAGGTCTGGAAGTGGGCCTGAACAGCGTGGTCTGGAAAGGTGACAGCGGTTTGCAGGCACCGGTACGACTGACCTATACCTACACCGATGGCGAAATCACCAAGGATGCGGATGATCTGTCCGTACTGGATGGCGATGTACTGCCTTACCTGCCTGAGCATCTGGCCAGCTTGACCTTCGGCCTGGAAAAACCGGCAGCCTGGTCTGCGCTGATGTCCGTCAGCCACACCGAGGGTATGTGTATCGACAATAGCTGTGATCGTCCTGGTCAGGTAACGACATTCAAGCGCACCAGCGATTATGTGGTCGCGGATGTAGTGGCCACCTACCACGTGAACAGCGATATGGAAGTGTATGCCAAGGTGGATAACGTGTTTGACGATCAGGAAATCGTCTCCCGCGATCCCGCCGGCGCCCGCCCGAACAAGCCGCGTACCGGCTATCTGGGTATGAAAGTGCGCTTCTGAGGCATTTGCCTGTCGCAGCAAGAGGAAAAGGGGGCTTCGGCCCCCTTTTCTGTTATGGAAGACCCTTGAAGCCGCATTGTTCCGGCCCCATCTGGGAGGGGCAGGGCCATCAGTGGTAGAATAGTGGCCAACCACAGCCAATACACCCCAAACCGCCAGGTAGTCAGTATGGATGTTATCCAGGTCATCAAAGACCAGATCGAAAAGAACCCGGTGATCCTCTACATGAAGGGCACCCCGCAGTTCCCCCAGTGCGGTTTCTCCGCCCAGGTGGTGGAAGCCATGACCGCTGTTGGCAAGCCGTTTGCCTACGTGAACATTCTGGAGGCGCCGGAAATCCGTCAGAGCCTGAAGGAATACGCCAACTGGCCGACCTATCCGCAGCTGTGGGTGGGCGGTGAGCTGGTCGGCGGCTGCGACATCATTATGGACATGTACCGTTCCGGGCAGCTCAAGGAGCTGGTTGAAGATGCCGCAGTGGATGCCGACGCCGGCGATAACGCCTGATAGCGTCGTCCTCCCGCGTACAAAAGACCCGGCCTCGCGCCGGGTTTTTTTGTGTCCGCCGTTTGTGTGCTCTTGACGGTTTTGTTCATCGGTCTGGTTGTCCCGGTGTTGGCTCCGGTGTCATAGCGCCTACAATCGAAGCGGATTGTTCACAGTATTGAGGAAGCCCGGTGAAACAACGCAAACCCACAGGCCATTGGCGTCGCTGGCATCGCTGGTTGGGCCTGCTGGTCGCTCTGCCGGTGCTGGTGCTGTCGGTCACCGGGGTGTTGCTGAATCATATTGAGTCCCTGGACTGGGCCGATGACCCCTTGCCGTCCTGGTTGGCGCGTAGCTATGGCGTGCCGCTATCGGAGCAGATTCATGGCAGTCAGGTGGACGGGCACTGGTATGCCCAGACGGGTGAGCGACTGTTTATGGATGGCAGTGCCGTGGCGTCTTGTTTGGCTCCGTTTCAGGGGGCGGTAGCGGCGCAGGGTCTGACCGTGGCCGGTTGTGGTGGCGATCTACTGTTGTTGCAGGGCAGCGAACAGGTGGAACGGCTGCGGCCAGGCCAGGGTGTCCCCGCGTTTACCCGCCTCGGAGTGGCCGGGGAAGCGTTGGTCCTGGAGACAGAAAGTCGGCTGCTGCGGTTCGGTCTGGAAAATCTGAACAGCGTGGTGCTGGCAGTGTCTGACTGGCAGCCTGCTGTGATCGAGCCGTTGCCGGCGGTGCTGCAACCCCGTTTGCAGGCCGCCAGTGTGCCGGCATCGCTGAACTGGCAACGGCTGCTACAGGATCTGCATGCCGGGCGTGTATTCGGCTGGGCAGGACAACTGGTGATGGACCTGGCAGCCTTGTTACTGGTGATACTGGCGCTGACCGGGGTGATCATATGGTCGCGCAGCCGGTGATTATTTGAGCAGGTATGGTCGATTCCGGCCTCAAAAGCCACCGGACCATTGAAAGCAGGGCCATAATCCCCATGATAGTGCCATGCAGCGTGGCGGCAGCCGTTGTATTATCGCTGCTCAGATTCAATGTTGGTTCCGGCATCCTCAATTGCCGGATAGTCAATTTAGTCATAATGGAGAGAAACAATGGGCGTTCTGGTAGGTAAACCTGCACCTGATTTTACGGTTCCCGCAGTACTGGGCGATGGCAGCATCGTTGATGAATTCACCCTGTCCGAAGCCATCAAGGGCAAGTATGGTCTGGTGTTCTTCTACCCGCTGGACTTCACCTTTGTCTGCCCCTCCGAGCTGATCGCTCTGGATCACCGCATGGACGCGTTCAAAGAGCGCAACGTGGAAGTGATCGGTGTGTCCATCGATAGCCACTTTACCCACAACGCATGGCGTAACACTCCGGTCAACGAAGGCGGTATCGGCCCGGTGAAATACACCCTGGCCGCCGACATGAACCATGGCATTGCCCAGTCCTACGACGTTGAGTCCGAAGGCGGCATGGCATTCCGCGGTGTGTTCCTTATCGACCAGAACGGCGTGGTGCGCAGCCAGATCGTTAACGATCTGCCCCTGGGCCGTAACATGGACGAGCTGATTCGTCTGGTCGACGCCCTGCAGTTCCACGAAGAGCACGGTGAAGTGTGCCCGGCGGGTTGGCAGAAAGGTGATTCCGGCATGAAGGACACCCCGGACGGCGTGGCCGAGTACCTGTCTGGTAACGCAGACAAGCTGTAAAAAGAAAGCAGCACAAAAAAGGGCGGCCCTAGGGTCGCCCTTTTTTTGGCCGCAAACTTTTGCGGTTTTCAAACGTAGGGTGCACTGAGCCTCAGGCGAACTGCACCATCAAACGCCGGATCGGTGCAGTTCGCCTGAGGCTCAGTGCACCCTACGCAATCAAAGGTGGCGTTCCGGGATTCAGAGGTGAGACCCAGTCTTTTCTCGGTGTCCTGAGAGTCCTCTGTGGTAAAAAAACCAGTTCAATCCAGCTGCTTCGCCAGCGTCGGCGGCATATCCTTTGGTGGAGGGGGTGGCCAGCCGCCCAGGTCCTTGAAGCGGTTTACCATGGAGCAGAACAGCTCGGCGGTACGGGTGGCATCGTAGAGCGCCGAGTGAGCCTCGCGCTGGTTGAAGCGGATGCCGGCGGCTTCGCAGGCCTTGGCCAGTACGGTCTGGCCATACACCAGCCCGGCCAGGGCAGCGGTGTCAAAGCTGGAGAACGGGTGGAAAGGGTTGCGCTTGATGTCGGCTCGTTCCGACGCCGAATTCAGGAAGCCCTGATCGAAGAAGCTGTTATGCCCCACCAGCACGGCGCGGGTGCAGCCATGGTGCTTGATGGCCTTGCGGACCGGCTCGAACACGCCTTTCAGGGCGGTTTCCTCGGGCACAGCCCCCCGTAGCGGGTTGTCCGGATCAATGCCGGTAAAATCCAGCGCAGCTTGCTCGATGTTGGCTCCCGGGAAGGGGTCCACATGAAACTGGATGCGGGTGGATGGACGCAGGTAGCCCTGGGCGTCCATATCAATCAGGACGGCGGCGATTTCCAGCAGCGCGTCGGTCTGGGCATTAAAGCCCCCGGTTTCCACATCTATCACTACTGGCAAAAAGCCCCGAAACCGCAGCGCCAGGCTGGGGTGCTGATCATTCATGATCACTCCATCAGACACACAAATCCCGTCTGACTGCCCTGGGCAGCCGCGAGAGGGGGCTATGCTACCGGAAAGCCAGCAGGGGCAACAGGCGCGAAAGCGGATCAGAGATGACGCCAGCCGGGCAGGGCGGGTACAATACGCGGCCTCGATTCACCGGGGGGCGCCTGATCCGGGGCCTCTCACATGCGGAGTCTTTCAATGTCCAAGATCAACAAGGTGGTACTGGCCTATTCCGGCGGCCTGGATACCTCGGTTATCGTCAAATGGCTGCAGGATACCTATGACTGTGAGGTGGTGACCTTTACCGCCGATATCGGTCAGGGCGAAGAAGTGGAGCCGGCCCGCGCCAAGGCAGAAGCCATGGGCGTGAAGGAAATCTACATTGAAGACCTGCGCGAAGAATTCGTGCGCGATTACGTATTCCCCATGTTCCGCGCCAATACCATTTATGAAGGTGAGTATCTGCTGGGCACCTCCATTGCCCGTCCGCTGATTGCCAAGCGTTTGGTGGAAATTGCCGAAGAAACCGGTGCTGATGCCATTTCCCACGGCGCCACCGGCAAGGGCAACGACCAGGTGCGTTTCGAGCTGGGTGCCTACGCCCTGGCCCCGGGCATTCAGGTGATCGCTCCTTGGCGGGAGTGGGATTTGAACTCCCGCGAGAAGCTGATGGCGTACTGCGAAGAGCGCAATATCCCGGTGGATTTCTCCACCAAGAAAAAGAAATCCCCGTACTCCATGGACGCCAACCTGCTGCACATCTCCTACGAGGGCGGCAACCTGGAAGATCCCTGGTGGGAAGCGGAAGAAGACATGTGGCGCTGGAGCGTGAGCCCGGAAGCGGCCCCGGACCAGCCCACCTATATCACTCTCACCTATGAGAAGGGTGATATTGTGGCCATCGACGGCGAGAGCCTGAGCCCTGCCGAAGTGCTTGCCAAGCTCAACAAACTGGGTGGCGACAACGGTATCGGCCGTCTCGACATCGTCGAGAACCGCTATGTGGGCATGAAGTCCCGTGGCTGTTACGAAACCCCGGGCGGCACCATCATGATGCCGGCCCACCGCGCCATCGAGTCCCTGACTCTGGATCGCGAGTCTGCCCACCTGAAAGACTCGGTGATGCCCAAGTACGCTGAGCTGCTCTACAACGGCTATTGGTGGAGCCCAGAGCGTCTGGCCCTGCAGAAGCTGATCGATGCGACCCAGGAGCATGTTAACGGAGAAGTGCGCATGAAACTGTACAAGGGTAACGCCATTGTGGTCGGTCGTCGCTCTGACAATGACAGCTTGTTCGATGCCTCTATCGCCACGTTCGAAGACGATGCCGGTGCTTACGACCAGAAAGACGCGGAAGGCTTTATCAAGCTGAACGCCCTGCGTCTGCGTATTGCTGCCAAGAACGGCCGCAAGCTGAGTTAAAGAAACGCGGCACGCTTCACGCTGCATGCAATACGGAAAACCGCCGTAGCCGAGAGGCTGCGGCGGTTTTTTTGTGCCCGGTGTTCGGTCTTTGCGGTTACATAACGACAAGGAAAATGCATTTAATTTGCACGGTAGTCTCAATTAGCCTGAGTGCAGCAACATACTCACAACAACAGGCTGATCGAGGACCTTGCCATGACTATCGGGCAAAACCGCTTTTCCATTGTTCGCTTGGGGATACTGACTCTGCTGGCCGCGTCGCTACTGGGTGGCTGTGGCGGGGGCGGCAGTGATTCCGCAACGCCTGCTGCTACCGATGTCGATGAGGCCCAGCGTGAGGCGCCACCACAGGAGGACACCCCGGATGAGGTGGCCGAGGAGGTGCCGGAAGAGACTGAAGATGGCCCGCGGCGGGTAATCTTTGTGGGCAACAACTGGGAAGGCGTGATCGATGTCATCGATGCCCAGACCTATCAGCGCCTTGGCCGTATCAGCGGTATCCCGGATCAGGCGGCACGAGAGAAGGAAATTGCCCTCAATCCGCTGGATCTGTTGTTTTTCCAGGGCATTCGCGTACTGATCGGCGAAGGCAATCACCAGTATGTGGACGATATGTACAGTTCGCCGGACGGTCGTCTGCTGATCGTTTCCCGGCCCAGCTATGCTGATGTGGTGGCCATCGACGTGGTCAGCGGTGAGATCGCCTGGCAATTCCTGGTGGATGGCTATCGCTCTGACCATATGGCCCTGTCTCCGGATGGCACCCAGGTAGCGGTGTCCGCTTCCACCGGCAATGTGGTGCACATTCTGGATGTGGAAACCGGCGAAGAGCTGGGCCGTTTCCCCTCCGGGGACTCTCCCCACGAGAATATCTATTCCGAGGACGGTGAGCGTATCTACCACGCGAGCATCGGCACCGTTTACACGCCGCTGGATAATCAACTGGTCGGTGATCTCACTGATGGCCTGTTGGGGCAGAACCTGCTGGATGCCACCAAGGGCGAGCGGGTGTTCCAGGTGGTGGACGCCAACAGCCTGGAAATCATCAAGCAGCTGGATCTGGAAGCGGATCTTGCAGAGGCCGGTTACGACAACCTCAGTACGGCGGTGCGACCCATGGCGCACACTGCCGACGAGCGCTATTTCTACTTTCAGCTGTCGTTCCTGCACGGTTTTATCGAGTACGACATGCAGGAAGAAAAAGTCCTGCGCCTGGCCGAGTTGCCGGATTTGACCAACGGGTTGCCACGGGAATTCTACGTCAATGATTCCGCTCACCACGGCATTGCCATGAGCGCGGACGATTCCACCTTGTGTGTGGCTGGCACCATGAGCGACTACGTGGCGCTGGTGGATCGCGAGAATTTCTCCCACCAGCTGAAAACCGGTATCGGCGAAAAGCCCTACTGGGTGACCACCAGTGCCGACGGCAACCATTGTTATGTGTCCTGGAGCGGTACCGATCAGATGTCCGTGTTCAACTACCAGACCGGCCAAGAAGTGGCCCGCGTAGATGTGGGCGATCATCCTCAGCGCATCCGCGAGGGCAGTGTGCCGGAGGCGTGGGTAGAGGCACAGGGCAGCCTGTTCCTGCCCTGAGTCTCGATGCACAAGGCGCTGCCCGTAGGAGCGTCGCTGGGGGCTAGAACCGTGACATAGAAAAAGCCACTGTAGGAGTTCCTCTTGAGGGACGAATCCGAGCCTTGGCAAGGAAACGGGTGTTGAGGGCGCCGCTGGATCACTCTGCAGAGCCCGAGTCCTCTGCTGCGCTGTACCGAGTCCGGGTTCAGCGCGTCGGGCTTATTTCCACGCTGACGCATGGATCGTCCGTCGAGAGGAATTATTCGCTACGCTCACCCTTCGGGCAGCACGGAACTACGTGCGTTACTCCGCTACGCTCCTGCAGCGGCTTCGTTTTAGACGGACGTGCTTGCGGTAATCGCGCTGCCAGCAACGTTGCTGCGGCGGGATAACGCCCAGACTGACTGCCATGAGCGGCAATTACCTGGATGTTTTACAGTGATCCCCTCCGCAAACCCCACTTTTTCATTGTCAATCCTGTCCTCTGCCACCACTATTCGCCCTGTAACAAGTCAGGGCTCCCGTGCCCGCTGAAATTGCTGATATCAGGAGCGAATGACGCATGCGAATCCTGCATACCATGCTGCGCGTAGGTAATCTGGATCGATCCGTGGCCTTTTATACCGAAGTGCTCGGCATGAAGGAGCTGCGCCGCAAGGATTACCCGGAAGGCCGCTTTACCAATGCTTTTGTCGGCTACCAGCCGGAATCGGAAGGAGCGGTACTGGAGCTGACCTGGAACTGGGATCAGACCCGCTATGACCTGGGGGATGGCTACGGCCATGTGGCCCTGGCGGTGGACGACGTGTACGCTGCTTGTGAGCGTATTCGCGACCGGGGCGGGCGCATTAGCCGCGAACCTGGCCCCATGAAACACGGCAGTACCATCCTGGCATTTGCAGAAGATCCGGATGGCTACAAGATCGAATTGCTGGAAAGGGACTGAGGGGTTCTCGATTGGTAAATAAGGTCACCGTCGGTTGGCGGGAATGGGTAGCGTTACCCGAACTGGACATTGAAGCGATCAAGGCCAAGGTGGATACCGGGGCCCGTACTTCTGCGTTGCATGCCTTCCAGGTAGAAAGTTTTCAGCGCGATAACCAGGAATGGGTCCGTTTTTCCATCCACCCGATCCAGGGCCAGGACCAGGTCAGCCATTGCGAGGCCGTGGTGCTGGACCGCCGGGTCGTCACTGATTCCGGTGGCCACAAGGAAGAGCGCCCGGTGATCCTCACCCATATCGAGTTAGGGGGCGCCGTTGGCCCATCGAAATCACCCTGACTGATCGTGAAAACATGAAATTCCGTATGCTGTTGGGACGAACCGCCATGGGCGAGATTGCTGTCGATCCCACGGCATCTTTTCTTCTAGGTGGAAATAAAGACCAACCATGAAAATTGCCATTCTTTCGAGAAACAAGCGACTGTACTCCACCCGCCGACTGGTGGAGGCGGGCGAGGCGGCCGGCCACGAAATGCATGTGATTGATACCTTGCGTTGCTATATGAGCATGGTGTCTCACAAGCCGGAAATTCACTTCAAGGGTGAAGTGCTGGAAGGCTTTGATGCGGTGATTCCGCGGATTGGTGCCTCCATCACTCATTACGGTACGGCAGTCCTGCGCCAGTTCGAGATGATGGGTGTGTTTCCCGTCAATGAATCGGTCGCCATCTCCCGCTCGCGAGACAAGTTGCGTTCGTCGCAGCTGTTGTCGCGCAAGGGGGTTGGCTTGCCGATTACCGGTTTTGCCCACTCCCCGGATGATATTCCCGACCTGATCAACATGGTTCGCGGTGCCCCCCTGGTGATCAAGATGCTGGAAGGTACCCAGGGCATCGGCGTGGTGCTGGCGGAAACCCGCAAGGCGGCGGAATCGGTGATCGAGGCCTTTATGGGCCTGAACGTATCGGTGATGGTGCAGGAATACATCAAGGAAGCTGGCGGTGCTGATATTCGCTGTTTCGTGGTGGGTGGCAAGGTGATCGCCGCCATGAAGCGCCAGGCTCTGCCCGGCGAGTTTCGTTCCAACCTGCACCGCGGCGGCAGCGCCAGCCTGATCCGTATTACCCCGGAAGAGCGCGCCACCGCTGTACGTGCCGCCCGAATCATGGGGCTGAATGTGGCGGGTGTAGACATCCTGCGTTCCAACCATGGTCCGCTAGTCATGGAGGTGAATTCCTCCCCGGGGCTGGAGGGTATCGAAACCTCCACCAACAAGGACGTGGCGAGCATGGTCATCAATTTCATCGAAAAGGATGCGCGTCCCTACCGGACTCAGACAAAAGGCTCCAAGGGCTGATCCTCGCTCCCGTAGGAGCGCCGCTTGAGGCGCGAAGGTTTTGCATCGTAGAGTTCGCCTCTCAAGCGAGGCTCCTACAGTGGATGTAATGTAGTGGCTGTTTCGGGTGAAAAATGAAAAATACCAAAGAACCGAAAGTATTGCCGTTTGAACTGGATGGCGTCAGCGTCAAGCCTGGGACCCGGGCCAAGGTGGAGCTGCCGTTGGCGCAGCTCTATACCCAGACGCCCCTGAATGTCCCCATTCATGTGATCCACGGGCGCAAGCCCGGGCCGGTGCTGATGGTCAGTGCGGCAATCCACGGTGACGAACTCAACGGGGTGGAAATCATCCGCCGCCTGTTGCGCCATTCCGCCCTGAAAAGCCTCAGCGGTACGCTGCTGGCGGTGCCGGTGGTCAACGTATTCGGGTTCATTCACAAGACCCGCTACCTGCCGGACCGCCGTGACCTGAATCGCTGCTTCCCTGGCTCCGAAACCGGCAGCCTGGGCGCGCGTATGGCCTGGCAGTTCAAAAGCCAGGTGCTGGATCGGGCTACCCATGCCGTGGACCTGCATACCGGTGCCGTGCACCGTGCCAACCTGCCGCAGATCCGCGCTGACCTGTCCAACGAGGGCACTGCCGCCATGGCCAACGCCTTTGGCGTACCGGTGGTGATCAACTCGGTACTGGGCGAGGGTACGCTGCGGGAAGTGGCTGAAGCCCAGGGCATCCCGGTGATTACCTATGAGGCGGGCGAGGCCCTGCGTTTCGACGAGTCCTGCATCCGCGCTGGGGTTAAAGGCGTTCTCAACATTCTTCAGCACCTGGGCATGACTGGCGCTCGTCGCGCCAAGGTGCCCAGCGAACCCTATATCGCCCGCTCTTCGAGCTGGGTGCGTGCCGAGCGCGATGGCGTTTTTCTGCCACTGGTGGCACTGGGGGCCTGGATCAAGAAAGACGACCTGATCGGCCGTATCTCCAGCCCCTTCGGTGGCGATGACGTCAACATCCACTCTCCGGCCGCCGGCATCCTGGTGGGGCGCAACAACATGCCGCTGGTGAACGAAGGCGAAGCCCTCTACCACATTGCCCGCTTCGAGGAAGTCAGTGAAGTGGCGCAGTCGCTGGAAGTGTTCACCAACGATATCGAAGAGGGGCCGACCCTTTCCGGTGAGCCGCCGATTGTATAACCCGGTATTGTTTGGCTGAATCCGGGGCCATTCTGCTCATAGGCTGTTGGCTAGGAGTTGTGATTTGGCGGAAAGAGGGTAATACAAAAGGTTGAGTTGACAGTGGCCATGCTTGCTATGCCGATAAATGAGTGAAAAAAGTGGGCCGCTGAATCTCGCTAGTGTTATTTTAACCATTTGATTTTATTGGTTTTGTTCTTGCTTTTCCGCTTTTCCCGCTGTTGTCACTCTCTCCGGGCCGACCTGTTGCCTATCCTTTGCTATACTGCGCCGCGATATGGATACCCCGTTGATTGAGCATTTGGAGTAAATAGATGGTCGCTTTGGTCAAGCCGCATGGTGCGGACGCATTGAATCCCTTGTACGTCGCCGATGAAGCTGCGCGCGTTGCCTTGCAGCATGAAGCGGAATCACTGCCTTCAGTAGTGATCAGCTCGGCAGCTGCCGCCAATGCGGTGATGATGGGGGCCGGTTATTTCACCCCGTTGTCTGGCTATATGAACAAGGCCGACATGCTGTCAGTGGCGGAAAACCTGACCACCGCCGATGGCCTGTTCTGGCCCGTGCCGATCGTCAATATGTTGCAGGATGTCAGCGCCATTGAAGGCGCCAAGCGCATCGCCCTGCGCGATCCCAATGTGGACGGCCAGCCGGTGATTGCGGTGATGGATGTAGCCGCCATCGAAGAAGCGTCTGACGCCGAACTGGAAGCCGTGGCCGAGCAGGTTTTTGCCACCAACGACAAGCAGCACCCGGGTGTGGCCAATTTCCTGGCCGCAGGCAACTTTATCGTTTCCGGCGATATCCAGGTGTTGAACTACTCCTACTTTGCTGACGACTTCCCCGATACCTTCCGCACCGCGGTGTCCATCCGCAACGAGTTCGTGGAGCGTGGCTGGAATAATGTGGTCGCTTTCCAGACCCGTAACCCGATGCACCGCGCCCACGAAGAACTGTGCCGTATGGCCCAGGAAGCGCTGAACGCTGACGGTATCCTGATTCATATGCTGCTGGGCAAATTGAAAGCGGGTGATATTCCGGCCGACGTGCGTGATGCCTCCATTCGCAAAATGGTGGAAGTGTATTTCCCGCCCAACACCGTGATGATTACCGGTTACGGTTTTGACATGTTGTACGCCGGTCCCCGTGAAGCCGTTCTGCATGCGGTATTTCGCCAGAACTGCGGTTGCAGCCATTTGATTGTTGGCCGTGACCATGCCGGTGTCGGTGATTATTACGGCGCCTTCGACGCACAAACCATCTTCCAGGAGAAAGTGCCAGCGGGTGCTCTGGAAATTAAAATCTTCGAGGCCGATCACACCGCCTATTCGAAGAAACTCGGACGCGTGGTGATGATGCGCGACGTGCCTGATCACACCAAGGACGACTTTGTTCTGCTGTCAGGCACCAAGGTGCGTGAGATGCTGGGTCAGGGCATTGCCCCCCCGCAGGAGTTCTCCCGCCCGGAAGTAGCACAGATTCTGATGGATTATTACCAGACGCTGGACGCTGGCAAGTAATCTTTCCTGAGCGTTTCTGCGCTCAATTTGCATCGGGAAAAGCCTCTTTTTAGAGGCTTTTTTCGTCTCGGGCCTGTGCCTGTCCTCGATGTCTCTGGTCAAGGTGCGTCTGCAGGTGGGGTTGTCCCGGTTCGAGGAAGTGTTGCCTGATTCATAACTCCCTGACCCCCTCAAAACGGGCTGGTGGTGTCGAGCAGCGGCAGCAAATTACCGATGTGCCTCCGGTTTTACCGGCTGAATTGAGGTAAAATCCCGCCCATTCATTTTCCGGGTGGCCCGTTTCGGGCAGTTAAAGCCCCGTTGGCAGAATAAAGGTACAGATTATGGCCGTTATTGTGGTCTGTGTGCTGCTCTATGTGGGCTGCATTGTGTTTATCCGGGTGCGCAATCGCAAGCCGCTCGGGCTCAAGCGGCAGCTGTCGGATTTTTCCACTTTCATGGTGCCGTTCAATATCCCGGCCTACCTGTTGTCGAAGGTGCCTACCACGCCGCGCATCGGTGTGAACCATTTTCCCGAGCTGCAGCTGATCGAGGACAACTGGGAAACCATTCGCGACGAGGCGCTGGCGCTTTATGAAGGAGGCAAGATCGCCGCCAAGGATGATTTGCCAGCCAGTAGTTTCTACAAGGATGGTCGTTGGACCAGTTTTTACCTGAAGGTGTACGACAACAAGTTGCCCTCTGCCTACGATCTGGCGCCGAAAACCATGGCCCTGCTGGATCAGCTGCCGTCTATGAACATTGCCCTGTTTGCGGTACTGATGCCGGGCAAGAAGCTCAATCGTCACCATGATCCGTTCGCCTACACCCTGCGTTATTCCATGGGGCTGAGCACGCCCAATGATGAAGGCTGTGGCCTGACGGTCAATGAGGATGACTACATCTGGCGTGATGGCGACAGCATCATTTTTGATGAAACCTACATCCACTCCGCCTGGAACCGCACCGAGACGCCGCGGATTATCCTGATGACTGACGTGGACCGACCGATGAAATGGAAGTGGGTGCAGAAGGTGTACTGGTACTTCGGCTGGTTCTTCAACCGCTTGTTTTTCATCGATAATCTGGATAGCAGCCACACCGGTGTGGGTAACAAGTTGGGCAAAGGGGTGATTGCCTACAAGGGCTTCCTGAAATCGGTAAAGCGGAAGAACAAGACCTTCTACGTGACAGCCAAGTGGGCCGTGGTGCTGGCGGTGCTGGGGAGTATCGGTTACCAGCTGTTGTAGCCTGGCGTTAAGGAGTTATTCAGAGGCTCCTTAAGAAAAACTGCCGAGCGGTCGTGGTTTTGCGTCCGGCTGGCTTGGGGCGTCTCTCTCCATCATGCCACCATGCCGGTGAACACATCGCTAGGGAATAACAATAATGATAAGGAACATCATTGCCGGGGCGGTTATGGCCTGGGCGTGTGCCGGGGTGGCCAGTGCAGACGTGACGGTGGCTCCGGCGGGGGCGTTTTCTGCCAGCGGTAAACTGGCCATGAAGAAAGGCGCTATCCCGGTCAGTTGCCATACCACTTTCAACGGCCAGGTCAGTGAGCAGGGCGCCATTCGGGTTACCGAGGTCATCTTCGGTGGCATGAATCCGTTGTGCAAAAGTATCAAGGCGCTGGCGCTGCCTTGGCAGGGGCAGGTGGATCATCCGGGGCGCCTCACGGTGGACGATATGCAGGTCAAGGTCAGGGTGCCACTGTTGGGGGGGGTCTGTGGTCCGGGGCCAGTATCACTGGTGTGGGGAAACACGGATGGCTCGGCCACGTTTGACGCGGTCACGCTGGGCCCGGACTGTGCCATGGACGGCACCATGGTTACCTCGCCCCAGGTGGATATCCGCGCAGCAGGCCGTTCTGCGGAAACGGTTCGCCACCCCGGTGCCAGCCAGGACGCCAGTTAACCCGGCAATTAAATACCAAAGACTGATTTACCACCGAGGGCACAGAGATCACTGAGGGAAAACCGGTTTTTCTCTGTGTGCTCTGTGCCCTCTGTGGTGAAAATGCTTTTGATTCAGGCTTGGTACGCGGCGCTACTGCGGCCTCTTTCATTGCCGGGTTCATGATCGCCATCGTATAGGCTTTGTTATTCCGGCCCGATCGGCGTTTCCCCTCGGGCCAACGCCCAGCTATCATGAGTTTTTTCAGTGACAGCAACTGTTTGCAAGGCAAGGATATAACAATGCAGAACGTGGTGGCGATTCCCGCTAACCCGGCGCTGGTAAACAGCACCGAAGATTTCCTTCATGCCGTCGAGCACGATCGTAAAGACAGTGCCGAGAAGTTCATTCACATGGTGGATCATCTTACCGACCGGATTCTCAGCCTGTTCCTGGTGGAGCCGGCCAACATGACCGAGCTGTCCGGGGGCCAGAAGAAGGTGATCGACTTTGCCGTGTCCACCGCCGGCAAGGCATCCAGCATGCTCACCCGCCAAATTTTCAAGAAGGTGTCTAACGCGGAATTCGCCCCGGTGGTGAAGAACGTGAAGGCCATGTACTGGCAGGCTGGCGACGACAACGATAATCACGCCAGTATCGCTTTCCCGGTGGAAGACAGCTTTGCCGCTGATTTCCGCAAGGCCACCGAGCTGTGTGCGGCAGGCAAGGGCACCGAAGACGTGGCCCTGGTTACCCGGGTGATGAGCGCCATGTCGGACAAAATTATCGATGAAGTCTTTGTCGCCAACACCAAGGAAGTCAAAATCGGCTTTGTGACCCAGAAAGCCCTGAATGTGGGGATTGATGGTAGCCGCAAGGCCGTGCATGCGGTGAACAACAAGGTGCTCAAGGATCTGAGCAATGACGAGCTGAAAGGGTATATGGCCCACTATCAGGGCCTGCTGCGGCAGCGATAAATCAATCAGCTGCGAGCTTTTAGCTAGAAGCTAAAGAAAAGGCGCCTATTGGCGCCTTTTCTTGTTCAGGACTGCTGGGTCTGTGGTCGGCGATTGCCTGAGGGGCGGCGTCGCCGTTGGCTGTTACCTGGACGATTGCTGTCGTTCCCCGGTCTTGCCTGACGTTGCTGGCCGCCGTTGTTGTTGCGGGCCTGGGCATTTCCGCCGCCAGCGTTTCCTCCACCCGGTTTGGCTTTCTTCGGACGTTTTCGCTTCGGCGGCTGCAGAGCACCGGCTGCTGGAAGTGATTCGCCAGGCTCAAAGCCGGCGACAATCTTGCGCTCCAGCTGCTGCTGGGTAAGCCGCTCAATATCTTTCAGCTGCTGGGCTTCATCGGCACTGACCAGGGAAATGGCCTGGCCGGTGGCGCCGGCACGCCCGGTGCGACCGATACGGTGTACGTAATCTTCGGGCACATTGGGCAGATCCACGTTGACGACCTGGGGCAGTTGTTCGATGTCCAGGCCGCGGGCGGCGATGTCGGTGGCGACCAGCGCGCGTATCTTGCCGTTCTTGAAGTCTGCCAGTGCGCGGGTGCGGGCATTCTGGCTCTTGTTACCGTGGATCGCGGCGGCTTCGATGCCGTTGCTTTCCAGCTGCTTGGCCAGCTTGTTGGCGCCGTGCTTGGTACGGCTGAAGACCAGCACCTGGAACCAGTTGTTGTCCTGGATCAGGTGGGTGAGCAGGGCAGCCTTACGCTGTTTGTCCACCGGCGCGATCCATTGGGTGACCAGCTCGGTGGTGGTATTGCGCGGGCTCACATCGATTTCCACGGGATCGTTCACCAGGCCCTTGGCCAGGGCGCGGATCTCCGGGGAGAAGGTGGCCGAAAACATCAGGTTCTGCCGTTTCGGTGGCAGCTTGGAGAGGATCTTGCGGATGTCATGGATGAAGCCCATGTCGAGCATGCGGTCCGCTTCATCCAGCACCAGTATTTCCAGGTGATCGAATTTCACCGCGTTCTGCTGATAGAGATCCAGCAAGCGCCCGGGGGTGGCTACCAGGATATCGGCGCCGCCGCGCAGGCGCTGCATCTGTGGGTTCACCTTCACACCACCGAATACCACGGTGGAGGTGAGCGGCAGATTCTTGCCGTAGGTGGCCACACTTTCGGCGACCTGGGCGGCCAGCTCCCGGGTGGGGGTCAGTACCAGGGCACGTACCTGGTTATTGCTGGCGGCCTTGCCGGCGCGCAGGCGCTCCAGCAGGGGCAGGGTAAACCCGGCAGTTTTGCCGGTGCCGGTCTGGGCAGCGGCCATCACATCACGGCCGCTGAGTACGGCGGGGATGGCCTGGGCCTGGATCGGTGACGGGGTGTGATAACCCTGATCGGCAACAGCGGCCAACAGGTCATCCCCCAGTCCAAGGGAAGTAAAAGGCATGAAATTGGGTCTAACTTAAGAAGGGGCGGCAAGCCTACCCGATCCGGGGCAGGAACACGAGCCCGGCGGTCTGGTTGCCGATAGCGTTGCTGAGTGGCGAAATAAAGGTGATCAGCCGAGTGGCGGTGTGTTGCTGAGCACCTCATCAACCCCGGAGCGGAGCGCCTGGCGCTGCTGCTCTTGTCCCTCTGGCAGGAATGCCAGCACCCGGCCGCCAAGGTGGTGGTAGGCATCCACCAGGGAGCGACGGAACAGGGGGAGACCATGGAAGACCGGCGGCAGGGAATAGGTGCGCCCGTTGCGGATGGCTGCCAGCGGCCTGAGGCCCATCAACAGGGACAGGCCGGCCCGCCGGCATTCGTTCTGGGGGGCCATGGTAATGGCCGCGGGGAAGAGCTCGCGTAACCGTCGTGTGTGATCGGGATGCCAGAGCAGAAAGCGTGCCTGGCGGCAGAGCCAATCGCCTTTTTGTTGTTGATCCGCCCAGTTGCGCAGGGCGCCCAGAGTGCGTTCAGCGCTCTCGGGTTTGATATCAAGCACCCAGCGTTGCTCGGTAAAAGTGCGGGCAAAGTCATCGAAGGTCAGTAGTGGCTGGCCGTCGTTGAGGCGGTGGCTCATACAACGATCCGAATCCATCTCTTCGATGATGGCATCACTGCTGGCGGTGCGAATCAAAGCGGGATCGTGATGCAGGACGATAAGCCCGTCACGAGTAGTGCGCAGGTCGGTTTCCAGGGTGTGAAAGCCGGCTTCGGCGGCGGCCTCGAACGCGTGCAGGCTGTTTTCCACATGGCGCTGGTGCAGGCCGCGATGGCTGATCCAGATTACGTCCATGGGGGTATTGTCTCCCGGAAACTGGCCAGGTTAAAGCGCCATAAGTCGGGAACGTGGTCGGAGGTGACGCTCAGGCGGCGTGGGCGCTGGCCATGTCGGCGTCAAAAGATTCCCACTGGCCGGGATGATCCGCATGGGCATCTTCGAAAATACCCTCTACGGCCTCGGGTACCCATTCCAGATCCAGCTGCTCTTCGTATTCCATGAATCACCCCGTTGCTTGTTTTTTAAACAAGGTCAAGATTAGCTTGCCGGGCCGGAATGCTCTGTTGTTGCGCTGTAAGCTTTTGCTTACAGGGTGTGACAAAAAGGATTGCAATGATTGGCGTAGCCAGGGTCACAATGGCAATACTGACTGAGAGGGAGGAGGCTTGATGCAAGAGCTGGACTGGAATCAAGTCGTTACCCACCTGTACCAACTGGGCATCGCCTTTTTGTTGGCACTGCCGGTGGCCTGGAACCGGGAGCAGCGAGCCCGTGGTGCGGGTCTGCGCACTTTTCCGCTGGTCTCTGTGGCGGCCTGTGGCTATATGCTGGTGGGTATGCAGGTATACACGGGCTCGGATGCGGAAGCCCGGGTCATGTACGGCATCATCACCGGTATGGGCTTTATCGGTGGCGGTGCGATTTTAAAGGATGGTGCCAATGTGAGTGGTACTGCCACGGCGGCTAGTCTGTGGAATACCGGCGCCATCGGCATCTCGGTGGCTTACAGCCGGTATGAGATTGCCCTGGTGCTGTCGTTGATCAATTTCCTGATCCTGCAGTTTTCCCGTTCTTTAAAGCGGTTGCCGGTGGATGACTGACCTCCGGCTTATGGGTACATGAAGGCTTATACAGTGGCGAGAATGGCCTGCCGCACGCAATGCAGCACCCCGGTGGGCCAGTCGTCGGCCAGTTGCTCTTTCAATTGCCGGTAGCTGAAGGTGTCTTCGGCCAGATTGGACTGGCTGAGCAGGGCGTCCTGGATAATGCCGATTTCCGTTTCGCTGATGCCCAGAGCCTGTTCCAGGCTGAGTTGATTCGCGGTGACCAGTTTCGCTAGTTCCCGGTACACGGTTTGTTCATTCAGGTTCTGCTGGCGGGCAATGGCGGCCGGGCTCATGTTGGCCATGGCCAGGGCAAGGATCTCGTTGCCATCAGGGCCGGCGGGCTCGGCGACACCGGTGGCATCATCGTTACCGTTGAGAATGGCCAGAAACTCATCCCCGTAGCGTTCCAGCTTGCGGTCGCCGACACCGCTGACGGCGGCCATTTCCATGCGATTGCGCGGGCGGATGGCGAGCATGTCCATCAGGGTGGCGTCGTGGAAGACCACGTAGGGGGGCACGCCTTCTTCGTCCGCCAACCGTTTACGGCAGGCGCGCAGGGTTTCCCATAGCTCCCGGTCGGCGTCGGCGATGCTGGAGTGGGTGCGTCGTGTGGTGGCTTTTTTGGCCTTGGCCAGTTCCTTGCGCAGGTGCAGGGGCTGCTCGCCGCGCAGGTAGGGACGGCACAGGTCGGTGAGCTGCAAGGCGCCGAAGCCGTTCATGTCCACGGTCAGCAAGCCGCGGGCCACCAGTTGCCGGTAGATGCTTTTCCACTGGTTGGCGCTGAATTCATTGCCGATGTTCCAGGTGGACACATGGTCGTGACCGGCACTGGCCACTTTGTCGGAACGGTTGCCGGTGAGCACATCGATCAGGTGATTGGCGCCGAAGCGCTGGCCGGTGCGGTAGACACAACTCAGGGCTTTCTGCGCCGCTTCGGTGGCATCGAAGGTCTGTGGCGGGTTCAGGCAGGTGTCGCAGTTGCCGCAGGGCTTTTCCAGCGTTTCAGCGAAATAGTGCAACAGCGCCTGACGACGGCACTGGGTGATTTCGCACAGCCCGAGCATGGATTCCAGTCGCTGGTTTTCGTTGCGCTTGTGCTGCTCGTTGCCGCTGCTTTGGGCCAGCATCTGCTTGAGTTTGATGGCGTCTTCCAGACCATAGGCCATCCAGGCAGTAGCGGGCTCGCCATCGCGCCCGGCGCGGCCGGTTTCCTGATAGTAGGACTCGATGCTTTTCGGTAGGTCCAGGTGAGCCACGAAGCGCACATCCGGTTTGTCGATGCCCATGCCGAAGGCAATGGTGGCCACCATCACCAGGCCATCTTCACGCAGGAAACGCTGCTGATGGGTTTCCCGGGTTTGTGCGGGCAGGCCGGCGTGGTAGGGCAGGGCTTTGACGCCCTGCTGGCACAGCCATTCTGCAACCCGCTCCACCTTGTTGCGCGACAGGCAGTAAACGATGCCGGCGTCGCCGTCGTGCTCGGCACGAATCAGGCGCAGTAATTGGTTGCGGGCACCGTCCTTGCGTTCGATACGGTACTGGATATTGGGGCGGTCGAAGCTGGAGACAAAATGGCGAGCCCGGGTCAGGTCCAGCCGCTCGGCGATTTCCGTGCGGGTGCGTTGATCCGCCGTGGCGGTCAGGGCAATGCGCGGCACATTGGGGAATTCCCGGTGCAGCAGGGACAGTTGCAGGTAATCGTTGCGGAAGTCATGGCCCCATTGGGAGACGCAGTGAGCTTCGTCGATGGCAAACAGGGCAATCTGTGCCTGGTGCAGCAGCGACAGGGTACGCGGCTGTATCAGCCGTTCCGGGGCGATGTACAGCATGTCCAGCTCGCCCTTGAGCAGGGCGTCTTCCAGGGCCCGCTGCTGCTCCATGTTCAGGGTGGAATTGAGAAAGCCGGCTTTGACGCCCAGTGCCTTGAGCGCATCCACCTGGTCCTGCATCAGCGCGATCAACGGGCTGATCACCACCCCGATGCCGGGGCGCACCAGGGCCGGAATCTGGTAGCACAGGGATTTGCCGCCGCCAGTGGGCATCAACACCAGAGCATCGTCGCCCTGGATCAGGCTATCGATAATGGTCTGCTGCTCACCGCGGAACTGGTGATAGCCAAAGACGTGCTGGAGAACGGAGTGGGCATCGGATTGCATCGGGCGAGTATACCTGCCGGCGCCGGGCACTGACATCCGCCTGCCGGCAAACTGTGCTAGGTTCTGGTGAAATTTCAGTGGGAATTCTTGTACGTGATAACCGATATCTTTCGTCAGTTTCTGGTGCTGGGTCTGATCAGCTTTGGCGGGCCTGCCGCCCATGTGGGCTACTTTCATCGTCGCTTCGTGGAGGAATTGCAGTGGCTGGATGAGGCGGAGTTTGCTCGCCTGCTGGCACTGACCCAGTTTCTGCCCGGGCCGGCGTCCAGTCAGTTGGGCTTTGCCATCGGCCGGGTGCGCGGCGGCGTAACTGGGGCTTTCGCGGCGTTCGTTGCCTTTACCCTGCCGTCTTTTTTGTTGATGGCCCTGTTGGGCATCTACGCCACCTCTCTGCCGGACTGGCTGCAGGGTGGGGCGATCACCGGGCTGAAGTGGCTGGCGGTTATCGTGGTGGCCGATGCGGTGTGGAATATGGGGCAGCGTTTCTGTGCCGGGGGGCTGACCCGCACCATCGCCGCGCTGGTGGCCATGCAGCTGGTGCTGTGGCCGGCGCTGGCCGGGCAGATGCTGGCCTTGTTGGTGGCCGCCGCCATTGGCTGGCGGTGGTTGCGTCCGGATCAGGCGACACCGTTCACGGGTAAACTGGTGTGGCGCCGCTGGCCGCTGATGGCGTTTGCGCTGCTCGCCATTGTTGCCCTGTTGCCGTCCGGACGGGTGTTGGGTCTGTGGAACGATTTCTTCGCCGCTGGCTCCCTGGTATTTGGTGGCGGCCATGTGGTGTTACCCCTGCTACAGGAACTGGTAGGGCCGCAGATGTCGCCGGATCAGTTCCTTACCGGCTATGCCGCTGCCCAGGCGGTGCCCGGCCCCATGTTCTCGCTGGCCTCCTACCTGGGGGCGGTGCTGCTGCCGGCCAGTCCCTGGTGGGGCGCGCTGCTTGCCACCCTGGCGATTTTCCTGCCCGGTTTCCTGCTGGTGTTGGGCCTGATGGAGGGCTGGCAATGGCTCTCTTCCCGACCGGCCCTGGCCGGCGCGGTAGCGGGGATCAATGCGGCGGTGGTGGGGCTGTTGCTGGCGGCGCTGTATCAGCCGGTGTTTGTCTCTGCCGTGCATGATCTGTGGGATTTGTTGATCGTGGTGGCGGGGTTTGCGGTGCTGCGCAGCAAGGCGGTGCCGCTGTGGGGAATGGTGTTGGGCATGGCGGCGTTGGGGGTGGTGACGGGGTTTCTGTAGGAGCGGCGCTTGAGCCGCGAACCGCGCCTAAGCGCGGGATCGTTCAAAGGGGGCAGGTATCGTATTGCAACAGGCTTTCTTTTTGCGTTCTGGTGAAAGCTGACACGCTATTTCCTCGCCAAGGCTCGGATTCGCGGCTCAAGCGCCGCTCCTACAACGGCTTCGTAGACGGTGAGGGAGGGTTTTTACGCTATGGCGAACGCCTAACCGCACGACCGGCGGCTCTTGCCTGAAGATCGGAACCATGGTTCACTTTTTAATAAGAAGTGAATATGGATTCCGACTATGGCTTACCGGGAAACCGCCAACGTCAAGGCCCGCAAGGCGGCCCAGCGTGACCATCTGCTGCACAGCGCTGAGCAACTGGTGCGTGAGGGGGCTTTGCCAATCTCACCATGCAGACCCTGGCTGTGGCAGCCGGGGTGGGGGTGGGCACCCTGTACCGCTATTTCGACAACAAGGCGGTGCTGGCGGCGGAAGTCTTTCGCGTGGCCACCGAGCGGGAGGTCGCGGCAGTGGCACAGGCCATGGAGCACGCCGGCAGTTTTCCCGAACGGCTCAGCCATGTGTTGCAGGTGTTCGTGCAGCGGGCCCAGGCGGCCCCCCGGCTGGCCTGGTCGCTAATCGCCGAGCCGGTGGATCCGGCCGTGGATGCCGAGCGTCTCACCTATCGCCAGCGCTACGCGGCACTTTATCAGCAGTTGCTGAGTGACGGTGTTAGCCAAGGGGAGTTACCGATTCAGGATACTGCGATCAGCGCGGCGGCCCTGGTGGGTGCCATTGCCGAAGCCCTGGTGGGTCCATTATCCGACCCTCTGCCAAAAGCCAATCTGGCGGAATCCCTGACCCAATTCTGTCTGCGTGCCGTGGGTGCTTCACCGGCGCAGGCCGACGTTATTGAGCAGCCACAGACTGCGTAATTTTTTCGGGAGAGCTCACATGAATGCCAAGCACGACACTCCGCACAGAGAGGAACAACAGGGGAAAGCGGATCCGCTGGCCCAGACCCATGAGGTCTTCAACCAGGCCCGGACGTTGGAGGATTACAACGCCTATGACAATGACACCGCCCTGCGCGAGGCAGTGTGCCGCCATGGGGCCGGCTGGGCGGAGGACGCGCTGTCCGCCCATGGCGCCAAAACCGGCAGTGCCGAGGTCATTGAGTGGGGCTTTCTGGCCAATGAGCACAAGCCGCAGTTTTTCTCCCACGACCGCCAGGGTTATCGGGTGGACTACGTGAAATACCACGAGGCCTACCACCGTCTGATGATGCTGGGGCTGGAGTCCGGCATTCACTCGGCCCCCTGGGCGAACCCCAAGCCGGGCGCCCATGTGGCCCGGGCGGCGCAGAGCTATCTGCAGGGCCAGGTGGAAGCCGGGCATGGCTGCCCGCTGACCATGACCTTTGCCTCGGTGCCTTCCATCAAGCTGACTCCCTCGCTGGCAAATGAGTGGCTGCCGAAGATCCTCAACAATGCCTACGATCCACGTAATGTGCCCCACACGGAAAAGCAGGCACTGACCATCGGTATGGGCATGACCGAAAAGCAGGGTGGCTCCGATGTGCGCGCCAACACCACCCGCGCGTATCCGATTGCTGCCGAAGGCTCCGGTGAAGCCTATGAACTGGTGGGCCACAAGTGGTTCACCTCTGCGCCCATGTGCGATGCCTTTCTGGTGCTGGCCCAGACAGACAATGGTCTGAGCTGTTTCCTGGTGCCGCGCTGGCGCCCGGACGGCAGCAAGAACCCGATCCAGGTCCAGCGCCTGAAAAACAAGATGGGCAACGTCTCCAATGCCTCCTCCGAGATTGAACTGCGCGGCGCTCTGGGCTGGATGGTCGGTGACGAGGGCCGCGGGGTGCCGGCCATTATCGAGATGGTGGCCATGACCCGCTTCGACTGCATGGTGGGCTCCACCTCCGGCCAGCGCCAGGCGGTGGCGCAGGCGGTGAACCATGCCATGGGCCGTGCCGCTTTCGGCAAGACCCTGATCGATCAGCCGTTGATGCGTAACGTGCTGGCGGACCTGCAATTGGAGGTGGAGGGCTCCCTGGCCATTACCATGCGTATGGGCGAGGCGCTGGATAACACGACCCTGGATCCGACCAACGAGCACGAGAAACTGCTGCTGCGACTGGGCTTGCCGGCGGGCAAGTACTGGATTTGCAAGCGCACCCCCTTCCATGCCTACGAGGCCATGGAATGCCTGGGTGGCAATGGCGTCACCGAAGATTTCATCATGGCCCGCCTGTACCGCGAGGCGCCCATCAATGCCATCTGGGAAGGCTCCGGTAATGTGCAGGCCCTGGACATGCTGCGGGCCTTGGCCAAGACCCCGGCGGTGCTGGAGGTGTGGTTCGCCGAGCTGGCGAAAACCGCCGGCAGTGATCCCCGCCTGGACAAGGCGGTGACTTCGCTCAAGCGGGAATTTGCTGATATGGATGAAGCCGAATACCGGGCCCGGGACATCGTCGACCGGTTGTCCCTGACCCTGCAGGCCAGCCAGCTGGTTGCCGCCGGTAACGGGTCGGTCGCCGAGGCCTTTATCGCCTCCCGCCTGGGTGAGCACGGTGACCGTAACTACGGGACCCTGCCGCGGGGACTGGATCTGGATACGATTTTACGGCGGGCGAACCCGTGGGAAGGCAATTGATAGTTGAGAATGGATAATTGATAACGGCGCGAATGGGCCGTTGACGATTCTCAAAGCAAATAGGCCGCGTCCATACGAAGGACGCGGCCTCTTGCGTTTCAGGGCATGACTCGCTGTCTCGCAACAGTTATCAATTATCCATTCTCAATTACAGTTTGAGTTTACCTGCGATCTCGAACCACATGGCCCGGAAGGCCTGGGCGGAGGGGGTGTAGGGGGCGAATTCGCCGACCGGGGCGCGGTGATCGCCCATCTGCTCCACATGGGTGGAGTAGGGAATCCAGGTCTTCAGGCCGCCTTTCATGCTCTTGGGGCGTTTGACCAGCATTTCCACATGCAGGTCCCGGTGGCGGTCCACCATGTTGAAAAAGGGCACCACGGTCAGGTTCTTGTAATTCTTGCTCTCCAGCCACTCCAGCACTTGCTCGTAGGCACGTAATGACAGGTGAGTAGGGATCACCGGCACAAACAGGTAGTCCACCGCCGCAAAGATGCTTTCCGCTACCGGGCTCAGGGTGGGCGGGCAATCCAGAATCACCAGCTCGTAGCTTTCCCCCAGCGGGGCAATAAGCTGTTTCAGGCGGTTCTTGGCGCCGCCGTTTTCCAGCAGTTTGATGTCCGCATTTCGCATGGAGATGTCGGCAGGGATGGCATCCAGATTGGCCCAGCGGGTTTCCCGCTTGAGTCGACCGATGGGCTGTTTGCCCTTGATCAGGTTGCCGGCCTTGTAGCCGTCGCCGTCATCCACCCCCAGATAGAAACTGGCGGCTCCCTGGGGATCCAGATCCCAGAGCAGGGTACGGTGCTTCCAGCGTGCGGCATGCCAGGCCACATTCACGGCCGAGGCGGTTTTACCCACGCCACCTTTCAGGTTGTAAAAGGCTATGGTTTGCATGACGTCCCATTCCTGTAAGCTTGCAAAAAGCGCTACGATATTGGTTATTGGCTCTGGCGCCGCCGGGTAACCGGCACAAAGGCTGAACTCAGGCTAGCATGAACAGGATCGATGTCCCACGGCCGGACTGCCTTCAGCGGCCCCCGGGTTGTGATGAGGGCCAACAGACTGTTTAATAGCCAGCCAAAAACGTGCCCGCGAGGGCCAAAACTTGATCCTGAGTCCGTAAATTTATCGCGGCGCCTGACGCAAGCCTTTGCCGCCACAGAAAATTTTCTTCAGTCGACCGCATTCCCGATGCGACGCTTCTTCAGAAAATCTCCTGTGACAACAAATTCTTGCGCCATGCATCCACGCTGAAGTTACGGACTCAGGCTGACGCTACAGGTATCCAGGGTGACAGCGACGAAACGCTACCAGGTCTTTATCAGTGCCACCTTTCCCGATATGCAGGGCGCGCGCCAGGCATTGATGTTGCCGATGATTGAGCACGGCATGATACCCACCGGCCTGGACAGTTCCGCTGCAGATGGCAATACCCTGCTGCCGGTGATCCAGAAGCTGATCGAAACCAGCGATTATTTTGTCCTGATCGTGGGGGGGCGCTACGGCACCCTGTCTCCCATGGGGCTCAGCGAGCTGCACCGCGAATACATTTTTGCTGCCACCAAGCGCAAACCCATTGTTGCCTTTATTCATGATAATCCGGCCATGTTGCCTTCCGATCAGCAGGAGCCGACCCGTGATGGTCAGGTACGCCGCGATGATTTTGTCCGCCTGCTGGAAGAAAAGGTGGCGTGTTTCCGCTGGACCACGGAAAACGGCCTGGCGGAACTGGCAAACAAGGTGATTCCCAACCTGATGCGTGAGCATCGTGCCGCGGGCTGGGTGCGGGCGGACCAGGCCGGTCTTAGCGGTGGAGGGGCCGAAGTGGAAGCGCTCAAGGCCCGCATCGAGCTGCTGGAGAAAGAGCGGGAAGAGAGCATGAGCCAGGCTCGACCGCCGTTGAAAACCCTGTCCCGGGGTGGCGATCTGGTGGCGCTGGATTACTCCTGTAACGTCTACGAAGGCGGCGACTGTAAACTGGCCATGGTCACCACCCGGATCAGCTGGGATCAGGCCTTTTCCTGCATGGCCCCATTGATGCTGAATCCGGCGTCGGAGCCGGTGATGCAAAAGACCCTGGAAGATTTCATCGGCCGCAAAGCCCTGGGGGATGTACAACAGGATTTCCCCCGCGCCCACGCGGTACGCAACGTGGTGCTGGCGGCTCATTCCTTCAATCAGATCAAGATTCACCTGCGTGCCCTGGGGCTGATCACAAGGTCCCCGGAGAAGGATAACCGCGGCCTGCCGTTGTGGCAGTTGACCGCCCATGGGGACAACACCATGAGTCAGGTGATGGCGGTGAAGCGGAGCGTGAAACTTTGATTCTGTCTACGAAGCCTCTGTAGGAGCGCCGCTTGAGGCGCGAACAGGCCTTTCCGATTGGTAAGACCTGTCGAGAATGCAGCAATGACTGATCGCCCCGGATCGAGCTCGGGGCAGGCTCTGCGAGCGGTTTCCTCGCTTCGCGAGGTTCGCGCCTCAAGCGGCGCTCCTACAGGTAGGTTTAGGAAAGTTTTTCCGTCAGGAAGGCCACAACGTCATCCATGGCCACCTCGGTATTCTCCGCATCCCCACGCCCTTTATATTCAAGCACCCCATTGTCCATGCCGCGTTCGGCGATGACGATGCGGTGGGGGATGCCGAGCAGTTCGCTGTCGGCGAGTTTCACGCCCAGGCGTTCCTTTTCGCGGTCGTCGAACAGTACTTCAATGCCGGCTTCGGTCAGTTCTGCGTACAGTTTTTCGGCCAGCTCCCGTTCGCGGGGGCTTTTCTTGATGTTCACCGGTACCAGGGACACCTGGAAGGGAGCGATGGATTCCGGCCAGATAATGCCGCGGTCGTCGTAGTTCTGTTCGATGGCAGCGGCCACCACCCGGGTGACGCCGATACCGTAGCAGCCCATGGGCATGACCACGGATTTGCCGTTCTCATCCAGGACTTTGGCACCCAGTGCTTCGGAGTACTTGGTGCCCAGCTGGAAGATGTGGCCCACTTCGATGCCGCGCTTGATGGTCAGGGTGCCCGTGCCGTCCGGGCTGGGGTCGCCTTCCACCACATTGCGAAGGTCAGCCACTTGGGGCAGCGTCACGTCGCGCTCCCAGTTGATGTTGAAGTAGTGCTTGCCGTCTTCGTTGGCGCCGGCGCCGAAGTCACTCATCACTGCCACACTGCGGTCGATGACAACCGGAATCGGCAGACCCACCGGGCCCAGGGAACCCGGGCCTGCGCCGATGGCCTGGCGGATTTCCTCTTCGCTGGCGAACTCCATGGGCGTGGCCACTGATTCCAGTTTTTCCGCCTTGATATCGTTCAGCTCGTGATCACCGCGTACCAGAAGGGCGACCAGCTGACCCTTTTCAGCGCCTTTCACCACCAGGGTCTTGACCGTTTTCTCCATGGGTAGATCGAATTGCGCGACCAGCTCTTCGATGGTTTTGGCGTTGGGGGTATCCACCTTTTCCATGGCCGCAACCGGGGCCGGGCGCTCGATAGTGGGGGCCAGGGCTTCGGCCAGTTCCACGTTGGCGGCGTAATCGGAGCTGTCCGAGAAGGCGATGTCATCTTCACCGGAATCGGCCAGCACATGGAATTCGTGGCTGGCGGCGCCGCCGATGGCGCCGGTATCCGCTTCCACCGGGCGGTAGTCCAGACCCAGGCGATCAAAGATGGCGCAGTAGGCCTGGTGCATGATCTGGTAGGTGGCAGCCAGTGATGCCATGTCGGTGTGGAAGGAGTAGGCATCCTTCATGATGAATTCCCGCGAGCGCATGATGCCGAAGCGCGGGCGGATCTCGTCACGGAACTTGGTCTGGATCTGGTAGAAGTTGGCCGGCAACTGCTTGTAGCTATGCAGCTCGTTACGAACCAGATCGGTAATCACTTCCTCATGGGTGGGGCCCAGGCAGAAAGCATTGTTGTGGCGATCAGTGATGCGCAGCAGCTCCGGGCCATAAGCTGGGGCCCGGCCGGACTCTTCCCACAGCTCCATGGGCTGTACCACCGGCATCAACACTTCCTGGGCGCCGGCCCGGTCCATCTCCTCACGGACAATGTTCTCCACCTTGCGCAGCACGCGCAGGCCGGTGGGCAGCCAGTTATACAGGCCGGAGGCCAGCTTGCGGACCATGCCGGCCCGCAGCATGAGCTGATGGCTGATGACAACGGCATCCGCTGGGGTTTCTTTCACGGTGGCAAGCAGGTACTGGGAAGTGCGCATAGGAGACAGTCTTTGACCGGTTATTGCTGAAGCCGGTCATTTTAGGGGCAAAGGCGCTTCGTCACCAGCCATCATGATTGCAGCTGGGATTGTTGCGTCGGCTTTCGTATCCTGCGTGCTATCCAGAATCAGATGGCGAGCCATATGTTGAATGCACAAGAAGTACAGGACGTGATCTATCAGGGGCTGCCGGCGGCATCCGAGGAAGGGTTGCGGGTCGAAGCGGTGGGTGAGCGGCGTGCCCGGGTGCGTAGTCCGTTCCGGCCGTCCACCCTTCGTCCGGGGGGCACCTTGTCCGGGCCCACCATGATGGGGTTGGCAGATGCAGCCATGTATGCGGCGATTCTCGGCGAGCTGGGTCGTGTGGAAATGGCGGTGACGCAGAATCTCAATATCAATTTCCTGTCGCGCCCAGCCCAGAAGGATCTGATAGCCGAGGCGATCATTTTGCGACTGGGCCGACGCTCAGCGGTGCTGGAAGTGCAGCTGTTCAGCGAGGGTAGTGACGAGATGGTGGCCCATGTGACCGGAACCTATGCGCTGCCGATTTCTTCGTAGCCGCGTAGGAGCGTCGCTGGCGGCGCGATAACCCAAAACCTGAAAAGACGGATTTACCACAGAGGGCACAGAGATCGCTGAGGAAAAGACTGTTTTTTCTCTGTGCCCTCTGTGGTGAAACGCTTTTGATCCTGGTTTGGGTTTATGCACTTCGTTCCAGTTCGCGCCGCCAGCGACGCTCTTGCAATAACGGGCCCCTCATCACTGCAACTCCCTCTCCCAGATCAGATCCAGGCTGTTGGCGCGGGTGCTGGAGCGGGCTTCCAGGTGGAGTTGCCGGGTCAGCGTATAGCGGAGCATGACGGTGGAGACCGCATCGAACAGGCCTACTGCGTAGGTCAGGTACAGCCGGTCGGAAAGCTGTTTGCCCAGCATCAGGGCGGCATCGTCGGTTTCCCAGTCGCTGCCCACGGTGATTTCATCCACACCCAGTTTGTCGCCGAGTTTTTCGGTGACGCCGCTGCCTTTTTCCAGTCCGTATAAGGCCAGCGCCTGAGCAATCCGGTTGTTGTCGCCTTTCGATCCCCGTTCCAGTGGCCGACCGGTGAGCAGATAGGACATGGCCTGGCTCTGCTCCATGCTGGGCTCGGAGAACAGGCTGGCTTCCGGTTCCTGCAGGGTGCCGCTAAGCTGCACCCCGACCACAATGTTTTCACTGGGAATCTTGCGGATGGCACGGATATCCAGCCCGGGATTGTCCGGCGGTCCCTGGAAAATCAGCTGGCCATCACGGATTGCCAGGTTCTGGCCGTAGGCTCGATAGCGGCCTTCTCGGATGACCAGTTCGCCGTTGAGTTGCGGGGGGCGTTGCGGTTGTTGTTCTACCTGCAAGGTGCCGCCGAGCATGGCGTCCAGGCCAAAGCCCTGGAAATGCACCTTGTCTCCCAGGTTGACGGCGACATCGATACCCAGTGGTAGCCCACTGCTTTGTTCGCCCTCCTGGTGCACCAGTACCTGATCCTGGCTGACAGTGACGGCGCCCTCGGGAAGTTGCGTCGGGCGGATTTCCGCTTCCGGGATGGACAGTCTGCCGCCCAGTTGCAGGTCACTCAGGTCCCCCTTGAGGCTAAGGGCGGGGTTCAGCAGAACGCGGGCATCGGGCCGGTCTGCCACCAGTAACCGTTCACCCTGCAAAGACAGATTTATTCTGGCCGGCCAATCACTGGGGTCCAGTATGCCGGTCAGGGCGACGGTGCCCTCGCCCAGGGTGGCTGATCCGTTGACATCCAGCTGTCCGCGGGGCGAACCCTGTACGCTCATCTGCAGATCGGTAACGGCTACCCCCAGAATGGGGATCAGGGCGCGACCGTTATCCAGCCGGATGCTGCCGTTCATCAGAGGTTGGCGAAGGGTGCCGTCCAGCGCAAAGTCGCCACGAATCTCGCCGCTGATCTCGCGCAGATCGGTAGTGAACAGCGCTAATGGAGCGAGACTGGATATCCGCAATGCCACCTCACCCGCCAGTGAAGTGTCAGCGTCCATGCCATGCTCCAGGGTAGCGTCGACGGTGGCCAGGTCGGACATCAGTGTCAGCGTGCTGGTCAGACGCCGGTTTTGTAGTGTCCCCTCTACGGATAGCTGCTCAATCACAAGCTCTTGGGGGGCATCGGGGGTGCGCACGGCGATCTGTGCTTCCCGGGTTTGCAATCGGTATTGGCCATCGGGGTTGTCCAGCGAGCCTTGCAGAGTGGCCTCGCCGTCCAGTCGGCCCTGCACTGCAAGCTCTGGCCCCAACAGGGCGCCTGCCAACGCCAGCGGCAGGGCGTTGAGTGAGGCGCTGGCGTCGACCTGATCGTTGCTGTCGCGGTTACCCGCCAGACAAATCCGACTTGGTGTCTGTTCAAGACAGAAAGGGCTAATGGACTGGGCCGTGGCGGAGAGCTGCACCGCCGTGTCCTCGGCCTGTTGCCAACGGCCCAGTTGCTGATGAATCAGGCCGGTATCGGACAGGCTGCCCTGCCACTGGGGCGAGCTGTTGAGCGCTTTAAACGAGCCTTGCAGGCTTGTCTCCATGCTGAGTTCGTCGCGCCGGAAACTTGCCGTGGCCGTATGGCTGTTAAGGGTGCCCTTGGCGCTGATGCGTGCGGCGGCGAGCTGTTCGGCGTTGCCTTGCTGTAATGCCTCGCTGTTGAGTTCAAAGGACATGGGCTGCTCGCCCAGACCGAGTGCTTGGAAACGGGTTTGCAGGGAGGTAAGCGACCAGTCCTGCCAGCCGAGCTGCTGCCCGTTCAGGTTGCCGCTCAGAGTGGGCGTGGCCAGGGAACCGCGTACTTGCAGCTGGCCGCTGATCTGGCCCTGCAGATCCGGATAAAGCTGGTCCAGCTGTTTCAGATCCACGCTGGCATCCAGCGACCAGTCGGGCAGGATAGCCCCGCGTGCGCTGAGCCGGTTGTCACCCCAGCGGATGTTACTGTCTAGTTGCAGGCGTTGCTGGTGGCTTTCCACCGTTGTGGTGGCGGTCAGGGGCTGTTGGCGAACCCGGCCTTCCAGCCGCAACTGGCTGGGGGACAGGGACCATTGTTCACCCTGGTAGCTGCCGCGGCTGTTGCCTTGCACGCCGAGCAGGCCCGGGAACAACGGATGTAGCAGGCCGGTGTCCAGTTTGCCCGCTACGGTCAGATCCCATGTCAGGGGGCTGAACAGTAGCTCACCATGACCCTCCAGCTGCTGCTCGCCATCATCAAGTTGCAGTTGCTGCAGTGCCAGGCCGCCGTCGATCAACTGGCTATCCAGGGACAGGTTTACGGTTCTGTCGCCGCTGGTCAGGCTGCTTTGCCCGGCTATTTTCAGCGTTGCCAGTGGGCCCCGTGTTGTCAGCTTGCCGTGGCCCAGCGATAGCGGCTGTGGCAACGCCAGCGGTAATGGCTGGGCCGGCCACAGGTGTTCCAGGGCCAGTGGTTGTTCGGGGTCGCCTAGTCGCCATTGACCCTGGCTGTGAATTTCCAGGGGGCTCTGCAGTTGGTGGCGCAGTTGCAGGGCTGCGAGGGAGCCGCTGATATCAAGCTGGCCAGCCAGCTGATCGGCGTTGACGGTATCGCTCTGCGGTAACTGCATGTGCCAGCGGGCCTGCCCCTGAATCTCCATGGGGGCGGCCAGGCTGCCCTGGGCGGTGGCGTCCACACTGATATCAGCCACCGTACGGGTGGTCAGGCTGGCCAGTTGGAAACGGCGCCAGGCTGCCAGTTGCCGGGCTTCCAGTTTGCTGACCAGCAGGGTGTCGTTGAGATGCAGGGAAGCCAGGCTCAGGGTGTCGATGCGTACCCCCAGGGGGAGTGCCAGGCTGTCTGGCAGACTGCTCGCCGGTAAATCATCGGACTCCTGGCTGGGCGGCAGAGACAGTTTCAGGTTACCCAACGACAGGGAGGTGAACTCCAGCCAGCCGCGGGCGAGGGAAGCGGGCACCAGCTCTGCTTCCAGACGATCCACACTGACGGACAGATCGTCCAACTGATAGCGCACCCCGGTGACGGTAACCCGGTCCAGCAGACTCCCCTGCCAGTCATCCACCTGCAGTTCACCGGGGATCAGCCCACTGACCTGATCAAACAGCCAGCGGTTGCCGGTGGCGGTGCCGAGCAGCAGCCAGGAGGCGACAGCCACAATCAGTATCACGCTGAATAGCAACCCGAGCAGGCCGATGCTGAAACGCTTGAGGGCTCGCTTGATCACAGGTCCGGCCCCATGCTCAGGTGCAAACGCCATTCTCGTTGCTCATCCACGGCCCGTGCCAGATCCAGCCGGATTGGCCCCAGCGGGGAGCGCCAGCGGATGCCGAAACCGGCGCTGCGGCGGATTTCGAAATCATCGAAGTCATTGAACGCATTGCCTCCATCGGTGAATACCGCCAGGTGCCATTTCTCGGTGATCGGGTGGTCGTATTCCAGGCTACCAGTGGCCAGATGCCGGCCACCAATCACTTCTCCATTGTCTGCCCGTGGGCCCAGGGATTCATAGGCGAAACCGCGCACGCTGGAGTCACCGCCGGCAAAGAAGCGGATAGAGGCGGGCAGTTCGCGCACATCGGTCACTTCTGTATAGCCCAGATCGCCGCGCACCAGCACTCGTCCGCCGAGTAACGGGAAAAGAATCTTGCCGTTGCCGGTGAGCTGCACAAAGGATGCAGTGGAAGACAAGTTGCGGTTGGCGAAACGGATCTTGCTGCTCAAGCGCCAGCCGAACGACGGGTAGATGGGGTCGTTGGCCTTGACGCGGCTGAGCTGGAAACCGGGGATGATCAGCTCCGCCTGATCCACTTCCTCGGCGATCTCATAGGTTTCGCGCAAGTAGGTCAGGGAGGTGGTGGTGACCCATCGATTTTGCAGCTCGACAATATAATCGGCACCGGTGGTCCAGCGTTCGTTGTCCTTGCTGTCGGTCACCTCATTTACATAACTGGTGTGAAAATCCAGCCTCTCGCGCTGGGGATCTTTCAGTGGGATCTGGTAGCTGGCACCGGCACCTTGCTGCACCTGGGATACCTCTGTTTCCGCCCGGAAGCGATGACCGGCCCGGTTAACCCGGCGATTTTCCACCCCCAGGCGTACCCGTGGCCCGGTATCGGTACTGGCGCCGACACCGGCGAGCAGTGACCAGCGATTGTTGTCTGTGAGAGTGATGCTGACGGGAATGGTGCGGGTGCTGTCATCCGGTGTGCCTTTCTGTACCCGCACGGCGCTGAAATAGCCGGCGCCAAGAAAGGCCTGCTGGGTTTCCAGCAGCTGCTTGCTGTTGAAGGGCTCACCTTGAGTAAAGCCGAGATAGGCATTGACCAGCTTGTCTTTCAATTCGCTGCCGGTAACGGTGATAGCGCCGAAGTCGTAGCGGGGGCCGCTGTCCACATGCAATGTCATGGTGGCCAGGCGTTTGCGGGTGTCTACGCTGAGCCGGTGTCGGGTCAACGTCCCCTGTACATAGCCACGGCTGATCAGATGCTGCTGCAGATTTTTTTTCAGGGCCGTGTACTGGTCGTGTTGCAGGCGCTGGCCGATGGCCAGTTGTGCATTGGCGACCAGCTGGTTGAAGACGGGGTCGTTGGCGGCATCGCCGCCGATGCGAATGTCCGCCCGCTGCAGGATCACCGCAGGCCCGGTATCCACATCCAGCGTTACCCGTACACAGCCGTCTTCCCGGTCGGTACTCAGGGACAGGGTGCTTTCGTAGTAGCCCATGGCCTGCAACGCTTGCTGGCTGTTGGCGAGAATCTGTCGGCGGATCAGGCCATATTGGGCTGTGGGCGGCTCGCAGGGGTATCGAGAAAGGTCCACCAGGGCGCGGATATTATCGCTGACCGCATCGCTGGCATTGCCGGTGATACGCAGTTGCGGGGCGTCATCAGCAAAAGCCGGCATGGCGAGCAGCATCAGCAGTAGGGTGGCTAACCAGGTTGTCTGCTGCGGTGCCCTCAAGTCCTGCATCCCTGTGCGCTGTTTCCCGGCAGCGGGTCAATTCGTTGCTGCCGTAGTGGGGAAGGTAAGTTGTCACTTGTACAACAGTGTAAGGCAAGTTGCGACAGTCAGTCTTCGCGAAAGTGCTTGTCGCGTTGGTAGTCACTGGCGCTGGGACGTTTTTTCAGCCGTCGTTGCAAGGTGCGGCGGTGAATGCCCAGCGCGTCGGCGGCACGGGAGATGTTGCCATCATGGGCATCCAGGGTGCGCTGGATATGCTCCCACTCCAGCCGTTGCAAGGAAGGCGGCGTGGCGGGTAGAGGCAGGGTCGGATTGGTCGGATCTGCATCCAGCGCCAGCAAGATGTCAGCGGGGCTGGCGGGTTTGGTGAGATAGTTGCGGGCACCACGGTGTGTGGCTGCCACTGCTGCAGTAATACTGCCATAGCCGGTGAGCAGGATGACCCGGCAAGCCGGGAAATGTTCAAGGACAGGTTCGATCAGGTCCAGGCCGTTGTCGTTGCCCAGGTTCTGGTCAAGGATGGCGCCATCAAGATGTTGCAGGCCGGCCAGCTGCGCCAGCGCCTGTTCGGCATTATGGGCCACGGTTACCCGGTTGCCCCGGAGTTCCAGGGCGCGGGCGGTCTGTTTGGCCAAAGGTTCGTCGTCCTCCACCAGCAGCAGTTGGCGCTCGCTCATGCCGTTGGCTCCGTTAGCTTTGGCCAGTCCATGCGTGCCTGGGTCCAGCGCGGGCCGAATTCCATCTCCAGGCTGGCGCCCAACTGTTGCAGCGTGGTGCTGACCAGGGTCAGGCCGATCCCCATGCCTTCCCGTTCCGATGCGGCATGGCCGGGACCGTCATCGCTGACCTGTAGCCGGTAATGCTGTCCCTGAGCCTGCAGGGTGATGGCCAGCCGGGTGGCGCCAGCGTCCATGGCGTTGTAACCGAGATTACACAGCACCCGAAACCAGCCCTCCGTGTCGGCGACGCAGGGGTCGCTATCCAATTGCTGGCTGAACGACAGGGTGGGCGCCAGATGACGAAGTTGCTGTTGTAGCTTTTCCAGCAACTCACTGATGGGCAGGTATTCCGGCAGCTGAGCTTCATTGCCCTGTTTCAGTCGCTGGGCCACATTACGGGCCAGTTGTTCCATCTGGGAGACGTCATCGCGGAGGGCGTCTGGCAGCTGTGGTGCATGCAGCAGGTTGTCGGCCAGCATCACCAGGGTGCCCAGTGGCGTATTCAGTTCGTGGGCCTGGTCGGCCAGGGTGGCGGCAATCTGATACATGTGCTCACGGCGACCGGCCAGATCAATGGCCTGTTCCTGCTGGCGCTGCTGTTGGCGCATCAGGCGCTGAATCACCTGGCCCAGCAGGGTCAGCATGACCAGAAGGGCAATGAAAACGGCAGCCATGCCGATGCCATGCAAGCCGCTGAGCTGGTGGCTGAGAGCATGGAGAGGACTATCCATGGCCGGCATCTGATACCAGCTCATGGAGATCATGTAGCCGCCCAGCGCCAGTGCCGCCACCAGCATGCCGTTTTTCAGTGGCAGGGTCAGTGAAGCCAGCAGGGCAGGCACCAGCAGATAGAACGACAACGGGTTGCCGGCACCGCCGAAGCCTTGGATCAGGCCGGTGAACAGGATCGTGTCCAGGGCCAGTTCCAGCGTCAGTAGTGGTGCGTGGCGCTGATGGTTCACGCGGTGAGACAACAGCGTGAGAAGGCTGGGCAATAAGAGCGCCGCCAGCCAGCCCAGTTCATTGAGACGATAGCCGCTATGCCCCTGGCTTTGCAGCACCATTAGGGCAAGGGTAATGATTAGCACCAGCAGGCTGCGTAGCCAGATTAGCCGCAGGCGCCAGTTCAGTAAGGGGGGGCGGGTATCCATGGGGGTATTGTAAAGGGAAAGCGGCGCGGGTGGGTGTGGCAGTTTGTCCCAGTTGGGTAGCTACAAGCTACAAGCTACAACGCGAGATGGCAGAGAGCACATAGGTAAACGTTTGCCTTCGCGCTCCACCCATCGCAAAAGCAACATATGCAAGAGTGCCGTCCGGCGCGGCGCAGACACACTTCAGTTTTCACTGCCCTGATTCGTTTTGTAGCTTGAGGCTTGCCGTTGATTTTTTTAAGGTCGTAATAAGGCCCCATCCAGCAATTCTCCGGCAAAGGCTGGCAGCTTGGAGTGGCGGCGGTGTGAGGCCTTGTTTAAGCGAAAGCCTGCCTCGCGGAAGATGCTGGCGGTGTCGCGGGTGAGTTGGCAGCCACAGGCCAGGTGTTTCCAGACCGGGTTCATGCCCTTTTGCACGCGCTGTACCCAGCGTCGGTCGCTGAGGACATGCTCAAGCGCCAACAGGGTGCCTCCGGGTTTAAGTACCCTAAAGGCTTCTGCTGCGGCTTGTCGGGGATCAGGAATGGTGCAGAACACCAAGCAGGCTATCACCGTATCAAAATGGTGGTCGGGGTAGGGCAGTTGCTGGGCATCGCCGGTGCGCAGGACAAAACGGTCCGGGTGAGGGCACTGGTCGGCGGCTTCCCGAGCAATATCCAGCATTGCTTCGACCGGTTCGATACCGTGGATTTCGGTGGCGGAATCGCCATAAAAGGCAAAGTTGCTGCCGGTACCCACACCCAGCTCCAGAATGCGTCCCTGCGCCTGGCCGACTATCCGGGCGCGGTCCCGGTAAACCGGACGGGTTGCCCAATCCAGTAATACCGGGAACAGCTTATCCTCATAGAGTGACATCAGCCGCGCTCAGGGAGGACATATTTTTCCGGGTTATTCAGCATGTCCATGCTCAGCGGGTCGCTGATGATGCTGGTCAGGTTGCGGTCAGTCTGCTTGCTGAACTTGCGGCGCAGCTTTTCAAACTTGCGGAAGCTGCGGAAGTTGAGGGCATAAAGTCGTACTTCCTGCAGGCGTTTGTAGGAATACATCACGTCCAGGGCATCCATGGAGAACTCGGGACGGATCTTCATGGCCTTTTCCAGGTAGCTGATTGCCTCGTTGAGGTCGCGCTTGCGGTTCATGTAGATCAACGCATTGGCGTACTCATAGTTAACAATCGGAATGTCGCCGGCCATTTCCAGTGCTTCGGCGAAGGAGTCTTCCACCGTGGTGGTGCGGGCACCGTAGGTCATGCGGCCGGTGAATTTCCCGACTCGACGCATGATGCCGGCATCGACGCCAGCGCGGAAGGCGTGTGCCAGAGGCTGTTCCGGCATCACTTCCACCACTTCTTCGGCGCTGTTCTTGATCTTGCCGATATAGCGGCGAGCCACTACGACTGGCACCGGGGATTCTTCGGCGATACGGGCGATGGCGTAGGCGTAACCCAGTTTTACAGTAGCCACTATCGGGGCCACTTCTGCATCACCCTCGGCTGCTTTCATCTCATCGAAGTATTCCTCCGCCTGGTTAGCCACGTCCTGCAACATCATGTATTTGGTGCTTTGACGGTCCGCCAGATAGATCGCATACATCAGCTGGGAGAACAGGGAAGGAATCTTGCCGATTGCTCCCAGTTTCAGCCCTTCTTCGCGAGCTTGCTGGAAATCACCGGAAAAGAACATCCTGTATACGGCCAGGTAGCGGCGCTCAAGTTCTTCATAGTCCTTGCCATCCCAGTTCTGGATGTCTTCAGACATGAACGGGTATTTCTTGAACTGGGCACGCATGTAGTCTGCGGAGGGGTAGGGCACCTTGAGTCCACGCATCAGGTAGTCCCATTTCTCGCGGATCTGCGCGTCAGTGTAGGTGAAGTAGCTCTTCTTGTAGGGAACCTCGTTCCATTTTTCCTGGAAGATGCGTTCGTCCACCGGAATCTCCTGCATTTGCAGTTCTTCCGCGGTGACTTCATCCATTTCATCGTCATAGTCGTCATCGCGTGCCGCATGAAGTTGCAAGCTCATTGCGCAAAGCGCGACCAGACACAGGGAATGCCAGAATCGTTGAGGATATGCTGTCATGATGGTTTACAGCTCTTGTTGTTGTTGTGTGTTTTATCAGGGTCTGGAATACAACCTGTGATCGTCTTTGTCGCGATATGCCAGTGGAGGCAGTTGCCACAAAACCAAACAGGAAAGCCGTCTCCGGCTCTCTCAATACCCTGTTATTAGAGGCGACATGGTCGCCGGGCCCCGATAGCCCTTGTAATGGCTTAACAATGCCATGGGCTTGGGCGGTGAACAAGTTCCTGAGGGTATGTATTTTTCCTGGAAAATGTATCTGGCTGGTTGCCGCCCGACAGAAGGTCAGGCGGCGGGGTAGAGGCTCTTAATCCGGACCTGTGCCGCCGGCATCACGCAGCAACTGAGCATAGTCACTGCACTTCGGGTGATCGTCGATATGGGTCAGCAGGGTACGGCCCTGGGGATCGCGGGCATTGATATCCCGGCCCTGTGTCTGGAAGAACCCGATGAAACGCCCGAAATCTTCGGCCCGCAAGGCCCGGTAGGCCTTCTCAAGGACGTGGAAGTCGGCGTCCACACCCTCCTCGCTGGAGAAATCCAGGAAAACCTTGATCTGTTCGTCGGTCATCGGCTCGCCGATTACCTTCTTCTTGTCTTTACGCTCTGCCATGGGCGCGCTCCTTGAATTCCGGTACAGAAGAACGGGGCTGATGCTGGCGCCTAGGGTGGCTGCGGTTGGCCAGAAAACAACCAGGGTCAGTCAGCGAGATATCAATGGGCGCGGATTATAGAGGCTGGGGTGGCCAGGGGCCAGAGGAGGAGAGAGAAGGTCAACCGCCGGGCAGGAGCCCGGCGGTGGCAAGCGGCATCAGGATGCCATGTCCTTGAGCTTCTTCAGCGGACGCACTTTTACCATGGTGCGGGCCGGCTTGGCGGCGAAAGTGGTTTCTTCGCCGGTGAATGGATTGATGCCCTTGCGTGCCTTGGTGGCGGGTTTCTTCTGGGTCACGATTTTCATCAGGCCCGGCAGGGTGAACTGACCAGCACCGCGTTTCTTCAGATGACCTTCCATGATGTCTGCCAGCTCATCGAATACGGCGTTGACGTCTTTCTTGGTCAGGCCGGTGGTATCGCTGATCTGGTTGACGATCTGGGTTTTGTTCATCGGTTCGGTGATGGTTTTAACCTTGCGAGCCGCAGTAGCGCTGGTGGCTTTGGCAGCTGTCTTTTTCTTTGCAGCCATGGATTACTTACCCCTTTTTGGTGTCTTCCTGAGAATGTGTGTCTCCGCCGAAAGGCGGGGAACCGGTCTTGCTTCCCTGATCAGGTACGCCCCTGGACTGCGCAAACTCAGGGGGCCACTGATTTGGTTCGCATCTGTTATATGCCATGAATTTTCACTGCACAAGCCGTCAAACCACTATTTTTTACGGAGTTTCAACAAAAAAGAGGCGGATGTGGCCTGTTTGGCAGGGAATCGCCCCCCGGCATGGCTCGCGGGCGGTGGAATCGCTATACTGTGGCGCCTTTTTCAGCGGTCCGGGGCAGGAGCTGCCGACAGATGCGGTCGGCCCCGGGCGGCGCCCTCAGAAATACAAGCGGATGTTAAGCATGCGAAGCCATTATTGCGGTGATTTGCGAGCCTCCCACGACGGAGAAACAGTTGAGCTTTGCGGTTGGGTCAGTCGCCGCCGTGACCACGGCGGGGTGATTTTCCTCGACTTGCGAGACCGTAATGGTCTGGTGCAGGTGGTGTTCGATCCGGATACCGTGGAAGCCTTCGCGCTGGCCGACAAGGTTCGCAGCGAGTACGTGGTGCGCCTGACCGGCCGGGTGCGCATGCGCGATGAAGCGGTGCGTAACAGCAAGATGTCCACTGGCGATATCGAAGTGCTGGGCAAGGAACTGACCATCCTCAACGAGGCAGAAACGCCGCCGTTCGAGCTCGATGCCCACTCCGCTGCCGGTGAAGAGGTGCGCCTCAAGTACCGCTACATGGACCTGCGTCGCCCGGAAGTGCTGCGCAACTTCCAGTTCCGTTCGCGTCTGACCCATGTGGTTCGCGCCTTCCTGGAAGGCGAAGGTTTCATGGATGTGGAAACCCCGATCCTCACTCGTGCTACCCCCGAAGGCGCCCGTGATTACCTGGTGCCGAGCCGCACCCATCCCGGCAGCTTCTTCGCGTTGCCGCAGTCCCCGCAGTTGTTCAAACAGCTGCTGATGGTGGCGGGCTTCGACCGTTACTACCAGATCGCCAAGTGCTTCCGCGATGAGGACCTGCGGGCTGATCGTCAGCCGGAATTCACCCAGATCGATCTGGAAGCCTCCTTTGTGGAGGAAGAAGACATCATGGGCATCACCGAACGAATGGTGCGCTCGGTGTTCAAGGAGCTGCTCAATGTGGAGCTGCCGGACTTCCCGCGCATGCCGTTCTCGGAAGCCATGCAGCGTTTTGGTTCCGACAAGCCGGATCTGCGTATCCCGCTGGAACTGATCGACATCGCCGACCTGCTGGCCGGTGTGGATTTCAAGGTGTTCTCCGGCCCGGCCAACGATCCGAAAGGGCGTGTGGCGGCCATGAGAGTCCCTGGCGGGTGCAGCCTGTCGCGCAAGGATATCGACGGCTATACCAAGTTCGTCAGCATCTACGGCGCCAAGGGGCTGGCCTATATCAAGGTCAACGACCTGGCTGCGGGGGCGGAAGGCCTGCAGTCGCCGATCCTCAAATTCCTGACCGAAGAGGCAATCCAGGGCATTCTCGAGCGCACCGGTGCCGAGACCGGCGACTTGATCTTCTTTGGCGCCGACAAGGCCAAGATTGTCAACGAAGCCCTGGGGGCGCTGCGCGTCAAGGTCGGCCACGACCTGAACCTGGTACAGGGTGACTGGGCGCCGTTGTGGGTGGTGGATTTCCCCATGTTTGAAGAGGATGACGGCCAGTACTACGCGCTGCATCACCCCTTCACCATGCCCAGCTGCAGCCCGGAAGAGCTGAAAAGCAACCCGGAAGGGGCGCTGTCCCGTGCCTATGACATGGTGCTGAACGGCACCGAGCTGGGTGGCGGTTCCATCCGTATCCACAACCCGGCCATGCAGCGTACCGTGTTCGAAGCGCTGGGCATTTCCGATGAAGAGGCGGACGAAAAATTCGGCTTCCTGCTCGACGGCCTGAAATACGGCGCGCCGCCACATGGTGGCCTGGCCTTCGGCTTGGATCGCATGGTCATGCTGATGACCGGCAGCGAGTCTATCCGGGATGTGATTGCCTTCCCGAAAACCCAGACCGCAGCCTGCACCATGACCAATGCGCCGTCCCCGGTGGACAACAAGCAGCTGCGTGAAGTGGGTGTGCAGGTTCGCAAGGACGATAACTGATTCGATAGCAACCGGCGGCGCGACCTGCTCGCGCCGGTCTGTTCGTAGCAATTACGGGAGACACCATGGCAGGACACAGTAAATGGGCCAATATCAAGCACCGCAAGGCGGCCCAGGATGCCAAACGCGGCAAGATCTTTACCAAGCTGATTCGTGAAATCACCGTGGCGGCCAGAATGGGCGGCGGCGAGCCGGCCGATAACCCACGCCTGCGTGCAGCGGTGGACAAGGCGCTGGGTCAGAACATGACCCGTGACACCATCGACCGGGCGATCAAGCGCGGTGCCGGTGGTGATGATGATGCCAACATGGAAGAGATCACCTACGAAGGCTATGGCAAGGGTGGCGTGGCGGTACTGGTGGAAACCATGACCGACAACGTGAACCGTACTGTGGCCGAGGTGCGCCATGCGTTCTCCAAGTTTGCCGGTAATCTGGGCACCAGTGGTTCTGTGGCTTTCCTGTTCACCAAGCGCGGCGAGATCTTTTTTGAGCCCGGCGGCGTGGACGAAGACAAGCTGATGGAAGTGGCCCTGGAAGCCGGTGCCGAGGACGTGGAAGAAAACGACGACGGCAGCTTCCTGGTGATCACCACCCCGGATAGGCAGTTCGGTGACGTGGTTGATGCCCTGCGCGAAGCCGGGCTGGAGTTCGCCGATGCGGAAGTGACCATGCACCCCTCCACGGAAGCGGAGATGGATGCGGACACCGCCGAAACCGTTCAGAAGATGATCGACATGCTGGAAGATCTGGACGACGTGCAGAACGTCTACACCAACGCCAGCTGGCCGGCGGAAGAAGAGGAGTAGCTACTAGCTGCTAGCTACCAGAAAAACAAAAACCCCGCAGCGTCGGGGTTTTTTGTTATCAGGCTTGTGCATCTTTCGGTCCGGGCCACAATCCTGCTAGAAGCTAGAAGCTAGAAGCTAGAAGCTAGAAGCTAGAAGCTAGAAGCTAGAAGCTGCTTCAACTGGACATATGGACAGCTGTCAGGTAAAACTGGGCCAGCTTTTTATTATCGGGTCAGCGGCTTATGGCATTACTACTGGGGATCGACCCGGGCTCCCGGCGCACCGGTTACGGTCTGGTGGAGCAGGTGGGTAACCGCAGTCGGGCGGTGGCCTTCGGGACCATCGCCACGACCCACAAGGAGATTCCTCCTCGCCTGGGCGAGATCTTCACCGGCATCCATCAGGTGGTGATGGAATACGGCCCGGCGGAAGTGAGTATTGAAAAGGTGTTCATGGCCCGCAACGCGGATTCTGCCCTGAAGCTGGGGCAGGCCCGGGGAGCTGCCATTGCGGCGGTGATGCAGGCCTCACTACCAGTGTTTGAATATTCTGCCCGTCAGGTGAAGCAGGCGGTGGTAGGGCGCGGTGGCGCGGAAAAAGGGCAGGTGGCGGAAATGGTCAAATACCTGCTCGGCCTGGAAAAACGCCCCCAGGAAGATGCGGCCGACGCGCTGGCCATTGCCCTTTGTCATGCCCACATGCGCGTGTCCCTGGCGCGTATGGGCGGCGCTACCGCGGTAAGAAACGGACGAATACGGTGAAAAGTACGGTGATGATTCAGCCATGATAGGACAATTGCGCGGAACCCTGCTCGAGAAACGCCCGCCAGTGCTGCTGCTGGATGTGAACGGGGTGGGCTACGAAGTGGAAGCCCCCATGACCGTCTTCTACGGTCTACCGGACACTGGTGAGCCTTTGACCCTGTATACCCATTTCGTGGTGCGCGAAGATGCCCAGTTACTCTATGGTTTTGCCGATCGTTATGAGCGCGAGCTGTTTCGGGCGCTGATCAAGGTCAACGGCGTGGGGCCGAAAATGGCCCTGGCCATTCTCTCCGGCATCGAGGCGGATCGCCTGGCACAGTGCATCCACGATCAGGACACCACCTCACTGGTGAAGGTGCCCGGTATCGGCAAGAAAACCGCTGAACGACTGGTTATCGAAATGCGTGACCGCCTCGACAAGATTGATGGTGGCCCCACCTCCCTGTCAGGCCAGGTGTCGTTGGCACAGCCCGACGATGCCCGTTCCGACGCCATTGCCGCCCTGGAGGCGCTGGGTTATCGCAACAAGGATGCCGCCGCTGCTGTTGGCAAGGTGGCGGAAGAGGGCGCCAGCAGTGAGCAACTGATCCGGCAGGCGCTGAAAAGCTTGGCGCGGTGAAGGCAAGTTGAAAGTTCAAAGTTTAAAGGCGCGGGACGACACTTGAGATGCTGCTATGTCGTGCCCGCGCACCAAATCGGGTTAAACGCGAAGGGGGCCTGATTCGTGAGGCAGCAGCTTCGAGCGCGTTTCAACTTTCAACTGTTCGCATCCACCGGGTGACTGCCGGGAACAATCCGTCTACGCTAGCTCAAAATCATTCTCATAACGCTGGGTTTCTCTACTGCAAGCATGGAAAACGACCGTCTGATTTCAGCTGCCGCTGTCGGCACCGGTGAAGAGCAGCAGGACCGGGCTATCCGCCCGGCTAGTCTGGCTGATTACAAAGGCCAGCCAAAAGTCCGCGAGCGCATGGAAATCTTCATTGATGCCGCCCGTGGCCGTCATGAAGCCCTGGACCATACCCTGATTTTTGGCCCCCCCGGCCTGGGCAAGACTACCCTGGCGCACATCATCGCCCGTGAAATGGGCTGCGAACTCAAGTCTACTTCCGGCCCTGTGCTGGAAAAAGCCGGTGATCTGGCCGCCATCCTCACCAACCTGGAAGAAGGTGATGTGCTGTTCGTGGATGAAATCCACCGCCTGTCACCGGTGGTGGAGGAAATCCTCTATCCGGCCATGGAGGACTACCAGCTCGATATCATGATCGGCGAGGGGCCGGCGGCCCGTTCCATCAAACTGGATTTGCCGCCCTTCACTCTGGTGGGTGCCACCACCCGGGCCGGCCTGCTTACCGCGCCCTTGCGCGATCGCTTCGGCATTGTTCAGCGGCTGGAATTCTATTCGGTGGAGGATCTCTCCGGGATTGTGATTCGTGCCTGCGACATTCTCTCCATTCCCATTGATGATGCCGGCGCTCTGGAAGTGGCGCGCCGCGCCCGGGGCACTCCCCGTATCGCCAACCGGCTGTTGCGACGGGTGCGTGATTACGCGGAAGTAAAAGGCGACGGACGTATCACCGAAGCCATGGCCCAGCGGGCGCTGGATATGCTGGAGGTCGATAGTTGTGGCCTGGACGGCACCGACCGGCGTCTGCTCGACATGATCATGCACAAATTTGATGGTGGTCCGGTGGGCCTGGAGTCACTGGCGGCGGCTCTTAATGAAGATGCCGGCACCCTGGAAGAGGTGGTGGAGCCCTATTTGATCCAGCAGGGCTTTATTCAACGTACCCCTCGTGGACGCGCCACCACCAACCATGCCTGGCGTCATTTCGGCTTACAGCGTCCTCGAAAAGACGGTGATTTGTTTAATGATTGAAAAAAAGCCGCGAAATGGGGAATTTACCCTGCCGGTACGCGTCTACATCGAAGACACTGATGCCGGTGGCATCGTTTATTACGTGAATTACCTGAAATTCATGGAAAGGGCGCGCACTGAGTTTTTGCGCACTCTGGGCTATCAGCACTATGTGCTGGCCGATGAAAATTTCCAGTTCGTGGTCCATTCGGCCAATGTGGAATACCGTCAGCCGGCCCGCATCGATGATGCACTGGCAGTGACCGCCCGGCTCAAGCAGCTGGGCAAGGCAACGTTGTTTTTCGATCAGCAGGTATGCCGAGGCGATACGCTGCTGTGTCAGGCTGAGATCAAGGTGGCCTGCGTCAGTGCTGATACTCTCAGGCCCACCGGGATACCGGCGGGTCTGTACAACAAGTTCAAAGCCGCCAGCGAAGGAGAAGGGCTCAATGGTTGAGGCATCGAGTATGTCTGTCGTCAGTCTGATCAGTAATGCCACCATTGTGGTGCAGCTGGTCATGGTGCTTTTGATACTGGCGTCGTTGACGTCCTGGTACATGATTGTCAGCCGTTTCCGGGTAATGGGGCGGGCTCATAAGGCAGGACGTGCTTTCGAAGAGAAATTCTGGTCCAGCGACGATTTGGCTTCACTCTACAACCAGAGTCGAAAGGATCCGGACGTGGATGCGGGCCCGGAGTCTATCTTTCGCGCCGGCTTCCAGGAGTTTGTGCGGCTGTCCAAGAGCACCCGTGGCGCCGAAGCCGTGATGGATGGCAGTCAGCGTGCCATGCGGGTGGCTCTGCAGCGTGAGCAGACCCGCTTGACCAAGCATCTTCCTTTTCTGGCGACGGTGGGTTCCACCAGTCCTTATGTGGGTCTGTTCGGCACGGTGTGGGGCATCATGAATTCCTTCATGGCCCTGGCCAACGTCAAGCAGGCGACTCTCAGCGTAGTGGCGCCAGGCATTGCGGAGGCGTTGATTGCCACGGCCATTGGCTTGTTTGCGGCGATTCCGGCAGTGATGGCCTACAACCGTTTTTCTGCGCAGAGCGATGCCCTGCTCACTGAAAACGAAATGTTCGCCGAGGAGTTTTCCTCGGTGCTGCACCGTCAGGTTCACGGACGCGAGGGATAAGCCATGAGCGGCGTGAAGATCAGGGTGCCGCGCAAGCTCGTTGCCGAGATGAACGTGGTGCCCTACATCGATGTGATGCTGGTGTTGCTGGTGATTTTCATGGCCACGGCGCCGATGATGACCCAGGGCATCAATGTGGATCTGCCTGACAGCAACAGCGAGCCCATTGATACCAACAAGGATGAGCCGGTGATCATTTCGGTGACCGCCGACGGCAGCTATTACATTGATGTGGGTAGCGACAGCCGCAAGTCTGCCAGCCTGGAAACCGTGCAAGGTCATGCGCTGCGCATCCACAAGCAGAAACCGTCCACTCTGTTTCTGGTGGAAGGGGATAGCCAGGTGGCCTACGCCAAGGTGGTCCAGTTGATGGGGGCCTTGCAGGAAGCCGGCATTACTCAGCTGGGTCTGGTGACTGAACCGCAGGGCAGCAATGAGTGATCGTGGCGCCGCGCTGCTTTTTACCCTGCTCATTCACCTGCTGGTGTTTGGGCTATTGGTGTTCAGCTGGAGCACGGACCCGTCTCTGCACAAGGCGCCGGTGATTCCTCCCCATGTGAAAGCCACAATGGTGGAGACGTCGAAACAGAAGACGGCGCCGGTGAGCAAACCGAAGCCGGAGCAAAAGCCAGCGCCGAAACCGGAACCGAAACCCAAGCCAAAGCCGAAACCCAAACCGGAGCCCAAGCCAGAACCCAAAAAGCCTGAGCCCAAACCCAAGCCGAAACCGGAGCCGACCAAAAAGCCGACACCTAAGCCAGAACCGAAACCGGAACCCAAGCCCGATCCCAAACCGGCTATCCCCGATATTGAGGAGCCGAGTCTGGAGGAAATGCTGGCCGAGGAAGAGCTGGAGATGGCAACGCCGACGGAGCCATCACCCCAGGAGTCGCAGGAAGCAGCCAGCAACGCGGATCAGTCGGATGTGGAAGTGGCCAGTTTTACCGATGCCATTTCCGCTCAGGTGGGACAGCGCTGGCGTATTCCCGGGAATTACCGGAACCGGGATGACATCAAGACGCAGGTTCGTATACAGATGATTCCTGGCGGTGAAGTCATTAACGTGTCGGTGGTAAAAAGCAGCGGCTACCCGGATTTTGATGAATCGGTAATGAATGCGGTCAAGCTGGCAAGCCCCTTGCCGGTGCCTGATGGCCCCCTGTTTGATAAACAGTTTCGCTCACTGGTGATCGAATTTGATCCTGGAGTTGCACAATGAAGTTGGAATGTAGGGCACAGAAAATGTGGCGGATCGGTCTGGCGGCCATCCTGGTGTTTGGCGCTGCGATGGCCCGGGCAGAATTGTTGATACGGGTCACCGAAGGGCGTGTTGATGCGGTCCCCATCGCCGTCGTGCCCTTTGAGGGGGCACAGAATGCGCCCGAGGACGTGTCACAGATTGTGCAGGCAGATCTCCATCGCAGTGGCCAGTTCAAGCCGCTACCGGCGGAAGATATGCTCAGCAGGCCGCGTAATGAAAGCGAAGTCATCTACCGGGATTTCCGGGTGCTGGGGGTGGAGTACATCATCACCGGCAGCATGAAAGCCCAGGAAACCGGTGGTTACGAGGTCAGCTATGCCCTGTTCGACGTAAACCGCCAGGTGAAGCTGATGTCGGAAACCTATCGGCCCCCCGTGTCCCAGCTGCGCGATGTGGCCCATGCCATCAGTGACCGGATCTATGAACAGCTCACCGGTATCCCCGGCGCGTTTTCCACCAAGATTCTCTATGTCACGCATAATCGTAATGACAAAAACCCTTATCAGTTGCAATATGCGGACGCTGACGGGCACCGTGTAACGACTATCCTGCGCAGTAAAGAGCCAATCATGAGCCCGACCTGGGCGCCGGATGGCAGGAAAGTTGCTTATGTCTCTTTCGAGGATGATGGCATGCCGGGGGTCTATACCCATGACCTGGCGACCACCAACCGGGAAAAGGTGTCCAGTTTCAGAGGTATCAATGGTGCCCCGGACTGGTCACCGGACGGCCAAAAGCTGGCCCTGACCTTGTCGCGGGACGGAAACCCGGAAATTTACATGCTGGATATCGCCACTAAAAAGTTAACACGGCTGACCCAGCATTATGGTATCGATACGGAGCCGCGCTGGCTGCCGGATGGGGAGCACCTGGTGTTCACCTCCAGCCGTTCCGGCGGGCCACAGATCTACAAACTGAACATAAATGATAAGTCGGTCCGGCGAGTGTCGTTCCAGGGTGCGTATAATGCGCGCCCGGATGTCACACCCGACGGCCGTTATCTTGTTTATGTACACCGACGAAACGGAAATTTTAACGTCGGGGTGCAGGACCTCCAGCGGGGCACATTCAATATTGTGACCCGTACAGACATGGATGAATCGCCCAGTGTTGCGCCCAATGGAAGTATGGTAATTTACGGGACGCAAGATCGGGGGACGGGGGTTCTGGAAGCCGTATCCATCGATGGCAGAGTCAAAGTGAAGCTGCCGTCGAAGGAAGGGGAAGTCAGAGAACCGGCCTGGTCGCCGTTCCTCTGAGTCATTCTCGGAGTCCAATACTAGGAAATTATAGGAGCTTTACGCATGCGTTCATTTCTTAACCCGCTGTTTGCCCTGATGTTGGCAGCTGCCCTGGCAGCCTGTTCCAGCACCCCGACTGAAGACGACAGCTCTGCCACCGACGATATGTCCCAGCAGACTGATACCTCTCCGGTAACTCCGGTTGAGCCGTCTACTCCGTCCAAGCCGGACACCAGCAGCATCCCGCTGACAGCTGACAACTTCTACAACCATCCGTCCAACTACGATGGCACCACCGACAGCCGGGTGATCTACTTCGCATTCGACAGCAACACCGTTCCGGCGGCGGCTTTCGAAACTCTGCGTGCCCACGCTACCTACCTGAAGAACAACTCCAACGCCAAACTGCGTCTGGAAGGTCACGCTGACGAGCGCGGTACCCGTGAGTACAACGTGGCTCTGTCCGAGCGTCGTTCCAAGGCGGTAGAGAAGTTCCTGCGAGTTCAGGGCGTGTCTTCTTCCCAGCTGGAAATCGTTTCCTACGGTGAAGAGAAGCCTGCAGCCTTTGGTCACAGCGAAATGGACTGGGCCAAGAACCGTCGCGTAGAAATCAACTACACTGCCGGCCGTCCGTAAGGCATGAAAGCAGTGAAGCGAACGCGCCTGCTTGCAGGCGTAGTGCTCGGCTCCCTGGTGTTCTGTGCGCAAGCACAGAACACCGGGCCGCTGGCCGTTGAAGAGAGAAGTCTGGCCCAGGCACGATCCGGTGGTAGCAGCAATGCCGCAGCCCCGATGAGCCAGGATGGTTTGTTGCTACTGATGCAGCAGCAACAACAGTTTGAAGAGCAGATCCAGGATTTACAGGGTCAGCTTGAAGAGTTGCGCCATGAACTACAGGTCATGAAGGACGCCGAGCGTGAGCGTTATCTGGACCTGGATACCCGAATCAATACGCTGGCTGAGCAAGGCAAGACCGAGCAGCCAGATGATAGCGCCGATAGTGCGGCGCCCAATGACCCCGAAGCAGACCGTGACGCCTACAGTGCCGCCAAGGACAAGCTGATAAAGCGAGACTTTGATGCGGCGGCAGAAGCCTTCGAGGGTTACCTGAACGATTTCCCCAACGGGCAGTTTCGTGCCCACGCCCACTTCTGGCTTGGCAAGGTTTACAGCAACCTGAAAACCCCGAAGCCGGACAAGGCCCAGGCCCAGTTCCAGTCGGTAGTGGATGACTATCCGGATCACAGCAAGGCGCCCACCAGCCTCTATACCTTGGCGGTGATGCAGGCCCGTGACGAGCAGGTGTCCCAGGCCAAGGTCAATCTGCACAAGCTGATAAAACAGTATCCGGACAGCTCTGAAGCCAGCCAGGCGAAGACGCTGCTGGAACAGCTGAATAAGTAATCCCCCTCTATCCGTCTTTTGCCGGCGGCACAGACGCCGGCAAAAGTGATAGAATCCGCCGCATTTCCCCCTCCCGGGTACTCAGGAGATGTTGTGGACCTCCGTCTGACCGAAATTTTTTATTCCCTTCAAGGCGAAGCTCGAACTGTGGGTCGTCCCACGGTATTCGTTCGCCTGACCGGCTGCCCGCAGCGTTGCGTGTGGTGCGATACCGAGTACGCTTTTTCCGGTGGGGAAAAATGGTCGCTTGAGGCGGTTCTGGAAAGGGTAGCCAGCCACGGGGCTCACTATGTGACGGTTACCGGTGGCGAACCTCTGGCTCAGCCCAATTGCTTGCCGCTGCTGACTGCCCTGTGTGATCGAGGCCTTGATGTGAGCCTGGAAACCGGTGGCGCCATGGATATAGCGGGTGTCGATCCGAGAGTCTCCGTGGTCATGGACCTGAAAGCCCCGGGCTCCGGGGAACAGCACAACAACCGGCTGGAGAATATTCCTCTGCTTCAGCCTCATCACCAGGTCAAATTTGTGCTGGCGGACCGCAAGGATTACGACTGGGCCCGTTTTATGCTGGATCAGCACCAATTGCACCAGCGGGTCAGCGATGTGTTGTTTTCCCCGGTGCAGGGGGAGCTGCCACCGGGTGAGCTGGCTGACTGGATCGTGGCAGACCGCCTGCCGGTTCGGTTCCAGCTACAGCTGCACAAACTACTCTGGAATGACGCCCGCGGGCGCTAGTTGACCGGTTGAAGGAGAGCCATCAATGAAAAAAGCCGTGGTATTGCTGTCCGGCGGCCTGGACTCGGCCACCTGCCTGGCTATCGCCCGGGATCAGGGCTACGAGTGCCACACCATTGCCTTTGACTACGGTCAGCGGACTCGGTCCGAGCTGGATGCCGCCGAGCGGGTCTCCGCTGCCCTGGGGGCGCTCAGCCATCGGGTGATCGAGCTGGGCATGGGCAATATCGGTGGCTCAGCGCTCACAGACCACTCCATTGACGTGCCGGAAGAGGGTGGTGACGGGATTCCGGTGACTTACGTGCCGGCCCGTAACACCGTCTTTCTTTCCCTGGCTCTGGGGCTGGCGGAAGTAGTGGAAGCCGAAGCGATCTACATCGGCGTTAATGCGGTGGACTATTCCGGGTATCCGGACTGCCGCCCAGCCTTCATTGAAGCCTTCCAGGCCATGGCCAGCCTGGCCACCAAGGCTGGCGTGGAAGGGTCTCCGATCAGCGTGGAGACCCCGCTGATGCATTTGAGCAAGGCACAGATAATCCAGCAGGGCACGGCCCTGGGGCTGGATTATGGGCTCACGGTGTCCTGCTACCAGGCTGACGAGAATGGCAATGCCTGTGGCAAATGCGACAGTTGCCGCCTTCGCAAGCAAGGCTTTGATGAGGCATTGGTCAAAGATCCAACAAACTATCAGTAAAGGGGAAAAAAAATCGGTTTTCCCCTTGTCTCCCGGAAATAAATCCGTATTATTTGCGCCTCCTTCGGGAGCGGGTCGTTAGCTCAGTTGGTAGAGCAGTTGGCTTTTAACCAATTGGTCGCTGGTTCGAATCCAGCACGACCCACCAAATTTAAAAGGGCTCGCCTACGGCGGGCCCTTTTTCGTTTCAGCCCTGTCCCGATTCCCTTCTTTTGTTCTCCCGTCGACACATCTTGGTCTCGGCAAAACCCGATTTTCACCACAGAGGCCACAGAGGTCATGCACTTTCCTCAGTGAGCTCCGTGCCCTCTGTGGTGAAACCGGCTTTCTTCAGCGTGCGACCAGCCCTTGGGGCGTGGGCAGGCCATCCTCGCCGTCCAGGGCCGGCTGCCAGACCGGCAGGCCGGCGTCTTCGGCCAGTTGAATCATATTGGCGGTGCCACGGCCGCCGGGAAAAGCCACTATCGCCTGGGGGCGGCCATGGTGGAGCATGCGCCGGTTACGCATGGGGCCGGCGGCGCGACCATGGGCTACCCAGTTGGCCGGGTAGCTGACCTGGTCTACACCGCTGTCATGGGCCCACTGGCTGGCTAGTCGATCCGCGCCAGAGGCGTTGCCGTGGATCAGCAGACTGAAGGTGTTGTCACGTAGCAGCCGGGCCAGGCTGCGGGCCAGTAATGCCTGATCGGAAAAATCCCGCCCGCCGCACACAAGAATACGCATTGCACTGTCCATATGGTCAGTTTTTTGAGAAGTATAAGGATAGCTGCCCGAGATTGCACCTTCAGGATCCGATGCAGGAAAATGGCGACAATGGGAGTTTCACGGGTTGTTGACTGTACATCGGCCTAAACTTGTACAAACATCATTTCTTGTACAGGTATGGGGTGACACATGAACAGCTCCGCAACAATCCCGGTCGGTATCAGCGCCTGTTTGCTGGGCTTGGAAGTGCGTCACGACAAGGGGCACAAGCATTCCCGCTATTGCACTGGCGTTTTGTCCCGCTATTTCCAGTTTCGTTCCCTGTGCCCGGAAATGGGGGCGGGCCTCAGTGCGCCGCGCAAGGCCATGCATCTTGCCGAGCAAGGCGGAGAGCTGCGGATGATCACCACCGATGGGCGTCGCGACTATACCGACCTGATGCAGGATTTCATCACCCGCACCATGCCCTCTCTGGCGCCGTTGCGGGGCTATATCCTGATGGCCAAATCCCCCAGTTGCGGCATGGAGCGCATTCGCGTCTATAACGACGATGGCAATGTGCAGCACCGTGATGCCAGTGGCCTGTTTGCCGCAGCCCTGCAGACCCACTATCCGCTCATGCCCCTGGAAGAAGAGGGCAGGCTCAACGACGACACCCTGCGGGAAAACTTTATCGAGCGGGTGTTCCTCTACGACGACTGGTGCCAGCTCCGCGAGCAGGGGCTCACCGCCCGGCGTTTGATCGACTTCCACAGTCGGCACAAATTCCAGCTGTTAGCCCACTGCCAGAAAACGTACCGCCAGCTTGGGCCTCTGCTCAGCGACCTGAAAAGTCGTCCGCTGGAGGATATCGCCGAGGAATACATCCACGCCCTGATGGTCGCCATGAAGAAGCGGGTATCGCGAGGTGCACATGTGAATACCTTGCAACACCTGGCGGGTTTTTTGCGTGAGGGTCTCAGCGATACTGACAGGGCGTTGATCAACGAACAGATTGAGGCCTACCTGCGCGAGGAAGTGCCGCTGATTGTGCCCATGACCTTGCTGCGTGGCGGCATGCGCAAGGTGCCGCAGCCGTATCTGGAAAAGCAGGGTTATCTGTCGCCTTATCCGGATGACCTGGGGCTGAGAAACCGGGTATGAGCGACGTGCTGACCATCCAGCAGGCCAGTGAGCAGTGTGGCGTCAACCCGGTCACCCTGCGTGCCTGGGAACGTCGCTATGGCCTGCTGAAGCCGGAGCGGACCGCCAAGGGTCATCGCCGTTACCGATCCGCCGAAGTGGACCAGATCCGGCGCATTGTTCATTGGGTGGAAAAGGGCGTGCCCATCAGCCAGGTGGCGTCCTTGCTGTCAGGGGAGCAGGAGCCGCTGCTGTCAGCGGATAACGGTGTGCCCTGGGCCCAGGCACGCCAGGATGCGTTACTGGCGCTGGAGACCATGAATGGGCGGCGTCTGGAGCAACTGCTCAACAGCCTCCTGGCCGATTACAGCCATGCTCAGGTCATTCGCGAACTCAGCGACCCCCTGCGCGAGCAGCTCGCCGGCAGTCCCTCCCTGTCTGCTCATCTGGCTTTGCTGGAAGCGGTTCTGACCCAGAAGTGGGCCGCCCGTTCCCTGTCTCTGTCACCCAAGCGCCGGGAATTTGGCTGGCTACTGGTGCCAGTGGGGGATGTATTGCCGGCTCTGGAGCTGGCCATGGTGCTGCAGCGACCGTTGTGGTGCTTGCAGCGGGATGTGGACGTGGATGCCTTGAGTGCGCTTCTGGCCGACCGTCAGCCCTGCGGAGTGCTCTGGGTGATTGATCGCTGGCCTACTGCCGGCCAGCGCCAGCGGCTCTGGCCGCAACAGAACCAGCCCTGGCCCGTGGCCTGCTGGGGCAGATTGCTGGAAGCGCCGCCGGCCTCTGTGACCCGGCTCACCGGGGATCGTCAGGCGGTGGCGGAACAATTGTTGGCCCTGGAAGGGGATAGAGACGTTTTATGAATCTGCTCTGGTATCGCAACGATCTACGTATCCACTCACACCGTGCCTTGCAGCAGGCGCTGGAACGGGATGAACCGGTTATTGCCGTCTATTTTCTCTGTGAGCAGCAATGGGACAGCCACGATGTGGCGCCGCTACGCCGCTGGTATGTGCTGCAAAGCCTGCTTGAATTGGGCGAGGCCCTGGCAGAGCGGGGTGTGGATCTGCATGTGCTGGACGCCGGCGACTTTGCCGCCGTGCCCGGGCTCCTGGCGGACTTTGTGCGGGAGCACGGCATTGAACGTCTGTTATGTAGCCGCGAGTACCCACTTAACGAACTGAACCGTGACCGGGCGGTGGCCCAGGCCATGGAGCCGCTGGGGGTGCAGATAACCGGCTTTGATGACAGCGTGCTGGTGCCTCCGCGCACCCTGAACACCGGCAAGGGAACGCCTTACACGGTTTTCAGCGCCTTCAAAAAACGCTGGGATGTATGGCTCGAGAGCCACTTCGAACCGGTGGCCACATTGTCTGCAGCTCGCGCCGGTAACGGCTGCTTTGTCGGCAAGGGCGTGGTGGAACGTGCCCTCAAAAAGCTGACAGTGCCTGATTCTCTGACCCGTCACTGGCAACCGGGCGAGGCGGCGGCACTGAAACAACTGGATGATTTTACCGAGCATCATCTGGCCGGTTATCGCAAGCATCGGGATTTTCCGTCGCAACCGGCCACCAGTGCCCTGTCCGCCGCTCTTTCTGCGGGCACGCTGTCGCCGGCCAGTTGCTACCGGGCGGCGACTCTGGCCATGGCCGATGCGGGCGCCCGGGACGGGGCTGCCTGCTGGATTGGTGAGCTGGCCTGGCGAGACTTCTATCGCCAGATCATGGCCCGTTTCCCCCGGGTCAGTCGCGGTGGCGCGTTTCGGCCGGAAACCGAGTTGCTGCAGTGGTCCCGAGACCCTGACCTGTTCCAGGCCTGGTGCGAGGGTCGCACCGGCTACCCGCTGGTGGACGCGGCCATGCGGCAATTGGTGGCCACTGGCTGGATGCATAATCGCCTGCGCATGGTCACGGCCATGTTCCTCAGCAAGCATCTGTGGCTGGACTGGCGGATGGGCGAGCGTTTTTTCATGCAACACCTGATCGACGGAGATTTTGCCGCCAACAATGGCGGCTGGCAGTGGAGTGCGTCCTCCGGTACCGACGCGGTGCCGTATTTCCGCGTCTTCAACCCTGTCCGCCAGAGCCAGCGTTTCGATGCGCAGGGCGAGTTTGTCGCCCGCTGGGTGCCGGAATTACGCGAGCTGGATAACAAGACCGTCCACGAGCCCTGGAAACAGCCTTTACTGGCGCCCGACTATCCGCCGCCGGTGGTGCCCCATGCCGGTGTGCGCGAGCGGGTCACCGAGGCTTTCAAGGCCGCCAAGGCCCAGTACGACGACAGTAATCACAGTCCCACTAGCAGAAAGGAACAGGCATGAGTCAGCGTATTGCCATCGTCGGTGCCGGTATCAGCGGCCTCACCGCCGCCTGGTATCTGTCCAGAGATCATCAGGTGGACGTCTTCGAGGCCAACGACTACCTCGGTGGCCACACCTGTACCGTGCCGGTGAGCCGGGAGCACGGTGACTACGCCATTGATGTGGGCTTCATTGTGTTCAATGACCGCACCTACCCCAACTATCTGCGCCTGCTGGATGAGCTGGGTTTGCAGGGCCAGCCCACGGCGATGGGGTTTGCCGTCAGTGATAAGCGCAACGGACTGGAATATTCCGGCGATGGCCTCGGCGGGATTTTTGCCCAGAAGCGCAATCTGCTGAGCCCATCCCACTGGCGCTTTATCGGCGACATCCTGCGTTTTAATCGCAATGCGCCCGGGTTGCTGGACACTGAGGCGGGGGAAATGCCGCTGGGTGAATACCTGCGCCGGCATGGTTACGGGGAGCGTTTCTGTCGGGATTATATTCTCGCCATGGGGGGTGCCATCTGGTCCTGCTCCCTGGAACAGATGGAAGTGTTCCCGGCAAAGTTCTTTATCCGCTTTTTCCAGAATCACGGCCTGCTTTCGCTCACCAACCGGCCCCAGTGGTATGTGGTGCCGGGGGGCTCCAATCAGTATGTGAAACCCTTGGTGGAGCAATGTTCAGCCCGTTTTCACACCCGTTCAGCGGTGAGTGCGGTACGCCGCCATGAGCAGGGTGTCACTCTCACGGTGAATGGTGAACAGCGAGAGTTTGATCAGCTGATTCTTGCCTGCCACAGCGATCAGGCCATGGCGCTGCTCGACGACCCGGATAGTCGCGAGACAGAGTGCTTGTCACGGCTCGGTTATCAGGATAATGAGGTGGTGTTGCACACGGATATTCGCTTGCTGCCACGGCGTCAGCGGGTCTGGTCAAGCTGGAATGCCCTGCTTTTCGATGACGATCAAGAGCGTGTACAGGTCACCTATGACATGAATATTCTGCAGGGCATCCAGGCACCGGAAACTTTCTGCGTGACGCTGAATGCGACGGACAAAATTGATCCGGAAAAAATCATTGCCCGCTATCATTTTGCCCATCCCCTGTTTACACCGGATACAGTGGCAGCCTGTGAAACGCTACTGGCGGACAATGGCGAAAGGCGCACCTGGTATGCCGGCGCCTGGTGCCGTAATGGTTTCCATGAAGACGGCGTGGTGTCGGCCTTGAACGTGGTGCGGGCATTGTCCCCGGAGTCTGCCCCGTGATTACCCAGGCGATAGCAAGGGGCAAGGTATGGCACCAGCGCCTGGTGCCGTTCCGTCATGGGTTTCGTTACCCATTGTGGATGGTCTGGTGTGATCTGGCGGAAGTAGACGCCATGCTGGCCCGGCATCCGGCCTGGGGCCGGCGCTGGCGGCCGGTGGTGTTTCGCGATAGCGACTTTGTGGATGCGCGCCCGGATAGCCTGAATGACAAGGTGCGTGAAAAAGCCGTCGAGCTGGGCCTGGATTGGCAGGCGGGCAGGGTAGTGATGCTGGGCCAGTGGCGCACCCTGGGCACGCTGTTCAATCCTCTGGTGCTTTACCTGCATTTCTCCGGGGACAGCGAACAGCCGGACAGTATGCTGGCGGAAGTGCAGAACACCCCTTGGCGGGAGCGGCATTTCTATCCGCTGAACCTGCAAAAAAACGAACAGGGTGGCTGGGTGGTGAGCCACCCCAAGGCCTTCCATGTGTCGCCCTTTCTGCCTATGGCGCTGGATTACCACTGGGATCTTCACGTGGCCTTACCCGGTTTGCGCCTAATGTTGGAAGACAGAAAGGAAGATCAGGTCGTGTTTGTGGCTGGGCTGCAGCTGGACCTGAAAGACGCCGGCAAAGGTAACATGGGGTCGGTGATCTTCCGCTTCGGTGCCCAAGGCGTGGCGACAATGCGTGCCATTTACTGGCAGGCATTCCGGCTCTGGCGCAAGGGGGCGAGATTTCATTCTCACCCCGGCAAAAACAGTAACAATCGGTACGGAGATTGACCGCATGCTGTCTGGCGAAAAAGCCACAACAAACCAACTACAACACAGTGTGACAATCAGCTGGCCACAGTCCGTGGCTCGCAAGTTGGTGCTGGCTCGGCTCAATGCCCTGCCCAACGGCGCTCTCCGTATTCAAGAACCCGATGGCAATCAGGTCATTCTCGGCAGCAATTCTCACAGCGAAGCGGCCACTATTCGTCTGCGTGACTGGCGCACCTATACCATGATGATGAGTGGCGGTGCCCTGGGCGCGGCAGAAGCTTACATGGAAAAAGGCTGGGATAGCCCGGACCTGGTGGCAGTCATTCGTTACTTTGCTGCCAACGTAGATGCCATGAAAGCCCTGGAAGGTGGCATGGCATTGTTGTCCAGGCCGGCCCTGAAAATGCTGCACCGCTATAACCGTAATTCCTTGCAGGGCTCACGCCGCAATATCTCTGCGCACTATGACTTGGGCAACGATTTCTTCAGCCTGTTTCTCGATCGCAGCATGATGTACTCCAGCGCGGTGTTTCCCCGTCCGGATGCCCCGCTGGAAGAAGCTTCCGACTACAAGCTGGAAAAAATCTGCCAGTACCTGTCACTGGCACCAGGTATGACCTTGCTGGAAATCGGCACTGGCTGGGGCGGTCTCGCCATTCATGCGGCCAAGCATCATGGTGTTCAGGTCACCACCACCACCATCTCCCGGGAGCAGGCTCGCCATGCCCGTGAAAGGGTTCAGGCTGAGGGGCTTGAGGGCAGAGTGACGGTGCTGGAAGAGGATTATCGGGAGCTCACCGGTCAGTATGATCGGGTGGTCTCCGTGGAAATGATCGAAGCGGTGGGGGCGGAGTTTCTGCCGAGCTATTTTCAGGTGCTCGGAGAAAGGCTAAAACCGGATGGCAAACTGGTATTGCAGGCCATCACGGTGCCGGATCAGCGCTACGAGCATGCCCGCAATCAGGTCGATTTCATCAAACGCTATATCTTCCCTGGCGGTTTCCTGCCCAGCGTGTCGGTGATGTGCCAGCATCTGACTGAGCATACCAGCATGGTCGCCACGGAGCTTCATGATATCGGCCATGACTACGCCCTGACCCTGAATCACTGGCGTCAGCGTTTTCTGGCGAACTTGCCGAAAGTCCGTGAGTTGGGTTTTGACGAGCGCTTTATCCGTATGTGGGATTACTACCTGTGTTACTGCGAGGGCGCGTTCCTGGAGCGAGCCATCAGTACTGTGCATCTGGTGGCTGCCGGCCCGGACTATCGTCCGGCATCTTGAAAAGCCGCCCGTCCGGGCGCATTTTAACGCTTAAGGGTATCTACGCGGCGCCGCCCCGGCGCCACGTTGTGGTATTATGCCCGCCCTGATTTTCTGGTTATTACCTAAGTTATTGATATCAGGGGGAAACCCCAGGCGGTGAAGCCAATGACTGCAGAGGCACAAGCACTGGTACAGGCCCATCTGGCCAAGGTGGTACACGAAGACTCGCTCAGCGAGGAACAGCGTGCATCCTACCGTCAGCGCATTAAGGAATTGTTACGCCAGCGCGACGCGGTTCTGGTGGCCCACTACTATACCGATCCCGAAATTCAGTCCCTGGCGGAAGAAACCGGTGGCTGCGTGTCCGATTCCCTGGAAATGGCCCGCTTCGGCAAGGAGCACCCGGGGTCCACTCTGATCGTGGCCGGGGTCAAGTTCATGGGCGAGACCGCCAAGATTCTCAGCCCGGAAAAACGCGTTTTCATGCCAACCCTGGAAGCGACCTGTTCACTGGATATCGGCTGTCCTGAGGACGAATTTGCCGATTTCTGTGATCAGCATCCGGATCGCACCGTGGTGGTGTACGCCAATACCTCGGCGGCGGTGAAAGCCCGCGCCGATTGGGTGGTCACCTCCTCTATTGCGGTGGAGCTGATTGAGCATCTGGACCGCAACGGTGAAAAAATCCTCTGGGCCCCGGACAAGCACCTGGGCAGCTATGTGCGCGACAAGTCCGGTGCCGATGTACTGTGCTGGGACGGCGCCTGTATCGTGCACGAGGAATTCAAGGCCAAAGGCCTGCAGGATCTGAAAGCGGCCTACCCGGACGCTGCCATTCTGGTACACCCGGAGTCACCGGCGCCGGTGGTGGCAATGGCGGATGTGGTGGGCTCCACCTCGCAGCTGATCAAGGCTGCCTGCGAGATGGATAACGACACCTTCATTGTCGCCACGGATAAAGGCATCTTCTACAAGATGCAGCAGCTTGCTCCTGGCAAAACCTTCCTGGAAGCGCCCACTGCCGGCTCTGGTGCCACTTGCCGCAGCTGTGCCCATTGCCCGTGGATGGCCATGAACGGCCTGCAGAACATGTTGGCGGTGCTGGAAGACGACAATGGCATGGGCCAGGAAATTTTCGTGGATCCGGACCTGGCAGATAAAGCCATGGTGCCGCTCAATCGCATGCTGGATTTCGGCAAGTCGCTGAAGTCGTAAGGAGACGACAATTGAAAAAGGCGGCACACGGTGCCGCCTTTTTCATAGGACCTGCCCTGTGTTTGTCTCGTTGGAACTTTGCAAGCAAGGCTCCAACGGGTCGGCCTAATGCCCCGAAGTCTCAGAACCTCTCTTCCGATAATCTCTTCATGGTTTGCAGCCGGCCATTGAGTTTGCTGTACAGCGCAAAGTCATTTTCCGCATCCCGCAAGGCGTATTCCATCTGTTGCATCGCCTGTTGGTCCCTGCCACGCAGGAACTGGCTTTCAGCCCGTGCGTGAAGGGCACGAATCTTGTCACCGCTGTTGCCATAGGCATCGGCGGCCAGATCCCAGATATACGGGTTGTTGGGGCGGTCTCCCAATAGCGGCTTGAGTAGCGGCAATGCCCTGGCCGGTTGCTCACTGCGCAGTAGTGCCTTGCTCAGCAAAATGGATGCCGGGTAATTGTTCGGTGACAGATCCAGTACCCGCTCCGCCTGGCTGATGGCCACGTCGTAGTTGCCTTCGTCCATTGCCACTTCCACCAGACCCAGCCGGAACCACAGCTGGTCCGGGTGTTCTTCGGCGAGTGCCTTCATGATTTCCCTGGCCTGGTCATAGTGGTCAGCACGCAGATAACTCAGCGCCAGTCCATAGCGGGCGGCCTGCAGGCCCAGAGCATTGCGTTCGTTGCTGTATTGGCGGAAATGGTCGATGGCATGGTCTTCGCCTTGAATGAAGGCCGCCTGTAGTCGTGCCTGTACCAGCAGGAAATGGACGGATGGAGCGAGCCTTGGGGTAGGTAGGGAGCGCGCCCTGGATCGGCTGTCGGCAATACGGCTTTCGGTGACCGGGTGGGTGAGCAGAAACTCGGGCGGATCCCCGGAAAAACGCTGGCTGTTGTGCATGCGTTCGAAGAAGCGGGGCATGGCATCCGGGTCCATGCCGGCGGCGACCAGAGTCTGCATGCCCACCCGGTCCGCTTCCCGTTCGTTCTGGCGGGAGTAGGCCAACTGCGCCTGGATAGCGCCGGCTTGGGTGGCAGCGATACCTGCCATGCCGGCTTCACCATCACCGGCAATGGCGACTGCCAGACTGGCCAGCATGGCGGCCAGCACGGCGGTGTTCATCTTTTTCGAGTCCAGATAGCGGCGGGCAAAATGCCGCTGGCTGACGTGGGCAATTTCGTGGGCCACCACGCCGCCAACTTCTCCTTCGTCGCGGGCATTGAGGAATAGTCCGGCGTTGAGCCCGATGACCCCGCCGGGTACCGCAAAGGCGTTGATCTGGCGGCTGTTGATGACCACGATGTCGAGATTGGGTTCTTTCAGGTCGCTGTAGGACGCGAGCCGGTAGACAAGGCTTTCCACATACTCCTGCACCAGGGGGTCGGACATGATCGAGGTCTGCCCGCGCAGGCCGCGCAGCCAGCCGCGACCCAGCCGGTACTCTTGGTCGGCGGACATCAGTGCGGCGGTGGGATCACCCAGAACCGGAAGATCGTCATTGGCGCTGGTCGCTGCCAGCGTGCAGCAAGTCAACAACAAGACGGTGCGTAACAAAAACTTCAAGTAAGATGCTCCCGTAAGTATTCGTGCAAGTCGGCACAACCCCACCCTTATTCCGTTGCCGGGTTGTGACTATAATGCAGCTAGAGCCGCAACGAATGAAGCCGCCTGTATGAGCGACCAGCCTATCGACCTGCAGATTGATGCCTCCAGCCTGCAATGTCCCATGCCGCTGTTGAAGACCCGGCAGGCGCTGAGACATCTCAAACCGGGGCAGCTGCTGGAGGTGATCGCCACCGATGCGGCTTCCGCCGATGACATTCCTGCCTATTTGAGACAATCCTGCCACGAGCTGGTTCGCATGGGCGAAAATAAGGGCCACTATGCCTTTGTGATTCGCCGTGGCGAACAGGAGAGCTGATGTTACGTATTCTCAAAAACTGGTCCGAACGGTACTTCTCCGACGAGGAGGCAGTATATCTTCTTGTGGTATTGCTGACCGCCGGGCTGGTGATTCTGTTTTTCGGTGGCATGTTGGCGCCGGTGCTAGCCTCGATCGTGATCGCCTACCTGATGCAGGGGCTGGTTTCCGGGCTGGAGCGTCACGGCATGCGTCGCTTGCTGGCGGTGAATCTGGTTTTTACCCTGTTCCTGGGCCTGCTGATCGCTACCCTGGTGGTGCTGTTGCCCATGGTCTGGCGACAGACCTTGCTGTTGGTGCAGGACCAGTTGCCGCATCTGCTCAAGAATGGGGAAACCTGGCTCAGGCAGTTGCCGGAACATTATCCGGAAGTGATCTCCATGGAGCAGGTCAATTCCATTGTGGCGGTAATTCAGCGCCAGGTGGCGGAAGCAGGGCAGGGGGTATTGACCCTGTCGCTGGCGTCCATTCCCAACCTGGTGGAGGTGATGGTCTTCCTGGTGTTGCTGCCCTTGCTGGTGTTCTTTTTCCTCAAGGATCGGCAAACCATCATCAACTGGCTGATGCGTTTCCTACCCCGCCGGCGCCGGATTCTGGACCATGTCTGGCATGAGATGGATGATCAGATTGCCAACTATGTGCGCGGCAAGGCCATCGAGATCCTGCTGGTAGGCAGTGCCACCTTTATCGCTTTCCTGCTACTGGGCATGCATTACACCGTGTTGCTGGCGGTGCTGGTAGGGTTGTCTGTGGTAGTGCCCTATATTGGCGCCACTGTGGTAACACTGCCGGTGGCAGCAGCAGCCTATGTGCAGTTTGGCTGGAGCGGGGATTTTGCCTTGGTGATGGTGATTTACGGCGTCATCCAGTTTATCGATGGCAATATTCTGGTGCCGTTGCTGTTCTCGGAAGCGGTAAATCTTCACCCCGTGGCGATCATTACCGCTATCCTGCTTTTCGGCGGGATGTGGGGACTATGGGGTGTGTTCTTTGCCATCCCCCTGGCCACGTTGATCAAGGCGGTGATCAATGCCTGGCCCAGTCAGGCTGACTATCCGGACACCGCAGAGCAGAAGGGGCAGGCGGACTGATAGCGGTCAAGGGGCGCGGTTGCGCCCCTTGTTATGCAGAGGCTCCCTAGATTCCCAGTTCGTCCAGCTCTGCCAGCAGATCCTGGTGATGGCTCTTGGTTTTGAACTTGTCCATTACCTTCAGCAGCTTGCCGTCCTTGCCGACGATAAAGGTAGTACGGATGAGCCCCATGAATTCCTTGCCCATGAACTTCTTCATTCCCCAGCAACCATATTTCTCCGCGGTGGCGTGGTCCTCATCGGACAATAGGGTGAAGTTCAGATCATGCTTGTCGATAAACTTGGGCAAACGGGCAACCGGGTCCGGGCTGATGCCAAACACGACCACGCCACGTTTTTCCAGCTCAGCCCTGGTATCGCGAATGCCGCAGGCCTGGGTGGTACAACCCGGGGTGAGCGCTCTGGGGTAGAAGAAAATCACCACCGGGTTCTTGCCCTTGAAGGATTTCAGTTCAACCGGATTGCCGTCCTGATCGGGCAGTTTGAAGTTGGGTGCCAGATTACCAATCTTGGGATGTGCCATATCGAGTCCGTTTCTCTTTCATGCTGTTGATGGTTTTACCGTGCGGCGGTGCTTAGCGTTTCGGTGTCATGGTGGCGTCCAGATTGCGCGCCTCGCAGAAGTCCAGGAAGGCCTCGCGTAATTCGGCCACTGATTGTTCCGCGTTCATGCTCAGCACCAGGTGAAGGCTGAACATGCGGGTGCCGGTGTGGGGAGCGGCATAGGTGCCGGTATGCAGATCATCGATGTTGATGCTGCGCCGGGAAAAGAAATTGGCAATTTCATGGACGATGCCCGGATTGTCCATGGCGACCACTTCCACCTCGTAGGGCAGGGCTCGGGCCTGCAGATCACGTGGGCGGGTACGTTTCAGGGTGATCAGCAGGTCCAGTTCGCTGGCCAGGTTGTCCCGCTCCGCTTCCAGTCGGTCCAGGGTGGCGTCACTGCCGGACACCAGCATCAGTACGGCAAACTCGCCGCCCAGCACGGTCATGCGAGAGTCGAGGATGTTGCCGTTGTGTTCCAGTACTGCCCGGGAAAGGGACTCCACGATGCCCGGGCGGTCTGAACCCAGGGCCGAGATAACGATGAGTTGTTCCATGATGCGCTCCGCAGGCATTGTCGTCTTGTTTGGTGAGAGTTTAGAGGTTGCAGGTTTTTTCTGCACGGGTGCAGGAGTCAGGCATCTGGCGTCCAGCGTTTTCGAGGTTTACCATAGCGCCCTTCGGTCCGGTGCACCGGAATAATCGCGATTGCGCCCCATTGGCGTAAAACAGGAGACAGGCATGATCCGTGGCAGCATTGTAGCGCTGGTAACCCCCATGCGCGCAGACGGAGCAGTGGACTGGGAGCGTTTGCGCGCCCTGGTGGACTGGCATGTGGAGCAGGGCACCCACGCTATTGTGGCGGTGGGCACCACGGGCGAATCCGCCACCCTGGGTTTTGAAGAGCACGACAGTGTAATTCGTGAGGTGGTGGCCGCGGCCAAGGGCCGCATCCCGGTGATCGCCGGTACCGGGGCCAACAACACCGAAGAAGCCATTCGTCTGACCCGTGACGCCAAGCGTGACGGCGCCGATGCCTGCCTGTTGGTAACTCCTTACTACAACAAGCCGCCCCAGGAAGGCCTCTACCAGCATTATCTGGCGGTGGCCCGGGCAGTGGATATTCCGCAGATTCTCTACAATGTGCCGGGCCGTACGGCCTGTGATCTGTTGCCGGAAACCGTGGAGCGGCTGAGCAAGGTGCCCAATATCATTGGCATCAAGGAAGCCACCGGTAACCTGGAGCGGGCCCGTGAAATTCGCGAGCGTTGCGGTGACGATTTTATGCTCTATTCCGGCGATGACGCGACCGCCATGGATTTCATCCTGGCGGGCGGTCATGGCGATATCTCGGTGACCGCCAATGTGGCCCCGGCCAAGATGGCGGCTATGTGTGAAGCGGCCCTGGCAGGCGACGCGGATAAGGCCCGTACATTAAATGCGGAACTTGAGCCCCTGCACCGTGATCTGTTTATTGAAGCCAGTCCGATCCCGGTGAAATGGGCACTGTATGAAATGGGCCTGATTGACCTTGGTATCCGCCTGCCGTTGGTGTCGCTGTCAGAAGCGGCCCAGCCGCGATTGCGTGAGACCATGCGTCAATGCGGCCTGCTGGAGGTTAAATGAAGAAAGCGGCGTTAACGCTCGCCCTGGTGGTATCCGCAGCATCCGGCTGTAGCTGGTTGCCGGACAGCAGCCTGAATTATCGCAATGCGCAAATGCTGGAGCCTATCCAGGTTCCTGAAGACGGCGTATTCATCGGCGAGCAGCCGCTTTATGCGGTCCCGCGTCAGGAAGAGCGTCTGGTGGGCCGTGGTGAAGATGAGAAGCGCTTTGAGGTGCCCAAACCGCCACAGCTGGTGGTTCTGGGTGGCGCTGATGAGGACGAGTCACAGCAACCCGCCCCCAAGGATGCGTCCTCGAAGGCGATTCTGGCCCGTGATGGTAACGGCTACCCGATTATCATGATGTCCACCCGCTTTGCCTGGGCCTGGGAGTATGTGGGTGACGCCCTGGGTAACACCGACCTGAAGATCAGCGACCGGGACCGTGAAGTGGGTATTTATTACCTGAAGGTGCCTGAGCGCTATACCCTGGGTGCCAAGACCGCGCAATTGAAGCTGAGTCATACCACTAATGGTATTCAGGTGGCGGTATTGAATGAAGAAGGCACCGCGCTGGTGGAAAAGACCCCGGGCCAGGCCATTCTTGAACGCATTTTTGAAGAACTGAATTAAGTATCATGAAGCTGGCATCACTGGGCAGTGGCAGTAAGGGTAACGCCACCCTGGTGGAAGCGGACGACACCCTGGTGTTGATCGACTGCGGGTTTACCGTCAAGGAAACCGAGCAGCGACTGGCAAGACTGGGGCTGGCTGCGGATCAGCTCAGTGCCATTCTGGTAACCCATGAGCACGGCGACCATATCCGCAGTGCCGGGGCGCTGGGCCGCAAGACCGGTTGCCCGGTCTACAGTTCCTTTGGCACCGCCAGCGCGGTGCAGGGCAAACGCACCAGTCTCAGCGGTGCAAACTGGCAGGAAGTACGGCCGGGGCGTGCCTTTACTGTAGGGGCGTTGCAGATTCTTCCGGTCCTGGTGCCCCATGATGCCCGCGAGCCGTGCCAGTACCGCTTTACCTGGCAGGGCCGTACCCTGGGCGTGCTCACTGATCTGGGGGCCATTACTCCCCATGTGGTAGAGGCCTATCAGGATTGTGATGCGCTGGTGCTGGAATGCAATCATGACGCGCAGATGCTGGTCCACGGTCCCTATCCGCCGTCGTTGAAACGGCGCGTCGGTGGTATGTTGGGGCATCTGAGCAATGATCAGGCTGCAGCGCTGCTGCGCCAGGCCAATGTGGATCGCCTGCAGCATCTGGTGTTGTCGCACCTGAGTGAACAGAACAACACGTCCCGGCATGCACTGGATGCCATTGAGCGGGTAGTGACCCGCGGGCGTGAACGAATTGGCGTTGCCAGTCAGACGGAAGGGTTTGGCTGGCTGCAAGTACATTAATACTGACCCGAGTAAAGGCCTTTCCATGGAAAAACGCGACGAGTTGTATGCCGGCAAAGCCAAGTCTGTGTACACCACCGATGACGCGGACAAACTGATCATGCTGTTCCGCGACGACACCTCGGCCTTTGACGGCAAGAAGAAAGAGGCGCTGGCGCGTAAGGGAGCGGTGAACAATCAGTTCAATGCTGCCATCATGGAAAAGCTCAAGGCGGCGGGCATTCCCTGTCACTTCGAGCAGATGCTGTCGCCGGTGGAATCGCTGGTGAAAAAGCTGGAAATGATTCCGGTGGAGTGCGTGGTGCGTAACATTGCCGCCGGCTCTATCTGCCGCCGCCTGGGTGTGGAAGAAGGTCTGGAACTGAATCCGCCCACGTTCGAATTCTTTCTCAAGAATGATGATCTGGGTGACCCCATGGTCAACGACTTCCATATCCGCAGTTTCGGCTGGGCCACCGATGAGCAGGTGGCACAGATGAAAACCCTGACTTTCCAGGTTAACAAGGTGCTTAAGCAGCTGTTCCTGGACGGTGGCATGTTGCTGGTGGATTATAAACTGGAATTCGGCGTGTTTAATGGTGAAGTGCTGCTGGGCGATGAATTCAGCCCCGACGGTTGCCGGCTGTGGGATAAGAACACCCGCGAAAAGCTGGACAAGGATCGTTTCCGCCAGGGCCTTGGTGGCGTGGTGGAAGCCTATGAAGAAGTGGGGCGTCGATTGGGGATGCAGTTTCAATACTGATTCACGGCGTCTCGTACACGTTCGAACAACACCCTGAAGAATAATAAGGAGCAACTATGAAATCGGTAATGCGTCTGGCGGCGGTGGGCCTGCTGGCAGCCACCCTGAGCGGCTGTTTCCTCACTAAACTGGCAACGACTCCCATGCGACTGGTGGGTGCCGCTGGCTCCGTGGTGGGCGCCGTGCTGTCGATTATTCCGGTAGCCGGCAACGCCGCGGATGAAGCGCTGGAAAAAGTGGATGGGGCCATCGATTCCACCGCTGACAGCATCGACAAAATTCCGCTGTAATACTGGCCCCAGGCCCCCGCGAACGACGGGCCTGGGGTTTGCGTGCTTGTAATCCGCGGGGGGGTTGTGAAAAATACAATCTCCCTGGCCCGCTTGCGGCCTGACCAGGCGTAAACAGCCCTGGCTCAATAACAACAATAACCGGAGTTCGCCATGCACCGCTGGCTACTATCCTTCCTCATGCTCATGCCTGTGCCGGCTGTGGCAGATGACCTGCTTATCGGCCTGGGCTACCTCAATGGTCTCGCCGGGTTGAACCTGGAGTGGGCCACCGAACACAACAGTTTCTACGCCATGCCGTCCGTATACCTGGATTCTGGTGGTTTGGACACTGATGAGCCTCGCTGGGTGGCGGGCTGGCGCCATAAGATGGAGCGCGGCCTGATGTCCGAGAACGGTTTCTACACCGGCCTGATGGCGGGGGACCTGGGTGGCGAGAGCCACTATGAGCGCCTCGGTGTCGGAGTGGAACTGGGCCACCAGTGGGTCAAACCCTATTCTCGCTGGACCGTCAGTGCGGCGGTAGGAGCCATTGAAGCTTTGGATTGTGACGAATACGAAGTGGCGTTTCGCTGCGACACCGAAGAAGAGCGTGACAATAACGACCTGGATGTAGAGCCGGTCGTCGTGCTGGGTATCAGCTTCAGTCTGCGGCGCTGATCCTCAAACCTTCCTGCGTTTCCCTTTGCAAGTGGCTGTGATGGCTCAATAAAGCCGCGCGGGCGCTTGCATTTTTCTGTTTGCTCCGATTCAGGGCAAGAGTTTTGCACAGCGTTTAACCGTTTTTCAGGCCTTGAGTGAATGTTCTTGTCTAACTTGTTGATTTGCGGTGAGTGATTGATAAGTTGCTGTTTCTAAAGGCTTTAACAAAACGGCCATTTTTTCATCATTCTGGGGAAAGGGTAGGAAAAATCGGCGCTGGCGGAAGTTCCTGACAGTCTATGCACAAAGTTATCCACAGATGTTGTGAGTAACTTTTTTGCTCAACACAGTGGCGGCAAACCGTGTTGACATGGCGCTTGTCGCGCATTCACATTGCCGCGTATGCGGCAAACAAGACACCGCTGCTCAGCGCCTCAGCATGGGAAGGGGTCGCCAGGGTTGGCTGAGCAATTGCTGGCCGCTGAGCTTGAGTAGCAGGCGATGAAAACCCACGTTGGGGAAGGCCCGTTTGATCAGCCGAACCCGGGCCATGGGTACGCCGAAGCGCATCAGGCCCAGACTCACATCGATCCAGTCTGCGCGTCGAAACACTTCAGGCAGGTTTGTCGGGTCATCGTGATAGCGGCTGATCTTATGATGATTCAGGATCATGGCGCGCACCATGGCACGGTGGTGACCCAGTTTCTGCTCTTCCAGATAATGTTCCGCCAGGCGGGCAGAGGGCTGTAGATAATCGAACGTCCCGGCCAGCCAAATGCCGGCATCGTGGAAGAAAGCGGCAACTTCCAGGGCTTCCTGTTCCTGGTCGTCCAGTGTCTTCTGTGCGGCCACCAGATTGACAAGACGGTAGACATGGTTGCGGTAAGGAGTCTGCTGCTTTCCGAAGCGTTCCGTGTACTGATCAAAGAGTGAGTCCACACGGGGTAATTGCGTAATCAGGTCTGGGGACATCCTGTGTACCTGGTGATTCTTTATTGTTGTGCCCGGAGGCAGCCTTTCTCTTTCATAGTGGCCAGTAATACCGCTGAAATCCAGAGGAGTAGGGAAAAATTGCGAGCGTGGACACATCTTGTTGCTGGTGATTGTAGGCAATTGGTTTCCCGCTATTGGAGCTCGGGCACCCTTGTTCTATAGTCAGACAAGAATTTTGGGATTGTTCAACAAGCAATGGGGCTGTAGCTGTACCGGCGGCGATTGCGGTGCGGAAACAGAGCATGCTGTTGAACGCTGCAAGAGATCCCTCTAAGGAGTACCCGTGAGCTTCAAAGCCAAAGAAAGCCTTTCCGAGCAGATTGCCCAGCACCTGGCCAAGCAGATTATCCATGGTGACATGCTGGCCGGTGATCGTATCCAGGAGCTGCGTGTGGCCGGCGAGCTGGATGTGAGCCGTGGCTCCGTTCGTGAGGCACTGCTGATCCTGCAGCGTCGCCAACTGATCGATATCCTGCCGCGACGCGGTGCGGTGGTGAAGGAAATGTCCGAAGCCCATGTGCGTAGCCTCTACGAGGTGATGCAGGTGTTGCTGGGCCTGGTGATCCGCAAGGCCATCAAGGTGGTGCGTGAAGAGGATCTGGATGCCTTTATCGAGCTGGTTCATGGTCTGCAGGTGGCGGCGGAAGAACGGGATCTGGATGCTTTCTTTGTGCTCAGTTTCCAGTTTCTTGAGCATGCCTACCCGTTTGCCCGCAATGTGTTCGTGGAAGACATCCTTATCAACATGCAGCCGGCCATGCAGCGGGCCTATTTCATGGCCCTGCACCTGGAAGCCGATGAAGTGAAGGAATGTCTGTCGTTCTTCAAGGCCCTGGTGGAAACCATCTTCCGCCGCGATGTGCGCTCGGCGCTGGAAATCATCCGGGAGTTCGCCGAGCACCAGTCCGAGCTGGTGGAGGAATCCATCACCCGCGCCCGCCAGATCGAAACCGCTTGGGGATCTCGCCGCCGCAAATAAATTGACCCTTGCCCTGCGCGGCCAAGCTGCATAGAATTGCCACCCTCTTCAGGTACATGGCACTGGACATTGCCCTGGAGGTTGCCATAGAACCGTAGCTCAGTTGGTTAGAGCGCCGCCTTGACATGGCGGAGGTCGGCGGTTCGAATCCGCCCGGTTCTACCAAGATTCAGGAAAAAGGGTTTGTCGCAGCGATGTGGCAAACCCTTTTTTCGTTTAGCCCCTTTTTCACGCCGCCCTGTAGAATACCGACATCCTGGAGCCGACGAGAACGTTGGGATGCCTGACGCCGACTATCTTGGGGCTGCTCGCCCGACACTGATTCTGTATCTGCCTCACCGGCCGAACGGCCTTGAACGGTTACAGCAATATCCTGACGCTGCCGAATTGGTGGCGGCGAACTCCAATCACTGGCGCAAGATCGTGAACTTGCTTGCAAAGGTGGCCTGCCCGGTGGCGCAGGAATGGCGGCATTACCGGGATACGTCCCTGTTTCAGAAAAGCGCACTCTGCTTTGCGCCGGCGCTGGCGATCGGTGAATGCTGGCACTGGATCGGCGGCAAGGACAATCTGCTGCGTTTTAACGGGTTACCGCACAGGGCCCGGCCGCTGGATCGTGCTCCCGGTGTTTCCGTAGACGCAGAGCGTCGCTTGTTGCTGACTCCTTATCCGGATTATCGCCAGCTCAGTAATGCGTTGGTGTCGCAATTGCGTCTTTCCCTTGAGGAGCAGGGGTTCTATGACGGGGCTCGTTCGTGAGGCAGCCATATTTTCTCGGGTGCCCGCAATGGCAGCACCCGGACTGGAATGGCCGTCTGCCTGCCGGCGGCAGTCCTCTGAGCCGTTATAGCCGGGTGTTCAATAGTGTCGAGGGCAATACCTCCTTTTACGCCATGCCGTCATACAGGCAATGTGAACAATGGCGGGCCCAGGTGCCGGAGGATTTCCGGTTCCTGTTCAAGTTTCCCCGACAGATTACTCACGATGGCCTGTTGAGGGGTGTAGGTGGGCAGGCGAAAGGGTTTCTGGATCTGCTGGCACCGCTGGCGGATGTGCTCGGGCCCATGTTGCTGCAGCTTCCTGCTGCCTTCGGACCGGAACGGCTGGGGGACTTGTGGCGTTTTGTGGAGGCGCTACCGGCACCGTTTGAATGCACGGTGGAAGTGCGTCACCCGGATTTCTTCGCCAAGGGGGAAGCTGAAGTGGCCCTCAATCGCGGCCTGCGTGAGCGCCATATAGCGCGGGTCTGCTTTGACAGCCGGGCGTTGTTTGCCGCCAGCGCCGACGATGCGGCCACCCGTGAAGCCCAACGCAAGAAGCCCCGGCTGCCGGTGCATGTGCTGCCGGTGGAGGCGGCGCCGTTGGTGCGTTATGTGGGGCATCCGGACCTGCAGGCCAACCGGCCGTTTCTGGCGCCCTGGGTGGAGCGGGTAGCGAACTGGATAACGGCGGGAGAGCGTCCTTACCTGTTTATTCACATGCCGGACAATGGCGATGCCTTGTCACTGGCATTGCTGTGGCATGAGTTATTGCAGGTTCGAGTGGAGGGGCTGCCTGATCTGCCCATCGATACGATGCAGGCCCAGCCGGGTTTGTTCTAAACGTCGTTGTGCTGTGCGCTGTGGGAAATCCGGTGTTTGACTCCGGAGGATGGAGTAGGAGGTTGCTTGCAGCGAACCGTTCGCGTGCAAGTACGCTCCTACAGTTTCAACGAAGCACCTGTAGGAGCGCCGCTTGAGGCGCGAACGAAAAAGCGCTTAATTCAACGCGATCAGGGTGTCGTCACGACGACGGCTGTTTTCTGCCCACACCAGCAGGTCGTAGTAGCGGCGGATGTGGCGGACGTAGATCACTGCCTGGCCGCCGCGGGCATTGCCGTAGCGCAGCTGGCCGGCGTAGGCCGGGTTGGCCAGCATTGGCAGACGTTGTTTCACATCCTGCCAGTTGTCCGGGTTGCCACCCTGGCTCTGGGTCAGCACGCGGGCGTCTTCCAGGTGACCGAAGCCCACGTTGTAGGCGGCCAGCGCCATCCAGGTGCGGCTCGGCTCGGGGATCCGCGCCGGGATGCGATCGTGGGTGTGGCGCAGGTAGTCGGCGCCAGCCAAGATGCTCTGGGCCGGGTCGGTGCGATCACTGATACCCATCTGGCGAGCGGTGTCGTTGGTGAGCATCATCAGACCCTTCACCCCGGTGGGGGAGATGGCACCCGGATCCCACAAGGATTCCTGGTAGGCCAGGGCAGCCAGCAGGCGCCAGTCAAAGCCGCTGTTGCCTTCCGCCTTGCGGAACAGTTCCTCATAGCGGGGCAGACGATCTTCCAAGTGACGCATGAAGCTGCGTGCTGCATACAGGTTGAACTGTTCCACATGGCCGTAGAAACGGTCTTCCAGCTTGGCGGTAGTGCCGTTGGCCTTGGCCTGAGTCAGGTAGCGCTGGGCAGCCAGGTACAGGCTCTGGTCATCCTTGGGGTTGAACGCCCAAGCCAGCGGCATGTCAGTGGCGGCGGTGTAATCGGCGATTAGCTCGGGCCACAGGGCACGCTGCAGGGAATAGTTGTTGGAATGGATCAGGGTGTAATCCACCTGGCCGTCTTCCACCAGAGCCAGCAGCTGTTCCGGGCTGGCTTCTTCCACTTCCTGGAATTCCAGGCCCGGATTTTCCAGCTGCGCCTTTACCAGCAGTTCCGCGTGGCTGGAGCCGGCGGCCACAGCTACCCGTTTGCCTGTCAGGTCTTCCATACCACGGATGCGCGGGGTGTCCAGACGGCGCACCACCAGGGAATCCACTTTCTGATAGTCGGTGGTGAAGTGCAGGCTCTCGCTGCGTTCTGCGGTGGCCACCAGGCCGGCCGCTGCCATATCGGCAGTGCCTTTACGAATGGCATAACGGATATAGGAAGGATCGTCGGATTCCAGCATGCGCAGCTCGACGCCCAGGCTGTCGGCAAAGCCCTTGGCCAGCTCGTATTCCATGCCGGTGTAACCATGCTGGTCCTGATAGTAGGTGGTATTGGATGGACGGGTCATGACCACCAGCTCACCGCGGGTCATTACCCGTTCCATGGCGGTGGGAGTGGGGCGCATGGCGAGCATCATGCCCAGTACGCTGAACAGTGCCAGCGAGGCGAGTAGATGCTTACTGTGTCGAAAGAAAACCGTCATCCTTGGTGTACCTCTGTCAGGTTGTCCAGACAGGTCGATACTGCTACCGCCGACCGGTTAGGGATTGTTTCATCCCCTGCCTGTGATCTATATCACGTAAAAGTGGCGCAACTCTATCAGTGGCAAATGGCTGTTATGTAAAGCTTTGTCGAACAATTGAGCGTTTTATGCACAAATGCGACAAGTCCGGAAGAGAGCATTAAATTGCTTATAAGGCGCGTGGCGTAGGTGATTAACCCACGTCGTAGGACAGGGCTGACAAGGATGAAATTGGCCGTCGCAGGAGGCTGCGAGCGGCGGGCAAATCCCGTATCATTGCGACCCTGAATTAAACCTAAACCGAGACTTCATCGCGGCGCCTGACATAAGCCTTTGCCGCCACAGACAATTTTCTTCAGTCGATCGCATTCCCTGATGCGATACTTCTTCAGAAAATTCCCTGTGACAACAAATTCTTAGGCCATGCATCCACGATGAAGTCACGGATTTAGGTTAAGCACCACCTCGACCCCCACTGGTAATCATATAAGGCGCACTATGCTGATCCTCTCCGGAAGCCCGGCCCTGTCCGCATTTCGTAAGGAAAAACTGCTGGAGTCCCTGACGGGCATTTCTGCGATCTCTGCCCGTTACGTGCATTTTGTGGCGCTCAAGTCGCCCCTCAGCAATGAGCAGCAACAGGTGCTGGAAGGGCTGTTGCATTACGGCCCCAGCCTGGAAGAGGACGACGTGGATGGGCAGCGCTTTGTGGTGGTGCCGCGCCCGGGCACCATTTCGCCCTGGTCGTCCAAGGCCACGGATATCTGCCACAACGCCGGCCTGACTCAGGTAGAGCGGGTGGAGCGGGGCATCGAATACCGGCTCGCCGGTGCAGGGGAGCGATCCGCCCTGGCGTCAGCCCTGCACGATCGCATGGTGGAAGTGGTGCTGGCAGAGCTGGAAGACGCCGAGGCCCTGTTCTCTCATCACGCCCCCCGCGAGCTGACTACGGTGGATGTGATCGGTGGTGGCCGCGACGCGCTGGAAACGGCCAACAGCGAACTGGGCCTGGCCCTTGCTGATGATGAAATCGACTATCTGGTAGAGCGTTTCACCGCCCTGGGTCGTAACCCATCCGATGCGGAGCTGATGATGTTCGCCCAGGCGAACTCCGAGCATTGTCGCCACAAGATTTTCAACGCGGACTGGACCATTGATGGTGAAGATCAGGAACTCAGCCTGTTCGGCATGATCCGCAACACCTACAACAATGCCCCCGAGGGCGTGCTGAGTGCCTACAAGGACAACTCCTCGGTGGTAGCCGGACCAGTGGCTGACCGGTTCTTCCCCGTCGCCGGTAGTGAAGAGTACCAGTTCGTCAACGAACCGGTGCACCTGCTAATGAAGGTGGAAACCCACAACCATCCCACCGCTATTGCTCCCCATCCGGGTGCGGCCACCGGCTCTGGCGGCGAGATCCGTGATGAGGGCGCCACCGGCCGTGGTTCCAAGCCCAAGGCCGGCCTGAACGGTTTCTCCGTGTCCAACCTGAATATCCCCGGTTTCGAACAACCCTGGGAAAAGCCCTACGGCAAGCCCGGTCGTATTGCGTCGGCACTGGATATCATGATCGAAGGCCCCATTGGCGCGGCGGCGTTCAATAACGAATTTGGTCGTCCTAACCTGTGTGGTTACTTCCGGACCCTGGAAATCCAGGCGCCGGGTGTGAATGGCGATGAACTGCGTGGTTATCACAAGCCGATCATGATTGCCGGTGGCCTGGGCAATATTCGTGACGGCCATGTAGAAAAGAACCCGATCCCTGCCGGTGCCAAGATCATCGTGCTGGGCGGTCCGGCCATGCTTATTGGTCTGGGCGGTGGGGCGGCAAGCTCCATGGCCTCCGGCGAGTCCGACGAGACCCTGGATTTTGCCTCCGTGCAACGGGACAACCCGGAAATCGAACGCCGGGTGCAGGAGGTCATCGACCGCTGCTGGGCCCAGGGTGATAACAACCCCATTGTGTCCATCCACGATGTGGGCGCGGGGGGCTTGTCCAATGCCTTGCCGGAACTGGTCCACGACCACGACATGGGTGCCAGGCTGGAACTGCGTGAGATTCCCAGCTCCGAGCCCGGTATGAGCCCGGTGGAGATCTGGTGTAACGAAGCTCAGGAGCGCTATGTACTGGCGGTGATGCCGGAAGACGTGGATCGCTTCGATGCCATCTGCCAGCGCGAGCGCACTCCCTATGCGGTGCTGGGTGAAGCCACCAGTGAAGAACATCTGACGGTCAGTGACGAGCACTTCGGCAAGGCGCCGGTGGATCTGCCCATGGATTTGCTGTTCGGCAAGCCGCCAAAAATGCAGCGTAGTTTCGACCGGGAAGATTTCCAGCGGCAGACGTTCACCACTGACGGCATTGATCTGAAAGAAGCCGGCGAGCGGGTGCTGCGTCTGCCCACGGTGGCATCAAAAAGTTTCCTGATCACCATTGGTGACCGTTCCATCACCGGTCTGGTTCATCGTGACCAGATGGTTGGCCCCTGGCAGGTGCCGGTAGCCGATTGTGCGGTGACCGCTACCGGCTTTAACCAGAACACCGGCGAAGCCATGGCCATGGGCGAGCGTACCCCGGTGGCTCTGGTGGACGCGGCAGCATCCGGCCGTATGGCCGTGGCCGAATCCATCACCAATATTGCCAGCGCCCATATCGGTGATCTGGGGCAGATTCGTCTGTCCGCCAACTGGATGGCCGCCGCCGGCCACCCGGGCGAGGATCAGGCCCTGTTCGATACCGTGAAAACCGTGGGCATGGAACTGTGTCCGCAACTGGGTATCGCCATCCCGGTGGGCAAGGATTCCCTGTCCATGCGCACCGTGTGGAATGATAAGGGTATCGACAAGAGCGTCACTGCCCCGCTGTCTCTGGTTATCTCCGCGTTTTCCACGGTCACCGATATCGACCTGACCGTTACCCCGGAACTGAAAACCGGCGTTGACAGCGAACTGCTGCTGGTGGACCTGGGTCGTGGTCGGAATCGTATGGCGGGCTCCGCCCTGGCTCAGGTATTCGGCAAGGTCGGCGATGTGCCGCCGGACCTGGACGACGCCAAGGACCTGATCGCCTTCTTCGAGGTGACCCAGCAACTGCTGGCCGAGCGCAAGCTGCTGGCCTATCACGATCGCTCCGACGGTGGCCTGTTTACCACCCTGGTGGAAATGGCCTTTGCCGGTCGCACCGGCCTGGATATCAGCCTGGATCATATTGCCGGTGACAATCCGGAAGCGGTGGCGGCGCTGTTTGCCGAGGAACTGGGTGCGGTGCTGCAGATCAGCCCAGCCCACAAGGAGGAAATCCTGGCCCGCTACGCTAAAGCTGGCCTCAGCCAGTGTGTTTACAGCCTGGGCCAGCCTGACGGTGACGATGTGATTCGCCTGCGTCTGGGTGGCGGTATTCTGCTGGAAACCCCGCGCCGTGAACTACAGCGTATCTGGGCGGAAACCAGCTACCAGATCCAGTCCCTGCGCGATAACCCGGATTGTGCCCGCCAGGAATTCGAGGCCATCCCGGACAACAACAATCCGGGCCTGAATGTGCGCTTGACCTTCGACATGACCGAGAACCCGGCGGCGCCCTATATCAATAGTGGAGCCAAGCCGAAGATGGCGATCCTGCGCGAGCAGGGCGTTAACGGCCAGACCGAAATGGCGGCGGCGTTCGACCGGGTAGGTTTCTCTGCCATCGACGTTCACATGAGCGATCTGTTGGCAGGGCGAGTGCAACTGGATGACTTCAAGGGCCTGGTGGCCTGTGGCGGTTTCTCCTACGGGGATGTGCTGGGTGCTGGCGGAGGCTGGGCCAAGACGGTGCTCTACAACCCGGAGCTGCGCGAAGCCTTCAATCGCTTCTTCTTCCGCGAAGACACTTTTGCGTTGGGCGTGTGTAACGGCTGTCAGATGCTGTCCCACCTGAAGGACCTGATTCCCGGTGCCGAGCACTGGCCGCGCTTCGTGCGCAATCTGTCCGAGCAGTTTGAGGCGCGGACTTCCCTGGTGGAAATCCAGGATTCCCCCTCCATCCTGCTCAAGGACATGGCCGGTACCCGTATCCCTATCGCCGTGGCCCACGGTGAAGGCCGTGTGGAACTGGGGGATGAAGCCCTGAATCGCAATATTGAGCAGCGTCTGGTGGCTCTGCGCTATGTAAATGGTCAGGGCAATCCGGCGGAACAGTACCCGGCGAACCCCAACGGCTCGCCCCAGGGCGTTACCGGTTTCACCACCACCGACGGCCGCGTCACCATCATGATGCCGCATCCGGAGCGGGTATTCCGGGTACTGCAGAACAGCTGGATCCCGGACGACTGGCGCGGCCATGAAAACGGCCCCTGGCTGCGGATGTTTGCCAATGCGCGGAAGTGGGTCGGTTAAGAGCAATTGACAGTTGATAGTGGACAGTTGACAGCTGGAAACTGAAAAAGGCGGAAATGGCGTGGCCATGTCCGCCTTTTTTATGTCCTGTTCGGGCCTTGAGCTGTCCTGATCCTACCCTCAGAATCAAACGATTGTTTGAAAGCTTTTCGCTGTCAACTGTCAACTGTCCACTATCAACTGTCAACTGAGACATTTATGTCTAATAAAACCTTCGGCCCTTTCGAGTTGCAAAAGGCCTACAACAATGAGCCTGTGCCTGCGGATTTTGTTGAGCGTCGGCGTATCAGTGCGGCCATGCAGACCCTGGCGGAGCGGTTGATCCGGGCCGAGGGGGATATTGATACTCTGAGTGGCTGGGCCGATCAGCTGGAAGCGCTGGTGGCAACGGTGGGGGAGCCGGATCGTCGTGATACCCGGGCGGCCAATCGCAAGCTGTTCACCGGCTCGGCCACCGCCGAGGATATCTTCCACATGATGGATTACGACCCGGTGGGTGGACCGTCCAATCCCATTGCCCCCCAGGTGGAGTGGCTGCAGGAAGACCAGAACGGCATTGAAGGGGCGCTGCGCCTGGGGCTGCAATACCAGGGACCACCGGGGCGGGTGCACGGCGGCGTGATCGCCTGGCTGCTGGACGCGGCGCTGTCCCGGGCCTTGCATGCGGCCTTCCGGTTGGGCGTCACCGGTACCCTGAATATTCGTTATCTGGCAGCCACTCCCATCGAAGACACCATCCACTGCCGGGCCCGTATTACCGGCCAGGAAGGGCGCAAGATCTTTGTGGAAGGCGGCATCTGGCACGGCGATACTCAGACGGTCAGTGCGGAAGGCATCTGGCTGACACCGAAGAGTCTGGGGTAACCATGAGTGACCAGCGCTATCACTTCCGTGACATTCTTGTGGGGGAAACCCCGACGCCTTCACCTCGCGCTCAGCTGCACCGGGAGCTGGGCCAGGAACTGGTCGGGCTGACCGAGCAGGTGCTGCGCCTGGATGCCCCGGACGACAAACTGCACGAGTACATCGAACACATCCGTCAGCTGCGTGCAGATCTGGCCCAGTATGGCCAGCGGGACTATAACGGCATTCTTCAGCGGCTGCTGGCGGGGGAAGGCTCCGCCGATGATGTGACCGATCTGGTGGATTTCGAAATCCTCACCGGCAAGGCCTCCGCCATGTCACCCCCGCTGGAGTTGTGGCTGGACGGGGATCGGGTCCGTGGCCGCGCCACCTTCGGCCTGGCCTTTCAGGGGCCGCCGGGGCGGGTACATGGTGGTGTCCTGTCTCTGGCGTTGGATATGCTGATGGCGAAAACGCAGGATTTCGTGCGCCAGATCGGCATGACCGGTACCCTCAATATTCGCTATCTGGCCGGTACACCCATCAATACGCCGGTGGAGTTCGAGGCCCGGCTGGTCACTCTGGAGCGACGTAAGCTGCGTTGCGAAGGTAGCGTCTGGGTCAATGGCCAACAGACCGTCGCCGCCGAAGGCATCTGGATTTCTGCCCACGGCGATTACGCTCTGAAGCCGGAGTTTGCCGAGTTGGCAGACCACCTGTAGGAGCTTGCTCGCAAGCGAACATCGGCCTTGATCTGCCAACCCGGTTCGCCTGCAAGCAGCCTCCTACAAAAAAATCGCTAATGACAGAGGCAAGCCTTTTCTCAGTGAACTCTGTGCCCTCTGTGGTAAAAAACCGCTTTACTGAACCGCGAGCGACAATAACAAGGAGGCCAGCCCCATGGACGAGCTGTATTACAAACTGTGCTTTTACGTGCCCACCAGCCATGTGGAGCAGGTAAAGAACGCTATCTTTGAAGCCGGTGCCGGGCATATCGGCGATTATGATTGCTGCTGCTTCCAGACTCTGGGGCAGGGACAGTTCCGTCCCTTGGAGGGCAGTAACCCTTATATCGGTGAGACCGGCGGCGACGTGGAAGTGGTGGAAGAGTATCGGGTGGAGACAATCTGCCCGGCATTGCGGGTGCAGACCGTGATCAGCTCTCTGCGGTTGGCGCATCCCTACGAAGAGCCCGCCATTGACCTGTGGCGGCTGGAGCCGTTGCCGGGCTGACCTGGCGAGGGAGCCTCGAAGGCGCCCGTAGGAGCTATGCTTGCATGGCGAACCGAGCGTAGCGAGGAAACCGCCCGCTGGGGATCAGGAATGCTCGGACGCTATAGCCTCTTCAGTGCGGACAGGCGGACAGCGGCAAGCTGTATCGCCTTCCTCCTCGCTGAGGCTCGCGGTTCGCCATGCGAGCATGGCTCCTACAGAAGCATTATGCGTCCTTGGTCAGGTGCTTCTTCCCTATCGGCGGTACTTCCTGAATGCGTACCGGGTACTCATCACGCTTGAGATCATCGATATAGAACTTGAGGGTTCGGCCCACTACCGGGAAGGCCAGTTCATCCCAGGGGATTTCATCCAGGCCGAACAGGCCCGCATCGCTGCTTTCCTCGCCCACGCCGTACTTGCCGTCCTCCACCCTGCCGAGAAAGAACACATAAACCTGGTTGATATGGGGTAGGTTGAATACCGTGTACAGATCGGTGATGTCCACCGTGGCACAGGCTTCTTCCCAGGTTTCCCGGGCGGCGCCTTCCTGCAGGGTTTCACCGTTTTCCATATAGCCGGCGGGCAGGGTCCAGTAACCCTTGCGCGGTTCGATGGAGCGCTTGCACAGCAGCACCTTGCCTTCCCACATGGGAACTGCGCCGACCACGATCTTGGGGTTCTGGTAGTGGATGGTCTGGCAATCGGGGCACCAGTAGCGGGGCCGGTTGTCTCCTTCCGGAATGCTGAAACCGATCTGGTCGCTACCGCAGTGACTGCAGAATTTCATGAAACCTCTCGCTCCGGACACGGCAAAAACCTGATGATACAGGAGAATCTCCGGCGGCCCCATCTGCCCGGTGATGATGTTACTGTCATCACAGGCTTGCCGCCGACGGCCCGGCTGTTCAAACTACCGTTTGAATTGAATGCACTGTTGAATGCACTACAGGAGAAGGCTGTGCTCGATCAGCTCAGGCAGCGATTGCCGGACTACAAACGCACGGAGCTGCCGCTGGCACTGCCAGAGGCGGCGGTGCTGATGCCGCTGATTGATGATCCGGAGCCGCGCCTGATCCTGACTGTGCGCTCCAGCACCATGCCTACCCATGCCGGTGAGGTGGCGTTTCCCGGGGGCAAGCGGGACCCGGGGGACAAAAGCTTGTTGATGACCGCCCTGCGCGAGAGCCAGGAAGAGGTGGGCCTGGATCCTGGCTACGTGGACGTGCTCGGCCAGCTATCGCCGCTGGCATCCCGCTATGGCATGAAGGTAACGCCCTTCGTGGGTATCGTCCGGCCCGAGGCGCCGCTGGTGGCGGAGCCCGGTGAAATCGAGACGATTTTCCAGGTGCCGCTACAGTTTTTCCTGGATGAAGTCCCGGAATTATCCAGCCCCATCGATTTTTTTGGCCGGCGTTTCCGCATTCCCAGTTATTACTACGAAGACAAGCGCATCTGGGGGCTGACCGCCTTCATGATTCTGGATCTGATCAACCATGTTTATGATGCGAACATCGAGTTTGAAGTGACGGACTGACAACGAAGGAAAGCACTGATGATTTATAAAATTGGCAGTCGGCAACTGGAACAACGGGGTGCCGGCCACTGGATCGCTGACAATGCCACCGTGATCGGCTCGGTGATCATGGAAGCCAACACCAGCATCTGGTTCAACGCGGTACTGCGCGCCGACAATGATGTGATCGAGATTGGCGAAAACACCAATATTCAGGACAGCTCCGTCCTGCATGTGGACCCGGGCGTGCCCATGAAAATTGGCCGTGATGTGACCGTGGGCCACAAGGTCATGCTGCACGGTTGCACCATTGGCGATAACAGCCTGATCGGTATTAACGCGGTGGTTCTGAACAAGGCGGTGGTGGGCAAGAATTGCATCATCGGTGCCAACTCCCTGGTGCCGGAAGGTATGAAGATTCCCGACAATTCCCTGGTGATGGGCTCCCCGGCCAAGGTGGTCAAGGAAATCACCGATGGCCACAAGGCCATGCTGACCATGAGCAGCATGCACTATGTGGCCCACGCCAAGGAATTCGCTGAGCATCTGGAAGTGGACGAACGGTTTCAGTCATGAGCCAGTTGATTTCCCCCTGCGTTTCCATCTGCGCCCTGGATGAAAATGATATCTGCGTGGGGTGTTTCCGTAGTGGCGGAGAGATTTCCATCTGGGGACTGCTTTCCGATGAGGAAAAGCGGGAAGTGTTCCGTCGTATTGAACAACGCATGAAGGGCGAACCGGCGCCCTGTGTGGTCCGCAAGGAGAAAAATCCATCATGACCGATATCGGTGATCAGGCCCCTCACAAACCCGTGGTCGGTCTGGCCCTTGGCAGTGGCTCTGCCCGCGGCTGGGCGCACATTGGCATCATTCAGGGGCTGGAAGAAATCGGTGTGCAGCCGCAGGTGGTTGCGGGTACCTCCATCGGTGCCTTGGTGGGCGGGGCCTACGTGACAGACACCCTCAACGAGTTTGCCGACTGGGTGCAGTCGCTGACGGTCAAGGATGTGTTCGGCTTGCTGGATATCAGCCTGTCCGGGGGCATGGTGAAGGGGGAGAAGTTGTTCAATTTCTTCCGCGAACATCATGAAAATCCGGATATTGAAACCCTGGAAAAGAAACTGGTTACCGTGGCCACAGATATGAAAAGTGGCCGTGAAGTCTGGATTACCAAAGGCACCATGCTGGATGCTGCTCGCGCCTCCTGTGCATTGCCGGGCCTGTTTTCGCCGGTGAAGATGCAGGGTCGCTGGATGCTGGACGGGGGGCTGGTCAACCCGGTGCCGGTGTCTGCAGCCCGCGCCATGGGGGCCGATGTGGTCATCGCCGTTAACCTCAACGCCCAACTGGTCGGCGCCCACCTGTCCCGTGACACTCGCAGTCAGGCCCAGGGAGAAGAGGGCAGCGACGAAGAGCGCAGTATCTGGCACAAGATGATGGGTTACTTCATTTCCGAAGATGGTGACGATCCGGGCTTTTTCGATGTGGTGGCATCCAGCATCAACATCATGCAGGACCGCATCACGCGTTCCCGCATGGCAGGCGACCCGCCGGAGGTGACTCTGGTGCCCATGCTGGAAGATTTCGCCCTGATGGATTTTCACCGCGCGAAGGAAGCCATCGAAGAGGGGCGCGCGCTGGTCCAACGCTATGAAGCCGACATTCGCGCCTGGGTGGGGTCGCCGTTGGCGGAGAGAGTTTGAGAGGCAATTGATAATTGAGAATGGATAATTGATAACTCGCGTTCTCATTCCATCTGTTCTCTAACGCAAGAGGCCGCGCCCAAACCTTGAGCGCGGCCTCTTGCGTTTATATTTCACCTGCGCTTATCGCGCAGTTATCAATTATCCATTCTCAATTATCAATTAACCCCTGCCCTTCTGGCCTTCACCGCTTTCACCATATTGTCTTTCACCTGCAGGATCTCGATCTGGTATTGATCGATCTTTATCGAGATATTGGCGTCGGGGATGTCTTGCAGGTATTCCAGGATCAGGCCGTTGAGGGTTTTGGGGCCGTCGGTAGGCAGTTCCCAGTCCAGGCTGCGGTTGATTTCGCGCAGGGTGGCGGAACCGTCGATGACATAGCTGTCGTCTTCCTGGGGATGAATGTCCTGACTGCTGGCGGCCAGGTCGGTGGTGAATTCACCGACGATCTCTTCGAGAATGTCCTCTAGTGTCACCAGTCCCAGCACATCGCCGTATTCGTCCACCACGATGCCGATGCGGCGTTTGGCATTCTGGAAGTTGATCAGTTGCTGGTGCAAGGAGGTGCCCTCTGGGACAAAGTAGGGCTCCACCGTGTGCTGCATCAGCTCCGCCTTGTTGATGTCTTCCTTGAGCAGCAAACGGCTCAGTTTGCGCAGGTGCAGCAGGCCGATCATGTTGTTCGGGTCGCCGTTGAATACTGGCAGGCGAGTGTGCTGGCTGGAACGCAGAGTGGTGAGGATTTCATGCATGTCATCCTCGAGATCAATGCCCACCATTTCGTTACGGGGCACCATGATGTCTTCCACGGTCACCGTTTCCAGATCGAGGATGTTGAGCAGCATCTTCTGGTGGTTTTCCGGGATCAGGCCGCCGGCCTCGTTGACGACTGTGCGCAGCTCTTCCGGACTCAGGTGATCGTCGTCCTGATCGTTGGGACGAATTCCGCCCAGCCGCAACAACATCATGCTGACACCGTTGACCATCCACACCAGGGGTGCGAGCAGGACCTGCAAGGGTTTCAGCAGCACACTGGCCGGGAAGGCGACCCGTTCCGGTTTCATGGCCGCATAGGTCTTCGGGGTGATTTCGGCAAACACCAGCATGATGATGGTGATTACCACCGGCGCCACGGCGGCACCGCTGTCGCCGAGCCAGCGGATCGCCAGAATGGCGGCCACGGTGGCGGCGAAGTTGTTGACGAAATTGTTGCCGATCAGGATGACGGACAGCAGTCGGTCAGTCCGCTTGAGCAGACCCTCCACCCGGGAGGCGGCCTTGTGGCCCTGACGGGCCAAGTGGCGCAGACGATAGCGGTTGATCGCCACCATGCCGGTTTCACTGCTGGAAAAGAAGGCAGAGCCAAGAATCAGGGCAATCAGGGCGCCTATCAGCCACCCGTCAGAATAGGTATCCAAAGGAAAAGTCGTTTATCCGCCAGTCGGCCCGCTATTGTTCGGGCTGGGGGTTGGGGGTGTCAAGCAACGAGCTGCGCTTGTTGGGGCAGGAAAGAGTGGGGAATATCACCAACCTCGCCCGCCATTTCTACGAAGCCGTACCTCTTGAGGTGCGAACCGCGCTTGCGCGGAAATCGCCCGCAGGGCGATCAGGAATATCAGAGCTCGACAGGTTTCCCAGCAATGCGTTGCCACAATAAACGACCGAATCTCGCCGCGAGCGACGCTCCTACGGTTCGCCTGCAAGCTGCCTCCTACAAAAAACGCGGGCAGGGTGCTATCCGATTAGCACGGCCCAGCCCGCGTTGCAGCGTGTTACTGCCTCACCGCTTGAGAATAAATTCCAGCACCAACTGACTGCCGAAGAAAGCCACCAGTAACACGGCAAAACCACTGAGGGTAAAGCGAATGGCGGTGCGTCCCCGCCAGCCACGCAGATAGCGGCCGGTCAGCAATACCGAGAACACCACCCAGGACACCAGCGTGAGGACGCTTTTGTGCGCCAAATTTTGCGCGAACAGGTTGTCCACATAGAGGAAGCCGCTGAGGATCGCCACGGTGAGCAGTATCTGACCCAGCCAGATCGCTTCGAACAGCATGGATTCCATTACCTGAATGGGTGGAAAAACCCGCATCACGCCTCGAATATGGCCACTTTTCAGCTGGCGGTCCTGTACCCACAGCAGCACGGCCTGGCAGGCGGCGATTGCCAGCACCGCGTAGGCAAGGATCGAGAACAACACATGCATGCCCAAGCCATGGGCCAGCGGATGAGCAATATAGCCGGTATTGACCCAGAGCATGGCGGGAATGGTCAGTGCCGCAAAGGGATAGACCAGCGCAGAAATCCATTCGAAAGGACGGTAGAGGCTGGAAAGCAACACCACGATAGCGCCGGTAAAGGCCACCGTGGACGCCACCGGGAACACGCCCAGTTGCAGCCCATGGGAAGTGAGAATGATCTGCCACAGGCAGAGGCCATGGGCCAGCACAGCCAGACTCCCGGGTATCAGCACGGAGGCCCGCGACGGGCGCTGTTGTCCGCGGTACTGCCGGTAAAGGATCAGGCAAGCAACCAGATACAGGGCAAAGGCGGCAAAACCACTGATCACGGAAAGGTTCATAGGTCGTTGTTATCCGTCGTCATTACCCGAATAAAGTGGCGGGCTGCTGAAGTCTGGCATAGGCATATCTGCACTATCAACAATCATTCTCATTTTCTGTGGGTGTCTGCCCCATGACGTTGGCCGCCAAGGAAGGCTATAATCGCGCCCCTGTCCCTGCGGCGGCTGAAGCTGACCGCAGACACGGTGTATTTGGAGGTAACCCCATGTTCGAGAATCTCACCGACCGGTTGGGATCGTCGCTTAAAAGCCTGGCAGGTCAGGGTGCCCTGACCGAAGACAATATCCGCGACACCCTGCGCGAAGTGCGCAAGGCACTGCTGGAGGCCGATGTGGCCCTGCCGGTAGTGAAAGAGTTTGTCGAACAGGTGAAGGAAAAAGCCCTGGGCCAGGAAGTCCTGAAGAGCCTGAACCCCGGCCAGGCGTTCGTGAAGATCGTCAACGACGAGCTGGTCCATACCATGGGCGACGCCAACGACGGCCTCAATTTGGCTACCAAGCCCCCGGCCATCATTCTGATGGCGGGTTTGCAGGGTGCCGGTAAAACCACCTCCGTGGCCAAGCTCGCCCGCTTCCTGCAGGAGCGCGAGAAGAAAAAGGTCATGGTGGTGTCCGCCGACGTCTATCGCCCGGCGGCGATTGAGCAGCTGAAAACCCTGGCCGGCGAGGTGGAGACCAACTTCTTCCCCTCCACCGGCGACCAGGACCCGGTGGATATCGCCAACGGCGCCCTGGAAGAAGCGCGCCGCCGCTACATGGATGTGCTGATCGTCGATACCGCCGGTCGCCTGCACATTGATGAAGACATGATGGGCGAGATCAAGCGCCTGCATGGGGCAATCAATCCGGTGGAAACCCTGTTCGTGGTGGATGCCATGACCGGTCAGGATGCCGCCAATACCGCCCAGGCCTTTAATGAGGCGCTGCCGCTCACTGGTGTCATCCTCACCAAGGCAGACGGTGATTCCCGTGGTGGTGCCGCCCTGTCGGTTCGTCACCTCACCGGCAAGCCGATCAAGTTCATCGGTATGGGCGAGAAGACCGATGCCCTGGAGCCCTTCCACCCGGATCGTATCGCCAGCCGGATTTTGGGTATGGGCGACGTGCTGTCCCTGGTGGAAGAAGCCGAGCGCAAGCTGGACAAGACCAAAGCCGAGAAAATTGCCAAGAAGTTCAAGAAAGGCAAGGCGATGGACTTCGAGGATCTCAAGGACCAGTTCCAGCAGATGCGCAATATGGGTGGCATGGCCGGCCTGCTCGACAAGTTGCCCGGCATGGGCGGCATGATGCAGGCAGCCCAGGACCCGGCGTCCATGAAGCAGATGAAGCACATGGAAGCGCTGATCGACTCCATGACCCCGAAAGAGCGTCGTAATCCGGACCTCATCAAGGGCTCGCGCAAGAAACGCATCGCTGCCGGTGCCGGTCTGGATATCCCGGCCCTGAATCGTCTGATGAAGCAACAGAAGATGATGGCCAAGATGATGAAGAAGATGCGCACCAAGGGTGGCATGAAGAACATGATGCGAGGCATGGAAGGGATGATGGGCGGCAATGGCGGTCCCGGTGGCGGAATGGGTGGCATGGGCGGCCCGGGCGGCATGCCACCGATGTAAAAAGCGGCGAGCTTCAAGCCACAAGCTGCAACGCGGGCAGAGTGGGTGGTTAAGCCGCCTCTCTGCCCGCGTTACGTTTTGGAAGGGGTTGTAGGAGCGGAGCTTGAGCCGCGAATGCGAGCGCAGCGAGGAAATTGCCCGCAGGGCAATCAGGGATTGCCGGGCTGACAGGCCTATCGGTGGACCAAGGAAGCTCGCTCAGGCTCGCATTCGCGGCCCATACCCGCGGGGCACAGAGAGCGCCGCTCCTACAGGTGCTCCGCAGGAAATATGGCGGTTTAGGAGGCTTGTTGCCTGCCGCGTCTCTCTGTATAATTCGCGCCCTTCGCGGCCTTCCCTTCGTTTTTTCCAATTTCGGGGGGCTGGCTTTCAAGCGGATACGATGGCTTATCACGAGATAAGCCGGGAAACCGGATTGATAAAAGGTAAATGAACCATGGTAATTATTCGTCTTGCCCGTGGCGGTTCCAAGAAACGCCCGTTCTACAGCATTGTTGTTGCCGATAGCCGTAACGCCCGTGACGGCCGTTTCATCGAGCAGCTGGGTTTCTACAACCCCATCGCCCGTGGCGGTGAAATCCCTCTCAAGCTGAACCTGGAAAGCCTGGACGCCTGGGTTGCCAAGGGCGCGCAGCTGTCTGACCGTGTCAAAACCCTGGCTAAGCAGGCCCGTAAGGAAGCCTGATGGTGAGGGGAGGGCAAGTGTCCTCTGAGCTGGAGGTGGTCGGGCGCATCCTCGGGGTGCACGGCGTCCAGGGATGGGTAAAGGTGTATTCCTATACTGACCCCATGGACAACCTCCAGCTCTACCAGCCCTGGCACCTGAAACAGGGTGGCCACTGGAAGCCGGTGAAACTGACCGGCTTTCGCCCCCAGGGCAAGGGGCTTATCGCACAGATCGACGGCATTACGGATCGAGAAGCGGCGGCAAGCCTGGTGGGGCAGGAAATCGGGATTCCCGGTGATCTGCTGCCCACGTCCGGGGCGGGCGAGTACTACTGGCGCGATCTGGTCGGCCTGCGCGTTCATCACGTGGACGGCATGGACCTGGGCAAGGTGGTGCGAATGCTGGAAACCGGTGCCAACGATGTGCTGGCGGTACGCGGCGACAGCAACAGCCTGGATCGGCGCGAGCGCCTGATTCCCTGGCTACCGGACGATGTCATCACCGAGGTGAATCTGGCCGAAGGGCGGATGACGGTGGACTGGGATCCGGAGTTTTAAATGCCTTTTTCGGTGACGTTAGTAACTCTGTTCCCGGAAATGGCAAAAGCGATTACGGACTTCGGTGTGACCCGGCGTGCGGTGGAAAACGGCCAACTGCAGTTGGAAACCGTGAATCCCCGGGATTTCACCGAAGATCGTCACCGCACCGTGGATGATCGCCCCTTTGGTGGCGGCCCCGGGATGGTGATGAAGGTGGAGCCTCTGGCGAAAGCCCTGCAGGCTGCCCGCGCTGCCAATCCGGCAGCCACAGTGATCTACCTGTCCCCTCAGGGGCAGCCGCTGACTCAGGTGAAAGCCGAGGAGCTGGCGGAAAAGCCCGGCCTGATATTATTGGCGGGGCGCTATGAAGGCGTGGACGAGCGGTTGCTCGAAGCCGAAGTGGATGAACAGATCTCCATCGGCGACTACGTGCTCAGCGGCGGTGAACTGCCGGCGCTGGTGCTGACCGATGCGGTCAGCCGATTGTTACCCGGAGTGCTGGGACACCAGGATTCCGCCGAGCAGGATTCGTTTTCCGGTGAATTCGAACATCTGCTTGATTGCCCCCACTACACCCGCCCGGAGGTGTACAACGGGCATGCAGTACCGACGGTACTGCTGAGCGGCAATCACGAGTTGATTCGCCGCTGGCGCCTGAAACAGGCGCTGGGACGGACCTGGCAACAGCGTCCCGACCTGCTGGAACGTCGCCGGGCGCGGGGTTTGAGCAACGAAGAGCAGCAACTGCTGGATGAGTACATCGCCGAGCAGTCGCCGCATACAGCAAAAACGAGAGACTAGGAGCACTGCCATGAGTGGCAAGAACCTGATTATCCAGGGCATCGAAAACGCCCAGCTGAAATCCGAAGTTCCGGAATTCGGCGCCGGTGACACCGTTACCGTGCAAGTGAAAGTAAAGGAAGGCACCCGTGAGCGTCTGCAGGCGTTCCAGGGCGTTGTGATTGCACGTCGCAACCGTGGCCTGAACTCTGCATTTACCGTTCGCAAGATCTCCCACGGTGTGGGCGTTGAGCGTGTATTCCAGCTGCATAGCCCGCTGATCGATTCCATCGAAGTGAATCGTCGTGGTGACGTGAGCCGCGCCAAGCTTTACTACCTGCGCGACCGCTCTGGCAAGTCTGCCCGGATCAAAGAAAAAATCCGGTAAGACGCCGCGCTTATCTTCTGTCGCGAGCGAACGTCGGTTTAGCCTTTGCTGTAGGGCATGCGAAATCGACCTCTGGCCAGACAGAATGCTCCACACAAAAAAGCCGCTCCCGAAAGGGTGCGGCTTTTTTGTGTCTGGTACTGGCAGTCTGTTGATTATCGCTTGACGTCACTCCGGTCGTGAATAGATCACCACCCTGTCTCGTCCTTGGTGTTTGGCGGTGTACATGGCCCGGTCTGCCTCCTCTATCAGGGTATGGGCGTCGACAGTAGCTAACGCGGACGTGCTGCTGACACCAAAGCTGGCGGTGAGTTTGATGGCTGGTGAGCCCGGAATGGACATGGCGCTTCCGCGTAGCGCTTCGGCACAGCGCTCAGCGACGTTGTGGGCCTGCGCCAGAGTGGCTCCGGGCAGCAGCATCAGGAACTCTTCCCCGCCGTAACGGCCCAGCAGATCATTATCGCGCAGATTCTGCTGCAGAGTAGACGCTACATGGATGAGTGCCTGGTCCCCTATGGCGTGCCCATAACGGTCATTGATCTGTTTGAAAAAATCGACATCCATCAGTACCACGGCGATGGCCTTGCGGCTGCGTGTTGGCATAGTCAGCTGTTGGGTGAGGGTCTGCAGTAGATGTCCGCGATTGGCGACACCGGTGAGCGGGTCGCGAATGGAGCGGTCAAAGGTGGAGGCCTCCCGATGTCGCCAGGTCGACGTCAGGGCGGCAACGGTAAAAGAGTCTTTGGTGATGATCAGGCCCGCCGCGATGATCGTAATAATGTCATACCAGACCTGTGCGGGCCGGTAATCTACCGGAGCCAATAACGGGCGATATAGGGTGGTATCCAGACTGACCACGATGGCATAGGCCAGAATGGCGGCCATGGAAAGTATAAAGACCAGGGTTATCTGGGTTGCCGGGAAAAGAAGCAGGCCGATCAGTACGCAGCCGGTGAGAACGATACCTGTGACCAGGTTAAAAGGGCCGACCAGTAACAGTGAGACAATGCCGGTTACCCCGAAAAACAGAATGGTGAAGTTGGCGAAACGGTTTTCCTGAGCCTCGGACATTGGCTGCCGGCTGCCGAACCGGGCAATAGCGAACCACAAAAGGCTGGCGATCAGGCCCCAGGCCAACCCAGCCCACAGCAAAGGGTTGTAGACCCCTTTCACAAAATGGGAAATAACCAGTCCTGATGCGCATCCCAGAAAGATAATCCAGTAGATTGGTTGCCCGATCAAGGATATGAAAATGCCTTTTTCCCGAGGGCTGCCATTAATTTGCTGACCGATGAGCCGATAGAGTTCTTCTAATGGTTTTATCATGGCTGTCGTGGTTAAGGTGCGGCTTCGCCGAGGGCGAAGCCGCACGGATTCAGGCTTTGTTAAGCATTCGGTAAAGCGCCAGCAGTACCAGAGCGCCGGCGATGGCGGTGACAAAGCTGCCCAGGCTGAAACTGCCCATAGACCCCAGGCCCACCAGTGAGCCCAGCCAGCCGCCAACAAAGGCGCCAGCAATACCGAGCAGGATGGTGATGATGAAGCCGCCCGGATCCTTGCCTGGCATGATCCATTTGGCAATGATGCCGGCGATCAGACCAAACACAATCCACGATAGAATGCCCATAGTTCCTCTCCTTGGTAGCCGTTTGTAAGTTGTTAGGCGGCCCCATTGTTGCCGCAAAAGGGCGGCCCTGTCGTTAACTGTGCCCGCTTTGGGACGTAATTTTTGGTAAAAGACGGTCGTTCCACCGCGTGACATTGGTTTTTAACCCATTGTTTTTTATTGCTGTTTAGGGCCTTATTCAGAAATGAACGAGCTAACCGATGACCATGGGCGCCTGATTGACAGCTGGCTTGATCAGCAGTGGCTGGAAAAGGGGCTCAGCGAGCACAGCCTGGAGAGTTACCGGCGCGACATACGCCAATTGGCGGTGTGGTTGCAGGGTCAGCAAGGCACCTTGCTGCAATGTGAGCGTTACCAGCTGCTGGAATTCCTGGCAAATCGCCATCAGCAGGGCGTGGGGGCTCGCTCGGTGGCCCGGCAATTGTCAGCGATAAAGAGTTTCTATCGCTGGTTGAAGCGGGAAGGGCGGATTGAAGAAGACCCGGCGCTGTTGATTGAGCGACCCAAAACCGGTCGTCCTCTACCGAAAACCCTTACTGAGGCGGATGTGGAGGCGCTGTTAGCGGCGCCGGATGTGTCCACCCCCTTGGGGTTGCGTGACAGGGCCATGCTCGAGCTGATCTATGCCACCGGGTTACGGGTTACCGAGCTGGTCACCCTGACCCAGAGCCAGATCAACCCTCGCCAGGGGCTGGTGCGCGTGATCGGCAAGGGCGACAAGGAGCGGCTGGTGCCTCTGGGTGAGGAGTCACTCCACTGGCTGGCGCGTTATCTGCGTGAGGCGCGGCCGTTGCTGTTGGGTGACAATCAGGAGCTGCTGTTTCCCAGCAGACGCGGTACCTGCATGACACGGCAGACCTTCTGGCATCGTATCAAGCAGATGGCTATGGTCGCCGGGGTGGAAAAAAACTCTCACCCCATACACTGCGTCATGCGTTTGCCACCCACTTGCTGAATCACGGGGCAGACCTGCGGGTGGTGCAGTTGTTGCTTGGGCATAGTGATTTGTCTACCACCCAGATTTATACCCATGTGGCCCAGCAGCGGTTACAGGATCTGTACCAGAAACATCACCCCCGATCGGGAACCTGATGCAGACAATCCGGTTCCAAGAGGGTAAATGAGGAGTAACGACAGAATGAATAAATGGTTTTTGGTGGTACTGACGGGGCTGATGGCCGCTTGCGGGGCGGATTCGAATTCTGCGCCGAAGAGCAATGACACCGTTAACGGTGACAAGGCCAAGGCGGCTTTCGAGAAAGCTTTCGATGGAATGGAAGTGACCGAGGTAAGCGCTGCGCCGATACCCGGAATGGTCGAACTGAATGTTAACGGCCGCGAAAGTGTCTACATGACCGAGGATGGCCGCCACCTCCTGATCGGCAAGCTGCTGGAGATTAAGGACGGGGAAGTGGTCAACCCTGCGGAAAAGCGCTTTGAGAAAGTCCGCAAAGAGGGCATCAAGACGCTGGATCCGGCGGACATGATCACCTACGCGGCGGAAGACGAAAAAGCCGAAGTGTATGTGTTCACCGATATTAGCTGTGGTTTCTGTCGCAAGCTGCATCGCCACATCGACGAATACAACGCTGCGGGCGTCACCGTCCATTATCTGGCTTTCCCTCGCGGCGGCCCGACCACCGAGGCCGCAGCGGCCATGCGCCACATCTGGTGTGCGCAAGATCGTGCCCAGGCGCTCACCGATGCCAAGATTAAGGACGAGGTGACCCAGGTCGAGCTAACCGAGTGCGCCAAACCGGTGGATGAACAGTACCAGCTGGGCAATACCTTCGGCGTACGGGGTACCCCGGCTATTTATTCCACTGAGGGCGAGCAACTGGGCGGCTATGTGACTCCGGAGCAGCTGCTTGAGCGGCTCGAGTGACAGGCTGAACCCCGCGTAATCCGGCGCTTTCGGGCCGGGAATACAGCGTGAATACATTGACGGCGCAGGGATGCGCCGTTAATGTGTCCGCCTTCATTTTTCCCTCACCCAAGGTGTTGTCGTGGAAACAGATTTCCAGCGAATTCGTCGTCTGCCGCCCTATGTCTTCAATATCGTTGGCGATTTGAAGAAGGCAGCGCGGGCGCGGGGTGAGGACATCATCGATTTCGGCATGGGTAATCCGGATCAGCCCACGCCAAAGCACATCATCGACAAGCTCACCGAGACGGTGCAGCGGGGAGATACCCACCGCTATTCCCAGTCACGTGGCATCCCGCGCTTGCGCAAGGCGATTACCGACTGGTATCAGCGTCGCTATAACGTGGACCTGGATCCGGACGACGAGGCCATTGTCACCATCGGGTCCAAGGAAGGGTTGGCACACCTGGCGCTGGCCACCATGGGGCCCGGAGATACGGTACTGGTGCCCAACCCCAGTTACCCGATCCACCCCTATGGTTTCGTGATTTCCAACGCCGATATCCGCCATGTGCCCATGGTGAAAGGGGTGGATTTCTTCGTGGAGCTGGAGCGAGCGATCAAGGAATCCTGGCCCAAGCCGAAAATGCTGGTGCTCAATTTCCCCGGCAACCCCACCGGCCAATGCGTTGACCTGGAATTCTTTGAGAAGGTGGTCGCCATTGCCCGTGAACACCAGATCTGGGTGGTTCACGATCTGGCCTATGCGGATATTGTCTTTGACGGCTACAAGGCGCCTTCCATTCTGGAAGTGGAAGGGGCAAAAGAGGTGGCAGTAGAGTTCTTCTCCCTGTCCAAGAGCTATAACATGCCCGGCTGGCGCGTGGGCTTCTGTTGTGGCAACAAGGACTTGATCCATGCTCTGGCACGCATCAAGTCCTATATGGATTACGGCACCTTTACACCGATTCAGGTGGCGGCCATCGCTGCCCTGGAAGGTGACCAGACTTGCGTGGCCGAGATATGTGAAATGTACCGTAAGCGCCGGGATGTACTGGTGGATGGCCTGGCGGAGATCGGCTGGCAGGTGGAAAGACCCCGTGCCACCATGTTTGTCTGGGCGGAAATTCCCGAGCATTACCGGGATATGGGCTCGCTGGAATTTTCCAAGAAACTGCTCACCGATGCCGGTGTGGCGGTGTCCCCGGGCATCGGTTTTGGGGATTACGGTGACGATCATGTGCGCTTCGGGCTGATCGAAAACGAACAACGGACCCGGCAGGCTATCCGCGGCATCAAGAAGATGTTCCGCCAGGACGGCCTGCTGGACTGACTTTTGCCTTTGCGGCAGGCCGCAGGGGTAGCGTGAGAAGTTGCGACAGGGCTTTTCAACACACTGATAAATGAAACGAGGATAGGCTGTGGATTCGGTGAAGGTGGGTATTGCTGGTCTGGGCACTGTGGGCTCAGGCACCGTCAACGTTCTTAAGCGCAATGCGCGGGATATTGCCCGTCGCGTGGGACGTCCGATTGAAATTACCCACATTGGTGCGCGCCGGGACAATCCCGCCTGCGATACCCAGGGTATTCGCCTGTCCCGGGATATCTTCGCCGTGGCCACAGACCCGGATATCGATATCCTGGTGGAGCTGATCGGTGGCATCGATACTGCCCGTGAGCTGGTGCTCACTGCCATCAAGAACGGCAAGCATATTGTCACCGCTAACAAGGCGCTGATCGCCGAGCACGGCAACGAGATCTTCCAGGCGGCTCAGGATAACGGCGTGGATGTGGCTTTCGAGGCCTCCGTGGCCGGGGGTATTCCCATCCTCAAGTCCCTGGGTGAAGGGCTGGCAGCCAACCATATCAACTGGCTGGCGGGCATCATCAACGGCACCGGCAACTTTATCCTCACCGAGATGGAAGAGGGCGGCCGTGCCTTCAAGGACGTGCTGGACGAAGCCCAGCAGCTGGGTTATGCGGAAGCGGATCCCACCTTCGATGTGGAAGGCATTGATGCGGCCCACAAGCTCACCATTCTGGCGTCCATCGCCTTCGGTATTCCGCTGCAGTTCTCCCAGGTCTATACCGAGGGGATCAGCCGCATCACCACCGAAGACGTGGCCAGCGCCGCTCACTTCGGTTACCGCATCAAGCATCTTGGTATCGCCAAGGACACCGGCAAGGGCATCGAACTGCGTGTGCATCCGACCCTGGTGCCCAAGGAAACCATGTTGTCGGCGGTCAACGGGGTCATGAATGCGGTGATGATCCACGGTGATGCCGTGGGCCCGACCATGTTCTACGGCGCCGGCGCCGGCGCCGAGCCCACCGCCTCTGCGGTGGTGGCCGATATCATCGAACTGGGCCGCGCCCTGACCGTGGACCACGACGAGCGGGTGCCCTACCTGGGCTTTCACACTGACCACATGTCCGATGAGCCGATCCTGACCATCGACGATGTGTCCTGTTGTTTCTACCTGCGCCTGCATGTGCAGGACAAGAAAGGGGTGCTGGCCGACGTGACCCGCATCCTCAGTGACAACAATGTCAGCATTGATGCCATGATACAGCGGGAAGTGGACCAGGGGCTGGTGCCCATCGTGATGATGACCCACGAAGTCCGCGAGGGTGACATGAACCTGGCGTTGGCCAAGATCGGTGCCCTTGATACCGTGGATAGCGATATAATGCGCATCCGGGTGGAAACGCTGGACGCTTGATGCACAGCGTCGGACGCCCGGTTTTCAGTGTCCGGCGACAAGCATCTGGCGATTTTACGCGCTGATTAAAGCGACCAAATTCAAGAACAGCAGAGCCTGCCTCAATGGCTTTGCACTAGCAGCAGAGACCAACACCATGCCTTTTCGTGACCGTTACACCGGCTTGATCAACCGTTACCGCGACCACCTGCCGGTGAATGATGACACGCCCATCATCAGCCTGGGTGAAGGGAATACGCCCCTGATTCGCCTGAAGAACATTCCCAAGATGCTGGGCAAGGACGTGGATATCTACGTCAAATACGAAGGCCTGAACCCCACCGGTTCCTTCAAGGACCGTGGCATGACCATGGCGGTGACCAAGGCGGTGGAAGAGGGTAGCAATGCCATCATCTGCGCCTCCACCGGCAATACCTCTGCGGCTGCCGCGGCCTACGCGGCCCGTGCCGGCATTACCGCTTTTGTGCTGATTCCGGAAGGCAAGATTGCCATGGGCAAGCTGGCCCAGGCGATGATGTATGGTGCGGTGATTATGCAGATCCGTGGCAACTTCGATCAGGGCATGGAGCTGGTCAAGCAGGTGGCGGAGAAAGCCCCGGTGACCATCGTGAACTCCGTGAATCCCTATCGTCTGCAGGGCCAGAAATCTGCTGCATTTGAGATTGTCGAAGAACTGGGCCGTGCCCCGGACTTCCACTGTTTGCCAGTGGGGAACGCAGGCAATATCTCCGCCCACTGGATGGGCTACAGCGAATACAAAAAAGCCGGTGTGGTAAACAGTGCACCGAAGATGGTGGGTTATCAGGCCGAAGGGGCGGCGCCCTTCATGCGTGGCGGACCGGTGAAAGACCCGGAAACGGTGGCCACGGCCATCCGTATCGGTAATCCGCAATCCTGGGACAAGGCCTGGGCCCTGCAGGAAGAGTCTGGCGGCTGGTTCGACGAACTGACCGATCAGGAGATTCTGGCTGCCCAGAAGATGCTGGCTGAGAAAGAAGGCATCTTCTGTGAGCCGGCGTCTGCGGCTTCTCTGGGGGGCGCCATGCGCGACATCAAGGCCGGCAAGATTCCGGAAGGCTCTACCATCGTCTGCACCCTCACCGGTAACGGCCTGAAAGACCCGGACACCGCTATCGCCCAGTGCCAGGATAGCCGCATGGTGACTATTGATGCGGATCTGGATGCGGTGAAAGGCGCCATCCTGTCCAATATGTCCTGACCTGTTAAACAGGTCGAAAAAAAACGGAGCGCTATGCGCTCCGTTTTTTTATCTCTCTCTGTTGCGCAATCAGAGCCTTGTTTGCAAGGCTGAATCACATCAGCCGCTTTTCATTTATTCGCTTTGTGAAAAAACGGCAACAAAGCAATCACCCTGTAATTTTGCATTTGTTTTGGTCGCAGGAAAAAATCCTTGCACAAAATATGTTAGGGTACTTTTTCTTTATGGGAAGAAAGGGAACCACGACTCCGTGTCGAGATTACTGAAACCGCCTACCCTTATCGTGTCTTTTTCGGGCTGATTACTCGCCCATCCCCCGGTCCTGCGCGGCCACTCCTCTCCTTGTATTGTCATTACAGCATCTGCAAATACCTGTGTGCCAACACCAACAGGTGTCACGCTGTGATTTGACTTTACTTGGTCAATATTTAGTCTGTAAAGAAAATCAGAGAAGGGAGCATTAGATGAATAAGCGTGCTTTTGCAAAGCGCACTGGCTATTTGAGTTGTTTGCTTGCTGCGTCCATTCCCCTAAACGCCCACGCCGGTGCCGAACTGAGTGCCGGTGTCTGGTGGGTCTATCAATATGTCACTGATTCCGATTTTACCGGTGCATCGTCCGCCTTTGATGAGGACCTGGACAACACCACTGGTGGCAACTTTGCCGACCCGGCATTGATCCTCTATGCCGACGATGATGGCTCCCATGGGCCCTGGCGTTTCAGTGCAGAGGGGCGTCTCGGTACTGGCGGGTTCACCGATACCTCTAATAATAATTCCGGCGATACTTTCACCATGCACAAGGCATGGATCGGTTACGAATTTGATGACGACACCCTGCTGACCGTGGGGAAAAGCCAAGTGCCTTTTGGCTGGAAAACCGTCAATTTCTGGCCCGGTGAAGGGGTGTTGGGTGGTTATGGCGATCAGATGGATGTGGGCTTCAAGCTTAGCTCTTCATTGAATGCCTTTAACTACGATGTGGCCTATTACCACCAGGATGACTGGGGTGAAACCAGTACTGACACGGTCGATGACAACGGTCACTGGGGTAGCGCAACGACCTATCGGAAGATCAAGACCGGGGTCATCAATGGCGACTGGAACTTTATGGAAGGTCATACTGTAGGAGCCTCTTATCAGAAGGGGCGTCTCCAGGACCTGACGGCTGCCGTTGCCAAGGCACGGGATGATGAGGGTGATCATCAATCAGTAAATTTGCATTACACCTTCAACATGAATGACTTCACTGCCCGCTATCAGTTTATTGATGCAGAACGGGACTTTGGCGGTATGGATGCGTTTTTGCTCGGTGGCACGGCACCCGCCGATGAAGAAGTGAAAACCCAGGTGCACATGGCTCAGCTGATCTACAACCAGAATCGCTGGAGCTATTACCTGGATGCAGGGGTGGCGAGTACTGATACCCGCGGTAACGACGCCGATGATGTGGAATTCTATGCGCCCGGCGTCAGCTACAAGTACGGACCTGGCTGGCTGTACCTGGAGTACCTGTGGTCTGATGGTGACGTGGATCGTAACGGTGATATTTACGAAGCAGACTTCCGTGCGGTCTACGCGTCGTTTGATTTTTATTTCTGATTGCCGGTAGCGGCCCTGCAGGGCCGCCTACTCGGGTTTAGATGATGAAGTGCGTTTTGAGGAGTGCATGTTTCGGGGAAGCGATCCCGACATCGTCCGGACCGACTGGCTGTAAGTTGCGGCATCCACTGCGCACCCTAAAGCAAGACGGATAACGGAGCTAAGATGAGTATTGATTACGAGACCGACTATGATGTCGGCCAGGATAATGTGCAGGTCATGGGGATGGATCTGCACAATCCTGTTTTCTTTATCAGTGCCTTACTGATTATTACTTTTGTGGTTGGCACTCTGGCATTCCCGGAAGCGGCCAACGGCATGCTCAATGGCGCCAAGGCGTGGGCCATTGAACATTTCGACTGGTTGTTCATGGTCAGCGGCAATATTTTTGTATTGTTTTGCATTGCCCTGGCCGTGATGCCCACCGGTAAAATTCGGTTGGGCGGGCAGAAAGCCAAGCCGGAATTTTCCACCCTTTCCTGGTTCGCGATGTTGTTTGCTGCGGGCATGGGGATTGGCTTGATGTTCTGGAGTGTGGCGGAGCCGGTGGCTTACTACACCGATTGGTATGGCACACCGCTGAGTGTGGCGCCCAATACAGAGGAAGCCAAGCATCTGGCTATGGGCGCAACCATGTATCACTGGGGGCTTCACCCATGGTCTATTTATGCAGTGGTAGCGCTTTCATTGGCCTTTTTCGCCTACAACAAGGGTATGCCGCTGACGATCCGCTCCGCCTTCTATCCTATTCTGGGTGAGCGTTGCTGGGGCTGGCCAGGTCATATCATTGATACGCTTGCAGTTGTCGCCACCATTTTTGGTCTGGCCACGTCCCTTGGCTTGGGTGCCCAACAGGCTTCCGGTGGTTTGCACTTCCTGTTCGATACGCCTAACGCGATCAATATGCAGCTGGCGGTTATCTTCGGCGTGACCTCCATTGCGGTGATATCAGTGATGCGAGGGCTAGATGGGGGTGTCAAACTCCTCAGTAACATCAATATGATGTTGGCGTTGTTCCTGTTGCTATTCGTGATTGTTGCGGGCCCAACATTGCTGATCATTACCGGGTTTGCCACAACAGCGGTGGATTACGTGTCGAATATTATTCCGCTGAGTAACTGGATTGGTCGTGAGGATGACACCTGGTTCCACGGCTGGACGGTATTTTACTGGGCGTGGTGGATTTCCTGGTCACCGTTTGTCGGCATGTTCATTGCGCGTATTTCCAAAGGCCGCACTGTACGGGAGTTCATTACCGCTGTTCTGCTGGTGCCTACCATCATCACTATTATCTGGATGTCGACCTTTGGTGGCACCGGTCTGGATCAAGCGGTGAATGGCGTCGGTGAATTGTCCAATGGCATTGGTGATGTGTCCCTGGCATTTTTCCAGATGCTGGAGAACCTGCCGTGGTCCGGTATTATTTCCTTCATGGCAATCACGTTGGTGCTGGTCTTCTTTGTGACCTCTTCGGATTCCGGTTCATTGGTGATTGACTCCATTACCGCTGGCGGCAAGCTGGATGCACCGGTACCCCAGCGTGTATTTTGGGCAGTGATGGAAGGCGTGATTGCCGGCGCTCTGCTTTACGGCGGTGGCAAGGAAGCGCTGAAAGCCTTGCAGTCTGGCTCCGTGGCTACGGGCTTGCCGTTCACATTTGTGCTATTGCTGATGTGCGTCAGCCTCTACATGGGGCTCTCCGCAGAGAGTAAGCGGCTCAAGTCCCTCAAGGCGACTTGATTGTCACAGCAAGGAAAGAAAAAATGCCCGCATCAGCGGGCATTTTTTTGGGTGATATAATGACCTGGCAGGCCACGGTTACCGGTTTTACTCAGGATCAGCAGCTGGATTGGGTGATGCTGTTGTCATGCGGTCATCGCCAGCATGTCCGCCATCAGCCACCGTTCATAAACCGTCCCTGGGTGACCAGTGAGGCTGGGCGGGACCGGCACTTGGGTATGGCGGTTACCTGTACCCAGTGCCAGCGGGGCATGCCGGTTCCTTCAGACAATGACCGGTGAGCTACCCTCGCGCAGCCGGGTGTGGCGGTTGATGGTGTGCTGCAGGCCGAACAGGGACGGCAGATGCGGACCGATCACCCCTTTGCCGGTGGTCAGCAGGGCACCGCTCAACGCCCGCTGGGGATCCGCCCAGCAATAGATGCTGATAAAGCCAAGGTGACCGAATGCACGGGGAGCGCCGGGGCCGAACATGCCCATGCCCCGATTTCCCAGCATGAAGCCGCTGGAGAAATTCAGGGGGATAAACAGGCTTCGGTCGAAGCGCGGGCGGTGATAGGCCGGCTGCAAGGCGCGAGCAACGGTCTCCGCCTTGAAGATCTGCTGGCCGTTGTAGTGGCCACCGTTGAGCAGCATCTGGAAGAAGCGACTGGCTTCCTCGGCAGTGGCGTAGAGGTTGCCCGCTGGCACAATGATGTCCTGAAAGCGGTCATCATTGGTTACTTCTACTACCTCATCGATGCTGCCGCCCACCGCGTAGGTGAGGAACAGGTCGACCAGTTTCATGGGGACGCCAGTGGAGACATCCCGGGCGCGCTCAGCGCCGGTCTGTCCAAAGGTGAAGTACTTCATGCCCATGGGCTGGCGGATCACCCGGTCCAGGGTGGCATTCAGATCTTCGCCGGTAACCGCCTCGACAATGGCGCCGAGGATAAAACCGGCGGTGATGGCGTGGTAGGCCTGGGTGTTGAGGCCGCTCGGTTTGGCCTCGCACAGCAGATCAATGATCTCCTGGGGGCGGTACAGGATATCCGGCTCTACCTGTGCGGGCGGGCGGGGTATGCCGGCCTGATGGGTCAGCAGGTGGCGAATGGTAGTGCGTCCCTTGCCGTTCTGGCCGTATTTGGGCAGGTAGCGGGTGACCGGGTCATCCAGGTCCAATTGCCCGGTTTCCACCAGATGATGGACCATCATGGCGGCCACCACCTTGGAGGCGGAAAAAAGGCAGACCGGGGTGTCCGGGGTCATGATCCGCTGACTCTCCGGGTCCGCATAGCCGATGCTGCGGTCCAGCATGATTTCGCCGTGGCGACGCAGGCACAGGCTGATGGCCGGGCTCATGCCGCCCCGGTAAAGCTTGCGGGTGGCACGCCAGATGGCGTCCACCTGTTCAGATCCCATACCGGTTTTTTCCGGCGGCGCTTCCTGCCCCTGGCGAACAAGGCCGTCCAAGCTGCGAGGAATGGGGGTGCCGTGTTTGCTGAGCAGGCGGTTGATGCGCGGACGTAAAGCCATAAAAGTCTCTGGTAACAAGTCGTGCCGGACCCGAAATGACGGGATAAGTATCAATATAGTGTTTATTGTGAAAGGACGACATTGTCCACGGAGACGGCTCCCCTGCAATGGTCGCCCGTGCCATCATGATGGCGCCAAATCACAATATTTTGGCCGTACCGGCCGGTGGGGCTGCGGTACACTGTCAGATAACCGCGTATGACAGCCGCAGGTTACAAGACTTTGTGTCCCGCGCCTTGGAAGATCAAGGTGCACCCATATTCAGAATAACAGCGGCATTTTTCAGGAGGTTACGTGAATACCATCAAGCAGTCCGATTTTCAGAGTTTCGCCGAATTCTATCCCTATTACTTGCAAGAGCACGGTAACCCCACCTGCCGCCGACTGCATGTGGTCGGGACCACGTTACTGCTGCTCTTGCTGGGGGCCATCATTGCCGGGGCGTTGAGTGCCTGGTGGCTGTTTGCGTTGCCGGTGGTGGGGTACGGTTTTGCCTGGGTAGGCCACTACTTTTTCGAAAAGAACCGTCCCGCTACCTTCCAGCATCCCTGGTACAGCCTGATGGGTGACTTTGTCATGTACAAAGACATCCTCACCCGCCGTATTGATTGGTAAATAACCGCATCAGGTACCAGACTTCGCGCGCTTAACGAGCGTGTTGCCTGGTGCCTGTCAGCACGCAGCGTTGCCATGACCGCAGTTGAGTATTTTCAGCCTGGTAATCACAGACAGGATGACGGCGAGCTTCCCGATCTGGATTGCCGGGAACATATCGATGCCATGGTGCATGGCTTCTATCGCCGGTTGCTGGATGACCCGGTGATGGCGCCCATGTTCCTGGACGTGGCCGCTATCGATTTGCAGCAGCACCTGCCGACTATCTGTCAGTACTGGTACAAGATGCTGCTGGGCGAGAATGACTACCGGCGCCACATGATGGCAAAACACCGGGCCCTGGATGACAAGCAGCCCCTGACCGGCGAACACCATGAGCGCTGGCTGCAGCATTTCATGAACAATCTCGACGGCCGTTTTGCCGGTCCTTACACCGATCGGGCAAGGCATATTGCCTTTCGGGTGATGGATAATCTGTACGCGCAGCTGAGTGCCCGGCGCTGACACGCCGCTCGTCTCGACAAGATTGTTTGTACGTGAGGACGTCGATACTGGACTTGTTGGTGGCTCTTTATCCGCACACACCTTTGTATTAACGGTTTTGGTGCGATCTGCGCAGGGGGTAACTTTGCGGAAAATCTCATACATCTCTACTAAGTGGTCTCAGTTTGGAAAGTAAGGTCGTTTTTCTGTTGTCGCATTTTCACGTAAAGAAATGCTGGTTGGCGCTTGACGGCCCTTCTCACGGATGCCGCTCTCTTTGGAACCCGTGAGGTAATGCGAGGACATTAGTTGATTTGCAACACTCCAGACTCGGGAAGCCGCGTCACTAGATCTGCTCCTGTCAACTTGGAAGGCGTGTAGGCGCCGCCGACAGGCTGCGCGTCCATCAAATGTTCAATAACAGCCAGAGAGCCGGTGATGGTCAGGCTGTAGGCGTTGTCAGTGTGGATGCGGGCGGTTTTCTTTTCGCCACGGGAATTAGTGGCTTCGCCCCATACAAAGGTCGGCATTTGGGTGCGTGTAGCTTCGTCGGGTCCCTTCACGGTTTTGGCGATGCGTGCCTTGATTAGTTTCTGCACCAACTTGATTCCCAGCAGCGGTCGGACATAAGAGGCGTACTTGGCGCTTTTGATCATGCGAGGTGAACCGGGAATAAACACCTTAATATTGGGAATGCCAGTGGAATGATAGGCGGTGGACACGTCTCCCCAAGGAATGGTCATGGCCTCTTTTTCTCCATCACCGAAGTCGATAAGGCGTACTTCATAGGCCATTGGCACGGTCACTATCTTACCATGGCGGCGTATTTTTCCGCCTTGAGCCAGAGCTTCCACGGAAGTTTTCGCGGTGCCAGGCGAAAAACCGGAGCGTGAATCAAAACCCAGCGCTAGGTGGGTCGCATTGGGTAGGGCAGCTTTCAGTGAGGCCGCGACGCAGTCGGTCGGAATTACATCGAAGCCCACTCCCGGACAGATAACGATACCAGCGGAGCGGGCCTTTTCGCTCAGGGACTGGGCCAGTTCGAACACGGAGATTTCACCGGTGATATCCAGGTAGTGCGTCCGAGCTGCAACGCAGGCCTTCATCAGGGGTTCGGCGGTGGCGGAAAATGGCCCGGCACAATTCAGTACCAACGAGATGCCCTTGAGCTTTTGGTAGGCCGGTTCATGGCTGTCCAAGCTGAATGAGGCGGCGTCGAGTTTCAGTTCGTCTGCAAGCTTCTGAATCTTTGCCTGGCTACGCCCGGCGAGAACGGGCTTTTGCCCACGGCGCACTGCTTCCCGAGCAATCAATTCACCAGTGTAGCCGTTGGCGCCATAAATCATCCATTTCATCTCTTCGCTCCTTTTGATTCGATACTGCAGGGGTATGTGTTCTAGCGGGAAGTCATGTCAAACGCCGTGCCTTCAATCATATCTTGAAAGTCTTCGATGGTAGGTTGTTGGCCCTTCTGGATCATGTCGCGTACCCGGGTGATGTATTGTGTTGACGCGTGCCGGGTGTTTGCTTGGGTTGCCATGGAAAGAAAGGCGCTCTTTTCTTCCTGCATGCCTTGGTCGAAACGATGCGAAGCGGACTGATACACCGCATGCTTGATAGCTGCAACGGCCTGCGGAGAGCGGCGCGCCATCCGTTCGGCAAGGCTGTTGGCAGCGTCCATCAGTTGATCTGCCTGCACCACCTGATTGACCATGCCCAGCTCCAGTGCCTGTTGCGGCGACAACGGGCGGCCTTCCAGGCAGTGCTCTAACGCTTTCGCTACCCCCAAGGAGCGGGTCAGGAATTGGGTGCCGCCGCCACCGGGAATTAGGCCCAGCAAGATTTCCGGCTGGCCGATCATCACCCCGTCCTGTTCGCTGCCTGCCACCATGATGCGCAAATCACAGGCCAGAGCCAGCTCGCAGCCGCCGCCCATGGCGCGGCCGTTGATTGCGGCGATCAGGACCTTGTCGAGCCGGCGCATGCGGGCGGTAACCTCGTGGTACAGGTTCATGTCGGCGACCCCGGCCATGGGGGTGCTGCGGATCAGCCGGCGGCCATTCGGCATCGCACTGATTGCCTTGGCGGTGCGCGTCAGCAAACTAGCCTGGTCAGTGGATACCGCGAACGGCACCGCCTCAGCGGCCTGTTCGATTTCGTCGACATCAAAATGGGTCAGGAAGATGCCCTCCACGCCGCTGGTAAGGATCACCGCACCAATCTCGCGATCCTGTTCCAGGGCTTTGAGGGTATCGTTGAGCTCTTCCATCATCGGTGAGGTGAGGAAGTTCATCGGTGGGTTGTTGAGGGTCAGGGTCAGCACCCGGCCGGAACGGCGGGACTGAACCAGAGAGTGTTTTGTCATGGTTGATCTCCTTGAATTCAGGATGTCATCGGGATTGCAGATGCGTACTCAGCCACCGGTCATGTTCATAAAGCGCACAAGGGTGGTGTCACTCGGTTGATAAAAATGGTGCTGCTGCGGTTTGCGCTTCATGGCATCGTGAAGCACTTCGTCCAGAGGCTTACCGGCCTGCAGGTGCGGTCTCAGCTCGACACCATGCTCGTTGCCGAGACAGAGCAGCAGACGACCACTGGCGGTGACACGTATCCGGTTGCAACTTGCACAGAAATTATTACTGTGCGGTGAAATTACGCCGATGCGAATGGCGCTGTTGGCCATCCGGTAATAACGTGCAGGGCCTCCGGTATTTTCAACACTGCGTTGCAACGCAAAGTGCTCCTCAATACGGCCGAGTACCTCATCGCTGGGCATAAAGCTCAACCTCCGGTCGTGCTCTACAATGTCGCCCAGCGGCATCTCCTCAATAAAGGCCAGATCAAGTTTCCTGGCGCGGGCAAAGCGCACCAGATCGATGATCTCGTCGTCATTGCGGCCGCGCAGGATGACGGCATTGAGCTTGATGCGGGCAAAGCCGGCCGCGTGAGCCGCTTCGATGCCGGCCAGTACCCGCTCCAATTTTCCCACCCGCGTGAGGCGGCGAAAGCGGTCTGGGTCGAGGCTGTCCAGGCTGATGTTGAGGCGATCCAGCCCGGCGCGTTTCAGCGGCCCCGCCAGTGCTGCCAGGCGTGAGCCGTTGGTGGTCAGCGCAAGCTCCTGCAGCCCAGGCAGCGCCTTGATACGCGCCACCAGAGTCAGTAGGTCCGGGTGGATCAGCGGTTCACCGCCGGTCAGACGGATTCTGGTTACGCCCTGTCGCACACAGGCCGCGGCGACTGCGACGATTTCGTCCACATCCATGACCTGGCTGCGCGGCAGGAAGGTCATGTCCTCGGACATGCAATAAACACAGCGAAAGTCACAACGGTCGGTAATCGATAGGCGCAGATAGGTAATGCTACGTCCGTGACTATCCACCAGCGGTGTTTGCAGGCTATCGCTCATACCGCCTCTACGGCTGCAATTTTCTCGATCTGCACCGGCACATGCTTGTGATACGGGGTTTTGGAGAGCGGGTCGCAGTGATGCCCGTCGGTGAGCCGGTTCAGCTCCGGGCCGATCGGTGCACTGTCCTGATAGCGCATGCCATAGCCGTGGGGCAGGGTGACCATGCCGGTGCGCACACTGTCATCGACCTCGATCACCACCTCGATGGTGCCATGCTCGGAACGACACTGTGCCCGGTCGCCGTCGGTCAGCGCCAACGTCTCGGCATCCTGGGGGTGCATACGCATGGAGCCGTGGGGGTCCATCTTGCGCCATGCCGGATCACGATAGATCTGGTTGGCGTTGTAGCTGCGCCGTTCTCCGGCCATCAGTACGAAGGGGTAGTCTTCGCTGCGGGTTCGCGGTGTCAGGCTGGTCAATTCGTTCAGCATCTCCGGGATAGCCAGGTGAATGCGGCGATCCTTGTGGGCAATAAAATCCCACAGATCCCTGAACTGGTGTTCGCTGATGATGACGCCGGAGCGGCCAGCCAGAATGGCCTTGAACAGGTTACTGCCCAGGGTCAGTCGGTTGCCTGCGTGGCCGGCCCGTTTCACCGCCTTGTAGTGCTTCTGGGCGTAGATAATCGACAGTGCCAACATTGGCGCGGCAGCGGCGGCATCGTTGGGCAGCGCCTTGCCCAGGGTGCGATAGAGAATGGAGGCGGCGAACGGCGCCAGCTTGGGGTTGCGCGCTATAGTGGCGGCAAAGCCGGCCAGATAGGCACCGTAATGGGTGAACTCAGGTTCCAGTCGAGCGATGCGTTCCAGTTTCGGGAAACGATCGGGGATGGCACCCATTTTTTCCAGTAGGCGGGTGTAGATCTCTGGCTCTGGCAGGGTGCCTTCCTTGACCGGGAACAGGGGATGGCGCAGGTGGAAACCGTTGACTGGGAATTCGAGGTTGAAGCCGGTGGCTTCCCATTTTTCGAACTGGGAGGCCGCTGGCAACACATAGTGTGCCAGGCGAGCGGTTTCGGTCATGGCCACATCGACCACTACCAGTAGTTCCAGAGACGAGAAGGCCCTTTCATAGGCATCACTGTTAGTCCAGGTCACTGCCGGGTTCGAGCTGTCCACGAATACCGCCCGAACCCGGTCTTCGCCTTCGTGCAGGATTTCGTCCGGCAGAATATTGGGCGGGTAGATGCCGGCGATGGGGAACATGCCGTGATGGACGGTGCGTCGGTACTTGGGATTACGCTCGTCGGTGTGACCAATCACCGGGATGATGAAGCTGTGCAGGTTGTTGCCGCCCTTGATGCCGAAGTTTCCGGTGACCAGATAGAGCAGTTTTTCCAGATAGCCATTCAGGGTGGTGTTCAGGGTCTGCTGGATACCCAGATCGATACGCAGGCAGGCACGCTTGGCGGAGGCATAGCCATCGGCGACCTGCTCCAGCACTTCCAGCGGGACGTCCGCCTGGACGGCGTAGTCAGCGATGGGGATGTTGCGCAGTACCTGCTCTACCTGATCGAAGTCGCGGCAGTGTTTGGCCAGGAAATTCCGGTCGTGCAGGTTGTCGCGCACGATGATGGCCAGCAGGGCACTCATCAGCCAGGAATCGCTGCCCGGGCGCAACTGCAGGTGGATGTCAGCCATCTTGGCGGTTTCGGTGACGCGTGGGTCCACCACCACCATGGTGCGCTCTGGATCTTTCTTGATGTGCTTCAGGGTATCGCGGGCGTTGGGAATGCCGTGGGCCTGGAACGGATTGGTACCGATAAACAGGACGTAATCGGCGTGCTCCACATCCTCGGTGGTGTGGCATGTCTGGCTGCCGAACAGTCGGCCGTTGATCCAGAAGTCCCCGGTCTTTTCCTGGCCCAGGGCGTTATAGCTGAAGAAGCTTTTCATGACAGCCAGCAGTTGCTGGCTGTAGGCGCCGCCAAGGTGATTGCCCTGGCCGCCACCGCCGGCAAAAGCGAAGGCATTACCGCCGTGTTGGTCACGGATCTCCACCAGCCGTTGGGCGATATCGTCTAGCGCTTTATCCCAGCTCACTTCCTTGAAGGTGCCATCTGCCTGCCGTTGCAGGGGGGAGGTCAGGCGGTCGCCATTGTTCTGGTAGTGTTCCAGCCGCGCCGCCTTCTGGCAGATGTAGCCGTGCGTTAAAGGGTGATTCTTGTCGCCCTTGATCTTCTTGAACTGGTTGTCCTCAAGCTCAACGCTAAGGCCGCAGTTGCGGGAGCAGAGGATGCAGGCGGTAGTATCGACGGTAGTCATGGCGGCCTCGTCAGCTGTTGTTCGTTAGTGCTAGTCGCAGGCTAGGCCAATTTTTTGGCTGCAGTATATTTCTGGGCATGAGCGGACACCGCCTGCGCCAGTTCCGTCGCCCGGCTTAGCGGCGCCCAGTGGGAGGCGTCCAATTCCGAGCTGCTGTAGGTTGTTGTGCCCGCTGCACATTGTTCGAATACGGAGGGCGGCAGAAAAGGATCGTTAACGGCTAGCAGTGCATGTACCGGGACTGTGCTGACTACGCGACGGGGGCGAAACACGCGCTGTAGCAGATTGGCACGGTAGATGCCCAGATAACGAATAGCGTCGCCTTCCATACCCGGATTATTTTGATAGGTAATGCGTGGCTCGAAATGGTTCACCGTTCGACGCATCATGGCCGCCCCGAGGCCGCAGCGCCAAAGCAGTTCCGGTAGTAAAGGCAGGGTAAAGAATGTCATCAAGGAGTTGCGGCCCAGTTGAGCAAACAGTTGCAGTAGGTTGCGCGGCGTTGGCCGTAAAAGGCGCTTGCGCAGAAACAATCCGACATGTTCCAGGCTGGGCGACAGGGTGGTGAAAGAGGCGATACGTTTTTCCCCTTCCGGCCCGGCGATGGCTTCCCAGCCGTACAGACCACCCCAGTCGTGACCGACCAGGTGCACCTTCTGTCCGTGACCCATCGAATCGATCACCGCAAAAAGGTCTTCGACCAGGGCTGCGTATTTGTAATGCCGGGTACCACGAATGGGAGTGGAGTTTCCGCAGCCGCGCATATCAAAGGCTACCACGTAGTAATCTTTTTCCAGCTCTCGGGCGACTTTCTGCCAGAGGGCGGCACGATCGGGAAAGCCGTGTGCGAGCACGATCACTTCTTTGGGGTGATTTGGGCTGGGCGCCCGGCCCCAGGTGTAGACCGCCAGTTGAATATCGCCAGCCTGAATCATTGTCTTATTCATCTCTGTGTCTCCTGATCTAGCCGTGCTCACGGGTAGCCTGTCCGTAGATCACATAAAACATGGCAACAAAGAAGAGGCCCAGGCTGCCCCCCGCGGCCAGCACATAGCCCTGGCCGGCGGCCAGGTAGTCCGCTGGTAGTCCGATCCAATGAACGACCCAGAGCACTGCCCACAGTAGAGCAGGGAAGGGCAACAGGGTGAGCAGGAATACCAGGCTTTCCTTCATCAGTGCACGTTGCCCGGCACGCCATGTGCCCAAGAAAAACAGCAGAAAGGCTGCTAACAAGACGCCCACCAATGTGTAGAGCGTGCCGCCGGACAGTAACGCTTGGTTCGGCTTTAGGCCGATATGGTGCCCAATGGCCAAGCTAACCAGCAACATTAACCCGGTGGCGGATGTGAAAGTGGCGACTATCGCGGCGGGAGCGGGCTTAGCGGGGGAATTAAACAAGTGCCGCATTAGCCACAAGCCACTGAACAGGGCGACTCCATTAGCGAGGGTAAACATGGGACCAAGCCAGCCGTGGAGGCCGAGCATGCTGCTTTCCAGATCTATCAAGGCCTGGGGCATCAGGCCGCCTGGTGCCAGCGACAAGATGCCGTCACCAATCACGTAGGCCGCCACGTTCACTGTTACGGCCAGCGCGGCCAACCCTTGCCAGAGCGGCATGGCAGCGAAGAAGGCGCGGCTGATCGCAGGTACCAGGGGGGCAGACTTGCGACGAACCAGTGCACGTTGGTACTGACGGTTCACCAGCGACAGGCCATACCCGATCAGTAAGACCTCGGGCAGCATGATGCCCATGGTCACCAGGTTGAGGGTTTCCTGGTCGATGGCGGGAAAGGCCCAGGCTAGCAGTACCCAATTCCAGCGCAGCATTGGCGCCACCACCAGGCAGCCGAACGACAGTGCCATCCAGGACTGGTGCTCATGGATGCGCCTTGCCCGCAGTGCTCGCATAGCCATGACAATGGCGACGATGGACAACGGGCCGAAAATCCACAACGAGAACCAGGCTATCAGGTGTGCATAGATGTTGTGTGGGGGGGTATAGGCCATATAGATCAGCGCCAGCACCACGGAGACCGGGGCGGTCACCACATAGAGGGCGCCAAAGGCACGATGTGCCTTCATGAATCGCTTGCGGAACTGAGGCCAGAACTGGACGCCGCCCACTACCAGACAGAACACCCCAAGCAATACATGGCTTACCAGTAGCAGCTGATTGCGCTGCGGCATGGTGACGTAGTAGGCACCCTGGTCCGGAATCTTGGATTCGGTGAACCGTTCCAGCGAGGTGGCCCTTCCTAATAGTGCGAGTTCGCTACTCAGCGCTTCGAGGGATTCCTTGCTCGGTGCGGCGCGGGCTTGTTCTATGAGTTGCTGGGTATAACTGCTGCTGTCATCAATGATAAAGGGCAGCATGAAACGGGTAGCGCCCTCGTGCAGGGCAATCAACCCGGTACCGATCATCACCAGCGTGATCAGCAGTACATAGGACAGCGCCGCCTTGCGGCCCAGCCATGTCATTTGTGTCGATAAACGTTGTTGCATAATAAGCACTCTTATTCTCGGTTCCATTATGGAACCTTGTTGGATGCTAGGTTCCTTTTTGGTACCATGTCAAGGGCTCGTATTGGCCGCAGAGACCAAAGAGGAGGTTCCTGATGAAGTGGGAAGATGTTGGAGAGATGAACTGTTCGGTGGCGCGGACCCTGTCGGTCATTGGAGACCGCTGGACCATGCTGATTATCCGTAATGCCTTCATGGGAACTCGCCGCTTTGCCGATTTCCAGGCACAACTGGGCATGACAAAGCACCTGCTTTCCGACCGCCTCAAACGGTTGGTGGAGATGCGGGTTTTCAAGAAGGTGGCCTACCAGCATGGGCGCTATGAGTACCGATTCACCCCCATGGGCCGAGCCTTGTACCCGATCCTCCTAGCAATGACGGCCTGGGGTGATGCTTGGCTTGATGAAGGCAACGGGGCCCCTTTGCTCTATGTTCACAAAGGTTGTGGCCAGCAGATGACCCCGACCATGAGCTGTTCGGAATGTGGCGAACCAGTGACTGTGCATGATGTAATTCCTACTCCAGGACCGGGACTAATAACCAGCAAGCAAGCCTGATGACGGTTTCCGTTGGGCGCAATCCCATACCCGCTGGACCGCCCTCACGACACTATGCTACCTGCTTTTGCATCGCTGACACCCTCATGGTGATGGCCATACAGGTCACTGCCTGACCATTTTGATCAGAGCGAAAATTACTGCCTGGCCTAGCTTGGCTCTGGTGAGTGAAGGGAATGCCGACAGGCTATGCAGGGGCTTTTGCAGAAGCGGCATGGTGCTTGGTGGCGTGCTCTTTTTAGAAGCTTTTAAACATGGAAAAAAGAAAGTCGGAAAACAATCGAATAATCGGGGAAGCGCATCAACAGGGGGGCATACACGTTGCGTTGCCGCTAGCTAATGTGGGTTTTTCACTTGGCCAGTATTGCTGTGTCATGGAAAAGCAAGGGGGCTGACCATTACCGGGCCCGTTCTTCCCGAGTATTTAGTGGATTCTACGTTTTACTATCACTATATCTGTCGCTGTGTGTGGTGAGCTTTTCTTGTGTCCACATCAGTCCAGCTTCGTCCGCAACAATCTACAACTCTGGTGTAGGTTTTGGTATAGCAATCCAGTAATGCCATCTTCAATAGTATTAAAAGCAGACTAAACACACCTGTGCATCAGCGGTGTTTGCATAAGCACTTCAACCAATAACGCCCTGTTGTTTCAGCGCGACAAACTCCTCCTCACTCAAACCCAGTTCCTCCCGCAGTACCGTCTCGTTGTGACTGCCGACTTCGCCACCGGGCCAGCGGGTTTCGCCGGGGGTGTCGGCCAGGCGAGGAGTGATGGCGGGCACCTTGAGCGGTTTGCCGTTGATTTCCACCTGCTGGAACAGACCCCGGGCCTGGAAATGGGGGTCGTTGAACATGTCGGCCACGGAGTAGATGGGACCGGCGGGGACCCGGGCCTCTCCCAGCAGAGTCAGTACTTGCTCGCTGGGCAGGCTGCGGCACCAGCTGTCCAGGGCGCTGTCGATCTCTGTCTCGTGTTCCACCCGACCGGCGTTACTGGCCATGGCCGGGTTGTCTGCCATATCCGGCCGGCCGGCGGTGGTCATCAGGCGTTTGAAGATGGAATCGCCATTGCCGCCGATCACCACGAACTTGCCGTCGGCACAGCGGTAGGTATTGGTGGGGACGATGCCGGTGACGGTGGAACCCGCTGGTTCGCGAATCACTCCGGCGCCATCAAATTCGGGGATCACGCCCTCCAGCAGGTTGAAGACGGATTCATAGAGGGCCACATCCACCACCTGGCCCTTGTCGCTCTTTTGCCGCTCAAACAGGGCCAGCAGAATCCCCAGGGCCGCGTGCAGGCCGGCGATGGTGTCGCCCAGGGACAGGTTGGGGCGTACCGGACGTTCGCCGGGGAACCCATTCACGTACCGCAGCCCGCCGATGCCCTCGCAAACCGACGCATAGCCGGGCTTGCTGGCATAGGGGCCGGTCTGGCCATAGCCGGAGATGCGGGTGTAGATCAGCCCCGGGTTGTCCTCGGCGAAGCTGTCTGGTCCCAGGCCCCAGTTTTCCATGGTGCCGGGGCGGAAGTTCTCGATCACCACATCGGCGTTGCTCATCAGCTTGCGTACCAGCGCCTTGCCTTGATCGGATTTCAGATCCAGGGTCACGGATTTCTTGTTGCGCCCCAGGCTGCGCCACCAGTAGGAGGTGCCATCTTCATCCAGTTTGCGCCAGCCGCGTATGGGGTCGCCGCCGGGCGGTTCCACCTTCACCACATCGGCGCCGAAATAGGCCAGCAGGGTGCCGGTAAAGGGGCCAGCCAGCAGCTGGCCCAGTTCGATAACACGGACACCGTCCAACGGCAGGCGGCGGGATGAGAGTTCGGGCATGGGGTCTCCGCGGTGGTTCATTCAGTGAGTCGAAAGCCTAACGGATTCGGTCTGCCAGGGGCAGGGGGCTGGGTGACGCCTGCGGGTTGTCGAGCGGTGAATTTTGTCATCCGGGCTCGGGCCTATACAATCCGCGGCCAGCCATGAGGAAAGCCCATGACCCCGGAACGTTATCATCGTATCTGCGACACCCTGGATCGCCGCCAGCCTGATCTCACTGTGATCATGGATGGAGTCCACAAGCCCCACAATATCGCTGCCATTGTGCGCACCTGCGATGCGGTGGGCATTCTTGATGTGCACGCCATTCTGCCCAATAACCGGGCCCGCATGGCCGCTGGTACTGCCATGGGCTCCCAGCGCTGGGTGCAGGTGCACAAGCGTGACGAGAGCAGCAGTGTGATTCGTGAATTGCAGGGGCAGGGCGTTCAGGTGCTGGCGGCCCATTTGTCCGATACCGCAGTGCCCTATCGGGAAGTGGATTACACCCGGCCCACCGCCTTGCTGCTAGGCACTGAAAAGTTTGGTGTCAGCGATGAAGCGGCGGCGGCGGTGGACCAGCACGTGGTCATTCCGATGATGGGCATGGTGGAATCGTTCAACGTGAGCGTGGCAGCGGCCATTATTCTGGCGGAAGCCTGTGAGCAACGTCGCGCCAAAGGCTTCTATGACCAGCCGCGTATTGAGGCGGCCCGCTATAGCGAGCTGCTGTTCCGCTGGGGCCACCAGAAAATTGCCCGTCTCTGTGATGCCGAGGGTATTCCCTATCCGGCGCTGGACGACGAGGGGCAGGTGAAGGACAGTGCCGCGCTCACGGCACTGTTGCGACAGAGGCACTCACCGGACCCAGAGGTATAGCCTTGGGCGCGTGACTGACCTGCCAGTGGAAGTCGGCGGCGCCGCCTTCGCCCACCCAGGCCGGGAACCACAGGGTGTTATCCATGGTGGCGTAGCGTAGCCGGCGGATATCAATGTCCCGTTCCTCGGCCAGTTCCACCATGCGTTGCAGCACTTTGCCGTGGTGCACCTGATCCACCTGCTTGGTGGTATCCAGTATGGCCTGGCGCATCAGGCTATTGAAATCATCGCGAGCGATACCGGAAAAATTCATCCGGTTAAGGTCGGCCAGGAACGCGTCAGCCAGAGCCGCTACCGAGGGAAAACGACCTTCCTTTTTTAGTTCCCTCAAGCGCTGGTTGACCACCTCGTCGTACTTGTCAAAGGCACCGTCTTCCTCCGCATCCGCCAATGCCAGAATGGCTTCGCCAAGGCTGTCCATGTCCAGATAATCCAGTTTGGGGATGCCACCAAGCAGATCAATGACCGTGCGCGGCATGCCCTCACTCTCAAAGCCCAGTCGCGGGGTGGCACCCGGGTGGCGCTCGTACTTGGTGGTGCTTGCCTTGTCGTCCTCGTAGAACATGTTCATGGACATGCCATCGAGAAAGGCATCGAACAACCCATCAGGCACTACTGGCATATGGTTGCTGAAAAACATTTCCCAGCCCTGATTGGAATCCATATGCAGCCAGTCCCCGGGTAGTCGGGTCGCGCCGAGAGTATGCTCGAAATCGTTCATCTCACCATCGACGATACCGTATTGGCCCTTGCCATAGACGGAATCATAGGTGATCCGCGCACCCTCCAGGTTGTGGAAGTCGATGGCAAAGTGGATGCGGGGTTCGCGCAGGAACATCAGGAAAAATTTCAGTACCTTGACGCTGCCAATGGCAAAGCGGGAAGGAATAGTCACTGACTGTTCGTAGAAATCCACCTGGAATTTCTGGCTGAAAAACGTTGGCATGAAGGCGTACCAGATGCGCGCCTTGACCAGGATCGAGGCCCTGACTGGGCCGTCCCTGACGGCAACGGGGGTGGCCTTGATGTTTTTGCGGGTATCCAGGTCCACTCTCAGGTTCTGGTTGAAAATCCCGGTGCTGATGTTCACGTAAATGTTGTCGATAACATTTACGTCCTTATGTGGGCCAAGCCGGGGGGACATGCCCTGGATCTGGGTGAAATCCTTGGCGTCGTAGTCCATCTGCATCAGCGTGGTTTCGATGCGACCGTTTTCCAGATCCACCTGCACATAGTCTGCCCGCGAGCGTTCGCTGTTATTGCGCACCAGGTAAATATAGCGGGGCTGGTTTCGTGGGGAGTCCAGGCGGATTTCTTCCAGCATGCTGCCTGCCTTCAGCTCATGTTGCTGCGGATCAAAACGGTCCCAGCCGCCGTCACGGAACATGAAGGCCAGCTCGTCGAAATCATCAAAAATACCCGGCTCGCCTTCCGGTTCGTGATCATTGTGGCCATCGATCCAGATCAGGCCGGTCTTGTCGAACTCGTCAATCTGGAAGGGAATCGGAATCAGCTTGCCCGCGCGCACGGCCATCAGTGACAGCTCTTCGGTAGGGATGCCGTTATGTTCTGCCAGCTCGAAGCCCTTCATCTCCATGGGGTAGAGGTAGGTGAACTGGGTGGTATCCAGAGCCTTGAGAGTACGATCAAGCTGGTCGGTGGAAATATTGCGCAGTCCTGAGGCCCAGCGGCCCATGGCGCTGGGGTCCGCCTTGTAGAAATCCAGGAAATGCTCAAAGTAGGGATCGGGGACGCCCTCGGTCCAGATTTCCCGTGCCTGTAATGGGCTCACCAGGGTGAGAAGTAGGGCGGTGAGACCGATCCATGCCTGTCTGCCGGTCATTTTGTTATTCTCTTGGACGATTTTGGATTGGCGAAACAAGGCCCTAGGGTATGACAAGCAATCAGGAAAGAGTAGGCCTTGCCGCCTTACATGAACGGCTCCACCGCGTATTACCGGCGGTATCCCTGGTCTGCCAGGCTTTACCTAAGACACCACAGATCCGTTTATGGCTACTGGATGAGCTGTTTCCCGAAAAGGCCCTGGACCCGCACATCGTCAATGCGATTATGGAAGAACCGCCTTACTGGTCGTTTTGCTGGGCGTCTGGCCAAGTGCTGGCAGAGTTTCTGTTCGCGAACCCTGAGTGGGTAAAGGGGCGCTGTGTGGTGGATGTGGGGCCCGGCTCCGGGGTGGTGGCGATTGCCGCGGCTATGGCCGGAGCGGGTCGGGTGATTGCCTGCGATCTGGATCAGGATGCACTCAATGCCACCGCCCTCAATGCAGCGGAAAACCGGGTGAATGTCGAGCTAAGCCAGGATCTGGATAGTGCCCTGGCGGTGGCAGATCTGGTGACCGCGGCGGATATCCTCTACGACCGGGAAAACCTGCCACTGCTGGCCCGCTTCCAACAGGCGGCCCAGGTGCTGCTGGCCGATTCCCGGGTGCCGGACCTGAACCCGCCCGGCTACCAATTGCTGGGGCAGTGGCAGTCCTGCACCTGGCCGGATCTGGGGGAATCCAGCGAGTACAACGGGGTGAGAGTGTTTGCCTCGGAACCGTCGCTCTGAAGCAATGTCAGAAAAGCAGTACGGCGTTGCTATCCGCCCCGAGCGGCCACTGCATTCGCTGTATGGTGGTGGGAAGGTCTCCACTGGCGATATCCTTTTTTATTGTTTTCTCAGCACAGGAGGAACGACGTTGTTGAATACCAAAAAACCGCTGCAACCCGTTGTCTGGGTACTGGCACTGTGTGCCATCGTTTTTTCGCCAGCACAGGCGGCATTGCCATCCGCCACTAGTGACGGCCAGGCGTTGCCATCGCTGGCGCCCATGCTGGAGGAGACCTCTCCGGCGGTGGTCAATATTGCTATCGAAACGCGGATTCGCACTGCCCGAAATCCACTGATGGAAGATCCCTTTTTCCGCCGTTTCTTCAACATTCCCGAGCATCAACAACGAGAGCGCCGTGCCGCCAGTGCCGGTTCGGGCGTGATTGTGGATGCCGAGGCGGGGTATGTGCTGACCAATGCCCATGTGGTGAAGAACGCGGATTCCATTGAAGTCACTCTTACCGACGGCCGCGAGTTGTCAGCAGAATTGGTCGGTACCGATGAGGAAGTGGATCTGGCGGTACTCAAACTGGAGTCGGCCAATGATCTGACGCAAATCGCTATTGCTGATTCCACCGGCTTGCGAGTGGGCGACTTCGTTGTGGCGATCGGGAACCCCTTCGGGCTGGGGCAGACGGTTACCAGTGGTATTGTCTCTGCGCTGGGTCGAACCGGTCTGGGGATTGAAGGCTACGAAAGCTTTATCCAGACCGATGCGTCCATCAATCCGGGCAACTCCGGTGGCGCTTTGGTGAACCTGCGCGGCGAATTGGTGGGCATCAACACTGCCATCATCGCTCCCGCCGGCGGCAATGTAGGTATCGGTTTTGCCATCCCCACGGAAATGGCCGAGAACGTGATGCACCAGCTCATCGAGCATGGTGAAGTTCGCCGCGGCGTGCTGGGTGTTACCGTTCAGGATCTCACTGCCGAGCTTGCCGAGGCCTTTGGGGTTGATCGCCAGCGCGGTGTGGTCATCACTCAGGTGCTAGAGGATGGTGCTGCGGAGAAGGCCGGCATCAAGAGTGGAGATGTGGTGATTGCCGTAGACGGCCGCCCGGTGAAGCGGGCGGCGGATCTGCGTAACAAGGTCGGCATGGCGCCGGTGGGTGAGAAGGTGACGCTGACCGTCCTGCGTGATAGCAGAAAGCGGGAGATGACAGCGGTTATCAGCGAGTCATCCCAGCAGGCCTCCAGCGGGGAGTCTGTTTCCAAGTACCTGCAAGGCGCCAGCCTGCGGGACCTTCGCAAAGGGGAACTGCAGCACGCGGACAGCGGCGTACTGGTGGACGATGTGAAACAGGGCTCTCCCGCCTGGCGGGCCGGGTTGCGCCGTGGCGATGTGATCATCAACGCCAACCGTCAGGATGTGGTGAACACGGCGGAACTGCGTAATGCTATCAGTGACAAGGATGGCACCCTGCTGTTGCGGGTGAATCGTAACGGCGGTGTGTTCTTTGTAGTGATCCGCTGATTGGTTGAGTTGAAAGTGCAAAGTTGAAAGTGAAAAAGCGCGGGCGGGTCTGGTGTGTAAACCTGCCAGGCTGTGCCCGCGTTTCATTTCTGCAAAAGCGCTGATGGCGCTGTAGGAGCTATGCTTGCATGGCGAACCTTGGCCAGAGAAACCGGATCGGCTGCTAGTATTTCACTGCCAGGCTGGTCATTCCACAAAACTCACTCTTCAAATTTCCCATGCCGTCCGGCGCCTTGCCGGAAACGTTCGGCGCCACCAATCGCTTCTTCGAATACCACCGGGTAGCCGCCGGCGCCTTCCTGGCGCAGGGCTTCCTCCTGCGCCAGGTCCCATTGTCGATAGGCTGAAAGCCGGTCGGCCTGCAGGCAGCGTTGCGGGAAGGCGGCGATTTGCCGGGCCAGGGTGATGGCTTCATCCAGTGCTGTGCCGTCGGCCACCACCCGGTTGGCCAGGCCGATCTGCAGGGCTTCATCGGCCGCCACCGGCCTGCCGGTCAGAATCATATCCATGGCCCGGCTGTGGCCAATCAGGCGAGGCAGACGCACGGTACCACCATCGATCAGGGGCACGCCCCAGCGCCGGCAGAACACACCGAACGTGGCCGACGTTTCTGCCACTCTCAAGTCACACAGCAATGCCAATTCCAGTCCGCCTGCCACCGCAAAGCCGCTTACGGCTGCAATCACCGGTTTGCTCAGCAGCATACGGGTAGGGCCCATGGGCCCGGGGCCGCTGCCGGCCTCGTCAATCTCATTGCGTCGTTGCGGATCAGACAAGGCGGACAGATCGGCGCCGGCGCAGAAGTTGCCGCCAGCGCCGGTGAGGATGGCCACCTTGAGATCGGTGTTCTGCTCAAAGGCGTCGAAAGCGGTACGTAACGCATCCGCGGTGGGGCGATCCACCGCGTTACGCTTGTCGGGGCGGTTCAGGGTGATAATGAAAAGGTCGTCGCGGGTTTCGGTGATTACCGGTTGTTCAGTCACAGGGCTATCCGTTATCTGCCGTTTCCCGCATCTAACCATAAAAGAAACCCAAAAGGGGAGCGGCGGTAGTCACTGCTCCGGTTTTCAGTAGGCCAGAGTGAAGCGCTCACGTTCGTGTTGCGGGTGATCCTCTTCACCCAGCAGTGCTACGGCCTAACCAACCCTGTACGGAACGGCTGTTGCTCTAGTCGTCCACCAGCAGGTCGTCATTGCCCGATCAGCACTGGCGGGAGTGTCGATCAAAAGCGTATCTGCCGCCACCCGCAGAGCTCCGGCGCGGCCGACAATCGCCAGGCGAGGATCTCTGTGATGGCGGATTCCATTGCCGCCGAAGCGCTGGAGCGAGGCGATCAAAAGAGAGTTCTGTCAGACTGGTCGGCGACCTGCAGGGCAAGTATGCGGTCTACCCGCCGGGGCGCGAGGCTCCGACCAAGATGCGGGCTTTTGTGGAATGTCTGATCGAGCGGATATGAAATGAATTATGTGAAGAGTTATGAAGAAGAAACCCTCAATCGCGAGGAGGTTGAACAACGGCCGGGCACCTGGGTACTGGAATTCGGCGCCAACTGGTGCGGCTATTGCATCGCCGCTCAGAAAGACATCGAAACGGTGCTGTCACCGATGACCGAGGTGCACCACGAAAAAATTGCCGATGGCCCTGGCCGCCCTCTGGGTCGCAGCTACCGGATCAAACTGTGGCCTACGCTGATCCTGATCCATGATGGCAAGGAAATAGACCGGGTAGTACGGCCCACCAGCGCCGAACAAATCCGCCAGCTTTTCTCGTAGGAGCCTCGCTGGCGGCGCGATAAAAAAGACCAGAATCAAAAAAATATTTACCACAGAGGGCACAGAGAACACAGAGAAAAACCTGTCTTTTCCTCAGTGTTCTCTGTGCCCTCTGTGGTAAATACCGCTTTTCAGGTTTTGGATTTATGCACTTCGTGCACCCTACGGGCCGCCCTAGCGGTCGTTACCTGCACTTCGTTCCGGTTCGCGCCGCCAGCGACGCTCCTACGCTGGGTCAGGTGCCGCGTCCAGCACCACCTTGCCCACAGACTGTCCTGAGCGCAGTAGTGCTAAAGCCGTATGGGCATCGTCAAAGGCAAAGCGATGGCCTACATGGGGCGGGGGCAGGGGAATGGTTTTCAGCTCTTCCAGCAGCGCCTGCATTTTCCCTTTCTGTTCCCATAACCAGATCAAGTTGAAGGCCAATACGGAACGGTTGCTGCTGATCATCGCCATCACGTCGTAGCGGGGGCGGCGCAGGTAGCGCCAGGCGGCTTTCAGGTAGTTGGGGCGGTTTTGGCTGGGGGTGAATTCGGCGGCGCCGAAGACCACCAGGCGGCCCATGGGGTTGAGCGCGTTGAAGCTGGCGGTCTGAACCTGGCCGCCGATGGCATCCAGTACCAGGTCGAAGTGTCGATTATGTCGTTGCAGTTGCCGGGCGAAGTCCGGCGCCCGAACCAGCACATCCTCGAATCCTTGTTGCCCTAGCCAGGTGGCTTTTTCTTCACTGCCTACCGTGCCGGTGGCGCGACCGCCCAGCGCTTGTACCAGTTTCATGGCTTGCAGGCCCACGCCGCCAGCGGCGCTGTGTATCAGCACCTGTTGGTCCGCTTGCAGGGCGCCGAGATGGGTGAGGGCGTACCAAGCGGTCAGGGTCTGTGCCGGCCAGGCGGCGCCCTGGGCGTAGTCCCAGTCTGCGGGTAGCGGGATCAGGTACTCCGGCTCGCTGTCGATAACGCTGGTGTAGCCACCGAAACGGGTGACGCCCATGACCCGATCGCCCACCCCAAACCTTTCCGCCTCTGGGCTGACTTCCTCTACCTCGCCGGCAAACTCCAGGCCGGGGATAAAGGCGCCCTGCGGGGTGGCGGAATACAGGCCGGTGAGGGCAAAAATATCGGCAAAATTCAGGCCGACAGCATGCACCGTGATGCGGACATGGTTGTTCGCAAGGGTGGGCAGCATGCCTGTATGCAGGGTCAGCCGCGCCATATTGCCGGCGCGGGCTGTCTGCCAGTAACGAAAAGTGCTCATCCCAGACTCCGACCTGAATCCATGGCTTCATCGCGGCGCCTGACGCAACCCTTTGTCGCCACAGGGGGTTTTTCTCAGTCGATCGTATTCCCTGATACGATACTTCTTCAAAAAATCCCCTGTGACAACAAATTTTTACGCCATGCATCCACGCTGAAGTCACGGATTCAGGTCCGACGCAAAAGCGGGAGTATGGGGTGGGGCAGGACAGAGCTCAACGGGCTTATTGCAGGGCCTTGTTGAGCGGCTGGTCGGCGCTGAAACGGCCACCACCGGAAATGGCCAGTGACACGCTGGCGGCCAGCAGGGCCAGACCGAACTCGTAGCCGTTGTTGCTCATGAACAGGCCGTTGTCGAGGTGTACGGTGACGATGGCCACGATCATGGTAAAAGCCAGGGCCACTGCTGCCGGGCGGGTGAGCAGGCCGATCAGCAGGGCCAGGCCACCAAGGAATTCGGCGCTACCGGCGCCCAGAGCCATCAGGTAGCCGGGTTCCAGACCAATGGACGCCATCCATTGACCGGTGCTTTCCAGGCCATGGCCACCGAACCAGCCAAACAGTTTCTGGGCACCGTGAGCCATGAATATGATGGCCACTGGCAGGCGCAGGGCCAGAGGAGCGAAGCTGTTGTCGGTATCGGTCAGGGAGGCAAGCAGGTTTTTCATGGGGAACTCCTTTTCAATTAAATGTTGCTAGTGACGCGATGGGAGTATTTAAGCATCAAAAGAAAAGTAAGAAAGTGCGTTATTAAGTTGTTTTTGTTCTGATAATTAGATGTATTTTTCTGTGGTGGCGCTTTTCTTATTCCGGGCTAAACGGTTGAATGGCGGACAACAATATTTATTCACTGGGAGTAGAGATGGTCAACAATCCGGATATCGGCAAGCTGGTACTGCGTCTGACGTTGGGGTTACTGATGCTGTTGCACGGTATCAGCAAGTTGCAACACGGGGTGGGCTGGATTTCAGGAGAGCTGGCGTCTCATAACCTGCCTGGTTTTCTGGCTTACGGGGTATTTATTGGCGAAATCATTGCGCCGTTGATGGTGATACTGGGAGTCCATACCCGTATTGGTGCGGTGCTGATCGCGGGCAATATGCTGGTTGCCATTGTGCTGGTGCACATGGGCGAGGTATTTGCATTGAGCAAGACAGGTGGCTGGGCATTGGAGTTGCAGGGGTTTTTCCTGTTCTCTGCCGTTGCCGTCTTCTTCCTGGGGGCAGGCAAATATGCCATCAGAAAGTGATCGGCGGTAAGTCGGGCTCTTTTCCCTTCAGTATTGTTCAAGGCCGCACCGATCAGGAGACGGCCTTTTTCTTTCAGGCTTGCCGTTTAGGTGCAGTAGCGACCGTACTGGCTTAGCGCCTTGCTGCTGTGCGGATCTACCAGATCCACCCACACCTGCATGGAAGCCTGATCCCGGGTGTTCTGCAGATTGGTGAAATCGCCGGCAACAATATCGCCTTTCAGGGTGTCGCCCGCCTGGGGAGTGGTGCCGTCCAGTTGCTTCACTAGTACCATGCCGCCTCGGGTGTTGAGTAGCATGTATTCGCAACTCTGACTGAGGATGACGGTGGCCTGTTGCTGATTGGCGTGCGCGGTCTGTCCGAGCAACATACAGCCCGCCAGACCGGCACCGAGCAAATGCAGTTTGAGTGCTGACATGGTGATCCCTTCCTTTTTTATTGTTACACCTACACCTTACGTCGGCGTACCGGCCCGGCCTGTTGTGCAATGTCGGTAAAGCTGTAACCGGGGTGTAGTGTTTTTTTACATTCCATCGTCTTTTGATGGTGGCACAGGCGATGTCACCGCAACATCATCGTTATGTCTCTTTATGCAGTAGGGAATTCGGGCGATGAAAGCCGGTGTGAGTAATAGGAAAGGCAGGGTTGATTGGGAAGCGTCGAGCAAGGATCAGAGACAAAAAAGCCGCACCCGAAGGTGCGGCTTTTAGGTTGGCAAGGCTGCCGGGAGAGAGGTTATTTCAGCTCCTTGGAGCTTAGCCCCAGTACCCGACGGGCGATGACCAGTTGCTGAATTTGCTGGGTGCCTTCGAAGATATCCAGAATCTTCGAGTCGCGGGCCCATTTTTCCAGCAGTTCGTCTTCGGTGTAGCCGATGCTGCCGGCCAGTTCCACGCAGCGCAGAGTGATCTGATTCCCCACGCGTCCGGCCTTGGCCTTGCAGATGGAGGCTTCCAGGGTATTGGCCTTCTTGTTGTCAGCCATCCAGGCGGCTTTCACCGCCAGCCAGTAAGCCGCTTCCCAGTCCGCTTCCATCCGGTAGATTTCGGCTTCCACCGCGGAGCAGTTGTCTACTGGCTTGCCGTAATCATAGGTCATGCTGTCCTTCAGCAATTCCTTGATGCGCTCCAGTGACGCCTTGGCACAGCCGATGGCCATGGCAGCGACCAATGGACGGGTGTTGTCGAACGTCTCCATGACCCCGGCAAAGCCCTTCTTGGTATCCACTTCCGGGCTGCCTAGCAGGTTTTCCGCCGGTACACGACAGTCGATGAAGTTGATGGCGGCGGTGTCGGAAGCGCGAATGCCGAGCTTTTTCTCCAGACGCGCCAGCTCCATGCCCGGGGTGCCCCAGTCCACCACAAAGGATTTGATGGCTGCACGGCCCAGTTTTGGATCCAGCGACGCCCACACCACCACACAGTCGGCGCGGGACCCGGAGGTCACATAGATCTTCTCGCCGTTCAGCACATAGTGATCACCGTCTTTTTTGGCGGTGGCACGAATGGCCGCAGAATCGGAGCCGCAGCTGGGTTCGGTGATGGCCATGGCGGCCCACTTGCCCTTGAAGCGCTCCAGCTGCTCGTCGTTGGCCACCGCAGCGATAGCCGCATTGCCCAGGCCCTGGCGGGGCATGGCCAACAGGAAGCCGGTATCGCCGTAGCACATTTCCATGGCACCCAGGCAAACGCCCATATTGGCGCCATTTTTTATGCTGCCGTCGTCCTGCACCTTGCCGCTACCGGTGGTGGCAGCGCCGGCGGAGTTGGCCGGATCACCTTCGTTGAAACCATCCAGTACCGACGCCAGCATATCCAGCTCTTTCGGATATTCGTGCTCGCCACGGTCATACTTGCGCGAGATCGGGCGGAGGGTGCTCTGGGCCACCTGATAAGCGTTGTTGATCAGGGGTTTGAACTTCTTGGGAATTTCGATATTCATGGTTGTCTCCCTCCTTACAGGTGCAGGCCGCCAAAGGCGACACCGATGGCACGCAGATCCCGGTACCAGCGCTCCACCGGGTATTCATGGGTGAAGCCGTGACCGCCCAGCAATTGCACGCCGTCGGTGCCGATCTTCATGGCCTTGTCCTTTACCAGGGTGCGCGCCAAATGCGCTTCACGCTGGAAGGACTTGCCCTGCTCGGCACGGCTGGCCGCGCGGTAGGTGAGCATGCGCATGGAATCCAGCTCGATGGCGATATCGGCAATCATGAACGCCACTGCCTGGCGGTAACTGATCGGCTCGCCAAAGGCGGTGCGCTCGTTGCAGTAAGGCACCACATAGTCGAGCACGGATTGGCAGGTACCGATGGCCAGGGCACACCAGGCCAGGGTGCCCAGGTCCACAAAGGCGCGGTAATCGAAATCACCGTTACCCAGGCGGTTTTCCACCGGCACGCGCACATTGTCCAGTTTCAATGGACGCTGGCCGCTGGCGCGGATACCCATGGAGGGATCATCGCCTGCTACCAGGCCGTCGCTGCCACCTTCGACGATGAACACGGCCGGGCCGTCATCGGCCTGGGCGGCCACCAGAAAAATTTCTGCTTCGGCGGCCAGCGGTACCAGGGATTTTTCCCCGTTGAGGACATAGCTTTCACCGTCCTTGCGGGCGGTAGTCTTGAGTGCCATGGGGTCGAACAGCGGATAGGGTTCGCACACAGCGATGGTGGCCTTGGGCGGGCTTTCTTCCGCGAAGGTGCTCAGGTACTTGTCCTGCTGTTGCGCGGTGCCCCACTGGGTGAGGGCATTGGCAACGCCCATGGGGGCAAGGATGGCTACCGCCTGCCCCATGTCACCGTGGGCCAGATCTTCGGCAACCAGCATGCTGGTTACGGTGGAACGTTCGCTGGCAGCGCCGCCGAGAGCTTCCGGCACGGCAAAATAGTTGAGCCCCAGTTCCAGCGCCTGGGCAATCACCTCGTCGCTGGTCTTCTGGGTGGCATCCGCTTCTTCGGCCTGATCACGCAACACATCGCGGGCAAAAGACTGCACGCTGTCACGGATCATCTGCTGCTCGTCGGTGACGCTCAGATCGAAAAGGTCGCGGGTGTGGCCCGGTGCGTTCAGCCGTTCCGGTTTGTTGCCGGGGTTGCTTGACTTGAAAGTGCGGGCAGTGGTGGTAAGCACCTGAAAGCCGCTTTTGGTGAGCGTGTAGGCAAGCCGTTCCACGGTCTTGCGCATGCCGATCTTGTCCAGCACTTCCGAGCTGGCCAGACGGTTAAGCGCGGTCAGCGCATAACCAACTGCATCTTTTGCCATGAGAGTTCGCCTCGTTGTTGTGTCTATTTGCACTCGATTATGGACCGGAGAGGCTCAGTCACATTGACCAGTGTGACCGATGGGTCGGGCCAAGTGGCAACCGGGAGGCGCTGTAGACCTAGCCACAGCGGGCAGGAAAGGGTAGAGGCGGGCGGCTACGAGCTACGTAGCTACGCTGGTTGGATAGGGAAAGGTTAGAAAGTTCCCAAGAGCTCGGCATTTCTACGAAGCCGCTGTAGGAACGTAGCGCAGCGGAGTAACGCACGTAGTTCCGTGCGGCCCGAAGGGTGAGCGAAGCGAATAATACCTCTCGAGGTGCGAACCGCGCTTGCGCGGAAATCGACTGCAGGGCGATCAGGACTGTCAGTGCTCGACAGGTCTTGCCAGAAAGAATGGCGCACAGACCTTCGCTCTCCTCCGCCTCGCGACGCTCGGTTCGCACCTCAAGCGGTGCTCCTACACCTGCCTTCGCGGGCAGGGCGCTATTCGATTAGCACGGCCCAGCCCGCATTGCAGCTTGTAGCGTGAGGCTTGCCGCTGCCCTCAAAGATTCTCGTAACGATTCATATCCAGAACCGCTGCCTCGCTGGGCTCGTGCTCTTCCAGATAGCGGGTCAGGTCGTGGAAGTAGGTCCAGAACTGCGGATGGGTACGGCGGATGCCGAAGCGGGAAGCCAGTGCAGTGAAATCCTTTTCTTTCTTCACCGCCTGCATGGCAGCCACGAAGTCATCCACCTCATCGGCCTGCACGTTGAACATGAAGTTGGGGTAGCTGGCCAGTACGCCGGGGTAGATCGTCAGGGTATCCAGCGGTGGCTGGTAGCGCAGGGATTCCCCCAACATGAAGGCCACATTGGTGTGGGCCCGATTGCGAATCAGGGTATAGATTTCCCGCTCGCCGTTTTCATTTTCCACCCGCAGCATGGTGACCTCGGGCATGAAGTGTACGGCTTGCAGATCCTGCGCCTGGGTAGAGGCAATACCGACCAGAGTGGTTTCCGGCTCTTTTAACCAGTCCGCAATATCATTGCGGTGACAGTCTTCCCCATCGCAACGATTGATCGGGTCCGGGCGGGCGTTGATGGCGGCAAAACGTTTCAGTAGACCATCGTTGAATTCATTGACCGGGGTATTGGTTTGATACTGGATGCCGGTGGGGTGTGTGGTATCCACCGACGCATAGCTCACATACAGGCGCAGTTTGCCGGTGTTCTGGTACCAGTTTTCCACCACTGGCTTGCGAAGCTCGCGGGGGAAGTAACGCAGGGTGTTCTGCTCCGCTCCATTACGAATCAGGTCGAAGTAGAGACGGGTCTGGGCCTGGTGAGAGACGGAACCAAACACATTGAAGTTTACCACCAGGTTGTAATAGCTACGCTCAAACAACGGATAATCCATGACCCAGGTGGTCAGTGGCAGGTCGCCGATCAAGCCTTTTCGTACCGATGAATTATCATGGTGACGGAAGATGGTCAGCAGGGCGTTGCGGTTTTTGCCGTCGCCGTCCCAGAGACTTTCCCAGGCGGGGCCCTGTGGGGCTTTTTCCCCGTAGGCCTGGTGCCGGGCTTTGAGATATTTATTGCGATTGCCGCTGTATTTGAGCCACTGGGGACCAAGTGCCAGAAGCTCCTCATCCTGGCCGGGAAGACCGAGTAATCCACTGACCTTGGCGCGGTAATTATCATCGGTGATATAGAGGTCATGGTCCGGGTCCTGGAACACCGCCCAGAAGTGATCGCGTATCACATCGGTGGCTATCTGGCCCCGACAAACCGGCCCGCGGATAAAGGTGCGGACAAAGTATTCCGCCTCATCCAGCATAAACTGGTATCGGGCTCGAGCCGGAATGTCCGAAAAGGTCTGAAAGGGGTTGGCGCGTTGTTCGTAACTGTACCCCGGTAGTGTTTCCACTTCCCAGTCGCCGGCAAAAAACTGCTCCCGGGTACGGGCCAGCTTTTTGTCGTTCAGCGCAAAGGTGATGTGGGTTTTGTGTGCCAGGCTGCCGCGAACCGGCACCAGCCGGTACCAGAAGTGCTCGGGAGGCATGTCGTTGGGGCGCACGCTGTCCAGCGGTTTCAGGGGCTCGCCCGGCGGAGTGCTGGAGCGATACAAGGTGAAGAAATGATCCGGTTTGTCTCCACTGTTATCGTCGAAATACAGGTGGGCGAGAAACAGGTGTTCGAACAGCCAGCGGGCCACCAGTTGGTGGCGATTGTCTGGCTGGTTAAGCATTTTTTCCCAGGCCTGGATTTGTCGTTGCTCGTCTTCCGACAGATCAAAGGTCTGGTAAGACAGCGGGGCGCCCTGCTTGAGCCACTGGCTTACGGTGGTGAATTCCTGATCGGTGAGGCCGGTGACGGCCAGGGGCATGCCGCCCATGGGATGCTTGTCGGCGTAGTCGGCAAATTCCTCTGGTTTGGGGCAGGCATTGACTCGCTGCAATCCCAGAGTGATGTCATCCGGTAATTTTTCGTTGTCGGCAAAACGATGTTTCCTGCCCAGCTCAAGCATGTTGTAGAGCAGTGATGATTGCATGCCGTCGGTGCTGTCGATGACGGAAAAGAAATCCTTTTCTCGCCATTGGGCGGTGGTCAGCGCGTCCTGAAACAGCCGGGTAGGCGCCACGGATTCGGTGCGGGCACCGTTGTAGACCTTATCTTTACTGGCGCCACGATCCAGTCCCTCGGGCGCTTCCAGTTTCAGCTGGCAGGGGGCGTCGTAGCAGCCGTGGCAGGCCAGGCATTTGTTTTCAAAAATGGGCTGGACGTCGGTCTGATAACTGAGGGAACGCTCGGCAGCGACAACAACAGGGAGGAACAGGAACAAAACACTGAGCAGGGGCAATTGGACACGATATTGTTGCAGCAAGAACATTTCACTGTCTCCCTGTGAATTTGAATCAGTCTAGCTGTGCCTGCCTGGAGTGGCTACGGTTGTGTCTCCGGGTGGGGGTAAACCTTGTAAAAGGAGGGGTGTCGCGCGCTCTCAGAACATGGGGACCATGGTGGCGGCCCAGCCAATCAACACAGCGATCACGGCGGCGGCGGTGAGTTGATGCCGCAACTGGCGGTACCAGCCAGGCAAGGCTTCGGTAAAAACCATCTGCTCTGTGCCCCAGACAAACACCAATCCCGCCGCCAGCATAGGCAGGGAGAATTCCAGCGGTAACAGCAGCGCAAACCAGCCCAGCACCGCCGGCATGATGCCAAACAACAGGGTGGGGAACTGGTTACCACGATCAAACTGGTTTAGTGCTCGCCCCCAGTGAACTGCACCCAGGAAGGCAATAATGATGGCGGCATAGGCGGCCACACCTTGCAAGGCCCACTCTCGACAGGTATCCAGCCAGGCCAGCAGCGCCAGGCCGTAAAAGGGAATCAGTCCGCCATAGGCAAGCCAGCGAGCGCGGCGGATATTGTTGTCGGTATGAGAGCCCAAGGCGGTCATCCATGACGTGAGGAATTGATACCATTATCTTGCTGCTGGAGTGAAGGTCAGGACAAGGTTATTCAGAAGCTCCCTGATCCCAGGGGCGGGCAGTCAGGTGTTTGGGCAGGTACAGGGGATGAGCGGGCTCCCCGGAACCGTTGAGGCGAATGCAATGCATGGCCGGCAATTGGGCCGATACGGCACTGGCTCGCTCCATGTAGCGACCATGGTTGCCCCAGGCGGCAACGACCCGATCTGCCTGTCGTGCCAGTTTGCGCAGCCATTGGTCGTTTTTCGGGCCCACCGGATCATCTGCGGCAAATAAATCGCTGGGATAAGTGGCCCGGTAGGCAAACAGGTTGGCCACGCACAGGCCGGAGTAGCCCCAGTCCCGGGCGAAGCCCATGCAGCGGCGAATGGTGGGGTCATCCTGGCGATGATCGGCGGTGGACGGGTTCAGCCCGATCAACAGCAGAAAGTCATCGCCCGGCCCCCAGTGCCGCCACAGGGCATAGCGGTATTGGCGGCAACGGGAGAAATTGGCGCTGCGTAGCAGGGAGGGGGCGGACTTTGTCATGGCTGGGTATTGTAGGCATCTGCCATGATATGGCCAGCGTCCAATGGGAGTGGATAATGGAATTTCGTGATGTGATTCGGGCACGCCATAGTGTGCGTGCCTTTACCGATCAGCCGGTCAGTAATGATCAGTTGCAAGCGTTGCTTGAGGCTGCCACGACGGCACCGAGCTGGTCTAACACCCAGCCCTATCAGATCGCCATTGCCCGCGGCGGAGTACTGGAAAGCCTGCGTGAGGAGTTGCCGCCTCGCTTTGACAAACTGGCGGCGCTGCAGAAGGCACCAATGTTGAAAAAGGCCCTGGCCTGGCTGCGCAAGGACGGCATCCCCGATGGTGACTTCCGTCCGGTGGTTAACTACCCGGAGGATCTGCAGCCGCGCCGGGTTGCCACCGGCCATGGTCTGTATCAACTGCTGGATATTGGCCGTCAGGATAAACAGGCTCGTCATGAGCAGATGCGCGATAACTTCCGTTTCTTTAACGCTCCGGCGGCCCTGTTTGTGTTCATTCACGAAGGGCTGGGTATTTACAGCGCGCTGGATGCGGGGATTTTTCTGCAGAACTTTATGCTGGCGGCAACCGATGCCGGCCTCGGCACCTGTGCCCAGGGGGCGTTGGGCCTGTGGCGTTCGCCGCTGGAGCAGCATTTTCACCTGCCGAACCAATACAAGCTGCTGTGCGGGGTGTCGCTGGGTTATGAAGCTGACACCCGGGTCAATCAGTTTCGCCCTGAGCGTCAACCGCTCAGCGAGTTGCTGATCAAGGAAAAGTAGCGGTCAGCGCGCGGTGAAAATGCGCAGGATGGGAAAGCGGTGATAGCCGAAAAAAACCATCTTGCGCTGCTGCTCGCCGGCGGCGAAGGAGCCCTCCAGGCCGGTAGGATGGCGCCGTTCGCCATTGGCGAATTCTGCCACCAGGTAATTATCCTGCAGGATGCGTTTGCCGCCGTCGCTGTTCTCCAGAGTCACCAGGGCCCAGCGTTCACCACTGTCGCTGCTGAGCGTGTTGGCTTCCCGTATTCGAAAGCTGCTGGCACTGGGCTGCAGCGGGCTGTTCCGGTCAAAGCGGGCGTCACCATCGATCTGCACCGGTGTGTCGAAACGCAGCACGGTGTTGTTGTCGGCCCGCGCAACCGTGCTGGCGGCGGTGAGCAAAAGGCCCAGTAACACTGCCTTACTGATCTGCAACACCCTGCCGGGCCAGATCGCGTGTATGGGTAAGCAGGCTGGCATCGCCAATATCTCCATGGCCGGGTACTACAATGCTGGCAGCGCCATAGCGGGCCAGTACGTTTTCCATGGCAACGGGCCAATGGTTGGCGTCTGAGCCTTCCACATAGCCGATAGCCGTGGCCGAGCCTCCCTTCACTGCACACCCTCCGATCAATACCTCATCGCGGGCATACCAGACCAGGATGTTGTCAGGGCTGTGCGCCGGGCCCGGGTAATAGAGTTCCAGATTAGCGAACTTGATCCGTGATTGCTCCGTGAAAGCCTCGAGGGTCCGGGGTAGGGGAATGTCCGGATCGTAGAAGGTGTCGGGATCGTTGCGGGCAATGGTCAGGGTGGCCGGGTGGGCCCAGGCGGGAATGCCGCGGTCCGCCAGCGTCTGGGCGCCGCCCATGCGATCGTCATGGGAGTGAGTGAGGATGGCCAGATCCGGTGCCTTGCCAAACTGCTGTTCCATCCAGTCCAGTAACCGCGCTGTGGGTGCCTCGCCCCAGGCGGTATCGATCAGGGTGAGGGTGTCGTCTTCGATGATGATCAGCCCGTTGGAGGGGTAGCGCTTACCCTGAATCACTTCCCAGGAGCGATGTACCCAGGTGTGTTCGGTCAGTGGGTAAACCTGCAGATCATCGCTGAGACGGATTTCATCTGCCTGCAGAGGCAGGCTGATAAATAGTAACAGGGCAAGGACTATACGCATCATGGATCTCCTGATCAGGAAACCCATGGTACGACGGTTTGCGATCGACCGTGTGACACGCTTGGCACCGGGAAAGAATTTCACTTTCCCGTAGGGTGCACTGAGCCTAAGGCGAACTGCACCATCAAACGCCGGATCGGTGCAGTTCGCCTTAGGCTCAGTGCACCCTACGGGGAGTCAAGGTTGCCCTGCCTTAATGAATCTCGATGGTCTTGCTGCCTTGCCCATGGTGTTCGTGGCGAGGAATGGTCAGAGACAGTACCCCGTTGTGAAATACCGCCTCCATGGCCTCGCCGTCCGCGTCTACAGGCAGATTGAGTATGCGCCGGAATTGTCCGAAGCGCCGCTCACTGTAATGATAGCCATCCCGCTCGGAGCTCTGCGCCTCTTGCTTCTGGCCTGCGATGGTCAGGGCGTCATGGTTCAGGGTGATGTGCAGATCCTGTTTTTCCACACCGGGGAGTTCGGCGGTGATCAGGTAGTGATCATCGCGCTCAAGAATATCCAGGTTAGGGCGGAACGGGATGCTGGGCTCCGCGTGTGGTGCCGGGGTAGTCCAGGCCATATCGCCCAGCATCTGCTCAAACCAGTTATCGAACTCTCGCTCCCAGCGCAGTAGCGGATGCCGTGGTTGTCGCTGGGGCAGGGGGCGTTCGCGGCTGCTTTCCTGGCTCAGCCAGTTCCAGGGAGTCATTTTGTGCATATCCATGGCTTTCTCTCCTTTGATACCGGAAATTGCCTTTCCCCTTCTTTGTGAGGCAAGCGAACGCCGCTTTCAATGGTTTATTGATGAATATTTGAGCGACTTCATGCGGGCTGCCCTTGTAATGCCTGGCCGTTGGTGCCACAGATAAGGTGACTGAAGACAAAAAAGGAGAGCGAAATGTCCGATCATCATGTCTACAAGAAAGTGGAACTGGTGGGCTCATCCAAGACCAGTATTGAGGACGCCATCAATAACGCCCTGGCCACCGCCAGTGAAAGCCTGAAAATGATGGAATGGTTTGAAGTCACTGAAACCCGCGGCCATATCGTGGATGGCAAAGTGGGGCACTACCAGGTGGGTGTGAAGGTGGGCTTCCGGATTTCCGGGTCTTGATCAACTGAAAGCTACAAGCAGATAGCTACGAGCTACAAAAAAAACCGCACCCTTTCGGGCGCGGTTTTTTTGTTTTTCAGCTAGAAGCTAGCGCTAGCGGCTAGTCGCTTATACCGCTTCCAGATCCAGGGAACGCTGGCAGACCCGCGCGGTGCGGATCACGTGAAGCTGACGGGGAGACAGGTCTTCCGGCAGATCTACGGTGCTGTGGTCCTGGTGAATCTTGATCGGTCCGATCAGACGGCTGGGCAGTTTGGCTTCGTTGGCGATGGCACCGACGATGTTGCCCGGCTTGACGCCATGGTCATGACCGACCTGGATGCGGTAGCTGCGCATGACCTTGTCGCTCTTGCCCTTGTTGCCACGGGAAGGACGATCGTCACGACGGCCGCCTGCCGCGTGGGCCGGTTCACGACGAGAACGTGTTTCCTTGACCATTTTCGGTTCTTTCAGGATCAGCGGTTCACGTTTGAACATCATCACGGCAAGGGCCGTCGCCATGTCGTTATCGCTGACTTCCATGCTGTCGCGCAGCTGGTTGACCAGTGCGCGGGTTTCGTCCTGGCTGTTGCCTTCCAACAAGGCTGTCAGTTGCTCCTGGAAGCGGGCAATGCGCTTGGCGTTCAGGTCGTCCACGGACGGCAGGGTCATCTTTTCGATGGCCTGGCGAGTGGTGCGTTCGATCTGACGCAGTACGTGCTGCTCACGGCGGGAAACGAACAGAATCGCGTCGCCTTCGCGGCCAGCACGACCGGTACGGCCGATACGGTGTACGTAGGCTTCCGGGTCGCCGGGCATGTCGTAGTTGATCACGTGGGTGATGCGAGCCACGTCCAGACCACGAGCCACCACATCGGTGGCGATCAGCAGATCGAAGCGCTTGTCCTTGAGGCGCTGGACGGTTTTTTCACGCTGTTGCTGCGGGATGTCGCCATTCAGGGCTTCAGCACGCAGGTTACGGCGGTTCAACTGTTCAGCCAGTTCCAGGGTGGCCTGCTTGGTGCGCACGAAGACGATGATGGCATCGTGTTCTTCGGCTTCCAGAATACGGCACAGGGCATCCAGTTTATTCAGCCCGGCCACCGGCCAGTAGCGCTGACGGATGCTGGTGCCGGCGGTGGCGCCGACGCCATTGTCGATGCGTACCAGCTTGGGGTTCTTCAGGTGCTGATCGGCAACCTTGCGAATCACCGGTGGCATGGTGGCCGAGAACAGGGCCAGCTGGCAGTCGTCCGGAGTACGTTCGAGTACCCATTTGACGTCATCAATGAAGCCCATGCGAAGCATTTCATCGGCTTCGTCGAGCACCATTGCCTGCAGGTTGTTCAGGTTCAGGGAGCCACGTTCGATGTGGTCCATGACGCGTCCAGGGGTACCTACAATCACCTGGGCGCCGTCACGCAGGCCTTTCAGCTGCGTACGATATTCACCGCCGCCATAAATCGGCAGTACCTTGAGTCCTTTGATGCCCTGGGCAAACTCTTCACAGGCTTTGGCCACCTGGATAGCGAGTTCACGAGTGGGGGCAAGAATCAGCATTTGTGGTTGACGCAGGGATGCATCCAGCCGTGCCAGCAGTGGCAGGGCGAAAGCGGCGGTTTTACCTGTGCCAGTTTGTGCCTGGCCCAGCAGGTCGTGACCATCGAGCAACAGCGGGATGGCTTGCGCCTGAATCGGCGACGGCTCCTGGAAGCCCTGACGGGCAATCGCAGCGAGCAGAACCTCGGGCAGGCCTAAATCGGCGAACCCGGAACGGGAATCTGACATGTGTTACCTATGAATTGGGAGGAGGGGCCGAGCGAGCGTCGGCGAGGACGCGAAAGTATACGCGTGTTACGCGACTATTGCACGTTTTTTCGCCAATGTGGTAGATGTGCCGCCGCTCCGTCTCCCTGTAGGAGCCATGCTCGCATGGCGAACATCCTCGATGTTGCTGAGGCATTTCGCCATGGCAAGCATGGTTCCTGCGAACTTTTCAGAGGCTTCCTAGTTCAACGGATAAGCCGTCCAGCCGTCGGTCCAGTTCTGTACGCTGCCGGGGCGCACTGCACCGAGATAGGTGGCGGCTTCGTCCCAGAATTCGCCTTGGGGAATGGGGCTGGCGCCATTACGGGCCGGTGAGCGTGAGGTGGGGGCGAAGTCCGGGTGGGAGGCGCTGGTGGCGTCCCGGGTCAGCAGTGGGTCTGTGCCAAACTGGGCGGCCACGGAGCTGCTCTGGAAGTAACGGCGTTCGTCGAAATCCCCGTCGTCATTGTTGTCACCGGTTTCAGGGTCAAAGAAGGTCAGCCCGCGGCTGCCGATCCGGTTCACCATCATGCTTTGAAAACTGAGCTCGCCTTGCTGGATGCGCGCCACCGTTTCTGTGCCTTTCAGGTCAATGGTTTCTCCGGAGAAGCCGTCGATGATGATGTTGTGGAAGTGGCCACCGGAGCCGGCCTTGAGGGTCATGGCACGGTGATACTTGTCGTGACTGCGCGGGCTGATCAGCGTCACGTTGTACATGGTCGGTGCGGATAGAGGCCTGGCGTCAGGGTTGCCGGCCTGGTTGTCACCCTCAAAGGCATTGTCACCGGCATCGGCATGCTGCTGAACGGCAAGGAACTGGACCCGACCTCGCCAGCCCATATCCCAGTCCAGGGAATCGTCGCCGGCGCCGGTGATGACGATATGCTGCAAATCCACAGTGCCGCCAAACACTTCGATGCCGTCGTCCAGGGCGCGATGTACCTGCACATGGCGGACAATGGTGCCGTCACCGCAGCCCCCCAGGGTCAGGCCGTTGAGTTCGTTGTTGGCATAGACTTCGAAGCCGGCGAATTCGATGCGGGTGTATTCCATCATGCCGCAGGAGGAGCCTGGATCACTGCCGCCGAAGGCGCCCCGGGCATCGCCATGGGGAACCCCTTCGATCTGGGCGTCAGCCTTGTTGACCGGGGCGCTACCCAGCATCACCACACCGCCCCAGTCACCGGTGGCGCGGGTGCCTTCGGGCTGATGACTGGTAAAGACGATGGGGGCGCTTTCCTGGCCACGGGAAAACAGGATGGCATCGCGGGTAACCACCAGCGCAGAACCGGGGCGGCCTTCAATGCGGGTGCCCGGTTCTATGGTCAGGTTGGCATCGGCTTCCAGGTAGACGATGCCGTCGAGGATCCAGGTGGTGCCGGCATGCCAGGTCTGGTTGCCAAACAGAGAGCCTTTGACCACCTGTTTGCCCGCCACCAGTTGGTGAAGAGGTTGATACGCAAAGTAGCCAATCACGCCGAGCATCATCGCGGCCAGCCCCAGCCAGGCGTACATCCATTGTGACCTTGCGTTTTGCCCGCTACCGGCGGATGCGCTGCCCAGGGTTTCGGTGATATCGGGATTGGTGAGCGGCAGTGAAGCACCGTTTGCTGGCGGGCGTTTGTGCAGCAGCATGCCGTCTCGATTGGCATCCTGCAGTTTCAGGCCCAGGGCGCGGATTTTCCGGTTGTCGCTGTTAACCGCCCGGCTAATGACCTCGGCCCGATAGACCGGATCGTTGAGCAGTGTATTGAAATGTACAAAGCGCAGGCTGCTGTCATTTTCCTGGTCAAAGTTCTGCTTCAATTGCCACAGCAATTCCACCAGCTGCGCGCGCGGAGACGATACTGCATCCACCATAAATCCCCCCAATCGGATCAGGCGATATTCGAAAGAGGCAGTGTGTAAAAGAAAGATGACAGGAAGGTGAAAAGAGACGCTACAAGCTATGCCCGTTGGATGAGGAAAGATTGGGAAGTTCCTTGTACTTCGTCATTTCTACGAAGCCGCTGTAGGAGTACCTCTTGAGGTGCGAACCTTGCGGAGCAAGGAAATCGACCGCAGGGCGATCAGGAATGGCAAAGCTCGACAGGTCTCTCCAGACAAAATAGTGTTTTGACGTTGGCCTCTGTTGCCTCGCTACGCTCGGTTCGCACCTCATACTCGCAGAGCACAGAGAGAGGTGCTCCTAGATCAACGACCTTCGCCAAGGTCGGAATCGCGCCGCGAGCGACGCTCCTGCAGAACCTCCCATAAAAAACGCGGGCAGGGCGCTATGTGATTAGCACGGCCCGGCCCGCGTCGCAGCTTGTCGTTTGAGGCTTGCAGCGATTACTCGCCGAGGATCGAGTCAGCCCCTTTCTCGGCAATCATCACTGTCGGCGCATTGGTGTTGCCGCCGATCAGGGTGGGCATGATGGAGGCGTCGATGACGCGCAGGCCTTCCAGGCCGTGGACGCGCAGCTGGCTGTCGACGACTGCCATGTCGTCGCTGCCCATCTTGCAGGTGCCCACCGGGTGGTAGATGTTGTCGCACTTCTGACGCAGGAAGTTACGGATGTCTTCGTCGCTTTCCACATCATTGCCTGGGAAGATTTCATCACCCCGCCAGTCGGTGAGGGCATCCTGGGACATGATCTTGCGCATGGCCTTGACGCCACGGACCATCCCTTCCATGTCATCCGGGTGCTCCAGGAAGCGCGGATCGATCAGCGCCGGGGAGCGTGGGTTGGCATCACGCAGGGTGATGTTGCCCCGGCTCTTGGGACGCAGAATGCAGACGTGACCTGAGTAGCCGTAGCCCATGCTGAACAGCAGGTTGAGGCCGTGGTTATCCAGTTTGGCGGCGGTCAGATGCAACTGCAGATCGGGAATCTCTTGCTCTGGCCCGGATTTGATAAAGCCCCCGGCTTCCGCCACGTTGGAGGTCAGCTGACCGGTGCGACGGTAGAAGAAGTCGATAAAGCCTTTCAGGCCGGTAGTGAGCAGGGCGCCCGGCGCCAGGCTCAGGGTGTCCTTGCGCAGGCTCTTGTGTACCACCAGGGCATCCGGGTGGTCCTGCAGGTTCTCGCCCACGCCGGGAAGGTCGTGGACCAGCGGGATGTTGTGCTCGGCCAGTTCCGCTGCCGGGCCCACGCCAGAAAGCTTGAGAATCTGCGGAGAGTTGATAGCGCCGCCGGAGAGGATGACTTCGTTGTCGGCCTTCAGGGTGCGGATCTGACCCTTGTGCTCCACTTCCACGCCGATGGCTCGTTTGCCCTCGAACAGTACCCGATTCACCAAAGCGTCGGTCATGATGGTCAGGTTGGGCCGGTCCATGACCGGGTGCAGATAGGCACGGGAAACACCGCAGCGCTCACCGTCCTTCTGGTTCACCTTGTACATGCCCACGCCTTCCTGGACATCGTTGTTGAAGTCGTCGGTAGCGGGGTGCCCGGCCTGAACGCCGGCTTTGATAAAGGCACTGCTGACAGGGTGGGTGAAACGCAGGTCGGCAATGTTGAGCTTGCCATGGGTGCCATGGAATTCACTTTCCCCGGGCTCATAGTGCTCGCAGCGTTTGAATACCGGCAGCACATCGTCGAAGCTCCAACCGTCGTTGCCCAGTGACGCCCAGTGATCATAGTCCCACTTGTGACCGCGGGTATAACACATGGCATTCACTGCCGAGGAACCCCCCAGGGTCTTGCCCCGGGGGATGTAAATCTGGCGATTGTTCAGGGCTTTTTGCGGTACGGTGTAATAACGCCAGTTTCGCGCATTGGAGCGCATCATCAGAATGATGCCGGCGGGAATGCGGATAAACAGGCTGTTGTCTGCCGGGCCAGCTTCAAGCAGGCAGACACGGTTATTGGGGTTTTCGGAAAGACGATTGGCAAGTACGCAGCCAGCAGAACCGGCGCCGACAATAATGTAATCAAACTGCATGATGTCTGCCTTGAGCTTGGTTGAGACAGGAAAATCCGGTGAAAGCTCCCCCTCAACAGGAGGAGTAAATATCCGTAAACAGGATGTCTATTCTAGGAAACGCGGCCATGAAAACGAGACCTGTTTGTGACCCGTTGGTCCAATGTATACCAGTGCTGCTGTTTTTGTCTTTGGCTCTGTTGCCTGTCAGGGCGGTTTCGGCGGTGCCGGAAGGCTGGCGGGAAGTGGTTTTCGAGGGCAGGACCGACTATCGCCTGGAAGCCGGTTGCTGGCAAAGCCGAGCCCTGGGTTCGGCGTCCGGCCTGGCCAGGGAAAGCACGGTGAATATAACGCGCACGCCCTATCTGCATTGGCAGTGGCGTGCTGACCAGATCGCGGACTGGCCAGAGGTCGATGAGCAGATCAAGGCCGGGGACGATTTCCAGGCCCGGGTCTATGTGGTGAAGAAGGGCTGGCTGCCCTGGCAGACCCGGGCGATCAACTATGTCTGGTCCCGGCAAGCGGCGCCGGGCACGTACTGGCCCAACCCTTTTGCCTCCCAGGCGGTGATGGTGGTGGTGCAGGGGCCGGGCGGTGCCGGCCCCTGGCAATCGTTTGCTCGCAATGTACGCGAGGATTTCCGTCGCTTTCATGACCTGGACGTGGACAGCGTGGATGCGGTGGCGATCATGACCGACGGAGATAACACGGGAGCAACGGTGACCAGTTGCTACCGATTGCCTGAATTTCGCGCCACCCCTTAATAGTGGCAGTTGCAGTGCGGATGCTGCCCTGTTTACTATTTATTCAATCCGGTGTTTGTGATCAGGCGGTTGTGGCCGCTTGATCAGAGATAACCGGGCAAAGGCACCACTGTTGTGTGGACCCTATCCAGGAGACAGTCGTTACGCCTGCTTCAGACACCACCGTCTGTTTGCACCTCTGTCTTCTTTTCCCGCTGTCGCAGAATCGTCACTGGTTTACGAGATCCTGTTCCGCGCCTCGGCATTGAGCCGTACCAGGAAGGTTGTGCCTATTGGGGGCGCAGCAATGATCGTGAGGTAGCCCATGAGTGAACGCATTCTGCGTCTCGACAAAACCGGCACTCCCGTGGAATGGCTGGACTGGCAGGTAGCTGCCACTCTCTACGCGCGCGGGCTGGTCACCTGGACGCTGGGGGATGTGATCTACCGTCTGCGGGGTGGCACCTGTCGGTTTTCCGGGGAGCGTTCCAGTCTGTCCCTGCATTCCATCATTGCCTGCGATGGTGTGGCCAACCCTCACAAGCGCGCGGCACCGCCATTGACCAATCGGGCTCTTTTCCGCCGTGACCAGCATATGTGTCTCTATTGTGGCAGGCCTTTCCCGGAACACGTCCTGACCCGTGACCATATTGTCCCCACCTCGAAAGGGGGCCGGGATCGCTGGTCCAATGTGGTATCTGCCTGCCGACGCTGCAACCAGCGCAAAGGCAACCGGCGCCTGGAAGAGATCGAGATGGATCTACTGGCGCTGCCCTATGTGCCAAACATGGCCGAATACCTGGCCTTGATAAACAGCCATCGTATTCGCGGGGACCAGATGGCGTTTCTGCGCAGCCAGTTTGGCAAGAACAGTCGGCTTTTGTGAGGTGGGGGGATTTTACACAAATGCCCTTTTGTTGTATTTGAGTTGCATGATGTTTCTCTCATTATTCACGCTGCCTTGAATGGGTATATAAGAGAATTTGGTTTTATGTAAGTTGGGGAATTCATTGATTCGTTCTTGTCTGGCGATTCTGTTTGTATTGATAGGGGCATCCGCTGGCGCAGAGCCACGCTCTGAGCAAGCCACCGCGTTTTATTACGGCCCTGACATCCCTTGGCACACCCTCTCTATCTATGATTTTCCTGTTGTTGAGCCGGATCAAGCCAGTGGCGTGCCCGATGAGCTTCGCGAGCAGCGCTTCTATGCCTATGTCAGCTTGGGTGAAGTCCTGGCATCTCGCCCGTATTTTGCAAACCTGAAACCTGAGTGGCTTCTGGGGGAAAATCCGGATTGGGGCTCCCACATTTTCGACCTGTCTTCCCCGGGGTTGCGAAATTTTCTCCTCAAGCAGGTCATTGCGCCGCTCTGGCAGCAAGGGTACCGGGGCTTTTTCTTCGATACCCTGGATAGCTACCAGCTAGTCGCCAAGACACCTGAGCAGCGGGAGCAACAGCGGCAAGGGTTAGCGACGTTGATCAACCAGATCTCCCAGCGTTACCCCCAGGCACGTTTTATTTTCAATCGCGGCTTTGAACTGATGCCGCTGGTTGAGGCGCCGGTGGATGCCATCGCGGCGGAGTCACTTTACCAGCGCTGGGAGGCAGGCAAGCAGCGTTATGCGCCGGTTCCCGAGGAAGACCGCCAGTGGTTGCTCAATCAGTTTGCCACTATGCGTGACCAGTACCAGGTCGATACCATTGCCATTGACTACGCGCCGCCTGCTGAGCGTGAGCAAGCCCGAGAGCTTGCCAGGAAAATTGCGGGTCACGGTGTGATTCCCTGGATCACCAATCCGGAGCTGGACATGCTCGGGCTGGGCGTGCGCGAGGTGCTGCCCCGGCAAGTGTTATTGGTTCATGGTGGCAGCAATGAGCGATTCTGGGAGCTTTCCGATGCGGTGCGTTATGGGCTGATGCCACTGCAGTTCCAGGGGCTGGTTCCTGATATCCGTGCCATCAATTCCACCATGCCAGCTGGCACACTGCAGGGACGATACGCCGGTATTGTGGTCTGGCTGGAAGAAGAAGATCTGGCCGATGCCGATTTTGAGGCCTGGCTGGTGGAGCAAAAAGACGCGGGTATTCCCATTGCCATGCTCGGTTATCCGGCGGTGGATCCGGTGGGGCCCAATGCGCAGACTTTCGGTTTCGAGGGTCGGCCTACACCCTTGTCACCGCCGACGGTTACCCGTCAGCATGAGGCCATGGGGTTTGAGCTGGCACTGCCCAAACTGATAGAGCTGTCGTCGCCATTGCACAATTCGTCCGCCCAGCCCTGGCTGGAATTGCGCGCCGGGGAACATACCTACACGCCAGCGGCGACGACCCCTTGGGGCGGTTATGTCTTCCAGCCCTTCATGATCCGTTCGATATTGCCCGGTGAGAAAGGTGAAGGACTGGATCGCTGGGTGGTCAATCCGCTCACCTTCATTCGCGAGGCATTACAGCTACCGGTCATGCCGATTCCGGATGTGACGACAGAAAATGGTCGGCGCTTGCTCTTCGCGCATATGGATGGTGATGGTTTTCCCAGCCTGGCCGAGGTGAAGGGTTATCAGGGGCAAACCGATGCCCGGGTATTGCTGGAGGAAGTGCTTAAACGTTTTGATGTGCCCACTACCATCTCGGTGATCGAGGGCGAAGTGGCGCCTCATGGCCTCTACCCGAAAATGTCCGCCGAGCTGGAGCAGATCGCCCGGGAAATGTTCGCCTTGCCTCAAGTGGAAGCGGCTACCCACACCTATTCGCATCCTTTTTTCTGGTACGACGCCCAGCAAATGCCAGGGGAGCTGTATGGCCCCGAAGGGCAATTGCGCCTGCCTATCCCCGATTACCAGATGGACCCGGTGCGCGAAGTGGTCGGTTCGGCACAGTACATCAACAACAACCTGCTGGCCGACGGCAAGCGTACAAAAATGGTGCTGTGGAGCGGGGATACCCTTCCCTCTCCTGAAGCGCTGGCTGCGGCACGCCGGGGCAACCTGCTGAACATGAACGGTAGCGATACCATCATCACCCACAGTGCACCCACCTGGACCCTGATCAAGGGAATCGGTTTGCCCAAGGGGGACGAATACCAGGTTTATGCACCCAACCAGAACGAAAATATTTATACCAATGAGTGGAGTGGCCCTTTCTACGGTTTTGAGCGGGTACTCGAGACTTTCGAACTGACGGAAAGCCCCCATCGCTTCAAGCCGGTGAACATCTATTACCACACCTACATTGCCAGCAAGACGGCAGCTCTGGAATCCTTGCTAAGGGTCTATCGCTGGGCGCAGTCGCAACCGCTTCATCCGGTATTTGCGTCTGACTATGCCCGCAAGGTGCTGGATTTCAACACTATGGTGATCGCCCGGGATAATGATGGTTGGAGGGTAAAAGGCAATGGCGAACTGCGCACCCTGCGATTACCTGAGGCGCTGCCGCTACCGGCCCTGACCAATAATACCCATGGGGTCGCCGGCTACCGGGAAGACGGTCCCGGCCGCTACCTGCATTTGTCCGGCGCTGACGCTCACTGGCAGCCCGGTTCGGACTCGTTGCCTTACCTGCAACAGGCCAATGGCCGCCTGACCACATTTGCTCGCAATGACGACGGCATGCAATTTTCTCTGGCAGGACACACCAACCTGGAATTTGCCATCGGCAATGCCAATGGTTGCTCGCTCAACCATAACGATGAACCACTGAAACCAGTGCGTCGGGACGGAACCCTCTATCACTACAGGAGTGCGAAGCATGAGCTCGAAGAGCTACGGCTACACTGTTCGCACTGAGCGATTACGGGTTCTCGGCCCCACAGAGTTGTTCGCTTGTCTGTTGTTGATCCTGGTGGTCTGTTGGCTGGCATTTCCCCGGGACTTGGCCGTCACGTTGCGCAATGCGCGCCTGGATGCGGTGACCTTGAGTTATATGCAGGCCTGGCTGAAAGCTAAGCCGGATGATCATGAGCTGCGTTTGTTGATGGCCCGGGAATTGATTGTTCTGGGGCGATTTGACGAAGCTGATGTGCAACTGGACCGGGTAGAAGCCGCCGATGCGGGTTACCAGTCGGAGGTTCGCTGGCTGAGATTGCAGTGGGATTTCAAGCGGCTGATGGCCATGGATCCGGAGCTGCGTGGGTCTTCCCGATTGCAGGCTGAGACCCTGGCAAGTGTGCGCAGCCAGGACTGGTCGACATTGACTACTGACCAGCGCCGGGAACTGGCGGAAATGGCGCTGGTGCTGGGTGAGGTGCAACAAACCGTGCGCTATTACCGGCTGCTTGCCACTGAGGCCGAGCGGCCCGGCGAATGGTATGAAAAAGCCGGACGGGTTCTGTTAGGGCAGGGTAATTACCTGGCGTCGGGGCTTGCTTATGAGCAAGCCATGGAAGCGTCTGCTGACGCGGCCGTGCGAAAACAGTATTTTCTAGAGACGCTGGCGGCCCTGGAAGCCGGTAGCTTGCATGACGTTGCCTTGCGTTTTGCGTCCCGCCACGAACACCTTTATTACCAGGACAAGGCTGTGTTGTACCGCCTTATGCGCCTGGCCCAGGCCGGCGGCAACCTGGCCCAGGCCCAGCGCTATGCAGTGCGGTTGTTGCGTCTCAATGGCCGCGAGGAGCAGCGATGAAGCGGCTGCTGCTGACTCTGGTATTACCTTTGCCTTTCCTGTCTGGCGTTGTTCTGGCCCAGGCGCCGGAGCCCTATGTGGAGAGCTACTACGACCATAGCTATGAGGTTTTTGTGGCGGCGGGCAATCTGGGACGGGCTCGTCAAGTGGTGGACAATGCTCTCTACTGGCGCCCCGAAGATATTCGCTGGTTGCTGAGGCTGGCGCAGATCGCCGACTGGCAGGGAGATAGCAGTACTGCCCTGAAAGCCTGGTGGGAAGTAGCGGAAAACACTGACGATCCGCAGGCCTGGCAGCAGGTTCGGCAGCGGGCGCCGCTGGCCTACGACCACCAATTGACGTTGCGGGTTTACAAGGAATTGCTGGAAGTGTCCCCCCGGGACCGTGATCTGCTGGCTACCATCGCCAGCCAATATGAGTTGCTCGGCACACCGGATGAAGGCCTGGTGTTCCTGGCTGACTGGCATCGGCGCTATCCGGGCCAGGCTGTGCTGTGGGAAATGCAGCGTCTGGCCTGGAATCAAAGCGATAGAAAGCAAGCCGCTCGCTATTCGCGGCAGTACATGAATCGCTATGGCCCGGAGCGGGATATGGCATTGCAAGTCTCCCGCTACCATTGGCTTGAGGGTCAGCGTGAGACGGCTTATTCCGATTTGCGCAGTGATGCCGAAAACCTGCCCTATGATCCTGACCTGACACGCCGTTTGGCGGTTATGGCCAGTGAGCTGGGACAGTGGCAGCCGGCCATGAGTCATTACGAGACATTGCTGGAGCAGGGTGACGACACCCTGCCGGATCTGTACCAGTACATTACCCTGGCCCGTTATTACGATCGCGACAGAGTCGTGGCGCTGATGGAGCGGGCCTGGCAGCGCAATGGGGATCAGGCTTTTGCCATGGGCGCCCTCTATCAGATGCAGGATGCCGGTCGCTGGCAGGCCATCGATGATTTTCTGCACCAGCTTAGTGACGCCCAGCGCGCGCAATTGCATCAGGATCCGGCGTTTCTGCGTTTTTACGCCAACCTGCTTTTACGCAAGGGCGAGATGGAAAGGGCGGCGCAGTGGTTACAGCGGGCGCTGGAATTGGCTCCCGGTGACCGGGAAACCCGTATCGCCTGGTTATGGCTGCTGGTCGCCAGTGGTGATGATGTTCAGCTGGCCCAGACCCTTGCCGCCTGGGAAGCCGGCATCCGTCTGGATCGGCGTTACTGGGAAGTGCTGGCCGCCGCTCATATGGCGCTGGGTCATGCCGAGCAGGCGGTCCGTTACGAGAGCCGTCTGCTGCAAACCGCCCCCGACGACTGGGAGCGACAATGGCAGTATGCCCAGGCGCTGATTGCGGCAGGGCGTGATGGTCAGGCCTGGCCGGTGCTGCGCAGTTTGCATCAACGATTGCCGTTCCCGGTCAGTAACGACAAGCAGACCCTGTATCGCGATATGCGCCTGGCGCTCAGCCAGCGTTTTGAGGGCGGTGACGCTTCCCTGCAACTGGCGCAACAGATTCGCCAGCAGCAGGGTGTAGACGAAGCCCGTGCCGAATGGCTTGCCCAGTGGGCGCTGGGCCATAGCGAGCCGGAGCTGGCACGCGCCTGGTACCTGCGTAAGCAGCAGGCCGCCGGTAGGCTGCATGCCGGGTCGGCGCTGGCCTATGCCATGCTTAATAACGACCGTGATGCCGTGGCGCAGATTCGTGAACGTTATGCCGGCCAATTGACGCTGTCTGAGCAATTAGGAAGCCAGTTGGAACTGGGCGAAGAACGACGCGCCACCGCGACGCTAATGGCCATGCAGGCTGGCTCTCCGGAACTGGCTGGCGCCAACAATCAGCAGGAATCCCTGTTGTTGCCCAGTGCTCGCTCCAGCGCTCTGGCGGTGGAACAGCGCCGCCTGGGTGCCTTGCAAATGACAGACTGGGCCTTTACCCAGAGCCAGCCATTCAGTGACCACAGCACCTTGTCGGCGCGCTACCGGCAACGGCAGTTCGCCAGTAACGATCGTGCCCAGCTGGATGTGGATGAAGCGGAACAGTGGCTGACCCTGGAGTGGCACTATCAGCGCGAACGCTATCGTCACCGTTTTTCACTGGGCCAGCGCCAGCTGTTGGATAACAGCGAAACCACCGCGGATCTGGAAGTGGGGGGCAACTGGCACTCCGACTGGTCTGCGAGCTGGCGTTACCAGTGGCGGATGCCGGCGGATGAAACCTCATTGTTGCTGTTGGGCGGGTCGCGCACCGGCAGCCAGTTCCAGCTCAATTGGTCGCCCCAGTCTACCTGGCAGAGCAGTGTGGATTGGGCGGATTATCAGTATCGGGATCTCAACGACCAGACCCTGGGGGATGGCAGTATCGTCAATCTGCAAAGCACTTGGCGTCCCTGGTTGTCCCGTTTCTCGCCGGGGTTGCGCCTGCGACATACCCGCGCAGACTTTACCGAAACGGGTAACAGCATGGCGGAGGTTCGGACCTTGCTGCCGCCCGGGTCAGACACTGGTCCCTTGCCGCAGGATTACAATGAATCCGGAGTGTCCTTGTTACTCGGCATGCCGGATGTGCATATCCGGCCGCATCGCCTGCAGGGATGGGGTGAGGTGGGATATGTGAATAACAGCATTTCCGGTGACGGTTTTATCGGCCGGTTAGGTCTGGCCGGCCCGCTGCTTGGTCGGGATGCCTGGCAGCTGTCACTGGAGCGGCAACTGAACACCGGTGGTAACGATGAAGACAGCTACCGGGCTGAACTGCAATACAGGATTTACTACTAGGAGCATGAGATGAAACAGGTTGTTGTTTTGTTGCTGGCGCTGATGCTGGCCAGTTGCACCCATGTACGCAGTAGTCAGGGAGTTTCCCTGAACGCGGAAGGTACCTGGCTGGTGTTGCCGCTGGTAAATCGCACCGGAACCCCCCAGGCCGGGCTGCGGGCAGCGGCCATCGTGGAATCCGTGCTTTACCGGCAGGGTGTGACCGCGGTGGAAAATTATCCGGAAACCGGTAATGACGGGCTGTTGTTCGAAGCGTCTTCCTCTGCCAACAGGGAAAAGATGGATCGCTGGGTGCAGTCGCAATCGGCCCAGTATGTGGTCAGCGGCGTAGTGCATGAATGGCGTTACAAGACTGGCGTAGATGGCGAACCGGCGGTGGGCGTGATGCTGGAAATTCGCGAACTGCCTTCCGGCAAAATCGTCTACAGCGGCACCGGTGCTCGCGCCGGTTGGGCAAGAACGTCACTCAGCCAGACCGGGCAAAAAGTCATCGACAAGCTGCTGGCTCCGGTCATTCGCTGATGCGAAAGTGGCTGGCTAACACCGTCATCCCTGCTCTGGTGGCACCGCCGGCAAGACCCTTGTGGGTGGTGCTGGAGGCGGTACTGCTGACTGTGGCGGCAGTTTCAATGGGGCTATGGTTACGTTCCGAAGATCCCCTGGCGCTGGATGCCAACTTCCGCTGGGGCTTGTTCGTGCCCATTCTGGTGTCGCTGCGTTACGGTAGCCTTGCCGGTGTGTTTGGCATGCTGTGTCTGCTGGCCAGCTGGTTTGTGCTCCGCAATATGGATTTCTATGGGGACTGGGATTTCCCCGAGGGCACCATGTTGGGCGGTTTTATTCTCAGCCTGGTCTGCGGTGAATTCGCTGACCTGTGGCGGGTTCGCTTGCAGCGGGCGGAAAGCGCTGCCAGTTATGCCCTGGAGCGTCTACAAAACCTGACTCAGCGTCATGTGCTATTACGCCTTTCCCATGACCGTCTGGAAGAGAATCTGCTGGTCAGGCCCTACACCGTGCGTGATGCCCTGTTCCGTCTGCGCGATCTGACCCTGGATGAAAGCGACAGCACAATCCTGCCGGCGGCGGATGATCTGATCAATTTGCTGGCGGAGTACTGTCAATTGCAGCGCGCCGCTCTCTATCCGGTATTGGACGGCAAGATCAGTGACCAGGCCGCCGCCCTGCTGGGGGAGAACAAACCCCTGGATCAGCACGATGCTCTGCTTAACCACGCCCTGGACATCGGCATGCTCGCCCATGTACAGCAGAATACCCAGGATGATGCCTATGTGGGCCGCTATCTGGTGGCGGCACCGGTGACCAACAGTGCCGGGGAAATGATCGGTGTGCTGGTGGTGGAACGGTTGCCGTTCCTGTCCATGAATTATGAAAACCTGCAGTTGCTTTCTGTGCTACTGAACTTCTATGCGGATGTGGCGCACTACGGAGAAGAGGTGGACAGCCTGCTGGATACCTGGCCGAACCTGCCGACCCGCTTTGCCAGTGAAATGACGGCGCTTTCCCGGTTGCGCGGTGAAGCGCGGGTTGACACCGCCCTGACCCTGTTTGTGGCCGATGACAGCGAACAGGCCGCGCAGATTCTGGAAGCGCTGGCGCGGGGCCTACGTAGTCTGGATCTGGCCTGGTGGGTCCATGACAACGTGCTGATGATTATGATGCCGATGACTGGTGATTCCAGTCTGGAAGGTTTTGTACTGCGCACGGAAAAATGGCTACAGGAGGACTATGCCTTCTTCAGCCTCCGCCAGGCCGGGGTGAAGTACTACCATCGGTTACTGGGTGAGCGTGACCCTGGCGATCAGCTCCGCGAGTTGCTGGAGGTGGCCGGTGTCTAGCTGGAAGCTGCTTATCTATGCGATCAGTGCCGAGCTGGGCTCGCTGCTGCTGTTGCTCAGCCAGAACAGCTCGCTGTCCTATTTTCTGCTTTACCTGATCGCCCATGGCTTGGCGTCGGCCTTGTTGTCCGCTGTGGCGTGGACCTTTCTTCCGGCCCGTTTTCGAGAGCCGAAAGTCTTTTCGCTGGCACTAATTTTTTCCTTTGCCTTTTTTATCCCTGCAATCGGGCTACTGACCATTATCGGTGGCATTGCCCTGGGTGTGATGTTGCCGGCACTGTTCATGCCGCTGCCTTTTTCCCAGGTGGCAAAGCCCTATTTTACACCGGTCAACAATCAACAAAGCGCCGGTTTCCGGCAGATTGATCTGAAAAGTTTGCTTACCAGTGAGACTGCGCCCAACGCCTTGCGGATTCAGGGAATGCTGGTACTCAAGGACATGCCCGGGCGCATTACCGGCCGACTGCTGCGTGATTCTTTGGGAGATTCCTATGAGGATTTGCGCCTGCTTGCCTACGGTATTCTCGACCAGAAGGAAAAAGACATCACCCGCGATATTGACCGTGTCCTGCATTTGCTGGAGCGGGCCAAGGAGTCTCGTCGCTACCGGCTTGCCCGTCGTCTTGCAGAGTTGTATTGGGAGCTGAGTTATCAGGATCTGGTACGCGGTGACATCATGACCTTGACCCTGGAGCGGGCGAGCTTCTATGCCGATATGGGGCTGATGGAATCCCCCGAAGACGCCGGGCTATGGTTATTACGCGGGCGCATCAAGATGAGTCAGGGAAACCTGGGGGAATCCCAGGAATCCCTGGTATTCGCCCGCCGACTGGGGTTGTCTCCGGCCCAGGTCAATCCCTGGCTGGCAGAAATCGCCCTGCAACGTCGGCAACTACCCATGGTGCGCTTATTGATGGAACAGATTCCCGATGGCAGTCAGTTTACTGCCCTGAATAAATCCGTGGAGTACTGGAGGGGCTATGGCGCTGCCCAGAGCGGATAAGGCGGACATCTGTCTGTTGCTGGAGGGGACTTTTCCCTATGTCAGCGGCGGGGTGTCTAGCTGGGTAAACCAGATCATCCGGGGGTTTCCGGAATATACCTTTGCCTGCTGTTTTATCGGCAGTCGCCCGGAAGACTATGGCGACATGAAATACACCCTGCCGGACAATGTGGTTCATCTGGAGGTGCATTACCTGCATGACTTCCAGCGTGGCGCGCAAAAAAACCGAAAAAAGGTGATCCCGAAGCCTATCATCGCTTGAGCCGTTTACACGATCTGATGCGTTCCGGCGAACATTCTCCGGAGCGGGAAGCTCTGCTTGGCGAGACGTTGGATGGCCTGGGGGATGGCTGCTGTTACTCAGAGGAGTCATTTTTGCATAGCCGGGCAAGCTGGGATTTCATTTCTGATGCCTATCGGGAATACAGCCGGGACCCTTCATTTGTCGATTATTTCTGGACCGTCCGCATCATGCATGCACCGCTCTGGGTGCTGAATGACATTGCCTCCAATCTGATCCCGGCGCGCATGTATCACACCATCTCCACCGGTTATGCCGGTTTTCTGGGCGCCATGCTGAAACGGCGCACGGGCAAGCCGCTGCTGCTGTCCGAACACGGCATCTACACCAAGGAACGCAAGATTGATCTGTTCCAGAGTGAATGGATCAGCGATAACCGCGGGCTGGTGGAAAAGAACAACGCAGAAATGGCTTACTTTCGCGAAAAGTGGGTGAATTTCTTTACCGAGCTGGGACGCGAGTGTTACCAGTCATCGAACCGCATCGTGGCGCTTTACGAGCGTAACCGGCAACGGCAGGTGGAAGACGGCGCCCCCGCCGAGCGCACGCTCAATATTCCCAATGGCATCGACCTGCCACGCATGGAAAAGGTGCGTGCTGCCCGGAGTGAAGAGATACCCCAGACCGCCTGCCTGATCGGCCGGGTAGTCCCCATCAAGGACGTCAAAACCTTCCTGCGCGCCATGCGCACCCTGGTTAACGAGATACCGGACGCCAAGGGATGGATTGCCGGCCCCGAGGATGAAGACAAGGAATACGCTGCAGAGTGCCGTTCTCTGGTGACCAGCCTGGGTTTGGAAAAGAATGTAGAGTTTCTTGGCTTTCAGAAGATCGACGAGCTGCTGCCAAAAGTGGGTGTGGTGGTGCTCAGCTCCATCAGTGAAGCACTGCCGCTGGTATTGCTGGAAGGCTTTGCCGCTGGCGTGCCGGCGGTGTCAACGGATGTGGGCTCCTGCCGCCAACTGATCGAAGGGCTGGATGAAGACGATCGGGCGTTTGGCACGGCCGGTTCCGTGGTGGGTATTGCTGACCCGGAAGCCCTGGGTAAGGCGGTGGCCAACCTACTCAGTAATCCGCAGGCCTGGCACGAGGCACAGCAGGCCGGCATCCGCCGAGTGGAAACCCTGTACACCCAGCAGCAGATGTTCGGCTCCTACCGTGAGCTGTATCAGGGTTTGCTGGAAGGGGAGCGCTGATGGCAGGTATCGGCTTCGAACTGCGAAAACTGCTGCGCAAGGATACCTTGCTGGGCCTGATCCGTGCCTACGCCTATGCTGGCGTGATCAGCTCCGGGCCTTGGGTGCTGTCGATTATCGGCATCCTGATTATCGGTATTTTCAGCCTGGGGGCGGTGGTACCGGATATCGCAGTGTCCCAGTTTCAGGTCACCGTCACCTATCTGATCGCGATCAGCCTGGTGCTCACCGGTACCGTGCAACTGGCCTTTACCCGTTTCTGTGCTGACCGCGCCTTTGAGCAGCGCGAAGATTTGATTCTGCCGAACTATGGCGGCGTTACCCTGCTGGTCACGGTCATTGCCGGGGTCCTGTCGCTAGCTGCCGCAGTGTTTCTGTTCCCGGAACAGAGCATCCTGTTCCGGGTGTTGATGGCGGCCAGCTTTGTGGTGCTGTGCAATATCTGGATCGCCACCGTGTTCCTGTCGGGGATGAAACAGTACAAGGCGATACTGGTGCTGTACGCCCTGGGTTACGGGATCACCGTGGTAGGTGCCTTGTTGCTGCGCTTTCTCGATCTGGAAGGACTGTTGCTCGGGTTTCTGCTGGGTCAGGTGACCTTGCTCGCCGGCATGCTGGTGCTGATCGTGCGCGGCTATCCGGCGCTCAGCATGGTGTCCTTCGACATGTTTCGCCCCCGTTACCTGTATCCCAGCCTGATGCTGGTGGGGTTTTTCTACAACGCCGGGGTATGGGCCGACAAGGCCATGTTCTGGTTTTACAGCGGCACCGGGAGCGAGGTGATTGGTCCGCTGCACGCCTCGCTGATCTATGATATTCCGGTGTTCCTGTCCTACCTGTCGCTGATTCCCGGCATGGCCGTGTTTCTGGTGCGCATGGAAACCGACTTTGTGGAGTACTACAGCAATTTCTACGATGCGGTGCGTGAAGGGGGGTCGTTGTCCTATATCGAGGAGATGCGCAACCAGATGGTGTTCGTGATTCGTCAGGGCATCTTCCAGATCCTCAAGATCCAGGCCATCTCGGCCCTGGTGATCATGGTGGCTGGCGCCCAGATTTTCGCGGCCCTGGGGATTACCGACTTGTACCTGCCGTTGCTCAAAGTCCAGCTGGTGGCCACGGCGTTACAGGTGGTGTTCCTGGCCATCATCAACGTGTTCTGCTACCTGGACCAGCGCCGCATGCTGGTACTGCTCACCGGCCTGTTCTTCGTGTTGAACGTGATCTTTACCGGCATAAGCTTGTACCTGGGTCCGCAATTCTTCGGCTTCGGTTTCCTGCTGTCGTTGGCTGTGTGTGTGATGCTGGGGTTGTGGCTGGTGAACCGGAAGATGGGAGAACTGGAGTATTCGACGTTTATGTTGAATTGAGCTACGAGGCAACCTTTCTGATAACCGCTGTAGGAACGGAGCGTAGCGGAGTAACGCACGCAGTTCCGTGCGGCCCGAAGTGTGAGCGTGCGAATAACGCCGCTTGAGGCGCGAACCGAGCCTCAGCGAGGACATTGCCCGCAGGGCAATCAGGAATATCAAGGCTCGACAGGTTTCAGAAAGAATGACCGACAGCTCTATACCTCTGTCGTGTCCCCTCGCTCGCGCTCGGTTCGCGCCTCAAGCGGCGCTCCTACAGCGGCTTCGTAGCTACCCGGTACATCCCCCCCAAAAAAAACGGCGCCAAAAGGCGCCGTGAATAGTTTGGCTCGGGAGAGCTATCACGGAGTAAAACTCCGGAGTCGATGGATGGGACCTCATCGACGCTTGGCATTATGTGGACAGTTGTTCGCCGAAACATTCGCTTTGTAGACTTTCTGTTTAGCCCGCCAGGTCAATTTTTGCACGAAAGTGCATATAAGCTCCGAGTCAGGGTTTCCCCGGCATCAGTCCGCAGGCGCCCAGGTGTTCCTGCCACAGGGTCACATGGCGCTCCAGCGCACGCTCCATGCGGCTTTCCACCCCGTTCGGGCCGAAGTAATGGTGCCGCCAGCGGGTGAAAGGGGCAGGGGGTGAATCCAGCAGACCGTTCATCTGTTCCAGGCTGTCAGCCAGTGTTTGGCGCTGGCGGCGACTTTCCGCCAGCGATTTTTGCACACTGGGGCCCCAGACATTGTCCAGCACATTGCGCAACCGCCGGGCCCGGGTGCTGGCCTGATTGCGGGGGCAGAGGCGCTGCGGATCAATGCCTTCGAGCAGCTGGTTGCCCCGCTCCAGTTCCCGCAGTGAAAGCGCCATGCGCCGCAGTAGATGACCGCCGGCCTGGTTACGGGCCAGGGTTTCCAGCAAGGGTTCCAGATTCAGTGGTGTCACGGCGCCACTTTGTTTGTGGGCGATCAGGGTGTGACTCAGCTGTTGCAGGCTCTGCAAGGCAGCACTGGTGTCGCCGACACTGGCGGAAGGGGACTGGCTGAAAAAGCGCCGTATTTCCTCGCTGGCGGTAAGTACATTCCAGTACAGGGCCGGCAGCGCGGCTTCCTTTTCGGCCACCACCTGCGACATGACGTTGACCAGCTCCGGGTCATCCAGGGTTTGTTCCTCCAGGCAGGTGCGCGCCTGGTGAATAAACGCCAGTTCATGACTGAGCCGTAAGGAATCCGCCTGCAGCTTACCCAGCGAGCTGTTGCGCTGGCTGATCAGTTCCATCAGGCCGCAGTGTCGTAGTTCCAGATAGTCGAGCATATCCACCCGGTGTTCCGGCAGCGGCAGCCGTTGTTCCCGGGCACCGGGATAGGCCAGTACGGGAAGCGGGTCTCGCGCGGGAATATCCTGTCGAGTCAGCCGGGCAATCCGGCTCAGGTAGTCCTCCCAGAGCGCCTCATCGGGATCGCCCGGGGTCAGCCACCAGGTGGTCAGTAGCGACGCCATGGCCAGGGCTGCCAGCCCCCAGCCGGTTTTTTTCTGCATCACGACAGGACCCCGCTCAATCCGCTGTTTCTCTTTTGCCAAACCGTTGACACTGCGGTGGATCTGCCCACGCATTGCAGAACGGTTGTGCTATGTTTGGCCTGATCATCAATTTGCATTGGAAGCGTATTATGTCAACGAGGGGATTGCCGTTTTTTCGGTTACTGATGCTGTGCTTGGCATTGTCACTGGGCGCCTGTGATACCGGAGAGAAGGGGGACAGTGACTCTCCTCCTAAACAGGATAAAGCCGACAGGCAAATCGCGCAGCCTGCGCCGACACAGCTGGATCAGCGCTGGCAGGCTCACCTGGCGGCATCTCCCCCTTCGATCATCAGTTCCCGGGCGCCGCTGGTGGTGCGCTTTAATCATCCGGTAGCGTCTGCAGAAAAGCTTGATCAACCGGTCTCCGGCGTTGCCCGTCTGGTGCCGGACATGCCGGCAGAAATACGCTTCACCGCCGAAGACAGACTGGAAATCCGCCCCTCGGAACCGCTGGCCGCCGGTGAGACGCTGACTCTGATGCTCTATGCCCAGGGCCTGGACGGTGTGGATGAAACGCTGCCTCCGGCAGAATTCCCCCTGCAGGTGATGCGTCAGCAACTGAGCCTGACGGTGCAGTCCCTGTTGCCGGCCGAGGCCGGCGAACAAATGGTGCTCACCGGTAGCCTGGAAACCCGGGATCTGGCCGAGGCCGAAGCGGTGGAGAAAAGCCTGCGTGCCAGCCAGGACAATCAGACGCTACCGGTACGCTGGGAACACGACAAGGCCGGTTTCCGCCATGGATTTACCGTTGCCGGCATCCGCCGGGGTGACCAGGCCAGCCAGGTGACCTTGAGCTGGGATGGCTCCCCCCTGGGTGTAGAGAACCAGGGTGAACGCCATTACAACGTCCCGGCGGTGGCGGTCTTCGAAGTCACCAATGTGCGGGCAGTGAACTACCCCAAACCTCATGTGGAAGTGAATTTTTCCGAGGCGTTGCAAGGCTCCCAGAACCTCAACGGCCTGGTCACCCTGAACGGCAAGGCGCCACGCCTGGAAGTGGACGGCAGCCGCCTGCGGGTCTATCCGCAGGACGACAAGGAAGAAAATGTGGCGCTGGTGATCGATGCCGGCCTGCGCTCCGCCCGCCATGGCCGGCTGGCGGAAAAACTGGAAAAAACCGTCACCCTGATGATGAGCAAGCCCGGCGTGCGCTTTGCCGGCAAGGGCACCATCCTGCCGGATGGCAAGCAACTCAGCGTGCCCTTTGAAGCGGTGGGGATCCGCTCGGTGAAGGTGCAGGCCTTCCGGGTGTTTGACGACAATATTGGCAATTATCTGCAGGGTAGTGAGCTGGATGAAGGGGACATGGACACCCGCACCGGTCGCTACCTGTGGCAGAAAACCCTTGAGTTGCCCGCCAACGGCGACGGCTGGCAGCGCTATCATCTGGACCTGACCGAGCTGATGGCCAAACACCTCAATGGTCTGGTGCATCTCACCCTGACCATTGATGGCGATGACATTACCTACACCTGCCCGGATGCCTCCCTGACCCGCAACACAACCCTGCCGGACAACTACGAGGGCCCGGGCCAGGAACAGCAGCAGCCGGACCGGCTGGCCGACTATTACCGCGATGCCGGCTACCTGAGCTGGTATGAACAGGACAACCCCTGCTCCGACAGTTACTACCGCTATAACGACCTGGCCAGCAGCACTCGCGCTTTCCTGGCCTCCAACCTGGGGCTGATCGCCAAGCGCGGTCAGGACGATACCCTGCACGTGGTAGCTACCACCCTGGACACTAACCAGCCCGCCGCCGAGGTGGTGGTGAAGGCCTACAACTACCAGCAGCAACAGGTGGGCATGGGTCTTACCGATAAAGAAGGGATGGCCAGCATCCAGCTGGATGGCACACCTTTTTATCTGCAGGCGGTGAAAGACCGCGACACCGGTTTCCTGAAAGTGGCCCGCAACCGGGCGCTGCCCACCAACCAGTTCAACACCAGCGGCCAGACCGTGCGAGACGGCCTGAAAGGGTTCTTCTACGGAGAGCGTGATGTGTGGCGCCCGGGCGATGACATCCACCTGACCTTTATTCTCGAAGACAAGAACGCTGTGCTGCCCGACGATCACCCGCTGACTCTGAACTGGTTCGACCCCCGTGGAAACAAGGTGAAAAGCTACACCCTGGATCAGCCGGTGGGAGACTTCTATGCCTTCACCCTGAGCACCAGTGAAGACGCGCCCACTGGCAACTGGCGTGCTGTAGCCCGGCTGGGCCAGCGCTACTTCGATACCCCGGTGCGGGTGGAAGCGATCAAGCCCAACCGCCTGAAGATCGACCTGGAATTGCCCGAGCAACTGCCCGCCATCGAGGCGGCGCAGGTGGGCCTGTTTACTCAATGGCTCAACGGCGCTACCGCCGCCAACCTGAAAGCGGATGTAAAAGTACGAGTGGCGGCGACCACCACCCGCTTCGATGGCCTCAATGCCTATCATTTCGATGACAGCACCCGCGCGCTCAGTAGCGAGCCCTTTACTGCCTTCGAGGCCCATGTGGACGGGCAGGGCAAGGCCAGCTTTCCGCTCACCATCCCGGTGGAGCAGACCCCTGGCCTGCTGCGTGCCACCCTGACAACCCGGGTGTTTGAGAACAGCGGTGACTACAGCACCCAGATCCGCAGTGTGCCGGTCTATCCCTTCAAACATTGGGTAGGCATGCAGGTGCCGCAGGGCAGTGGTTGGGGCGGTGCGTTGTCCCGCGAGGGCAAGCACGCCATCGACCTGATCAGCGTCAGCAGTGAGGGCAAGGCCGTATCCGGTCGGCCCCTGGATATCACTGTTTATGAAATTGACTGGCGCTGGTGGTGGGACCGTTCCGGCGAGGACCTGAGCAACTTTATCAGCGACCCCAACACCCGATCTGTCACCCAGGCCCAGATCACCACCGATGCAGAGGGGCGCGGCCAGTGGACGCTGGACGGTGCCGCCTATGACTGGGGCCGCCACCTGATCCGCGTCTGTGATCGACAAAGTGATCACTGCACCTCGCAGACGGTGTATCTGGGCTGGAGCAGCGACCAGGCCAGTGGCAGCCAGGATGCCGCCACCCGCTTGTCCCTGTCCGCAGATAAAGAAAGTTACCAGGTGGGAGACACCGCCCGGGTGGAACTGCCCGCCGTCAGCGAAGGCCGCCTGCTGGTAAGTCTGGAGAACGGCTCCCGGGTGCTGGATCACTACTGGCTACCGGCCAGTGGCCAGGCCCAGACGCTGGATATCCCGGTCACTGCCGAGATGGCGCCCAACGTGTATGTGCATGTGGCCCTGTTGCAGCCACACCAGCGGGACAACGATCGTCCCATCCGCTTGTACGGCATCGTGCCGTTGCTGGTGGAAGACCCGGCCACCCGTCTGCAGCCGCAGATCAAGGCTCCGAAAAAAGTGAAGCCGGAAGAAAGCTTCATCGTGCAAGTCAGCGAAAAGCAGGGCAAGGCCATGACCTATACCCTGGCGCTGGTGGACGAGGGCCTACTGGGCCTGACTAACTACCGCACCCCGGATCCCCATGGCGCCTTCTACCGTCGTGAGGCCCTGGGTGTACTGACCTGGGACCTGTTCGATATGGTGGTCGGCGCCTACGGGGCCGAGCTGGACCGGTTGCTGGCCCTGGGCGGCTCCGATGGTGCCGATGACGGCCGCGAGAAACAGCGCCGCCGTTTCCCGCCGGTGGTGAAATTCCTCGGTCCCTTCACCCTGGACGCGGGCGACAGCGCCAGTCACGAGATCACCCTGCCGTCCTACATGGGGCAGGTCAGGGCCATGGTGGTGGCCGGTGACAACGGTGCTTATGGCAAGGCCGATCAGGACATCACCGTCACCCAGCCGCTGGCCGTGCTGAGTACCCTGCCACGGGTGATGGGCCCCGGCGAAACCGTGGACCTGCCGGTGACGGTGTTCGTGACCGACGACGCGGTGAAACAGGTCAAGCTGTCCGTGCAGGCGGATGATGACCTGTTCAGTGTGGAAACCGGCGAGGCGGAAATGACCTTTACCGGGCCGTCGGACCAGATCGCCATGCTGCGTCTGCGCGCCAACGACCGGGTGGGTACCGGCTCTGTCACGGTGACGGCCACGGGCGGCAAGCATCGCGCCAGCGAAACCGTGCACCTGCCGGTACGGGCGGCCAACCCGCCTACTACCCGCGATACCTTCAAGATGCTGGAGAAAGGGGAAAGCTGGGCGCTGGATTACCAGCACCACGGTATGACCGGTACCAACAGTGCTACCCTGACAGTCAGTGCCCTGCCGGCCATGGGCCTGGAGCGACGCCTGAATTACCTGCTGCGCTATCCCCATGGTTGCGTCGAGCAAACCACCTCGTCGGTGCTGCCGCAGTTGTACCTGAAACAGCTGGTGCAACTGGATGAGCAGCAGCAACAGGAGATCCAGACCAACATTACCGCCGGCATCGAACGGCTCAAGCGTTTCCAGCTGGCCAATGGCGGCTTCGGTTACTGGCCCGGCCAGGCCCAGGCCAATGACTGGGGCTCCACCTATGCCGGCCACTTCCTGCTGGAAGCCAGACGGCTGGGGTATGCGGTGCCCGCCGGCATGATCGATGACTGGGTCGACTATCAGTCGCGGCGCAGTCAGACCCTGGGAGATCGACCCTGGGAATGGAGCGCCGAAGCCTATCGCCAGTACACCCTGGCCCTGGCCGGCAAGCCCCAGGTGGGGGCCATGAACCGCCTGCGCGAGCGTCTGCAGATGGCGAAGCAGGATTATCCTCGCAGCGCCAGTTACCACAGCGGTCGCTGGTTGCTGGCGGCGGCCTATCAGCAGATGGGGCTCAGCGATGTGGCGGCGGAGCTGACCGCCCTGGACGTTGAGAATCTGGAGTATGACGGTGCCAGCTACACCTATGGCTCCTCCCTGCGTGATCAGGCCATTCGCCTGACTGTGGCTGAGGCGCAGAACCGGGAGCAGGAGGCCTGGACCCTGGCCCGTGACATTGCCGATCAGCTATCCGGGCAGAGCTGGTACAGCACCCAGACCACCGCCTGGTCACTGATGGCCATGGCCCGCTATGCGGGCAGTCAGGGGGGCGATCATGGTTACCGCTTTGCGTGGCAGGAAGGCAAACAGGGCTGGCAGGATATTGCCGCCACCTCGCCGGTCACCCGCCAGCCACTCAATGCCGGCAGCAGGGAAGGGGATGACACGCAGTCGCTGAGCGTGAGTAACGACAGCGACCGCAAGCTGTTCGTTACCCTAAGCCAGACCGGCACCCCGTTGCCGGGCAACGAAGCGCCGGTGAGCGAAGGCCTGAGTCTGGCAGTGCGGTTCCTTGCCAATGACAAGCCGATCAACCCGGCTAGCCTGGACCAGGGGCAGGACTTCACTGCCGAAGTCACGGTGACCAACACCGGGTCGCGCACTCTGGACGATGTGGCGCTGACTCAAATCCTGCCTTCCGGCTGGCAGCTCACCAGCAGTCGCCTGGATGGCAGCGCGGACAACAACGAGAAGGTGACCTATCAGGATCTGCGCGATGACCGGGTAATGCATTACTTCGACCTGAAACCCGGCAGCAAGAATGCTCTGACCTTGAGCGTGGACCTGAACGCCTCCTTCGCCGGCCGTTTCTACCTGCCCGCCTGGACCGTGGAAGCCATGTACGACGGTCGCCGTCAGGCGCGGAGTAAGGGCCAGTGGGTCGAGGTGAAACGGGAATAAACACGTGACGGTGGCGGCGATCGCATAGCCAGGTTTTGTGGGAGCGGTGGTTTCACCCCGCTCCCTCCGCTCAGCCGAAACCACTGGAGCGAATTGAAAAGGCCCTGGAATTCTCCGGTCATATCGTTCACTTGAGGTCTGTGCCAGTGCACACCCTTCGCGATGTAAACATCGCTTCCCACAAACCCCAACTTCGGGATGTGTGGGAAGTCATGCTCGCATGACGAAGACGTTGGCACAGTCTGCTTTTTCAAGAATCCCCTTAAGCAAAAAGCCCCGGAACTTTCCGGGGCTTTTTGTGCATGCCTTGTCGCTTTGGATCAGGCTGCTTCGTTTTTCTGATAGCCGTCTGCGTCGCCGATCAGGTTATCCATTTCCGCCAGGAACTCCCGGTTGTCATGGTCCCAGGGGTGGAACTTGGGTTTGAACCAGTCCAGCCAAGGAATCACCACCCGGCGCAGGCCGCCCGGTTTCAGCCACTGGAACTTGAACGATAGCCACCAGCCTTTCAGATTGAACAGCTGGCCTACCTTCCAGGTGTTGATCAGGTAGAAAGGATAGAACAGCGAGAAGAAAATGGTGGTGGCGAGGATCAGGCCCACACTGCGCAAAGCCCACGCCTTGATGCCGCTACCGAATACGGTCTGGTAAACATCAAACGCTACCGCCTTGTGTTCGGTCTCTTCCAGGGCATGCCAGTGCCACAGACGCTGGTATGACTCATCCGAATCATCAATCAGGTCCGGTTCACGCAGCAGGATATCCGCAAGAATGGCGGTCAGGTGTTCCAGTGCCACGGTGGCGGAGAGTTGCAGGGCATTGGGGGTGTATTTGGAAATCACATCCAGCAGTTTGGAAACAATGGCTTCCTGGGTATCCACCGGCAGACCGGCCTCCACCATCTTCTGGTTGTAATCCTCGTGCTCGCGCCCGTGCATGGCCTCCTGGCCGATAAAGGCCCGCACCGCTTCCTGCAGTTCCGGGTCCTCAATGCGGTCGCGATACTTGCGTACACTGTTGATGAAGAAACGCTCGCCTTCCGGGAAAAACAGCGACAGGGTGTTGAAGAACTGGGTGACCGTGGGACCCCAACTGTGCCAGTTGAGTACCTTGTCATCCGGAACGTGAAACTTGAGATTCCGGCGAATTGGCATGATGTGCATTTTCATTGTTATACCACCTCTTCTCCAATGATCCTGTCATCCACTTAACGCCTGTTGGCCAAAAAATACAATTCCACTGTGAGAGTAGGGGGCCTCTGCGTAAGTCCTTGTATACTCAGGCTTTCAGGCTGGTTCACAATCTAGGCGCACTTTTAAAGGCATGCTGGTTGCCTGTCGAGAAAGTGCAACAACGAGTGTGGGCCAGCCTGAAAGCCCCGGAGGGCGAGATCTGAAGCGCACATCTGCTGCGCTTTGTCGCTAGGAAAGGGAACCACCCTGTCCGTCGCGACAAAACACAACAGCTGCACACTTCAGGTCTCGCTGAGCATGCAAGGAGTTACGCAGAGGCCCCCCGGAAACGGAATTGAAACAATGGGCTTTGGATAACTGATAGGGGTCGGCAATGACGGGAAAATGGCGTCTGTTGGCAAGCGCGGTGGTGTGTCTGGTGGCGATTGTCAGTGCTTTCCACTTTCTGGTGATGGAGCGCCATGGCGTACCTGACAGCGGTATCCGGGTGGTGGAGCAGGGCAATGAAGAGGGCGGTCGCGACTGGGTGATTCGGCTCTATCAGAGTGACAGTCGTCACCATTGGCAAGTCAGTGGTAGTGGTTATGACGTGGCAATTGACCGCCTGGCCAAGGACAGCTTTTCTCTCGACATCGCCTATGGCGTCAGTGGTGACGGTCGCCACAGAATCCGTCAGCAGGTGCGCCTGCACGAAGGCCCCACCTTGGTGGCGGCCTTCGGCGCCGGCCCGACAGAGGCCGGTGACACCCGGGTTATTGTTGATCGGGTGAAGTAGGCGGTGCCGGCTCGGCGTTTGCGGCATCGTCCGGAGTGCGGTTGTGCAGCATCACGGCCACCAATACGGCGGTCATCGCCAGAATCCCTGCACCAATGGCGGAGTTGGTATGCAGTGCCAGGCTGAAGCCCTCTCGGGCGGCGGCCATCACCGGCGCGCCCAGTTCCGGGCCCAACTGCGCGGCGGCACCGATGGCCCCGCCCAGGGTATCCCCGGCAGCCAGTGACAGCTCGTCAGGCAATCCCGCAGGGAGCTGCTCCAGCATATGTTGCCGGTACACGGCCGCGCCAATACTGCCGATCACTGCGATACCCAGCGCCATACCCAGTTCCGTGGCGGTTTCCGAGGTGGCCGATGCCGCGCCGGCTTTGCGTGCCGGTGCGGCGCTGACCACCATGTCGGTACCCAGAATCATCATCGGCATGACGCCCACGCCCATCACTGTCATTCCCACGATCAACAAGGGGATCTGGGCCGGACTGTGCACCAGCAGCAGGATCAGCAAACCGAAGGTTGCCATTACCAGCCCGGCGCTGACCAGTTGCCAGTGGGGCAGGTAACGGGTAAGCCGGGGAACCAGCAAAGAGGCTACGGTTTGCACCAGGGCAGGCGGCAGCATCACCAGCCCGGCCTCCAGCGGCGACAGGTCGAGGACCCCCTGCAGGTACTGGAATACCATCAGCCAGGCGCCGGACAGGGCCAGAATGGTCAGCATCATGGCCGCCACCGAGGTGCTGAAGGTGCGGATGGCAAACAGCGACAGATCAAACATGGGCTCGGCCAGCCGCCGCTGGCGACGGACAAACAGCATCCCGATAGCGAGGCCCAGAGCAATGGACAGCAGCGGCATCAGTGACACCCCGTTGCGTGCCATGTCTTTCAGACCGTAGATGACCGCCAGAACCATGGCCACCGATAGCAGGGCGCTGGTCCAGTCCTGGGCGCCGGCTTCCTCATCACGAAATTCCGGTAACAGCAGCGGGCCGCACACCAGTAGCAACAGCATAACCGGTACCCCCAGCAGGAACACCGAGCCCCACCAGAAGAATTCCAGCAACGCACCGCCCACCAGCGGACCAATGGCACTACCGACGATGAAACCGGTCATCCACACGGTAATCGCCACGGTGCGCTCCTGCTCCACCTGAAACATATTCCGCAGCAGCGACAGGGTAGAGGGCATCAGAGTGGCCCCGGCAATGCCCAGTAACGCGCGGGTGGCAATCAGCATTTCCGCACTGGTGGCAAAGGCCGCCATGGCTGAAGCAATACCGAAGGCGGTGGCCCCGGTAAGCAACAGACGCCGCCGACCAATGCGATCGCCCAGAGTCCCCATGGTCACCAGGAAGCCGGCGATCATGAAGCCATAGATATCCAGGATCCACAGCAGCTCGGCGCTGGTGGGCTTCAGATCGGCACTGAGATGGGGAGCGGCCAGATGCAGCACCGTCATATCCAGGGCCAGCAACACGGTGGGCAGCATCAGCACCGTCAGTCCCAGCCACTCACGGCGTGTGGCGGGTTGGGGGGTGGGCATAGCGTTTTCCTCGCAACAGGGCATCTTACGTCGTCGTTCCTGGTGCATCTCTTTCGACACAGGAACGGATTGAATCAACCCTAAAGTCTCAACCTGACTTGAGGTCAAGCTGGCTACGCAAGAAAGGCAGCCGGCCAGTATCGTTGCTGACAATTGGCAAAGCCAGTGTCGATTGCATGACAGTGTGGCGCCTGTCCGGGAAATAGCGGTGAGGATGACAGAATCTTGAATCTGAATGACCAACGATGCAGATCGCGTAGGGTGCACTGAGCCTCAGGCGAACTGCACCATCAAACGTCGGATCGGTGCAGTTCGCCTGAGGCTCAGTGCACCCTACGTTTTTGATATCGCATATGTCTGCAGGCCCATCGCAGTATTTCTTCACTCTACCTGCGAAGAAGAAAAGAAAAGGGCGCCTTGCGGCGCCCTCAAAGAAATTGCTCTCCCGTTATTTTTATTGTTTTGCCAGATTCAGAGTCCGCGGTTTTTCAGCCGATTGGCATGCTGGCGGAATACTGCTGTGGGGTTGGTCTCGAAGGGGCTGACCAGGCCAGCGATCTGATTCACTTCGTCCAGATGATTCATGCGGTAGTCATTGCGGATCACCAGCCCCAGGTGGCTGGAGCAACTGGACACCAGGCCATCGTTCTTCTCGCCAAGGTAAAGCAGGGCGAGCAGGCCCATACCGGCATCGCTGATATCCAGCACATTGGTCAAAGGCTTGGCGCCGGACCAGGAGTAGTAGCGCACGCCGTTATCGGCCATTTCCGGGGCATGGCCGCAGGTGTCGTCCGGGAGGCCTTCGGGATAGTGGCTGTTGAACGCCGTGCTGCCGGCGGTGGACAGGGAATAGAGGGCAGCCAAGGAATCCTGCTCATAGCCACCACCGGAAATCAGATCCAGAAATCCGGTTGCGGCGTTGACGATGCTGCCGAGAAGGTCGCCAGCCAGTGGCAAGGTTTCCTGTACGCCCAGCAGTACATCCGCCATGCGGGCGCCGGTATGCGGGCCAGCCACGGAGGTGGCAGACGCCACATAGTCCGGGTATACCGAGGCCACATAGCGAACGGTGGGGCCACCATGGCTGTGGCCGAGCAGGTTGACCTTTTCTGCACCGGTCGCAGCGAGGATCGCCTCCACCTGGCGAGCCAGTTGTTCGCCGCGCACTTCGGTACTGTTGGCGGCGGCCACCTGGGTCACATACACCTCGGCACCGCTACGGCGTAACTCCTCGGGAATCCGGTACCAGTAGTTATAGCCGGCAATATCATCGAAGCCGAACAGCCCGTGGCTGAGCACGATGGGGTAACGGGTTTCGGTATAGGTATCCTTGAACAGCCAGTCGAACCATCCGGCATGCGCGGGCACGCAGAGGGCTGACAGCAGCAGACAAAGGGGTAGACTTAGCGCCCGTAGCGGCGCTCTTCGGGATGAAATCATTGGCATCACCTTGTTGTTTATTGTTATCGGCGTACTGCCGGGTCTTCGCCGAGCGCTCCTTGATTCAGGAGTGGGTTTACCTTAAAGGATGCCAGGCCATTAATTAACAGCAATGTTAATATTTGTTTGTTATAAGCAGCCTATATTCTGCTGTTAACTGTGCACGGCATTAAGAATAAAGTATCAGTTCCAATGGTTTCGGGTGTTTTCCGGGTTGTGTCTGGTCAGCCTGGAAAATTGGGGTAAAGTAACATCAGTGTTAAGGGTGGGAAGAATGCAGTCTGATTCAGGACAAAAGCGGCGGCGGGGACGGCCGGTCGGAAAAACCGGGGACACCCGCGAGCGGATTCTTGAGGCGGCCCGGGAGGTGTATGGAGAGCATGGCACCTATGGCACCACAGTGGCGTTGATTCTCAAGCAGGCGGATGTGTCACGCCCCACCTTCTATAAATATTTCTCCTCCGCCGTGGATGTGATTGATGAGATCATTCGCGACTGTAACGAGGACGTGGAGCGGTTGTTTGTCAAAGTGTTCGAACAGCCGCAGAAAGAGTTTTATGACTATCTGCCCATGGCCTTGAGCGGTTACCTGAACTGGGGACGCTCCAAGGGACTCTTGATGGAGGCTCGGTTTCGCGAGTTGCATGATCGCTCATCACCGGTGTCGCGGTATCGCGATGAACATAACCGGCGCATCGTTGCCATCTTGCATGACAGCATGGTGAAACACGGTCGAACCCCGCCGGGAGATCTGGCGCTAACGTCTCTGGTGCAGGGCATTGAGCATCTTGGTTATCAGTTTTGCATGCAGGCCGAACATACCGAGATGCCCCACTATATTCAGGTCATGGGGCGTTTGTGTATCGCCATGCTGGGTAACCGGCACGATTGGCAGGAGATGATGGCGTCACCCTTCTTCAGTCGGCTGCTGGGGCTGGAGGAAAGTTAACCGGGCGACAGAATCAGGGCGAACAGCACAACCAAAAGAATAACAACAAAAAGGGAATCACCATGGAAAAACGCTACCTTGTGGGTGTTCTGTTGCTTTTGTCGATGGCGGCAGTGCTGATCTGGGGTATACCGGGCGCTTCCGATCGCAACAGTCCGCCGGATTCCACCGCCGATACCGACCGCACTCGCCTGGAGGAACCCGTCGAAGCGGAGCTGACCGGTTCGACCCGCTACGACTACTACCGCCAGCGTGCGCAGGCTCTGGGGCCCGCACCGGCTTCCCTGGTTGGTACCCAGGTGGATGGCAATCTGCGGGTCACTGCCGATGGCGATCTGCTGATCAATCCTGCCATTCGCCAGGTGTTTGATTATTTTCTGACGGCGCTGGGGGAAGAGTCCCTGGACGATATTCAGGCGCGCCTGGCGGGACACTTGGCAGAACAGTTGCCACCGCAAGCCGCGCAGCAGGCCTGGGCGCTCTATGAGCAATACATGGGGTTGCGGCAAGCCATGGAGCAATTACCGGAACACGATGGCAGTGTGACGGCCATGCGCGCGGCCATCCGCCAGCGCCATGATATGCAGCAGGCCTATCTGGGCCCGGAAGTCGCCGATGCCTTTTATGGCCTGGATATGACCTACGACCGGTACATGATCGAACGGCAGGCACTGCTTGAAGAGGAAGGGCTGTCGGCAGCGCAACGCGACCGGCAGTTGAGCAACCTTGAGCAGAACCTGCCGCCGGGCATGCAGCAGATGCTTTATGACACCCGCGCACCGGTATGGCTGGAGCAACGCACCCAGACGTTACGGGAGCAGGGTGCCAGCGACGCGGAAATCCGGGCGCTGCGGGAGCAGACTTTCGGGACCCAGGCCGTGGCGCGTTTCGAGGCACTGGAACAACAGCGACAAGACTGGCAGACGCGCTATGAGGACTACCGTGAGCAACGCCAGCAATTGATCAGCAGTGGCCTGTCACACACCGATCAGCAGGTGGCCCTGGCACGGCTGCAGCAGCAGCTATTTGAAGATAAGGAATTGACCCGGGTGCAGGCCCTGGATCGGATCAACACCCAGACACGTTGAAGACGTTACCTGTAGGAGCTTGCCTGCAAGCAGGCTCCTACAGGCTATTTGATGGCTGTGCTTATCATCAAAAGTGGTAACGCAGACCGGCGCCGATCATATCGACCCCGGCATCATTATCGAAGTGCACGAACTCGCCATACAGGTATAGCTTGTCGAGCAGATCCACGGTGGCACCGACCCCGCCGAAGGCATCCGTGGATGAATCATCATCCTTGCTGGCGCCATTGCTGATATCAAAATCCGTATCCGCCACACCGGCCTTGCCGTACAGACCCACCGGGCCCAATTCGAAACTCAGCAGCCCGGCCAGGGTAAGGGCTCCGCCTTCAATTTTGGTGCCGTTGTCAGCTTCCTGCTTGCCGAAATCGTAATAGCCCACTTCCGCGCCGATCAGTTCGATGGGGCGCCAACCAAGGAAGAGGGCGCCGGTAGTATCGCTATCGTCAAAGTTCAGACTGTCGACTTTTTCATCTACGGAGGCGTTGTAGAGCCCGCCGCCGATATAGACGCCGCCCGCGCTGGCCAGAGGGGCCAGCGACAACAGGGCCAATCCGCTGAGTGCTTTTGCAAAGCGTTTCATGAGCATCACTCCCTAATAACGCGAGGGTCAGTATCTCCCAGTTTGATCGTTGTGAATAGCAGGCTTGTTGCTGCTTTCACGTTGGCTCGGGGTACACTGCAATGATGAAAATACCTGACCTTGATATCCTGTCCTCGATCCAGGGAGTGATCTTCGATCTGGACGGTACTCTGGCGGATTCGCGTCTCGACTTTACCGCCATTCGTAGCGAACTGGCGTGCCCGGAGGGGGTAGGGGTACTGGAATATATTCAGTTGCTCCCTGGGAGTGAGCGACGTGCTGCCGAGCAGATTGTTCTCGATCATGAGCGCCGCGGTGCCGAGCGTGCCGAATGGATACCCGGTGCTCGCGAATGCCTGCAGTTTTGTGCCCGCCGTAACCTGCCTACCGCCATTCTCACCCGCAATGCCCGGGAAGTCGCCGACCTGACTATGTCCCGTCTGGGTATACAGGTAGATATGCTGCTGGCGCGGGAAGACTGCCCGCCAAAACCCGCACCAGACGGCCTGTTACAGATCGCGGCTGCCTGGAGCCTCAGCCCGAAGCGCCTTGTCTACGTGGGCGATTTTCTTTATGACCTGCAGGCGGCGCGTCGCGCCAATATGATCAGCTGTTTCTATGATCCTGCACTAACCGGCCTCTACCCTGACGAAACCGATTGGCACCTTGGCGATTTTGAGCAATTCACCGAGATGCTTGCGACGGCTTGAGATATCGCTTAGCCGCCTGATTGACCTTCGGCGCCAGCAGTAGGGCAGAGGTCATGGTCGGAATCGCCATCAGGGCGTACATGGAATCGATCAGACTCACCACCAGCTTCAGTGATGCCACCGCGCCCAGCACGACCAGTACCAGATACCACCAGATGTAATGGTGCTGGTATTTTGCCCCGATCAAAAAGCCCAGGCACTTGCTGCCGTAATACCAGAAGGTAAAAACCGTACTCAGGCTGAGCAGGGACACCAGCACTGCCAGAATGACGGCGCCGCCATGGGGGAACAGGTTGCCAAAGGCGTTGGCGGTAAGCGTGACCCCGTCGCTTTCCCCGCTTTGCCAGACGCCGCTGATCAGAATGACCAGAGCCGTGCAGGTGCAGACGATGAGTGTATCGATCACCGGCCCGAGCATGGCGACCATGCCTTCACGCACCGGCTCCCTGGTCTGGGCGGCACCATGGGCCATGGCTTCGGTACCGATGCCGGCTTCATTGGAAAACGCGGCTCGGCGAATGCCGGTGATTATCACGGCCCCGACCACGCCGCCGGCAACGGCATTGCCGCTGAAGGCATCCTCGAAAATCATCGCAAAGGCGGCAGGGATCTCGCTGGCATGGCTTGCCAGCACCACGGCGGTAAGCAGCAGATATCCCACTACCATGGTCGGTACCAGCATGCCGGTGACCTTGCCCAGCCGGGGCAACTTACCCAGAGCCACCACCATCACCAGTAGGGCCAGCACCAGGCCCAGCATCAGGTCGAAGGTGAAATGAGCATCGGCGCTGGCCAGCCCGGCAGGGATGGCCAGGGTGTCGCGCAGCACCTGGACCAGTTGATTGATCTGAAAGATCGGCATGGTGCCCAGCAATCCGGCTACGGCAAAGAAATAGGCCAGCGGCAGCCATTTCTTGCCCAGCCCTTCGCGCACCACATACATGGGGCCGCCTTGCCACTGGCCTTCGCTGTCCTGGCCGCGAAACATCACCGCCAGGGTGCAGGTATAGAATTTGGTGGCGATACCCACAAGGGCACTGACCCACATCCAGAAAATCGCCCCGGGGCCGCCTACCGCGATGGCAATAGCCACACCGGACACATTGCCCATGCCCAGGGTGCCGGACAGCGCAGTGCTTAACGCCTGAAAATGAGAGAGCTGACCTGGATCATCGCGGTCCGGTTTGCGCCACAGCAGGCGCACGCTTTGCGGCAGGTAGCGGTAGGGCAGCAGGCGGGAATAGAGCAGGAAGAACAGACCGCCGCCCACCAGCAGGACGACCAGCGGTGGTCCCCAGAGAAAGCCGACAATCTGACCCATGGCTGTTTCGAGTTGTTTAATCGTATCCATGGGGCCTAACCCTAGCATGGCGGTGCTGCGGGGTCAGTGTGAGCTGGGGTGGTTCCATGTTGGACACTGGTTATTACGGCAGGCAGTCCGTAAGCTCGGGCTGAACCGGCAACAGAATAATAACCATGCGATTCCTGCTGATTGCCATGGCCGTTGTGGCCGCTGTAATGGCATACCATCTACCAGCTGACTCCAAAACCGGAGCTGGGTTGGCCCTGTTTGTGCTGATCGGGCTGCTGTGGCTCAGCGAAGCCATTCCGCTCACGTTTACCGCGCTGCTGGTACCGGTGCTTGGCGTCGGTCTGGGGCTGGCGAATCTGGATAGCGCGCTTGCCGGCTTTGCCCATCCTGTCGTGGCCCTGTTTCTGGGAGGCTTTGCCCTGGCGGCGGCGCTGGGCGAACACGGTATCGACCGCTGGCTGGCGCAGCGGCTGTTGACCCTGGCCGGTGGCAGAGCGTTACCGGCGGCGTTACTGCTTGCAGTCACCACAGCACTGCTGTCCATGTGGATCAGCAACACGGCGACCACCGCCATGATGCTGCCCATTGCCCTGGGGCTATCCGCCCCCTTGGCTGACAGTCATCCCCGTTATCGGGTATTTCTGCTGCTGGCCCTGGCCTGGTCCGCCAATATCGGCGGCATGGCTACCCTGGTGGGCAGTCCCCCCAATGCCATCGCGGCAGCGGCGTTGGGCTGGTCATTCAACGACTGGCTGGCCATTGGTATCCCGGCGTTTGTGTTGCTGTTTCCGCTGGCCCTGCTGGTACTGTTTTACACCACTCGCCCGGAAGCCAATCTGCCAACAGTGGATGTGAAAACCATCCTGCCTTTTCCGACCAGCCCCGGCGCGATAATGACGCTGGCGATTTTTCTGCTGACGGTGGGGTTGTGGGTTTTCGGTGCCCCCCTGGGGGACAGGTTGGGTATCGAGACATCCTTTGATAGCTGGGTGGCCTGCATGGCCATTGTCCTGCTGGGGATCAGCCGTTGCGTGAGCTGGCAGCATATTGAAGCGCACGCGAACTGGGGCGTGCTTCTGTTGTTCGGTGGCGGTATTACGCTGTCCATGTTGCTGCAGAGTTCCGGTACCAGCGCCTGGCTGGCAGACGGTATCAGTCAGGCGCTACCGGCAGGGGAAACCTGGCTGGTCTATCTGATCATCGCGAGCTTCGTGATTTTTCTCACCGAGCTGGCCAGCAATACCGCCAGTGCTGCCTTGCTGATACCGCTGCTGATGCCAGTGGCCTCTTCGGTGGGCGCCGACCCGGTCACCGTGGCCCTGCTGGTGGCCTTTGCCGCCAGCTGTGCGTTCATGTTGCCGGTGGCCACGCCGCCCAATGCCATGGTCTACGGCAGCGGCCATGTGCCACAGAGAACCATGATCCGCGCCGGTATCGTACTCAATCTGATCGCCGCCGGTGTGCTCGGTGGGTTGCTACCTTTGCTGCAATAACGGTTCTGCCAGCTCAGAGGCGCCGGTTTTTACAGGAGTCATGTTGGCGGGCTAACCGTTGATCAATCACGCCAGTAACCTGAGTGGAATCCATCTTTCTTTTTCACCGCAAGCTGACACACTGGAAAAAAATAACGGGGGGTTGTCATGGGGTTATCGATTATTCGACGGTTTGCGGTGCTGGTGGTGTTGCTGTCTGTGGCGCCCTGGCTTCAGGCGGATCCGGTCTGGGAAGTCAGCAAGGATGGCAAACGTATCCGGCTGGGGGCTACCGTGCATTTCCTGCGTCAGGCGGATCTGCCACCACCGGCAGCCATGCAGCAGGCCTATGAACAGGCGCAGCAGGTGTATCTGGAATCCAACCTGGCCGACTCTGCCTCGCCGGCCTTTTCCCGGCGACTGACGCAGATGATGATGCAGCCAGCTGGTCGTTCCCTTGAAGACGATTTGTCCGATCCGGTCTGGCGGCAATTCCAGGACTATGCTGCCCAGGCCAACTTTCCGCTGGCCACCTACCAGGGGTTCAAGCCGGCCATGGTCTCCATGGCCATGACCGTTCATGAACTGGGGCGTCAGGGGTTTGGCCGGGGCGTGGACGAATTTTATTTTACCCGGGCCAATCAGCAAGGAAAGACGCTGGGTTTCCTGGAATCCAGCGATACCCTGCTGTCGTTCATGGCGCAGCTCAATGAAGAGAGTAGTGATGTCCTGATCGAGTCTTCCCTGGAAGGCATTGAGCACATGGACGGCATGATGGAGGAGGCCGTTGATGCCTGGCGCAAAGGCGACATGGATGGTCTCTACGCCTTGCTGGGTGCCGATGAAATGCAGACCGAATACCCAAGTATCTACCAGAATCTTATCATCGAGCGTAATCGCCAGTGGTATCCGAAAATCCAGCAGGCCATGACGGAAGGTACGCCGAATCTGGTGCTGGTGGGCGCCTTGCACCTTGGTGGGCCGGATAGCCTGCGGGTGATGTTTGAGGAGGCGGGGTATCAGGTTGTGCCCTTCATGGCGGGTGCAGAGTAGAAGGGTAGTCAGTCCGATAAGGGCCCGGCTTTGTTGCCTGTGGGGCAGCGCGATGAATGTCCGGGTCGTCGTTTTTTTGAATTTTCCAGCGCCGCCAGGCGCTGGTGTATCAAGGCTTTCCTCGGCGTCAGCGCGTAAACCCAGGTAATACAGTTTCGTCATTTCTTTGAGAGGGAATCATCGGTAGGGCCATGGGGCTTTTTCCGTGCAACGGATTGCCGTCAGTTATTGTTATGTTATAACATAACTTTAAAAGGAGGCGATCATGCCGGACGTTCCCAGTGAAAAGGCCCTGCTCGCCATGTCGGAGTGGGACTACATGGATGCTGCTCAGCAGGCATTCTTCCGTGACCGTTTGCTGGCACTGGCCAAGGACTGTGAACAGGAACTGGCCGACGCTCGACAGGCATTACAAACCCCGCCCCAGTCGGACCCATTGGATGCCGCTGCGGATGAGGAAGCCTGCCGGCACCAGCTGCGCTTCCTGGCTCGTCGTCAGGCGTTGCTGGGAAAAATCCGTCAGGCCCTGCGTCGTCTTAACCAGGGTGACTATGGCTATTGCCAGATCAGTGGCGAACCCATCGGATTACGCCGGCTGCTGGCCCGGCCCACCACGGAGTATTGCGCCGAAGTGAAAACCCGGCTGGAAGCCAACGAAAGACATTATGTCCATTCACGAACCGGATAATCCCATGACTACTCAGCAAGCGACGCCCGTGCGCCAGCTACCCGTTACCGTGCTATCGGGCTTTCTCGGTGCCGGCAAAACCACCGTCCTCAATCACATTCTCAATAACCGTGCCGGCCTGCGCGTGGCGGTGATCGTCAACGACATGAGCGAGATCAATATCGACGCGGCGTTGGTCAGCAACCAGGTGTCGTTGAACCGCGCCGAGGAAAAGCTGGTAGAGATGAGCAACGGATGTATCTGCTGCACCCTTCGCGAAGACCTGCTGCTGGAAGTAACCCGGCTGTCCCGGGAAGGGCGCTTTGACTATCTGGTGATCGAGTCCACCGGCATTTCCGAGCCGCTACCGGTGGCGGAAACCTTTACCTTCGAAGACGAAAACGGTGACAGCCTTTCTTCGGTGGCGCGGCTGGATACCATGGTCACGGTGGTGGATGCGGTAAATTTCCTGCGCGACTATCGCAGTGCCCGCACCCTGCAGGAAGGCGGTGAAAGTCTGGGCGAAGACGATCAGCGAAACGTGGTGGACCTGCTGGTGGAGCAGGTGGAATTCTGCGATGTGCTGCTGATCAGCAAGACCGACCTGGTCAGCGAGACAGATCTGGAGATGCTCTGCGCCACGCTGCGGCTGCTTAATCCGGACGCTCGCATAATACCGATCAAGCACGGCATGGTGCCTCTGGATGCGGTGCTGGATACCGGCCTGTTCGATTTTGAAAAAGCCCAGCAGGCGCCGGGCTGGCTCAAGGAAATGCGCGGCGAGCACTTGCCGGAAACCGAGGAATACGGCATCAGCAGTTTCAGTTATGAAGCCCGTCGCCCTTTCCACCCGCAACGGTTCTGGGACTTTCTGCAGCAGCCCTGGCCCTACGGCACCTTGCTGCGTTCCAAGGGGTTCTTCTGGCTGGCCAGCCGCCCGCAATTTGCCGGCAACTGGAGCCAGGCCGGCGAGATCGCCCACCACGGCCCGGCGGGCCTGTTCTGGAAAACCGTGCCGAACCACAACTGGCCCACAGACCCGGAATACCGCGCCATGATCATGGAGAAATGGCAGGAACCCTTCGGCGACATGCGCCAGGAACTGGTCTTCATTGGTCACAACCTGCAACCGGAGACGACTCGCCGGGCGCTGGATGCCTGTCTGCTCACGGAAGAAGAAATGCTCGCCGGCAAGGCATTGTGGCAGCAGCTGGAAGATCCGTTCCCGCAGTGGGAGATGGCCGGATGATTGACGCAAGGACGTTGCCCAGGGCCTATGCCGCACCGGGACTGGTCATGCGCGATGATGCCGGGGTGCTCGCCGATGTGATGATGGACCCGGTACAGGTGGCAGTCTGGGATCGGCGCAGCCCGATCGATCAGCAGCTTGTACAGCAGGCATGCCGGAAGAAGCTGGCGGCAAAAAGCTGGCTGGATGTTAAAGACCTGGCGGGTTCCATCGAGCGCTCGCTGCCCGGTGAGGATTTTGCACCACTGCGTGAGGACCTGATGTTGCTGGCGGGCATGATGGCCTGCCTGTTCGGTGTGAGTGGCGTGGGAGTGCGCGTCACTGCTTTGGAAAAGCCCATGTGCCCGCGTTTCCATGTGGATCGCATCCCCGTGCGCTTGCTGTGTACCTACGGTGGCCCGGGCAGCCAGTGGCTGCCGGCTCCGTCGGTGCCTGCCGGTCTGCTGGTGCCGGGCGTAGAGCAGGAGGGCCGCTTTGCCGCCGACAGCGTGCAACAGTTGTCGGCCGGGCAGGTAGCCCTGTTCAAAGGCGACACCTGGCGGGATAATCCGGGCTCGGGCGTGGTTCACCGATCCCCGCCCGTGTCTCCCGGTCAGCAACGCCTGCTGGTCACACTGGATATATAGGACTGTCATGAGCCGCACCGACCGTATTCTCGCCAGCGCCGAACAGCATTGCCGCGAGCAGGGCGTGCGCATGACTCCCCAGCGGCGTCAGGTCATGGCGTTGTTGCTGGCCCAGTCGGGCCCTCAGAGTGCCTACCAGTTGCTGGACCAGTTCAAGGCGCAATACCAGGACAATGCCCAGCCGCCCACCATCTACCGGGCGCTGGATTTTCTGGTGCAACAGGGGCTAGCCCACCGGCTCAGTTCCACCAACCAATACCTGGCCTGCGATCACATCACCTGCCATCACGGTCACCAGGGCACGGTGTTCCTGCTCTGTGACGACTGTGGTGCCGTGCAGGAAACCCCCATGGCGGGGGCGGCCATCAGCGAGTTGCAGCAGAGCATCAACAGCCTGGGGTTCGTGACCCAGCAGAACCCCTTGCTGGAAGTGCATGGCCGCTGCGCGAGTTGTGTTGCGCTGTAATCCTCGCGGACTGCGGGGGTTGTTGGAGTCTTGCTTGCAAGGCGAATAGCCAAACGGCGCGAGTTCGCCTTGTGAACAAGGCTCCAACGATTCAGAAACCCGTTGAAGATTCTGGAGACAACCATGTCACGTTTACGTCTGGACCAGGCGGCCATCGCCCTGTCTGGTTTGTGTATGATTCATTGTGTGGCCAGCGTCGCCGGCCTCTTTGCGATTGGCTTGCTGTCGGTGGTTGGCGGCGTGGATGAACTGTTTCATCAGGCGTTGCTGGCACTGATCGTGCCGGTCAGTGTGCTCGCCATGGTGGCCGGTTACCGCAGGCATCGGCGGCGCAAGGTATTGTTGCCAGGTCTGTTGGCGCTGATCGCGTTGTGTCTGCTCACTGCGTTCGAAGCAGCGTTGCATGACACCCTGTGGGAACCGCTGCTCACCAGCCTGGTCGGAATCTGTCTGGTTGCCACCCATGTGGGCAACATCCGCGCCTGCAAGGAATGTGAGAGTCATCATGAAGAGATTCGTACGGCTTGAATGCCTGGCCGGGTTAGGGTTCGGGTTATTGATGTTGCTCAGCAATCTGGCTAACGCCGCCGGGGTCCATCAGCATGGTCTGGCCGACGCGGCGGTAGTGGTGGAAGGGCAGAGCCTGACTGTCAGTTTCCGGGCGCCGCTGATGGATATTCTCGGCACCGAGCAACCGCCGGCGGATGCCGCCGCCCGGGTTCGCTATGCGGATCGCCTGAAACAGGTGAGTGAGCCGCTGCCGTCCCCTGTCGCAGGCTGCAGGCTCAGCCATGAAACCCGTAGCGGAGTCGAGGCACTGTTTCCGGAGAGTCAGCAGCACGACCCCGATCATGCTCACCATGAGCATAGCCATCACGCGGACGTGGAAGCGGAATGGACCTTTCAGTGTCAGTCCCCGGACAAGCTGAGCGAGGTCACACTGCCGTTCCTGGCGATTTTTTCCGGTCTGGCTACCGAGGTCATCCTGTTATTGCCTGACGGGCAGAGCGCTTTGCGTCTGGCGCCCGGTAACACCCGCATTCCCCTGGAGTAACTGTGGTACTTGAACTGGATAGCTTGCGTTATCAGCACCCGGGGCAAGCCCGGCCTTTCATTCATATCGATCGCTTTGTGCTGCAGGCCGGTGAGCGGGTGCTGCTGCATGGCCCCAGTGGTTGCGGGAAAAGCACCTTGTTGTCGTTGATTACCGGCATCAGGCCGGCTCAGCAGGGTGACATCCGGGTGGCAGGACAATTGTTTTCCTCTCTGTCGCAACGGCGCCGGGACGCTTTTCGGGCGGACCATATCGGTGTCATCTTCCAGGCCTTCAACCTGCTGCCGTACCTGACTGCGGTGGATAACGTCTGTCTCAGTGCCGGGTTCTCCCGGCGACGCTGTGAACGGGAAGCGGCCGGCAATAACAAGCAGCGAAGGGTCGCGGCACAGGATCTGCTGACCCGTCTGGGGTTGGATGCAGCCACCTCAGCTTTGCCCGCCTGGCAGCTGTCATTCGGCCAGCAACAGCGGGTGGCTGCCGCCCGGGCCCTGTTCGGTAAACCGGATCTGATCATCGCCGACGAACCCACTTCGGCCCTGGATAGCCACAGCCGCGATACCCTGCTGGCATTGCTCTGCGAGCACTGTGAAAACGCCGGCAGTGCCTTGCTGATGGTCAGCCACGACAACCAGGTGGCGGACCATTTCCACCGCAGCATCGCGTTCTCGGCACTGAACGGGGGGGAGCACCATGCTGCCTAGAATTGTGCTTGCCTCCCTGCGCACGCGTAAAACCTCTGCCACCCTGATCGTGGTGGCCATCGCTCTGAGTCTGGTGATGATCGTGGGCATCGAGCGGCTGCGTCACCAGGTGCGCGCCAATTTTGCCAGCACCGTTTCCGGCATTGATCTGATTGTCAGCGCTCGGGGCGGTCCCATGAATATCCTGCTGTACAGCGTGTTCCGGCTCAGTGATCCCACCGCCGGCATTCGCTGGGACACGGTGGAGCATCTGGCCGACCACCCGGACGTGAAGTGGTGGATTCCCATCGCCCTCGGAGACTCCCATCGAGGCTTCCCGGTGGTGGCCACCAACGACAGCTATCTGGCCCATTATCGCTATGGACAGGACCAGGCGCTGTCCCTGGCTGACGGGCAATGGTTTGCCGGCGAGGATCATGTGGTGCTCGGTAGTGCGGTGGCCCAGCGGCTGGGCTATCAGCTGGGAGACGATATGGTGCTGGCCCATGGTGCCAGCGGCCCGGCCATTATCGAGCACGATAACCACCCGTTTACTGTGGTGGGCGTGCTGTCCGCTACCGGCACCCCGGTGGATCAGAGCGTGCATGTTTCCCTGGCCGGCATGGCCGCCATTCACAGCGGCGGCCAGTTTCGTTCCGGGCTACCGCCCCGGCCCGGTCAACGGGCCGACACTCCGGATTCGGTCAATGCAGTGATGCTGGGTCTGGAGCGACGCACCGCCGTACTCAGCCTGCAACGGGAATTGTCCCGCTATAAGGCAGAACCGCTAAGCGCCATTATTCCCGGTGTCCAGCTGCAGCGACTATGGCGCATGACAGCGGTGGGGGAAAACGCCCTGCGGGCCACCTCCATGGCGGTATTGCTGGTGGCGTTACTGGTGCTGGTGTCCACCATTCTGGCTGCCCTGGAAGGGCGCCGCCACGAACTGGCGGTGCTGCGCGCCGCTGGCGCCGGTCGGCTTGCCGTCTATGGCGTGATCGTGGGCGAGAGTCTGCTTGTCACGGTGATCGGCAGCCTGCTGGGGCTGACGCTGCTGTTTGTGGCACAGTGGGCACTGGCGCCGCTGGCACTGGCGGAATGGTCCCTGCGCCTGCCGGACACCTTCCTGTCGGTGCGGGAATTGCCTACCCTTGCGGCGATCCTGCTGGCCGGTTCCCTGGCCGGCCTGATTCCAGCGGAAAAAGCCTTCCGCAACAGCCTGGCCGATGGCCTGACCCCGAGGAACTGATATGCGTAGTCTGATCATCTTTCTGTGTCTGTTGATCAGCTTGCCGGGCTGGGCGGCCCGCGAACTGGAATGGGATGATCTAGTCCCTGCGGACTACGACGTCAATGCGGTCTATGAGGGGTTATTCAGCGAAATTTACGGTGATCAGCCACCGGAAGATATCGATGACGGTGATGCCCGTGGCGAGCAAATGATGGATGCCATCGACAAGGCCTGGCGGGAAGCGCCGCTGAAGGCCGAGCTGTTCACCGGCTACTAGCACCGTTCCTCCGCCCTGATCTCCCCGTAGGGTGCACTGAGCCTAAGGCGAACTGCACCATTCCGGCGCGGCAGGGGTAGGGTGGATTAGGCCGAAGGCCGTAATCCACCATCATAGGGTCCGACGTGCGGGTGGTGGCTTTGGTGGATTACGCCTTCGGCTAATCCACCCTACGGTGTCTGAGCCAATCCAACGCCGGGTGGTGCAGTTCGCCTTAGGCTCAGTGCACCCTACACTCGCTTCTGGCTCTGTCCCGGAGGCGACCGCTGTGCGACAATGCGCGCGCTTCGCGCACTCCTACGCCGCTGGCCCTCTTGATTTCGACGGTCGTCAGCCGCGCTTTTCGCTTTTCCAACCGGTACAAAACATTGCTCACAACCGCCAACCTCACCATGCAGTTCGGTGCCAAGCCGCTGTTTGAAAACGTGTCCGTTAAATTCGGCAACGGCAACCGCTACGGCCTGATCGGCGCCAACGGCTGCGGCAAATCCACCTTTATGAAGATTCTCGGGGGTGACCTGGAGCCGTCCGCCGGCAATGTGTCCAAGGACCCGGACGAGCGCATCGGCAAGCTGCGCCAGGATCAGTTCGCCTACGAGCAATACTCGGTGGTGGATACCGTGATCATGGGCAACGAGGAGTTGTGGAAGATCAAGGAAGAGCGCGACGGCATCTACGCCAAGGCGGAAATGAGCGAGGAAGACGGCATCCGCGCCGGTGAGCTGGAAGCGGAATTCGCCGAGCTGGACGGCTACACCGCCGAATCGCGCGCCGGTGAACTGTTGCTGGGTCTGGATATTCCGGTGGAGCAGCACTTCGGCCCAATGAGCGAAATCGCCCCCGGCTGGAAGCTGCGTGTGCTGTTGGCCCAGGCCCTGTTCGCCGACCCGGAAATCATGTTGCTGGATGAGCCCACCAACAACCTGGACATCAATACCATCCGCTGGCTGGAAGAGGTTCTCAACCAGCGCCAGTGCACCATGGTCATCATTTCCCACGATCGCCACTTCCTCAACAGCGTCTGCACCCATATGGCAGATCTGGATTACGGCGAGGTGCGCCTCTACCCGGGCAACTATGATGAATACATGACCGCGGCCACCCAGGCCCGCGAGCGCCTGCATTCGGACAATGCCAAGAAGAAACAGCAGATCGCCGAGCTGAAAACCTTCGTCAGCCGCTTTAGCGCCAACGCCTCCAAGTCCAAGCAGGCCACCAGCCGCGCCAAGCAGATCGACAAGATCAAGCTGGATGAAGTGAAACCCTCCAGCCGTCAGAACCCTTACATCATTTTCGAGCAGGACAAGAAGTTGTTCCGCAACGCGCTGGAAGTGAAAGGCCTGGCCAAGACTTTTGACCAGGAACTGTTTTCCGGCCTGGACCTGCGTGTGGAAGTGGGCGAGCGCATCGCCATTATCGGCCCCAACGGTATCGGCAAATCCACCCTGCTGCGCTGTCTGGTGGGGGAGCTGGATCCTACCGCCGGGGAAGTGAAATGGTCCGAGAACAGTGAGCGGGGCTATTACGCTCAGGATCACGCCCGCGACTTTGCCGACGATATGGACCTGTTTGCCTGGATGAACCAGTGGGGTCAGGAAAAGGATGATGAACAGGTCATCCGGGGCACCTTGGGGCGGCTGCTGTTTTCCCAGAAAGATATCGGTAAATCCGTGAAGGTGATCTCCGGGGGCGAGCAGGGGCGTATGTTGTTCGGCAAGATCATGCTGCAACGGCCCAACATTCTGCTGCTGGATGAGCCCACCAACCACATGGACATGGAATGCATCGAGTCCTTGAACCTGGCGCTGGAAAACTACCCGGGTACCTTGCTGTTCGTCAGCCACGACCGGGAATTCGTGTCCTCCCTGGCCACCCGGATCATTGAAATCACTCCCACCGGTATCGTCGACTTCCACGGTAGCTACGACGATTACCTGAAAAGTCAGGGCGTAGGCTGAACCCGGCTTTCCCTCCGTTGGAGCCATGCTCGCATGGCGAATCAGGCAGGCCGGTTCGCTTTGTGAACAAAGCTCCAACGGCGAGGGACGTTCCTCGCTAGCGGTTTCCCCGCACCATCGCCCAGTGCCGCACCTCCGTTCCCGGCATCAGCGCCTCATGCACCACCTCAAACCCGAAGCGCCGGTACAGAGACACATTGTCCGGGTTATGGGTATCCAGATAGGCAGACAGTCCTTCCCGATCCAGCCGGTCCAGCGTTGGCTGCAACAGCCGTGTGGCCAGCCCCTGGCCCTGCTTCTGCGGGTCAATCCCCAGCAATAACAGGTAGGCGTGAGGCTTTTGCATCAGCGCGTCATGCACCTTTTGCATGGCATCACCGGCATCCAGCTGCCGTTTCACCGCCGCCGGTCCCTGGCGCAACATGGGCAGGGCACCAAAGCGCACCATATCCAGCACACTGCGATGCAATGCCTGGGATGGCAGCCACACGGCAGCCCCGTCCACGGATCCCGGCGTGGTGCAGATTTCTCCCCGGTGGTGCGCATGGAGGGCCAGGAAGCGAAAGGTATGATGCGACAACGCCTGGCGGCGCTGGTCATCCGGAAAGAAATAAGTGAAAAGCGGATCCTGATAAAACGCCCGACCGAGAACCCGGGCAATGTCATCAATGCGATGGCGATCATTTACATTCATGGTGTACTGAGGTCTGCTGGATGACAGCCAAGCATACCGGAAGTGGCGGAGAATGCAGGAGCAGGAAGTCCCTTCAATCTCATTCTGATCCTGTTACATTTTACATACTGGTGAGAATGTCGGACTTCCGCTAGGCTCGGGTCGATTGAATAAAAAAGCAACAGAATAATAACCCCCCGGGAGAGAGGGACCATGGATATACTCCAGCTGCTGGTCAGCGGGATTGCCAATGGCTGTATTTACGGGCTGTTGGCACTGGGTTTTGTATTGATCTACAAGGCATCCGAAGCGGTCAACTTCGCCCAGGGCGACATGATGATGCTGGGGGCCTTTCTCGGCGTTACCTTCATCAACACCAGCTATGCGGATCTGCCTTTTCTGGTCGGCATTACGCTGGCGGCGTTGATCCTCGGCCTGTTCGGCTACCTCCTCGATCGTTTCGTGTTGCGCGCCATCTTCGGGCAGCCGCAATTCGCCATGGTGATTCTTACCATCGCGCTGGGCTTTCTGATCCGCTTCGTGGCCGGGGTGATCTGGGGCCATGATCCTACCTCCCTGGAAACGCCCTTTATCGGCCTGGTCTGGACGGTGGGAGAACTGATGATCCCGGTGGTGGATGCGGTGATCATCATTACCACCGTGGCGCTTACCGCCATTCTCTACTTCTTCTTTGCCCGCACCCGGCTTGGCGTGGCCATGCAGGCCAGCAGCCAGAACCAGATGGCAGCCTACTACATGGGCATCCCGGTGAAGCGTATCAACGCCATTGTATGGGCCCTGTCCGGGGTGGTGGCGGCGATTGCCGGGGTCATGTTTGCCGCCAAGGGCGCCGTGGAGCCTTCTGTGGGGCTGCTGTTCGGCATCAAGGCGTTTGCCGCAGCGGTCATCGGCGGGCTGGGTTCCTTGCCCGGGGCGCTGCTGGGCGGCCTGCTGGTGGGCATCGTGGAGCCTTTCGCCGGTCGCTATCTGCCTTCCGGCGTCGGCCAGATTGCCCCCTATGTGTTGATGTTGCTGGTGCTGATCCTGCGCCCCGGCGGCCTGTTCGCGCAGATCAGCCAGAAGAAGGTGTAGGCCATGAGCAACCGATTCAAAAGCCGTTACGACGACGATATCAATCTGTTTGAAGGGCGCTGGCACCTGGCTCAGTACGCCATCCTCATGGCATTGCTGGTGGCCGCCCCCTGGCTGCTTGGCACCTATTATCTGGGCGAGCTCACTGCTGTGCTGGTGTGGTCCCTGGCGGGGTTGGGGCTGATGCTGATCAGCGGCCATACCGGCCAGGTCAGCCTGGGGCATGCGGCCTTTATGGCCATTGGTGCCTTTACCAATCTGGCGCTGATGTTACGCGGTTGGCATTTTATTCCTGCCTTGCTGGCCAGCGCGGTCACCTCCGGTGTGATCGGCGCCATCATCTCCCGGCCGATCCTGCGCATGAGTGGTATCTACCTGGCCATCGCCACCCTGGCGTTGAGTATTATTATCGAGGACGTGGCGATTATCGCCGAGCCGATTACCGGCGGGGTCGCCGGGGTATTTGCCCCGCCCATTGCCTTGTTCGGCATGGAGATCGACCGCTATGCCACTCCGGAAGCCTTCTACTATCTGTGCCTGGCAGTGCTGGTGCTGGTCACCCTGGGTTATCTGAACCTGCTGCGCAGTGCCTCCGGCCGTTCCTTCCTGGCCGTGCGTGACAGTGAAGTGTCCGCCCGGGCGCTGGGGGTCAATGTGGCCCGCGCCAAGACCCTGTCATTCAGCCTGTCCTGCGCCATCACCGGTTTGGCCGGGGCGCTCTATGCCCATCTGGCCCAGGCGGTGAATTACGAAAGCTTCCTGGTGCTGATTTCCATCACTCTGTTGCTGCAGGTGGTGATCGGCGGGCTGGGCTCGGTGCACGGCGCCTTCTTCGGCGCCATTGTGGTGGTGCTGCTGCCCCAGCTGATCGCCATCGCCCGGGATTTTCTCGATAACGCCGCCGGCATCAAGATCGCCGCCTACCCGGGCATGGACACCGCCCTGTTTGCACTGCTGATTCTGCTCATGGTGATTTACGAACCGCGCGGGCTCTACGGCGTCTGGTTCAAGGTGCGCACCTGGCTGCAGCTGTTTCCGCTGTATCGCAAGGGCATGTTCCGCCGCACCCGTACTTACCTGAAAACGGAGCGCCAACGATGAGTCTGTTACAGGTAAAGGATCTCTCCATTTCCTTCGGCGGCGTGAAAGCGGTGGATGGCGTCAGCTTCACCGTGGAGCCCGGCGAAGTGTTCACCCTGGTTGGCCCCAACGGGGCAGGCAAATCCACCATCTTCAATCTGATCAGTCGCCTCTACGAACCGAGCGCCGGACAGATTGTATTCGATGGTCAGGACATTACCGGCCTGCCGGCTCACAAGGTGGCGGGGCTGGGTATCGCTCGTACCTTCCAGAATATCGAGCTGTTCGATCACTCCTCGGTACTGCAGAACCTGTTGATCGGTCGTCATTGCCGCCGCAATACCCGCTGGTTCGAGGAGCTGTTGTTCCTGCCCAAGGTAAGGCGCAGTGAACGGCAGCATCGTCTGTTGGTGGAAGAGGTGATCGACTTCCTCGACCTGGCCGCCTACCGGGACAAGCTGATTGCCGGACTGCCTTACGGGGTGCGCAAGGTAGTGGAAATCGCCCGGGCCCTGTCCAGCGAGCCGACGCTGATCCTGCTCGATGAGCCGGCCTCCGGCCTGAGCGTGGAAGAAACCCAGAACATGGCCTGGTGGATTGAGGACATGCAGAAAGATCTGGGCCTGACGGTACTGATGGTCGAGCACGACATGAGCCTGGTATCGCGGGTGTCCAACCGGGTGCTGGCGGTCTCGGAAGGCCGACCACTGGCTATGGGCACGGCCGCCGAAGTGCAGGCGGATCCCAAGGTGATCGAAGCCTATCTGGGCACGGAGGCAACCTCATGAGTGCACTGCAGAAAGAAACCATGAATGATGCCCAGCCGCTGCTGCAGGTGAAAAACCTGGAAGCTTTCTACGGCCCGGTGATGGCCCTGCGCGGGGTGTCCATCGATGTATTCGAGGGCAAGGTGGTTGCCATTCTCGGCGCCAACGGCGCCGGCAAGACCACCCTGATGAAAACCATTTCCGGGGCACTGGCTCCGCGAAAGGGCAGCATTACCCTGGCCGGAGAAGCGATCCAGGGCCGCGAGCCGGATGCCCTGGTGCGCCAAGGCATTGCCCACGTACCGGAAGGCCGGGAAGTGTTTCCGTTTCTGACCGTGGAAGAAAACCTGGCCATGGGCGCCTACATCCGCCGCGACAAGGCGGGCATCCGCCAGGACATGGAAATGGTGTATGACTATTTCCCGATCCTGCTGGAGTGCCGCAACCAGCCTGCCGGTACCCTGTCTGGTGGCCAACAACAGATGCTGGCTATCGGTCGCGGGCTCATGTCTCGACCGTCGCTGATGTTGCTGGATGAGCCGTCCCTGGGGCTGTCGCCGCTGCTGGTGCAGGAAATCTTCGCCATCGTTCGTCGGCTCAACAAGGAGCAGGGCGTGACCCTGCTGCTGGTGGAACAGAACGCCCAGGTGGCGCTGAACACGGCGGACCATGGCTATGTGCTGGAAACCGGCCGTATCGTCATGGACGGTAGCGCCGAGGAGTTGCTCGCCAGCGACGATATTCGCGAGTTCTATCTGGGCCAGTCGGCGGGGGATGACCGACCGGAAAAACGCTGGAAACGAAAGAAGACCTGGCGCTGATGATGACAACAACCAACAACGCACCGACCCTTCTCCACGGTTGCGACACCGTGGTCAAACTGTGGCGCCAGCAATGCCTGGAACGGGGAGCGCAAATCGCGCACCGTGAAAAGGACCTGGGCATCTGGCAGAGCTACAGCTGGCAGGACTATTACGAAAAGGCCCGCGCCATCGGCGTGGCGCTGTTGTCTCTGGGCCTGGAACGGGGTCAGCCGGTCTCCATTCTCAGTGAAGACAACAAGGAGTGGATCTACTGCGATCTGGGTATTGCCGGGGCTGGCGGCATCAGCAATGGCGTCTATACCACTGACAGCGCCGAGCAGCTGGCCTACCTGGTTAACGACAGTGGTTCCGCTTTTCTGTTTGTGGAAAACGACGAACAGCTGGACAAGTACCTGACCGTGCGTGACCAGGTGCCCACCCTGAAAAAAGTCATCGTGTTCGATCGCAAGGGCCTGCGGGATTTCAACGATCCCATGGTCATGTTTCTGGATGAACTGTACGCCCTGGGCGAACAGATCCCCGATGCGGAAGCCCAGTTTAGCGCCAGCATTGCGCAAAGTGAGCCCGATGATATCCGCATGCTGATCTACACCTCCGGCACCACCGGTGCCCCCAAGGGTGCCATGATCAGTCACCGCAATGTGCTGTTCCAGCTGGCCGCCGGCGAGCAAGTGCTGGAGGCCCATGAAGACGACGACCAGCTCTGCTTCCTGCCCCTGTGTCATATTCTGGAACGGCTGGTGTCGGTGGAGGTGCCCATCTACAAGGGCTGTACCGTGAACTTTGCGGAAAGCCCGGAAACCGTATTCGAGAACCTGCGCGAAGTGTCGCCCAATACTTTCGCCGCCGTGCCGCGACTCTGGGAAAAAATCTATAGCTCCATGATGACCCTGCGAGATGAAGCCACCGGTTTCGGCCGCTGGTGTTTCGACCGGGCTCTTGCCGCCGGGGATTGCTGGCACTGTGAGCGCAAACGCTCACCGTTTTCCTGGCTGCATTACCAGTTCTGGAATCTGCTGGTGCTGCGCAATGTACGCGACCTGATCGGCATGGCCCGTCTGCGTCGGGGCACTACCGGCGCGGCGCCGATCTCGCCAGACCTGATTCGCTGGTTCCAGGCCCTGGGCGTGCCGCTCTATGAAGGCTACGGCATGACCGAAACCACCGGGGTGGTATCGCTCAACAGCAAGGACCGGTCCCAGGTCGGTTCCGTGGGCGAGCCGCTACCGGGTACCGAGGTACGGATTGCCGACAACGGCGAAGTGCTGGTGCGTGGCGACCATGTGTTTGCCGGTTACTGGCGCAAGCCGGAAAAAACCGCCGAGGACATCCGCGACGGCTGGCTGCACACCGGCGATGTAGGGCGTCTGGAAGACGGCATGCTCACCATCACCGGCCGTTTGAAAGACATCATCATCACTGCCGGCGGCAAGAATATCACGCCGGCGGAAATCGAAAGTCGGATGAAGTTTTCCCCGTATATTTCTGATGCCGTGGTGATTGGTGATCAGCGCAAGTATCTCACCTGCCTGATCATGATCGATCAGGAAAACGTGGAGAAATATGCCCAGGACCGCCAGGTGCCGTTTTCCAACTTCGCCTCCCTGTGTCGTGCCAAAGAGGTTGTGGACCTGATCGACAGCATCATTACCGATGTGAACAAACAGTTCGCCCAGGTGGAACAGATCAAGTATTTCCGCCTGATCGACGTGCTGCTCACCGCCGAAGATGAGGAGTTGACTGCCACCATGAAGCTGAAGCGTTCCTTCGTGGAGAAAAAACACAAGCACCTGATTGATTCCATGTACTGACAATGAACTCGAGAGGAGAGTGCATCATGAAGAAGCTTTGCCTGGCGGCTCTCGCCGCAGCCACCCTGATCGGGTGCAGTGATAACAAGGAAGAAGAGAGCGCCGCCGCCGAGTCGGTGCGTGGCGTCAGTGATACCGAAATCAAACTGGGTGGCATGCACGATTTGTCCGGCGTGTTTGCGGCGTTTTCGTCACCGGCGGTGCAGGTGGCCAACGACATGTTTGCCGAAGTGAATGCCGAAGGCGGTATTCATGGGCGCAAGATTCGTTACATCGTCGAGGATCATGCCTACCAGGTGCCCAAGGCCACCCAGGCCACCAACAAGCTGATTAGCCGCGATGAAATCTTCGCCATGGTGATGAGCCTGGGCACCCCCCATAACCTGGCTGCTTTCCCTCTGATGGACCGCAATAACGTGCCCAGCATTCTTCCCCTGGCCCTGTCCCGGCAGATGGAAGAAGAGGGCGACTTTTCCCATCGTTTCGTTTTCGGTCCCAGCTACCACGAAGGGGTACTGAAAGGTGTTAACTGGATGACCGATGAGTACGGCATCGAGAAAATCTGTGTGATGTACATCCCCTCGGATTTCGGCGAGGAAGTGAACCAGGCCATCACCGATGCTGCCGCCGGCAAAGATACCCTGACCCTGGCGGAAAGCACCTCTCACCGTCCGGACGAGAGCGATTTCACCGGCACCCTGGCGCGCCTGAAGGATGCCGGCTGTCAGCTGGTCGCAGTGGCCCTGCCGGTTAGGCCTATCATTTCCGTGGTGGCTACCGCCAAGGAAATGGGTTGGGATGATGTGAAATTCGTGGTCTCCCAGGCCGGCTTCCATTCCGCAGTGGCGGCGGCGCCCGGCGGTGTCACAGAAGGACTCTACGGTGTCTCCCCCTGGCAGGATATTGTCAGCCGCATGAAGGATGTGCCGGAAGCGAAACAATGGGCAGATGAGTACCAGGCGCAGTATGGCTCGGTACCCAGCGGTGGTGCGGTGCTGGGTCGTGTCGGTGCCATGGTAACCATCGAGGCGCTGCGCAAGGCCGGTCCGGACCTGACTACCGATTCTTTCCTGGCAGCCATGGAGTCCCTGGACTTCAGCGACCCGGTCACCGGGGTGGATATCAAGATGAGCGCCACCAATCACCGTGCCGGTAACGATATGATTCTCTCCAAAGTCACCGACGGTGTCTGGGAGCCTGTGGTGACCCTGGAAGACTGACCGGGCACCTTCCCGTTGGAGCTTTGCTCGCAAAGCGAAAGGCCCGGGGTCTGATCCCGGCTTTTCGCCATGCAAGCATGGCTCCAACGGACTCTATCAACCCTCCCTGCCGTATCAGGTATACTCGCGCCTCCTGGATTATTCGGTGATTGTCCATGCAGGCCTCTTCAACGTCCGTATCCCCCGATGGCTGGCGACAGCGCTTGGCCTCCTGGCTCAATACCTCAATGTTTGGTAACACCATTACCGCGTTGATCCTTCTCAATGCGATTATTCTGGGTGTGGAGACCTCCGCGGTGGCACAGGAGCGGGCAGGGCAGTGGTTAAACCTGCTTAACCAGATAGTGCTGGCGGTCTTCGTTCTGGAAATCGTGCTCAAGCTGGTCGCCTTCGGGCCGCGCTTTTTCCGCTCCGGCTGGAATGTGTTCGACTTTCTTATCGTCGCCATTTCCCTGGCGCCGGCGTCCGGGCCCCTGGCGATCCTGCGGAGCCTGCGTATCTTGCGGGTGCTGCGGTTGCTGTCATCGGTAAAACGGCTACGCATGCTGGTGGAATCCCTGATGCAGGCGTTGCCCGGCATCGGCTGGACCGCTGCGCTGTTGCTGATGATGTTCTACATCTTTGCGGTAATGGGTACCGAGCTGTTTGGTGAGGCCTTCCCGCAGTGGTTCGGCACCCTGGGGGCGAGTATTTACAGTCTGTTCCAGATCATGACCCTGGAAAGCTGGTCCATGGGTATTGCCCGGCCGGTGATGGCCGTCTATCCCATGGCCTGGATCTTCTTCGTACCGTTCATCCTGATTTCCAGCTTCATGGTGCTGAACCTGTTCATCGCCATCATCGTCAGCGCCACCCAGGAAGTGCACGAGAGCGAACAGCGCGCCGAACGGGACGCCAACAACCAGATCGCCCACGACGAGCGCCAGGAAATGCTCTACCTGATGCGCACCATGCATGAAAAGATTGCTTCACTGGAAACAGCGCTGCAGAAAAAGCCGGATCAGTAATGGAATGAGCTAGCCACTGGCTGACTTTGTTGGAGCCTTGCTTGCAAGGCGAAAGGCCCGGAAACGCTCCGGGCCTTTTTGTGGGCAGGTAGGGTGGATTAGCCGCAGGCGTTATCCACCCTGTCGTTTGGCAGAGTTGGGTGACAACAAGGAAGGTGGATTACGCTTGAGGCTAATCCACCCTACGCATCGATTACCTCCTCCCTAGACGGTTTCCACCAGCACGATCTCGCTGTCCGCTTCTGCCACCACAGACAGCCGGGCTTCGTCACTGATGGCCAGGCCATCGCCGGTTTCGGCCAGCACCCCATTCACCCGTACCCGTCCCTTGGCAGGCACCAGGTAGACCTTGCGAGCCGGGTCGAGCACATACTCGATGTCCTGACCATGGCTCAGCGTGGCCGCGACCACCCGTGCATCCGCCTGAATCGGCAGGGCGTCCGTGTCTTGCGGGTAACCACTGGCCAGCACCTCGAAGTGGCCGTCGCGAGAGGCCTTCGGGAACGGCTTACTGCCCCAGGTGGGCGGCAGCCCGGTGGCGTTGGGAATGATCCAGATCTGGAAGATCTGTGTCTCCGTGTCTTCCCGGTTGTACTCGCTGTGGGTGATCCCGGTACCGGCTGACATCACCTGCACATCCCCGGCTTCGGTGCGGCCACTGTTACCCAGGCTGTCCTGGTGAGTGATCGCTCCCTTGCGCACATAGGTGATGATTTCCATCTCACGGTGGGAATGCGGTGGGAAGCCGGTGTGCGGCGCGATGGTGTCATCGTTCCACACCCGCAGATCACCCCAATGCACCCTTGCCGGGTCATGGTAGTTGGCAAAGGAAAAGTGATGTCGAGTGTCCAGCCAGCCGTACCGGGCATGGCCCAGTTCGTTACGTGTGCGAAGCTCGATCATGGCGTCCTCCTGTAACAGGCTCCATTGCCTGTCCGTCGATGGAGTGACTATATGATCAGAGTGGCTGATTAAAAACGGGTTATTTTTGTGTAATATAATCAATTTAATTGATGTTATGGGCGATTTCAGGATGGCATTCCCGGCAAACGATAAACCGGCACTTGCTGTCGAATGATGGCTGCCACATTCGATAAGAGGGTGCCTCCTCCAAGAACGCAGGCATCGCAGCCAACCAGGAGAATCACCATGTCTGGAAATACCGTCCTCCTTCATCGCGTCCTGCGCGCCAGCCCTGATCGTGTCTACCGTGCCTTTCTCGATGCCGATGCCATGGTCAAATGGCTGCCGCCCATGGTTTTACCGGCAAGATCCATGAAATGGACGCCCGCGAAGGAGGCGGTTATCGCATGTCATTCACCAACTTCACCACCGGCAAAAGCCATTCCTTCAGCGTCCGTTACCTGCAGCTGAAACCCAACGAACTGATTCGTCACACCGACCAGTTTGATGACCCAAACCTGCCCGGTGAAATGCAGGTAACCATCACGTTGAAAGAGGTGCTGTGTGGTACCGAGCTGACCATCAACCAGGAAGGGGTGCCGGAGGTGATACCGGTGGAATTCTGCTATCAGGGCTGGCAGGAATCCCTGCAGATGCTGGCGCAACTGGTGACACCGGAAATAACGGACGAGGGATGATGGATCCTGCCACTGGTCTGTTCACGCGCGGAGGAGGGTGATGGTGTAGAGTTGCCGGACCAACACGTTTCAACGTCGGAGTGACCATGTCCAATTCGCCACAACAATGGTTGCAGGCCTTCACCGGGGGCTTCATTGCCACCCTGCTGTTTCATCAAGGGGTACTCGGATTGTTTTGGCTGGCGGGGATGATTCCTGCTGCGCCCTGGAACATGACACCGGTGCCGCCGCTGGGTATTCCCCAGGTACTGTCGCTGGCCTTCTGGGGCGGTGTCTGGGGGCTCCCGTCTGGTGGCTGATCCGCCGCTGGCAGGGTATACGGCACTGGCTCGGTGCGCTGATCATCGGCGCCATCGGCCCGACACTGGTGGCCATGCTGCTGGTGTTTCCTCTGAAAGGGCTGGATGTGAACGCCACCAAGGTAGTCGGTGGCCTGATCGTCAATGGCGCCTGGGGGCTGGGACTCGCCGCCTGGATGTGGCTCAACCGGTCGCGCTGGCAGAATTGATCCTCTTTCCTCAGAACAGGCGCCAACGGCGCCTGTTTTCGTTGTGATTGCCTGTTGGCCGTGCCGCCAGGGAATGGCACGAACAGCCCTAGTCTTGTGTTGCCATCGTGGTAGCGTTGGCCTTCTTTTTATCGGCGGGAGCCAAGCATGCCCAGTAACACTCATACCGTGATGGTCACCGGCGCTTCCGGCTACATTGCCGGCTGGATCGTCAAATATCTGCTGGAAGCAGGCCATACCGTGCACGCTACGGTGCGTGATCCCAACAAGGCGAAGAGCGTTGATCACCTCAAGCGCATCGCCGACGCTGCCCCGGGCACCCTGAAACTGTTCAAGGCCGACCTGTTGGATGCCGAGAGCTTCGACGCGCCCATGCAGGGCTGCGACATCCTCATGCACACCGCTTCGCCGTTCGTGCTGGACGGCTTCACCGATGCCAACGAGGCGCTGGTGCGCCCGGCGGTGGAGGGCACTCGCAATGTGCTCAATGCGGCCAACCGCTGCGACACCCTCAAGCGTGTGGTGCTCACCAGCAGCGTGGCCTCGGTGTACGGGGATGCCACCGACATGAAAGGCAAAAGCGCCTTCACCGAAGCGGACTGGAATACCACCAGCAGCGTCGACCACAACCCCTACCAGTATTCCAAGGTGGCCGCTGAACGCGAAGCCTGGAAGATCCACGATGGCCAGGGTGGCAGTGTAGAAAGCCGCTGGGACCTGGTGACCATCAACCCGGGCATGGTCTATGGCCCCTCACTGACCAACGCCAGCAACTCCGCCAGCATTGGCACCCTGCTGGACATGGGGCGCGGCAAACTGAAAACCGGCGTGCCGGCGCTGGAGTACGGCATGGTGGATGTCCGTGAAGTGGCCCAGGCTCACCTGTTGGGTGCATTCAATCCGGAAGCAGAAGGGCGTTACATCCTGGTCAGCCAGTCCGTCTCCATGCTCGACATTGCTGGCATGCTGCGTAAGCAATTCGGCAAGCAATACCCCTTCCCGATGATGAAAGTACCGAAACCAGTGGTGTGGGCTGTCGGCCCGTTCATGGGCCCGGTCACCCGCAAGTTCATCAGCCGCAACGTGGGCTACCCGCTGCGCTTCGACAACAGCCGCAGCAAAGCGCTGGGCGTTAACTACCGCCCGGCGGCCGACACCCTGAAAGATCACTTCGATCAAGTGTTGGAAGACGGGCTGGTAAGACGGCGCTAAAAGCGGTGGCTTGCTGAAAGAACCTTGGCCTTGCGAGCAAGGCTCCAATAGCTCCTCTTGTCCGTTGGAGCTTTGCTCGCAAAGCGAAGGGTTGGATTCGGAAAAGCCTACTCCGATCACCAAAACGTAGGGTGGATTAGCCGAATGGCGTAATCCACCTTTTGAAGCGTTGGAGGGGAGGGGTGGATTACGCCTTCGGCTAATCCACCCTACGGTCTACCTCAGGACTGGCTGGCTTCCTCGCGGCGCGGCTCGTAGGGTTCGCCGCCGCCGGGGAAGGCCAGGCGCAGGTTGTTCAGCCAGGTGGTGCCGAACTGGCGGAACAGGGAGGCGCTGTTGTACGGAATGCCGTAGCGGTCAGCCAGCGCCCGTACCCGCGGTGCCACTTCCTTGTAGCGGTTGCTGCACATATCCGGGAACAGGTGATGCTCAATCTGGTGTGACAGGTTGCCGGACAGGATGTGGAACAGCTCGCTGCCCTCGATGTTGCAAGAGCCCAGCATCTGGCGCAGATACCAGCGACCACGGGTTTCGCCTTCCACCTGTTCCAGGGTGAAGTTGTGGGCCCCGGCGGGGAAGTGCCCGCAGAAGATAATGGTGAATGCCCAGATGTTGCGGATCAGGTTGGCCACCGCATTGGCACCGGCCACCATGCCGAACACCAGCAGGGGCGAGAAGGGCACAAAGAAGGAAATCGGAATTGCCACCAGCGCTGCCGCCAGCGGCCAGGCGATGTAATCCTTGGCCACTTGCCGCCATACCTTGTAGCCGATACGTTTTAACAGCGGCGTGAAGTCCTTCAGCTTGTTCTTGCCTTTCAGGTGGTCATCAATGGCCTGCTCATGAATGGCCACGCCTTCCTCAAATAACAGCATCAGCAGAATGAAATAGATCGGCTGCAACAGAAACGCCGGCTTCCACTTCTGCATGGGAGTCACCCGCATGATGCCGTAGCCCACATCCAGATCCTTTTCCAGCACATTGGTCCAGGTGTGGTGCACCACATTGTGCGAATGCATCCAGCGGTCCGACGGGCTCATAGTGTCCCATTCCCAGGTGTTGGACTGGATCTCCGGGTCCTTCATCCAGTCCCACTGGGCGTGCAGCACGTTATGGGCGATCTCCATGTTTTCCAGAATCTTGGCGATGCCGAGCGCGAATACGCCCAGGCCCATGATGGTGAGCGCCACCGGCCAGGTCGCCAGCGCGTGTCCCCAGGCGGGAATAAAAAACAGTGACAGGTAAATCACAAAGCGGGAGCTCACCGCCATGGTGCGCTGGGTCTTGATCACCTTGAGGATGTAGGCGCGATCCCGGTCGCCCCGGGAATCAAACACCTCGTTGCGAATGGCTTCCAGCTCGCGGCCGAATTCTTCGATCTGTTCATCGGTCAGGTCGACCGGGTATTGATGGGTTTTCATTATTCTTCCCTCACAAATCCAGTTCGCAGTCGCCGGCGGCGGCGCAGATGCAGGTCTGTACAATGCTGCCTGCCTCGTTCAGTACCTCACCGGTACGCAGGTCTCGCACACACCCGGATACCAGGGTGGTGTTGCAGGTATGGCAGATGCCCATGCGGCAGCCGTGGGGCGGGTTCATGCCTGCCTCTTCGGCCACTTTCAGCAGGGGCGTCTCGCTGTCGCCGTCCGCTTCTACATCGCTCTGGGCAAAGCGCACTCTGCCACCCACCGCATCGTCGGGAATGTCGGTAAAGGGTGCACGGAAGCGCTCCACATGGAGCTGGCGGCTACAGCCGGCGTCTTCCATGCATTGCTCAATGGCTTCCAGCAGGGAAGGGGGGCCGCAGGCATACACATCCCGTTCTTTCCAGTCCGGGCAGAGCGCATCCAGCTGGGCCGCCGAAAAGCGGTTGCGGTTGGGGTCGTCGCCCTCGCGGCTATACATCAGGTGCAAGTGATAGCGATCGTTGTAGCGATCCATCGCCTTCAATTCCTTGCCCAGCACCACATCAAACTCATGGGGTGCATAGTGAATATGGCAGGTGTCCGGTAGGCGACCCTGGGCAATCAGGCTGTTGATCATGCTGAACGCAGGCGTGATGCCGCTGCCCGCAGTAATGAACAGCGGCTGAATCGGCTGGGCATCCGGCAGATAGAAATCCCCCTGTGGCAGGCCGATGGGCAGGTAATCGCCCACCTTGATATTGCGCACGATGTGATGAGAGATGGTGCCCTTGTCGATGGCCTTTACGGTGATGGTAAAGCAGTCGTCTTCCCGCTCCGGCGGGGAGGAGATGGTGTAGGTGCGGGTGTAATGCTTGCCGTTGGCGGGAATCCCCACGCGCACATGCTGGCCTGCACGGTGGCCGCGCCAGTTCAAGCCGGGGCGTAGGGTAAGGGTGCGTGCATCCTTGGTTTCATCCCAGACTTTGACGACGCGGGCCTGCATCTTGTGAGTGGTCCACAGCGGGTTCACCAGCTCCAGGTAATGAGAGGTGCGCAAGGGCCAGGCGAAATAATCGGTGATAGTACTCAGGCGAGACCAGATGGAGGGTGATGCACCTGGCTCAGGCTGGGCGGGTTGACGCATAACGGTTCCTCGGTCGTTGTCATTATTTGAGGTGAAGCTCGCCTGGCGTGCCAGGCTGGCGGCGGGCAGCCGGGGCGGCTCGCCATAATCCGTTTTGTCACTGTTTTTGTAGCTGTCTCATGTCAGGTTCGGATTTCAGTATCCGCTTGTGCGGGGCGCTGTGACCAACCCCTTTTACCGAATCCCTACGCAATACCCATGCAGACACACAATCGAGGATAGCGCAGCAAGTGCACACCTTTATGTGTACAAGTGTTTACAAGACTAGAATGACATCGCCCTGCTTGTCTACCCTGTTTTTAATACCGGTACAGACCCGCCCCGTGGCGCCTTGCCAGCAACGCGAATAGCCGCCGTCCAGGCAGGTAAAAGTCAGCTCCCTCTGAAATCCATCGCCCCCGGCTCAACAGTTGGTACACTGCACGCCTGATTTCCTGCCACCCGGGCCCGTTACGTGACTGATACCCTGTTTTCTTCCTTGCCTCTCAGCGGCGACATGCTCGCCAACCTGGACACCCTGGGCTACACCGCCATGACGCCGGTGCAGGCGGCCAGCCTGCCGCCCCTGTTGCAGGGCCGGGATGTGATCGCCCAGGCCAGCACCGGTAGCGGCAAGACCGCCGCCTTCGGCATCGGCCTGCTGCACCCGTTGAACCTGCGCTATTACGGCTGCCAGGCACTGGTGCTGTGTCCCACCCGGGAGCTGGCAGATCAGGTGGCGGCGGAGATTCGGCGCCTGGCTCGCGGCGCCGGCAATATCAAGGTGCTCACCCTCTGTGGTGGCCAGCCCATTGGCCCGCAGATCGGCTCCCTGGAGCATGGCGCCCAGGTGGTGGTGGGCACCCCGGGGCGGATACTCAAGCATCTGAGCAAGGGCACACTCAGCCTCGAGGGCCTCAACACCCTGGTGCTGGATGAAGCGGACCGCATGCTCGACATGGGCTTCTTCGACGATATTGCCGAAGTGATTCGCCAGACCCCGGAACGCCGTCAGACCCTGCTGTTCTCCGCCACCTACCCGGCGGGCATCAAGCAACTGGCCGAAACCTTCATGCGCAACCCGGAACACGTTGAAGTGGAGGCGATGCACGACAACACCCGCATCGAGCAACGCTTCTATGAAGTGGAGCCCCTGCAACGCTACGAAGCCGTGGCCGACGCCATCGCTTGTTTCCGGCCCACCAGTTGCGTGGTGTTCTGCGTCACCAAGCAGCAGTGCCAGGACGTGGTCAGCCAGCTATGTCGGCAGCGATTGTCCGCCAGAGCGTTGAACAGCGACCTGGAACAGCGCGAACGCGACGAAGTGCTCACCCTGTTCGCCAACCGTAGTCTGTCAGTACTGGTGGCCACGGACGTGGCCGCACGGGGGCTGGATATCGACAGCCTGGACATGGTGATCAACGCGGAACTGTCCCACGATCCGCAGACCCACATTCACCGGGTCGGCCGCACCGGCCGGGCCGGGGAGAAGGGTCTTGCCATCAACCTGGTGGCCTCCCGCGAAAGCCGTCGGGCCATGGCCATCGAAGAACTGCAGGGCGAAAAACTCAACTGGCACCCGGTCTCCAGCCTCAAGCCCCGCGCCGGTGACACCATGCTGCCGCCCACGGTGACCCTGTGCATCGGTGCCGGCCGCAAGGACAAACTGCGACCCGGCGATATCCTGGGTGCCCTCACCGGCGACGCGGGTATCCCCGGCAACCAGGTGGGAAAGATTACTGTGACCGATTACCAGGCCTATGTGGCCATTGAACGGGATAGTGCCGACTTGGCGCTGCAGAGATTGATGAGCGGCAAGATCAAGGGCAAGAGCCGTCGGGTGAAGAAGCTTTAATCCGTTCGCCCTGTAGGAGCCCCACTCCATGGGCGAATCCACCCTCCCAGGCATCGGAAAGCAAGTCGCGAAACGTAGAGTTCATCGAGCCCCGGTGACGCTAGTGGTCACTGGAATCCGTTGTCCGCCAGGGCGCTTTACCCGCCCAGATGGGTTTTTCGGCAAGGCCCATTCGGGGGCGGTCATGGCTCGCCAGGCGCCGGCTTCCTGCAAATAAATCTGTATTTGCTTCTGTAGCCAGGCTGCTCGCAGTGTCCCAGAGGGATGCGTTGGCAGTGCCCCAGCTTATTCGAATCACTTTGAACGGACGCCTCGCTCCAGAGATAACGTGACTTTGCCGTATCCGGGAAACTGCGTTAACCACGCCTGGTTATCACGCCTGCGCGGGATTCAGGCTTGCCCGCATCATTCGCGGAGCTGTTCTTGACCCAGGTGGTGCCCATCATCCTCCTTTCTTATGTGAACATTGAACTGTGTCACACTTTAAGGGTATTGTTCGCTAATCTTATATTCTTATTTGGGCGCGAATGTCTTCGCGGGGTTACAGACAGGTGTAAAAGCCCGTCTGTGTAATGGGGTCGGGAGACCAAAATGAATAATAAATGGATGCTGTCAGGGCTGTTGCTGCTGTTGGCTGGATGTGGCGGAGATGATAACCGCGAGCCAGGTACGGAGCCGGATAACCTGGCCGAACAAGGCGGCTATGCCGCTGACGGCTACCTGGTGGGGGCCAAAGTCTGCCTTGATACCAATAAGGATTTGTCCTGTACCGATGAGCAGACTACCGCCACCACCGATGAAAACGGTCAGTTCTCCCTATACGCGAGTGCCTCGCTGTTCGAGGAGTATGAAGTCATCGTTGAGGCCATTGCTGGCGTCACCGTGGATCTCGACAATCCTGGCACCCCCATCTCCAAAGGCTACACCCTCCGGGCCCCCGCAGGTCTGAAGGATAGTGAAGAAAAAATTCCGGTGACGCCGATCAGCACGGTGCTGGCGGTTGAAAAAGAAGCTGCGCCAGACAAGACCGTACTGGAGGTCGTCAATGACTCCAGCTTTGCCGAGCAGTTGTGTCCGCTGGCCACTACCGAGGCAGAGAAGAAAGACTGTATCACCAAAGACTATGTCAAGGACGCGGACAGCACGGATGACACCACCCGGGTGCTTGCACAGCGCAAACAGCTGACGGCACGAGTGCTGGCTTCAATGCTTGCCGATGCCCAGGAAAAGGCTGGCGACAGCAACGGCAAGAAGGCGGCGGGTAATACCCTGTCGGCGAAAAGCAATCAGGTGGTTAACCAGCTGGATGAGGCCATAGGTAAAAATGGCGGTGACTTTGACGGGGTGGATACCGGCAAGTTGGCAGAGAAAAATAGCATCGTCGGAGGTGAGGGCAGTAACGCCCTGATCAATGCCAGCGAAGTGCCGTCTGAAAAGACCACCGTCATCGATGCATTCAAGGCCTCTGCCGCTACGTTTAATCTCAATGACACGGCTATTACTGCAGACCGGCTTGATGTAGGAAGTCTGCGTTGCGGTTTTGGGGGATGTTCGACGACCCACGGACAGCACAGACTGAGAAAGGGAGTCCCGATCAGCGACTGGGATGCGTACAGTAGCCAGGACTACGCACGCCTCCAGGAGGGCGGCGGGGCGGTCCAGCTGATCGAATATGGCTTTGTCATTGATGAGGTACATGCGGAGTTTGCTCTGGCCGCGCAAAAGCTCAGCTTGCAGGGTCGCAGTATAGGCCAGCTGATGGATACGTTTTCAGCTTCCGCAAACCGCAAATGGCGGCATGTCTTGAACCAGTGCTCGGTCTTTGAGGCGGGTGCCATAGGACACATTGTTTCAGAGCCAACCAGATACCAGGTCAATAACCCGGCCTATGCATTCTACGGCGTGATTCCCGCGACGGTGATTCCGACCTTTGGTGACACACCGCCTGATTTTTACGAAGAGCATGATATTGCGACGATCATCAGCACGTTTACAGGTTCTGTAGGCGCGTTTTCTGTATACGTGGGTCCGGATGTATACGTCACCCTTGCGGATGGCTCGGCAGAGTTCTTCAAGGCATCGACAAGCACCAGCCTGGGAACGGTCAGCTATAGGATTGAAGCCATCAATTTATTTCTTGGCGCGGCACGGGTGGTGGTAATCAATAACCTGGATATCCCGGCGGAAGAGGCGCTTTACATTGATCAGACCCGTGAGAACCTGGGTATAGCCGTGAGCCGGGATTCATGGCTCAAGAAATACCAACCGAAGGGCTCGCTCGGGACGGTTGCTGAGAACGCATATGGCGTGGGCGTTTTCGGAACCAATGCCCCAAGTGCCCCGCGCTTTTACCTGAATACTGCCGCAGCGGAACAGCTCAAGGCCGCTGTCGATGTATCTGCGCTCGCTAGCCCAGCTCGCGACCTGGATGTGGCCACTGACTGCAGTTACACCGTCAAGACCGGGGTGGATTCGGATGGTGACGGCGTTGACGACGGCGAAGATGCATTTCCTGACGATGCCAGTGAAAGTGGTGACATCGATGGCGACGGCACTGGTGACAACGCGGATAGCGACCGTGACGGCGATGGCGTCGACAACGACAACGATGCGTTCCCGAATGACCCCACTGAAACCTCGGACCTTGATGGTGATGGTGTTGGTGACAATGCGGATACTGACCGCGATGGCGATGGCGTTATCAACGACGATGATGCGTTCGCGGATGACAGCAGCGAATCCGGTGATCTGGATGGTGACGGCGTTGGCGATAACAGTGATGAGGACCGTGATGGAGATACCGTCTGGAATGATCAGGACGCTTTCCCGGATGATCCCAACGAGTTCAGCGATATTGACGGTGACGGGATCGGCGATAACAGTGACCTGGATCGTGATGGTGATGGCGTCAACAATGTCGTCGACGCGTTCCCGAATGATCCCACAGAAACGTTAGACAGTGACGGCGACGGTGTTGGCGATAATAGTGATCCAACTCCCAATGGTGGTGGTGCCGACTCCGACGGTGACGGCTTCGAGGATAGCGTTGATGCCTTCCCTGATAACCCCGCTGAGTGGGAGGATGCGGACGGTGATGGTGTAGGTGACAATAGCGATCCGGACCCATCTGATCCGCTGATTCCCGGCGACGACTTCTGTGATCCAGTGATTGATCCGTTCTGTGATCCATTCGGGTTCTAAGCAAAGCAGGAACAACGGATATATTGCCGTCAGACTTTACATTAAGTAATGCGGCAGTATCAGCAGCCTGAACAATCCGGCTCTCATATAATGGGAGCCGGATTTTTTGGTTCTTTAATGGCGCTTTTCATATCGACATCCCTGGGCCCGGTTGTTGTCACGACTTTCCGGCAATAGGGTGGACAAGAATCGCCGAGTGAAAAACCCTAATTCGGCAGGTCACTGTAGCAGTCCCTCTCGAAAGGCTAACCCTTGCCTCCCTATTTCCGTAGGAACGGCCCTCGAGCCGCGAATCCCACCGCCATCCCCGCGATCCCTAGAAACAGATCCAGGAAGCCTGTTCATTCCTTTACATCCCACGATTATGTAAATTCGAACGGGATCGCAACGCGCACCAACCACTAACAACGGCTGGCCCATGCTCGGATCGCAAGGCAGCTAGCCACGACACCGTCTTGCTCGCCAGCTTGAGCCAGACGACGCAATAACCAATGCCATCCGGCAGACGCAGGACGTCAGGTTGCTCCATCAGCAGCCGGCCTGGCGGGGTAGGATTGGGCAGAGCAACGGAGGCAAATATGCCGGTGAAAAAAGTTGGCTGGAGGGACCTGGCCAAAGGGGTGCGCTACATGGTGCCGCCGCTGCTGGATATTCAGCGCGGCAACCTGTTGCGCCTGGCCGGGTTGCGGCCTGCCAGCAAGCAGTCCATTGGCAAGGTCATCGAATACTGGGCCCGTCGTACTCCGCATAACATCGCCTTGCGGTTCGAGGATCAGCAGTGGACCTACGCGCAATTCAACGCCTGGGCAAACCGCCTGGCCGCCTGCTGGGCGGAGCAGGGCGTGGGCCCCGGTGACACCGTCGCCATCATGATGGAAAACCGGCCCGAAGCGCTGGCCTGTGTGGCGGCCACGGTCAAACTGGGTGCCATCGCCGGCATGCTCAACCACAACCAGAGTGGCGAGGTGCTGGAACACAGTATCCAGTTGGTGACGCCGCGGCTGCTGGTGGTCAGTGCGGAATGTGCAGCGGCCCTGGCCACCACCTGTTTTACCCCAGTGGCAAGCGCCCCGAACACCGCGCAGCCAGCCCCGTCGATCTGTTACCTGTGGCACGGCGGCGACCAGGGTGAGCCTGCGCCCCCGGGCTGGCTGGATCTGGACGAATACGCCGCCCGGCAATCGCAAGCCAACCCGCCCGGCACCGGTCGAGTGCGTGCCGAGCAGCCGTGCTTTTCCATCTTTACCTCCGGCACCACCGGGCTGCCCAAGGCCTCGGTGATGACCCACTATCGCTGGCTGGCCGCCATGGCCGGAGTGGGCGGCATGACCCTGGGCATACGCCGCAAAGACGTGTTCTATTGCTGCCTGCCCCTGTACCACAACAATGCCCTTACCGTGGCCTGGGGTTCGGTGTTATCCATGGGCGCGAGCCTAGCACTGGATCGCAAGTTCAGTGCGTCCCAGTTCTGGGAGAGGGTGCGCCACTACGACGCCACCGTGTTCTGCTATATCGGTGAGCTGCTCCGTTACCTGCTCAATGTGAAGCCCTGTCCCACGGATCGTCAGCACCGTATTCGGTTAATCACCGGCAATGGCCTGCGCCCGGAAATCTGGGACCAGTTCGAGCAGCGGTTTGGCATTCATCGTATCTACGAGTTTTACGGTGCCAGTGAATCCAATATCGGCTTTATCAATCTTTTTGGCGTGTCGCAGACCGCCGGCTTTACGCCGCTGCCTTTCGCCATCGTCGAGTTCGACAACGACACCGAAACCCCGCGCCGTAACCACAACGGCTTTATGCAGCGCATTCCCAGGGGTGGGATCGGCCTGCTGATCAGCGAAGTGACCCCGCGCCGCCCCTTCGATGGCTACACCGACCCCGCTGCCGGCGAGAAAAAGCTGCTGCGCGATGTCTTCAAGAAAGGCGACTGCTGGTTCAACTCCGGCGATCTGGTGCGTGACCAGGGCCTGCACCACATTCAATTCGTCGACAGGGTCGGCGATACCTTCCGCTGGAAAGGGGAAAACGTGGCCGCCGGCGAAGTGGAAGGGGCCATGGCGCAGCACCCGGATATCGATCACGGCGTGGTGTACGGGGTCAGCATTCCCGGCTGCGATGGCCGCGCGGGAATGGCGGCGGTCACGCTCAGCCCGGGTGTCACCCTCAACGGCCCAGGCCTGGCACAACATCTGAACCGTTTGTTGCCGGCCTATGCAGTGCCCCTGTTCCTGCGCATCCGCGACCACCAGGAAACCACCGGCACTTTCAAATACCGCAAGGTAGAGCTGAAACAACAAGGCTTCGCGCCTGATCAGGTGGCCGAACCGGTGTACGTACTGCTGGATAGCCAGCGCGGTTACCAGCCTCTGACGGCGGAGCTGGCCCGGCAGATACAGCAAGGAGAAATACGCCTTTGACCCGGGCGCGAGCGAGTTGCACCTTCTCGTTACAGGGGCGCGCTGGGCGGCCACGATTCAACAATGGCTTTAAGCAGAGAGTAGGAGAAAGGACGCCGGGCGGCGGAATTTGACGGTAATCAGGAATGGCGCATATTCCGCAGGAATGTCACTGAAATAGCAGTATGGTAGGAATGGGGCATCTGACCCCGGAGAGGTGAAATGGACTTTAAGGACTACTACGCCCTGCTCGGAGTGGAGCCAGACGCCGACGCGGCCGCCATCAAGACGGCCTACCGCCGTCTGGCCCGCAAATATCACCCGGATATCAGCAAGGAAGACGACGCCGAAGCCAGGTTCAAGGACGTGGCCGAAGCCTGGCAGGTGCTGAAAGACCCGGACAAGCGCGCCGACTACGACCAGCTCCGCGCCCTGCGCAACCAGCAAGGCGACCATGGCTCGTTCCAGCAGCCCCCCGGCTGGCAGCCGTCAGGCGGCGGGTTTGATCCTGCCGATGCGGGCTTTTCCGACTTCTTCGAATCCCAGTTCACCGGCGCCCGCCAGGCCCGCGGTGGCCATGCCCCGTCGCGGCGCGGCCAGGATGTGGAAATCGAGCTGCCCATCTTTCTGGAAGACACGGTCAGCAGCGAATCCAAGTCGGTTTCCTACCGGTTGCCGGAATACGACCAGTACGGTCAGGTGCTCGGCGAGAAGAGCAAAACCCTGAACGTGAAAATTCCGGCCGGTGTGACCGGTGGTGAGCGTATCCGGCTGAAAGGGCAGGGGATTGCCGGTATCGGCAATGCCCCCGCTGGCGACGTATACCTGCGCATCCGCCTGGTGCCGCATCCCTTGTTCGATGTGGAAGGCCACAACCTGATCGTCACCGTGCCGGTGGCGCCCTGGGAAGTGGCGCTGGGGGCGAAAATTGAAGTGCCCACTCTCACCGGCGCGGTTCAAATGACTATCCCGGCACACAGCCAGAACGGCAAGAAGCTGCGCATTCCCGGCAAAGGGTTGCCCGGCAAGACCGGCAAGGGTGACCTGATTGCCGTGCTGAAAGTAGTCATGCCAGATGCCACCGGCGAAGACATTGAACAGTTGTGGCAACAACTCGCCGACAAGGCGAGCTTCGATCCGCGCGCACAATGGAGACGGTAATCATGGCCTCTCAACTAAGAATCACCGTATGCAGTAGCGACATTTACCAATTGGTGCAGATATCAGAGCAGGACCTGATCGACATCGTCAGCCTTGGCATTATCGAGCCCCACGACAGGCAGGCCAGCGAATGGCAATTCGACGATGCCGTCGTCGCTGACATTGCCCGCGCCACCCGCCTGCGGCGTGACCTGGAAATCAACTGGGCAGGCGTGGCACTGGCCATGGAGTTGCTGGATGAAGTGGAGGCGCTACGCCGGGAAAACCACGAGCTACTACGGCGGCTAAAACGGTTCGAGACGTGATGATTCCCGATGGCGCCCATCAGCTACCACGGGCGCCCCTTTCCTTTTCCCTCTTTGTTGGAGCCATGCTCGCATGGCGAACCCCTGACTTTTTTCTGACTACAGCCGTGCAATATCGAACGGGATCACGAAGAGAAAAATACCGATAAAAACAACTCTGCGGGATCGAATGCCATCGGTCCTCAGCGTCCAGCCGCCGAACGTTCTGTTAAGCAACCACAAGAGATGAAATGTCGACGGCTGCCCAGTCTCAAACCGCCAGTAACAGCGCCCGTTCCCACATCCAGAAAACCGCCATGCTGCCGATGCTGTAAACAGCAATGCTCTGCAGGCGCTGGATATGGTGCTTCATGCCAAATATCACCAGCAGCACCGCCGCCACACACAGCAATTGCCCCAGCTCCAGACCGAGATTGAAACCCAGCAGGGTAATGATCAAATCGTTACCGCTGAGCCCCTGGGTATTGAGCACATTGGCAAACCCGAGGCCATGCAACAAACCAAACCCCAGCGGCAGAAGGAGCACGGTGGCCCTGCTGGGCTGCTTGAGGGTGCCCCGGTTCAGCTGGAACGCCATGGCCAGCAAACTGGCGGCAATGGCGATCTCGGCCAGGGTAACGGGAAAGCGGATGATACCGCTGGCAGCCAAGGCCAGGGTCAGGCTGTGGCCCAGAGTGAAGCTGGTAATCGCAAGCACCAGAGGTTTGCCCCGGCGCAGCCACAGGGTCAGGCCGATAACGAAAAGAAGGTGATCCCAGCCGGCGAGCAAATGAATGATGCCGGAGTGAGCGGTACGGATCAGTGTGCCCAGCCAGTCCCCGGATGCCTTGAACTGGAAGACGGGGGAGTGGGCATCCAGCAAGCTGCTGTGAGTAGGCTCGCCAGGCGAATGGTATTGAGCCACGGCCTGGTACTCGCCCAGACCAGGCAGGCTGATGCTGTAGGGTGGTTCGTCGCAGCGAAGCTGCCAGATCGTCCAGTGCGCCTCCTTTGCCATGGTGCGTTGCGGCGCGGACGGCGTGCATGTTTCGGGGAAGACCGGTGTCGGCGTCTGCGCGACGGTAACGCCGGACTTGAGGCTGACACGCAGATGCAGGTCGTCGATCTGTTCCAGCTTCAACAGCATCGGTACCAGCCCATGGCCGTGGGCCGTATTGGCGAGGGTGACGAGGATCAAAGCGGCCACACAGTGGCGTAACAGATGGCTCATTCTTCCCAACTCACTGTGTATTGCTGACGCAGCTGCGACATACCCTCTCGCAGTGCCTGGTTTTCCTGGTCGGCTTTCCAGGCCAGATACACCTTGGCCGGGTTAATCGGTACCGGCTGACGGGTTGTTCCCTCAATCCAGACAAGATGCTGCCCGAAAACACTCTCCACCGGGCCGGCCCACTGGCGGGTAGGCAGGGCTTCCAGTTGTGCGGCAAATCCGGGGCCAAAGGTCTTGGCGAGAGTCCTGTCGCTGATATCCGCCAATACATTGCCGGCGAGAAAAGGCTCGGAATAGCGGGTCGCGTCCTGAGGAGAAAACGACGGCAGTGAAAGCAGCTCTGCCCTGGCGTCCGGGCCGGTGCGCAGTACATGGGACACATGCCAACGCCGTGCCAGGGTCGTGGCCGAGTCAGCATAGCGGGCCAGTTCGGCACTCTCCGCTTCCAGGTCCGCCTGGCTGCGCAGTTCGGCCTGCATACGAAGCAGAAGGCGCTTGCGCACCACCGGGTCCTGCAGGGGCATCCCCAATTCATAGGCGTTAGCCAGCGCATCGGACGGGTGGCTGGCGGGCTGTTCGGTAAAGGCCAGGTTCTCGCGCAGGCGGCGGCGAACGATGGGGTCCGTGCGATCCCAGCCACGCAACCGGGCCTCGTTAATCAGAATCTCTTCATCCACCCGGGCCTGCAGCGACGCCTGCAGTTCATCGGGGGTCAGTTCACGCCCCAGCTGTTGTCGCCACTGCGCCTTTAACGCCTCCACCTCTGAGGCACCCAAATGGATTTCCGTGGCGGCGGGGTGATCGGCGCTGGGATCTGTGAACAACGACTGCGCCAGGAAGGCGCCACTGCCCAAGAGCAGGCAGTGGAGTAAGGGGTGACGAAGCCAGCCGATCGTGTTCACTGCTTGTACCAGATCGGTGAGGCCCAGGCCCGTTCCTGAATGCGGGAGGGGGCATTGCCGTTCTCGATTTCGCAGCAGGCCGCCCACTCTTCTTGTGGATTGTTGCTGCAATCCAGATCCGCCGGTGCATTCATGCACTGGCGGGTCAGCCAGCGGCAGGTGGGGGCTTCCACCACACGGGCGTAGTAGAAGGCATTCTGATCGGCCTGGAATTGCGGGTCGTCCCACACCGCACACAGTTGTTGCGGGCCGCTACCGGACACCTGGCAGGTGTCATCGTCCAGGGACCAGTCGCTGTTTCCGGTGGCAATATCAAACACCTGCTCGCGGGCCAGGGACTGGCCATTGGCATCTTTTTCCACCCAGCCTTTGACGATTTGCACACGCTGCAGGGGCACATTGACGCTGCGCTCGTTCTCACGGGGGAAGGTATCCGCGGTGGCCCACACGGCGAAGCGTGGGGTGCCCTGGCCGGCGTGCAGTTCGCCGCCCATGGGCACGCCGGCCGCGTAGCCGGTTTCCACAAACGCCTGGCCGCCACGCTCACACATGTTGTCCGGCATTTGCTCGGTGCTGCCACCAAATACCCGCAGCTGCATGCGCGGGCCACTGGTGCCATAGGTTTCCTTGCGCTGCATGGCATCAAACAGGGACGCGCGGGTATTCTCTTCAGCCCAGACAACGGCAAGGCCACCGGGGTTATTGAAGTAATCGTCTTTCACCCCGTCCACCGGAGGCACATCCCGGTGGCCGACAAAGTTGTCTTCATCCACCGCACCGGGCAGGCCGAAGTGGCTGTCGGTGCTGGCAATGAAACCGTACTGGAACGGGTTGGCACCCTTGGCTTCCTCGATCAATAGCCCTTCCTTCAGACCATGGCGCACATAGTTCTGAAATGCGGGGGCCGGGGGAATCGGATTGATGCCCAGGAAGAACTCGAAGAAATTAGTGGCTGGCAGTTTTTCAAAATCACACAGGGGATCATCCGGGCTGCCATTTTCCACCCGCGCACATTCGGAATCCCCCTTCACCTGGAAGATCTCGATCAGCGGTTCGGCTCGGCGTTTTTCGGCAATGTCGTAGCCGTCTTCTTCCGGTCCGGCAAACATGCGCCCGTTACTCAGGTTGGAGTTGTGGGGAATGGTCAGGTACTCGCACTCACCGGTGCAGGCCTCGTCCAGTTGTTCCCACAGAGCCGAAGGGTCCGGCGCTTCATAGACACTGACAGGGTCCTGCGGCACCTGGTCCCCGGAAAAGATCACATTACGGTGCATGTTGTCGCTCAGCGGCGACATGGTGTACTCGTAGCCGTTAAAGGCAGTGAAGCAGCCCGGCTGGTTAAAGCGCTCAGCCTGCAGCTGCACATCCAGCCAGGGCCCACGCGCGGCGCCCCGGCACTTCTCCCCCGTCACCCCGCAAAATAATGGGCGGTGGACTTCGTTGTCGGTGAGCAGGAAGGGTTCGTCAAAGCTGATATTGGGGAATGGCACCAACTGGCTAAAACCAGCCCAGCCACCGCCAAACAGCAGGAAACCGAGCTCCCGGTCCTGGCGGTACACTGTGCACTCGGGGGAGCTGTAGGCCAGCGGGTCCAGGCTGGGGTCCTCACACAATTCCCGTTCGCCCAGCCATTCGCCGTGATCGGTCACCGCCGCAAAATCCAGCGGGCGATCAATCTGATAAGGCGGAATCAGCGAATTCCCGGCGGCGTCATAGGGTGGGGCGGCCACCGGCTCTCCCATGGCAAAGCGGTAGGCGCCTTCCGGGGTCAGCTGCGCGGCAACGGCATCCAGCGAGTACACCGTATGCAGATGCAGCTCACCAAAATACGCATTACGCAGCGGGTTAGGCGGCGTCTGGTCGCAGGCGAGCAGCTCCGGATCCGGGTCGGGCGTTGGCGGTGGCTCACTGGGTGTCGGCGTTGTGGCCGGGGCGTTAGTCGTGGTCGGGGTGCCGCTATCGCTGCCGCCACAGGCAGCAAGGAGCAGACAGCTCATCAATGTGGGCAGTGCATATTTCATGGCAAGTTCCGAAGCGCATCGTCGCCCGGGCGGGCCGGGCAGTAAGCCAAAAGAGCCGCCGGTGTGGCCGGCAATCTCAGTAAACCGGAAGCGGCAGGCCAGAGCTCGCCCGATTCCGGAACCGCCTTATTCACATTGTCAGCAGTCGCAGCCAGCGGTTTTCGGCATGGCTGCCCTGGTTAAGGTGGCGGATTGAATCAAGGTAGAAGAAATCCCGGTGCGGGTCAGATTCATTGAGTTGGGGCTTTGTGTCTATTTGTGCACTGCCGTCCCAATAAAGAAACCGGCGGGCAGGGTGGTGAAGGCTTGCAGCGGACAGCCGTTACACGATGCTGTCTGATTCTCTTGTTGGAGCCATGCTCGCATGGCGAACCCCTAAACAAGAAAATGAAGCCTATTCATTTATTTCAGCGTACGGATTGTGTAAATTCGAACTGGATCACAAATAACGAATACCAATAATAAGCCCGCCAGGATCGCGGGCAATAAAACAACGAGGGATGGGATGCCTTTATTCTGGGGAACGCCTAACCAGAAAATCTGCCGAGCTATTCCCCAGCAGTGCCGAACCCTCTTCGTACTGTCCGTATTCCTGTGCCCCTCGTTAGCCCACTCCTCCGTGTTCCTGGGCGTTTCACCCGGCGATTCCTGCCTGGAAACCTATCAGATGGAGGTTGACCGGGGTGCAGAGGCCGGTCTGCCTCTGGAAACCATGCTGGAGCAAGAACTTCTGGCGTTTGAACACAACACCCCGGATCTCTCTGAAATAACCTGGTATCAATGCGGCGGGGATCGTATTTCTCTGGTTTATTACGGTGCTTGGTTCAAGAACGAGGTGGGGCAAAAGCGTTTCTTTAAAAACCAAAAAGCAACATTAGAGAGAAAGTTTGGTAAGCCATCATTTGATGCCTTTGATCCCGGCTGGGTGGAGAAGCTCGTATTCTGGCTAGACGGGAAAGGAGACATAGAGAAAAAACTGCCAGTGGTTCAGTGGCAGCCAGAAAGTGGCGGGGTAATCATGCTTCAATATTCCTCCCTGGACGTTGACGGCAAGGCCTATGGGGTCACCATGAGCTGGGAGAAGTAGGCATCATGGCCACGATCATCCCCAGCCTCACGACTATCCGCCGCATGACGTCGGGCGAACGCCGCCTGGGGCAGCGGCTGGAAACCCTGCTGGAGGATGACTACACCGTCTGGTACGACACCCCCGTCGGGCGCAAACGGCGCTATCCCGATTACATCGTTCTGCATCCCGGTCGTGGCCTGCTGTTTCTGGAGGTGAAAGACTGGAAGCTGGATACCCTGAAAAGCCTCAATCCCCGTGATGCCGAGATCCTCACCCCGGGTGGCCTGAAGACCGTCAGCAACCCGCTGCAACAGGCCCGCCAGTGCGCGCTTACCGCCATCAACCGCTTGCAGCGCGATGAACACCTGCAACAGACCCGCGAACAGTTCAAAGGCAAACTCTGCTTCCCGTGGGGCTACGGCGTGGTGTTTCCCAATATCACCCGCAAGCAGTGGAACGACGCCATCAACGAAGAGCAGCAGGAGCTGGTACTGCCGCCGCACCGTGTGATCTGTCGCGATGAAATGACCGCCACTGCTGACCCGGAAGTGTTCCAGGAACAACTCTGGGCCATGTTCGATTACGCCTTCGGCGACAAGCTCACCCTCCCGCTGATCGATCGTATCCGCTGGAACCTGTTCCCGGAAATCCGCATCAACGCGCCCCAGCAAGGGCTGTTTGATGCCGAGGATGACGAAGCGGATGAAGATGCCGGTACACGAGGGCAGGGCAGCGCCAACGGCAGCAAAGCCGTGGCCGAGGGCAGGGCAGACTACAACAACATCCCGGACATCGTCCGCGTGATGGACCTGCAGCAGGAACAACTGGCTCGCAGCATGGGTGAGGGCCACCGGGTCATCCACGGCGTGGCCGGCTCCGGCAAGACCCTGATCCTCGGCTACCGCTGCCTGCACCTGGCCCAGGCCGTCACCAAACCGATACTGGTGCTGTGCTTCAACATCACCCTGGCTGCACGGCTGCGCAGCTTTATTGCCGAAAAGGGCATCGAAGAGAAAGTGCAGGTACACCACTTCCATGAATGGTGTGGCCGGCAACTGCAAACCTATAACGTGGATCTGATCCCCGCCCCGCCCGAATTAAAACCCTGGGAGCGGCAGGTGGAGACCGTCATTCAGGCCGTGGACAAGGGCCAGATCCCCCGCGCTCAATACAGCGCGGTCATGATCGATGAAGGCCACGACTTCGAGCAGGACTGGCTGGCGCTGGTCGTGCAGATGATCGACCCGGACACCAACTCGTTGTTGCTGCTCTACGACGATGCCCAGTCCATCTACAAAAAACGCAGCCTCAAGTTCCCCCTGTCCAGCGCGGGCATCCAGGCCCGTGGCCGTACCACCATTCTGAAACTGAATTACCGCAACACCCGCGAAATCCTCAGCTACGCCTACGATTTCGCCAAGGACTTCCTGCAAGCCCAAGACGCCGACGACGACCACATCCCCCTCATCGCCCCGGAAATGGCAGGCGCCAGCGGCCCGCCCCCGGCATTCCGCAAGTTCGACACCTTCAACGACGAAGCCCACTACATCGCCCGCTGTATTCGCAAATGGCACCAGAACGGCCAGCCGCTCAACACCATCGCGGTGATCTACGGCTACACCTGGCAAGCCGACACCCTGCAACGGGCTCTCAAGCGGGAAAACATTCCCCATGCCTGGCTGAAAGACAACGCCAGCAAGAAAGCCTACGACGCCAATGCCGAGCGCATCGCGCTACTCACTCGGCAGAGCAGCAAGGGGCTGGAATTCGATACCGTGGTACTGGCGGGGTTGGGAGGGTTGAGGGATGACGATGAGAATCTGGAGAGCGAGGTGCGATTGTTGTATGTGGGGATGACAAGGGCGAGGGAGCAGTTGTTGTTGACGGGGAGCGGAGGGAATTGGTTTGTGGGGAGGTTTGATGGGAAATGGGAGACCTGATCCCTAACCCCCAATGCTTTTCTTGATGGAGGCGTTATGTCTGCAAAATCCGATACGGATCGTGCTGGCGTGTATATCTGGCCACGCTGCTTTTTGCGTCAAGTGCCATCGTTTGAACTGGATCGCCGTGCGTCACCGTATCGTCGCTTGTCTACTACTGTGCTGGTAGCTAACGACGAAGCATTTAGCGTTCGCGGTCGGGCAGACAACGAGGTGAAGCTAATGGGTGCCATTGTTGGGCCTGCCGCGCCTCGTTCTTTTATGCATGCGCCAGGGGCGACAACCACCGTTGATGCCTTCATTACCAGCGAGGCTTACCCTGCTTTATTACAGGCGATAGGCAACCCCGTGGGGCGCTTGCTTAATGCTGACGAGCTCTCTGCCATTCAGGCGCTTTGCCAGCCGCGTTTTGGGCAGTTGGCTGATGTGGCAGAAGCGCAGGTTTTGTTCGACGATATTATTACAGTGCTGAACCCAAAGCCTGAAGCGGTTAATTATGATCCGAGAGTAGCGCAGGCAATGGCGCTGGTGGAGGCCCACGGGTTCGATGAATTGTCGGTGGCGGCCCTTGCTGATTCTGTGCATGTGTCGGTGTCGCGCTTGAATGCCTTGTTCAAGCAATATCTTCTTTGCAGCCCCTTGGAATATATTCGCAGCGTGTGTTTGTGGAAGAGCATTCCTGAACTCGCCCTCGGAGCTACCCTCACAGATGCGGCACATGCTGCAGGCTTTTACGATTTAGCGCACTTTAGTAAAGCGGTAACGGCCATCACAGGCTTTTCGCCGAGCCTTCTTATGGAAGGCACGGTAGCCATGAGCTTCACCTAGCGTTTGGGCTCGCTCTTTCAGACAAGTATTAAAGAAACACACACAATCCATACAAGCCTACTTTTACCCCCTTTCGCTACAGTTGCATGATTGAAATAACGGGGAAGATCAGTGATGCATCGTCTTACAACACGACATGGCCGCGTTGCTTACACCCAATTGGGAAATCCCAATGGGCCGCATTTGCTCATGCTGCACAATGGCGGCACAGACCATAGTATTTGGGAGCCTGTGACCAAGGAGCTGGAAAGCCGTTACCGGATTACCGCTATTGATTGGCTGGGGTATGGCGAATCGGCGGCGATGCAAGAAGGTCGAGCACTCGATATTTACGCCGATGTGATTGCTGACGTTATTGATCAGCTAACCCTGGACAAGGTGGTCCTTGTGGGCAATTGTGTTGGCGCTGCGGCGGCCATTCACTTTGCGCGTAAGGATGCAGAAAGAAAGCCTGGTGCGCGGAGCGTAGAGAAACTGGTGCTGTTTAATGTGCTCACCAGCAGCACGCTGGCACTGGGTAGCCGCACGGCAGCGCGGGTGCTAACAACGGCGTTTGGGCGACGTGTTATGCAAGGGTTTTCTCGGCTGGTTACGCAGCGTGAATGGGGCAGAAGCGTTGTTGTGGGATTTCAGATAAAAGCGGCAGGCATGGTGTCTGAGCGTTTGCGTACTCAGCTAGCCGACAGATTCCGTCAGCCCAGCAATGCTGACACGCTTATGGCATTAGGGGAGCAGGTGTTTCTTGGTTTTGGTTTTGAGAAATTAGATAAAACCAGTAACGGTATGCCCCCGGCTATGGTGATTTGGGGTAAGCATAATCAGGTGCTTTCTGTGGCAAAGGGCCGCAAGTTCATTCAGCGTTATCAGCCCGCGCAACACCATATTGAGCACGGAGGCCATTTGTTGATGATGGAAGCACCGCAGCGTTGCGCTGAGCTAATGACCAATTTCGTCAGCGAATAAAACGTCAGCTCAGGCTTAAAAGGCTTTCAAACAAGCTGGAACGGTGGCAGCGCCTGCGCAGAGAGATCAAGTGGGTGCTGTTACAACGAGCTTTTTGCTGTTTGAATTAGTGCTTGTGCAGAGGGAACACGAGGGTCAGGTCTCCCATTTCCCAAATCTTGATTCAAGATTTGACGCGTGAATCCGGGCTCACGGGACTCTGGATCAGGTCTTGTCCCGTGCGCCACTCCAATGCCTGAAACGCTGGGGCCCCCGCCAACTACCTGCCTTCGCCACCGTATGCTATCAACCCCCCACAAACAGATCAGGTATACTCGCGGCTTTTATCTCGTTGGGTGATGTTTCATGCAGGCCTCGTCTTCTTCCGTCCCCGCTAATGGTTGGCGCCAGCGTCTGACCGTTTGGCTCAACTCCTCGTTATTCGGCAACAGCAGGACAACAACAGGCAGGACAACAACAAGGACAACAACAAGGACAACAACAGGACACCCATCAATTGGCAGATCTCCTACGCATCTGATGGTTGCTGTCTGATAGTGAGCTGTCCGTAAGGTCAGTATGGTTTGAGTCATGGATCAGCAAGGAGGCGACCATGACCCGAGCGCGTTATCAGCAGGTTTCTCTTGATGAAACCCCGTACTACCACTGTATTTGCCGTTGTGTACGCAGGGCTTTCCTGTGTGGGCGTGATCATTATTCTGGCCAGGATTATGAGCACCGCAGGCAGTGGGTGGTGGAGCGTCTTGCGACGCTGGTTGAGGTGTTTGCGATTGATCTGTGTGCCTATGCGGTGATGTCCAATCACTCCCATGTGGTGCTGAGGGTGGATCGGGGCCAGGCAGAAAGCTGGTCGGAACGGGAAGTGGCGGCGCAGTGGATGCAGCTGTTTTCCGGGCCGCCACAGGTGCAGCGCTGGTTGCGTGACGAGACCGGCGAGGCAGAAACCCTGAAGGCGCTGGAGATTGTCGAGGAATGGCGCTCCCGGCTGTATGACCTGGGTTGGTTTATGCGTTGCCTGAATGAGCATCTGGCCCGCCGGGCCAACGAGGAAGACGGCTGCAAGGGCCGCTTCTGGGAAGGGCGTTACAAGAGCCAGGCCCTACTGGATGAGAAAGCCCTACTCAGCTGTATGGCCTACGTGGATCTTAATCCGGTGCGGACAGGTATGGCAGCCACCCCGGAAACGTCAGATTACACCTCCTTCCAACAACGCAGCGGTGCCGTACTGAATCAGCCATCAGCTGAGACAGCTCCGATACTTCTCCCTCTGGTGGACGCCGAGCACATAGAAAGTGACGACGACACCACGGTCTCCCGCATCCGGTTGATGGATTATCTGGAGCTGGTGGATGCCACTGGCAGAGCCCTGCGTGCGGACAAGCGTGGGGCTATTAATGGTGCTGCCGCCGGCATCCTTGATCGACTTGGGATCGATGAGCGGGCATGGCTGAAACACATGACGCCCCGAAAACAACGCACTCCCTTGGCGATTGGCCCACTGGCGAGGGTCAGAGCCTTTGCTGAAGCCACAGGCCGGCGCTGGATTGCTGGGCAAAACGCTGCCTGTGCACTGGGGTGAGGTGTTGGTGTGGTTATCAATGGGTGTCCTAGCTTGCTAGCTTGAGCTGATTGGGTGCGCTGCTTTAGTGAGAAGCTTCTGCTATTTAGATGGAGGGAAAAGCTATTTTTGTGACATATGTTGCAAAAATGATAGATTATGGTAAAAGAATGTAAAATATGGGCGGGTAGGCTGGTGACTTGACCGGCATTCATTGGGGAATGCTGGATTGGAAGGTCGCCCTGTGTCAGGAGGACGCAGTGTGAAGGGGGTTGGGGTAAAGGCAACATTGAGGTCAGGGGTGCCTCTCTTGTCAATTTTCGCTGTTTTGCTTTGTTCTGAGTTATCTAGGGCTGGAGACAGCGATGTCTATATGCATGAAGGCAGCATTTACGTTACAGCCATTGATCAGCCCCTCTCCCAGGTTATGGCACAGGTCGCTGCGGCTTCGGGTATTGCTGTCGATGTTTCCCCCGCAGTAGACAAGCCCGTCTCCTTTTCTATTTCAAATCGCACTCTTGAATCCGCCCTGGAAAAAATTGCCCGGGAGCAATCGTTGAGCATGATAACAGGCTGGAAGAAGTCAGCTTTGGGGTCTAACGCAATAGCGACGGTGATGTTTTTTCCATCCAGCGGGACTGAGCGAGATGAGGCTTCAATTCAAGAGGCGGGCGTGCATTGGGAGCGCAAGGCCAGGCGGCAATTCAACAAAGATAAAGCGCAGTCAAAGCGCGAAAAAAAACGGCTTGAGCGAGCTGCGAAACGTTCTGGCCGAATATAGCCCTTTCGGGGCATCAGCAAGTAAATGGAACCAACTACAAACATTGTGAGGGGATAAAATGAGTAGTTTCAAAAAACTAAAAGGGATGGCTGGTGCCTCCATGGTGGCAGGTGCAGGGCTCGTGGGGATGATGGCATCGTCTGCCCGTGCCGGGGTTAAGACATCCTGGACCGGCACCGATGAGGGGTATCTGACTTTCCATGACGCAAACAAGGATTGGGCGCATGGTTTCTATTTTTCTGGCAGTAATTCTTCAGTTATTACCGATATTTACTCCAGTATTTCGGAAGGGGCTATCGGCAAGACGGCTTCATGTACCACTTCGGTAACTACGTTCTGGAACTGCTACTCCTACAGTGATGCCTATGACGGTGTGCTGGGGCTTGGGGTTAATGGTAATTGGTTTGATCCGGTAGGTGCTGATGCAGTTATTACCGATTACCAGATCGATGCTGGTACCAATGTGGATATTGATACAGATCTTGATGCGAGCATCAAGTGGGCCTTCCTGAAAGATGATCCCGTTACACGGGGCCTCTTTACCGTAACGAATAAAGGGGCTATCGAGCAGTCGGTGACTTTCCAGATTTATGGAAACTGGGGCTCCGATGGTCAGGGCGGTATTATTAATACCAGTAATGATGACCAGACCGTTGATAGCACAGACACCTGGGTTACCATTTCCGATGACCTTGTGGATGGCGCTAACGGTGATCCAGTTATTACAACGGGTATCTCTGGGGAAGGATCAACGGTAGATACGACAGTGGTGGATCTTGATACCTCCGACTACGATATTGATTACACCGTTACGATCCCTGCCGGTGAGAGCCGTAGTGTTGTTGTTTTTCATCAAATGTCGAAGAGTATTACTGACGCCAGCGCCATTGAGTCAAATTATGAATCTGGTAGCGCATTGAGCTCCGCCGGTCTGCTAGTAGGTTTGAGCAATACTGAGCGTAGCCGTGTTGTCAACTATGCGTTGCCCAAAGCAGCAGAAGTAGCTGCCCGCACAGGCAGCAGTAGCAGTAGCGGTGGCAGTGCTGGCGCCGCTCTTATGGCATTGATCGCGGCCCTGGGTGTATCTCGCAGACGTCGTGTCTGATCCCGTTCCATCATGACCAGGAGGCCACTCTCGGGTGGCTTCCTTTTTCAGGATTGCACTTGTCTAACCCTTCTTTTTCTCAGTCTAAATCGAAACTCATCAACGCGTTGTCAGCGGGCGATCTGCTGCAGGCGGGTGAACTGGCTGAACAGTTCATGCTTCGCTTTCCTGACAAACCAGAGGCCCACTACTTTTCCGGTTTGCATTCATTGCTAGCCCAGGAAAATGGAAAAGCAGTTCAACAGCTGGAAGTTGCGCTTGGGTTCGATGATAAAAACCTTAATGTCCTGCTGAATTTAGGTGTTGCATATCAACGTTTGGGAAAAATGGATGCCGCCACTCAGGCCTATCTTGCGGTGCTTGCCATTGTGCCGGTTAATATCCAGGCGTTAATCAATCTTGGTAGTTGCCACTATCAGAAAAAATCATTTTTAGAGTGCAAGGAAGCCTTTTCAAAAGCAGCTTCTCTGGCTCCGGATAATTCAACGGTTATTTCCGGTTTGGCTGACGCCGAGCGCTCATTGGGAAACTGGCGCAAGGCGATACAGCTTTATAAGCGTGCCATTACCATCAACCCGGATGATGAAAGAGCCAACAATAATCTGACACTGATGCATTTGAATCTGCAGCATCACGGCCAGGTTAAAGAGGCAGCGCGCAAGGCAATAGAAAAAAATCCAGACAATATCGATGCCTATATTGCGTTAGGCAGAGCCCATATTGCGGAAGAGGGTTATGAAGAGGGGATGGATACATTCGCATCCGCCTTTGAAAAAAAACCGGAACACCCGGAATTGCTCACGGCTATTGGTAACAACTACCTCAATATTGGTGATCATTCAGAGGCGTCCAGCTGGTTCAACAAGGCGCTATCCCTGGATTCGTCGTTGCCTGGGGCCATCCTGGGCATGGCTCAATGTCTGGATAAACATGATTTGCATGGCCAGGGTATCGCGTTACTGAATGAGAACGCTGAGTCGCTTTCCTCTCTTCCCCAGTACTGGGTGACCTTATCGGATCTTTACTGGAATGAAGGGGAGGCGGATGAGGCCTTACGATGTCTTGAGAAAGCCAGTGCACTTGCTCCCCAGCAAGCCAGCCTCTACTGCAAAATGGGCGGTATTCTTTCTTCTTCAGGGAATATGGAGGGGGCCGATGCTTGCTTCCGGCAGGCGCTTGCTGAGCAGGAGGATTGCATTGGTGCGATCAGCGGGCTGGCTACGTTGAAGAAATCCTCCCTGGAGGCCTCTCATGTGCAAAAAGCCCATGAGCTTCTGGAAAAGGATGCACTACCCGATGGCGCCAAAGGGTCGCTGCACAGTGCGTTATCTTACTATTACTCGGGCAACAAGGATTTCTCCAGTGCGGTGGCCCATATGGCGGAAGCGAATCGCTTCCAATGGGCATCCAGGGTCCGGCAGGGTTGGGAGTATCAACAGGACTCACATCAGCAGGTTGTTGCTACCAACAAGCAACTCTTTACCCGGCAGTTAATCGAGACAGGTCAGCAGATTGGTCACTCTTCTGACATGCCTGTATTCATTGTCGGCATGCCGCGTTCAGGAACAACCCTGACTGAGCAGATCATGGCTCGACACCCGAGTGTACTGGGTGTTGGCGAGCGTAATTATGCAGTGATTGCGCTTCAGGCATATCAGCACCTCTACGCCGAAAAATTCTCTCTTGGTCATGCTGAAGCCAAAAAGCGCTCCCTTACTGAACCGGACAGTGATTTGCTGCACCGGGTTGCAGAGGAGTATCTGACCTCTCTCCGGGAGCAGATTGAAAAAGCGAACAAACCAGGCGTTCGCTATGTCGTGGACAAAATGCCGGACAACTACATGAATGTGGGGTGGATCAAGTTACTCTTTCCCAATGCCAGTATTATTCATGCACGCAGGGATATGCGTGACGTGGCAATATCTTGCTGGCAGACACAGTTCGGCATGATCCGGTGGGCATGTCATATTAAGCATCTTGTCGCCAGGTTTGAGGGTTACCTAGAAATGATGGCCCATTGGCAAAACGTTTGCCCGGACGGGTTCATGAATGCGGATTATGAAGTCCTGATTGATGATCAGGAAAGTGGTTCGCGGAAGTTGCTGGAGCACATTGGTTTGCCTTGGGATGACGCCTGTCTCAAGTTTTATGAATCAGATCGGTTAGTGAGAACAGCGAGTATTACCCAGGTACGGCAGCCGATTTACAAAACCTCGGTCGCGAAGTGGGCTCCTTACGAGGAACTTATTCCTGAACTGATTCATCCGCTTTCTGCATTAATGAAAGTATATCGTTAGTACTTAATGAAAAAATACCGGAATCTTGGAAGCGTGAAAAAAGCGGCGCGAATGTTTAAACATTCCCATGCGTTTTCTAAAAACTAAATGGAGTATTTCAGTTAACGGTTTTTTGTGGCGCAGTGACACCTTTTTGTTTTCAGTCTCGCCCTCGTGAGGCATGACCAGAAATCTGCCTCAGCCTGACCGCCGGAGCGCGTCCCGCATCAGGCTTCGGCGTGTATCACGCCCGCTCGATCATGGTCGCAATACACTGACCCAAGCTGATACATATGGTGGCCAGGCCGGTTTGGCTTCCTTTCCGTTCTATCTTGTCCAGCAGCGTCAGGTCCTGGCCTGGGCCACTGGCAGCGATTGTTCAGCGAACGTTTCGTTAATTTCTAAGCTCAGGATTCCCACCAATTGGCAGAGAGGCTGACGGGATTTCCTGACCTGGATCAATACCCGCCAGCAGGAATAAGGACAGACTCAAAAAATAAGCATTCAAAAAGGAGGCTGTCATGAAAACCAACGTGGGTAACGCAGATCGTACTCTGCGATTAGTAGCGGGTGTGGCGATCATCGCCCTGGGCGTGGTATTCCAGAGCTGGTGGGGTGCCATCGGCCTTATCCCGCTGTTCACCGGCACCACCCGCTGGTGTCCGGCCTATCTGCCGTTCGGTATTTCCACCTGCAAGGCGTCCAACGCCCAGAAGTAAGGTTGAAACAACAGGGCACCCATCCATTCAGCCATTGGCAGCCTTGCTTCTCAATGAATGGGTGTCCGGTAGGTTTCCGTAGATGTGGCGGGCTTTCACTTGGGCGAAACCCGCCTGCGATGCTCCGCCCTGGCAACCGTATCACCCTGTTCATCAACAATACGGGTTTCTCCCCGAACCTCGTGGCTGCTGGACCAGTCCATCTCCCCCAGGAGCGTTTCTGCAATCAACGGGCCGCGTGCCTTCTTTTGGTATTCGATATCCATGCCGGTAACGATCCAGCGCCCGTTATCAGGTGTGAGGCTCATCAGGGCGAGATTGCCGGTTGTTTCGGCAAGGGTGAACAGGGCGCCCGCATGAATCGAGGAGAGGTGGTTGCGGACGGCGCGGCGGTCACGCATTCGCCCGCGTGTATGGCCTGGCACCAGAATCTCCAGCTCCGGTTTTATGCTGGCAGAGAAGGGCACCATCCAGCGCATGGCCAGCTGAATGAACTGCTTCCCGAATGGCCATTGTTCGGCTTTTTGCATGGTGCTTACCATGTTCGACATCGTATAACCCCTTGGTATGTTTAAGGCCGGGGAATCCCTCGGCATTCATTGTTCCGCTCTCTGAGGCAAGCCCTGCAGCGCAAGGCCACTAACCGCTATGGCTGGCGATGGCGGGTTCCTTGTTGGCCATCCAGGCCAGTTGTTCTTCCCAGAAAGGGTGACCACAGCTCTCCCGAAAGAACCCCATATGGCCGATTACCGGCTTGGCCGCCGGCTTGCGCCGCACGTCGATCTGCAGGCTCGGGTAGCTGTCATATAGCTTCTGTGTCGCCGCTTTGGGAGCGATGTGATCATCCGCGAATTCAAACGCCAGGGCGGGAAGACCCAGTTCGCTGTAGGCCTGTTTGGCATTGAGATGAAAGCGTGGGGATAGCAGATACTCTTTTTGCGAAGCCCACTCGGCCCAGTCTCTAAGCAACCGGCTAGGCATATCGGTATTGGAAAGCCCCAGTGCGCGAGCAGGGAAGGGGTCGCGCAGGCGGCCAAGTATCGCTACCAGACAGTAATAAAAACTCAATAGCTTGAGACGATACGCGAGAGGCCCGCGGCTCCAGTAAGGGAACGATGCGCCGACAAAGATTACTGCGCTCAACTGAGTTGCGCGCTTTGCCAGGCCTACCAGTTGCCCGCCAATACTATGGCCGACCAGATAGACCGGGCTGCTGCCCGCGATTTTCGTGGCCTTGCCGATCATGGTGTCGAGATCCTGGCTGCCCCACCGTGCCAGGCGGATCAAACCCGGATCGGCCTGTTGGCCGGACAGGCCGATACCTCGATAGTTGAAACTGAGGACAGTAAACCCCTTCATGGCCATGAAATTGGCATACGCGCGATAGAACCTGGCGGGCACGCCGAGTGCGCTGGCAATCAGGATGACGCCTTGGTATGGCGCTGCCCGGTCCGCGCTGTGTTCGACATATTCCAGCGCGGTACCGTCGGGGCAATGTTCCCACCGGGAGCTAGCGGACACGGTTTCCCCCTCCTGTAAGCCGTTTTGTCAGCGCCTGTATGGGCGTAATGACACGGGGAGGGCGCAGGTGCAGTTCGCCACCACAGTTTGGGCAGATGTGATCCATCTCAGCGCTACACCCCGCGCAGAAACTGCATTCGAACGAGCAAATCAGAGCCTCTCCGTCCAAAGGCAGCGGCGCCGCACAGCGCTCACATTTTTTCTTCATCTTCAGCATGGTTGGGCCTCGTTGGGCATTCGAATGAGAGTTACATACCGACGGTATGTATGACATACTCTTGGTATGTCAGTCAAATCACCCACACAAAAATTCGCGGAAGAAACACGCGACACCCTCATTCACGAGGCTCTGGAACTGTTTGCCAGGCACGGCTATGCAGGGACGTCTATTGATCGTATTGCTGAAAAAGTCAGCATGACCAAGGGCGCGGTTTACTACTATTTCAGCAGTAAGAAAGAGGTGTTAATCGCGTGTTATCAGCTCCAGGCACAGTGGGTTGCAGAGGCGGTGGGGGCGGTTCCTGAAACCGATAACCCCTGGGATGACACCTTGCTGCTTTGCGACACCTTCCTCGATTTTGTGGTGAGCAATGGACGCCACACCATGCCTCTTCAGGAGGTGATCACCTTTCTTGGCTGGGAGACATGGCGTGATATTGATAGTGGCTACACGATGGGTACGCTGGCTCGCACCATCTCACGCTTACAGGACGGCGGGTGGCTCAAACCCTATCCCCGCAATCTGCTTATCAGCATGATTTATGGCGTCCTGGTTGAGGCCGCTATCAATCTGGCGTCCTCGCCGGATGACTATACCTTGCAAGATATGAAGACATTGATCGCGGACTTTCTGGGGGGGATGCGGGCATAGGGGCGTTATGACTAAACCCCTTTTTAGCCAGTACCCAGACTGGCGCACAAGACGACATTGCGATGCATCGAGGCTCCCGGGACGGGGCGACGCTGCAATAGTATCCTTTCCCTATACGCACCTGATGGGCTGAGTTCATCGACAACCCTTTAGCGGTGAGCAGAAATATCGGTTCCCCGTTGCTCAAATACACCCCTGGTTCAGTTGTGAAGTATCGCTATGACGGCCTCATTTGATTGTCTGTATTCCTTTCGGCGCTGCCCCTATGCCATGCGGGCCCGCCTGGGGGTTTTTTTTGCGGGTTTACAGGTTGAGCTGCGTGAGGTGACCCTGAAAAACAAGCCCGCGCCAATGTTGGCGATAAGCCCTAAAGGCACCGTACCTGTTTTGTGGCTTGCCGATGGTGCTGTCATTGAAGAAAGCCGGGACATCATGGTTTGGGCGCTAGAGCAGCAGGATCCACAAGGGTTGTTAGACGCAACGGTCCTGGATCAGGCGAATGCGCTGATTGAGCAAAACGATAATGAGTTCAAGTATTGGCTGGATCGCTATAAATACGCTGACCGCCATGTTGAGATGACTCAGGCAGAGTATCGGCAACGGGGAGAGGCCTTTCTTCAGGTTCTGGAGTCGTTGCTGAAGAGCCGCACTTACCTGCTTGGGGATGATCCGACCATCGCGGATATTGGTGTGATGCCCTTTGTCCGCCAATTCGCCCATGTGGATCGCGATGTATTTAGCCAGCTGCCTTACCCGAATCTGCAGCGGTGGTTACAGGACTGGTTGGAGCACCCACTCTTTCTGCAAACCATGATCAAGCTGCCGGTATGGCAGGAGGGCGATGATGTGGTGATGTTCCCTTCCCGGTCCTGAGCGATGTCTGTCTTGGGGCGCTGCCCCGTGCGTCAATCCACTACGAACGCGAGTGTCACCCAGCCCATTGTTCACTCTGTATGTCCCTATCAGGGCTGGGGTAATCGGTCCCGTGCATTGTCCACTAACCAATGGAAGATCCTGAATTGTGACCGCAGGTAGATCATATATTCAGGGTGCCACTGAACGCCGAGGACGGGGATATTGTCGGTGGGCTCAATGGCCTGGGTGATCTTGTCCAGATCCCAGCCGGTGCGGCGCAGGGGCTCGGCCGGGCGCTTTATGGCCTGATGGTGCAGGCTGTTGACGCGGAGCTTGGTCTTGCCGGTGATGTGGGCGAGTCGGGAATCGTGTTCAAGCCAGACTTGTTTGGTCGGCAGCAGCCCGGGGCGGTTGTAGGTCAGACGGCGAATATGGCGGATGTCATTGTGAAGGGTGCCGCCGAGGACGGTGTTGATGAGTTGCGCCCCGCGGCATATGCCAATCATGGGGATATCGTGTTTCAGTGCGTGCCGAATCCATTCGATTTCCAGTGTGTCTCGTTCTGGATCGAGCTTGACCCTGGCATCGACTTCACCGCCGTAATGCTCCGGGCTGATATCGTTACCGCCACCGATCACCAGGGCATCCGGTGGCGCCCCCTGCCACGGGTGATGAACCGAAATGCGTTGGGGAACAGCACCACACAAGCGTAATGCCAGCGCCGTGCACCACCAGGCCGGTGCCCAGCGGCGGTGGTTGCCGGTAACCCCTATGTGTGGTCGTCCAGCCATCGAGATATCCTTTTTACCCAGGCGCCACGATCCACACCAATCAGCGGCCTGTCCGCCGCCAGGAATTCGTTGCCCAGCTGCTGGAGCGAGGCGTCGTCGTTGGCGAGTTGTTCAACCCGGCACCAGCGTATCCAAGAGGACGCGAGGCTCCATTGCGGGTCGTCAATCTGGCAATTGGGCAATCGGTAATGAAAGGTCGGCCGTGATTTGATCTTCGCGTCATCGACAGTGGCGCGAACACGGTCAGCATCGATTTCGGCAAACAGGGGCAGCATGTCCAGCGCGCGGTTGCGGCTGGGGTTATGCTCAAGATAATCGTCGATCAGGGTATTGATATCTGGCGCTTCTCGCGTCAGCAGGACCTTAATATATGACTCCTCGAACAAGTCGATGTAAGGGCTGATCCGTCGTGCCAGGTTGACATCGTTGGCCTCCACCTGCCACCACTGCAGCAGCACGAACGCGCGCAGGTAACGGTGAATGGTGGGCGCATCCAGTGCCGGAATTTCCGTATTGATATGCACGCCGTAGGCCGCAATCAATGATTCTTCAGTACCGTTTGCGCCGGCCTCGCGCAGCGCCTCGACCAGATCGTCAAGTATATGCAGTGATGTTACGGGCAGTGGCGGGCACACCACTTCGACGGGTACCAGGAGCTCTGCCGCCTTTGACAACGGATGCAGCAGCTCATCCACGGCCTTGCCCGCGTTGGCCGCCATGGTCTTGAGAAAATCCCAGTCGAGCTCGACATTGAAATCACCGTGATCGGTTTGCACACACACTTCCGCGGCGGTTTCGTCTGTCACCTTTCCGTTGAGGGCATCGCACACCACGCGGGCGGTATCGCGGAATGCAATACCGGAGAACTCAAGCTCGAAGCCCACAGTGCGGACTTTACCTGCGGTATTTTTGAGTGCATTCAGTGATTCCAACCGGGAACTGTAAGCATCCATTAATGAGCAACCTCGCTGCTTGTCCAGGGTGACCTTCCCTGGAGTTGGACCCACTGACTTGATGAGTTTTGACAACATTACGCTGCCTGCGTAGCGAACAGCAACCACGGACCACGAACAACAGGATGCCCACAACTTGGCAAATCCTACCGGGAAACCGCTTATGGCATTGAGGTTGTGAGGAACTTGCACAACCGAATGCTGCCTTCGAGACCTTTCTGGATTCGTCCTCAGCAGGAAAGTAACAAGCCCCATCAGTTTTTAGATGTCGGTGAATTTATGGGTGCCCTTGCCTTCAGATCCTTGAAGCGTTGCTGGAGATGATGTGGTGGTTTTTCCTTCTCGGCCCTGAGCGATGTACAACCGAACAACAGGGCTGGCAGATTTCCTACAGATCTGATCGGTGTTGGCCGGTGGTTGGCTGTCCGTAACAGCCGTATTTTGGGGGCATGGATCAGCAAGGAGGTCACCATGCCCCGACCCCGTTATCAGCAGGTCTCACCGGACAGTACACTTTTACTACCGCTGCGTTTGCCGTTGCTTGCGCAGGGCGTTTCTGTTCGCTTACGCGGTGATGCCCTGAAGCACCAAGTCGGCGCTGGATCGGGCTGCAAGCCGCGTGTGTGCTGGGTGGGAGATTCTGGATTTATGGCCGCGTTTGTAGACAGACGAGCGGCGTTTTCCTCTACGTGTGCGGATTTTATACTACTAGGTAGTATGGAGTCGCCTGCGTGAGGTGTTGTATGGCTATGGTGAAGAAGAGCATTACGGTGACAGATCAGCAGGATAGCTGGATCAAGGCCCAGATCGAGACCGGGCACTACGGTAATGAGAGTGAAGTGGTGCGTGAACTCATACGTGAGCGTCAGTTGCGGGAGCAGGAAGGCGCAAAAGAAGTGGAGTTGATCCGCGCTAAATTGCGGCAGGCGGAACGGAGCGGCTTCACGGATCAGAGCCCTGCGGACCTGCTGAAGGAGATCCAGGACGGATTGGGAAGGGATGACGTATAGGCTCAGTCATGAAGCAAAAAGGGATGTGGCTCGAATTTACTGGCGTGGGGTTGAGGCATTCGGTGAAGAGCAGGCGGTTCGATATTTTGAGGCTCTGATTCAGCGTTTTGAAAGCATTGCACAAGCGCCTTATCTCTATCCAGCGGTTGAGCACATCCAGGTCGGTTATCGGCGCAGTGTCTGCGGCGTGGACAGCATTTACTACCGGCAGACTGGAGATACTGTAGAGGTCATGCGGGTGCTAGGCCGCCAGGATATTAACGGCAATGTATAAAGCCCCCATAAAGAAAAACCCCGGCGGGTAGCCGGGGTTTTTTGTTCCCAATCCCGCCCTTGTGGGGCAGGGCCGGAAATTGGCTCCGGGCCTGAACACCGGAGCGCGTCCGGCGTCAGGCTTCGGGCATCAGGCGTTATACACGCTCGATCACGGTCGCAATACCCTGACCCAGGCCGATGCACATGGTGGCCAGGCCGAGCTTGCCGCCTTTCCATTCCAGTACGTTCAGCAGGGTGCCGGTGATACGCGCACCGGAGCAGCCCAGCGGGTGACCCAGGGCGATGGCGCCGCCGTTCAGGTTCACTTTCTGGTCGGCTACGTCCAGCAGCTTCAGGTCCTTCATGACGGGCAGGGACTGGGCGGCGAACGCTTCGTTCAGCTCCACGTAGTCGATGTCGTCGATGGTCAGGCCTGCACGAGCCAGGGCCTTCTGGGTGGCCGGTACGGGACCGTAACCCATGATGGCGGCATCGCAGCCGGCCACGGCCATGGAGACGATCCTGGCGCGGGGCTTGAGGCCCATTTCTTCAGCCTTGGCGGCGCTCATGACCAGCATGGCGGAAGCACCGTCGGACAGGGCAGAGGAGGTACCGGCAGTGACGGTACCGTTGGCCGGGTCGAATACCGGGCGCAGTTTCTGCATGTCTTCCAGGGTGGCACCGGGGCGGATCACTTCGTCGATCTCACACAGGACCTTGTTGCCTTCCTGATCGTGACCTTCGATGGGAACGATCTCGTTCTTCCAGCGACCTTCCTGAGTGGCTTCCCAGGCCAGACGGTGGGAACGCACACCGAATTCGTCCTGTTTCTCACGGCTGATGCCGTGCATCTTGCCCAGCATTTCCGCTGTCAGGCCCATCATGTTGGAGGCCTTGGCGGCCACTTTGGACATTTCCGGGTTCAGGTCGATGCCGTGATCCATGGCCACGTGGCCCATGTGTTCCACACCACCGATGACGAACACGTCGCCGTTACCGGTCTGGATGGCCTGGGCGGCGGAATGCAGGGCCTGCATGGAAGAACCACACAGACGGTTCACGGTCTGGGCAGCGCTGGTGCGCGGCAGGCCGGCCAGCATGGAGATGTTACGGGCGATGTTCATGCCCTGTTCTTTGGTCTGGTTTACGCAGCCCCAGATCACATCTTCGGTCTGCTGGATGTCCCAGTTGGGGTTACGCTCCATGAGCGCTTCCACCAGCAGGGCAGACAGTTTTTCGGCACGCACATTACGGAACTGGCCATTACGGCTCTTGCCCATGGGGGTACGGACCGCATCGACGATGACTACGTCATTAGGATTCAAACTCATTTCTCTAACTCCTTTCAGTCCGTGGCTTAGGCGAAGAAAGACTCGCCTTTGGCGGCCATGTCTTTGAGCATCTGCGGTGCTTCGTAGATGCCACCCAGGTGCGCGTACTTGTCACACAGCGCGACGAATTCTTTCACGCCGAGGCTGTCGATGTAGCGCAGCGGACCACCACGGAAGGGAGGGAAGCCGATGCCGTAGATCATGGCCATGTCGGCCTCGGCAGCGGAACCTACGATGTTGTCTTCCAGGCAGCGAACGGTTTCGGTGCACATGGGGATCATCATGCGGGCGATGATTTCCTCGGCATCGAATTCCTGGGTGTCGGCGACGTGGGGCTTGATCAGTTCGTAGGTCTTTTCGTCGACCACTTTCTGAGTCTTGCCTTTCTTGTCTTGCTCGTACTTGTAGAAACCAACGCCGTTCTTCTGGCCATAACGCTCGTTTTCGAACATCACGGTGGAGACGTCTTTGAAGTCGTACTGCATACGCTCGGGGAAGCCGTCTGCCATGACCTGGGCGGCGTGAACACCGGTGTCGATGCCGACCACGTCCATCAGGTAGGCGGGGCCCATGGGCCAGCCGAACTTCTGCATCACTTTATCCACGGCCTGGAAATCGGCACCGTCGCGCATCAGCATGCCGAAGCCGCCGAAGTAGGGGAACAGTACGCGGTTAACCAGGAAGCCGGGGCAGTCGTTGACCACGATGGGGGTTTTGCCCATTTTCTGGGCGTAGGCCACCAGGGTGCCGACGGTTTCGTCGGAGGTCTTCTCGCCACGGATCACTTCTACCAGCGGCATCATGTGTACCGGATTGAAAAAGTGCATGCCGGCAAAGTTTTCCGGCTTCTTCAGGGCTTCGGCCAGCTTGGTGATGGAGATGGTGGAGGTGTTGGACGCCAGGATAGTGCCGTCTTCCACTTTCTCTTCGGTCTCGGCCAGAACGGACTGCTTGATCTTCTGGTTCTCGACCACCGCTTCCACGATCACGCCAACGTTACCGAAGTCGCCGTAGTTCAGGGTGGGGCGGATGTTGGACAGTACTTTGCCCATGCCGGCCGCATCCAGTTTGCCTTTGCTGACGCGCTTGGCGAGCAGCTTGGAGGCTTCGTTCATGCCCAGGTCCAGCGCCTTGTCGGCGATGTCCTTCATGATGATGGGGGTGCCTTTCAGGGCGGACTGGAAGGCGATACCGCCACCCATGATGCCGGCGCCCAGTACGGCGGCCTGCTCAAAGCCTTTGGAGGCCTTGGCGGTTTTGCCGTTGACCTTCTTCACCTGCTGGTCTGCCAGGAACAGGCCGACCATGGCGGTGGCTTGCGGGGTCTTGGCGACTTTGGCGAAGCCTTTGGCTTCCACTTCCAGAGCCTGGTCGCGGTTCATGCCGGCGTGAGCCTGCATGGTTTTAACCGCAGCGACGGGAGCGGGGTAGTTCTTGCCAGCCTGACCCTGGACCATGGCCATGCAGGTCTGGAAGGCCATCATGTTTTCCATGGGCGGCAGCTTCAGCGGCTCGAGCTTTTCCTGACGCTTGGCGCGGAAGTCGATCTTGCCGGCCAGGCACTGCTTGACCAGGTCGATGGCAGCATCGTTGACTTTGTCGTGGGCAACCACGGCATCGGCAACACCCACTTTCAGGGCCTTGGCAGCTTTGTGCTGACCGCCAGCGGCGATCCACTCAACGGCGTTGTCCACACCGATGACACGGGGCAGACGCACGGTGCCGCCGAAGCCCGGGTACAGGCCCAGCTTCACTTCCGGCAGTCCCACCTGGGCTTTTTCGCTCAGTACACGGAAGTCTGCAGCCAGGCACATTTCCAGGCCGCCACCCAGGGCGATGCCGTTAACGGCAACCACTTTGGGGATGTCCAGATCTTCAAAGGCATTGAAGACCTGGTTGGATTTCAGACACCAGCCGGCGATTTCGTCTTCCGGCAGTTTGAACATGTCTGTGAATTCGGTGATGTCGGCGCCAACGATGAAAACCGACTTGCCGGAGGTCACGACCAGGCCCTTGATGTCGCTGTTGCCTTTAATGGCATCGACGGCCTTACCGAGATCTTCCACGGTTTCCTGATTGAACTTGTTAACGGACTCGCCCTGAAGGTCAAACTTCAGTTCGGCGATGCCGTCGTCAAGCAGTTGTACGCTTACGGCGTTGCCTTGATAGATCATAGCTTCTGCTCTCCAGTCCCAAAGTACGCGGCTAACTAGGCCGCTTTGGTATTGCCCCGGTCCCCGAAAATGGGGGAGGCGGCGCTACTTATATAAGCCACTAGCATTTTCATGTGAGTGTTTGCTTACATAAACAACGAAACTTGTAGGCCCGCAAGTATAGGGAAGGTGAATGACTTTTTTAGCCCCAATTTGTGACTAATTGGTCGTGGGCTCGGTGGATGGGTGGCGGTTGGTGAAAATTTCAACACTTGCTCCTTGTGATGGTGCTGTTCCGGGTGCGGCGTGGCAGACTTGCCGGTCTGTTTTCTGTAGGAGCGCCGCTTGAGGCGCGAAGCTCTCTGGCTGGGCCATCGCGAGCAGGTTCGCGGCTCGAGCGCCGCTCCTACGGCGGGATGAGAATGGTGCTGGAATCCGGCCCTATTCTCCCCGTGTGGGAGAGGGCTGTCTTTCCTTCTCAATTATCAATTCTCCACTATCCATTGGTCATTCATGCCCGTAGACAAACTCAGCCTGCCCGCCATTACCCGCCGCCCGCGGCATACACCGGATTGGCCGGATGTGCCGCCATTGCTGGCGCGAATTCTGGCCGGGCGGGGCGTGGACGACCCGGCGCAGCTGAATCTGGCGCTCAAGCGCTTACCCCATCCATCGTCCTTCACAGGATTGCGTGGGGCCGTGGAGCTGCTGTTACAAGGGCGATCCGACCACTGGCGTATCTGTATTGTCGGCGACTACGACGCGGACGGGGCCACGGCCACCACCCTGATGGTGCGTGGGCTGGAGCTGCTGGGCTTTCCGCGCCCGGATTTCCTGGTGCCGGATCGCTTCGAGTATGGCTATGGCCTGTCGCCGGCCATCGTCGAGCTGGCCCAGCAGCAGTACCAGCCGGACCTGATCATTACCGTGGATAACGGCATCGCCAGTGTGGATGGTGTAGTTGCCGCCCGCGCCCGGGGTATCAAGGTGCTGATCACCGATCACCACCTGCCCGGTGACACCCTGCCCGAGGCCGATGCCCTTGTGAACCCGCGCCTGCCGGGCTGCGAGGATTTCCCTGCCGCCAATCTGGCCGGTGTCGGTGTCGCCTTCTATTTATTGATGGACCTGCAACGAGCCCTGCGCGAGCAGGGCTTCACGCCCACGGCGCCGATCACCGACCTGCTGGACCTGGTGGCCCTCGGCACGGTGGCGGACGTGGTGTCCCTGGACGATGCCAACCGGGTGCTGGTGGAGCAGGGCCTGCGTCGCATCCGCGCCGGCAAGGGCTGCCCGGGCATCCGCGCGCTGTTGCAGGTGGCTGGTCGCGACCCCAACCGGGCACTGGCGGCGGACATGGGCTTTGCGGTGGGCCCGCGCCTGAACGCGGCGGGGCGCCTGTCGGACATGACCCACGGCATTGCCTGCCTGCTGGCGGAGACCGATGCCGAAGCCCTGGAGATGGCCCAGGAGCTGGACACCATCAACCGCGAGCGCCGCTCCATCGAACACGGCATGCGCGATGCGGCCATGATCGAGGTGTCGCGGCTGAACCCGGAGAATCTGCCGGCGGGGCTGTGCCTGTATGGCAAGGAATGGCACGAAGGGGTGGTGGGCATTCTCGCCTCACGGGTAAAGGAAGCCATCCACCGCCCGGTGATCGCCTTCGCCCCGGCCCAACAGCCCGGCACCCTGAAAGGCTCCGGTCGCTCGATCCCCGGTCTGCATCTGCGTGATGCCCTGAATGCCGTGGCCACCGCCAACCCGGGGCTGCTGAGCAAGTTCGGCGGCCACGCCATGGCGGCGGGGCTGTCCCTGGAGCGGGACAAGCTGGACCAGTTCAAGGTGGCCTTCGAGAAGGCGGTCAGCGAGCTGTTGTCGCCCAAGGCACTGGAGAAGGTGGTGGAGACCGATGGCGAGCTGGATGACCACGAGCTGTCCCTGGCCAACGCGGAACTGCTCAGCCACCGCTTCCCCTGGGGGCAGGGCTTTCCGGCGCCGAGCTTCGACGGCGAATTCGAGGTGCTCAAGCACCGCATCGTCGGCGAGCGCCACCTGAAGCTGACCCTGGGCCTGCCCGGCGTCAGCGGCATCATCGATGCCATCCATTTCAATGTGCCGGTGGAGGCCCTGCCCAAGCGCATCAGCCGGGTGCGTGGCGTTTACCGCCTGGAAGTGAACGAATTCCGCGGCCAGCGTAACCCGCAGCTGCTGTTCGAGCATTTGATTACGCTGTAACGCTGCCAACCGCCACCGTAGCTATCCGGTCTACCCTGATTATCCCAGTCATCGTTGGAGCCTTGCTCGCAAGGCGAACACGTCGGAGGCTCGCCTGGGCTCGCTTTTCGCCTTGCGAGCAAGGCTCCAACGGGTGGGGTTTGATCTGGCGCACCCTGCCTCCTCGTAAAATTGTCGACAATGCTGTCGGCGGCCCCGGTTTTTGCTAGCATTGCGCCTCGCGCTCACTATCGGGCGCCTGTTTTACCAGGGTGCGGCCCAAAAGGCCGTGCCGGCATTGACTGCGCGGGGGGGCTATCGTCCACCGTCGTGTTGTGTCCTTAACGGAGGGGACTCGAATGAAGACCATACACAAGCACCGCCTGAAGGTGGTCAACGAGGTGCAGGAGCTGCGCCTGCCCGAAGAAGGCAAGGTACTGCGGGTGGATTACATCCCCCAGGAAGCGGTGATTTTCATGTGGGTGGAAGTGGACGCGGACACCGTGATCGACACCCCCAAAGAAGTGCGCACCTTCAAGGTGTTCACCACCGGTTCCGGCATTCCCAACAATGCCCGCTATATCGGTACCACCATCGATAACATGAAGGGCGAGGCTCACCACGTCTACGAGTTGAGAGACTGAGGTAGGAGCGATCCGTTACATCTACGAAGCCGCTGTAGGAACGGAGCGTAGCGGAGTAACGCACGCATTTCCGTGCGGCCCGAAGGGTGAGCGAAGCGAATAACTCCTCTTGAGGGACGAATCCGAGCCCTGGCGAGGAGACAGCCGATGCGGGCGTCACCTGATCATTCTGGAGGCCCGGGTTGCTCTGCTACTCCGAACCGAATCTGGGGTAGGCGCTGCGGATGATTTCCACGCTGACGCGTGGTTCGTCCCTCGAGAGGAACTCCTACAGCGGCTTCGTTATAACCGTGCGGGCCGCGCTCCTGCGGCGAAGGCGGAGGTGCCGCCCCTCGTCAGCTAACCCGCAAACCGTTAGACTGCGCTGTTTTCCGCGTATCAATTCTGCCAAGTACTGATTCTAGAGAGACGTAATGGAAGTCAATCCGCTGCGAACCCATCTTTCCGACCTGTCTGAGCGCGTCGAAGCGCTTAGGGGGTATCTTTGACTACGATCAGAAGAGTGAACGTCTGACCGAAGTCGAGCGCGAGCTTGAAAATCCGGATGTCTGGAGCGACCCGGACTATGCCCGGGGCCTGGGCAAGGAACGCGCCCAGCTGGAGCTGGTCGTCAAGACCATCGACGACGCTTCCCAGGGGGTAGAAGACACCTCCGGCCTGCTGGAGCTGGTGGTGGAAGAGGGCGACGAAGACAGCCTGCCGGAAGTGGAAAGCGAGCTGGAGCGGCTGGAGAAGATGGTGGCGGATCTGGAATTCCGCCGCATGTTCTCCGGGCAGATGGACGCCTGCAACGCGTACCTGGATATCCAGGCCGGGTCCGGTGGCACCGAGGCCCAAGATTGGGGCGAGATGCTGCTGCGTATGTACCTTCGCTGGGGCGAGGCCCACGGTTTCAAGACCGAGCTGGTGGAAGCCTCCGCCGGCGATGTGGCCGGCATCAAGTCTGCCACCATCCGTTTCGAAGGTGAGTACGCCTACGGCTGGCTACGTACCGAAACCGGCGTGCACCGGCTGGTGCGCAAGAGCCCGTTCGATTCCGGCGGCCGCCGCCATACCTCGTTCAGCTCGGTGTTCGTGTCCCCGGAAGTGGACGACGATATCGATGTGAATATCGACGTGGGCAGCATGCGGGTGGATACCTACCGGGCCTCCGGTGCCGGTGGCCAGCACGTTAACAGGACCGATTCCGCGGTGCGCCTGACTTATGATTACACCGACGAGGGCGGCGAGAAGCACACCCTGGTGACCCAGTGCCAGAGCGGGCGAAGCCAGCACCAGAACAAGGACCAGGCCCTGAAGATGATGCAGGCCAAGGTCTATGAAGTGGAAATGCAGCGCCGCAACGCGGAAAAGCAGGTCCAGGAAAGCAACAAGTCGGATATTGGCTGGGGCAGCCAGATCCGCTCCTATGTACTGGATGATGGCCGCATCAAGGATCTGCGCACCGGCGTAGAGAGCCACAATACCCAGCAGGTACTGGACGGCGCGCTGGATCAGTTTATCGAAGCGTCCCTGAAAGCAGGATTGTAATTCCGGGAAGCGGGGCCCCAGAGGGTCCCCGCTGTATTAACACAAGCAGCATCAGCCTTGCCAGCAGGCAGGCGAGAGACCGAATTAAGGTAACCCGATGGCCGACGAGCAACAGACACAGACTGATTCCCAGGAAGCGTCTCAGGACGAAAATCGCCTGATCGCCGAGCGCCGCGCCAAACTGGCCGACCTGCGTGAGGCGGGCAATGCCTTCCCCAATCACTTCCGTCGTGATTTCCTGGCCGCCGACCTGCAGGCGCAGTATGGCGAGTTCAGCAAGGAAGAGCTGGCTGAGAAGAACATTCAGGTCGCTGTTGCCGGCCGCATGATGCTTGATCGCAAGGCTTTCAAGGTGCTGCAGGACATGTCCGGGCGCATTCAGATTTATGCCTCCAAGGACGTGCAGAAAGACACCAAACACTGGGATCTGGGCGATATCGTTGGTGTGAAAGGCATCCTGTGCAAATCGGGCAAGGGTGACCTGTACGTGATGATGGATGAATACCTGCTGCTCACCAAGGCACTGCGTCCGCTGCCGGAAAAGCACAAGGGCCTCACCGATACCGAAGCTCGCTACCGTCAGCGCTACGTGGATCTGATCGTTAACGAAGAGACCCGCAAGGCCTTCCAGATCCGCTCGAAGATGGTGGCGGGTATCCGCAACTTCCTGGTGGAAAAGGATTTCGTGGAAGCGGAAACCCCCATGTTGCAGGTGATTCCCGGCGGCGCCACCGCGCGCCCCTTCATTACTCACCACAACAGCCTGGATATGGACATGTACCTGCGCATCGCGCCGGAACTGTATCTCAAGCGCCTGGTGGTAGGCGGTTTCGAGAAGGTGTTCGAAATCAACCGCAACTTCCGTAATGAAGGGCTATCCACCCGTCATAATCCGGAATTCACCATGCTTGAGTTCTACCAGGCCTATGGTGATTACCACGACCTGATGAACCTGACCGAGGAAATGCTGCGCAAGCTGGCCCAGGACGTGCTGGGTACCACCCAGGTAAGTTATCAGGGTGATGTGTACGATTTTGGTAAACCCTTTACCCGGATAACGGTTTTCGATTCGATTTTGCATTTTAATCCGGATATCGACCCGGCGAAGCTGGCGGACCTGGACGGGGCCCGCGCTATCGCCGAGGGACTGGGGATTCCGCTGAAGGATGGTTACGGCCTGGGTAAGGTGCAAATCGAGATCTTCGAGAAGACGGTGGAGCACCGTCTGAAAGATCCGACCTTCATCACCGAGTACCCCACGGAAGTGTCGCCGCTGGCCCGTCGTATGGACGATAATCCGTTCGTCACCGAGCGTTTTGAGTTCTTCGTGGGTGGCCGCGAGATCGCCAACGGCTTCTCGGAGCTGAACGATGCGGAAGACCAGGCTGAGCGTTTCCGTCAGCAGGTAGCGGAAAAGGATGCCGGCGATGATGAAGCCATGTTCTACGACGAGGATTACGTGACCGCGTTGGAACATGGCCTGCCGCCGACAGCCGGTGAGGGCATTGGCATCGACCGGCTGGTAATGTTGTTTACGGATTCACCGTCCATTCGGGACGTGATCTTGTTCCCGCATATGCGTCCCCAGGGACGTTAAGGCTGATTTGGGGCACGGTTTGTGCCCCGGCTTGCGGGTAACAAGGTGGGAGAGCGACACAACACATCCCCTCAGGGGGAGTACCGGGCTGAATCAACAAAGGCTGACTGTGTCCATGAGTAGTGCAATTCAATACCAGGGAAGAAAAGCGCGCCGCGCCGGCAGTGAACAGCGTCGTCAGGCCATTCTCGAAGCCGCGCTGAATATTATTGTCAAAGAGGGTATCCGCGCAGTGCGTCACCGGGCCGTGGCCCGTGAGGCGGATGTGCCTTTGTCGGCAACCACCTACTACTTCAAAGATATCTCCGACCTGATCGCCGATACCTTCACCCTGTTCGCCGAACGAGCGCTCAAGGATGTGATCGAGCCGTTCAAGGAGCGGGCCTTTGCCCTGTTGTCGCAATTTTCCCGTGACAGTCTCGCCGATGCCGAAGAACGTCAGCGCCTGATCGATATGATGGGCAAGATGATGGCGGCCTTTATCGTTGAAGAGCTGAACACCCGCCGTGGCCATCTGGTGGCGGAGCAGGCGTTCATGCAGGAAGCGATCATGGACAGCCGCCTGCGTGAGTTGGCGGATCTGTACCTGCATCAGCAGCTGGAAAGCCTGATGATCGCCACGGAACTGTTTGGCAGCAGCAATCCCCGCCTGGATGCAGAGCTGATTCTGATGGCGATGATGTCCATCGAGCAGCGTTTGCTGGTGCACCCGGAAAAAATCTCCGAGGAGTTCGTGGAGGCTCGTATGTGTAACCTGCTGGACAAGTTGTTGCCCCGTGGCTGACAGCAGCGCCCAGAACGTACAGCTGGAGCCGGGCTGGAAGCAGCACCTGGCCGGGGAGTTCGAGCAGGACTATATGGCCCGGTTGCGGGCTTTCCTGGCCGCTGAAAAGCAGGCCGGGAAAACCGTGTTTCCGCCCGGCCCGGATATCTTCAACGCCTTCAACCTGACGCCCTTCGACAAGGTAAAGGTGGTGATCCTGGGCCAGGACCCTTACCACGGCCCGGATCAGGCTCACGGCCTGTGCTTTTCCGTGCAGCGTGGTGTGAAAACCCCGCCGTCGCTGGTCAATATCTACAAGGAAATTCATCGGGACCTGGGTATCGAGATACCGACCCATGGCAATCTGACTCACTGGGCGGAGCAGGGCGTGCTACTGCTCAATGCGGTGCTTACGGTGGAAGCCGGCCAGGCCGCCTCTCACCAGAAGCAGGGCTGGGAGCAGTTCACCGACCAGGCCATCGAGCACCTGAACCGGGAAAGGGAAGGGCTGGTGTTTCTGCTCTGGGGTAGTCATGCCCAGAAGAAAGGCAAGCTGATCGACCGCGACAAGCACTGCGTGCTCACCGCCCCACACCCGTCGCCGTTATCCGCCCACCGGGGCTTCCTTGGTTGCGGGCACTTCTCCCGCGCGAATCAGTACCTGTTGCAACAGGGCAAGACGGCCATCGACTGGACAATCAGTTAATAGTGAACAGTTAACAGTGAATAGCTCGCGGGAGGTTCTGTTGTTTCTCGGCCCAAGAGGCCGCGCCCAGAATGTTGGCGCGGCCTCTTGGCTATGAACATCAGCGACGCTAGCCCGCGCGCTGTTAACTGTTCACTATTAACTATTCACTGCTTTATGGAGTTGTTGTGTCTGACTGCGTGTTGTTTTCCGAAATCGAGACCCGCTGCGGCCGTGTGATCGCCCGGGCCACCCTGAATGCCCCCAAAGCCCTCAATGCCCTGAGCCTGGACATGATTCAGGTCCTGAGCAAGCAGATGGACGAATGGGAGCAGCGTGACGATGTGGTGGCGATCTGGCTGGAAGGGGCTGGTGGCAAGGCGTTCTGTGCCGGGGGCGATATCGTACAGATGCACAAGTCCATGGTGAAACATGCGGGGCAGGGCAGAAACCCATTCACCGAGCAGTATTTCGCCGAGGAATATGCCCTGGATTATCGTATCCACACCAGCCGGATTCCGGTGGTGGTGTTTGGTGATGGCATTGTCATGGGCGGCGGCATGGGGCTGCTGCAGGGCGCGGATTTCCGTCTGGTAACTCCGCGTTCACGCATGGCCATGCCGGAAATCACCATCGGCCTGTTTCCGGATGTGGGCGGCAGCTGGTTCCTGAATCGTTTGCCGGGTCGCGTGGGGCTGTTTCTGGGCCTGACCGGTGTGCACATCAATGGCCGTGAGGCTGTGGAAATCGGCATGGCCGACCGGATGGTGGATGGCGATGCGGATAACCTGCTGGCGGCACTGGCGGAGCAGGACTTTGCCGATGACGCCACCGACAACCGGGCCGTGCTCTATCGCCTGTTCAAACAACAGGCCGCGGACATGAGCGAGCTGAATCAACCGTTGATCGACCACCTGCCGCAGATCAATCGCCTGTGCGATGGCGAGAGTCTGCCAGTGGTGGTGGAGCAGCTGCTCAGCGCCAAGGATCGTGATGCCTGGCTGGACAAGGCGCTGGGTAACCTGGAACGCGGCTGCCCGCAAACCGCACACCTGGTCTGGGAGCAGCTGGCCCGCTCCACCTATTTGTCCCTGGCCGATATTTTCCGCATGGAATGGTGCCTGGCGGTGCAGTGCTCCCTGCACGGTGACTTCCGTGAAGGGGTGCGCGCCCTGCTGATCGACAAGGATGGCAGCCCCGGCTTCCGCCATCGCAGCGTCAACGATGTGCCGAGAGAATACATTGATGGTTTTTTCGAGTGCCCGGCACCGAAGCACCCGTTGGAGGCAATTGATAGTTGATAATGGGTAATTGATAACGACGCGATCCGGGTTTTCATGGTTCGTACAGCAAAGAGGCCGCGTCCGGTGTTTGGGCGCGGCTTCTTGCGTTTGTGGCTACTGCTACGACCGAGCTGCGGGCTATTCACTGCTCACTAATAACTAGACCCCTTCGACCTCATTGCTGTGAATTTTTATAAATGCCTTGTTTATTGTGTGGGTTTGGTAAAAAATCAGCCCGCAAACAATATGCAATAAATCACACTTTTGGGGAAAGGGATGATACAGAGTCCATGGAAGGTCAGTGGGGTACTGGCGTGTCTGTTGCTGCTTGGTGGTTGTGGTGGTGACAGTAATGACAAAGCGCGTTTCCAGCCAACGCTGGATGAGCGAGTGGCCGCAGTAGCACAGCAGCAGGGAATCAGTGGCGACCCGAGTGTGGGCCGGAGCCTACCGGATATTGCGTCGCCCAAGGCGCAGCTGGGCATGCAGCTTTTCTTTAGCAAGGGCCTGGGGGGAGATCTGGATTCCGCTTGTGTTTCCTGTCACCACCCCATGCTGGGTGGCGGTGATGATCTTTCCCTGTCAATTGGCGTGGAAGCAGTTCAGCCGGACTTATTGGGGCCAGGGCGCCTGCATTTAAGCACCGGAACGCATTTTGATGGCGGGCCCACTGTGCCACGTAATGCGCCTTCCACGTTCAATATCGTTTTCTACGATGAAGTGCTGTTTCACGACGGCCGGGTAGAGAGCCTGGACAAGACTGCCGGCCTGAATGGCGCCGGTGGAGACATCCGCACGCCAGACAGCGCCTTTGGAGTGGCGGACCCGGATGCAGGAGCCAACCTCTCCATAGCCCAGGCTCGTTTCCCGGTAACATCCCCGGAGGAAATGCGCGGTTTCAGCTTTGAGGCTGGCAATAATAATGCCGCGTTGCGTACCCACCTTGAGCAGCGGTTGCGTGGCAGCGATGTTGAGCTCGCGCTAGTAACCAATCAATGGCTGGATGCGTTCCGTCAGGGGTTTGAGCAACCGGCAGCGGATGCAAATACCCTGATCACCTATGACAATGTCGCCGAGGCGCTCGCCAGCTACCAGAACTCTCAGGTGCTGATCGACTCACCCTGGAAAGCTTACCGGGAAGGGGATCTACAGGCGATCAGCGATCAGGCCAAGCGTGGCGCCTTGTTGTTTTATAACAGCAAGGAGCAAGGCGGCGCGGGCTGTGCGGGTTGCCACAGTGGTGATTTCCTGACCGACGAACAGTTCCATGTGGTGGGAATGCCCCAGGTGGGCCGCGGCAAGGGTGATGGTCCGGATGGCAGTGAAGACTTTGGTCGTTTCCGGGAAACCGGTGATGCCGACGACAAATACGCTTTCCGCACGCCACACCTCCTCAACGTGACCGAAACCGGTCCCTGGGGGCATGCTGGTGGTTATACCTCGCTGGAAGCCGTGGTGCGCCATCACCTGAATCCGCAGCAGGCCATCGACAACTTTGATTTCAGCCAGCTGGACCCTGCCGTGCAGGTGAGCAACATGACAGCCAATACCCAGAAGGCACTGGACCAGTTGGCCAGCCTGCGACTGGCGGGCAAGTCACAGCTGCCGGAAGCGGTGTTGAGTGATGAGCAGGTGGATCAGTTGCTGGCGTTCCTGGAGACACTCACCGATCCGTGTGTGAAAGATCGGGATTGCATGGCCAAATGGATTCCGGACAACACCATCTCCGACCCGGATGGATTGCGGCTGCAGGCTCAGTCCACTCTTTAACAAGGCAGAGTGTCGCTTGCGGCGCAATGTGTTGTGGTCAATGCTGCAATCGCGCCGCCAGCGACGCTCCTACGGAAAGGGAAGGGCTGCGCCGATCCAGGTTTCCGTAGGGTGCAGTTCGCCTTAGGCTCAGTGCATCCTACTTGACCGGTTTTCCCTGCTTTACAACGCAAGAGGCCGCGCCCAATGCCTGGGCGCGGCCTCTTGCGTTTACAGCCATAGAAAAGCCGGCTCGCGCCAGCTATCCATTATTAACTATTAATTGAAGTCTCACTCTTTCCAGGGCAACGAATAAGGCAGCGCCCCAAGCTGACTGTCCAGCGCCAGCTCTTCCCGGAACAGCACGCCATCGGTATCTTTTCGCAGCACCACCAGAGCGGCGCCGCCCTGTGAGGTGCGGGCGGCGCTGACTACTTCGCCGGCGGCTTTGCCGTTGCTGTCGCGCAGGGTTTCGCCCGGTGTCAGGTCCACATCGGCACTGTAGTTGATTCGCTGCATGCGCTGCTTGAGCTTGCCCTTGAAGTGCATGCGGGCGACGACTTCCTGGCCGGTGTAGCAGCCTTTCTTGAAGTTCACCCCGGCGGTGACGTCGTAGTTGAGCACCTGGGGCAGGAACAGGTCTTGCGCACCGGGGTAGACCATGCCTTCGCCAGCGTCGATGTCGGCGAGCTGCCAGCCGTTGGCGCCCGTGGTGGCCCGATCAGCGGCCAGGGTCTGCCAGACCTGCTCGGCGTTGTCCTGCTTGACGAGCAGCAAGGCATGATCGGTAAAGGGATAGCGCAACCACAGGCCTTGATCGGTCTCGGCGCTGTTGCCGTGATCGGGGGCACCGGCGGGTAAATTGCCAGCCAGACCCAGCACCACGAGTTCCTGGTCCACGCTGAATTCCACCTTGGCGCGCAGCCGGTATTTCATCAATGCCTTGATCACCGCTTCGCTCAGCTCCGCAGGGCACAGCAGCAGGTAGTCGTCGCCATCGCGGACGATACGTGCACTGACCAGGCCGCGGCCTTTGAGAGTCAAGTGCATGCCGTTGCGGTGGCCCTGTTGATCGACTTCGCGCAGATCGCAGGACACCTGGCCCTGCAGATAATGGCCGGCCTCTTCGCCATGGGCGCGGATCACGGCCAGGTGGTCGCAATGACTGAGGTAGGGAGTCTCGGCACTGATGGCCAAGGCCTGGGCGGCAATGAAATCGGACCAGCTCATGGGGCTCCTGTTATTGCTCGGTGTGCTTGCGATAGAAACGAAAAATCATCGGACATGGTACCTGAATCCAGGTCCGCAGCGTGGCTCTATGAAGCAGGAATTTGCGGTCACTGGCAATTTTTTTGGGGTCGGGGTTTGCTGCTGGAGTCAGTAGGGCAGGTGTTGGATAATGCGCATACGGCGCGGAACGTGGTGCCGCAATTTCTGATCAGGATAATGCAGTAATGAGTCATGATGACCTGAAACGTCAATATCGTTGGCAGTGCCGCCGTGGGGCCTCGGAGGCGGAGGTGGTGCTGTTCGCCTATCTGGACGATCACTTCGATAATGAATCGCCGGAACATCAGGCCTGGTTCCCGAAACTGCTCGCCTGTGAAGATGCTGACATGTTCGAGTGGTTTACTCGCCGCAGTGAGCCACAGGACCCGGCCTTGCGCGAGTATGTACGGCATGTCCTTGCTCTGGTCTCCGCGAAAAAAGGTTGAGCTGAACCCCTCTCGCTATCCCGCCAGAATTCGCTGGCTGGCGATGGCGGCGGTGGCCCCGGCGATTTTGCTGGCGCAAATCCCTTGGTGGACGTCGGCATTGATGCTGCTGGCGTTGCCGCTGTTGGTCCGGAGATGGCAGCCTGTCCAGCTTGCCCAGATGGAACTTCACGAACAACGCCTTACCCTCATCGGCCGCCACTGGCAGGAACTGGAAAGCCCCCGCCGGGTATTGCGCGCTGGCCCCTGGATGGCCATCCAGACCCCCAAAGGCTGGCTGCACCTGTTCGACGATCAGGCCCCTCGGGAGCAATTACAGCCGTTTTATCAGTGGCTGTGGACCAACAGGAAACATAGTTGACAGTTGATAGTGGGCAGTTGACAGCGGCGCGATACGGAATGGGTGGAATTTGAAACGCAAGAGGCCGCGTCCACCGTTTGGGCGCGGCCTCTTGCGTTCTGAAACAGGAAATCTCAATCGCGGGTTTTAGCTGTCAACTGTCCACTATCAAATGTCAACTGATTGGCGGTGTCAGCACCGTATCCACCGCCTCGTCATTCACTCCCGGGAAGTCACGCATGAAATGCAGCCCCCGGCTTTCCTTGCGTTGCATGGCGGAGAGGATGATTAGTTCGGCGATGACGACCAGGTTGCGCAGTTCCAGCAGGTCGTTGCTGATGTGGTAGTTGCTGTAGTACTCGGCAATTTCACTTTTCAGCATGTCCACCCGGTGCTGGGCGCGCTGCAGGCGTTTTTCGGTGCGCACGATGCCCACGTAATCCCACATGAAGCGGCGTAGCTCGTCCCAGTTGTGGCTGATCACCACATCCTCATCGGAATCAGTGACCTGGGATTCGTCCCATTCCTTGTGCTCGCGTGGTTCCGGTACGCCGGCCAGGGTGGCGCCGATGTGTTCGGCGGAGGCCTTGCCGTAGACCATGCATTCCAGCAGGGAGTTGCTGGCCATGCGGTTGGCGCCGTGCAGGCCTGTGAAACTGGTTTCGCCGATGGCGTAGAGGCCGGGCAGGTCGGTCTGGCCGGTTTCGTTGATCATCACGCCGCCGCAGGTGTAGTGGGCGGCGGGTACCACCGGCATGGGGTCGCGGGTGATATCCAGGCCCAGTTGCAGGCACTTGGCGTAGACGGTGGGGAAATGCTCGATGATGAAATCAGCCGGCTTGTGGCTGATGTCCAGGTACAGGCAGTCGGCGCCCAGGCGTTTCATCTCATGGTCGATGGCGCGGGCCACCACGTCCCGGGGGGCCAGTTCGCCGCGCTCGTCAAAGCGATGCATGAAGCGCTCGCCGCTGGGCAGCAGCAGGTGGCCACCTTCGCCGCGAATGGCCTCGGTGACCAGGAAGCTCTTGGCCTTGGGGTGGTACAGGCAGGTGGGGTGGAACTGCATGAATTCCATGTTGGCCACCCGGCAGCCGGCACGCCAGGCCATGGCGATGCCGTCGCCGGTGGCCACGTCCGGGTTGGAGGTATAAAGGTACACCTTGGAGGCGCCGCCGGTGGCCAGCACCACGGCGCGGGCCAGGATGACATCGGTTTCGCCGGTATCGATATTGTGCACATAGGCGCCACAACAACGTTTTTCGCCGTTATGCTCCTGCAGGATCAGATCTACCGCCACCCGGTATTCGAAGCGGGTGACATTGGGGCGGTTGCGCACCTGGTCGATCAGGGTGCCGGAGATGGCCTTGCCGGTGGCATCGGCGGCGTGAATGATGCGCCGATGGCTGTGGCCGCCTTCGCGGGTCAGGTGATAGGGCAGGGATCCCTCGTTGTTGCCGGCCAGGCGGGTGAAGTCGACTCCCAGATCAATCAGCCAGCGGATCGCATCGGGGCCGTTTTCCACGGTGTAGCGCACCGCATCGTCATGGCACAGGCCGCCCCCGGCCACGTGCGTATCGGCCACATGGCTTTCCAGGGAATCCTCCTGATCGAGCACCGCGGCGACACCGCCCTGAGCGTAGTAGGTGCTGGCGCTGGTCAGCTCGCCTTTGGATAACAGGGCGATCCGGCAATCATCAGGGAGGCGCAGGGCGGTAGTTAATCCTGCGGCTCCGGAACCAATGATGAGTACATCGTGTCGGAAGGTGGCCATGAACAATCCTTAGAGCGCCTGAACAAATGTTCAAGCAATGTGAAAAGGGCGGTAAAGCGGCCCTATAGTATAGCCGCGACCCTCACACCTGCTACAATGGCCTGCTTTAATTGACTGAAATTTCAGTCATTGCCTTATATCCGCGTTTCGCGAAAGATCCGGGGGATCGGTGTCAGACGAAGAGTTGGTCAAAAAAGCCAAAACCGGCGATCAGCGTGCCTTTGAAGTGCTGGTGCGTAAATATCAGCAGCGTATTTTCGCCCTGATCAGCCGCTATGTGCGTGACTCGGATGAAGTGCAGGACGTGGCCCAGGAAGCCTTTCTTAAAGCCTGGCGTGCCTTGCCCCGTTTCCGGGGTGATAGTGCTTTTTACACTTGGCTTTATCGTATTGCCGTGAATACCGCCAAGAACCATTTGGTGGCCGCCGGTCGGCGGCCGCCCGGCTCTGACCTGGATGCCGCCGAGGCAGAGCAGTACGCCGGTGCAGAAATGCTGCACGAGATTGGAACCCCGGAGTCCCTCGTGTTGTCACAGGAACTGGAGGCAGTCATCCATCGAGCCATCGAAGAGCTGCCCCATGAACTGAAAACTGCCGTGACCCTGCGTGAATTCGAGGGTCTCAGCTATGAGGACATCGCGGCGGTAATGGAATGCCCGGTGGGAACTGTTCGTTCCCGCATCTTCCGGGCCCGGGAAGCAATTGATACAGCTGTGCGCCCGCTTTTGGGCTCCCAGCGTGGCGACAAAGGGTGAGTGTATGAGCAGGGACCTGGAAACACTGTCTGCTTTCCTTGATGGGGAAACCAGCGAGCTGGAAACCCGTCGGGTAATGCGTGATATCGACAATGCCGATCTGGATGCACTGTCTCGTTGGCAGCTTGCTCGGGATGTGATGCATAAACAGCCATCCACGAGTGTGCCGGCGGGCTTCAACGCCAGCCTGTCTGCGGCATTGGCTGCGGAACAGGCGCCGTCGCGACGTCCGGCCTGGCTGGGTAGCGTGAGCCGCCTGGCGGTGGCCGCGTCCGTGGCTGCGGCTACGGTGGTGGGCTGGCAGAGCTGGGAGGCAACCCAGTCTACCGGTGCTGCGCCGGTGATGGCGTCGGCCCAAGATAGTCGCATGAGCCGTCCGTTTGCGGAGGCGTCGCTGGTATCCCGGTCTTTTAATGGCACCACTCCAGTGGCGACACCGGCAGCTCAGGTCCAGCCCCGTGGCAATGACATGCTGCTGCGGCATAGCGAGTTTGCGGCCCGCAACAGTGGCCAGGGGATGATGCCTTTTGCTCGCCTGGTCAGCATGGACGCACGCAGTGGAGCCCGCTAACGGATGATGCTGCGCGTACTCGCTCTTTCCCTGTCTCTTTGTACGCCCCTGGTGGCGCTGGCGGATGATTCGTCGGCGCACAACCAGCTCCAGGCCATGGCCGAGGCCAACCGTTCCCTGAATTACACCGGTCGCTTTCTTTACCAGTTCGGTGCTGAAATCAGCACCATGGAAGTCAGCCATGCGGTTATCGATGGTCGACAGTACCAGCGCCTGACCCATCTTGATGGGCGCCTGGTGGAAGTGATTCGCCGTGGCGATGAGGTGCTCTGTCTGCACCCGGATCGCAGTCTCACCCGTCTTAATAGTCAGCAAGCCGGCCCCTTGGCATTGGGTGATCGCCTGGCCAGTGATCTCCCGGAACAGTACAACATTCTGGTGGATGGCGATGGCCGGGTAGCGGGCCGCCATGCCACGCGCATGCGGGTGGCGCCGCTGGATACCCATCGTTACGGTTATCGTCTGTGGCTGGATCAGGAATCCCGCCTGCTGCTCAAATCCGAAATCGTGGATGGGAGTGGTGTCGCCCTGGAGCGGGTGGAATTTGTCACTCTCACCTTGTCGCCGCAGCTGGGCCTCGACCATTTCGCTGTGCCGGAAGCTCGCCATGAAAAGGCACTGGCCCCGGTGGCCGAGTCTCACCCTTCCATGAAACTGGCGGTTACCCCTGAGTGGTTACCGGCCGGTTTCCGGGCCATGAAGCAGGATTGGCGGCAGGCGGCAACGGATCGCGCGCCGGTGGCGGCCCGTGGTTTCAGTGATGGCCTGGCGGCCTTTACGGTGTTCGTGGAAGCCATTGGCGAGAACAGCGTGGAAGAGGGTGTCAGCCGGGTTGGACCCACGGTAGCGGTAAGCCGCCGCCTGGCCGCCCCCAGCGGTGTTTATCTGGTGACCCTGGTCGGTGAAGTGCCGCAGAGTACGGCGCTGCGCGTGATCGATGGCATCAGCGTCAGGGATAGTCAACCGTAATGCTGCTGGAGCAGGGCACAGTGGTAGCGGTGGAAGCCGAGGCCATCTGGGTTGAGACTGTGCGTGCCTCAACCTGCGGCGCCTGTAAGGCCAAGGCCGGATGCGGCCACCATCTTGTCAATCAACAGCAGAGCGGGCAGCGTGCCCACCTGCGTGTTCCTGTTTCTTCCCGTGAGATTCATCAGGTCGGCGATACGGTGCAACTGGCACTGCCGGAAGGCGCGCTCATGCGTGGCGCCCTGTGGGTCTATGGCCTACCGCTGGCTCTTCTGGTCGGCGGGGCTGTGCTGGGGACGTTGCTGCCGGTGACGGCATTTGATGCATCGGCCCTGTTTGGCATGGGCGGCCTGGTGTTGGGGTTTGTCATCAACCGTGTACTGAGCCGAAGCGCGAGCCATAATCGGGCTTATCAGCCGTATCTGGTGACATCCGGGGACGACGGTTGCCAGGCGGTTGTGGTGCAGCCTGCAAAATAAAAGGAGAGCCCAATGAGCGGATTTCAGCGAGTGGCGATACTGTGTCTGGTGATTTTCACGGGCCTGTTGGTGGCCTGTACCGAGCCGGATAGCAAGGCCTCCCGGGAGCGGGCGGAACCGCTGGTAACCGGTCTGCCGGATTTCACCCGCCTGGTGGAGAAAGAAGGCCCGGCGGTGGTGAATATCAGCACCATTACTCGTCAGAGTGAAGAATCTGTTCGCGATCAGCTTGATCAATTGCCGGAATTATTTCGTCGCTTTTTTGAACAGTTCGGCGGTGAAGACGGCGTGCCCTCCATGCCGCAGGAGCGAGAGGCCCGTTCACTGGGGTCCGGCTTCATCATTTCCGCGGATGGCTATGTACTGACCAATAACCATGTGGTGGCCGAGGCGGATGAAATCATTGTACGTCTGCAGGATCGCCGTGAGCTGAAGGCCGAGCTGATCGGCGCCGACGAACAGAGCGATCTGGCTCTGCTGAAGCTGGACGGTGAAGATCTGCCGGTGGTGAATATCGGCTCCTCCGACGATCTCAAGGTCGGCGAGTGGGTGCTGGCCATCGGTGCGCCTTTCGGCTTTGACAGCAGTGTCACCGCCGGGATTGTCAGCGCCAAGGGCCGCAGCCTGCCCAATGACAGCTATGTGCCCTTTATTCAGACCGATGTGGCCATCAACCCGGGCAACAGTGGCGGCCCGCTATTTAACCTGAGTGGTGAAGTGGTGGGCATCAATTCCCAGATCTTCAGTCGCTCCGGTGGCTATATGGGGGTCAGTTTTGCCATTCCCATTGATATGGCCATGGATGTGGTCAGCCAGATCAAGGAGTACGGCAAGGTTAGCCGTGGCTGGCTCGGGGTGCTGATTCAGGAAGTGGATCGTGATCTGGCGGAATCTTTCGGGCTGGATCAGCCGAAAGGGGCGCTGGTCTCCCAGGTGCTGGAAGACTCCCCCGCTGAGGCGGCCGGTATCCAGGCCGGTGACATTATTGTCTCGTTCAACGGCGAAACCATCTATCGCTCCTCCGAGCTGCCTCGCTGGGTTGGTCGGGTGAAACCGGAAACGGATGCCGACATGGTGGTCATTCGTGACGGTAAGGAAAAGAAACTGGAAGTGACTATCGGCCTGCTGCCGGACGACCCGGAGATGGCCCTGCGTGGTGCTGCCGGCCAGGCTGCGCCGGATGGCGCCAATGCCCTGGGGCTGAAAGTGCGCGCTGCCAGCGCCGCCGAACTGAGCCGCCTGGATCTGAAAGCCGGGGTGATCGTCGCCGAGGTGGGGGACGGCCCAGCCGCGAAGGCAGGCATTGCCAGTGGGGATATTCTGGTGACGCTGAACAATAAAGCGGTGAATGACCCGGAATCCTTCAGTGAGGTGGTGGCGGGCCTGCCCGAGAGCGGCACCGTTGCCGCTCTGATCAACCGGGGCGGCAACCCCCGTTTCCTGCCCATCAAGCTGCCCTGAGGCTGACTGTTGTTGGAGCTATGCTTGCATGGCGAATCGGGCCTCGGCCCCTTCCCATGCAAGTGCTCCTGATGCCCTGGTGGGCCCAGGATCACCAACCCCCGTGCAACCCCCTCCCGTTCAGGCTAGAATCGCGCCCCACTGCGTGCCGTTTTCCCGGCAACCCTCTTTTGTGCAACAGGCCCTATGACTGACATCAAGAATATTCGCAACTTCTCCATCATCGCCCACATCGACCATGGCAAATCCACCCTGGCGGACCGCTTCATCCAGGTCTGCGGGGGGCTGACCCAGCGCGAGCTGAAAGAGCAGGTGCTCGATTCCATGGAGCTGGAGCGTGAGCGGGGCATCACTATCAAGGCCCAGAGCGTGACGCTCTATTACAAGGCCCGGGATGGGGAAACCTACCAGCTGAATTTCATTGATACCCCGGGCCACGTGGATTTCTCCTATGAGGTATCCCGTTCTCTGTCTGCCTGTGAAGGGGCCTTGCTGGTGGTGGATGCGGCCCAGGGCGTAGAAGCCCAGTCGGTGGCCAACTGCTACACCGCCATCGAGCAGGACCTGGAAGTGCTGCCGGTGCTCAACAAGATTGACCTGCCTCAGGCAGAGCCGGATATGGTGATCAACGAGATCGAAGAGATCATCGGCCTGAATGCCCACGATGCTTGCCGGGTGTCCGCCAAGACCGGGGTTGGCGTGGATGACCTGCTGGAGCAGCTGGTGGAGCGCATTCCCGCCCCGGAAGGCGAGCGGGAAGGGAATATGCAGGCGCTGATCATTGATTCCTGGTTCGACAACTATCTGGGTGTGATTTCCCTGGTGCGTATGAAGCATGGCCGCCTGAAGAAGGGTGACAAGATTCTGGTGAAATCCACCGGCCAGACCCATGTGGTGGATCAGCTCGGCATCTTTACGCCAAAACGGACCGAGACCAAACACCTGGAAGCCGGGGAAGTGGGCTGGGTGAGCGGCAGCATCAAGGATATTCATGGCGCGCCGGTGGGCGATACCCTGACCCTTGCCAAGACCCCGGATGTGCCGGCGCTGCCGGGCTTCAAGAAAGTGAAGCCGCAGGTCTATGCGGGCATGTTCCCGGTCAGTGCCGATGATTACGAAGACTTTCGTGATGCGCTGGCCAAGCTGACCCTCAACGATGCCTCGCTGTTCTATGAACCGGAAACCTCCGATGCCCTGGGCTTCGGTTTCCGGGTGGGCTTTCTGGGCATGCTGCACATGGAGATCATCCAGGAGCGCCTGGAGCGCGAATACGACCTGGACCTGATCACCACCGCCCCCACGGTGGTCTATGAAATCATGCAGGTCGATGAAAGCGTGCTTTACGTGGATAACCCCTCAAAGCTGCCGGACGCCAACAAAATTGAGGAATTCCGTGAGCCCATCGCCCGCGTCAACATCCTGGTTCCCCAGGAGTTTGTGGGCAATGTGATTACCTTGTGCGTGGAGCGCCGGGGCTCACAGATCAACATGCAGTATCTGGGCAAACAGGTGGCGCTGACCTACGACATTCCCATGGCCGAAGTGGTGCTGGATTTCTTCGACCGCATCAAGTCCGTGAGTCGGGGTTTTGCCTCCATGGATTATGCCTTCGAGCGCTTTGAAGCCACCAAGCTGGTGCGGGTGGATGTACTGATCAACGGTGACAAGGTGGATGCTCTGGCAATGATCTGTCACCTGGACCAGTCCGCCTATCGTGGCCGGGCTCTGTGCGAAAAGATGAAGGAACTGGTGCCGAGGCAGATGTTCGATGTGGCTATTCAGGCGGCCATCGGCAACAAGGTCATCGCCCGCCAGACAGTCAAGGCGTTGCGCAAGAACGTGACCGCGAAGTGCTACGGCGGTGACGTATCGCGTAAGAAAAAGCTGCTGCAGAAACAGAAAGAAGGTAAGAAGCGCATGAAGCAGGTGGGGAATGTGGAAATCCCCCAGGAAGCGTTCCTTGCAGTACTCAAGGTGGATGATTGATGGATATCGATATTGGTTTCTGGCTTTCCCTGGCGCTGCTGTTCACTGTTTCGGTCTGGGTGATCGACAAGATCTTTAAGCTCAAGCAGAAAGGCGGGCGTGTGGAAGGGGCGGTAGAAACCTCTAATTCCCTGATTTCCGTTTTCTTCGTTGTGCTGGTAATTCGCTCCTTCATCATTGAGCCATTTACCATCCCGTCCGGCTCCATGCTGCCGACCCTACAGGTGAACGACTTCATTCTGGTGAACAAATTCGCTTACGGCCTGCGCCTGCCGGTGACCAACACCAAGATTGTCGAGACCGGCGAGCCCCAGCGTGGCGATGTTCTGGTATTCAAATTTCCGGAAAATCGCAGCCAGAACTTCATCAAACGAGTGGTTGGGCTGCCTGGTGATAGCGTGCAGGTCAAAGATAACGTGGTCACGGTCAATGGCGAGCCGGTGACGCGTGAGTTGGCACGGGAGTGGGAAGGCTCCGGCGCCTGGCGGCGCGAGTATGTAGAGCAGCTCGGTGATAGCCGTCACCTGATATGGCAGGAAGGCAAGATTAACCCCTTCACCGGCCGCAAAGTGCCACAGAGCCGGACTCAAGGTGAATGGCAAGTCCCGGAAGGTGCCTACTTTGTGATGGGCGACAACCGGGATAACAGTAACGACAGCCGATTCTGGGGTATAGTCCCGGAAGAGCTGGTAGTGGGGGAGGCTTTCCTGATCTGGATGCACTGGAAGCCGATCTTCTCGATACCCAGTTTTTCTCGTAATGGCGCCATAGACAAGGTGGAGGCGAACTAACAATGATGACAATGCCATCACAACAACGCGGGATTTCAATGATTGGCTGGGCAGTGATTCTGCTTGTTGCCGTTGTATTGGGTACGGCAGCTCTGCGGATGGTGCCCGCCTACATGGAACACAACACAATATCTTCATCAATCAAGTCCCTGATGCAGGATAGCAAGACCGCGTTAATGTCACCCAATGAAGTGCGCGAAGCCCTGAGAAAACGGTTTAAAATCAACCAAGTTAATGTGATCAGCGCCAACGATCTTGCAATCAGCAAGGATAGCGGGATCCTTAAAATCAGTACTGATTACGAGGTTCGCGAACCTATGTTCTACAACGTCAGTATCGTGATGACCTTTCAGGACGAGTTCAGCAAAGACGTTCGCCAGTGAATAATGATCTCGACAGGTTGATGGCCCGGCTGGGCTATCGTTTCAATGATATTGAATTGCTGGCACTGGCACTGACCCATCGCAGTGTCAGCCGCCACCGTAACTACGAACGCCTGGAATTTCTCGGTGACGCCCAGCTCGGGCAGATCATTTCCATTGCCTTGTTTGAGCGCTTCCCGGATGCAGCAGAAGGGCAACTCACCCGGATGCGGGCGTCCCTGGTGCGGGGCCAGACCCTGGCCTTGGTGGCGCGGGAGCTGGGCCTGGGAGATTATCTGGTACTGGGCGGTGGCGAACTGAAAAGTGGTGGTTTTCGCCGCGATTCCATTCTTGCTGATTCTCTGGAAGCGATAATCGGTGCCATCCTGCTGGACGGTGGCGAGTCACCTTGCCGAGAAGTGGTGTTGAACTGGTTCGATGAACGGCTGCAGATCATCACCCCGCAGAGTGCCCAGAAAGACGCTAAAACCCGCCTGCAGGAATGGCTGCAGGCCCGCAAATTCGAATTGCCCACCTACCAGGTCACTCAGGTGGAGGGTCTCGCTCCCACGCAGACCTTTGAAGTGACCTGTGAACTGGAGCAGATGCAACAAACCTTCAAGGCCCAGGGAGCCAGTCGCCGCAAGGCCGAACAGCAGGTCGCGGCCACTGTCCTGAGCTGGCTGGAGCAGCAGTATGACTGACGTAACACCGACCCGTTGCGGGATGATCTCCATCGTTGGGCGGCCCAACGTGGGTAAATCTACCCTGATGAATCACCTGATCGGGCAGAAGGTCAGCATTACCTCGCGCAAGCCGCAAACCACCCGTCACCGTATTCACGGTATCCATACCCGTGACAACTATCAGATTATCTTTGCCGATACTCCTGGCATTCATACCGGTCAGGAGCGAGCGCTGAATCGAGCCATGAACGAAGCTGCAGTCTCCACTCTCAGCGGTGTGGATGTGGTGTGCATGATGGTGGATGGTCTCAAGTGGACGCCGGGCGATGAGTACGTGCTGTCGCTGTTGCCCGCACATCCGGAAATGCCGGTGCTGCTGATCATCAACAAGGTGGACAGCCTGGATGACAAGGCCCAGTTGCTACCACACATTGAAGCGCTTACCGAGCGTTATCCCTTTGATGCGGTGATACCGGTGTCGGCGCTCAAGGAACAGAACCTGATGGAGCTGGAAAAGGCGCTGGTCGAGCGCTTGCCGGAAGGGGAGTTCTGGTACGACGAAGATCAGCTCACCGACCGCAGCCTGCGCTTCATGGCGGCAGAAATTATTCGTGAAAAAGTGGTGCGCCAGCTGGGCCAGGAACTGCCCCATCAGGTGAGCGTGGAAGTGGAGATGTGGGAAGATGGTCCCCGTGTCACCGAAGTTTCTGCGGCGATCCTGGTGGAGCGTCGTGGCCAGAAAAAGATTCTCATCGGTGATGGTGGTGACCGCATCAAACAGATCGGCACTCAGGCACGGGAAGACATTGAACGCCTGATTGATCGCAAGGTGATGCTGAATCTGTGGGTGAAGATCAAGGCGGGCTGGTCCGACGACGCGCGGGCGTTGCGCTCGCTTGGCTATGACGAACGGAATTGAGCGACGAGCTTATAGCTACGAGCTGCTAGAAAAACATTGTGTTTGGCTTTATGCGAAGCACCATCCTGAAAGCTAGAAGCTAGAAGCTAGAAGCTAGAAGCTAGAAGCTAGAAGCTAGAAGCTAGAAGCTAGAAGCTAGAAGCTAGGAGCTTTTCCCGTGAACCCCACCCTGCAACCGGCCTGGCTGTTACACCGCCGGCCCTTCCGCAACACCAGCCTGATCGTGGAGCTGTTTGTGCCCGCGCTGGGCCGTGTGGGGGCGGTGGTGCGAGGCGGTCGCAAGGATCCGTTGTTGGCACCCTTTACTCCCCTGTGGATCGAACTGAAAAGCGCCGGCGAACTTTACAGCTTTCGTGGCTGCGAACCTCGTGGCCCGCGCCTGGCCCTGCAAGGCAAGCCTCTGTACTGCGGCTTTTATCTGAACGAACTCCTGACCCGTCTGTTGCATCGGGACGACCCACACCCGGAGCTTTGGCCGCTTTACGAACAGGCGCTCAATGCGCTGGCGGAAGGGCAATGGCTGGATGTGGCCCTGCGGCAGTTCGAGTTGGGACTGGTGGAGGAAATGGGCTACGGCATCGCACTGGGGTACGATATTCACGGCGAGGCATTGCGCCCAGACGGATACTACCTGCTGGATCCTCAGCAGGGCCTGTTGCCCGCCCAGGAGGGTTATCACGGCAACGACTTACTGGCCATCGTCAACGGCGACTGGCAACCGTCAGCCCGTAAAACCGCCCTCCACCTGTGCCGGGCGTTATTGGCCCCGCACCTGGGGGACAAACCTCTGAAAAGCCGTGAGCTGTTTCGTGAGAAATGAATAATGAGCTACAAGCCACAACGCAAACCAGGCTGAAGCTATTCTGTGGCCCCTTTGTCACGGTTTATGATGCATTTTTCCAGCCGTTTTTTCTAAGGTGTATGGTTTTGTAGGAGCCCATGCTTGCACGGCGAACAGATTTTGGTAGCGCGGAGCACAGACAGTTTCGATTGGCACAAAACTGACTCGCGTTGTAGCTTGAAGCTTGTAACTTGCAGCTGATTTTTTGAGGAATTCCATGTCCAGAGTATTGCTCGGCGTTAACATCGATCACATCGCCACCCTGCGCCAGGCCCGTGGCACCCGTTATCCGGAGCCGGTGCAGGCTGCGCTGGTAGCGGAGCAGGCGGGGGCGGATGGAATTACTGTGCATCTGCGCGAAGACCGCCGCCACATCAATGACCGCGACGTGGAGCTGCTGGCGCAGACCCTGCAGACTCGCATGAACCTGGAAATGGCTGCCACCGAGGAAATGGTCGCCATTGCCTGTCGCATCAAGCCGCCCCATTGCTGCCTGGTGCCGGAAAAGCGCGAAGAGCTGACCACAGAAGGTGGGTTGGACGTGGTGGGTAACCAGGCGTGGATTGCCCAGTGCTGCCAGCGCCTGGGGCAGGCGGGCATTGATGTGTCCCTGTTTATCGATGCGGACCCGGCGCAAATCCGTGCCGCCCGGGAATGTGGTGCGCCCACCATCGAAATTCATACCGGCCATTACGCCGATGCGGCGGACCCGGCCAGCGAGCAGCAGGAACTGGCGAAAATCCGAGATGGTGTTGCCTATGCGCTGGAGCAAGGCCTGGTGGTGAACGCCGGCCATGGTCTGCATTACCACAACACTCTGCCCATCGCCGCTATTCCCGGCATCAACGAACTGAACATTGGCCACAGCATCATCGCCCGGGCCGTGATGTCCGGGCTGGATGACGCGGTGCGCACAATGCGGGATCTGCTTGACGGGGTTAACCGCTAGCTAGGAGCGTTGGATCGGAAAACGTCGGAAAGCTGCAGGACTTCGTCATCTTCACAAAGCTGCTGTAGGAGCGTCGCTGGCGGCGCGATTAGCGCTCTACGGTGGCTAATTAACGGAATCTCTCGAGCTCTGGGATCCCTGATCGTCCTGCGGACGATTTCCTTGTTGCGCAAGGTTCGCGGCCCAAGCTCCGTATTCGCTACGCTCACCCTTCGGGGCGACCTACGGTCGTTACTCCGCTACGCTACGTTCCTGCAGCGGCTTCGTAGAAGCATTAGGGATAATATCGCGGACAGGGTACGGGCCGTCAGGCTCGGCCCCTACCGCGTTGTAGCTTGCAGCGCTTCTCTTCACATCGGCAACACTTCCACCGTCCCCAGATACTGCAGCCGTCGCTGATCGGCTCTCTTGTTGCTGACCTTGTCATCAGAGCTGGCGGCTTCCAGGTAGTAGCGGCCGGCCTGGGGCCAGGTGATGGACAGCATACCCTTGTCGTCGCTGGTTACGATCCAGTTGTCCTGGCTGTCGCGGTAGCGGGTACCACCGGGGACCAGTTCCATTTCCACATCAGAGGCTGGTTCGCCGTCCACCAGCAGGCGCCACTGTGCGGTTTCACCGGCGTACAGGTCGTTAGGGTGAGTGAGCATTTCCAGTTCCATGCCCTTGCCGGTGGGCCGGATGGCCGTCGGGGCGCCCAGGGTAACTACGGTTTCCAGGCGGTTATGGACTTCGCTCAGTGTTACGTCGCTGGCATTGTCCGGCAGTTGGGCAAGCAGCTTGTCCGCATCCATGCCGCGGGCGCGTTTACGTTCACCGTCCACCTGGTACATCAGCAAATAACCGGGCCTGGCCACCGCGATACGGTAGCTACCGGGTTTGTTCAGTTTCACATCGAAGACACTGCGACGATGTCCTTCGAGCCGGTTCTCCACGGTGGCGGCCTTGCCATCGGGTCCGGTTACTTCCAGGTTGTCCAGCGGGTAGGCGCGTTCCACGCCAAAGATTTCGTTGGAAATGCTGGCATCCACGGTGACCCATTGCGGTTCGGAGACACTGGTGTGGCTGGGTAGCAGCCAGAGTTTGTGAGCCTTGGCCGGCAGAGCCATTGCCAGTAGCGATAGCATGCCGATGCGTTTTAGCGTGATGTTCATGGCGCTTATCCTTTTCAGTTTATTGGGCTTCAGGGTCTTACGCTGAGCGTGACGGTGCCCAGCTCACTGGTACCGTTAACCTGTTGTTGCTGGTGGTTGCTGGCCGGCCACTGGAAAGGCAGGCGTACTACTTCCCGGCCGCCCACTTCACGGGAGGCCTCGACTACCAATTGGTACTCACCCGCGGGCAGTTTCTGCAGGCTTTGCAACTCGCTGAAATCCATTTGGTGCTTGCCGGGGCTGCGGGTGGCGCCGGTGAGGCCGTCATAGGGCTTTTGCTGGCCCCGGCCGGTGCGACGCCACCACTGGCGGATATCCTTGAGCCACTTTTCCTGATCGTCGTACCACAGACCCAGAGGCACGATGGTGCTGCGGTCGGCGTTTTCCACCCAGAAGGCCACGTAGGGGGCGTGGTATTCCGCCACCCGCAGCCGGGGGACTTCTACCTCTACCTGGAAGGTGTCGGCGCTGGCGTAACTGGCCAGCAGGGAAAACAGTGCGAGAGGAAGTAAACGCATAGGGCTGTCCTTGTTAATGCATGAAAACCACGATCAGCAGCCAGGGCAGCACCAGCCCGGCCAGGGTGACCGGCCAGGTGGCCGGGCGTCGTTTGGCATGAAGCATCATCAGCCCCAGACCAGTGAGCGAGAACAGCAGGCTGGCCACGGCAAAGATGTCGATAAACCAGGACCAGGCGATGCCGGTATGACGACCTTTGTGCAGGTCGTTGAAAAACGCGATCCAGCCCCGGTCGGTCTGCTCGGCCAGCACCGAGCCATCATCAAGATCAATGGCCAGCCAGGCGTCTCCGCCGGGCCGTGGCAAGGCCAGATAGACTTCCCCGGCCGACCATTCGGCGGTCTTGTCACCGGTGCGGATCTGCATCTCCTGGTCCAGCCAGTCGCGCACCGGAACGGGTAGGGGGCCCTCCTGGTGAAGACTCAGTGCTTCCAGTAGAGGGGCGGGCAGGGAGGCTTCCTGTTCCCGGATAGTCGGGTCGGCGCTGATGGCACTGGCGTGGTTAAGCGTGATCCCGGTGATGCTGAACAGCAGCAGACTGATCAGGCAAAGGGCCGAGGTAATCCAGTGCCACTGGTGGAGCTGTTTCAACCAGAAGGCTTTGCGTTTCTTGTTCACCACGGAAAGGGCTCGGCATATTTCGGTGGCAGGGATGGTAGTGAGAATGGTTATTTTTAAACAGCCGTAAGGGTGTAAAGAATGTAAGGGGTGCTGGTGGAAGTGAATTAAGTTCAAATAATTCTGGATTTGTTAAATGATAATTTCTATCATTCGCGAATGAATGCTGTTGCCCAAATTCCCTCCCGTTTGCTGGTCATCGAAGATGATGCTGTGCTCAGTGCGCATCTCCATGATTTCCTGTCCGAGCGCCGATACCAGGTCACCCTCTGTGCGGATGGCACCCTGGGGCTGGCGGCGGCGTCCTCCGGCGACTTTGATCTGGTATTGCTGGATATTCTGTTACCCGGGCTGAATGGCCTGGAGTTGCTGGGCCAGCTTCGCCACAGGAGCCCGGTGCCGGTGATCGTGGTGTCTGCTCTTGGCGATGAGCAGGCAAGGATTCAGGGGCTGATCGGCGGGGCGGATGACTATCTGCCCAAGCCGTTCAGCATGGCGGAATTGGCGGTGCGGGTAGAGGCGGTGCTGCGCCGGGTCAGCATGGAGCGACACCGGACGGTGTCGTCGAATTCGGTAGGTGGATTGGTTCTGGAAGAGCCGTCCGAGACTGCCTGTTATCGCCAGCGTGACCTGGGGCTGACCACCACGGAATTTCGTTTGCTGCAGGTGCTGCTGGAGCACCATGACCAGGTATTGAGCAAACCCTTCCTTTACCAGACGGTGTTGTACCGGGGCTGTGGTCGCCACGATCGCAGCCTGGACCTGCATGTGAGCCATCTGCGTCGCAAGTTGCGGGATGCCGGCGCGCCGGAATCCTCTGTTCGCACCGTTTGGGGCCAGGGATATACCCTGATCACCGAGCACCTGTGATGCTGGGGCGACATTCTCTGTTGTGGCGGCTGGCGTTGCTGCTGATGGTGACGGCGGTGTGCACCGTGACGCTCAGCGACTGGCTCAACCGTACTCTCAGCAGCCGTGCCCTGTTGCTCAGCGACGAGGCAAAAAGCGCCCTGCGCGGTTATGCCGCCGATGCAGAGCAGGCCTGGTTGGAGAACGGTGCAGCGGGGGTAGAGCACTGGATTGCTGCCATGGGTGATCGCGAACCCGGTAACATCATGGTAGTCAGCCAGGATGATCAGTCACTCAGTGGTATTCCCCTGACGGAATCAGAACGGGCCGGCCTGCGGTTTCAACGGGGTCTGGAATGGCGGATGAGTTTTCGCTATCGCTCCATGCCCTATATCGGTGTCCCTTTCCCCAAAAGCCCGGAGCAAGGCAGTCTGGTGATGCAACTCCCGCCCCGTTACATGCCCGGCCAGGACTGGCCACTCTGGAAGTCTTTGTTGATGGTGGGGCTACCAGCGTTGGTGGCACTGATACTGGGGCTGCTGCTGTTCTGGCGTGTGCGTGTGCCGCTGCGGGAATTGCAGCATCAGGTGCTGCAGTTCAAGGATGATCCGCAGGCCCGGGTTCAGCCCTCGCTGAGCCACCGTCGTGACGAATTCGGCGATGTGGCTCGCAGTGTCAATCACATGGCCGAGCAGGTGTCGGCTATGCTGGCCACCCAGCGGCAGCTTCTCAACGATATGTCCCATGAGCTACGCACGCCACTCAGTCGTCTGGCGGTGGCGCTGGAGAGTGATCTGGATGAGGCGGGGCTACGGCAGCGGGTGGCGCGTGAGCTGGTGCAGATGCGTACCCTGGTCAACGATACGCTTACCCTGGGTTGGCAGGATACGGAATCCGGTGACGGTGGGCAGGAGCCGATCTCGTTACTGGCCCTCTGGGATGTGGTGAGCGACAACGCCGCCTTCGAAAGTGGCTGGCTCCAGTCACGCTTTCCCTGTGATCTTCCTGCCGATGCGCAGGTCCGCGGTAATCTCAATGCGCTGGCCCAGGTACTGGAAAATCTGGTGCGCAATGCGGTGCGTTATTCTCCGGCGGAGGGGCGGATTTCCCTGTCAGGAACCCGGGAGGGGGACTGGTGGCACCTGTGGGTCACTGATCAGGGGCCAGGTGTGCCTGCGAATCGTCTGGAAGACATCTTTGCACCTTTCGTCCGTCTAGACAGTGCCCGTGCCGGCAACAGTGGTTTCGGGCTGGGGTTGAGCATTGCCTTTCGCTCCGTGCAGTGGCTTGGCGGCCAACTGTGGGCAGAAAACGCCGACCCTGGGCTGCGGGTCCATCTGCGATTGCCGGCGGCTGTATAGTTTGTAAATCTCCTTTATATGCAAACAAGAATCAATACCATCACCCGTGAATAATGTTCATTAATTCCTTAGGCGGCTTTATGCCGCGTTTGCGGGGGGATCAGCGCCTGGTTGCCAGAAATGGCGCCGGGGCTCTGGTCATGTTGTCGATGTTATTGAGGAGATAAGGAAGATGGGAATGCGTTTGGGGAACCTGGGGCTGGTTTTGCTGGTGACCAGCGGTATCGCCTGGGCAGAGCAGGACAGCCACGAGCTTGGCCAGATTTCGGTGACTGCGGGGGGCTACGCCCAGCAGGTGGAAGATGCTCCGGCTTCCATTAGCGTAATCAACCGGGAGCAGATCGAGCAGCGCTATTACAAGGATGCTACCGATGCCTTGCGGGATATTCCCGGCGTCGTTGTGACCGGTGGCGGTTCCGGTGATCGCGGCACGGATATTGTCATGCGTGGTATGCCTTCGTCGTACACCCTTATCCTCGTCGACGGCAAACGCGTCTCCACCCGCGAAACCCGCCCCAACGGCAGCGCCGGTTTCGAGCAGGACTGGTTGCCGCCCTTGCAAAGCATTGAGCGGATCGAAGTGGTGCGCGGGCCCATGTCCACTCTGTACGGTTCCGATGCTCTTGGTGGGGTCGTTAACATCATCACCCGCAAGGTGGCCGATGAATGGGGTGGTTCAGTGCAGCTGGACACCATCATTCAGGATGATTCCCGATCCGGGGATATCAAGCAGGGTAATTTCAGTCTCAACGGCCCCCTCAAGGAAGAGCTGGTGGGGTTACAGCTTTACGGTCGCTTCCAGGACCGGGAAGAGGATCTGTTTGAAAACGGCTTTGAAGAAAAATCCCTGAAGAACCTGACTGCCAAGGTGTCGGTGACGCCCAGCAAGGATCATGACCTTGTGCTGGAGGCCAGCCAGGTGGACCAGCGTCGTCGTTCGCTGGTCGGTTACAGCGCCCCGGCCACCTATTGTCGTGGTGGCTGTACAGATTCCGATAATCGCAGCAGCCGCGAAGCCTTCTCGCTGAGCCATACCGGGCGCTGGGCGATAGGAACCTCTGATACCTATGTGCAACGGGAAAGGGCGGAAAACGAAAACCGCGAGATGGTGATCACCAACACCACGGCGAAATCGTCATTGGTCATGCCGCTGGGTAATCACAGGGTCACCATGGGCGCGGACTTTATTGAGGAAGCGCTCTCCGACAAGACCTCCAACCGGATTTCCGAACGAACCCGTATCGATACCGCAAAATACGCGCTGTTCGCAGAAGACGAATGGATGCTAACTGATACTTTCTCTCTCACAGCCGGGGCACGGCTGGATGACGATGACAACTTTGGTAGTCACTTCAGTCCGCGACTTTATGGTGTGTGGGGCTTCAGCCCTCGCTGGACCCTGAAAGGGGGTGTGTCCACCGGTTTTCGTTCTCCGTCATTGCGGGAAATCACCCCGGACTGGGGGCAGGTGAGTCGTGGTGGCAATATCTACGGTAATCCGGATCTGGAACCGGAAACGTCAGTAAACAAGGAGTTGGGGCTGTACTTCAATGCCGGGCGTAGCCTGATGGCGAACGTCACCGTTTTCCATAATGATTTTGAAGACAAGATTACCCGCATTGCCTGCCCGATTGCTATTTGCACCGACGGTGCCAATCAGTTCGGCTCCGATCCCACCTATCGGGTCAACGTGGACGAAGCGGTAACCCGGGGGGTAGAAGCAGCCCTGTCGACCACGCTGTATCGAGTGCTGACACTGAACCTCAGCTATACCTATACGGATTCCGAGCAGAAATCCGGGGAGTACAAGGGAGAACCGCTGAACCAGTTGCCGGAACATCTGGCCAGTCTGCAGGCCAACTGGCAGGCCACGGACATCGTGTCGCCCTGGGCAACGGTGCGCTATCGCGGAGAGGAAAGCCAGCCGACTACCGGGCCTTCCAGCAGTGCCATCATCGCGCCGTCCAATATGCTGGTGGATGCGGGGCTGGGGTTCCGGTTGTCACCACAGGCGAAACTGAACACTGGCATTTATAACCTCACCGACAAGACAATTTTGCTGGATGAGTATGGCTATGTGGAAGATGGCCGGCGTTACTGGCTGGGCGTAACCATGAACTTCTGATGGTTTGTGCAAAAAAAACGCCGGCATCAGCCGGCGTTTTTTGTCTTCAGGCCTACGATTACAATTTTGCCTGAAGGCTGGCGCGGAAGTCCGCATCATACTGCGCCAGACGGACGATCTGGTTGTATTTTTCCAGTTCCAGGCCGTTGTCTTGCACGGCTTCCACCATTTTCTGCTGGGCTTCCTGCTGAACCTCCATGGCTTTCTTGGGCTTGTCCTGGTTGGCTTGCAGCTTCTGGGAATACTTTTTCTGAATCCCTGCCATGTCTTTCTGGGTGGCAACAAATGCATCCAGATCCGAATCGGAAAAGTCGGAAGCATCCGGCAGGTTCTGCTGCTGAGGCATGTTCTGGGTCTGCGGAGCGCCTTGTTGCGGGGCACCGGTGGTGCCAGGCTGCTGTGCGATGGCGGTGGCGGTCAGAGCGCTGGTAAACAGCAGTGCGGCCATGGCGGTTATTGGCTTTTTCATAGATCAGTCTCCTTTGCGTATTCATGCCCCCCTGCATGAATGTCAGAGGGCAGTTTTGTGCCATGGCGTATCGGGTCATCGCGCATGGCACCTGACAGGTCCGACAAACCTGTGAGTATCCGTTCCTTGCCTTTTGTTAAGTTGTGTAAATATGTGTGGCGATCGTCATTCATCGCGTATCACCGGTAATCGATAGTCAAAGATCCTGCTGTCCTCGGCACTTTCCTTTTTACGCTATGACCGTTTCAATAGGTGGGTGGATTTCGTCCACGATGGGACTGATAAGAAAAACCAAGGAGAGCTGAATGTTGAAAAGAACCGGAATTGTTCGCGGAACGCTCGTAGCATGGATGTTGTTGGCCGGCACGGCGGCACAGGCTGAGTTTTACACTGGTGCCCAGGTCAATATGCTGAACATAGATCGTGGCTCGGTCAGCAATGTGACTCTCACCGGTCTGACACTGCGTGGTGGCATGGTACTGCACGAGCTGATTAGCGCCGAGGTTCATGCCGGTAAGGCATTCGGTGATGATTCCTACCGCGGCGTGGAGGTGGAGAATGACTTTCACTACGGCGTGTATGCCCGGCTGACGCCACCGCTAGCAGGCCCTGTCCGTCCGTATCTGATCGGGGGTTACAGCTATGTTGAGAATGACTTCAATGGCGAAACCCTGCGTGACGACGGTGCCTCCTACGGTGGTGGCTTCGACCTGGGGATGGAAGAGCACATCAGCATGAGTCTGGAGTATTTGCGTCTGGTGGATAATGACTTCGGTACTCAGGAACTGATTGGGCTGGGACTTAACTACAAGTTCTGAGAGAGGAAATGCCGGGTTGCACCGGGGAGACGGCGAGTAGTCCGGGCTCTCGGTGCGATCACAGGCTGTCTTTTATATTCTTTAAGATTATAAAAGTATCACCATATATTCCTTTATCTTCTTCGCTAACTCCCTATCATGGCACTCGCAATTCCTGTTTTGAGGTGCTGTAGATCATGGGTAGTGCACAGCTTATTACACGTTTCGGAGATAACACGGCCGGCTTGTCCAAAGAAGCCTTGTCAGACCTGAATCGTGTCTATGGTCCGTTGAGTTTTGAAGAGCGTATCGCGCGCGTATTTGAGGATTTTTACCCCGAGCGCATTATGATTACCTCTTCCTTTGCGGCTACCTCTGCGTATTTCCTGCATATTATCTCCAGCATCCGTCCCGAGCAGCCGGTGCATTTCATCGATACCGGTTACCACTTTGAGGAAACACTCAAGTACAAGGACTACCTGGTGGAGCGCTTTGGCCTGACGGTCATTGATGTGACCCCGGACCCGGACCATCATCAGGTGTCTTTGGAAAACCGCATGTGGGAATCCGATCCGGACCTGTGCTGCCAGGTGAACAAGGTGAATCCCCTGGATGAGGCCAAGGAAAACTACGACCTGTGGATTTCCAGCCTGATGGGCTGGCAGACCGAGCACCGCGCCGGGCTGCAGGTATTCGAAGAGCGTGGCGGGATGATCAAGTTCAATCCCATGATCGACGTGACCAAGGAACAGCGCGATAGCTATATCGAAGAACACGATCTGCCGTTCCATCCGCTGGTGGCGGAAGGCTATAACTCTATCGGCTGCAGCCACTGTACCTTCAAGGGCGAAGGCCGCGAAGGTCGTTGGAAAGGCCAGCAGAAGACCGAGTGCGGCCTTCACCTTTAAGTTATTCCGGAACCACGCTAAACGGGCGCTTAATGCGCCCGTTTTTTTGTTCGGTCGACCCTTTCCTTATTGTTGAGTAGGCTTTCGGTATCTCCCTCTGCCTGCCAGCCCATGAAGCGACAATACCGAAAAAGACGATTTCTTCTGACAGGCCTGTTGCTTGCTTTGCTACTGATGCTGGCGGCCCTGCAATGGTGGCCGCTGCCTGAGCGGCTGGATAACACGCCCTACGCCACCTTGATGCTGGATCGCCACGGCCGCATGCTGGATGCCCGGATTGCCGAGGATCAGCAGTGGCGTTTCGTGCCGGTGGCACAGCTGCCGGACAAATACGAACAGGCACTGCTGTTGTTCGAAGACAAGCGCTTTTACCGGCACCCGGGCATTGATCCGCTGGCCATCGCCCGGGCCATGCGCCTGAACCTGGAGGCGGGAAGGGTGGTCAGTGGCGGTTCTACGCTGACCATGCAGCTGGCTCGGCTGCTGCGTGACGACCCGCCGCGGACTCTCACCGAAAAAGCCCGTGAGGCGCTACTGGCATTGCAGCTGGAGTGGCACTTCAGCAAGCCGGAGATCCTTGTCCATTACGCCAGCTGGGCTCCTTTCGGTGGCAACATAGTCGGCTTGCGTGCCGCATCCTGGCGTTATTTTGGCCGCGAACCCGGAGCCTTGAGCTGGGCGGAGGCGGCCCTGCTGGCAGTGCTACCCAATTCGCCTTCGCTGATCCATCCGGGTCGTAATCGCGAACGTCTGCTGGCCAAGCGCAATGCCTTGCTGCAGCACCTCCACCGTCAGGGTTCCATGGCAGATGCAGACCTGCGGCTGGCGTTAATGGAGCCTTTACCTGCCGCGCCCAGGCCTCTGCCGGGGCTGGCCCCTCACTTGCTGAACACTCTCTCGAAGACTTCCACGGGACGGCTACTGACCACAACGCTGGATGCGGACCTTCAACGGCGGGTCAGGGAATTGGCCCGGCAGCACGGTCGGCGGTTGGCCCGCGATGGGGTCCATAACGTGGCGGTGGTGGTCATTGATCATCAGCAACGACAAACCCGCGCCTATGTGGGCAACGTCTCCCATGGCGACCCTGCGGAATACGGGGCAGCGGTGGATATCGCCAGCGCTCCCCGTTCCACCGGCAGCGTCCTCAAACCCTTGCTGTACGGGTTGATGCTGGATGACGGGCGTTTGCTGCCCGGCACCCTGGTGCCGGATCTGCCCACCAACTATGGCGGTTTCAGCCCGGAAAACTTTGATCACGGCTATCGGGGGGCAGTGCCTGCGCACCAGGCCCTGAGCCAGTCACTGAACATTCCCGCGGTACGTATGTTGAAGGACTACGGGCTGGGGCGATTTCATAGCGAACTACAGCGCCTGGGCATGACCACCCTGTTTCGTAGCGCAGAAGACTACGGGCTCACCCTGATCCTCGGTGGGGCAGAAGGGCGGCTGGATGAACTCACCGCAATTTATGCGCAGATGATGGCCAGCGCCAATGGACTGGCCCCTGAATCAGTGCGGACACTAACAGGGGCGCAACCCGGGGCGGTGCCGGGAGTGGCAATCAGCCCGGGCGCCGCCTGGCTTACCTTGCAGGCCTTACGGGAGGTCGCCAGACCAGGCACGGCACAACAGTGGCGACTGTTCACCTCCAGTCAGCCGATAGCCTGGAAAACCGGCACCAGCTACGGCCTGCGCGATGCCTGGGCCATCGGCAGTAATGGGCAATACACGGTGGGTGTGTGGGCGGGCAACGGCAACGGCGAGCCGGCCCCGTCCCTCGGCGGGGCAGTGACGGCTGCACCACTGATGCTGGATGTGTTCAGCCTGCTGGGCACTGCGCCATGGCCGCAGCCGCCATTGGGCGAACTGAAAACCGTGCAGGTCTGTGCCGATGATGGCTACCTGGCTGGGGGGCGGTGCGAGACCGTGGACCAGTGGGCTCCGAGACAGAGCCATTTTCAGACCGTCACACCACACCATATCCGCGTGCACCTGGATGCCAACGGCCAACGGGTGCACAGTCAGTGTGAATCAGTGAGTCAGATGCAGCATCGGGACTGGTTCGTACTGCCACCGGCCCAGGCCTGGTTCTATCGCCGTCATCATCCCGGCTATCGGCCTTTGCCGGCCTGGCGGGCCGACTGTGTGGCTGGCGCCCGTGCCATGCAAAGCGAACCGCCCATGGCGCTGGTTTACCCCCATGCCGGCACCGCTATCTACATCCCCGTGGAGCTGAATGGTCGCTTGGGCCGCGCCGTTTTCCGCGCGGTCCATCAGCGCAGCCAGGCAGAGCTGTTCTGGCATCTGGACGATCGTTTTCTCGGCAAGACCCGTCACTTCCATGAACAGGCCATCATCGCTGAACCCGGCTGGCATACGCTGACGCTGGTGGATGATCAGGGGTTTCGATTACGTCATCGATTCAAGGTGCTGGGGAAGTGAGCGCTTTTAATTACAGGACAGTGGGTGGGTATACGGAAAGTTTTATTTGATTTCGGTAGCTCGGGGGCTGGTATGAGTATTCGGTATGTGGAGTCCACAAAAAGTCGTGCAAGAGCGTAAAGCGTCGCATTTACGGTATCGGGGTTTATAGGGGCAAGCAGCGGTTTGACTGCTGGTCTCAAAAGCCTCTTATCATTTGTTTGACTGATTTTTCAGATAAACAATAAATGCCACCACGGCAATGCCGCAGAGGAACAGCACGAAAGCGGTAATCAGTTGTTCCAGAGTCATGATGAAGGTCTCCTGTCTGTTATGTAGACATTATCACGGCACCGCCGCCTTTACTGAATAAGCGCCGGTGTCGTGATTCGGATCAATCTTTCTGCCAGGTTCGTTTCCGTGGGCCGCTCTAGTCGATACCACAGAGTAACTGTTCCGTCCTGTCCCAACCCAGGCAACCATCGGTGATGGAGAGGCCGTACTGCAGGGGTTTCTGCAGGGGCTGTTTGCCGTCCTGAAGATGGCTTTCCAGCATGACACCGGCGATATGTTTTTCACCCTTGCGCCGCTGTTCAAGCAGATCGTTCAGCACCTCCGGTTGCTTGAGTGGATCTTTGCCACTGTTGGCGTGGCTGCAGTCCACGATCAGTCGCGGGTTGCGGCCTTTAGCCTGCAGGGCGTCGACGGCAGTGCGAATGCTGTCGGCATCGTAGTTGGGGCCTTGATGCCCGCCGCGCAGTACCAGGTGGGTATCCGGGTTGCCCGCTGTCTGTAGCAGGGCGCTGTGGCCGTTGTCATCGATGCCAAGATGCGTGTGGGGATGCTCGGCGGCGCCCATGGCGTCACTCGCTACATCAATGCTGCCATCGGTGCCGTTCTTGAAGCCCACGGGCATGGACAGGCCGCTGACCATTTCCCGGTGGATCTGGGATTCGGTGGTGCGTGCGCCGATGGCTGCCCAGCTGAGCAGGTCGCCCAGGTAGTCGGCGGCCATGGGGTGCAACAGTTCGGTGGCCAGGGGCAGTCCCAGCCGTGCCAGGTCCAGCAACAGGTGGCGGGATACGTTCAGCCCGGTGGCGATATCGTTGCTGCCGTCCAGGTGTGGGTCGTAGAGCATGCCTTTCCACCCCACGGTGGTGCGTGGCTTTTCCACGTAGGCGCGCATTACCAGGAAGACCTTGTCGTCCAGCTGACGGGACAGTTCGCTCAGACGATGGCCGTATTCCAGCGCTGCTTTCGGGTCGTGAAGCGAGCAGGGGCCAGTAATAACAAGCAGGCGGTCATCGGTGCCATTGAGAATATCGCGTACGGTTTGGCGATGTGCCTGAATCTGTGCTGCCAGCCGGACGTCCACCGGCAGGCGATCACGCAGCACGGTGGGGGAGGGCAGCGGCAAGCTGCGGCGCGGACTGGTGTCGGCGGGGGTAGTGGTGCTCTGTGTCTGTTGCATGGTCGTTCCTTACTGTTCTGTGCGCATTACCGTCGCGCGTGATTCGATCGTAGTGTTCGCTGGAGCGGGCTTTGCCATTGGCTAAATCGCGATTCTTTGTGGTGCTGGCTATATCGATACATGGTGTTTGTCTTCTGTGGTGCGGTGTTTCGGTATTTATCGGGCAATAAAAAACCCCGGGCGGGATACCGACCGGGGTTTTCATGATTCGGCAGGCGTCCCGTAGCGGGCGCGCCTGGGTAACGGTCAGGCGCGCGAGCGGCTAAACCAATACCCATAATAGAAGGCAGCGGGCACAACCGTGCCGACCGGGTTGCGGTCTGCATTGATGCCGTGATTGTGCAGGGCTGCGTTCATGGTGAAATCTCTTTGAATTCAGTTCTCAAGCCTAGCGATGGCGCCCGTCAGAAGCAAGAGGGCGAGCCTCTCTCCTTGATAGGTGGTCAATATGCCGGGTCGGCATGACAGGATCGTGACAGGACAAGGCAAAAAAATGCCCACCGAAGTGGGCAAGGAAGGTGGAGACAATCAAGGAGAAAACAGGATCAGAAGATATCGGCCTTGCCGATGGCGTTGGTGATGACCTGGGCGAAGTGGCCTGCGCCCTTTTCCAGGCCCTTGAAGCCGCCGGTGTTGAAGCTGACGGTGTTGCCTTGCCAGATAATCGCTTGCTGGTCTACATCCCAGAGGTCCAGCCGAACCACATAGATGTCCTCATTCACGAAAAAGTCGTCGCTGAACACCTGAGGGCGCATGGTCATGGTGCCGGCGACCGGTACGGCCGTCCCCGGGTCACCTTTGACTTCAAGGGTTTCGGTGCGCTGCTCTTCCAGGTGGATCGCAAGGGCGCTGTCGAAGCCATTTTCCTTCATGCGTTGCGCCAAATAGTCACGGCTTTTACCTTCAATCCCTTTGTCACCAAAAACCGTGTGGGCGGCGGTGGCCTGGATACCCTGTTCGGCAAACTTGGCGACAATGGCGTTTTCCAGGTGGGCACGCAGTTCATGCTCTACCAGAACCCCCACCACCAGTGACTGGTAGGGACCTTGGGGTTCTTTTTCTACGCCGGTCTGGGTGTTGACCATACGGGTGTCGTGGTAGCCGGTGGCACAGGCCGCGAGTAGTGCAGCGAACAGGGCCACCATGGCAAATTTCACTTTTCTCATCGTTCCATCCTCATTCTGTTTGGCAGGCCACTGGGGGCAGCCTGCGGTGTCCTTGCCTTCTCAGAAGTTGTAGGTGGTGCTCAGGGACAGATAATCCCGGTCGTTGACCACGCTGTACTTGGCATCGTTATAAGTGGTGTAGGACAGGTCGGCGCTGAGTTTCTTGTAGCTCATGCCCACGCCCAGACCCAGGCTGCGTTCGTCTTCTTGCAGTGCGTCATCGCTGGAGTAGCCTTCCACGCCATGTTTCATGGTCAGCGACGGGGTCAGCGCTACCGGGCCAATGACGTTGGCATAGGTGGATTTGAGCGTCAGTTGGTAACCCCAGCTGAAGTCAGTTACATAGCCGTCCTCACCCAGCTCGCCAACGCCGAAGTTGGTGTGGCGGCGGAAGCGCATGTCTTCCTGATCCGGCAGGTCGGAGATGAATTCCGAGCCTATCTGAGTTGAGACGATGGTTTTCTGTGCCCCCAGCAATTTGGGGATGACCGTGGTAAAGGTCACTTCGGCACGCTGAATATCGAACTCCTGGAAGCCGGTGACTTCGTTGCCGGAGCCGTAGACGTAGTCAATGGTGTCCTGGGGAACGGTGGCAAACCCTTGTGCGGCCGCTGCCGGCACGCCATTGGCTTCCAGCACCCGTGCGGTTGTCAGATCCGGGGTGTTGATCTGGACTGGCATATCCGGGAGGTAGCTCAGGTTCATGGCCAGATTGCCGACACCCTCAAAGGTTTTGTCGGCGGTCAGGCCGATCACCTGAATATCTTCCGGGTATTCATAGAAGTAGGCGATGTCGTTGCCAGCGGTAATCCCCTGCGCCAGCGGGCTGTCTTCCTTGGTCACCGAGTAGATCGGCAGACGCATATGATAGTTCAGGAAGTAGGCGCCCACCTTGGCCTTGGATTTCGGGAAGGTATAGTCGAATTTCAGCCCGTATTGGCCGCCATCATCCGGCTCTTTTTCGTCCCGGCGTGGAATGTAGACGCCATTTTCATAGGCGGTCTTGTTGGGAATGATCACTGAGCTGGAGAAGGTGGCGTTACAGCCGACGGCGGTGTTGTCGAGGGTGGAAAAGAAGGTGCCACAGCCATCCAGGTTCGCGGCCCGCCACTCATACTGGTAGAAGGACTTCATGGAGAGCCGGTCGGTAAACTTGTAGTCGGCGGTCACCATGCCTGCGGGCTTGAGGAACTCGGTGTACTCGGCACCAGGACGATGAAGGGCGGCCAGGTCGATGGCGTTCAGCGAACTGAGGGAGCCACGGGAATACAGGCTGCGCCCCCACAGCAAAGTCTGACGACCCGCTTTCAGTTTCAGAGGCTGTTCGTTGACCTGGAAGGTGCCGTGGACAAAGACATCCTGAAAGGTGGCTCCCTGGAATTTGGAGTTGCGATCAAAGCCGTCATCGCTGAGCGGTTCACCGCCGACAAATTCATTGGGGAAGTTGCCGTGAGGGACATCCTTCTCTTTCTGCACATAGTCGTACCAGCCCTTGGCACGCACAAACAGGCCATAATTCTTGTACTGCAGGTTGACGTCGCCCACTGCCTTGGCAACGGCAGACACCACTTCGCCACCATCATAGTTCAGGTTGCCGTCGTCGGAGACGGCGGAACCGGAGGTGCCGCCGGGGGTATCACCGGCAAACAGGTTTTCCTTGCGGGCAGACTCCATACGGGAAATAGCGCCCACGGAGGCTTTCAGGTTCCATTTGACGCTGACGTCTTCATTGAACTGTTTTTCGCCAGCCATGGCCGGGGCTGCGGCTGTCAGCAGGCCCAGAGCCAGGGCACTGCTGCAGCCGACAGCGATCGCTTTGCTTCGCATTATTTTGCTCTCCCACTACCCAGTGATGAGCCGGGTAGAAATTCCGTTTGTTGTTGTGAACGTTGTTGTAGCGCACTTGTTGTCACGCCCGGTCCCATCGGGCGTTAAAATCCTGATCCTCGCCTTTCATTTTTTGGACAATGATTTCAAAAAGCGATGATTCGGATTAAATTCATACATACCAGCGGGTATGTGGTCAAGACGGACCAAGGTCGAAGTTGAGGGCGAATGGGGAGAGAAAAGCCTGTTGCTGGAATAAGGGCAGTATTTTTTATGGAGTTTTCGTGATTTAAAACCGAGAAAAAGAAACGATACTGAAGGTGGTGTTTACTATTCGCGGGAATTCGTTACCCAGGGTAACAAATAAAAGGTGGTTTCATTTTAGTGGCATTTGTGAGCTTTGACACATTTTCTAAAGAATTCCATAGCAGAAAACCACAGCAAGACTTTGCCTGGCAATGGCCCCTGATCGTGAAGATAAAAAAGGGCGCCGCGTGGCGCCCTGAAGGGGAAGTCAGAGACAGAAATCAGAATACTTCGAACAGGCCAGCAGCACCCATGCCGCCGCCAATGCACATGGTGACTACGACATACTTCACACCCCGGCGCTTGCCTTCGATCAGGGCGTGGCCGGTCATGCGGGCACCGGACATGCCGTAGGGGTGCCCGATGGAAATGGCGCCGCCGTTCACGTTGTATTTCTCCGGGGCGATGCCCAGGCGGTCGCGGCTGTACAGGCACTGGCTGGCAAAGGCTTCGTTGAGCTCCCAGATGCCGATATCGTCCACGGTCAGGCCAAAGCGCTTGAGCAACTTGGGTACCGCGAACACCGGGCCGATGCCCATTTCGTTCGGGTCGCAGCCGGCTACGGCCATGCCGCGGTAGGCGCCCAGCGGTTGCAGGCCCAGTCGTTCGGCCTCTGCAGCTTCCATCAGTACGCAGGCGCTGGCGCCGTCGGATAGCTGGGACGCGTTACCGGCGGTGATGAAGCGGCCTTCCTGAACCTCCTGTCCGCCCTTGAAGACCGGTTGCAGGGATTGCAGGCCTTCCAGGGTGGTTTGTGGGCGATTACCTTCGTCTTTGCCCAGAGTGACTTCCTGATCGGAAACCTCTTTGGTTTCCTTGTTCATCACTTTCATGACAGTGGTCATGGGGGCGATTTCGTCATCGAATTTGCCGGCTTCCTGGGCAGTGGCGGTGCGCATCTGGGACTGGTAGGCGTATTCGTCCTGAGCATCGCGAGATACGTTGTAGCGGTCAGCGACGATTTCGGCGGTTTCCAGCATGGACATGTAGATGTCCGGGCGATGCTGTTTCAGCCACGGATCGGCGGCGCGGAAAGTGTTCATCTTGTCGTTCTGGACCAGGGAAATGGACTCCAGGCCGCCGGCCACGGCCACGTCCATGTTATCGACAATGATTTCCTTGGCGGCAGTGGCAATGGCCATCAGGCCGGAGGCGCACTGACGGTCCATGGTCATGCCGGACACGCTGGTGGGCAGGCCGGCACGCAGGGCGCACTGGCGGGCCACGTTGCCGCTGGTGCTACCCTGCTGCAGGGCGGCGCCCATGATCACGTCCTGAATAGTCTCCGGGTCGATGCCGGCGCGCTCCACGGCGTGTTTGATGGCATGGCCACCCAGCGCCTGGGCCTGGGTGTCGTTGAAGGCGCCCCGGTAGGCTTTGCCAATGGGGGTACGGGCGGTGGATACGATTACGGCTTCTCTGGTCATTGTTCTCTCCTGGTCCAGATAAGGGCTGCTGTGGGGGAGGGTGCAGCAGCCTGAAGTATGTGAGAAGCGAGTGACGAGTACCGAGTTTCGAAGTACAAACCCTGGTTGCTAACGTGTTCTGGTTTTGCCTTTCGAAACTCGGTACTCGCCACTCGCTCCTGTCCTTTAACCCAGCTTGATGCCTTTGGCCTGAGCAGCCTTGGTGAGAATCTTGGTGACATGGTCGCCGCCGGCGAGAATTTCCCGGGCGTTGTCCATGTTGCCGATCTGCTCGAAATGGGAGGCGACGCCATCCACATTTCGCTTGTCTTCATCAAGGTAGACGCCTTCGCTTTCCATCAGGCGAACCATGGCGTAGCAGCCGGCACCTGCCAGTACGATGCGGTGGGTCGGTGCCTTGTTACTGCACAGGAACAAGACTGCCGGGGTGATTTCCTTTGGCTCCAGCATGGCCAGCACTTCCGGGGGCATAAGATCTTCGGTCATGCGCGTGGCGGCAGTGGGGGCGATGCAGTTGACCTTGATGTCGTATTTTTCCCCTTCGATACACAGGGTATTCATCAGCCCGGCCACGGCCATCTTGGCGGCCCCATAGTTGGCTTGACCGAAGTTGCCGTACAGGCCGGATGTGGACGTGGTCATGACGATACGGCCGTAGCCCTGTTCGCGCATGATTGGCCATACCGCCCTGGTGCAAATTTCGGAGCCGGTCAGGTGAACGGCGACCACCTTGTCCCAGTCGTCCTGGGTCATTTTCACAAAGCTCTTGTCGCGCAGGATGCCGGCGTTGTTGATCAGCACATCAATGCGGCCCCAGATGTCCATGGCCTGTTTCACCATGGCGTCCACTTGCTCCGGGCTGGACACATCGGCGCCGTTGGCAATCGCTTCACCACCGGCGGCCTGGATTTCAGCCACTACCTGCTCGGCAGCTTCGCTGGAACCACCACTGCCATCGCGAGCACCGCCGAAGTCATTGACCACGACCTTGGCGCCCAGACGCGCCAGCTCCAGCGCATGGCATTTTCCCAGGCCGTTACCGGCGCCGGTGACGATGGCTACCTGGTTATCAAAACGGATTGTCATGCTTCTCTCTCCCAATAATCTTCATTAAATACCCTTTGTAGGAGCGTCGCTCGCGGCGCGATAACCAAAGCCAGAATCAAAAGCCTTTTCACCACAGAGGACACAGAGAAAAACGGTCTTTTCCTTAGTGATCTCTGTGTCCTCTGTGGTAAATCCGACTTTCAGGTTTTGGGTTTATGCACTTCGTTCCGGTTCGCGCCGCGAGCGACGATATACGCTTCGCTCACCCTACGGACCGACCTATGGTCGTTACTCTGCTGCGCTACGTTCCTACGGTGTCTTGCTAAATCAAGCTGGTACAATCGCCAGGCTCAGCCATTCGGCGATCAGAGCAGGTTTATCCTGGCCTTCGATTTCCACTTCCACACCATGGCGCAGTTGCCATTCTTTATCGGAGCGCTGCTTCACTTCCAGCAGGGTGAATTTGCCGCGCACCTTGCTACCCTCGCGCACCGGGTTCATGAAGCGCACCTTGTCGAAGCCGTAGTTGATGCCCATTACCTGGCCCTTGATAGTAGGCAGCACGTCCATGGCCATGGCGGACAGCAGCGACAGGGACAGGAAGCCGTGGGCGATGGTGGCGCCGAAAGGGCTTTCCTTTGCGGCCCGTGCCGGGTCCGTGTGGATCCATTGGGGATCTTCGGTCAACTCAGCAAAGCCGTCGATGAGCTGCTGGTCCACGGCTCGCCACTGGGACACGCCCACAGCTTCACCGGTTTTTGTCTGCAGTTCCTCAATCGTAATCTGCGCTCTGCTCATGGGGCTCTCCCTAATCGTGGCGCGAACGCGCCATATTTTCAGAATATTATTTCAAAAATAACAGTATGGGAGCGGCGTAACTGGCCGTAAAGGGTGAAAAGCGCCATGAAGGGCGAGAATTCCGTCACTGCTGTGCGGGAGGGTCAATGGTGAGGGGCCCCGGGTATGTCACTATTTTCCGATAAAATTGGTCTGCACCGTGATTGAGGAGCACCATGCCAGAACAAAGTGAAGCCCTGCTTACCGATCCCCGTGATGCGATTCTCGATGCGGCGGCCCTCTGTTTTATGGAGAGGGGTTTCAATGCCACCAGTATTGATGACATTGCCCGGCGTCTTTCTGCGACCAAGGGGATGGTGTATCACTACTTCGATTCCAAGGCGCAGCTCTTCTTCGAGATCCATCACCGGGCCATGGACGCGCTTTTTGAAGAGCTGGAACCGGTGGTCGGTTCCGATCTTCCTGCTCCGGAACGTTTTACGGAAATGGCCCGCTGCTATGTGCGCACCCTGATCCGTACTCAGCCTTACCAGCGTACCGTTTCGGAAGCGGTGCAGATGTTGCTGCGCAGCAGCACCACCGAGGCCCAGCGTGCCCAGCTCGAGCGCTTGCAGGAGCGTCGCAAGCGCTGCGAGGGCCTGTTCCTGACCGTGCTGGAAGAGGGCATCGCCAATGGAACCATGCGTGCAGCACGACCGAAGATGTCCATCAAGCCCGTCTTCGGCGCCATGAACTCGGTAATCAACTGGTACCAGCCCCGCGACTCGGAAACGCCGGCACAGCGGCAGGGTGTGGTGGATGAGGTGGTGCTGGTGGCACTGCGTGGAGTGATGAAAAATAGTTAACAGTTGATAGTTGTCAGTTGACAGCTACACGGGAAAATTTGATCGCGTTTTTAACGCCGGAGCCGCGCCTATAACCATGTCGTTGCCTTCGGCGTTTTTCATATAGAGAAATTCTTGCCTGGGGTTTCGCTGTCAACTTTCAACTGTCAATTATCAACTTCCTTTTAGGAATTTAGAAAACCGCTCCCTTGTGTCCTCGCTGAACATCCGCTCGGCAAACAGCACACTTTCTTTTTCGATCTGGCTCTTAATGGCTGCGTCGCTCTGGCGCAGCAGTTGCTTGGTCATGGCCATGGCTGTTGGAGATTTCTCTGCCAGTCGCTGGGCCAGAGCCTGGGCGGTGGGCTCCAGTTCGTCAGGAGTGACCCGGTAGGCGACCAGGCCGCAGCGCTCCGCTTCCTCCGCTGTCAGGGTATCGCCGGCCAGTAGTAGGCGGTTGGCATTCTGGCGACCTATCAAAGCGGGGAGCAGCAGGCTGGAACCCGCTTCCGGCACTAGCCCCAGGTTAATGAACGCGGTCTGGAAGCGGGCATCGTCGGCGGCCACCACCAGGTCCGCATGGAGCAGCAGGGTAGTGCCAATGCCGGTGGCGTTGCCCTGCACGCCAATCACCACTGGCTTGTCCAGGGCCATCAGGGCATGCACCAACACCATGGCAGGGCTGAGAGTGCCGTTGTCCCGGCTGGCCGGGTCCGCGTTGAGGAAATCGCCGATATCGTTGCCGGCGCACCAGGCACGGCCGTTGCCGGTGAGCAGTAACACATGCAGATCGTCCCTTTCTGCCAGATGGTTTACGGCACGGGTCAGGTCCTGGTACATGCTGGCGGTCATGGCATTGAGCTTGTCAGCCCGGTCCAGCGTCAGATGCAGGACGGCACCGTTTTCACTGGCCTGAACAAAGCCACTGGTGAGGGTCAGATCTGTCATGAGGGGGCTCCGGCTGTTAGAGGGCAGGAATCGAAGGTATCGGAACACTATTCCGAATAACAGCCAAATCGCCATGCAGCATATTCATTCTGCCGGATTCAAAATATCAATTTCACTAACTCAAGGGGCTGCACTAGGCTGGGATCATTGCTAACCGATCTCTTGCCAGCTGTAAGGATTTCACATGGCCCAGTTCTACCTCGTCCGCCACGGACAGGCATCGTTCGGCACCGACAACTATGATCGCCTCTCGGAACTCGGCCACCAGCAGGCTCGCTGGCTGGGGGAGTATTTTGCCGAACGGGACATGGGCTTCGATGCGCTGCTTTCCGGGGACTTGGTGCGCCATCGGGAAACCGGTGCCGGAATCTGTGAAGGGCTGGGCGTGGCGTTGCCGGAAGATATTCACGCCGGGCTTAATGAGTTCGATTTCCAGTCTATCGTTGATGCCTACCTGAGCCAGTATCCGGAACAGGCCCCCGGTGAAGGGGCGCCAGTGGCGGCATTCTACAAGGCGCTGAAAACGGCCATGAAGCACTGGCGTCTGGACGAGCTCACCGGTGATCTACCGGAAACCTGGCAGTCCTTTTCTGACCGGGTGCTGGCGGCCCGCAACCATATCCAGAAAGAGTACAGCGACAAGGACCGCGTTCTGATCGTCAGCTCCGGTGGCGCCATGGCCATGTTTCTCAAGCATGCCCTCAACGCCGCCGATGACACCGTGGTGGAACTGAATCTGCAAATTCGCAACAGCAGCGTGACCCACGGCTTTTTTAATAACAAGGTGGTGCGCATGGCCAGTTTTAACAATGTGCCGCACCTGGATCGTCCGGATCGCTTTGAAGCCATTACTTACTTTTAACGCAGCACAAAGACTGTAACGAATAAGCAAACAAGGGAGAGCTACATGGATTTTCAATACACAGAAAAAGTGCAGGACCTGATCAACCAGGTACGTCATTTCATCAATACCGAGATTCGCCCGGTGGAAGGGCTTTATCACGAACAGCTGGAAAAAAGCCCGTGGGAAACCCCGCCGGTAATGGAAGAGCTGAAAGAGAAAGCCCGGGCCAAGGGGCTGTGGAATCTGTTCCTGCCCAAGGAATACGGGGATTACAGTGCCGGTCTTAGCAATCTGGAATACGCGCCGCTGGCCGAGGAAATGGGCCGTAGCCGTATTGCCTCGGAAGCCTTTAATTGCGCCGCGCCGGATACCGGCAATATGGAAGTGCTGGCCAAGTACGGCAATGAGCAGCAGAAGAAAGACTGGCTGCAACCGCTGCTGGAAGGCCGTATCCGCAGTGCCTTTGCCATGACCGAGCCGGAAGTGGCGTCGTCCGATGCCACCAATATCGAAACCCGCATTGAGCGTGACGGCGACGACTACGTGATCAATGGCCGCAAGTTTTATATCAGCGGCGCAATGCGCAAGACCTGCGAGATCATGATCGTGATGGGCAAGACCGATCCGGACAATCCGAATCGCCATGCGCAGCAGTCCCAGATTCTGGTGCCCACCAACACCCCCGGGGTCAATATCGTGCGCCCGATGCAGGTGTTTGGTTACAACGACGCGCCGGAAGGCCATGCGGAAGTGGTCTTTGACAACGTACGGGTGCCCAAGGAAAACATGATCCTGGGTGAAGGGCGTGGCTTCGAGATTGCTCAGGGCCGCTTGGGCCCGGGCCGCATCCACCACTGCATGCGCCTGATCGGTGCCGCCCAGGAATCCTTCGAACTGATGGCCAAGCGTGTCAATGAGCGTGTGGTGTTCGGCCAGCCCATGAGCAAGCAGGGCTCAGTGCGTGAAGATCTGGCTCGTTCCTACTGTGAAATCGAGCAGGCACGGCTGATGACCTTGAAGGCGGCAGACACCATGGACCGCGAAGGTAACAAAGTCGCCAAGGATTTGATCGCTATGATCAAGGTGGTTGCACCCAATATGGCGTTAAATGTGATTGATCGGGCGATTCAGGTCCACGGGGCGGCGGGGCTGAGCCAGGATACTCCGCTGGTCAACTTCTTCAGCTATGCCCGCACCTTGCGGCTGGCGGATGGACCGGATCAGGTGCACATGATGCAGCTGGGCCGCAACCTGGCCAAATACTTCGCCTGAGAAGCGGTGTTTGCCCGGGGTGTTTATTGCACTCCGGGCTTTGCCTATTGCGCAGCAAACAGAATAACAGGAGAGCTCCATGTCCCAGGTGGATACGCTGGATACACAGAAACTGGCCGAATACCTTGAACAGCAAATCGATGGCTTCAAGGGGCCCATCGAGGCTGACAAGTTCGAAGGCGGTCAGTCCAACCCCACCTTCAAGATCACTACACCGTCTGGTGCCTATGTGTTGCGCCGGCAGCCGCCGGGCAAGCTGCTCAAGTCTGCCCATGCGGTGGATCGCGAGTTCCGCGTCATGGCGGCTCTGAAAGATACGGATGTACCGGTGCCACGGGTACTGCATCTGTGCGAAGACAGGGACGTGATCGGTTCCATGTTCTACGTCATGGAGTTCTGTGAAGGACGCATTCTGTGGGGCGCCTCTTTGCCGGAAGCCGGCGAGGGCGTGGCAGGCAACGCCACCCGCGCTGCCATGTACGAAGAGATGAATCGTGTGCTGGCAGCCCTGCACAGCGTGGATCTGGACGAGGTGGGCCTGGCGGATTACGGCAAGCCCGGCAACTACTTCGAGCGGCAACTGGGACGCTGGACCCAGCAGTACGAAGCCTCCAAGTTGCAGGACATCCCTGCCATGGACGAGTTGATCGCCTGGCTGCAGGCCAACCAGCCGGAAGACGACGGCCAGGTATCGCTGGTTCATGGCGACTACCGGCTGGACAACATGATGTGGCACCCCAGCGAGCCGAAGGTCATCGCGGTGCTGGATTGGGAGCTGTCCACCCTGGGGCACCCGCTGGCGGACCTGGCCTACCAGTGTATGGGGATGCGCATGCCACAGCGGGGCGCCAAGATGGCGGGCCTGCAGGGTGTGGATCGTAAGGCTCTGGGGATCCCCACTGAAAAAGAATATGTCGATCAGTACTGCCAGCGTCGCGGCATCGACCGCATCGACAACTGGGAATTCTATCTGGCCTTCAGTTTCTTCCGTCTTGCTGCCATCTGTCAGGGTGTGGCGAAACGTGCTGTGGATGGGAACGCGTCCAGCAAAGAGGCGTTTCAAGTCGGTGCGCTGGTCGACCCGTTGGCATCCATGGCCGTACAGATCATCAAAGAAGGGGCGTAAGCCCCATTGTAGGAGCCATGCTTGCATGGCGAATTGGCAGTCGCTCCGGTTCGCCCTGCAAGCATGGCTCCCACCGTATTGTTTTTTGCTTTTTTCGGGAGAGTAGTAATGAGTACCAAGCTGTTTAACCTTGAGGGCAAGATTGCCCTGGTCACCGGCGCCAGCCGGGGAATTGGTGAAGAGATTGCCAGACTGCTGGCGGAGCAGGGCGCCCACGTGATTGTCTCCAGCCGCAAGATCGATGGCTGTCAGGCGGTGGCGGATGCGATCAAGGCAGACGGTGGTAGTGCCGAAGCCTTTCCCTGTCATATCGGAGAGATGGCGCAGATCCAGGCGATCTTTTCCCATATCCGTGATGTGCACGGCAAGCTGGATATTCTGGTCAACAACGCCGCGGCCAATCCCTTCTTCGGGCATATTCTGGATACCCCGGTGGACGCTTTCGACAAGACTGTGGATGTGAACCTGCGTGGTTACTTCTACATGTCCGTAGAGGGCGCCAAGCTGATGCGCGAGCACGGTGGAGGCGCCATCGTGAATACGGCATCCGTGAATGGCCTCACTCCGGGCGACATGCAGGGTATCTATTCAATCTCCAAGGCGGCGGTGATCAGCATGACCAAATCCTTCGCTCAGGAATGCGCTCAGTTCAATGTGCGGGTGAATGCGTTGCTGCCGGGCCTGACCAAGACCAAGTTTGCCGGTGCCCTGTTTACCAACGAGGACATCTATGATTCCGCCATCAGCCAGATCCCCATGCGCCGCCATGCCGATCCGAAAGAGATGGCGGGCACCGTGCTGTATCTGGTCTCCGATGCGTCCAGTTATGTGACCGGGGAATGCGTTGTGGTAGACGGTGGCATGACCATCTAAATAGCTACGAGCTACGAGCTACGAGCTACGAGCTACGAGCTAGAAGCTAGAAGCTAGTGGCTCGTCGCTGTTCGACTTTCAGGAGAACCTTTCATGGATCCAATTCTGGATTTTACCGGCAAGACAGCGCTGATTACCGGCGCGGCCAGTGGTTTTGGCAAGTTGCTGGCCGAAGAGCTGGGCAAGCGTGGGGCGGCGCTGGTGTTGGGGGATATCAATATGGATGCCCTGAACACGCAAGCCGAAGCGCTGGCGGATCAGGGCGTTAAAGTGGCGGCGTTGCGTTGTGATGTGTCCAGTGAAGCGGACTGTAAGGCCATGGTGGAAACCGCACTGGCACAGTTTGGCCACCTGGATATGGCGGTGAACAATGCCGGCATCGCCCATGGTTTTATCCCTTTCGATCAGCTCACCGAGGAAGTACTGGATCAGCAGGTGAACGTGAATGTGAAAGGCGTGATGTTCGGTATGAAGCATCAGATTGCCGCCATGAAGGAAAAGGGCGGCAGCATTGTCAACGTCAGCTCCATGGCGGGTCTGGGTGGTGCACCGAAGATCGGGGCCTATTCCGCCGCCAAGCATGCGGTAATTGGGCTGACCAAAACCGCCGCTGTCGAAGTGGCGAAGCGCAATATTCGTGTTAATGCGATCTGCCCGTTCTATACCCATACGCCCATGGTGGACGAAGGCAATTTGTCTGAAGACAAGGCTGCCATGCATGCCATGCTGGCGTCCGGTTGCCCCATGAAACGGCTGGGTCAGCCGGAAGAAATTGTCACCGTCATGCTGATGATGCTGTCGCCAGCCAACAGCTACATGAATGGTCAGGCCATTGCCGTGGATGGCGGTGTGTCTGCGTTCTGATTGTGGTTGGCAAGAAAGCCCTGGTCGCGTTTTCGCGGGCGGGGCTTTTTTATGGTCGTTAGAGCTACCAGGTTTTGTAGGAGCGCCGCATGAGGCGCGGACTACGAAGCTGCGTAGGAGGCTGCTTGCAGGCGAACAGGTTGGGGGATCACGGCGGTTCGCTTGCAGGCAAGCTCCTACAGGAGATCGCTACCAGTCCAGGGTAAATCCGGCGTAGTAACTGGTACCCGGCCCGGGCTCAAAATAACCACGGCTTTCCACCGGCCGGTCGCTATTGGCGTTGATGCGCAGGTTGCTGTAATAGTCGCGGTCGAGCAGATTGTTGATGCCGGTAAACAGGGTCAGCGTTTGTCGATTCAGCTTCCATGCCTTGCCGCCTCTCATGTTCACCAGCCACTCGCTGCCGACCCGCGTTCGATTAGTGTTTTCCGCATAGCGGTGGCCGCCCAGGATCGATTCCACTGACGCAAACAGGCCGCTTTCAGCCTGCCAGTCAACCTGTGCAAACAGCTGATGTTGCGGGATCCCAGGTAAACGTTTGCCGCTCACATCCGCATTCTGCTGGGTGTCGAAAAACTCCTGGAAACGGAAATCGGACCAGGTCCAGGACAGGGCCAGGGTAAGCTGGTCTGTGGTGGCATGTTCCAGCCCCAGCTCCAGGCCATCGCGGCGAGTCTGGCCGGCGTTCTGGTAAAAGGTGCGGCCGCCGATCTCATAGGGGGTAATTTCATCATCCACATCTACCCGGAATAGAGCCGCTTCGTAGAAGAGACGATCACCCAACGCACCACGGGCGCCCACCTCCCGGTTCAGTGCGGTTTGCGGTTCCAGGTCCGGATTGAAACCGCCCGCTCCGGAAGGGTTGGCCAGTTCGGTAAAGGTAGGGCTTTCAAAGGCAGAACTGACCGTGGTGTAGAGTGTGTGTGCGGGGCTGACTTGCCAGCTCAGCCCGGCACTATAGCTGTTTTCTTGAAACTCCCGGCGACCACTGTCGTTGCCATCAGTCAGTAATGCATCGTCGATGGTCATGCGCAGCCGATCTGCCCGACCACCGATTGTGAGCATCAGGCGATCGGACAAGTGACTATCCAGTTGCAGAAAAATGCCGTCGGCGCTGGCCTGTTGTTCTTCGTCGGCGGTGACGGCAGTGATGTTGCCAGTGGGGCTGACCGCCCGGCGACCACGGTCGTCTTGCTGACGATCCATATCGACGCCCACTAACAGCCGGTGCGGTAGCGTCAATACGGTAAAGGGCAGGGTGTAATCCAGCCGAGCGCCGTAAAACAGCCGGTGGTAATCAATCAGGCTGCTGCCGGGGAAGGGCAGTTGCTGGCGAAAATCTCGCTGGCTGATAAAGGCTCGGGCATTGAGCCGTCCGTTGACGAAGTCGTCATCACGGTAATGCAGGCCCAGGCGTTGCTGGTCGACCTGCTGACCGGCATCCAGCAGGGAGGCAAAGCGGCTGGCTTGCTGCCGGTCCTGGTGAGCCTGTTGACGGGTCAAGCCACCCGGGTCCTGGGCTACGGGGGTATCCATGGCGGTGAGAAAGACAGTGACCGTGCGGGTGTCGGCAAGATCCCAGCCGGCCTGACCGGTGAACTGATACTTGCGGATCTCACTCTGTTCGCGAAACCCCTGGTAATCCAGAGCCGTCAGACTGAGGGCGTGCTGGCCCTGATCATGTCGCCCCGAAGTCTGCACATTGGCTTGTTTTAGTCCGTGGTTGCCGCCGATCACCGACACGCTGGCGCTATCATTGCGGGTTTTCCCGGATTGTGTGGTGATGTCCACTACGCCACCGGTGGCGTTGCCATAGAACAGGGAGCTTGGGCCACGCAATACGGTGAGCTGTTCCACCGCAAACAGATCAATGCTGTCCAGTTGCGACTGGCCATCCGGCAGGGTTTCCGGGAAACCGTCCACATTCAGGCGCAGTCCCCTGACCCCGAACGGAGCACGGGAACCAAAACCCCGTGATGACAGGCGCAAGCCCTGGGCGAAGTTGTAACGGTTCTGCAGGTAAAGGCCCGGGACCCGGTTGAGGCTTTCATCCAGCTGCAGACGGGACTGGCCCCGCAGACGGCTGTCGGCATTGACGACTGTGACGGCGGCTGGCGTGTCGGCCAAAGGCCTTTCCATGCGGGTGCTGGTGACGGTCACCGGTTCCAGGGTTGCCGGTTCGGCAAACAGTGACAGCGGAGCCAGCAGAAGGAAAACGGTTAAATAAAGACACTTCATGAATGACACCCCATAGTTGCTAATGTACTACAGGACGCTGTCGTGGAAGCAAGTGAAGAAACACAGAAATAGCTGGGTGGATAGTAGGGTGCACTGAGCCTAAGGCGAACTGCACCATTCGGGCGCCTGATGGTGCAGTTCGCCTTAGGCTCAGTGCACCCTACATATTGCGTGGAGCATGAAGCGTGCTGCGTCTGCAATAAAAAAGGGCCGCATAAAGCGGCCCTGAAAGGAGAGAATCAGAATCGATCAGTGGGTTTTCTTGCCCTTGCGCTGGCTGGCCTGGGCATGCTGCTCGGTGAGCAGGCCTTCGGCGCCGAACAGCTTTTCACGCCACTCGTCCAGCAGCGCGTCGGTGTCGTGCTGGGAGGGGTGGAAGTCGCGCTTGAAGAAATCCAGATACTGGGGCGCCAGTTTGGTGAACAAGCCCTTGCGACCGAACAGGAACTTCATGCCATTCCAGTTGTTCTTCAGGTTCAGCAGGCGGCCATCGGAGGCCAGCATGCGCGCCTGAAATACGCCCAGTACGGCGAAGAACAGCACCGTGGTGGGGATCATGGCACCGGCACGAATGGCATAGCTGCCACTGACTTTTTCATACACGTCATAGGCAACGGTCTTGTGCTCGTTCTCTTCCAGAGCGTGCCACAACCACAGTTTCGCGGTGGCATCGTCGAGAATGCGGGCCTGGTGCTCCGGCTCGCGCAGCAGCTGCTCGGCGATGATGGCAGTGTAGTGCTCCAGGCACACGGTGGCTGCCAGCTGGAAAATCTTGGGGGTGCGTTTCTGCACCAGGCCGAGCAGCTTGCCCAGCGACTTGTCCAGCTTGTCGGTGGGGTAGCCGAATTTGACGCCCATCTCGTTCCAGGCTTCATGCTCTTTACTGTGCATGGCTTCCTGACCGATAAAGCCCGCTACCTGAGCTTTCAGCTTGGCGTCGGTGACCTCTTTGCGGTAGTGGCGCACGGAGTCCACGAAAAAGGCTTCGCCTTCCGGAAACAGGGCAGACAGGCTCAACCAGAAAGCGCTCAGGAAGGGATCGTTATCGTAGAAATAGCGCGCCGTGGTCTTGTCGTCGAACTGGAAGTCCAGGCGACGGGGGGGGATGTTCACTGTGGCGCCCAGCGGCACCTTCTGTGCGCTCTGCTGACCGGCTTTGATATTGCTGGATGCTGTTGTTGTCATGTGTCCTCCTGGTCCCGACCGGTTATCTCCGGCGGATGTCAAACTGTGACATTAACTAATGTCACGATACTCAGGGTTACAGCAGGACAGGTAAATGGCACTGTGGCGCCCCGGGCGGGGCGCTAGTGCCAGTACACAAAAAAAGGGTATTTGTGTCCGTAAATGACGGGTGAACCCCTGAGGCGGGATCAGCTTGGGAGGAACAGGGACTGGGTCTCAAGAAACTCTTCCAGCCCGAAGCGGCCCCATTCGCGGCCGTTGCCGGATTGCTTGTAGCCACCAAAGGCCCCCTGCAGATCCGGGCCGGCACCATTGATATGCACCATGCCGGTACGTAACCGGGCTGCCACCGCGCGGGCGTCGCTGTCTTCCCCGAACACATAACCGGACAGGCCGTAGTCGGAGTCGTTGGCGATGGCCACTGCTTCATCCACATTCTGGTAGGGAATCATCACCAGTACCGGGCCGAAAATTTCCTCGCGGCCAATGGTCATGGTGTTGCTGACCTGGCTGAAGACAGTGGGGCGGGCGAAATAGCCGGCTTCCAGTCCCTCCGGCTTGCCGGTGCCGCCGGCAACCAGTTTGGCCCCTTCTTCCACGCCTTTTTCGATCATGGATTGCACCCGCTGGTACTGGCGGCCATTGGCAATGGGGCCGATCACGGTGTCTTCGTTCTGCGGGTCGCCCGCCACAATCGTGCTGCAGGCTTCGGCGGCAATGGCCTCTGCCTCCGCCAACTGGTCGGCGGGTACCAGCATCCGCGAAGGAGCGTTACAGCTCTGGCCGGTGTTGTTCATCATCGCCCGCACCCCGTGGGTAACAGCCTTTTGCAGATCACAACCGGGTAGCAGGATGTTGGCGGATTTGCCGCCCAGCTCCAGGGAGACCCGCTTGATGGTTGCTGCGGCCTCGCGACTGACGGATTCACCAGCCCGGGTGGAGCCGGTGAGTGACACCACATCAATACGCGGGTCACTGGACAGCAGCGGACCAACCCGGGCGCCATCACCATGGACCATATTGAAGACCCCGGCCGGCAGGCCCGCTTCGTCAATGATCTCGGCCAAAATCTGTGCTGACAGCGGGGCAAACTCGCTGGGCTTGAGAACCATGGTGCAGCCGGCGGCGATGGCCGGCGCCACCTTGCACATGACCTGGTTCATGGGCCAGTTCCAGGGGGTAATCAGAGCACAGACCCCGGCAGCGGCCCGTCGAATCTGCGCCTGGCCGAGCTGTTCTTCAAAGGGGTAATCCCGGGCCACGGCCAGGGTAGTTTTCAGATGGCCTAGGCCCATGGGGGCCTGCACCTTGCGAGCCATGCTGATGGGCGCGCCCATTTCCTGGCTGATGGCCTGGGCGATCTCTTCCAGTCGCGCCTGGTAACCCTCGGCAATCTTTTCCAGGTAGCCCAGCCGGGTTTCCAGCGGCTCGGCGCTGAACGCCGGAAAGGCCGCTGCCGCGGCACTAATGGCGGCATCGATATCCGCTGCGCCGCCCATGGCCAGCTCACCCAAGGGATTTTCCGTGGCCGGGTTGATCACGGTATGGCTGCTGGCGCCATCGGCAGGGTTGACCCATTCACCATTGATATAGAACTGTTGCAGCGAGCCCATGGGGATGTCCTTTTGTCGGTTGCTTATTGAGTCAGAATACCCACAATACAATAATGGAACGAAGTTTTAAAATATTGACCGCTCGGTCTGTAACATGACATGGTTTAGATGCCTGCAGTGTGGATCCCATTGTGCGTGAGGCCTTGGGTCATGACCATGACTGGCTTATGCAGGTGGAACCGCTTTTTGCTATATTTGCGCGGTGAATACATAACTATAAGTGGAATCTATGCCCGCTGTGCCGGGGAACGGTTCCCGATCCCGAAGCCTGAAAGGAAATACAACAATGCGCAGAGCTGTTGCTGACGTGGGCACCAACGACAAAGACCGGAATTTCGTCACCGCCCTGGCGCGGGGGCTGGATATTCTCCGCTGTTTCGGTCCGTCCGATGAATACCTTGGCAACGCGGAGCTGGCCAAGCGCACCAATATTCCCCGTCCAACGGTATCGCGCATGACAGCCACCCTGACCCAGCTCGGTTACCTGCGCTATGTGCCGCAATTGGAGAAATACCGCCTGGGCCCCGGGGTCCTGGATCTGGGTTACCGTTATCTGGCCAGCGAAGGGGTGCGTGAACTGGCTCGTCCCTTTATGCAGGAGCTGGCCGATGCCACCGATTGCATGGTGGCGATCGGGGCGCCGGATGGCGCCCAGGTGACCTATATCCAGGTATGCCAGGGCAATGGCCCGCTGGTGTTGCGCCTGAACATCGGCTCCCGCGTGCCCATGGCTACCTCGGCGCTGGGACGTGCTTTTCTGGCGGCGACTCCGGAGTCAGAGCGTGAGCAATATTATGAACAGATCCGCCGGCAGGACCCGGCGGCCTGGCCGGAACTGGAGCGCAGCCTGCAGTCCGCCTATGAGGAGTATCAGGAGTACGGCTTCTGCATTTCCGACGGCGAGTGGAACCGGGATGTGAGCGGCGTTGCCGTGCCACTGATTCTGGATGGTGGTGCCCAGGTGGTGCCGTTTAACTGCGGGGGCTCTTCGCTGCGCCTCAGTCGTCGTACCCTGATTGAAAACCTGGGGCCACGACTCAAGGATGTGGTGGCTCAGGTGGAACAGATGGTGCAGGGACGGACCTGATTGCCCCTTGTCGAGGACAACACATGTCAGCAGTACCGCCATCCGCGTTTTCCATGGAAGACGCCAATGCGCGTTTCAATAATGGGTTTCCTGCCCTGATCGGGCTGCATTTCCTGGAGTGGGAAGAAGGCAGGGCAGTACTGGGTCTTCAGGTACGCCAGGAGCACTTGAATCTGGGCAACGTGATTCACGGTGGCGTGCTCGCCACGCTGATGGATGTGGCCGGTGCCTGTGCAGGAACCTACTGCCCCTATCCCGAGAGAGTCCGCAAGGCGGTTACCCTGTCCATGACCAACACTTTTACCGGCCAGGCTGGTGAAGGTTTGATCCGTGCCATTGGCACACTTCGTGCCGGTGGTTCCCGAATCTATAACAGCACCATGGAAGTGTTCGATCAGCAGGGGCAGCTACTGGCCATGGGCGAGGGTACGTTCCGGTTGCGGTCCAGTAGTGCGGGGCCGGAGGGCGAGCCTGTCTGATGCGAACTACACTCGTTGTATAGGGAAAGATTGATGTTCCCCAGATTTCTACGAAGCCGCTTTAGGAGCACCTATTGAGGTGCGAACCTCGCGGAGCGAGGAAACCGTCCGCAGGGCGATCAGGAGCGCCAGGTGCCGCCAGAGTGATCTGGTGCCACCTGCATAGCCTGCGTCCTCGCCCAGGTTCGGATTCGTCCCTCAAGAGGAACTCCTACAGTGGCTTTGTAGATGTCACGGTGCTATGCGTGTTTGCTAGAAGCTCGTGGCTAGCCACTAGTCGCTTATTTTGATTCTTCGCCTCAATGCTCCGCTGGCTGCAGGCTGATTCGCAGCATTCCCTGACGATCATCGAATAACTGTACATCCACATTGTTACGATGCTCGCTGGGTAGTACAGCCAGTGGTACCGGCAGCGATAGTTGGCTGGGGCCGGGCAGGATGGCCTTGATGTTACCGGCAATGATGTTGGTCAGTTCGGTGAGTGCGTCGACCACGTCTTCACCGGTCACCGCGTCATCCTCTTTTCGGAACATCTCGCCGGCAATCCGTTGGCCCAGGCTTTCGCAGGTGCTGACGGTCACGCTGCCTTTCCACTTTCCCGAAATCGAAATCTCAGCGCCATTGTGAATCATCGGTGGCGGACCGCTTTGGGCTCGCACCGGAATTTTCAGGAAATCGCTGAGCACATTGGCGCCGATACGGGCAATTTTCTGTGACAGCATGGCGGGTTGTGGCGAGATATCCATGTGAGCACCTTCACGCGGGTTGGTAAAAAGGGCGGTGACTTCCGGAAATGGCCGGGACAAAGCCGGCGGTTTTTTCCAGGCTTTCGGTGGAGCCAAGCAGCAGGTAACCGTCATTGGCGGTATGTTTGCGCACTCGGCCCAGTACTCGCTGGCGGTCCTCCATGGAAAAGTACAGCAGCACATTACGCAGCAGTACGATGTCGAACACCGGAAGGCTGTCCGGCCATTCCCGGACCAGGTTGATTTTTTGAAAGCTGATTCGTTCGCGAATAGCCGGTTTGATCTGCCAATCCAGGCCCTGCTGCTCGAAATAGAGCGCCATATTGCGGGCGGGCAGCCCCCGGTTCATTTCGTTGAGCCCATAACAGCCCTGTTGTGCCTTGTTCAGTGAAGACTGGGAGAAATCGCTGGCGATCAGGGTGACATCCCAGTCTTTCAATTGCGGGAAGTGTTGGTCCAGCAGCATGGCCACGCTATAGGCTTCCTGACCGGTACCTGCAGGCGGCGCTCCAGATGCGCAAGGTCTTGTCGCGTCGCCGTTTTTCCAGCAGGGCAGGGATCATGGTGTCGAGAAAGCTCTGGCTGAGAATCGGGTCGCGGAAAAAATAGGTTTCGTTGATTGCCATGGCTTCCACCAGCTCGGTCCGCAGTGCATCGTCAGCAACAGTAGAGGCTTTTTCGATCAGCGCATTGATGTCGCCATGGGTGTGTTGTCGAGCCAGGTTCTGCAACCGGGCCTCGGCCAGATACACTTTGTCCGGCGGCAAGCTGAGCGCGATCTGGTCAGAGAGGAGATGACACAGGGTGAGGTAGCTGTGTTCGTCGATACAGCTCATCCATGTACCTCGGGATTCATGGCTGCTAGCTGTCGTGCACGAAACGTGGGCCGGCCACGGTTAACCCGTCGCATAATCTCCGCCGCCATGTCTTGCAACGGAAGCTCCGCGCAGGCAAGGCCGGCCCGTGATACCACCCCGGGCATTCCCCATACCGCGCTGGTGGGTTGGTCCTGCACTAGGATCTGTGCGCCGGCCTTGGCCAGTTGGCGACAGCCTTCCAGGCCGTCCTGGCCCATCCCCGTCAACACCACAGCCAGCACATTGGGACCATAGGCTTTGGCGGCGCTGGCAAACAGAATATCCACGGCGGGTCGGCAGAAATTCACTGGCTCGCTGCGCTGGGGGGCGACCAGGGTGTTGTCACCAACCTTATCCACGGTCATGTGATAGTCACCGGCGGCCAGCCAGACCTGGCCCGGTTCGGCACGCTGGCTACTGTCGCATTCAGCCACGCTTAACGATGCGTTCTGGTTCAGGCGTGTGGCCAGGGCGCGGGTAAACACCGCCGGCATGTGCTGCACCACCAGAATGGGAACAGGGAAATCACCAGGCAGGGCCGGGATCAGCTGGCCCAGGGCGCGTGGCCCGCCCATGGAGGCACCGATTACCACCAGATCCACCCGTGATGGAATGCGATGATGCTGGAGCTGGGATGCTACCGGACGGGGTTGAGGGGTCGGAGTCACTGACGGCTTGCTGTCCCGTCGCAACAGGGTTTTGATTTTCCCGAGCAGGCTGGTCTTGATGTAGTCCCGCGCTTCAGCGGCAGTGCCCACCATGGCGGGCTTGGGCACATAATCGCTGGCGCCCAGGGACAAGGCCTCGATGGTTACCATGGCGCCGCGCTCGGTAATGGAGCTGAATACCAGCACTGGAAGTTCAGGGCGGCTTACCTTCAGTTCCTTGAGCATTTCCAGCCCGCCCATGCCGGGCATTTCCACATCCAGAATCAGCAGATCCGCTTCCACCCGCTGCAATCGATCGAGGCCCTGGCGTCCATCACAAGCCGTGCCCACCACAACGATGTCAGGATCTTCTTCCAGAATCTGGGTGAGGATATGCCGCACTGCAGCAGTATCATCCACCAGAAAGACACGAATGTTGCTCATGCTTCCTCTGCTCTTTGCAGCCCCATCATTTCCAGCTTGCAGGCAAGGGCCTCGGAGGAAAACGGTTTCATCAGGTATTCATCGGCGCCTGCGGTGAGGGCTTCGACCATCTGGCCCACTTCCGCCTCACTGGTGACCACCAGTAACTTCATGTTGCTATAGCACGGCTTTTGTCGCACCGCGCGGATAAATTCCAGGCCGTTCATGACCGGCATGTTCCAGTCCACCAGGGCCAGAGAGGGAATAGTGTCATCCCCCTCCAGCAGGGTGATGGCCTGCTGGCCATCACCGGCTTCGCTGGTCTGGTAACCCAACTGCTGAAGCAGGTCCCCGAGGATCAGGCGCATGGCCCGGGAGTCATCAATGACCAGTGCTTGTGTGGTAGTCATGATCGTGGTCCCTCAATTATTTCTGGTTATCCGCGCGTCCGGTGCGCTCTGCATCCACCACCAGGGTCTGCAGGTCTGCGGCCAGCTTGGCCAGGTCCGTGGCTGCCTGACGCATGCTGTCCACGCCGGCATTGGTGCTTTTCGCCGCTTCAGCAACGCCACCGATATTACCGGCGACTTCGTTGGTGCCCTTGGCTGCGTCGGCGACACGACGCCCCATTTCATTGGTGGTAATGGTTTGTTCCTCCACCGCCGAGGCAATGGAGCCCTGTACCTGGCTGATGTGGTGAATCACTTCGCTGATACGGGCGATACCTTCGATGGCGCCTTTCACATCCACCTGGATAGCCTCGATCTTCTGGCCGATGTCCTCGGTGGCCCGGCCGGTTTCCTTGGCCAGTTCTTTCACTTCATTGGCGACCACGGCAAAACCGCGACCGGCATCTCCGGCCCGGGCGGCCTCAATGGTGGCATTGAGTGCCAGCAGGTTGGTTTGCTGGGCGATGCCGGTAATGACCTTGATCACCTTGCCGATTTCCGCACTGCTGGTGCCAAGGCTGCTGATGGTGGTGTTGGTACCTTCGGCAATGCTCACTGCCTCGTCGGCCACGCGGGCGGCGTCGGTGGCGTTCTTGGCGATTTCCTTGATGCTGGCACCCATCTCCTCGATGCCGCTGGACACTGCCTGCACGTTTTCGTTGATGTCTTCGGCGGTGCGCACGGCGGAGTTGGCCTGGCTGCTGGTGACTCCCGCGTTAGAGCCCATTTGATCACTGGTAGCAATCATTTCCTCGGAGGACGTAGCCAACACTTCCACGGTGCCGCGAATACGTTCTTCCAGCAGCACTTTTTCGGTGATGATTTCCCAGGTGAGCATGGGGCCCACATAGTTGCCTTCGGCGTCGTAGATCGCGTTTACCAGCAGATCGGCTTTCTCGTCGCCGATATTGATACGGGCGCGGTAGGGAAGGTTGGTGGGATCAGAAAGAATGCGGCGCTGGTGCTCGGGTTGTTTGTGGAAAACATCAATATTGGCACCCAGCAATTCGCTGGCCTTGATGGGCAGATAGGATTCCAGCTTTTCCATGGTGGCGGTGGCAGCCGGGTTCAGATAGATGATTTTCAGATCCCGATCGCACAGAAAAACGTTGGTGGGCATTTGATCCACCATGTTCATCACGCGGCGGAATTCGTTTTCCTGGCGCAGTTCGGTGGTCACATCTTCCCAGCAGACGGTGTAGCCGATAATTTTTTCTTCTGTGCTCATCACCGCATTGATACGGGTGCGCAGGGTGACGCCGCCAAAGTTGAAGTCCGCGGAGTGCGGCATGGCCTTGGGATCACGGAGAATGTTTTCCACCCGCTTCGGGTCGCGATGAAAGCGATGGATATGGCCGTTGAGGATATCCTCGATCTTGACGCCGAAGGTCTTGAAGATCGGCTGGGCGATAGTGGACAAGGTCTCTGCGGCACGTGGGTTGATGTAGACAATATTGAGATTGGTGTCAGCCACAAATACATTGGCTTGCAGGCTGGCCATGGTGCTCTTCACGCCTTCCAGGCTGTCGGTAACGGACTTGCTGGTGTCCACATCACGAAGCGCAGTGTCATTTGGGGTCGGCTGGCCGCTGCCATTGGTCGTTTCTGTGGCGTCTGTATTCACGATGTCCCTCTTTAATGGCGCAACGGTATTCATGATGGTGTCGATGTGGCTGGGCTCCAGATCCAGAGACTCCAATGTCTCTTTCAGGTGAACCGCCACCCGGTCGAAGTTTTTGTCAGTGATATGCAGGTTCTTGTGGGCGTCGGCCATGGAACGGCCCTGATAAATTTTTGGTCCGCCAAGCACCTGGGTGAAGAACTGCACCTGCGATTCTTCCAGACCGTTGCGCTGTTTGTGGCGGAAATAAGGGGCCAGCGCCTGGTCTTCCAGCACCCGGTTGTAAAACTCGGTTACCACGGCTCGGACAGCTGCCTCGCCGCCTACCTGGCTATAAAGAGAGTTGTCGTTTGCGTGATCCAGATTATCTGTCATTGCTGTCTATCCCCGTGGCTTGTTATTGCAATACTGAATGTGATGCGCGACTGGCAGAGCGGTTGCACAATTCGTCAGCCAGAAGCGTGTCCAAGTCCAGTAGCAGGTACAGCTTTCCCTGTACCGGGAATACGCCGCGCATGAACTTGCGAGGCGCCCCCTTTAGCGTTTCCGGTGGTGCTTCGATGTCTTTCGGTTCTACGCTGACAATGTCTCCGATGCGATCCACCATCAGGCCGACTTGCTCGCCGCGGTGATTGATGATGATGTTGATAGTGTTTTCTTCGCCGCTTTCGCCAGGTAGTCGCAGTACTTTGCGAAGGGCGATGGCGGGCACAATGCGCCCGCGAATATTCATCAGCCCGAGAACCCCGGGAGGTGCCAGCGGAATGTCAGTAATCTGATGATTGGCCAGGACTTCCTGAACGTTGTCGACCACCACGCCGTAGTGTTTTTCCGCAACGGAAAATGTGCAGATCAGTTGGTTAGTTTCCATTGCTGTCCTCATTTCTGAGCTTGCCGTTGAATCGGCTGAACAGGGCTTCACAATCGATAAAGTCCGTCACATGCCCCTGCAGAATAGCTGCGCCGAGGATGCCCTCGGTCTGGGCGCTTTGCTGCATGGCCGCCTCGTCGTCGCTGACGATATCGATAATGTCGTTGACCACCAGACCCACTTCGCCGAATTCGGTGGGCTGCACCACAATGCGGATAATGTCTTGCTCAATCGCGGCAGGGTGGCTGTTATCACCAAGACGAATCAGCGGGAGAATACCGCCACGGTACTGAATCACTTCCCGGCCAGCGGAGTATTCGATCAGGTCGATACTGATTTCTTCCAGGCGTGACACTTTCGACAGGGCGATGGCAGAGCGACCAGTGCTGGCATCCGGGCGCACCAGTAGATAGTTCTCAGCAGCGCGAATAGGCTGGGTTTCCGCATCGAGCGGATTTTCCTGTTGGCGCAGTTTTCGTTCGTGGCGGGTCACACCGGCGAAGTCCGCGGTAGATTTCACATCCAGGATCAATGCCACCCGGCCATCGCCCATGATGGTGGCGCCGGCAAAGCAGGGGTTGTCCTTGAGGAGTCGGCCCAGGGGTTTGACCACGATTTCTTCGGTATCGCGAACGTCATCCACCAGCAGCCCAAATTCCTGCTGGTCAGCGGTGAGCACCAGAATGAACTGGTCTTTCTGTGTTTCCTGGTCTCCCATCTGCATCAGAGAGCGCATGTCGACCAGTGGCAGCAGTCTGCCTCGAAGCCGATAGACCAGGGCGTCGTGGACGGTCTCGATATCCTTATCGAGACGGTCGGCTTCCACGTAGACCACTTCCATCAGGTTGACCTGAGGAATGGCGAAACGCTGATGGAGGCAACGCACGATCAACGCCGGGACAATGGCGAGGGTGAGCGGAATTTTCAGTTTCAGTGTGGTGCCTCGGCCGGGGATACTCTTGATATCAATGGTCCCGCCGATGCGCTCCACATTGGTCCGTACTACATCCAGACCCACACCACGACCTGACAAGTCACTGACGGTCTCAGCGGTGGAAAATCCGGGCTCGAAAATGTAGCGAATCTTTTCCCGTTCGGTGAGCTTTTCCGCCTGTTCTGGGCGCACCAGCCCAACCTCCATGGCTCGCCGGATAATTTTGTCACTGTCCAGCCCGGCGCCGTCGTCGCGGACTTCTACGGTGACGTTGCCGCTTTCGTGATAAGCGCTCATGGTAAGGGTGCCGGTTTCCGGCTTGCCTTTGGCGCGACGATTTTCCGGGGTCTCAATGCCATGGTCCACGGCGTTGCGAACCAGGTGAATGAGTGGGTCGCGAATCGCTTCCAGCAGGCTGCGGTCCAGCTCGGTATCGCCACCCTTGAGAATCGGGGTAACCCGTTTGCCGGTTTTTCTTTCCAGATCCAGAAGCAGGCGAGGGTAGGTGGACCAGGCATTACGGATGGGCTGCATGCGGGTCTGCATCAGGCCTTCCTGCAGTTCGCTGGTGACCATGTTGAGACGCTGGGACAGATTGACCAGTTGTGCGTCGTTCTGGCTAGCGGTGTGCTGCAGCAGCTGGTTGCGGGTGAGTACCAGCTCGCCGACCACATTCATAAGCTTGTCCAGCAGCATTACATCCACACGTACGGTGGTATCGCTCTTTCCTGCCTGTTGCTGGCTGGTGTTTTCCGGCTCTGTTTTTTCCGGCGAGGAGTGGTCGCTCGTCGGTATGGCATGTTGTTCGCGGGTTACCGCTGGTTCTGCTTGTTCGGGTTTGGTCGGTTGAGGAGGTTGCTGCGCGATTTGAGGTGGGCCTGCAGCAGCTTCATTTTGCGGGCGGGCAGGGATCAGTGCATGTAACCGATCCATCAAGGCCTGTGGTGCCGGGTCTCCGTCTTTACCATCATTGTGAATACGCTTGAGGAAAACACGGATTTCATCCACCCCGTCCAGTAGCGCGGTCGCATGTGGAAGATCCATATGTTGATCTCCGTCGCGCATGGAGCCAAGGATATCTTCCAGAGCATGGCTCAAGGTCTCCAGCTGCGTGAACCCGAAAAAACCGCAGGTGCCCTTGATGGTATGGATTGCCCGGAAGGCGCTGGCAATACGCTCACTATCATGGGGTGAGCGCTCCAGTGCCACGATGTCCTGTTCCAGTTGCCCCAGATTTTCGTCACTTTCGATCAGAAAACTTTGCAGTGCCTTGTCGTTTTCCTGCATCCGGCCTTCTCTCCCTTGAACGTGCCATGCGTTGTTATTGGTATCGACGTTGCTGTTCAGCCGGCGGCAAGTTTGCGTAATGACGCCAGTCGTAAGATGGAACGCAGATCGGCGTCATGGGGCGGTTTCACAAGATAGTTGTCACACCCGGCCTGGCGGCCAGCCAAGTGGGCTTCTGCGGAGGTCATACTGGAGAGCATAGCAATGCGGGCTGGGCTGCCTTTCTGGCGAAGGACACTGCAGGCCTCAAGGCCACCCATTACCGGCATTTCCACATCCAGGAAGATCAGATCAAAGGGGCGTTTCTCGGCACACGCCAGCGCCTGACAACCATCGGCTGCCTGGGCAATGTCCAGGTCATAGGAGCCGGCAGCCAGTTCGTGCAACTTGGCGGTGATCAAGCTTCGTATGGTGGTGCTGTCGTCCACCACCAGGATGTTGAGTCTATCCATGACCCTTCCCTGTGTAGCTGCTACTTGCATTCTGTTCCCCGGATCCCGGTTGAGACCGCTAAAGCAGCGCTGGCTGCTTCCCCATAGAACAGGCGCAACTATTTTTATATATACAGAATATGGAAATGAAAGTCTGGGTGGACGAACGGTGCCGTTTCGTCGATGTTCGCCCGGTACCTTATTAGTATGCTTTTTTCCAAATCTGCTTCACAAAAAATGGCCATGCCCTTGTTAGGGGTATAAGTACCATGGTTCTTTTCACGCAAGCTTCACGCGGGGGATAAACGAAAACCGGGGGGCGACGAACGGGCGTCGGGGGGGGATTGTCGAGGGAGGGAAGGATAAACTGCCAGGCCCACCCGGGGCCCGGCAGGTTGAAAGCCGGGTCAGTGGCCTCCTTCTTCCTTCGGCTTGCCATTCAGCGGAACGCCAGCGAGCTTGCGGACTACCACATAGAAGAGCGGAATAAAGAAGATTGCGAGCACAGTAGCGGTGAGCATGCCACCGAATACCCCGGTACCGATGGCGTTACGGGCGCCGGCGCCGGCGCCAGTGCTGATCATCAGCGGGGTAACCCCGAGCATGAAGGCCAGTGAGGTCATCAGGATGGGCCGCAGTCGCATGCGTACCGCTTCCAGGGTGGCCTTGACCAGATGCTCGCCTTTCTGCTCCAACTCCAGGGCAAATTCCGCAATCAGAATGGCGTTCTTCGCCGATAGCCCGATGGTGGTGAGCAGGCCAACCTGGAAGAACACATCGTTTTCCAGCCCGCGGAAGGTGGCAGCCAGCACGGCACCGATCACGCCGAGCGGGACCACCAGCATGACGGCGAAGGGAATGGACCAGCTTTCATAGAGTGCCGCAAGGCAGAGGAAGACCACCAGCAGGGAAATCGCATACAGGGCAGGCGCCTGATCGCCGGACTGGCGCTCTTGATATGAGAGACCGGTCCACTCGGAGCCGAACCCGGCAGGCAGCTTGGCGGTGAGCTCTTCCATGGCATCCATGGCATCACCGGTACTATAGCCGGGCGCGGCGTTGCCCTGAATATTCACCGAGGAGACCCCGTTGTAGCGCTCCAGCTTCGGAGACCCGTAGGTCCAGTGGCCGGTGGCGAAGGCAGAGAAAGGCACCATCTCGCCCTGATTATTGCGTACGAACCAGTCATCAATGTTTTCCGGCAGCATGCGATAGGGCGCGTCAGCCTGCACATACACCCGTTTCACTCGGCCCCGGTCGACAAAGTTGTTCACATAGCTGGAGCCCCAGGCAATCTGCAGGGTGCTGTTGATGTCACTGATGCTCAGCCCCAGCGCCTTAGCTTTCTGCTGGTCAATGTCGAGTTGGTACTGGGGGCTGTCTTCCAGACCATTGGGGCGCACCCCGGCCAGGCGCGGGTCCTGGCTGGCCATACCCAGTAGCTGGTTGCGGGCCTGTATCAGGGCCTCGTGACCCTGACCGGCCTGGTCCAGCAGCTGAAAGTCAAAGCCGCTGGCGTTACCCAGTTCGGGGATCGAGGGGGGTTGAGGGCAAAGATCATGGCTTCGCGGATGCCGGCGAAGAAGCCCATGGAGCGGCCCACTACCTGATTGACGCCATCCACAGACAGATCACGCTCGCTCCAGTCCTTCAGGTTGACGAAGGCCAGGCCGGCGTTCTGGCCCTGGCCGGTAAAGCTGAAGCCGGCCACGGTGAACAGGCCATCCACGGCGGAGGCTTCCTCGTTGAGGTAGTAATTCTCCATCTTCTTCAGCACATCCACGGTCTGCTCCTGGGTGGAGCCGGCTGGCAGGGTGACCAGAGTGAACATGGTGCCCTGGTCCTCTTCCGGCAAGAAGCTGGACGGCAAGTTCATGAAGGAATAGCCCAATACGCCCACGATCACCACATAGATTGCCAGATAACGGCCGCGGCGCCCGAGAATTTTTTCCACCCGGCCCTGATAGGCCAGGCTGCTACGATCGAAAGTGCGGTTGAACCACCCGAAGAAGCCTTTATCGGTTTGATGCTCTGTATCCTTGGCCTTGAGCATGGTGGCACACAGGGCTGGGGTGAGGATCAGGGCGACCAGCACGGACAGCACCATGGCGGAGACAATGGTGATCGAGAACTGCCGGTAAATCGCCCCGGTGGAGCCGGGGAAGAACGCCATGGGGATAAATACCGCCGACAGCACCAGCGCGATGCCTACCAGGGCGCCGGTGATCTGGCCCATGGATTTGCGGGTGGCTTCCTTGGGGGGCAGCCCTTCTTCGTGCATGACCCGTTCCACGTTTTCCACCACCACGATGGCATCGTCCACCAGCAGGCCAATAGCCAGCACCATGCCGAACATGGTCAGGGTGTTGATGGAGAAGCCGAAGGCGGCCAGCACGCCGAAGGTGCCGAGCAGAACCACCGGCACCGCAATGGTGGGAATCAGGGTGGCGCGGAAGTTCTGCAGGAACAGGTACATCACCAGGAACACCAGCACGATGGCTTCGAACAGGGTATGTACCACTTCCTCAATGGAGATCTCCACGAACGGGGTGGTGTCGTAGGGATAATCCATTTCCATCTTGTCGGGGAAGAAGGGTTTCAATTCTTCCAGGCGAGCGCGCACCGCATCAGCGGTATCCAGCGCATTGGCACCGGAGGCCAGGCTGATCGCCAGGCCGGCAGCGGGCTGGCCATTATAGCGGCCCACCACATCATAGTTTTGGGCAGCCAGTTCCACCCGGGCCACATCCCGCAGGAAGACCTGGGAGCCATCCGGATTGACCTTGAGCAGGATGTTCTGGAACTGCTCAGTATTTTCCAGTCGGGTCTGGGCGATGATGTTGGCATTGAGCTGCTGGCCTTCCACCGCCGGGGCGCCACCGAGCTGGCCACTGGCCACCTGGTTGTTCTGTACCTGAACCGTCTGGGTAATGTCCTGGGGCGTCAGGTCGTATTTGTTCAGTTTGTTCGGGTCCAGCCAGATACGCATGGCGTAGGGGGAGCCGAACAGCTGGATCTTGCCGACACCCGGCACCCGGCTGATCGGATCCTGCACATTGGAGGCCACATAGTCGGCCAGATCGGCCCGGGTGAGGCTGCCGTCCTCGGAGGAAAAGGACACCACCATCAGGAAGGAATCCGAGGATTTGCTCACCTGGAGACCCTGTTGCTGCACTTCCTGGGGCAGTAGCGGGGTGGCCAGTTGCAACTTGTTCTGCACCTGCACCTGGGCGATATCCGCGTCGGTACCCGGGGCGAATGTCAGCGTGATCTGGGCGTTGCCGAAGGAATCGCTGCTGGAGCCGATGTAGAGCAGGTTATCGATGCCGCTCATCTGCTGCTCGATCACCTGGGTGACCGAGTCTTCCACGGTTTTTGCCGAGGCACCGGGATAGTTGCCGGCAATGGTCACCGCTGGCGGGGCCACGGCCGGGTACTGTTCTACCGGCAGGGTATAAATGGCCAGGGCACCGGCCATCATCATGATGATGGCGATAACCCAGGCAAAAATCGGGCGGTCAATAAAGAATCTGGCCATGGTTTTCCCGTTTCTCGTTACGTCGAGTTAGTGTGCGCCAAGTGAGCCGCGTGGCGTTATTGCGCTGCGCCTTGATCCCCGCCTTGAGCGGCGGGGGCCTGGGAGGGTTGTGCTTGCTGTTCGGTATCAACCGGGCTGACCGGAATACCCGGCTGGATTTTTTGCAGCCCATCCACGATCAGACGGTCGCCGTCTTGCAGGCCGCTGGCGATCAGCCACTGACTACCCACGGCGCGTTCGGTGACCACATTCACTTTTTTCACCGTGTTGTCGTCGGCGATGAGCATGGCGCTGGCCTGGCCAGTAGGGTCACGGGTAATGCCTTTCTGGGGAACCAGAATGGCATCTTCTCGCTGGCCTTCAGGGAGGCGACCGCGGACGAACATACCCGGCAGCAGATCGCCGTCCGGGTTGGGGAAGAGCGCGCGCAGGGTCACCGAGCCGGTGCTTTCGTCTACTGCGTATTCGGAGAACTGCAGGGCACCGGGTTTGCTGTACTCGCTGCCGTCTTCCATGATCAGGGTGATACGTGCTTCATCGTCGCTGACCTGCTGCAGTTCGCCGGCTTCCATGGCCTGACGCAGGCGGCGCAGCTCGATGCTGGACTGGGTCAGATCCACATAGATGGGGTCCAGCTGGCGGATGGTTGCCAGGGCATTGGCCTGATTGGCGGTGACCAGGGCGCCGGCAGTCACGGTGGAACGCCCGATGCGGCCGCTGATCGGCGCTTCGATGGTGGCGTAATCCAGGTTGATCTGTGCGCTTTGCAGATTGGCCCGGGCGGCGGCCACAGCGGCCTTGTTTTCATCCAGGGCGGCTTTGGCTTCGTCATATTCCTGCTGGCTGACAGAGCGGCGTTCCAGCAGCGTCTTGAAGCGTTCCACACGCAGGGTGTTGGAGTTCAGGGTGGCCTGGGCTCGAGCCAGCTCCGCCCGGGCAGAAGCTACGGTTGCCTGGTAGGTGCGTGAATCGATTTTATAGAGGGGTTGCCCGGCTTCCACCTTCTGGCCTTCCTCGAACAGGCGCTTTTCGATCACGCCGCTTACCTGCGGGCGCACTTCGGCAATCTGGTGAGCGGTGGTGCGCCCGGGCAGCTCCCGGCTAAGGGTGGTGGATTTTGCCTTTACCGTAATGAAGCCAACCTGCGGGGCCTGTTGCTGCTGTTGCTGACCGGCCTGGTCAGCATCACTGCAACCGGCAAGCTGCAGGGCAAGGGCGCCCGCCAGAAGGGAGAGAATCAAACCGCTGCGCATAATCACCTCTGTTTTCAATACACGCCGTCAGGCACCGGCTCGACGAACGGGCGGTGCTTGCAGGAAATATGAATCAGGTTCAGTATATACATTCAGCAATGTATGTATAGGCCCGACAGTGAAATCCATTCAATTTTCTTGAGTCCATTAAGAGTATTCCATGGTCAGGCGAACGAAGGCAGAAGCGCTGCAAACCCGGGCTCAGATCCTGGATGCCGCCGAGCAGGTTTTTCACCGTAAAGGGGTACTGTCCGCCTCTTTAAAAGATATTGCCAGTGAGGCCGGGGTGACGCGAGGGGCAATCTACTGGCACTTCAAGAACAAGCATGATGTGTTCATGGCTATGGTGGATCGCAGCCGCCTGCCGTTCGATAGTCTGGCGGAGCGGGCGGAGGACGCCAGTGAGCCGGATCCACTGGGGCGCCTGCGCGAGTTTATGGTCTACCTGTTACAGCAAGCAGTCTGTGATCCCGGCCAGCGGCGGCTTTTCGAGATCATGTTCCAGAAATGCGAATTCAGCGGCGAAAATGCCGATTTGCTGGATCGTCAGCGTGACGCCTGCCGGGACTCCGCTGGGCGACTGACGCGGACCTTTGCCAACGCTATCGCCCGTGGGCAACTCCCGAAAAACCTGGATAGGGTGAAATCTGTTACTTGGCTACACAGCCAGCTCACCGGCGTGATCATGAACTGGCTACTCGATCCAGAGGTGCTGGACCTGGAGCGGGCGGCTACGGATTTTGTCGATACCTGCCTGTTTGCCCTGCAGCATTCTCCCTCGCTGCGAACCTCTCCCGGGCTGTGATTCCAAGCCACTGAATTGGCAACTGAAATGCCGGTCCGCATTTCCGATAACTGGTCTGTGCAGAGCACATACCCGGTGGTATGTTTCTGGTCCCTCTCCGAAAAATCCCGCTTATAGCCTTTGTCAGATTTCGTTTCAAAAAACGAAACGTCATTCCAAAATAGTATTGACGACCCTCCCGAGCCATGTCAGATTGACTGGCGAGTCAACATCTTGTTTCCGCTGAAGGGCGGTGGGACCGCCGATTCCCTTCAGCATTCGCTACAGCAGCAACACCAATAAAAGGCGCTTATGAAAGCGCCGCGGGAGAGCACAACATGTTTGATCGGCACTATGCGGTCTGGCCGGAGAATATGCCGCGCCACCTCAGCCTGCCGCAGACCAGCCTCTATACCAATCTGGAGGTTTCGGCCCTGCGTTATCCCCACCGGGATGCAATCAACTATTACGACAGCCCCATCACCTTCGCCGAACTCAAGCAGCAGGTGGATGCCCTGGCGGGCTATCTGCAATCGCTGGGGGTAGAGAAGGGCGACCGGGTGCTGCTGTTCATGCAGAACGCGCCCCAGTTCATCATCAGCTATTACGCCATCCTTCGAGCCAATGCCATTGTGGTGCCGGTGAACCCCATGAACCGGGCCGCCGAACTGGAGCATTACCTGCAGGACACCGAAGCTGCCGTGGCCATCTGTGGCCAGGAATTGTTGCCGGCAGTGGCCCCAGTGGTGGGCATGGTGAACCTGCGCCATGTGATCGTGGCGGCCTATAGCGATTACATCACCCGTAACACGGACCTGCCGCTACCCGCCGAGGTGGAAGCGCCGGCGGTGGCGCTGAACAGCCCGGCCCACATTGCCTGGAAAGACGCCATTGGTGCCGGTGAAACCCCCAGAGAACTTTTAGTCGGCCCGGATGATCTGGCGGTGTTCCCCTACAGCTCGGGTACCACCGGTGCCCCCAAGGGCTGTATGCACACCCACGGCTCGGTGATGGCCACCTGTGTCCAGGGGAGCGCCTGGATTCATGGCACCACTGAGTCGGTGACCCTGGCCACGCTGCCGTACTTCCATGTGACCGGCATGCAGGGCTCAATGAATTCGCCGATCTATGGTGGTTCATTGATCGTGTTGATGACCCGCTGGGATCGTCGCGTGGCCGCCACCTTGATTGAGCGTTACAAGGTCAGCCGCTGGGTGAATATCGTCACCATGGCCATCGATCTGCTCTCCGATCCGGATGTGGAGCAATACGACCTGTCCTCCCTGGAGAATATCGGTGGCGGCGGGGCGGCTATGCCGGCGGCGGTGTCCGACAAACTCTTCCAGCTCACCGGTCTGCGTTACATGGAAGGCTATGGCCTGTCCGAAACCATCGCCGGTACCCATATCAATCCCACCGATAACCCCAAATCCCAGTGTCTGGGAATTCCGGTGTTCGATATCGATTCGCGCATTGTGGCAGTGGAAGAAGACGGTCAAACCGGCAGGGAACTGGGCCCCGGTGAAGTGGGGGAAATCATCATCCACGGGCCGCAGGTGTTCCAGGGTTACTGGAAGCGCCCCCAGGAAACACAAAAGGCGTTTATCGAGCTGGAGGGCAAGCGTTTCTTCCGCACCGGCGATCTGGGCTACTACGACGAAGAGGGCTATTTCTTCATCGTCGATCGGGTCAAACGGATGATAAATGCGTCCGGGTTCAAGGTCTGGCCGGCGGAGGTGGAAAGCCTGATGTATCGCCACCCGGCCATCCAGGAAAGCTGCGTCATTTCCACGCCTCACCCGCGCCGCGGCGAAACCGTGAAAGCCTGCGTGGTCCTGCGTAACGAGATGAAAGGCACGCTTAACGAGCAGGCCATCATCGACTGGTGCAAGGAAGAAATGGCCGCCTACAAGGTGCCACAGGTGGTGGAGTTCCGCGATGAGCTGCCCCGTTCGTCCACCGGCAAGGTGATGTGGCGAGCCCTGCAGGAGCAGGAATGGGCCGGCGAACAGGAGCAGCGGGCTTGCTAGCAAGCCTGGACTGAACTCAGTCAGCGTCACAATAAATGATACGCGGCAGCGCTACGCCGCAGGGGCTGACATAACAAAGGAAAAACGGGAAACAGCGATTGCCGCAGGGTAACCGTTCCCACACACAGGAGGCTTTGCCTTGGACTTATTCATGCAGCAAGTGCTTAACGGCCTGACGCTGGGCAGCATCTACGGGCTGGTGGCCCTGGGTCTGACCCTGGTGTACGGCATTTTGCACGTACCGAACTTCGCCCACGGGGCGCTCTATATGGTGGGCGCCTATGTGTCCTACGTGATCATGGTCGACTTTGGCGCCAATTACTGGCTGGCCATGCTGGGCGCCGCCGGTGCGGTGGCGTTACTGGCGGTGTTGTGCGAGCGACTGGTGTTCAACCCCTTGCGCCATGCACCGCCGATCCACGACAAGATTGCCGCCATCGGCATCATGCTGTTTCTGGAAGCGCTGGTGCAGATGCACTGGGGCGCAGAATTCCGCCGCATGCCAACCCCTTACACCGGGATTGTCGAATTCGCGGGTCTGACCATGCCGGCCCAGCGGATACTGATTATCGTCGGCGCGTTCTCGCTGATGGCGATACTGCATCTGTTCCTGAAGAAGACCATGACCGGCTCCACCATTGTTGCCATGGCCCAGAACCGGGAAGGGGCTTTCCTGGTGGGGATCGATGCCAACCGGGTGGCGATGATGACTTTTGCCATCTCCGGGGTGTTGGCGGCGGTGGGCGCAACCCTGTTCGCGCCGATTAACCTGGTGTACCCGGCCATGGGGCATCTGCTGATCATGAAAGCCTTTGTGATCATCATCCTTGGCGGCATGGGCTCCATTCCCGGTGCCATCGTCGGCGGCTTGATCATCGGCTTTGCCGAGGCCTTTGGTGGCTTCTACATCTCCACCGACTACAAGGACATCATCGCCTTCGCCTTGCTGGTGGTGATTCTCTCCATCAAGCCCACTGGCCTGTTCACCAAGGGGGTGCGCTAATGAATGCCCTGCAGAAAATTTCCGATTTTTTCATGACCCCGGCGATGAAGTTCATCATGATCGTCGCGGCACTGCTGTTCCCCTTTGTGGCAGGCAATGAGTACCAGATCTATGTGATGGCGCTGGCGTTTGTCTGGGCCATTGCGGTCTATGGCATGAACATTATCACCGGGCTTTGTGGCCAGTTGAATCTGGCCCATGGCGGCTTCTTTGCCATCGGAGCCTATACGCTGGCCATTCTCACCGTGGATCACGGCTGGCCTTTCTGGTGGGCCTTTGTGGCCGCCGGTGTGTCCGGTGCGTTGTTGGGCTTCCTGGCCGGGGTGGTGTCGTTGCGCCTGAAGGAGCATTACTTTGCCATCTTTACCCTCTGTGTTGGGTTCATCATTTATCTGTTGATCGATAAATGGGAAGAGCTGACTCACGGTGCCCTGGGCATTATCAATATTCCCGCACCCAGCGGTTTCGGGCTGGTGGATTTCACCGAAACTACGCCGTTCTATTACCTGGCTCTGGTATTCATGGTGCTGTCCATCTGGTTGGCGGCACGTATTGCCAATTCCCTGCTGGGTCGCAGTTTCCGGGCCATTCGTATCAGTGACGAGCTGGCGGCCTCCCTGGGTATCAACCTGATGCGCAACAAGGTGCTGGCATTCGTTCTGTCCACCACCTATGCCAGCGTGGCCGGTGCGCTGTATGCCGGCATGGTGCGCTTTATCGGCCCGGCAGAAGCCGACGTGGTACACACCTTCGACATGATTACCTTCCTGCTGGTGGGTGGTATCGGCACCCTGATGGGGCCGTTGTTTGGCACCCTGGCGATTACCTGGCTGACCCAGTCCCTGCAGTTCCTGGAAGAGTACCGGATGATCGTGTTCGGCCCGTTGCTGGTGGTGCTGGTGATCTTCTTCCCTCGTGGTGTGGTGGGTACGTTCCTGACCTGGCGAGGACGCCGTCTGGCCGCAGTGCAGGAAACCGCCAAAAAGGAATCTGCCAGCGAAAAAAAGCCGCAACCGAACAAGGCGGTAACACCTCGCAACCAGGAGGCCGGTAACCATGCTTAAGATCAATAATCTGACCAAACGGTTCGGGGGTCTGGCGGCGGTCAACAACGTCAGCATCGAATTCGAAGCCAACAAGATCAACGCCATCATCGGCCCCAACGGTGCGGGTAAAAGTACCTTCTTCAATCTGGTGGCCGGTGCCATGGCACCCACTGAAGGCTCCATCGAATATCAGGGTATGGATATCACCGGTATGGCCTGTGATCGCATTGCCCGCCTCGGTATCGCGCGGACCTTCCAGACTACTTCCCTGTTCGATGAATCCACGGTGTTGGACAACCTGATCGTGGGCCACCGTCTGCGCACCCAGTCACGCTTGTGGGACGTCATCATCAACTCCAAGCGCCTGCGTGATGAAGAGAAAAAATGTCGTTCCCGGGCCCAGGAAGTGCTGGATTTTGTCGGCCTGTCCCATATCGGTCACCGCATTACCGCGGACATCAGCCAGGAAGAGAAAAAGCGCGTGGCTTTTGCGTTGGCCCTGGCCACCGATCCGGAGCTGGTACTGCTGGATGAACCCGCCGGTGGTATCAACCCGGAGGAGACCGAGAATCTGGCCTCACTGATCCGCAAGATGGTGGAGCACGGCGTCACCGTCTGCCTGATCGAGCACAAAATGGACATGATCATGAGCCTGGCCGACAAGATCATGGTGCTGGACCACGGTGAAAAAATTGCCGAAGGCACCCCGGAACAAATTCGCAACAATCCGGTGGTAATCGAAGCCTATCTGGGGAGTGATGACGATGCTGCAGCTTAACGAAGTGGAAGCCCGCTACGGCAGCTTCAAGGCCCTGGAAAAAGTCTCCATGACGGTGGGTGAGGGCGAATTGGTGGTGCTGCTGGGTGCCAATGGTGCCGGCAAGAGCACTCTGTTCAATACCATCAGTGGTCTGCTTAAACCCACTGCCGGGAAGATTTCCCTGAATGGCAAGGATGTCACCGGCCTCAAGCCTTCCGGCCTGGTACAGAGTGGCGTGGTGCAGTGTCCTGAAGGGCGCAAGTTGTTCCCGGAAATGTCAGTGCTGAAAAACCTGATGCTCGGTGCCTATGTGCACCGCCGGGACAAGGCCGCTATCAAGAAGACTCTGGACCAGGTATTGGCGCTGTTCCCGATCCTTGACGAGAAGAAGGATCATCCGGCCGGATCACTCAGTGGTGGCCAGCAACAGATGGTGGCCATCGGACGCGCCATGATGGGGCGGCCAAAACTACTGCTGCTGGACGAGCCTTCTCTGGGGCTGGCCCCGCTGGTCGTGAAGCAGATGTTTGAAACCATCAAGGGTATCAACGAGCAAGGCACCACGGTGTTGCTGGCGGAGCAAAATGCCTTCGCCGCACTGAAAATTGCTCACCGCGCCTACGTGATCGAAAACGGTCGCCTGGTGATGGAGGGCGATAAGGACGCGATGCTGGGTAATGAAGACATTCGCAAGGCCTACATCGGGGCCTGAAGCGATAACTCGCAGCGTGTGCGCTACACAACAAGATTGAGAAATAATAACGGGAGAGTTTCATGAGCAACGGAAAAAACACACTGGTTAAGCGCTTCTGCCGTCTGGCCTGCGCTAGTGCCATCGCACTGGCTGCCAGCGGCGTACAGGCGGCAGAAACCGTTACCATCGGCTTCACCGGCCCGCTGAGCGGCGGTGCCGCGTTGTACGGCCAGAACACCCTGGAAGGCCTGCAAATGGCCGCCAGGGAAATCAATAACAAGGGTGGTTTCAAGGTGGGTGATGAAACCTACGAGATCAACCTGGTATCCCTGGATGACAAGTATGCCCCCAGTCAGGCGGCGGTGAACGGCAAGCGCCTGGTGCAGCAGTACAACGCACCGGTGATCTTTACGCCGCACTCCGGTGGCACCTTTGCGTTACAGGCGTTCAATCAGCGGGATGATTTCCTGGTGATGTCCTATACCTCGGTGCCGACCGTGACCGAGAAGGGCAATGAGCTGACCGTGCGCATTCCTCCCACCTTTACCGGCTACATGAAGCCGTTCACCAAGATCGCCATGGCGGAAAACGGCAAGAAAGTGGCCATCGCCAATGCCACCCATGACTACGCCAAGTACTGGACCAAGGCGTTCGTTCCCACCTGGGAAGCCATGGGCGGTACCGTGGTAGCGGATAACCCCATGGACTACAACAAGTCGGCGGACTTCTATACCGGCGTGAGCAAGGTGCTGGCAGAAAAGCCAGACGTGTTGTTTATCGGCGGGGCGTCGGAGCCCACCGCGCTGGTGGCCAAGCAGGCCCGTCAGCTGGGCTTCAAGGGTGGTTTCGTGATCATGGACCAGGCCAAGATGGGTGAAATGTCCAAGATCATCGGCGGCTACAAAATGCTCGAAGGGTCCGTGGGTGTGGTGCCGCTGACCATGTATGAAGAGCAGGGCGCCAAGGATTTCGTTGCCAAGTACCACAAACAGAATGGTGGCAAGGATCCGACCACCGAAGTGGCCTACAACTACTTCGCCATGCACACCGTGATTCAGGCCATGAAAGAAGCCGGTACCGTGGCGGACTCCAAGGCCATCCGTGCGGCCATGGGCGATGCCCTGAAGAACCTGGCGGAAGAGCATAACCCCTACGGTGTGACGGAGATCGATGCCAAGGGCGGGATGATGGCTGACCCCAACATTGCCACCGTGAAGAAAGGCGGCACCGTTGAGCTGCAGCGTATTTCCGAGGTGCTGGGCGAATAACCTGGCGAGGAAAAAAAGCAGGGCGCCTGGCGCCCTGTTTTTTTGGCCCGTTTCAAATAATGAAATATAATTCCAAAATAATTGAAACCGGTTCGGCTTTGCTTATACTAGAGCCTGTTGGCAGTCATGTGCGTAGCCGTTGAGGCATCGCAGATCAGTGTCAACCTATCCACATCTTCCTGACCCGGCGCGAGACCGGGCAGACACTGCCGTGCTTTACCGGAGCATGGCAGTTCAATGAGGAGAGTACTATGAGTCACCCGGTCAGCCTGAGTCGCGATAGCGATATTGGCGTAATCCGAATCAACTATCCCCCCGTCAATGCGCTGGGCCATGGAGTCCGTGAAGGGTTGCAGAACTGTCTGCGCGAGGCCCTGGCAGACGATGACATCAAGGCGGTGGTGGTCATTGGTGAAGGCAAGACCTTCCCGGCCGGTGCCGATATCCGTGAATTCGGCAAACCACCGCAACAGCCGGTACTACCGGCGGTGATCGACGAATACGAAGCCAGCGACAAGCCGGTGATTGCTGCCATCCATGGCACCGCCCTGGGTGGCGGGCTGGAAGTGGCTCTGGGCTGTGATTATCGCGTGGCCCTGGATAGCGCCCGCCTGGGCCTGCCGGAAGTGAAGCTGGGCCTGCTGCCCGGCGCCGGTGGCACCCAGCGCCTGCCTCGTCTGGTGGGGGCACAGAAAGCCCTGGAAATGATCGTCGGCGGCAACCCGATCAAGGCGGCCGAGGCCCGCGAGCTGGGACTGGTGGACGAGGTGGTCAGCGGTGACCTGCTAGAGGGCGCACTGGCGTTTGCCCGCAAGCTGGTGGCCGACGGCGCGCCGCTGCGCAAGATCTCCGAACTGGACGTGCCCGGTGATACCAGTGCCGAGCTGTTCGACCACTTCGAGCAATCCATTGCCAGAAAACAGCGCGGCTTCAAGGCGCCGTTTTCCTGTATCAAGGCGGTCAAGGCTGCGGTGGAATTGCCCTACGACAAGGGCGTGGAACGGGAACGGGAGCTGTTCTTCAAGCTGATGGTCTCCAGCGAATCCGCGGCCCAGCGCCATGTCTTCTTTGCCGAGCGGGAAGTGGCCAAAGTACCCGGTCTCGACAAGGACACGCCCAAGCGCGAAATCAAGCAGGCGGCCGTGATCGGTGCCGGCACCATGGGCGGTGGCATCGCCATGAACTTCGCCAATGCCGGTATTGCGGTGAAGATTCTCGAGGTGAAGGAGGAGGCCCTGGAAAAGGGTATCGCCCTGATCCGCAAGAACTACGAAAACACTGCCAAGAAGGGGCGCATCAGCCAGGAGCAGGTGGAGCAGCGCATGGCGCTGATTCAGCCCACCCTCAGCTACGATGATCTGAGCGATGTGGACCTGGTCATTGAAGCGGTGTTCGAGAACATGGACGTGAAGAAAGCCGTGTTCAGTGAGCTGGACCGGGTCTGCAAACCCGGCGCCATTCTTGCCACCAACACCTCCACCCTGGACGTGAACCGCATTGCCAGCTTCACCAACCGTCCCGAAGACGTCATGGGCATGCACTTCTTCAGCCCCGCCAACGTGATGAAGCTGCTGGAAAACGTCCGTGGCGAGAAGACCTCCGACGAGGTGATCGCCACTGTCATGGATCTCAGCCGTCGTATCGGCAAGGTCGGTGTGCTGGTGGGCGTGTGCCATGGTTTTGTCGGCAATCGCATGCTGCACAAGCGACAGGCAGAAGCCATTCAACTGGTCAACGAAGGTGCCAGCCCGGAGCAGGTGGACAAGGTGCTGTTCGATCTGGGGTTTCCCATGGGCCCCTTTGCCATGTCTGATCTGGCCGGTATGGATGTGGGTTACCGCATCCGCGAGGAACTGCGCAAGGAAGACCCGGACAATGCGCCGCCGCGCAACTGGACCGACGAACTGGTGGAAGCCGGCCGATTGGGCCAGAAAACCCAGGCTGGCGTATTTGACTATAAAGAAGGCGATCGTACCCCTGTGCCTTCACCGGATGTAGACGGCATTATTGAACAATACCGTAGTGACAACGGGATTGCCCCGCGCGAGATCAGCGATCAGGAAATCCTCGAGCGCTGTATGTACGTGATGGTTAACGAGGGCGCGAGGATACTGGAAGAGGGTATCGCCGCCCGCCCGCTGGATGTGGACGTGATCTGGATCTACGGCTACGGCTTTCCGGTATATCGGGGCGGTGTGCTGTTCTGGGCCGACCAGGTGGGTGTGAAAACCATCCACGACAAGATCAATGAGATCTACCAGCAAACCGGCTCCGATGTCTGGAAGCCTGCCAAACTACTCAGCGAGCTGGCAGAGCAGGGCAAGGGCTTCTACCGCTGAAAGACTCAACGAATGTTGTAACCGGCCGTTGGAGCCTTGCTTGCAAGGCGAACGTGCTCTGAAATCTTCGCCTTGCGAGCAAGGCTCCAACAGCGGTTGCGAAGCAAAGAACAACCTTTAAAGAGGTTTAAAAATGGATATCAACTACACCCCGGAAGAACTGGCGTTTCGCGATGAAGTGCGCGCCTTTCTGGACGAGAAGCTACCCAAGGAAATTGCCAGCAAGGTGAAGAAAAACCAGCACCTGGGCAAGGAAGACACCATCCGCTGGCAGAAAATTCTCAACGAAAAGGGCTGGATGGCCCTGCACTGGCCGAAAGAGCATGGCGGCACCGGCTGGTCTCCGATCCAGAAGCACATCTTCGAGGAAGAGTGCGCCGAGTATGGCGCCCCCACCGTGTTGCCCTTTGGTGTGAACATGGTGGCGCCGGTAATCATCAAGTTTGGCACCGAGGAGCAGAAGAAAACCTATCTGCCTTCAATCCTTAACAGTGATGTGTGGTGGTGTCAGGGGTATTCCGAGCCAGGTGCCGGTTCTGATCTGGCCGGGCTGAAAACCAAGGCCGTCCGCGAAGGCGATCACTACGTGGTCAACGGCCAGAAAACCTGGACCACCCTGGGCCAGCATGCCGACTGGATCTTCTGTCTGGTGCGCACCGATCCCAACGCCAAGAAGCAGGAAGGCATTTCCTTCCTGCTGATCGACATGCAAACCCCAGGCATCACCGTACGCCCGCTGATCACCCTGGACGGCGAGCACGAAGTGAACGAAGTGTTCTTCGACGATGTGAAAGTGCCTGTGGAAAACCTGGTTGGTGAGGAGAACAAGGGCTGGACCTGCGCCAAGTATCTGCTGACCTTCGAGCGTACCGGCATTGCCGGTGTGGGCCAGTCCAAGGCGGCGCTCAAGCATCTCAAGGAAGTGGCTGGCAAGGTTCAGCAGAACGGCAAGCCGCTGATCGAAGACCCGCTGTTCCGCAACCGTCTTGCGGATGTGGAAATGGAGCTGATGGCACTGGAAATGACCAACCTGCGTACCGTGGCCGCCGCCCAGGCGGGCGGTGTCCCCGGCGCGGAAAGTTCCTTCCTGAAAATCATGGGTACCGAACTGCGTCAGGAAATTACCGACCTGTTCCGCCGTGCGGCGGGCCCTTACGCCCAGCCATTCCTGCCGGAAACCTTTGAAGCGGATTACGACGGTGAAATGGTAGGCCCCGACTTTGCCAACAGTGTTTCCACCAAGTACTTCAACATGCGCAAGCTGTCGATCTTCGGCGGCTCCAATGAAATTCAGAAGAACATCATCGCCAAGATGATTCTGGGACTGTAAGGAGACGACCATGGACTTCAAACTGAGCGACGAACAACGCATGCTCGAGGAAACCGTGGGCCGTCTGGTTCGCGATGGTTACCCCTTCGACGTACGTGAAAAAGCCCGCACCAGCGAGCTGGGTTATTCAACAGAAATGTGGCAGCAGTTCGCTGAACTGGGTCTGCTGGGTGTACCGTTTTCTGAAGACTTCGGCGGCTTCAATGGCGGCGGTCCGGAACTGATGGTAGTGGCCGAAGGGTTTGGTCGCGGTCTGGTGCTGGAACCTTATCTGGCCACCGTGATTCTTAGCGGTACCCTGATCGATTTCCTGGGCAGCGACAGCCAGAAAGAAACCCTGATCAGCGCCATCGTCGGCGGCGAAGTGCGCCTGGCCCTGGCCGCCTACGAGCCGGAAGGCCGTTATGATCACACCCATGTGGCCACCACTGCGGAAAAGAGTGGCGATGGCTATGTGATCAACGGTAGCAAGGCGGTGGTCCTGCACGGCGATAGCGCCGACAAGCTGGTCGTAATTGCCCGCACTGCTGGCAGCACCAATGATCGTAATGGTCTGTCCGCCTTTGTGGTGGATGCCTCCGCCGACGGTGTCAGCCGTCGCGGTTATGAAACCATTGATGGTCTGCATGCGGCGGAAATCAGCCTTAACAATGCGCCGGCAGAGCTGCTGGGTGAAGAAGGCAACGCCATTGATGCCCTGGAGAAATCCCTGGCACTGGGCATCGTTGCCCTGTGTGCGGAAGCGTCCGGAGCCATGGAAGTCGCCTGTGACTACACCCTGGACTACATCAAGGAACGCCAGCAGTTCGGTGTGCCCATTGGCAAGTTCCAGGCCCTGCAGCATCGCATGGTGGAAATGCGCATGGAGCTGGAAAAAGCCCGTTCCATGACCATTCTGGCTGCCTGTTCCCTGGAGTTGTCAGCACCGGTACGTGCCAAACGTCTGGCTGCGGCCAAGGCCATTATCGGCAAGTCCGGTCGCAAGGTGGCAGAAGAAGCCATCCAGCTTCATGGTGGCATGGGTATGATGGAAGAAACCGCCGTGTCCCATTACGCCAAGCGTATCGTGATGATTGATCACCAGCTTGGTGATCTGGGCTATCACATGCAGCAGCTGGAAAGCTTGCTGGACGTGGACGAAGACGCAGCGTAACGAGAAACACCAAGGCGGCTTCGGCCGCCTTTTTTGATGACAAAAATTATTTTGCTGTAGGAGCGGCGCTCTCTGTGCCCCGCGGGTATGAGCCGCGAATCACCCAGTTTCGAGTTGCGAGAAGCGAGTTTCGAAAGGCAAAACCGCGAAGGCCGGTCTGGATTTTCGCGAATCGTTTCTCGTGACTCGTTACTGGTTTGGCTTTTCGCAAGCATATTCGCGGCTCGAGCGCCGCTCCTACGGTGTCACTATTCGGGAGAGCACCATGACAATTAACCGCCAGATCATTCTGTCCGAGTACCCCAAGGGCATGCCGCAGGCTGAGCATCTGCCCATGTGTGAAGGGGAGATGCCGTCTCCGAAGGACGGACAAGTTCTGATCAAGACTATTTACCTGTCCCTGGACCCCTACATGCGTGGCCGCATGAGCCCGGCCAAGTCCTACGCCGCCAGTGTGGAGCTGGGTGATGTGATGCAGGGCGCTACCGTTGGCCAGGTGGTGGAATCACGCCTGGATGGCTATGAAGCCGGCGATTACGTGCTCGGCTTTGGTGGCTGGCAGGAATACTCGGTGCAGGGCAAGGAGATGCTGCGCAAGCTGGATCCGAAACAGGCGCCTATCAGCACCGCCGTGGGTGTGCTGGGCATGCCCGGTTTTACCGCCTATGCCGGGTTGCTGGAAATCGGCCAGCCGAAAGAAGGCGAGACGGTTGTCGTGTCTGCCGCCAGCGGCGCGGTCGGTCAGGTGGTCGGTCAGATCGCCAAGCTCAAGGGTTGCCGTGTGGTGGGCGTGGCCGGTGCGCCGGATAAATGCCAGCACGTGGTGGATGTCTATGGGTTTGATGCCTGTGTGAACTACAAGGACGACGACTTTGAAGCCCAGCTCAAGGCGGCGTGCCCGGACGGCATCGATATCTATTTCGAAAACGTGGGTGGCAAGGTGTTTGATGCGGTGATGAAACTGGTTAACGATTTCGCCCGCATTCCCCTGTGCGGTCGCATTGCCCATTACAACGACACCGAAGCGCCCCAGGGTCCGGATCAGTTGCCAGCGTTCCTGACCAAGTTGCTGGTCAAGCGGGTGCTGATCAAGGGTTTCATCCAGTTCGATTATGCTCACCTGATGAAGGACTTCGTTCGTGACATGAGCAGCTGGATGCAGGCTGGAAAAATCCAGTATCAGGAAGATATTGTCCAGGGTCTGGAAAACACCGTGGATGCCTTCCAGGGCCTGCTGGAAGGGCGTAACCGGGGTAAATTGCTGGTGCAGGTCAGCGAGGATGCTTCCCGGTAATGGCAGCAGTGGAAGCGCAGGTCCAAGCGCTTTTTGCGCTGCATGGCCCGCGCTATCGCTGGCTGGCCACGATAACAGTGATGCTCGGTACCATGTCTGTGGTGCTGGCATCTACGATTATCAATGTGGCTATCCCCACCATCATGGTGGAATTTCAGCTGGCCCAGGATCAGGTGCACTGGCTTGCCACCGGCTTTCTTGCTGCCATGACCGTGGGCATGCTGCTCAATGCCTGGTGTGCCCAGAGGTTCGGCGCCCGGGGTGCCTATCTGTTGGCCATGGGGCTGTTTATTGCCGTGTCCATCATCGGCGCGTTCAGTGAGCAGTTTCCTCTGCTGGTGGCTGCCCGTATCGGGCAGGGGCTGTTGGCCGGCCTGATACAACCGTTGGCCATGATTACCATCTTCCAGGTCTTCCCGCTTAACCGTCGTGGCCAGGCCATGGGTATCTATGGTCTGGGCGTGGTGCTGGGCCCGGCCATTGCTCCCGCCATTGGTGGGGTGCTGGTGGATACCCTGTCCTGGCGAGCGGTGTTCCTGGTGGTGTTGCCAGCCTGTGTGATTGGCATGGCCATGGCCTGGCGTTACCTGCCCGGCAAGGATCGTCAGTTGGCGGCGATTCGCCTCGACCGCGCCGGTGTCCTGTTATTGGCAATGGGTATCACGGCAGTATTATGGGGCCTGGCCAATGGTCACCGACGTGGCTGGGGTGACCCCTTGCTGCTGGTGACGTTACCGGGTGGCATTGTTTCGCTGGTGCTATTTGCCTTCTGGCAGCGGCGCAATCCGCAGCCTCTCATGGATCTGAGAGTGTTTCGTTACCCGGGCTTCACGGGCAGTTTTCTCATGTCCATGGTGATCGGTGCCGGGGTGTTCGCGTCCACCTATGTAACCCCGCTGTATTTCCAGCAGGTGCTTGGCGAGAGTGCTGCCAGCGCCGGTCTGATGCTGATGCCAGCGGGGTTGGCCATGGCCTTCACCTTTCCGGTTGCCGGGCATCTGACTGACCGTTTTTCCGAAACCCGCATCATGATGGCGGGCCTGGTGTTGTTTGTACTCAACATGGTGCTGATGGCCGGCGCCACCCTGACCACCTCTGCGGTGTGGCTGGTGTGGTGGACGCTGCTTGGCAGAGTGGGGCTGGGCCTGATGATGCCACCATCGTCCACCGGGGCATTGGGGTTGCTGCCACCGGCGCTGATTCCCCAGGGCTCGGGTATTTTCAATTTCGCCCGTCAGATCGGTGGTGCCCTGGGCGTCAACCTGTGCGCCCTTTGCATACAATTTTTCAGCGATCGCTACGGGCAGACTGATCCTGCTGCGTCCCTGGCGCAGGCTTTTGAATATGGTTTTGACCGGGCTTTCTGGTTGTTGTTGATCGTTTTCCTGCTGGCGCTTTGGCCTTTGCATGCCATGCGGCGGGGATTGATAAGGAAACTGTTATGACGGATAAACCCCGCATTCTGGTAGTCGGTGCTGGCGCCATCGGCAGCTTTTACGGTGCCATTCTCAAGCGCGCCGGCTGTGAGGTGGGCGTGGTGCTGCGCTCGGATTATGACGCAGTAAAGGAGGGCGGTTTTCGCTTTACCAGTCCTCTTGGGGAGCTGTCCTGGCAGCCGGATCGAGTGTATCGATCCGATGAAAAGCCGGACCGTTTTCCCGACTATGTGCTGCTGTGCGTGAAGGTATTGCCGGGCGTGGATCGCGCTGCCCTGGTACGACCTTGGATGGGAGAACACACCGGCCTGGTGCTGATCGAAAACGGGCTGGATATCGAGCGTGATTTGGCCGAGGCCTTCCCGGAACATCCCCTGGTAAGCTGCCTGGCATTTATCGCTGTCAGCCGCACCGGCCCCGGTGAGATCCATCATCAGGCCTATGGCCAACTGGTGATGGGTAATTTTCCCGCTGGCTTTGATGGCCACTGCCGCCGTTTGAGCAGCCTGTTCAGGGAAGGGGGCATTGACGTCAACGATAGCGAAGCGGTGGTGGGGGAGCGCTGGCGCAAGTGTGTCTGGAATGCACCGTTCAATCCTCTGAGCGTTCTGTGCAATGGCGCCGATACCCTGTCGATTCTCGATGCCCCCGGTGGTGAAGACCTGGTCCGCACCATGATGGAAGAGGTGATGGCGGTCGCCGCTGCGGATGGTTATCCGCTACCGGACGATCTGGTGGAAAAGAATCTGGTCGGTACCCGCAAGATGGGTGCCTACAAGAATTCCATGGCGCTGGATTACCTGAACGACCGGCCCATCGAACTGGATGCCATCCTGGGCAATGTGGTGGCAATTGCCCAACGCCTCGGCGTGCCTGTTCCGCACCTGACTACTGTGCTTACCGCACTGCGTATCCGTTATCAATGAGGCGTCATTCTGTCCGCAACATGATACAAAACGTCATGTTGCGGTTTTTCTTGTCAACGAAGGATTACGAACAAAGTTTTAGTGCAGAAATCCTGATGGAAAAGTTGATTTTCAAAAGCCATTGAATTGCTTGGTAATTTGCCGCGTGAAGTATACGTGAAGACAAAAACCGTATATTTATCAGGTAGATAAAACTCGATAATATGTGGATTTTTGCTTACAAACGATAACTTGTCCCTGTCCTCTCGCCGCTTAATCCTGTCCCCGCAAACAGAATAATCTGTCGCCAAAAACAAGAAACGGGTGAAAGGATGCGCACAACAATCATTCAGCGTCTGGCTGTCTTATCCCTGCTTTATCCCTTACTGAATGCCTGCGAAGACGACCCGGATTTGTTTATCCCACCGGAGCCCGGCGACGCACTGATCTATGCCTACCCCTCGGACGGTATGGTGGATCTGCCCCTGGGCAGCAAATTGCTGCTGACCTTTTCCAGTGATATCGACGAAGCAGCGGCCAAGGCAGAGTGCCAGCCTGACGGCGAGAACTTTGTGGGTACGCTGTGTCTTGCCGACAGCGATGGGAGTCTGGTGGATCTCAGCAGTGCTGAAGTCTCCAACCGGAAACGTACCCTGACGTTCTCCATGTCTGGTCTGCGTGCCGGTGAAGAATACCGACTGTGGGTGTCGCCGGAGATCGCTTCCGGGGTCGTCAACCTGGATGATCAGGACGGCCCGCTGATTACCTTCCGTACCCGTCAGTACAACCCGCTTCCTGACCAGGCGCCCCAGGTGCTGGCCATCAATCAGGAAATGCCCAGCGTTTACCTGCCCGAGCCTGTCGGTGAGGAACGCTTTCCGTTCATGGATTTCTCGCCAGTGCGGATCACCTTTACCGAGCCTCTGGTGGAAACCACCGTCCGCTACGGTGACAGCGTCAAACTGGAACATCAGGAATCCGGGGAACTGGTAGATGTCAGGATTCTCAATGAGCGTCACTACATCACACTGGACCCCAAGGAAGATCTGATCGGTGGCGACACCTACACACTGACTCTGCAAGGCCTGGAAGATTTTGATGAGGACGTGCTGGAGACGGTGACCTATGAGTTGACGCCCACGCTGTCCAAGGATGATGTGGTCGATCTCAACCCGCCGATCAAGCAACTGATGAAAGCCCAGCCTGTCCTGGGGGATCCTGGCTACCCGCAAACCTCTCGCCTGCACGGGTTGCCCCTTAACCAGTTCAACCTGGTTACCGAAGCACTGGGTGTGACCCAGGTGAATGCCATGCCGCTGGTACTGGAAGGCTGGATGGGTCGACCGGATGTGCATGTGGACGCTGTTCCAGTGGTGGCCCGTGCCGGCCAACAGCTGCGCATTACCGGTATCGATCCGATCAAGCTCGGTGGCGAGGTGCGCACGCCCATGTTCACCGGCGATATCATCGGTACCTTTGTGACCGACGTGACGGGCTACCTGGTGACTAACCCCTATCGGCCGAAGGGCTTTCAGCCCGATGACGATTATGCGCCGATGTTTGTTTACATGAATTTTGACCTTGCCATGCATGCGGAAGAACCACGCGGCAATGCCTCGGTAAACCAGAACCTGATGCATATCCAGGCGGTGGGTGTGGTGGATGTGAGGGATGGCGCGCTGACCTTCGAGGTGTTTCGAACCCTGGAACTGGACGTGCTTAGCGGTGCCGCCAAAGTCAGCGCGGACTTTGCACTGGGGGTGCGTGCGGATGTGGATTTCGAGTTCGAACAGCTCAATCGCGATCCACTACAGGCAACCGGGTCGTTTCCGGAACACAATCAGGCCCAGGTAGAACCGAGCAACAATATCGTCGTGGTATTCAACGAGCCGGTACACGACGAAGGAATGGAACAGGTGAAGTTGTTCCGCCAGGACAGCAACGAACCGGTGCCGGTGCAGGTGCGAAGCAGTGGTTCCAACCTGGTGATTACTCCGCTCAATGAACTGGCAGCGGGGCAGCGCTATTACCTGGATCTGGGCGATGGCCTGAAAGACCAGGATTTGTTCGATCCTTCGCACCTGCAGTTCGTGCCCGGGGATGCCACTGATGGCACTGGCCAGATTGTTTTCGATACCGCCAGTTATGCGGCCAACGATGATGCGCCGGTGCTGCCGCCGGTAGTACTGGGGGCCTACCCCGGTATCGGTTGTGCGTTGCAGGACCGCGGTGTCGAGCGCCAGGATGCAGACGGCAACACGGTGAAAATGGCTGGCCGGTGTGTGGGGGGGGCTGGCGTCGGATTCGCTCTTCTACCCTTTCTTCTATGACGTCAGTCGCCCCATCGAGATCAGTTTCAATATGCCCATGGAAATGGCCTCCATGACTTTCGGCACCATTGCCGCTGACGGTGAATCCTGCGAAGGCGGGGCCATGTGTCTGGGCGAACAGGCCAATGGACAGTGGCAGAATATTCCCATGTCGGCACGGCGCAACAGCCTGCGTCTGCGGGCACTGCCGGCACCGGACACCATTGTCCCGGGTAATGCCTACCGGCTGGTGATCAACGGTGGCGACAATGGGGAAGCGGTATTCCGCAGCCACGACCGCTTCGGCAACCTGGATATCAATACGGACCCGCTCAACGGCATGGGTACCTGCGGTCCTCTCTCTAACCAACCCTGTGAGGGTGGTCCGCCGATTCTGCTCGATTTCACCGCCACGCCGGATGAAGGCGCCGCCTATGCCACCGTGCTGACCCGGGAATACACCGACGTCAATGGCAATGGCAACTGGGATGATGATGAAGTGGAAGCGGTCAACAACCATGCCCGTGGCCATGTGAAAAGCACAGGAGGGCTGATTGGTGGCGCCAACCTGGATGACGGCGACCAGATCTTTACCCATGCGGCTCTGCCCATGGCGTTCCTGCCCAAGGAACCCCTGGACCTGAGTTATATCGGTCTGGTCGATGAAGGCAATGGCCGCTGGTGTGCCACCCAGGAAGATGCCGATGGCGATATCTTCTGTATCCAGACCGTGGGGGAGTCAGCGATCCCGGTGGAGATCAATGCCCAGCATGTGATGGGCACATCACTGACCGCCAACGCTACCCTGGCCATTCCGGTTCTGGGCGATCTGATTCCGTTACCGCTGGAAACCGGAGCACTGGTGCTGCGTTTTCGGCCCTATGACGACAAGCCCCCGCAGCCTTTGCGCGGGTTTGTGGTGAACCAGATTGACCCGGACACCGGTGAGGAAATCGACAATCCGATCTTCATCACCCGCCTGGATGCCTGGCTGGATGCACCGGACCTGCGGCTGCTCTCCGCTTTGATCCCCGGTGGGCAAGCTATCCCCAATGTGGCGGATGCCAACGTGAGAAGCCTGCCGGTCTCTGCCTACCTGACCGGGCCGGTGAAATTCCTGCGCAACGGGCAGATCACGCTGGAGTCGCGTAATGCGTCCGCCATTGCCGCAACGCTGAACCTGTCGGTGGATCTTGGCGCCCTGATTCCGGTGCTGGGCGATCTGCTTGATCTGATCATCGGCGGCATCGTCCCCGAAGAAGGTGTGGGCTCTCTGGAGCTGGGCATTGCCAAGGACGACTTCCGCATCCGTGTGGTCAACAACCCGACCCACGCACGCCTCACTACGGCTGGTCAGGAAAATGCGGGGGAGCTTTGATAATGAGAAGAATAATGGATCATAAAAAACGGTTTCTCCTGTTTGTCGTGCTGGGGCTCTTTTCTGCCAATGTTGCCAGTCAGGACAAATACGGCCCGGATTATCCCGGAGTGAAATTTACCCAGAAGATTTTTGGCGAGGACCGGCTGTATTTCCGCTTCGGCGCGATCCACATGTCCCCGGACATAAAAACCCGCTCGATCACTCTCAGTAATCTCTCTGAAATTGCTGAAGTGGCGGTGGAGCCTGGCGAGCAGGAAGGGGAGGCGTTCAGTGACCCGCTCACCATTCCGGCCGCCATCATCGGCTACAAGCTGCGCTGGGGGGATGGAGGCTGGTCCATTGAAACCATGGCGGCATTACCGCCCACGCTGGAGCTGAAGGCCAAGGGCAAGCTGGCGGATGAGCCCCTGGTCACCGAGGCCAACGGCATTCCCACCGGGGTGCCGGCACTGGGCGAAAAGGTGGGCGAAACCAAGGTGGCACCGCCCATGGTGACCCTGGTGAAGCGATTCCGCATGGATCACAACTTCCGGCCCTATGTGGGCCTGGGAGCCGTGTACCTGTTTACCTACGATAGCCACGTCACCAACCCGATTCTCACGGAAGTGGGAGAACCGGAGCTGGAGATTCAGGATAAATTCGGCTGGGTAGGACAGATCGGCGCGGATTGGCGGCTGAGCGATCACTGGTGGCTGGCGGCGGATGCCAAGTACATCAGCGTCAAGGAAGTGAAAGCCAAGGTGGATCGCACCTTCATCCGCGCCCCGGGCCTTCCCCAGTATCAGTTCGCGGAAGTGGGTGATGCAGAATTCGTGGCTGACATGAATGTGTATGCCTTCCACCTGGGGGTGGGGTTCACGTTCTGACTTGCCGGCGGTAATGCGCCGGTATCAGGGGAAAGCGCTTTCGTTGACCATCGACACAAACCGTAGTCAGGCCTGATGTTTTTGGTCATTGAGGCCTTGGCGGGAAACGTGAAATAGTATTTCAAATACTGTTTCCCGCTGGGCCTTGCTCATGTCAGTCGCCAACCACAATCACACGCTTGCCACTAAAGTCGTTACCGGCCATATGGTCGTGGGCGGCTTTGGCGTCGGTGAAGGGGAAGGTTTCCAGCGGCAGGGGCAGCAGGCGACCGCTGGCAAACAGGGGTGCAAGACGGTCATTGAAGACCTGCGCCATACGGATGCGGTTTTCCAGTGGCTGGCTGCGCATGGTCATGCTTTTCAGGGTCTGGCGTTTCATCAGCAGGGCGCCCAGATTCAGCTCCGTGGTCAGCCCGCCAAGAATGCCGATATTCACCAGGGTGCCCTCGGCGCGCAGGCCGCCGAGCAGGGCGTTCCAGTCCGGGCCGACCATATCCAGAATTACCGCCACACCCTGTCCGTCGGTGAGCGCATCAAGCTGGGCTTTCAAGGTACCGTCCTCGCACACCTGAGCCGCCAGGCCCATGTCGTTGGCGGTGTCCAGTTTACTCAGATCCCGGCTGCTGCCGATGGGGCGGGCGCCCAGCGCCGCGGCCAATTGGGTGGCGGCCAGGCCGACTCCGGCGGTGGCCGGGCGAATCAGGCACCACTGGCCGGGCTGCAAACCGCCTTCCAGAAACAACGCCCGGTAGGCGGTCAGAAACGCCTCGGGCAGGGTGGCGGCGCGGGCGAAGTCCATGCCCTCGGGAACGGTCAGCGCCTCCCGTTCGTGGGTGACGATCTGTTCGGCATAGGCACAACCGGGCACCAGGCCCATCACCGCATCGCCCACTTGCCGTTGCTGCACCCGCTCACCCACGGCGCTGACCACCCCGGCGTATTCCAGCCCGGGAATGCGGCTGTCGGTGCCCGGCGGTGCCGGGTAGCGGCCCAGTACCTGCAACAGATCCGCCCGGTTCACGCCGATGGCTTTCACCTGCACGCAAATTTCCCCCGGCCCCGGTTGCAGGTCCGGCAGGGTGTCCAGTTGCAGTTGCTGATCCTCAATACACCAGGCACGCATGGCTGTGCTCCTATCAATAATGGTTTACCACAGAGGGCACAGAGTGCACTGAGAAAACCCCTTGCCTGGAAGGCCTGTAAGCGGCTTTCAGAAACCAGCGGCGTTGCAAACAGCAGTTTGTTTTTCTCTGTGTACTCGGTGACCTCTGTGGTGAAAAAACAAAAGGTTGGTTATGTCACTACACTATCCGTTCACTGATCTGCCGCCGGCAGGCCAGCGTTTCAAGGTGGCCGACGGGGTTTACTGGCTGCGTTTCCCGCTGCCCTTTGCCCTCGACCATATCAATCTCTGGTTGCTGGAAGATAACCATGGCTGGGTAATCGTGGATACCGGCCTGGGAGTGCGCCGCAGCCGGGACATCTGGCAGCAGCTGTTGGCCGAACAACTGGACGGCAAGCCGGTGACCCGCATCATCGTCACCCATTACCACCCGGACCATCTCGGCATGGCCGGCTGGCTGCAGCAACACTGCCAGGCACCGGTGATCATGAGCCGCGGCGAGTGGCAACTGGCCAGCCATATCTGTGACGCCAGCGATGAACAGACCATCCAGCGCTTCAAGCATTTTCTCGGCAGCCATGGCCTGCAGGGCGACAACCTGGACAAGGTGGCCGGCAAGGGCAATGGCTTCCGCCGGGTGGTGATGCCCATGCCGACTGACCCGCAATTTGTCGGCGCCGGTGACAGCCTGACTATCAATGGTCAGCACTGGCAGATTCACATCGGTCGTGGCCATGCTCCCGAGCACCTGTGTCTGTACCGGAATGACGACCGCTTGCTGATCAGCGGCGACCAGGTGTTGCCCACCATTTCCAGCAATCTTATGGTGCGGCCCACGGAACCGGAGGCGAACCCGGTGGTAGCGTTTGTGGACAGCCTCAAGGCAATTCGCGATGCCCTGCCGCAGGACACCCTGGTGTTGCCGGCCCACGGCCTGCCGTTCCGGGGTCTGCATCACCGAATCAATGCGCTGGTCGCCCATCACGACCAGCAACTGGACCAGGTACAGGCCGCCTGCCGTCATCACCCCCACAACGCCCACGATATTCTGCCGGTGATGTTCAACCGGGAGCTGGATGTGCAGCAGCTCATGTTTGCCATGGGCGAAAGCATTGCGCATCTCAATTGTCTGGTGGAGCAGGGCCGCGTGCAGCGCGAAGATTGTGATGGAATCTGGCACTTCGCGGCCTGAAGGGCAAAGGCGAACGGCAGTTCACCACAGAGGGCACAGAGATCACAGAGTGAAACCCGTGCGTTGCATACGTTTGGTTTTTCTCAGTGGTCTCTGTGCCCTCTGTGGTAAAAAATTCATACCCCGATCCATTGATTCAAGACCACCAACCACAACGCCAGCATCGGCACCACCAGCACAAAGAACAACCCGTTCCAGCGCCAGGCAATCCGGTAGGGCGAGCGGCTGATCAATTGGCTGAGGACCAGCATGGACGCGGTGAAGGGTGAGGAGATCATCGACAGGCTCCAGGCGCACATCAGGCCCACGGCCAGCAGGCGGGGATCGGCGCCCACACCATCGCCCAGCAGCGATGCCAGTAGCGTTACCGACACAATCGGGTTGAGGCCGATCTGGGCCAGCGCCACTACCAGCAACATGGCGGCCACGGCCATGGCGGCGCCCTGAAGATGAGTGGCCAACAGCATCTCATGCAGCATCTGCGGGTCAATCAATGGCGTGATCAGCGCGCCCAGGCAGGCGGAGCCGCCCAGCACCGCAATTTCACCCCGGTTGGCGCCAAAGATCAGCCGGGAATGTCGCCCCAGTAATGTCAGTGCCCGAGGCAAGCCGGTGCCGCCACCCAGTCGCTGCCGTTGCAGGGCCATCCACAAAATAGCTGACAACGGACAGGCCACCAGCACCGCCACCGGTAGACGCAGCTCGGCTGCTATCGATACCGCAAAGACTCCCAAGGTGATCGCCAGCGCCAGCAGGGTGAATTGCCACAAGGGTGTCAGGGAGGGTGGCGCAGTGTGTGGAACGCGGCTGGCCAGATGACCGGGCCGCAGTTGCCAGTCCAACCACCAGCCCAGCAGGAAGAACAGGCCGGCGGTGGGCAGTGCCACCGGCGCCAGTGTGGCCCAGGTAAGGCTCGGCATATTGGCCAGGATCACCGCCATGGTGATGCCCAGTGGTGACACCAGCGGTGCCAGGGCAAAACCTCGCAGAATCGACAGCATCATGCGTCGCTCCCGCGCCGCCTGAATATCATCATGGCCACCGGCGGCTTTCAGGGTATTGCTGCGCAGTACCATGGCGCCGAACAGATTGAGCACGCCGATATTGATGATCACCCCGAACAGGGCGGTGCCCAGTGACAGGGTGGGATAACGCAGGGCCGGTTTCTGGCGGATCAGGGTAGTGCCGGCCTCGCGCACCAGCCGCGAGCGCATGGCGGAGACCCGCAGCAGACCCAGGGACGACACAAAGGTGGCAAAGAAACAGAGCCGGTCGAGAGCCTGAAGCAGAATGGGGATAGGGTGGGTTTCACGCCAGACAACCACGCCGGCCATGGCGATAACCACCAGCAGAATCCCCTTTGCCATCCGTGTCTGGCGCGGCCATTGCACCAGCAGATAAAGCAGCAGTGCGATCCGCGCCAGCCAGGCACCGGCTTGCAGATCGAGCACCAGAAACAGCAGGGTGCCCAGCATGCACAGGGGGAGGGTGTAATGGAGTGGGCTTGTCAGGAGCATGAGGAGTTGCAAGTTGAAAGTGTAAAGTTGAAAGGCGCGTTCAGGGTCAAAGCTAATTGATGAAATCAGTGCCCGCGATTAAATGCCGTATTCGCGATGCAAGCATCGCTTCCCACAGGGATCAAAATGGCAGCTGTTTTTGTGGGAAACTATGCTTGCATCGCGAATACGGCATGTCGGCGCGGTTCGGGCTTTGTTCAATTGGCAGAAACAGTGATTCGCGTTTCAACTTTCCACTTTGAACTTTCAACTATTCCCCGCCTGCCGTGCCAGTTCCCGGGCAATGACGATTTGCTGGATCTGGGTGGTGCCTTCGTAGATCCGGAACAGGCGCACGTCACGGTAGAAACGTTCCACTGCATAGTCCGCCATATAACCGGCACCGCCGTGAATCTGCACGGCGCGGTCGGCTACGCGGCCAACCATTTCGGAACAGAACAGCTTGCAGCAGGACGCATCCAGGCTGACTTTTTCACCCCGGTCCTTGCTGCGGGCCGCTTCCAGAACCATGGAGCGACCGGCGAACATTTCCGCGCGGGAATCCGCCAGCATGGCCTGGATCAGCTGGTGCTCGATGATGGGTTTACCGAACTGTTTGCGTTCGGCGGCAAAATTCACTGCGTCTTCGATCAGTCGTGTGGCCACGCCCACACAGATGGCAGAGATATGCAGACGGCCACGGTCCAGGACTTTCATGGCGGTCTTGAAACCCACGCCTTCCTTGCCGCCGATGATGTTCTCGGCGGGCACCCGGCAGTTATCGAAAATGATGTCGCAGGTGTGGGCGCCTTTCTGGCCCATCTTCACGTCGGCCTTGCCGCGGGAAATACCGGGGGTACCCCCTTCCACAATAAAGGCGGTGACGCCGCCGCCACCCTGGATTTCCGGGTTGGTGCGTGCCATTACCGTAAACAAGCCCGCACGGGGACCATTGGTGATGTAGCGCTTGGTGCCATTGAGAATGTAGTGGTCGCCGTCACGCTGGGCGCGGGTTTTCACTGAGCCGGAATCTGAGCCCACATCCGGCTCGGTGAGACAGAAGGCGCCGATCACCTCGCCGGTGGCCAGTGGAGGGACGTACTTCTGCTTCTGCTCTTCGGTACCATCAATGAGAATGCCCTGGGCACCGATGCCATTATTGGTGCCCATCAGGGAGCGGAACGCCGGGGAGGTACGGCCCAGCTCGAAGGCCACCAGCACTTCCTCCTCCATGGTCAGCCCCAGACCGCCATATTCTTCCGGGATCGACAGACCGAATAGCCCCATGGCCTTCATGTCGGCGACAATGTCCTCGGGAATGGTGTCCGTCTCGGCCACGTGCTGCTCGGCAGGCACCAGCCGTTCACGGACAAAGCGGGCAATGGTATCGGTCAACTGAGTGAGGGTTTCGGCATCACGGATCATGGTCGGGTCCGGCTGTAGCGTGGCTTCTTTTAGGGGTGTTATCGCAGGGCGAATCTCTTGCATCGCACTCTGTCACGGCCTATCCTGCTCGTCAAGTTATTCAAAATAACATTCCGCACAGCGGACAAGAGCAGTTGAAAGTGTAAAGTTCAAAGTTGAAACGCGACTGAGTCAGTCGCCACCCCTTGCACTCATTCCCTCGCAATGGCGGGCTTGAGAGCCAGCATTGGGGCGCGACGATATCGCTTATCGAATGGCAGATTCCCATCCCGCGTTTCAACGTTAAACTTTGAACGTTCAACTCTCTGAATGGGAGAGTGCAAATGCTGGATGCCTATATTTACGACGGCCTGCGAACCCCCTTTGGTCGCCATGGTGGCGCCCTGGCACCGGTGCGACCGGATGATCTGTTGGCCGGGGTGATCCGTGAGCTGGTGCAGCGCAACGGGTTCGAGCTGTCCCGCTATGAAGACGTGGTGATCGGTAATACCAATCAGGCCGGGGAGGATGCCCGCAATGTGGCGCGCCACGCCGGGTTGCTGGCGGGGCTGCCGGAATCCGTGGCCGGGATAACCGTTAACCGCCTGTGTGGCAGTGGCCTGGCGGCGACGCTGGATGCCGCGCGCATGGTGACGGTGGGCGAGGGCGAGCTGATCGTGTCTGGCGGTACCGAATCCATGAGCCGGGCGCCCTTTGTGATGGCCAAGGCGGAGAAAGCCTTTAGCCGCGACATGACCATTTTCGATAGCACCATCGGTGCCCGCTTTCCCAACCCGGCCATTCTCCGCCAGTTCGGTGCCGACACCATGCCGGAAACCGCCCAGAACGTGGCGGACGATCTGGGCATCAGCCGTGACGCATCGGATGCGTTTGCCGCCCGCTCGCAGCAGCGCTACCAGGCCGCCCGGGAGCGCGGTTTCTACCAGGCAGAAATCCTGCCGGTCACCGTTCCCCAGGGCCGCAAGAAAGATCCGCTGACTGTGGCAGAGGATGAGCATCCCCGTGCCGGCACCACTGCCGAAAAATTGGCAAAACTGCCTGCTATCGTTGAGGGTGGCACCATCACCGCAGGGAATGCATCGGGCGTGAATGACGGCGCGGCGGCACTGATTATCGGTTCTCGCGCTGCCGGTGATGCGGCGGGCATTGCGCCCCGCGCACGGATTCTCGCCGGTGCCGTGGCCGGTGTGGCGCCCCGTGTGATGGGGCTGGGACCGGTAGAGGCCTGCAACAAGGCACTGGCCCGGGCCGGGCTGACCCTGGACCAGATGGATGTGATCGAAATTAACGAGGCGTTCGCCACCCAGGTCTTAGGCTGTTGCAAGCAGCTGGGCCTGGCCGGCGATGATGAACGCCTGAACCCGAATGGTGGCGCCATTGCCGTGGGCCATCCACTGGGGGCGTCCGGCGCCCGCCTGGCCCTTACCGCCATGCGCCAGCTGGAAGCCAGCGGTGGCCGCTATGCACTGGTCAGCCTCTGTATTGGTGTGGGGCAGGGCGTGGCCATGGTGATTGAAAGGCAATGAATAATTAATAGTTAATAATTAATAACGAAACCCGCAGGGCGGAGATTTCCTGCCGGAAATGTCCGCCCTGCGGAATGAAACGAACAGGATTACTAATGCAGAGATTCGACTGGAAAGATCCGTTGTTGCTGGAAACCCAGCTCACCGAAGACGAGCGCATGATTCGTGATGCGGCCCATGATTACTGCCAGAGCAAACTGATGCCCCGAGTGCTGGAAGCCAACCGGCACGAGATTTTTCACCGGGAAATCATGACGGAAATGGGCGAGCTGGGTTTTCTCGGCCCCACCATTCCCGAGCAGTATGGCGGTGCCGGTGTGAACCATGTGAGCTACGGCCTGGTGGCCCGGGAAGTGGAACGGGTGGACTCCGGTTATCGCTCGGCCATGAGCGTACAGTCGTCACTGGTAATGTTCCCGATTCATGCCTTTGGCAGTGAAGCGGTGCGCCAGAAATACCTGCCGAAACTGGCCACCGGCGAGTGGGTCGGCTGCTTCGGTCTCACCGAGCCGGATCACGGTTCCGATCCGGGTTCCATGAGCACCCGCGCCAGGAAGGTGGACGGTGGCTACCTGCTCAACGGCGCCAAGACCTGGATTACCAATTCGCCCATTGCCGATGTGGCGGTGGTGTGGGCCAATCTGGACGGCAAGATCACCGGCTTTGTGGTGGAACGCAGCTTTGACGGTTTCACCACCCCGAAGATCGAAGGCAAGTTCTCCCTGCGCGCCTCCATCACCGGGCAGATCATGCTGGATGACTGCTTCGTACCGGACGAAAACCGCCTGGACGTAGAGGGGCTGAAAGGGCCGTTCAGCTGCCTTAACAAGGCCCGTTACGGGATCAGCTGGGGTGCCATGGGCGCGGCGGAATTCTGCTGGCAGGCAGCACGCCAGTACACCCTGGATCGCAAGCAGTTTGGCCGGCCACTGGCCGCTACCCAACTGATCCAGAAAAAGTTGGCGGACATGCAGACCGAAATTACCTTGGGCCTGCAGGGCGCGCTACAGCTGGGCCGACTGATGGATGCCGGCAACTGGGCGCCGGAAATGGTGTCGCTGATGAAACGCAACAACTGCGGCAAGGCCATCGATATCGCCCGCCAGGCCCGTGACATGCACGGTGGCAACGGTATCAGCGACGAGTACCATGTGATCCGCCATGTGATGAACCTGGAGGCGGTAAACACCTACGAGGGCACCCATGATGTTCACGCCCTGATTCTGGGCCGGTCCCAGACCGGGATTCCGGCTTTCGGTTGAGGCCGGTTGGCTATGAATGCTCTGAAGCCCCGGCAAGCCGGGGCTTTTTTGTGCCGGCTCGCCCTGGCTGGATCAGGAGCAAGCGCAGACCCTGGAGGAAAAGGCCCATAAGGTGTGCTGCCTCCCGCGGCATATTGATGTGGAGCTGGTCGTTACCGTTTAAAGACATCGTTGAAGAAAAGTAAAAAAGCAGCCCCAGTGGGCTGCTTTTTTATGGGCGGTGCTTTATTAGTAAAGCTCGGCAGGGAACCGCCGAGCGTCCAGCGAATCCCATCACTGACGATGACAAGGAATGACTATGCGATCTCCCATATTGACCCACCGTTCTGTTTCCGTGCTGTTTGGCTCCGCTGGCATTGCTGCCTTGCTTGCCCTGTCTGGCTGTGATCAGGGAAAACCGGAATCTGATAGCCAACAACCCACCGTGGTGGAGCAGAGTGAAAAGACCGAGCAGCAGATCCTCAGTGGTAAAGTCATGTACCGCGAGCGCATGGCCATGCCGCAAGGTGCAACGCTCACGGTAACCCTGGAGGATGTATCGCTGGCCGATGCGCCGTCCACAGTGATTGCCGAGCAACATATCGACGACCCGGGTCAGGTACCGGTGCCCTTTACCCTGCGCTATGCCAGGGATGCGGTAATGCATGACCATCCAATGGCGTATGCGGTACGTGCGGAAATTCGTGGCGCGGATGGGCAGTTGCTGTGGCTCACCACCGAACGGCATACCGCCGAACTGGGCGAACGGGCCAGCGGTGAAGAGATCACGGTCATGTTGCAGCGGGTTGGCGCCGAGCAATCCGCGGAGGCGCGACCGAAAACCGCCATGGTGAAGGCGCAGGAAGCGGGGGCGTCATTCTGGGCCGTCGGTAACGAGCCTGGCTGGCATCTGGCAATTTACCCGGACGAAAAGTTGGTCTTTGTGGGCGACTACGGCGAAACCACGGTAACCACTCCGGACCCAGGGGCGCAGACCGAAGGCACGGAAACCATTTACCTTGCCAACACCGACACTGACCAGCTGAAAGTGGAAATCAGCGAAATGCCCTGCGATGACTCCATGAGCGGTGAGTCTTTCGATTATCAGGTGAAGGTTATCAGTAACGAAAAGCTCTTCAGTGGTTGTGGTCAGGACCTCTGATCGAGATCAGGGCGCCAACAGGTGATAGATGAATCGCCCGGCGCCCAGCCATAGCAGGGCACAAAGCGTAAAGAAGAAAATACTGCCATCCTGGTACAGGGCCCACAGCAGCGGTGCGAAAATCACACCTGTGACGGGCAGGGCAACACCGATGGCCAGCCGCTTGCGGCGGCGCAGGCTGTCATCGTCTTGGCTGAGGGGATCGGTCATGGCAAGTCGCGTATTCGGATAAAGACGGCAATTACCTTACCATAGCGGCTCCCCGCCAGTGATCAACCCGGAGTTTGCCATCAAAGGTTATCCCGTTCCCGCCGCTCCCGTTGACCGGGAACTACTGATCAACAAAAGTCGTTTCATCACCTGGCTGCGCCCGGTAGCCAGCCGCGAACAGGCCATGGCGGTGATCGACGAGGCCAGGGCCCGTTACCCGGATGCCAGCCACCATTGCTACGCCTACCTGCTTGGCAACCCGGCTTCTGCCCAGGCCGCCATGAATGACGATGGCGAGCCTTCGGGCACCGCCGGCAAACCCATTTTCAATGTGATCCAGCACAAGGGCATGAGTGATGTGCTGGTGGTGGTGAGCCGTTATTTTGGTGGCGTGAAGCTGGGGGCGGGCGGTCTGGTCCGCGCCTACGCGGCAGCGGCAGAAGCGGTGCTGGCGGAAGTGGAAAGGGTGGAGAGTGTGCCGCAGCTCACCTGCCGGCTGGAGATGGGCTTCCCTCTGGAGCAGCGCCTTCGTCACTGGGCGGAGCAGAATGCGGCAGAGGTGCTGGACGTGCATTACAGCCAATCAGTGGCGATGACACTGCGCTTTCCGACGCAGAGTCTGGATGACCTGGAAAGTCTCTGTGCCGCGGAGCAGATTGCCCTGACAGTGCTGTGACCGCTTTGGCGTTCAGGGTGTCGTTATCGGCCCTGTCTTTCTGCCTGACACGGCGGCAAGGTGGTGATCGAACCCTTCGCCTTGCTGATAAAAAACCAAACGGAGTCACCATGTCAGAGAAACCGGTCATCGACCCGAATCCCCAGACCCTGCCCGATATACTGGCATCCCTGCCGGACGATACCCCCATCGTCATGCTGAATCTGCTTCGCTTTAACAAGACCGCGCGGTACAAGGATGGCGAAGCGGATTACAGCGGCCGCGAGGCCTACCAGAAATATTCCGACGTGGCCTTCGGCAAGGTTCGCGGTGTCGGCGGCGAGCTGGTCTGGAAGGGCAAGGCCCTGGCCGGCGTGATTGCCCCGGACGCAGAGAAGTGGGACGACGTGCTGCTGGTACGTTACCCCTCCAAACAGGCCTTTGCCTCCATGCTGGCCGATCCGGAATACCGCGAAGCCACCAAACACCGCACCGCCGCCCTGCAGGAAGCGCGGCTGGTGGCCATGCAGGAAAAATGAAAAGCAATTGATAATTGAGAATTGATAGTTGATAACTGGGTTGGAAGTGGCCCGGTTGGATAGGGGAAACCCTGACCGGTGGTAGTAGCCTCACTGCTTCGTTATCAATTATTCATTATCAACTATCAATTGGGTTTCTCATGTCCAACCAACCTGTAGGCATTCCCATTCCCGGCGGTCACACCATGCGTGCCCGTTGGCTGCGCCCGAAAACGGCCAATCCTCACAAGGCGGCGGTGATCGCCATTCATGACATTTTTGGCTACACCGAGGATATCGAACGCATTGCCCAGCGGTTGGCGGATAATGGTTATCCGGTGCTGGTGCCGGATCTCTACGATCTGCCGGGCAGCAAGGCCCTGTGCGTAGTGAAAACCCTGAAAGCTCATGAAACCGGCAAGGGGCAGACCTTCGAGCAACTGGAAGCCTGCCGTGAATGGTTGCTGAACCAGAGCGAAGAAGCGGTGACCCAGGTGGGTGTTATGGGCTTCTGCATGGGCGGTCGCTTTGCGGTGCTCTACGCCAGCCAGGCACCGGTGCAGGTGGTGGCGCCTTTCTATGGTGGCATGCCCAAAAACGTGAAAGAGGTGAGCGGCATCTGCCCGGCTGTGGGTGGCTGGGGGCGCACGGACATGATCTATGGCGATCATGGTGATCGTCTGGCAAAGCACATGGATGCGCTGGGTGTGCCCCACGATATTAAGACCTATGAAGACGTGGGCCATTCCTTCATGAATGACCACCAGACCTTTACCTTCAAGAAGCTGGGGCCATTACCGCCGCTGCGTTCAAAATTCGATGCGGGTGCATCGGAAGACAGCTGGCAGCGAGTGCTGGCGTTTTTTGAGAAGGTGTTTGCTGGAGAGATCTGAAGCACCTCGCTGCGCTGTTGGAGCTATGCTCGCATGGCGAAGGGTGGATGACCGGTATGACTACCGGGCTAAGCCCTTTCGCCATGCGAGCATAGCTCCAACGGTTAAGTGGTAGGTGATGATTTCGTTGGAGCCTTGCTCGCAAGGCGAACCGCCAATCCTTATCCAGGACAATCCGAACTGGCCCATTTTCCTTCGCTCTTCGACACCATCTTGTGGCTCGGCATGGTCATGTCGATGGTGCTGGTGTAATGGGTATCGCTATGCAGTGTCACCGAACCTTTCATGGTGCTCTGCATGCCGTTCTGGTTGCAACTGGCTTCCCAGGTCAGATTGTCTCCGCTGCGATCCACCTTCCCAAGGTCACATTCATCCGCGTTCCAGCTCTCTTGCAGGGCACTGACCACATCCTCGGCCTCTTCAGGGCTGAGGCACTGCTGCTGGGTATGAGCCCGCATCTGCGGGGGCAGATTGTCGCCTTCCATGGTGGTATTGATCTGCCACAGGCCAGGCTTCAGGTCGCCGGCCAGAACCGGGGCGCACAGGCCCAGCAGTGTTGCCAGCAGGATCGTGTGTTTCATGTCGCGTCCCTTCGTTACCAAACTGAGATACTTCAGAGTAGCAACGTAGAGCAGGGCGCTCAATTACCACTCATGCTGGCCGCTGGCTCGGCGGGAATTCGCACAGGTCTGCGATCAGGCATTCGCCACACTTGGGCTTGCGGGCCATACACACATAGCGGCCGTGCAGGATCAGCCAATGGTGGGCATCGCGCAGGAATTCCTCCGGCACCAGTCGAACCAGCCGTTTTTCCACTTCCAGCACATTCTTGCCCGGTGCAATCCGGGTGCGGTTGGACACCCGGAAGATATGTGTATCCACCGCCATGGTGGGCAGGCCATAGGCCGTATTGAGCACCACATTGGCGGTTTTGCGACCCACACCGGGCAGGGCTTCCAGGGCTTCGCGGGTACGTGGCACCTGGCTATCATGATGCTCGACGAGAATTTTACACAGCTGAATGATGTTTTCGGCCTTGGAATTAAACAGGCCGATGGTCTTGATGTACTCTTTAAGCCCGTCGACTCCCAGGGCGAAGATCGCCTCTGGCGTATTGGCCACCGGATAGAGTCTGGCGGTGGCCTTGTTCACGCCCACGTCTGTGGCCTGGGCAGACAGCACCACGGCCACCAGCAACTCGAAATCGCTGCTGTATTCCAGCTCGGTGGTGGGGTGGGGGTTCTGATCCCGTAGACGGGTAAAGATTTCAGTTCGTTTTTCGCGATTCATAACAGCTTCCCGTTGTCGCGGGCAGTATAACGGATCAAATCGGTGGCTGTGAGGGGGAAGCCCCAGCCGCCAACAAGGAGAAAGGGATGCAGTTTTCCGCCATGGAAACCCTCATGGTCGCATTGTTGGTGCTGGGCGCCGGTCAGTGGATCGTTCACAAGGTGGACTTGCTGGCTCGGCTGAACATGCCCGAGCCGGTGGTGGGCGGTTTGCTGGCCACCATCGTTGTCACTCTGATGCAGGTATCCGGTATCAGCCTGACCTTTGATGAAAGCATCAAGACGCCGGCCATGCTGTTTTTCTTCGGTGCCGTGGGCCTGGCCGCAGACTTTCGCCTGTTGCGCCGGGGCGGCTGGGCCATGCTGCTGTTCGCGATGCTGGTGATCGTGCTGGTGGCACTGCAGGATCTGGTCGGTGTGATGATGGCCAAGCTGATGGGGCTGGATGCCTGGTATGGCCTGATTGGCGGCTCGGTGACCATGACCGGTGGCCACGGCACGGGGGCCGCCTGGGCGGGGGTCTTCGAACGGGATTTCGGTCTTACCGGCGTGAGTGAGCTGGCAGCGGCGTCTGCCACTTTCGGTCTGATATTCGGGGCGCTGCTGGGCGGGCCACTGGCTATGTTCCTGATTCGTCGCTACCGGCTTGCCGCACCGGCCCATGGTGCGGCGGTGGAAGATGTCGAGCATGACGAAGCGGAAACACCTCGCCCGATTTCCGCCGCCAGCGTGATCCGCATCCTGATGTTGCTGTCAGTGGGTGTGGTGGTCGGCGCGGTGGCGGCGGAAGAGTTTGCTTCCGTGTTCCGGTTGCCTACCTTTGTATGGGTGCTGTTTGTCTGCATTGTGCTGGGTAACACGGCGCGTCGCCTGTGGCAGGTCAACGATGCCACCATTGATGTGGTGGGTAACACGGCGCTGGGGATTTTTCTGGCGATCACGTTAATGAGTCTGCAATTGTTACAACTGGTGGATCTGGCACTGCCCATGCTGGCCATGCTGCTGGTGCAGGTGGGGTTGGCGCTGGCGTTCATTACCCTGGTGACCTTCCGGCTGATGGGGCGCAACTATGATTCGGCCGTCCTCTGTGCTGGCCACTGCGGCTTTGCCATGGGGGCTACGCCTACAGCGGTGGCCAACATCCAGGCGGTGACCCAACATCATGGCCCGTCGCCGCTGGCGTTTATCATCGTGCCGGTGGTAGGGGGCTTTATTGTGGATATTGCCAACGCGACGATCATCCAGACGTTCGTGTCTGTGCTATCGGGCTAGGGGCAATGCGGACGTTGTTTGCTATGAGCTGCGTGCGCGACTGCAGAAAGGGCTCAAGCGAGTGACGAGTAACGAGTTTCGAAGAGCAAACCGGTTTGGCCTTTCGCTCTTCGCAACTGCTTCCAGTTACTGGGTAACCACTTCCCCCTCTTCGATACGCAACCGCTCGCCGGGCCTCTTGTCCATGCGAATGGTGTCTTCCTGATCATTGAAGACATAGGTCACGTCGTAACCTTCTGTGCGACTCTTGTCTTCCATCACGGTGTTACAGCGTTGTTCCGTGGTGGTGTAGGTGTTTTTTTCCTGCATGCCTTTCTGGATCTGATTACCTGCCACACCACCGGCAATGGCACCACCTGCGGTGGCCGCATCTTTACCACTACCGCCGCCAAACTGGTGGCCGATCACACCGCCGACCACGGCACCGACAACACTACCGGTAACCCGATGCTGGTCTTTAACCGGTTTCTTGCGTTCCACGGTGACTTGCTGACAAACCTCACGGGGTTCCTGCCAGGTTTTCACAATCGGGTCCACATTCACTACCTGGGCATAGCCTGAGGTAGCCGGGGTTATGGCCTGGTAAGCCCCATAGCCGACACCGGCGATGGCCACGGCCCCTACGATACCCAGGGCGGCAACTGCTGCGCTTTTCATGGCTCACTCCTTATTTGTTGGTTGTGCCTATTATGATCCTGTAATGGCCATAATGTTCGCTGCCTGGCGCACAACAAGTGCAAAAGAATGTGAATTATGCCGTTCAATAGAGCGCAAAAAATTACATGTACAGCAAATAAATGGGCATGATGATCTCTTCTTCATCGTCCATATGCCGGTGCAGCAGCCGGATCAGTTTGTCAGCCTGGGCGTGGGCTTCGCTAATCACCTGGGTTGCCGGTTTTTTTTGTGCAAAACGGCGCAAATTGCTATCCAGCTCTTCCAGACTGGCCTCCAGTACCCCGTGATCCTGCTCAAGAAGATCGAAGCCAACGGTTAGTCTGGGATGGTCGCGGCGCAGTACCGGGAACACGCTGCTGTCCTCGTAGCCATGATGGCTGTGCAGATTGCGTAGCAGGCTTTTGCCGACCCGCTCCACCTCTATCATTCCATCCGTGTATGCACTGGCTGATTCGCGCTGGTTCAGTACCTGCTCAAGGCTGGCGTGGTAATGGCGGGCCTGTCGCTTCAGGCTGTTGTGGTTGCGCTGCAAGGGGCGGGCGTTGCTGATCAGGTAATTCTCATGCTCCCGCCATTCGTCGCGAGGCAATGTGATCAGTCTGCTGCGCACCTCTTCCGGCAGCCCTTGCCGTGATAGCACATGATGATCTGATGTGGATGCCATGATTCGCTCCCTGGTTGATGGGGGCACTATAGGTTTTTGTTTGCCGGCAATGAATCGGGTTAAATGATGCCGTTTTATCAGACCATCTGATCTTTGGGGAACGGGGAACAACAATGCTGGATACACAGCTACAAGCGGAATATTTTCATCTTACCAATCTGATTGATGCCTTCGATCAGAAGTCGCTCACGATCAAGGCCTGGAGCGTCACTCTGGCCGGAATTCTGGCTGGCTCCGGCGCGTTCTTCGATCGCCCGGCGCTATTGTGGGTGGGTGTGCTGGGCAGTTTGTTGTTTTGGTTGGTGGAAGGGCACTGGAAGGCGTTTCAGTCGGCGCACTTTGCGCGTATCGAAAAGATTGAAGCCTATTTTCGTGGCGAAGTGGACGACATCGCCCCATTCCAGACCGCCGCCAGCTGGGACCGCAGCCGCAAGAGCGGCGGCCTGGCAGAGCTGCTGCGAATTCTGCGCTGGCGACATGTGTTTCTGCCACATGAGCTGGTGGCGGTGTCGTTGTTGATGGCGGGGTTGGTGCTGTAGGAGCGGCGCTTGAGCCGCGAATGGCGTTACCGTAGGAGCGTCGCTGGCGGCGCGATAAAAAACCAGGATCAAAAACTTTTTCACCACCGAGGACACAGAGATCACTGAGGAAAGACGTTTTTTCTCTGTGTGTTCTGTGCCTTCTGTGGTAAATCCGTCGTTCAGGTTATCGCGCCGCCAGCGGTGCTCCTTCGGGGGAGATGGGTAGGGTGGATTAGCCGATAGGCGTTATCCACCATGATGCGATGAAGGTATTAACTGACTTTGCCGGTGGTACGCACCCGCCGGCTGACCTTGGGTTCGTCGGAGGCCCTGGCTTTCTGGATGGCCTTGAGGCGCTTGTCGATCACGTTCTTGCCGGCGATGATCAGGCCCAGGCCCACGAAGGCTCCCGGGGGCAGGATGGCGAACAGGAAGCCGCCGTAGTTTTCTACCACCTGAATCTGCCAGTCTTCCGCCATGGGGCCAAACAGCAACTGCATGTTGGTGAACAGGGTGCCCAGACCGATCAGCTCACGCATGCCGCCGAGAATCAGCAGGATCACCAGAAAACCCAGCCCCATCATGAAACCGTCCAGCGCCGCCGGCAGCACCGGGTTCTTGCTGGCAAAGGCGTCGGCACGGCCCAGCACGGTGCAGTTGGTGACGATCAGTGGAATGAAGATACCGAGGATTTCGTAGAGCTCGAAGGTGAACGCCTGCATCAGCATTTCAATCACCGTCACCATGGCGGCGATGATCATCACGAAAGCGGGCAGGCGTACCGCATCGGTCACGTACTGACGAATCAGCGACACGCAGATGTTGGAGCCCATCAGCACCACCAGGGTGGCCAGGCCCAGGCCCAGGGCGTTGACCACGGTGCCGGTCACCGCCAGCAGCGGGCACAGGCCGAGAATCTGCACGGTGGCCGGGTTGTTGTTCCACAGCCCGTCCAAGGCCAGTTCCCGATAGGATTTACTCATTCAGTCACCTCCAAAATGGTCCAATGTGAGGCGTTTTCTTGAAGGAAGAGTGGGCCTCTTTCGAGAGGAAACAACGAAGCAGTGGGCCATTTTGGAGATGACCCGAAGGGCGACAAGCAGAGCTCGCATAGCTGTGTTATTTCGTCTTGGAATAGGCCCACTATGCCTGCGACGAAATGCCTTACTCTGCGAGCTCTGCTTGCCGCTGAATGAGTAAATCCTATCGGGAACTGGCCCATGATCTTTTTGTAGTTCGCATCACTCATCACAACTCTCCACCGATACCGCTTCCGCCGGGGTGCTGAACACAGCGTCGCGGTTGGCGTCGAAATATTGCAGGGCACGGTGCACGGCCCCCACCACAGCACGGGGGGTAATGGTGGCGCCAGTAAAGCTGTCGAACTGGCCGCCATCCTTTTTCACCGCCCAGCCGTCACTGGCAGGGTTGCCCAGAGACAGGCCATTGAAACCATAAATCCAGTCGGATTTTTTGGTTTCGATTTTATCGCCGAGCCCCGGGGTCTCATTGTGCGGTGGCACGACGCGCACCCCCTGAACCTTGCCTTGTGTATCCACGCCTACGATCAGGGCAATATTGCCACCGTAACCGTCCGGGGCGGTGGCTTCCAGTACGGCCCCATTGGGCTCGCCATCAAGACGCGCCCGGTAGACATGGTGGCCGTTGCGACCCAGCAGCGGGTCGCTGACGGTAAGACGGTCGGCGAGCAGATCATTATCGTGCTGCTCGTGGGGCATCACTTCGTTGAGCGATGCCATCAATGCGGCCTGCTTGTTGCACTCTACCTTGCCGATGGTCAGCTCGTTGGTGATCGCCAGGGTAGCGGCGGTACCGATGGCGAACACGCTGAGGATCACCATATTCCGGGAGATGGCCTGGCGCATCATGAGCCACCCCCTTGTTTGGCGCTGTTAGTGCCCCGGTTCGCCTTGTTGTGCCCGTAGGTGCGTGGCTGGGTGTAGTAATCGATAAAGGGCGCGCACAAATTCAGTAACAGCACCGAGAACGCCACGGCATCCGGGTAGCCGCCGAAGCTGCGGATCACCCAGATCAGCACGCCGATCAGTGCCGCATAGATCAACCGGCCGCTGCGGCTGGTGGCAGCACTCACCGGGTCGGTGGCGATAAAGAAGGCGCCGAGCATGGCACCGCCGGAGAATATCTGGAACACCGGGTCGGAAAACCGCACCGGGTCGATCAGCCAGGCAATCAGGGCGGGCAGGGCCAGGCCGACCAGAAAACCCGCCGGGATATGCCAGGTAATGATCTTGCGGCTGATCAGATAAAGGCCACCCAGCAAAAAGGCCAGATTGACCCATTCCCAGCCGAGACCGGCAAACTGACCATGCAGGATGCCGTGGCTGGCCAGCTCGCTGTCATTGCCGGCCCAGGTACGGAAGGTATCCAGGGGCGTGGCGCCGCTCAGGCCATCCACCGGCAACTGGCCGGTAAACAGTTGCCAGCTTTGCGCCAGGCTGGGCGCTTCGCCCGGCGCAATCCACTGGGTCATGGCCACCGGGAAAGAAATCAGCAGCAGCACATAGCCGACCATGGCCGGGTTGAACGGGTTCATGCCCAAGCCACCGTAGAGCTGCTTGGCAACAATAATGGCAAAGCCCACCCCGATCAGGGTCAGCCACCAGGGGGAGGTGGGCGGCAGCGCCAGGGCCAGTAGCACGGCGGTGAGCACCGCACTGTAGTCCTTCAGGTAGAAGGCCACCGGGCGACCGCGGGCTTTCAGGATCAGCGCCTCACTGACCAGCGCCACCACCACGGCCCACAGCACATTGATGACTGTGCCCCAGCCGAACTGCCAGGTCAGCACCGCCAGACCGGGCAGGGTGGCGTAAATCACCTGGCGCATAAAGGCGCCGGTGTTGTTGCTCACCGTGGTGTGGGGCGAGGTTGAAGAGATCAGTGCCATCAGTCTTGCAGTCCTTGTTCTTCTACCGCCTGCTTGAGCGCCATGCGGGCGATCTGGGCTTCCGCCTCCAGGGCCTGTAATTCGGAACTGAGGGCTTCCAGATTGACTTCCGAGGCGCTGTCCCGCTGTTGCTCAAGCTCGCGCTGTTTGTCGGCCAGGGCACTTTCTGCCCGGGCGGCTTCCAGCTTGAGGGTTTTCAGATCCTTGCCGGTGTGGGCGCGGATGTCTGCCTTGGCTTCTTCCACCAGCGCGTCCAGGGCATCGCGGGCCACGTCGGCCTTGCCTTTCAGCTTGTCCACTTTCCGTTCCATGGCATTGAGTTCTTCGGCGGGAATATCGCCGTTACGCTCGCCGCGCTCCAGGGCCGCGTGGGCTTCCTTGTACTGCTTGTGGGCCATGTTGTAGGCGGTCTTCAGGGCCTTGAGGCGCTTCTGGCGCTTGGCGGCCACCTCTGGATCCACTGCCTTCAGAGCCTGCGGGGCTTCGGTTTCCGGGGCCTTGGGGGTATCCGTGGGGGCCGGCGGTGTCTTGGGGGTCGCCGGAGCCGGGGCAGAGGCTTTGGCCTCGCGCAGTTCGGCTTTCCATTGATCGGCCTCGGTTTTCAGGCGATCCGCTTCGGCGCGCAATTCGGCAGCGTTGTCGGCCCCGTTCTCGTCGGCCTCTTTGGCGGCTTTGACGGCGGCCTTGTAGGTGGAGGAGACCTCGCCCACTTTCTTCTTCAGGTCGGCCAGCGGGTCGGCTGGTGCTGCGGCAAGTGCCGGGGTAGGCGTGGCCGGCGCATTGGCCTTGGCGTCGCGCAGGTCGGCCTTGAGCTGGTCCGCCCTGGCTTTCAGTTCGTCCGCCTGGCTGCGGAGTTCGGCAGCGTTGTCGGCGCCGTTTTCTTCCGCTTCCTTGGCCGCTTTCACCGCTGCCTTGTAGGCGGAAGAGGCGTCACCCACCTGTTTCTTCAGGTCTGCCACCGGGTCAGCCTGGGGCGCTGCTGCCGGGGTGGCGGGGGCGCTGGCCTTGGCGTCACGCAGTTCCGCCTTGAGTTTGTCGGCGGCGGCCTTGAGCTCATCGGCTTTGGCGCGTAGCTCGGCGGCGTTGTCGTCGCCATTGGCTTCCGCTTCCTTGGCGGCTTTCACCGCCGTTTTGTAGGCAGTGGACGCCTCGCCAACCTGCTTCTTCAGATTGCCTACCAGGTCTTCTGCCGGTGCGGCGGCGGGGCCCGCATCCTTGGCGTCACGCACGGCGGCCTTGGCCTTGTCGGCCTCGGCTTTCAGGCGATCCACTTCGGCTTTCAGTTCATCGATGTTGTCGGCGCCTTCCGCCTCGGCGGCTTTAGCCGCTTTCACGGCAGCCTTATAGGCCTTGGAGGCGTCCAGGGAGGCCTGCTTGAGGGCCGCTGTATGCACGGCGGGGACACTGGCTGTCTCGGTCTTCTTCTTGCGGTTGGCTTCCAGCCGCGCCTGACGACGGGCTTCTTTCTCGGCCTTTTCCGCTTCGATGCGGGCCTGGCGGGCTTCAAAGCGCTGGCGGGCCTTGTCGGCTTTTACCTGTTCCGCTGCCTGTTGGCGCACTTCTGCCTTGGCATAGCGGTAGTACTGCACCAGCGGGATATGGCTGGGGCACACATAGGCACAGGCGCCGCACTCGATGCAGTCCATCAGGTTATGGTGCTGGGCCTTTTCCAGGTCGTCGTTCTTGGCGTGCCAGTAGAGCTGCTGGGGCAGCAGATTGGCCGGGCACACGTCGGCACAGGAGCCGCAGCGAATGCAGGGCTGTTCCGGCGGTGGCTCGGGCAGTTCTTCCAGGGTGGCGGCGATGATGCAGTTGGTGGTTTTCACCACCGGCACTGCCGGGTTGTGCAGGGTGAAGCCCATCATCGGGCCGCCCATGACCAGGCGGCCGATATTGTCCGGGTCTACGCCGCCATGCAGCAGCAGATCGCGTACCGGGGTGCCCAGTAGCACCTCCATATTGCCCGGCTGGCTCACGCCTTCGCCGGTGAGCGTGGTCACCCGCGAGAGCAGGGGCTCGCCGTCGATCACCGCTCGCTTGATGGCGTAGGCGGTGCCCACGTTCTGGCACACCACACCCACCTTTGCCGGTAGCTGGCCGCTTTTCACTTCCTTGCCGGTGAGCAGCTGAATCAGCTGTTTTTCGCCGCCGGAGGGGTACTTGGTGGGCACTACCCGCACGTCGATGTCGCAGCCCTTGCAGGCTCGCTTGATGGCGGAGATGGCGTCGGGCTTGTTGTCCTCGATGCCGATCAGGGTGCGGCGCGGATTCAGCAGGTATTGCAGGATGTTGATGCCGGCAATGATCTCGGCGGCACGCTCGCGCATCAGGCGGTCGTCGGCGGTGATGTAGGGCTCGCATTCCACCGCATTGATCACCAGTTCTTCCACCCGCTGGTGGTCGCCCAGGTTCACCTTGATGCTGGTGGGGAAGCCGGCGCCGCCCATGCCGGCGATGCCGGAATGACGGATGGTGTCCACCAGTTCGCCGGGGCTGCGCTCGGTGTAGTCGGCCACACCGGTGTGCTCGATCCATTCATCCTTGCCGTCGGTGTCGATGACGATACAGATGGCATCCATCCCGGACGGGTGCTGAATGGCGCGCGGGCCGATGGCGCTGACGGTGCCGGAGGTGGGGGCATGAATGGCCGCGCTTACCGCGCCGCTGGGCTCAGCAATCATCTGGCCTTTCAGTACCCGCTCACCGGGTTCCACCAGCGGTTTGGCCGGGGCGCCGATGTGCATGTTCAGCGGCAGTATCAGCTGCGCCGGCATCGGGCCGGGGACAATGGCGGTGCCGTTGGAAAGCGCTTTCCTTTCCGGTGGGTGAATACCACCGTGGAAGTCGTAGACCTTGCGGCTGCGCGAACTGAACAGGGTACGAATCACAGGTTCACCACTTCAATACGGCTGTCCGGGCGCTCGCCGATACCGGCCGGGCGGTTCCAGCCCCAGGTCTGCAGGGTGGGTTGCACTTCCACCATGTCGATGCAGTCCACCGGGCAGGGCTCCACGCACAGGTCGCAGCCGGTGCATTCGTCCACGATTACCGTGTGCATCAGCTTGGCGGCGCCGACGATGGCATCTACCGGGCAGGCCTGGATGCACTTGGTGCAGCCGATGCACTCGTCCTCGCGGATATACGCCACCTTGGGGATGTCCGCATCCTCGGCGCCTTCGTCATCCAGGGTCAGCTCGTCGCGGCCGAGCAGGTCGGTGAGCGAATCCACGGTGTCCTGCCCGCCGGGCGGGCAGCGGTTGTGGTCTTCGCCCTCGGCAATGGCCTCGGCGTAGGGGCGACAGCCCGGGTGCCCGCACTGGCCACACTGGGTCTGCGGCAACAGGGAATCGATCTGGTCGACAATGGGGTCACCCTCGACCTTGAATTTCTCCGAGGCAAAGCCCAGCACCGCACCGAACACGGCGGCCAGGGCAAGCAGGGCGGCCACGGCAATCAGTACAGCGGTCATAACTTGATCAGCCCGGAAAAGCCCATGAAGGCCAGCGACATCAGGCCGGCGGTGATCAGGCCGATGCTGGGACCACGGAACGCTTCCGGCACATCGGCCACGGCAATACGCTCACGCATGGCGGCAAACAGCACCAGCACCAGGGAAAAGCCCAGCGCTGCGCCCAGCCCGTAGGTGAGCGATGACATAAAGGTGGCATCTTCCTGGCGTACATTCAGCAGCGCTACGCCCAGCACCGCGCAGTTGGAGGTAATCAGCGGCAGGAACACCCCCAGTACCCGGTAGAGCAGGGGGCTGGCCTTCTTCACGAACATCTCGGTGAACTGTACCGCCACGGCGATCACCAGAATAAAGCTGATGGTGCGCAGGTACTCCAGCTCGAAGGGCACCAGAATATAGGCCCAGGTCAGGTAGGCGAGCACGGACGATAATGTCAGTACAAAGGTGGTCGCCAGGGACATGCCCATGGCGGTCTCGATCTTGTTGGAGACCCCCATAAAGGGACACAGCCCCAGGAACTGCACCAGGACAAAATTGTTTACCAGCACAGCGCTGATCAGAATCAGGACGTACTCTGTCATGTGATCGTGGCTCGCTTGCCGAAGAATAGGGGTTAAACGCTGTGTTTACAGGGCGTTAAGGGCGCATAGTATGAGGCAGCGCCCCGGTTGGCTCAAGATTGTTCCGATATAAGCTTACTTGACTACAGAAGACAGTCATTGACTGCGAATTAACCAGTTGATGCCCCTTTTGCCATGCTTTTTGCCCCGGACGGTTGCGGCGCTGCCAGCAATCCAGTATCCAAGGCAGACAATAACGCGATGAGACCGGCCAGCGCCGGTTGCTGCAGAGGTGACCCCCAGTGACAGATTTGCCCCGTGACTTTGACCGAGACGGCCTGCTTGAGTATTCGGTGGTTTTCACCGACCGCTCCCTGAACCATATGTCCCAGCGTTTCCAGCAGGTGATGCGGGATATTTCCAGCAACCTGAAGCAGGTCTACAACGCCCACTCGGTTACAGTGGTGCCCGGCGGCGGCAGCTTCGGCATGGAAGCAGTGGCCCGTCAGTTCGCCACCGACCAGCATTGCCTGGTGATCCGTAACGGCTTCTTCAGCTTCCGCTGGAGCCAGATCTTTGAGATGGGCAACATCCCGTGCAAAGAGACCGTATTGAAGGCCGCCCCCATCAGCGACCAGCCCCAGGCACCGTTCGCCCCGGCACCCATCGAGCAGGTGGTCGACACCATCAAGGCCGAAAAGCCGGCCATGGTGTTCGCCCCCCATGTGGAAACCGCCTCCGGCATCATCCTGCCGGACGACTACCTGAAACAGGTGGCCGATGCCGTGCACAGCGTGGGCGGCCTGTTCGTGCTGGACTGCATTGCTTCCGGCACCATCTGGGTGGACATGAAAAAGGTCGGTGTGGACGTACTCATCAGCGCCCCCCAGAAAGGCTGGAGCTCCTCGCCCTGTAGCGCCCTGGTGATGCTCAGCGAAGCCGCCGACCAGCGCCTGCACGAAACCACCAGCACCAGCTTCGCCTGCGATCTGCGCAAATGGCGCGACATCATGATCGCCTACGAAAACGGCGGCCACGCCTACCACGCCACCATGCCCACCGATGCCCTGCGCGGCTTCCGTGACACCATGCTGGAAACCATGAAGGAAGGGCTCACCGCCGTGAAAGAGCGCCAGTGGAAGCTGGGCTCCGGCGTGCGCGAGCTGATGGCCAAACACGGCTTCGCCAGCGTTGCCGCCCCCGGCTTTGAAGCCCCCGGCGTGGTGGTGTGCTACACCGACAACGACACTATCAAGAGTGGCGCCGCCTTCGTTCAGCTCGGCCTGCAGACCGCCGGCGGTGTACCGCTAATGTGTGACGAACCAGCGGACTTCAAGACCTTTCGCGTGGGCCTGTTCGGCCTGGACAAGTTGGGGGATGTGGATGCGGCAGTGGCGCGGCTGTCGTCCGCCCTGGATCAACTTGGCTAGCCCTGAATGGCAACTGGTACACTTTATGAGGTTGTTAGCAGGCTTGCTGTTGTGGGCCTGTTTTAGCCCTAGTCTTCTTGCCGATGCCATTCACTCAAGAGATGAGGGCTGCAGCCAAACCTTTATGGAGAGTCCCCTCTCCCCTTGCGGGAGAGGGACAGGGAGAGGGGGAACGGCCTTGCTGAATACCGAGGGCACAACAATGAAAACCCAGAACCCTCAATGCGTCATCCTGCTCCATGGCCTGGCCAGAACTGCCCACGCCATGAAGAAAATGGAAAAGGCCCTGGCGAACACCGGCTACACCGTAGTGAACCAGGGCTACCCCTCCACCAAAAAAGACATCCAGACCCTCGCCGCAGACACCCTGCCCAAAGCCCTGGCTAAATGCCCGGCCACCGGCCCCATCCACTTCGTCACCCACTCAATGGGTGGCATCCTGCTACGCCAGTACCTCAGCCAGCACACCATCGAGAGAATGGGCCGCGCTGTCATGCTCGGCCCGCCCAACCAGGGCAGTGAAGTAGTGGACAGTCTGGGTGACTGGGCCCCATTCCAGTGGTTCAACGGCCCCGCCGGCAGCCAGATGGGCACCGGCCCCGACAGCGTGCCCAACCAGCTCGGCTCGGTGGACTTCCCCCTGGGCGTCATCGCCGGTAGCGACACCATCAACTTTCTGCTCTCCACCCAATTACCCGGCCCCAATGACGGCAAGGTCACCGTGGAAAGAACCAAAGTCGAAGGCATGCAGGATCATCTGGTGTTGCCGGTGACGCATCCGTTCATGATGCGCAATGGGGAGGTAATTGAGCAGGTGAAGGCATTCCTGGCAAGGGGGGTGTTCAGCAAATAGGGATTGCGATTCCCCTTTTCAACGGAAGCTTCCGTTGAACCCGGAAAGGGAAATGCCAACATGTTGATTTAGTGGGGCTTTGGTTTTTCTGTCTCCGAGTTCAAAGGAAAGGAGTTATAAGGAAGGTTCCGCATAACTCCGTGTAGGAAATTGGCTATAGCCTGCCAAGCGATTGTTATGGCAGGATTTTCTTTCGGGGCCGGGATTAGGGTTCCAGAGTTATACGGAACCGGGTTATGCGGAACGTTCTAATTAATACGCTGTTATAGCCTCGGAGACATAAGTGCCTTTTAACTTGTCAGAAGATCAATTAGCCCAAACTGAAAAAGAATTGGGAGCAAAATTGCCGTACGAATATCGTGAAGCAATGAAATTGGATAATGGCGGGGAAGCATCAACAGAAGAGGATGATTGGGAGTTTTACCCCATTAGAGATACCTCTGATAAAAAGAGGCTTTCACGTACTTGCAATCACATAATCAATGAAACTGAGTCATGTAAAGGCTTTGGCAATTTCCCAGAAGGAGCGATAGCAATTGCAAACAACGGTCTAGGCGATCAAATGGTATTCATCAAAGAGTCGGGCCAGTTACTAAACAAAGTGTTTTTGTGGCTTCACGAAACCGGAGAACTGCAAGAGTTAGCGGCAACATTTAATGAAATCGAAAAGCTATAACAAAACGCACCAGCATCGCCCCTTCGGGGCTGGACAGCCTAGACGCGGCTTCGCCGCAGGCTGCCGCTGTGCTCTGCGTTATGTTGTTTGAGGGGTATATGGAAGAAGTAAAGGTCGAGCTGACGAAAGACGAAGCCTTAGTCTTATTTGATCTTCTTTCTAGGTTCTCATCCGAAGATGTGCTCGACATTCAAGATCAGGCTGAAGAAAGGGCTCTCTGGAATCTATCCTGTACGCTTGAGGAGATTCTGTCTGAGCCGTTTTCAGACAATTGGGCCGAAATTATCTCAGCAGCAAGAGAACGGTTGCGAGATGAAAATTAGCTACAACATAACAATGCCATGCATGCGACAAGCGCATAATGGCGGGCGTTAAATGCTATGAGTATGAATAAGAAAGGCTGCCCCGTTTGCGGTTTTGCAGATGTAATCGTTCTTGATGAATTCAACTGCACCACATTTGAAATTTGTGACTGCTGTGGCTCTGAATCAGGTGTGGAATATGATCAGAATTCAACACCGGGCCATCTTGCAAAGGTTCGTCGTGAGTGGGTCGTTGAAAACAGATGTGAGTGGTGGGGTAGTAAGAAGACTATGCCGGAGAACTGGAATCCCAAGAAGCAAATGGAGCTAGCCGAAATTGAAATTCCTCAGTAGCGGTCAGCATTTAACAAGAAAAGGCAGCATCGCCCCTGCGGGGCTGGACCTCGCTACGCTCGGCCGCTGCTTTTGGCGTTAGGATAAAAATAAAATCTCAATGTACGGAAAATGAATGATGGATAGAATGAAGCTGATGAAAGCCCATGCATTGCTTGCAGCGTTTATTTTTCCTGCCGCGATAATGTTTATGGTTACGGGGGCCTTGTATACTTGGAGTGTAAAAGGGGGATACAAAAATGATGTCTATGAAGTGAAACTTAGTAAGCCTGTACAGTCAAACCTTAGTGAATTAATAAACCTTGCTCAGTTAGAGCTCGATGACCTTGTGATTGAGTATCCTGAAGGTCAGCCAAAGCTCAAGGCCTATGGCAGTCACTTTCTCCTTGAATGGACAGGCTCTTCTAAAGACGTAGTCTTAGAGCCAACTGAAGATCCGTTGATCGCCAAGCTCACTGTTAAACGCACTGATTGGTACAGAAGCCTGGTTCAACTCCACAAGGCTAAAGGCGGCATAGCTTTTAAATTTTATGCTGTGGTTCTTGCTATTTCCATCGTTGCTTTACTCGTTTCGGGTTTTATTATGGCTTGGCAAACACCTAAGCTCAAAAGGGTTACATTAATAACATCATTTGCTGGCTTGTTTTCTTTTTTTGTTTTTGTATTTTTAAGTTAGGCGGATGAACAAGGGTGAGCAGGCAGGATATGTAGTTTCCCCATTTTAGTGGGCATCTTCTCCTAACCAGAGTAGATGCATATTTCTCCATAGAATAATCAGGGAAAGCACCGGCAGTATCGGAACATGAGGAATGCGAGGTCTTGCTCCGTGCGTCAAGCGGCTAAAAATTTCTTGCTTCTACGACTCGTAGTCAGTCCTGCATCGGTTCTCTACTGAAACCAACAAACCGCCCCACTGTGGTAAAATACCCCCAAAGCCCCAACCCCGGACCCAGATATGCTCGTATACCTCCTCGTCGCCTGTGATCGCCTGGATGAAAAGCAGGAAAAGAAGCTCAAGCGCAATCTGCCTGACCTACAGGCGGCGCTGCAGGCCTATGTGGATGAGAGCGAAGCAGGCGGCAACGTCACTTTGATCAATGACTGCGAGAGTGACGATTGTGAGGACTGGCAACTGGGTATCAGCCAGCCGGTGAAGAAAAAAGCGCAGCTGAAAACGCCGGTCACCCTGTTCAATGATCTTGCCAAGCAATATGGCATTGATTGTGAGGTCGGCTCTATCGAGAACGGTGAGCGTGATCCGGTGAGCTACTTTGGCAAGCAGGAAGGGCAGGGGGATGCGTTTCTGATCGGGGAGTATCTGGGTGTGTAGTCTGGGTTGACCGTTACCCTTGAATCGCGCGCTTCCTGTTTCGCATGCTGTGGCCTGATGATAAAAAAGCCCCCTGATTAAGGGGGCTTTTTTGTGGCTCTTTGCCGCTGTCGTAGCAGGGCATTAATGCAGGATCAGGTGGCGTTCTTGATGGTGGGAGTGTATTGCGCCGCATCGGTGGTGAATTCCGCATGGCCATAGTCCACCAGCAACTCGTTGATGCGCCTGACCAGTATCCTGTCCGCGATCTTGTTGGCCACGGGAATGTCTTGCAGGGTCCGGTAGGCGATCAGGCGGGGCATGATGAATAGCGTGCCGATGCTGGACAGGGCGTAGTCGATCAGGTGCGGCTCCACGCCCATTTCTTTCGCTTTTGATTTGTCGTTTTTGCCGAGAAATGCCTGGTTGAAGAACACCTTGGAGACGCTGCGCTCTACCAGGTTGTGGACCTTGCTGGTGAGCTTGTCGTCTTTCGGGCGGTAGACGGACATGGTGGCGCGGGTGAGTTCGCCGCAGGTCTCGTCATCGTACCCTTCGCGCAGGGTGCCGGAATAGGTGAGCATGGTGTCGATGATGTCCGGCGCCTCGGCGGGTAGCAGTTCTTCGGGCAGGCCCAGCAGGAAGCACTGGTAGCGGGACAGTTCGACGATGGCCCGCTCGTTACGGGTGAAGTGTTTGCGGCCCTTGCGCATGGCCTTGAAGGCGGTCAGGTAGGCGGGCATGGTGCCGGCGGGCATCTGGTCGACCTGGGGGATGGGGATGCCGTAGATGGCCGGGTCCCATTTTTTTACCCGCTTGAGGATGTTGAAGCGGACCATGGAGTGCATCAGGCGGACCATGGCGGCGGCCTTGAAGCCGGGGCCGAAGCGTTCCAGGGCGCCGGGCAGGGTGGCGGTGGTGAAGAAGCTGGCGGTTTCGTTGATGCGCCGGTTTACCGAATCGTTGGCCAGGGTGCCGGTGATGGCCATGGGCAGGCCGGAGTACTTGTTCATAAAGGTGGCCACGAAGGCGCCACGGATCACGTAGGGAGCCAGGTTGGCCATCTGATTGCGGCTCAGACGGGCGCCTTCGCGCACCAGGTCCATGTCCACCCAGTCCGGGGTGGTTTCCATGGCGGTGATGAAGTCCACCAGTTCCTGTGGCGCCTCGGGGACTGCGTCGAGCCCTTCGTCGCAGGCTTTCTTGAGCATGCCGATCAGGTCGCGAAAGCTGTATTCGGGCATCAGGGCCGCGTAGGCATCGGCCACGGTGTCGCCCAGCAAGGTATAGGCACGGGCGCGTTCAACCTTTTCATTGTCGGCGAGGATCTTCTCGCGGTACTTGTTGGCGAAATGGCTCGGCAGGGTGCTGCGGATGTCCATGGAATCGGTGAAACGCTCCGGGGTGACATCGAAATCGATATCGCCATAGAGAGAGGGAATCCGGGTTTTCTGTGCGCGGACTTTTTCCCAGAGTGCGTCCAGTGACTGTGTCATCGGTAACCTCGGTAGACGGTGTCTTTCAATGCCTACACATTGCGTATACCCGTCGAGCAAGACAATTAACGGAAGTCGCCTTTCTGTATAGGTTGGCCGGTTTTGGCCTGCTTTGACAGGGGGAATAGGGGAGAGGAAACAGATTTGGGTGGGGTGTTTGGGCAATTGAGCCAGCGCCATCCATTGTCTGGTAGGCCTTTCACCCTCTCCCTGTCCCTCTCCCCTCAAGGGAGAGGGAACCCTCTAGAGAGGTCGTAGGGGGAGTGAAAGGTTCTGTAAATAATCTTGGCTCTCGACTAGCGCGTTAAACAGGTGCTTAGTCCGCGTAGCCGGGGTTCTGGCGGTCCAGTTTGCGTAGCAGGCCGGGCCAGGCCAGGTTGCCGCCCATGCCTTTGGTGACCTGGGAGGCTTGCTGTTTGATGGTGTTGACGATGCCATCGGGGATCGGAGTGAGCGGGCGGTTGCCGGACAGGGCCTGGAGCTGGATTTCGCAGGCGCGCTGCAGGATGAACATGCCCAGAAAGGCATCGGCAATACTGCTGCCCACGGTAAGAAGCCCATGGTTGCGCAGGATCATGAAGTTGGCGTCGCCCAGGTCTGCCTGCAGGCGGGCCTTTTCGTCTTCGCGCAGGGCCACGCCTTCGTAGTCGTGGTAGGCCAGGCTGGCCAGCGGGAATAGGCTTTGCTGGGACAGGGCGAGCAGGCCTTCCTGCTGGGCGGATACCGCCACACCGGCGATGGTGTGGGTGTGCATGACGCAGTTGGCATCGTCGCGCACGGCGTGGATGGCGCTGTGGATGGTGAAGCCGGCCGGGTTGATGTCGAAGTCGCTGTCGTCGAGTTTGTTGCCGGCCTGATCCACGCGCACCAGGCTGGAGGCGGTGATCTCGTCGAACATCATGCCGTAGGGGTTGATCAGGAAGTGATGCTCGTCACCGGGAATGCGTGCTGACAGGTGGGTAAAGATCAGGTCGTCCCAGCCGTGCAGGGCGATAAGCCGGTAGGCGGCGGCCAGATCCACACGCAGCTGCCATTCTTCTGCGCTGACGGTGTCTTTCTTGGACTGGATGGCGTCGGGGGTCAGTGTTGCCTGGCGGTTCATGGTAGCGCTCTCCCTTATTTTTCGTTTTCACAGTGTAGAGTGAAAGACCTTGCCCGGGGCAAGGGGAAAGCGATTGTACGTCGTGGCTGACCGGAAAGATGGCGGTAACCGCACAGGACAGGCCCTCCTGCGCAAGCGCGCGAGAGGGCCCTTCGAGTTAGCGTACTTCCATACCCGGCTGGGCGCCGCTGTCGGGGCTGAGGATATGGATGTCGTCACCGCCGGGGCCGGCGGCAAGTACCATGCCTTCGGAGACGCCGAACTTCATCTTGCGCGGGGCCAGGTTGGCCACCAGCACCACCAGTTTGCCTTCCAGATCTTCCGGGCTGTATTTGGCCTTGATGCCGGCGAAGACATTGCGTTCGCCCAGCTCGCCCACGTCCAGGGTGAGCTGCAACAGCTTGTCGGCCCCTTCCACATGGGCGGCCTTGGCTACGCGGGCCACGCGCAGTTTTACCTTGAGGAAGTCATCGATGCTGATGGTGTCATCTGCCACGTTGTCGGCCTTTTTCGGTTCGTTTTTCTTGCTGGCCGGTTTGGCCGGTACGTCTTCCTTGGAGGCGTTGAGCATGGTTTCGATCTGCGCCATGTCGATGCGGTTCAGCAGCGGCTTGAACTTGGCGATCTCGTGGCCCAGCAGCAGGGTGTCGCTATCACTCCAGGTCAGTGGCTCGACCTGCAGGAAGGCTTCTGCGCGCTCGGCCAGCGCCGGCAACACCGGCTTCAGGTAGATCACCAGCAGGCGGAAGACATTGATGGCCGTGCTGCAGATGGCCAGCACTTCCTGTTCCTTGCCGTCTTCCTTGGCCAGGGTCCAGGGGGCCTTGTCGGCGATGTAGCCGTTGGCGTGGTCGGCCAGGGCCATGATTTCGCGCATGGCCTTGCCGAATTCGCGCTTCTCGTAGAACTCGGCCAGGCGCGGGGCGGCTTCTTGTACTTCACGCACCAGCAGCGGGTTGTCCAGCTCGTCGCTGAGCGTGCCGCCGAATTTCTTCACGAAGTTGCCGGTGCGGCTGGCGATGTTCACCAGTTTGCCGACCAGGTCGGAGTTCACCCGCTGGGCGAAGTCTTCCAGGTTCAGGTCGAAATCATCGACACGGCTTGAGAGCTTGGCGGCGAAATAGTAGCGCAGGTATTCCGGGCCCAGGTGATCCAGGTAAGTGCGCGCCTTGATAAAGGTGCCACGGGACTTGGACATCTTGGCGCCGTTCACGGTGACGAAACCGTGGCTGTAGATGGCAGTGGGTTTGCGCAGGCCGGCACCGTCGAGCATGGCGGGCCAGAATAGGCCGTGGAAATTGATGATGTCCTTGCCGATGAAATGGTACAGCTCGGCGGTGGATTCCTTGCCCCAGTAGTCGTCGAAGCTCAGGCCTTCGCGGTCGCAGTAGTTCTGGAAGCTGGCCATGTAGCCGATGGGGGCATCCAGCCAGACGTAGAAAAACTTGCCCGGGTAGCCGGGAATTTCGAAGCCGAAGTAGGGGGCCTCGCGGGAGATATCCCAGGGCTGCAGATCTTCGATCCATTCCTGCAGCTTGTTGGCCACCTGTTCCTGCAGGGCGCCGGAGCGGGTCCATTCGCGCAGCAGCGACTCGAACTTGGGCAGATCGAAGAACAGCTGGGTAGTTTCCTTTTCCACCGGGGTGGCGCCACTCACGGAGGAGTAGGGCTTGATCAGGTCCGCCGGGGTGTAAGTGGCGCCGCACACTTCACAGTTGTCGCCGTACTGGTCTTCGGACTTGCACTTGGGGCAGGTGCCCTTGACGAAACGGTCCGCCAGGAACATGCCTTTCTGCGGATCGTAGAGCTGGGTAATGGTCTTCTCGACGATATAGCCGGCGTCTTTATTACGCTGGAACACCATTTCCGAGAGCGCGCGGTTTTCCGGGCTGTGGGTGCTGTAGTAGTTGTCGAACTGGATCTGGAAGTCGGCGAAGTCCCGTTCATGGTCCGCTTTGACTTGCGCAATTTGTTGCTCCGGGGTGATGCCGTTTTCTTCCGCCTTGAGCATGATGGCGGTGCCATGGGCATCGTCGGCGCACACGTAGATGCACTGCTCACCGCGCAGTTTCTGGAAACGGACCCAGATATCGGTCTGGATGTATTCCAGCAGGTGGCCCAGGTGAATGGGGCCATTGGCGTAGGGAAGGGCACTGGTCACCAGGATTTTGCGGGGCGTGTCACTCATGGGGTCGACGTCGTCATTCCGGAAAAAGGGTGGCCTATGATACGGGTGCGGCGGGGCTTTTTCATCCTGTGGGTGAACGGCTGTGCGGCATCTCCCACCGCTGATACTGGCAGGGGCCCGCTGCGGGGAATCTTGTGCTAGGGTTTCGGCTCAAAATTATTCTTTCAAGACAGTGATTCCGGGAGCTCATGCAGGCCATGGGACGGCACCTTTTGTCGTCCGGCCACCCGGTCAGGGGAAGGTAACGATGTCACTGAGAGTGCGCATTCGGTGGTTGCTGGTAATTTCCGCGGCTTGTTGTGTGGTGCTGGCTACTGTGGCGCTTTATTGGGTGAATCTGTCGCTGGTGGATACCCTTACCGAACGCAACGCCGAGCGGGAACTGGAAAAGGTGGAGGCTACCTTTCTGGATCAGCTTTCCATCTTGCGGGTGCGGGCCCAGGACTGGAGCCAGCAACCGGATCACCCGCCCAGCAATCAGGGGGGGCTGGGTTATCTGGACCTGATGATGGAGCTGCGTGGCAGCTCGGTGGTCTGGAATAACGGCGCCGATAAGGTTTCCTCTCCGGTGTTTGCCACTCTGGCGGAGCGCTTTGACGAGCAGGGCTGCATGCCGATCTGGGGGGTGGTGAAGGTGGAGGGCCGCCCATTGTTGTTCAGCACCGCGGTGGAGATGGGCTGCCAGGCCTATCTGCTGGGGGTGTGGCTGGACAGTGACTGGATGAGCTATCTGTCAGACCGGGTGGGCCATGCGCTTTATGTTCGCGAGGTTCCGGAATCGCTGAAACCGCTGCGGGGATTGACCATGACCGAGGACAAGCAGCTTCTCGGCCGTTTCCCGGTGCCGGATTTCCTTGGCGGCAATCCGCTGGAAGTGGTGGTGGAACTGCCTCGCGATGGCTATAACTCGTTGAATCTGTCGGTATTGGTGATCGGGTTGATCATGGCGGTGCTGGCCGGGCTGACGGTACTGGTGATCAACTACCGGATTCAGCCAATGCTGTTCGGGCGTTTGAATCTGGTGCATAACGCGGTGCGATCCATTGCGCGAGGCGGGGCGCTGGATCAGCGGGTGCCGGTGCTGGGTAATGATGAGATCGGCGCTCTGGCGGAAGACTTCAATGCCATGGTGGACAGCATTAATCACGCCCAGACACAGTTGGCGGATGCCCGCCGTCAGGCGGAGGAGGCAAGCCAGACCAAGAGCCAGTTCCTGGCGAATATCAGCCATGAAATCCGCACCCCGATGACGGCGATACTCGGTTATACCGAGTTGCTGCGTGATGGTTCCCTGAGCCAGGCAGATCAGAATCGCTATCTCACCATTATCCAGCACAACGGCGATGCCCTGCTGGCACTGATTAATGATGTGCTGGATTTGTCGCGTATCGAGGCGGGGCAATTACATAACGAGCAGCGTCTGTTTTCCGTGACCGAGCTGCTGGATGAAGTGGTTGATAGCCTGCAATTGCGAGCGCAGGAAAAGCAGATTGACCTGCGCCTGGATTATCTCTCGAGCATGCCGATGACAGTGTGTGGCGATGCCTTTCGGCTGCGCCAGATTCTGGTGAATCTGGTCGGCAATGCAGTGAAGTTCACGGAGGAAGGCCATGTTCAGGTTTGTGCTGGCTGGTCGGAGGTGGAGCAGCAACTGCAGGTGTCGGTGGAGGATTCCGGTATTGGTATCAGTGACGCGGAGCAACAGAAGATTTTTCAGCCGTTTTCCCAGGCGGACGCGTCCCATTCCCGTCGCTATACCGGAACCGGGCTGGGGTTAAGCATCGCCCGCCAGCTGGCCCGTTCCCAGGGCGGTGATATCTCAGTGTCCAGTGAACTGAACAAGGGCAGCCAGTTCTCCCTGGTGATGCCACTGTCTCAGGCGACCGAAGTGGATATGCGGGCAGCAGCGGCCCAACAGTTGCCTGAACTGGCAGGGACCGCCATGGAGCTGAAAGGCCGGGTATTACTCGTGGAAGATAACGCGGTGAATCGCTTGTTTGTTCGCAAAGTGCTGGAGAAATCCGGGATGCAGGTGGTAGAAGCCGAGGATGGGCGCGAAGCCTGCCGTTATTATGCCGAGGACCGTTTTGATCTGGTGGTGCTGGATATGCAGATGCCGGTGATGGACGGTTATGAAGCCGCCCAGGCACTACGGGACCGTGGCTTTGCGGGCCCGATACTGGCATTAACGGCCAACGTACTGGCGGTGGACCGCCAGCGCTGCATGGACGCGGGTTGCGATGCCTTCCTTGGCAAGCCCATTCGCGTGAAACAGCTGATTACCGTGTGTGCCGGGTTGCTTGCTCAGCCAGAGATACCTGATGGGGTAGCGACCTGACCGCGATGGAGCGCTTCGCGCACCTGTTGCTGGGAAACCGGTTTGCTCAGGTAGTCGTCCACGCCGGCGTCGCGGGCTTTCTGTACATAGTCGCCGGTGGCATGGGCTGACAGGGCGATAATCCAGCAATGCGGGTGAGCGGTGGATTCCTGCTCCAGGGTGCGGATTTCCCGGGTTGCCTGGTAACCGTCCATCACCGGCATCTCACAATCCATGAAGATGATGTCCCAGTAACCGGGTTGTTCGCCAACCAGTTCCAGCGCCTGTTCGCCGTCGCTGACCAGGGTGGCGTAGATACCCAGGGATTTGAGAATGCTGTCGATCACCAGCTGGTTGACCGGGTTGTCTTCGGCCACGATTACGTTCAGGGCGTTGCCCTTGTCCAACACGATGGCGGGTTCTTCAGCACTTTGTTGGGCGAGTTGTTCGTCATGGCCGGTGAGCAGGCTGCGTTTGAGGGCCTGACAGGAGAACGGGGTTTCGATCAGCAACAGGTTCTCGGGCAGATTGTCGCTCAGCGGTTTGCCGGTGGGGTGTAGCAGTACCAGCACCGGGTTACGGAAGTGTTGCTTCAGCCGTTGCACATACTGCGGGTTCTCCATTACCGCATGCTCGGCGATGACAAAGTCCACCGGGCGTGACGGATTGGCCGGATCCAGAGCGCTTTCCACATCACGGTATTCCAGGGTCTTCGCCCCCCAGCGTGTGAGAATCTGGGACAGGCTCAGCAACTGGGCCGGGGTATTGGAAATGAGCAGGGCGCTGCGGTTTTGCAATACCGGTTTGCTTTGCGGTTTTTCCACTTCCACTGGCAGGGACAGCCAGAAGGTGGCGCCGCGGCCCAGCGAGCTGGATACACCGATATCCCCGTTGAGCAGTTCGATCAGTCGTTTGCAGATCACCAGCCCCAGACCGGCGCCGGTATGTTTGCCCTTGCCGGATAGCTCGTGAAATGCCTGGAACAAACTGTTCTGTTGTCCTTCGTCCAGGCCCACACCGGTATCCACCACTTCAAACATCAGCACGCACAGGTTCTTTTCATTCACCGGTTGTTTCACGGTGACGTGCAGAGAGACATTACCTCGTTCGGTGAACTTGAAGGCATTGCTGAGCAGGTTGGTAATGATCTGCTTGAGCCGGATCGGATCGGTTTTGATGCGTTCCGGTACGCGGCTGTCGATATGGATATACAGCGGCAGTTGTTTCTCGCTGGAGCGCAGGGCAAACAACCGCACACAGTCGTCGACAATGCTTTCCAGCTGAACGCTCTGGTAATCCAGCTCCAGCTTGCCGGATTCAATCTTGGAATAATCGAGAATGTCGTTGATCACTGTGAGCAGGGACTGGGTGGACTGGTAAATGGTGCCCACATACTGAGCCTGCTGCTGGGTCATGGAGGTGCGACGCAGCAAGTCGGTCATACCCATGATGCCATTCATGGGGGTGCGGATTTCATGGCTCATGGTGGCCAGGAACTCGCTCTTGGCATGGTTACGAGCGCCGGCCTTGAAGGCTTCCATTTCTGCAATGGCTTTTTCGCGAATGGAGTCGGAATGGGCTTCCTTGAGCCGGCTGATGCGCCGGGCCAGCGCCAGTGACAGCAGAATGACTTCCAGGAATACGCCGGTCTGGACCAGGTTTTCCGTAAGGCCGGTGCGCGGCAGTACGCCGTATTTGTTCAGCGCCATGGCCGCCACACCGGTAATGAAGCAGGCCCAGGCAATAGTGAAAATGCGGGCATCCGGGTCGCCGGCGCGGGTGCGTAGCAGCCCTACCACCAAGATGCTGAAGTCCATCACCAGAATGGCGCTGACGGAAATCGGAATCAGGAAACCGCGGCTGGTAAAGGGGGCGGCAAGGAACAGCAGCGTACCGATGATTACCAGGCCTTTCAGCCATGCCGCCAGGCGCGGCGCCTTTTCCCGCAGCGACAGAAAATGCAGCGTAAACAACGGTGGCAGCAGCACGATCAGGGGTAGCAGGTAGTGAATGATGTACTGACTGACAAGCGGAGAGTGCGGCCACAAGTAACGGTGGGCATAGCCGTGCAGTACTGCCAGAAACAGGGTAACCACTGCCGACCAGCACACATATAGCAGATAGACCTTTTCGCGTATGGAGAAGAACAGCGAGAGGTTATAGAGAATCATCACCAGCATGCCGCCGAAAAAGATTCCCTGGATAATGGTCTGGTTCTGCGCGGATCGGGCGAACTGATCGTGGCTAAGCAGTCGTATCGGCAGCTGGATGCTGTGAGGAGAGGTGACCTTGAGATAAAAACTGCTGTCCTTGCCGCTGGGCAGGGACAGCGGGAAAGCGGGAGTGGGGTAGTTGCCAGGCCGTACGGCAAAATCACGGTCCATGCCGGCCTGGAAGTGATTGACCAGGTTGCCGCCGGCATCCAGTTGGTAGACGTCCAGCTCGCCGAGCATGGCGTAATCAACCAGTAGCTGCCAGTCGCTGTGCCGTGGGTTCTGGTTGCGCACGGCAAATCGGAACCAGCAGTGCTGATTGGTGAATCCCAGGTTGGGCATTTCTCCCCGGCTGGATTGCCAGGGCAGGGTCGGGCGTTTTTGCAGGGCATTAATGGTCGGCGACTGTGCCGCAGGGGTACAGAAGTAATCCAGCCCTTGATAGGGGTGTAGTTCTTCCTGCTTTTCGCCAATAATCTGCAGCTCGGGACCGTTAGCCCAGACGGCTGATGTCAGCCCGAGTGAGAGCAAGGCAATAAGCAGAATAAAGGCAGTTTTCGCATCCTTGAGCAACGTTTTTATTCCTGACAGAGGGTGCCGTTTATTTCGGGCCCGTACGAGTGACCATGAGGTTGCCTGCACCGCTTAACCGTGATGCTAGCAGCGTGGGCCGGGGGGCTCAATGCAGGGGGGACATAAGCCATGAGTCAAAGAGTGAACCGGTTTGCCGTAGGACCGGTGGTAGGGGAGGCGGTGGACACCCATGTGAGAGTGTTCGGTGCGCTGCCAAAAGGGAAGCTGGGAGCCGGAAAAAAATGGCTGTGGGGGCGGATTCGCTGGCGTCGTAAGGGAAGCACGGATTGGTCACCGGCGAGAACGTTTCGGCTTAATGGCAACTTCGATGGCTCCGGTGTGGTGATTCTCAATCAGTTGCAGCCTGGTACCCGCTATGAATATCAGGCTGGCTGGGTGGCCACGGAAGATGAGGTAGCGCTGGACTGGGAAGCAGCAGATCAGGGGGAGTTTCTTACCAATCAGCCGGATGCGGATGCCACGCGTTTCTTTTTTGGCTCCTGTTGCTACCGGTTTGTCGGCCTGGATGGTGAAATTCAGGACGATCGGGCAGACAAGATTTTTGCCGAAATGTCGTCGCGGGCGGATACCTCGAAACCGGATTTTTTGCTTTTCGGCGGAGATCAGGTATATGCCGATTCCATGTATAAGTTAGGTGCCGCCACCACCCGTGAGGATTTTGATGCGCTTTACCGGGAAAGCTTTTCCCAGCCGCATCTGGCCAAGCTGCTTCGCGATACCAACAGCTACATGATCCTTGACGATCACGAGATCGAGAATAACTGGCCGGCCCGGGCCAATGCTGAGTTGTGGACCAGCAAATATCCCGCCGCCATCAAGGCCTATCAGATTTACCAGGCGTCCCACTCTCCGGCGGCCCCCCTGAATCAGGCGGGCACCTATCTGGATCGCGATCCGGACCGTTTCTGGTACACCTTCTCCCGGGGGCCGGCAGATTTCTTTGTCATGGATGTGCGCACCGAGCGGGTACTGAGTCGTTGGCCCTGGCAGCGTCGCATGATCGGCGATATTCAGGAACAGGCCTTTATCGAGTGGCTGGATCGTGATCCGGACCGCATCAAGGTGCTGGTGACCTCGGTGCTGTTGTTCCCGGAGCAGCGACGCCCGTTCCGTGGCAAGGATGCCTGGGAGGGTTTCAAGCACCAGCGTCAGCGTCTGCTGGAGGCCATGGGGCGCAGCCGTAGCGACAAGCTGGTGGTGCTGAGTGGGGATGTGCATGCCTCCCTGTATGCCTGTTTGACGTTAAATGGTGGCAAGCAGGTGCATAGCTGGACCTGCTCCGGTTTGTTCTGGCCCACAGCGCTGCGGGCGTTCCGCTGGTATCGCCCGATGATTCGGGTGCCGGGTGTGCTCCATGGGGGCTGGGGTAAGCCTCTGGGCCGGGTGGAGGTCCCCGGCGAGGTATTCAGCGATAACGCCTTTTCCGAAGTGAGCTTCAGCGCCGAAGGGGCCAGCTTTCAGCTGTTCGATCGCAGGCAGCGACCAATCAGCGAGACAAGCCGTGAGATTCGCTGGCGCTGACCCCGGAGCGTTGGCTGGCTGTTTTGTAGGAGCGCCGCTTGAGGCGCGAAATGGCACGGTCGCACATGAAAGCCTCGTGCCAGAAGGCTTCGCGCCTCAAGCGGCGTTATTCGCTTCGCCCCCCCTTCGGGCCAGCCTGCGGCTGTTACTTCGCTAGGCTGGGTTCCTACAGCAATAAGCCTTGGCTTGCCGAGGCCGAAAACCACACCTTGCTATGGCAAATGGCTTACAAAAGATGTAGCAAATCGCGTCTTATGCCGCCTTGCTGGTTTCCCTAAAGTGGATCTCGCAAGGACGCAATCGAACACGGATGTTCAATTTCGGCCCCGGTACAGCCCGCCCGCCATTCCCCAAGTGGCGGGCGTTCTTTTTCCCTCTTTGATTGCACCCTCCCGAATACGGATAATGCACGGCCCTGAACACGGAGCCGCCCATGTCTGATTCATCCGCAGATCGCGATATTCTCAAAGCCAAACTCAATCAGGAAACGGCCAAGGCCAGCTGGAAAGAGCTGCAGCCGTTCTTTGCCCGTGGCCAGACTGTCTATGTGGCGCCAGAACTGGACCTGATCGAAGTGGCACTGGCGTTTTCCGAAGACCAGGCCGACACCCTGTCTCTGTGGCGGGACAAGGGGCAGGTAGACAAGGTCACCGATGATCAGGCCGCCAAGTGGTTTGAGATCGATCAGGGCCTATGGACGGTGGTAGTGATGCCCTGGGTGCTGGTGCAGCCGGTGCAGGTGCAGTAAGGCGCCAGAAGCCTTTTATGCAGGGCGCACTGAGGCTGAGGCGAACTGCACCAGAATAATTGATAATGGACAATTGAGAATTGATAACGCGCGGGATGGTGCCTTTATTATCAAAGCTAGGAGGCCGCGCCTACATTGGGAACGCGACTTCTTAGTTTTCCGGTCAGGCCGGCGTCTGATCGCGTCGTTATCAATTATCCACTCTCTCCATTAACAATTTAGCGGTGTTGGTGCAGTTCGCTTGGACTCAGTGCACCCTGCATAGCGATATAGCCCGCTGCACAATGTTGCTGCCGCTTTCCTGTCATTTTCCTGTTTGCCGATCTAATCACGGCGCCGGGCTGGTATTGATCCATTCCTCCGGTATAGAGTGAAACCGAGGCCGCTGGCCCCTTGCCGGCGCGCCCGAACGGACGCCGGAGGATTCGATGCAGGATGACGTCGCGCAGCGCCAGGCCCTGTTACAGGCCCAGCTTGAAGCACTGGTTACCGCCCACGTCGGGGTCGAACATCAGCCCCTGTTCCGCAGTTTCATGGCGGCTTATTTTGAAATGAGCAGCCAGGCGGCGCTCACCGCCCGTACCCCCGAGCAGCTTTTTCACATCGCCCAGCAACACTGGATGATGGCCTTCCAGCGCCACCCTGAAGAAACCCTGATTCATCTGAAACCACCCACTAGGCCAGGTGGGCTGGCGGCGTTGCGGACGGTGACCGATGACGTGCCATTTCTGGTGGATTCGATCGCCATGGCGGTACGAGATGCGGGCACGGCTATCGACTGGACTATTCATCCAGTGATACAGGTGCTTCGTGATACCCATGGACACATGACTAGGGTGGCCGGCGTTGGCGATGGCGAGAATCCGGCGGAATCCCTGGTCTATGTTGAGTTTGAACCACTGGCCAGCGACGAGGCCTATGAGCATCTCCAGGAATCCCTAGAACAGGTGCTGGGAGAGTTGCGCCTGGTGGTGGAGGATTTTCCGGCCATGCTGGATAACCTGGAAACCACCCAGAAGAACCTCTCTGGGGATTTCCCCAGTCGCGATCAGGAAGAACTTGCCGAGGCTCAGGCCTTTATTGACTGGTTGTCACTGGATCATTTTACCTTCCTGGGCTATGCCCGCTCCCGGGCAGAGCCCGTGGACGACGGCATCAAGCTTTCCCTGGATCATGATGCCGGGCTTGGCCTGGCCCGCCCCGGCAGCCGTTATGCCAACGCGGAAGAGTTTATTGCCCCCCACGACGAGATGGCCAAGTACATTGCCCATGGCCGCCTGGTCGTGGTGACCAAGGCCAACGCCCGTTCGCCGATCCACCATCCCCATTACATGGATGTGGTATCGGTAAAACGGTTGGCGGAGGACGGGACTGTAGAGGGGACCGATCGTTACATCGGCTTGTTCTCGCTGGATGCCTATATCAATCGTCCCCGGGACATCCCGTTGATCCGTCGCAAGGTCAATTATGTGCTGGACCGCTCCCGCCTGCCCGAGCGGTCACACTCCGGCAAACATCTGCGCGACATTATCTATCAGTTACCCAGAGACGAACTGTTCCAGTGCAGTGAAGAGGAGCTCTACAGCATCTGCATGGGTATCCGTGCCCTGCGTGACCGCCACCACCTCAGTCTGTTCATGCGGCGAGATCGTTACGGGCGGTTCTATTCCTGCATGGTTTATCTGAGCCGGGAGCGTTATTCCCGGGAACTGCGTGATCATGTCACCGCCGAGTTGAAGCAGCTCTGCAATGGCAGCTCGGTGGAGCGCACGGTGGATTTTCTGCGTGAGGGGCTGGCACGGATTCACTGCATTATCCGCATTCCCCAGGGGACTCATCTGGCCATGTCACAGGCCCAGGTGGAAGATCGCCTGTTGGCAGTTACCCGCACCTGGGCTGACCAGCTTCGCGACATCCTGCGCAAGGAGGGCGAGCATGGCGAAGAGGGTGCCGGACTGGCGCAGCGCTATGGCGACGCTTTCCCGGTGGGCTATCAGGAAAAGACTGATCCGATGGAAGCGGCAGCGGATATTCATTATCTGGCGCAGTTGAATGACCGCCAGCCGGTGCTGCCCTCGCTATCCATCCAAAGCGGCGACGGGGCTGCCTGCCCCACCAGCCTGCGTCTCTATAGCCAGAAGAAACCGATTGGCCTGTCAGATGTGTTACCCGCGCTGGAAAATTTCGGTCTGCGTGTGGTGAGACAGGAACCCACTCAGGTCATTCCCCGTGATGGTGAGGCCCAGTGGGTGCAGGTGTTCGATGTGCAGGTGCATGGCGATTGCGCCTTGGGGCCGGTGCAGCAGAAACGCTTTTTTGAAGAGGCGTTTCTGGAATGCTGGCATGGCAACACGGAAAACGACGGCCTTAACCGGTTGGTGCTGTTGGCTGGCCTTAACTCCCGGCAGATCGTCTGTCTGCGGACGCTGACCAAGTACCTGGTACAGACCGGCTTGCCCTATTCGCAGAACTATATGGAACAGTTGCTGGCGGACCATGCCAGCATCGCCCGCTCTCTGGTGCAGCTGTTTGAAACCCGTTTTGACCCCGGAATCAGCGACGAGCGCCGCAAAAACGAGGGCATCAAGCTGGCCCAGAACCTGGATCACCAGCTGGACCAGGTGGCCTCGCTGGATGCGGACCGGGTGCTGCGTGCCTTCCTCAGTGTGGTGCGGGCCGGGTTGCGCACCAACTTCTACCAGCCGGATGCGGCCGGCCACGACAAGTCCTATGTGAGTCTGAAGCTGGACCCGAGTCAGGTATCGGAACTGCCGCCGCCGCTGCCCATGTATGAAGCCTTCGTCTATTCACCGCAAATGGAAGGTATCCATCTGCGTGGTGGTCCGGTGGCCAGGGGCGGGCTGCGCTGGTCTGACCGGCGCGAGGATTTCCGAACCGAGGTGTTGGGCCTGGTAAAGGCGCAGATGGTGAAGAACGCCATTATCGTGCCGGTGGGTGCCAAGGGCGGCTTTGTGCTCAAGCGAGGCAACCCGGCGGACCGGGAGGCCTGGCAGCAGCTGGGCATCACCTGCTACAAGGAATTTATTCGCGGCCTGCTGGATATCACCGATAACCGGGTCGGGGATCAGGTGGTGCCGCCGGCCTCCGTGGTCCGTCATGATGGCGATGACCCTTATCTGGTGGTGGCCGCTGACAAGGGCACCGCGACCTTTTCTGATATCGCCAATGGCCTGGCCGATGAATACGGCTTCTGGCTGGGCGATGCCTTTGCCTCCGGCGGCAGTGCCGGCTACGACCACAAGAAGATGGGTATTACCGCCCGCGGTGCCTGGGAGAGCGTTAAGCGGCAATTCCGGGAAGCGGGCAAGGATATCCAGACAACGCCCTTTACCGTGGTGGGCATCGGCGATATGGGCGGCGATGTGTTCGGCAACGGCATGTTGCTGTCCGAACAGATCAAGCTGGTTGCCGCGTTCAACCACATGCACATCTTCATTGATCCGGACCCGGACCCGATGACCACCTTTGCCGAACGTCAGCGGCTGTTCAACACGCGTGGCACCACCTGGGAAGATTTCGATGCATCGCTGATTTCCGACGGTGGCGGGGTCTGGTCGCGCAGTGCCAAAAGCATCACCCTCAGTGAGCAGGCTTGTAACGCTCTGTGTATCGAGCAACGTACCCTGACACCCGCGGAGTTGATCACCGCCATCCTAAAGGCACCGGTGGAGCTGCTCTGGAACGGTGGCATTGGCACCTATGTGAAAGGCAGCAACGAAAGTCCGGCACAGGTAGGCGACCGGGCCAACGATGCCATCCGTATCAATGGTCGCGACCTGCGTTGTCAGGTGGTGGGCGAGGGCGGCAACCTGGGGCTGACCCAGTTGGGGCGGATCGAGTACGCGCTGAACGGCGGCTGTATCAACACCGATGCAATCGACAATTCCGGTGGCGTGCACAGCTCCGACCGGGAAGTGAACATCAAGATTCCACTCAATCAGCGGCTGCGTGATGGTCGCCTGGACCGGGAAACCCGTGACCCGCTACTAGAGCGGATGACCGATGACGTGGCAACGGCCGTACTGCGCGACAACTATGTGCAATGCCTGGCCCTGAGCCTGTTGGAATTCAATGCCGCCAGCCGTCTCGACGAACACGCCAACCACCTGCGCACTCTGGAGCGCCAGGGCTCGCTGACCCGCTCGGTGGAATACCTGCCGGATGACGAGGGGCTCAGTGAGCGCCGCACCCGGGGCAAAGGGCTGACACGGCCGGAACTGTCGGTGTTGTTGTCCTACACCAAGAATGCTTTGTTTGATGCCATGCTGGCCACCGATGTGCCGGACGACCCCTTCTTCGATCAGGACGTACTCAACTATTTCCCGGAAGAGCTGGTGGAATCCTTCCGCGAGGATTTATTGGCGCATGGGTTGCGCAGGGAGCTGATTGCCACTGTGTTGTCCAATGCGGTGGTCAATCGTATGGGCTTTTCCTTTGTCCACCGTTATGCCGATGAGCATGGGCTGTCCCTGCACCGTATCGTCAAGGCCTATGCCATGGCTCACGCGGTGTTCGATGGGGACCTTTACTGGGCACCGGTGGACGGGCTGGATGGCAAGGTGGACAGCCAGGTGCAGCTGCGCCTCTATGGTCGTGTCATCGGCCTGATGAAACACGTCACCACCTGGCTGATCCATTACAAATGGGGTCGTCGCCCGGTGGCGGAAGCGGTCAACCGCTATCGCAAGTCCATTGGTGAGCTGGAAGCCATGCTGCCGGATATCCTGCCAGGCAGTTACCGTCAGGAGTGGGATCAGGCGGTGGCCGGCATGGGCGACGATGGCGTGCCGGAAAAAGAAGCTCGCCTGCTGGCCAACACCATGGTGCTGGGCAGCGCGCCGGACGTGATCGAATTGGCCTCCCAGGCCCAGGTGCCGCTGAAACTGGCGGCGGAGGTCTACTTCCTGGTCGGGGATCGCCTGCAGATCCTCTGGCTGTTGTCCGCCATCATCGACCTGAGCGTACAGGGTCGCTGGCAGGCCCTGGCCCGCGCCAACCTGCGCGAAGACTCTTATCGCCTGCACCGCCAGGTGGCTGCCAAGGTACTGGAACAGGAGGGCGACAACGCCGCCGCTCGCTTTGCTGCGTGGGAAGACAAGGCCAGCCGCAAGGTCGCCTTCGGCATCCACCGCTTGCAAACCCTGCAGGCAGACAGCCCCCACGACTTCATGACACTTGCAGTCGGGGTAAGGGAGCTGCGCAAGCTTCGGAGTTTGTAGGCCACTTATGCCACCAGACTTCGTTGGAGCTATGCTTGCATGGCGAAGGGGTTGCCCGCTTCGCCATATGCTGGTGATCAATACTCCCATTCGCCTTGCGAGCAAGGCGCCACCGGGCTGGCTGGGCGTAGTTGGGTAAAAAGTATTGAGTCCGGGCTCTTCTCGATATACTGTACAAAAAGACAGTATTCGACGGGAGCCATTATGCCTGCTGTGAACCGGGGTACCTTCAGCCAGATACCGGGACGCTTTGCCGTCAGCCATAGCGATATGGATGACGCGCCGGTAAACCGGCCCACCCGCTATCACCGTGAACAGGCAAAAAGCCTGATCATGACCAATCGCAGCCCGGACCTGCCATTTGAGCAGAGCATCAATCCCTACCGGGGCTGTGAGCATGGCTGTATCTACTGCTATGCCCGCCCCAATCATGCCTATGTGGATCTGTCACCGGGCCAGGATTTCGAGAGTGAAATCTTCTGCAAGGACAATGCGGCAGAGGTACTGCGCGATAGTTTGCGCAAGCCAGGATATCGCTGTCGGCCCATTGTGCTGGGTACGGTGACAGATCCTTATCAGCCCATCGAACGAGAACGGCGTATAAGCCGGGAACTGTTGCAGGTGCTGGTGGATTGCCAGCATCCCTTCAGCCTGATCACCAAGAGCACCCTGGTACTGCGAGATCTTGACCTGATTGCTCCCATGGCGCGCCTGGGCAGGGCGTCGGTGGCGGTGTCCGTGACCACGCTGGATAACCGCCTCAAAGGCGAGTTGGAGCCACGGGCCAGTGGTGGCCGTGAGCGCATCAAGGTGATTCGTGAGCTGAGCCGGGCCGGGGTGCCTGTAACTGCCCTGGTGGCGCCAGTGATTCCTTTCATCAACGACCACGAGCTGGAAGATATTGTCGAGCAGGTGGCCCAGGCCGGTGCTCAGCAGGCGGGTTATGTGGTGTTGCGACTTCCCCATGAAGTGGGGCCGCTCTGGGAGGAGTGGCTGCATGAGCATTACCCGGAGCGGGCGGAGAAGGTGATGTCGGTGATGCGGGATCTGCATGGTGGCGCCGTCTATGACAGCCGCTGGCACCAGCGACAAAGCGGGCAGGGGGCCTGGGCGCATCTGCTGCGCCAGCGTTTTGCATCCGCTTGCAAAGCGGCCGGATTGCAGGCCCGTGAAGAACAATCTCTGGATTGCAGTGGCTTTGTGCCACCAGGTCCCCATGGCCAGCTCAACCTGTGGGGCGTGGCAGAAGGGGAGACCTGAAGCGATGGCGCTGTTGGAGCTTTGCTCGCAAAGCGAAGATTGCACTGAAAACCAGGGCTCTCAAAAGGTAGTGTCGAGGCGCAACTCATTTAAGTGACCAGCGGTTATTTACAGATCGGTGATTTTTCTCTAAATTAGTGACCGATGGTTACTTAATGGAGAAAAGCTATGCAAGCGGTCGTTATTACTGGCGCCAGTGCCGGTATTGGTAAGGAATTTGCCCGGCAATTGGCAATGGAAGGGAACAACCTGGTATTGGTGGCCCGGCGCCTGGATCGCCTGGAGGCCCTTGCCGGCGAGTTGCGCGAGCGAAACGGTATTGAGGTTGCCTGCATCGCCTCGGATCTGGCGCAGCCGGAAGCCTCCGCCGAGCTGGCAAAGGCGCTGGAGCAACAGCAGATCGCGGTGACTGGCCTGATCAACAATGCCGGCTTTGGTGATCGCGGGCAGTTTGCGGATCTGGATCTGCAGCGGCAGCTGGATATGGTGCAGGTGAATGTGACAGCCCTGGTAGATCTGACCTGGCGTCTGGTGCCGGCGCTCAAGCAGGCTAAGGATGCGTTTGTGATCAATGTGGCGTCTTCGGCGGCCTTTCAGGCAGGCCCGAACATGACCATTTATTACGCCACCAAGGCCTTTGTTCTGTCGTTCTCTGAAGGCCTGCACGAAGAGCTGAAAGGTAACGGGATCGCGGTCAGCGCTCTGTGTCCAGGTGCTACCGATTCAGAGTTTGCTACCGAAGCCCACATGACCGATACCCTGTTGTTCAAGGCTGGCACCATGACTACCGAAGCGGTGGTGAAAAAGTCTCTGGCAGGGCGCCGTCGCGCCATTGTGATTCCCGGCCTGAAAAATTTGCTGCTGGTGTGGATGGGCAAGTTCTCGCCCCGTATGATTACCCGCCGACTGGCAGGCATGCTTCAGGCGTAATCTGCGCTGGCGGATCTCTGGCGTAGGGTGCACTGAGCCTTAGGCGAACTGCACCAATACCGTTAAGTTGATAATTGAGAATGGATAATTGATAACGACGCGATCAAACGCCTGCCTGATTGGAAAACTCAGAAGCCGCGTTCAAAATGCAAGTGCGGCATCCGGGCTTTGAGAATAAAGGCACTATCCCGCACGTTATCAATTCTCAATTATTCATTATCAATTTTTCTGGTGCAGTTCTGAACCCTACGCTCGGCGCCCCTGCAGGTTCCGACTGGATACTAATGTCGGCGGAAAATCATGCTTGCATGATGAGCGATCTGGCACTGATTCCTGATTCAATCAGAGGTTCCCTATGGCCGAATGTGTTTTTCAGCGCGCCCGCTCACCTGAGCAGAAGGCGGAACGGCGCGCCCAGATTCTTGCGGCGGCGGCAACCTTCTTTGAGCAGGAGCGTTTCGAAGCCATCAGCCTTGCCTCCATTGCCCGCAGGGCCGGCGTCACCAAGGCGGCGTTGTATCGTTACTTCCCTTCCAAGGAAGCGCTGTTTCTTGGCTTGTACCTGGATGAACTTGAGCGGGTAAGCCATGCGCCAGTGGATGACAGCTTGCCACTGTGGCAGGCCTTGTCGGAGATGCTGGTGGCGCGCCCATTGTTTTGCCGGCTCACAGCGATCCTGCACTCAGTGCTGGAACAGAATCTGGATGAGGCGGCGGCCTTAGCGTTCAAACAGTCCCTGCTAGCGCATTTCGCGCAATTGGCTCAGCGTCTGCAGCAGGCCTATGGTCTGTCCAGCGATAAGGCGGCCACTTATCTGATGCAGGTACAGCAAACCTTGATCGGCTGCTGGGCTGTCAGTCATCCGGCACCGGTGGTAGAGAAGGTGCTTGATACACCTGGGCTGGATCTTTTTCGGGTAGATTTCAAAACGGCGCTGCAGGCCCAGTTCAAGGCGCTGGAGATGGCGCTGTGATGGATTTGCTGTGGAACTGTGCCGAGCAGCCAGCGGCGCTGTTGGTGCTGGCCCATGGCGCTGGCGCTCCCATGGATAGTGACTTCATGAACGCCATGGCGGAAGCTCTGGCCGATCGGGGAATCTCCGTTGTCCGTTTCGAGTTCCCCTATATGGCGCGCCGTCGCCAGGAACAACGCAAGTTCCCGCCGAATCGCGCCCCGCAGTTGCTGGCGCACTTCCGGGACGTACTGGCGGCGTTGCCGGACGACAATCTGCCGATCTGGATCGGGGGCAAATCCATGGGCGGGCGCATGGCATCACTGCTGGCAGCGGAAACAGACTGTCCGCCTATCCATGGAGTGGTGGCGTTGGGTTACCCGTTTCACCCACCGGGAAAACCGGAGAAAACCCGCACTGAGCATCTGCCACATCTGGCTGTCCCCATGCTGATTTGCCAGGGTGAACGTGACCCCTTCGGCAAGCCGCAGGAGGTGACGAATTATGGTTTGCCGCAAGCCATCTCTTTACACTGGCTGCCCCATGGGGATCATGATTTTCGACCACTAAAGCGCAGTGGTCTTGAGCAGACCGATTTGATTGGTGACGCTGCTGTCAGGGCAGCATTGTTCATCAGGGAAATAAGAGCGGCACAATGACGTGCCGGTAGGGAAGGGTAAGGGAGTGACATGGAAGCCTGTAATTATCACCTGAAGAAGCCAGGGAGCTGGCATTGCTCCGGTTGCAGCAAACGGTTTTGTGGGCAGTGTGTGCCGGGTGGAGAAGAGAATTTTCGTCCTGGCTTGCCGCGCTGTGTGTTGTGCAGCCAACAGCTGGACTGGCAGGGCGATGGTGAGCCTGGAACGCCATTCTGGCAACGCTCCGGGGAAATCCTGCAATACCCGCTCAAGCCACCGGCGTTATGGCTGATTCTGTCTCTGGGCATTGCCAGTGTGCTGTCTCTGGGGCTGCTTACGGGCCTGTTGTTATTGTTTCTGGCTCTCACCCTGTTTGTTTATTCGCTGGTAGTGATCGCGGAGGTCGCTGGCGATGACTGGGTACCGCCATCCCCGATGGATGTGATGTCCGAAGGTGGCTTGCTGGTCAAGCAGATCGTCCTGTTGATTACCTTGTTTACGGTGCCCCTGTTGCTGGTTTCAACGTCCATGGTTCTGGCCATGGGGCTGCTGGCCCTGGCTGCGCTGGTGTTGCCGGCGGCGGTGATGATTCTTGCAGTGAGTCGATCTCTGCGCATGGCGTTGAACCCGTTGCGCTGGTTGCAGCTGGTGGTCACTGTCGGGGTGTCCTACCTGCTTTTGTGGTTTGCCGTGATGGCGGTGACGGCTGCTCCGTCGTTACTGCAAACCCAGAGTGATCTTCAGGTGTTGGTATTTCTGGGTACGGCGTTCTCTGCTTATACGACGATTGTTGCCTCTGCCATGATGGGCGCCATGCTCAATGAAAAGGCCCGCGAACTGGGGCTGGCAGAAGATGAGCCCCGGGGGCGTTCCCTGGCTGCGGATGATTTTGATGTGGCAGAAGCGCTGGGTTCTGCCCATATCTATGCTCAGGAAGGGCGTTTTGACGATGCGCTGGGCGTGGTAAATCGTGGCCTCAATGCAGCCCCAATGCACCAGGAACTGAACTGGCGCCGACTGCGTCTGCTGCGCTTGCTGGAAAAAGACAAACCCTGGCAGGCGCATCTTGCCCGTTTTCTTCGCCAGCAATTGGCCAATGGCAACGAGGGTTCCGCTGTGCAGATCTGGCTGGAAGCCCAGCAGCAACAGCCGGGATTCCGCTTTGAAGAAGAAGGCAGTTTGTCTTTGTCGTTGGCCCAGGCGTTGTACGAGAGGGGGCGATTGAAAGAAGCGCAGCATTTGCTGGTAAACCTGCATCAACGAACGCCGGGCTTCCCATTGTTGGGCACGGCCTATGTGCTGTTGGCCCGATTGTATATGGAGCAGCACGGGGATCTGCTCCGGGCGGGCAAGTTGCTGGCCTTTGTGGAAAAGCACTTTCCCGATCAGTTTCAGAGCCAGGAATCCTGCGAAGCCATGCAGGTATTCCAGCGTCTTAAAGCCGCTGGCTGAGCCGTTCCAGGCGAGGGTGCTGCCACTGTTTCTTTTGCAGATCCTGCACGATCTCTCGTACCAGCTTGCTACGCTGCTGGCGCCAGGCCAGCTCTGCCAGCAGCAGTTGGTAGGCGGGAGGCAGGGCACGGATGTCGCCGCCCAGAAATTCGTATTCCTGCCATAGCGCCCCCAGCAGGGCATCACTGCCCTGGCGTTCGCTCAAGGTTTTAACTGCCTCTTTCATGGCCGCATCCAGCTGCTTGCGGCGCAGGCCCATCTGCAGGAAGAAAAACCACAAGGGGCGGCTTTTAGGGTGGTTGACAAGCCATTGGCGGCAGCGGGACTGGGCATCATCAAAGCGTAATTGTTCGGCCAGTTGCTGGCAGATTGCAGGCACCTGAGTGTCATCTCCGTCCATGCCGGGCTGATTGCCTTTCTGCCGGTTCGGTTGCTCGGTGAAAGGAAGCAGGAAAGCCAGAGCCAGCCCGGTCAGCAGGCCGCCGGCGTGGGCCATATAGGCGACGTTGCTGTTCATTGTCGCCGCCTGTATCAGTTCCCAGCCCAGCCATACCGGAAACAGCACCAGTGCCGGTGCCCGGAAGCTACCGAAGAAAAATCCCAGCGTGTAGAAAAACTCCAGCTTGCGCAGACGGAATGTGCCGGCAAACAGTCCCATCAGACCGGAAATGGCGCCAGATGCCCCCACCAGTGGAATGCCGCTGTTCGGAGCGGATGCGATAAACAACAGGCCTGCACCGATGCCACAAAGCAGATAAGCCGGTAGGAAACGCCGGGCACCCCAATGCCGTTCCATGGCAATGCCAAACATGATCAGGAACAGCATGTTGCCGAGAAGATGAAACCAGTCACCATGCATGAACTGGGAGCTGAGCAGGGTGACCAGGCTGGGATCATTGGGAATCAGCCCCCAGCGAATAGTGGATTGCTGATCCATCCAGTCTTCAAGATCGTTGCGAAGCTGGCGCCACTGGTTGGCAGGGGGGTGTTGCTGCCAGTGGTGGTGAACATGCAGGGCGAATGCCTGATCGTACCAGCCGTAGGCCATCATGAAATCCGCGCCCTTGTCGTTCATGGCCACAGCATCGGCATAGGTCCTGCTGTCCTGCTGTGATAGCCACTGCAGCAGCAAATCCACTTCATAGTCCGCCAGCAGATTGGCCTGTTCTGCAGTCAGCGGACCGTCTCTTTGCAGATCCTGGTGGGTGGTCCAGGTATAGACGGCAATATTGATCAGGATCAGCAGAATGCAGATCCAGGGCGTAGTGCGGCGCGCTTCCTTGTCACCGACGGGTACGATAAGCATGTGGTTCCCCCTTTTCCCGGCGACTAGTGTAGCGTCATCCTTGCAGGCGGGGGAGGGCTGTCAGAGCGCTGCGGGTTCAGAACGAAAGAAGCCGCGCCCAAATGCCTGGACACGGCCTCATACAGTGACGCAAACACGGCCCCAGCTCGGGAACCGTTAACTATTCACTGTTAACTGCTTTTAGCGGGTTTCTCACTGATCCACAGATTGATGGTGCCTTCCACTACCACGGTGCCATCGTCGCGCATGGCTTTGACGGTGACGGGAAGGTTGCCGGGTTTCCAGTCTTCCGGATTGGCTTCGGCGGTGGCAGTAATATCGCTGGTGGCCTTGGCGGTATAGTTCACATCCATGCCTTTGGGAATCCAGCGCAGGTGCTTGGGCACAGAGGATTCCGCCATGGCGCCCATGGCACATTCCAGTGCGTTGCAGATGGCGATCACGTGCACTGTCTGGATGTGGTTTTCCACACCTTTACGTTTCTTGAACTTTACCTCACAAAAGTTGGGGCGAAGTTCGCTGATGATCGGGGTAATAGTGGCAAAGTAGGGGGCTTTGCGGCTGAACACCATGGAAAACAGCTTGCGGCCGGCGGGCAGCTTCAGGGCTTTTTCGTACATGTTCAGAAGGTAGTTGTCGCTCATGGCAGGACTCCTGTGCAAGATGCGCCCATTTTCCATAGCCACCATGGCGGCGCAATGGGTTTGGAGCGCCAGCGGGGCGCGCAACTGCTACCATGGCGTCAAAATCGGAGCGTCTTGATAGGGAGACAGATGTGAAGGTGTTACAGGCCTGGAAAAGCAGTAGCTGGAAAGTGAAAACCCTGATTATTCTGGCTAGCCTTTATCTGCTTTACGCCTTGTTTGGCTTTTTCCTGGCGCCGGGACTGGTCCGGGATAATGCCAGCAAGGCACTGGCGGATCTGACTGGTCGGCAAGTCACCATTGATGAGGTGAAGATCAATCCTCTGGTGCTGAGCGCCACGGTGAATGGTTTCTCCATCCAGGATGACCAGACAGAGGTATTGCTAGGCTTCAACCAGCTGTATGTGAATTTCCAGTTGTCTTCCCTGTTCCGCTGGAGCTGGCATTTTGATGAAGTCATGCTCGATGCATTGACGGTGCGTGCCCAACGCAATCCCGGTAACACCTTCAGCTTTGATGATGTGTTGACCCATATCCAGGAGCAGCTTGCCCAGGCTCCGGAAGAGGAAGCTCCGGAGCCGGAGCAGGAGCAGGAGGAGCCTGGCTTGCCGGCCATTTCCATTGCCAGCCTCAGCCTTGCCGCCGGCGATCTGCGTTTTACCGAGGCCTCCGGCGACGAGCCGGAAAAGCTGGTGTTGCCACTGGCTTTCACGGTGAGCAATTTTTCTACCAAGGGCAAAGGTGAAAACAGCAATGACTACGCGATTCGTCTGGAGGGGCCGGACGGTGGCGCACTGGATTGGCAGGGTCGCTTTGAATTCACTCCCTTCATCGCGCGGGGACACTTGAGTGTGGAAAAGGTCGACCTGGTGCCCCTGGCGCGGCTGCTCAAGAATGAAGTCCGCTTTACCGTGCCGTCCGGCGAACTGGATGTGGAAACCGCCTATCATTTTGCTGCGGAGCCGCAACCGAAGGTAGTGCTCAGTGATGGCCAGATGGTATTACGACAGCTTCAGCTGCTCAAGCCAGGTGAAGACTCCCCCAGCGTGTCGCTGCCGCAAGTCAGTGTTGAAGGGGTGGAGCTGGATTCCCTGGCACAGAAGGTCAACGTTCCCAAAGTGACCGTCACTAATCCTGAGCTAGGCGTGGTGCTGAATGAACAGGGCATCGACCTGGCGACGCTATTTTTGCCGTCGGACCGGGAAGCCGCTGAAGAGCGGGTGGAGGAAGTAAAGGAAAAAGCCGAGCAGGCGGCCCAGAAGGTGCAGGAAGGCAAGGCTGACTGGATCGTGCGGCTGGACACCCTGCAAGTGGACGGCAGTGGACTGCGCTTTACTGACCGTACTCTGCAACCTGCTCAGGCCTTGACCCTTTCGGACGGTCAACTGACCTTGAAAAACCTTATTATCGGTGAGCCTGCTACCTTCACTTGGGAAGGTAGCAGCAAGATCCAGCAAAGCGGCACACTGAAGCATTCCGGGGAAGGCAATCTGACCCCCTTCAGTGTTGATGCCCAGGCGGCCTTGCAAGGATTGCCGTTGGTTCCCTTTTCGCCCTGGCTGGAACGCGAGGCGCCGCTGGTTCTGGCCGACGGGGTTTTGTCTGTGGATACCCGCGCCAGTGTGAAAGGTGAGAACACGGCGGTCACCGTCAGCGCCAATGCGTCCCTGGAAAACTTCAGTTTGCTGGAGAACGGCGAATCCCTGCTCAAGATCAACCAGGGCAGCGTGACGGATCTGTCGTTGGCCTCTGCCGGGCAGACGGTACGTATTGGGGAAATCGGCCTTACCGGCATGGATATGGCCAATCGGGTGGATGCCCAGGGCCGGGATGTGGCCACACGGATTCAGGCGGGCATGGCTTCCGGTGATGCCAGCGGTAGCGGCAGTGATACGAGCCAGGGTGAGCAGGGTAAATCTTGGCAGGTGACGGTGGATCGAGTACGTCTGGTTGGCAGCCAGATCCGCCACGAGGACTTGTCGCTCAGTCCTGATTTCCGCATTGGCCTTTATGAGCTTTCAGGGAACCTGCGCAATCTGGATACCCGCCCGGGCAGAAAGGCCACCATGGATCTGAACGCCCAGGTGGATCGTTATGCGCCGTTCAGCATCAAGGGCGCGCTGACGGCGGAGCCTCTGTTCACTGACTTGAACATTTCCCTGAAGAATTACGAAATGACTGGCCTGACCCCCTATACGGGGCAATATCTGGGTTACAAGGTGGAGAAGGGCCAACTCGGCGTGAACTCGGGCGTGTCCATCGACAACAACCGGCTTAGCAGCAACACGAATATTCTTGCCGATGAATTCTACCTGGGAGAAAAAGTGTCCAGTGATACGGCGGTGAACGCGCCTGTGAAACTGGGGTTGTCGGTGCTGCGTAACCGTTCGGGGAAGATCACCCTGCCGGTCGCCATGGACGGGGATCTGAATGATCCGAGCTTTAGCGTTGGAGGCATGGTGCTCAAGGTGTTGAGCAACGTTGTGGTGAAGGCGGCGACGGCACCGTTCTCTGTGCTGTCGGCGCTGGCGGGCGGCAAGAACCTGGAGAGTATTGCTTTTGAGCCGGGGCTGGCAGCAACTGGTCAGGACACGGCTTCTTCCCTGGAGGCGCTGGCCAAGGTGCTCAATGAGCGCCCGGAATTGCGTGTGGGGCTGATCGGTACCACCAACGCTGAGGATCGCACCGCCCTGGCTGCGCAGGCCATCGGCCGCGAGGTGGCAGACGAGGACTGGCAGGGTATTGATGATGCCTTGCAGGAAAAGAAATGGCGCCGAAAATTGATTCGTCGCTATGAATCCAGCACCGATCGGGATGTGGAAAGTCTGGTAGGCAACGCGCTTCCCGAGGATGACGAGCAACGTGAAACGGTACTGGCCAAAGCCGCCTGGGAGACCATGCTGGCAACCGATACCAAGGCCCTGGACCGGGCTCAGCTCACAGAACTGGCACGCCTGCGAGGGGAAAATGCCAAGGCGATGCTGGTGCAGACACTGGGTATTGAACAGAGCCGGATTTTCCTGAACGAAACCAATGTCGATGGCAAAGTAGCTGGCCTGACTCTGACCCTGGAAAAATAAGTGTGGCGCTAATCTGGAAAACCGAGCTGCAGGGGGTGCATTACGAAGTGCGCCGTGCCGGTCGAACCCTGCGGCTTTATGCCAATGGCGTACAACACTCCGAGTTTCACCCCAAACGCCTGCTCACCGGCAGTGTCTGGGATCTGCTCTGGTTGCCGGCCCTGCTGCACGAGCCCTCCCGGTTCCGACGGGTGCTGGTGCTGGGCCTGGGGGGCGGGTCGTTGATCCCGCCCATTCGCCAGTTACTGAATCCTGAAACGCTGGTTGCCGTGGAGCTGGACGCTGCCCACTTGCAGGTGGCCCGTGAAGTGTTTGGCATGGACGCTTTCGGCGTGGAGACCTATGAGGGCGATGCCCAGGCATGGCTGCAGGCGTATCAGGGGGAACCGTTCGACCTGATCATCGAAGACCTGTTTGCGCCCAGCAATCAGCAAGTCAGCCGGGCGGTGCCGGCGGACAAGGCGTGGCTGCAATGCCTGGCGGACAATCTGTCGGCCAGCGGTACCCTGGTGATGAACTTTGGTGACTGGAAGGAATACCGGGAAAGTCCCGCTGCCACGGATGAAGCCATGGCTGGCTATGCCAGCCGTTTCCGGCTGTCATGCAGTGACTGCCACAATGCGATTATCGCTTTTACCCGGGAACCGGCCCGCAGTATTCATCTGCGCAGAAGGGTAGAAGCCACCAAGTCCCTCAGCACCCGCGATGCTCGCGCCCGGCTGGATTACCACATCCGCCAGCTGGATTGAGAAGAAACCAGCTACTAGCTACGAGCTGCGCGTAAAAACCTAAAAACAGGTTCTTTTACTGGAAGCTAGTAGCTCGTAGCTAGAAGCTCATATCCTTTCAATCCAGCATCGATACCGAATACAGATCCTGGCTTTCCTTTTCGGTGAGCAGTTGTGAGGTGCGTGCCTGGTTGTCGTGTAGCCCAACAAACAGGGCCCGATAGGTGAGCACGGCCTGGACATAATCCCGGGTTTCCCGGAAGGGAATGGATTCAATCCAGACATCGGCGGGCACCGCCTCGTCCTCTTCCCTCAACCAGTTGTTCACCCGATGCGGACCGGCGTTATAGGCCGCCAGAGCCAGTACTCGGTTGCCTTTGAACTCGTCCAGCAGCTCCGCCAGATAGCGGCTGCCGAGCTGGATATTCAAGTCAGCGTTTTGCAGGGTGTTGGTGGTGGGGCGGCCCAGGTTGGCATCTTTGGCAACCTTGCGGGCGGTGCCCGGCATCAGTTGCATCAGCCCCATGGCGCCGACAGGTGAACGGGCCTGGGGATTGAAGGCACTTTCCCGCCGAGCCACGGCCATGGCCAACCAGGGGTCCAGATCATGCCTTTGTGCTTGCTGTTCAAACTCGCGCTGATAGGCAGGCGGGAAACGCCAGGCGAGAACATCCCAGGCCTTGGCCTGGATAGATGCCTGTACCGCCAGATCGTACCAGTGTTGCTCCAGCGCATGCTGGGCAAGCTGGCGGACGTTGGCATCATCGTTGTGCCACATCAGCCACAGCCATTCCTGACGGGCCGCGTAATCCTCGTTCAGCTCGCGCAGCAGGCGTACACGGGCGATAGCCTGAGGGGGAGTGAAATCCGCGGACGGTTGCACCTGGGCATTGGAGAAATGGTAGGGCTCGCCCAGGCGGTCGGCGGCCATAAAGGCAAAGAAGTTTCTGTGTCTGGAGGCTTGCCGGTAGAGGGCACGGGCCTGGTCAGGCTGGTTCAGTTCTTCCAGTGCCCGGGCGCGCCAGTAGAGCCAGCGCGAATCCTGCTGTTCGCTATCAGGTAAACGGGTAATCCACAGTTCCGCGCTGTCCCAGTCCTGTTCGATGATGGTGCGGCGGGCACGTTGGTCCAGCAGCTCCGCATCCGGATTGACCGTCAGCCAGTTGTCCAGCCATTGGCGGTTTTCTTCAATACCTCGAATGGTGGAATACCAGGCGATGCGCCGGCCGGCGTCTTCCCGCATGGCGTCATCGCGAAGGCCTTGACGGCGACTGTGGTCATCGAACCATTGCCGTGCCTTAACGGTGTCCTTGTAGGCCCAGCGATGTATAGCGGCGGCCAGCAGTTGCTGACGCTGTTCCGGTTTGATGTTGGTGGGCAGGTTGTCCACCTTGTCGGGATGTCGATAAAGGGTTTCCAGCCAGTCACTGGCGGTGTCGTAATCCGTATCCTCGAGTTTTCTGGCCAGGTAACGAACCAGGCCATGGCTGTTGGCCTTGAAGGCCAGCAGCTGTCTTTCCCAGATTGCCGCATCATCAATGACGCCGCCTGCCTGGGCCTGATCAAACAGGGGATCACACTGATTTGGGCGTGACTGGCCGCTGGCCCAGATGTCGGCAGCGGCTTGCAGGGCACTGTCGTCACCGTTGGCCAATTTGGCCTGGTAGTAATAACACTGACGCGCGGTGGCTGAAGGCTCGTTGCTGTTGACGGCCAGCAGGGCGTCCCATTTCTCCACCTTGCCATAAGCCACGTTGGCCAGCTGGCGAATGTCGTTTGGCAGCGGGGAATCGGGATAGCGCCGGGCGTAGTCGTTTATCTTTTCCGGGGCCAGGTCGGGCAGGGCCGCGCGCAGCCTATGAAAATCCAGATAGGCTTGCAGGGGGTGATCATCGCCCAGCTGTTTTTCCAGTCGGGTCAGAGTATTCCAGTCATCATTGCGTGCTGCGTCCAGTGCCTGGCGGAAGACGCCGCTATCCGTAGCGGCGGCTACCAACGAAGAAAACAGGCAACAGCTAAACAGTGCCACAGCGCGAAAATAGGTTACAGCGCGAATGCAGGGTGCAGCGCTAACCATTTGAGCCTCCACATCGTCGGGTCAACGTTCCAATTCTACCGGTGCGGCAGACTCTTTGGCGTGCGGAATGTGTAAAACTTGCAGGCTGGTACAAAAGTCTGAGAGTGCGTTATGCCTGACATGAAAACGCCTGCTGCTCTATACTGCGGCGCACTTTACTCCGCCGGTTCGGGCTTGCTGCTATGGAAAACACGACACAATTGCTACTGCGCCAGGCTGGCGCTCTGTCGGGCCGTCAGGTGCTGGTGATCGATGCCAACGACCCGGCGTTGAAAAGCCTGGATGTGGATGCCCAGCTGCAGTTGCATGCGGATGATTTCACCGTGGGCGCCCAGCAATGGGCGCCGGCACCGACGGTGCCACCCGAGGTGGACCTGCTGGTGTTGCCTCTGCCCAAATCCATCGACCGCTTGCGGTTTTTGCTCAACTGGCTGGCTGGCGAAATCAGTCAGCCGGTGGAGTTGTGGCTGATCGGGCCGGCGAAGGGCGGCATCCGCGGGGCACTGAAACATCTGCAGGCACATGTGGATGATGCGGTACTGGTGGATAGTGCCCGCCATTGCAAGCTGTATAGCGGGCAGCTACAGCCGGGAGAAACGCAGACCCTGGCGGCCTGGGGAGAGGTGATTCCGGTGGGTGAGCTGGAAATCGTCAGCTACCCGGGCGTATTCAGCCATGGCCGTCTGGATGAGGGCACCCGGTTGTTGCTGGATCTGATGGCAGAACACCGCTTGCCCAGACGGGGAAGCATGATCGACATGGGCTGCGGTGCTGGTGTGATCAGTGCCAGCCTGGCCAGCCAGGGGTGGAAGGTGCAGGCGGTGGACGTGAGTGCCTGTGCGGTCGCTGCGACAACTGCGAGCCTGGCTCGCAACAGCTTGCAGGGCCGCGTGACTGGCGGCGATCTGTTTTCCCCACTGGCCGGCCGGGTGGACATGATCGTGACCAACCCGCCGTTCCATGACCGGCGCCAGCGTACCACCGATATCACCCGCCGATTGATCGCCGAGGCGCCAGCCTATCTGAACAAGGAAGGGGTAATGTGGTTGGTGGCGAACCGCGAGCTGCCTTATGCCCAGTGGCTGGACGATGCTTTTTCCCATGTGCAGGTGGCAGGGGAAACCACGCGTTTTCGGGTATACCGGGCGGTGGTCTAAATCAGGAAAAGGGCATTGCCGGGCAGATGTCTTTTCCCGGTAACGGTTTTCTGCAGGCGCCATGCTTGTGCATGGCGAACCACCCACTTCGTTCTTACAGGCGTTGTTCCTGCACCATCCAGCGAATACAGTTTGCGATCATGGTGGCCAGTGGCACCTGATCGTTAAAGCCTAATTCCTGGACGGCTTTACTGCCGTCGGCATGTACCCGGCTGGTGACCAGCGCCACTTTTTCCGGTGTCAGCCGAGGCTCATTACCGGTAAACAGGCTGCCGATGGGGTATAGCTGTCCGGCCAGTTTCAATACCGCCGGGGGCACGGTTCGCGACGGGGCTTTTTTACCGAGCTGTCCGGCAATGGTCTGTACCAGTTCCAGAAAGCTGGCTTCCACCCCGGCCAGGATATAGCGCTCGCCGCATTGGCCGCTTTCCAACGCCGCCAGGTGTGCTTTGGCCACCTCTTCAACGGCACAGAAGTTGCCCCCGCCCGGTGGCACCCCTGGCAGCTTGCCGTCCTGGATCAATTTGATCATCTGCGACCAGTTATGGGTGTCACCGGCGCCGATAATGCCGCAGGGATTGAGGATCACCGCGTCCAGACCCTGCCGGATACCGTTCTCTATTTCCTGCTCGGCGAGGTACTTGCTGCGGTTGTAGCCGATCCAGTCGTTAGCTGCATTGGAGGGCGTCTGTTCGTTGATGGGGGTGTCCTGAATGCCCCAGGCGGAGATTGAGGAGGTATGGACAAATCGGCCCGCCACGTTTTTCAGTGCCGCGCTGACCATGGCCCGGGTGCCCAGTACGTTATCTCTGTACTGTTGCGCGTTGCCACGCCGCCACAGGCTGGTATTGCCGGCCACGTGAAAGACGGCATCCGGCGCTGCCGGCATCACCAGTGCCAGTTCGGTGGCATTATCCAGCGGAGCCTGTACGACCTGAACGCCTTTGGCCTGAAGCGCCGCGGCATCGCTGCGTGGCCGTATAACCGCAGTGACGTCCCAGCCTTTTTCCAGCAGCTGGTCGACGATGTGTCCACCGAGAAACCCCCGGGCCCCACTCACAAATGCCATTGGCATGGCCACGCTCCTCTTTGTCATTCTGATCTGTCCCGCAGTGTAACCTCAAACCCGTCATGATGGCGTATCTGCTTACATCAGCGCTGGCCAAGGCGCATCCTTTTGACTATATTGCCGGTTGTTCAAGCGGGTGTAGTTCAATGGTAGAACGGCAGCTTCCCAAGCTGCATACGAGAGTTCGATTCTCTTCACCCGCTCCATATCAAAAAAAGCCACCCATCGGGTGGCTTTTTGTTTTTCCGGATCCGGCGTTTTCAGATCGGGTAGGCAAGAAACTGTCCGCCCAGCCGGAACAGCACCTGCACCTGCATGCCATCCTCCATGTCCATGGCAGCGTCCCGTGCCAGCATGATGTAAGGGTAGCGGTGAGCCCAGGCACAAGGCTTCACATAATGGGGAAAGGACGGGTCGGGTGCATCGGCGACAAAGCTGTCACTTTCCCGATGATAGAGCACATATCCCTGAAACGCGGCGCTGGCCGGCAGCCCCATTTCTTCCAGAAAGTCGGACATCCAGCCCGGGTTACCTTCAAGCATCATGACTACACCCTGATGACGGCATTGTTAGTCCAACCCTAAGGCAGCCATGGCGGCGTTTGGATATGCCTTTCTTTGCGTTTTGTTACCTTGCTGTGTGTTCTGTCAGTGCCGGTATCGATGGTGTGGAAATGTCATTTAACTGTACATAAAGACAGTATTTGATAGCATGGCTCCATCGTTATCTTTCCTGTGGTGTCCCATGACTGCGCTGCCTTTTTTCTCCGAACGTGTTGCTGCCGGTTTTCCGTCCCCGGCCCAGGGCTATATGGAGGCGCCGCTGGATCTGAACCAGCTATGCATTGGCCAGCAGGAGGCCACCTTTCTGCTTCGGGTAGAGGGGGACTCCATGCGGGAAGCGGGGATTTTCCCGGACGATATTCTGGTGGTGGACCGCTCCCTGGAGCCATCTCACGGTGATGTGGTGGTGGCGTCGCTGAATGGGGAGTTCACTGTGAAGGAGTTGCGGCTGCGGCCACAGCCCATGCTGATGCCACGTAACCCCCGCTATGCAGCGATACCGCTGGCGGATCAGGAGTGGGAGTTGTTTGGTGTGGTGACATTTTCCCTTCATGCACACCGGCCGGTGGCCCGGCCCCGGCGGTGAGTGCCATGTTTGCTCTGGTCGATTGCAACAGTTTCTATGCCTCCTGTGAGCGCGTTTTCCGGCCGGATCTGGCAGGGCGGCCGGTGGTGGTGCTATCCAATAATGACGGCTGCATCGTGGCCGGTTCTGCCGAGGCCAAGGCGCTGGGGGTGAGAACCGGCATGCCATTGTTCGAGGCTCGGGATCTGATTCGCAAGCACCGGGTCGCGGTGTTCTCCTCCAACTATGTGCTCTACGGGGATCTCTCCCGGCGGGTGATGGCGTCACTGGCTACCCTGGTGCCGGCGGTGGAGGTGTACTCCATTGATGAGGCCTTTCTGGATCTGTCCCTGATGCGACCTGAGGAGCTTAAGCCGCTGGGGTTGGCCCTCCGCGAACGGGTAGGCAAGTGGGTGGGTGTGCCGGTGTGTGTGGGAGTGGCTCCCACCAAGACCTTGGCCAAGCTGGCCAACCATGCTGCCAAGACGTACCCGCAGACCGGGGGCGTGCTGGTGCTGACAGATCCGCGGTGGCGCGAGCGGTTGCTGGCACGTACACCGGTCTCGGCGGTCTGGGGTATCGGTCGGCGCCTCGGGCAGCGTTTGAATAATATGGAGATCGAGACGGCTCTGGATCTGGCCCGTGCCGACTATCGTCTGATCCGCAAGCGGTTCTCGGTGGTTCAGGAGCGGGTAGTACGGGAGTTGAACGGCGAGAGTTGTCTGCCCCTGGAAGCCCGGCAGGAACCCCGTCAGCAGATTATCCATTCCCGCTCTTTCGGTGAGCCGGTGGCATCGCTGGCAGCGGTGCGGCAGGCGGTCAGTGATTTCACCGCCCGGGCGGCGGAAAGCATGCGGGCAGAAGGGCTCAGTGCCGGTGCCATCAGCGTTTATCTCCGCACAGCGCCGATGGGCAAGCCGCAGCAGTTATTCCCCGATTCTGGCCGAACAAGTCTGTCGCCAGCCACGGTAGATACCCGGGTGATGGTGCACCATGCGGTGGAGATGGTAACGGCCCTCTGGCAGGCCGGTTATCGCTATGGCAAGGCGGGCGTCATGCTGACGGACCTGGGCCCGGCGGGGCGTGAGCAGGTCACCCTGTTTCGGGAAGACGAAAACGCGGAGAAAGGGAACGCGTTAATGCAGGTGATGGATACCATCAACCGCAGCGGCAAGGGCAAGGTATGGCTGGCGGGTCGGGGAATGAACCAGAATGAACGGTGTGTCTGGGCCATGCGCCGAGCCCATTTATCGCCGGCCTATACCACCCGCTGGGCCGATCTGCCCCGGGCTCGATGAGCCACGGGGCAGAGGGTAGGGCTCAGACGGCGGTCATCGGTACCTGTTCGAGCATGCGTTCCTCGATACGGTCCAGGCGGGCGCGACAGTCGCGGAAGGTGCGGCTGATGGCGGTGGTGTTGGCCACCATGCCGAGCTTGGGCCAGGTCGCCTTTTCCCCTTTGCGGATGTAGTTGCGAACATCCTGCAAGGTGGGGTTATTAAGCACTTTGAAGGCATTCATGGGCTGGCGTGGCGGGATCATGTTGATATCGCCGATATACTTCTGGGTGACCATGCTCTTGGCCTTGTCGAACATCAGCCCCACGTCGTTCGATTCCACCCTGCGCTGAATCAGTTGCAGGGCGTAGCGCAGATTCATGGAGACATTTTTCAGCCCCCAGTCCGCCAGGGTGCTCATTGAGCTGTCGGTATTTTCGTTACGCGACAGGAATGGCACCACATGGGGGTTGGTCTGGCTGACGATGGAATGGTTGACGCCATAGAGTCGGGACAGGCGGCGGATCGGCAGGTCGTCGACGATGGAGCCATCCACGAACTTGCGACCAGGAATGTAGGGCACCCGCTCGCCATCAATATTCTTGGCCCACAGGGAAACCGGTGGATAGATGCCGGGAATCGCGCAGGAAGCCAGTGATGCCTTGCGGATCAGCACATTGGGCGAGGTGCGCCAGTTGAGCAGACGGGCATGCTGATTACGGTCGTAAGGGCTGACGGTAATGTTGATTTCGCGGCCGGTGTGCCGGTAGGCCTCCTCGAAGGTCATGTCGAGGATGTTTTCTTCCAGGCAGGCTTCCAGGTGGTCGCCATCCAGCACCGGGGTGCCACGGATGATGCCCTTCCAGCCCAGCACCTTGAAGGCTTCCAGGTAGATGTTTTCCGGTTCCAGCTTGAGTTTCAGTTCTTCATCGTTGTGGGTGCCCACAACGGAGGCAATGATGCTGCCGGCACTGGAGCCGGAGATCACCGAAGGTAGCAACCCCTGTTCCCACAGGCAGCGGGCCACACCGATATGAAACAGACCCAGAGCGGCGCCACCGGAGAGCATCAGACAGCTCTGGCCGAAGGCCTGGCCGGTGGTTTCGAAGAAATCCAGTTTCTCCTTGAGCCCGAACTCCTTGAAATTGGTGTCGCACAGGTAGTTCAGGGCGATGGTGACTTCTTCGAGATAATTCTCGATCAGGCGTTTGGTGCCCACGCGAGTTTGTTGATAGAGGCGCGGGTTGGAAATGTTGCCCAGATTGCCATGCAGGCCTTCGTGCAGGTGAAACACCAGCTTGTTGACGTCATTGCGTTCACGGGCCTGGCGAATCTGCCACAGGCGATTGCGGATCAGCTCGTAGTCATAATGGGGGGAGCGATCAATTTCTTTCCATTCGTCCGCACCGGAAAGACGGTCGTGTTCGCGGCTGGCTTCGTACCACTCTTCGTAGGTTTCAGCGTGCTCGATGGCCCGATCCAGTTGTTTGAGAGTGCCTTTCATGCAGGTCTCCGCTCATTGTTGTCATTAGCTGATGTCAGTATAGCCATGACCCATGGGGAGAATTAAGGCTTTGTAGGACAAAAAGAACGCGGCCGAAAAGAAAAGGCCGCGTTTATATGGGCAGAATTGCCTAACAGGCGATCAGCGCAAGCTGATGGGGTGGGGCAGTTAGCCGGGCAGCGCCCGTGCCACATCTTCCAATACCCGGATCATATTCATGGCCCGGAATGGATGGGACAGGGTAAAGGGAGCGTCGGGCCGGTCCTGGGAGCTGGGATAAACCAGGATGCAGGGTTTGTCACTCTTGCTGGAGGTGGCGCGAGGGCTATCTTTGGCGGTCACCAGCAGTACGTCGGCCTGACCCGGGTCGGCATTCTCCCAGATGACACTGCAGCGGCCATTGATGATGCCCATCATGGAGACAAAGGCGCTGGCTGAGTCATGGGTGAGGCCGCTGACGGAAATTTTTCGGTTCATGGTGCGTCCCTGTAACGGTTCCCGAAACCGGCATAGCCGGTGGTTTGAGGGAACTTCGTGATCCCTTGGGAACTGTTGTAGTCAACCGCTGGCGGTATGGGCAAAGCGATAACGACCAGCGGCGGTGAGGTAGACACTGAACGGGGCTATAAGTAAATGCGCATAAGAGAAAGCCGACAAAGCGTGTAAGTGATTTCCTACAAATCCGGCTTTTGTTGGGTGCGAAACTGGCCAGGGGTCATCCCCGTATGTCGCTTGAAGCTGCGTTGAAATGACCGAATATCCGAGTAGCCCAGGGCTTCGGCGATTTCTGCCTGGGGGGCCGGGCTCTGGCAGAGTAATTGCCGGGCCTGATGCAGTCGCACCTGGTCCAGCAGTTTCTGCCAGCTGTGGCCTTCATCGGCGAGCCGACGGTGCAGGGTGCGCACGTTCATACCCAGCCGTTCGGCGATGGTTTCCTTGCGCGGCAGGGAATGGCCAATGGCATCCTGAATGCACTGTTTTACCCGCTGGGCCAGGCTGGTTTCCACGCCCAGCTGGTGAAGCTGTTGAATGGCGTGGGCTTCCAGGGTCGACAGCAATAGCGGGTCCGGCTGGCGAATCGGTTGTTCCAGCAGGTCCGGCGGACCGATCAGGGCAGAGCAGGGTTGCGCGAACCGCACCTCGCAGAGGAACACCCGCTGGTATTCCTCCACCAGTGCGGGGCTGGGTCGGGGATGTTCCAGCCAGACTTCGGCGGGGGCCAGTTGGTCATTGCCGGTCAGCCAGCGGGCGTAGCGGATCCAGGAGCCCAGCACATTGTCTATCAGGTGTTGGCGAGCGGGTTGTTGTCTGTAGCGACAGTCCCAGCGAATGGCGGCCTGGTTGTCGTCAATGCGGGTGTCGGTGGTGCCCATATCGCCCACCAGCTTTTCATAGAGGCTGACCTTGGACAGGGCTTCCTGGAGAGTGCCGGCACTCATGGCGATGTAACCCATCACATTATAGGAGCCCGGCTGGACAAACTCGGAGGTGTGCAGGCCGAAGAGCGGGTCGCGGGAGTGATCAATCAGAGTGTGCAGCAGCGTCTGGAAGCTGACACCGGGAATGCGAGCGTCCGGCTGGCGGACCCGTTCCGCATCCAGCGCTGCGGTATCCAGCGCCGCAGCGATATCCAGCCCCCGGGCTTCACCGTGGGCAAGATACTGCTGCAGCGCGGCGCTGCAGATCTGACCGAGGCGATCCATTAGGGCCTGCTCCCACTAATTCCGTGGCCCCTGCTGGAGTCATTTTTTTGTCCAGTCGTTCCAACCGGTGCGCGGTGTAGTTGTTCTACATAAGTAACGGTTGGGGCTGCTGGACGGAAAAAGGGCCCAGCCCTTCGGGTTGAGGCCCAAAATGCGCCACTCGTTGTTGCTCGTCGTTCATTTGGAGACACCAAACATCTCTCCTCGCGCCTAGATTGGCGCATTTTGGGCCGCAACAGGGGCCTCGGAATTAGTGGGAGCAGGCCCTAGTCCAGTTCGAAGGTGATCTGGACCCGGGCGGTGATATCGGTTTCGCCGGGCCGGTAGCTGTCGGCGTTACCGCTTTTCTCGCTCCGTGCCATCATCATTACCGGTTGCGGGGGCTGGAAATCCTGGGCCTGGATCTGGATAGCCTTGCCAAGCTCCCGGTCAGCGGCCTCGGCGATGATGCTGGCCCGCTGGCGGGCATCTGCCACCGCTTTCTCCAGAGCCTGATTGGCCAGCTCGTCGGCGTTGCTGACTTCGGTGCCGGCCGGGCGAATATCCCGCAAACCTTGCTTGGCCAGGCCGTCGAGCAGCTGGGTATAGGTGTCCAGGCCATTGGCCCGGAAGGTGACGTCACGGCTTACCTGATGGCCGATCAGTTTACGCTCCGGCTGGTATTGCCATTGCGGCTGAACGCGCAGATCGCTGGCGCGCACCTGTTTTTCCTCAATATCCAGGTCGTCCGCCAGGTCGAGCATATCGGCTACGGTGTCGTCGACGCGGGATTTCATGGCGGCAATGTCGTCGCCCTGTTCGCTGGCAGTCGCTACCACGCGGAAAATATCCGGTTGCGCTGAGATGTCGCCACTGCCGGACACGGTGATGCTGTCAGGTCCGTGATTGATAAGATGGGGGGCATCGTTGCAGGCTGTCAGGCTCAATGCTCCCAGGGCGATTAGGGATGCGGCGGTGATGCGTTTCATGGACTCTCCTTGTACTGCCGTGCAATCGGCACTCTATTTTGCGCATTTACAGCGGGATAACCACCCCATGGTTCGCGTTTGTGCAACGAATAACTTCCGCGAAGGTGGCTTGGTTGTTAACGGCTTAGCCCCTATCATCGCACCTCTCGAAACGGAGGCCATTATGAGTTCAGCCGAGCAACGCATTCGACAGCAACTGGGCGGTTTTATTCCCGACGATCTGGGTGTCAGCCTGACGTCCGTGGATGCCATTGAATCACTGACTGTGGATGACAGCACCGTCCACGCCCGAATCGTTCTTGGTTTTCCGATTGACGGTATCCGTGAGCACCTAATGACCCAGATCCGGGAGCATGTGAGCGAGGTGCTGGGAGGGCGTGAGCTGGCCCTGGATCTGACGGCGAAGATTATTCCGCATCGCGCTCAGAGCAGCTTGCCGGCCATGGACCAGGTGGCCAATGTGATTGCCATCGCTTCTGGCAAGGGGGGCGTTGGCAAGTCCACCACGGCAGTGAATCTGGCATTGGCCTTACAGGTGGAAGGCGCCCGGGTGGGGCTGCTTGATGCGGACGTATTCGGCCCTAGTCAGCCGCTGATGCTGGGGTTGCCAGACGGTACCCGCCCGGAGGTACTCGAAGGTAAGTACTTTGTGCCGGTGGATGCCTATGGTTTGCAGACCATGTCCATGGGCTATCTGACCACCAAGCAGACCCCAGTGGTCTGGCGTGGCCCGAAAGCCAGTGGTGCTCTGGTGCAAATGATGGAGCAGACCCGTTGGCATCATCTGGATTATCTGCTGGTGGATTTGCCGCCAGGTACCGGTGATATCCAGTTGACTCTGGCCCAGAAAATTCCGGTGGCCGGCGCGGTGGTGATTACCACGCCCCAGGACATTGCCCTGCTGGACGCCATCAAGGGCGTGGAGATGTTCCGCAAGGTGGATATCCGCGTGCTGGGCATCGTTGAGAACATGGCGGTGCATATCTGCAGCCAGTGTGGCCATCATGAGCATGTGTTTGGCCAGGGCGGTGGAGAAAAGATGGCCAGTGAGTATCACACCGAAGTGCTGGCGGCCCTGCCGCTGTCCTTGCGTATCCGCGAACAGGCAGACAGCGGTGAACCGATGGTGGCGGCCTGCCCGGACAGCGAGGAGGCAGGCCTGTACCGCCAGGCTGCCCGTCGGCTGGCAGCGAGACTGTCACTGACGGAAGGCGGCAAGCGGGCGTTTCCCAAGGTGACGCAGCATTGAACAAACGCCACATGTCGGGGCCGAATTAGCGGCGCCCCACATCTGGCGCCCGGCGTTCGGCGTCTATACCATTATCTGCTTGAACGCCAACCACCCCGGAATTTTGAGGCGCAACAATGACGATTAAATCGGATCGCTGGATTACCCGCATGGCCGCCGAGAAGGGCATGATTGAGCCCTTTCAGAGCGGACAGATCCGCGCGGATGAAAATGGCGAAAAAATGATTTCCTATGGTGTGTCCAGCTACGGGTACGATGTGCGCTGTGCGGATGAATTCAAGGTGTTCACCAATATTCATTCCGCTACGGTAGACCCGAAGGCTTTCGATGAGCGCAGCTTCGTGGACATCAAAGGCGACTACTGCATTATTCCGCCTAATTCCTTTGCGCTCGCACGAACTGTGGAATACTTCCGCATTCCCCGTAATGTGCTGACCATCTGTCTGGGCAAGTCCACCTACGCCCGCTGCGGCATTATCGTCAATGTGACGCCGCTGGAGCCGGAGTGGGAGGGCCATGTGACCCTGGAGTTTTCCAACACCACTACGCTGCCGGCAAAAATTTATGCCCACGAAGGTGTGGCGCAGATGTTGTTCTTCGAGTCCGATGAGGTGTGTGAAACGTCTTATATGGATCGGGGCGGGAAATACCAGGGCCAGCGCGGTGTCACCCTGCCACGGGCCTGAAGCCAGCTTCTAACCTTGTCGTAGGCGTGTCGATAGCAGGGTCGGTCAAAAAAATTCACCACAGAGAGCACAGAGCACACAGAGCAAACCCTTTCTTTCCTTCAGTGATATCTGTGCCCTCTGTGGTAAATCCGTCTTTTCAGGCGTTGGACTATCGCGCCGCCAGCGACGCTCCTACAGAGGGGGGGCGGGCTGCTAGGACGACGGCGGCAGATCCGGGCCGTCGTAATCAATCATGATCAATTCTGCCTTGAGCAGGGTGCTTTCAATGTGCCTGGCCTTGACCACCATGTAGTCCAGGCTTGGCGCCACCCAGAACAGGGTGCGACGTTTCTCCTTGCTGTCCCCTTCGCGCTTTTTTTCCACCAGCAGGGTGTCGATTTCGCCCATGGGCGTATCGATCACTTCCCGGTCGATGATCTCGAAATGATGGGTGCGCAGCTTGTCACCGTAGACACTGGTGACTTTGTAGGCCTTGTCACCGGTAGCAAACACACAACGCCCGCGCAGCAGAATGGTTAGCTCGTCCAGGGTGTTTTCCGGAATTTCCAGGCTTTCCTGATCGTCCTCGGATTCGTTGTGGACCATGGGTGGGTTCCACTGGAAATCCATATGGTGGTAGCGGTGTTGGCCGAAGCCCTTGAATTCATGGACATACTGGTTGGTGCGGGGCTGACAGTCGCGCCAGTGGAAATAACTCTCTTCGGTGTTGGTAAGCAGAAAGGATTTGGCCTTCAACAGCATGCGGTAATAGTCTTTGCCTTCAGCCGGTTCCAGTACCAGGTCGGCCTTGACCGGGGTGGGCAGCTTGTTCACATAAATGCGGAATTCGGCCGCAAAAGGAGCCAGTGGTTCGGCACCGGCTACGCTGCTGGCGGCTACCAGTAAGGCAAGAATAATCCGTCGCACCGTTAGTCTCCCTCGATAGATTGCAGCTTCATCACGTGGTCGCCATCACTGTTTTCCTGCAGCAGTTGGACGAGCAGATAATCATGCTGCGGTGCAAACCACATGTAGGTCTGCCGTTTGCTGTTGGTGCCGCGCTGGCGCTGTACTTTTACTGTCTCTACCTGCTTGCCGTCAATATTCAGATGTTCCTCGCCGACTACACGGTAGCGGTGTGCTTCCATGGAGCGCTCATCGGCAACCTGCAGTTTGATGTCACGCTGGCCTGCCTGAAGAGAGCATTGCAGGGCCAGAGAGACGGAGAGTTCGTCCGTGGCTTGATCTGTGATCGGGTAGTTGCGCGTGGGTTTATCCGTGCGTTCACTGGCGGCGACCCCGGCCTCCCGGTCCAGATGTAGTTTGGCTTCCTTGACCCGCCCCAGGCCACGACGGTAGTAGCCATAGAACGTGCTTTCGGGAATACATTGTTGCCAGTCGAACAGGGTGGTTTCGCGGATTTCGCCCAGCCAGTTTTTGGCCTGCACTTCCATTTTCCACAGGCCGTCCTGCATGAGTTTCAGGGTACGTGTGGCCGTAACGGTGAAAGGAATGCCTTCACTCTTCAGACTGTAATCCAGAGAAAAAGGCGCAACCGGTGACGCAGCATGGCTGGCCGGAGCCATCAGGGCCAATGTCAGCAACAGACTGCTAGACCAGTTGAAACCCCTGTTCGGGGAGAGGTTTGGCATCCAGCATGACTCCGTTTTGATTCAGTTCCAGGCGCTGTTCAGCACGCCATTGCAACACCAGAGGATAAAGCAGGTGTTCGCGTTGTTGTACGCGTTTGGACAAGGAATCAACGGTATCGTTCGCAAGGACGTCCAGCGGGGCCTGGGCGATCAGCGGGCCGCCATCCAGTTCTTCGGTGACGAAATGGATGGAGCAGCCATGCTGTTGATCGCCGGCTTCCAGAGCGCGGGCATGGGTATGGAGCCCTCGGTACTTGGGCAATAGAGAGGGATGGATGTTGATCAGCTGGCCGGCATAGTGGCGGACAAACAGCGCAGAGAGAATGCGCATGAAACCGGCCAGGACCACCGTGCCGGGCTGGTAACGGTCCAGGGTGGTGATCATTGCCTGGTCGAATGCTTCCCGGCTGTCGTACTGGCGATGATCCAGTACTTCGGTGGCAATGCCGGCATGCTGGGCACGGCTCAGGCCACCGGCATCGGCACGGTTGGACAGTACCACTGCGATTTGTGCATCCAGGCGGCCACTATCAATGGCCGCCATGATGGCCTGCAGATTGGTACCTGAGCCGCTGATCAGAACAGCAAGGCGGTGCGTCACTCTGCCAGGCCTTCCAGCACCACTCCCGGTTCCCCTTCGCCGGCCTGGATTTCACCCATCAGGAAGGCGACTTCGCCTTCGGCTTCCATCAATGCCAGGGTGGCATCCACCTGATCCGCCGGGACGGCGATGACCATGCCGACACCACAGTTAAAGGTGCGGTACATCTCGAAAGCCGGGACCTGGCCTTCTTGCTGCAACCACTTGAATACGGCGGGGAATTCCCAGCTACGGGTGTCGATAACTGCACGGGTGTTGTCCGGCATCACCCGGGGCAGGTTTTCCGGCAGGCCGCCGCCGGTGATGTGTGCCAGGGCATGCACGGGCACCTGCTCGATAAGTTTCAGCAGGGGTTTGACATAGATGCGGGTGGGTGCCAGCAGATGCTCCATCAGGGGCTGGCCTTCCAGCTCGATGTTGATATCGGACTGGGCCATGATGCGGCGAATCAGCGAATAGCCGTTGGAGTGGGGGCCGGAGGACGCGAGGCCGATGAGTTTGTCGCCGGCCTGGAGCTTGCTGCCATCCAGCACGCCATCTTTTTCCACCACGCCGACACAGAAGCCGGCCAGATCGTAATCCTCGCCCTCGTACATTCCCGGCATTTCTGCGGTTTCACCACCGATCAGGGCACAACCGGCCATTTCGCAGCCTTCACCGATGCCAGTGACAACGCTGGTGGCGGTGTCCACATCCAGTTTGCCGGTGGCGTAATAGTCGAGAAAGAACAGGGGCTCGGCGCCACCCACGATCAGGTCGTTGACACACATGGCCACCAGATCGATGCCTACCTTGTCGTGGCGACCGGTATCAATGGCCAGGCGCAGCTTGGTGCCAACCCCGTCGGTACCGGCTACCAGAACCGGGTTCTTGTAGCGGCTGGGCAGCTCGCAGAGGGCGCCAAAACCGCCCAGACCGCCCAGCACCTCGGGACGGCGGGTGCGTTTGGCCACGGGGGCGATACGTTTTACCAGCTCGTTGCCAGCGTCGATATCGACACCGGCGTCACGGTAAGTCAGCGGCCGTTTCTGATCGGTCATGGGGGGCTCCGGATTGGTGAAGGCGCGTATTTTAAGGGTGAGGGGGCTATCTTTCCAGCCAAACCGGCAGAATTGCCGCTGGCGACGCGCCTCACGCGGTGCCAGTAGAAATCCTTTGCGCGATTGCACTCTCTCTGCTTTCAGTCGTCTCGCGTCCCGGCGGGTTATCAGTGATAATAGCGCGCTTGAATTTTCAGGTTGGAATGGGCGGTCATGCGTTTTCTTGGAATGGTGGCATTGTTGTTGGGGTTGGCCCTTGTGGCCCAGGCAGAGTCTCTGAATACAGTGGAGCTGACGGTGGAAAGCCGTGGCGAGGCTCAGCGCCAGCAGGCTCTGCAGCAAGGGCTGAAGGACATGCTGGTGCGCCTGAGTGGCAAACAACAGGTGCTTGAGCAGCCGGTATTAGAGCAGGCTCTGGCGCAGCTGGATCGTTGGGTCACTCGCTACGATTACGACGGTGATCAACTGATGGTCCGCTATGACACTCGCGGCTTGATGGATTTCATGGCGGCAGCAGGGGCGCCGGTATGGGGCTTTCCCCGTCCTAAGGTGTTGATCTGGTTGGTAGAGCAGGGAGCCGGCCGTGGAGACATGGTGGCGGGAGAGCATGAACTGCGCGACCACCTGGTTGGCGAAGCCCGGCGTCGGGGGCTTTCCCTGGTAGTGCCCGAATGGGACAGCCAAGACCGCAATGCGGTCACCGTAGCGGATGTCCGCGGCCGTTTCGATAATCAGTTGCTGTCCGCTTCCGACCGTTATCCCCATGAGCTTGTTGTCGCTGCCGTCTTATATGAAGGCTCGCCGGCCACGGTGAGCTGGCGTGTGCTTCAGGGCAAGAAGACCTTGGACCAGGGCCGTGAGAAAAGTGCCTCCGCTGAGCAGGCGGTGACGACGCTGGTGGATGCGGTGACCGATCAGCTCGCCCAACGTTATGCGGTGGCCAGCAGCGCTTCCGAGCGGCTCACCTTGTTGGAGGTCGAGCAGGTGGAAACGCTCGCTGATTGGCATCAACTCCAGGCTTTCCTGGCAGGGCTGAGTGGTATGCGGGCCGTTTCGCTGGTACAGACCACTGATCAGGGCGTGACTTTCGGCCTGGATTTCGGTGCCAGCGATTCCCAGCTACGTAGCCTGCTGGAGCTTTCCCGACAATTGCGCCCCTGCCCGGACGAGTCGGTCGCCGGGCCGCAGTGGCGCTACTGCTGGCGTTCCTGATCCATGAGCGCACAGCTGCCCCTGGCGCTGCAATTGCGTGAGGGAAATAACCTCTCCAACTTCCTTTCCGGCCCCAACGGGGCCGCGCTGGCCGGTGTCCGTGAAGTGGTGCTGGGTGCAGACCGGCAGGCCTTTATCTGGGGCGGGGAACAGCAGGGCAAGAGCCACCTGCTGGAAGGGGCGGTTCGTCTGGCCCAGCAGCAGGGCATGGATGCTTGCCTGTTGCCTGCCAGCGAGCTACTGCCGCTGGTGCCGGCGGTGCTGGAGGCCATGGAACAATTCGATCTGTTGGCGCTGGATGATTGTCAGCGCTTTGCCGGCGATCCGGCCTGGGAAGAAGCCCTGTTTCACCTTTACAACCGTCTGATGGCGCAGGGCGGGCGCCTTCTGGTGACCGCCAATGCCTCTCCGGCCGCTGCCGGCCTGTTGCTGCCGGATCTGGCCACCCGCTTGGCCGCCGGGCCGGTATACAGGCTTGGCCCTTTGGAAGATGGTGATATGCAAAAAGTGTTGCAAGAGCGAGCCAAGGCCCGTGGGCTGCGGATTGAGCAGGATGTAGCTCACTATATCGTGTTGCGCAGCGAGCGCAGCCACTGGGGCGCTGATGGCGCTGCTGGACCGCCTTGACCGTATGGCCCTCGCGCAACAACGCTCGGTCACTATTCCCTTTGTCAAGGATGCGCTGGGGTGGTAAAAAGGGTCGCTTAACGAAGAAGCAACAGTTTGCTACGCAAGTAACCGGTATATTGATGATTCATTACATCAGGTTACGTTTCCGGCAATCTGAGTATTGCCGGATTTTGGATCCAGATTAGAACAATAACGCCAGGCACAAAAAAGCCTGCAAGGAGCACAACATGCGCCACACTGCGCTTTGGCAAACCCTTGCGGGCTGCGCCCTTATTCTCGCAGCCGTCACCTCCCAGGCAACCGTTTACAAGATCGAGACCACGGACGATGTGGCCGTTTCTGCAGATCGTGTCATTTATACAGAAAATGATGCCCCCGATTTCACTCCGGCAGATAGCTATTACCAGGTGACAGCAGCATCCAGCGGTGGTTTGTGCACTCTGCGCGAAGCCATCTATGCGATCAGTTACCAAGTCAGCGTCGGGGCCTGTGAGGCGGGTACTGGTAATGACACCATTCGCTTGCTTGAAGGTGAGACGTACCTGTTGACCGAAGGGGAGCTTCCCTTGGGGGGCAGGAAAATCAAGTTTATTGATCAGACAAAAGAAGTTCTGGACCCCGAATGTACTATAACAGCCCAAAATGACTGTCTAGTAGAGATCGTTGTGAAAGTGCCTGTCGATCTTAATGAGGGCGATGACACTCCTATTTCGCCGAGTATCAGAATTGATGTGTTTCTGGACAGCTTTGAAGAAGCGGAAGACAAGGAAAAGCCGGTCATCTCGGCGGGCGGCAACAGCCGCCTGTTCCTGCTGGAGCGAGGTTCGCTGACGCTGAGTAATCTTGTTCTGCAGGAAGGCTCGGCGAATCATGAAATCGATCCGGCAGACCAAAATGGTGGGTTGATCCTGGCTCGGGGTGGGCTCGGCTTAGCAGAGAATGTCGAGTTGCGTGGAGGCCAAGCGGTCAACGGTGGCGCGGTATACCTTGAGAACGGTAGCAATCTGGACTTTCCGGAAAGCACGCTGTTCGAAGACAATGTGGCCAGCGGCAACGGTGCCGTGATAGCAACGTCTGCCGAATTTGATGGGGAAATTACCGGTCACCGTTTTTACATGGCAGGTAATGAATCGGAGTCTGATGGTGGCCTGTTCTATCTTGATGGAGATGAAGACCAGCAGATTCTTTTTGATCTGACGAATGGAACTATCACCAACAATAGTGGTGGCGTGATTCAGTTGGTAGCGCCAAAGCACCAGCTTGTGCTGCAGAATATGACGATTGTTTTCAACGAAGGCTTGGCGTTGCATCTTGACGAAGCTCAGCTGGATGTGCCGACCGACCCGAATGCAGATCCGCCTGAAGCTTTCAGTACCGCTTTTATCTTCAATACGGTGCTGGCGGGTAACAGCGCTGGCGCTTGTGCGGGTACTGCGCTGGATGGAATTGACGATGCCGATGCCACCCTGCTTTACACCATTACCGACGATGCGACATGCCCCTTGCCGCGGGAGCAGACCGAAGGGACGCCGGTGACACTGGACCCGAACGGGGCAACGGCTGAAGTACTGCTTGGCTGGAATGAGGCAACGATGAGTCGTGTCACTTGCGTGGGGACCGGCTCCGGAGCCTGCATGCCGATTCCTGCCGAGGAGCTGGGCGGAAATTTTCCTGGCTTTCTCCCTAACCCGGAACCCGCCGGGTTGGATACGACAATACCGGAGGCGACTCCCAGCCTGTTCGATCGCGGTAACCCGGAAACGGTAGATCAATGTGCCAAGGAAGACATGCGCGGTCAATCGCGGGGTGGTGCTGGTGGACGTTGTGACGTGGGCGCGGTGGAATTTCTGCGTGCACTGGCGCAACCGGATGAGATTGATCTGATTAGCGGCCGGACAGTACTCGGTGATGTGCTGAAAAACGACAGAAATGACACCATGGTGGATTGTGGACGTCTGGAACAGATCATTATTGATGAAGGCACCTGCCCGGCCATTGATAGTGCCTGTCTTGAGCAAGAAGTACTCGAACGTTGCATGACGATTATTGTTGCCCCTGAGCGTGGACGGGCATCAGTGGAAATTGATGACCAAGGCTATCCTCGTATTCGTTATTCCCCTGACAGCAGTTTTCACGGCGTAGACCAGATTCGTTATGTGGTTTCCCGGCATGCCTTTGCCGGTGGCACCGATATTGGTCTGGATCAGAGTGAAATCGCCAATATGGTGGCGCAACCGGCCAGTGGTCTTACAGAGTCCAAGAGCATTCTAGGTGGCAACAGCGGCGGTTCTTTTTCAGTCCTGGCATTTTTGACGTTGATCGCTAGTGGCCTGCTGCGTCGGTGGCGTTCAGGGCTTGTTGCCCTTGCTGTTATGCTATCGGGCACAGTGTTGGCAGCTGATATTGAAGTGAACTCCCTGCTCGATGATAACCCCTCCATTACCAACGATGGCCTGTGCACCTTGCGAGAAGCGTTGGCCAATGCGGCCACTTTCAGTAGCCCGGATTGTGATTTCGGTGCCAAAGGCGAAGACCGCATCCTGCTACCTGCTGGTGATATCCATCTGGAAGGCACCCTGGTCATCCAGGGGGGCAGTGTCGAGTTGGTCGGCAAGGGTGTTCGCAATGATGATGATGCAGAGCCGGATGCTGAAGACACCATTACCCGAATTATCGGGGATGGGCAGAGTCGATTGTTCGAAGTGCGAGCGCCAGTTAGCAATGGCCATCCCAATGTATTGTTTCGCTATCTCCAGCTGGAAGACGGTAATGCCTCAGTGCCTGGAGGTACCCCCGTTGGTGATCAGGGATTTGGCGGTGCAATCATTACCGGCGGCTCCGTGGTTTTCGACCGGGTTGTACTTCGCAATAACCGGGCAGACCGTTCCGGCGGGGTTATCTATGTACGGGCCAACGCCGGCAATGAAAAGCAGGTGTCCTTCAATCGTGCCTATGTGACAGGTAATGAGGCGTTGCAATCCGGTGGTGTTATGGCAACCACAGCTCAGAATGGAGAGAGTTTCCGGTTTGCCGCTGTTGATACAACGTTTGAGAACAACCATGCTGACGTTGAGGGCGGCGCCTTTGATTTGAATATTCCAACTGGCAATTTTATTGCATTTTCCAACAGTACCTTTGTGGATAACAGTGCACCGAAAGGCTCGGCCCTGGATCTCAGCGGCGTGGATATTAATGTCCGTCTGATGAATCTGACCTTCGTGAATAATGCTCCGGGAAATGGTATTGAACTGGGGGATTCTGAAGCCTCGGTCAGCCTAGCAAACAGTATTGTTGCGGCAAGTGGAGCCAGTTGCTCTACAGGTACCGGGGAATTGCGCGATAGCGTTTATAACCTGTTTTCAGACGCTGCATGTACGGCAAGTGGTACAGATGAGAACAATGATGATGGGGAAGGTGGAACCGCGGGCATGTCCACTGACCTTGCCGTTGAGTCGGGTAGTTCTACGGACTATACGCCTCCGTATCTCGTTGCTGCTGATCTCAACGATGCATTAATCATTGATGCTGGCAACGAAGACGATCTGCAATCTGGTACCTCAACCCCGCTGCGATGCCGTGCCACGGATTTGCGTGGTATTGCCAGGACGTCCGGGGGGAGTGCGACCGTGGGGCATTCGAATATCAACAGATTACCGCTTCTGATGATGAGGCCAATAACCAGCGTGCTCCAGACCGCCGTGTCCTGATAGACGTCTTTGATAATGATTTGCCGAGTGATGGAGCCGAGATCCAGCTACTTGATGGAAATGGTGCGTTACTGGACGACAGGTTCGTTTTCACTCCGGCACAATTTGATATTGTCGGCGGGGAAGAGGAGGTCAATCCGGCGGCCGGCTCTTACACGTATGACTCAGCGACCCGCCGTTATGTTCTTGGTAGTAGTGGATCCCAAGCCGATGGCACCACCATTGAGTTTGTCTGGGAATTTTACAGCGAATCGGTTGATGGCTATGACGTGAAATGCGGCGATCCGCTTCCTCAGCGTTTTATCAATCGCAATCCGGACAATTACGATGATGGAGATGTGGCCGAAAATTGTATCGTCCTGTTCACTCCTTCAAACCAGGGCTTCATTCCAGATTCAATAGATCCAGCCAAGGATGCAGTTTGTGAAGCCCTCAATGATGATGAGAGAGACACGCCTCGGCTGGTTTTCCTGTACAACTTTGAAGACAACGCGAACCCGGCCCAGCAGTCCTCAGATGCTTCTGTCAGCATGAGTATCACCAACAAGGCACCGAGTATCACTGGGCAGACCCGCAGTAGCCGTCCTGGTGAATCGGTAACCTTTAAGATTACTGCTGATGACCCCGATGGTGACGCGAGTTCCATCAATTGGCCAACGCTTAGAATCAAGGATGAGCCTAATTTTACTAAACGTAGTAATGAAACGGGTAGCGCTCAGGGCACGGGGATAATCATAAATTCTGACGCACGCACCGTGACATACATCCCTGATAGCAACTTCAGTCCGTTCAAGGACCGCTTCACTCTGGAAGTGGAGGATTACTGTGGTAGTACGTCAGCGGCAGCCACCTTCACCATCACATACCCGGGAGAACAGGAAGACACCAGCGCTGGAAGCTGGAGTCTCGGCCTGTTCTCCAGCCTGCTATTACTGTTTTGGCGCCGCCGGCGCCTTGCGGCGGCGTAGCAGGCTGCGCCGCAACAGCTCCCAGATCAGCCCCCCGGCCAGCATGCTTGCTAGCAAGAGCAGCAATTTGGGGATGTCCACCAGTGTCCAGAACAGGATGTCGATGCTGGTGGGCTCCAGATTCTGAAGCACGATAATTGATACCAGTATCACTGCCAGAATCTGCAGGGCCCCGATCGGGTGGGCCACCAGCCAGCGTCCTGTCGTTTTGCCGCCACGGGCCAACTTCGAGGGCTTTTGTTCGCTGCGCTCTTCCATGTCAGGCTCCTGTTATTGAATTGAAACGATTCTTTCCTCTATCCCCACCATGCCAGTCTTGGCCAACATGGTCAGGCCTCTGCTTTGGTCTTACTCGTGCGAGCGAGGGGACATGCCTATAATAGTGCTGTCGTGGAAAGGAGAAGTGAATGGATATCAGTGCGGGTTGGGATCTGGTGGTGATCGGTAGCGGGCCGGCCGGTGAAGCGGCGGCGATGCAGGCGACAAAAAAAGGCCTGCGAGTGGCCATTGTCGAAGACCAGAAGTCCCTGGGCGGCAACTGCACACATTGGGGAACGATCCCTTCCAAGGCGCTTCGTCATCTGGTCCGCCAGGTGATCCGTACCCAGCGCAATCCGTTACTTCGCGGCATCATCAATCCCAGAGAAGTCCGCTGGCAGGACCTGATTGTCAGAACCCGTGAGGTGATCGATTCCCAGGTCCAGGTGCGCACGGATTTCTATATCCGCAACCGGGTGACGGTGTTTGGTGGAAGGGGTGAGTTGCTTGGCAACAATGAGGTGAGGGTGGAAGACCGGGAAGGGCGGCTGCATCTGTTGAAAACCCGTAACGTGGTGATTGCTACCGGCTCAAGGCCCTATCACCCGGAGGATGTGGATTTTGATCATCCCCGTATCTACGACTCCGATACCATTCTCACCATGGACCATACGCCGCGCCATATCATCATCTATGGGGCGGGGGTGATCGGCTCGGAATATGCCTGCATCTTTACCGGTCTGGGGATCCGGGTTGACCTGGTGAATTCACGGCAGCATCTGCTGGATTTTCTGGATACGGAAATTTCCGATGCGCTCAGTTATCACCTGCGCGAGCAGGGCTGCACCATTCGTCAGGATGAGGAGTACCAGCGGGTTGTTGCCGACGATGAGGGCGTCACCCTGGAATTGCATTCCGGCAAGAAACTGCGCGCTGACGCCTTGCTTTGGTGTAATGGTCGCTCCGGCAACACTCAGGACATGGGGCTGGAAGCCGCCGGGCTGAAACCCAACAACCGCGGGCAATTACAGGTCAATGAGCGCTACCAGACCGAGGTGGAAGGTATTTATGCCGTCGGCGATGTGGTGGGTTGGCCATCTCTTGCCAGTGCGTCCTATGATCAGGGCCGTTTCTGTGCGGCGGCCATTGCTGGCGATGAAGTACGGCAGGTGACCGACGTGCCTACCGGGATCTATACCATTCCGGGGATCAGTAGTGTGGGGCGTAACGAGCAGGAGCTCACCGAAGCCAAGGTGCCCTATGAAGTCGGGCAGGCCTTCTTTCGTAATCTGGCCCGCGCGCAGATTACCGGTGAGCGGGTGGGGATGCTGAAAATCCTGTTTCACCGGGAGACCCTGGCGGTGCTGGGTATCCATTGCTTCGGCTATCAGGCCATGGAAATTGTCCACGTAGGGCAGGCCATCATGCGCCAGCCCGGTGAGCTGAACACCCTGGAGTACTTCATCGACACCACCTTCAACTACCCGACCATGGCGGAAGCGTATCGGGTGGCGGCGATCAACGGGATTAACCGGATAAGAAGGTGAGGGTTGAATTGATAATTGAGAATGGATAGTTGATAACGGCGCGGAATAGGCAAGGCAGCTAATTAGAGTGCTGGAGGCCGCGTCCCAAAGTAAGGTCGCGGCCTCCAGCGGTTAAGTACCCAAAGTCTGTTGGCGCGTAGTTATCAATTATCCATTCTCAATTATCAACTGCTTCTATTGTTCTTTCCCGCCTCCATAAAGAACTCCCTATTGCGCTGCCGTGACTGACTGCTTTTTCTGATCAGCACATAGGTGGCGCCGCTGCCGCCTTGATTCTGTGGGGCGGAATGGAAGGCGAGTACCAGCTGACTCTCCTCGAGCCAGTGCATTACGTAGCTTTTCAGGAAACCGGGACGCTCGCTGTGTACGCCTTTACCATGGTTGATCAGCACGGACCGCAAGCCCTGTTCGTGGGCTTTCATCAGAAAGGTCTGCATTCGGTCACGGGCATCCATCAGGCGTACCCGGTGCAGATCCAGCAGATCCTGGGCATCGTATTTGCCCAGTCGCAATTTACGGTACACCCCTTCCTGAACACCGTTTTTCTTGACTCCGACAATGTCGGTGGGGCCAATCCGGGGGACCTGTTCCGGCACGGTGAGGGGATTGCGATCCTGGCGATCGTCCATGGCGGCGGCGCGGCGCAGCTGTTCGCGCAGACTGTTTGGGCGCTTGGACCGGGGCTGGGTCGCGCGATTATCCGGTTTCATCGGTGTCACATCCGCCATTTCCTGGCGGAACAGATCATCGTCATTGGTGGCCATGGAACTGCTCCACAAAACCCGTTAGTTCATGCTTGCATGGTACACAAAGCGGGCAGAAACTGGCAGTGAGACCCTTCCCGAGAGGTAGTTATGGAACGACGACGTTTCCGCAGGCCTCGACTGAGACTGAATGTCCGGGCTTCCATCGATCGAAAACCGGTGGGGCATATTCTCAATCTGACTGACGAGGGCCTGTGCCTTACCGGGCGTGGTACGCCACCTCAGGGCAGCCAGTCACTACTACTGCAATTACCGCTAGCTTTATCGGGCCACCGTGAATTGACAGTGATGGCGGAACACCGCTGGCATGATTATTTGCCCAATGGACACTGGCGAGGTGGATTCAAACTTCTGGCGGATGAGAACACGGCTGCGGCACTGACCACTCTTGCCAGCCGTTACGGCGATAATTAGCCAAAACGAGAGAGGGGCTTCATCCATGAAGCCCGGTTTTCAGACCTGGAAGCGAATGCTCCCGAGATGGAACCTGTTTCAGTAAGGACGCGAATCGCGGCTTTCGCGCGAGTCACTTTTGTCCTCTGAATCGTGCCGATGACGTTTTGCATCACGTTTGCGACGTTCACGTTCAGCGCGCTTGTGTTCTTCGTTCCAATCGTCCGGTTCATAGTCATCAAAATGTCGACGACCCATGGTGCTACTCTCTTTACAGAATTAAAGGGGGTTCTCAGTGCTTTATATAGCACTAATCCGGGGAAGGGAGAAGTGTCCGGCACACCATTTGTTGATGCGCCGGGTTGCGATTATCGACCGTAAGTCTGATCCAGGTAATCCAGAATGTCCGCGGATTCGAATAGTTCTGCGCCAGTATTGGGATCTACCAGGTAGGGAACGGCGATGCGGCCGGCCCGTTCCATCAGGGCAATTCGGTTCCGCTGGCGGGGTGCGTAGTCATCAAGAAGGCGTCGACGTAGCGGCGGCAGCACCCAGTCTTGCCACTGATCCCGGCCGCACTGGCGGAGCAGGTAGGGCAGTTGCAGCTCGGTGAGGCGTTCGCGGACCAGCCTGGCAAAAGGGCTGGCTTCGAACGAGTAGAGTTCCAGTGCCTGTTCCGGCACCTGGCTGTCCTGGGCGCGTAGACCGCGGGAGGCGCGAGGGAGAGAGGCGGACACCGCCGCGGCCGTGCGCAGGCTGCGAACCAGCCAGCGGCGCGGCGCCGGGCGGCCGCCGTATTCCCGGTACAGGTAGTCGATGATGTCGGCGGATTCGTAAAGGGCGGCCCCGGTATTCGGGTCCATCAGATAGGGGAATTGCTGACGCCCACCCAGGCGTTCCACCAGCGGGCGGTAACGCTCACCCCCCTTGGGGCAGGGGAAAATCACTACATCCAGGTCCAGATCCGTCAATGCTTCGCGAACCAGGCGGCAAAACGGGCAGCCTTCCATGTCATACAGTTCAAGGGGTTCCTGGGGTGTCTTGCGGTGGCCTTTGCTGGCAATGCCGCGACCCTGCTGCAGGGCGGAAGCGGCCAGGGAGCGCAGCACCTCGGTGTTATGGGACATAGCGAATTCTCCTGAAACGAATGTCCGGACCTTACCATCTCTCGAGCGACTCGCATTGGCCCTCAAGACGCCTTGCATATCAAGCGGTTAACCACTGCCCGTTCCGCTCACCCAGGCTGTTAACTCCTGTCATTGAGTGACGGGCGCGTGTAGGGCAATCTCTGCGGTCTACATTTGGCCGGTACCTGTCACTTTGTTGCGCATGATTGAACCCATGCACTGACAGGTGCCGCCCTTCACAACCCGTCAGCTGAGCTGACATCTGCCTGAGGCAAGAGGAAGGTTCCATGACCGAAGCCTATATTTACGATGCCATCCGTACTCCCCGTGGTCGGGGTAAAAAAGATGGCTCACTGCATACGGTGAAGCCGCTGGACCTGGTGGTCGGCCTGATCGATGAAGTGAAAGCCCGTTTCCCCAATATGGACACCAACCGTATTGATGATCTGTTGTTGGGCGTGGTTACCCCGGTGGGTGATCAGGGCGCCTGTATCGCCAAGACTGCGGCGCTGGCTGCGGGTCTGCCGGATACTGTGGCAGGTTATCAACTGAACCGTTTCTGTGCTTCCGGCCTGGAAGCGGTGAACACCGGTGCCCAGAAAGTGGCTTCCGGTTGGGATGATCTGATTCTGGCGGGTGGTGTGGAAGCCATGAGCCGTATTCCCATGGGCTCTGATGGTGGCGCCTGGGCCATGGACCCGGTTACCAACTACAAGACCGGTTTCGTCCCCCAGGGCATCGGCGCTGATCTGATCGCCACCATCGAAGGCTTTTCCCGCCGTGATGTGGATGAATTCGCTGCCGAATCCCAGGCGCGGGCTGCCACTGCCTGGGAAAAAGGCTACTTCGGAAATTCTGTGGTACCAGTGACAGACCTCAACGGCCTGACCGTACTGGATCGCGACGAGCACGTTCGCGCCGGCACCACCGCCGATGGCCTTGCCGGTCTGAATCCGTCTTTCGCCATGATGGGCGAAATGGGTGGTTTCGATGCGGTGGCTCTGCAGAAATACCACTGGCTGGAAAAGATCGATCACGTCCATCACGCCGGTAACTCTTCCGGCATCGTGGATGGCGCGTCACTGGTCGTGCTGGGTAACGAGCAGGTTGGCAAGGATTACGGCATGAAGGCTCGTGGCCGTATTGTCTGCACAGCGATCAGTGGTGCCGATCCGACCATCATGCTGACTGGTCCGGGCCCGGCTGCCAAAAAGGCACTGGCCAAGGCCGGCCTGAAGGCTAGCGATATTGATCTGTGGGAAATCAACGAAGCGTTCGCCGCCGTGGCCATGCGCTTCATGAAGGACATGGACATCACCCCGGATGTGACCAACGTGAATGGCGGTTCCATCGCCATGGGCCACCCACTGGGTGCCACCGGCGCCATGATCCTGGGCACCGCGCTGGATGAACTCGAACGTCGCGACAAGAAGTACGCGCTGTGCACCTTGTGTGTGGGCGGTGGCATGGGTATCGCCACCATCATTGAGCGTCTGTAAACCGCGTCGAACGAATTCGGAGAAAGAACATGAGTGAACAAACTGCAATCCGTTGGGAACAGGACGCGGACAACATCGTTACCCTGATTCTGGATGATCCCAACCAGTCCGCGAACACCATGAACGAGCTGTACGGCAAGTCCATGGCAGCCACCGTGGAGCGTCTGGAAAAAGAGAAAGACAACATTGCCGGGGTGATCATCACCTCCGCCAAGAAGACCTTCTTTGCCGGCGGTGATCTGCGTGACCTGCTTAAGGCGAAAAAGGAAGACGGCCAGGTTTTCCTGGATAACGTTACCGAGATCAAGCGTCAGTTGCGCGTGCTGGAAACCCTCGGCAAGCCGGTTGTGGCTGCCCTGAACGGTACGGCTCTGGGTGGCGGTCTGGAAATCGCCCTGGCCTGTCATCACCGTGTTGCCATCAACGACAAATCCGCCCAGTTCGGTCTTCCGGAAGTGACCCTGGGTCTGCTGCCCGGTGGTGGAGGTGTCACCCGCGTGATCCGCATGCTGGGTATCCAGGATGGCCTGATGAAAGTGCTGATGCAGGGCCAGCGCATGAAAGCCGACAAGGCCCAGAAAGTGGGGCTGATCGACGAGCTGGCTGTTGACCGTGACGAGATGCTGGCCAAGGCCCGCGAATGGGTCAAGGCCAATCCCAAAGCCCAGCAGCCCTGGGATCAGAAAGGTTACAAGATCCCCGGTGGTGACCCCAAGAATCCCAAGTTCGCCATGAACCTGCCGGCGTTCCCGGCCAACCTGAAGAAGCAGATCAAGGGCGCCAATTATCCGGCACCGCTGGCGATCATGTCTGCGGCCGTGGAAGGGGCCCAGGTGGATTTCGACAATGCCTCCACCATTGAAGGTCGCTACTTCGTGTCCCTGGTTACCAGCCAGGTGGCCAAGAACATGATCACCGCCTTCTTCTTCAACCTGCAGGCGATCAACGCCGGTGCCAGCCGTCCCAAGGATGTGCCGAAATTCCGTGCCGAAAAAGTCGGTATCCTCGGGGCCGGCATGATGGGCGCGGGCATTGCCTATGTGACCGCTCGCAGTGGCGCCAAGGTTGTGCTGAAAGACATCTCCCAGGAAAACGCGGACAAGGGCAAGGATTACTCCCGCAAGCTGCTCGACAAGGACATCTCCCGCGGCAAGATGACCGAGGAGAAGAAAGAGCAGATCCTGTCGCTGATCCATGCCACGGCAGATGCCAAGGATCTGGACGGGGTGGACTTCGTGATCGAGGCGGTGTTCGAAAGCACCGAACTGAAGCACAAGGTATTCCAGGAAATCGAGGATGTGGTGAAGCCGGATGCCGTGCTTGGCTCCAACACCTCATCTCTGCCGATTACCGGCCTGGCCAAGGGTGTGAAGAAGCAGGATAACTTTATTGGTATCCACTTCTTCAGCCCGGTGGACAAGATGCCGCTGGTGGAAATCATTTCCGGCAAGGACACCAGCCCGGAAGCGCTGGCGAAAACCTACGATTACTGCCAGCAGATCAAGAAGACCCCCATCGTGGTCAACGATGCCCGCGGTTTCTTCACCACCCGCGTGATCGGCACCTTCGCCAACGAAGGGATTGCCATGCTGGGTGAAGGTATCAATGCCCAGTCCATTGAACAGGCCGCCATGCAGGCCGGTTACCCGGTAGGCACGCTGAACCTGATCGATGAGATCAACATGGAAACCGCCCTGAAGATCGGCAAGGCGGCCCGTGACGATGCCAAGCGTGAAGGTCAGGAACTGCCGCCCGAGCATCCGGCAGAAGTGGTCATGAAGAAAATGGTCGAAGAGCTGGATCGTCCCGGTAAAGTCCAGGGCAAAGGCTTCTACGAGTACCCGGAAAATGGCAAGAAGCACCTGTGGCCAGGTCTGAAAGACGCTTTTGGTGGTGACAAAGAGATTCCGTTCGAAGACATCAAGGAACGGATGATGTTTGTTGAAGCCATCGAAGCAGTGAAATGCTTCGACGAAGGGGTTATGGAATCTGTGGCCGATGCCAATATCGGTTCCATCTTCGGTATTGGCTTCCCGGCCTGGACCGGTGGCGTGATCCAGTACATCAACCAGTACGAGGGTGGTCTGCGTGGTTTTGCGGCCCGCGCCCAGGAGCTGGCCAAGTTGTATGGTGATCGCTTCAACCCGCCGGCTTCCCTGGTGGAGAAAGCGGAAAAAGGCGAAATCTACAAGTAACGTAGGTTCCGCCTGATAAAAAAGCCCGGCCCTGTGCCGGGCTTTTTTATGTCTACACGTTGATGTCAGTCGTCAGCTAGCGGGGTCCCACCCAGAAATGCGGGTTGCAGGCTACCTCCCACAGGTGACCATCCGGATCGGCAAAGTAGCCGGCGTAACCGCCCCAGTCGGTGGACTGTCCGGGCTTGATCAGTTGCGCACCGGCTTCCTGAGCCTGGGCCAGTAACTGGTCGACCTGCTGTGGGCTTTCCACATTGTGTGCCATCGCTACGCCACGAAAGCCCTGATCCGATGGCGCAACGCCGGCATCAGCGGCCAGCGCATCATGACCGAACAAGCCCAGCCAGGTGCCGTTCAATTCAAAGAACGCCACGGGCGCTTCGTCCGGCATGGGGCGGCGGGGCAGGCCGAGACCCTGCTCATAAAAGCGGATCGCCGTCGCAAGGTCATTGACGCCAAGGGTGATCATGCTGATACGTGGTTCCATGAAAATCTCCTGTTTGCCTGGCTCACGCTGCCCTTTATGCTCAATACGGTATACCCAAGGGAGTGCGCATGGAACTGGACCGCTTTGGTTGGCCGTCAGGGCCCACCCTCAACGTACAAAGTTTACCCACTGATTTCAGGGAACCACCGCAACAGGATCTCGATACGGTGCTGGACGGTCTGCACGAATACCAGCGGCGCCTGTTTGCCAATCGACGTCACGGGGTGCTCCTGGTGGTGCAGGGGCTGGATGCTGCCGGCAAGGACAGCCTGATTCGCACCCTGGCCCGGGCCATGGATCCGGCCGCGTTTCGGGTACATGGGTTCAGTCGACCGCTGGGTGAAGAGGTGGATCATGATTTTCTCTGGCGGGTTTGGCGCCACCTGCCGGGCAGGGGGGAAGTGGTCGCCTTCAATCGCAGCCACTATGAATCGGTGTTGGCTGAACGGTTGTGGCCGGTCACCGAACACAGCAGTGATGACTGGCCGCTGAAATACGAGGCCATCAACGCCTTCGAGCAGCACTTGCACCGGGAAGGAACCCGGATCATCAAGATCTGGCTGAATACCTCGCAGGAAGAACAGCGTCGCCGTCTCTTAAAGCGCTTGGACAAGCCCCGCAAACGCTGGAAGTTTGACGCGGCGGATGTGGAAAGCTGGCTGGCAAGAGACGCCTATCTATCGCTGGTCAACGAGACCCTCGTGCCAACCCATACCCTTCATGCTCCCTGGCATCTGATTCCCAACGATGACAAGAAAAATGCCAGAGCCGCGGTGGCGGCGTTGCTCCTGGATACGCTGAAGGAGCTGGCGCCAGAATACCCGCAGGAAGATCCCCAGTGTATTGAGCACTATCGGCAAGTACTGACGAAAAAGAATGATTGAGCCGCAGCGATGAACAGTGTGCTGACAATGATTGCCGGGCTGGGTCTGTTTCTGTTTGCCATGCAACTGGTGGAACAGGCGGTGCAGACCCTGTTCAGCGAAAAGGCTTCCCAGTGGCTGCAACGGTCCACCAACACCACCCTGAAAGGGGTGGTGGCAGGGGGCCTGATTACAGCAGTGATGCAGAGCAGTTCTCTCGTTGGGTTATTGGTGCTGGCATTCGTGTCGGTGGGGATACTCCCTCTGCGCCATGCCATGGCGGTGATGCTGGGCGCCAATCTGGGCACCACAGTAACCGGCTGGCTAGTAACGCTGCTGGGCTTCAAACTCTCGCTTTCTGCGGTCAGCCTGCCGCTGGCGGGGGCCGGTGCCCTCTGTTATGTGCTCCTGCCGAAAGGCATGTGGCGTTCTGCCGGCCTGTTTTTGCTGGCTTTCGGCTTACTGATCTTTGGTCTGGATACCATGAAGGTGGCGGTGGAAGGCGTCGGCCAGCGCTTTGATGTGAGCTGGCTGCAAGGTTATCCACCGGTGCTGTATCTGCTGGCCGGGGTGTTGCTGACGGCCATCATCCAGTCTTCTTCTGCAGCCATGCTGATTACGCTATCGGCGCTAAACGGCGGCTTGATTGCCTTGCCGGAAGCTCTGGCGCTGGTGATCGGTGCGGACCTGGGGACTACCAGCACCTTGCTGCTCGGTGCGATCAAGGGGTCCGTGCAGAAGAAGCAAGTGGCGGCGTTTCATGTGCTTTATAACGTGGGAACGGCGTTGCTGGCCTTTCTGCTGGTGATGCCCGTGTGGCCACAGGTCTCGGGCTGGTTGGGTATCGATGATCCGTTATATGGCCTGGTGGCCTTCCATACTGGCTTCAACTTGATCGGTATTGTGGTGTTTGCGCCGTTACTGGGTGTTATGGAGCGAGCGATTGAAGCGCATATCGGCAAGCGAGGGCATCATGATCTGTTCGCGGATATCAGCCCGCAATCGGTAGAGCCTGCGCTGTTGGTGCTGGCACGGGAAACCGGCATTCTCATTGATCGGGTCAGGGATTATTGCCGGAACCCACTGCAGGGACGTTCCCTGTCCCGCTTCTTTGAGGAATATAGTCAGGTCACGGATCTGGAAATGCAGCTGGCAGACTATGCCAATCGGTTGGCCCAGCAGCCCATGACTGAGGGACAGGAGCAGCGCCTGCAACGTTTGCGTGCCAGGGTGCGTGAAGCGGTTTATGCCTTGAAGGCGCTGAAGGATGTGGCGGATGACCTGGCGCTACTGACAGAAAGCCATGATCCCGGTTTGCAGGGCTTCAGTGAGCAGATCCTGCGAGCGTTGGACAGGCTCTACCAGGCACCACCCTGCGCGGACCTGGCGGCCCAGCACCGGCAGGCCATGGAGCAGCTGCAACGTGAGGCCTATTCGTTGGTGGCAGATGCCCGTATGCGGGGTATCAGCGTATTGAATCTGGCGAGAGAAGTGGATGAAAGTGGGCGCCACTGGTTGCGAAGTCTGGCGGTAATGGATGATGCGACTGAGTAGAGGCAGGGGTCAGGCTGACGCACCGGAGGGAGTCAGGTTGCTGCAGGCTAACTGGGTGAAGGCGACTTCCAGCCAGCGCCGTAACTCACTGGGGCGCAAGGGTTTGGGCATCAGTGTCTCGCCGCCGGCATCCAGGCATTGCTGCTGGTAGGCCTCACTGTGGTTGCCGGAGATGAACAGGATGGGGGTCTGGCCATTCTGGTTGCGGATTTCCCGAGCCACACTGAAGCCGTCCAGTATCGGTAGTTCCACGTCCAGAATCAGCAGGTCCACGTTCCGTTGCCGATAAAGGCGCAAGGCTGCCTCACCGTCGGCTGCCAGCACATATTCATGGCCCAGCTCTTCAATGATGCGGCAGATGATCAGACTGACAGCTTTATTGTCTTCGACAACGAGAACATTCATGACTGATTTTGTAACGTAACGGCAAGCCGATAACAAGAGTGAATGTCACGTCAAGGCAGTTTTCGTTGCGGTAAAGTACAATCGCAGGTCTGCCCAGGGTAAACAGTGTGTTAATTACGGTCAGTTTCTTTATTATGATGGCCCGTGAACGGTCCTGCGGAGAGATGCGGAACGGGTATCATTGAAGATCACGATACTGGATTCTGATAGAGACAGCTTTTTGGCATTGCCAACGGTGTGAGGGTGGCGGTCGATGTACCAGCGCAGAACAATCAATATCAATCGCGTAGTGAAGTTGCTTCAGGGGGCAGGGCGGTCCGGTGCCAGTATCCCTGATCTGCTTGATCAATGTGATATTCCTCGGCAATTGCTGGATGATCCGGACGGCACCATCGAGCGCGACACCTTTATCAAGATGATGCTGCTGATTATGCAGCAGACCCAAGACGAGTTTCTCGGTTTCGGGCAGGGGCGCAAATCCAAGCCGGGCACATTTTCAATGATGGCCCACGCGGTGATCAACTGCCCGACCCTCGGGGCGGCCATTGAGCGGGGTATTCGTTTTTACGATCTGTTCGAACTGAGCATGCATTCCCGGATCGAGCGGCAAGGAGACATCGCCCGGCTGGTCGTCAAGGCGGACCCGCGCCTGGATTTTAGGGAAGTGATCATCGAGACGTCCCTTTTTGTCTGGCTGCGTTTCATGAGCTGGCTGGTGGGCAAGGCTATTGAACCCCAGCTGGTGAAGCTGGATTACACCGATGTGAGAAACGATGAGGAACACCGTTTCCTGTTCGATTGCCCCATCGAGTACAGTGCCGACGAAAATGCGGTGAGTTTCCGTGCTGACTTTCTCGACCTGCCCCTGGTGCAGAACGAGCTGTCTCTCTCCAAGTTCCTCAAGGATTCCCTGGCCCAGTTGTTCGATGGCAATATCCACAATGTGGGCTTGCCGGCGCAAATCCGGGCGATCATTTCCAACGAGTACGGCAACAGTTTCCCCGATTTCACGGAAATCTGCGGTAAACTGAACATGACGCCGCAAACCCTGCGCCGCCGGCTGAAAGAGGCCAATACCAGCTACCAGGAGATCAAGGACTCCATCCGCAAGGATGCGTCAGTCTATTACCTGTCCAAGCCGGATCTGAGCATCGATGAAATTGCCCTGTTGATGGGCTTCAGTGAAGCCAGCTCTTTCCACCGTGCCTTCAAAAAGTGGACGGGCAAGACCCCATCCAGCTTCCGCAAAGAGCATTTCGGCGTTAGTCATTAATCTGCCCGATTACCAGGACCCGCAATGACAGTGCAAGACGCCAATACGGCCCGCCTGCTGGTAACCTGCCCGGACAAGCCGGGTATTATCAGCGCCGTCAGTACCTTTCTGTTCAACCACGGTGCCAACATCACCGATTTCGATCAGCACTCCAGCGATGCGCGAGGTGGCACTTTCTTTTTGCGTCTGGAATTCCAGACGCCGGAGCTGGATTGTTCCCGGGACGCTCTGCGTAACAATTTCGCCAGCCGTGTTGCCGAACCCTACGGTATGCAGTGGCAGATCAGCTACGCCAGCGAGAAAAAGCGCATGGCGGTGCTGGTGTCACGCCATGACCACGTGATCATGGATCTCTTGTGGCGAACCTCGCGGGGCGATCTACCAGCAACCATCCCCATGGTGATCAGCAACCATGAGGATTTACGCGGTGAAGTGGAGCGATTTGGGATCGACTATCACCATATTCCAGTGAACGGCGATAACAAGGCCGAGGCGGAGGCCAAGGCGTTGGCGCTGTTGGACGGACAGGTGGACGTGATCGTGTTGGCCCGCTACATGCAGATTCTTAGCAGCGAGTTTGTTTCACACCATCCGCATCGCATTATCAACATCCACCATTCCTTCTTGCCTGCCTTTGTGGGCGCCAACCCGTATCAGCAGGCCCACGATCGTGGCGTCAAACTGATCGGTGCCACCAGCCATTATGTGACGGAAGATCTGGATCAGGGCCCGATCATTGAGCAGAACGTGCAGCGGGTCAGTCATCGACATTCCGCTGACGAGCTCAAATCGCTGGGTCAGGACGTGGAGCGGCAGGTAATGCTGCGGGCAGTACGCTGGCACCTAGAAGACCGGGTCATCGTTGATGGCAACAAGACCGTGGTGTTTGTGAAGTAACAGCAGAGGGTCATCTGCTGTGGTATGAAAAGGTGCCTGACTTGTTGGAGCTTTGCGAGCAAAGCGAAGGCCGGTTCCAGGCGCTGCGCCTTGAAAGCAAGGCTCCAACCGCGTTTACGGGTCAGTTGGAAAAGCGAATCCCAACACCGAAGGAGCCAAAGTTTTCGGATTCCAACTGCGTTTGGCGATAATCTGCAGTGACAGACAGCTTGTCCAGTACCGGGATGGCTAGCCCCACGCTGATATAGGGGGCGATACCGCTTTGACTGTCGTTAGTTGGGGCTTCGTTGACGGTGGCAACGGTGTCGGAATTATTGTCGAGGAATGCGCGTTGCTGGCTGTTTTCTAGCTTGAAATCGTAGATATAGGCACCGCCTTTCAGATAGACCCAACGTTTGGTTTGCCAGACAACACCCACCGTAATGCCGTTAAGGCGTAGTGAATTCTCTTCGCTGATCCTAACACTATCGATGGGGGTTCCATTGATCGGGGTTTCATTGGACTCTGGTGCACGCTCAAACTGACGGTCATTCGAGTCTTCGCTGTTACGTAGGAAGCCCGCCTCCAGTCCCAGCCTAGAGTTTCCGCCGATATCCACACTGTTGAGCCACATTCCCAGGCGAATATCCAGCCCGTCGGTGGTATCAAAGCCATAGGGGGCCAGGTCGACACGTAGCATCTGCGCCTCGGCGTAGAAATCCACATCCGGTGGTGCCAGTTCTTCTTCGGCGTGTATAAAAGGGGAGAGCAGGGCAGCGCCAAGGCCCAGGGTCAGCGGCAATATTGTTTTCATTATTGATCCAGCCGTTGTGATAAGGACAATGTGCCACATTGTAACCAGCGCGAGACCAACATGCACAGTGACTTGCAGCACGCCCATGATGAAACCCTGCTGGGGTTGTGCCGCCCCGGGTTCGAGAACGACCTGGCTGCGGAGCTGAACTACCATGCGGCAGAGCAGATGGTTGGCGGTTATCCGCGTACCGTACCGGATAGCGGCTATGTGCTCTGGCACAGTCAGCAGGGCTCGATGGCGGCACTGCTGGGGAGCGGGCTGATTTTTGCCCGTAGCCTGAGCCTGGCCGAGGGCCAGTTCGTGGATATCGGCGATGACCGGATTGCCGAACTGTGGCCGCTTCTGAAGCAGGCGGCCCCTTTCAGCGAGGTGTTTCTGGAGCATCCGGACACCAACGAAGGTCGTGAGATGCAGCGCTTTCTGCGCGGCTTTCGCAAGGCGCTGGAGCCACGCCTGAAAAAGGCCGGCCTGTTGAAACCCGGTGCCCGCCAACGGGTGCACCTGTTCTTCAGTGATTCCCACAATGGCTGGGTGACCAGCAGCCCGACCGCTGTACCGTTGGTCGAAGGCGGGGTGCGACGGCTGAAATTGCCGGCGGAAGCCCCCAGCCGCTCCGCGCTCAAGGTGGAAGAAGCGCTGATCCGCTTCTTCGGCAGCACCGACAGTCTCACAGCGAAAACCGCCGTTGATCTGGGCGCCGCCCCGGGCGGCTGGAGCTGGCAACTGGCCCGGCGTGGCATCAAGGTGCAGGCCGTGGATCACGGTAAACTCGATACCCGCCTGATGGATGAATATCCGGTGGAGCATATCCACGGTGATGCCTTTACCTGGCGGCCCCGAAGCAGTGTGGATCTGGTGGTCTGCGATGTGGTGGACAAGCCGGCGCGGACCCTGCAGCAGATGGAAAAGTGGCTCACCCAGGGCTGGTCCAAAGCGGCGCTGTTCAATCTCAAGCTGCCCATGAAGCGCCGTTTCCAGGAGGCCTGGCAATTACTGGAAAAGCTGACTGCTGCCATGGAGCGCCATGAGCATCTGGGGGTGCCCGAGATCAAGGCGGCACAGCTTTACTACGATCGTGAGGAAATTACCGTGTGGGCAGCGTTCCACCGGGACTACTGAGCATGCCTGCACAGCGTCCCGCGCCGGCTCTCTTTGTCACTCTTGGCGTGCTGTATTTTGCCCAGGGGCTGCCGGCCGGTTTGCTGGGAAAATCCATGCCGGCTCTGGCCAGAGACGCAGGCCTGTCACCGGAATGGATCGGCCTGCTGGCTCTGCCGGCCTTGCCCTGGGCGTTGAAGTTTCTCTGGGCTCCCTGGGTGGATCGCTGGGGTAGTGGCAAACCCAATCATCGCAAGCGGTGGATTCTGGCCTGCGTGTTTGCCGTGATGCTGGTACTGGCCATCACGGCACTGTTTCCCCGCGAATGGTTGTTTGGTCCGGGCTTTGCGCTGTTGGTGGTGCTGCTGTTTCTGCTCAACCTGTTCAGTGCCACTCAGGATATCGCTACCGACGGCCTGGCCACCCGTTTGCTGACACCGGACTTGCGCGGGTTGGGCAACAGCATTCAGGTGAACGGCTACAAGATTGGCATGATCCTGGGTAGTGGTGCCTTGCTGATCATGGTCGGTCGCTGGGGCTGGCAGGGTACCCTGGCAAGCCTGATTGTCGCCCTGCTGCTGGTGGCACTGGTTGTCTGGCGATTTCGTGAGCCCCGGGAGCAGATCAAACCCCGTCGACCCGTGACGTTGCTCTGGTGGCGGCGACAACTGACCCTGTTCTGGTGGCGGCCGCAGATGGCTGTTTGGCTGGTGATCCTGCTGGGCTACAAGGTCGGTGACGGGTTCGGTACCCGTATGATCAAACCCTTTCTGGTGGACCGGCAGTGGAGCCTGGAAGCCATCGGTCGACTGGATTTAGTTTCATCCCTGGTGGGACTGGCCGGCGCGGCACTGGCGGGCGTGCTGATGATGCGGCTGTCGCGCAAACTGGCGCTGTTCGGTTTTGCCGCCTTGCAGGCCGTGTCCTTTCTTGGCTGGTGGATGGTGGCCAGCAGCCCGGCGGATCACTGGATCTGGCCGGTGGCCCTGTTCGAGCAATTCGCCGACGGTCTGTCCACAGTGGCTCTGTTCGTATTAATGATGGACTACTGCCGTAGCGGCCACGAGGGGAGTGACTACACCATGCAGGCCTCGGTACAGCTGTTTGCGGTGGGCGCCTTTACACTGGCGAGTGGCTTCAGTGCGGCCTGGCTGGGCTATGCGGGCCACTTCCTGCTGGCTGCGATTCTCTGCACAACCGTTATAATGGCCGCCTTTTTCTGGCAAGCGCCACTTAATGACAACGCGCAAAAGGTAACTCCATGACCCAGGACGCCCAACACCACCTCGACGCCACTGGTCTGCTGTGCCCGGAACCGGTGATGATGTTGCACAACAAGGTGCGCGACATGGCCCCTGGCGAGGTCCTGGAAGTCCGCGCCACCGACCCGTCCACCGAACGGGATATTCCCAAGTTCTGCCAGTTTCTTGGCCATACCTTGTTGGGCCAGGAGCAGGAGGGGGAGCTTTGGGTTTATTGGATACGGAAGAAGGGTAATTGATAGTTGAGAATGGATAATTGATAACGTCGCGGTGAAGATTACGGTGACCTGAAACGCAAGAGGCCGCGCCCAGAGATTGGGCGCGGCCTCTTGCATTTTAATGCTGCACGGAGCTTGATCGCGCAGTTATCAATTATCCATTCTCAACTATCAATTGGTCCTGGAAAGCATCGCCACCGCGGCCAGTGCTTCCGGGTCACGTTCTTTCAGTTTATTGGCGATGCCGTGCTGGAAGAAGTAGCGGAAGTGCGCTAATTGTTGGGCCTGGATCAGGCATTTGGCGCCAGGTAGCACCGGGGTTTCCATGGTGCCGGTTTCATCGGCCACCATGGCGGCCAGGGTGCCGTCTGCGGTCAGGCGCCAGCTCACCACCTCCATCAGGCTGATGGTATGGAAGCCATCCTCGGAAAACACCGCGTGGGTGCCGATGGTGTCGGGGATTTCCTGAATCGTCTGATCGCCGGGCCGGGGTTTGCCAAAGAAGCCCAGTGCCGCATCCAGCTCCTGTACCTTGTGCTCGGGAGCATCAACGAACAGGTAGTCGCTTTCCGGCAGTCGGTATCCTTCCCAGCGGCCGTTCAGAGGGTCCGCCAGCGCCATGGCGGTCACCGGCTCTTTCAGCCAGGGGACCATGGCCACCGTGTCGCCATTGGCGAGACGAGCCCAGGCCAGAATTTTCAGGGAAAAGAGTTTATCCGGGTGGTGGTCATTGGCGTACAACAGCTCAATGCCATCGTATTCCGGGGAAAGACGCAAAATGGGGGGCTGTGCCGCTTTGCGGCGTGGAGAGAAGGGAACCACATTGTTCCCGCCAGGGTGTTGCCGGTGAGCCTGAGTCATGGGCACCTCCCGGTACAAGTCCTTGGCGCCGCCAGCCCGACACACAGTGTTCGTTCTGCACGGCCCTGAGGAGACTCTGAATAACTCGTTGCATACTCAGCGTGGCCTGAAAGGTGCAGCTGTTGTGGTTTGTCGCGAAGGACAGGGTGGTTCCCTTTCCTAGGGACAAAACGCAGCAGATGTGCCTTTCAGGCCGCGCCCTCCGGGTCTTCCAGGCTGACCCGTACTCTTCGTTGCAATTTCTCGACAGGCAACCAGCATGCCATCAAAATTGCGCCTAGATTACGAGCCAGCCTGAAAGACTGAGCATGCAAGGAGTTATTCAGAGTCTCCTGAATTCACGTTAGCCTGTACGGGGCGGCCATGCAAGCCGGTGCAGAAAGCAATTGATAGTTGATAATGGATAATTGATAGCTGCGCGGTTTTGGTACTGAGGTGGCTCGCTGCGAAGGTGCCCGCGCGTCGGGGTGGCGTAGCCTGTAGGCCTGAACGCGGTTGACTTGTGGTTCGGCTTTATCCCCTTTTAATGTTCATTTCATCCAGGAGGCGGGTGTGCAGTGTGAGTATTATTTTGCCTATGGCTCGAACATGAACCCGTGCCGAATGGCGGTGCGGGGCATGCAGTATCGGGAGTCCATGGCGGCGCGGCTGGAAGGGTGGACGCTGGCATTCAACAAGCGGGCCGATGGCAAGCAGGGCATCGCCTACGCCAACATTGTGCCGACCAATGATGCGGTGGAAGGGGTGTTGTACCGCTTGCGCGATCACAATGAAATTGAACGGATGGACCCCTTCGAAGGCCACCCGGTACGCTACCGGCGTGAATGCCTGCCGGTACTGACGGGGGCAGGCGAGATCTCCACCTGGGTCTACATTGCCAACCCGGACTGGCAGGCGGATGACCTGAAGCCGGAACGCTGGTATCTCAATCATCTGTTGAGCGGGCGCCCCTGGTTGACCGACAGTTATTATCGAAGGCTGTTGCAGGTTCCGGTTTTCGAACGTTAGGCACCTGTTTCATGGCATGGCAAAAGCGTTTTCACCACAGAGGGCACAGAGAACACAGAGAATGATTGTTCAGGAATTTTCCTCAGTGATCTCTGTGTCCTCTGTGGTGAAACAGAAAAGACGTCAGTGGGTCGGTGACAAGGTTTGTTGCATCCGCCAGCGCAGTCGCCAGCCGAGCAGAATGGCGGCCACGGTGAGACCAGCTACCAGGCCGATCCAGAAGCCCGCCGGGCCCATGGGCTCGCCAAACCAGTGGGTCAGACCCAGGCCATAACCCAGTGGCAGGCCCACGCCCCAGTAGGCGAACAGGGTCATGATCATCGGCCAGGCGGTGTCTTCAAAGCCGCGCAGGCAGCCGTTGGCGCATACCTGCAAGGCATCGGATACCTGGTATAACGCCGCGAACAGCAACAGATAGGTGGCCAGCTCGATCACGTCCCGGTTGTTGGTATAGATATGGGGGATCCAGCTTCTCGCCAATACCAGCGCTGCGGCTGCCGTTACACCCACCACTGTGGTGATACAGAGCGCCACCTGCACCGCATGACGCAGGCCTGGCTCGTCGTGGCGGCCCCTGGCATGGCCAACGCGGACCGAGGCGGCCAGGGAAAAGCTGAGCGGCACCATGAAAATCAGCGAGGTAAAGTTCAGGGCGATCTGGTGGCTGGCCACGATCTGGGCTCCCAGGCTGCCGATCAGCAGGGCAATCACGGCAAAGATGCTGACCTCGAAAAAGATTGATAACCCCACTGGTAACCCCAGACGCAGCATGTACCCCAGGCTGGCCATTTCAAAATGGCGCCGGCGCAGATTGAGCGGGGCGTGCTGGTACACCGGGTGGCGGTGGGTATAAAACAGCATCATCAGTGCCATAGACCACATCACCAGGGAGGTGGCCCAGCCGCAGCCGACTCCGCCCATGGCAGGGAAACCCAATTTGCCGTAAATCAGCACATAGTTACTGGGAATATTGATCAGTAGCCCGATCACGCTGAACAGCAACACCGGGCGGGTGTGGTTCATGGACTCGGTGTAGCTGCGCATGGCCAGCATCAGGGCGGCGCCGGGCATGCCCCAGCTGAGCGCATCCAGATAGCCGCTGACCAGCGGGCGAATTGCCGGGTCCACGTCCATCCATACCAGTACCGGTGCGATGCTGCGCAGGATCAGGGCGCAGAGAATACCCAGTCCCAGGCCCAGCCAGATGCCCTGCTGGGCGAGCGGGTTGATGCGATGGTAAGCTTCGCCGCCAAGATGGCGGGAAAGAATCGGCGTGGCGCTCATCAACACGCCGGTCATGAACAGGAACAGTGGCACCCAGATACTGGCGCCCACCGCCACCGCCGCCAGATCATTGGCACTGACTCTCCCGGCCATCATGGTATCCACAAAGCCGTTGGCGGTCTGGGCCAACTGGCCGCCGAGAATGGGCAGGGCAAGTGTGAGCTGGGCGGCGAGCTCCTGACGACGGGATGACATAGGCACGACGAATCTTATGGGTGATCTTGGCGGTAAACCACAGGGCCAAACAAAGGCGGCTACCATACCGCAAAGCGCTGTCCGGGGGCACCGTAGCGAGGACCTGGACAGACTGTTTAGGGCCACTTTTTTTCATTCTCATACCACCGTTCTGGAAGGCGGCGGGGAAGAACCCGTGTATCGTCCGGGCAACCCCCATCGTATCTGTTACACCCGCGATTATTTCCGCAGCGCCCTGCACGAAATCGCCCACTGGTGTGTGGCCGGCCCGACCCGCCGACAGCAGGAAGATTATGGCTACTGGTATGCCCCGGACGGACGCAATGCCGAGCAGCAGGCGCAGTTCACCCGGGTAGAAGTCTACCCCCAGGCCTTGGAAGCCCTGTTCTGTGCAGCATGCGGCCATCCATTCCGGGTGTCACTGGATAACCTGAATGGGGAGGCGGGGGAAGAGGGCGCGTTTGCCTTGAAGGTCAGGGAAAAGGCTCAGGATCTGCTGAAAAGCGGGTTGCCGGATCGCCCGCAGCGCTGGTGCCAGGTGCTGATGGCGTATTACGGCCTGGCGGACAGGGAACTGGAAACGGCTTTGGAAGATACGTTCATATAGCCGGAGTGGCTGAAGGAGCCCCGCTTGAGGGGCGAACCGAGCGGAGTGAGGAAAACATTGTTATGACGGGCAGGCTCGGGCCTGTCGGGTCCTGATATCCCTGATCGCCCTAGGTGCGATTTCCGCGCAAGCGCGGTTCGCGGCTCAAGCGGGGCTCCTACAGCTAGTTCAGAACGTGTGGTTGGTACGTTTCAATGTGTGTCAGTTCTACAAACGTCCGCTGCGTTTCAGCATAAGGTAAAGGTTATTGAGCTGCGCCGGCATCTGTTGTGGTGTGGTGGCAGTGACCAGCGCCCCCGCATGGCGCAGGCGGGTGTGCAGGTCGTGGCGGGCCTGTTGTTCCTGGGCGTCGGCGCACACTTGCAGGGCCTGATCAAAATCGTTGCCCACCGGCTGGCGTGACAGTTGTTCCTGTTCCGGCAGCAGCATGTCGGCAATCAGTACCAGATGGTGGCGACGCAGCAGAGACACGGCGCTCATCAGATCATCCAGATCTTCCTGCTGCAGGCGGGTAACCAGTACCACAAGGGCTCGTCGCCGGCTGCGGCGCACCAGTTGCCGGGCGGCCAGGCTGAAGTCGCTGGCATGCTGGCTGGGGTGTAGATCGTAGAGCCCGTTGAGTAGGTGGTTGATGCCCTGCTGGCCCTGCACCGGTGGCAGCCAGCGTGGCTGGTCGCCGGAAAACAGCATGGCGCCGGCCTTGTCCTTTTGCTTGAGCGCACTCCAGGCCAGTAGCAGGGCGGCGTTAAGCGCGTGGTCGAAGCCGGTCAGCGAGCCAACCGGCATCCCCAGACGCCGCCCGCCATCCAGCATCACCAGCACCTGCTGATTCTGCTCATCCTGATATTCCCGGCTGATCAGACTGCGGCGGCGGGCGGTGGCTTTCCAGTCGATCTGGCGCAGGCTGTCACCGGGGTGATATTCGCGTAACTGATGAAACTCCATGCCTTCGCCGCGGCGCGGTTGCAGCCGTGTGCCGGTGAGCAGGTGGGCATGATTGGCATCCAATCCGCTGTGGCTGAGACGGGAGAAATCCGGGTATACCGGCACGGTGCAGGCGGCGTCGCATACCTTGCGTACCTGCCACAGCATCAGGCGGCTGGGGAACCAGAACACCAGGTCGCCGAACTGTACCGGGCCGCGGCGGCTGGGCCGGTAGTGATAGGTCAGCTCGGTCAGCTCTGCCTCGGCCCGCGTCAGGGTGGTCGGCAGGCCGGTGTGGGGGTCGTCACCGGGGTGCTGGTCGGCCAACTCTACGGTTTCCGGCAGGCTTGCCGAGGTGATCCGCACCCTTACCGGGTGCGGTTGCTGAACCGACAGAGCTGTAGGTAACTCCCGCTGTGCCTGTGGGGCAGGCAAGCGGCGGGCGTGCCACTGATCCAGCAGGGCAATCACCAAAGTCAGGGCGCCCAGTGCCCACCAGACGACGACAAACCCGGCGGGCAGCCAGAATAGTGGAACGGCCAGCAAGGCCCACAGCGCAACGACGGCAAGCAGTCGCGGTGCGGGTTTTAGGCTTCCAGCGTCTGGCGTCCGGCGTCTCACGTTCCCTGTCATTGCTTCGGCGCTTCCACCTGTTCCAGCAGTCGACCCAGGGCGGTTTCCGGAGTCTGGCCTTCGATTTCCGCATCGGCGCTCAGCTGAATGCGGTGGCGCAGCACCGGCCGGGCCACCTGCTGTACATCGTCCGGGGTGACAAAATCGCGGCCCTCAAACAGGGCCTGTACCCGGCTGGCCCGGGCCAGGGCGATGCTGGCACGGGGGCTGGCGCCGTGGCTCAGGCCGCTGAAATCCCGGGTGGCGCGTACGATGCGCAGGGCATAGTCGAGCACCTCGGCATCAATCAGGACGCTGTCGCTGAGCGCCTTCATGGCTTTCAGGCCGGCGGCATCGGTGACCGGGCTCAGGCTTTCCACATCCAGGCTGGCGCGGATGGTACCGTCCAGCACCATGTTAACCAGACGGGTTTCGTCCGCGTGATCCGGGTAATCGATCAACACCTTGAACAGGAAACGGTCCAGTTCCGCTTCCGGCAGCGGGTAGGTGCCCTCCTGGTCCAGCGGGTTCTGGGTGGCCAGTACCATATAGGGCTCATTCAGCGTAAAGGCTTTGCCCTCAATGGTGATCTGCCGCTCCTGCATGACTTCCAGAAGCGCCGCCTGAGTCTTGGCCGGGGCCCGGTTAATTTCATCGGCCAGCAGCAGTTGCGTGAAGGCGGGACCACGGCGAATACGGAATTGCTCGCTTTTCTGGTCGTACATGGCGTGGCCGGTCACGTCCGTGGGCATCAGGTCCGGGGTGAACTGGATACGATTGAAGTCCAGTTCCAGCACCTTGCCCAGGCTGCGCACCAGCAAGGTCTTGCCGAGTCCGGGTACCCCCTCAATCAGCACATGGCCGCCGGAGACCAGGGCGATCAGCACTTCGCGAACCACCTGCTGCTGACCGATCAGCACTTGATTGAGATGATGTTCAATATCCTGGGCCAGCTGGGTGGCGTCGGCCAGGGTGGTGGGCTGTGTCATGTGTCACTCCTTAAAGCCTGTAGCAGGGCTACCTGCTGGGCGAGCTGGTCACGGTTTGCCGGGGGCTGTGTCAGCGCGTGATTCAGTTGCGCGACAGTCACTTTCAGGTGACTGGCGGCGCGTTCCAGGGCCTGCTGGCGCTGATGATGGTAACGGTTGAGTCGGGCCAGGGCCTGCTGCCGCAGGGCGGTGAGCAGCGTGTCCTGCTGTTCGGTGCGCCACTGGAAATAGCCACTGGCGTGCAGATGCTGCAGGTAATCCCGGTTGTGGTCTTCGGCCACCGGCTGAATCGGGCCGCGGCGGGGAATTCGTGACCATAACCACAGGCCAACCAGCAGCAGCAGGGCGGTTCCCAGTTCCGGGGCGCGCAGCCATAACCATTGCAGTAATGGTGGCATGGCCACGGAGTGCACGAACCACACCGGCTGGTTGCCAGTGAGCCAGGCCAGCAGCCAGGCATGGTCGAAATAAAGCAGGTTCTGGTTGTCCCACAGCCCCAGGTCGGTGAGCACGGTGACCTGGCCGTCGCCCAGGGATAGCTGGACCAGCTGGCTGCCGTAATCGTTGTCCGCATAGGCGGTCACTTCCACCGGCCACTCGGGGAGAAACTCTGCCGGGGTGTCTTCCTCGTTCCAGCTGTCGTGCCAGAGTACATGCTGGCTATGCAGCTGGATGCGACGGGAGGGCTGGTCATCGCCGGCATGCAGCAGCAGGGGCTCCGGTTGTGGCGGGGCCTCACAGGCCAGCGCCTCGCAGGTTTCGCGCAGTTCATCGTTGTCGGTGAGCAGGCAGTATTGCAGGGGATTGCCGGCGAACGCAGGCAGAGCGTCGAGCAATTGGAAAAACGGGTCCAGTTCCTCCTCGTCAGCCAGCGCCTCCCCTTTCCAGACGGTGATTCCCAAGCTGTAGAGCAGGGCATCGTTGTCCTGCCAGTCCGTTTCCGTGGCGGTATCTTCATCCCGGGATTTTGGCAGTGGTCGAGCCTCGACGATCAGTTCGCCGCCCGCTTCCACCCAGTGCAGCAACGCGCGTACCTGACTGTGGCTGAGCAGACCTCGCTGCTTGTCGATGATCAGGGCGGTGTCTTCTTCCGGCAACGGGAAAAGGGCAGCGGCACTGAGCACTCGCTGACTGGGTTGCCCCCGTTGTGCCAGCCAGGCCTGGGCGGCGCTGTAGGGATTGCGTTGAATGGCGCTGTCAGGGGCAGTCCGCTGGATTACAGTGACTGGCTCGGTGAGCGCGTAGTAAGCGATGATCAGTGCCACCACCAGCAGGGCGCCCAGCCAGGGCAGTTTCCTATGCATCGGCAGCCTCCTCAGCACGAATCTCCTCCCAGTGAGTGAGCAGGCTGCGGACTGCATCGGCATCTACCGGACGATGGGCCCAGGCGGTGCTGATCCAGGCCTGGATCAGGCGCTGCAGGTAGAGAATCGGCAAGGGTTCGCCGTGGCAGGCCTTGAGGGTGCGCAGGCATTGCTGTTCGGTGCTGCCGGCGGCCAATGCCACTGGATAGCGGCGCAGCAAGCTGGCCAGGGCACTGCGCAGCATTAGCGACAGGGCCAGGCGAATGTCGTTGGCTGCCAGTGCGTTCTCCACCGCCTGGCGCAGGTTTTTCGGCAGGCTATGGCGGCGAATATCCATGCCGGCTACGTGAGTGGGGATCACCGGGCTGTGGTCCCGCCGCTGGCTGCCCAGGCCCAACTGATTCATCACCTTGGTGAGCAACCAGATAACCAGCCCGGCGAACAGGGCCCAGAACAGAATCCACAGCACCGCATCCGGGATGTCAAAGGGCTGGGAGGAGGATTCCGGTTGCTCATCATCGTCCAGGTTATCGAAGAAGTGCTTCCAGAACTCTTCCAGCCAGCTGTTGCTGTCTTCGTCCCGGTCTTTCCATTGTCGCTCAGTGCGCTCTTCGAAGGGCATATAGTCCGGGCTTGCCAGCAGCTCGATGACTTCCTGTTGCTCTTCATTGCGGGGCGCGGGTTGAGCCGTTGCCGGTTCCGGCAGGGGTAGCAGCATCAGGGCCAGCAGCATCAACACGGTGGCGCCGCTGCGGGTGGCCCGGTGGCGGCCAAGACGGGTCAGCCCCAGTTGCAGATCCCAGCCTTCCAGCCAGGTGCGCTTGTTCAGATAGAGGGCAAAGCCACAGGCCACGTATAGCGGTTCGGTGACACACATGACCAGGTACAGTGTGGCACTGGCAATGGCCATCTGCAGGGCGCCCTGATCGTAGAACCAGTCGCTCCATTCCAGGCTGAACTGCCAGGGCACCAGGGTGTAAAGCAGTACCATCAGCCCCATGGCCATGAATTGCTCCAGGTGAAGCACCACGATGGTCATGATGCCGGCCCGGTTGGAGGGGTAGCTGTTCAGCGCCCGCAAGCGCTGGCTGAGTTGTTCCTCTTTGGCGCCTTCCAATTGCCAGACGCAGGTGTTGAAACTGCGTGCCGGACTGAAACGTCGCCAGGTGAGCTGGCTGGCGAGGCCGGGCAGGGCGTAGTGGCGCCAGCGCTGGAATAATTGCTTCAGGGTCAGGGTTTCCGCAAACAGGGCATGGCTGTACCAGGCCAGTAACGGACGCTCCCAGAGAGGCTTGAGCCACCAGAACAGGAACAGTGGCCACAGGGTTTCTGCCAGCAGCGACCAGCCCAGTAGTAAGCCGAAGGGCGCCAGCGTGAACGCCAGCCATACCCATAGCACCGGTGCGGCCCATTGCCGATACAGTTTTGTGCCCAGGTCCACCGCCTGCCAGGGGCTACGCGGTGCCAGGCGGGCGCTAGCCTTTTCCAGCTCCACGTTGACGTCCCCCGAAGAAAAGATAGAGATAAAGCAGTGCCCAGCAGGCGGCACCGACGCTGTATTTTAGGGTGGCGTCGAAGTCTCTGGGCGACCAGAAGGCTTCGATGAAAGCGGCCAGCAGCAGCAGGGCGAAGACCCCGTACATGGTTGGCAAGGCATCCCGTGCCGCCAGGCGCAGGGCATCCAGTCGCGACCATTGGCCCGGGGCGATAATCGACCAGCCCAGTCGCAGCCCGGCGCCCCCGGCCAGCACGATGGCGGTGAGTTCCGGGGCGCCGTGGGCGATCACGAAGGTAAAGAAGGCCTCATGGCCGCCGGTATTGATCAGGTGGCCGGCAATAGCGCCAAAGAAGCTGCCATTGAACAGCATGACAAAAATGGCACCCACGCCCAGCAGCAGGCCGCCGGCAAAGGTGCGAAAGGCAATGCCGATGTTGTTCTTGATGTAAAAACCGAACATCAGCACGTCATCTTCGCCCTCGCGCCCGGCATGGATGTCGCCGCCTGCAGAATCCGCCGGCTGGTACATGAGCTCCAGATCCGAAAGCATGGCTTCGTCCACCACGGTGTAGATCATCTCTGGCTGTTGCTGCACCAGAATCCAGGCTAGCGCGATGGACAGCACAAAGCTGAGTGCGCTGACCAGGTGCCACTTCCATTGCCGACGAACCGCCGCCGGAAACCCGCTGGCAAAAAAAACGCCGATGCGATCCGCCAGGGGCGGGTTGTAGCGGTACAGCTGACGGTGGGCACGTAGCACCAGATTGTTCAGGTATTGCTGTAGTTCCAGGCTGTAGGTGCGCTCCCGGGCCAATGCCAGTTGGTGGCAGAGCTGGCGGTAATCCGCCACGAAGCGGTCCAGGGGCAGGCGCTTCTTGCGCGACACCCGCAGCGCCTCCAGTTGATCCAGTTGCTGCTCCAGAGAGTCCCATAGCGGGCGGTACTGTTGTTCGAAGCGGGCCTGTTTCATTGGGCCCCCTCAATCAGGTAACGGGTCACTGATCGCAGACGCTGCAGTGCCTGGGGCGGGCTCAGTTCCGGGAATGCCAGCTGTGCCAACTCCTGCTGGCGGGCTTCGGAAAACTGGTCCTGGCGTTCGTGGAAAGCCAGCAGGGCCAGTTGGTCCTGGGAGCTGAGCGGCCAGTCCGGTGGATTGGTCGGGCCGTTATGTTGCTTGCGGCTGGTCTCGGTTTTTTCGATATGCACCACCAGGGTATTGGCCGCCATATCTCCCAGGCGCTGATAGCGGGGGCTGATCAGGGTAGTGATGAAACCGAGCAGGTAAAACAGCGGAAAGGCATCGGCGGTGCGCAGCAGATTACGGATCAGGCTGCCGTTGAAACTGAGCGGGCTGCCGTTGGCGTGGACCACAGCAATGCCCATGGCTTTCTTGCCTGGCGTCTGGCCATGTCGCAATGCTTCAAAGAGCGTGGGGTAAAACCATTCCAGGGCAAAGCCGATAATCAGCAACAGGCCGATGCCCATTTTGCCGAGCAGGCTGAGCACAAAGGCCAGTATCGCAAAGATCAACAAACGAAGGGTGAGGTCGATGCCATAGGCCATGGCCCGTGTCACCGGGCCGGCCAGGGACAGGCTGAGCATGGCCCCTTCCGGTGTTTCGACCTCGAACCGTTCGTCAATCAGCATGTTGCCCCTGGCGAATCTGCAGCGCAGAGAACACAAACAGCATTACCGTCAGTGATGTCTTGGCGATGGCCAGGGTGCGTACCGGCGGCGGGTCCAGCAGCTGGATGGCATAACCGCAGAAATAGAACAACAGGATAAAACACAACCAGGTGGCCTGGCGCTTGTTACCACTGATCACGGCCGGCAGCATCAGCACTAGAGGGGCATAGAGAATCACCGCAAAGATAATGCTGGAGACAATGTGCACATCCGGCGGGGCCAGGCTGAACAGCCCGGAGATGCCAACAAACAATAATAGTGCGTAGCTGATACGCAGAAGCAGGAGATTCATGTTCAGGCCTTGAGTTGGCGGGCGAGGGTAGCCAGGCGTTTGCCCAGGGCCCTTGCCAGAGAGATTTCATGGTCGGTCAGCGACGGGGCTGAATCGGTGCCGGCAACGTGGGTAGGACCATAGGGAGTGCCGCCACTGCGAGTATCCAGCAGTGCTTGTTCGGAATAGGGCACACCGGTAATCACCATGCCGTGATGCAGCAGTGGGGTCATCATGGATAGCAGGGTGCTTTCCTGGCCGCCGTGCAGGCTGCTGGTGGAACAGAACACGCCGGCGGGTTTGCCGATCAGAGTGCCTTTCATCCACAGATTGCTGGTCTGGTCGACAAAGTATTTCAACGGCGCCGCCATATTGCCGAAGCGAGTGGGCGAACCCAGCGCCAGGCCGCTGCAACCGGCCAGGTCTTCCAGGGTGGCATAGGGCGCGCCCTGTTCCGGTACCGCGGGTTCCGTGGCTTCACAGTTGGCAGAGATTGCCGGTACCGTGCGCAGGCGGGCTTCCATGCCAGAGCCTTCAATGCCGCGAGCGACCTGTTGCGCCAGATTGGCCACACTGCCGTTGCGGCTGTAGTAAAGCACCAGTACATAATCCGTCATGATGGTGTCAGTCCAGCAGGTTAAGGGCGTTTTCCGGCGGGCGTCCCAGCACCGCCTTGTCGCCCCGTACCACGATGGGGCGCTCAATCAGTTTCGGATACTGCAGCATGGCGGCAATGACTGCATCATCGCTGCTATCCGCCGACAAGCCTGCCGTTTTATAGTCGGCTTCCTTGTTTCGCACCAGATCATGGGCGTTGGCAAGGTCGAGTTTCTTGATGAGGGTTTTCAGCGTGGCGGCATCCGGGGTGTCGTCCAGGTACTTTACGATAGTGGGCTGGATGCCGTTTTCTTCCAGCAAAGCCAGCGTCTGGCGGGATTTTGAACAGCGCGGGTTATGGAAGATGGTGTAGTCCGTCATGAGTTTTGCATATTCTGTGGATGAGGGTGCCATTGTAAGGCGCTTGAACCCGCTGGCAAGGAGAGGATGCCGATAGCATGGAAACTGATGAAAACGTCATTCCGGTTCGTGCCAGGCTGGATTCCATTCGTGCCTTCTTCGCGCTGCTGGTGCGTCAGTTCAAGGAGGATGGCTGTCGCGAAAGCGCCGCCGCACTGACTTACACCACGCTCTTTGCCATCGTGCCGGTGATGACCGTGAGTTTTTCGGTACTGGCCTCGGTGCCCGCGCTGAAAGGCAAGGGCGTTCAACTTCAGCAATGGGCGTTTGAATACTTCGTGCCGTCGGCGGGCAATATGCTGCTGGAGCACCTGCAGTCATTTGCCCGGCAGGCCACCAATCTGACCGGCCCCGGGGTGATTATTCTGATCATCACCTCGGTGCTGATGCTGCGCACCATCGAACAGACCGTGAACCGTATCTGGAAAGTACGTAGCGCCCGCAAGGGACTCACCAGTCTGATGATGTACTGGGCGGTGCTGTCGTTGGGGCCGATCTGTTTGGGCGCCGGGCTGGCGATCTCTTCCTACCTGACCTCCCAGGCCATATTCAGTGATACCGTGCATTATCTCGGCGGGGTCAGGCTGTGGTTGTCGCTGCTGCCTTTTCTCTTTACCACGGCCATGCTAACCCTGATGTACACCGTGGTGCCCAATACCAATGTGCCACTGCGCCAGGGCATACTGGGAGCTGCCAGCGCGGCGTTGCTGTTTGAGCTGGCAAAAGGCGGCTTTACCTTCTTTATTCGCCAGGCTCCCAGCTATGAAGTGGTGTACGGTGCGTTTGCGGCGGTACCGCTGTTTCTGCTGTGGGTTTATATTTCCTGGATTATTGTGCTTGGTGGCGCAGAGCTGGTGCGGGCCCTGGTGGTATTTCAGGAGCATCGACGCCAGATACCGAGAATGCATGCGTTGATACGTTTACTGCACGCGTTCTGGCTGCGTCAGCAACATGGCAAGGTGCTGCGCAGCAAGGAAGTACGTCAGGTGATGCGCGACTGCGGCGTGAGTCAGTGGGATGAATTCCGCAATCTGTTGATGGACGCCAAGCTGATACGGCGTACCGAGGAGGGCGGTTACATATTATCCCGGGATCTGCGCAACCTGACCCTGGGGCAACTGGTGGCCATGCTGCCCTGGCCTGCCCATGCCCAGCTGCGGGTGCGGCTGGGGAATGATGAATCCGCCTGGGAGCGGACCTTGAAGGAAAAGATGGATCAGGCCCGGGACGGTATGATGGCGCCGCTGGATATGCCGCTGGATACACTCTTTCAACGCCGCGACAGTCGTGGCGACGAAGAGAAGAATCGGGAGAGCAATGATGGCGATCACTAAACATGTACTGGTGAGCGGTAGGGTTCAGGGGGTAGGCTACCGGGCCTGGACCCAACACGAAGCCAGCCTGCGAGATCTTGCCGGCTGGGTGCGTAATTGTGATGACGGCCGTGTGGAAGCCATCTTGCACGGCCAGCCGGATGCGGTGTCGGCCATGCTGGACGCCATGCGCCAGGGGCCGGCCATGTCCCAGGTGGATGACATCATTACCCGGGACAGTGAGGCGCCGCAGATCCGGCATTTTGAGGTAACTCGATGAAACAGGTTGAACTGGTAAACGGTGACTTGCGCTTTCCGGCCCTGATGGCCGGTAGCGGCGAGCCCGTGATATTGCTCCACGGTTTTCCGGACACTTACGAAAACTGGGCGGTGCAGATCAATGTCCTGGCGGCGGCCGGGTATACGGCGATCGCTCCGGCTCTGCGCGGTTATGCCCCGAGTTGTCAGTCCGGGAGTGGTGATTATTCTGTTTATGCAGGGGTGGATGACCTGATGGTCTTCGCCGCTCAGCTGGGTGGCCGTGTCCATTTGATCGGCCATGACTGGGGCGCAGCGGTGGGCTATCTGGCCTGTGCCCAGTCTCCGGAAACCTTTTGCTCTTTCAGTGCCCTGTCGATCCCTCCCTTGAGGCGTATCCCTCAGGCGCTGCTCAAAGTGCCGGAACAAGTGTTGCTTAGCGGGTACATGCAATTCTTCCAGTTGCCGGTAGCACCAGAGGCCTGGCTCAAGCGTGGTGATCTCAGCGGTGTGGACACCCTGTGGCGGCGCTGGTCGCCGGATTGGGACCCCGGCCTCTATCTGGACAATGCCAAGCACACCTTGGCCGAACCGGGAGTTATCAAGGCAGCGCTGGGCTGGTACCGGGCCATGTTCAAGCTGTGGAAGAAGGATCAGCGCAAAGCCTTGAGCTGGCTGGGTCAGGATATTGCCACGCCCACTCAGATACTGATTGGCGAGAATGATGGCTGTATGAGCCCCAAACTGCTTGAGCATACCCTGGTGGAGAGTGATTTCAGCGGGGGAGTGGAGCTGCAGCGGATCGCCAATGCCGGGCACTTCCTGCACCTGGAGCAACCGGAGGTGATCAATGATCACCTGCTGCGGTTACTCAACAATACCCGCTGCGATTGAATGAGCTACGAGCTACGCTCGTTGGATGGGGAAAAGGCTAAACTTCGGTGCTCTCTACGAAGCCGCTGTAGGAGCTATGCTTGCCCCCCCAAGGGGGATCTGCGACATGCGAACCGCGCTTGTGCGGAAATCGACCGTAGGGCGATCAGGAATCCCAGCGCTCGACAGGTTCCAGAAAGAACGGCGGACGACCTGGATCTCTGCCGCCTCGCTGCGCTCGGTTCGCCATACAAGCATAGCTCCTACAGAAAGGCCTCAATTCTCGACACTGCTGCAAAGAGGGCTGGCTGGCAAGCACTGCCCGCTTTCGGTTTTCACCCCCTTCACACTCTGCGCTATACTACGCGCCCCCAATTTGTCCCAGCAGGAGTAATCCCATGACGGTGATTCGCCAGGATGACCTGATTCAGAGCGTGGCCGATGCCTTGCAGTATATCTCTTACTACCACCCGGTGGATTTCATCCGCGCGGTGAAAGAAGCCTACGAGAAGGAAGAGAGCAAGGCTGCCAAGGACGCCATGGCGCAGATCCTGGTCAACTCCCGCATGGCCGCCATGGGCCGTCGCCCGATCTGCCAGGACACCGGTATCGTGACCGTGTTTGCCAAGGTGGGCATGAATGTCACCGTTGAAGGCGACATGAGCCTGGACGACATGATCAACGAAGGCGTGCGTCGGGCCTACAACCACCCGGAGAATGTGTTGCGCGCCTCGGTGCTGGCGGACCCGGACGGCAAACGTGCCAACACCAAGGACAATACTCCTGCGGTGATCAACTACTCCATCGTGCCCGGTGACACCCTGGAAATCGATGTGGCCGCCAAAGGCGGTGGTTCAGAAGCGAAATCCAAGTTCGCCATGCTCAACCCGTCCGACTCCGTGGTGGACTGGGTGCTGGAACAGATTCCCAAGATGGGTGCTGGCTGGTGCCCGCCAGGCATGCTTGGCATCGGCATCGGCGGCACCGCCGAGAAGGCCATGCTGATCGCCAAGGAATCTCTGATGGACCCGATCGACATCCATGAGCTGCAGGCCCGTGGTGCCCAGACCCGCTCTGAGGAGTTGCGTCTGGAGTTGTTCGAAAAAGTGAATGCCCTCGGTGTTGGCGCCCAGGGCCTGGGCGGCTTGACCACCGTGCTGGACGTAAAAGTGGTGGATTACCCCACCCACGCGGCCAACAAGCCGGTGGCGCTGATCCCCAACTGCGCGGCTACCCGCCATGCGCATTTCATCCTGGATGGCAGCGGCCCGGCTGATCTGAAGGCACCGGACCTGGAAGAGTGGCCGGACATTGCCTGGGGCAACGACGAAGGCGCCAAGCGCGTCAATCTGGACACGGTCACCCCGGAAGAGGTGCAGACCTGGCAGCCCGGCGACACCCTGCTGCTCTCTGGCAAGCTGCTCACCGGCCGCGATGCGGCCCACAAGCGCATGGTAGAAATGCTGGCTAACGGCGAAAAACTGCCCGTGGACTTCACCAACCGCTTTATCTACTACGTGGGTCCGGTGGACCCGGTGGGTGACGAAGTCGTCGGCCCCGCCGGTCCGACCACGGCCACCCGTATGGACAAGTTCACCCGTACCATGCTGGAAGAAACCGGTCTGATCGGCATGGTCGGCAAGGCCGAGCGTGGCGATACCGCCATCGAAGCCATCAAGGACAACAAGGCGGTGTACCTGATGGCCGTGGGTGGCGCTGCCTATCTGGTGTCCAAGGCGATCCGTAAATCCCGCGTGGCTGCCTTTGAAGATCTGGGCATGGAAGCCATCTACGAATTCGAAGTGGAAGATATGCCGGTTACCGTGGCAGTGGACTCCACGGGTGAATCCGTTCACAAGACCGGCCCGGTGATCTGGAAAGAAAAGATCGCTGCACGTTAAGCTCCTGCAAGTCTCGGAGGGGGTAGCCTGGCTACCCCCTTTCTTTCCGTCCCGATCTCACAGGCGACGTTCTGTTGTGCGTATTGTTCCGGCTTTTCTCACTGGGTGTCTGGTAGCTGCTGTCAGCGGTTGCAGCACTGTTGTGCCGACCACGGCCGACTGGCTGGGCTGGACCCGTGCGCCGGCCCAGGTGGATGGCCTGGACTACCATGAGATCGACGCACTGGGCGCCCGGGTAGGGGGCTGTCAGTCTCTCTATGAGCATCACCGTGAGGCGCGTTACCTGAAAGAGCAGCAGGCGGTGGTATGGCTGGATGATTGCGTGGAGCAAATCGCCGGAGCCCGCAAGGCCCGCCACTATGCGCAACAGGTGGATCTGGAGGTGGAAAGTGCCTGGCAGGCAGTGCTGGCCCACAAGGAAGCGCAGCGTCGACAGGCACAGCGGCGGCGGGAGATTCGTGAGGGCATGCGCCAGGCCCAGCAAATGGCGGAAACCTTGCGCAATGCCGAAGAGGAACAGGAAAAGGCTCAGAGCCAGCGGCTGGAGAGGCTGGACGGCGCCAATATCCACAGCCTGATGCTGGAAGTACCCAACCTGCCACTTGCGTTTACCGTGGGCTCCGCCTCGGACATGACTTTGAAACGGTTTCTGGCCTGTCTGGAAGTGCTGTATCCCAATGAGGGGTACCAGATCCGGCGTGATGGCGACAAGCTGACGGTGAAGGCGGAACGAGCCACCATGATGCGCGGTGATGTGCTGCTGGAAAGTCGCTATACGAGAATCTGGGACAACTGGACCTTGCAGTACCTGTCGGTGGGTGAGATCCGGGCGGAAAATGCCCAGGATCGCTACGTGCTTGCCCAGAACCTGCTGGGTTCCCAGTGTCAGCCTGACCGGCAAGCGGGTAATTAAGCCGCTTGCTCACCGTTTCTTAACGGCCCACCCCAAGCTCTAAATCCCTGAACACGTGATTATCATTCTGTACCGTAGGTGGATTAGCCGTAGGCGTAATCTACATATTCACGGTGTGCTGGTGGATTACGCTTGAAGCTAATCCACCCTACGCAACTGGCCTTAGGCTGGGTTTCTTTTTGCAAAACCCTGCCAGCCAGATCTGTCGAATAAGTCCGGGAGCCCGGCCCCATCCCTGGGGCTACGGAGATCAATCAGGTCTTCCTGGGGTCACAGTACGAAGGCCTGGGGCCACCCGGATAATCAATGTACTGTTCATTTGATCAGTAGTCAATCAAAACCTCCGAACCTGCCTTGGTCCACCGTAGGAGCGGCGCTCGAGCCGCGAACCGTACTTGGGAATGCTTTCGCAAGTAAGTTCGCGGCTCGAGCGCCGCTCCTACAGCTGGCTTCAACCCGCCCGTAGCTTCGGCTTGACCGAGATCAACAGCGCCGGCAGCAGGGTCAGGTTGCTGAGCAGGGCCACCAGCATGGCCAGACCGGTGAGCAGGCCGAAGTACACTGTGGGGTTGAAGTTGGAGAACGCCAGAATCGAGAAGCCGGCAATGATGGTCAGCGAGGTGTAGTACATGGCCTTGCCGATGGAGCCGTGGCAGCGCTTCATGGTGGCCACGTAGTCATTATCTTTCGGCAGCTCTTCATGGAAGCGGTGGATGTAGTGAATGGTGTCATCCACGGCAATGCCGATAGTGATGGCGGTGATGGTGATAGTCATCAGATCCAGCGGCAGGCCGATCCAGCCCATCAGCCCCAGCACCAGCGATGCGGAGATCAGGCTCGGTACCATGCTGATAAGCGCCACCGGCAGGCTGCGGAAGAGAATCAGCAGCATCACCAGAATAGCGGCGAACACATAGCCCAGGGTCTTGATCTGGGAATCGAACAGGCTCTGCAGCATGTTGTTGTAAAGCACCATGGCGCCGGTCAGATGCACCTGTTCTGGTTGCAGGCCGAAGTTGTTTTCCATATCGGTGCGGATCTTGGCCAGCAGCTCGTTGCGATTCAGGTTTTCATCCGAGTCGATCACCCGCACGCTGAAACGCACCTGATTGCCGTCGTCCGAGAGATAGGGGCGCACCAGCTGGTCGCGCAGGTCCTCGGGGATGAAGCTGGCCAGCAGCATCAGCTGCACATAGCTGAGCGGCCCCTCGTTCAGTTTTTCCGCTACCTTGTAGGTAGTGGCGATGGACAACACCTTGCCGGTTTCCGGCAGGGATTGCAGGTAGTTCTGGATCTCCACCAGCTGGGCCAGACGCGCCGGGGTAAACCAGTAGGCACCTTTCAGCGGATTGGGTTTGGCCTGTTTAGACTCGGCAAACGGGTCCTCTGACGGTGCGCTGGCAAAGGGATCTTCGCTGCCGGAGGCGTCAGAGAACGGATCACTGTCACCTTCCGCAAACGGATCCGGCTCGGCACTGGCGAACGGGTCGCTATCGTCACCTGCCGCGAACGGATCTGTTGCGGCGCTATCGTCCATGGATTCACCATCCCAGCCGGTAGCCGGCGGGGATGAGGCTGTCGCAGTCTGGGCTTCAGTACTGGGTGCATCGATGACGATATCCAGCGGAGTCGTGCCCCCCAGCTTGCGATCAATCTGCAGCATGCCCTGGTAGATTTCCGTGTCTTTCTGGAAATAGTCGATAAAGCGGTTTTCCACCGTCAATCGGCTGACGCCCCACAGTGAGGCGATCACGGTGATAATGGCCAGCACCATCAGGGTAGGGCGGTGTCGTTCGGTAAAGTCGGCAAACGCCAGGGTGAACTTGCGGCTGAAGTCACGCCCCTGTTGCGGTTGGCCGGCCTTCAACGGACCCAGCAGGGCCGGGAAAACCAGAAAACAGACCACCAGCGACACGCCCAGACCAAAGGTCATCATCCAGCCGAAGTCGATCACCGGGCGAATCCCGCTGATCACCAGAGAAGAAAAGCCCACCATGGTGGTGAGGATCATGTAGATCATGGGCCGCATCATGTGGGCGGCGGTTTCCCGGATCAGCCACTTCTGGCTCGCATCCGGATTCTCCTCGTGCAGTTCCCGGAAGCGCACGGTCAAGTGGATGGTGATCGACATGGTGATAATCAGCAGCAGCGATATGTAATTGCTACTGATTACCGAGACTTTCCAGTCCATCCAGCCCAGCCAGCCGGTTACGGTCAGCACGGTGACACCACAGCAGGCCAGGGGCACTATCACCCAGCGAGGGCGGCGGAAAATCATGAACAGGGTGACGATCAGGAAGGCCAGCACGCCGATCCCGAAAATTTTCAGGTCTGCGCGAATGAAACGCACCAGGTCAGTGGCGATCATGGGCACCCCGCCCAGGAACAGTTTTGCCTCGTCCCGGTAGCTGTCCATGATATCGCGCACTTGATCAATTTCGCCGGCGGTGCGTTCCTGAATCTGGCTGCTGTAGTCACTGAAGGCCTGTGAGGCTTCTTCCAGCGCCTGCTCGCCGTCTTCGTCCAGTTGACCCTCGTGTTGCTGAGTGCGCAGCTCATTACGCTGGTAGAGCAGCTCGTAATACTTTTCGTCGCGCTCGAAACTCACCAGCAAGGCAGTGGTGTTGCCGTCGTCGCTGACCAGCAGATCTTCATACAGCGGGTTTTCTTCGGTGAATTCCTTTTCTGCCAGTGACAGGTCCACATCCTGGTCGGTGAGGGTGCGGTAGTCGTTGGCCAGGTCGCTGAATTCCACCTGGGGACTGAACAGCAGCGGCACATCCAGCATGCTGTACACCGAACTGACCCGGTCGACCTGTTTCAGATCGTTCTGCAGCGCCTGCAGGTGTGTGAGAGTGTCCCGCTGAAACAGGGGAGCCTGGGACGGGGTGTAGGTGATGATCAGGAAATCACTGCCGCCATAGCGCTTGGAGATTTTCCGGTAATACTGCAATGCCTCATCGTTCTCGAGCACCAGCGAATCTGCTGATGCATCAATCTTGAACTCCCGGGCCTGCCAGGCAGAAACAGCACAGAGCAGGGCCAGCAGAGCCAGCCAGAAAACCGGGTGTGCCAGCACAACCCGGCAGTAGGCATTAAACAGTCGATGAGTCATGAAGGAATCCGTTCAGGGTCAGTAAAGCCGGTTTTTAGAACATGGCAGCATATTCTGCTGCAAAGCGGGTATCGAAACGGTGAATCAGTTTGCCGGCCGGCCAGGCCAACAGGGTAAGTAGCCCCTCGGTCCATTCTTCCTGATGCACCCGGCAACCACCCTGGCCATCATCGATAAAGGTAAAGCGATGGGTAATGCGGGCGAAGGGCAGATGCAAGCCCCAGGTGATGCGCTCGTTTTCCTTGTACTCCATCACCCTTACCACCACCGGCGCCGGTGGCAGGCCGGGCAAGTCTGCCACAAACAACAGCAGGGCGCCGGGTCGCCAATTGCCGTTGAGCAGGCGGGCATGGCGGACGACTGAGCACCAGTTCTGCCAGTTGGCCGCGTCGGTAAACAATTTGAAGGCCTGCTTGCGGGAGGCCCGGGTGTCGGTGACCTCGTCGACCAGATAGCGTTTGAGCATAATCGATCCGGTTGTTGTTATGGGTGAGGGTAGAGTACTCACAGTCTCTGCTAACCTCCAGTCGGTCAAACGGGCCAATCCATCACGGTTGGTTGACCTGTCCGGAGCCTTTGCCTAGTTTCGGGAGATTGCGAGGAAACACCATGACCACAACGTTGCTTCCGGCTTCCATTCTACCCGGCCTCCTCGAGGTATCACTGCGCAGCCGTCTGGATGTGCAATCCCTGTTCGAGCGTGCCGGTATTGATGCTGACATTGTTGGCCGCAACGACCGGTTTATCAGCTTGCTGCAACTGGACGAGCTGCTTTATTCCGCGTTCACTGAAAGTGATGACCCGTTGTTCGGCTTGCACGTAGGGGCCGATAACCACTATGGCAATCTGGACCTGCTGGGTAACCTGATGGCCACGGCCGATACGCTGGAACAGGGTCTGGCCATGCTGTTTCGCTACAAGGATCTGGTGGTCCCCTATCTGGCCTTTACCCTGGAGACGCTTGGCAATGACGTGATGCTGGCCGTGGCCAGCAAGGACCCGAGCCTTCGCTTTACCGCCACCCGCACCCACAATGAAGTGGTGGTGGCAACCATGGTTGCCATCGGTCGCTCTCTGCTGGGGGGGAACATGCCGGTGAGTGCTGCCTGGTTTCTGCATGGCGAGCCGGTGGCGGATCAGGTAGCGGTCTACCAGCAGTTTTTCCGGTGCCCGTTACACTTCACGCAGCAATACAATGCCATCACCATTCCCGCCAGCCTGTTAGCCGAGCCTCTGCCCAGGGCCTATCCCAAATACAATGAGCGCCTGCGCCAATCCGCTGACCAGGTGCTGTCTGGTTTGTCACGGGCTGCCGGTGTTTCCGGCCAGGTGATCAAGCAACTTGAGATCATGCTGGGTGGTCAGGGCGTGACCATGGAAGCGGTGGCCGACGCCCTGGCCATGACGCCCCGCACTCTGCAGCGTCGCCTGCAGGAGGAAGGCACCCGCTTCGCCCAGCTTCGCGACCAGGTCCGCCACCAGCATGCCTGTCAGGCTCTGCGCGAGCCGGGCTGTGACATGCAGGCACTGGCTCTGGAGCTGGGCTTTTCCGATACCGCCAATTTTTACCATGCCTTCAAGCGGTGGCAAGGTTGTGCACCGGGTCAGTACCGGCGGCAGTTTGGTTGAGCCTCGGCATCCTGCCGGAGTGAAAATCACGCCCACAAAAAAAGCCGCCTGAAGAGGCGGCTTTTCTGTGATTCGATGGTGCCGGAACGCGGAATCGAACCGCGGACCTACTGATTACGAATCAGTTGCTCTACCGACTGAGCTATCCCGGCATGCCCAGTACTCAGGGCGGCGCTAGTTTAGCAGGACGCCCCGGGCTGGCAAGTATTGGCGTCAAGAAACCTGCTTGATGCCGGCCAGTTTGCGGGCATGCCATTTTTTGGTTTCCACATCCATGCCGCGCAGGATCTGGATACGCTGGGCCTGGGGGCTGCCGGCACCGTGCATGGATTCAGTGAGGTAACCCACCGCGTTGCGGCCCAGGGTCATGTTCTCGATGAGGCGCAGGATACGCATGCGGTCCTCGGTGGGGATATCGTCTCGGCCTTTCAGGAAGCGACGGATGATGTCGCCGGCTTCTTCGTTATCCAGATCCTGCTCGCTGGGCATGGTCACCATGATGCCGCCGGCGATATCCTGGGCGAGACGGGAGATCTCATAGGGAAAGCGGGTGACGTTATGTTTGCAGACGTTGGCCAGCATGGTGTCGTTCATGAATATGCCGCTGGGCATTTTCTTGGCTTCATGGGAACTGGCAATACCGGAGGAGTAGATAGTCTCGTTCAGGTGAGTCATCTCTACTAGCTTGTCACGCAGGTGACTGACTTTTTCCAGGCCGTTGTATTCCACGATTGACGCGGCGGCTCCCACCAGTACATCGCCCAGTCCGGTTTTACACACGTAGCTGGCTCGGTGGTAGGCGGTGAAGCGGGTTACCAGTTCCTGGGCGAATTGGTATTGGCCATCCATGAAGACATGCTCGTTGGGGATGAAGACGTCATCGAAGTACACCAGCACTTCCTGGCCACCATACTGGGCGTTGCCCTGGTCGATGTCGCCGGGTTCCATGGCGCGGGTGTCACAACTCTGGCGGCCGTAGATATAGATGATGCCCTCGGCGTCACCAGGGATCATGCCAACGACGGCATAATCCTTGTCAGCTTCGCTCAGGTTCATGGTGGGCAGCACACAGATCCAGTGCTGGTTCCAGCCGCCGGTCATGTGGGCCTTCACGCCTTTCACGTAGATTCCCTTGTCAGTGCGACGGGTGACACGCATGAACATGTCAGGATCAGCCTGCTCGGAAGGACGCTTGCTGCGATCGCCTTTCGGGTCGGTCATGCCGGCGGCGATGAGGATGTTCTTGCGCTGGGCTTCCTTGAGGAAGTCCAGATAACGCTGGTGGTAATTGGTGCCGTGCTTCTCGTCGATCTCGTAGGTCACGGAGTGCAGCACACTGATAGTGTCCAGCCCAGTGCATCGCTGGAAGCAGGTGCCGGTGATCTGGCCCATGCGGCGCTGCATCTTGTTCTTCATTACCAGATCGCCGGGAGATTCCACGATGTGCAGGAAACGATTTACCTGGGCGTCGATCAGCGGGGACCAGGCCGTGGCCAGTTCCGGATCGTCGATGGCCAGGTCATAACTGGCGCGCAGGGCGTTGATGCTGGGCTTGATGATCGGGTGGTCGGCGGGCTCATCAATCAGCTCACCAAACAGGAACAGGCGTGTGCCGCGGTTGCGCAGGCTGGCCAGGTAATCGTCACCGGTCTTGAGGACGGAAAAGCGGTTCCAGCGCTGTTCGGCGCTTTCCTCGCGGCGCGGGGCAGGGGTCGCGGCGTTCATGGTGCCTCCTGTGATTTCCATTGCTCTGGCAGCGGCCAGGTTGTCGTGACTTGGGGGTCACTTCCGATGGTATACAGGGTGTTGCGTGAGGCAATGACAGAAACTGCCGCTGTACGCTGCGGTCAAGTCAGGGGTGCTGTGGTGCCGGGATTTGCACGACAGGCATAACGGCATCTGAACCACAGGGGGGGGGGGCACTGTAGGAGCGGCGCTCTCTGTACTCTGCGAGTATGAGCCGCGAAATTACTTGCGATACGCCGTGCCAAGTACGGTTCGCGGCTCATACTCGCAGAGTACAGAGAGCGCCGCTCCTACGATGTAACGGGTAGTTCAGGTGCTTGCCTTGAACACCATCGACGCTGAATTCAGGCAATAGCGCAGTCCCGTCGGGGGCGGGCCATCGGGGAATACGTGGCCCAGGTGGCCGTCGCAGCGGGCACAACGGATTTCTATCCGAACCATGCCGTGGCTGCTGTCACGTAGTTCGCGGATATGCTCCGGGTCAAAGGGCTGGTAGAAGCTGGGCCAGCCGGTGCCGGATTCGAATTTGGCGTTGGCGGCAAAGAGTGGCAGGTCGCACAGTTTGCAGTGGTAAGCACCGTCTTCCTTGTTGTCCAGCAGGCCGCCGCAGAAGGGCGGCTCGGTTCCCTGATTGAGCAGGATGCGCTTTTCCTCGTCGGTGAGGTGCTCTGCTCGTTGCTGTTTCTCGGCGTCGCTAAGCGGCGTGAGATCATGGCCGCTGGCGGAGTGGGCTGCGTTCATTGCGTATCCCCTTTGAGCAGATCGGGAAAGGCGTGGATGAGTTTTTCCACCTTGGGCCTGGCCACGTGAACGATATAACCCTGGTTAGGGTTGTGGTTGGCAAAGTTCTGGTGGTAATCCTCGCCGCGATAGAATGTCTCCAGCGGTTCCAGCGTGGTCACGATAGGCGCGGTAAAGGCGCCGGCGTTGTCCAGCTGACGAATATAGGCTTCGGCGACCGCTTTTTCCTCCGGGCTCTGATAGAAAATGGCGGACCGGTACTGGGTACCCCGGTCGTTGCCCTGGCGGTCTTTCTGGGTGGGGTCGTGGGCCACGGAGAAGAATACCTTGAGCAGCTGTCCGTAGCTGATTACCTGGCTGTCGTACTCGATTTCCACCACCTCCGCATGGCCGGTGGTGCCGGTGCAGACCGCCTCATAATTGGCACGGGCGGCATGACCACCGGCATAACCGGAGGTGACTGCCAGTACGCCATCCAGATTGAGGTAGACCGCTTCCACGCACCAGAAACAGCCCCCCGCCAGTAGGGCTTTCTGGGTGCCGTCAGTTGGCAGGTCGTCTACCGGATCGGGGAAACGTTCCGGATGAATGGCCAGGGATGTTCCGGGTATCACTGCACTCATGGTGTCCTCCGCTAGTCAGAATGCCCCGGCTTGTGGCCGGGGGCTCTGCTGGCCTGAAAAAGGGGCTGTTGGAGCTTTGCTCGCAAAGCGAAGGTTTCAGGTTGCACGCAACTTGACCAACCCCTTCGCCTTGCGAGCAAGGCTCCAACAGTGGCTCAGGTCAGTCCTGCTTCACTGCGCCGCTGCTGATCAATGTGTCGATCTGTTCGTCACTGAAACCGGCCTGGCGAAGAACCGCCTGGCTGTCGGCCCCGGCGCTGGCGGCGGCTTTGATATCGCCGGCGGCGCTGCGCGAGAAGCGCGGTGTCGGTGCCGGCTGCACGGTGTTGCCGACTGTGACAAAGGAACCTCTTGCCACGTTATGCGGGTGTGAAGGCGCTTCTTCAAGGCTCAATACCGGTGCAAAGCATACGTCGGTACCTTCCATCAGCGCGGTCCATTCATCACGGCTCTTCTGTTTGATGACCGCCGCCAGTTTTTGTTTCAGTTGCGGCCACATGGCCGGGTTCATCTGCTGGCCAAAGTCCTCGGCGGGTAACTCTGCAATGCGGCACAGTTCGGCGTAGAACTGCGGCTCAATACTGCCGATGGAAACATATTTGCCATCTGCGGTTTCGTAGATCTCATAAAAGTGGGCGCCGGAATCGAGCATGTGAGTGCCGCGATTTTCGGTGAACATGCCCTGGGCCTTGAGGCCATAGAACATGGCCATGAGGGCGGCGGAGCCTTCTACCATGGAGCTGTCGACCACCTGCCCTTCGCCGGAGCGCTGGGCTTCCAGGGCGGCACAGACCATGCCGAAGGCGAGCATCATGCCGCCGCCGCCGAAATCACCCACCAGGTTCAGCGGAATGGCGGGCTTTTCCCCCTGGCGGCCCATGGCATGGAGGGCACCGGACAGTGAGATGTAATTCATGTCGTGACCGGCCGCTTTGGCCAGCGGACCCGTCTGGCCCCAACCGGTCATGCGGCCGTATACCAGTTTTGGATTGCGGGCCAGGCACTGTTCCGGGCCGATACCCAGGCGCTCGGTCACACCCGGGCGAAAGCCTTCGAACAGGCCATCGGCGGTTTCACAGAGCTTGAGGACGGTCTCGATGCCTTCCGGGCTTTTCAGGTCCAGGGCCAGGTTCTGTCGATTGCGGAACAGAACGCTATGGCCGATGGCGGCGTGGGGGTTGCCGCCGGGGCGATCAATGCGGATCACGGTGGCGCCCATGTCAGCGAGCATCATGCCGCAGAAGGGGCCGGGGCCGATGCCGGCCAGTTCGATAAAGGTCAGTCCGTTCAGTGGGCCAGTCATAGTCTTTATTTTCCGTTGTCAGGGTATCAGAGCATGCTCTTTGAGTGTGTTGCGCAGAGCCGTACATTGGCTCTTGGCAATGGCAACGGTGTTGCTGGCTTCGTGTGTGGTGGCAATACCGGTCCACAGGGGTTTGCCGTCAGCATTGATCAACTCAGTACCGTGTTGACGTAGTGCCTCGGGAACCGCTTCCCGGGCCAGCTCGCCGCCAATCCCCACTTGCCAGGTCGGTGTCATTTCACTGGCGGACTGGTCCATGGGGTTGAGGCGATTGCCGCCTGACGGTGGTGCCGCTGCATCAATCAACAGATGGGTCAGTTCCACCACCAGAATCCGTTGCACATCATTGCTTTGCGCCCAGTTGAGGATGCGGTTTTTTCCGCCTTCATACCATAACGGCAATTCCTGGTGGCTGAGCAAAATGGTCAACGAACTGCTTGAAAATATTTCCTTGCAGGTCAGCTCCCAGGTTTCACGGGTGCCGCCTTCCGGGGTGTGGGCCACCAGTAGCAATGTTTCCCGGGGAGGATGACTCCCTTCAGCGGTGAAGCGAGTTGTAACCTGGGTGGTGCTGGCACAGCCGGCAACGAGCAGGGCAGGCAGCAGAAAGCGGAACAGCGGGCGCATGATGGATCTCCGGGAGAAAAAGCGGTGTCGCTCCAATCCAGTGTAGCAGTGCCATTGTCAGGGCTCATCCGTTAACGTCTATACCTCTTCTGTGGTTGTGACAGGATCAGCACAGCACTGAGTGGCCTCGGAGATTCAGCGCTGTTTGCTGGGCGGACTATGGCAGGGGGGCGGATAACACTGCTTGCGGCTGATTGGTGCTAACGAAGAAACGGCAGGCCCCGGAAGGAGAGGGTGTGGTGGGGTACCAGCGCACCTCATAACGACCGTGCCCTTTCTCAGTGTCTTGCTGATGCAGCAACTGTAACTCGGCGCTCTCATCGCTGATCACTTTATCGTCGCAGTGAACCGCCATTAGAGGGCGATCCAGTGCCAGTTGATCCGCGGGTTCCGCTTCCAGTAGCAGGCTCCAGTAAGGGCCGGTGGTGGCGTTGCCGTCATGACGCGTAGGCTCGCTTAACCAGCGCCTTGTGCCCGGACTTGCCAGCGAGTCAGGAAAGTATTGTCGGCTGAGCAGGGAAAAGGTCTGCTGGGCCGGGATGTCGTTGATGTCGCCTTGTTGTAGAAGATCCCGGCTCAGCCTCTCGCTCTGCTGAATCAGGAAATCCAGGGTGTGTGGACCATAAAGAGTGTGGCCGCCCTCGTAGTACTGGAGCGCATATTCTTCCGGAGTCACGGCATAGCCGAAGTAGCCATTGGCCAGACTGGAAATTTCCACCTTCCAGTCGCTGCCTTCGGGCAGGGTGCTCGCTACCGCCTGACGGAGTCTGTTGCCGCTTTCCTGGGTGATTTCCCAAGGCAGGGGAACCAGTACCAGGTCGTTGATGCGCACAATCTGGAACAGGGCCTGGTGGGGAAAGCGCTCGGGCGGTAGCAACAGCTGCAGTTTGGACAGCATCCACTGCTTCACGCCCTGGCAGTTGTCGGTAAAGACCCGGCGGGGCCAGTCTTCCTTCAGAAACGGGAGATAGGAAATCGGGAAGACTTCGTCGCCGTTGGCGGCGCCGGCGACGGCGGCACCGGCGATGGCCCTTTCGCAAAGGCCGAAACGGCCGGTATCAATGTCGTCGAGCAGGTCCAGCTGGCGGCTGGCGACGGCGGTGCTGAGGGTGTCAGTGAGCTGACTTTCCAGGGAATGAAATAGCTGTGAGGCATGTTTGCCCAGTGCCTTGCCGATCCGTTCAGCTTCACGGTCGCCGCGCAGGTCCTCTTTCCAGGCCGGGTTGTTATCTGCATGGGTTGCCTGGGCGGGGCCGTGGATGAATTGGGGGTAATAACTGGCCAATTCGCTTTCCAGTTGCTCGCTGATCCAGTGCCAGACATCCGAATGGTAGGGACGTGTAAAGGGGGGTATGGCCGTGCCGTGGATGGAGTAGAGGCTGAGCGCGCCGGCAGGTTCGAAGCTGCTGCCCTGGCGCTGGTCAATGCGCAGCAGGGTCATGGTGGGGTTCACTGCCTGCATGGGGTCGGCGTTGGCGGGATCACGGTCTGGGAAGTTATTGGCCCAGGCCTCGATGGAGCGGTTACGGGTAACGCCAAACAGGTCGCTCTGACCCACGGCAAAGCGCGCCTCGCGCCGGGACTCATAAGCATCGATGACCGCATCGGCAATACGCTGGCTGAGAAACTCGAACAGGGCCGGGTCGAAGCCCGGCCGGTTACTGCCGAAAACATTGTAGAAATCGCTGCCCAGATACTGGCCGGGACCCGAGTGGGTGTGGGTAACCAGCAGGGTCACGGCATGGGAGGGCACATCGGTATGGTCGGCGATCAGTTCTGCTACCCGGTGGCGCAGCACCAGCGAGCCGCTGCCAAGATCCAGTTGTACGATAGCAAGCGGGGTCTGGCCGGGGCCTTTCAGGTAGAACGCCCTTGCCTTGAGCCGGGTGCGAAAGCCGTCTGCATCCTTTGCCCAGGCGGAATAACCGAACTTGGGTATGCCGGCGGGCGGCGTAATGTCCCGTTCAGCGATACCTGCTTTTGCTGTTGAGTCATCTGCTGTTATCGGTTGTACAGGGAATGAAAAAGACAGGTTCTGCCGGGGGTAAAACAGGAACGGCCAGGCCGTGTGCAGCAGGCCACCGATAATGCCGGCAAACAAGAATAGTAGCAGTAGGTAGCGGGTGCGCAATATTCGCATGGAGAATGGCATTCCAATTAATTTGCACCATCGTGCCATATATGGGTTAATTGTGAAATGTAACCCTTTGAACGGCGCCATTTCCCTCTTTTTGATACGAAAAGATACGCTCAGAAACAAAATAGGGTGCCAGCAACCATCCGGCAACATTAAAGCAACGTAACGGCACTCGTTGGATGTTTTAAAGCGCCCCCAATCCTATTTCAATAATTGCACAGATCAATCATACCCGAGGGGGGTAACCATGAAAGGATGCATACGACTCTCAGCACTTGCACTTTCTGTGGCCATGGCAAACCAGGCATTAGCAGAAAACAAGTCAGAGGACACTACTCGTCAGTACCTGGCGCCTATGGCCAGCTATCTGGTTCTGGACGAAGACCGTGAAATCTCTCGCAAGGGGTTGGGTGCCAGTCTGATTTATGGCCGTGAGCTGTCTGAACACTGGTGGTGGGAGACCGAGGGCGCCGCATACGGCCTGGATAGCGGCATTGACGGTGCGACCGACTTTTACCAATACACGGCCAGCACAGGTCTGGCTTATGCATTCGGTGATCGTGAAGGCTTTACGCCTTTCGTATTGGCAAATATCGGGGCGATCTACAACGATGTAGTGCCGGACGATGATGATGGTGTAGACCTTCATGCCAACGTAGGCATCGGTGCCGTAACGGGGCCTATCTTCGACAATGGCCTGAAACTGCGCGCTGAAGCTCGTTACATGTATGACGACTTTGACGGCGTCACTGGAACCCTGTCTGAAGACGAAGGCGGCTTCAATGACTGGCGCTTCTCCCTGGGTCTGGAAATCCCGCTGGGTGTGACCAGGGTGGTTGAAGTCGAGAAGATCGTCTATGAAACCCGTGAAGTGGAAAAAATTGTCGAGAAGCCCTTTGTGGACAGCGATGGCGACGGTGTGCCGGATGATCGTGACAAGTGTCCGGATACCATCCAGGGTGCCAAAGTTGATTCCGATGGCTGCATGATCACCAACCAGACCATCACCTTCAATAATATCAATTTCGAGTTGAACTCCGCGGAGATTACCGCAAGTTCAGGTCCCTCTCTGAACCGTGTGGCCAAGGCGTTGAAGGCGCAGCAAAACTTCAACGTTGAGATTGCCGGTCATACTGATAGCACCGGTTCTGCGTCTTACAACGAGAAACTGTCTGACGAGCGTGCCAAATCAGTGCGGCAATACCTGATTGAGCAAGGCATTGATGCGGATCGCCTGACTGCTCGCGGTTACGGTGAAATCGAGCCGATCGCCAGCAACGAAAATCAGTCTGGTCGTGCCATGAATCGTCGCGTCGAATTCCGCGTTACTGAGAAATAAGGGATAAAGATATGAACTCGCAAATGAGAATCTTGTTTGCCATGCTCCTGACCGCTTTGTTGGGAATGGGGCTGGCAGGCTGTGAAGCCGAAGGCGATGGAAGCAGCGTTGGTAACAACAACCCTGTCTCGCGTGACAATGATCAGGACAATGATGGCGTTCCGGATGACGTTGACAACTGTCCCGCTAACGCTAACGCCATGCAGGAAGACCAGGATGGTGACGGCATTGGAGATGTCTGCGATGACGACCGTGATGGGGATGGTGAAGACAACCCTACCGATAACTGTCCGCTAGTTGCCAATCCGAATCAGGAAGACACCGATGGCGACGGTATCGGTGATGCCTGTGACATGAATAACGATCAAGACAACGACGGCATCGATGACGGCGTTGATAACTGTCCGACCATCTTCAACCCTGAGCAGAGTGACGTTGACAATGATGGTATCGGTGATGTTTGTGATGATGATGCCGATGGCGATGGTATCGATAACAACAACGACAACTGTGTATACACCCCGAACAATGATCAGGTGGATACAGACACTGATGGCATCGGTGATGCGTGCGAAGATGACCGCGACGGTGACACCATTCTGGACCCGAATGATAACTGCCTGAACACGCCGAATACGGATCAGGCGGATCAGGATCTGGACGCCATCGGTGATGTGTGTGATGACGACCGTGATGGCGATGGCATCCCGAATGACACCGATAACTGCCCGTTTACTGCCAATGCGGATCAGGCTGATTCCGATGGCAATGGTGTTGGCGACGTCTGCGATGGCGGCGGCGGTGATCCCACCGATACCGATGGCGATAGCATTCCGGATGTGACGGATAACTGCCCGATGATTCCGAATTTTGATCAGGCCGATGCGGATGGCGACGGTAAAGGTGATGTGTGTGATGACGACGGTTTCAATTGTGCGGCCACCAACACCTACCAGCAGCTGGGGAATACTGATTACACGGCAGACAGTGGTGTTCTGGGTGTCTGCTTGGGTTGCTCCGTAGATGACGAAGCCAATGCGCTGGATGCTAGTAACGCTACCTTCGCACAAATCAATATCGGTGCAGCACTGTTGTACGGCGGCGGATTTGTGGCTGCAGTCGCCAACGATACTTCAATGGACATCGCTGACAGTGAAGTGGGCTTCGTGATTAGCGACCCGTCGTCTCAGCTGGTTAACCTGGAACTGCTGGGCAACTTCATCACCATCCGCTTCTTCAACGATGGGGTAGAAGTCGACAGTGCAACCGTCGGTGGCGGTCTGTTGGATTTGGACCTGCTAGGTTTGGGGGCGAACTCCGATCAGCGTTTCGTTGCCGCACCTGCGTCCAGCCAGGCGTTTGATTCAATCCAGCTTGATTACGCTGGCTTGGTAAACGTGAACAAGTCCTTCCGTGTACATGACGTCTGTGTAGGAACTCCCTGATTCCTCATGGGAGTGATTGAGAGGGGCCTTCGGGCCCCTTTTTCTTTATATGCGATTTACTGCTGCGGGAGCCTTCACGTGACAGCGGTATTACTATCGACAAAATAATCGCCTGATTCGCCCTGAATCGTTACTCTGTCTATAAGGCCCTTTTTGGCCTCAAGAATGATAATCAGTGCAGTAAGGGGGCATCATGCGAAGCCGTATTTTTCTTACAGTGTGTCTGTTGGTTTCCCTGTTGGCGGGTTGCGACAAGGAGCCGGGGGTCGGAGAAGTCGTCAGCACCTTCAACAACTATGAAGAAACCGGCGATTTGCCTGCCTTGCAGGAGAGAGGGTATATCCGCCTGCTGGCTCCCCGTTTTGATGAGCCCTCCGGCCTGCCCCGGGAGGGTGTTCCTGCCAGAGAATATCAGGCCCAGGCCGAGGCGTTTGTCAGGCACCTGGGTCTGCAGCCCCGTTGGGTCTACGCGGAAAGCTTTGCGGAGCTGGGTGCACTCATCAATGCGGGTGCTGCTGACGTTATCGTGACGAACTACTCGGTGACCAAAGACCGACAGAAAACCCTGGCATTCTCTACCCCGGTCAATGCAGTGCAGGAGAAGCTGGTTGTGCCTGCGGAGAAGGCTGACCTGACTCTGACCAAGCTGAAAAACCTGACTATTTCAGTTCCTGAAGGGACCTCTTACCAGGAAACTGCAGAAAAACTGGCGCGCCGGCATGACAACATTTCGGTGGACATTCTGGATGCCAACCTTTCCGACGAAGAACTGGTTGAGGGAGTGGAATCAGGAGAATTGGCTGCCACTATTATCGACAGCAACATGCTGGATGTTCTCATCAGCCCTGATGGCGAGGCAGCTATCGGCCCGGTGGTGAACCGTAAACGGCGCATCGCCTGGGCAGTGAGGCAGGACAGTACCGAGCTGCTGGATCGCATCAACCAGTACATAACCAGTGAGCGGGTTATATCTTCTGTCAAAGAACAAGAAAAGCGTGACTGGTCGGCGATCAAGGAGCACGGCGTTCTGCGAGTCATTACCTCCAACAATCCCGCCAGTTATTTCATGTGGCGTGGGGAGTTGATGGGGTTTGATTACGACTTGATCAACGATTTTGCCAAGAAGCATCGGCTGAGAGTGAGTGTCGTTGTCCGAGACAGCCCTTCAGCTATGTTCGCGGCGTTACAGGTCGGGGAGGGAGATGTCATTGCGGCTTCCATGACCGTTACCGAGGATCGCCAGAAACAGGGCTGGATGTTCAGTGATCGTTATTTGGAAGTAAACGAGCAATTGATCGGCCGTTCCGATGAAGCGCCGCTGGAAAACATCGGCCAGTTGGCCGGTCGTACCGTAGCCGTCAACCCTGAAACCGCCTATTACGATACCCTGCAGAAACTCCGAGAGAGTGATTTTCCCTTCATCGTTCAGGAGGTGCCGGGCGCCAGCACCGAGATGCTGATTAATGCTGTCGCCAATGGCGAATATGATCTGACCATGGCCGATAGTCACCTGGCAGCCATGGAGTCCACCTATCGTGAAGATATTGCGGTGTTGTTTGAATTCGAACCCGCCAAGCAGATTGGCTGGGGGCTGCGCCCTGAACAGCAGGCACTGGAAGAGCAACTGAATAGCTACATCGCCCGCCATTACCGGGGCCTGAACTACAACATCACCTATAACCGCTACTTCCGTGAGAAAAAAACCATCAATACCCACGAGGCCTATCGGGTTGGCTCCGGGAAAGCCATTTCTCCCTACGACGAGCTGGTCAAAAGCGAGGCCCTTAAATATGGGCTGGATTGGCGCCTGATTACCTCGCAGATGTACCAGGAAAGCCGCTTTAATCCCAAGGCGCGCTCGTTTGCTGGGGCGCAGGGCCTGTTACAAGTGATGCCTCGTACCGGGCGCCAACTCGGGTATAGCAACCTGACTCGACCAGAGAACGGAGTGGCGGCAGGTGTGGCCTATATGGACTGGCTGGAACAGCGTTTCCCGGCACGTCTGGACCTGGCGGAGAAGCTGTATTTTACTCTGGCTGCCTACAACGCCGGGCACGGCCATGTGGAAGACGCACGCCGCTTGGCGGAACGTCTGGGCAAGGATCCGGATAAATGGTTCGGCAACGTGGAAGAGGCCATGCTGTTACTTTCCCGGCCGGAGTACGCCCGTCAGGCTCGCTACGGCTATGTGCGCGGGGCCGAGCCGGTGAAATATGTCCGGCAGATCAAGAACCGTTATCTGGGCTATGTGTCGGCGCTGGAGGAAGAAGAGGGCTAACCGTTTGTGCAGCCCATGCTGAAAACTCTGTAAATGGATATTTTACAAAGTCGCCATGGAAAAGTGTCTTGGCAGCCCCATGATAAGGGGTACCCATTCATTGAAAGGAGATTGTGATGGATCGCAATGCTTTCATCGAAAAGATTAAAGGTAAGCTGAACGAGCTGGATAATGAATTCGACCAGTTGCAAGTCAAGGCGGACCAAGCCAGTGAAGATGTTCGCCACAAGTGGGAAAGCCGTAAGCTGGAACTGAAAGAAAAACGTCAGGAACTGGCGGCGCGGCTGGATGAAGTCCGTAATGATAGCAACGCGCGCTGGGAAGATGTAAAAGCCAGTGTGGAAAAAACCTGGGATAGCACCTTGGAAGGCCTTAAGGACATCAAAAACAACCTTTTGAAATAATTCCCAGTAACACTCGTTACGTCTGATTGGAAAAAGCGCGCCAACCTTGTTGGCGCGCTTTTTTTATGGGGTCGCTTCGATATGGGCAGATATCTCGACCTCACTCTAGGGCGGAGCTGAATGATTTCGCTCTTTTTGCTCTGCAGGTATTACAGGCATGGATTTGACTCAGCCTTTTAGGGAAACGTTGTCTAGAGTCGCGAATCCAGGAGGTGTTGAGAGTGATCGCTTGATGGTAGAAACCGAGAGCACTTCAGATCCCGCGCATCGAACTGACGGTTGCAGTCGGTCTGTTCAGTGCACTGAATGTTCACACTGAGGAGTGTTGGGCCGATCCCTTGCAGCGCAGCAATAACCGAAGAAAACGGAAATCATAGGCGTTACGTTTGTTATCCGATATTTTGCCGACAGCCGCAAAACCCATCGTTGGAGCCTTGTCAGCAGGGCAGATGCATCAGGGAATCACTCTGATGGAGGAGGAGCTTGGCCGGCTTTCAGCCCTTCAGTGCCAGAGGCTCAAGCCATTGGCTCATCGCATCCAGTACCTGGTCCCGGCAATGATCGTTGAGAATTTCATGGCGCCCTTCGGGCCAGAAGTGGGCGGTCAATGGCTGCTCCATGGTATGCAACACCTGCTCCAGAGCCATCATGCCCTTGCCCATGTCGCTCATGGGATCTTGCTCGCCACCAAGCAGCAGGACCGGAAGTTGGTCGGGCAGCTCGGCGAGCTGGACGATGCTGTGGATCTGGCGTAAGCCCTCAATCAACTGACACCATGACTCCGTGGTGCAATCGAAGCCACACAGGTCGTCGTCCAGATAGCGTTGTACCTGATCGCGATCATTGCTCAGCCAGTCGAACTCGGTACTCGGGTCCGGCACTCTTTTGGCCCAGGCCCCGAAGGTCATTCTGCGAATCAGCGGACTGACCCCGCGCTTACCATTACGGTGACGGGTCAGTTTCACCGGCAGGCCCATCAGGGTGTAGTAGGCTGCCGGGTGGTAATCGCTGGCGCATAGCACCAGCCCCGACAGATTCTCACCGCTGCGTTGGGCTGCTGCGAGGGCAATAAAAGAGCCCATGCTGTGGCCGCCAAGCACGCAGGGCAGCCCCGGGTGGGTTTCACGGGCCATGGCGATCACTGCCAGGGCATCCTCAACCAGACAATCCCAGCCGTTGTCGTCGCCGAAATGCCCTTTCGGGCAGGCCTCGCTAACACTCAGGCCATGGCCGCGATGATCCGGACAATACAGATGCCAGCCTTGTTCGTTCAGTGCTTTCGCCAGGGGCTCATAACGGGCACCATGCTCCGCCATGCCATGCAGCCAGACCATAATGCCTTTGGACGTTGCTGCCTGCGTGGGCCAGTGGTGGATAGCGGTGGAATGGCCGTCGCCCGTGTTCAGGTAGCGCATCTGCTTGCTCATAACATTCTCCGGCGGCGCGGTCAGTGGACAGGTTGGTGCCTGTGTTATTAAGGCGTCCCTGGCGAGGATAAATGCTCAGCCGGCAGCCTGCCGGCCAGGCTTCCTGAGCCTGTTCCGGACCATGGCATAATAACAGCTATGGCAACAGGGTGATGCAGCAACTACCATGCCGGACGCTGTTGTACGCTGCCCGATTTCCAGGAGAGACCATGATTGAATACCGGATTCGCCCACTGCGCCCTGAAGCTCATCTTTTTGAAGTGACGCTCACCGTGGCGAACCCGACCCCGGAAGGGCAGGCGTTTAGCCTGCCGGCCTGGATTCCCGGCAGCTACATGATCCGTGATTTTGCCCGCCATCTGGTGTATCTGGAAGCCAGTTGCCAGGGTGAGACTCTGCCAGTCGCGAAAATCGACAAGCAAACCTGGCAGGTACCGCCCTGCGACGGTCCGGTGCAGCTGCATTATCACGTCTATGCCTGGGACCTGTCCGTACGTGGTGCCCATCTGGATACCACCCACGGCTATTTCAATGGCACTTGTGTCTTCCTGGCGCCCATGGGGCACGAGGATCAGGCCTGTGAAGTGGACATCGAAGCACCGGAAGGCCCCGCCTATCTGGGCTGGCACCTGGCCACCGGGCTGCCGCGGCTGAGTGGTTCGGAGCTGGCATTTGGCCGCTTCCGGGCAGACAACTACGACGCCCTGATCGACCATCCGGTGGAAATGGGCCCGTTCGAGTATGCCCAGTTTGAAGCCTGCGGCGTACCGCATTGGGTGGTGATGGCTGGTCGTCACAGGACCGATATGGCGCGGCTGTGCCGGGACCTGAAACCGATCTGCGAACATCACATCCGCATGTTCGGCGAACCGGCGCCCATGGACCGCTATCTGTTCATGACCCTGGTCACCGGCAATGGTTATGGTGGCCTGGAACATCGCAATTCCACCAGCCTCATGTGTGCCCGCGATGACCTGCCCAAACGTACCGACGAGCCGGGCAAGGTGCGCGATGGCTATCGCAATTATCTGGGCCTGTGCAGCCACGAATATTTCCATACCTGGAATATCAAGCGGATTAAGCCGGCGGCGTTTACGCCGTTCGACCTGTCTCAGGAAGTGCACACGGAATTATTGTGGGCCTTCGAGGGCATCACCAGCTACTACGATGACCTGTCGTTGACTCGCACCGGGCTGATTGCGCCGCAGAGCTATCTGGAGTTGCTCGGGCAGACCCTGAGCCGGGTGTATCGCGGCCAGGGCCGTCACAAGCAAACCGTCACCGAATCCAGTTTTGACGCCTGGACCCGTTTCTACAAGCAGGATGAAAACGCCCCCAATGCCATCGTCAGCTATTACACCAAGGGTTCCCTGGTGGCGCTGGCGCTGGATCTGACCCTGCGCAACCTGACCGGTGAGCAAAAGTCCCTGGACGATCTCATGCGTTTGCTCTGGGCCCGTTACGGGCAGACCGGCGAAGGCGTGCCGGAGCAGGGCATACAGCCCCTGGCCGAGGAAGTGGCCGGTTGCGACATGAGCGACTTTTTCGAGCGGGCGCTTTATAGCACCGAGGATCTGCCCCTGGCAGAGCTGCTGGCCGAACGGGGCGTGGAGCTCAACTGGCGCAGTGCCGCCGGTCACGGCGACAACGGGGGGAAACCGGGCAAGGAGGGTATTGCCAATCTGGGTGTGCGGGTGGTCGGCGATTCGATGGGCGCCAAGATTGCCGTGGCATTCGAGCAGGGCCCGGCCATGGCGGCAGGCCTGTCCGCCGGCGATGTGATTATCGCCGTGGATGGCCTGCAGGCCACCCAGAGCAATATCGACAACCTGATGGCCAACTTTTTGCCCGGCGAAATCGTGGAAGTGCATGCTTTCCGCCGCGACGAACTGATGAAGTTCAAGGTGAAAGTGGCGCCCAGCGAGCCCAGCACGGCGTATTTGACCATCGCCAAGGGCGGGTTAACCGAGAAGGGTAAAGCCTGGCTGCACTGGAAAGGCAATGAATAGTTAATAGTTGAGAATGAATAACGACAGAAAACAGGCCGTAGGAGCGGCGCTTGAGCCGCGAACCTGCTTGCGAAGGAAATTCGCTGCTCATACCCGCAGGGCGCAGAGAGCGCCGCTCCTACGACGTTTTATGGTTGATTGAATTTTTCATGTCTTTGAAAGCACTTTACAGCCAGCTTGATAACGTTCGCAGAGCGGACCATTTTCGTTTGAAAAAGCGGATTGATGGTCTGTCACGCTTGCCTGCCGACAAGCGCAATGACAAGGCGCTGGAGAAGATATCCACGGCTATTGCCGATTCCATTGCCAATCGGGAAAAACGCCAGGCTTCTCAGCCCGTTCTAAACTGGCCGGACCTGCCGGTAGTTGCCAGTCGCGAGGAGATCAAGACTGCCATCCGCGACCATCAGGTGGTGGTGATTGCCGGGGAAACCGGCTCCGGCAAGACCACCCAGCTACCCAAGATCTGCCTGGAGCTGGGGCGGGGCATCGAGGGCACCATCGGTCACACCCAGCCACGGCGCCTGGCGGCACGAGCGGTGGCAAGCCGGGTAGCGGAAGAGCTGAACAGTCCTCTCGGCAGCACCGTGGGCTTCAAGGTGCGCTTTTCCGAGCAAGTCAGCGAGACCAGCCTGATCAAGGTACTTACCGATGGCATGCTGCTCAATGAGATCCAGCGGGATCGCTTTCTCAACCACTACGACACCCTGATCATCGATGAGGCCCACGAGCGCAGCCTGAATATCGATTTTCTGCTCGGCTATCTCAAGCAGCTGTTGTCGAAGCGCCCCGATCTCAAGCTCATTATTACCTCGGCCACCATCGACCATGAACGCTTTGCCAATCACTTCGGTGATGCGCCAGTGCTGGAAGTATCCGGGCGGACTTTCCCGGTGGAAATGCGTTATCGCCCACCTGCTGACGGTCAGGAACTGTCCCGGCAGATCGAAGAGGTGCTGCAGGAGATTCAGCGCGAGGAGCGCCGTGATGGCCTGCCCGTGGCCCGGGATGTACTGGTATTTTTGGCCGGCGAGCGGGACATTCGCGATGTGCATCATCACCTGAAGCGGTGCGAGCTGAGAGACACGGAAATCCTGCCTCTCTATGCGCGGCTGAGTCAGGCCGAGCAGCACCGTATCTTTGCTTCTCACCGGGGCAGGCGGGTGGTGCTCAGCACCAATGTGGCGGAAACCTCACTCACCGTGCCGGGCATCCGCTATGTGATTGATGCCGGTACCGCCCGGATCAGCCGCTACAGTGTGCACTCCAAGGTACAGCGGTTGCCGGTGGAGCCGGTCAGCCAAGCCAGCGCCAACCAGCGGGCCGGGCGTAGCGGTCGCATCATGCCCGGTATCTGTTTTCGCCTTTACGACGAAGACGACTTCCTGAATCGGCCTGCGTTTACTGATCCGGAAATTCAGCGAACCAATCTGGCGGCAGTGATTCTGCAAATGGCGGATCTGCGCCTGGGGCGTGTGGAAGACTTTCCCTTTATCGAACCGCCGGACGGTCGACTGATCCGTGACGGTTACCGGCTGCTGGACGAGTTGGGCGCGTTGACGCCGAAACAAACCCTGACCCCCCTGGGTCGACAACTGGCCCGCTTCCCGCTGGATCCTACCCTAGGGCGTATACTGGTAGCCGCTGCACAGCAGAAGGTGCTGCGAGAGGCGCTGATCATTGTCTCGGCCCTGGCCGCCCAGGATCCCCGTGAGCGGCCCCACGACAAGCAACAGCAAGCGGACCAGGCGCACCAGCCGTTCACCGACAAGGACTCGGATTTCCTGTTTTTCGTGAAGCTGTGGCAGTGGGCGGACAGCCAGCGCGAAGCACTCAGCCGCAACCAGTACGAGAAGCTGCTGAAGAAAACCTTCCTGTCGCCCACCCGCATGCGTGAATGGCGCGATACCCACCGCCAGTTATTGTTGCTGAGTAAAGAGCAGGGTTGGGAGCTGAACCCGCCGACCATGAATGAGCAGGGGCTCGCAGAGGGAGCCTATGGGCCCTTGCATCAGGCCCTGTTGCCCGGCCTGCTGGCCAACGTGATGCAGCGCACCGATGAGGGCGAGTGGCTGTCCACACGTAATCGCAAGCCCCTGATCTGGCCCGGCTCGTCGCTGTCGAAAACCAAGGCCCGCTGGCTGATGGCGGCGGAGCAGGTGGAAACCAGCCGACTGTTTGCCCGTACCGTAGCGCGTGTCGAGCCGGAATGGGTGGAGGCCGCCGCCGCTCATCTGGTCAAACGCCAGTATTTCGAGCCGCATTGGTCGAAGAAACGGGGCTGTGCCATGGCCAAGGAACAGGTCAACCTGTTCGGCCTGATCCTGGCCACTGGTCGGCGTGTCAACTATGCCCCCATCCATCCCCAGGAAGCCCGCGAGCTGATGATTCGGGAAGGACTGGTGATGGGAGAATTGCACCGCGAACCGCCCTTTGTGAAGGCCAACCGGGAGCAGTTCGAAGCGCTGGAGGAGATGGAACACAAGCTGCGCAGGCGCGATATCCTGGTGGATGAGGAGGTCCGGGTGGCCTTCTACGATGAGCGGTTGCCGCAGGACGTGACCAGCCTGGCCGGGCTGATGAGCTGGTATAACAAAAAGGCCACGCAGGAGCAGAAGGCTGCGTTGCTGATGGCGCGGGATTTCCTGCTCTCGCGCAGCCCGGATCTGGGCAACGACCAGTTCCCGGATCAGCTGCGCCTGGATGGCATCAGCCTGCCCCTGGAGTACAGCTTCGACCCCACCGGCGAGCGCGACGGCGTCACCCTGATTGTCCCCGTGGCGGTCCTCAATCAGGTGCCGGATACCCGCCTGGACTGGCTGGTGCCCGGGTTGCTGCGGGAAAAACTGGAAGCCCTGATCCGGGCGTTGCCCAAGGCCCGGCGACGTCACTTTGTACCGGTGCCGGATTTCGTCAGTGCGCTGCTGGAGACCCTGAATCCGCAGGAGCCGTTGTTGTCTGCCATGACCCGGGAGCTGCAACGCATAACCGGTGTACGTATCGAGCGGGAAGAGTGGCAGGATGCCACGCTGCCGGATCATCTGCGCATGTTCATCCAGGTGGTGGACCGGGTGGATGGCAAACGCAAGGTGTTGGCCCAGGGACGCCACCTGGACGAAGTCCGTGACAAGCTGGATGGCGTCACCCGTAACCTGCCGGAACCCGCGGCGGAGGAGCCGGCCCTGCGTGGCCAGGAATGGCTGTTCGGCACCTTACCGGAAACCAGGGAACAGGATCTGGGGGGTATGGTGGTTCGCCGCTATCCGGCGCTGGAAGGCGATGGTGATGCGGTGGTGCTGCGCTACCGGGATGATGCCGATGACGCGCGCTGGAGCCATCGGTGGGGCACGGCGCGACTGCTGGGCTTCAAGCTCAGTGTCCAGCTGCGGGACCTGCGCAAACAGGCCTCGCAGATGCCCGGTTTCCAGAAGCTCAAGGGCGAGAAGGGCGCCATGGCCCGCCAGGCACTGGATCATGCGGTACTGCGTCTGCTGGCAGAGCATTTCCGGCTGGACGAGCCGGTACGCGATGAGGCCGCCTTCCGGGCCCGTCTGGATGCCCACCGTGGGGATTTCGTGCCCTGGGCAGGCCAGCAATTGACCGCCTTCGGCAAGCTGTTCGCCGATTATCGGCAGCTGATGGGTAAGCTGGAAAAAAACTTCCCGCTGGCCTGGGCCCATGCCCACCGGGACCTGAAGCAACAACTGGGCAACCTGTTCCGTGACGACTTCCTGTTGCAGGTGCCCTGGCCCTGGTTAATGGAGTATCCCCGATACCTGGAGGCCATCGGTCATCGTCTGGACAAACTGGGTGGCCAGATTGGCAAGGACCGCACCCTAACCGCAGAGCTGGAGGCCTGTGACAAGCAATACGCCACTCGTGCTGCGGGTCTGCCCCTGTGGCAGCAGCCGGCGCCTCTACAAGAGTATTTCTGGATGTTGCAGGAATATCGGGTGAGCCTTTTTGCACAGCAGCTAGGCACCCGGGTCCCGGTCTCTGCCAAGCGGCTCAACAAGCAGTGGGAACTCTGCTGATCAGCGATCCTCTCTACGAAGCCGTTGTAGGAGCGCCGCTTGAGGCGCGAACCTCGCGTGCGAGGAAGGGTAGGGAGACGATCAGGCATAACAAAACGCTACGCCCGGTTCGCGCCTCAAGCGGCGCTCCTAAAGTGGCCCTGTAGAAAGCCTGACAGCTATCTACTCACCCCCTTTGCGCTGGCCACCCCGAATCCGGATAATCGACCCATTATTCCCATTTGTGGAGCGGGGCCCTTTGCCTCGCTCGAGTGCGAGGACTCGCTTGTGAGCTATTCTGTAGTAATCAGTGGCACCGGTCTGTGGACCCCGGAGCAGACCATCACCAACGACGAGCTGGTGGAATCCTTCAACGAATACGTGAAGCGTTTCAATGAGAAAAATGCCCAGGCCATCGAGGCTGGCGAAGTGGAGGCATTGGGTCCCTCCGATAGCGCCTTTATCGAAAAGGCGTCCGGTATCAAACAGCGTTTTGTGATCGATAAAAGCGGCATTCTCGACCCGGAAAAAATGGCACCGAACATTGCCGAGCGATCTGACGATGACGTCTCCATTCAGGCAGAAATTGCCGTAAAAGCAGCAAAGCAGGCTTTGGAGAATGCCAATCTGACCGCCGACGACCTGGATGCGGTATTGGTGGCCTGTTCCAACATGCAGCGCCCGTACCCGGCCATGGCCGTGGAAGTACAGGCGGCGCTGGGCATGGATCATGGCTGGGGTTATGACATGAACGTGGCCTGTTCCAGCGCCACGTTCGGGATTCAGGCCGGTGTCGATGCCATTCGTAATGGCAGCGCCCGTCGGGTGCTGATGGTGAATCCGGAAATCTGCTCCGGGCACCTGGCCTGGGAAGATCGCGACTGCCACTTCATCTTTGGGGATGTGGCTACCGCCGTGATCCTGGAGCGTAAGGAAGACGCTACCTCCGCCAACCAGTGGGAAGTACTGGGCACGCGCCTGCAGACCAAATTTTCCAACAATATCCGCAACAATTTCGGGTTCCTGAACCGTGCCGACGAAAGCGGCGTTGGCGCTCGCGACAAGTTGTTCCGCCAGGAAGGGCGCCGGGTATTCAAGGAAGTCTGCCCGATGGTAGCCGAGCAGATTTCCTCCCATCTGTCCGATACCGGTGTGGCGGTGGAGTCCTTGAGCCGAATGTGGCTGCACCAGGCCAACCTGAGCATGAATGAACTGATCTCCAAGCGGGTACTGGGTCGCCCGGCCACCCGTGAGGAAGCCCCGGTCATTCTCGACGACTATGCCAATACCAGCTCCGCCGGTTCCATTATTGCTTTCCACAAGTACAACGCGGACCTGCCGGTGGATACCAAGGGGGTGATCTGTTCCTTTGGCGCCGGTTACTCCATCGGTAGTGTGATTGTGAACCGGATCAAGTAACCGCCCGCCGGTTTCACGTCAGCTTCACGAAGGCCGCATTCTGCGGCCTTTTTTCATGCTGCCTGTAACGTTTACCTCACGGCTTCATCTCTATATTGTCTGAATCAGGCGCTACGCAAAACAACGTGGTTTGCCTGAGCCGCATTGTGCGGTTTCGGATACAACCTTAATAATGATGTATGGAGACTGAACATGGCTAAGTTGAGCAAACTGAACCCCCTCGTTGCGACTGTTGGTGCCGCTGTTGTGGCTTCCGCACTTTCCGCTCCTGTGGCGATGGCTGCAGAAAATCCGTTCGCAGCCGCTGATCTGCAAGCCGGTTACCAATTGGCTGGTGCCCACGCTGAAGGTAAGTGTGGTGAAGGCAAATGCGGTGACAAGAAAGCAGAAGGTAGCTGCGGCGAAAAAAGTGGCGAAGGTAGCTGTGGTGAAAAAAGCGCTGAAGGTAGCTGCGGCGAGAAAAGCGCCGAGGGCAAATGTGGCGATGACAAGAAAGGCGAAGGCAAGTGTGGTGAAGGCAAATGCGGCGGTGGTGCCTAATAAGGCAGGAGCTAATGCATGAAACCTGAGACACCAGTGTCCGGAGTGGGCCTGGGTCTTCGGCGGGCCCTGATGGGCCCGCTTTCTCCGACCCTCGACTCTCCGCAAAGTGCGCCCTTTGATTTTATGGAGGTGGCACCCGAAAACTGGATACCCATGGGCGGCCGTCTGGCCAAGCAGTTCCGTGCCTTCACGGAGCAATTTCCCTTTGTGACCCATGGCCTTAGCCTGTCCCTTGGCGGGCCTGAGCCTCTGGATTTTGAATTATTGAAATCGGTGAAAGGGTTCCTGAAGGAACACAATATTCGCCGTTATACGGAACACCTGAGCTACTGTAGCGACCATGGCCACCTCTACGATTTGATGCCGATTCCTTTTACGGAAGAGGCAGTACATTACGTGGCAGACAGGGTTCGCCAGGTACAAGATTTTCTTGAGCAGCCCATCGGCATCGAGCACGTGAGTTACTATGCTGCTCCCGGCGCGGAAATGTCAGAAATCGAGTTCGTTAATGCGGTACTGGAAGAGGCGGACTGTGAGTTGTTGCTGGATGTGAACAACGCCTACGTGAACAGCATTAACCACGGTTATGACCCCCGCGATTTTATCAGTGCGTTGCCGGGTGAGCGTATCTGTTACGTGCATATCGCCGGCCACTTTGATGAGGCGGAAGATCTGAAAGTCGATACCCACGGCAGTGCGGTTATTGATCCTGTGTGGGCATTGCTGGAGCATGCCTACCGTGAGTTTGGTGCCTTGCCTACCTTGTTGGAGCGGGATTTCAATTTCCCCGGCAATGAAGAGCTGTTCAGTGAGCTTCAGAAAATTGGCCGTTATCAGCATCAGCAGCCGTCAACGACACGGAAACTGGGATGAGCCAGGCCGATTTTCAAACCCTGCAGCGGCGATTTGCGGCACATCTACGCAATCCGCAAAACCACTCAGCCCCCGGCGATATCGAAGAACGTCGGCTGGATATTTACCGAACGCTTTTTTTCAACAACGTAAACGGTTTTATCATCCAGGGGTTTCCTGTGCTGTATTCCATTCTGGATGCGCAGCGTTGGCAACGGCTGGTTCGTACCTTCTTTGATCAGCATGCCTGTCAGACCCCTTATTTTCTGGAAATTCCCCAGGAATTTGTCACCTTCCTGGCTTCCGGTCAGGGCCTGGAGGAGGGCGATCCGCCTTTCCTGCTGGAACTGGCTCACTATGAGTGGATGGAGCTGGTACTGGATGCGTCTACAGAAACCTTTCCCGCCACCGGGTTTCATCCCGAGGGCGACCTGTTGCGTGCCATTCCACAGCTAAGCCCCCTTCATGTTGTGTTGAGTTACCAGTACCCGGTCCATGAAATATGTGCCGAATTTCAACCCCAGACTCCGTTAGAGCAAACGTTGTGGTTATTGGTCTATCGAGGCAGGGATGACAAGGTGCGGTTCATGGAAATTAATGCGCCAACCGCCCGGTTGTTACAGCTCATTGATGAAAACCCTGGACTCACAGGGCACCAGGTTGTCGCGATATTGGCGAAAGAGATGCAATTTTCCGATGTCAGTAAATTGGCGTCTTTTTCTCTGGAAATTCTGCAACAAATGCGTGAACGAGACATCCTTATTGGGACGACACTAAGCAGCCTGTAAGGATTCCTGATGAGCAACGCGTTATTGTTTTCTATTCATGATGTGCTGAATCGTACCCGTTCCCTGGATTTCCTGGCGCCTCTGGCGCTGCGCTTGTATATGGCTCCGGTAATGATCAGTGCCGGATACAACAAGGCTGTAAGTTTCGACAGCACGGTCGCCTGGTTCGGAAACCAGGAATGGGGGTTGGGCTTGCCCTTCCCGGCGTTATTGGCTTTTTTGGCTACCGCGACAGAGCTGTTGGGTGGGGTGCTTTTACTCCTGGGGCTACTGACCCGGTACATCACATTGCCGCTTATGTTTACCATGCTTGTTGCCATGGCAACGGTGCATTGGCAGCACGGGTGGTTTGCAATCGCACCCTCTGACCCTGCTACCAGCACGGCATTACCGTTGGCCCAGGTGGGCTTTCCCGGGGCTCAGGCCAGCCTGGAGAACAGTGAGGCTGTGGGTGAGCGGTTAACACGAGCCAAGATGATTCTGCGTGAACATGGTAATTACCCCTGGCTGACGGAAAGGGCAACTTGGTCGTTCTTAACAATGGCATCGAATTCGCTGCTACCTATTTCATCATGCTTCTGGTGCTGTTCTTTTACGGGGCTGGCCGATATCTGAGCCTGGATTATTGGTTCGCTCGCCGCCTGTCCCGGCCGGTTTAAGGGAGCGATAGCATTGTAGATTGCTCGCCCCCCTGTTCGGGGGGGCGACAGGGTCGCTATAATGCTGCGTCTATGACTTTTCGGGGTGACCGTGCGTTATTTCCTACTGACTGTATTGATGAGTGTTTCCTGCGCCGTCGCTGGCGCGGAAGGTGAAGACTGGGGTGATGCCTCTTCTCCCTTCGATGCTCCCAAAGGCAGCGAGCCAAAGGATGACGACCCCTGGGAAGACATCAACCGCAAGATCTTTGCCTTCAACGAAACCCTCGACAAATACGCCCTCAAACCCGCCGCCAAGGGCTATCGCAAGGCGACACCAAGCTGGTTTGATGACACCGTGACCCGCTTCTTCGAGAATCTGCGGGATTTTCGTAGCGGTCTGAACAGTGTGTTGCAGTGGCGGTGGGGCCATGCCGGCCACAACTTTGGCCGTTTTACTGTCAACAGTACCCTGGGCATCGGAGGTCTGTTTGATGTGGCCAGCAAGGTCGATCTGGACAAGCACAATACCGACCTGGGCCTGACCTTCGCTCGCTGGGGGATTCCGGAAGGTAATTACCTGGTGCTACCTTTCTGGGGGCCGTCCACAGTTCGCGATGCCGCGTCAATTATCCCCGAAGATTACATGCGCCCTCGCCATTACATCGAACATGACCTGACGCGCTACAGTCTTACGGCGTTGTACGTGGTGGATTTGCGTGCGGATCTGCTGGACCTGGAGCGCAATATCGTTGGTGACCGTTACACCTTCCTGCGCAATGCCTACCTGCAGCGCCGCCGCTTTGAATCCGGCGATGCCCCTTCTTTGCGTTTCCCGGATGTGGAACAGCGAGATTCGGAGCTGGAAGATGAGGGGTGGTGAAGCAATTGATAATTGAGAATGGATAATTGATAACGGCACGGAACAGGTTGTCAGTTGTCATCAACGCAAGAGGCCGCGGTTCAGGTTTGATCGCGGCCTCTTGCGTTTTATGTTGGTAGCAAGATCATTCGCGCAGCTATCAATTATCAACTATCCATTATCAATTGAATTCAGTTGCTTTAAGCTTAGCCCGAATGTAGTCCCCATGAGACACATACAGCAAATCGCTGACCCGGCGGATCAGGTGTTCTTCGTGGGCATCTGCATGGCCGTCGGCAGCGGCCATGGCCCACATTTCCTCGATCAGTGTGACCCTGGGTTCCGGTCCCCAGTGATCGCGCAGGGGGCGAGTGAATTCGAACAGATCGGTGGCCTGGTCCACGCGGTTTTCCAGTTCCGTGAGGATGTCATCCATTTCCTGTGGGTCCAGATGCCAGTGCTTTTCCACCGCCTGGATCAGGCGTTGTGATTCTTCCGGGGCCACGGTGCCGTCGGTGCGAGCCACTTCCAGCAGCAGGGCGGCCGCCGCCCGGTGCAGGTCGTGCTCGCTGGTCTGTTGTTGGGGCTGGTCGGGGCGAAAGAGTCGGTTCAACCAATTCAAATTACACCTTCCTCCTGCAATAGGGTTTCCAGCGCCACTTGGTCTTTGGCGAAGCGGCGGATGCCATCGGCAAGCAGGTCACTGGCCATGGCATCATCATTGAGTTGCCAGCGGAAGGCGGCCTCGGTAATGGCGTGCCAATCGTCTTCCGGGGCCACCAGCTCCGCATCCAGTACTTGAGTCAGACTACCGGTATCGGCGGCCAGTTCCCCCAGCAAGGCCGGGCTGATAGTGAGCTTGTCGCAGCCGGCCAGGGCTTCGATCTGGCCGGCGTTGCGGAAGCTGGCGCCCATCACGATGGTCTCCAGGCCGCGCGCCTTGAAGGTGCGGTAGATCTGGCGCACGGACTGCACGCCCGGATCGTCATCGGCAGTGGCCATTTCCATACCCTGTTTGCGGTGCCAGTCGAAGATACGGCCCACGAAGGGAGAGATCAGGGTGGCGCCGGCTTCTGCCGCAGCCAGGCCCTGGGTCTGATTGAACACCAGGGTTACATTGCAGCGGGTGCCTTCCTCTTCCAGCACTTCTACTGCGCGGATGCCTTCCCAGGTGGCCGCAGTCTTGATCAGGATGCGCGACGGGTCCACGTCCAGTTCCCGATAGATGGCCATCAATCGACGAGCCTTTTCCACGGTGGCGCGAGTGTCAAAGGACAAGCGTGCGTCCACTTCGCTGGAGACCCGGCCTGGAAGCCGTTCAAGGATTGCCTGACCGGCCAGGCAGGCGTAGCAGTCCGTCAGCCAGTCCATCTCGCCGCCATGACCCAGAGTGCGGCATAAATCTGCCGCCTGTTGCAGCATCGGCCGATAGCGTTCGTCACGGGCAGCCGCCAGTAGCAGGGAAGGGTTGGTAGTGGCATCTTCCGGCGCCAGTTCGGCGATCATGTCCAGATCACCGGTATCGGCGACCAGAGAGGTCCATTGGGCTAGCTGTTCGCGTTTGTTCACGGTATCCGTTCCTTTCAGTGTCATGGCGGGCGATAGGGTAAAGGCCAACTATGACAGGGGCTTTTCTGTGCCGTAGGAGCGGCGTTCTCTGTGTCCTGCGGTTATGGGCCGCGAACAGTTCCTGGGGAAGTGTTCGCAAGCAGATTCGCGGCTCTAGCGCCGCTCCTACGGAGATATAACGTACTGACAGGCTAAGGCAGTTGTGCCAAAGCGTCCATGAGCACTTGCGGGGTGGTGTCCGGCTTGTGCATGTTTTCGCTCAAGTGTCGTCGGAAGCGACGGGCGCCCGGTTCACCCTGGAACAGGTTGAGAATATGGCGCAGGGAATGCTTGGGCGCATGGCCCAGTGCGTAGCGACGCTCCACATAGGGCAGGAATTGTTCGGCTACATCCCGGCGGCTGGGTACAGGGTGCTCATCCGCAAACACGATGCGATCCGCGTCGGCCAGGAAGTAGGGGTTCTGGTAAGCCTCGCGACCAATCATCACGCCATCCACGTCGCCCATGTGCTCGTGCACCTCGTCCAGAGTCTTCACGCCACCGTTGAGGACGATCTCCATATGCGGGAAGGCCTGCTTGATGGCATAGGCGCGCTGATAGATGAGCGGAGGGATCTCCCGGTTTTCCTTGGGCGACAGCCCGGAAAGGATGGCCTTGCGGGCATGAATGGTGAGGCTGGTGCAGCCGGCCTGTTCCATGCGGGTCACAAACCGGTAGAGAAAATCGTAATCATCCTGGTCATCAATGCCGATGCGGGTCTTTACCGTCACCGGCACACTGACGGCTGCCTGCATGGTTTCCACGCACTGGCCCACCAGTTCCGGCTCGGCCATCAGAATGGCGCCGATCTTGCCCTGCTGTACCCGATCCGACGGGCAGCCCACATTGAGATTGATTTCGTCGTACCCGTATTGCTCGGCAATCCGGGCCGCTTCGGCCAGATCCCGGGGCTCGCCGCCGCCAAGCTGCAGGGCTACCGGATGCTCTTCGTCATTGAACGCCAGAAACCGCTCACGATCGCCGCGCAGAATCGCCTGGGCCACCACCATTTCGGTATAGAGCAGGGTGTGGCGGGTAATCAACCGGGCCAGAAACCGGTAGTCCCGGGTGGTCCAGTCCATCATCGGCGCCACGGACAGGCGTCGGTCCGGCTGTTGTAGTGGGGTTGTCGTTGTCAGAGTGTGATTCATGCAAGGCGGCAAGCGGGTGTCAGAGGGCATTATTGTCGCATGTTGTTGCGCGTGGGCGTAGGGGGGACGGCGGCGTTGCCTGTCAAAGCCGGGTTCGCTCTGCTAGACTCCGCGCCTTTCCAAATCACTCGAGACTGTTCATGACCCTCCCACGGTTGAGTCCGCCCTAGTAGACAGCCCGTCTCCGGCTTTGCCGTATGGTGCTTTGCGCCATGTCATCCCGTGTTCTGCTGCTGCGCAGCATCTTTGTTTGTCGTAATTCCAAAACAGGATTGTTCTCCATGCTTCGATCTATTCAGCAGGAATGGTTCAGTAATATCCGTGGTGATTTGCTGGCCGGTTCCGTTGTTGCCCTGGCCTTGATTCCCGAGGCAATTGCCTTTTCCATCATTGCCGGTGTGGACCCCAAGGTAGGGTTGTACGCCTCCTTTTGTATCGCTGTAGTCATTGCGTTTGTCGGCGGGCGCCCGGGGATGATTTCGGCGGCGACCGGGGCCATGGCCTTGGTGATGGTGACCTTGGTGAAAGACCATGGCCTGCAATATCTGCTGGCGGCAACCGTGCTGACGGGTGTCTTGCAGATTATTGCCGGCTTCCTGCAGCTTGGTAATCTCATGCGTTTTGTCTCCCGCTCCGTGGTCACCGGCTTTGTGAATGCGCTGGCGATTCTGATCTTCATGGCGCAGTTGCCGGAGCTTGTTGGGGTGACATGGCATGTCTATGCCATGGTCGTGGCGGGTCTGGCGATCATTTATTTGCTGCCGCTGCTGACCACGGCGGTACCGTCTCCGCTGATCTGTATCGTCGTGATTACCGGCATCGCCATGTATCTCGGCCTGGATGTACCTACTGTCGGTGACAAGGGCGATTTGCCGGATAGCCTCCCGGTGTTCCTGTTGCCTGATATCCCTCTTAACCTGGAAACCCTGAAAATCATCCTGCCGTATTCACTGGCTCTGGCCGTGGTAGGCCTGCTGGAATCCATGATGACGGCAACCATCGTTGATGATCTGACCGATACCGATAGCGAGAAGAATCGCGAATGCAAAGGGCAGGGTGTCGCCAATATCTTCTCTGGTTTCCTGGGCGGCATGGCGGGTTGTGCCATGATTGGCCAGTCCGTGATTAACGTGAAATCCGGTGGCCGCAAGCGCCTTTCCACCCTGTTTGCCGGCTGCTTCCTGCTGGTGCTGGTGGTGTTCCTGGGCAAGTGGGTGTCCCAGATTCCCATGGCGGCGCTGGTGGCGGTGATGATCATGGTGTCCATCGGTACCTTCAGTTGGGAGTCCATTACCAACATGACCAAGCATCCGGCGAGCAGTACCGTCGTCATGCTGGCTACCGTGACTGCCACCGTAGCCACCCATAATCTGGCCATCGGTGTTGGCATCGGCGTGGTACTCAGCGCGCTGTTCTATGCCAACAAGGTGGGTCGTGTTTTCTATGTGCGTTCAGACCTGGATGAAACCAATAGCGGTCATCGTCATTACGAGGTTCTGGGCCAGGTGTTCTTTACCTCTGCGGACCAGTTCATTGCCTCCTTTGATTTCAAGGAAGCACTGGATAAAGTGACTATTGATGTGCACCGGTCCCATTTCTGGGATATCACCGCCATTGGCGCCCTGGACAAGGTGATCATCAAGTTCCGCCGTGAGGGTACCGAGGTGGAGTTGATCGGCCTGAACGAAGCCAGCGCGACTCTGGTGGATAAATTTGCCGTGCACGACAAGCCCGAGGCGGTCGAAAAACTCATGGGCGGCCACTAGGAGAAGAACAATGAGTGAAGTGATTGCCTGTATTGATGGTTCTCCAGCCGCGGCACGGGTTTGCGACTATGCCGTCTGGGCGGTGCAGCGCCTGAATGCGCCGCTGACCCTGCTGCATGTACTGGATCATTCCCGCTATCCGGTGGAAAGTGATCTCAGTGGCAACCTGCTGCTGGGTGGTCGTGAATCGTTGCTGACTGAGCTGTCCGAGCTCGATGCCAAGCGGAACAAGCTGGCCCTGGAGCAGGGCAAGCTGATGCTGGATGGCGCTGCCAGTCGTGCTATTGAAAAGGGTGTGGCTGAGCCTAAACAGCGCCAGCGTCATGGTGGCCTGGTAGAAACACTGGCCGGCATGCAGGAGCAGACCCGCATCTTGGTGATCGGCAAACTGGGTGAAGAACATGCCGGTGAGGCGGCTCAAGTAGGCGACCATGTGGAGCAGGTGATTCGAACCATGCACAAGCCGATTCTGGTTGTGCCGTCTGATTTCGCTGAACCTGGCAAAATCATGCTGGCCTTCGATGGCAGCCCGACTTGTCGTGAAGGCGTAAAACTGCTGGCCGCCAGTCCGCTGTTTCTGGGGCTGCCTTGTCATCTGGTCGCCGTGGGCAAGGACAAGCAGTTGTCAGAGGATCTGGACTGGGCTCGCGACACCCTGGAAAAGTCCGGTCACGAGGTGGAAGTGGCACAGCTGGAAGGCGACGTGGAGCCTGCCTTGCACCAATACCAGCAGGATAACGGTATTGATATGGTGGTCATGGGCGCCTATGGGCATTCCCGTATCCGCGAATTCTTCGTGGGCAGCACCACCAGCAAGATGATCAAGAACGCCACGGTGCCGCATCTGCTGCTGAGGTAAAGAGGTACCCCGGCGTGGTTGGTGACGTCGGGGGTATTGTCCCCTGGGGAGCCAAATGGAAGAGGCAGATCAGGAACACTTTCGCCGGAAACTGCTGGAAGAGAAGCAGGCATTAAGCGAAAAAAATGATGCGGCTGATTCAGCCACCAAACCGGTGGAGCTGGATCAGCAAAGCGTTGGGCGCCTGTCGCGAATGGACGCCATGCAGGGACAGGCCATGGCCCTGGCAACCCGTCAACGTCAGGAGCAGCGTTTGCGCCAGCTTGTTGCGGCGCTGCGTCGTATTGATGAGGATGATTACGGCTACTGCGAAGACTGCGGCAAGCCCATCAATCCCAAGCGTCTCGAGATTGATCCCGCCACCTTGTTTTGCCTTGATTGTGCCAGTGCCCGCGAATAGGCGGATATTTCCCGCTACACTCGCGGTACTTACCGTGCGCTGAACGTCGCGTGTACGTTGCGGTGTGCTTATCTGACGATAGACCGGGAGGTTCTCTTGCCGGAGTTGAAGATTCTGGGATTGTTTCTGATCACGGCTGTCGCCGAGATCGTGGGCTGCTATTTGCCCTACCTGTGGCTGCGTGAAGGGAAGTCCGCCTGGTTGTTGATTCCTGCTGCGCTGAGTCTGGCGGCCTTTGCCTGGTTACTGTCTTTGCACCCCACGGCGGCGGGGCGGGTCTATGCGGCCTACGGGGGCGTGTATATTTTCGTGGCCATTCTCTGGTTGTGGGGCGTTGACGGTATCCGTCCCACGGGCTGGGATATTGTCGGGTCGCTGGTGGCGCTGACCGGCATGGCCATCATCATGTTTGCGCCTCGGCAGATAGGGTGACGACTGAGGCTTGATGCCGGACCCCTGACGCGAAAAGAGAAACTTGTTGGCGTCTGAGGTCCGGCGTTTGACCCTTATTCCACGGTAATGGTGATCTTTTCAGACATTACCGGCGGTTCATGGGGCACGTGCATGTGATCACCCAGCAGCAATTGCAGGGTATGGGTGCCCGGTTCCAGTTCCAGCTCGGTTTCTGTCTGGCCCTTGCCGAAATGCACCACGTTGTCGTTGGCCGGCAGCGGGAAATCCATGGCCGGCAGCTCGTTCAGGTCAATCAGCAGGTGGTGATGGCCAGAGTGTTCTTGCTCGGTGCCGGCGGGCGCTACGTCCATACCTTCCAGGCCAAATGTCACGGTGACCGGGCTGGTGACGGTGGTACCGTCAGCGGGACTGAGAATGGAGGCTGTGGCATTTTCGGGCGCCATGCTGCGCTCAATGCCAGAAGCGGTGGATTCTTCCGCAGACATGGCTTTGGATTTTTGCGATTGCTCGACAATTTTTTCGGCGATGTCTTGTTGTTCCGGGGTTTCGTTATCTGAGCAGGCCTGAAGCATAGGAATGCCCACAATTAAGGCTGCAAGCAGTGTGTATCTGAAGGGAATACGCATTGTCTTTTCCTTTACGTCTTGTCGAGGAGATAACGCCCAGCAGTTGCTCGGTAGGCGAAATAATGATTCGCGTTCAACCTTAACAGAAAGCCGCTGCTCCGTGTCTATAAGCTTCCCGCTGTGACAGGTATAATCCGCGCCAGTTTGCACTATTGGAGTCAGCATGACCGTCCGCACCCGCGTAGCGCCGTCGCCCACCGGTGACCCTCACGTAGGCACCGCCTATATTGCCCTGTTCAATCGCTGTTTTGCCCACCAGCACGGTGGTCAATTCATTCTGCGAATTGAAGACACGGATCAGACCCGCTCCACGGACCAGTCCGAGCAGATGATTCTGGATTCGCTCAAGTGGCTGGGGCTGAGCTGGGACGAAGGCCCGGACGTGGGCGGCCCCCATGGCCCGTATCGGCAGAGCGAACGCAAGCATATGTACGCTGAGTATGCCGAGGCGCTGATTGAGAAAGGTCACGCCTTTAAATGCTACCGCACCAGTGAGGAGCTGGACGTCCTGCGTGCCGAATTGAAAGAGCAGGGCGAGAACCGGGCGCTGAAGCCGATGGATCTGGAACTGCCCGCCGACGAGCAGGCAAAGCGGGAAGCAGACGGTGCGCCTTACGTGATTCGCATGCGTGTGCCCACGGACGGCCGCTGTGAAATCCAGGATATGCTGCGCGGCACCGTGGAGCTGGACTGGGCGCTGGTGGATGCACAGATCCTGCTCAAGTCCGACGGCATGCCTACCTACCACCTGGCCAATATCGTGGATGATCATCTGATGGAGATCACCCATGTGATCCGCGGTGAGGAATGGCTGAACTCCGCGCCCAAGCACAAGCTGCTGTATGAATATTTTGGCTGGGAGATGCCGGCGCTGTGTCACATGCCGCTGCTGCGCAACCCGGACAAATCCAAACTCAGCAAGCGCAAGAACCCCACCAGCATCCTGTTCTATCAGCGTATGGGCTACCTGCCGGAAGCCCTGGTGAACTATCTGGGGCGCATGGGCTGGTCCATGCCGGACGAGAGCGAGAAGTTCACCCTGGCGCAGATGCAGGACGCTTTCGATATCAACCGGGTGTCCCTGGGCGGTCCCGTTTTTGATGTGGAAAAGCTGAGCTGGCTGAATGGCCAATGGTTGCGTGAGCAGAGCGACGAGCAGTTCCTGGATACCTTGCTGGACTGGGCCTACAACCGCGATTACGCCATGAAGATCATTCCTCACCTGCGTCAGCGGGTGGAAACCTTGTCGGACGTGGCGGACAAGGCCGCATTTTGTTTCAACGGCATGCCGGCGATCAGCGAAGCCAGCTTCGAGCACAAGCAGTATGGTGCCGAGGACATGAAGGTGTGGCTGCAGTACCTGCTGTGGGCCTATGAGGCACGCAGTGACTGGAACCGTGACGGTCTGTTTGCCGATGCCAAGGCCATCGCCGATGCCCTGGAAGTGAAGATCAAGGACTTCCTGTTTCCGGCCTTTGTCGCCATTGCCGGCACCAGCGCCAGCTTCTCGGTGGTGGATTCCATGGAAATCATCGGCGCCGACCTGAGCCGCGCCCGCCTGCGCAACGCCATCGAGGTGCTGGGCGGGGTGTCCAAGAAGCAGATGAAGAAGCTGGAGAAGGCTTATCGGGATTTGCCGGTAGGCTGAGGCCTGACTGTGGGAGCGTCGCTGGCGGCGCGATAAGGTCAGTTGCGAGTAACGAGTTACGAGAAGCGAAAATCATCGGGCTTTCCCGGGTTTTGGGGTTTGTCTTTCGAAACTCGCTTCTCGCAACTCGAAACTCTGGTTATCGCGCCGCCAGCGACGCTCCTACGACAGAGGCTGTGGATTTTGTCCAGTTTTTCAGCAGCTTGTTCAGGATGTAGCCAAACGGACTTCATTCTGAAAAAAACACCAGGCCAGCGCTTGACAGAGTAGGGGGGCTGGGTAGAATACGCCGCACCAACCGGGATGCACCTTGTTCTGATTGACGTTTTTGGGGCCATAGCTCAGCTGGGAGAGCGCAACACTGGCAGTGTTGAGGTCGGCGGTTCGATCCCGCCTGGCTCCACCAAATACGTCCCCTTCGTCTAGTGGCCCAGGACACCGCCCTTTCACGGCGGTAACAGGGGTTCGACTCCCCTAGGGGACGCCATATAGAAAAGCCCTGCTCGAAAGAGTGGGGCTTTTTTATTTGTGCGTTTTATCCTTGGTCATCATTGTCCAGATCTTCGCCTTTGCTGCCGGGTAGCGCCGCCAGTGCTTGGTTGCTCCCCTTTTTTATCGGCTGGCAGATCCCGCTCGTTCTTCCTTGAGAAATACCTTTGACAGTGCAACTGGATTGCCAGCCATGCTGAAAGCCGGCGTCCTAAAGGTTTTCAACCGTCTCACAGGACGCTGATGTAATCTCGCTATGGCTATCCGAGCAGGTGGGTTACGGTTCGGGCGACGGCAGTGATATCCGCCTCCAGGTAAAAATCACCGGTGATGGCTTGCTCGTCCCCCTCCCGGTATTTCCCGGTTTGCACCAGGCAGGCCTGCATGCCGCTGTTCAGCGCGCCTTCCACGTCCCCATGGACGTCGTCACCTACCATCAGGGTGTGTTCGGGCCGGGTTCCCAAGTCGGCCAGTACCTGTTCAAAGAACGCGGAGGAGGGTTTGCCGGTGATGATGGCTCGGCAGTTGGCGGCATATTCCAATGCCCTGACAAAGGGACCGGCATCCAGATGCAGACCGTCATCCAGCTGGTAATAACGGTTTTCGCCGATGGCAATCAGCGGTGCGCCGTCGTGCAGCAAACGAAAAGCCTGGTCCAGATGCTCGTAGGTGAACTTCCTGCCGGCATCGCCGATCAGTACGGCATCGGCTTGCTTGCCTTCCAGATCAGCAAACTCTTCTTTCAGATTGGGGTGGAACAGGCAGTAGGGGGTCAGCCCTCGGCAAGTCAGGTAGTCGTGGGCGGCTTGCGGCGCGGTAAACAGCTCTGTCTCATCAACCGCCAGGTTCAGACTGGCCAGGTCATTGAGTATCTGGGTGCGGTTGCGCTGGGAGGTGTTGGTGACAAAGCGCAGGGGCAGACCGGTGGCGCGCAGGCGTTGAAGCGCGTCCTGGGCGCCCGGTAGCAGGCGCGGGCCTTGGTAGAGCACGCCGGCCAGGTCCAGGCAGATGGCATGCAGTGGCATGGCACTCCTCCGTGAGAGCCTGTGTATGGCGGGAAAGTAGGCTCTACTCAGAGCATAGGCTTGGCGGTGTGGTCAGCTCAAGCGGCGAATGGTCAGCGTGTGGGCAATTTTCTCGCCATCCCAGATGTACTCGTAATGCGCGCTGGGGGTAATGGCCTCCACCGGCAGGGGGGAGAGCAGGGCGTAGCAGTGGCTGCCGGGGGCGCGGACGGATTCGTAGTGAAGGCCGGCTTCGCGCAGCTGGTAAAGCTGCTGGCCAAGTTGCCGTGGGGCCTGGTAATGGTCCGGGTCATGCCAGTGCGGATATCGGGTGGCCGGGGTGATATCGCACAGGGTGGCCGAGAAGTGGACCTTGAGGCCGCGCATGACAATGCGGTCGTATTTCAGGCCGTCTACCTGCTGGAAATAACGCTGTTGATGGTAACGGGTTTCGGCAAGGGCCGTGGCCATGCGATCCGCGCAGTAGAAGACACCGTAGGCACCATCGGAAAAGCGGGAGCCGGCGGGGTTCACGTGGACAAAGGGCCCCAGGGCATAGTTGCAGCCGGGAATGCCCCAGGGGCGCTCCGCAGGCGGCACCCGGTTCAGATCACCCACTTCGTTCTGCAGGCGCGGGTTGGTCAGGGCCTGCACCGCAAACAGGGCATCGAAGTCGGCCTGGTCTGCCACATCGTCAAAGATGGCGATGGGTGGGTATTTGCCGTTAACCAGCCGGTAGGCGATCTGCGAGGGGAAGGGGTGTCGGGGCAGGGCGTGGATCTCTGTTTCGCTCATCCCCATTGCCCGCCCCGCAGGCTGTCCAGCTGACGGTGCACTTCGTAGAGGCTGGCCACGCGGCCGTTGCTCATGATGTCCATGGGTGTGGCGCCGTTGAAGAACGGGTTGTGGTTAGCCATGCGCACGAAGCCGTAGACGTTTTCCCGGTTACCGAACAGGGTGCGCAGCGCCTGGTGGATGTTCAGCAAGTAGCTGAGGCGTTCCAGCAGGTCGTTGCCGACCCGGGCACTGTCCGGTTGGCTCTGGTACTTGTGCAGGGTGGAGCGACCCACGCCGAGCAGAGCCATCTTTTCCTTCTCGCTGCACTGCCAGTGCTCCAGTAGCTTGAGTACTGCGCGCAGTGCTGCATGGCGGGCACCGTCGTCCAGCGCCTGCGGTGTCTGTTGTCTGGCTGCTTCCATAATGCCTCCTGACTTGATGCTTCAATGATGGCCCTTTTTGTCATTTTTGTCTATATGTGGATATACGGACGGATCCAGGTCCCAGTTCGGGAGGATGGCCAGAACTTGAGCCGGGTTTCCCGGTCTCTGACAGCGAGATGACAGACAGGGCATGGTGATGACAAAGACAGGGTTGTCGATGTGGGTATTGCTGATATTACTGGGCAGTGCAGGGATTCAGGCGAGGACGCTGACGGATGCGCACCTGCATTACGTGGATTTCATGCAGGACAGTGAGGGCAGTGAGGCCATGCTGGCGGCAATGGATCAGGCCGGGGTGGAAACGGCCTGGCTGTTCGGCTTGCCGGTGATGAAGAAGTGGCAGGCGGAGGCACCGCGAAAACCACGCTATTACCTGGGTGATGAGGCGCCGTTGTATTACTACAGCGCCACCGATGACATTGTGGCACAGGCGGTCCAGGCGCTGACGAAGGCGCAGCAGCGGCGGCTGAAACCCTTTATCAGCGGTGTTAATCCCACGGACATGAACGCTGCTGACCAGATTGAGGCGTTGATACGGCGGTATCCGGGGATGTGGTTCGGCATCGGGGAAATTCTCACCCGCCATGATCAGCTGACAGCGCTGACCGAGGGCGAAACGCCCAGAGCCAACCATCCTGCATTGATGCGGGTTTACACGCTGGCGGCCGCTACGATCTGCCGGTGTTGCTGCACAGCAACCTGACATCACTGCGGGAAGAGACGCCGATTTTCCTGGAAGAGCTGGAGGCGGCGTTGTCCGCCAATCCCCAGACCCGCTTTGTGCTGGCACATGCAGGCACCAGCGGTGGGGTGGAAGAGCGGCAGGCGCCGCTGGGTACCCTGGTGCCGATCCTGCGGGCCTTGCTGGGCCGTTATGAGCATTTTTATGTGGATCTGTCCTGGAGCGTCAAGGATCACTATTTGCTCAAGGATGGCAAACCCGCTGCGGAATGGATCGAGCTGATCAGGGACTATCCAGACCGTTTTGTCCTGGGCTCGGACCTGGTGGGGCACTTTGGCAGCATGAAACGGCTGATGGATGACTACCAATCGCTGCTGGATGTCTTGCCCCAAAAAGTGGCGGAGCAACTGGCGAATGGCAATGCTGCTGCGCTTGTGCCCGAAAAGGGTGCGCAATATCGGAGTGATTGAGGGGCATCGAAATTTTCCGTTGTTGCCTTGGTGAAAAGGCAACAACGGAGTTGGAGGGCTACTCGGGTTTTTGCAGGCGACGCAGCAGGGAGGATGTATCCCAGCGCCCGCCACCCATCGTCTGGATCTCCTGATAGAAATCATTTACCTGCGCCGTCACTGGCAAGGGTGTGCCGTTGCGGGCGGCTTCTGTCAGGCAGATATCCAGGTCCTTGCGAATCCAATCCACGGCAAAGCCATGCTCGTATTGGTCGTCGATCATGGTCTGGTGGCGGTGGGCCATTTGCCAGGAGCCGGCGGCGCCATGCTGAATGGTCTCGAACACTTTGCCGGCATCCAGTCCGGCATTCTTGGCAAAGGCGACGCCTTCGGCCAAGGCTTCCACCAGGCCTGCCACGCAGATCTGGTTGACCATTTTGGTGAGCTGCCCACTGCCAGCGGGGCCCATCAAATTGACCGCCTTGGCATAGTGATTGAGCACGGGAACCGCGCGCTGGTAGGCAGAATCATCACCGCCACACATGATCGACAGCTGGCCGTTTTCGGCACCCTGCTGGCCGCCGGACACCGGCGCATCGATAAAATCGGCCTGGCGATCCCGGCAGGCGGCATCCAGCTCCCGAGCCACGGCGGCGCTGGCGGTGGTGTGATCTACCAGCAGGGCGCGATCGCTGAGAGTTTCGAGCACGCCGCCAGGGCCCAGAGTGACCTGGCGCAGGTCATCGTCATTGCCCACGCAAACAAACACCATGGCGGCACCTGCAGCGGCCTCGGCGGGGGTGTCAGCGGTACGGCCATTGAAGTCCCGGGCCCACTGGTGGGCGCGGCTGGCGGTGCGGTTGTAGACGGTCATGGACAGCCCGGCTTCGGCCAGGTGGCCGGCCATGGGATAGCCCATGGTGCCCAGCCCGATAAACGCGGCGTTAATCTGTGACATGGCGGGCGTCCTGCTCGATAACTGTGGCGGGGTCATTGGCCGGCAGCGGGTAGGCGGCAAAACGGGGGGCAGTGAGACTGCCCAGATACAGGGTGTTGCCGTGTTGTTCCACGCTGGTGATGGGGGCGAAGGCGTCGGCGCTGGTGTCCTGCAGGTTGTGAGTGACTTCCCCCTGTTCATTCAGGCCCAGTACGAAGCCGTGGTGGGCAGGCTGGGGCTGGAGGAATGATGGCAGACGGAAGGCCACCTTGCGTAGCAGGGGCTTGTCGGACATGGCGTCCAGCATGGCATTGCGCGGGCTGAACAGGGCCACCCAGAAGGTGCCGTTGCCGTTGCTGGAGATGCCGTCGGGAATACCGGGCAGGTTGTCGAAGAACACATCATGGCTGCCGGCGTTGTCGCCTTTCAGCCAGTAACGGACAATCCGGTAGCTGCCGGTTTCATTGACCAGGACAAAGTCTTCGTCCCGGGATAGCGCCACGCCGTTGGCGAATTGCAGGCCATCCAGCAGGACCTGGGTCTGGTCGCTGGCCGGGTCGTAACGCAGCAGGCGGCCGTGGCCTCCGTGTTCGAGAATGTCATCGCGTGCGTGCAGGGCGGGGCCGAACTTGCTGGACGCATCGGTGAAGTAGATAACGCCGTTGCTGTCCGCATCCACATCGTCGGTGAATTTGTAATCCACACCGTTGGCCCGCTGGGAAAGAGCGGCAATGGCGCCGGACGGGCTGATGCTGAGCAGCCCCTTGTAGCCATCGGCCACGATCAGATTGCCTTGCGGGTCGAAATCCAGGCCCAACGGGCGGCCCTTGGTGTCGGCAATCAGGTCCGGGTTGCTGCCATCCGGGTCGAAGCGGAAGATGCGTCCGTCCACGTAGCCCACATAGAGAAAACCGTCACTATCGATAGCCACATCTTCCGGGCCGATGCCGTCATCAACGGCCAGGGAGCGGCTTTCCGCCAGGGCGGAGTTGCTGGCATAGGGGCCTTCCAGTGCTGGCGCTTCGGGCGCCTGCCAGGCCACTGGATCAATGGACACGGGCCAGAACAGCAGATAGCCAACCAGAATGATGAGAATCAGCAGTGCAATATTTTTTATCATTGGAATCCGGAAGATCGATTAACGGAAAGTCGATGCTTGCATGGAGGGCGGGGATTTGGCAAACGGTTGCCTCATCCAGGCTTTTGACGCCATGGCATGCTGTTACACCACACCTCTGTAGGAGCACCTCTCGAGGTGCGAACCCGAGCGCCAGCAAGGGACACGGTAACCTTTACCATCGATTTTTTTCCGAAACCCTGCATCAGGTTCAGCCGTGATGTCTTCGTCATGTTCAGGGTTCGCACCTCGAGAGGTGCTCCTACAGCAAGGGATAGGAGTAGAGGGACGGGGGGATTCTGAAGACACAAAAAAACCGCCCGGAGGCGGTTTTTTTGTGTGGCGCTAACGAGGCGGTTATTTGCGCTCGTTGACCGGTACGAACTCGCGTTCGGTCTCGCCGGTGTACAACTGGCGAGGGCGGCCAATTTTGTACGGGTTGGAGATCATTTCGTTCCAGTGTGCGATCCAGCCCACGGTACGGGACAGAGCGAAGATCACGGTGAACATGGAGGTCGGAATGCCGATCGCCTTGAGGATGATCCCGGAGTAGAAATCCACGTTCGGGAACAGCTTCTTCTCTTTGAAGTAGGGGTCGCTCAGGGCGATTTCTTCCAGCTTCATGGCCAGTTCCAGCTGCGGATCGTTGACACCCAGTTCGGCCAGAACATCGTGGCAGGATTCGCGCATCACGGTGGCACGCGGATCGTAGTTCTTGTAAACGCGGTGACCGAAGCCCATCAGCTTAAACGGGTCGTTCTTGTCTTTGGCTTTGGCGATGTAGGCGTCGATGTTATCCAGCGAGCCGATTTCGTCGAGCATGTTCAGCACGGCTTCGTTGGCGCCACCGTGTGCCGGGCCCCACAGGGCAGAGATGCCAGCAGCGATACAGGCGAACGGGTTGGCACCGGAGGAGCCAGCCAGACGCACGGTAGAGGTGGAGGCGTTCTGCTCGTGGTCCGCATGCAGGATGAAGATGCGATCCATGGCCTTGGCCAGGGTCGGGCTGATCTTGGATTCTTCACAGGGGTTGCCGAACATCATGTGCAGGAAGTTCTCTGCGTAGCCCAGGTCGTTGCGCGGGTACATGAAAGGCTGGCCCAACGCGTACTTGTAGCACATGGCCGCGATGGTGGGCATCTTGGCGATCAGGCGGTACGCGGTGATCTCACGGTGCTCGGGATTATTGATGTCCAGAGAGTCGTGGTAGAAGGCAGACAGCGCGCCAACTACGCCACACATGATGGCCATCGGATGGGCATCGCGGCGGAAACCGTTGAAGAAGTTGCGAATCTGCTCATGCACCATGGTGTGATTCTTCACGGTGCTGATGAATTGATCGCGTTGTTCTGCGGTGGGCAGTTCGCCGTACAGCAGGGTGTAACACACTTCCAGGTAGTCGGACTTGCCGGCCAGTTCCTCGATGGAGTAGCCGCGATGCAGCAGCTTGCCCACTTCACCATCAATAAAGGTGATCTTGGATTCACAGGAGGCGGTGGAGGTGAAGCCCGGGTCGAAGGTAAAGACACCGTTGGCTACCAGTTTGGACACGTCAATAACATCGCGGCCCAGGGTCGGGGTGTAGATCGGCAGGTCCAGGTCCTTACCATCTACCTTGAGAGTGGCTTTCTTCTCGGTCATGGGAATCTCTCCATTGGCGGACGAGGGAACGTTCCTCAAGGCAAGGAAGGTCCTCCAAAGCGCGGGGGAAGGTAAAGTTTTGACACACCTTTGTCAACGCGAACCCGGGAACCGGTGGGTCAGACTTTTGTAGGGTAAACAGCCTGTTACAGCAATAACCGCATTTTGCATCAGGCTGGTGCAAGCTCTTTTTAGGGCGCTCACATCCGGTGCGCCATTGTAAATCAAGGCGTTAGAGGAAAGATACTGTGTTTGTATGGTGCGCAGCGTTTGTTTTGCTCAGGGCGCAGCGATATACTGCCGCCCGGCAGAAACCTCTGACTGGGGGTTTTGTGTGGGCCCACCCCGGCCCGGGCGAGGTTGTTAAGATCAGACTTCACGTTTTGATCTCAACAACTTTGCCAAAGTTCCCGACAACCGCCCCAACCTGGGGCCCGGCTATAAGTAGGCTACCGTGAACGATAAGCGACCCGTTAACCTCGATCTGAGCACGATCAAGTTCCCGGTCACGGCTATAGCATCTATCACCCACCGTGTAACCGGCGTTGCCATTTTCCTGGCGTTGCCGATTCTGTTGTGGATGCTGGATCGCTCCCTGGCGTCTCCCGAGAGCTTTGCGGACTTGAAAGAACTGATGACCTCCCCGCTGGTGAAGCTGGTGGTATGGGCCATTCTGGCTGTACTGCTGTATCACCTGGTGGCAGGTATTCGCCACCTTGTTATGGATGCTGGAGTGGGTGAGACCCTGGAAGGCGGCCAGCGTGGCGCCAAACTGGTGTTCATCATCTCTGTAGTACTGATTCTGCTGGTAGGAGGCTGGATATGGTAACCAGTGTGACGAGCCTGGGCCGTAACGGCCTGTATGACTGGCTCATTCAACGTGTGTCTGCCGTTATCATTGGTGTGTACATGATCGGCATGCTGGGCTACCTGATGTTGTCCGGTGATCTGGACTACGGCAGCTGGAAGGCCCTGATGGGCTCTGTCTGCATGCAGATTGCCAACACCCTGCTGGTAGTTTCCGTTGCTGCACATACCTGGGTAGGCCTGTGGGGTGTAACCACCGACTACCTGACCGGCATGACCTTGGGTAAAGCTGCCACCGGCGTGCGCCTGATTGCCCAGGTGGCAATCGCTCTGGCTCTGGTGGTGTATCTGCTGTGGGGTCTGGTTCTGATCTGGGGAGGGGCGTAATCCATGTCCATTCGCACTATTACGTTTGACGCTATCGTCGTAGGTGGTGGTGGTGCCGGTATGCGCGCCTCACTGCAAATGGCCCAGTCCGGTTTCAAGACTGCGCTGATTTCCAAAGTATTCCCGACCCGGTCGCACACCGTGTCCGCCCAGGGCGGTATTACCTGTGCCATCGCGTCTGCTGATCCCAACGATGATTGGCGCTGGCACATGTACGACACCGTCAAGGGCTCCGACTACATCGGTGACCAGGACGCGATCGAATACATGTGTAATGTGGGCCCGGAAGCGGTCTTTGAACTGGACCACATGGGTCTGCCGTTCTCCCGTACCGAAGAAGGCCGTATCTACCAGCGTCCGTTCGGTGGTCAGTCCAAGAACTTCGGTGAAGGCGGTCAGGCGGCCCGTACCTGTGCGGCCGCTGACCGTACCGGCCATGCGCTGCTGCATACCCTTTACCAGCAGAACCTGAAGAACGGCACCCAGTTTTACAACGAGTGGTATGCCTCCGAACTGGTCAAGGACGACGAAGGTAATGTCTGTGGCGTGATCGCCATCGATATTGAGTCCGGCGAGACCGTGTTCTTCAAGGCCAAGGCAACCGTCTTTGCTACCGGCGGTGCCGGTCGTATCTACGCTTCTACCACCAATGCTCTTATCAATACCGGTGACGGTGTTGGCATGGCTTTGCGTGCTGGCGTGCCGGTACAAGACATCGAAATGTGGCAGTTCCATCCCACCGGTATTGCCGGTGCAGGCACACTTGTTACCGAGGGTTGTCGGGGCGAGGGTGGCTATCTGATCAACAAGGATGGCGAGCGTTTCATGGAGCGTTATGCGCCAAACGCCAAAGATCTGGCCTCCCGCGATGTTGTTGCCCGTTCCATGATGATGGAAATTCTGGACGGCCGAGGCGCTGGCCCGAACGGCGACCACGTATTCCTCAAGCTCGACCACCTGGGTGAAGAAGTGCTGCACAGCCGCCTGCCGGGCATCTGTGAACTGGCCATTACGTTCGCACAGACTGATCCTGTGAAGGAACCGATCCCGGTTGTGCCGACCTGTCATTACATGATGGGTGGTATCCCCACTAACGTTCACGGTCAGGCCATCAAGCTGTCTGGCGGCCATGAAGGTGAAGAGCAGTTCGTCAACGGTCTCTTTGCAGTGGGCGAAGTCGCCTGTGTATCTGTACACGGTGCAAACCGCCTGGGCGGTAACTCGCTGCTGGATCTGGTGGTGTTTGGTCGGGCTGCAGGCCTTTATATCGAGGATCAGCTACGCCAGGGCATGACCCAGTACGAGCCTACCGATGCCAACATCGACGAAGCTATGGCGCGCCTGCGTCGTTGGGATGAGTCTACCAGTGGCGAATCCATTCCGGCCCTGCGCAAGGAGCTGCAGAGCGTGATGCAGAATCACTTCGGTGTATTCCGCAAAGGCGATCTGATGGCGGAAGGTGTGGCCAAGCTTGCGGATCTGCGCGAGCGCATTGGCAAGGCGCATCTGGATGACAAGAGCAAGCCGTTCAACACTGCGCGTATCGAAGCGCTTGAGCTGGAGAACTTGCTGGAAGTGGCTGAAGCCACTGCCATTGCAGCAGAAGGTCGTACCGAGAGCCGTGGTGCCCATTCCCGCTACGATTTCCCTGATCGTGACGATGAGAACTGGCTGTGCCACTCCATCTTCGACCCGAAAGCCAAGAAGCTGGGCAAGCGTGACGTGAACTTCAAGCCGAAGACTGTCGACACCTTCCAGCCCAAGGCTCGGACCTACTAACGGAGAGTAATACGATGAAAGTTAGTATCTATCGCTACAATCCGGAAACGGACCGCGAGCCGAGCATGAAGGAGTATGAGGTTGATACCAATGGTAAAGACCTCATGGTGCTGGACATCCTTGCTCTGGTGAAAGAGCAGGATTCCTCCATGTCCTACCGTCGCTCCTGTCGTGAGGGTGTATGTGGCTCTGACGGCATGAACATCAACGGCAAGAACGGCCTGGCTTGTATCACTCCGTTGTCCCAGGTGGCACCGGGTGTACTGGAAGGCAAGAAGCCGCTGATCCTGCGCCCGTTGCCGGGCCTGCCGGTGATTCGTGACCTGGTGGTGGACATGGGTATGTTCTACAACCAGTACGAGAAGGTGCAGCCGTTCCTCCAGAACACCAGCCCGGCGCCAGCTATCGAGCGCCTGCAAACTCCGGAAGACCGCGCCAAGCTGGATGGTCTTTACGAGTGCATTCTGTGTGCCTGCTGCTCTACCAGCTGCCCGAGCTTCTGGTGGAACCCGGACAAGTTCCTGGGCCCGGCGGCCCTGTTGCAGAGCTACCGCTTCCTGGCGGACAGCCGCGACACGGCTACCGAAGAGCGACTGAGCAAGCTGGATGACCCCTTCAGTCTGTTCCGTTGCCACGGCATCATGAACTGTGTCAGCGTGTGTCCGAAAGGTCTCAACCCGACCCGGGCCATTGGCCATATCCGTTCCATGTTGCTGGAACGGGGCATCTGACCCGAACGAAGAAGGCGGCCATCTGGCCGCCTTTTTTGTATCTGTTACCGTAAGAAGTGTCGTTGAATGGTGTCTATTCGACGTTTTGCCAGTGCCGTAACGGATAGAAAAAGTGTTAAGTTGTTTTATCAAAATCGGCGTCTAACAAAACCGAAATAAAAGGGCTACACTAGACGACGATTCGAGGTAATCCCTCGTCGAGACGTGACAGAACACTCACCCTCACCCCACCCGGTGAAGTTGGGCGGTTTTGTTTCATCTCATGGGTGGGGCAGGGCTTAAAAGGCGCTGTCCCGGACAATACAAAGCGTACGGGAACAGGGTCGCCCCCCTGTGGTCGCAGTGACACCACCTACCACAGAGTGTGACACCTCCCGCTGAAGGAACGAGCTGACATGCAAGACAGTTCCATGCAGCGCCAATGGCAGTCCTCCCATATCGGAGGAGCCAATGCCGCCTATGTCGACGAACTGTACGAATCCTATCTGACTGACCCCAATTCTGTGCCGGAAGACTGGCGCGTCTACTTCGAAAAACTCCCCAGTGTTGATGCCGCCGTCGAATCTGACGTTCCCCATGCGGCTGTTCGTGAATACTTCCTGTTGCAGGCCAAGAATCGTTCCCGGGTGCAAAAGTTCGGTGCCAGTGCTGTCAGCACCGAGCACGAGCGGCGCCAGGTGCGAGTGCTGCACCTGATTGCGGCCTACCGCAACCGGGGCCATCAGGTGGCGAAGCTGGATCCACTGGGGATCATGGAACGCGAAGCAGTGCCGGATCTGGAGTTGTCTCACCACGGGCTAAGTCCCGCGGACCTGGATACCGTATTCCAGACCGGTAACCTGTTTATCGGCAAGCCCGAAGCCACCCTCCGTGAAATCGTTGACTGTTTGCAGGGCACCTACTGTTCCAGCGTGGGTGCTGAATACATGCATATCGTCAACACTGCGGAAAAACGCTGGCTCCAGCAGCGCATGGAAGGTGTGCGCAGCCATCCGGAGTACGGTGAAGACGTCAAAAAGCATATTCTCGAGCGTCTCTCCGCCGCAGAAGGCCTGGAAAAATATCTGGGCAGCAAGTACCCGGGTACCAAGCGTTTCGGTCTGGAAGGGGGCGAATCCCTGATTCCATTGATGGACGAAATCATTCAGCGGGTGGGCAGCTACGGCGCCAAGGAACTGGTCATCGGCATGGCCCACCGGGGTCGTCTGAATGTGCTGGTCAACACCCTGGGCAAGAGCCCCAAGGATCTGTTTGAGGAATTCGATGGCAAGAGCTTTATCGAAACCGGCTCCGGTGATGTGAAGTATCACCAGGGCTTTTCCTCCAATGTGCAGACCTCCGGCGGTGAAGTTCACCTGGCCATGGCGTTCAACCCATCGCATCTGGAAATCGTCTCCCCGGTTGTGGAGGGCTCGGTGCGGGCCCGCCAGGATCGCCGGGAAGACCATGAAGGCGAACAGGTCGTACCGATTCTGCTGCACGGCGATGCCGCCTTCGCCGGTCAAGGCGTGGTCATGGAAACCTTCCAGATGTCCCAGACCCGGGGCTTCTATACCGGTGGTACCCTGCACGTGATCATCAACAACCAGGTCGGCTTTACCACCAGCCGTCGTGATGATGCGCGCTCCACCGAGTACTGCACCGACGTGGCAAAAATGGTGCAGGCCCCCATTTTCCACGTCAATGCAGATGACCCGGAAGCGGTGTACTTCGTCACTCAGCTGGCGGTGGACTACCGCATGCAGTTCAAGAAGGATGTGGTGATTGACCTGATCTGCTATCGCCGCCTGGGTCATAACGAGGCGGATGAACCGTCTTCTACCCAGCCGCTGATGTACAAGAAGATCAAGTCCCACCCGACTACGCGAACGCTTTATGCGGAGCGTCTGGTCAGTGAGGGCGTGGTCAGTGAGCAGGCAGCACAGAAAACTGCTGACGATTACCGCAACATGCTGGATGCGGGCGACCACGTGGTGAAATCCCTGGTGCGTGAACCCAACAAGTCCCTGTTCGTGGACTGGTCACCCTACATCGGCCATCAGGTGGAAGATGACTGGGATACCAGCTATCCGCTGAAAAAATTGCAGGATCTTGCCACTCGCCTGGAAACGCCGCCGGAAGGTCTTGTGGTCCAGCGGCAGGTGAAAAAGATTCTCGAAGATCGCCGCAAGATGACCGCCGGTGCCTTGCCGTTGAACTGGGGGTACGGTGAAACCCTGGCCTACGCCACCCTGATCGATCAAGGCTTCCATGTGCGTCTCACCGGGCAGGATTCCGGCCGCGGCACTTTCTCTCACCGTCATTCGGTGCTGCACAACCAGAAAGACGGTGAGCAGTATGTGCCGCTGCAGCATCTCTATGAAGGGCAGCCACGTTTCGATATTTACGATTCGTTGCTGTCCGAAGAGGCGGTGCTGGGCTACGAGTACGGCTACTCCACTACCACCCCCAAGACGCTGGTGATCTGGGAAGCGCAGTTTGGCGACTTCGCCAACGGCGCCCAGGTGGTGATCGATCAGTTCATTTCCTCAGGGGAAGCGAAGTGGGGCCGCCTGTGTGGGCTGACCATGCTGTTGCCCCATGGCTATGAAGGGCAGGGGCCTGAACACTCCTCCGCCCGTCTGGAACGTTTCCTGCAACTGTGCGCCGAGCACAACATGCAGATCTGCGTTCCCAGCACCCCGGCCCAGATTTATCACCTGTTGCGCCGCCAAGCAGTGCGCCCGCTGCGCAAACCATTGGTGATCATGAGTCCCAAGAGTTTGCTGCGGCATAAAAAAGCGATTTCCACCCTGGAAGATCTGGCTGACGGTATTTTCCGTACCGTGCTGGATGATCCGGCAGAGCTGGATCGTGACAAGGTGAAACGGGTAGTGATGTGTTCCGGCAAGGTGTACTACGACCTGCTGGAGAAGCGCGACAGTGATGAGTTGATCGATACCGCGCTGATTCGCGTCGAGCAGCTCTATCCGTTCCCGGAGCAGCGCTTGCAGGAAGTGTTGGAGGGCTACCCCAATCTGGAAAACCTGGTGTGGTGCCAGGAAGAGCCCATGAACCAGGGCGCCTGGTATTGCTCGCAGCACCATATGTACCGGGTGGCCCGCGAGGTCGGAGACCTGCGGGTGCATTACGCTGGCCGTGATATGGCTGCCGCGCCGGCAGCTGGCTCCATGGCCCTTCATGTGGAACAACAGCAGCGTCTGGTCCAGGACGCCTTCGAGATCAAGTAAATAAGGATTAGGCATGGCGACTGATATCAAAGCTCCGCAGTTTCCCGAATCAGTAGCGGACGGCACCGTAGCCACCTGGCACAAACAGGAAGGCGAAGCGGTCAAGCGTGATGAGCTGCTGGTGGACATCGAAACCGACAAGGTGGTGCTGGAAGTAGTGGCACCGGCTGACGGTGTAGTCAGCAAAATTCTCGCCGCAGAAGGCGACACCGTTGAGAGCCAGCAGGTGCTGGGTCATTTCGAAGAGGGCGCCAGCGGTTCGGCGTCGTCTGGTGGCGACAAGGCCGATTCGGCTCCGGCCGAGCAGAAGGAAGAGGAACCGGCAGCAGAGAAGGCACCCGCCAATGAGGCTGCCAGCGACGACGATAGCGCCTCGGATCAGGCCGGCCCGGCGGCCCGTAAGTTGATGACCGAACATGGCGTTGCCGCTGCACAAGTGACCGGCACCGGCAAGGGCGGCCGCATCACCAAGGCGGATGTGGAAAAAACCATCAGCGATAAGGAAGAGAAGCGGGCCAACCAGCCAGCACCGCAGCAGCCGGCCACCCTGGATGTACCGGCAACGCCGGGTGAACGCGAAGAGCGTCGGGTTCCCATGACCCGTCTGCGCAAGCGTATCGCCGAGCGACTGGTGTCTGCCCAGCAGAACTCCGCCATGTTGACCACCTTCAACGAGGTCAACATGAAACCGATCATGGATATGCGCAAGCATTACCAGCCGGAATTCGAAAAGGCTCACAACGTGCGTCTGGGTTTCATGGGCTTCTTCACCCGTGCCTGCGTGGAAGCGTTGAAACGGTTCCCGGCCGTGAATGCGTCCATCGATGGCGAGGACATTGTGTACCACGGTTACTACGACGTGGGTGTGGCAGTGTCCACCGAGCGTGGTCTGGTGGTTCCGGTGATTCGCGATGCGGACCAGCGCGGTCTGGCGGAAGTGGAATCCCAGATCATTGAGTACGGTCAGAAGGCCCAGAAGGGCAAGCTGTCCATCGAAGAAATGACCGGCGGCACCTTCACTATTTCCAATGGCGGGGTGTTCGGCTCACTGATTTCCACGCCGATTCTCAACCCGCCGCAGACAGCCATTCTCGGCATGCACAAAATCCAGGAACGCCCCATGGCGGTGAGACGGCAAGGTGGAAATCCTGCCGATGATGTACCTGGCGTTGTCCTATGACCACCGTTTGATCGATGGCAAGGAAGCGGTGCAGTTCCTGGTGGCAGTGAAGAACTTTATCGAAGATCCGGCGCGTTTGCTGCTGGATATCTGAATGTATGCCTGCACGCATCACGTTGGCACGCAATCACGCTAAGGGCGTGCCAGCGTGTTTCGTGCAGCGTGCCAGCGATTGAAGGAATAGATCATGGCTGACAAGTACGACGTCATTGTCATCGGTGGTGGCCCCGGCGGTTATGTGGCTGCCATCCGTTGTGCGCAACTGGGTTTCAACACGGCCTGTATCGAGAAACGTATCAACAAGCAGGACGAGCCCGCACTGGGTGGTACCTGCCTGAATGTGGGTTGTATCCCCTCCAAGGCCCTGCTGGATTCTTCCTGGAAGTATCACGAAGCGCAGAGCTCCCTGGCGGACCATGGCATCAAGCTGGGCGACGTGAGCCTGGACCTGGATACCATGCACAAGCGCAAGGACACCATCGTTCGCAACCTGACCGGCGGCATCGCTCAGCTCTTCAAGGCCAACAAGGTCACCTGGCTGCAAGGCAGCGGGCAGTTGAAGAGTGGCAAGCAGGTGGAATTCTCGCCCCTGGAAGGTGATGCGCAGACCCTGCAGGCCGAGCACATCATTCTGGCTGCTGGCTCCGTGCCGGTGGAGATCCCGCCGACCCCGGTTGATCAAAAAATCATCGTCGATTCTACCGGCGCACTGGATCTCCCTGAAGTGCCCAAGCGTCTCGGTGTGATTGGTGCCGGTGTGATCGGGCTGGAACTGGGTAGTGTCTGGGCCCGTCTCGGCAGCGAAGTGGTGGTGCTGGAAGCAGTGGACACCTTCCTGCCGACGGTGGATCAGCAGATCGCCAAGGACGCCAAGAAACAGTTCAGCAAACAAGGCATGGATATCCGTCTTGGTGCCCGGGTTACCGGCTCCGAGATGAAGAAGAACCAGGTAGTGGTGAATTTCACCGACAAGGATGGAGATCACCAGGAGATCTTCGACCGCCTGATTGTGGCCGTGGGCCGTCGCCCCTATACCGAAGGCCTGCTCAGTCAGGATGCCGGTGTCAGCCTGGATGAGCGTAATTTCGTTTACGTGGATAACCAGTGCCGTACCGATGTGCCCGGTGTTTATGCCATTGGCGATCTGGTACGTGGCCCAGCACTGGCCCACAAGGCCATCGAGGAAGGTGTGATGGTAGCCGAGGTGATTGCCGGCGAGCACACCCAGGTTAACTACGATGCCGTTCCCGGGGTGATCTATACCCACCCGGAAGTGGCCTGGGTGGGCAAGACCGAAGAAGAGGTCAAGGAATCCGGTGACGCCTACAAGACCGGTGCAGTGCCTTTTGCGGCCAATGGTCGCGCCATGGCTGCCGGCGAAACCGGGGGCATGGTCAAGTTTGTGGCCGATGAGAAAACCGACCGCATTCTCGGCATGCACGTGGTGGGGCCACAGGCCTCGGAACTGATCCAGCAAGGCGTGGTGGCGATGGAGTTCGGCGCCACCATAGAAGATTTGCAACTGATGGTGTTTGGTCATCCGAGCCTGTCGGAAACCGTTCATGAAGCCGCCCTGGCCGTGGATTACAAGGCAATCCATGTGGCGCAGCGTCGGCGCAAGAAATAACGCCGCAGAACGGTCGCGAAGTGACGGCGTCCAGTCGGGCGCCACTCATTCATTGATATGGAAGTATTGGCATGAATCTCCATGAATATCAGTCAAAGCAGCTTTTTGCTGATTATGGTCTGCCAGTTTCTACCGGTTTCGCCTGCGATACTCCGGAAGAGGTTGCAGCCAAAACCAAAGAAATTGGTGGTGAAAAGTGGGTGGTAAAAGCCCAGGTACACGCCGGTGGCCGGGGTAAGGCCGGTGGTGTGAAACTGGTGAATAGCCCGGAAGAAGCGGCGGAGTTTGCCAAAAAATGGCTGGGTAAAAACCTGGTCACGTTTCAGACCGATGAGCATGGTCAGCCGGTGTCCAAGATCCTGGTGGAAACCTGCACCGACATCGCCAAGGAACTGTACCTGAGTGCGGTGTTTGACCGTGCCTCCCGGCGCGTTGTGTTCATGGCCTCCACCGAAGGTGGTGTGGACATTGAAACCGTTGCCGAAGAAACCCCGGAAAAAATCCTGCGGGCGGAAATCGATCCGCTGGTGGGTGCGCAGCCCTATCAGGCCCGTGAGATTGCTTTCAAGCTTGGCCTGGAAGGCAAGCAGGTTGGCCAGTTCGCGAAGATCTTTGTGGGTCTGGCGAAACTGTTCGAAGACAAGGATCTGGCGCTGATCGAAGTCAATCCGCTGGTGATCACGGACCAGGGCGATCTGCATTGCCTGGACGCCAAGATCAACGTGGATGGCTCTGCGCTGTATCGCCACCCGGACATCAAGGCGCTGGAAGATCCCAGTCAGGAAGACGAGCGTGAGCGTCGTGCGGCCGAGTGGGACCTGAACTATGTGGCACTGGACGGCAACATCGGTTGCATGGTCAACGGTGCTGGCCTGGCCATGGGCACCATGGACCTGGTGAAGCTGAAAGGCGGTGCGCCGGCCAACTTCCTGGACGTGGGCGGCGGTGCCACCAAAGAGCGTGTTACCGAAGCCTTCAAGATCATTCTCTCCGATGATCAGGTGAAAGGCGTGCTGGTGAACATCTTCGGCGGTATTGTTCGTTGCGACCTGATTGCCGAGGGCATTATTGGCGCAGTGGAAGAAGTGGGTGTGACCGTGCCGGTGGTTGTTCGTCTGGAAGGTAATAACGCGGAGCTGGGCTCCCAGAAGCTGGCAGAAAGCGGCATGAACATTATCGCCGCGCAAAGTTTTGATGATGCTGCCGAGCAGGTAGTGAAAGCAGTGGGAGGTGCCGCATGAGCGTACTGATCGACAAGAACACCAAAGTGATCTGCCAGGGTTTCACCGGCAGCCAGGGCACCTTCCATTCCGAACAGGCTATCGAATACGGTACCAAGATGGTGGGTGGTGTGACCCCGGGTAAGGGCGGCCAGACGCATTTGGGCCTGCCGGTGTTCAACACCGTGGCCGAGGCGGTTGCCGAAACCGGCGCCACTGCCAGTGTCATCTACGTGCCGGCACCGTTCTGCAAGGACTCTATTCTGGAAGCGGCCGATGCTGGCATCGAACTGATCGTCTGCATCACAGAGGGTGTCCCGGCGCTGGATATGTTGTACGTGAAGGAATACATCACCCGCAAAGGTGGTGTGCGTCTGATCGGTCCCAACTGTCCGGGTGTCATTACCCCTGGTGAGTGCAAGATCGGTATCATGCCGGGGCATATCCACCAGCCGGGCAAAGTGGGCATCGTATCCCGCTCCGGCACCCTGACCTATGAGGCGGTCAATCAGACCACCAAACTCGGCTTTGGCCAGTCCACCTGTATCGGTATTGGCGGTGATCCGATCCCCGGCACCACCTTTATTGACGCGCTGGAACTGTTCCAGAACGATCCGCAGACCGAAGCCATTGTCATGGTCGGCGAGATCGGTGGTACTGCGGAAGACGAAGCCGCTGCCTATATCAAGGAACACGTGACCAAGCCGGTGGTTAGTTACATCGCCGGCGTGACTGCGCCTCCGGGCAAGCGTATGGGCCATGCCGGTGCCATTATTGCCGGCGGCAAGGGCACTGCGGACGAGAAGTTTGCAGCCCTGGAAGCGGCCGGTGTGAAAACCGTACGCAACCCTGCGGAAATCGGTAAGGCCGTGAAAGAAGCGACTGGCTGGTAGTATAGTCCTTCGCTGATACAAAAAAGGCCGGCATTTCGCCGGCCTTTTTTGTTGGGGGTTGCCCACACTATTTCTATAGTCTCTGACAGGCGGAAAAGCGATCAGCCTTCTCCTCCAGGGTTAGGCCCTCAACAGGGGCCATAGAAATAGTGTGAGCAGCTCCCCCTCAGTGGAGAATGTCGTCGTCCAGATCGAAGAACTCATACTCGTTGAGTTCCTTTTTCAGGCGACGGGCCTCCAGACGATCTTCGATGCGATGACGCATGTCCATGTTGAACGCACGGGAGCGCGCGCTGCGTTCCTCCTGCTCTTCATCGTCCACGTCGTCATCCAGGATATCGAAATCTTCGTTCATCAGCAGATCTTCCGAATCAAGGTCTTGCTCATTACGATGGTTACTCATGGTGGCCTCCTGTATTTGACCTCCCCAAACAACCTGTTAATCGGCGAGCCAGGTCCGGGGTACCGGTTTCCTGACGTCCTCAGCGCCTGTATATATCCAGATTTTCCCGCTGACAAGTTTTTTTTTATTTCCGATGATAAGTGGTGGTGGCTGGAGCACCTGGCGGTGCAGCAAGCGGATCTGGCCGGCTGCTGCAGGGCTGAGTGTGATGGAGATCATGCCTGGCCGCTGGATAGAAAAATCAGTCACTTAAGTGCTGGAATGCCCGGCCCCGGCTTTGTAAAGTGGAGGCATCGGGATAACCTTTTCGCCTGGAGCCTGCAGAGCCTGTTCTGGCGTCTCCCGCAGGGAGGCTTGTGCAGCCACCCGGTTACCTTTGCCGAGAATCTGAAGAGGCCATATGCGTATTGCTGGCTAGCAGGGCAGCAAAGGCAAAAGCGCCAACAACGCTTCACAGAAGCTTATTCAATGCTCCGTTGAGAGAATCATCTGTTGAGAGAATAAGAAGATGGCAGAACTGCTGATCATTATTGGGGTAAGTGGCTTCATCATCAGCACCCTTGGCCTGATGAACGAGGCGGGTAGCCGGGGGCACAGTGCCTTGTTTTTCCTGTTACCCCTGGCAAGTCTGGGGCAGGTGCAGCAGCACTGGGAAGAATATCGCTGGTGGGCGCTGGGGCGTGTAGCGTCTTTGCTGACGGCGGCAGTAGGGGTGGCGCTGTTCCTAGCTACTGGCCAGAGCCCACTGGAACAGACACCCCGGCAAAACCTGGCGGGGCAGGCGGGCCAGGTTTTGCGGGGCGATAATATGGCCACCAGCACTGCATTTGTGACTTCTGAGGAGGCCGCGCTGCTGGTGGTAGAGGGTCAGGGAAAGGCCCTGTCAGGCCGTTTGCACGGGAAAAAATTCCGTTATGACCGGGTGGCACTGATAGACGGGGTCCTGACAGCCAGCCAGGGAAAAGGCTTCCTGCCCGAACTGGAAGTGCGCATTCTGCTGGGTTGGGATCCTGAAGAAATCACCGAGCGCCGCTCAATGCTGGTGAGCCCATCCGATGAGGGGGTTCCGGTGGTGCATTTATCCTGGAAACCGGAGGGGCAGGACTACCCGGAAACCCGCATCTTTTCCGGCGGTTACCGTCTGGAGCTGGCGCTGGCGCCGCTGGATACCGATCAGCTTTCCGGTTCCATGGTGCTGGTCATGCCGGACAGCTTCAAAAGCTATCTGGTCGGTGACTTCACGGCGTATTCCAATCATCTTCGTTATCGTAATGGCAATGTGGATTTGCATTTTGACCACGATGACACATTAGCCTATGTGGCAGAGGAGTATCTGGCGACCCAGTTCCCTGAAGGGATGCTGGAATCCGTGCAGGCGGAGCATGTCCAGCTGCGCCGCGCGGAGGCCACTGGGCAGGTAATGTCACGGGTAGTGTTGACCAGCGGTGCGGTGGAACAACGGCACGTGCGCCTGGAGAAGAGCGAAGTGGGTTGGGCTGTGGTCCCGGGCTCAATGGAAACGCGGGTGATTACTCCTCCGCGTGAGGGCAGTGCAACCCTGAGATCCCCCGTTTTCGAGGAGCCGGCGTCAGAAGAGGTGCAAGCCTTGCCGCCCGTGGAGAAGACCTTTCCGGAGCTAGTTGCCTATGTGGACAGAACGGTACTGCTGGAAACTCGCAGTGGCCGTGAGCTGGAAGGGGTATTGCGCCGCATCAGCGGAGATCGCCTGTGGCTGGTCATGAATGTGGGTAGCGGTAATGTAGAGCGCAGTGTGTCTGCAGAGGAACTTCAATCACTGACGTTGCCCAATGGACAACGGGTTGATCTGGTATCAGAGGACGATGGCAGTGATGAGGCAGAGGTTGTCTACGACAGTGAACGGCGGGCTGAACAACAGTCGGAGCAGGCAACGAAGGTGGACGAGCCTGTTGCGGAAATATCTGCGAAACTGAAGGAGCTGCGTGCCCTGGTAGGTCAATCCGTCACCATCACCGCCAGTGGCGTCGTCACCCGCACAGGAGTTTTGCAGGCGGTCACCGAGGATCATTTGACCCTGAGTGTGGCGATGGGAGCAGGCAACATCGAATACTTCTATGACATGAACAGCATTCAAAAGGTTGAGGCAGCGCGTTGAAGATACTGATTACCGGAGGCAGCGGATTTATCGGCCAGCATCTGTGCCGGAGACTGGCGGCACATGGGCACGATCTTGTCGTGCTCAGTCGTCGCCCGAAACGGGTTGCCAAGCTGTTGCCAGAAGAAACCCGTATCGTCTCGTCGCTGGATGATATTGCCGATGACGACCCCATCGACGGCATCATCAACCTGGCCGGTGAAAGCCTGTTTGCCGGGCGCTGGACGGAGCGTCGCAAGAAGGTGCTGTTTGATTCCCGTATTGGTGTTACCCAGGGCCTGGTGGCACTGGTGTCCAGGTTGCAACGCAAGCCGGCGGTAATGGTATCCGGCTCCGCAGTGGGCTTCTACGGGGACGCGGGTAATGCGGAATTGACTGAAGACAGCTCTGCCCGCAAGCGTGATTTCGGTTATCTGCTCTGCGATGCCTGGGAGCAATCGGCACGGCCCGTATCCCGTCAGGGAGTACGGTTGTGCCTGGTGCGAACCGGCATTGTACTGGGCCGTGATGGCGGCATGCTTGGCAAGCTGCTACCGGTTTACCGGCTCGGGTTTGGCGCCATGCTCGGCGATGGTAGCCAGTGGTTGAGCTGGATACACATCGACGACATGGTGGCGATTCTGGTGCGGGCGGTGGAAACCCCGGGGATTGACGGGGTATTCAATGCCACGGCACCGGCACCTGTTACCCAGCGTGAGTTTCATCAATCGCTGGCCAGTGCGGTCAAGCGACCGGCGTTTCTGCGAGTGCCATCAGTGGCTCTGCGTGCCGGCCTGGGCGAGCAGTCAGAGATCCTGCTGGGCGGGCAACGGGTCTACCCCCGGCGCCTGGAGCAACAGGGTTTCGTGTTCCGCTTTCCGGACCTGAAATCGGCGCTGGCTCACCAGATCAAGCGCTGATCCCTTTTACTCCCCCCTTGAAAAAGACACGGCTGCCCCTATTACTCCCGGGTGATTAATCCCAGAGGAGTCAGCCGTGTCTGCAGAAAAACAAACCCATGGTTTTCAGGCGGAAGTATCCCGCCTGCTGCACCTGATGATTCATTCCCTGTATAGCAACCGGGAAATCTTTCTTCGTGAATTGATCTCCAACGCCTCCGATGCCTGCGACAAGCTGCGTTTCAAGGCACTGGATGAGCCGTCGTTACTGGAGTCAGGAAATGACCCGGCTATCAGCCTGCGAATAGACAAGGAAGCGGGCACTCTCACCATCGCCGATAACGGAATTGGCATGAACGAGGAAGACGTGATCGAGAACCTGGGTACCATCGCCCGTTCCGGCACCGAAAAATTCCTCGCCTCGCTCAGCGGTGACCAGAAGAAGGACGCCCAGCTGATCGGCCAGTTTGGTGTAGGCTTTTATTCCGCGTTCATTGTTGCTGACCGGGTAACCGTGGAAAGCCGCAAGGCCGGTACCGATGTCTCCGCCGGGGTGCGCTGGGAAAGCGATGGCCAGGGTGAGTTTACCGTGGAAGCCATTGAGCGGGCAGAGCAGGGTACAGCGGTGGTTCTGCATCTGCGCAAGGATGCCAGGGAATTTCTGGATGACTTCAAGATTCGTCAGGTGGTGAACCAGTATTCGGACCATGTGGCGTTCCCGATCACGCTTGTCACTCCGGCAGAAGGTGACGACGAGGAAAAAGCAGAAACCCTCAATTCCGCCACGGCCCTCTGGCAGCGGCCCCGTCAGGAAATCAGTGACGAGGAATATCAGAATTTCTACAAGCACATCAGCCACGATTTCCAGGATGCCCTGAGCTGGAGCCACAACAAGGTTGAGGGCAAGCTGGAATATACCAGTCTGCTTTACATCCCTGCCCGGGCACCCTTTGATCTGTATCACCGTGAAGCCAATCGTGGCCTCAAGCTCTATGTGCAGCGCGTCTTTATCATGGACGATGCGCAGCAGTTTCTGCCCCAGTACCTGCGCTTTATCAAAGGGGTGATTGATGCCCCGAACCTGCCACTGAACGTGAGCCGGGAGCTGCTGCAAGACTATGGCCCGGTACAAAAAATCCGTGCAGCGCTGACCAAACGGGTACTGCAGATGCTCAAGAAACTGGGCAATGACGAGGAAAAATACGCCACCTTCTGGTCCCAGTTCGGCCAGGTGATCAAGGAAGGTATTGGCGAAGATCGTGACAATCAGGAGGCGGTTGCCGCCCTGTTGCGCTTTGCCAGTAGTAATCAGCCGGGCAAGGTGGCCACGTCGCTGGATCAGTACCTGGAGAACAAGCCAGCTGAGCAGGACAAGATTTATTATCTGTTGGCTGACAGCCCGTCAGCGGCAGAGAACAGCCCCCATCTGGAAGTCTTCCGCAAGAAGGGCATCGAGGTCCTGTTGCTCAGCGATCCGGTGGACGAGTGGATGGTCAGCTATCTGGACAGCTACAAGGATGTGAAGCTGATCAATGCGGCCCGTGGCGAGCTGGATCTGGGGGAAGAGACGGATAAGGCCGATAACGATAATCCATTGATCGGCCGTCTTGGCAGCATCCTGGCAGAACGGGTGGAAGCCGTGCGGGCGACTTCCCGTCTGGTGGACTCCCCGGCGTGCCTGGTGTTGGCCGAAGACCAGCTGGGGCCACAGATGCGCCGCATGCTGGAGGCTGCCGGGCAACCGGCGCCGGAAAACAAGCCGGTGCTGGAAGTGAATCTGGACCACAGTCTGTTACAGGCGTTGGCCGAGATGGAAGAGGGCGAACGCTTCGACGACATGGCCGCACTGCTACTCGACCAGGCCATGCTGGCAGAAGGTCAGTTGCCTAAAGATCCGGCGGCGACTGCACGACGCTTGCAGGAGCTTCTTGTTCGGGCGTTGTGATCACCACCTGTAGGCGCGCCGACTATTCGCTTCGCTTGGTGAGGCGCGAACCTCGGCGAGGGAATCTCCGCAGGCGATCAAGCCTGTCAGAACTCGACATGTGCATATGGGATGACGGACGGAAACTACTTCCGTCCTCGCTACGCTCGGGTTCGCGCCTCAAGAGGCGCTCCTACTGTTGGCTTCGCCCCAAGCTTGATGAGGCTTCCGTTGTCTCTGCTTCGATGGGCGCTTATGATGCCTCAAAAGCTGCTATACAAGGCGTTCCGTATGGAGCAGGAAAGACATAACGCAACAATTCTGGGCGGTGGCAGTTTTGGCACCGCCATGGCCAGCATTTTGGCCGCCAATGGCCACCGGGTGAATATCTGGGTACGTGACCCGGAAACAGCTGCGGCGATCAATCTGGATCGGGAAAACAGCCGCTATCTGCCCGGTGCTGAATTGCCTGCGGGAGTGAATGCCACAGACAGTCTGGAAGAGGCACTGGATCAGGCATCCCTGGTGTTTGTGGCGATTCCCAGCAAGGCGTTTGTGGACGTTCTTCGTCAGGCCAGGGAATGGGTGCCAGCTGGCACTATGGTGATCAGCTGTACCAAGGGGATTTATTCCGAAGGCTTTCTGCTGATGAGCGAAGTGTTGCAGCAGGAGTGGCCGCACGCCCGTATCGGTGCGCTCAGTGGCCCTAATCTGGCCAAGGAAATCGTCGAGCAGAAATTTAGCGGCACCGTGGTAGCCAGCCCCGATGAGGAGTTGTGCCAGGTGGTGCAGACGGCACTTAGCTGCGATTACTTCCGCGTCTATGACAACCCGGACATCTACGGCGTGGAACTGGGCGGTGCCCTGAAAAATATTTACGCGGTGGCCTCCGGCATGGCCGCGGCCATCGGAGTGGGTGAAAACAGCCGCAGCTTCATGATTACCCGTTCCCTGGCGGAAATGAGCCGTTTTGCGGTGGAGTTGGGTGCCAACCCGATGACATTCCTGGGACTGTCCGGGGTGGGGGATCTGATCGCCACCTGTAGTTCGTCGTTGTCGCGCAACTATCAGGTGGGCTTCCAGCTAGGCCAGGGGAAGAGCCTTGAGGAGGCGGTGGAAAGCCTGGGGCAAACGGCTGAAGGTATCAACACTATCAAGCTGGTGGCGGACAAGGCCGCGGAGCTGGACGTCTATATGCCCCTGGCTACGGCCCTGTATCAGATCGTTTACCATGGCCAGCCGCTGGAGCTGGTTATCCAGCAGTTGATGAGCGGGGAATACAAGCACGATGTGGAATTCCAGCTCGCTGGAGCCAGTGCATGAAGCTTTATCTCAGCCGCCACGGTCAGGCTGTTTCCCGGGCTCCTACCGATGCGCAGCGCCCATTGACCGAGACGGGCAGGGCGGCGCTGCTTGCCCACTGGCAAGGCATGCGGGATAGCGGAATTGCCGTATCGGCGCTGATCGCAAGCCCTTTTGTGCGCGCCCAGCAGACCGCAGATTGTATCGATCAGGTCTATGGTGGCTTGCCCCGACAAACCTGCGAGCAACTAGTGCCGGATGCCAACCCGCAAGCGCTTTTTGACTGGTTGCTTGCCAACCCGCCCGCAGATAACGCCGTGCTGGTGAGTCATATGCCGTTGGTGGCCCAGTTGACCGCAAGCTGGACCGGTTCGGTCGAGCGTATTGGTTTCAATGTGGGGACCGTGGCCTGTCTGGATGTGGAGGTGGCCGCTGCAGCCGGTGCCCGCCTGTTGTGGTTACGCAGCCCTGGCGAGGCCGTTTCTGGCCGCTAATCCGGAAAACCCTACCCTTGATAACGCGTTGCGTACCGTTCGCCGATAGGCGCTGGTCAGGTTGTTTGCGATTGCCCTAACCTGACCTTGATGACACTGGAACGCATGGCAGACTCCTGAACGGTGTCATCGGTACCACCCTAAGGGGGGAATGTGATGTCTCCTTGCATCACATCAACTTAGGCAGATCCTCGAGCACCAACCTATGTTGGTGCTTTTTTTATGTCTGTTATTCGGCGATCGCTATCCCGGCAGAAACCCTGTTTTCACAGTGAGTTCGCGAGGGGTAATGACACGGTTTTACTTTGTGAAATTGTGGATACTGGGTTTTAACTGGATTCAGAATCTGGCTCCCAGGCTAACCGTTCAATGGGCTGGCCATCGGCGGCCACCAGGTTGAGCAGAATTGGCAGGCGACCGAGAAATTCCAGCCCCTCTGACTGGCGAAGCTCTTTGAGATACTGTTTTACCCGGCCACTGATCCACGGATGCAGGGTTGCCTTGATGGTGACGCCCTTGCAGCGTGAGCCCCTTTGCTGGTGCCAGTCCTGGAGAGCGGAGCGCAGTACCGGAAAATGGGACTGGAACTGCTCGAAGTCGTCGGCCACCAGATAAATGTCGTACTGGTAGAGATTGCCTCGCCAGCTCATTCCTGCCTTGGTTTCCTTGAGCCGCAACCGTGGTGCCAGGGTGCCGTTGATCCCGGCTTCCTGCGGGCGGTAACGGGCTCGTTCGCGGGTGTAGTGCTCCGGGGATTCCAGGTGGTCGAGGGCCTCAACAAGGGCTGCGCCGCTCTCCGGTCGATCTGCCGGTGCCTTGGCCAGCAACTGGCGCAGTATTGGCTGATAATGGCGGAGTGTGACTGGCAGTAAAGGTATCGGCTCACGCAGGTGGGCCTGCGCCATAGCGCTGGTATCCTCGCCGTGATAAGGCGGTTTGCCAGTGAGCATTTCGTAGAACACACAGCCCAGGGAATACAGGTCTGATTGCGGTGTCAGCGGCTGGGAGCGGTGTTGTTCCGGGCTCATGTATTTGGGGGTGCCCATGATGCTGTTGGTAGCGGTGACGCTGTTATCGCGCAGCATGTTGGCGGCGATGCCGAAATCCATCAACAGTGCGGAGCCGTCGGCACGGAACATCACATTGTCCGGCTTCACGTCCCGGTGAATGAAGCCATGCAGGCCGGCGTAGTCCAGGGCGCCAGCCAATTGCCGCAGCACGTTTTCTGCTTCCCTGGGCTCTATGCCATCGCGAATGCGCTGTTTCAGGCTGCCCCCGGTCACGTACTCCATGCTCAGATAATAGTAACCCTCGTGCTCGCCCACGTCGTACACCGGCACGATATGGGGATGATTAAGGCTGGCCACGGTGCGAGCTTCCTGCATGAAGCGCTCGGCAAAGCTGGGTTCCAGGGCGAGGGAGGGGGTGAGTATTTTGATCGCGACCTGGCGCTCGAAGGAATGCTGGGTAGCGAGAAAGACATGCGCCATGCCACCCTTGCCAAGGCGTTCGGTAATTCGGTATCCGGGAAGTCTGATGGCCATGCTGTTATCGAGGTCGTCCTGACCGATTATTGTTGTCGGGCCCGGGAAAATTTACTCGGGCGGTTCGCCGTAAAGCGCCTTCATTTCGGCTTCGGAGCGACGGGCCTGGGCCAGTTTCGCTTCCAGTCGCTTCTTCTGTTGATCGAGGCTGAGGAAAAAGCTGACCTTACTCTGCAGCAGTTGCGGATCAATAGGCTTGAACAGATAGTCTACGGCACCACTACGATAACCTTGTTGCACAAAGCGGGTTTCTTTCGAGATCGCAGTCACAAAAATGATAGGCACATTCTGGGTGCGCTGATGGGATCGCATGATGCCGGCTACTTCGAAGCCGTCCATTTCCGGCATTTGTACGTCCAGTAAGACCAGGGCGTAATCTTCCTTGAGGAGCTTGGCCAGGGCCGCATTGCCGCTGGTCACGCTGTCCAGATCACAGTCCATATCTTCCAGTACCACTTCGAGCGCCACCAGATTCTGCGGGGTGTCATCCACCAGCAGGATACGGGAGCGGGGTAGTTGCAGATTGTCGTCACTGGAATCGGCAGTGGTACTCATGATGTGATCCGGTTGGCGTAGTCGCTGAGACTTTAGTCTTACTCGATGTTATCAACTTTTTTCGGGGCCGTCTTGCTCTTCCAGCTTCCATTGTTGCACGGCCATCTGGGCTTTTACCTGTTCCAGCACATCCAGCAAGGTATCGCGGATCAGCTGGTCGAGTTGCTCGCCTTCTCCCTTGGCGGCACCGATCAGATCGTGGAGAAGTTGCTCAAGCTGCGGCCGGTTGGCCGGTGAGGCCAGGTCATCCACCAATTGATCCACGAAAGCGGTGCCGGTCTCGCGCACGGCGTCGCCGAGCAGGGCGATAGCCCTTGGCCCGGCCACGGGGATGGCCGCCAGGCGTTTACCGGCCTGGGTGCGGGTCAGCGATTCGTCGGTCAGGTGGGCGAAATATTCCGCCAGTTGATCGCGATACTGGCCGTGGCTTTTCTGGGTCGCGTCGGCGATGCGGGTGGCGATAAAACTCACCAGCTTGTCCTGGCGCGGTGCCAGTACCTGAGTTTCGATACGATGCAGCAGCGGACTGCCGCCACCGATTTCTCGTTGGGCGCCGCTTAAGACATTGATGACCACGCGGTCGGACACTTCCTCTACCACGATGCCGTAATACTTGAGGATAGTCTGGCCCAGCCAGGTTTGTGACAGGTCGATAATGCCCATGCGCTGCAGACGCATGACCAGGCCAACCACACGCAGAATCCGCAACCAGCGGAAACTGCCCACCGGAATACAGCCGAGCAGGTCATACCAGTGGGCAAAGGGGTAGAAGAACCAGCGGTGGTAGGTGCTGCGGGCAATGGCGACAATCCAGCGGATGACGAACTCGGTCAGGTAGACAGCGACGAAACAGAGGTCGTAGAACAGAAAATTACTGTGGATGGTATCCCGGTAGAAGGCATGGAATGCTGGCGTCATCTCTGCCAGAAACCCCTGTACCGGTGGCACCTGGAAAAGCCAGTCGAACAGGATCAGGCCAAGGTTGAGGATGACCAGGGCAATCATCAACAGATCGATAACAAAACCGATCGTGTCCAGATTGAGCTTCAGCTTTTCCGGGTGCAGTTTGATCTTCATGGGTTAGCCGCGAAACCTGGCCCATACCGGGCAGTGGTCTGATGGTTTTTCCATGCCACGCAGGTCATAGTCCACCCCGGTGGTATCGAGTTTTTCCAGCAGCGGGGCTGTGGCCAGGACGGTATCGATGCGCAGGCCCCGGCGTGGCTCGCGCTCGAAGCCCCGGGAGCGATAGTCGAACCAGGAAAAGATGTCATCAGTTTCCGGGTTCTGGTGCCGGAAGGTGTCGGTGAGCCCCCAATCGATCAGGCGCTGCCACCATTCCCGTTCTTCGGGCAGAAAGCTGGTCTTACCCTCGCGTAGCCAGCGCTTGCGATTTGCTTCGCCGATGCCGATGTCCAGGTCGGTGGAGGAAATATTGAAATCCCCCATGACGGCCACCTGCTGGTCGGGTTGCTGGTGGTTATCCAGGTAGTTCTGCAGGTCCTGGTAGAACTTTTCCTTGGCAGGAAATTTGAGCGGGTGCTCGCGGTTTTCGCCCTGGGGGAAATAGCCGTTGAGCACGGTAATGGCAGAGCCATCGGAATGACGCAGGGTGCCAATGATCATGCGACGCTGGGCGTCTTCATCATCGGAGGGAAAGCCGTACTGAACCGATTCCAGCGGTTCGCGGGTAATCAGTGCCACGCCATAGTGGCCTTTCTGGCCAAAATAGTAGGGGTGGTAGCCCATGTCTCGAACCGCCTGTTCGGGAAACTCCGGGTCGTGAACCTTGGTTTCCTGCAGGCCGATCAGGGCCGGCTGATATTTATCGATGACTGCCTGCAACTGGTGCAGACGGGCGCGAATACCATTGATGTTGAATGAAATCAGGGTCATGGAGCCTCCTTTGTGCGGGCATTGTACACCAACAAAAGATGACCAAGGCAGACCACTCTGTGGCGTTATCGGACATGGTCCGGGGTGAACAGTTGCGGCTATGATGTCTCCTGAAACCGTGACTTCATCGTGGCGCCTGACGCAAGCCTTTGCCGCCACAGAAAATTCTTACGCCATGCATCTACGCTGAAGTCACGGTTTCAGGAGATCTCTTTTATTTTCGTGCCCAACTTAGGGAGACACCATGTCAGCAGTTTCCGCCGGTCGTCAGACGCTGGTCTTTGCCCACGCCAACGGCATTCCCGGCCATAGCTATGACACCTTTCTGGCACCGCTGGCGGACGAGTTCGATGTCATCATCATCGATCGCTTGGGCCACAATCCGGCTTACCCGGTGGATGCGGACTGGCATAGCCTCAGCCTGGAGCTGGAAGCCAGGCTCGAATCCCTGCCCAAGCCGCTGGTTGGAGCCGGACATTCGCTGGGGTCGGTAGTCATGTACCTGGTGGCCCAGCGCCGCCCGGAATGGTTTTCCGCGCTGATCATGCTGGACCCGCCGATGATGAATGGCTGGCACGGGGTGATGATGCATGCGGCGAAGCTGACCGGCATGATTGATCGAGTGACACCGGCGGGCAAGAGCAAGGGGCGGCTGGATTACTGGCCGAACAGGGAAGCCGTGGAAAGCTATTTTTCCTCACGCGGCCTGTTCCGGGCCTTTGATCCACGTTGCCTGGCAGATTATTTGCGCGCGGGGCTGGAGCCCTGGGAGGGCGGCTGGCGATTGCGTTTTCGCCCAGAGGTGGAAGTGGCCATTTTTCGACATACCCCCACGGCTGCCACACGCATGCCCAGGCTGAAAGTGCCCGGGGCGATTATCACCGGCAAGGGGTCGCCATCTCCGTTTCTCGACAGTGCCCGGCGCCATGTTCGCCGCCACGGCATGCTCCATCGCATTGCGGAAGGATCGCACATGTACCCACTGGAGAAGCCTGAACAGACCCTGGCCCTGTTTCGCGAAACCCTGCAAACGCTGCAACAGGGGGAGGCGAGTTAATGGCTGCAAAAGAGAAGAAATTTCACGTTTTCGGACAGACTCTGGCCGCCCTCAGCTGGGACGGCGAGGGCGAGCCGGTGCTGGCCCTGCATGGCTGGCTGGACAATGCCGCGTCCTATATTCCGCTGGCGTCGCAGTGGCAACGCCCCATGGTGGCACTGGATTTTTCCGGTCATGGTCACTCGGACCATCGCCCGGACGGGGTGGTAACCCACCTGGTGGATCATGTGCGAGATGTGCTGGCAGTGGCAGATCAGCTCGGCTGGCAACGCTTTACACTGGTTGGCCACTCCATGGGGGCGGGGATTGCCTGCCTGTTTGCGGCAGCGTTTCCGGATCGGGTCTCCCGGCTGGTGCTGATTGAAGGATTGGGCCCGCCCAGCACGCCCGGTAAGGACGTGGCCAGCACCCTGCGCAAGGCACTGGATGACATGATGGCTTTGGCAGACAAGCGCAAGCCGGTGTACACGGACATTGCCGACGCGGTTGAGGCACGCACCCGCGGCTTCGGTGGACTCAGCCGGGAGGCGTCTGCGTTGCTGAGTGAGCGTGGCCTGATGCCGGTGACCGATGGCTGGACCTGGCGGGCGGACAGCCGCCTGCGGCTGACTTCCTCGTTGCGGCTTACCGAAGAACAGGTGGAGGGTTTTGTTCGTGCCATTCAGGCACCGGTTTGCCTGATTCTCGGTGAGCAGGGCATGGGCGGCAACGGCATGTTCGATCACCGGCTGGACTGGTTGCCGGATGCCTCCGTGGTGCGTTTAGCGGGTCGGCACCATTTGCATATGGAAGCACCGGAGGTCGTGGCAGGCGCAATCAATACCTTTCTGGATGACAACAACCGCTGACTGACCAAAAGCACCAGACCTGTCCAGGCCACTGCCTGAAAGGGTCATGTATTGCCTTGCCCAGGCTCGCTAAGCTTCAGGAAAAATGTATTCAAGGAGCGCGTTACGATGAAAGTGGTTGAGGTAGCCTCGCTGACCGATTACGTGGGCAAGGAACTGGGAGCGTCCGACTGGTTCCAGATAGATCAGGACAGAATTAACGCTTTTGCTGACGCGACCCTGGACCATCAGTTCATTCATGTGGATCCGGATCAGGCCAAGAACACCCCTTTCGGCACCACCATTGCACACGGTTATCTGACCCTGTCGCTGCTGCCTTATCTGCAAGCCTCCATTGATGGCTTCTTGATGCCCAAAGGCATGAAAATGGCCATGAACTATGGCTTCGACAAACTGCGATTCATGGCACCGGTGAAAGAGGGCAAGCGGGTTCGAGCAGTAGCCACCTTGCTGGAGGTCACCGAAAAGCGTGAAGGGCAGTGGTTGTTGAAATTCGCCTTTACGGTGGAAATCGAAGGAGAGGACAAGCCGGCACTGGTTGCCGAGTGGTTGCTGATGTACTTCGTCTGAGACAAACAGCGCCATAGAGAGAATCACAAGGTCTCCTGGTCAGGTCTGTCGTTTTGTGCACGGCAGGCCTGTTTTTTTATCGCACACTCCTCTCGACAGACATAACTGATGTCAGCTTTGAAAGTTCGGGTTCTACACAAGGTTGATCAAATAAGCTACTGATTTGGCTCAGGTTGAGTTGTGGCGCTGGCCGTTATTGTTGCTGGCAAAATAGCGCATTTCGACGTACTGTACAGGGGAACTTTCGTGTTAGAGCGAATTTGTCGCCACCCCGTATCAGGGCTTCCCAATGTTGCACCGTCCCCGACAATGGCTTCGCCGTCTGGTAGACAACCGTTCTGCCATCCGTCGTGATCTGCGCCTTAGCCTGACCCATGCAGCGGATATTCCCCGCATGGTCCTACCATTGGGCCGGGAGCCAGGTGTTCGCTCGGAAATGGCCTGGTCATCCTACTCAAGCCGCGGTGAGGCCCTGTTCTCGCTCTTGCAGTTGCTGGTGCCGGCCACCCGTGAGTCCATCAGCCAGGGCACCCTGGTCTGCCATCCTCCGCGGACCACCCATGAAGGGCGCTCTTCGCGCTGGTTCTTCATCAATGGCATGGGAACGGCCGGGCCGGTGGCGCTGCTCAATGCCAGCGAGATCGCGCGGATTTTTCGCCGTCCGGTGCACCTGATCCATACCCCTACATGGGGACTGATCCGCGATGTGGCCGAGTCGATTACCGCTCGTACCCTGCGCAAGGACGGCAAACTGTCGCGCCCGGCGTTGAATATCCTGGTGGAAGCACTGGAAAATAATGATCAGGTAGTGCTGGTCTGCCACTCCCAGGGCACCATTGTTGCCAGCTATATCGTGCGCAAACTGCTGCGTCACCCGAGCGCCCGGCAACTGGTCAAGAAGCTGGAAATTTATTGTATCGGTGGGGTGGCCGACAGCCTGGAAATCGATCCGCAGCTGACGCTTGCGGCCGGTCACCCGGTGCCCTATGTGGAACACTTTGCCAACGGCCGTGATTATCTGGCGCAGATCGGCATTCTTTCCCATCTGGACAGTACCGCTGGCACTGTCTATTGCCTGGCCGACCGCCCCGGGCATCTTCTCAACGAACATTATCTGCCTGCCATCGCGCGCGGGGATTTTTGTCAGCGTCATTCCCGGCTTTACGGGTATGTGCGAGGGCGAGAGCCCGGCCTGAAAGGGGCGCTGTCCGTGGTAAAAAAGGGAATGGAGCCACATGGATAACAACAACAAACCGGTGCTGCTGTTTGTCGATGACTCGAAGGTAATGCGTCTTGCTGCTGACAAGATGCTGGGCAGGGAATTTCGTGTCGAAGTGGCGGAAAACGGCGTCGAAGCCTGGGAAATGATCTGCCACAACCCGACCATCAGCGTGGTTTTTTCCGACCTGGCGATGCCGGAGATGGACGGCTTTACGTTACTGAAAAAAATCCGCACCAGTGACGATGACGGCATTGCCGGTCTGCCGGTGATCATCGTTACCGGTGCCGAGAACGACGAGGAAACACGCAGCGAAGCCCTGCGTCTTGGCGGCACCGACTTCATCAGCAAACCGTTCAATTCCACGGATCTTCTGGCCCGTGCTCGTGCCCATGCCCACTACCAGCGTGAGCGCAAGGAACTGGCCCGCCAGGCCATGATCGATCCGCTCACCCGACTCGGTAACCGTCGTTATCTGCAGCATCGCCTGCGCCAGGAGCTGGCCCTGGCCAGTCGTCAGCAGATCCCGCTATCGGTTGTGCAACTGGAGATTTACCAATTCAATCAACTTTTCGTACAGCTCGGTAAACGTAGAACCGATATGGTGTTGATGAAAATGGCGCAATTGATGCGGGGAGTGGTACGTAAGGAAGATTCGCTGGCAAGAAGCAGCGTGGCCCAATTTACCATTCTGCTGCCCAGTGCCGGAGCCAATGGCGCCCAGCGTTTTGTCGAGCGGGCGTTGAAGGTCAGCGAGAAACTGGCTTTCCAATTTCGCGGCCGGGCACAGCAATTGCCGCTGTCGGTGGTCATTCATACGCCCACTGCGCATACCGGGCTGATGCCCCGCCAGGTTCAGGCGGTATTGGATGAACAGATGAGCAAGGCGCGCCTGGCCGGGCCCGGGGCGGTGGTCAGAGATGGCCCCGATGAGCCTCTGGCCACCGCCCTGACGACGCCTTCGATAACCATAGAGCAGGCACTCACCCTGTTGCGGGCTGGCAAGCCCCGTGTGGTGGTGAATGCATTGCCGGACTTGAAACGCCAGCTGGCGCCCCTGTTGAAATTGATTGAGCAGACGCCGGCGGGTCAGGAGACAGCATGAAGGTAATGGTTGACCGGGAATTTCCTGTCGGCGTGGACCGGCTTTATGAGATTCTCACCAGCAAGGCCTATTTCGAACAACGATTCGAATGGGGCAAGGTAAATGACTACCGTTTCCAGGCCTTCCAGGAGACCGGGGAAGGTCTGCTGATACAGATCGTTCAGCCGATACAGATTCGCACCGACAAGGTACCGTCATTTGCGCGGCGTTTGCTGCCCAGTCAGGCGGATTTGCTGACGGAATTCCTGTGGCAAGCCACCGGCCGGCCGGGTTTCTATCAGGCCCGCTATCGCTTTCAGCTTGGCAATGTGCCGTTGAAAATCAGTGGCACCATGGAGCTCAACGCCGACGGTGAGTCCCAGTCCATCCAGCAAACCCAGGTGGAAATCACCTCATCGGTTCCCCTGGTGGGCAGGAAACTGGTGGATCTGGTGGCGCCGAAAATTGACGATGCTCTGGCAGGGGATTACCGGCATACACTGCGTTATGTGGAACAGTTTGCCTGACGTGGCTGGAATAATTTTTACCACAGAGTGCACAGAGAACACTGAGTGAAAACCGGGCTATGACTGCCATGTTATCGCGGGCACTGAAATGCGCGGCGAGGGACGGCGGGGCTTTTGATCTTTCTCAGTGTCCTCTGTGGTGAAACCAGTCTTTTGCTCTTAGCGCCGATACCTCGCCCCTAACTCCCGCAATCCCCGCTCCCAGCGTTTCCTGAACCAGCGCTTGCGCCGCCATTTCGCCCGTGTATAGCCGGAGGCGATGTGCAGGGCGTTATCGCTGTTCAGGGCATCCAGGATCTGCTGGCTGAGCTCCTCTCGGGTGACCGGGCTGCGAGCAATCTTGCGCTGGAAGCGAGCGTCGCTGAGCGGGTCGGTGGCGCACAGGCTGCTGGCCTGCTCCTGATACAGGGGGATCACCAGGGTGGTCACCCTGATACCGCTACTGTGCAATTCACTGTGCAGGCTTTCTCCCAGGGCCACGATGGCGGCGCTGGCAGCGCTCTGGGCGCCAGCCAGAGGCCCTGCCAGGATGCCGTATTCCGGTACCACATTGAGAATCCGGCCACCTTCTTCCTGGCGGTGCATGGCGCTGATCGCGCTCTGGCACAGATTTACCGTATCCATCAGTTGCTCATCCATAACCCGCTGCCAGTGTGATGTCTGGGTCGCCTCGAAAGGGCCGAGGGTCAGTGGCGCGGGCAGGTTAATCACGGTATCCAGCTGTTGCCAGCGACGTAGCACCCGTTCTACACCCCGTTGACGGTCGCGGGAGCTGCCGGGAAGACAATCCAGGAAAAGCGCTTCTCGACCATTGCCGTGCAGGTTGGCACAAAGTTGGTTTCCGAGTTGCCCATCCGCGTCTGCCAGGGCAACCCGAAAATGCTCTGCAGCGTCACTGACCAGGGCCTGACCAAGTTCGGAGCAGGCATTGCTGATAAGCAGGGTAGGCTTATGTTTCAAGGGATCTCCGGGAAATAATCATTGAAAGTGAACAGGTGTTGACTTTCCATTCTTGTGAGTTAACATGTGTTCACTAAAACAATTTAAGAGGAGCGTTACCCATGACTACTATCTCTCGTATCAGTAAAGACATTTTCGCTCTGGTTGTGGCTGTTCTGTTCACCGTGCTGATGGTAGCCGGTCTGGCCGATCAGGGGAAAAATCTGTTCCCGGCCATGCTGGCATTTGCCGCCATGGTGCCGATCGTTGGCAGTGCGGCGGTGGCCATCAAGCGTGACTGGGACAACCGCGACCATCACTTGTCAGTCTGACCTTGTCCGGCGTGGGCGCTTGCCGCCTGCGCCATTCTCTCTGCGTCGGCTACCGGCCTCTGCAGCACCTGTTCTTCCCCTTCGCTGCGTGCCAGCACTACGGTGACGACACTGTCGCCCCATACGTTCACTGCGGTGCGGAACATGTCCAGTAGCCGGTCGGTGACCAGAATCAGGCCGATAGCTTCCGCCGGTAGTCCGATGGCAGCCAGTATCACGGTGATTGCCACTAGGGACGCGGCCGGAATACTGGCCACGCCAATGGAGGTGAGTACCGCGGTTATCACGATCATGAATTGTGTCGCCAGCGACAGGTCCATGCCATAGGCCTGGGCGATAAACATGGCGGCCACGCACTCATACAGGGCCGTGCCGTCCATGTTGACGGTGGCCCCCAGTGGCAGTACGAAGCTGCTGCTTCGTTGTGATACCCCGGCCCGGTTCTGCACGCATTCCATGGTCAACGGCAGGGTAGCTGCGGAGCTGGCCGAGGAAAACGCGGTGAGCAGGGCCGGTGTCATGGCTTGGATGTGCCGCAACGGTGAGCGGCGCGCCAGGAAAAACACCAATGCCGGCATGAAAACAAAGGCATGCAGGGTGAGTGCAACGACCACTGAAGCGAAAAACCAGGCCAGCGGCTCGATGGCATCAAGGCCGGTGCGGGTCACCGTGGCGGCAATCAGGGCGAACACCCCCAGCGGTGTGAAACGAATCACCAGCATGGTGATTTTCATCACCACCTGATAAATCCCCTCGATCAGATCTCGCAGACTGCGGCCGGCATCATTGCGTTCGGTGCGCAGAAAATAGCCGAACAACAGGGCGAACACGATAAGGCCAAGCATCTGCCCATCGGCAGCGGCAGCAATCAGGTTGGGGGTAGCATCTGCATCAGGATCTGGGTGAAATCCCCGGCGCCTCGCCCTTCGATGCCAGCCAGTACCGCTTCGGTATCACTGGCCAGACCAAGCAGGTCCCGGGCCGGTTGGCCGTCGATGACCCCGGGGCTGAACAGATTGACAGTCAGCAGCCCGATCAGCACCGCGACCACGGTGGTGGTCATGTACAGTGCTACCGTTTTTAGCCCCATTCGACCCAGATTGTTGCCGTCGCCGACGCTGGTCATGCCATTGATGATGGCGGTGACAATCAGGGGCACCACCACCATTTTCAAACCATTGATGAACAGACTTCCTACCAGGTCGTAACCGGCCAGTATCGGGACCCCGAACAGGGTAGTGGACTCGCTGGTCAGGCTGCCGACCAGGGCGCCGGCCAGCATGGCAATAAAGATCTGGTGGTGTAGCTTCATGGTGTTCCCTATCGGTTGTTGTTATGGCTCAACGCGCGAACAGGATTACAAGACTACCTGATCCTCGGTGGTGTCACATGGCTGAAATGGCAGGAACCCTTCTACAGCAGCTGGCGCAATGCCGTCGGGTCAATGCGGGTTTGCAGGGCGTTCTGATAGGCCGCCTTCAGTTGCTGGTCGGCTTCCACCGGTCCGAGTCTTTCGCACAACAGCACATAAGTACGGTTGAGCTGATCGCGCAGGGCGGCCAGTGTCAGTGGGGCCAGCGGGCGTTCCGGAGCTTGCAGCCAGTATTCCATGGTCAGCCGGGTTTCCGCCCCGACCTGATTGCTGCGCAGCTGGGCGGCCATGTCCAGCCGCAACTGGCTTGCCGCACGGGCGCCAATGCCTTCCCACAGCGAGCGCATGATCTGCTCGAACGCCTGGCTGCAAGGGTGCTCCCGGGCGGGGTTTTCCTCGCTGCCGGCCAGCGGATCGTCGGCCAGTTCCTGCTCCGACAGTGTCATGGCCTGCACCAGGCTCATATGGATCTGATGCCGGCGCTCCCCCAGGTCGAACATCTGACACAACTCACTGACAAAGCCCTGCAGGGAAAAGCGAGGGCGTTCGGCATAGGTTTGTTGCCAGAGGCTGATCGCCTCCAGCAAGAGAGGTTCGTTCATGTAGGGCGTCAGCCCGGTGGCAATGGCGCGCCGTCGACGTTGCAGCTCCTGACTCATGGACGAGACTCCGCCGAGCGGGTCAGCTCACTGTTATAAAGCGTGTTCTGGGGAAACTCCGGATAGCCACTTTCTGCGTGTTCGCTCAGGTCCAGGCCGCGTTGTTCATGCAGAGCAGGGGCTCGCAGGCCTGTGAGCAAGGACACCAGCATGTACATCACCAGGGCGGTGAAGAAGGCCCAGCCAAATGCAACCACGATGCCCAGCAGCTGTACGGTAATTCGTTCCGGGTTGAACAGGTCACCATCGTAGAACAGTCCAGCGGCCAGGGTGCCCCAGGCACCGGCGAAGGCATGCACCGGCACCGCGCCGACCACATCATCGAGGCGTAACGCTAGCAACATTCTCGCCCCGAAGGCCGCCAGCGCACCGGCGACCAGGCCGGTGAGGACAGCAAAGCCCGGTGTCATCACGGCGCAGCCGGCGGTAACCGCCACCAGACCTGCAAGGCTGCCGTTGACGGTTTCCGTCAACAGAATCGGTCGGCGGCTGACCATGCGGTAGATCACGCTGCCCACCGCACCGGCGGCGGCAGCGAGCTGGGTATTCAGATTCACCTTGGCAATATCCACGCTGGCAGCCAGGGTGGAGCCGCCATTGAAGCCGAACCAGCCAAACCAGAGTATAAAGCCACCCAGAGCCACGTAGGACAGGTTATGCCCGGGGATGGTCCGGGGCTGGCCGTGACGGTCAAAGCGGCCCAGTCGTGGGCCAACCACCAACACTCCGGCCAGGGCACACCAGCCGCCGATGCTGTGCACCACGGTGGAGCCAGCAAAATCGATAAAGCCGAGCTTGGCCAGCCAGCCCTCACTGTTCCAGGCCCAGTGGCCGTAGAGCGGATAGATCAGCCCGGTAATGACAATGGCCCCACACAGGTAGCCCACGTAACGGGTGCGTTCTGCCATGGCGCCGGAAGCGATGGTGGCAGCGGTGGCAGCAAACATGATCTGGAACAGCAGCATGGCCCAGGTACTGCCGTCGGCGTGGCTGAGCATGAACTGGTCTTCGCCAAACCAGCCGGTGCTGCTGGTGCCAAACATCACGCCAAACCCCACACCCCAGAACACCAGGGTGCCCACGCACAAATCCATGTAGTTTTTCATCACCACGTTCAGTGCATTCTTGGCGCGGCTCATGCCACTTTCCAGCAGCGCGAAGCCCGCTTGCATGAAGAAAACCAGGGCGGCAGCCACGGCAATCCAGACCGTATCAACGGCGCTGAGCGAATCCGCCCTGGCCAGGCCGGGGAGTAGCAGTAAGGCAAACCAGGGTAAACGGCGCTGTGGCATGGTATGAATCCCATTCGTTAGTAGTGACGAAGGGGCAATTGCAACCGCTGTGCCAAGCCGGCCACGGAAGGGATTATGGGGGAGTGTCGTGCTTTTTTCGTATCTGCCTGCGCGGTTTTGGGGCGCAGTCTTGCGCTGGTGCGATGCTGTGCACCGCACTGGTTCGCTTGCTGGTCAGGCGCTGGCGCTTTCTGGCATGCAGAGTTGCTGGATGCGCTGAAACTGACGTTCGGTGACTTTCTGTACTGACAGGCGTGGCCGCACAACCAGTTCCATATCCGCAAACTCCGCGTACTGGCGAAGGGTTTTCAGCGACAGGGGCTGCGGATACGTGCACAGATAACGGATATCCACCTGATACCAGCGCGGTTCTTCGCGGCTGCTGCGATTGTCGAACCCCCCTGAGTCGAGATCAAACTGGCTGGGGTCCGGGTAGGGGGCACTGACCACACAGGCTTCACCGACAATGGCGGGCTGTGCGCAACTGGAGTGGTAGATCAGCACGCAATCACCTTCGTTCATCTCGTCGCGCACACGATTGCGAGCCTGGTAATTGCGCACTCCGTCCCAGCCGCTGGTGCCCCCAGGACAGGCCTGCAGGTCATTGATGGAAAAAGTGTCGGGCTCGGTTTTCAATAACCAGATCGCGCTCACTGTTCCTCCCGGGGGTGTTTTTCCAGCAGGCACGCCTTGGCCTCTGCCAGGCTCGCACACACGTAGACCGGGAATTGCGGTTTGTTCAGGGTCAGCATCATGTTGGCAAAGGTACGGTTGAGTATGCTTTCCAGTACCAGCACTTTGGCCTCGGTAATTTGCTTGAAGTCTTCGCCGCAGGCATAGCGGGAGGCGGTAAAGTCGAGCCCACAGATGCGACCCACATAGATTGCCAGCTGTTTGCGCTGGAGATTCATGTTGAACAGGGTCAGTCGCTGTCGATAGATCGATAGTTCCACGCTCATGTCGACCAGGGTGCCGTTCTTCAAATCCACCAAGGTAAAAGGGCCGTCTTGGAACACCGTAACTGCGGTCATACTAATCCTTTTCAACAGCCTGCCAGAGAGCGTGAGCGCATCTTATACGCAATGCTGCTGTCGCTGAAATGATGCCACTTGATTTTCCTATGCCGACATTGCTGCTAACCGACACCATTTGCAGGTTAACAGCCATGCCTGCTGGCAGGCCAACAAGTTACCCTCTACAGGCTTTCATGGCGGATTTTGTGCTAATCTTCGCCGCCTGCTTGAGGAGGATGCCGTGATTAGCCCGCAACAACAGAAAGAAGCCGTTACCGCCCTGCACACAGTCAGGGATTGTCTGCGTTTTGGTGAGAGTGCCCTGCGTGCCGGTGAGGTTTTCTTTGGTCACGGTAATGATGACCCCTGGGACGAGGCGCTGGCGCTGTTGATGAGCACCTTGTCTCTGCCGTTGCATGGCGATCCTCGCATTCTCGATGCCCGCTTGTTGCCTTCTGAAATCAGTGACTATCTGGGCTTGCTGTGTCGTCGGGTGAATGACCGGGTTCCGGTACCTTATTTGACCCATGAAGCCTGGTTTTGCGGGTTGCCCTTTTACGTGGACGAACGCGTCCTGATTCCCCGCTCGCCGTTGGCAGAGCTGATCGAGCAATCCTTCACCCCCTGGGTAGAGCCGGAGCAGGTCCATGCGGTGCTGGATTTGTGCACTGGCAGCGGCTGTATCGCCATCGCCTGTGCCTACGCGTTTGACCATGCCCGCGTGGACGGCAGTGATATCAGTGAAGAAGCTCTGGCCGTCTGTGAAGACAATATTCGCCGTCATGGCCTGGAAGGGCAGGTGAAAGCCCTGCATTCCGATGGCCTAGCCCAGGTGGATGGCCCCTATGACCTGATCGTCTCCAATCCGCCCTATGTGGATGCACAGGATATGGCCAGCCTGCCGGATGAATACCGCCACGAACCGGAATTGGCACTGGCCTCCGGCGATGACGGCCTGGATTTTACCCGCCGCCTGCTGAGTGAGGCCCCTGATAAGCTTACCGAGCACGGGGTATTGATCGTGGAGGTGGGCAATAGCTGGGAAGCCATGGTCAATCAGTGGCCGCAGGTGCCTTTCTTCTGGTTCGAATTCGAGCGTGGTGGCCACGGGGTATTCATGCTTACCCGTCAACAGCTGCTAGAATACCGCGAACAGTTTTCTTCCTGAGCCGTTGATGCTCCTTTTACCGGGCAGGTGAGGGGAGATGCAATGGCCCAATGCTTTTTTGAGGATCCGCATGTCCGGCAACAGTTTTGGTGAACGTTTTCGCATCACCACCTTTGGTGAGAGTCATGGCCTGGCACTGGGGGCCATCGTGGATGGCTGCCCGCCGGGGCTGGAAATCAGCGAGGAAGACCTGCAGGTGGAGCTGGACCGGCGCAAGCCAGGCACCAGCCGCTACACCACTCAGCGTCGTGAGCCGGATCAGGTGAAGATCCTTTCCGGGGTGTTCGAGGGCAAGACCACCGGCACGTCCATCGGCTTGCTGATCGAAAACACCGACCAGAAGTCCAAGGACTACTCCGACATCGCCACCACCTTCCGGCCCGGGCATGCGGATTACACCTATACGCAGAAATACGGTTTCCGCGATTACCGCGGCGGCGGGCGGTCATCGGCCCGGGAAACGGCCATGCGCGTGGCGGCCGGCGCCATTGCCCGCAAGTATCTGGAGCAGACACTGGGTATTCGCATCTATGGGGGCTGTACTCAAATCGGTGAGGTCAAAGCGGAGCAATTCGACTGGTCTACCGTAAACAGCAATCCTTTCTTCTTCCCGGATGCAGGCAAGGTGCCGGAGCTGGAAGCTCTCATCAATGCGCTGCGCAAGGATGGCTCTTCCATCGGTGCACGGGTGGAAGTGTTTGCCGACGGCGTGCCGCCGGGCTGGGGCGAGCCGGTGTTCGATCGTATCGACGCGGATCTGGCCAAGGCAATGATGTCCATCAACGCGGTCAAGGGTGTGGAAGTAGGCGACGGCTTTGCAGTGGTCAATCAGCGCGGTGAGCAACATCGTGATGAGATGACCCCGGAAGGCTTCCTCAGCAACCATGCCGGCGGTGTGCTCGGAGGTATCAGCTCCGGGCAGACCATCCGTGTGGCCATGGCGCTCAAGCCCACTTCCAGCATCCTGATTCCCGGCAAGAGCATTGATCTGCAAGGGAACCCGGTTGAAGTGGTTACCAAGGGGCGCCACGATCCTTGCGTGGGCGTGCGGGCCACTCCTATTGCCGAGGCCATGCTGGCCCTGGTGCTCATGGACCATTGCCTGCGCCATCGGGCGCAGAACGGCGATGTGACGCCACCATTTCCGCCGATTTAAATGCCTGACCATCCGTAGGATGCGTCGCTGGCGGCGCGATGACACGTAATCAAAAGCATTTTCACCACAGAGGGCACAGAGTACACAGAGAAAAAACCAGTCTTTTCCTCGGCGATCTCTGTGGTTACATTGCTGTTCAACGCCTTTGATCGCGCCGCCAGCGACGCTCCTACGGCAGGTTTGATTTAGCGCCGGATGTCCGACATCAGACGTCCGGCCTTCCATTCATTTAACCGCCACGCCAAGGTTCAGCCCCTAATGCCTTACTACTGGCGATTGTCAGGCTTCTATTTCCTCTATTTCGGACTACTGGGCACCCTGGTGCCTTACTGGTCCCTGTACCTGAAGGACCTGGGTTTCAGCGCTGCCGCCATCGGCCTGCTGATGGCCATTCCCCAGCTGACCAAAATTGGTGCCCCTAACCTGTGGGGTTGGCTGGCGGATCGGAGCGGCCAGCGCCTGCGTATCATCCGGACCGGAAACCTGCTTGCGGCGATAGTGTTCCTGCCGGTGTTCTGGATCGATCAGTTCTGGTCCATGGCGGCACTGCTGGTGTCGTTCAGTTTCTTCTGGAACGCGGTACTGGCCCAGTTTGAAGTCCTCACCTTGCAGTCTCTGGGGCGTCAGTCTCACCGCTACAGTCTTGTGCGCCTGTGGGGCTCAGTGGGGTTTATCCTGGCGGTACTGGTGCTTGGCGAGGCGCTGGACCGGCTGGGTACTGATCTGCTGCCCTGGGTATTGAGCGCGTTGTTGTGGCTGTTGTGGCTGGGTACGTTGACGTTGCCGGCGGGTGACGGGGAGGCGCGTCATCGGGAACAGGGTGGGCCATCTGTGTGGAGCGTGTTGCGACGTCCGGCCGTTTCCCTGTTTCTGGTGGCCGCTTTTCTGATGCAGCTCTCCCATGGGCCTTACTACACGTTCTACAGCATCTATCTGCAGGATCTGGGATTCAGCAAGTTCGTGGTGGGTAGCCTGTGGGCGCTGGGTGTACTGGCGGAGGTAGGGTTGTTTCTGGTCATGCATCGGCTGATGCGGCGTTTCTCTATTCCCTGGATTCTGGTGGCCAGTCTGCTGTTGGCGGCCCTGCGTTGGCTGCTGATTGGTGTGGTAGCCGATTCGTTGTTATGGCTTGCGCTTGCCCAGCTGCTCCACGCGGCCAGTTTTGGCAGCTTTCATGCGGCCAGCATCGCCTGGGTGCACAAGCAGTTTGAGGCGTCACTGGGCGGTCAGGGACAGGCCCTGTATTCCAGCCTGGGCTTTGGCGCAGGCTGGGCGGCGGGTGCCGGGTTGTCCGGTTTGCTGTGGCAGCAGTGGGGAGTGGACCTGTTTTTCGGCGCGGCGCTGGCCGCCGTGCTGGCGGCCATGTTGCTTATCGTGGGCGGCGTTACCCGTTCCGGCGATTCAACCGCTTAAGCAGTTACAGGCCGGATGCCTCCAGCGCCTGCAAAAACGCCCTGGCGGCATTGGAGCGAGTGCGGGCAGGGTGAATCACCACACCCAGCTCCCGCTCCGGTAACGGTACATCCACGGCCAATTCCACCACCGAGCCATCCACCATGGTGGCAGGCAGGACGCTCCAGCCCAGGCCGATGGACACCATCATGTGAATGGTTTCCAGATAGTTGGTGGACATGGCGATATTGAGCTTAAGATTATGTTCGTCAAACAGCCGCTCCACGATGCCGCGTGTAAAGGTGACCGGTGACGGCAGGATGGCGCTGTAGCCGGTGAGGGTTTCCAGGGTGATATTGTCCACCTTGGCCAGCGGGTGCTCCGGCGCGCACATGAACACCAGCGGATCGCGCCAGATCACATCACTTTGCAGACGCTCATCCGGCTGCGGAGGCAAGGTGACTACGCCCATTTCCAGTTCCCCGTGCAGCACTCCCTCCCAGGCTTCTTCCGAATCGATAAAATGGATGTCCAGTTCCACTTGCGGGTAGTCCCGGGAGAACTGACGCAGCACCGGCGGCAGGCGGTGCAGGCCGATATGGTGGCTGGTGCCAATGCGCAATTTGCCGGTGACCGAGCCGGACAGGTCGTGGATGGCCCGAGCCATGTCTTCCACGTCCATCAGCACCTGCCTGGCCCGTGGCAGCAGGGAGCGACCTGCTTCGGTAAGCTGAATTTGACGGCCCACCCGATCAAAGAGACGGGCGCCAAGCTGCTGTTCGAGCAGGGCGATGCGTTTGCTGATGGCAGGCTGCGTGATGTAGAGGCGCTCAGCGGCGGCAGAAAACGAGCCGGTTTCAGCCACTCCCATGAAGGCGCTCAGGGTCGGTGTGTCTATCATTACCGGGGCATCCAGTTGTTCGGTTGCGAGATAATAATTGGTTATCTTAAAAATGAAAAATATGAATTGGATTTATTGGTGGGTGAACCCTACATTAATCGTTATTGACAAACCAGTCGCAATGATGAAGTTGCTGCAGTGCGACGCAGGGAGAGAAACATGGCCGGCAAAACCCTCTATGATAAATTGTGGGACGCCCATCTCGTCACCGAGCGTGAGGATGGCTCCGCGCTGATCTATATTGACCGTCAGATCATCCATGAGGTGACCTCGCCCCAGGCGTTTGAAGGCCTGCGCCTGGCCGGCCGTAAACCCTGGCGTACGGGCGCCAGTGTGGCCACCATCGACCACAATGTACCGACCACGCCATTCAAGTCGGCCGCTGAAATTGTGGATCAGACCTCCCGGATCCAGGTACAGACTCTGCAGGACAACACTCGCGAATTTGGCATTACCGAATTCGGTATTGGTGATGTACGCCAGGGCATCGTTCACGTGATGGCGCCGGAGCAGGGTGCCGTCCTGCCCGGTATGACCGTGGTCTGCGGTGATTCCCATACGTCCACCAATGGCGCGCTGGCCTGTCTGGCCCATGGTATCGGCACCAGCGAGGTTGAACATGTGCTGGCGACCCAGACCCTGGTGGCCAAAAAAATGAACAACATGCGGGTGTCCGTGGAAGGGGATTTGAGTCCCGCTGTCACCGCCAAGGATGTGGTGTTGCATATCATCGGCATCATCGGTACCGCTGGCGGCAACGGCTATGCTATCGAATTTGCCGGCAGCGCCATTCGCGGCTTGTCCCTGGAAGGGCGAATGACCATCTGCAACATGGCCATTGAGGCTGGTGCCCGTGCCGGCATGGTAGCGGTGGATCAGACCACCATTGATTACGTGGAAGGTCGCCCCTTCGCGCCGAAAGGTGAGGACTGGGACAAGGCGGTGGATTACTGGCGAACCCTGGTGTCCGATGCGGATGCCGAATTCGACGCGGAAGTGAATATTGATGCGGCGGATATCCGTCCGCAGGTGTCCTGGGGCACCAGTCCGGAGATGGTGGTGCCGGTAGATGCCATGTTGCCGGATCCGCAGGCCGAGAGCGATGAAGTGAAGCGCTCTGGCATGCAGCGCGCCTACGAGTACATGGGGCTGAAGCCAGGTATTCCGGTCACAGATATCAAGGTCGACCGGGTCTTTATCGGCTCCTGTACCAACTCACGCATTGAAGACCTGCGAGCCGCAGCCGAGGTGGCCAAGGGCCGCAAAAAAGCGGATTCCGTCAAACAAGTGCTGGTGGTGCCGGGCTCCGGTCTGGTCAAGCAGCAGGCCGAGAAGGAAGGTCTGGACAAGGTCTTTATTGAAGCTGGCTTCGAATGGCGGGAGCCGGGTTGCTCCATGTGCCTGGCCATGAATCCTGACCGCCTGGAAGCCGGTGAACACTGTGCGTCCACTTCCAACCGTAATTTCGAGGGGCGTCAGGGCAATGGTGGCCGCACGCATCTGGTGAGTCCGGCCATGGCCGCGGCCGCTGCGGTGGCGGGCCATTTTGTGGATATTCGCGAACTCGACCAGGCCTGAGGAGCAGATCATGGAAAAGTTTATTCGTCAGGAAGGGCTGGTCGCGCCGTTGGATCGTGCCAATGTGGACACCGACCAGATCATCCCCAAGCAGTTTCTCAAGTCCATCAAGCGTACCGGTTTCGGGCCGAATCTGTTTGATGAATGGCGCTACCTGGATGAGGGTTTTCCTGGCCAGGACAGCAGCCAGCGCCCGAAAAACGAAGACTTTGTGCTGAATCAGCCCCGTTATCAGGGCGCCAGCATTCTGCTTACCCGTCGCAACTTCGGGTGTGGCTCCAGCCGTGAACATGCTCCCTGGGCACTGATGGATTTTGGCTTCAAGGCCATCATTGCACCGAGCTTTGCGGATATCTTCTACAACAACTGCTTCAAAAACGGGTTATTGCCCATTGTGTTGTCTGAGGATAACGTGGAAGCCCTGTTCAAAGCGGTGGAAGGGAAGGAAGGCTTCCGAATCACTATTGATCTGGAGCAACAGCAGGTGATCCCGGAAAGCGGGGAGCCGCTGGCGTTCGAGATTGATGAGTTTCGCAAGCATTGTCTGCTCAACGGTCTGGATGAAATCGGCCTCACGCTCAACGAGGCAGAGACCATTCGTGCCTATGAAGCACGCCGCGCCGAGCGGGAACCCTGGATTTTCCAGTAACAGAGTCCGGGACCATTAAAAGAAAAAACAAGGAGGCGACACATGTTGCGAATTTTATCTTTGCTGTCAGTACTGACTCTGGCCGGTTGTGCGACCGGCATGTACAACGAACCGGACGCGGGTGATGCGGCCAAACTGAGTGTGGACAACCAGCTTTCCGTAGCTGCAAATGGTGATGGCGGCGGTGGTTGGCAGATGCCCACCAGTAGCTCTGCCAAGGCGGAAATCTTCAAGGTCGACGGTGACCGGATTTCCGAGCAGGGCGGCGTGGAGTCGGTGTTTATTGATGCCGGCGAGCGTTCCGTGGAAGTGTTTGCCGACCAAGGCGGCATCCTGCGGTTCGGAAAATTCCGCCATACCTTTGAAGAAAAGGGCATTTACCAGGTGCGGGTGAAACCATCTCCCGGCAATAAGGGTGATTACACTCTGGAGCTGGTCAAAGCCTCGGCACCTGACGATGTGCTGGTAAGCAAAAACTTTTAAGCAATAGATCAAGTGTTCAGATCAAGTGTTCAGATCAAGTGTTCAGATCAAGCAGTAAACAGGAAGCAGGTAATGAGCAAGGTACTGGTGTTGCCCGGTGACGGTATCGGCCCGGAAATCGTGGATGAAGCGGTGAAGGTGCTGAATGTCGCCAAACAGAAATTTGGCCTCGATGTAGAGCTGGATGAGGCCTTGGTGGGCGGCGCGGCGGTGGACGCGGAAGGTGATCCGCTGCCGGAAGGTACCCTGGAAAAGGCCCGCGCTGCAGATGCGATTTTGTTCGGTTCCATCGGTGGCCCCAAATGGGACGCCATTGAGCGGGGCAAGCGCCCGGAGCGTGGCCTGCTACGCCTGCGTTCCTCGCTGGGCCTGTTTGCCAATCTGCGCCCGGCGATCCTCTTTCCGCAACTGGCGGATGCTTCCAGCCTGAAACCTGAAGTGGTTTCCGGGCTGGATATCCTGATCGTGCGCGAGCTGACCGGTGGCATCTACTTCGGTCAGCCCCGTGGTATCAAGGAAGAGAACGGCGAGCGCGTAGGTTTCAATACCTATGTGTACACCGAGTCGGAAATGCGCCGTATCGCCAAGGTGGCTTTCGAGCTGGCCATGAAGCGTGACAAGCGAGTCTGTTCGGTGGACAAGGCCAACGTGCTGGAAGTCACCGAACTTTGGAAAGAAGTGGTCACCGAGGAGGCCAAGGCCTATCCGGAGATCGAGTTGTCCCACATGTATGTGGACAACGCGGCCATGCAGTTGGTGCGTGCGCCGAAACAGTTTGATGTGATTGTCACCGGTAACCTGTTCGGTGACATTCTCTCCGATGAAGCCGCCATGCTCACCGGCTCCATCGGAATGCTGCCCTCCGCGTCCCTGGACGAGAACCGCAAGGGCTTGTACGAACCCTGCCACGGCTCGGCACCGGATATTGCCGGCCAGGGCATAGCCAACCCGCTGGCGACCATCATGTCGCTGGCCATGCTGATGCGTTACAGCCTGGAGCGCGGCGATGTGGCGGATGCCATTGAAGCTGCGGTAGAGCGAGTACTGGATCAGGGGTTGCGTACTGCGGACATCTACACCGAGGGCACTCGCAAAGTGGGCACTGAAGAGATGGGTAACGCCGTGGCCGAAGCTCTGGCCCAGGCGTAATAGCGCGTTCACCCGTTTATTCACAGATAGAAAGGGCAATCCTTTCAGGAGACAGTTTTCCAATGAAGAAAGTCGGTTTTGTCGGCTGGCGTGGCATGGTGGGTTCCGTTCTGATGGAGCGCATGATTGCCGAAAATGATTTTGCAGATATCGAACCGGTCTTTTTCTCGACCTCCCAGGTCGGTCAGGCGGGCCCCAATGTGGGCAAGGATATTTCTGTCCTGGGCGATGCCAAGAGCATTGATGAGCTGAGGACCCTGGATGTGATCGTGACCTGTCAGGGTGGCGATTACACCAATGAGGTGTATCCCAAGCTGCGTGAAGCCGGCTGGGACGGTTACTGGATTGATGCTGCTTCTGCCCTACGTATGGCGGACAACAGCGTTATCGTGCTGGATCCGGTCAACCGTAATGTGATCGACAGTGCCCTGGATAAGGGTGTGAAGGATTATGTGGGTGGCAATTGCACCGTCAGCCTGATGCTGATGGCCCTGGGTGGCCTGTTCAATGAAGGCTTGGTTGAATGGGCGAGTGCCCAGACCTATCAGGCGGCATCTGGTGCCGGCGCCCAGAACATGCGTGAGCTGATTGCCCAGATGGGCAAGATTCATGGCGATGTGGCAGACAAGCTGGGGGATCCGTCCAGTGCGATCCTGGATATCGACAGCCAGGTGGCGGCCACCATGCGCAGCAGCGATCTGCCCACGGAACATTTCGGTCATTCCCTGGCGGGCTCCCTGCTGCCCTGGATCGACAAGGAAATGGAAAATGGTCAGAGCAAGGAAGAGTGGAAAGCCCAGGCAGAAACCAACAAGATTCTGGGTCGTGCCGCGGATCCCATTGCTCTGGATGGCACCTGTGTGCGTATCGGCGCCATGCGCTGCCACGCCCAGGCCCTGACAGTGAAGCTCACCCGCGATGTGCCGCTGGATGAAATCTACGAGATCATCGGCAAGGCCAATGACTGGGTGAAAGTGGTGCCCAACGAAAAAGAGGCTACCCTGCGGGATCTGACTCCCACGGCGGTGACGGGTACCCTGAGCGTCCCGGTAGGTCGCTTGCGCAAGCTCAACATGGGTGGCGAGTACCTGAATGCCTTTACCGTGGGCGACCAGCTGTTGTGGGGCGCGGCGGAGCCGCTGCGTCGCATGCTGCGTATCCTTATGGAGCGTTGATAAGCTGCTAAATAGTGAAAGTAGAAAAGCGCGGGCAGGGCCGAGGTAGTATCAAGGCCGTGCCCGCGTTTGTATTTGTGGGGGATGTTATCAGCGCTCCTGCAGCATCGTTGTCGCGAGGTTTCTATGCGTTCAATCAATCTTGCCATTGTCGGTGCAACCGGACTGGTCGGCGAGGCCATTATCAAGCTGCTGGCAGATCGGCAATTTCCGGTCGGCGAGCTTTTTGTGTTGGCATCTGAAAACGGGGCAGGGGGCAAGGTGTCCTTCGGCGGCAAATCGCTGACCGTAAAGAAAACCGAAGATTTCGACTTTTCGCAAGTGGAGGTGGCGCTGTTTGCCGCTGGCGCCACGGTGAGTCAGCAATTGGCGCCCCGGGCTGCCGAAGCAGGGGCGATGGTGGTGGATTTGTCACCGGCGTTTCGTTACGAATCCGATGTGCCGTTGCTGGTGGCTGATGTTAACGATGAGCTGCTTGGTCAGGCCCGGGAAAACAACCTGGTAGCCTGTGCGGATGCCGCCACCGTCCAGCTGGTGCGGGCTCTCAAGCCTCTTGCTGATATGGCCCCGTTGCAGGAAGTGGTGGTGACCCAGCTTCAGGCGGTGTCTGCGACTGGCAGGAGCGGGGTGGATCAACTGGCCCAGCAGAGCGTGCGCCTGCTTAATGGCCTGTCGCCCAGCGAGGCGGCCCAGGCCCAGATTGCCTTTAATGCACTGCCGCTTAGCGGCCAGGCTCAAGAAAACGGTTTTACCAGCGAAGAGCTCAAGCTGATGCTGGAAACCCGCCGTGTGCTGGCCGACCAGCCCTTGTCGGTTCAGGTCACCACGGTGCGCGTGCCGGTCTTCTATGGCCATGGGCAGAGTGTGTCGGTTCGTAGCATTCAGCCCCTGGCAATGGCGCAGGCGCTGTCGGTCTGGGAGGGGCAGAATGATCTGGATGTGCTGGAAAATGACGACCCCCAGGCAATGTCCCCGGTGGCTTCGGTGGAAGGGGAGCCGCGCCTGCGGATTTCTCGAACCCGGGAAGACATGGAAGGCAGCGGCGGTTTGAGCTATTTTAGCGTCGCCGACAATGTCCGTTGGGGGGCCGCTCTTAACGCGGTGAAGGTGGTCGAGAAGTTGCTAAAAGACTATCTGTAATGGATACTTACTGACATTATGTGACGCGGTTTCTAGGTTTTGAGTCCAGCCTGGGGCAGAATGTGTGATCAGCGTCATAGGACTGCTTGCCGCCTCGGGTTCGTCCGGTAGCGCCCGCGGGATCGGGCTGAGCGCGGGAAACATAATAAATAAAGGGTTCGACCATGCTTCGAAAACTTGGGTTTGGCTTAACCGCACTGGTAATCATGTCACCAGGCGTTGCGGCGGCTTTAGGGGTTGGGGAATACGAGCTGAATTCCTACCTGAATCAACCCCTGGATATGGAAATTTCCCTGCATGAGGTTGGGGATCTGACCGCAGAGGAAATCCTCGTGAACCTGGCGTCGCAGGCCGAATTCGACGCAGCCGGGGTGGATCGTGCCTATTTCCTCAACCGTATGGATTTTGCGGTCGAGCTTGCAGGCCGGTGACAAGGCGCGGCTACATGTCACTACGGATCAACCAGTTCGCGAACCCTATCTGAATTTCCTGGTGGAGTTTCTCTGGCCGACCGGTCGACTGATGCGTGAGTACACGGTGCTGCTGGACCCGCCCAGCTATGCCGACAGCGCTTCTACAGCCGCTCCGACCATCAGCCGGGCACCACAGCCGGTAACCCGCACTGAGGCAGAACCTGAGCCGCAAGCCGCGCCGAGCCGTCCGGTCGCCCAGTCATCCCCGTCAGAATCTGCAAGCCCGGCGCCGGTGGCGGATAGCGGCCAGCGCAACACCTACACGGTGAAAGCCTCAGACACCATGTGGCGTATCGCCCTCGACAACCGTCCTGCAGAAAGTGTGTCCGTGCAGCAGATGCTGGTCGCTATCCAGACCATGAATTCTGACGCCTTTATCAACAATAACGTCAACCTGGTTCGGGAAGGGACGGTGCTGCGCATTCCCAACGAACAGGAAGTGCGCAATATCTCTACCCGCAATGCCATTGTGGAAGTGGCTGACCAGAATCGTAAATGGCGCGAGATGCTGGAGGCCCGTGGTATTGAGGCCCCTCAACAGCGTGCCCAGCTTGATGGTAGCCGCCAGGCTGCCGGCAGCGATGACGATGAGCAGGGTCCGACCACTGGCCAGGTGAAATTGGTTTCCCCGGAATCCACTGCTGGTGTAGATGACGGTGACAGCACCGGCTCGGCCCGCGATGGCAGTGCCAATACCGCAGTGCTTGAGAATGAGCTGGCCATTCGTGACGAGAATCTGGACCGTCTTGACCGGGAAAATTCCGAGCTCAAATCCCGTCTGGATGACCTTGAAGGCCAAACCCGTACCAGCGAGCAATTGCTGAAGCTGCGTAACGATCAGATTGCTCAATTGCAGGAAGAACTCCGCAAGTTGCGTGAAGAGCAGGGTGTCGCTGTGGAAGGCGATGATCCGCTTATGGAAGCGCCAGCTGAACCTGTGGCGACTTGCAGATGAAGAAACTGATTCCACTGTTGCTAGCGACGATGACATAACGGCTAACGGTGACGAGGCTTCCGAGCCGACCGCGGGCGACGACGCTGACAGTGCTACTGTGGCGCAAACAGATGCCAGCGTTACCGAGGATGGCTCTGCAGCCGCTGATGATGCGGAAGGTGCGGACCGTGACGCACAGGACAATACTGATGCCACCGTTACTGCGGCTGAGCCTGCAGTGGAAAAAGCGCCAGAAGTGGTCAAGCCAAAGCCGGTGGCACCTGCGCAGCCTCCCGTCCAGGAGCAGCAGGGCGGCATCGTTGCCCTGTTGCTCGACAACCTGATGTATGTCGCTCTGGGCTTGGTTGCCATCCTGTTATTGCTCTTCCTGCTGCTGCGCGGCAAGAAGAAGGACGGTGGTGACGACGAGACTGATGGTGCTCTTTTTGAAGATCTGGACGATGACGGTCAGGACGAATTTGGCCTCAACCTGGACGATGACAATGTCGCTACCGGTGCCGTCGCTGACCACGATGAAGAAGCTGACGTTCCGGAGCAGAGTAGCAGCCAGGATCCGCTGGAAGACGTGGAAGTCTATGTGGCCTATGGCCGCTACCCGCAGGCGGTGGATTTCCTGCGCAACGAAATCAACAAGCATCCTCAGCGGGCCGATCTGAAAGTTCGCTTGTTGGAGCTGCTCAAGGAAATGAATGACGATGCTGCCTTCCAACAGCAGACCAGCATTTTTGCTGGCACTTCCGCCGAGGTGGATGAAGCCATTGCCCGTCTGGGCGGCAGTGTTCCATCCCAGACATCAGACAGCGATGATGAAGCGTTGTCCCTGGATGATCTTGAAATGGGCCTGTCCTCCGGTCTGGATGACGATGTCCCCACCATGCAGGCCGATAAGCCGGAATTGTCCACCGACGCCTCTGATGACCAGGCGAAAGGGCATCAGGACGATGAGCTGGCTGATTTCGATTTCGAGCTGGATGCGGATGAGGGCAGCGACACTGAAGATCACACTCTGATGCTGGATCCTTCCGAGGATACGGCCTCTCTGAATGATGATTTCAGCCTGGATTTTGAAGACGACAGCAAAACGGAAGCCGGGCAGGAAATACCTCTGTCCGACGCGGACAAGCAGTCCCTGGCTGCCAGCCCTGTTCTGGAACTGGACGATGTCAGCAGTTCCTCCATGGGCGATGGTGATGCCGAGTATGGGGATCTGAATCTGGATGACACGAGCCTCGAGTTCGATGAGTCCGGCGACAGCGAAGATAACAAGGAAGAGCTGGATCTTTCCCTGGATGATTTGGACCTGGATGGCGGTTCTGACGACAGCGCCGATGACACCCCGGCTGATCTGGACCTTGAACTGGATGAAGCGGAGAAATCCCTCGGCCAGTTCTGCGGACAGTGACACAGAGGATGATCTCGCCGATCTGGATCTGGAAATGCCCGCTGATGAACCGACACCGGCATCCGAGCAGGCTGCCTCTCTGGAAGATCTGCTGGGTGATGAAGACCTGGAACTGGAGGGTGAGGGTGACAGCCTCTCTCTGGACGAGGATCCTGTCCGGGAAGAAGCTCCGACTCCTGAGCCGGAACCGGAAGCCCCGGTAGCTCCTGCTGAGCCGGCTGAGGAGATTGCATCGTCTCCGGAACCGCAGGCGGCGACCGGCGATGTGCTGGGCGACGAGGACGATTTCGACTTCCTCGGGGAGACCGACGAAAACGCTACCAAGCTGGACCTGGCCAAGGCCTATATCGATATGGGCGACAGCGAAGGTGCTCGTGATATCCTCAATGAGGTGATCTCTGAAGGTAGCGATCAGCAACAGGCGGAAGCCCGTGAGCTGATGGGGCAGGTTGGTTAACCTCTACTGCTAGGAAATAAGGGGGCGATGCCTTATGGTATCGCCCCCTTTTTGTTTAGCTGCGAGTTGGAAGTTCAGGGTTGAAACAGTGTGTGGCGGGGTGGTGTTTGACGTTGAGCACCCTGCCCGCAAAGCAGGGCTGGTAAGTGTGGCTCCATCTTATCGGCTGGTTGGCACTTTGGTTCGCGATTTAACTTTCAGCTTTGACCTTTTAACTGAGGTTGCCATGGCCCGGATCGCCCTTGGAATTGAATACGACGGTACCGACTTTCGCGGCTGGCAGACCCAGCAAGCCGGCGTAAGAACTGTGCAGGAATGCCTTGAGAAGGCGCTATCGAAAGTGGCGGACCATCCTGTGTCGGTGGTCTGTGCTGGTCGCACTGATGCCGGCGTGCATGGCACCGGTCAGGTGGTGCATTTTGACTCCGATGCTCCCCGGGAAATGAAAAGCTGGATCATGGGTGGCAATACCAACCTGCCTCGGGATGTGACCGTTCGCTGGGCCACTCCGGTGAGCGAAGAATTTCATGCGCGTTTTTCTGCCGTCAGTCGCCGCTATCGATACGTGATCTACAACCACCCACGCCCACCGGCCCTGTATCGCAATCAGGTTACCTGGAATTATCGACCGCTGAATCTCAACGCCATGCGTGAAGCAGCCGGTCACCTGGTCGGCAGCCACGATTTTACTGCTTACCGCAGTGTGCACTGTCAGGCGAAGTCACCGCACAAGACACTGCACAGTCTGAAACTGCATGAATTTGGCAAGGTGATCGTGCTGGAGGCTCATGCTAACGCCTTCTTGATGCATATGGTGCGTAATATAGCAGGCGTGCTGATGACGATCGGGGCGGGTAAGCGACCCGCCCATTGGGCTCGTGAGGTGCTGGAATCCGGGGACCGTCGCAAGGGGGCTGCAACGGCACCACCATTTGGTTTGTACCTCGTCGACATCGAATACCCGGACCATTTCGATTTACCCAGAGAGCCGCTTGGCCCCCTGTGGTTGCCGGATTCCCTTGAGGCATAATGAGCAGCCGGGCAGTGGTAAATGATTTATTGCCAATGCCCCGAAACATCCCTAATCCGCCGGGCTTTTGATACACTGGAGAACCCATGACCATACCCCGGGTCAAAATCTGTGGCATCACCCGCATCGAGGATGGACTGGCGGCAGCAAACGCCGGTGCCGATGCTATTGGTCTGGTATTTTACGAGCCCAGCCCCCGTTACGTTACGGTCGCCCGGGCGGCGGCAATATGCGCCAGCTTGCCCCCGTTTGTGACCACGGTTGGTTTGTTCGTGAATGCGTCGCAAGCCACCATTGACCATGTGCTGGCTCAGGTGCCGCTGGATCTGCTGCAATTTCATGGTGATGAGCCCGCGCAGTTCTGCACCCGTTTTTCGCGTCCGTGGATCAAGGCGGTGCGCATGAAAGATGATGTGGATTTGTATCGCTGCGCGATGGAGTATCGTGAGGCGGCAGGGCTTCTGGTCGATAGCTATGTGCCCGGTGTGCCCGGTGGTACCGGTGAGACGTTTAACTGGGGCAGATTACCCAAGGATCTGCCCCTTCCCGTGGTGCTGGCCGGTGGCCTGCACCGGGGCAATGTGGCCGATGCCGTAGCACAGGTGCGGCCTTGGGCGGTGGATGTCAGTGGCGGCGTTGAGCAGAAGACTGTTCAGGGCGGCCGCAGTGGAGGGGTCAAGGACCCGTCCGCCATCCGCGCCTTTATCAAAAGTGCGAAAATACGAGGAGTAGCTGGTGTCTGAACGCCCTGATTTTTCTGCTTTTCCTGACGCCCGAGGCCATTTCGGCCAGTTTGGCGGCTGTTTTGTTTCCGAGACCCTGATGGGGGCTCTGGACGATCTGGCCGCCATGTATGAGCGTCTCAAGGATGATCCGCAATTCCGTGCGGATTTCGACTACGACCTGGCCCACTATGTTGGCCGTCCGTCTCCGCTGTATCTGGCGGAGCGATGGTCGAAGCAGCTCGGCGGGGCAAAGATCTGGCTCAAGCGTGAAGACCTCAATCACACCGGTGCCCACAAGGTAAACAACACCATTGGCCAGGCCCTGCTTGCCAAGCATATGGGTAAGCCGCGGGTGATTGCAGAAACCGGAGCAGGACAACATGGTGTGGCAACGGCCACTGTGGCGGCCCGCCTGGGTCTCGAGTGCCAGGTGTATATGGGTGCGGAGGACGTGGAGCGGCAAAAGCTCAACGTCTATCGCATGAGGCTGCTTGGCGCTGAGGTGATTCCGGTCACGTCCGGTTCAAAAACCCTCAAAGACGCCATGAACGAGGCCATGCGTGACTGGGTTACCAATGTGGATGACACCTTCTACATCATCGGTACCGTGGCCGGCCCGCATCCCTATCCGCTACTGGTGCGTGACTTCCAGTGCGTGATCGGTCGCGAAGCCCGCGAGCAGAGCCTCAAGCAGGCCGGCAAGCTGCCTGATGCGCTGGTGGCATGTGTCGGCGGCGGTTCCAACGCCATTGGCCTGTTCCACCCTTTCCTCAATGATGATGGTGTGGCCATGTATGGCGTGGAAGCTGCGGGTGACGGTATCGAAACCGGCCGCCATGCGGCGCCCTTGAGTGCCGGCCGTCCGGGTGTATTGCACGGTAACCGTACCTACCTGATGGAAGACGATAACGGCCAGATCATCGAAACCCATTCCGTGTCCGCTGGGCTGGATTATCCCGGTGTGGGGCCAGAGCATTCCTGGCTCAAGGATCTGGGGCGGGTGAAGTATGTGTCGGCGGATGACAAGGAAGCCCTCTCGGCTTTCCGTGAGCTGACCCAGGTAGAGGGCATCATGCCGGCCCTGGAGTCGGCCCATGCGCTGGCCTATGCTCGCAAACTGGCTCCGACCATGTCACCGGATCAGGACATCGTTATCAATCTGTCCGGTCGTGGAGACAAGGATATTCTGACTGTCGCCGCCATCGATGGCATTGAATTTTAAGGAGCAGTAATGCGTCGTATTGAAAGCTGTTTTCAGCGGTTGGCCGAGCAGAAGCGCAAGGCTCTGATTCCCTTTGTGACCGCCGGTGATTCCAGCAAGGAAGTGACGGTGCCGTTGATGCATGCCATGGTGGAAGCGGGGGCCGACATCATTGAATTGGGTGTGCCTTTTTCGGACCCCATGGCCGATGGCCCGGTAATCCAGAAGGCCTGTGAGCGGGCCCTGGCCCACGGCACGTCTACCCATGACGTGCTGGCCATGGTAAAGGAATTTCGCGAGCGGGATACCCAGACGCCGGTAGTGCTGATGGGCTATTTGAACCCGGTGGAAGCGCTTGGGTATGAAAGCTTTGCCAAGGCCGCCTCGCAAGCCGGTGTGGATGGCATTCTGCTGGTGGATCTGCCTCCGGAAGAAGCCCTGGAAATCAAGCCGGTGATGGATGCCCACGAGCTGGACATGATTTTCCTGGTGGCACCGACTACCTCGGATGCTCGTATCAAGCTGATTGGCAAGGCCGGCTCCGGCTACCTGTATTACGTCTCCCTGAAGGGCGTGACCGGTTCCGCATCACTGAATGTGGATGAGGTGGCTGGACGGGTTGAAACAATTCGCAACCTTGCTCAATTGCCCATTGGTGTCGGCTTTGGTATCAAAGACGCTGAATCTGCACAGGCGGTGAGCCGGGTGTCCGATGGTGTGGTCGTAGGTAGTGCTCTGGTGAACCAGATCGCTGCCAATCCGGATAACCCGGAGGCGATCAATAAGGCCATCAGTGACATCCTGGCCGCCATGCGCAACGCTATGGATCAGTAACGGGACCTTTGCATGAGCAACAGCAACTGGCTGGAGAAAATCCTGCCTGCAGTACGTCGCCCCCAGGAAAACCGGCGCAACAACATTCCCGAGGGGCTGTGGCGTAAATGCCCACGCTGCGACGGGGTGGTGTACCGGCCCGAACTGGACCGCAACATGGATGTTTGCCCGAAGTGTGAGCATCACCTGCGCATCAATGCTCGGCGGCGGCTCAAGCTGTTTCTGGACGAGGGGCCGCAGACGGAAATCGGTGCCGAACTGGCGCCAGTGGATCGTCTCAAGTTCAAGGACTCCAAAAAGTACAAGGACCGGCTGGTTGCTGCCCAGAAAGCCACTGAAGAGAACGATGCGCTGATTGTCCTTAAAGGGGCCCTGCACGGTGAGCCCCTGGTGGCCTGTGCCTTCGAGTTCAACTTCATGGGTGGTTCCATGGGCTCGGTGGTCGGCGAGCGTTTTGTCCGCGCCGTGGATGTGTGCCTGGAGCAGAAGCTTCCGTTGGTGTGTTTCTCTGCCAGTGGCGGCGCGCGTATGCAGGAGGCCCTGTTCTCCCTCATGCAGATGGCCAAGACCAGTGCGGCGCTGGAAAAGATGCGTCAGGCGGGCCTGCCCTTTATCTCCGTGCTCACTGATCCGGTATACGGCGGCGTTTCCGCGTCCCTGGCCATGCTCGGTGATGTGAATGTGGCTGAGCCCAATGCCTTGATCGGCTTTGCCGGGCCCCGGGTGATTGAACAGACCGTGCGACAGAAATTGCCCGAAGGCTTCCAACGCAGTGAATTCCTGGTTGATCACGGTGCCATCGACATGATCGTGTCTCGCCACTATATGCGCGATACCCTCCATCGCCTGCTGGCGAACATGATGGGCTGGCCCCTCCAGACCGTTGATGACTGAAGACTCTGCCGCTTCCGCTCTGGCCGGCTGGCTGGAGCGGATTGAGGCCATGCATCCCACTGAAATCGAACTGGGTCTGGAACGCATCCACCAGGTGGCCTGCCGTCTTGGTGTGGATGCCATGCCGGTGCCGGTGATCACTGTGGCGGGCACCAATGGAAAAGGCTCCACCCTGCGCCTGATGCAGGTTCTGGCCGAGCGTCATGGCCGTCGAGTCTGTCTCTACACCTCTCCTCATCTGCATCGTTTCAATGAGCGCGTGCGTCTGCCCGGTGGCCTGGCCTCGGATCAGCAGCTCTGTGAGGCGTTTGAGCAGGTGGAGCGGGCACGCCAGGACGTTTCCCTGACCTATTTCGAGTTCAGTACCCTGGCGGCGCTGTGGCTGTTCCGGCAAAGCGAGGGGGATCTGGTACTGCTGGAAGTCGGTCTCGGCGGCCGGCTGGATGCTGTAAATATCGTTGATCCGAATGTGGCAGTGGTCACCTCTGTAGGACTGGATCATCAGGACTGGCTGGGTGACACCCGCGAGGCCATAGCGGGGGAAAAATGCGGCATCGCCCGTCCCGGCAGACCGTTGATTTTCGGGGAGGCAGACTGGCCTCACAATCTGCTGGCCCTGGCAGATCGCTATGGCGTTGAGCCGGTGTTTGCCGGGCGAGAGTTTCGCATCAATGAGCAGGGTGTGACGCTTTGTGATGGTCGCGAGCTGGGTTTCCCCGGCATGGTGACCCTGGGTCGGGATAACCTGGCGACCGCGTGTCAGGCGCTTGCCCTGGTTGGGGTCCCGATTACCACACAGGACTGCGCAGCGGTGGCCGATGTGGCTCTGTTCGGGCGTTGTGAATTTCGCCAGCTGCAGGGACACCCCTGCTGGTTTGATGTGGGCCACAATCTGGCGGCGGTGACTCGCTTCCTGCAACTGTTGCCGCTCTGCGAAGGCCGGCGGCATCTGGTGTTCGGAATGATGGCAGACAAGCCGATTGATGAGGTGGTGGCGTTATTCGCCGGTCAGTCAGTAAGCTGGCACCTCGCCGCCCCGGCCATGGCCCGGGCAGCAGCGCCATCTCTGCTGGCAGCTGCTTTGCCGGCGCAGGCGCAATACCGTCAGTATGACAGTGTCTCCGAGGCATTGAGCGGCGCCCTGGACGCTGCACAGAGCAGCGATCAGGTGCTAATCTTCGGATCTTTCTATACCGTTGCGGAAGCGAGGGGAGAGTAAGGTGGATAAACGAACCCGCCAGCGCATTATCGGCGTTGTCCTGTTGTTGCTTCTGGCGGCCGTCCTGGCGCCCTTAGTATTCCGGTCGCCGGAACAGATTCGCAATGCGCTGGATATGCAAATACCGGATCAGCCAGAGATGACTGCTGTGAATGTGGAACCGGTGGTCTCTGAAAAGGTGGAAAGTGCCGCAGCGGAAAGGATCCAGTCTGAGCGCGAGGCTGTTAAAGAGGCTGCGCAAGAGCAGTTATGGGTCGAGACGGACAACTCCGGTGAGTCTGCTGCTGATGCCCGTGAAGACGGCCAGGCAGCGCCGGTTATCGACGACGCGCCAGTGCCACCGCCCGTCAAACCGGATGATAGCCCGGTTCTGGCCGGTTTCGTGGTTCAAGTGGGGAGTTATGCCAGTGTTGATAATGCTGCAGGTGTGGTGGAAAAGCTGAAAGCCGCTGGTTATCGGGCCTACAGCGAAACCGACAGCCACCAGGGCAAGGTCGTTCATAGGGTCATGGTGGGTCCGGAAATCCACAAGAAGGATGCAGAGCGAACCCGCCAGCAGCTGGCGGATGACAGTCGTTTTGGTTTCAAGGGTCTGGTGCGGATTTATGCTCCCTGATTCATACCGCCCATTGGGCGTATCCATGGGCAAGTGCCCCTGCCTCTGTTAAACTTCGCCCTCTGAATTTTCCGGGTAGCCGGGTGCGAGCAAGCGCACCCGGCCGCTTCAGGAATCAAGCCGGTGAGAGCACGCTTTACATGAATCTGGCAGACGCCATCATTCTGATCGCCATCGCAATTTCCGCTTTGCTGAGCGTGCGCCGTGGCTTCACCCGCGAAGCCTTTTCATTGCTCACCTGGGTGGCTGCCTTTATCATCGCGCGCCTGTTCAGCCCGGCCCTGGATCTCCTTCTTCAAGATCAGATTGCCACCCCCAGCCTGCGAGCCGCCGTTGCTTTCGGCTTGCTGTTTGTCCTGACGCTGGTGGTGGGCGCCCTGATTAATCATCTGCTCGGTGAATTGATCCGTGTTACAGGGCTGAGCAGCACTGATCGCTTACTGGGTATGGTCTTCGGCGCCTTGCGAGGAGTGCTGCTGATGGTCGTGCTGGTAGCCTTGGGTCGGCATATGTTTGGCGCCGACCCATGGTGGCAAGAATCCACTCTGGTTCCGCATCTGGTCATGATGGAAGCGTGGACTCGGGACATGGGTGAGAAGCTGCTCGCCCTGGTCATGAACGTATAAGCAACGAGGGTGTGTAACATCATTCATATCGGTGGTGTAGCAGGCCCTAACGAGAGGAAAGTACCATGTGCGGCATTGTGGGCATTGTCGGCCATCGCTATGTGAACCAGGGCATCTATGATGCGCTGACAGTCCTTCAGCATCGGGGGCAGGATGCAGCCGGTATCGTTACCTGTGACGGGGATCGTCTCTATCTGCGCAAGGACAATGGCATGGTGCGGGATGTGTTTCGTACCCGCCATATGCGCCGTCTGGTGGGCAACATGGGGATTGGCCATGTGCGCTATCCCACAGCCGGTAGCTCCAGTTCGGCGGAAGCCCAGCCGTTCTATGTGAATTCGCCCTATGGCATCACTTTGGCCCACAACGGCAACCTCACGAACGCTGAGGCGCTGGCCGAACACATTTTTCGGGCTGACCTGCGCCACATCAACACCACTTCCGATTCCGAGGTGCTGTTGAATGTGTTCGCTCACGAATTGCAGAGCATCGGCAAGCTTCAGCCAGAACCGAACGATATTTTTGATGCCGTCGCGGCGGTGCACAAGCGGGTGGAGGGGGCCTATGCGGTGGTGGCCATGATCACCGGCTACGGCATTCTGGCATTCCGTGACCCCCACGGTATTCGTCCGGTCTGCTTTGGGCGCAAGGATACCCCCAACGGCCCCGAGTACATGGTGGCTTCGGAGTCCGTGGCGCTGTCTTCCCTGGGCTTTCATATCGAGAGAGACCTGGAGCCGGGCGAGGCCATTTATATTACTGCCGAAGGGGAAATGCACACCCGTCAATGTGCAGAAAACCCGAGCCTGCACCCATGCATTTTCGAGCAGGTTTACCTGGCTCGTCCGGACTCGATCATCGACGGTATCTCGGTGTACAAGGCGCGTTTGCGCATGGGCGAGAAACTGGCGGAAAAAGTAGAGCGAGAGTGGCCGGATCACGATATTGATGTGGTCATTCCCATTCCGGATACCAGCCGTACGTCGGCCCTGCAGATGGCCAATCATCTTGGCGTCAAATACCGGGAAGGTTTCATCAAGAACCGTTATATCGGCCGCACCTTCATCATGCCCGGCCAACAGCAGCGCAAGAAATCTGTACGCCAGAAACTCAATGCCATCGAGCTGGAGTTCAAGGGCAAGAATGTGCTGCTGGTGGATGATTCCATTGTGCGCGGTACCACCTGTAACGAGATCATCCAGATGGCACGGGAAGCCGGCGCCAAGAAAGTGTATTTTGCCTCGGCGGCGCCAGCGGTACAGTTCCCCAATGTCTATGGCATCGATATGCCGGCTGCCCAGGAGCTGATTGCCCACGGTCGTACGACTGAGGAAATCGGCAAACTGATTGGTGCAGACAAATTGATCTATCAGGACCTGGAAGATCTGGTGGAGACCTGCAAGGAAGGCAATCCCGGAGTGGAGTCTTTCGACTGTTCCGTGTTCAATGGAATCTATCTGGCAGGCAACATCACACCGGAATATCTGGCAGGCCTTGAAGCACGGCGCAATGACATGGCCAAGGGCAGTAATGAAAAAACCCAGGCACTGGCAGATAACGAGATTATCGATTTGCACAACACAAACTGAGTAAGACCCAAGGGAAAATTGAGGCCATCAATGAACGATCTTGATCCGACACAACTCGATGTGGAAACCCTGGCAATCCGCACGGCACAGTTGCGTACGGACGAGATGGCGCACTCAGATCCGATTTTCCTGACCTCCAGTTTTGTCTATGAAAGTGCCGCCCAGGCGGCGGCGCGTTTTGGCGGTCAGGAACCGGGCAATATCTATTCCCGTTTCACCAATCCAACCGTACGTGCTTTTGAACAGCGCCTGGCCGCGCTGGAAGGAGGCGAGGCCTGCGTGGCCTTTGCCTCCGGCATGGCCGCTATCAGTGGCACCTTCTTTTCCCTGCTTTCACCCGGCGATCATATCGTCAGCTCCCGCAGTGTGTTCGGCACCACCAATGTGGTGTTTGACAAATATCTGGCCAAATTCGGCATCGAGACGTCGCTGGTGGACCTGAGCGACCTGAAGGACTGGGAATCGGCAATCCGTCCGGAAACCCGCATCCTGTACCTGGAAACACCGTCCAATCCGCTATCGGAAATTGGCGATATACGAGCCCTGGCCAAACTGGCCCATGACAATGGCGCCTTGCTGGTGGTAGATAACTGTTTCTGCACGCCGGCCTTGCAGAAACCGCTGGAACTGGGCGCGGATATCATTATTCACAGCGCCACCAAATACCTGGATGGTCAGGGGCGCTGTCTTGGTGGTGCCGTGGTTGGGCCGAAAGCAGAAATGGAAGAAGTGCTGGGTTTTGTCCGCTCTGCTGGTGCCTGTATGAGCCCCTTCAACGCCTGGGTATTCCTGAAGGGGTTGGAAACATTATCGTTGCGCATGGAAGCCCAGAGTGCCCGCACTCAGGTGTTGGCCGAGTGGCTGGAAAGTCAGCCGGGCATCGTGCGGGTGCACTATGCGGGTCTCAAGAATCATCCCCAGCATGCCCTGGCCGGTAAGCAACAGTCAGGTTACGGTGCGGTCATGTCCATTGAAGTCGAAGATGCCGCGGGCAACCGGGATCGACAGGCAGCCTGGCGCTTTATTGATGCCACCCGGCTGATTTCCATTACCGCTAACCTGGGTGATGTTAAAACGACGATTACGCATCCGGCGTCAACCACCCATGGGCGCGTGAAAGAGGAAGAAAAACAACGGGCCGGGGTTACCGAAAATCTTATCCGTCTGGCCATCGGCCTGGAATCGGTCAACGACCTGAAGGCAGATTTGAACCGGGGGTTAGAGGCGCTCGGTAGCGCATAAAACGAGACGTTGCATACGCAATGCAACCTGTAAACAGAAAACGCTTTGGCATGACGCGTGAAGCGTCCAGCCTGTGGCGTTTGAAAGGGGAACCATGCAGGCACTGGATAAAGCCCTGGCCCAGGTGGGGCGTGTGGTACTGGGCAAAGAAGAACAACTGAAGCTCGCGCTTACCTGCATGCTGGCCAATGGCCATCTGCTTATCGAAGACCTGCCCGGCATGGGAAAAACCACCCTTGCTCATGCCCTGGCCCGGGTGTTCAAGCTTGAGTACCGGCGAGTGCAATTCACCAGCGACATGTTGCCGGCGGATATTCTCGGCGTTTCCGTATTCGATCCCAATACGCAGCAATTTTCCCTTCGCGAAGGGCCGGTGTTCACCCAGTTGTTGCTTGCCGATGAGATCAACAGAGCCACCCCGAAAACCCAGGGCGCTCTGCTTGAGGCCATGGAAGAGCGACAGGTGACCCTCGATGGTGTAACCCGTCCCTTGCCACAACCGTTCTTTGTTGTCGCCACCCAGAATCCGGTGGACCAAGCTGGCACGTTTGTGTTGCCTGAATCCCAGCTTGACCGTTTTCTGATGCGGATTTCCCTAGGCTACCCGGCTCCGGAAGTGGAGTTGCAGTTACTGGCCGGTGGCGACCTTCGCGAGCAGGTTCGTGAGCTGCAGTCGGTGATCACCAGTGAAGGACTGATCAAGTTGTCACGATTAGTGGGCAAGGTCCGCGCCAGCCACGAGTTGCTGGACTATGTACAGCGTTTGCTGGATGCCACTCGTTCTGATGATCGTTTCGTTGCTGGCCTTTCTCCCCGCGCCGGCCTGGGTTTGCTCAAGGCAGCCCGGGCATGGGCCCTGCTCAGTGGTCGCGATTATGTGCTGCCGGAAGATGTTCAAGCGGTGTGGCCATCCGTGGCGGAGCACCGTCTCAGTGCCCGTCAGGGAGGGAGTGTGGCGGCCATCACCCAGTCCCTACTGCAATCCGTCCCAGTCATCCGTCGCTAGCCCATGCAGTTGCCGGCGCCGCTTCGCAACTTCTACGAACGCTGGCTGGCCCGGCGTTTGCCGTCGGCGAGACAGATCGTGCTGGATCAACGGCGCATCTTTATCTTCCCCACCGGGTACGGTTTCTTTTATCTGCTGGTAGCGGCATTGCTGTTCATCGGTGGCATCAATTATGAAAACAACCTGATCCTGGCCTTGTCTTTCCTGCTTGCCAGCCTGTTCATGGTGGCGATTCTGCATACCTTCCGGAATCTTTCTGCTCTGGGTATACGAAACGGTGACAGCGAATCCGGTTTTGCCGGAGAAGAAGGGGCGCTGGAAATAGTATTGTTTGCCCAGCGACGGGAGCACCATTGCGTCTGGCTACGCTGGCGTGGCCAGGACGGTCAGCAGATCAGCATCCGCAGAGGGGAAGAGGAGAGCCTGTGGCTGAATTTGCCTCTTGCAGAGCGGGGCAGGGTGATGGCGCCTCGTCTCAAGGTAGAAAGCCGCTTTCCGCTTGGGCTGCTGCGTACTTGGTCCTATGTGACCCTGGACCATTATTGCCTGGCCTGGCCGCGTCCGAAGGAAAGCTTGGATTGTCCGGCAGATGGCGGTAAGGAAAATCAAGAGGCGTTCAGTAGCGGCCAGTCAGGGAACGACGAATTTCAAGGGCTGCGCAGCTACATCCCCGGAGATTCCCTGCGCCGGGTAGACTGGAAAGGTTACGCAGCTGGTCGAGGGTTGAATACCAAGCAGTTCGAGGAACCGGTGGGTGGTCGGCTTTGGTTGCGTTGGGATCGTTTGCCGGGGATTGGCGAGGAGCAGCGACTATCCGTGCTCTGCTACTGGATTTTGCAACTGGATCAGCAGCGCCAGCCCTATGGTCTGGCGTTGCCGGGTCTGACGTTAGCGCCGGATACCGGTGACGTGCATCGTTGGCGATTGCTGGATGCCCTGGCCGGTTATCCGGATTTCTGAGGTTTTCCATGGCGCGTATTTATCAGGTCCCGTCCCATACCCGACTCTGGCTCGCCCTGGCGGTCTTGCTGTGTTCCTTGCCGCAGCTTGTCAAAGGGCCTCCCTGGCAGGCCGGGTTGTTGCTGCTGGTGATTCTGATTCGCTGGCTGGTGGAGCAGCAGCGTATGACGTTGCCGGGTCGCATGGTTCGTTCGCTGCTGTTGATTGGCGCTGTGGTGCTGACCTTTTACAGTTTTGGCAGGTTGTACGGCCCGGAAGCAGGCGTTGCCTTGCTGGTCAGCCTGTTTGCTCTCAAGTATCTGGAAGTGGTGCAGCAGCGTGATGCCTATGTGGTGATTGTGCTGGGGTATTTTGTCTGTGCAACGGCGCTGTTGTTTTCCCAGGCACCGGGCATGTTCCTCTATGTTGTCCTTTGCATGACGGTCCTTACGACCTGCCTGGTGGGGATAAATCACAGTGATACCCGTGCCAGCGGCCTTCTGCATGGCAGGCGTGCACTGGTGATTACCCTGCAGGCTATTCCCCTGATGGTGGTGCTGTTCCTGTTGGTGCCTCGCGTGGCACCGTTGTGGAATATGCAGGTTGGAGGTGACAAGGCCCGCACTGGCATGAGCGACAGCATGTCGCCAGGGCAGATAAGCGAGCTGTCGGAATCTGCAGAGCTGGCTTTTCGAGTGGACTTTCAGGGGGATATGCCGCCTCGGGCTCAGCGTTACTGGCGGGGGCTGACACTGAGCCACTACGACGGACGTACCTGGCAGCAGGCAGTACCTCAGGGGCAGCCGGAATCGGAATATCTTTACCAGCGAGGAAGCGAAAAACCGGACTGGTACAAACGGCTTGAAGGCCGCCGATCCCCTGATCAGCAATATTATCGTTACCAGGTGATTGCTGAACCGACCCAGCGTCGCTGGTTGTTCAGTCTGGATGTTCCCTTCCCGTTGTACGGCGATGTGTCTTTAGCGAAAGATATGCGCCTGGTGGCCAATCAGCCGGTCTCTGAGAGGTTTGCCTATCGAGTGGACAGCGTTCCCGCGGTCTCTGCTGCCATAAACCTTACTAGCCAGGAACGACAACTGATGTTGTCGCTGCCGGAGGGAGCCGGCAGGAAGGCACGGGGATTAGCGCATCAGTGGCGACTTGAAAGTGATTCGGCGTCGGATATTGCACAGCGAGCACTGGATTACTTCCGTGATCAACCTTTTCATTACACCTTGCGTCCACCCAGGCTTACCGTGGATCCAGTGGATGACTTTCTTTTCCGAACCCGGCGGGGCTTCTGCGAGCATTATGCCTCCAGCTTTACTTTCCTGATGCGTGCTGCCGGGGTGCCGGCCAGGGTTGTGGTGGGCTACCAGGGGGGAGAGCGCAATGAACTGGGCTCTCATCTGCTGGTGCGACAGTATGATGCCCATGCCTGGAGTGAAATCTGGCTGGGCGGGCATGGGTGGACTCGTGTTGACCCCACCGGCGCGGTTGCGCCGGATCGTATCGAACTTGGACTCAGGGAAGCTCTCGAGAACAGCGAAGATGGTAGAGATCTGTTGGATGATCTGGGGCTGCGTCGTTTCTCGGATGGGGGCTTGTTCGCGAAAGTCAGTCAGTTGATGGATTACGTGGATTTCCGCTGGCAGACTTGGGTGCTGGGCTATGACAGCGCCTTCCAGTCCGAATTTCTGGAAGATCTGCTGGGCGCGGTTTCGCCAGTGCGCATTGCCATTGCCCTGATTGTCGCCGTCACCCTATTGATGGGGCTGTATGCATTGTTTCTGTTGTGGCACGGCGGCAATGAAAGGCTGACCCTGATGGAGCGGGAATACTGGCGACTGCATCAGCGTGCCAGTGAGCGGGGCCGCCCGCTGGAGGCGGGTCTGACTCCTATGCAGCTTTGCCAGGCGATCAGTGAACAGTGGCCTCAGGCAGCCATTGCTGCCGATAACTGGGCAAAATACTACCAGAAGCTCCACTATGACCCCGTCTCATTACCGAATAAACAGCAAAAGCGCCATTTACGCAGCCTGAGAAATCGCTTATACAAATTATTGGACTAGTGTGCTATCACTAGTCCATGGCCCTCTGGCCACGAGCTGCGATAACCGGTTGTTATGGAGAACGACAAATGCGCGCCGCAAATTACAAGAAAGGGCTGGAACTCACTGACCACGGCCCCTGGGCTCAGGCCTTCTGGGACGATCTGGTACCGTTAAAAAATCGGGTGGTGGAGCATCCGGTGTTCGTGGAAATGGGGGCCGGGACACTGAGCCTGCCTCGTTTTCGCAGTGCCTTGCTGAATTTCTACCCGCTGGTTGAAAATTTCCCCAAATACATGGGCCTGAATCTGGCCAAAACCCAGCCCGGTCGCTACCCAGGGCACGAAGAAAGCAAGAATTGGCTGATCAGCAATATCAAGGTCGAACAGCGCCATGCCTACTGGTACCAGGACTGGGCCATGGGCTTTGGTATCAGCCTGGAAGAGTTGGAGTTCGTGACTCCACCGGCAGCCATGGACGCGGTGAATCATTATCTCTGGCACATGGGCCGACAGGCTAGCCTGGAGGAAGGATTGGCTGCTACCAATCTGGCCATTGAATGGGCCACCGGCGAATGGAGCCAGAGTGTAGTGAAGGGCATGCAGGCCTACCAGGAAAATGGGGTGGCCACCATCAACCGCCATTCCATGGCCTGGTTGCGGGCCCACGCTTCCTACGATGATGCGCATCCCCATGAGGCCATGGAGTTGATCAAGCTCACCTGTGCTGATGAAGCAAGCCGGGAGAGGGCCTTCGCGGCAGCGGCGAAAGGGCTGGAGTACTACATTCTGGCACTGGACCACTGCTACACAGAGTCGGACTGAATCGACGGGGCACGCCTGCAAAGCCGTGAAAGCTGCCTATTGAGACTTGGTGGTTCTTCACGGCGTGGTGCCTGTTCTCGCTGTCAACTATTAACTATTAACTGTTCGCTGCCTCTACATATAGACCTTCAGCTTGTCGCGAATCACGCGTTGTATCGCTTTGATTTCCATGGGTGAGCGTTCCGATAGCCTGGACGGCTGAATCCTGTGCAGATGCAGGCAGGGAAAATCCTTTTTGAAGGCGCGTAAGTCCCCCTTGGTGATGACCGGCAAAAAAGGAATATCACTGGATTCCTTTTTCATCAGGGCCCACAGACCCACTTTCAGTGGCACCGGTTTGATAACCCGTTTGCCATACTTGAGCAGACGTAACGTCAGAAAAAGCCCTTCCTTGCCAAACAAGTCCCCCGGCACGATATACATGCCCGTGGCGTGAACACTGTGATCCCCAATACTGTTAAAGGTATCGTGGTAAGCATAGGGGTTGGGCAGAATCACCAGTGAGCGATCATCATCCGGCGGTATGGAAATATCGTAGTTGGTATAGAGCTGCTCCACAGGTGCACTGTAAACACACAGCGTATCCTGAAACTGTTTGATAAAGTTGACCGCCCGCTGGTGGTTGTCAAAGTCATTCAGTTTCCAGATAAGGTGCTCTGGAATCCCCAAATCGTTCAGCATATTTCACTATATTGAGTAGTTATTAATTATTAGTTAATGAGCAGAATATAGCATAGGTTTAACCCCCGGCCAGTGGTATAGCCCTGTCAAAGTGATCAGAAGTGACCGCCGTCACGATGGTTGAGTAATGGACGGAATGAATGCAGAAAAAATTTCCCGTTGATGATGTTGTCGTGCCATTGCGTGACGCTTTGCTGAGTGCGGGGTGCGCGATTCTGGAAGCTCCGCCCGGGGCCGGGAAATCCACGCGTGTACCGCTACGGCTACTGGACCATTTCGGTGCTGATCAGGGTCGTATTCTGATGCTGGAACCACGCCGGGTGGCGGCTCGTTCCGTAGCCACCTTTATGGCCTCTCAGCTGGGAGAGCCGGTAGGGCAAACCGTTGGTTACCGGACCCGCACCGATACCCGGGTTAGTGCTGCCACCCGGTTGGAAGTTGTCACTGAAGGTGTTTTGACCCGCATGGCGTTGAGTGATCCGGAGTTGCAGGGCATCTCACTGGTGATCTTTGATGAGTTCCATGAACGCTCCCTGAATGCGGATCTGGGACTGGCGCTGGTCAGTGAAATCCGTGAAGCATTCCGGCCGGATCTCGGGCTGCTGGTCATGTCCGCCACGCTGGATTGCGGACCGCTGGTGACCCTGCTGAATGCGCCTGTGATTCGCAGTGAAGGGCGCAGTTTTCCAGTCGATGTGATGTATCGGCCGCCTGCCCCTCGTCAGGACTGGCGAGATCATTGCGTGCAGAAAATCTGTTCTGTGGCCGGTGATGCCCAGGTGGTACTGGTGTTTCTGCCCGGCCGTGCGGATATCCGTCGGGTGGCCCGCGGTCTTTCCGAATCGGGACTCAGCTTGCCGATCGCCGAGTTGCATGGGGGGCTGCCGCTGGCGCAGCAACAGCAGGTGCTCGATTCAGCCAGAAACGGCGATGCCCTGATTGTACTAACCACCAATGTGGCGGAAACCAGCCTGACCATTGAGGGGGTCACCCATGTCATTGATAGTGGCCTGGCTAGGGAACCGGTCTATGATCCGGCCCGTCACCGTAGCCGGCTGGTCACGCGTCGGATCAGCGAGGCCAGTGCTCGCCAACGCAGCGGTCGGGCCGGGCGGTTAGGTCCCGGTTGCTGCGTGCGGCTATGGCCTGAGTCCGAGGTCATGGCCAGCCACCAGAAACCGGAAATAGCGCGAGTGGCGCTGGATCAGCTGGTGCTGGATCTAGCCCGCTGGGGATGCCGGGAGCCGCAGCAGATGCACTGGCTGGAGGCACCGCCATTGCCGGCCTGGCAGAGCGCGGTGGCCAGGCTTCGCGATGGTGGCGCGCTGGATAGGCAAGGCGGGCTGACGGACCATGGTGCAGCCATCGCCAGCCTGGGAGTCGAGCCGGCGCTGGCCATGCTGATACTGGCAGGCAGGGAGCAGGGATTGCCGGTGGCCGCAGCCCGAGTCGCGGCCTTGTTGTCCGAGCGGGACATCCTCAATGGTCAGGGCGTGGATTTGCGTAGTCGCCTGCAAGCACTGGAAAGCCACCCCGACCGCCACAGACTACTTCTTGCTGAAGCTCAGCGACTACTGCCTGGCAAGCCGCCCCGCGATAGCAATGACTGGCGGGATTGTCTGGGTGGGTTGCTGGCCCGGGTCTACCCGCGACAGGTGGCTCGCCTGCGCCAGGGTCAGGGCAATCGTTACCAGATGATGGATGGCCCCGGTCTAGAACTGCCACCCGGAGATAGTCTGGCTGGCACACAATGGTTGTTGATTCTGGATACGGACGGCCAGCCCCGGGATGCCCGCATCCGACTCGCCATGCCACTGGAAGAGTCGGATCTGCAATCAGTCATGGCGCAGCATGGACAGTGGCATGAGCAGATTGGTTGGGATAGCGAGCGTCAGCGGGTAACTGGCTGGCGTCAGCACAGGCTGGGAGCTATTGTCCTGCAGAACCAGCCCATGGAATCGTTGAGCGCGGAGCAACAGATTCAGGGCTTGTTGGAGGGGTTGCGTGGGGATGGCCTGCGGCTGTTGCCCTGGTCTGATAGCTGTCGGCAGTGGCAGGCCAGAGTGACAAAACTGGCCGCTGTAGACGAAAGCGCCTGGCCGGATGTGAGTGATGCGGCCTTGCTGGAAAATCTGGAACGCTGGCTGGCACCGTTTCTCGCCGGCATGCGTACGCTGCAGGATTTAAAGCGGGTAGCCGTGCATGAAGCTCTTAATCTGTTGTTGACGGCGGATCAACACAAGCGTCTGCAGCGCTGTATGCCAGAGGCTATTGTCATTCCCACCGGGCGGCGGGTGCAACTCGATTACAGGGGGGATACGGTGGTGCTGGCCGTCAAGTTGCAGGAGTTGTTCGGGCTCACCCAACTGCCGCCCATTGCTGAGGGCAAGCTGACTATCAGTGCGCATCTGCTGACTCCGGCAGGGCGGCCGGCAGCCATTACCGATAACCTGGAACGATTCTGGCGGGAAAACTACCAGGCGGTGCGCAAGGACTTACGTGGCCGATACCCCAAACATCCCTGGCCGGAAGATCCGCTTGCGGCGGAAGCTACAGTCCTCACGAAGCGCCGTCTTAATGCAGGCCAGTAACGGCCTTTATCGTCAACGCCACGACGTTTTTTCTTCCTCCATAACCAGAAACGCCCGGCAAAAGCCGGGCGTTTCTGGTTCGTGAAGCAATCAGTCAATCTTAAACAGATTGAGCAACCGGGATCTTCACGGTATCTGCCACGTCCTGGTACTCCGGCATCTGGTCGAAGTTCAGGTAGCGGTAGATCTCGGAGGACATGGAATCGATGGTGTTTGCGTATTCCATATACTCTTCAGTGGTCGGCAGCTTGCCGAGAATGGACGCCACAGACGCCAGCTCAGCCGATGCCAGGTACACATCCGCACCCTGACCCAGACGGTTCGGGAAGTTACGGGTGGAGGTGGATACCGCGGTGGACTTCGGCGCGATGCGAGCCTGGTTACCCATGCACAGGGAGCAGCCCGGCATCTCGGTGCGCGCACCGGCACTACCGAAGATGTTGTAGTAGCCTTCTTCGGTGAGCTGGTGCTGATCCATCTTGGTCGGCGGAGCGATCCACAGACGGGTCGGCATGGTCCCGCTTTCCACTTTCTGCAGCAGTTTACCGGCTGCACGGAAGTGACCGATGTTGGTCATGCAGGAACCGATGAACACTTCGTCGATCTTGGCGCCAGCCACGTCGGACAGGGTCTTGGCATCATCCGGGTCGTTCGGGCAGCACAGGACCGGCTCGTTGATCTGGTCCATGTCGATTTCGATGACGGTGTGGTACTCGGCATCGGCGTCGGCACGCATCAGGCTCGGGTTTGCCAGCCACTCTTCCATGCCCTGGATACGACGCTCAATGGTGCGGGCATCGCCGTAGCCATTGGAGATCATCCACTTGAGCATGGTGATGTTGGATTTCAGGTACTCGGTCACGCTGTCTTCAGACAGGGTGATGGTACAGCCGGCAGCGGAACGCTCGGCGGATGCATCGGACAGCTCGAATGCCTGCTCGACGGTCAGGTCGTCCAGACCTTCGATTTCCAGTACGCGACCGGAGAACACGTTGACCTTGCCGGCTTTGGCAACGGTCAGGTGGCCATCTTTGATCGCCTGCATGGGGATCGCATGTACTAGGTCACGCAGGGTGATGCCCGGCTGGCGTTTGCCCTTGAAGCGAACCAGAACGGATTCCGGCATGTCCAGCGGCATAACGCCGGTGGCGGCGGCAAAGGCTACCAGGCCAGAGCCCGCGGGGAAGGAGATGCCCATGGGGAAACGGGTATGGGAGTCACCACCGGTACCGACAGTGTCTGGCAGCAGCATGCGGTTCAGCCAGGAGTGGATGATGCCGTCACCCGGACGCAGGGACACACCGCCACGGTTCATGATGAAGTCGGGCAGGGTGTGCTGGGTTTCCACGTCAACCGGCTTGGGGTAAGCGGCGGTGTGACAGAATGACTGCATCACCAGGTCCGCCTGGAAGCCCAGACAAGCCAGGTCTTTCAGCTCGTCACGGGTCATCGGGCCAGTGGTGTCCTGGGAACCCACGGTGGTCATCTTCGGCTCGCAGTACATGCCGGGGCGAACGCCGTCCATGCCGCAGGCCTTGCCGACCATTTTCTGGGCCAGGGTGAAGCCCTTGTCGGAATCGCCCGGCTGCTCCGGCTTGCGGAACAACTCGGAAGGTGCCAGACCCAGGGCTTCGCGAGCCTTGGTGGTCAGGCCGCGACCGATAATCAGGTTGATACGGCCACCAGCGCGGACTTCGTCCAGCAGTACCTGGGAGCGCAGGTCGAATTCGGCGATCACTTCGCCGTCTTTTTCTACCTTGCCTGCGAACGGGTAAACGTCGATCACGTCACCGGTGTTCATTTTCTCTACGTCGCACTCGAAGGGCAGGGCGCCGGAATCTTCCATGGTGTTGAAGAAGATAGGAGCAATCTTGCCGCCGATGCAGACACCGCCTGCACGCTTGTTGGGTACGAACGGGATGTCGTCACCGAAGTGCCACAGTACTGAGTTGGTGGCGGACTTACGGGAAGAACCGGTGCCCACAACGTCGCCCACATAGGCAACCGGGTGACCTTTTTTCTTCAGCTCGTCCATCTGGCTCAGCGGGCCGATCTCACCGTCTTTCTCCGGGTGGATGCCTTCACGGGCATTCTTCAGCATGGCGTTGCCGTGCAGCGGGATATCCGGGCGGCTCCAGGCGTCCTGTGCGGGGGACAGGTCGTCAGTGTTGGTCTCGCCGGTAACCTTGAAGACAGACAGGGTCATCTTTTCGGCAAGGTCCGCGCGATTGGTGAACCACTCACCTTCAGCCCAGGACTCGATGACTTCCTTGGCCTTGGCGTTGCCGGCTTTCATCTTGTCTTCCACATCGTGGAAAGCATCAAATACCAACAGAGTGTGCTTGAGTTCGTCAGCAGCGATTTCTGCCAGTTCGGCATCATCCAGCGCTGAAACCAGCGTGGCCACATTATAGCCACCCTGCATGGTGCCCAGCAGCTGCACGGCACGTTTACGGTCGATCAGGGGAGAGCTGGCTTCACCGTTAACAATCGCGGTCAGGAAGGCGGCCTTCACATAGGCGGCCTGGTCCACGCCCGGCGGCACGCGGTTAACGAACAGGTCCTGGATGAATTCTTCTTCGCCGGCCGGCGGGGCTTTCAGCAGCTCTACCAGGTCGGCAACCTGATGCTCGTTCAGCGGCTTGGGCGGCACACCGTCAACGGCGCGCTCTTCAACATGTTTGCGATAGGCTTCTAGCACAGCGTTTCCCTCTTTCTCGAATTGGCTGATTTCTTTTGGAAATCAGTCTTTTAGGGTGTTACTGGGGGTTGGAATTGCGCGCGGAGTATAGCCGAAATGCCATCAACTGTTAAGCCAAACCGCGGTTGTAGTCATTCACGGGATGAATACTCGTAATCACTGACAGCATGGTATGCGGCAATCAGTAGGGGGCTTTCAGGCCGTCCGGCGGGCGCCGGAAGCGTTTGTAGCTCCACAGGTACTGGTCAGGGGATTCGTCGATAAGATGTTCGATGGAGCGATTCATTGCCGCAAGGGCAGTATCCAGGTCGTCATCAGCGACGGCGGGATCAGCCGGACGGACTCGAATTTCGTAGCCCTGGGTGCCGGGCAGGCGGCGGGCCCAGGCCATGAAAGTGACCGCGCCGGTCTGGCGTACCAGCTTGCAGGCCAGGGTGCCGGTGTAGGCCGGCTGTCCGTAGAAAGGTACATGCCGGCCGCTGCGGCGGTCGGGTACCTGATCAGGAAGAATGGCTGTCAGGGCACCTTTTTTCATGGCGCGCACTAATCCGGCTACACCGCGAGCGGTAGTCGGGTACATGGTGGAGCCAAAATGCTCCCGCCCTTGCCTTACCAGTTGATCGACTTCTGGCAGGCCGGAAGGAGCAAACATGGCGTGCAGCCCGAACTCGGTGGCGAGCCAGAAATTCAGTACTTCCCAGCAACCCAGATGAGGCGCCAGGATCATGATGGGTTTGCCGTCCTGCACCGCTTGCCGCAGAGGGGCATCGCCGTCCACGGCGACTATCCGTGTCAGTCCTTGGTTGGGGTGCCGCCAGAAGAGTGCGATTTCAAAGGTGTTCTTGATGCTCTCCACCAATGATTTGCGGGCGAGCCGGGTGCGTTCTTCCTCAGATAAGGCAGGGTAGCTAATTGCCAGATTGGTCTTGCTGATCGTCAAAGCCTGGGTCGGCAGCCAAGACAGCAACGTGCCGATAAAGGAGGCGAGTGCTCGGTTGACAGCAAAGGGTAACGCGCCCAGCAGTCGCAGTGCGATGATGGCCGCTTGTCCTTTTGCCCGCTGTACGCGTGGATGTGTTTTTCTGCCCATGACGCGACAGTATACGGGCGCGACGAGTGAGCACCAGCGGTGCGGATGAGATTGCGCACAAAAACGCTATAATGCCGACGCCCGTTTCCTGATCGGCTCCTCTAAGCCTGTGAGATTTCCATGCACGACATTTCCCATATTCGCGATTTTCTTCCCTGTGACACGCCGTCGGCCTGGGTTAATTGGGCATTGCAGCATCCTGATATCCTGCTTATCGACCATGCTCATTGCGAAAAGAAAGCGGCCAGCACCGCGTTGAATCTGATGTTTCGTTATGTGGACCGGCCTGAACTGCTGGATACGTTGAGCCAGCTGGCGCGAGAGGAGCTGCTGCATTTTGAGCAAGTCATACAGCTGATGCGAGACCGCGGTGTGACCTACGACCACATGACGCCTGCGCGTTATGCCAAGGGGCTGCGCCAGCATATACGCACTTCGGAGCCTGGTCGGCTGGTGGACACCATGATCGTAGGGTCGTTAATCGAGGCGCGGAGTTGTGAGCGTTTCGCCGCGTTGGCGCCGCATGTGGATGCGGAGCTGGGGCGTTATTACCGTTACCTGCTGAAGAGTGAGTCGCGCCATTTTGAGGATTATCTGAAGCTGGCTGAACAATATGCCGGTGGGCCGATCGAGGAGAGGGTGAGTTTTTTCAAGGAAGTGGAGCGTGAATTGGTGGAGTCGCCGGATTCGGAGTTTCGGTTTCATTCCGGTATTCCGCAAGCCTGACAGAATTCCCTGTAGGAGCGGTGCTCTCTGTGCTCTGCGAGTATGAGCCGCGAACCTCGCTTGCGAGGAAATCGCCGATAGGCGATCAGGCATGGTCGCTAGGGACAGATCTGTCAGGTATTTTCCGGCGGATTCGCGCCTCGAGCGGCGCTCCTACAGGAGGTCAGATTTCAAAGCTTTCCAGTCTTAAGCCCTTCTCGCTATCCGCCACAATCTGCCACCCCAGCTTGCCCCAATCACCCAGCACCCAGCGCTTACCCTGGCCGTCGGCCAGTTCAACATCGTGGATATTGGGGCGATGGGTGTGGCCGTGGATCAGGTGTTTGACGCCGGCCTCTTCCATAACCCGAACCACTTCTTCCGGGGTCACGTCCATGATGTTTTCTGCCTTGTTGGCGTTGTTGCCCTGGCTTTGCATGCGCATGCCCTGGGCGATCATGCGGCGCTCTTCCAGCGGCTTTGCCAGCATGCCCTGTTGCCACTGGGGATTACGGGCCATGGTGCGAAACTGCTGGTAGGCGGTATCCAGGGTGCACAGGCTGTCGCCGTGCATCAGCAGGACGGGGGTGCCATACAGATCCACCACGGTGCCTTCTTCCAGCAAGGTGCCGCCACAGGCAGCGGCGAAATCGTCACCGAGCATGAAATCCCGATTGCCATGCATGAAATAGAGCTGGCTGCCGTTGTCACTGAAGCTGCGGAAGGCGCCAATGGCTTCCTGATTGAACGGGGTGTCATCGTCGTCGCCAATCCAGGCTTCAAACAGGTCGCCCAGTACATAGAGGGCATCAGCCTGGCCGGCGTGGGCTTCCAGCAGTTTGCCCAGCGCTTCCAGATGCTCCGGCCGGGCCGGATCCAGGTGCAGGTCTGAAATAAACAGGGTATAGCTCATGGTTACTGTGCGCCTTTTTCTTCTTCGCCGGCTGAATCCAGGCGGTAGGCTCGGGTAATCAGAATGGGCACTTCCGGCACGTCCCGCGCCAGCATTCCGTTGAGGCGCTGGCTGGTGGTGCGTTCACTGGCGATGTTGTCCACTACCGCCATCCCGTCTGTGACCTTACCGAAGACGGCATAGCCCCAGCCACGGGCATTCTTGCCAGAAAAGTCCAGGTTGTCATTGTCGACCAGATTGACGAAGAACTGGGCCGTGGCAGAGTGCGGGTTGCCGGTGCGGGCCATGGCCAGGGTGCCACGCTCATTGCTCAGGCCGTTGTCCGCTTCATTCTGGATCGGTGAGCGGGTGGCCTTGCGCTGCCCGCTCTGGTCAAAGCCGCCGCCCTGTATCATGAAACCGCGGATTACCCGGTGGAACTGGGTGCCGTCGTAGAAGCCGTCATCCACATACTTGAGGAAGTTGGCGACTGTCTGCGGTGCCTTGTCCTCGTAGAGTTCCACGGTGACCGGGCCGGCAGAGGTTTCCAGGCGAACCTGCGGGTTGGCGAGCAGCAGGGTCGGTAACAGGGCAAGCAGGGCAGTGGCCAGAACGCGCATGGTGTCAGTCCTCGATCAGTTCAGCAGACTCGATGAGTACCGGCTCCACCGGCACATCCTGGTGGAAACCGCTGTTGCCGGTGGCCACATTGCGGATTTTTTCCACCACGTCCATGCCGTCGCTGACCGCGCCGAATACCGCATAGCCCCAGCCGTCCTGGCTGCGTTCCTTGTCCAGGAAGTGGTTGTCGGCCACGTTGATGAAGAATTGGGCGGAAGCGGAATGGGGATCCGGGGTGCGCGCCATGGCGATGGTGCCGGCCTTGTTGGACAGGCCATTGCCGGCCTCGTTCTGGATCGTGTCACGGGTGGGCTTCTGCTGCATATCTTCGGTGAAGCCGCCGCCCTGGATCATGAAGTTGCTGATAACACGGTGGAAGATGGTGCCGTCGAAGTGGCCATCCTTGACGTATTGAGCAAAGTTCTCGGTGGTAATCGGCGCCTTCTCTGCGTCCAGCTGCAGGGTGATTTTGCCGTAGGTTGTTGTCAGCACCACTTTCATCAGGTTTTCTCCGCAAGATGGGCCTGGTTAGGGGTTTTTGTTCCCCGGCGGGCCCTGAGTCTTTGACTGTTGGGGGGCGTACAGTACACTAGCGCACCTTCATTTTCACCGTGAGAGCCTGCCCATATTCAGGCTCTCTGCCTTCCGGACTGGCCAAGACCCATGAGCGAAACGAAAGCGCCCAGCAATTTTATCAGACAGATCATCGACCGTGACCTTGCAGAAGGTAAAAACGACGGCCAGGTGGTGACCCGTTTTCCACCGGAACCCAATGGGTACCTGCATATTGGTCATGCCAAGTCTATCTGCCTGAACTTCGGGATTGCCGAAAGCTATAACGGCAGTTGCAATCTGCGCTTCGACGATACCAATCCCGAGAAGGAAGAGGACGAGTACATCCAGTCCATTAAGCAGGATGTGCAGTGGCTGGGCTTTACCTGGAATGGCCAGGAGCGTTTCGCCAGCAACTACTTCGACCAGCTTTATCAGCTGGCGGTGGAGCTGATTCATAAAGGGCTGGCCTACGTGGACAGCCTGAGCCCGGAGCAGATCGCCGAGTACCGCGGTAATTTCACCACGCCGGGCAAGCCCAGCCCCTATCGCGAGCGCAGCGTGGAAGAGAATCTGGCCCTGTTCGAGCAGATGCGCAGCGGTGAGATGGACGAGGGGGCGGCGGTGCTGCGTGCCAAAATCGACATGCAGAGTGCCAACCTGAATCTGCGCGATCCGATTCTCTATCGCATCCGCAAGAAAGTGCATCATCAGACCGGTGACAAGTGGGTGATTTATCCCATGTACGACTTCACCCATCCGCTGTCCGATGCCCTCGAGGGGATCACGCACAGCCTCTGTACCCTGGAGTTCGAGGATCACCGGCCGTTTTATGACTGGGTCATCGAGCACACCTCCGTGCCGGCGAGCCCGCGCCAGTATGAGTTTGCCCGCCTTAACCTGAATTACACGGTGACCAGCAAGCGCAAGCTCAAGCAGTTGGTAGATGAAGGGCATGTGGAAGGCTGGAACGATCCGCGTATGCCCACCATCAGCGGTCTGCGTCGTCGTGGCTACACACCGGCTTCACTGCGCACATTCTGTGAGTCTGTGGGCGTCAGCCGGGCGGATTCCGTGGTGGACATGGGGATGCTGGAAGCCGCCATCCGCGATGATCTGAATCAGCATGCCCCCCGCGCCATGTGTGTGCTGAATCCCTTGAAAGTGGTCATCGAAAACTGGGAAGGGGGCAAGGAGGAATCCCTGACCGCCCCGGTGCATCCGCAGAACGAGACCATGGGAACCCGCCAGGTACCCATGACCCGGGAGATTTATATCGACCGGGAGGATTTTCGGGAAGAGGCCAACAAGAAGTTCAAGCGCCTGGTGCTGGGCGATCGGGTGCGTCTGCGCTACGGCTATGTGGTGCGTGCTACCGATGTGGTCCGCGATGACAGCGGCGAGATTGTGGAAGTGCGCTGCAGCTATGATCCGGACACCCTGGGCAAGAACCCGGAAAATGCGGATGACCAGGGCAAACTGCGCGGGGTGATCCACTGGGTCAGTGCCAGCAAGGGTGAGCCCTGTGAGGTGCGTCTCTACGACCGCCTGTTCACCGCTGCGAACCCCAACAAGACAGAAGAAGGGCAGACCTTCCTGTCCCATATCAATCCGGATTCATTGAGCGTGCTGGATGGTTGCTGGGTGGAGCCAGGTCTGCGTGGGGTTCTGGCCGAAACCCGTTACCAGTTCGAGCGTGAGGGTTACTTCTGTGTGGATCAGAGCAGCAGCGCTGACAAGCTGGTGTTCAATCAGACTGTCGGTCTGCGTGAGTCCTGGCCCAAAGACAGTTAGTAATTAACAGTGAAGAGTTAATAGCTGCGCGATGTCGCGTGCGTGGTGTTGACAGAAAGCAAAGAGGCCGCGCCTAAGGTTTGGGTGCGGCTTTTTTGTGGGAATTTACATTTGTGGAACGCGATTATCAGTAGGGCCGGCGCCTGTTGGTGTTGTAGTGGTGGCACCGTTAGAGGCGTTAATTAGGCAGTAGTGGCCACCCAAAAGCCGCGACCATAATGAACGCGGCTTTTGGGTTGGTCGGTTAGCCCAGGGCTTTTTCACCGGACTGCAGGGTCTGGAAAATCAGGGTGTTGATGGTCATGGGGCCGACGCCGCCGGGTACCGGAGTATAGGCGCTCACTCTATCTACCAGTGGTCCCAGCTCGATGTCGCCACACTTTTCCGGGTGGAAGCCGGCATCGACGACCACGGCGCCATCCTTGATCCAGTCTGCCTTGATGAACTCCGGCTTGCCCACGGCGCCGACAACGATGTCAGCCTGTTTGACCAGGGCTGGCAGATCCCGGGTGCGGCTGTGGCAGATGGTGACTGTGGCATTGGCTTCCAGCAGCATCATGGCCATGGGTTTGCCAAGAATGGCGCTGCGACCCACCACTACGGCATGTTTGCCTTCCAGTTCCACCTGGTAGTGCTCCAGCAAGCGCATGATGCCTTTGGGGGTGGCGCAGCCGTAAGCGTCCTCACCCATGCTCATGCGACCAAACCCGAGGCAGGTGACGCCGTCCACGTCCTTTTCCAGGCTGATGGCGTCGAAACAGGCGCGTTCATCAATCTGGGCGGGCACCGGATGTTGTAGCAGAATGCCGTGCACATCCGGATTGGTGTTGAGTTCGTCAATTTTTGCCAGCAATTGTTCGGTGCTGGTGTCTTCGTCCAGCTCAATGGCGACAGATTCCATGCCGACACGCTGGCAGGCGTTGCCTTTCATCTTTACATAGGTGGCAGATGCCGGGTCAGCACCCACCAGAATGGTGGCAAGAATCGGCGTGCGGCCGTTGGCCTTGGCTTTCAGGGCGTCGACGCGCAGGCGCATCTCCTGTTCGAACTGCTGGGCCAGGGTTTTGCCATCAAGAATCTGGGCGGTCATGTGGGCGGTCTCTCTGAAATTGACTACAATAGGGGGCGGCTTGGCGCGGTTGCGTTAATCGCAGCCTGCCGGGGCTAGCCGTGAACGGCGCGATTCTCGCACGCGCAGGCACAACGCGCAAAAGTTGACTAAAATCTGAACGTTAGACATTTTTTTGCGTCGAACCCCGTTGACGCTCATGGGGGTGCCGAGTATTATGCGCGCCTCGCTTTCGAGCTTAGTCACTGACGCAGCTTTAAAAGACGGGGTGTAGCGCAGCCTGGTAGCGCGCCTGCTTTGGGAGCAGGATGTCGGGGGTTCGAATCCCTCCACCCCGACCAGTTGGCTTGATGGCGGAAATCTGCAAGCGCCTGTAGCTCAACTGGATAGAGCAACGGCCTTCTAAGCCGTAGGTTGCAGGTTCAAGTCCTGCCAGGTGCGCCAGGCAGGAAAGAAAGCAGACAGTTTTATGGTGATTGTAGCTCAGTTGGTAGAGCTCCGGATTGTGATTCCGGCGGTCGTGGGTTCGAGCCCCATCAGTCACCCCATATTAAAAGCCTCCGGGATAGATCCCCGGAGGCTTTTTCGTATGGGCTTCAGGCACTGCTGAACAGTCAGGCTGTAGGCAGCGAAGCCCCCTTTGATTATAATCTTCGCCCTTCATTAGGCCGTCTTCGCGTTATTTCGGCGGCGGGCAGAGATAAAAGTCTTTTTTAAAGAGGATGTTATGCAGGTTTCTGTTGAAACGACTTCAGGTCTTGAGCGCCGTGTAACGGTGGGTGTACCCGCGGAAAAAGTGGATGTGGCAGTAGAAGGCAAGCTGCAGGAAGCCCAGAAAACGATCCGTCTGGACGGTTTCCGCCCGGGTAAAGTGCCCATGCGTGAAGTAAAGCGTCGCTTTGGCGGGGCCGTGCGTAACGAAGTGCTGGCTGACGTAATGCGTGAAGCCTTCATCGAAGCGGTGGAGCAGGAAAAGCTGCAGCCAGCGGGTATGCCGGGCTTTGAAGCCAAGACCAACGAAGCAGGCAAGGACCTGGAATTCGTGGCTACCTTCGAGGTATACCCGGATGTCGAGCTGGCGGCTTTCGATTCCATCGAAGTGGAAAAGCCCAAGGCTGAAGTGTCCGATTCCGATGTGGATACCATGATCGAAACCCTGCGCCAGCAGCGCGCCGAGTTCGCCGATGTGGATCGTGCCGCGGAAACGGGTGACCGCGTCAACATTGATTTCAAAGGTCTGAAAGACGGTGAAGCCTTCGAAGGCGGTAGCGCCGAAGGGCAGAACCTGGAGCTGGGCTCCGGCCAGATGATCCCGGGCTTTGAAGACGGCATCGTTGGCATGAAAGCTGGTGAGGAAAAAGACATCGACGTGACCTTCCCGGAGGACTACCAGTCCGAAGAGCTGAAAGGCCAGTCCGTGGTGTTCCAGATCAAGGTCAACAAGGTTGAAGGCAAGGCGTTGCCGGAAGTGGATGCCGAGTTCATGAAAGCGTTCGGTGTTGACGATGGCGACGAAGCCAAATTCAAGGCAGAAGTGCGCAAGAACATGGAGCGCGAGCTGAAGAATGCGGTAACCGGCAAGGTGAAAGAGCAGGCGATGGATGGCCTGGTCAACCTGCACGAGTTTGACCTGCCGGGCGCCCTGGTTACCCAGGAAATCCAGCGCATGCGTCAACAGATGATGCAGCAGTTTGGTGGCGGTCAGCAGTTTGATGCCTCCATCCTGCCGGATGATCTGTTCAAGGAGCAGGCTGAGCGTTCCGTGCGTCTGGGCCTGGTGGTTCGCGCTATCCTCGACAAGCACGAGATCAAGGCCGATGCCGACAAGGTGAAAGCCCGTGTTGAGGAAATCGCCGAGCAGTACGAGAAGCCGGAAGAGGTGGTGAGCTGGGTTTACAGCAATCCGCAGCAGCTGCAGCAGATTGAAGGTGCGGTACTGGAAGAGCAGGTTGTCGACCTGGTTCTGGATAGTGCCAAGGTGGAAGAGAAAGCCATGTCCTACCAGGACGCGGTGAAGCCACGTGAGCAAGCAGAAGGCTGATTCTTTCCGCTTTTTGACACCAAAACGGGGCCTTCTGGCCCCGTTTTGCGTTATTTATGCACAATTTGCGCAAGTTTTGCGCATTCAGACCCCGCCAAAGCCCACTTTTATAGACGCCCCCCATACACCGTCATAAGATGCGGGAAGCCCTGTTCGTCCAGCCTGCCTTGTTTTCGGCTATGTCAGCCCCCATTGCAGCATTCAGGATGAGGTCGGCTACCGGCCGATACCAATAAATCGCAAGAGCGTCCCCGGACGATCGACGAGAAGGAAAGCGCTACATGATCGACTTGAGCCGTATCAACTCCATGACCCCGGAAATGCAAGAGCTGAGCAAGGATCCCACCAATCTGGGTCTGGTGCCGATGGTGATCGAGCAGACTGCCCGTGGTGAGCGTTCTTTTGATATCTATTCCCGCCTGCTCAAGGAACGGGTGATTTTCATGATCGGCCAGGTGGAAGACCAAATGGCCAACCTGATCGTGGCCCAGATGCTGTTCCTGGAGTCGGAAAACCCGGACAAGGACATTCATCTCTATATCAACAGCCCGGGTGGTTCTGTCACAGCCGGCATGTCCATCTATGACACCATGCAGTTCATCAAGCCGGATGTGTCCACCATGTGCGTGGGCCAGGCTGCCAGTATGGGGGCTTTCCTGCTGGCCGCCGGTGCAGCAGGCAAACGCTATGTGCTGCCCAATGCCCGGGTGATGATCCATCAGCCGCTGGGCGGTTTCCAGGGCCAGGCTTCGGATATCGAGATCCACGCAAGGGAAATCCTCAAGATCAAAGGGCAGCTCAACAGCCTGCTGGCGCATCACACCGGCCAGTCGCTGGAAAGGCTGGAGAAGGATACCGACCGCGACAACTTCCTGGGCGCGGAAGAAGCGCAGGAATATGGCATCGTTGACGCGGTATTGCGTCAGCGTCCGGTGTAATTCGGTAACCTTCGTACAAAAAGTGTCCTAACGGAAGGCCTGAGAGGCCCGGCGGGCTTGAAAAAGCCCCCGTCTCCCTGCATCTTCAAAGAGACGCAAATACTCAAATACACAGGTTTAGAGGCGATTCAATGACCGACTCCACTGGCAAGGGCGACGACGGCAAGCTGCTGTACTGCTCTTTTTGTGGCAAAAGCCAGCATGAGGTCCGCAAGCTGATTGCGGGGCCCTCGGTCTTTATCTGCGACGAATGCGTGGATCTGTGTAATGACATCATCCGCGAGGAAGTGCAGGAAGACACCGGGGACACCGGCGGAGAAGCCCTGCCCAAGCCCAACGAAATCAAGGAAACCCTTGATGAGTACGTGATTGGCCAGGAGCGAGCCAAACGAGTCCTCGCCGTGGCGGTATACAACCATTACAAGCGCCTGCGCAGCAGTAGCAAGGGCCGTGATGAGGTGGAACTCGGCAAGAGTAATATTTTGCTTATCGGTCCCACCGGTAGTGGTAAAACGCTGTTGGCCGAGACCTTGGCGCGGTTGCTCAATGTGCCTTTCACCATCGCGGATGCCACCACCCTCACCGAAGCCGGTTACGTGGGTGAGGATGTGGAAAACATCATTCAGAAACTGTTGCAGAAGTGCGACTATGATGTGGACAAGGCCCAGCGCGGTATTGTCTATATCGATGAAATCGACAAGATCTCCCGCAAGTCTGACAACCCCTCCATCACCCGTGATGTGAGCGGGGAGGGCGTGCAGCAGGCCCTGCTCAAGCTGATTGAAGGTACCGTGGCCTCTGTGCCTCCCCAGGGCGGGCGCAAGCATCCCCAGCAGGAGTTCCTGCAGGTGGACACCTCCAACATGCTGTTTATTTGTGGTGGTGCCTTTGCCGGCCTGGACAAGGTGATTCGCGAGCGCTCCGAGAAAGGTGGTATCGGCTTCTCTGCAGAAGTGAAGAGCAAGGATGATGCCCGTAACCTGGGTGAATTGCTGGTAGATGTGGAACCGGAAGATCTGGTCAAGTATGGCCTGATTCCCGAGTTTATCGGCCGTCTGCCGGTGATCGCGACCCTTGAAGAGCTCAGTGAAGAGGCGCTGGTTCAGATTCTCACTGAACCACGCAATGCCCTGACCAAACAGTACGCCCGCCTGTTCGAGATGGAAGGCGTGGAGCTGGATTTCCGCGATGATGCCCTTCGCGCCGTGGCCCACAAGGCCATGGAAAGAAAGACAGGGGCCCGGGGTCTGCGCTCCATTCTGGAAAGTGTGCTGCTCGATACCATGTACCAGGTTCCTTCCATGGACTCTGTTGCCAAGGTGGTTATCGACAGTCCCACCATCAAGGGCGAATCCGATCCGTTGTTGATTTACGAGAACAACGAGCAGTCTTCCAAGGTGGCACCGGATTAAGGTGCCACCACGGCAATAGAGGCAATACGTGCTGAAAGATATCCCGCTTTTACCACTGCGTGACGTAGTGGTGTATCCCCATATGGTGATCCCGCTGTTTGTTGGCCGGGAAAAGTCCATTGCTGCGCTTGAAACCGCCATGGCGGACGACAAACAGATCATGCTGGTTGCCCAGCGCAATGCCTCTGACGATGCCCCGGGTGCGGATGACATTTACCGGGTCGGTACCGTCTCAACCATCCTGCAGCTGCTCAAACTGCCCGACGGCACCGTCAAGGTGCTGGTTGAAGGCGGTCAGCGTGCCCACGTGGTCAAGGCCGAGTTCGGCGACCAAGGTGGTATCGCTGATGTGCGAGAGCTGGAAGAGGGGCTGCCGGATGAGGGTGAGCAGGAGGCACTGTCCCGCTCGCTGCAATCCCAGTTCGAGGATTACGTCAAACTTTCCAAGAAAGTGGCGCCGGAAGTCACCGGCTCTGTCTCCTCCATTGATGAAGTCAGCCGTCTGGCCGACACCATTGCCGCCCACCTGCAATTGAAACTGGAAGAAAAGCAGGACGTGCTGGAAATGGTGGATGTGCGTGAGCGGGTTGAACACCTGATTGCGCTGATGGAATCCGACATTGATGTGCTCAAGGTGGAAAAACGCATTCGTGGGCGCGTCAAGAAACAGATGGAGAAAAGCCAGCGCGAGTACTACCTGAACGAACAGATGAAAGCCATCCAGAAAGAACTGGGTGATCTGGACGACAGTGGTAACGACCTGGAAGACCTGGAAAAGAAAATTGAAAGCGTGGGCATGCCCAAGGAAGCCCTCGAGAAATCCATGAACGAGCTGAACAAGCTCAAGATGATGTCGCCCATGTCTGCGGAAGCCACGGTAGTGCGTAGCTATCTGGACTGGATGACATCGGTGCCGTGGAAGAAGCGCAGCCGGGTACGTCACGATCTGGCCCATGCCAAAAAAGTGCTGGATGAGGATCATTACGGTCTGGAAGAAGTGAAGGACCGGATTCTGGAGTTCCTGGCGGTACAGAGCCGTGTGGGCAAGGTAAAGGGGCCGGTGTTGTGCTTGGTGGGCCCGCCAGGCGTGGGTAAAACCTCCCTGGGACAATCCATTGCCCATGCCACCAACCGCAAGTTTGTCCGCATGGCGTTGGGTGGAGTGCGAGATGAAGCTGAAATTCGCGGTCACCGTCGCACTTATATCGGCTCGTTGCCGGGCAAGGTAGTGCAGAAGCTGTCCAAGGTCGGTGTCAGGAACCCGCTGTTCCTGTTCGATGAAGTGGACAAGATGGGCATGGATAACCGTGGTGATCCGGCCTCTGCGCTACTGGAAGTGCTCGATCCGGAACAGAACGATACCTTCAGCGATCACTATCTGGAGGTGGATTACAATCTGTCGGAAACCCTGTTTGTCTGCACCTCCAACTCCATGAATATTCCGGCACCCTTGCTGGACCGTATGGAAGTCATTCGTCTGCCGGGCTACACCGAGGACGAAAAGGTCAATATTGCTCTCCAGTATCTGGTTCCCAAGCAGATCAAGAATAATGGTCTGAAAAAGGACGAAGTGGTTTTCGACGAATCCGTGCTACGTTACGTGGTTCGTCATTACACCCGTGAAGCCGGGGTTCGTGGACTGGAGCGTGAAGTCAGCAAGATTTGCCGCAAGGTAGTCAAGGAACACCTGCTGGCTGGAGAGAGTACCAGTGTCGCGCTCACCGAGGAGCTGGTGGAACAATACCTGGGTGTGCGCAAGTTCAGCTTTGGCCGTGCGGAAGAAAAGGATCAGGTAGGGCAGGTTACCGGACTGGCGTGGACCTCTGTAGGTGGCGAGCTGCTGACTATCGAAAGTGTTTCCACTCCGGGCAAAGGCCGCGTAATCTCTACCGGCTCCTTGGGCGATGTGATGCAGGAATCCATTCAGGCGGCCTGGACGGTTGTGAAAAGCCGTGCTGGCACTCTTGGTATCCGTCGCCGCACCCTGGACCGTAACGATTTGCACATGCATGTGCCGGAAGGTGCTACGCCGAAGGACGGCCCCAGTGCGGGTGTCGGCATGTGTACTGCCATGGTGTCCGTGCTCACAGGTATACCGGTGCGTGCAGACGTGGCCATGACTGGTGAAATTACCCTGCGTGGCCAGGTTCTGCCCATTGGTGGCTTGAAAGAGAAATTATTGGCTGCTCATCGTGGTGGCATCAAGACGGTATTGATACCGGAAGAAAACGAGCGGGATCTCAAGGAGATTCCGGACAATATCAAGTCGTCCCTGGATATCCGTCCTGTTAAATGGATTGACCAGGTGCTTGATGTGGCGCTGACTCATCAACCCAGCCCGCTGAGCGAAGCGGAACTGGAAGAGGATTTGGCGCTCGCAGAAGAGAAAAACCAGGAAGGTGAAAAGCGGCCCAGTACACATTAATGAGCCGGAATTGAAGCTTTTTAAATTATTGATCTATATGGTTTTTCATTTTTTTTAACTTGGGTGCGATGATACCTTTCCTTTCTTGACGCTCCTTATACCCGTTGGTATAAAGGCTGCTTGCTCAGGAGGAGAGTACATCACGCCTCGACCATAAAACCGGGAAAAACAGAAAGGGGAACTTTGTGAATAAGTCAGAGTTGATTGATGCGATTGCCGCTAGCGCGGATATTTCCAAAGCCGACGCAGGTCGTGCACTGGATGCTACTTTGGAAGCGGTTACTGGCGCCCTGAAAAAAGGTGACAGCGTTTCTCTGGTAGGTTTTGGTACTTTTGCTGTGAAAGAGCGCGCTGCTCGCGAAGGCCGCAACCCGCAAACTGGCCAGACTATTCAGATCGCCGCTGCCAAAGTACCGGGCTTCAAAGCTGGTAAGGCACTGAAAGACGCGGTGAACTAAACTGTTTGCTGGAGCGGTAGTTCAGCTGGTTAGAATACCGGCCTGTCACGCCGGGGGTCGCGGGTTCGAGTCCCGTCCGCTCCGCCAGTTTGAGGAAGCGCAGCCGTAAGCGGGTGCGCTTTTTTCCGTTTAGGGGAACCTGTGGTAAAAATTGCGGTTCTCACATAACAAGATCGAATTCGAAAGTTTTCACCTGAAGCCATGCTTAAGTCACGGCTCCAGGTTTTAATAAGAGTCCCTACGGAGTATTTTCATGCAGGAGTTCAGACGGTTTGTCCGCGGTCCCGTGGGCAAGGTCCTGCTTGCCGCGATTATCCTTCCTTTTGTGATTTCCGGTTTCTACGGCTATTTCACCGGTGGTGGAAGCGGAGATGTGGTTGCCGAAGTGGAAGGCAACAAAATCACCCGCAGTGTGGTGAATCAGCGTGTGGAGCGTGTTCGTGACATGCTGCGCCAGCAGAGTCCGAATATGGACCCGTCCATGCTGGATTCCTTTGTTCGCCCCGAAATGGTGCTGGAAGGACTGGTTAACGAACAGCTGATTCTTGCAGCAGCGGATAACGCCAAGCTGGCATTCAGCGAAAAGCAGGCCGCCCGCGATATTTATCAGGTCCCCCTTTTCCAGGAGAATGGCAGGTTTTCCGAGATTCGTTTCGAGCGGGAACTGCGTAGCCGTGGCTTGACGCCACAGGGTTATATTCAGGGCCTGCGTCAGGACATGCTGAAAGAACAGTATCGCTCCGGCTTCATGGCAACGAATTTTGCATTGCCAACGGAACTGCAAGAGCAGCGCCGACTGGGTGAGCAGGTTCGTGATATTCGTTATGTGACGCTGGACCTGAACGCGCTACGCAGTGATTTTTCCGTCAGCGATGAAGACATCAAGGCTTACTACGATCAAAACCAGGCAGAGTTCATGCGTCCGGAAGAATTCCGGGTTGCCTATGTGAAGCTGTCAGCGCAGGACTACACCGATCAGGTATCCGTGAGTGAGGAAGACGTGGCGGCGGAGTACGAAGTCCGCCGCTCTATCATGGAAGAATCAGGTGCGAGCACCGCTCGCAAAGTGGCCCATATTCTTGTCGAGATCAATGGCGACAGAGATCTTGAGCAGGCTCAGACCCGTGCGACTGAAGCCGCACAGGCAATTGCCGCCGGTGGCTCCTTTGCTGAAGTGGCCGCTCAGTACTCCGACGATCCAGGCTCTGCCGACGCCGGTGGCGATCTTGGTGTGGTATCCAAGGGGGCGCTACCTGAAGAAATGGAAGAGGCTATCGCCAGTCTGGAGCCGGGCATGGTTTCCGATCCGGTGGTGACCGATGCCGGCGTGCATCTGATCAAGGTATCTTATGTTGTCCGTGAGCAGGATTTGCCCACACTTGAGGAACTGGCCGAGCAGATTCGTGCAGATCTCAAACAGGGCCGCGCGGAAACTCTGCTGAATGAAGATGTGGCACGTCTGGAAGAGCTTCTGTACGAACACAGCGACATGACCGTTCCCGCCGAGCAGGTTGGCATCGAAGTCGTAAGCACCGACTGGGTTTCCCTGTCGTCGCTGCCTGAGCCACTGTCTGCTCGTCAGGTGCAGCAAGCTCTCAACAGTGACCAGGTTCGTAAGGATCGCCACAACAGTGATCTGATCGAGACTGCCCCTGGTGAGTACCTGGCTGTCAGTATCCTCGACGACAAACCGGCGGAGCCGCTGCCGCTGGAAGATGTCTCCTTCGCAATTCGCGAGCGCCTCAAGGGCGAGCGAGCTGCTGACAGGGTGCAGGAATTGTCTGCACAGGCAGAAGAGAAATTGCAGCAGGGCGCGAGCCTGGATGAGATCGCCGCCTTGTTCGAGACCGGGATTGAAGAGCAGGAAGGCCTTCAACGTGGTGGGGCCGAGCCCTCCATGGAAGTTGTCAACGGCGCCTTTGCGCTGCCGAAGACTGCGGAAGGGGAAGGTTCGGCTATAGAGCTGACTCGCGTGGGTGACGGTTCTCTGGTGGCTTACCAGGTGACCCGGGTGGAAGACGGTAATGCCGAACCGCTGTCGGACGCCCAGCAACAGGCCGCGCTGCTTGAGCTTGGAAATATCGAAGGGCAACGTAACTTCCGTCAGGTGGTTGCATTGTTGCGCGACGAAGGTGATGTGGACCTTAATCTGCAGCGACTGAGTAGCAGTTCTGCCGATCAGTAATCGAGCGGTAGAAACAAAAAAAGCTCACCAGCGATGGTGAGCTTTTTTTTTGCCGCAATTCCGGGTTGCGGGTGCTTCTTCTGATTTACTCGTTTTCAAGCTCAAAAGGCATGGATACGGTGCTGGCGCCGGCATCCACATAGGTGATTTCGCCGGTGATGCCGGATGCCAGGTCAGAGCACAGGAAAGCGGCCACGTTACCCACTTCCTCGATAGTCACATTCCGACGCAGCGGTGCCTTGGCGGCGTTGTAGTCCAGCATGCTGCGAAACTTCTTGATGCCGGATGCTGCGAGGGTACGGATGGGGCCGGCGGAAATCCCGTTCACACGAATGCCGTCCGGTCCCATGCTGGAAGCCAGATAACGAACTGAGGCTTCCAGGCTGGCCTTGGCCAGGCCCATCACGTTGTAGTTCGGCACGGTCTGACGCGCGGCATGGTATGTGAGTGTCAGCAGGGAGCCATTGCGGTTGGCCATCATCTGACGCCCGGCTTTGGCCAGGGCAACGAAGCTGTAGCTGGAAATATCATGGGCGATGCGGAATCCTTCGCGGGTTGCCACTTCCGCAAAGCTGCCATCCAGTTCGCTGCCTGGAGCAAAGCCCACCGCGTGGATAATTCCATCCAGCCCGTCCCATTGATCGCCCAGCGCCGTGAATACTGCCTCGATCTCTTCGTCACTGACGACATCGCAGGGGTAGCATAGTGTTTGGTTGCTGCCATAGCGTTCTGCGGCTTTCACGACACGGCTTTTCAGCTTCTCGTTCTGGTAGGTAAAGGCCAGCTCGGCGCCTTCGCGGTGCATCGCTTCGGCAATACCCGTGGCAATGGAGCGGTCACTGGCGACGCCGACGATAAGGTAGCGTTTGCCTGCTAGAAATCCCATGTCTGTCCTCGATGTATTTTGAGTTGGAAGTTGGAAGTTGGAAGTCGAAAAGCGCGTGTTAATGGCGCTTCTTAACTTTCAACTTTCAACTTGTTACTGATTATAGGCAATTAAACGGGTTTTGACGTCTGCTCAGGGGTTGCCAAATGCAACGGTGTGTTTCCCGTGGCAAAGGCCGCGGACATGAGCTTGTGGGTATAACTGTGTTGTGGCTGGTCAAAGATAGCCTCTGTATCGCCTTGCTCAACCACCTTGCCATCCTTCATCACCATCACCCGGTGACAGATGGATCGTATGACTTTCAGATCATGGCTGATAAACAAATAGCTGAGATCATGTTTCTCTTGCAGGGATTTGAGCAGTTCCAGGATCTGATATTGCACACTCCGATCCAGGGCTGAGGTGGGTTCATCCAGAATCAGCAGCTCGGGTTCCATGATCAGGGCACGGGCAATGGCGATACGCTGCCGCTGACCGCCGGAAAACTCATGGGGGTAGCGATGTCGTGCTTCGGCCGGAAGGTCCACTTCTTCGAGCATCTGGATGACTTTGGCATCCCTTTCCTGTCGAGACAGGCTGCCGGCGTGCACGGCCAGACCTTCCGCCACGATCTGGCCCACGGTCATGCGCGGATTGAGGCTGCCGAATGGGTCCTGGAAGACCACTTGCAGGCGGCTGCGCCAGCCGCGCAGCTGCCGGGGGGTTAGTTGTCGCAGATCGGTACCGTCCATGAGGATCTGGCCCTGGCTCTTTACCAGGCGCAACAACGCCAGCGCCAGAGTGGATTTACCAGAGCCGGATTCGCCGACAATACCGAGGGTCTCGCCGCGCCTGACGCAAAGATCAATCTCATCCACCGCCCGCATCAACGGGGCAGGGGAGAACAGGCTCCGGCGCTTTTCCTTGAAGGTGACCGCCATGGTACTGGCTTCCAGAAGCAGCGGTGCATCCTCCGCCAGTGGCGGCATCCGGCCTCGGGGCTCCGAGTCGATCAGATGGCGCGTATAGGCCTCCTTGGGCTGTTCCAGCACCTGTGCCGTGGGGCCGGCTTCCACTTTCTTGCCGCGATGCATGACAAGAATGTCATCGGCAAAGCGGCTGACTACCGCCAGATCATGGCTGATCAGCAGGATCGACAGGTTCAGTTCGTTCTGCAACCGCTTGATCAGCGTCAGAATAGTTTCCTGAACGGTCACGTCGAGAGCGGTGGTGGGCTCGTCGGCAATCAGAATCTGTGGATCGTTGGCCAGGGCCATGGCAATCATTACCCGCTGGCGCTGGCCACCACTGAGCTGGTGCGGATAACGGCCCAGCATTTCCGATGTAGCAGGAAGCTCAACCTGGCCGAGTAATTCCAGGCAGCGCGCACGGGCCTTCTGCCGGCTCATTCCCTGATGAACAAACAGGCTTTCGTTGATCTGTTTTTCCACCGTATGCAGAGGATTCAGGGCCGTGAGTGGTTCCTGGAAAATGGTGCCGATACGGCCGCCGCGCAGGGCGCGTTTGCGGTTTTCCGTGAGCCCGAGCAGGTTTTCGCCATCAAGAGTCAGTGTGTCGGCGTGCCAGCTGGCACTATCCGGCAACAGATCAAGGATCGACAGGGCGGTCAGGGACTTGCCGGAACCAGACTCGCCCACCAACGCCAGCATGTGGCCGGGTTCCAGATCCAGGGACAGGTTATCTACGGCCACATCCTGGCCAAATCGAATGGTCAGACCACGCAGGGATAGGAGGCTCATTGCAGAAACTTCCTCGTGTCGAATGCATCACGAACGGCTTCGCCGATAAACACCAGCAGGGTCAGCATGACCGTGAGTGTGGCAAAGACGCTGATTCCCAGCCAGGGAGCGTGCAGATTGGCTTTCCCCTGACCCACCAGGCGGCCCAGGGAAGGCGCATCGGGGGGTAGACCGAAACCGATAAAGTCCAGGGAGGTGAGTGTCACCACGGCACCGTTGAGAATGAAAGGCAGGAAGGTGATGGTGGCCACCATGGCATTGGGCAGCATATGGCGGAACATGATCACCGGTGTGCGCACCCCCATGGCGTGAGCGGCGCGTACATAGTCCATATTACGACAGCGCAGGAATTCGGCCCGCACCAGGTCCACCAGTGTCATCCAGGAAAACAGCAGCATGATGATCAGCAAAATCCAGAAGCTAGGCGTCACAAAGCTGGAAATGATGATAATCAGGAACAGGGTCGGCATGCTTGACCAGATTTCCAGAAAGCGCTGCCCGGCCAGATCCAGCCAGCCACCGTAGTAGCCCTGAATGGCACCAACAATGATGCCGACAATGCTGGAGAACAGAGTCAACATCAGCCCGAACAGTACGGAAATACGAAAGCCGTATATTAATCCGGCGGCCACATCGCGGCCCTGGTCATCGGTGCCGAGCCAGTTTTCCGCCGAGGGTGGGGCAGGCGCGGGTTCGCTCAGATCGTAGTTGATGGTGTTATAGCTGAATCGAATCGGCGGCCAGAGTATCCAGCCATTCTCTTCGATCAGATCTTTTACCACCGGGTCCCGGTAGTTGGCTTCCGATTCGAAAAAGCCGCCAAAAGTGGTTTCCGGGTAGGCATTGAATACCGGGGTGTAGAGGTCGCCGTCATAGTGAACCAGCAAGGGCTTGTCGTTGGAGATGAATTCCGCGCCCAGGCTGAGGATAAACAGCACAAGGAAAATCCATAACGACCAGTAGCCCCGGCGGTTGCTGCGAAAAGCTTGCCATTGGCGGGCCGATACCGGATTGCTGAAACGCAGGGAGGGTAGAGCCATTAGTTATCCCTCCGTTCAAAGTCGATGCGCGGATCCACCCACATATAGGTCAGGTCGCTGACAAGCTTCAGCAACAGGCTGATGAGGGTGAAGATGAACAGGGTGCCAAAGACCACCGGATAGTCGCGGTTGATCACCGATTCAAAGCCCAGCAGCCCGAGCCCGTCCAGGGAGAAGATGAATTCGATCAGCAGTACACCGGTAAAGAACATGCTGATAAAAGCGGCGGGAAAACCGGCGATGATGATCAGCATGGCGTTGCGGAACACATGGCCGTAGAGCACCTGCTTTTCACTCAGTCCCTTGGCTCGGGCGGTTTGCACATACTGTTTGCGAATTTCGTCCATGAAGGAATTTTTGGTCAGCATGGACAGGGTGGCGAAGTTGCCGACCACGATGGCGATGGTGGGCAGTGTGATATGCCAGGCGTAGTCGACAATCTTGCCGAACAGGCTAAGCTCATCAAAATTGTCAGAGGTAAGGCCGCGAAGCGGGAACCACTCGAAATAGGAGCCGCCGGCAAACAGCACGATCAACAGGATGCCCAGCAGAAAGCTGGGGATGGCAAAGCCGACAATAATCGCGGTGCTTGACCAGACATCAAAGCGAGAGCCGTCTCTGACTGCCTTGTGAATGCCCAGTGGAATGGAAATCATGTAGGCAATCAGGGTGCTCCACAGCCCCAGAGAGATGGACACTGGCAGGCGTTCTACAATCAGCTCGGTGACGGAACGGTCCCGGTAATAGGATTCGCCGAAATCGAAGCTGAAATAGTTTTTTATCATCAGCCAGAAACGTTCATGGGCAGGCTTGTCAAAGCCGTACATCTTTTCAATACGTTCCACCAGCTCCGGTGGCAAACCCCGGGAACCACGGTATTCGCCGCCGCTGACGGTGTCCGCACTGCCGCCGGCAAAGCTGCTGCCGGTGCCGCCGCCGCCAATTCCTTGCAGTTCCGCCAGGGTCTTTTCCACTGGTCCGCCGGGAGCGGCCTGTACCACCAGAAAGTTCAGTAACAGGATGCCGAACAGAGTAGGAAGAACCAGCAGCAGCCGTTTGGCAATGTAGTAGCGCATCATTTCGCTGTGCTATCCCACCAGGTATCCAGGGCCGCATCCATGCCAACGTACTTGCCAAGTTCAGGGTGTCGCAGGCGGGACTGGTAGGCGAGTCGGTATTGGTCGGAATACCAGTTGAAGACACTGTAATGCTGCCATTGCAGCACCCGGTCCAGGGCCCGGCAGCGGGTAATCAGTTCTTCACGGGTCTGGGCTGCGACGATCTTGTCCACCAGCGCATCCACAACCGGATTCTTGATGCCAATCAGGTTGCGGCTGCCGGGCTGTTCGGCAGCCTGGGAAGACCAGTATTCTTGCTGTTCATTGCCCGGTGAGCTGGATTGCCCCATGCGATACACAATCATATCGAAGTCGAAATTCTGGATGCGCTCAACCCACAGGGACGAATCCACCTTGGAAACGTTGGCCACAATACCCAGTGCCTTCAGGTTACGGGAGAAAGGCAGAACGATGCGCTCAAAGGCCGGAGAGCTGAGGATAAACTCGAAGCGAACCGGCTTGTTGTCCGGGGTGTAAAGCTGTCCGTCGCGGAGCTGATAGCCGGCTTCCTTGAGCAACATGGATGCCTTGCGCAGATTTTCACGGGGACGACCAGACCCATCGGTTTTGGGAGGCTGGTATTCCTTGTTGAAAACCGCTTCCGGTAGTTGCTCTCGGTATGGCTCCAGCAATGCCAGCTCCGCCTTTGAGGGAAGACCCGTGGCGGCCATTTCGGAGTTATCAAAGTAGCTACGGTTCTGTTTGTATTGTCCGTAGAACAGATTGTCGTTGGACCATTGGAAGTCAAACGCGTAACCAATCGCCTCTCTCAGGACTTCATCCTGGAATAATTCCTTGCGCAGATTGAAGATGAAGGCCTGTGCGCCCCAGGGGTTTCCGTGGCTGACTTCATCAGTAACAATCTTGCCGCTTTCGAAGGCCGGGCCCCGATACGCTGTGGCCCAGAGTTTGGAATTGTTTTCATGGCGCCAGTCGTAGCGACCACTTTTGAAGGCTTCCAGAGCCGCGGTTTCATCCAGATAGTAATCATAGATGATGCGATCGAAGTTATTACGTCCCTTCATCACAGGCAGTGATTGCGCCCAGTAATCCTTGCGGCGCTGGTAAACCACTTTCTTGCCGGGTTTCGCTTCGGCCAGGCGGTAAGGGCCTGAGCCAAGGGGCGGGAGCATGCCGTCTTTGTCGAACTCCCGATCTTGCCAGTGGTGCTTGGGCAGCACGGGAAGCTGGCCGATGATCAGCGGCAGTTCCCGGTTGTCACTGGCCTTGAAGTGAAAGGTAACGGTGCGCGGATCGTTGATTTCCACGCGTTCAACGGCTGCGTAGTAGTAGCTATAGAAAGGCTTGCCTTTCTCCATCAGGGTGTCAAAGGTCCAGGCCACATCGTCGGCCTGCACCGGTTCTCCATCTGCGAAACGGGCCTCCTCGCGAAGGTGGAAACGCACCCAGCTGCGGTCATCCGGCCATTCGATGCTTTCTGCAAGCAAGCCGTACTGGGTGAAAGGTTCGTCTTCACCGCGCACAGTGAGTGAATCGTACAGGTAGGAGTTGTCCAGATACGCCATGCCAGCGGCGGCGCGGCCCTTGGAGACAAAGGGGTTGAGAGAGTCGAAACCGCCGATCACATGCAGCCGCAGCTCGCCGCCTTTGGGGGCGTTGGGGTTGGTGTAATCAAAATGCGAGAACCCGGGGGAATATTTGGGCTCGCCATGCATGGCAATGGCGTGGCTCTTGTGGATTTCGGCATGTGCCAATGCTGTGAACGCACACAGCCCAACAAACAGCCCACGCAGCACAGTGCTGTGAATGGCCATAATGACTCCTTTTTTTCATGCGGCACGCTCACGGGCAACATGCAACGGGCTATAGCAACAATGTCGTCGCTGCTCCAGGTATCGTGGCGTAATCAGTGCTGGCCCACCAGGAATAAGCGTGGCCATGCTTGTTACATGCCAGCGTGAAGCGTGCGCGCGTTATTTATTTTTCATCCACCAGGTATCCAGACCCAATCCGAACGGGATCGGTTCCGAAGGGCGGGAAAATCTGTCCCACCAGGCAACCCGGTGATGGCGAATATGGTAATTCAGGACGCCGTAATGCTGGTAGCGCAACATCCGGTCCAGCGCTTGCAGGCTGAGCACATACTCGGCTTCTTGCTCAGCAGACAGGGCAGTGCGAACCAGAAAATCGACAACCGGGTGGCTAATACCCGCCAGATTCTTGCTGCCGGGGATATCTGCACTGCTTGAAGCGAAATAATCGGTCAGCTCCGGTCCGGGATAGTCGCGTACCGGCAGTACAAACAGCACCACATCATAGTCGAAGTTGTCCAGCCGCTCCTTATAGGCAGCGGGTTCTACTTCCCGGTAATCGGCCTCAATGCCCAGACGCTGCAGGTTACGGAACCAGGGGGCGACGATGCGATAAATGCCGGGGTTGTGATAATTGAGAACGGTAAAGCGGAGCGGCTTGCCTTGCTCGTTGACCAACTTGTGATCCTGCAGGCGCCAACCGCTTTCCTGCAGCAGTGATAGTGCCTCGCGCATGCGGTTGCGGATCTGGCCGCTGCCATCATTCACGGGAGGATGGATATCAGCGCTGAAGAAATTGTCCGGCAGATGCTTGGCTTGATCAGCCAACAGCGCTTGCTCTTCAGCGGTTGCGGGAACCGGGGCAGTGTAGGGGCTGTTGGGAAACCAGCTGACAGTGCGGCTATAGGCATTACTGAACAGGTTGCGGTTGGACCATTCGAAGTCAAACAGCAGGCTGGCAGCCTTACGGACGTTCAGGTCATTAAACGGGGCGCTGCGGGTATTGAAAAAGAAAGCCTGCACCGGACGAGGCATCTGGTGAGGGATTTCCTGTTTGATTATCTGACCCTGTTCAACGGCGGCAAAGTCGTAGGCGGTGGCCCAATGCTTCGAGCTGTAGTCGTAATGCAGGTCATAATCGCCAGACTTGAAGGCTTCAAAACCCACATCAGCATCGCGGAAAAACTCGAAAATCACTTGATCGAAGTTGTAACGGCCGCGGTTAACAGGTAGATCCGCTGCCCAGTAATCCTTGACCCGCTGGAAAACCACCTGCTTGCCCGGTTTGACTGAGCTGACCTGATAAGGGCCGCTGGAGAGTGACGGAGTCAGGGTGGCTCGCTCGAAATCGTGCTTCTCCCAATAATGCTTGGGGAGGATGGGGATCGAGCCGACCACCAGGGGTAAATCCTTGCGGCCTTCCTTGAAGGTGAACCTCACCGTGAGCGGGTCCACCGCCTTAACATCGGCCAGGTCAGCCAGCTGCAAGGTATACTCGGGCTTTCCCTTGCTGAGCAGAATCTCAAAGCTGAACACCACGTCTTCGGCGCGGATCGGGTGGCCGTCATGGAAGCGAGCCTGTTCGCGGATGCGGAAAGTGGCCCAGCTGCGGTCATGAGGATATTCCACCCATTCGGCGATCAGGCCATAAGCGGCTCCGGGTTCATCGCCCAGCCGGTTATGGGACTGGTTGCCCATCAGCAAACTGTCGGCCAGCTCGGTGACACCGTACATCTGCATGCCGGGGGTATCAGCCGGGCTAATGCCCTTGAGAATATACGGGTTGAGGCTGTCAAAGGAGCCCTGGCCATAAAGACGCATAGTGCCGCCTTTGGGGGCATCCGGGTTGACGTAATCAAGGTGCTGAAAGTCGGCGGGGTACTTGAGGTTGCCGAAGGGATGGTAGCCGTGGCTGCGGGTTACCTCGGCGTGGCAAGCCACGCCGAGGAGCAGGGCCACAAGGGCCAGTAAGGGTCTAGAACGTTTTGCGAATATCAACGTAGAGTGTCAGCCGTTGCCCGGGTTTAATGTAACGATTGCTGGCTACACGGTCGTTCCAGCTCTTGATGTCGTTCACCGATACATTAAAGCGGTCTGCAATGGCATACAAGGAGTCTCCGTTGCGTACTGCATAGCGTAGCTTGCGGACCATCTTGTCATTTTCCGGCGGGACGACGCTGCTGCTGTTCTGGGCGGATTCACTCCACACGGCCAGGGACTGGCCGATGCTAAGGCTGTCGCCGGGGGCCATGTTGTTCCATTTGGCCAGTTCCTTCACGCCAACACTGTAGCGACGGGAAATTTCCCACAGGGTGTCGCCGGATTGCACGGTGTAATTGACCCGTTGCCGACCTTTGCGCTCCCGGGACTGATTGGCGGCCAGGCGCGAATCTTCACTCAGGCTGTAGTCGCCTTTCCCGGAGGAGGGCCCCGGAATCAGGAGGGTTCGACCGGCGATGATGGTGTTGCCGTTGAGCTTGTTGATGCTGCGCAGGACCTGCGGCGTGGTGCGATGTTTGCGAGCAATGGCGCCCAGGTTATCGCCGGGGCGGATTTCGTAGCGGGCCCACTGCATGCGCTGGTCCCGGGGCAATTCGGCCAGCCCGGTACGGAAGCGCTCTTCCCGGTCAACCGGAACCAGAAGACGGTGTGGACCATCCGGCGAGGTGGCCCAGCGGTTAAAGGAAGGGTTAAGCAGATAGAGCTCTTCCACGGAAATATCCGCCAATCGGGCGGCCTGGGTCAGGTCAATCTGGCCACCGATTTCCACGCTGCTGAAATAGGCTTCGTTACGGATCGGATGCAGGGTGACGCCGTAGGTTTCCGGCTCCTGCACGATCTGGGCAATCGCCAACAGCTTGGGAACGTAGGCGGTGGTCTCCCGCGGCAGATTCAGGTTCCAGAAATCCGTGGGCTTGCCCGCCTCTTCGTTGCGGCGGATGGCTCGCGACACGGTACCGCCGCCGGCATTGTAGGAAGCCAGTGCCAGTAGCCAGTCGCCGTCAAAGCGGTTGGAGAGCTTTTGCAGGTAATCCAGAGCTGCGTTGGTGGATTTGAGAATGTCCCGTCGTTGATCCTGCCACCAGGTGCGCTCCATGCCGAAGTAATCACCGGTAGACGGAATGAACTGCCAGGGGCCAGCGGCTCGGCCGTGGGAGTAGGCGAAGGGGTCAAAGGCGCTTTCCACGATGGGCAGCAGGGCCAGCTCCAATGGCATGTTGCGCGCTTCTGCTTGCTCGATGATGTAGTGAAGGTAGCGCTCGGATCGGGTGGTGACACGGGTGAAGTATTGCGGGTGGCGGGCGTACCAGTCGCGCTGGACGCGAATGCGGTCATTTTCCACTTCCAGATCAAGGCCATAACCCTGACGTAGTCTTACCCATAAATCGTTGTTGTCTTTATCTTGATCCGGGCTGCTTTCCACGGGGGTCGGCTCGTCCATGCCGTTGGCGAGATTGACATCGTCCACCGACGGTTCGGCGGCGGGCATGGGAGGAAGCTCATCCAGGGACTGATTCGAGGCACAGCCTCCCAGGACTCCCAAGCCCAGACACAGGGCGAGAGTGGTAATTTTTTTCATAATAATAACGACAGCAAAATATTTTAGTCATTTTAGGGGCATGCAAAGGGCCCCCACAAGCAGTCTCAGCTAAAAGTTGTCTTTCCAGCGACGCAAGGCGGCAAAACACTGCATATCAGAGCCGGCCGTTCCCGCTTCCCGGGCTTCGCAGGCGCGCTTGAGTGTCGGCTCATGGGCGCGCAGAAAGGGGTTGCTGCGTACCTCTTCTTCCAGGGTGGAGGGCAGGGTGATCTGACCCGCCTCGCGGGCCTGGCGCACGGTGTCGAGGCGTTTTGCCACAGCATCGTCATCCGGGGTGACTGCCGCAGCAAAAGTCAGGTTGGCCAGGGTATATTCATGGGTACAGAATACCTGCGTTTTAGCGGGCAGGCTGGCTAGCCGCTGCAGTGAGTCAAACATCTGCGCCGGGGTGCCCTCGAACAGCCGTCCGCAACCGCCGGCAAACAAGGTGTCACCGCAGAACAGCCAGCAGCGGTCTGTGTCGTGGAAGGCGATATGGCCAAGGGTATGGCCGGGAACTTCCATGACTGCCAGGGTCATGTCCACGCCTGCTGGCTGGATGGTGTCGCCTTCGGCAAGCGGGTGCGTCATCCCGGGGATGGTTTCCCTGGCAGGCCCGTAAACGGGAATATCCCTTTCCCGGAGTAGAGCAGGAATGCCGCCGACATGGTCCGGATGATGGTGAGTCACCAGAATGCTGGTGAGTCGCAGCCCGTTGTCCTTAAGGAACTGCTCGACTGGTGCAGCATCGCCCGGGTCCACCACCACGCAGCGGTCCTCCTGGCGGATGGCCCAGATGTAATTGTCGCGAAATGCGGGGATGGCGGTGGGGCTTGGCAACATGTCGTGCTACGCTCCTGAAAAACGGCAATCTTTTGTGATCAGGGGTCATTGTCCGTCATGCAACTGCCTCCACTCAACCGTATTTCCTATAATGCTTCTTCACCGGAGCTGGGCCGCAATTTTGATAACTGGCTGGACAGCGAGCCAGGTCAGGCTTTGCTGGCCGCAGAGCGAGCCATGCTTGGGGAGTGGTTGCGCAGCCAGGCCGGCCAGCGTGCGGTGGCCCTGTATAGTGGCAGCGGTCGGGATATGTTGGCCGAGAGCCCGCTACCCTGGCAGACCAGCATCTCTACCGAAGGCTTCGGAGGCACCCGGGTTCGCGCCCGGCTCGAGCTGTTACCCCTGGCCAAGGCCAGTGTGGATCTGCTCCTGCTGCACCATGTCATGGACTTCAGTCATGACCCCCACCAGGTGTTGCGTGAAGCGACTCGAAGTATTGCGCCTGGCGGCAAGGTGGCCATTATCGGCTTCCACCCGATCAGCCTGATGGGGCTGGCTCGGTGGTTCTTCTGGCGGAAGCGGCCGGGCTGGTCCGGGCGCTTTTACCGGCCCACCCGGCTCACTGACTGGTTGCAGGTATTGGGATTTGAGGTCGATGGCATGGCCAGTGGCTTCTATACTATGCCGCTTTCCGACCGTGGCCGGGAGCGGCTTGGGCTGCTTGAGTGGCTGGGTAGTCTGCTGTGGCCCCGCCATGGCAACGCCTATTTACTGGTAGCCCGCAAGCGGGCCGGCATTGCCAAGTTGTTGCCCAGCCGGCAACACAAGGTGCCGCGCAATACAGTGGTGCCCGTACCGGTTGCCCGCTGGGGACAGCAAAACAAGGAGTCCTGATTCATTGAAGCAAGTGATTATTTTCACCGACGGCGCCTGCCGCGGTAACCCCGGCCCGGGTGGTTGGGGAGCGCTACTGCGTTACGGCACCACCGAGAAGACGCTTTTCGGTGGTGAACCTGATACCACCAACAACCGCATGGAGCTGATGGCCGCGATCATGGCCCTGGAAGCGCTGACAGCGCCCTGTCAGGTAGTGCTGACAACGGACTCGCGTTATGTCATGGATGGCATCACCAAGTGGATGGCCAACTGGAAGAAGCGGGGCTGGAAAACCGCATCCAGGCAGCCGGTGAAAAATGCGGATCTGTGGCGACGCCTGGATGCGGCCTGCGAGAAACACACCATTGAATGGCAATGGGTCAAGGGCCACAGCGGACATCCCGAGAATGACAAGGCCGATGCACTCGCCAACCGTGGCATTGATGAACTGCTTCAGAAAAAAGGAATGCCGAGCTAATGCGTCAGGTAGTACTGGATACGGAAACCACCGGCCTTGAGCCTAATGATGGCCACCGGGTGATCGAGATTGGTTGTGTAGAAGTGATTAATCGTCGCCTCACCGGCAACAGCCTGCATTTGTATCTCAATCCGCAGCGCGAGATCGATGAAGGAGCGCTGGCCGTTCACGGCATCAGCACCGAGTTCCTGGCGGACAAACCCACTTTCGACAAGGTGGCGGATGAATTCCTCGCCTTTGTGGATGGTGCGGAGCTGGTGATCCATAACGCCCCGTTCGATGTGGGCTTCCTCAACCACGAGTTGCGCCGCCTTGGCAGCCGCTATGGGACCATGGAGCAGCGCTGCGGCGTGCTCGATACCCTGGTAATGGCGCGGCAGAAGCATCCGGGGCAGAAGAACAATCTGGATGCGCTGTGCCGCCGTTATGGGGTGGAAAACGGCCACCGGGAGCTGCACGGGGCCCTGCTCGACGCGGAGATCCTTGCCGACGTCTACCTGGCGATGACCGGCGGCCAGACCCGACTGTCACTCGACGGCAATAACAGTGCAGAGCAGGGCGGAGAGATGGCGGCTGAGGCTATCCGCCGGCTGGATGGTCAGCGCCCGGGGCTGACCGTGGTGCGTGCCTCGGATCTGGAGTTGCAGCGGCATCGCGACAAGCTGTCCGCCATCGCCGACAGTAACGGTGAGCCCACCCTGTGGGACCGGCAGGAAGAAGACAGCCCGCTGCATTGATGAACGCCTGACGCAAAAGAATCAAAAAAGGCGGAGATGGGTTTAATGCCCATTTCCGCCCTAAGACCACTATTTGCGTCAGGTGTCAGGTATCAGCTAGTGCCCCTTGTCTGGAGATACCTGGAATTCACTGACATCGTGGTGTTCGATCCAGCCCTTCTCGTAGAGATAATCCGTTGCCGGCCCCAGTGCCATCATCGACATGAGCAAGCCGGTAATCGACATGACGATGGTATAGGGCAGGGCCATGACGACCATGCGTCCGTAGGACAGCCGCACCAGCGGCGCCAGCGCCGAGGTCAGCAGGAACAGGAAGGCGGCCTGGCCATTCGGAGTGGCAACCGAGGGAATATTGGTGCCGGTGTTGATGGCCACTGCCAGTAAATCGAATGTGTCCCGATCGATTTCACCCTTCAGTAGTGCCTGACCGACTTCATCCACATAGACCGTCGCCACAAAAACATTATCGGACACCGCCGACAGTACCCCATTGGCTACATAGAAGGCTGGACCCTGGATCTGTTTTTCCAGGCTCAGCACGTATTCAATGATCGGTGCGAAAAGTTGCTGGTCGGCAATTACCGCCACCACGGCAAAAAACACCGTCAGCAGGGCGGTAAACGGCAAAGCTTCTTCGAACGCGGCACCCAGACGGTGTTCCTCGATGATGCCGGTAAAGGAGGTGGCCAGAATGATCACCGTCAGACCCACCAGGCCCACGGAGGCGGCGTGGGTAGCCAGCCCGACCACCAGCCAGACGGCGGTGAGCGCCTGTACCACCAGAGCGGCCCGGTTCTGCATGGTCCGTTTGCGGTCCTGCTCCAGGGCGTATTGGCGCATGATGCCCCGGACCTTTTCTGGGATGTCTTCGCCATAACCAAAGCTGCCGCTAATTTCCAGGAACACGCAGGTCAGTAGGCCCATGACCAGAACCGGCAGGGTGATTGGCGCCATCCGCAGGAAGAATTCGCCGAATTCCCAGCCTGCCTTGTTCGCGATCAGCAGGTTCTGAGGCTCGCCCACCAGAGTGCAAACCCCGCCCAGGGCAGTGCCCACTGCTGCATGCATGAGCAGGCTGCGCAGGAAGGAGCGGAAGCGGCGAAGGTCTTCGCGGTGTAGGTCTTCAACACTGGTGTCGTCGCCGTGATCATGCTTCTGCTGAAAGGTCTTGCCTGAGGCCACCTTGTGGTAGATGCCGAAGAAGCCGGTACACACTGCAATGACCACAGCGGTAACGGTGAGCGCATCCAGAAAGGCCGAGAGAACTGCAGCCGCCACACAGAACAGCAGGCTCAGGCGTACCTTGGATTTCACCCCCAGCAGGATGCGGGTAAACAGGAACAGCAACAGATCCTTGAGAAAGAAAATCCCCGCCACCATGAAGATCAGCAGCAGCATCACCTCCAGGTTGCTCTCAACCTTGTGCAGTACCGTCTCCGCAGAGGTGAGCCCAATTAGTACCGCTTCAATGGCGAGCAGGCCGCCCGGCTGGAGCGGATAGCACTTCAGTGCCATGGCCAGAGTAAAGATGAACTGCGCCAGCAGCAGCCACCCGGCGACGACCGGACCCAGAGTCAGGTGGATCAGCGGATTCACTGCCAGGAAGGCAATGATGGTGTACTTGTACCAGGCGGGAGCTTGCCCAAGAAAGTTGTGCAAAAAGGCACGGCCAAGCGTGGCTGACATGGCGGAATCCTGCGCGAGGGATGAACGGGGTTTTTGCGGTCGCAATCATACGGACTTGCCTTGCCCCAGTACAGTGCAGATGGCGGGGAGCGGGACCGGACGATGGTAGGGGTTGACACTCAAGCAGCCGGTTTAGGGTTGGCGATGGTTAAAACGCCATTGCCAGAGTGTGGCCAGGTTAACAAATGGCCAATAAATCAGTTGCTTACAAATGAAAGTTGACGCACTGTTTGATGACGTGCAAAAGTTGATGCGCCTTTCTCGGTCGGTGCTGAAAAGGACAGTAAAGTCCTTTTCTTGCCGCCTGGACGGCAGGCTGCCGCCAAGGTAGACACAGTAAACCACGTGCTCTGCGTGTTTGAGATGACAGCAATGCTGTCTCTGTGGTGTCTGCCCGGCTTGCTTTCGATGGCCTGCCGACACTTCTATCATGAGAATTGCGGCGTATCCGGGGGTTTTTGTACGGCTTTACGGATCGGACCGATGATAATAACAGTTGGGTGCTTGCGGAGAGTCCATGGTCGCCATAACGAATACCACCTCCCTGACTTTTCTCAAGGAAGCGATTGACGCCACCCTGACGGAAGCGGAAAACAGCTTGGAGGCATTTTCCGACGACCCCTCCCGTCAGGAGGAGCTGGCACGCTGTGCCGAAGACTTCCAGCAATTGCGGGGTATCTGCCAGGTGGTAGAGCTGCCTGCGGCTGCGCTGATGAGTGAAGAGATGTCTCTTGCCGCCCGGGAGCTGCGTGAAAAGCAGTCCGATGCCCGGGTACAGGCATTGAGTAATGCCATTGTGTTGCTCACCCGCTATTTCGATTATGTCCAGTTGAAGAACCGCACTCTGCCGGCACTGTTGATCGGCGGTATTAATGAGCTGCGTCGCGCCGGTGGTAAGGCACTGATTCAGGAAAGCCATTTTTTTAGTGCCGAGCTATCCCGGCCCCGTAACCCGGTAGCGCCGGACAGTGACCTGCCTCGCGCCGAATTGCCGGCACTGGCCCGTCGCCTGCGCCACATGTATCAGACTGGCCTGCTGGGTGTATTGCGAGATCTGAACCCTTCGGTAAGCCTCCGTCTGATGGGGCGGGCCATGGTGCGCCTGGATCGCGCCGCCGGTGATTGTGGTCTGAGTCGGTTTCTGTGGATTGGCCAGGCCGTCATCACGGCCATGGTGGCCGATGACATGGCGATCACCCCGGCCCGTAAGGCGCTGTTGTCCCAGTACGACCGACAATTGAAGAAGCTGGTCTATGGTGGGGATCAGGCGCTCAGCGAAGAAGCGCCGTTGTTGATGATCAAGGAAAGTCTCTATCTGGTGTCTCTGTCCTCCCTGGACACAGGTGTGGTTGCGGAAGTGAAGCAGGCGTTTGCTCTGAACAATGATGTATCCGACGCCATCCTGCAGCGCGAACTGGCACTGATGACCGGTGCCAGCGGCTCGGTGATCCGTTCGGTTGCCAGTGCCATGCGCGATGAAATCAGTGAGCTGAAAGAAAGCCTGGATATGGCCTCCCAGGGAGTGGCTGACACCAATTATCAGTCCGTGGCCGCCAGCCTCAACCGTCTCGGTAGCACCCTGGCCATGATCGGTAAGGACGATGAGGCAGGAGTGATCAAACAGCGTGCCGCGCAGGTAAACGAGTGGCGTGCTGACCAGAACGTTGAAAGCGAAGCATTTCATGCGCTGGTGGATGACCTGCTTATGGTTGAGAACGTGGCGGCAAATCTGGAGCGCAGTATTGCGCCGGAAGACGACATCCATCGTGGCAGCAACAACAGCGGTATTTCTCTTTACCAGCTGGATGATGCTCGCATGACCGTGGTCGGGGAGTGCCGTGCCGGGCTGGCTCTGGCCAAGCGCTCCATCAGTTCTTTTATGGATAACAACTGGGATGCCATGCATCTTTCCAATCTGCCCGGCACCTTTGCGTCAATTGCCGGCGGCCTGATGTTCCTGGAGTTGCAGCGGGCCCGTGGTGTGACTGAGTCATGCCACAAATACATCGTTCATCAGCTCATTGAGGCTCCGACCACTCCCACCAAGGAAAATATGGAAACCTTGGCCGACGCCCTCACCGGCGTGGATTACTACCTGGAAAGTATGGAAGAGCAAAAGCCCATCGGCGACGGTGTGCTCGAGGTGGCTGAAGAAAGTATGAAAGCGCTGGGTTACCCGGTGGCCAAAGTGGCTTGATGACCATGATTGATCTCTCCAGCCCCGAACCCAAGGATGCTGAACACGCCCGTTGTTATGTCATCCATGAGCAAAATATCCTGATTGCCGCCGATCAGTGGCAGCTGCCGGTGATGCCGGCTTATATGCTTCGCCAGCATCCTCATTACTTTTATCTGGGTCTGTTGAACGGCGAGCCCTGTTACGTTTGTGAACTGGTCAACCACGAACTGGATGATGGTTCCCTGCAACCGGTGCCGCTACGGCAATTGATTTCCGGAGGCCTGGATGAGCCAGGCTTCTCGATGGTCAGCCGGGCCTTGCAGTTCCTCAGTTGGCAAAAGAACCACCGTTACTGCAGCCGCTGTGGCTCACTCACTGAAGCCCACCATCAGGATCTGGCCATGACCTGTCAGGCCTGTGGCTATTTCCAGTACCCGAGAATCACTCCCTGCATCATTACCCTGGTGACCCGCGGCGAGCATGCACTGCTGGGGCGCTCAACCCGTTTCCCGGAAGGGATGTATTCCTGTTTGGCGGGTTTCATGGAGGCAGGGGAGTCGGCGGAGCAGGCGCTGGCCCGTGAAGTGCGGGAAGAAAGTGGCATCGAAGTGACCAATCTTGAATATCTCACCAGCCAGTCATGGCCGTTTCCGCATTCGTTGATGCTGGGCTTCCACGCAGACTACGCCGGCGGGGAAATCTGTATTGATGATGACGAGATAGTAGCGGCGGACTGGTTTCACTACCGGTCACTGCCAATGATACCGCCACCGGGCAGTATCGCCCGAACCCTGATTGACCATTGGGTAGCGCGTTTCCAATAAAGGACAGAAGCAATGAACTACACACTCGCGCCTCTGGTGATTTTTATTTTCAGCCTGCTTTTCGTCTTGCTGGGCGCCTGGGTGCTGCTGCGCCAGCAATGGTTGATGCAATGGCTAAAAGGCACGGCAGGGCTGCTGATGGTGGGTCTGGCTATCTATCTGAGCCTGTTCGCCCTGAATATCTACGGCTACCGTGAATACGCTCAGGAAGTGTCCGTGGCCACGGTCAGCTTTCGTCAGTCCGGTGAGCAATCCTTCATTGCCACCGTTACCCGCACCGATGGCACCACCGAAGATTTCCGTCTGAAAGGGGATCAGTGGCAGCTGGATGCCCGGATTATCAAATGGAAAATGCCTTTCAGCCTGTTGGGCCTGCAGCCCGGCTACCAGTTGGACCGCATCTCCGGTCGATATTACGCACTGGAAGATGAGCGCTCGCGGGACCGCACTGTCTACAGTCTGCACCGTGACCCGGTGGGTATTGATGTCTGGAAGATGGCCCGGGACGGCTGGAGTCTGCTGGTGGATGCCAGTTATGGCAGTGCCGCCTATTTGCCCATGGCCGAAGGGGCGCTGTTTGAAGTGAATGCCGGCGCCACCGGTCTGGTGGCTCGCCCCATGAATGGCAGTGCCCAGCAAGCCATCTCCGGCTGGGATTGAGGCTGTCGGCTGGTCTTGAGGTGCCATTACAGCGTTCCTGTGGTGGCCGCCATACCCCATTGCCGCTCGGTTAGGTAGAATCCCTCTCACTCCTTTTCATCTGCCGACCACGGGCAGGTACCAATCCTACGGACAAGCAGGTAAACAGTGATCGCGTTTTTATCCGAATATGGCATGTTTCTGGCCAAGGTCGTTACTCTGGTGGTAGCAATCTTGTTTGTGATCGGCGGCATCGCCGCTACCGCTTCCCGCGGCCGCAACAAGGCGGGCCAGGACGGAGAACTGAGAGTCCGCCACCTCAATGAAGAATTTGAGGACCTCAAGGACTCTCTGGAGGCGGAAATCCTGCCCGAGGCACAGCGCAAGAAAGCCCATAAAGCGAAGCGCAAACAGGAAAAACTGGCAGCCAAGCAAAAGAAAAAGGCCGGGACCGAAGACAAGGTCGAACCACGCCTGTTCGTGCTGGATTTCGATGGCGATGTGCAGGCCAGCGCGGTGGATCATCTGCGCCGGGAAATCAGTGCCGTGCTGCAGGTAGCCACCCAGAATGACGAAGTGCTGGTGCGTTTGCAGAGCCCTGGTGGTCTGGTGCACAGCTATGGCCTGGCTGCGTCCCAGCTGCGCCGCATCCGTAATAGCGGCATCAAGTTGACCGTGACTGTGGACGAAGTGGCTGCCAGCGGCGGTTACATGATGGCCTGCATTGCTGACCGTATTGTGGCGGCGCCTTTCGCGGTGATTGGCTCCATTGGTGTGGTTGCCCAGATCCCCAACTTCCATCGTCTGTTGAAAAAGAACGATATCGACGTGGAGCTGATGACCGCCGGTGAATACAAGCGCACCATGACCATGCTGGGCGAGAACACCGAGAAAGGGCGCGCCAAATTCCAGGAAGAACTGGAAGAAACCCACCAGCTGTTCAAATCGTTTGTTCGCGACAATCGCCGCGGCCTGGATCTGGATAAAGTGGCCACTGGCGAGCACTGGTTTGGTAGCCAGGCCAAGGAACTGGGCCTGGTGGACGAGATCATGACCAGTGACGAACTGTTGCAACTGCGCCAGGGCACCCACTCTCTCTATCAGGTACAGTGGGAAGCCAAGCGCAAGCTGGGCGAACGGCTCGGTTTCTCCCTGGAAACCAGCCTGCACCGCGCCGTAGAAAAATTCTGGCACCGAGGCAGCCAGCGACAGATTCATTAAAAACTAGCTACTAGCTGCGAGCCACAAGACGCGGGAAAGTAGGGTGCCAATCGACAGAATATTGTCGCTGCGCACAGAGTCGCAAAGGTGTTGTTTCGCTGCGAGAGCGTTTCTGCTTGGTCGCAACTTGATTCGCGACTCGTAGCTGGTCGCTCGTAACTAGCCGCTTCAGAAGGAGTTCCATCATGAGTTTCCAAGCCCTGCTGACCCGTGAAACCGAGAACGGGTACCAAACCGCACTGGAAGAACGCGAACTGACTGATCTGGGGGAAGAGGGTGTGTTGGTGCGTGTGCACTGGTCATCTCTGAACTATAAAGATGCGCTTTCAGCCACCGGCAACAAGGGGGTTACCCGCCAGTTCCCCCATACGCCAGGTATTGATGCGGTGGGTGTGGTGGAGGAAACCACAGACGGCCCCTTCAGCGTTGGCGATACTGTGATCTGCACCGGTTATGACCTTGGCATGAATACGGATGGTGGCTACAGCCAGTACATCCGGGTGCCTGCGGAATGGCTGGTTCCGCTGCCTGAGGGGTTGGCCCCCCGTGATGCCATGGTGCTGGGTACCGCCGGGCTCACCGCTGCACTGTGCGTGGAGTCATTGCTCGATACCGGTCTCAATCCGGATCAGGGTCCGGTGTTGGTGACCGGCGCCACTGGGGGAGTGGGGAGTATCACGGTCGCCATTCTCTCCAAGCTGGGTTTTTCCGTGACCGCTGTGAGCGGCAAATCGGAATCACACCCGTGGCTCAAGTCGCTGGGCGCCAGTGAGGTGATCAGTCGCGACAGTTTTCTTGAGAACGCCGGCAAACCCATGCTGAAAGAGCAATGGGCCGGGGCGGTGGATTGTGCCGGTGGTGATATGCTGACCACGGCATTGAAGAGCCTTAAATATGGTGGCTGTGCCGCCTGCTGTGGGTTGGCGGCATCTCCCAAGCTGGAAATGACCGTATTGCCCTTTATTCTGCGCGGTGTGAACCTGTTGGGCGTGGACAGTGTTGAGCTGCCCTGCGAGATCAAACAGCAAATGTGGCAGTTACTTGCGGACGAATGGATGCCCGTGGATCTGCCTCTGCTGGAAGCGGATGAGGTTGAACTGGAAGGTGTTAACGCCTGGGTGGATAAAATTCTCCAGGGCGGCGTCCGGGGCCGTGTGGTTGTGCGCTTGCCCTGATGGCTGAAACGTTCAATCTTGATAAAAAAGCGCGGCGAGGCCGCGCTTTTTTATTTGTCTGAAGAAAGGCACTAACGCATTCTATGAGCATACGGTATTTCGATAGCATGCAGGCGAGACAACAAGGGCATGAGCCACAATGACTGACAGCAATTGGCTGAAAATTGCATTGCAACTGAATGGCCAGGGTGGCGCATCTGAACTGGCCGCGGAGCAGTCTCTGGCGGAAAGGACTGCCTACTGGGTGCATCTGGACTACACCCGCGAAGAAAGTGAGCAGTGGTTGCGCCGACAGTCCATACCGCTGGCGGTGATCGATTCGCTGACCGCAGCGGAAACCCGCCCTCGCGCCTCGGAAGTGGCCGGTGGCGTACTGGTGTATTTGCGCGGCGTTAACCTGAATCCCGGTGCCCGGCCCGAGGACATGATTGCCTTGCGCATGTGGGTTGGGCCAATGGGCCTGGTGAGCAGCCAGAGACGTGCCTTGCTCAGTGTTGATGCGGTGAAGGGCACGCTGGACAGTCAGCAGGGGCCGGAATCAATCAGCGCTCTGGTGGCCGAATTGGTAGATCAGTTGATCTGGCGTATGGAAGAGGTAATCGCGAATCTGGAGTCCGAAGTCGAGGGCTGTGCCCTGCAGCTGGAAGAGGCTCCCACATCCAGCCTGACGCCACAACTGAGCCTGCTACGCCGGCGAGCGATTACGCTGCGACGGTATCTTGCCCCCCAGCGTGAGGCATTGATCAAGCTACAGAATGAATCGCTGTTTGCGGCGGCGGATACCATGCTGATCCGAGAAGCCACGGATCGTTTGCAACGTTTGCTGGAAGATCTGGATGCAGCCAGGGAGCATGCGACCTTGTTGCAGGAAGAGGTCTTTTCGGTGCAGAACGAAGCGATCAATGATCGTATGTATCTGCTGGCGATCATTTCCGCATTGTTCCTGCCGCTGGGGTTTCTGACCGGCCTGTTCGGTATCAATGTGGGCGGGCTGCCGGGCGTCGAGGATCCGCATGCTTTCTGGTGGTTCTGTTCCGGCGTGGGGGTGATTGCCGTTGGCGTCGCCATCTGGATGCGAAAACGCCGCTGGTTGTAGCCAGCGGCGTTGTCGTGGATCTGCCGTTGAGGGGGTTGCCGTTCAGCCCCGGCGGTAGATCGGTTTGGGCTCGTTCACATCGCCCTGGTAGGTAATGCTGAAATCCTTGAGGCCCTGCAGTGCGTCTTCAATGCTACGATCTGCACGGACTTCAAAGGCATTGAAGCCGCAGCGGGTCATATAGAACAGCTGGTCACGCAGCACATCGCCGGTGGCACGAACTTCACCTTTGAAACCATAGCGGGTTCGCAGCTCACGGGCATAGGAGTAACCGCGACCGTCCTTGAAGGCCGGAAAGTGGATCGCCACCAGCGGCAGGCTGGCCAGATCGTCTTCCAGGTCCTTGGGCTCTTCGCCCGGTGCAAGCCATACGGCCACATCACCACGGTCGATCAGGGCATCGCGATTTTCCTGCCAGTAGGCCAGCGGCACAATGATTTTGCCTTGTGCCGGCACGCCGCTTTCCAGAGCATCTGCTTCCAGTCGCTGCCACAGGTTGTCCGCGATGGCGCCATCAATGATTACCTTATCCATAGATGCGCTCCTTGAACGGGTCCATGCCAATGCGCTCGTAGGTGTCGATAAACGGCTCGTTTTCGAGGCGCTTTTCTACATAGAGCTTGATGATATTTTCAACCACATCGGTAATCTGATCAGACTCGAAGGACGGGCCCAGTTTCTCGCCCACGCGTGACTCTCTGTCACCACGGCCACCCAGGGTGACCTGGTAGAACTCCTTGCCTTTCTTGTCCACGCCGAGAATACCGATGTGGCCAATATGGTGGTGACCACAGGCGTTCATGCAACCGGAAATGTTCAGGTCGATGAGCCCCAGGTCATGCACATAATCCATGTTATCGAAGCGGCGCTGGATGGATTCCGCCACCGGAATGGATTTGGCGTTGGCCAGGGCGCACAGATCGCCACCGGGGCAGGCCACGATATCGGTGATCAGGCCCAGGTTGGGGGTGGCGAAACCGAGAGCGTCCAGAGCTTTCCACAGGTCGTAGAGATCCGAGGCGGCCACATCAGCCAGCACCATGTTCTGCTGGTGACTGTTGCGCAGCACACCGAAGCTGTACTGGTCCGCCAGATCGGCAACGGCTTCCAGCTGCTCATCGCTGATATCGCCCGGTACCCGACCAGTTTTCTTCAGGGTCAGGGTAACAGCGCGGTAACCGGCCTGTTTGTGGGCGCGGGTATTGGTGTGATACCAACGGCTGAACGCCTTGTCTTCGGCCAGTTTGGCGTTCAGGGCGGCGCTGTCCACGGTTTGGTAGTCCGGGGCGCTGAAGCAGGACTGAATACGTTCTACTTCTTCCCGGGTCAGGGTCATCGGGCCGTCTTTCAGCTCGGCGAATTCCTGTTCCACCAGCTCGCGGTACTTGTCGGCACCCAGAGCCTTGACCAGAATCTTGATACGGGCCTTGTACTTGTTGTCGCGGTTACCGTACTTGTTGTACACCCGCAGGATGGACTCCAGGTAGGGCAACAGGTCTTGCCATGGGACAAACTCGCCAATCACGGAACCTGTCATGGGGGTGCGGCCCAGGCCGCCACCGGCCCATACCTGGAAGCCGGTCTCGCCGTTGGCATCGTGAACCAGCTGTACGCCTATATCGTGGACGCCGATCAGGGCCGGGTCCGCATCGGGGACGGCATTCACGGCAATCTTGAATTTACGCGGCAGGTAGGCGAATTCCGGGTTGAAGGTGGACCACTGGCGAATGATTTCACACCAGGGACGCGGATCTTCAATTTCGTCCGGATTCACACCAGCGAATTCATCGGTGGTGATGTTACGGATACAGTTGCCGCTGGTCTGAATGGCGTGCATCTGCACGTCAGCCAGCTCGGCAAGAATATCCGGCACTTCTTCCACGGAAGGCCAGTTCAGCTGAATATTCTGGCGGGTGCTGACGTGGCAGAAGCCCTTGTCATAGGTGCGCACAATATGAGCCAGACGGCGCAGCTGACGACTCGCCAGTAAGCCATAAGGAACGGAAATGCGCAGCATCGGCGCATAACGTTGAATATAGAGGCCGTTCTGGAGACGCAGGACGAGAAATTCGTCTTCGCTCAGTTCTCCAGCCAGATAACGGCGGGTCTGGTCGCGATACTGCGCAACCCGCTCTTCCAGCAGTCGCTGGTCATGTTCCTGATAGACGTACATGGGACCGATTCACCGTCCTTTATGCTTGAACCTAAATCCATGTCAAATCATAGATTCGGGTTAGAATTCAACAGGTAAGCGTCGCCCTCAGGGGAGGGAGAGCGGCACTCTAACAAAGCGCCCTTATAGTGAAAAGAAATATCTTGGCATATCGCTATAACGAATGCTCATCTAAGCGGGCTTATTTCGCGACGGCGTCCAGTACCATATTCACGGTAACGATCATGCCGATGATCAGTGCCAGAACCAACACTACATAGACACCGATATAGTTGCCGGCATCGCCTTTGGTGAAGTCCCGCTCGCGGTTTTTCGAGCTCTGGACCCCGAATAAAGCGGCCAGAATGCTGCTGATGGTCTGGATTAACGTCGGTTTTTTGCCCTGATCGGAGGGGGTGTGATGCTGCTCGGACATGGAAAATCCTGCGTTTTGGCGATTGGCTGAACGATAAATTACGTCTGCTATTGTACGCTTGCCGAGCGCCGGGTAACAGCGGAGAAGGCCGGGGTTGAATTCACTTCACCACGGCACCATTGCAACTGTGGAATACCTGACTAAAATAGTCAGGAAAGCATTACCACCCCCAGCAGGCTGGTGAAAAACCCTTTGCCTGCTCAGGCTTTCAGGCTGGCTGGTAATCTAGGCGCAATTTTGAAGGTGTGTGTCCACCCATCGAGAAATTGCAACAACGAGTACGGGCCAGCCTGAAAGCCTCGAAGGGCGTCGCCTGAAGCGCATATCTGCTGCGCGCTTCAGGCTACGCTGAGCATGCAAGGGGTTTTTCAGCAGCCTGCCAGGTGGCCATTCATCCCGAACAGGAATCATGATGGCAGAGCAGTTGATCGATATTACCGAAACCGCCCAGGATTACTTGCGTGACCTGTTGGGCAAGCAGGATCAGCAGGGCGATATCGGCGTGCGCATTTTTGTAGAGCGTCCCGGTACCCCCCATGCGGAGTGCTGCATGGCCTATTGCCCGGATGGCGAACAGGAAGACAGCGACGTTCGCTACGACTACGAGGGCTTTCACGCCTGGGTAGAAGGCAAGAGCGTGCGCTACCTGGAAGATGCGGTGATCGACTACAAGAAAGACAGCATGGGAGGTCAGCTCACTTTCCGCGCCCCGAAATCCCGGGTGCCCGATATCAGCGAAGACGCCAGCATCGAAGAGAAAATCAATTACGTCTTGTATGCCGAAATCAACCCCAACCTGGCGGCCCATGGCGGCAGCGTTCAATTGCTGGAGCTGACGGAAGATAACGTGGCCGTGCTGGAATTCGGTGGCGGCTGCCAGGGTTGCTCCGTGGTCGATGTGACCCTGCGTGATGGCGTAGAGAAAACCCTCAAAGAACGCGTGCCGGACCTGACCGGTGTGCGCGACAAGACCGACCACACCGTCACGGACAACGCTTACTACAGCTAACAGCTTCGAGCTACTAGCTTCTAGAAAAGAAAACGCAGCCTTAGGCTGCGTTTTCTTGTTTAAGGTCTTCGCGTTTACTAGAAGCTAGTGGCTAGCAGCTCGTAGCTTCCCCCTCACCCGCACTGCGGCTTGCGTCCCGCCGCCTGAGCTTGCTGATACAGCGGCATCACTTCCGGTATGCGCGCGCGCAGTCCGTTAATGCGGGTGGAATTGGAGGGGTGAGTGGACATGAATTCCGGCGGCTCGTTACCGCCATTGGCCGCTGCCATGTTCTGCCACAGATTGACGCTTTCGCGGGGATCGAAACCGGCCTGAGCCATCAGCTGCAGGCCAATGATATCGGCTTCCGCTTCGTGCTTGCGACTGAAGGGCAGGGCAACACCATACTCTGCGCCCACCCCCAGTGCGGCCATGATGCCCTGTTTGGCCGCGCTGTCCTGGCCAGCCAGGGCGCCCAGAAGCTGCATGCCGCCCTGGGTGGCATACTGCAGGGACATCCGTTCGTTGGAGTGCTGGGCTTGCACATGTCCGATCTCATGGCCGATCACGGCGGCAAGCTGGCTCTGGTTCTTGGCCACATTCAACAGGCCGGTGTGGACACCGATCTTTCCTCCGGGCAGGGCAAAGGCGTTGGCGCTGTCTTCCTGGAACACGGTGACTTCCCATTGCTGGTTGCCACCCACGGTGTTGGTAATGGCATTGCTCACGCAAAGGACATAGTTCACTTCACGGCTATCTTTGCTCTGTGGTTTCTCTTCTTTCATTTGTGCATAGGCGGTGGCGCCCATTTGGTCCATCTCACCGGCGGGCATCAGCAGGAACTGATTGCGGCCCAATGGCGAGGTGGCACAGGCCACAAGCCCGGCAGTGAGGGCGGAAATCATAATCAGACGTCGAAATTTCATTATTCTGTTACTCCCATTCCCGCAGAAAACGGCGGGACACAAACATAAGCCAGCTTGCCCAGCCAGCGCTTCCGAGGAAGATGATAAGGCCAAACAGGGAAATTTCCCATGGTGCAGGAGGCACACGGCCGGCCAGCATAAGTGAACCGCCTATAAAACCGGCTGACACCAATAACGCTTGGACCTGTCGATACTGGCCGCGTTCCAGTCTGGCTACCAGCCTTTCAAGGTGGCGTGGATCAATGCTGCCCTCCTGTTGCGACGGCAAATTGCCGGCGTGGGGCGGCGCATAAACCTTGTCCACCACGTCCAGTGCACGCAGGCTCAGGCTCTTGGCCAGCCGCACCGGGGAGTAGCGGGTGCGGATCATGCGTTTGAGTAGTGGCTCCGCCTCGGTCATCAGATCAAAATCCGGGTTGAGCAGACGCCCGAACCCTTCCAGCGTGATAATCGCCTTGATGAACAGGGCGATATCACTGGGTAGTACCAGGTTATGGTTGCGCACCAGGGCGGTGATATCCGTGAGCAGGGCAGTAATGTCCAGCTGTGACAGGGAGATGCCGTGGTACTGGCTGATCACGTCTTCCACGTCAGACACTAACTGATCGAAGCGGACCGGTTGGCCATCGGACCAGTTGGAAAGCACCGCCGCGCATTGCTCGGCCTCGCGCAGCACCACCGAGCGGGTGATCTGCAGTATCTGCTCGCGGCGGCTATGGCTGAGTTTACCGACCATACCGAAATCCAGCATGGCGATGCGGTTGCCGCTCTGGATGATGAAGTTACCCGGGTGCGGGTCGGCGTGGAAAAAGCCGTCTTCCAGGGCCATCTTCCAGGCGGCCAGGGCACCGCGCCGGGCGATTAGTACCCGGTCGAGGCCTTCTGCATCCAGCTCGTCTGTGGCGCGGGCGGGAATGCCCTGGATATGCTCCTGCACCTGCAGGGTCTGTGATGACAGCTCCCAATACACCCGGGGAACTGTCAGCCACTTCAGAGAGCGCAGGTTCTTGCGAATACGATCGGCGTTGCGCGCTTCGATGGTGAAATCCAGCTCCCGGGTGAGGGAGCGTTTGAACTCGCGCACCAGTTCCACGGGACGGTAGCGGCGCAGCTCCACAGAGTTGTCCGCCGCCAGCTTGGCGAGCTGGTCCAGCAGGCGCAGATCGGATTCGATTTTGGCGCGGATGCCGGGTTTCTGGATCTTCAGCACCACTTTCTGGCCACGGCGGGTAAGGCCGCTGTGCACCTGACCGATGGAGGCTACACCAATGGGTTTGGGATCGATGCGGGCAAAGGCCGACTCCAGAGATTTGCCCAGGGCCGCTTCGAGATGGGGGACCAGTTCTTCATAGGGGATGGCGGTGGCCTGGTCCTGGAGCTTCTCGAACTCGGCAATCCAGTCCAGCGGGAACAGGTCCACCCGGGTGGCCAGTACCTGCCCCAGTTTGACGAAAGTGGGGCCCATCTCTTCCATGGCATGGCGCAGTCGCTCGGCGGTACCCATGCGCAGCATGTCCGGGCGCATGGAACTGCGCACCAGCTTGCCGGCATGTTCCACCGGAGTGGAAAGCCCCAATCGACGAATCACGTCGGCAAAGCCGTATTTGAGCAGAATGGTGGCCAGCTCATTCATGCGTAACAGATCTTTGCCGGTGTGGAGAATGCTCACGGGGAATTTCCTTTTGTCGTACTCTCCTGATCCAGCAACCGCTGTTTCAGTGCTGTGCCCCAGTAGAATCCGCCGTGACCCCCATCGGCACGGGTGACCCTGTGACAGGGCACCAGGACTGCCAGGCGGTTCTTGCCCACTGCCTGGCCTACGGCCCGGGCCTGGCTGCCAACTTGCCGGGCAATCTCGCCATAGGAGCGGGTGCTGCCGGGGGGAATGTGTAATAGCGCTTGCCATACCTGTCGCTGGAATGGCGTGCCGCAAAGATGTAGCGGGCTCGGCGCGGAATCGGGGTGGTCCAGGGTGGCCAGCAGTGCCGGGGTGGGTTGCTCTATGAGGTTAGCGGCGGGAAAGCGCTGCTTCAGTCTGCCCAGCGCGTCATCCTTGTTGTTGCAGAAATCGAAGTGGATCAGGCCGTGAGCGGACTCGGCGACCAGAGCATGGCCATAGCAGCTTTCGCCATAGTACCAGGTCAGTGGCTCTGCATAATCGTCGGATTCATGCAGGTGCGGACTGGCGGGGGTGGCGGCCTCTGCCATGGTTCCTGTCAATGGATGCAGCCAGTGTTCGATCGCATCAGCGATCGCCTCAGGGTTATCTTCCTGCACATAGTGCAGCCCGCGACCGCAATCGGAAATATCCAGATTGGGGATCTGATCCAGCAACCAGCGAATGCGCGCCGGGCCGAGCACGGCCCCGGGGCGAAACCTCAGTAGCAGCATGGGCTGGGGCATGCTGCCCAGTCCCTTTTCAATCTCCTCAATGGCCTTCCAGGCTTCATCCTGGCGGTCATTGATCGGTAGTTGGTTGGGCCAGACATATACCGGGTAGCGGGACGCCCGCTGACGAAACGGCTTCTGGTAGATGCGCCTGACGCTGCGGGGAAGATGACGAATAACACCGAAAGGCAGCACCATCCTGACAAACAGATTGCGGTTGATAATCAGAAACCGGCCCAGGCGTTCTTGTCGGAAGGCAAAGAAAAGAGGGCGCAAGGGCAGGGGGAACTCATCCCAGTCACAGGTGAACGGGAAGGTTTCCATAAAACACAGACGGCTGACGGTCCGGGGTTGTTGCTGTGCCAATCGAAAACCCAGGGGGCCGCCCCAGTCGTGGAGCACAAGGGTGATGTCGGAGAGCCCCAGGGTAGCAACGAAATCTTCCAGATAGCGGTAATGGGTCAGAAAGCGGTAATCGATGTCGGGCTGGTCGCTGTTGCCAAAACCGATCAGGTCCAGAGCGATACAGCGATAGTGGCCCCGAAGCGGCTTGATCACGTTGCGCCACAGGTAACTGGAGGTGGGATTGCCATGGATGAACAGCAGTACCGGTCCTTCACCTTCATCAATATAGTGCAGGCGGTGGCCATTCAGCGTGACGTAACGTGACTCAAACGGAAAATCCGCAAAACCCATGACATGCATCCCTTGCATCGAATTTTTCAACTGTTACCGCTTTTCTGGCAAGATGCCATGGCTGTGTCAGTAACGTAAAGTGCGAAAAAATGTCAAAACCCTATCTCCGTGACGATCTAGTGGAAGTGCGCCATAGCGCCGTCCATGGTCGTGGCCTGTTTGCCACCCAGCGAATCAAGAAAGATACCGAGCTGGGTTTGTGTAAAACCAAGGTTGCCAAAAAAGATGGCCCCTATGTGTTATCGCTGGATGACGAGGGCAAAGAGCGCTACCGGGTGCTCTGTGATCTGCGCTTCATCAACCACGGCAAGAAACCCAACGTGGCTTACTATGACGACCTGACCGTGGTGGCCCTGAAGTCCATCAAGGCCGGGGAAGAGCTGCTGCACGACTACGGCGATGATTGGGAATAACCTGTAGGAGCTATGCTTGCATGGCGAACCTGCTCGCGATGATATTTATCGCGGTTTCCGGGCGGTTCGCCATGCAAGCATAGCTCCTACAGCTGCGCAGGGTGCACCATTTGGGTTGCTTAAAACGGGCAGGGTGAGGTGAATTCCTGCCATAGCCCGGTCATCGGGTGGTTGAAGGCCAGCCACTCCGCGTGCAGCAACAACCTCGGGCTCAGTGCCTCAATCTCCGGCGGCGCATACATGTCGCAGCCTATGATGGGATGACCCAGCTCCCGACAGTGAATCCGTAGTTGATGGCTGCGGCCGGTGACGGGGCTTAACGCTAGCCGGGTGCGGTTGCGGGCTTCGTCCCGTTCCAGCACCTGGTAATGGGTGAGGGCGGACTTGCCTGTGTCGTAACAGACCTTCTGCAACGGGCGGTTGGGCCAGTCCGCGATCAATGGCAACTCGATGCTGCCGCTATCTTTTGCTACCAGGCCGTGCACCACCGCCTGATAGCGTTTCTTCACGGTACGTTGCTGGAACAGCCGGCTGAGTTGGCTCTGCGCCTGGCGGGTGAGAGCGAAGACCATGATGCCTGACGTATCCAGATCCAGTCGGTGTACCAGGCGTATATCCGGATCTTTTCGCGCCAGGCGTCGCACCGCACAGTCCTGATTTTCCGGTGCGCGCCCCGGCACACTGAGCAGATAGGCCGGTTTGTTGACCAGCAGAATATGCTCATCCCTGTACACCGTGCTCACCCGCTCATGGCAGGTGGGCACGACATAGTAGGGTTTGTCGGCGGGTGAATTCATCGGGCAGTTCGTCGTTGAGATCGCAGAGATACTGACTCCGGGACTTCAGCCCGTTTTTGCCTTTCGCTATTCATCACTCGTTTCTCGCAACCTATTTACCCCAGAGTATCTGAAAGACATCGTCGTACTGTTTGGCAAAATGCACAGTGAGTCCGTCTTTCAGGTACCCCGGCAGTTCGTCGAAATCCCGCTGGCAGGCGTCCGGCAAAATCACCTCACGAATACCTACACGCCGGGCGGCGATAATTTTTTCACGGATGCCGCCAACCGCCAGTACCTGGCCGGTGAGGGTCAGCTCGCCGGTCATGGCCACCTTGCGCGGCAAACGCTTCTTCAACAGTAGTGACAGCAGGGCGCTGGCCATGGTGATACCGGCACTGGGGCCATCCTTGGGGGTTGCCCCTTCCGGCACATGGAGATGGAGAAAGGCTTCATCCAGGCGCTCTTCGCTCAGGCCGTAATCGCGCAGATGGCTGGCTACATAGCTGTAGGCAATCTCCGCGGACTCTTTCATGACATCACCAAGCTGACCGGTGAGCTTGAAGCCCCGCTGCTTGCTGTGCACCTGGCTGGCTTCCACGGAGAGCGTGGCGCCGCCCATGGAGGTCCAGGCCAGGCCGGTTACCACGCCCACGCCTCGCTGGGTCTTCTCGGTCTGGAAGTAGGGTTGGCCGAGGAAATCCGCCAGATTCTTGCCGGAGACGCTCAGTTTCTTTTCCCCAGCCAGCAGTTTCACCGCCGCCTTGCGGATGATCTTGTTGAGCTGTTTTTCCAGATTACGGACCCCGGCTTCGCGGGCATAGCCTTCCACGATCTGGCGCAGCGCGCTGTCGCTGATGCGCAACTGGCCGGGTTTTACGCCGGCACGTTCCAGGGCACGGGGCCACAGGTGCTGGCGCGCGATCTGCACTTTTTCTTCGGTGATATAGCCGGACAGGCGGATCACTTCCATGCGGTCCAGCAAGGGACCGGGAATGCTGTCCATGGTATTGGCGGTACAGATAAACAGGGCGTGGCTCAGGTCCAGCCGTTCATCCAGGTAGTGGTCGAGAAAATCCTGGTTCTGTTCCGGGTCCAGCACTTCCAGCAAGGCCGAGGCAGGGTCACCCTGGAAAGACTGCCCCAATTTGTCCACCTCATCGAGCATGATCACCGGATTAGCGGTGCCGGTTTCCTTGAGTGCCTGCACCAGCTTGCCGGGCATGGCGCCGATGTAGGTGCGCCGATGGCCCTTGATCTCGGCTTCGTCGCGCATGCCGCCCAGGCTGAATCGGTAGAATTTGCGGTCCAGGGCATCGGCGACGGATTTACCGATGCTGGTCTTGCCCACACCCGGTGGGCCCACCAGCAGGATAATGGACCCTTTGACCTCGCCACGCAGGGCGCCCACGGCCAGAAATTCCACAATCCGGTCCTTCACATCATCCAGGCCGCTGTGGTGGGCTTCCAGGATCTCCCGGGCATGTTTCAGATCCAGGTTGTCGTCGCTGTATTGGCCCCAGGGTACGCTGGTGAGCCAGTCCAGATAGTTGCGCGTGACGCCATATTCCGGTGAGCCGGTTTCCAGCACTGACAGCTTCTGCAGCTCGTCTTCAAAACGTTTCTGTACGGATTCCGGCGGCGCCAAGGCGCTCATGCGTTCGCGGAATTCCTCCGCTTCGGCGGTCTTGTCATCCTTGCTCAGGCCCAGCTCCCGCTGGATGATCTTGAGCTGCTCGCGAAGGAAGAAGTCGCGCTGGTGCTGACTGACCTTCTCGTTGACCTCTTCGGAAATCTGGCTCTGCAGTCGGGCCACCTCCAGCTCTTTCTTGACCAGAGTGAGCACTTTTTCCATGCGCGGTTTCAACGGCACGGTTTCCAGAATGGCCTGCAGCTCAGCGCCGTTGGCGCTGGTTAGCGCTGCTGCGAAGTCAGTCAGCGGCGAGGGGTCGCTGGGGGAGAAATTCTGTAGATAGTGACGCAGCCCTTCATTGTAGAGCGGATTCAGGGGCAGCAGTTCGCGGATGGTGTTGATAATGGCCATGCCGAAGGCGCGGATGGTTTCATCCGCCTCGACACGAGGTTCCGGATAGCTGACCTCAGCCATGAAGGGCCGCTTGCGGGTCAGCCAGTTTTCAATATGAAATCGCGTGGTGCCCTGAGCCACCATCTGGAACTGGTCGTTTTCTTCATTGAGGGCGTGAACCTTGACCAGGCAGCCGTATTCCGGGAAATCTTCCGGCGTCACCGAATCCGGGTCGTTATCGCCGACATAGACCAGCCCCAGCGACTGATGTGGGGTCTGACTGACTCGTTCCAGGGTCGCCTGCCAGCGTTCCTTGTCCAGCATCACCGGTTGTACCAGCCCGGGCATGAAAGGCCGGTGCTGGACGGGAATCAGGTAGATGCGTTGGGGTTTCGGCTGGTCAGGCAGCGCCAGGCTGCTCGAGGGTTGCTCAACAGTATTGCTATCGTCTTGGCTCATAATGTTGTCACTTCCATTCAGCGTGGAAACAACATGGTGGCGAGGTGCGAAAAATCAATAGTGCGGCACTGGGGTGCGCCGCATGTTTGATACATCGCAGACCGCTGCGTTAGCGATTAATAATCAACAGATCCGCGCTCAGGACTTTTGGGGTTTTGGTCCGGCGCTCCACGACACGGGCATCCATACCGGCATTCTCGCATTTTTCCGCAAGGGCATAGAACGGCGACCGCCCCGGGTCGGCAATAATCACCTGTTTGACCCCGCTGCGCAGGCCCCGGCGTATCAGATTGAAAAGCACCGGGGTCAGTTCATCCCAGAAGCAGATGTCGGCACCGGCAATGATGTCCACCTCGGCCAGGCGCTTTTGGGTGAGCTTTTCGAAGCTATCCTGCTGTTGGTTGATCTGAACCTTGTTGATCTGTGCATGCAGGTCGAGATAGGGAAACACATCCGGATCGGCATCCACAGCCGTGACCCGGCAACCGAAACGCTTGGCCGCAAAGATGGAAAGGGGACCCCAACCACAGCCAATATCCATCATATGCTCGTCGGCAGACACTTTTCGGCGGGTCAGGTGGTCCATGATCAGGAAGCTGGAGTTCCAGACCTTGTTACCGTGAATGGAGGGGGTGTGGTTTGCACGTTTCAGGCGACGGATTTCCCGGTGGCCGGAACGCAGCAGGGTGATGCCGCGAGTGCGAATGGTATGCGGCTCTCCAGCGCGTATAACTGTTCCTGACATAATCGCTCACCAGCGGCAAAGCTAGAAACAGTACGGTCAAGCCCGACGGGTTTCAAGCCGTATCTATGCGGCTTACTCTGGGCAAACCGAATTCCGGTGAATAACCATAATGAATAAAGCCTAATGATTAAGAAAAGTATCGCCGGTGTCGGTGGCCTGGCTGGAGGGCGCTCCCGGTATTTGCGGGCACTGACGGCCATGGCTCGTGTGGCGGCGATCTATGCGGGGGGCGTCGGCAAGGATGATCGCCACCAGCGTCACTGCCGGGGAGCGGACATTCTTACTGCCCTGTGTCGACGCAATGGTGCGATCTGGGTCAAGGCGGCCCAGTTCTTCAGTTGCCGGCCAGATGTGCTGCCGCAGGAATATATTGAAGCGTTTCAGCAATTGCAGAATGACGCAGCCCCGGTGCCTTTTTCACGGATTGAAGCTGCCCTGAAAGAATCCCTTGGTGCTGACTGGCGTGATGCTTTTCGCTGGGTGGACGAAAACCCGGTGGCAGTGGCCTCCATCGCCCAGGTGCACCGGGCGCGCCTGGAAGATGGCACCGATGTGGCGATCAAGGTGCGCTTGCCCGGGGTCAAGAAGCTGTTCGAGCAGGATGCCAAGGTATTCCAGGTTCTGGCGGCGATTGCCGCGCCCCGGTTTCGGGAATTTGATCTGAAGCAGGCCATAGAGCAGCTGCTGATCATGACCGCCATGGAGCTGGATTTTCGTAATGAGGCCGCCAATACCCGGCGCTTTTCCCGCCAGCCCCATCATGACCGTATTCGTATTCCCGATTTGATTGATGGCTTGTGTAGTGAGCGCATTCTGGTGACCAGTTGGGAGCATGGCTCAAGGTTGCGCAACCATCTGGATGAGAATCCGGAACAGGCCAGGGACCTGCTCTCGGTACTGTTAACCAGCTACCTTCAGCAGGTGACCCGTTTCGGGGTCTACCAGGCGGATCCGCACCCAGGCAATTTCCTGGTCAACGACCAGGGCCAGGTGGTGATTCTGGATTTCGGTGCCATTGGTGTGCTGACGCCGGACGAAGTGCGTCGCTATTCACGGCTGCTGTACGGCCTGATGGGCTTTGAAGGGGATGTGGATATCGGCGAGTTGTTTGTTCAGGCAGGCTTTAAAGGCGGAAGCCCGGAAACACTGAAAGAGCTGGCTCTCTTTGTACTGACTGACAAGGTCAATCAACAGGGGCCGGTGGCGGCGATGGGGGAGTTGATGCAGCGGTTCCGAGAAGAGCGAATCAGTATTCCCGATTCCTATATCGGCATCTCGCGGGTACTGATTACGCTGGGGGGGTTTCTGATGAGCTACCAGGTGCCGTTTGACTGGACTCCGCCGGAGCAGCGGCAGGCCCAGTCAACCTAGCGACGGTAAAGATGAATCAGGAGCTTGATTGCGCTTCCCGCCAGAATACCCGGAAAGCATCGGCACTTTTGGTAGGGGCTTCTGCCATGGGCACATGGCCAATGCCATCAAGGATCACCGCCCGGGCTTTGGGCAGTTCCTTGAGGAAAACATCCACGTTGTCCACGCCTAACAAGCGATCCTCACGGCCCCAGAGAACCAGTGCTGGTTGCTCAAGGCTGGCTAGTTTGCCGGTGCCTTCAAGGCTTAGACCCGGGTCAGTGTCCATATCCTCCCAGATCTTCTCGGTCACAGGAGCGTTCTGCGCCTTTTTCGCGCCCATGATATCGATGAAGAATTCCGGGATATAAGGTGCGTCTTCCATGGCCCACTTTAGCGTGGTGTGGAATTGTTCCGGGCTGCGCGGGATCAGCGGGTTGCTGTCGCTGGTGGCAAGTATGGCTTTGAATTCCTCGGTCTGGCGAGTCAGCCCGGCCGCATCCACCAGCCCCATGGAAAGCACCTGCTGTGGCGCTGCTTGCGCCAGAGCCAAGGTGATGGCGCCGCCCATGGAATTGCCGGCCACGTGGTAGGCTGGAATCTCCAGGGTCTTCATCAGGGTCACCAGGCGCTCTGCCTGGGCTGCCATGGTGTAATCCAGATCCGTGTTACGGGTGGTGTCGCCATGACCTGGCAGGTCCGGAACGACAAAATGGAAGTCGCCTTCAAGTTCGTTGACGAAGCGTACCCAGTTACTGGAATCGGCGCCGAAACCGTGAATCAACAGGACAGCAGGTTTGTCCTGCTGACCTTCACTGCGTAGCAGGTGCCACTGAATGCCGTCGCTGGTTCCCACGGTCTGATCCGTCAGACCGGCGCGACCCTTTTCCAGGCTCAAGCCACTCTCGTAGGCCCATTTTGCCAGTCCATCGCAGCCGGAAAGGACGATCGTGCTGATCAACAGCAGGCTGAGTTTTAATGAATGCATGCAGGAATCCCGTTGGTTGTTTTGCCGACCCAAGAGCATAGGGGATTTTGTCGCCTCGTGTCCTTCTCTGCGGGCCAATATCCAATAGGACCGTGAAGGCCTTCTGTAGATACTCACTAGCGGCTCTTCAGATTCCAGACGCCGGCGGCAACAATCAGCAGGGTACCGATCAGGGTGGTCAGGACCAGGGTTTCGCCCCAGAACATCCAGCCGAGCAGGGCGGCCCAGATGACAGATGAATAGTTGTAGACTCCCACCTGGCCCGGGCGGGCAATCTGGTAGGCGGTGGTCATGGCGTATTGCCCGCCGGTGGCCACCAGGCCGATGGCGAACAACCACAGGTAATCGCTGCCAGCAGGAGGAGTGCTGGCCCAAGGCAGGGGCAGGGCGGAAAACAGGGTGGCAAACAGGGCGAAGTAAAACACCACCCGTTGCGCAGGTTCCGATACTGCCATGCGCCGGATGCTTACCTTGGCCACACTCATGATGGCGGCCCCGGCCAGCGCCACCCACATCACCGGGTTCACGCTGCCACTGCTCACATCCATGATCACGGCAACCCCGGCAAAACCACCGATGATAGCCAGCCAGGTGCGCACGCTGATCACTTCCTGCAGCCACAACCAGGCCACGATGGGCAGAAAGAAGGGTACGGTCATTTTCACCAGTACCGCTTCTGCCAGGGCAATGTGACCGATGGTGTAGAAGAAGCAAAACATGGCAGTGACCCCGGTAAAACCGCGGATCATGTGCAGGTGCAGGAAGCGGGTGCGCAGCTGGCCAAAGCCGCCGCGCGAAGCAATGATGGGCAACAGGATCAACAGCCCGAACAGATTGCGGGCAAACACGATCACCTCGGTGTCGAGGTGATCGGACAGATGCTTGATCATGGCGGCCATCACCGCCAGCAGACCCTCACCGAGGACCAGTAGCAGAGCGCCCTTGAGAGGCTGGTCGTTCACCGGATTAATGGCCGACCGGTACCGGAGTACCCCACAGATCATGCTCGTCGGCGTTCTCGATATTCACCATTAACCGCTGGCCGGGCTTCAGGTCACTTTCCCCGTTGAGATAGACCAGGCCGTCGATCTCCGGCGCATCAGCCTGGGAGCGGGCGATGGCGCCTTCCTCATCCACCTCGTCCACCAGCACTTCCAGGGTTCTGCCGATTTTCTTCTGCAGCTTGGCGGCACTGATGCGGGCCTGCACGTTCATGAAGCGCTCGCGGCGTTCTTCCGCCACGTCCGGATCCACCGGGTCTGGCAGGGCGTTGGCCGGGGCACCGTCTACCGGGGAATAGGTGAAACAGCCCACCCGGTCCAGTTGCGCTTCTTCCAGCCAGTCCAGCAGAAGCTCGAAATCTGCATCGGTCTCACCGGGGAAACCGGTGATAAAGGTGCTGCGCAAGGTGATGTCCGGGCAGATTTGCCGCCAGCGACGAATTCGCTCCAGGGTGTTTTCGGAATGGGCTGGGCGCTTCATGTTTTTCAGTACGCTGGGGCTGGCGTGCTGAAAGGGAATATCCAGATAGGGAAGAATATGGCCTTCGGCCATCATCGGGATGATGTCGTCCACATGGGGGTAGGGGTATACATAGTGCAAGCGTACCCAGGCGCCAAGCTGGCCCAGGGCCTGACACATTTCCAGCATACGGGTCTTCACCGGCATGCCCTGCCAGAAACCGGTCTGGTACTTGCGATCCACCCCATAGGCGCTGGTGTCCTGGCTGATCACCAACAGTTCCTGCACACCGGATTTCACCAGGCGCTCCGCTTCATCCATCACATCGCCAATCGGGCGTGAATCCAGTTTGCCGCGCATGCTGGGGATGATGCAGAAACTGCATTTGTGATTGCAGCCTTCGGAAATCTTCAGGTAGGCGTAATGACGGGGAGTCAGTTTAATGCCCTGAGGGGGAACCAGATCGAGAAAAGGGTCATGGTTCTGGCTCGGCGGCACCACCTGGTGAACGGCGTTAACCACCTGTTCGTATTGCTGCGGGCCAGTGACGGACAGGACCGAGGGATGTACCTTGCGAATGGTGTCTTCTTCCACGCCCATGCAGCCGGTCACAATCACCTTGCCGTTTTCGCTGAGTGCTTCGCCAATGGTATCCAGGGATTCGGCCTTGGCATCGTCGATAAAGCCACAGGTGTTGACGACTACTACGTCCGCATCGTCGTAACTGGATGTGACTTCGTAGCCTTCCGTGCGAAGCTGGGTCAGAATACGCTCAGAGTCCACCAGGGCCTTGGGGCAACCCAGGCTGATGAAACCGACTTTACCGGACATAGTGATACCTCGAGATTGGCTGTCGTTCGCCGATAGCCATAACGGGGCGCAATTCTACCGCCGTGACCGCTTTGAAGCCATGCCGCTCGGCTGGCTTGGTTGATAGACAGGAGGTTTTTTCATGCGCTGTTTTGTCGGCGTACCGGTCACCGGGTCTCTGGCCCGGGAGTGCAAGGAGCTTTCCCTGGGGTTGCCGCGGGCCACTCCTCGACCCAACCTGCATCTGACGCTGGCCTTTCTGGGGCAATGTACCCCGGCGGGGGTGGCCCGGTTATCCGGTGAATTGCAGTCGCTGGCTGGCCGCTTTCCGGCGTTTGAACTGGACTTTGATTGCTGCGAAGCCTTTCCGGCGGAGCAGGGGCCTTTTCTGGCGCTGACCACGACCGTTTCCGGTCCTCTCAATACCTTGCACGAAGCCCTGTGGGAATGCCTCAGTCGCCAGGGCGTAGAGCGCGAACAGCGAGCCTTTCGACCGCACATTACCCTGGCAAAGCCGGGGCTGGCATTGGTACCGCAAACGGGGCACTGGCTGTTGTCGGTAGATCAACTCTGTCTGTACCAGAGTGAAATGATACAGGGCGAGGTCCCTACCTACCGGCCATTATCCCAGCACCCGCTGACCGGCATGGTTTGAACTGAAATGGCCATGACAGGTTGAATTTATCGCCTGCAACTGCAAGGTTGGGGGTTGTGCAAACACTGATTTAAGGAGTCGTACCATGGAGCTACTCAGTAACAGCATCACCGATCAGGCTCCCATCGCTGAGAAGTTCGCTTTCGCAGTGATTGACCCGGATAACCATGTGGCACTGTCCAGCAACATCAATCCTCATCTGGCCTGGAAAGGCGAGCCGGCCGGGACCCGCTCTTTCGCGGTGGTCTGTCATGACCCGGATGTACCCAGTGCGGGCGATGATGTGAATCAGGAAGACCGCGAAGTCCCTGCCGACTTGCCGCGGGTGGATTTCTATCACTGGACCCTGTTCGACATTCCCGCTGACCAGAGCGAGCTGATGGAAGGCAGCCATTGCCAGGGGATAACCCCACGGGGCAAATCCGGGCCTTCAGCACCACAGGGTATGCGGCATGGTCTTAACGATTACACCAGCTGGTTTGCCGGCGACGGGGATATGGAAGGGAGTTACTTCGGTTATGACGGCCCCTGTCCGCCCTGGAACGACAGCATTGTGCATCGTTATGTCTTTACCGTTTACGCACTGGACGTGAGCACATTGCCGGTCAAGGATGATTTCAGTGGTGCGGCCATTGTTGCGGCCATGGAAGGGCATGTACTTGCCAAAGCCAGTATCACGGTGAGCTACACGCTGAACCCGCGATTGGCAGACTGAGAAGACACAAAAAAGGCCGCAAAAGCGGCCTTTTTTGTAGGCCCTTGAGACAAGGACCTGAATTGGTCGGAATAGCAGGATTCGAACCTGCGACCCCTACGTCCCGAACGTAGTGCTCTACCAGGCTGAGCTATATTCCGAGTTCGCTGGCGCATTCTAGCAGCGAAATTGCAAAATACCATACCTAAATAGGCGTCGCCGGGCTGTTTGCGCAGAATCTGGCCAACAGCCGGTAGGGCAGGCAGAATGCGCGGTCTGATCGATCGGCAAGCAGGAATGGTATGACAACCTTTGAGCACCCCTGGGGCGAATTGACCCTGCAGCGTTGGCCTCGTCGCCGTAATGAGCCTCTGCAGGCCTGGGACAGTGCCGATCACTACCTGCTGAAGACTCTCAAGGAGCGCCATGCCGGTCCGTTAACGCTGGTGGTCAATGATCAGCAGGGGGCGCTGGCATTGGCAGCGGCCCAGCATGGGCCAGTGGTCAGCTGTGGCGATTCTTTTCTGGCCAGCCGGGCGCTGACCCATAACCGTCTACTGAATGGGCTGCCGGAGCAGGGAGCGACCCTGTGGCCTTTTGATCTCCTGCCGCAAGTGCCTGATCAGGTGATCATGCGTGTGCCCAAGTCTCTGGCGCTGCTGGAATGGCAGTTGCAATGGCTCAGCGAGCAGCTGGCGGGCGGCACACCGGTCTGGCTGGCGGGCATGGACAAGCACCTGCCTCGGCAACTGGTGCCGCTGATGGAGCAGTACCTGGGCAATGGTCGGGCGGAGCTGGGCTGGAAGAAGGCACGTCTGTTCAGTGCGACGGCGCCCGGCGAACGGCTCGTTGTGGCGCCATACCCCACCGAGGTGGAGGGCCCCATGGGGCCATTGACGGTACATGCGGGGGTGTTTGCCCAGCAGCAGCTGGATATCGGTGCACGTTTTTTTCTGGCGCATCTACCCGGCAGTCTGTCAGCGGGGGCGAAGGTGGCAGATCTTGGCTGCGGCAACGGGGTGATCGGGCTGGCACTGCTGCAGGCCCACCCGGACAGTCATCTGGTGTTTTGCGACGAATCCTGGCTGGCCCTGCAAAGTGCCCGTGACAATGTGGCTAGGTATTGCCCGGAAAGCACCAGCGAATTTCATCTCGGTGATGGTCTGGCCGGGTGCGATGAGCGTTTTGATCTGATCCTTCTCAACCCGCCGTTTCATGAAGGGCATGTGGTCGGTGATCACGTGGCGCGACGCCTGTTCCGACAAGCGAAGCAGGCGCTGAACGCTGGCGGGGAACTGCGGGTGATCGGTAACCGCCACCTGGGCTACCACAAGCTGTTGGGCAAGCTGTTTACCAAGGTGGAGGTGCTGGGCAGCAACCAGAAATTTGTTGTCTGGGGTTGTTCGTAGGACGCACTGAGCCGAAGGCAAACTGCTCCGACCCAGTGCCTGAATGATGCAGTTCGCCTTCGGCTCAGTGCACCCGGCATTTCCTGTTTTCCCGTTGTGCGGCCGTAGGTGGCGCTACAGGGCGATTTCGTCGAATGACGTCACTACCCGGTGCCGACTTTCCCCCTGGCTGCCTTCCCGGTCCAGGCGAATAGTCTGGAATCCCGCGTCAGCCGCCGCATCCAGTTCCGCTTCCACATCCGACAGAAACAGCAATTGCTCCGCCGGAAAATCGATCGCTTGCTGGATGGTGCGGTAGCTACCAGCGTCCTGTTTATGGCCGGAGGTGGTGTCGAAATAGCCGGAGAGAAGGCCGGTCAGATCCCCCGCATCGCTATAGCCGAAGAACAGTTTCTGGGCAGCGATGGAGCCTGAGGAGTAAACGTACAGGTCCAACCCCTTTTCCTTCCAGTGCTTGCAGGGCAGCGGCGGTATCCGGGTAGAGGTGAGCGGTGTAATCCCCATTTTGATAGCCGGCCTTCCAGATCATTCCCTGCAAGGGATTTCAGCGGGGTGGCTTTACGGTCCTCGCGGATCCACTGCTGGAAGAGGGCATTGGCTGAGGCTGGGCTTTCCAGAGTCCGACCGCTTTCCTGTTCGGCCGCCCGCACTTGTGCCTGTATCTCCGGTTGATCCCAGTGCGTTTCGAGAAACGCCGGAAATTGTCTGGCGGCATAAGGGAACAGGACTTCCTTGACGAAGGAAATGCTGCTGGTGGTGCCTTCAATGTCGGTAACGATGGCCTTGATCATGATTCGGTTCGCGGGTTGGATGGGCTGTTGTAGGAGGTTGCTTGCAGCCGAACCAGGCAGCCAGATTACGCACGGAGGTTCGCTTGCAAGCAAGCTCCTACAGGGGCCAGGTTTCAGTTTTCCAGGCGGTTGAACTGTTGGGCGATATCGCTGCCGGTAAAATTAGCCACCCAGCCTTCCGGGTTATTGAACAGGCGAATGGCGACAAAGCGGGGGTTGGGGCCCATGTCGAACCAGTGCGGGGTGTTGGCGGGCACGCTGATCAGGTCGCCTTTGCTGCAGAGTACTTCGTACACCTTGTCCTCGATGTGCAATGTGAACAGGCCCTGGCCTTCCACGAAGAAGCGCACTTCGTCTTCGCTGTGGCGGTGCTCTTCGAGAAATTTCTGTCGGAACGCCGCTTTTTCAGGGTGATCCGGCACCATGCTGACCACGTCCACGGTCTGGTAGCCTTCCTCATCAATCAGGCGGTCGATATCGGCCTTGTAGGCGGCGATGACTTCGTCTTGTTGAGGGGCATCGGACAGGGCCTGTGTGGCTTGCCACTGTTCATAGCGAATACCGGCCTTAGCCAGAGCGCTGGCCATGGATGCCTTGTCAGTCAGGTGCTGCTCAAGGGTATCGGGCTGGTTGTCATGAAAGATTTTCAGTTCGCTCATGGTGTTCACACTCCTTGCAGACGGCGGCGATCCAGCTCTATGGCGAGCAGGGTCTCCAGCGCTTCAAGCTGACGATAGCAGGTGGGTAAATCGCTTGCCCAGGTGTACAGGCCATGGCCGCGGATCAGGTAGGCGTGGCTAATACCATCGTCTGCCATGGCGGCATCCACCTGGTCGGCGAGGGCAGCAATATCCTGGGTGTTATCGAATACCGGGATGACCAGCCGGCTGTCATGGGTCGTAAAGCCTTCCAGGGCCTTGAGCAGCTCGTAGCCTTCCAGGGTGATGCTGTTGGCGGGCCAGTGCATGGTCAGCACGGTGCTGGCATGGCTGTGGGTATGCAGGACGGCCCCCACGGTGTCATGGCGACGGTACAGCTGGGTATGCAGCAGGGTTTCTGCTGATGGTTTGCCATCGCTAGCGGCCTGGCCGTTCATGTCCACGGCCATGATATCGGTTTCCTGCAGCAGCCCCTTGTCCTTGCCGGAGCGGGTAATCGCTGCATGGCTGGCATTCAGGCGCACGGAGTAGTTGCTGCTGGTGGCCGGCGACCAGCCATGCTGATAGATGCGCTGGCCGATAGTCGCCAGGGCGTGGGCAGCATCACGGTAAACGGCGGTAGAGTAGGGGCGCTCGATCATGTTTTTATCCACGAAGATGTGCCAACAGTGTATCGGTGGAGGGGGCCCGGATCACACCCCGTTCGGTGACGATGGCGGTGATCAGCTCTGCGGGCGTCACATCAAAAGCCGGGTTGTACACCGGGCAGTGGGCCGGTGCCAGCGTCTTGCCCTGAATGCTGCGTACTTCACTGGCATCACGCTCTTCGATAAAAATGTGGCTGCCATCAGGCAGTTCTGCATCCAGGGTAGACAGTGGTGCTGCAACGATAAAGGGAATGCCGTGATGGCGTGCCAGCACGGCCAGATTGTAGGTGCCGATCTTGTTGGCAGTATCGCCATTGGCGGTAATGCGGTCGGCACCGACGATCACGGCCTGTACCTTACCTTGCTGCATAAGTTGGCCGGCGGCACTGTCCGCGACAAGCGTGACAGGGATGCCGTCGTTGAGCAGTTCCCAGCTGGTAAGGCGGCTGCCTTGCAGCCAGGGCCGGGTTTCGCCTGCATAAACCTGCTGCAGATTACCCCGTGACCAGGCTGTGCGGATAATGCCGAGCGCCGTGCCATGCCCGCCGGTAGCCAGAGCGCCGGTGTTGCAGTGGGTATAGACGCTGGCGTTGGCCGGCAGCAGGTCAGCACCCAGCTCGCCCATGCGCTGGTTGGCCGCCAGGTCTTCCTGGTGAATGGCCTGTGCATCTGCTTTGAGGGCGCTGATCAGCGCCGCGCCGGAAAGGTCGCTGGCGATTCTCTGCAGACGCTCAAGGGCCCAGAACAGATTGACGGCCGTAGGGCGGCTGGCGGCAAGGGTGGCAATGGCAGGCGCCAGCGCTGCCGCTGAAGCGTCATCGCCCAGACGGGCAGCCTCCAGGGCGAGGCCGTAGGCGGCGGTGATGCCAATGGCAGGTGCTCCGCGAACGACCATGTCATGAATGGCGGTTGCGGCATCGTCGCTGCCGTGGATTGGCAGCCAGATGGTTTCTGCCGGCAGGCGTCGCTGGTCGAGCAGCTCGAGGTGATCGTCATGCCAACGGATGGCAGCGCTGTTAATGGCCATCGGTGATGTCCTTGTCATGTCCGTCAGGGTGTTTCAGAGGTGTTCTGTGGTATTTGCGGCGTATCCAGTTGGCTGTCCGGAAGATGCCGGGGCGGCGCATAATAGCGCGTTCCATACGGTATTTCCCTGGAAAAGTGCTTGTCATCAGTGCTATCAGAATGGTCAGCAGCCCTTGCCCGGGAAGCACCAGCATCAGAATGCCAGCGACCAGTAATACTATCGCCAGTACGTTACGAATCAGCCAGAAACACCAGGCCAAAGGGCCTCGGTGGGCGTGAGGCAGATAGCTCTCGGTGAAATAATCCTCAGGCATTCGCAGCAATAGCCAGGGAATGGCGACACAGGAGGCCAGGGCCATGACAATACCAGTTACCGTGAGTGCCGGCAGCCAGGGTTCCAGGTGCTGGGCCAAGGGCTCCAGCCAGACGGGTAACTCTGCGTTCAATGGGCCTCCGGTTTGCGGTGCTGTAGCAGAGAGAGTGTGCCGCGTACAATGCGACTATGCCCGCGGATTTTCAATGCCGATGGCATGGCTTTTTATCTTCACAGACTCCAAGGAGAATGCGTTATGGCCCAGGCCGGACAACTTATACTGGCAGCCTTGATCGGGCTGTTGATTGGTGCAGCCCTGGGCCTGGTGCTTTGGCGGTTCTGGCTGGCACGTCGCGAGACACGGGAAATACGAGCTCAGCAGGTGCACATTATCGAGAGTCTGGATGTGCTATGCCGGGCTGTGGAGCAGAAGCAGGTGGAATTAAGTGAGGCTTCCATCCGTATCAGCGCCTTGCTGGACTGCCTGCCTGACAGCATTGAACCAAAAGTGGATCTGGCCGCCATTCATCAGTTTGCCGAAACCTGCCAACAATTTGATCGCGGTGAGCAGCGCCAGGAACTGACTCCCCGGGCGCGATTCCAGCAGGATTCCCGTCGCTGGCAGCTGGAAGAGGATCAGGATGAGGTGGTCAACCAGGCGGCACGCCGCCTGGCAAAAGTACTGCCAACCTGGCGAAGCGGCTTGGGAGTCTAGGTTGGCAAGCCTGTGATGCTACCGGGGCGGCAGAGATTGGTCCCCTGCAGCAGATACAGATAAGGCGGGCTTCAGGGGGGCACAGTGAGATAACGGAACGAGGTCAACTCAATACGCCCCCGCACGAACAGGTTTTCCTGATGGTCCATGCGGACCATGAAGTAATCCAGCTCCCGCGCCGCCCAGAATCGGGAGCGTTTGCCCCGTTCCGGATAATCCCGCTCTATGCTGGCAGCATTCCAATCCCCGGCGGGCGTTTCCAAATTTTCCACACCCAGAGAACGGTATTGATAGTGTGCCATGCCGTCCGGCTCTGCTACCGGGTAGCTGAATTCTGCGTCTCCCTTTGCCATGTTGCAGCGTGCCACCATGGCGACACTCAAGGCATCCAGGGCTTCGTCGACTAATGGATAGATCGCCTTGCTCCCCTGAGCTTCCCGGTCTTGCCAGTCAAACACAATCTCCCCTTCACGGCGCAGTCCGAAACCGGCACTGGCGTGGCGATAGTGGTGGGGACGGGCGGTGCAGTCATGCCAACGGAAGGTGGCAACTTCTTCATGTTGAAACAGGCGATTTTCAATCCGGAAATGAAGCCGGTAGTCCTGGTCTTCCTGCGTGAGCCGGATGGTGGCGTTGAGACCAAGTGGGATGCCATTGACGACAACGCGGTACTCGGCCTCAGCAGGCTGCAGCGCTACCGGGAACGGGGCAGGCCGATTGCCGGGTTGAGCAAACAATGACTGGGACGCCAAAAGCAGCAGGCCCGACAGCAGCCGTAAGGGCCGCAGGATTACAGTATGATTCGCCACTTTCCCAGTGTCCCCAGTTAAATGAATATGGATGATAGCACGCTCCACATTGCCTTCGAGGCCTCACTGCCCCTCCAGCAATCCATTGAGGAATTTATTGATGGCGTGCCGGCTCAGCCCGGACGTTGTCACCTGGAAGAACTGGACGCTTTGGTTGTGTGTTTTGTCGATGAAGTGCTGTCTGTGTTCTTCAAGGGGCCGCTGCAAGCCGCCGAGGCAAAGGGGACATCGGCCAGATTGATTCTGGGTGCCATGAGAGTGATAAACCGGTCGGCTAACAGTCTGATTGGTCGCTTGATGAAAAATACCACTCTGGACGAGCAGCTGGCTCTGGCTCGCTATTTCCAGAATCTTCGCCGTTATCAGGGCAGCAAATTGTATGTGGCTTACCCCCTCAGCCCGGCCATGGCAGAGAAGGCCTCTCTGGTGTTTCAGGCAAGCCTGCTGGGTGAAGAAGACATGGGCGGGTTGCTGGTTGTGATGCAGGCGATCAATGATGGTGCGATCACCCATTTCATGGACAACTCGGTGGCTTGTCTGACACTGGGGCGGGTAAACCGTGCATTAGTATCGGCAGCTCGTGTTACAATTTGTAAAGCAACGGCATCAGCCACTCAAAAGGGGGTGCCGGGCATGGAGGCCAACGCCAGGACGGCGGTGGTGCGTTATTTTGATCAGATGCTGATACGGTTCGATGATGGATAGCAGGGAAAATCGCGGTGCCAACCGCCGAAAGCTGGCACGAATCAATACCCAAATGCGGGTCGATATCTTTCGCCACCGTTTGATTGGCGGATGGCGCTTTGTAACTCGTGCCAAGGCCATGGACTACAATCGCTATGGGGTGGGTCTGACATCACCGGTGAGTCTGTCACAGGGCACCCGACTCAAGCTGGACTTGTATGCGCCGGGCATGATTCTGCGGCAGGTATCCGCAGAAGTGGTCAGTTGCCATCGGGCAGGGCAGGCATATCGGATCGGCTTGCGCACCTATTCCAGCCTGCGGGAGCTGGCTGATGATGCGCGACAGCATCAGATCCGTTATCTGGCAGGAATGGAAGAACAGCTTTTCCCCCAGGGTTGAGGCTGGTAGCGAACACAAAAAAGCCGCCCTGAGGCGGCTTTTTTGATATTGGCTTGGCTCATTCGCCGGAAGAAGGCGCTGCCGCTTTCTTCTTGGCAGGAGCCCGCTTTGCAGGTGCTTTCTTCTTAGCCGCTGCTTTCTTGGCTGGGGCCTTTTTGGCGGCCGCTTTCTTCTTGGCAGGAGCCTTGCGAGTAGCAGCCTTTTTGGCAGCCGCTTTTTTCTTCGCAGGTGCCTTTTTGGCAGCCGCTTTCTTGGGAGCCACCTTGCGCTCAATTTCCTTGGCGCGTTTTTCCAGATCTTTCTCGTACTGACCGATAACCCGCGACAGGCTGTGGGCCTGCTTGGCAGTGGCCTTCAAAACCCGCACCTCGGTTTCCAGGATGCGCTTGCGGCCCTGAGAGGTTTCCACCTGTTTGCGGGCATCTTCTGCCGCCTTACGGGCGCGGTCGATCTGTTTCTTGACGGTGGCGGTGGCACGGTCACGGTATTCCGCCTGCAGCTTTTCAACTTTGGCGAAGTACTCCCGCTGACGCTTCATTTCCTGGTTCAGGCGATCGCGCACCTTCTCCAGTTGTTTCTCAAGTTGACTGATCTGTTTCTCGCGTTCCTTGTCGAAGCGCTCAGCCAGCTTGCGAATCTGAGCCTGAAGTTCCTCGACAGTATCTTTCACCTTGCTAGCAGCCATGGATGACTCCCTTTCCCCTTCGGATTGTTCGTAGTGGCTTTGCGCTGGTGAGCAGCAATGCCCGGATTCAATAGTAACGTGCAACGCCGTTGCTGTAGCAACTTTATGCCACATCCCACTACTGAACAACCATTGATCAATTAAAGAACGCTGGAAGTGGGATTCTCAACGCCAGACACAAGTCATTAGCCGCGATTTGATCGCGGTCCTCAGAGGAGGGCCAGGGAAGTAACAGGGGCGATAGTGAATGATGAAATAGAGGCAAGCCTATGTGGGAAGTGATGCTTGCATCGCGAATCAGGCCGCACTGGAACACAAGCCTTGCCTGCTGCAAAAGCACTGGCATACCTGGTGCTGCGTTGAGCTGTTGCGATTCAATGGGGCGCGCAGGATACTGGGTAAAATTCACCTTCACCCGGGACCTATCATGCCGGTTTCCTTTGATGGCAAGCTGGTTATCGCGATCAGCTCACGTGCCTTGTTCAATCTTGCAGACAGCCACAAGGTCTATCTGGAAGAGGGTCTGGAAGCGTTTCAGGATTACCAGACCCGCCATGAAGACGATGTGCTGGAGCCTGGCGATGCCTTTACGCTGGTGCAGAAGCTGCTGGCCATCAACGAACTGAAAGAGGGGAAAGGGCGGGTCGAAGTCATTCTGCTATCGCGTAATAGCTCGGATACCGGACTGAGGGTCTTCAACTCCATCGAGCATTACGGATTGCCGATCACCCGTGCGGCCTTTGCCGGCGGGCAAAGCCCCCACCGCTATGTATCTGCCTTCGGTGCCCATCTGTTTCTGTCAACAGACCCGGATGATGTACAGGAGGTACTGGAAGCCGGCTATGCGGCCGCCACCATTCTTTCCGGCGGCCAGTGTCAGCGCCCGGATGGCATTTTGCGGATTGCCTTCGATGGCGATGCGGTGCTGTTTTCCGATGAGTCAGAACAGATTTTCCAGAGTGATGGCCTGGAGGCCTTCACTGAGAACGAAAAGCGGTCCGCACGTCAGCCACTGGACGGCGGCCCGTTCAAGCCTTTCCTGGCCGCCTTGCATCAACTGCAGGACAGCTTCCCGGTGGAATCCTGCCCGATCCGCACCGCCCTTGTGACCGCCCGGGGGGCTCCTGCTCACGAACGGGTGGTACGAACCCTGCGCGACTGGAATATTCGGCTGGATGAAAGTCTGTTTCTGGGAGGGCTGGCAAAAGGGGATTTCCTGCGGGCGTTCGGTGCAGATGTGTTCTTCGATGATCAACAGGGCCACTGCGAATCCGCCGCCCGACACGTGGCGGCCGGGCATGTTCCCCATGGTGTCGCCAATCGGCGAAAAAGCGGTGAAGCTTGAGATCGCGTTTTTTGCCCCTGTAGGAGCCATGCTTGCATGGCGAACCTGCTTGCGACTGGGCGGCTGTTTACCATGCAAGCATCGCTCTTGCGTCTCTTACTATTAACCCGCAAGGGGTTGTTTCGCTGTAGGAGCCGCGAACCCGGCGTCCTTGCTTACCATTCGCGGCTCTAGCGCCGCTCCTACGGCGCACTTTTTTGCGTCCGGGTTAATATCAGAGCCTTCCTTCAAAACACCGCATACTTGATACCCAACGCCAGCAACACCGTCACTAACACCGGATGCATGATGTGGTTGGGAACCCGATGGCCCACATGGGTGCCGATATAAATTGCTGGCAGGGACCCCATCAGCAAGGCAGCGAGCAGCCCCAGATCCACATGGCCAAGAGCCAGATGCCCGAGGCCGGCGATCAGGGTGAGGGGGACCGCATGGGCCAGATCGGTACCCACCACCCGAATCGGTGCCAGGGCAGGGTAGAGAATCAGCAACACGGCGGTACCGATGGCGCCAGCGCCCACCGAGGACAGGGTGACGAAAACGCCCAGCAGAACCCCCATGACTACCGTCCACGCGCCGGCTCGCTGCTGAACGGATCCCAGTACGCCAACAGGACGGTGGTTCACCATCGCCTGCAGACGATGCTTGAACAGTAGCACCAGGGCGGTGACGATCAGGGTTATACCCAGTGCCGTTGTCAGCAAGGGGGCATAGTCGTCGGCATCGGAAGCCAGTAACCAAAGGGACGCTGCGGTGAGCAGGGCGGCAGGGATGCTGCCGGCAGCCATGCGCTTCATAATGGTCCAGTCCACGTTGCGGCGACGGGCATGCATCACCATACCGGAGGATTTGGTAATGGCGGCGTAAAGCAGATCGGTGCCGATGGCAACCTGGGGCGGGAAACCGAACATGAGCAGGAGCGGGGTCATCAGCGAGCCACCACCGACCCCGGTGAGGCCAACAGCAAAACCGACCAGCGCACCGGCGCTTATATAGAGAAGCAGCTCCGGTTGCAGTATCGGCATACAGTGGCTCCTGGCAGATTCTGTGGGAGAAATACTTGACGGAGCTACTATAAAGACGGTTATCTATGCTTTGAACGAATAATTATTCATATTTTTATAACCAGGTTGAGCTGTATCCTGATGTATCAACAAAGGATAGTCACTGAACCTGGCGCCGTGTTCCGATTGCGGAGGCAAGGATGAAACTGCAGCAACTACGCTACATTTGGGAAGTGGCCCGCCATGATCTGAATGTGTCTGCCACCGCCGCGGCGCTATTCACTTCCCAGCCGGGTATCAGCAAGCAGATCCGCATGCTGGAGGATGAACTCGGCGTCGAAGTGTTTGCCCGTAGCGGCAAGCATCTGACCCACATCACCCCGGCTGGCCAGGCGATCTTGAAGATTGCCGGCGAGATCCTCCAGCAGACCGAATCGATACGCCGGGTTTCCCAGGAATACCGGGACGAATCCCGCGGCGAACTCAGCATTGCCACCACTCATACCCAGGCCCGCTACGCCTTGCCACCGGTCATCCAGCAGTTCACCGGGCGCTTCCCGGATGTGTCCCTGCATATGCATCAGGGCACTCCCATGCAGATTTCCGAGATGGCCGCCAACGGCAGTGTGGATTTTGCTATCGCCACGGAAGCCCTGGACCTGTTTACCGATCTGGTCATGATGCCCTGTTATCGCTGGAACCGGACAGTGGTGGTGCCGGAGGGACATCCGCTGACCAAGGTGATGCCGCTGACACTGGAAGCCCTGGCTGAGTACCCCCTTGTCACCTACGTGTTCGGCTTTACTGGCCGCAGCAAGCTGGATGATGCCTTTGTCGACAAGGGGCTGGAGCCGAAAGTGGTGTTTACCGCCGCCGATGCGGATGTGATCAAAACCTATGTCCGTCTTGGCATGGGGGTAGGAATCATCGCCCACATGGCCGTGGATCCGGTGGAAGACAAGGGGCTGGTGGCGTTGGATGCCGGCCATTTATTTGAATCCAGCACCACGCGTATCGGTTTCCGCAAAGGGACCTTCCTGCGCGGCTTCATGTATGACTTCCTGGAGGCTTTCGCGCCACACCTGACCCGGGATCAGGTGGATGCTGCCATCAAGGCCCCCAACCGGGAGGAGCGTGAAGCCCTGTTCGAGGGCATTGAGCTGCCCATCCGCTAGTTCCTCCGTTGCGACCTCGTTGGAGCCTTGCTTGCAAGGCGAAGAGTCTCGGGAGCAGTGGCGCTTTCTCAGGCCCTTCGCCTTGCAAGCAAGGCTCCCACGGGTTCCGCCAAGCCTGAGCGTCTGTCAGCCATTGCAAAGCCCCCGGGGCGCCGCTACATTGTGCGCGCCTTATTAACCCAAAGGGGAAAACCGTGGAATTGCTGTGCCTGGACCTGGAAGGGGTGTTGATCCCCGAAATCTGGATCAACTTTGCGGAAAAGACCGGTATCGACGAGCTGCGTGCCACTACCCGGGACATTCCGGACTATGACGAGCTGATGCGCATGCGCCTGCGCATTTTGGATGAGCATGGCTACGGGCTACCCGACATCCAGGAAGTCATCGATACCCTGGACCCCATGGAGGGTGCCAAAGAGTTTGTCGAGTGGGCGCGTGAGAACTTCCAGCTGATCATCCTTTCTGACACCTTCTACGAGTTTGCCAGGCCGCTGATGAAGAAGCTGGGTTGGCCGACCCTGTTTTGCCATCGCCTGGAAGTGGACGAGAACGGCAGGATCACCGACTACAAGCTGCGCCAGAAGGATCCCAAGCGGGCATCGATCAAGGCATTCCATTCCCTGAACTACCACTGCATCGCGGCAGGTGATTCCTACAACGACACCACCATGCTGTCAGAAGCCGAGCAGGGCATCCTGTTCCATGCCCCGGACAACGTGATTGCGGAATTCCCCCAGTTCCCCGCCGTGTTTAGCTACGACGACCTGAAAAAGGAAATCGTCAAAGCCAGCCCGCGCGATATCCCGCTGTAATCAACTTGGGCCAAGCCCCCTGTAGGAGCTTGCTTGCAAGCGAACGCGAACACCGGCCTAGATCTGCCAACCCGGTTCGCCTGCAAGCAGCCTCCTACAGGACGGCGTGCTGTAGGAGCGTGCTTGCACGCGAACCCGCGCTACACCCAAACACAATCCCAATGCGGATACTCGCGAACACTACGACACAGCCCCGCTCTTAACGGATTGGCCACGATATAGCGAGCAGCACGGATCAAACTCTCCTCATTTCGCATGGCATGATCATGGAAGCCAGCCTGCCAGACCTGATTATGAATGTTGGTCTCTTGTTGTCTCAGCCCGCGAGTGACTTCTGACTTGACCCTCTGCACAACACGAGACAACGGTTCTTTATTTTCCAGTTAAACCAGCCAATGAAGGTGATCAGGCATCACCACAAAGGCATAAGTGCTGGAAAACCCCTGCCGGTCACTATTAAGAAGAGCCCGAACCACCACTCGAGCACTGTCAAAGCGCTGGAACCAGAAGTGACGCTGTTTGGTGACTATCGTAACAATGTAAATATTACCCGGCGCACTATGTCGGCCACGCCGAAGGGCCTTGCCATGAAAAACTTGATTCATGGAAAAAGCCTGACATGGCCTCATTTACATGGTTGTAAGCCCCTCGCTTCAGCCCGTGCCAGCAATGCTCGGAATATACTGTAGGAGAACCCCCTGTAGGAGCTTGCTTGCAAGCGAATGCTTTTCGTTCGGCCAGGTGTGGGTTCGCTTGCAAGCAAGCTCCTACAATGAAAGAAACCGCTCTTCCAGCGCCCCCATCAACTTGGCAACTTTAAAGCGGCTCTCCTCATATTCCGCTTCCGGCACGGAATCGAACACAATACCGCCCCCGCCATGACAATAGAGCCGGTCACCCTCGGTTTGCAGGGTGCGAATCAGAATGTTGCTGTCCAGATTGCCCTGGTTATCCATCCAGAAGAAGCTGCCGCAGTAGGCGCCGCGGGGCGACGGTTCTAGCTCGGCAATAATCTCCATGGCCCGTTTCTTCGGGGCGCCAGTGATGGAGCCCCCAGGAAAAGCGCCGAGCAGGGCGTCCAGTGGTGAGAGATCCCGGCGGAGGGTGCCTGTCACTGTGCTGACCAGATGTTGCACATTGCTGAAACGTCGTAACTCGAACAATGGATATGCCTGAATGCTGCCGGGTTCACAGCAGGCCCCCAGATCATTGCGCAGTAGGTCCACGATCATCAGGTTTTCCGCGCGATCCTTGGGGTTGGAGAGCAGCTCGTCGCCAAAAGCCTGATCTTCTTCAGGACTGTTGCCACGCGGTCGCGAGCCCTTGATCGGCTCGGTCACCACCCTCCGGTCGCGGATAGACAGAAAACGCTCCGGCGATACTCCGAAGATCTGGCTGTCGCCCGTATCAAAGTAGCAACTGTGCGGGGCAGGGTGAGCCTCCTGTAACGCAAGCCAGGCGGTAAGGGGATCGCCCTCGAAGTGGGAGCTGAAACGCTGGGCCAAGTTCACCTGATAGCAGTCACCGGCAGACAGATAGTCCTTGATCCGCGCGAGACTATGCAGATATTCCTCCCTGCGTTGCTCGGCCCGAAACGCTCCGCCGAGGATAAATCCCCCTGTACGAGCGGCGCTCGAGCCGCGAAAGGGTTTAGGGTGCGTCTTATAGAGATGAATTACCGCAGGCATCACAGAATGGTTATGCAAGCCCCTCCCTTTCACGGTACAGGAACGGTTAACCCCTCTCAGCCACGCCCCGGCCTCATAAGGCAACACGCCGGCCGCAAAAGCATAGCCCCCAGCCAGGGCCTTTTCCGCTTCCACAGTACAGCGCACCAGATCCGCGGCGTTATCCGCAGACAGCGTTAGATCGGGCCTGTTTAGGGCGACTAGTCCATTTGTATTACTGAAGAGACAGCTCGATGACATCATGGGCAACCAGATTCAGGAGCAGGTAGTCTACCCGTCGAGGTGAAACTTGCCTAACTCTGTTACTGAGCGTAACAGGTAGACTTTAACATGGGCTGTGTTTACATCTTTGTTCGATTGATGCTGGTGTATGTAAGGCTATAAAAGCAAATAAAAACAATGACCTATGTTTGAAATGCTGCGATTTCGACTTTTGTAACGGATGCATTTGTTTTTGTAACCATTGTGTTAACTTAGATGCGTGCCGATAAACGTGGCACCCGAACGATTACAACAAAACGTTGTGCACACGAGGAGATAACAATGAAATTCAAGAAGCTTGCTCTGGCGGCCGCCGTTGCAGCCCTTCCGGCTACCGGTTTTTCCATGGAAGCTATGGAAGATAGCGCTTTGTCCAGTGTAACTGGTCAGGACGGTATCACCATTGGCCTTAACACTGCACTGAGTGCTGAACTGCGTATTCACGATGCTGACGGCTTTGTAGATCCTGCTGGTGTCACTGCAAATGACCGCACTGATTCTGCGGCACTTATCTTCCAGGACTTTGCCATTACTGCTATCGGTGGTGGTGCTGCTCAGATCGATCTGGAAATTGATGCTGGTACCAACGCGGGTAATGATCCGACTTTGAACATCAATGTGGATCTGGCTAACGGTATTGATGTGAACATGGGTGATCTGGACGTGGCGGATTCTGGCCGAACTACTGCCTCCACGATTAGTGCAGGTTGGACGGTTGGCACTTCCGTTGGCACCAACCGCGTAGACAGCGTGATCAGCCTGGGCTCCCTGACTCTGGGTGCGGGGACTTCCCTGAACATCCAGCTGGGTAATGAAGCTCAAGGTGACATGATCGCTATCGACACGACCATCTCTAATGGTATCTCCATTAGCGGCTTCGCTATTAATGATGCTGACAGCGGTGGTGGTATTACCCAGGACGTAAGCATTGTGGATAACGGTGGTACTGATCTGACCGTGGCTACTGGTATCAACGTTGATGCTGACTCTCTGAATATCGGCCTTGCGGGCATCGGTAACGGTGGTGGCATGGATGTACGTCTGGCTAACCTGAACATCGGTGATGGTACTGGCGGTAACGTCGGTGATATCGAGCTGGTTGGCCTGCAGCTGACTGGTAGCCTGGAAATTTCTGGCCACTAAAGCTGAAGCTTGCCGTATGGCTTGCAAACGAAAACCCGGCCTTTTCAGGCCGGGTTTTTTTATTTTTTTTAACGATATACAGTCAATTCATTTTATATCTATGATTTCATGACCATGAATCAAACCCCGAAAGCCCAAGTACTGGTGCGCCAGGCTGCCTCATTGCTGCAACAGGGCTTTTCTCAAAAGGCGCAGCAGGCTATCAATCTTGCCTTTCAGCAGGGGGCTACATCCGGCGTGGCGTGGGATATCTACGCCCAGGCATGTGCGAATTTAAACCAGGTGCAACCTGCGATTCTCGGTCTAAAGAAAGCTATTTCTCTGGACGGAGGGCGGCTCGACCGTGCCCTTTTATTGGGGCAAATGCTGGTCCGGGCTGGACAATGGCAGGACGCTGCAAATATTTATCAGCAGGTTATTCAACAGGATGACAGTCAGGCCAAGGCATGGTTTGGCCTGGGCGAGAGTTTGCTTGGCACCAAGGATGTCGAACGAGCGTTGCGTTGTTTTAGCGGGGCTTTAGAGCGTGAGCCTGATTTCCCTGAGGCTCGCCAGCGCCTTGCCGTGTGTTTTCTCGAAAAAGGCGAGGCATTGAAGGCGCTTCGTCTACTTGAGAAATTGATTTCAGATTTTCCGGACGCGGTTGGCCCCAAAGTTGATTATGGCGAAGCCTTGCGTCAGGCAAATCGTTATCGGCAAGCCCAGCAGGAGTTGGAAAAGCTTCAAGACCACCCGGTTGTTGGGGCGCTGGCTCGGAGACGGCTCGTTGATGTGTACTTGCATACCGGTGAATATGATCTTGCTGAACAATTTCTGGATGGTATGGATGAGGTGCATCAGAAAGAGCCTGACTGGATTTTGCAGCGTGTGCGTCTGGATAACATTTATGGCCGCAATGCAGAGGCCTGTGAGCGTTTGCGTTTTCTCCTGCAAAGCGAGCCGGGAATTGCTAATGGTTGGAAGCAGCTTATGGAGCTCACCAAAAGCCCTCTTAGTGATGGAGAGTTAAGCTGTCTTAAGGAGCAGGCCCGCTTAGCGAGCAAATTTGGGCGTCAATCGACCGCCGCGGACTTTCATTTCGCGTTGGCTTTTCACTTCGAGCTTACGGGGGAAAGGGAGCTGGAGTTTCAATCTCTTGAAAAGGGTAACAATTTAAAGCATGGTTTGATCCGCTTCGATTTTGATAACTATCTTTCACGAGTACAGCCCTCGCGTGAGTGCTATTCCGCGGAAAATATCCATGAATGGTCGGCAGACTCGAAAGCCCGACCTTGTCCCGCGCCAATTTTCATTCTCAGTCTCCCTCGTTCAGGAAGTACTCTGGTAGAGCAGATCCTGGGAGTGCATGAAGATGCTGAAGCAACGGGGGAATCAGACTTTGCCGAGCAGGCCTGGTTTGCATTGACTGGTGAGCGGTCTTTGTTTTCTGCCCCTGAATTACACCGTCAAATGTCAGCAGAAAAGGTCGAAAAATTCCGTCAGTATTATCTTGCAGCGGCGGCAGAGGCCGGTTTTGATACGCGTAAGCGTTTGGTAAATAAAGGAATTAACAATCATAAATTTGCCGGATTGCTAAAAGCAGCCTTTCCCGAGGCCAGTTTTATCGATCTTCGGCGGAATATCATGGATGTAGCCTTTGGCTGTTATCGGCAAAATTTTGCTAGTCAGTTATTCAGCTTTTCCATGGACGGGTGTGCCCGCGAAGTGGCGCTTTTCTATGACAATATGGCCTTTTGGTATAACCAGTTGCCCGCTCAAGAGTTCCACTCCTTGTATTATGAGACCCTCGTCAATAATTTTGAGCCACAGGTCAGAGAGCTTCTTGCTTATTGTGCGCTTTCATGGGATCCGCGCTGCCTGGAGTTTCAACGCGCCAAGGGTAAGGTGAGTACTGCAAGCATCAACCAGGTAAGCCAGGGGCTCTTTACTCAGGGCGTTGCTCGATGGAAAAAATATGAGGCGTATCTAGGGCCTATGATGGATGCCCTGAGGTCACATGGACTGGAGCCATTAAGGGACTAAGGGGTGCTTCGTTGGACTTTCCTTTAAAAACAAGCGCTTATGGACGGAATTATAAGCAATAAGCTTCATTCGGGTGCCAACAAGATTGGCTGGAACGCCACCTGAGTCTGTCAGAATAGGTGGTTGCCTGCCTACTGGGACATGGTTAACATGTCTGCCTATGTTTGAAACAAACAATAACAATAACAGCGGATAACTTGCCATGCTGACGTCCATGCTGGGTGTAGCGCTGATCTACTTTGCCGCCAATGAGTCGGTAGTGGTCGAGCCCCCCGAGAAAGGCGTGATCTATTACGAGCACTCCACTGGTGACGGGCCTCTGCGTGAGAGGGGGGTTGCTGTTAAACCAGTTTCTGAATTCCGTTATCACAACGTTACGCGGCAGGCGTACGACTATTCCTGTGGCTCCGCTGCTCTGACTACCGTATTGAATCAATATCTTGGACGACAGTTCCAGGAGCGCCAGATCATGGAGGGCCTCTTGCGGTTTGGTGAAACCGAAAAGATTGTCCAGCGCCGTGGCTTTTCGCTACTGGATATGAAACGTTTGGCAACTGCCCTGGGTCACCCTAGTGGTGGGTTCAAGGCGGAGATGAAAGATATCGAGAGCCTTGACCACCCGGCAATCGTTCCTATCGCTTATGGCGGCTTTAAGCATTTCGTTGTGCTGAAAAAATATCAGGACGGCCATATCTATGTGGCTGACCCGGCGTTGGGCAATATCAGCTTTACTGAATCCAAGTTTCTTGAAGTTTGGGACCAGAATGTCCTGTTCATTGTATTTCCTAACGGCTTTGAGCCACAGGATGGTCTCGAATTGACTGATTATGACCTCCGTTTGCTGGATGAACGTACTATTAATCGATTGGCTTTCCAGGAGTTTCCAGTGTTTACCAATACCATCGAAAACTGGGCGGATAAGGCCAGTACGCTTCGTCGGGTATTGATTGAGGAAGAGGACGGTACAGAGCGTGTGATCAATGTGCCAACCCGCACCTATTTCAGAAAATAAGAGCCTGCAGTGGCAAATAAAAAACAGAATAAAGGACGGCTTTGCATGAATATGAAGTCTGGAAAAGTGGCAGCGATTGCTGCACTCCTGCTTGCCCAGCCCTATGTCTGGGCGGCCGAAAGCGTTGAAGAAGCACGCGATGCCCTGCAGACCAAAGAAGATGATGTGACCGAAGAAAAGAACCTGGAAGAAGTTTTCCAGGCGGCGGAAAAACAGTACTCCTTATTGCCCAGTGGACAGATGTCACTGAATTTCTCGGCGAACTATAACTATTATCGTGATGATAGAATTGATATTGCTCTGGATGAGGATAGTGGCAATATCAGCCGATTCCGTATTGAGCAGGATGCCCAGCACTCCTTCGGCTCCTCGCTGTCTTTTGATTATGGTATCTGGAACAACCTGACATTCAATACCCGGTTGCCTGTTTCCTACAAGTATGACACTGAAAAGGATGTGTCCCAGGCTGCCCTTGGGGATGTGTCTTTTGGGTTGCGTTATCAACCTTTCCCGGTGCGCCCTGGCGCCGTAAATACCACACTTTATACAACGTTGACGACGCCGACAGGGGATAGCCCTTACGACATCAACGTTAACAGTGAGGTTTCCAGCGGTTCCGGGTTCTATTCCCTGGGTGGTGGCGTCAGTATGAGCAAGGTTGTTGACCCCGTCGTGTTGTATGGCTCATTGGGCTATTCCATGGCATTTGACATTACCGGTATCAATCAGCGACGCGGCTCGGATATCCTTGAAGAGGTAAACCCGGGGGACAGCATCAACTTTTCCATGGGCTTAGCTTATGCGCTGTCCTATGAAGTGTCTCTGAGCGCCAGCTATCAGCAATCCTATAATTTCGATACCGAGTTCTTCTTTGATGGTGGTCGGATTGCTCGATCAGAAGACTCCACTTCCAGTGTAGTGAATACTTCCATTGGTTTACGTTCTTCCAAGAACCGCATCATTAACCTGAGTTTCGGCTTCGGTCTGACCGAAGACTCTCCCGACGTGCTGCTTGGGTTGTCCATGCCGATTGATTTCAGCGGTTTGAAACCCGGTGCCTAAGCCGATATTTGCAGTTGTGAGAGGCATGCCATGAAGAACAATAATAAGGCTTTGGCCTGCGGCCTGGCGGCTTTGCTGGCGGGTTCTTTTGCGACAGGTGCCAAGGCCCAGTTGGCTAACAACTTGGCGATTGATGTGCGTGCCATGAGTATGGGCCATGCGGTAACCGCTGATCCCCCAGGCATTATGGCAATCCATTTCAATCCAGCAGGGTTGGCCAAGCTAGACGGACGCAGGGTCGACTTACAGTTTTTGGCTGCGGACTTCAGCTTGAACTCCGAGTTTTCTGCGCCCCCGGACTATAATGTTTTTGGTTTTTCTGATGATCCGGTTGTCTGTAACGATGCGCCGAATGATGGTGTGGATTTCTGCCGTGATTTCAAAACCGCCAACAGTACGATTGAGGGCATTTCTCTCTATGTGCCGTTTATTAACGATACTGTGGATTTGCCTCCCGGCCCTTTGATTGCAGGTCCGCTACCTGCTTTTTCCATTCGTCCAGCAGGTTCCAAGTTCACTTTTGGTACCGCCACGTATCTGCCCATGGCTGCAGGCTTTTACCGTGATGAAGATGATGTCGGCAACTTTATGGGTGAGCGGGTAGCGCTGGAACGTATAACCTATCTCTCACCTTCGGTTGGTTACCGGGTCAACGACGAACTCTCAATTGGTGCTTCCATCGGCATGAGCTTCCAGGCTGTGGCCCTGGAGCAAGATTTTCGTGCCCCCAATGAGCTGCTGGGGTTTGCCAGGGTGCTGGATGAAAGTATTTGTGCGCCTTTCAAGGGCGAATCCAATATCGCTCTAGATCTGATTCTTTTCGGTATTTGCCGCCCGGAAGAGGGCTTGGGTCCGTTCAAGAATCTGGCGTCTCTCGATGTTAAAATGGATCAGCGTTTTAGTCCTTCCTACAACCTGGGTGTGCTGTGGGAGCCTCATGAGCGTTTTGCCTGGGGCGCTGTGTATCGCTCTGCTGCCAAAACGCATATGCGAGGTGACTACAAGATCAGCTATTCCAATGCTGCCCAGGAAACTATTAATGGGATTGGCGGCTCCGCAACGGGGGCTATTGCCTTGGCGGTGCTTGGCATACCTTCCCGTGTCGCAGCAGAAGAAGTCGGGCGTGTAAGCATGGATCTGACCATGCCTGCCTCTTTCCAGACGGGCATCAAGATTCGGCCAACAGAAAGATTGCAATTCAATGTGGATGCGGTATGGGCAGATTACAAAGAATGGGACTCCTTTGATTTTACTTTTGACCGCAGCTCTGCAGTACTCAGCCTTGCACGCCTGTTTTCACCTGGCTCTACCTCGTCCCGGTTAAGTTACCCGTTGAATTATCAGTCCACCTGGAACCTGGCGTTTGGTGCTTCCTACGATCTCACTGGCCGTATTCAGCTTCGTGCTGGTTACGAGCCTCGGGCATCGGCAATTCCGGAAGACCGTCGTAGCCCAATGGTTCCGATCAACGAGGCCAAGTACTACAGCCTTGGCCTTGGCTATAAATGGGATAAAGACACGGATATCGATCTTGGTATTGCCCAGCTGCGTAGCAAGGATGAAATTCCTGCAAATTCAAGCTGTGCGGCTAACTGCACGGGTATCGACAATGTGGTCTATAACCCCTATGCCGGGCTTGATATAAAAACTGAAGCTACGGTAACTATCATGGGCCTGGCGTTCAGAACTCGCTTCTAATGCAAAAATACTTATTTCTCTATGCGCTGATACTGTTGCTTGCTGCCTGCCAGGGGCAACCAGGGCAGGGCGATCTGTACGTCTACACGGATGCTCAAGGTAACCTGGTCACTATTGAGAAACCTGAAGACAAAAAACTAATTGAGGCTGATGGTAGTACTGGTGGGCTTTCTCTTGGTGAGCCGCTGGAAGACTACCGGCCCAGCGAAGAGATAGACCAGGAGCTTGAGGATAAAGAGCGGGATCGGTTTATTACCTATGTGGACGAAAGTGGGCAGCTAACCAGTCGACCAGTGGATATGGTGGCTGAAAAGGAGGCGCTGTCCAAGGTCGAACCGGAGTATTCGGAGGTTGCTGAAAGCGGTTTTCTGGAAACTTACCGCACAATACGGCAGGATTGCTGCCAGCATCTCCTTGAGGAAGCAGTCGAGCTTGCGCCAGGTACCGAAACTCTGATTAGTTTTGACCAGGATAGCCCGGTCATGCTGGGCGATGAGCCACTCAAGGCAATGGCCCTGACGGTAAACAAGAATGTGACTACCCTTGAATTGAAGGCCTTCATTCGAAAACAGGACTACGTAGCCGCACAACTGCTGTGGCTAGATGAAGCTGGCCGACCGCTGCTTCTGATCGATCAACCGTTCAGTCGAAAATACCCGGAGACTTGGTACCGATACGGCTATTTACAAGGAACCTTGCCGCATGAATCCGGTCAACGTCATTTGGTGGTTTTCCTGCCTTACTTACAAGAGCAATCGAGTACTGATGGGCTGCAAGCGGTGCTGAAAGGCGAATTGCTGCTTTCCGCCCAATGAATTCAGCCGGTTAGAGCCCGGCTTGCTATTACAGGTAACGAACTATGCGACACCTTACATTGATGGCTTTTGCCGCCTTGGCGCTGGCTGGCTGTAATGGCGGCGAGGATTTTTCTGATGCCACGGTTCCAGGTTGCCCGCTAGGGGCGAACTGTGACATTAATCCTCGTGGGGATTCTCTGATCGAACTACAGGGCCCGCGTGTGGCGAACCTGGGCTATCGATGTGGAAACTCGAACGGTTATACCCGTGACGAGGCTTATACCCCTGCTGGCCTGAATATCGAAGTTCCTGCTTTTCATGCACTGTGCCCGGCTAACTCGCGCAGCGTTGAGTTTTATATCGGCAGCGCCATTTTTGAGGGTAACCGGGTCACGCTGGGCAGCTACCAGTTGCCGCAGCAACTGCGTAAGGGGACTTATCAGCTTACCCTTGCGGATTTGATTGAGTCACCTCGCAGGACAGAGGTTCAAGATGGCGCGGCGGGCACGGCAAGCCCGGCATTGAACCGGTCTGCGTTATTGCATGCCCTTAATCAGCAGGGCAATAATCCTGACGCGAAGATTATCATTCCGGGTGAGCAGGATCTTCCTGCTGATTCCGGGGATCCGAATACCATACTCGATGCCCAGCCTGAGCTCGCTGCAGGAAACGGCTTTGATTACAGCGATTTCGACGAATTCAAGTCGGCTTGGCAGGGTTTCATTGACCGGGTAAATACGGAAACACCTATTGATGGATTCGCCAACGACACCGGTGCTTATGAGGATCGTCTTGTAGAAGGGAATAACCGAACTCGCGCCGGCCTCTATGCCTTTGAAATTGCGGGTGAGTGCATCATCCTGGATGGCTGTGACTTCGGTGGTGTTGATGGCTCGACGGTATCGTTCACGCTTAATGCCCTGGTACTCCCTGATGGCGATATCCTTGGCGGCGGCTTGGGTGTGAGGGCGTCAGAGGGCGGTGACGAGGTGCTGGATTACCTGGGGTTCAGATCTACTGCAGGACTATCGGCTCTTCTTGAACTTCAGAATCAGGATGACGACTCGCTTTCAGTCAATCTGCTAAGTGCAGGCATTGGTGATGCTCCAGCTAACAATACTGATGCCCAGGTTGCCGGTCGGTTCCTTGGGTCCAGCCTTTATGCGGGTGTGGAAATCGACGGTAATAGCGATTTCAAACTTGATTTCCCGAGCGCCGACACAAGCTTGCAGGAGCAAGAAAAAGGGAAAATCACGGAGAAGTTGCTGGATGCACAGCTGACCGGTCAGCCTCTTCCATTCCGGGCCACGAAAACTGGCTTTGTCCAGGCCCAACCTGTTGTCGCCACAGAATTGGTTGGTGATTACACCATTCGTTTAATGCGTGCCTGTGTTGACGATGATCTTGGCGACGATGATGACACCGGCGTGTGTATGGATATCGTGGACCCGAACGAAGATACGGATGAGAATGAAGAAATCAGTAATTCCGGGGGCAATTATCCAGAGACATTGGGTGGCGAAACCGTAATCCGTGAGCGTGTTCGCATGGACGAGAATGATATCGGCGAATTCTGTTTGAGAATTAATGCGGATGGACTCGTAACCACTGGTGCGGGCGGCGCTTGCGGGAATGCTTATGGCGTTGGTTTGGTGACACGCAGTTTTGACGATCCCAAAAGTGCCAACCTATCAATTCGTTTAGCGCCGGGCATGGATCTCAGGGCTGACACTCCTCATTTTAATGCCACCATTGAAGGGCGAGTTGATCTGACGGCTGATGCTAATAATTGTGCGCCACTCTACCGGCTGTCTGATGAAAACTTCGATATTGGTCTCCGAGCTCGATGGGTAGAAGAGACTTTTTTACCCCGCATTGTTCTGGCAGGTTTCGGGGATGAACCAAGTGACCCCGAAGCTCGCCGATTCAATTCCCTGCGCAGTGGGGCAGTGCAATTTTTCAAAGGTGCCCCGGGAGACCCAGCCTGTGACCCCATGGCGCCTTAATCTTGAGCCAAATTGTCAACAATGCCCCTTGAAACATCCTGTTTAGGGGCGTAAAGTCCAGCCCGGTTGTTCGGATTGTCAACAATCGGGCTATTTTATGACTGCTGCTCCCGCGGGTTCCGTACCCGAAAACACACGCACACTGGCAGATCGGGTCTTCGCCCGGCTGCAGGACGATATTGTGCGCGGGGAAATCCTTCCCGGTTCCAAGGTCAGCGAAACCGAGCTGGCCAGCCGCTACGGTGTCAGCCGTGGCCCCCTTCGTGAAGCTATCCGCCGTCTGGAATCCCGCAAACTGCTTGAGAGAGTGGTGCATGTGGGCACTCGCGTGGCGTCCCTCAGCGTCAATGACCTGATCGAAATCTACCATGTTCGCGAGGCCCTTGAAGGTATGGCCGCCCGGCTTGCCGCCGAACATATGACTCCTGAGGAAGTGCGAGGCCTTTACGACGTGCTGGCCCAGCACGAGCAGCAGCAAGACCTTCGCGAAGATGTCGCCTATTTCCAGCGTGAAGGGGATTTGGATTTCCATTACCGCATTATCCAGGGCAGCCACAATGCCACTCTGAGTCAGCTCCTGATCGGTGAGCTGTATCACTTGGTGCGTATGTACCGTTACCAGTTCAGCACCGTGGCCAACCGGCCCCAGAAAGCCCTCAATGAACATCGTCGAATTGTCGAAGCTATTGAGGCTCGTGATGGCGAAATGGCCGAGCTTTTGATGCGTCGCCATATCAGTAGTGCACGCAAGAATATCGAAAACCAGTATCAGAAACAGGCTGACACACTGTAGGAGCTTGCTTGCAAGCGAACCGCCGATCAGGATTCGCTTGCAAGCAAGCTCCTACGGCACATAACGAGGAGATCTACTATGAGCAAACTCACCTCCGGCGGACGTTTCCGCAAGGCTCTGGCTGAAGAGAAGCCGTTGCAAGTGATGGGTACCATCAACGCCTATGCGGCCATGATGGCAGAGCAGACCGGGTACCGGGCGATTTACCTGTCTGGCGGTGGTGTGGCGAATGCCAGCTACGGCATGCCGGATCTGGGCATGACCAGCATGAATGATGTGCTGGAAGATGTGCGTCGTATCTCCAGTGCTGTGGAAACTCCACTGTTGGTAGATATCGATACTGGCTGGGGTGGGGCATTCAATATCTCCCGTACCGTGAAAGAAATGATCAAGGCTGGTGCCGGCGCCGTTCATCTGGAAGATCAGGTAGCACAGAAGCGCTGTGGCCACCGGCCGAACAAGGAAATCGTCTCCCAGGAAGAAATGGTGGACCGGGTGAAGGCGGCCGTTGACGGCAAGACCGATGATGACTTCTTCATTATCGCCCGTACCGATGCTTTCCAGAAAGACGGTCTGGAATCCGCCATCGAGCGCTCCAGGGCCTGCATCGAAGCCGGTGCGGATGGCATCTTTGCCGAAGCCGTACACACCCTGGAAGATTACAAGGCCTTCAAGGAAGGTCTGGGCGACGTTCCGCTGCTGGCCAACATCACCGAATTCGGCGCCACGCCGCTATTCACCCGTGAAGAACTGGCTGAGGCGGGAGCGGACATGATCCTGTATCCGTTGAGTGCCTTCCGTGCCATGAACCAGGCAGCTCTGAAGGTGTATCAGAGTATTCGCGAGCAGGGCCACCAGAAAGACGTGGTAGACATCATGCAGACCCGTATGGAATTGTACGATTTCCTGAATTACCACGATTACGAGCAGAAGCTGGATGCGCTCTTCGCCAAAGGCAAGGGCTAAGAGGTTTTAGATAGGAGCACCTCTTGAGGTGCGAATCAGAAGATATCGGCAAGCCGGTTTGCGCCTCGAGAGGCGCTCCTACAGAACTGAATTCGTATTGGCGAAAAATTGGTTTCACAAGGAGATAAACAATGGCAGAAGGCAAAAAAGTCGGCGGCGCAGGTCTGCGTGGCCAGGTAGCAGGTAAAACCGCACTCTCCACCGTAGGCAAGAGTGGCTCCGGCCTGACCTACCGTGGCTATGATGTGAAAGATCTGGCGGAGAATTGTGAATTCGAAGAAGTGGCGCACCTGATTCTGAAGGGCGAACTGCCCACCCAGGACCAGCTGGCCACCTACAAGGCCAAACTGAAAAGCCTGCGTGGCCTGCCTGACGCCTTGAAAACCGTCCTCGAGCAGATCCCCAAGGATGCTCACCCCATGGACGTGATGCGCACCGGCTGCTCCATGCTGGGCAATCTGGAAACGGAAACCGATTTCAGCCAACAGGAAGATGCCACCGACCGTTTACTGGCAGCCTTCCCGAGCATCATCTGTTACTGGTATCGCTTCAGCCACGACGGTGTGAAGATTGATCCGGGAACCGATGACGATTCCATCGGCGCCCACTTCCTGCACCTGCTGCGTGGCGAAAAGCCGAACGAGCTGCATGAGCGTGTGATGAACGTGTCGCTGATCCTTTATGCAGAGCACGAATTCAACGCCTCTACCTTCACCGCTCGCGTCTGCGCCTCGACTCTGAGTGATCTGCACAGCTGTGTTACCGGTGCCATCGGTTCCCTGCGTGGTCCGCTCCATGGCGGCGCCAATGAAGCGGCCATGGATATGATCGAGAAGTTCAGCGACGCGGATAATGCCGAGAAAGAAATGTTGGGCATGCTGGAGCGCAAGGAAAAGATCATGGGCTTCGGCCACGCGATCTACACCGAATCCGATCCCCGTAACGCTATCATCAAGCAGTGGTCCGAAAAGCTGGCCAATGATGTGGGCGATACCGTGCTCTATCCGGTATCCGTCCGTTGTGAAGAAGTCATGTGGCGCGAGAAGAAACTGTTCTGTAATGCCGATTTCTTCCACGCTTCTGCATATCACTTCATGGGCATCCCCACCAAGCTGTTCACGCCTATTTTCGTGATCAGCCGTCTGACTGGCTGGGCCGCTCACGTGTTTGAGCAGCGTGCGGATAACCGTATTATCCGTCCCAGTGCGGAGTACACCGGTCCGGAACTGCGCAAGGTAACGCCAATTGCCGAGCGTAGCTAAAACGCTATAACTGTAGGTGGCGGCTTGCAGGCGAATGCCTTGATACCCGAACGGATTCGCTTGCAAGCAAGCTCCTACAGCTGCTCCCACATTCATTACTCAGGTCTCCCCCCAAAGAGCCCCCTGAACAAGAGTCCCAGGCTATGAACACCGAATACCGCAAATCCCTTCCCGGCACCGAGCTGGAGTATTTCGACACCCGTGCGGCTGTCGATGCCATCCAGCCTGGGGCCTATGACAAACTGCCGTACACCTCACGGATTCTCGCCGAGCAGCTGGTACGACGTTGCGCTCCGGACGCACTGACGGATTCGCTCAAGCAGCTGATCGAGCGCAAGCGCGACCTGGATTTTCCCTGGTACCCGGCCCGGGTGGTCTGTCATGACATCCTCGGTCAGACCGCTCTGGTGGATCTGGCCGGTCTGCGTGACACCATCGCCGAGCAGGGTGGTGACCCGTCCAAGGTCAACCCGGTAGTGCCGACCCAGCTGATTGTGGATCACTCCCTTGCCGTGGAACACCCGGGCTTTGAAGAAAATGCTTTCGAGAAAAACCGGGCGGTGGAAGAGCGCCGCAACGAAGACCGTTTCCACTTTATCAACTGGACCAAGACAGCCTTTGATAACGTGGACGTAATTCCCCCGGGCAACGGCATCATGCACCAGATCAACCTGGAGAAGATGTCTCCGGTAGTTCAGGTGCGTGATGGTGTTGCCTACCCGGATACCTGTGTCGGTACTGACAGCCATACACCCATGGTGGATGCACTCGGTGTGATTTCCGTCGGGGTAGGGGGCCTGGAAGCAGAAAACGTGATGCTGGGTAACCCCTCAATGATGCGTCTGCCCGACATCGTCGGCGTGGAGCTGAGTGGTAAACTCCGCCCGGGCATTAACGGTACTGACCTGGTACTGGCAATCACAGAATTCCTGCGTCGCGAGCGTGTGGTGGGTGCCTACCTGGAATTCTTCGGTGAAGGGGCTGACAGCCTGTCCGTGGGCGACCGTGCAACCATTGCCAACATGACGCCTGAGTATGGCGCCACCGCCGGCATGTTCTTCATCGACGACAACACCCTGGAATATCTGAAGCTGACCGGCCGCGAAGACAAGCAAGTGGCGTTGGTGGAAAATTATGCCAAGGCCACTGGCCTGTGGGCAGACAGTCTCAAAGGTGTCGAGTACGAACGCGTCCTCAAGTTCGACATGACCAGCGTTGGCCGCAACCTGGCCGGTCCGTCCAACCCGCATTCCTTGCTGCCAGCCTCAGAACTGGCCAGCCGCGGCATCTCCGGCAAGTGGGAAGAGAAAGAAGGTGAAATGCCAGATGGCGCAGTGATCATTGCCGCCATCACCAGCTGCACCAACACCAGCAACCCGCGCAACATGATTGCCGCCGGCCTGATCGCCCGCAACGCCAATAAGCTGGGTCTGATCCGCAAACCCTGGGTGAAATCCTCCCTGGCGCCGGGTTCCAAGACGGTGAAAATGTACCTGGAAGAAGCCAATCTGTTGCCAGAATTGCAGGATCTGGGCTTCGATGTCGTGGCGTTTGCCTGTACCACCTGTAACGGCATGAGCGGCGCGCTCGATCCGAAGATCCAGAAAGAAGTGATCGACCGCGATCTGTACGCCACGGCGGTACTGTCCGGTAACCGTAACTTCGATGGTCGTATTCACCCGTACGCCAAGCAGGCTTTCCTGGCCTCACCGCCGCTGGTAGTTGCTTACGCCATTGCCGGTACCATCCGTTTCGATATCGAGAAGGATGTGCTGGGCCATGATCAGGACGGTAACCCGATCATGCTCAAGGATATCTGGCCTGCGGATGAAGAGATTGATGCCATCGTCAAGGCATCAGTGAAGCCGGAGCAGTTTCGCAAGACCTACATTCCCATGTTCGAGAAGAAAGGTGACGGTGAGCGCGCTGCCAGCCCGTTGTACGACTGGCGTCCGCAGAGCACCTATATCCGCCGTCCGCCTTACTGGGAAGGGACCATGGCCGAGGCTCGTGCCCTGAAAGGCATGCGTCCGCTGGCAATCCTGCCGGACAACATCACCACCGACCACCTGTCGCCGTCCAATGCCATCCTGCTGGACAGCGCTGCGGGCGCCTACCTGGACAAGATGGGATTGCCGGAGGAGGACTTTAACTCCTACGCCACCCACCGCGGTGATCACCTCACCGCCCAGCGCGCCACCCTGGCCAACCCGAAACTGTTCAACGAAATGGTCAAGGACGAGCAGGGCAATGTGATTCAGGGGTCTCACGCTCGGGTCGAGCCGGAAGGCGAAGTGAAGCGTATGTGGGAAGCTATCGAGACCTACATGGATCGCAAGCAGCCGCTGATCATCATCGCCGGCGCCGACTATGGTCAGGGCTCGTCCCGTGACTGGGCGGCCAAAGGCGTAGCACTGGCAGGTGTGGAAGCCATCGTCGCCGAAGGCTTCGAACGCATTCACCGTACCAACCTGATCGGTATGGGCGTGATGCCTCTGCAGTTCGAGGAAGGTACCACCCGCAAGACCCTGGGCCTGGATGGCACCGAGATCTTCGACGTGGAAGGTGAGCGCGCGCCGGGTGCGACCATGACCCTGGTGATCCACCGCGCCAATGGTGATGAGGAACGCGTACCGGTGATCTGTCGGCTGGACACCGCGGAGGAGGTCTCCGTGTACTCCGCCGGTGGTATCCTGCAGAAATTCGCCAAGGATTTCATGGCAGAAGCCAGCTAAATCATTCGCCTGATAATGCGGGCAATGCCCCAACAGCAAACCGTTGGAGCCTTGCTCGCAAGGTGAAGAATTTGAAACCCCGATGGCTTCGCACGTCGGGGTTTTTTTGAAGGAGAAACTCGCATGGCTCATGCACCTCAAATTAAAGTCCCCGCCACCTATATGCGTGGCGGCACCAGCAAAGGCGTCTTTTTCAGCCTCACCGATCTGCCGGACGTGGCCCAGGTGGCCGGCGAAGCCCGTGACAAGCTGCTGCTGCGAGTCATCGGCAGCCCGGATCCCTATGGCAAACACACCGACGGCATGGGCGGCGCCACATCCAGCACCAGCAAGACGGTGATTCTGGCCAAGAGCGAAAGCGCCGACCACGATGTGGATTACCTGTTTGGCCAGGTGTCCATCGACAAGCCGTTCATCGACTGGAGCGGCAACTGCGGCAACCTTACGGCTGCAGTAGGGGCCTTTGCCATCAATAACGGGCTGATCGCCGCCGACCGTATTCCCGAAAACGGCATTGCCGTGGTGCGCATCTGGCAGGTGAATATCCAGAAAACCATTATCGCCCATGTGCCGATCACCAAAGGTGAAGTCCAGGAAACCGGTGACTTCGAGCTGGACGGGGTGACCTTTCCGGCCGCGGAAGTACAGGTTGACTTCATGGACCCGGCAGACGGTGACGGCGCCATGTTCCCCACCGGCAATGTGGTTGACGAGCTCGAGGTCCCCGGTGTGGGGTCCTTCCCGGCGACCATGATCAATGCCGGTATCCCTACGGTTTTCGTGAATGCAGAAGATATCGGCTACACCGGTACCGAGCTGCAGGGTGACATCAACGAAAACAAGGACGCCCTGCAGAGGTTCGAGACCATTCGTGCCTATGCTGCCGTGCGTATGGGGCTTATCGAGAACATTGAGGAAGCGGAAGCCCGTCAGCACACCCCCAAGATTGCCTTTGTCTCCAAACCGAAAGCCTATGCCGCCTCAAGTGGTAAGCAAATCGGCGAGGCGGATGTGGACCTGTTGGTGCGAGCCCTGTCCATGGGCAAGCTGCATCATGCCATGATGGGAACTGCCGCAGTCGCTATCGCCAGCGCTTCGGCAGTGCCGGGCACCCTCGTCAATCTGGCAGCCGGTGGTGGCGAGCGCGACAGCGTGACCTTCGGCCATCCCTCCGGCACCCTGCGTGTCGGCGCTGGAGCCCAGCAAGTTAACGGTCAGTGGACTGCCACCAAAGCCAGTATGAGCCGCAGTGCCCGCGTGCTGATGGAAGGCTGGGTGCGTGTCCCTGGTGACTGCTTCTGACTTGCCAGGCTGATTTCACTTTGTGAGCTAAGCTCCAACAACATTTATCCCCGTTGGAGCCTTGCTCACAAGGCGAATACCTACCGATTTAGTCTCCTCCAGCCCTTGACCCTCCGCCATCCTGGGGCGACCCTGAAAGCCAACCCAGCAAGGGGAGGCTTCTGCCATGTCCACCAACGTCGACCACAATGAACGCCCGGATTACGATAAGGAAATCCAGGCTATCGCCGACTATGTCCTCAATTACAGAATTGACTCGGAAGAGGCGTGGGACACGGCCCGCTATTGTCTGATGGATACCCTGGGTTGTGGTCTGCTGGCGTTGCGTTTCCCGGAATGCACCAAGCATCTGGGGCCTTTAGTGGCAGGAACCCTGGTTCCCCATGGTGCCCGGGTCCCTGGAACCCCGCATCGACTGGACCCGGTCAAAGCCGCCTGGGATATTGGCTGTACCATCCGCTGGCTGGACTATAACGACACTTGGCTGGCTGCGGAGTGGGGGCATCCGTCGGATAATCTGGGTGCGATCCTGGCTGTGGCAGACCACCTATCTCAACAGAGGGCGGCACAGGGTGGGGAGCCGCTGACCATGAAAGATGTCCTCGATGCCATGATCCGGGCTCATGAAGTACAGGGTGTATTGGCGCTTGAGAATTCTTTCAATCGGGTCGGGCTTGACCATGTGGTGCTGGTAAAAGTGGCGTCCACTGCGGTTGCGGCAAAAATGATGGGTGCCAACCGCGAACAGCTCTTGTCTGCGATTTCCCATGCCTGGGTGGATGGCCAATCACTGCGTACCTATCGCCATGCTCCCAATGCGGGTTCGCGGAAATCCTGGGCCGCCGGGGATGCCACCAGTCGAGCCGTGCGGCTGGCCGATATTGCCCTTAGGGGAGAAATGGGGATACCCGGTGCCCTTACCGCAGAACAGTGGGGCTTCTACGACGTGCTGTTCTCCAAAACCAACAAGGATCAGAAGGTCAAACCTGACGCGGAGCGAAAATTCCGTTTTCAGCGGGACTATGGCTCATACGTCATGGAGAATATTCTCTTCAAGCTTAGCTTCCCGGCTGAGTTTCATGCCCAGACGGCCTGTGAAGCTGCTGTTACGCTGCACGCCCAGGTAAAGGACCGTCTCGACCAGATCGACAAGATCGAACTCACCACCCACGACTCGGCCATTCGCATCATTTCCAAACAGGGTGCGCTGGCCAATCCGGCCGACCGGGACCACTGCCTGCAATACATGGTTGCCGTACCGCTAATATTCGGTGAATTGACTGCCGAGCACTATGAGGATGACTTCCACAAAAGCCATCCCTTGATCGACACCCTGCGTGACAAGATGGAAGTGCAGGAAGACAAGCAGTACTCAGCGGATTACCACGACCCGGCCAAACGCTCTATCGCCAATGCCATCCGGATAGTCTTCAAGGACGGCACCCACACGGACAAGGTGGCCGTAGAGTATCCCATTGGTCATCGTCGTCGCAGAGAGGAGGGCACCCCCGTTCTGGAAAGCAAATTCCGACGAAACCTGCTGACCAGTTTCCCGCGAGCGAGAGCAGAACGTATTCTAGAACTCTGCCGGGACCGTGATGAACTGGAAGCCATCCCAGCCAACGAGTTCATGGACATGCTTGCGCTCTAGACCTGTAAAGCCAATGAGTCAGGCCTTTCTCCGTAGGAGCTATGCTTGCATGGCGAACCCTCCCCACGCCTTCAATATTCGTGCACAACTCCTGCAGAGCCCAAGCATCCACAATCCCCGTCAAAGTGTGCATATTTGTAACAGATTTGCTATTTTTCCGGCGCACGTATATTCATAGAAAGCGTAAACTCTATGTTTACTAGCCATAACCCATTGAAATAACTGAAAATTAAAACCTAACATCGTGTAGTGTTTGTGTTAACACATGTTGTCGATCGTTATCATGCTGTGTAGTCTTGTGGCATAAGTCACCAGTCCTGCCTCAAGCACCTTACGGCCAGACTGATAACAACAAAACAGAGGTCACAGTGCGGCGCAACAACTCCCTTTCCCACTTGCTGCTGGGAGCGGCCCTCACCCTCGGCGCTTCCCAGGTAATAGCTCTGCAAGAGCTGGATGACTCCTCGCTGTCTGATGTGCAGGGCGCAGGTTTGGCCTTTGCCATGGATGATTTCAGTTTTCGCTTTGCACCTACCAGCTATATAGAACTGACCGGAACCCAAGCACAGGGTGCAGGTTGGGAACGGGGTGATGCCCGTTACTACGGCCTTTCCATTACCAATGGAGAGCAAATCGCCGGTATGGATTGGCATGGTTCAGGCTGTGGCTCCGGCGGGGCTTTCGGCAATGATCACCTTGCTTGTCCAATGGGTACGGACAATGGTGGGGGAATCGGTGCCTTTGCCTCCATTTACGACCCCTACGTCTTGCGTGCCTACAAATACGAAGGCTATGACTATTCGGGCGCTTACCTCAGCACCCCTGCAAATATGCCTACCGTGATGGAGTTGATAGGCCCCAGCGATACTGACCGCTGGCGCTGGTCTTTCTGGGGTGAGCTTGAGGTGGATCGGTTAAATAACAATCCGGCCGATGGTGCTCTCAATAATAGCTATAACGTTGGTGGTGCCGATTTCCTTCAGAGCCAGACCATAATCCACGGCAAACCGGTAACGACAGATGGCAGGCCCGCTCGACTTAGACTGATGCGCACCACCGGTATGGACTCAGCACTCTACCCTTGGGCTGACTCCAATACGTTTGGCATTAACTACGAAAGTGCTCTTTCGGGCGACTTCCGCTTCTCTGTGCGTCAGAAAGCAAACTCTGAAGATCGCCTGCATTGGGTGCCGGACTTTGAAGATAATGAAGGCATGTACTTCAAAAATGTTGATGCCTATCTGCCTCTTGGACAATTGCACTACCAGGCATTGACTCTCGATGCAGTAAGAAGTGGCAGCGAGCGTGGTAATTTTATTATCGAATTAACCCGAATTCCCAATATTGCTGCAGTTTATGAGGATTTCTACTGTGATGGTCCCTGCAACATTAATGGTAACGGGGAAATCCAGAACCCTAACGAAGATACTCTTGGCTATGTTCGTTGGGGCGACTTTACTGATTTTGATTTAAATGGCCCGTCGGGATTGCCCGGTGCCACTGATACTAACAATGGCATTTATTTCGTTGGTGGGGGAACTGAACCAAGTCCGGGGGCTGGCGTCACTGCCAGTACTCAGGATGTCACAAATATTGGTATTTCTCGTATTGAAGGAATGCGAATACACCATATGAAAATCACCACCTTGGGAGCAGGGCAATGATGAATAGGGCTCTGAGCACTCAATTCAGCATATCGCCCTCTCCTGTTGTGAGAGGCAAAGCCTTTTGGGCTGCGCTAGTTGCAGGAATCTCAATGTTTTTTGCTATCCCGGGCTATGCACTGGAGCGCATGGATGATTCTGAAATGGGTGCCGTCACTGGTCAGGAAGGTGTTCTTATCAGCCTGGAGTATTATTACAACAGTGATCCCTCACCTGGTGTGAATCAGGGCGCGGCGTTAGGTGGCGCATTTGGCTGCAGCGCTCCAAATGGAGGGACAAGTCTTGCTAATCAGAATTGTCGTCTCGCATTGCAGCTCGAAAACCGCGACTTTGGTTGGCTGGTATTTAAAAACGGGCATGCCTCAGTGGTGATGAATCGCTTGAGCTTGGATGCTGCTTTTCTGGGCGGAGATCCGGTAGCCGACAACGGTGTCAGCACAGCTAATAAAGCAATAGCCTTGAATGATGAAAAATTCCGGGATGAATCAGGGGCTTGTCTTTTTGGTGATTGCACCACCACGTGGATCGATAACTCTCCTGCGGTTCGTGCCCAGTACATAGAAACTGGCGGTATTTATACTGCAGGTTCTCCTGGGCAGCCGGGCACTAGCACTGGTTATAACGATGTACTTCTGGGTATGTATGTTGAGGGCCTTGCTGTTGAATACAATCAACCGCAAGCCGGTGATAGCTGGACTGCTGCTCCAGGCTGGCAGGCCAATAATTTTGGCTCTTTCCTGGGTTTTGAAATAGCCGATAACAATGGTCATCAAGCCGGTATTGCCATCGGCGGCAACTTCTACATGTACGGGTTCTGAGCATGAGAAAACGCAGAATAACAACACAACGCGTTTGTATTCAGTTGACCCGTCCGTTACTTACAGGCGGTCTGTCAGCATCACTGCTGATCGCAGCTGTTCCTTGCTCAGCCATGCAGGCCTTGGATGACAGTGCCCTAGCAGGTGTTTCTGGGCAGGACGGGTTGACCATAAACCTTGAAGCAACAGAGGGTTGGAGCGCAGATAGTATTAAATGGAAGCCTGACGCCGCAGAACTCAGTCTCAATACTATTGATCTCACAGGGGTCGAAAGTGATGGCACTTTGGCAGGCTCTGATCCGGCTGCAGCTACTTTTACGGTTGACGCTGGTACCGCCGGAGATGGTGTGCCCCTGATGGCGCTGGGTCTTCATACAGACAATCGTATACGTGTGCGCACTGATTCATTGACTATTCCTTCCGCGAGCAACACTCGTTCCATGGGGACATTTGCCTTCGACTTCGAAGGTGGTATCGACCTTGTTAATAATGGCATTTTGAACATGGGCTATAACAAGGCCTATCTTCTGGGTGAAATCCGTGATGGTGATCTGTTCTATCGTCAAGGAGACGATACTAATCACTGGATAGCGCTGCATGATTTCGCTCTTCGTTGGGAAATTCAGGAAGGCACCTTGGGGGTTGAGGATCAGTCTATCGTGCATCGGGCAGGTAACCCGTTTGACCCAAACGCAGTTTCTGGGCCTTCATCAGAAATACCAACGTCTTCGAACATCCAAGCTTCAGATTTGATCAATTTAGCGTTGGACTTCGATTTAATCTATGGGCAGAAAGTTGGTGCGGAAGAGTTCCGCATTACCAATAACGCAAGAGGTTTAATGCATTTTGGTTTTCTGGGCAGTGTTCGTGACGCTGAACTGAAGTGGATGTCAGGCGGTGTTTGGCAAGGAGCGACTGCCGGTGCTTTTGATCCCAATGGTGTAAATGCTGTGACTTCGGAAGGGTTACGCTTTAGCTCCCAATGGGATTATGTGAATCTCGACGACATTGCTGCGAATAACTTCCTTTCTGCGGAAAACGAATTTCGCTGGAAGCTTGGTGAAACTGCAGATGTTGCAAGCGTAGATCGGTCCAGAGTCAACTTTGAGCTTGGTGACTGGACTATGTGGGGCGAACGGACAGAGCGAAAACCATCGGCGCACTATTTTCCTTTGATTGCAATAGATGTGATTAATGGAGCAGGGCAGGGCCCGGGCGGACTCTGCTGGGGCCATGGAACCAATTTCCAGGCTGCTGGTTGTGCTAGTGCAGGTGGGCAGTTTATTAATATTCAGCCTGGGCGGATTGGCAATTATTACGGCTTTACCCATGGCGGTGATTCAGGGGCTCTAGCCATTGTTGTTCGCGACGGGCAACTTCAAGCGTACTCTCGAAAAGTGCGGCTTCTTGAGAGGCAGTCAGATGGAGAAACAGTAAATACCCGAGAATTTGATTGGGGGCTCATCTATTCATTGGCAAATATTGATGCCAACTTTTATTTGTATCCCGGCGGCAGTCGTTATGATTCCGGGTCGGCTTCTTATGTCGGCGGAGATGGCATTATTGCTGATATCTTGCTCAAATCACAAACCCTAGATGCCAGCAATGAGCTTCAAACACAGAACTGGGATCACGGCACACATCTGATGATTGCTGATACTGAAGCCAACATGGGCATTGGCTTTATGAGTTCAAGTTTTGTAGTGGCTGGTAACGATACCCGGATCTGGGTAAAACCACAGGTTGGAAACGACTATTACTCCGGTGGTGTCGATATCTTTTCCCCTGAAGCACGCTTCAACTACCGTGCCACTTTTGGTGGAGGCTTGTTGCCTGGCCATCCCGACTACGACCCTGATAGCACGACTCGCGCTCAGACAGTCAATGGAGCCAACCTGGATTTGAATTTGGAGGGGTTGGTAAATCTACGTTTTTCACCATCTGATCCTGCTTCAACTGCAGGCAATAACTATTTGGGGTATAGCGGTGCTTTGAGCCTTGGTGCTGGCCATAGCGATGGCATGTCGGGGGCCACTACTGACTTGTCTAATTGTGGTTCTCTTGGTGATACGAATTGCGGTAGTTACCTTTCTATCGCTGAACCAAGCCAGCCTGAAGCAGCAATTAGGCTTGCCAATATTACTGGCGACTTTGCTTTTACGGAGGGCAGGGTGGACATTGTCGGCACTGGGGAAAGAGCTGCGAGCCCTGAGCCAAAGATGATAATTGCCAACAATATAAAGTTAGGCTACGCCGCGGCAGATCACCTAACTGATATTCTCGATACCGTTCCAGGAATTTCCAGTGTTAATGCCGGGCAGCCCGTCATTATCGATAGCATTATGCTGGGTGATGCTAGGCTTGGGGGCATGGTTATCCCCTCCGCTCAGATTCATTCCAGCATTACCTTGGAGCCACAAAGCGCCGCGGTACCCTTTTCACCTTAATTTGAGTCGAATATTGGCTGCCAATGGCTTGCTCTTCTGCAGAAAGCAAATAGGGATTAGCCGCGTTAACAGTATTCTCTTAACGGATCTCGAAGATGGTTAAAAGAGAGAAAATAATAATTGAACGATCAGTTTTCTTTCAGAAAAAGAAGGAAACTGCTCGCGCTCGAGGCATGCTCATGAATCTCTCTGGTATTGGTTCTCTATTACATAAAAAAAGTTTCTCCCAAGTTTCCGGGTTGGTACTTAACTCTATGCTGCTGCCTGCAGTACTAATGCTTTCGCTAATCTCTCCTGTTGCTATTGCAATGACCGAAATGAAAGATAGCGAACTTTCTGCTGTTTCTGGTCAGGCTCTTCTACAAATGAATAAAACACCTGGAGCAGGATCATCCTCTGACGTCACTTTCTATAAAGCAGGATTAGATGCTGAATTAGAACTGAATTTAAATATCGAGAAGTTACAGTTAGGCTGCACTGCAGGTGCTATTAATGGCCAATATTGTGATATCGACATTGATCGAGTAAGTCTGAGTGGCCGCAATTGGTCAACTGACCGCCCCGAGTCCTCTGCTTTGTTAACTCGTCCTTTCTTTGAGTTCGCTATTAAGAATGATCAAACCGCTACGTTAAGGGAGGTCATGGGAATTCGGTTAAGTGCCGAAAATGCATTTGGGATGATGACTTTTGGTGATCAGACAGAAGGTATGTCTGAAGCGAATAGTAACAATGGTATCAACAGTTTGAGTGGCTACATGGAAATCGGTTCAGCGACGGGGGTGGCGCAAACGACGTCACGCCCTATGAGCTATGCCAATACAACTTTCAATGGGCAAAACTATGCAGGTTTGGGGCAACCGATAACTGGCAACCTCTGGTTGACTGTTCTCGGCATAATTAACGATGTCGTAGGTGTTACCTCGACTGATTACAATTTAATTCTGGATTCAGCAACAGCAAATGTAGTTACAAATCCTACTACAGTTTCAGGGAAACGATTGACGGAGGTCAATCTACAGGGTGCGGCTACAATTAACCCTATTAACTTTGCAGGCCCGATGCAGGCTAATGTTCAAAACTTGCTCGGACTTGGTATTGACTTGGATCTAGACAAGGAAGTTACCGGGACCATAACGGGCTTGACCGCTGATGTGCCGATTGTAGAAAGCTTGGGATTTATTCATAAGCTTGATATCGACAACCCATTTTCTTTGTCAATGCAGTCCAATGACGTGTTGTGGCCCGGTGCAGCTACTGTGGCTCAGCAGGGCTGGTGGTTGGCTTTTGAAGATGAAATCGATATCGGAAGTATTAGTCCAGCGAACGAAGTGGCATTGACTAATGATGTTTTGTTGCAAGTACTGAATGGCGCCACAGGCAATGCTGGTACAGGGACTAATTGCACCACAGCCAGTGTCAATTGTGCGCTTTTCCGTGGTTTGGGAACGCGAAATGGCGAGCCTTACGGAATTCGTTGTAATGGGTTGAATGCCTGCCTGGGTGGCTCTTTGCCTATCGGCACTGTTAACGTACCACGCGAAGTAGTTTTCCCTTTGGAAAATTTGAAGCTTGGTGCCCAGAATGTCACGCCGAATTGTTACGGTTCGGCTAGATTTTGTTAGTATCCAAGCATGCTTAATCGTCAGTGAGGCTCAATCAGTAGCGGCTTAGGTGTAATAATTCTTAGCTGAATGGTTGCGGTGTCGGGTGGTATTTTCAGGTCTTAGGCTCGACTCAAAGCTCCAATCTTGAGATGGTTTTAAGAGTTATTTCATTTTGCAGAGGTTTTAGCGTGGAAGTTTCGCGTGGTCTCACCAGCATATTTGGCTCAAAGAAATGGCAGGCGATATTGTTATTCCTTGTCTTTTCAATTTTTTATATTTTTCTCGCCTGGGTTGTTAGCGGAGGGGACACTTGGTGGATTATTGATATTATCAATGGTACGAACGTTTTTTATGGAGATGATGCGTATCGTTTTTTTCTAGCTAGATCAGCTTGGCTTGACCCGTCACTTTACTCATATAATTTTGTGCTGCCAGGTGCTTTGATTCTGGATGGCCTCATAATATCACTTTCCGGTGCAGACTTATTCTTTTCCAGGAGTATGCATGCCGTGCTGGGGGGGGGGGCTCTTTGTTTTCTATGGGGGGCTGGTAGAAGTTTAGGTATAAACAGAACAATTATGACCGCGGCGATCCTTGTCATGGGACTGATTCCACGTTTTGTTTTTACTACGTTAAGTTTTTATGGGGAGTCTTGGGCTACTTTCTTCATTTGCTTTGCTCTGTGGGCATTCACCCGTAATCATTACTATTTACTGGCACTTGCTGCTGGACTTTTACCTCTTATTCGACCCGAAGGGATATTCTTTTTAGGCTTTATTTGGCTTTATATGATTAAGGAGATGCGCTGGAAAGAGGCTGCAATAATTATTGCTCCAGGAGTTTTCTATTGTATATTCCTAATTGTTCAGCTTCCTGCTTTTTCAGACTATAGCCTTTGGCGAACAGAGTTAACAAAAATCCTTGAAAAAATTCCCTTTAATCTTAGCAAGTGGGAAATTCTTGAAACCTATACTTGGCTAATATTGATTCCTTCAATTTTTGGCTTACTTTATCGGCCTGTGTGGCGTATCTGGCCTTTTTTGCTGGCTGGCCTAGCTTGGATGTTGAGTCTTCAGCTCACAGTCATGTTTGATTTGGCAAAGTTTGAAGAGCGCTATACTCTTGTTTTACTTCCTGTTTTGATAATCTTGTGGGCCTCCTTTCTTGCATGGACATGCAGTAAAATAGATAATTTTATTCCAGCTAATTACGTTAAGTTAATAATAATTGGTGTTTTTACTGCTTTTGTGGTTTTGGACGGCTTTAGGCAGTTAAACCAGATAGATAATAAAATCCAAGAGAAAGGCTTTTATTGGGTGGCAGGCAGGATTATTGATGCTAAATGGGAGGAGATTTTTATACATCACTCACGTGATGCCTTGGCCGCCAGGGAATCGATGTCAGAAACCATAGAAACCACGTTAAACATGGACTATGGAATTGATAAGCTGGTAATACAAGACCCTTTTCTTTACTACAATATTGACCCTAATAACATACCATCACATGTAACCGTCGGTTATCCCGCGACAACGTACATGGTTTTTCATCTTCTTTTAAATGGACAGGTTTTTATTCAGCATTCTCGTAATAAAATGTATAGCTACTTACGCTTTGGAGAGCCAGACTTTCGAGACGGTGAAAAACGAGCTTTATATGTGGACTTAATGCCAATTAATAATTATCCCTTTACTTGGAAATATAATGGTCTGCTCTACGAACTATATCTTTTTTCATATATTGAGTCTTACGAACCAGAAAATGATATCCGGTTGATTCCACCACTTACCCAGAGAAAAATTAATAATGCATGGCGGGATTGGATGCTTGAATATAACAAATCTTCAAACTGATGTAAGTAAATAGTTTCTTCTTCTTTGGATCTATAAATGCATTTTACCTTAATGCGGATTGCTTTTGATTGATTTTAGAAATGTAACTTTATTTTATATTAGATAATGGCAGCTACATGATATATACAATTAATGGCATGGATGTTTTTATTAACGTATCTGGCCCGATTGTTGTTGGTAATGATTTATGCCTTATTGATTCAGATGATAACTTATCGGAAAATTGTTCATGGAAAGAGCTTGGTTTCTCTGTAATTAAAATGCTCAGCCGAGAAGATCTTGCTTTATTGGTGGAAGGCATCTCGGATTTAGTGTTGAAAGGATTAATATATGCAGGTTGCAATGTGAAGTCCGAAGAATTTGCGCTTGAAAATTATCATCTATATTGTACCGATCAAGATACACACCTTAAAGTCGTTGCTTTTTTAAAGAGCATGGGTAGCCTTCATAATCTTCCTATCAGTCATACTATCCTGGATGAGCTAATCAGTAACCACTGTGGGGTGTTAGTTTCAAGTCAAATTTCTTCTCAAGTTGCATCAGGTCGTTTCTTCGTTCGCCTCGTTCGCCCTTTTCCCCTTAAGGATAACAACCCTCCCCATAAAGATGTCTGGTTAGATCGGTTACGGAATGCGATCAACTTGTATTTGCCATTAGCGGGGAGTGATGAAAACTCATCGCTTTCTCTCGTTCCAGGCAGTCATTTGTGGCAGGAGTCCGAGATTCCTAGAACAAAGGTGGGGGCAGTGGTTGACGGTGTTAAGTATAGTGTTCCAGCTGCAGTGATTGAAGATAATGTTCTTGATATGATAAGACCAAAAGTAGAGCCAGGAGAGGCAATGCTTTTTTCTCCATATCTGATACATGGTGGAGCGGTCAATTTTAACGAAGATAAAACGCGCGTTTCTCTGGAAATGCGTTTTTGGAAGTGCTCAAGTTGATGCCGAGTGCGAACATCGAAAGTGCTCCTAAAACTAGTGCCGGAAACAAAGTTGTGCCTCTCCAAAGGAGCACAGCCGCTGCAGCGGTAGTAGGGGGAACCCATAAAATCAATAGCGCCGTTGCAACGGCCTCGAGCCCTCCTGAGCCAGCAGGTAGTAATGTCAAACGTCCAGCGCCCATAGCCATAAATTGGACAACTGCTACTGTGACCCAGGTGATATCAGCATCGAGTAGGTGCAAACAGGCATAGAGTATAGAAAACTGAGTAAGCCAATATAATATTGAGCTAGCAGAGACCATTGTTTTTATGGTGACTGGAGTGGCCCCCAAAGCCCTCCACGCTCTTTTCATCATAACATATTGTCTTGTTATGAATCTTTTGAAACGTGGTGTACCGTGCGTTTTATATAACAACCATTCAACGGCAATAATTAATTTTCGGTTATAACAGATAAGAGCAGTCAACATTATAATGAAAAAAATAAAAGAAAATGTCGTCATTGCCATGTTCAAAGTAACTCCTGCCTCCGCCCATTTTTGCAGGTTGACAATGTAAAGAATTAGGGAAGACGCCAGCATGAGAATAACGTCAATTAAAAAAAGCAAGGAAAAAGCGACAACAGTTGTTGTGGGATGAATTGACATTTTTCTTAAGAAACTTATAGCAGTTATAGGGCCGCCAAACCCTGCGGGCGTCACTTTGACAGAGAAATCACACGCAATGATCAATGCCAATGCCTTGAAAAAACTCAGTTTTTTTTCGTCATCATTCAGCAATAAAAAAACACGGGAGGCATTAAAGAGCCAAGTAAGCATCACTAGTGATATGAGCATAGAAATCGCCAGAGGAGATGTCTCCGCTAAGAGCGATAAAGCTGCTGTTCCACCAAAAAAAACCGGGATCGATGCGCCGATGCCAAGCGACATCACCAAGAGAAAGAATGTGCGTTTTTTCATGAAGTGCTCAAGTTCTATATCGCCCCATAGATTGTATCTTTTAATATGCAAAAAAATCAATCAACTTTCTGGTATGATTTTAGTGTAGTTGTTATGTCTAAAGTGCCAAGAACATACTTTCAAATGTTTCGTTTTTTTTTCAGTGGTAGCGGATCGTGGGCAACTATTTTTTTGTTAGTAAGCTTTTTAACTGGCAAGTCTATCGCTGGTTGGACGTTATGGGATATCTTTATTTTTTCTGGGTTTTTTCTGTTGCGAGGAATTTTTGAGTGGTTGACCCATGCCTTTTTCTATCATGCAAAAAAGATCCCATTTCTAGGGTTTAGAATAAAAGGTGATGTATGGCGCCAACATATGAAGCATCATAAAGACCCCCGCGACCTCAAGAGAATATTGATCACATATAAAGGTGTATCTATACCGCCTATTGTGTTTTTTGTCTTTACATTGGTTGTTTCAAGTAATGTGAGTCTTTCATTTTCACTGGCACTTGCATCTTTAATGCTTGGGGCTTTTGTTGAGCTGGGGCACTTGATCTGCCATTGTGAGATACGTCATCGAACAGAATTTATGAAGCGCTTTGTGTTGCTTCATCGCCATCATCATTCGACTGACCCTAATAGTTGTTATGGCTTAACCTCCACACTTGGTGACAGAGCTTTTGGGACGTTTTATTGACCATTGGGTAATCAAGGTGAATTAACAGGTAATCTACGATGAGCTTATTTCGTTCAGATGGTCGCTATTATGACGTGAATTTTTTTGAGTACACGCCGGCCGATGCAGAGCCCGAGTCTCTTCCTCTTTCAGCTTTATTCTTTAAAGTGGTTTCACTTTTCTCTCTGGGTGATGAATGTCTAGATTTAGCGAGTAAATGCCGCCAATGGTTTGGGGTTAATAAAGTTCTTTGGGGTGTAAGAAAAGATGCTAAGGGTTACTCGCTAGAGTTTTATTTTTATTACCCCGCTAAGTATCCGAAAAACTCACTGTCTTCAGTTGTGGATTTTGCTGAGAGTTTTTACGCAATTGATATTGATCTTCCGGAGATAGGTGGTGACGCGGATTTTTACCTTACTTCGATGAATATAACTGACGGTGTCCTCTCTGATATCAATGTGTATAAATCTTTACTAGACCCTAAGTCAGACCCTTTTTATTTTGAAGATAAAGGCTTGATTATTGATCGGAATGACCCAAGATTTTGCTCCTTTTCTCTTTGGAATGTGGGCGATAAACCAAAGAAAATGAATAATTACTGGGGGTATTTTGATGGCAAAATATTACATCGCTTGCTTTCTCGGGTTTATTGTCTTGCTGCTATGAAATTCCCTGCCGAGCCGCCGTTAAAATCATACGATTTCCTTGAATGCTGTTATGAATATTGCAGAAATTCGGTTTTTAGTGATGCTCTTGTTGCCGACAAAGATAATGCAATTGGCCTTTATTTTCTACATCTTAATATTGATGAATTTATTTCTTTTCTGTCCACACATGGTTATGCAGCCGCTTTTATTAATTATATAAAGAATAACAAGAAGCTTTTTTCTCATATCAAGTTTGACGTTGGCCTTGATTTTTATCTTTCTGATGGGGGCTTTCATATAAAGAAAACCGCTTTCTGGGGGACACTTTAATATATGTCTGGTGAGAGTAGTGGGGAGGCCGTAGTCTCTTTTTCTCGTCTTGTAGTGCTGACGGGCGCGGATCCTGATTTGCTAATAATGCATTCATTTTTTCGGGAGCTTGATGATTTTGCAAGTAATCTTGATATAGAGGTTGTGTGGCGAATAATTGATGGGCTAAAAGCTTACCCCTCTTCGTTTTCGGGGTTTGATTTTGCTGCTAACTCGGTTCGCGTTGAATGGAACTCTCCTTATGCAGCTTTGTCTCATGCCGAGGCTATAGCTTATGGATTTTTTTTATCCCAGGCAGAATTTGTGGTTATGATGTCCCCTGATATGGTGGGTAATATTAAAGATATTCCTAAGTTTATACTTGAAATTAAAAATGGGGCCCCTGTTGTTGCTGCCTGGAGGAAAAAAAGAAATGGTGTTTCAATTTTAAGAGTGGCCTTGACAAAGGTTTTCAATGGTTTTGCAAAAACTGTCTTTGGTCTATCAGTTCATGACGTTAATACAAGCATGGCGCTTGTTTCTCCTGCAGCTATTTCTTTTTTTCTGAATGTCTCTGATGATTGCCCTTCACCTGCCTTGCATACCGCCAGAACGTTAAAGAGGGAAATTAGGGAGGTTCCCATAACTGTTGACGAATTTCCTGGCAAAACCAGTGTATACAGTACCGGGATGCGAATTCGGGTCGGAATAAAAAGGGTTAAAGAGATTTTTTTATATTATCTTTGGAGTTTTTGTCGTAGAGATGACTGATTACGATACTATAAAAAAAATGGCCAACCATTCGATGGTGCTTGCCGCTTACGAGAAATTCAATTCTCTCAGAGTTTCTGAATATCCTGATATGAATTATTTTGGGTTGAATTTTCTAAACGGCAAGATTTCCAGTGTAAAGTTTTATTTTTCTATATATAGAAGAATTAATGCGGGCGATGTCGAGGCATTTCTTCCAACTGCTGATGACTTCATGAAGTACTACCACCTTTGGGAGTCCTCAAAGGTTCGTACTGGTTCGCATACCGGCTGTGCTTTTAGTGTTAAGTTCAAAGGGGACGAGGAGCCGGAGGTTGGCTTCCATTATCGTTTGATTGAAAATTCTGAATCTTTCAGGCTGGTTGGTCAGCCTAAAACTTTGCCATTTTCAATCGATGAACTAGGAACTAGACCAGGTATCAATTATGAATATGGTCCCAGAGGGCGAGTTATTAGGCGAAGATATTATTACCTTGAGCGCCAAGTACACAAAGATTACGTTGCACAAAGATTCTGTTGGCCGTTTGCAAGTAGTTGCCGGCTATGTGAATTAACTGAATTTGGTGATAGAGCTAAGGTGATTTTCTGGACGCCGGATTATATTAAAAAATATCTTGATCGGCCTGACCCTTTTGATGAGAACGCTCGCTCAGTGATTTCTCGATTGAATAATGAATACGGCTTGGTAAATGCCATGGATGGTTTTTACGAGGAAAATGGGACCGTTTCTTCTTACTTCTTTAATACTATCGGCCCCAAAACAGGGAATATCAATGAAGGTAAAAGAAACTTTCATATGGATACGCTAAAGCTGTTTCTCAAGTAGCGTCATAAATTACTCAGTTACAAAGTCTACCATAAGGTTGAATCGAATATTGTCAGCATGGCTTATGCTTTCGTGTGGAAGGCTGTAGTCAAACAATGCGGTATCCCCCATAAACGCTATTTCGTGGCGCTTGCCATCACAGATTAATTCACAGTTACCGCCTTTCAAGTCGTTGAGCAAAAGATGGAAAATGTGTCGTTGTCGATTATGGGAATGAAGACCTAAATGTGCCTTGGGTCCCAGAGCGGAAATGCAGGCATACTCGATCCCGCTCACGTTTTGCAGTAAATCTACAGTCTTAGGAAAGGCGCCTTGGATTGCGTGTAGATCATGACCTGTCTTGTAGAGGCTCATCATTGTGTAGTTGCCTTCACGTAGGTCATAGCCGACCGCTGCTGTGTTAATGGCGTTATCCCAAGTCCATTGATTGGAGGGGAAGTCTATAGCCATATCTGTGAGTAGCGCTTTCTTCACATGGCTATTATTTTGAAGGGCTGCTTGTAACTCATCACTGACCTGGGTTGCATTGTCAGCAAGCTGTTTCAAGTATGGATAGCGAGTTGCGTCGAGGAACATGGGTCCGCTTTTCGGTTGATTTATATTTATAGGTTATAATTTAAGACGTAAAGCATAACGGGTCGACTCTGCTCCCGTATTCATTCTCTCAAGAACCCGACTCGCTGAGCGGTTATTCAGTGATACACAAGTTTGTACGGAATCAAATCGCGCCAGCGCGTGCTCGGCCAGACTGTAAATAATGGGGTAGTAGCTGCCTATTGCATCTGGGGAGGATATGTAAATACCGTTGCTCATCGTTTGCACATCGACACCAGCATAGTTTAGATCTTGTTGTTCTATGGCACCACAGGCCTGGACTCGGCCATTCTTTTCAATCACTAGGGCAATTCTGTTGGCTTCGTTACCGTCGAGAAGCTTTTCAAGCCAGATCTGGTAAAGCTTGCGGGTCTTGGCCGCTGCAAGATGTGTGTCGCGGGAAAAGCGGCTTTCGAAATTATTGTGTACTGCTAATTGCATTACTTTCGGTTTGTCATGTGAGTCATATTCACGCACCTGGGATAGGAATTTCGGTGCTTTGATGCCCTTGAGTGATGTCCAGCGATATTCGCGTTTGATGTCAAGAATTTCTGCGCCCAGATCGAGTAGGGTATTCAGACAGAGGTAGTCGTCGATGTCTACCTCACAGGATATATGCAGGCTATTGTCTTTTTGGTTTGCGACACGCAAGGTATCACGGAGCAAGTTGTTGAGAGCGCTAGCGGGGCAGCCAGAGGCTGCGGCAAGACTGAGCTTAGCCATAGATAGACCAAAGTGCTGAGTATCCCAGCTAAGAGGTTTGATAGCGCAGGCGGCGACTATTTCATGTTTGCTGCTGATGGTACTGCAGGCGCCTCCTGATTCAACGGCAGAAACTAATTCGTGCTTGAAAAGGCGCTGATGGGCGGTACTGCTTAGTTGTGGGTGCCCCCTGTAGCGGTCATAGATGTTCAAAGCGTCTAAATTTAGTTCGGCGATCCTGTCAATTTTGTGGAATTCCGCGCTGTTGGCTGGTAACTGTGATGCTATCACGCGTCCTCCTGTCCCGATTTGTTTGGTTTCAGGCGCATATCGCAAATCCATTCGAATGACTTGAGTTGATTTTGCCTGAATGATCTAACTGGCGCGACTTTAATGACAGGTTAGGGAGGCCGGATTGGCCTAGTCATGACTGGCGTTTTACATTAAATGGAACCAAAGTGCTGGCACTGAATTGGCGGCCACAGGTGCAGTTGGGCAGGGGGTGCGTGATACTGGCGCGTTTTATTTAGGATGTTGATGTGCATGTCGAAGCTGGTCGATTTACCTGATGGGCCTTACGCTAAACAATGACAAAACAACAGCTCGGAAAGGTATGCTGTTCGCGGGTGGGCCGGGCTCTCGACTGCACCCAATAACGCTGGGTGTATCCAAGCATTTATGCCTGTTTAAGACAAGCCAATGATCTATTATCCGTTGTCTGTGCTATTGACTATCTTTAAGCAGCAAACGCTTGGAGGAATTGCTGATGCACTGGCTATTGCGGCTGCTTGGACTGGAATGGAATGGCGCCAGCATGCCCTTTTGGGGCGACAATATCGTCCTTGGGCAAGGGCTTTACATGCTCCTGCGCAGTGTTTCCGCCATGGTGTCTGGTTTGACCTTGTTTGCTTATCCATTGAAAGGCCCCCAGCGCTTTGGTGTCGTGTCGTTTGACGAAGCAGGCAATGGCCTGACGCTTGAGGAAAAAACCTTCCTAGCTAGTCTCCATTCATGCGATTACCGGTCTCTATTTTCTTAATAACAGGGCATTGGATATTGCTGTAACGCTAAAGCCTTCAGCTCGAGGCGCAAAAGAGAGGTTGTTGATGTCATGTGCGGATATTTGGAACAGGGGGAATTGTATACTGAGGTCTTTGCAAGAGGGTTCGTTTGTCTGGATGCCGGCACACCTGAAAGCCTGATTGTTGCAGCAAACATGGTGCGTACTGTTGAGCAGCGTGAGCTACCGAAGATCGCTTGTCTCGAGGAAATTGCCTGGCGGGCGAGTTGGATTTGCTCCGAGCAGTTGATGGAGCTGCGAGGGAACCTTAAGGCTCCGGACTACGGCCAGGACCTTGTCGACTTACTGGAACAGGAGGGTGGGCAATGACTGACGCATACCGGGTGCCATTTAATCGTCCCTTGTACTTGGGGCCAGAGCTGGCAGCCATGGCGACCGCAATGTCTTCCGGGGCGCTGGCCGGGAATGGTCCTTTCACCCATTTCTGTGAGACATGGTTGAAGGAATATATTGGCTCGGCTGCCCTGCTGGTGCCTTCCTGTACCCATGCGCTTGAAATGGCAGCTATTCTGATAAACATCAGGCCCGGGGATGAGGTCATCATGCCTTCCTGGACCTTTGTCAGTACGGCTAATGCCTTTGTGTTGCGTGGTGCTCGACCAGTTTTTATCGATATTAGCGCTGATACCGCCAATCTGGACGCGCGCTTGATTGAGCCCGCGATCACAGACAAGACTCGTGCCATTGTACCTGTGCACTATGGTGGGTTCGCTTGCGACATGACTAGCATTATGGGCATTGCCAGGGAGTATGGACTTTGGGTGATTGAAGATGCTGCCCAAGCGCTGATGTCCACATGGAGAGACAAACCGCTGGGGGGAATTGGCCACTTGGGTGCTTTCAGTTTCCATGCGACCAAAAATCTGACGAGCGCAGGTGAGGGTGGGGCCCTATTGATCAACGACCAGGCCCTGCTGGCACGTGCGGAAGTTATTCGTGAGAAAGGAACTGACCGAGCGGCTTTTCTGCGCGGTGAAGCCTGTACCTATGAGTGGAAAGACATTGGTAGCAGCTATCTCCCCAGCGACTGCCAGGCTGCTGCACTGTCTGTGCAATTTGAAGTGGCGGAGGTGGTCACACAGCGGCGGCTGGATATCTGGGAACGATACCAGGTGTCTTTGTCGCCGGACTGTCAATTGAACCGTGTTGCTCTATTCAAATCGCCAGAGGACTGTGGTCACAATGGCCATCTCTTCGCCTTAAAAATGCCCGATGGGCGTCGTCGTGTAAATTTGCAGCAACGCCTTGCGGATGCAGGTGTGACTGCTGCGTCACACTATGCTCCTCTGCACAGCTCTCCGGCAGGACGACGCTATGGCAGAGTCGCTGGCAGTATGCGGGAAACCGATTGCATGGCTGAGTGTCTGTTGCGACTACCGCTTTATTATGCACTGACCGATGTTGAGCAGTCGTTTGTGATTGATAAGGTAAAGGAAGGGTTGAAGGTATTATAGCCGTGCGGGGTGAGTTCAAACATTGTGAAAAAACATTATGCCGGGATAGATTCAGAACCCTTCGCTTTGAGGTGAGTTGTGCCCCACCCAGTGAAGACGAAAGGCCCGGTTTATTAACTCGGCAACGAGACAGGCTGCTGGGGCCTGCTTGCAGTCGCAATCGAGTACCCCGAAATTCGCCCGCAAAACAAACTTCTCGGCGGAAATCGATTACTGCAACCGCCGCTCCAGCCCCTTCATTGCCAACACCCGCGTGCTAATCTCCTCGATCGATAGCTCCGTTGCATCCAGGTAGGGGATGTTGTGTTTGTTGTACATGGCTTCCAGAGCTCTCAACTCCATATCACACTGCCGCAGGGAAGCGTATTTGCTGCCTGCCTTGCGCTCGCTGCGAATGGCGCTGAGGCGGTCGGCGTTGATGGTGAGGCCGAAGAGCTTTTGTTTGTGCTCGACCAGCGGCTTCGGCAGCCGAAGGTCGTCGAAATCGTCTTCAGTGAGGGGGTAATTGGCGGTGAAGAGGCCAAATTGCAGTGCCAAGTAGAGACAGGTCGGGGTTTTGCCGGAGCGGGAAACACCAATGAGAATCACGTCCGCCTGATCATAGTGGCGGGTGCGGGCGCCGTCGTCGTTGTCCAGGGCAAAATGCACGGCATTGATACGGATGCGGTAGGACTCCGCATCGCGGATGGCGTGGCTCTGGTTGATCTTGTGGCTGGAGCGCACGCCCAGTTCGTCTTCCAGGGGGTTCAGAAAGGCGCCGAACAGATCCAGTACCAGTCCGTCGCAGCCGTGTAGGAGGGTGCGATGGTCGTTATTGACTAGGGTGGAAAAGACAACGGGCTTCTGGCCATCCTCTACCGACGCTCTGTTGATGCGAGCGATGGCTTCCCGGGTCTGTTCATCGGACTGGACGAAGGGGAGGGTGATTTGCACAAACTCAATATCGCCGAACTGGCTGAGCATGCTGTGGCCAAGGGTTTCTGCGGTGATTCCGGTGCCATCTGAGAGATAGAATGCCGTTCTTTTCATTGGTTTCAGCCGTCTTCTGTGCCTGTAGGAGCGGCGCTTGAGCCGCGAATTGCTCAACACACGACTTGCCAGGCATATTCGCGACTCAAGCGCCGCTCCTACGGGGTTTTGTAAGTCATTGTTTTCAATGATGACAGTCTAGAGCCCGCAGAGGTTAGGGGCCAGTGCTATCTGTGGGCAGTTGGCGCTCAAATCCGGTAAATCCTGCCTTGGGCGTTGTCCCTGCCTTCACATCCTTCTAAACTGCGCCGCATAGGCTGGTCCGCAGGTTAAATACCCTTTCATTTTCAATGGGATAGTGCTCCCGAGAGGGGCAGGACTAGCCACAGATGCAGGGATTGACCAAAGTCGTACCCAAATTACGACTAGGGGCGGGCAAACTGTGCGGGTTTTGAGTAGAATGGCGGCTCGATTAGCGCCGGCTCAGGCCAGTAATCAACGGTAATACGTAAAAAGGAGACGACCTTGGCGGAATATGTAGTCTGGTTTCAGGACCTTGGGAAAAATGACGTTGAGCGCGTAGGCGGCAAAAATGCATCCCTCGGTGAGATGATCAGCAATCTGTCGGCAGCGGGTGTCTCCGTTCCGGGCGGTTTTGCCACCACAGCTGAAGCCTTTCGCGAGTTCCTTGAGCACAACAATCTGACCCAGAAAATCAACGAGGCCTTAAGCGCTCTAGATGTTGAGGATGTGGTTGCTCTGGCCAAGACCGGCGAGCAGATTCGCCAGTGGGTCGTGGACGCCCCGTTCCAGCCAGCGCTGGATAGTGCTATCCGTGAGGCTTACGCACAGATTGGCGAAGGAAATGCTGATTTGCCGGTGGCAGTACGTTCTTCTGCCACTGCGGAAGATCTGCCCGATGCCTCCTTTGCTGGTCAGCAGGAAACCTTCCTCAATATTCGCGGTATCGACAGCGTAATGATTGCCGTCAAGGAAGTGTTTGCCTCTCTATTCAACGATCGTGCCATCAGCTACCGCGTTCACCAGGGTTTTGATCACAAGCTGGTTGCACTGTCCGCCGGCGTTCAGCGCATGGTGCGTTCCGAGACTGGTGCCGCTGGCGTGATGTTCTCCATGGACACCGAGTCCGGCTTCAAGGACGTGGTTTTTATTACCGCTTCCTACGGCCTGGGTGAAATGGTAGTGCAAGGTGCAGTGAACCCGGATGAGTTCTACGTTCACAAGAAAACCTTGCTGAACAAGAAACCCGCCATCCTGCGTCGCAATCTTGGCAGTAAGATGCAGAAAATGGTCTATGGCGCCGAAGGCTCTGCGGGCAAGTCTGTGAAAATTGTGGACGTGGATAATGCCGAGCGCATGGTCTACTGCCTCAATGACGAGCAGATCGAAAACCTGTCCCGTCAGGCCATCGAGATCGAAAAACACTACGGTATGCCCATGGATATTGAATGGGCGCTGGATGGCGACGACAACAAGCTTTACATCGTGCAGGCCCGCCCGGAAACCGTGAAGAGCCGCTCCGATGTGAATGTCATGGAGCGCTACCTGCTCAAACAGACCGGCAAGGTCTTGGTAGAGGGCCGCTCCATTGGCCAGCGTATCGGTGCCGGCAAGGTGCGCATCGTTACCAACATCAAGGAAATGGACAAGGTCCAGCCCGGCGATGTGCTGGTTACCGACATGACCGACCCGGACTGGGAGCCGGTCATGAAGCGTGCGGCGGCCATTATCACCAACCGGGGTGGGCGTACCTGTCACGCGGCGATCATTGCTCGTGAGCTTGGGGTGCCGGCCATTGTAGGCTGTGGCGATGCCACTGATGTGCTCAAGGACGGTCAGGAAGTGACTGCGTCCTGTGCTGAGGGTGATACCGGCAAGATCTATGAAGGCCAGCTTGAATTCGATATTCAGCGTAACTCCATTGAATCCATGCCCAAGCTGCCGTTCAAGATCATGATGAACGTGGGCAACCCGGATCGCGCCTTCGATTTCGCCGGTCTGCCGAACCAGGGTGTTGGCCTGGCGCGTCTGGAATTCATCATCAACCGCATGATCGGGGTGCACCCGAAAGCGCTGCTGAACTACGACACTCTGCCCAAAGATGTGAAGCAGAACGTGGACAAGCGCACTTCCGGTTACGGTGATCCGGTGGACTTCTATGTGGAGAAGTTGGTCGAGGGGATCTCCACCCTGGCCGCCGCTTTCCACCCGGAAAAGGTGATTGTTCGCCTGTCCGACTTCAAGTCCAATGAATATGCCAACCTGATCGGCGGCAAGCTCTACGAGCCGGAAGAAGAGAACCCCATGCTGGGCTTCCGGGGCGCCAGTCGTTACATCAGCGAAAACTTCCGTGACTGTTTCGAGCTGGAATGCCGTGCGCTGAAAAAAGTCCGGGATGTCATGGGCTTCACCAATGTGGAAATCATGGTGCCCTTCGTGCGGACGGTGGGCGAAGCCGAGCAGGCCGTTGATCTGCTCGCCAAGAACGGTCTGAAGCGTGGCGAGAACGGCCTGCGTGTGATCATGATGTGCGAGCTGCCCACCAATGCACTGCTGGCTGACGACTTCCTGCAGCACTTTGATGGCTTCTCTATCGGCTCCAACGACCTGACTCAGCTCACGCTGGGCCTGGATCGGGATTCCGGTATCGTCAGCCACCTGTTTGACGAGCGGGATCCGGCGGTCAAGAAGTTGCTCAAGATGGCCATCGATGCCTGTAATGCCCAGGGCAAGTACATCGGTATCTGTGGCCAAGGACCTTCGGATCATCCCGATCTGGCCAAATGGCTGATGGAGCAGGGCATCTCTTCCGTGTCTCTGAACCCGGATTCGGTACTCGACACCTGGTTCTACTTGGCGGAGAAGCACGGCAACTGATCCTTTGCCTGCTTGACCTGCAAGGTGCTTCACAGCACAGTAAAAAGCCCGCGATTGCGGGCTTTTTACGTTATGGGCTGGTTGGCAGAGACGTTTCTCAGCGGTTTCCTTTTCCTCTTTTATGTTGAAGAGTCTGTGGATGCGGATAGAGGTCTGAGCAAGAGGAATCTGGGCTGCCATGGACCGCAAGTTCAAAAACCTGGATGAAGGTAAGCCATGTTTCATCGCCTGCTAAGGACTCTGGATCTGTACGACGGCCTGCGACTGCCTGTCAAAGTGGGCCGGTTGGAGCTGTTGCTGATCCACGAGGAGGGGGAGACCCGGTTAATGCAACGGCGCTGTCCCCATGCGGATTTCCCACTGGATCGTTGCACCATCAGCCATGGCGAGCTGCGCTGCCCCGGCCATGGGCTGATGTTTTCCCTGCGAAGCGGCCGCTGTCTCAGCGCTGGCTACCAACTCGAGCAATATCCACTGAGCTATGACGGCCCGTGGTTGGGAGTGGATCTGCCCGCATAGGAGAGAGCAATAACGATGCTTGAAAACGTAACGCTGGTTGCCGCCCGTTTGCGGGTCTGCTTGTGCAGAAATCAGAGGGCAGCTTACTGGCGAATGGGAGAAGCGTAGACCACTTTCTCTTCGCCCAGCCCGGCAACAAAGTGGCTGCTATAGCGCTGGCGTAGTTGTTTGACCTTGCGCACATAGGCCTGGGTTTCCTTGAAGGGGGGGATGCCGCCGTAACGGCGCACATTGCCTTCCCCAGCATTATAGGCCGCCAGGATATGGTCCAGGGTAGAGAATTTGCCTTTCAGGTACGCCAGGAAGCGGGTGCCGCCGAGGATGTTTTCCCGGGCATCAAAAGGATTGCTGACTTCCAGATAAGCAGCGGTTTCTGGCATCAGCTGCATCAATCCCTGGGCGCCGACACGGGATATGGCCTGAGGGTTGAACAGGGATTCGGCATGGATCACGGCCTTTACCAGAGCCGGATCCACCCGGTGCTGGCCTGCCGCCAGGGTGATCAGATTGTCGTAGCGGTCCCGCTCTGCATCACTCAGGGCGCGGGGCTGGTAATTCCAGCCTTTGCGGATGGATAGCAGGGTATGGTTGCGGCCAACCCGGTCTTGAGGTTGATCCGTAAACAGAATGGTGCCGTCAGCGGCGCGATACTTGTATATATCACTGGCCCCGACAGTGCCTGAAAAACTGATCATGCCGCTCATTAGTAGAGCCAGCAGCCCGCTCAGTCGCATTGGTGTCCCGTTCCCCGTTAATGCGCTGTGGTGTGCCACGCGTTGTTGTTGTAAGAAAAAGCCCTGTGAGCTTTTCCCGCCGACGTTACCCCCATGATAACGTCAGGCCTGACAGGTATTACCCATGACCGACGAGTTGTCGGTATGAGCCGCTGAGCGTACCCGGCCAGCGCTCAAATATCATACTATCGCTGCCCTCGACGCCCAAGAGGTCTGGCGCACATTTCGGCTTCATTCTGGCATATGGGAAAATCCATTGCTGTTGGCTATGGCACGTATTAGCTCACCAGCCTTGTTAATCCCTTCGCCCTGCGCACAATAGGGGCAAACCTAGCAGGAGACAGCAGTGACAACAGAATTTGATCTGGTGGTGATCGGTGCCGGTTCCGGCGGCGTTCGAGCGGCGCGGATGGCTGCAAGCCACGGCGCCCGGGTTGCCATCATTGAGGAACGTTTTTTTGGCGGTACTTGTGTGAATGTGGGCTGTGTTCCCAAGAAGCTGTTTTCTTATGGTTCCCATTTCCCCCAGGAATTTGCACTGGCCGAAGATTTCGGTTTTTCCGTGCAGGGCTGGTCGTTCGACTGGGCAACCCTGCGAGATAACAAAAGCCGGGAAATTGAGCGCTTGAATGGCATTTACCAACGCATTCTCGATCAGGCCGGAGTCACTGTTTTCGAAGGACATGGCAAGGTGTTGGGCCAGGGACGAGTTGCGGTGGATGACCAGGAACTGAGCGCAGCCAATATCCTGATCGCCACCGGCGGCAAGCCTTATGTGCCTGAATTTCCCGGCTGTGAGCTGGCACGGATCTCCGATGACCTGTTCTATCTGGAGACGCTGCCTGAGCGAGTAGCGGTGGTGGGGGGCGGCTATATTGCCACCGAGTTCGCGGGCATCCTGCATGGCCTGGGCTGCCACGTCACCCAGGTATATCGGGGTGATCTCTTCCTGCGCGGGTTTGACGGCGATATTCGTCAGTTCGTGGCAGAGCAGATGCGCGGGCAGGGGGTGGATCTGAAGTTCAACAGTGACGTTACCCGCCTTGATAGGGTCGGCAGCGGCAAGCAGGTCACCTATCAGGACGGCAGCCAGCAAACCTTTGACGAAGTCTTTTACGCCACCGGCCGCGTGCCAAAGCTGGATGGTTTGTTTGCAGACGGGGCGACGCCAACGCTGACAGAGAACGGGGCGATCAAGGTTGATGACGGCTTTGCCACCTCCATCCCGGGCCTTTACGCCCTGGGCGATGTGATTGACCGTGTCCAGCTTACCCCAGTGGCCCTGGCTGAAGGCATGTGGCTGGCTGCGCAGCTGTTCGGCGAGAGCAAGCCGCAGGCTACAATGGATTACCGCAATATCGCCACCGCTGTTTTTAGCCACCCGAACATCGGCACCGTAGGGCTCAGTCAGGAAGAAGCGCTACAGCAGGCCTCTGCAATCCGGGTTTACAAAAGTGGCTTCAGACCCATGCGTTACACTCTGGGTGACAAGCAGGAACGCAGCTTTATCAAGCTGATCGTGGACGACGAAACTGACAAAGTGCTTGGGCTGCATATGGCCGGCGAGGACGCGGCAGAAATTACCCAGGGGTTTGCTGTGGCTATCAAGATGGGTGCCAGCAAAGCGGATTTTGACGCTACCGTGGGCATCCACCCGACGGCGGCTGAAGAGCTGGTCACCATGCGTCAGGGGGAAAGAATCACCGCCTGATCAGCCAATATTGGTTGACTATGCCGTAGGGGCCGTAACTGCCGGCGCAACATCCTCCACACTTTCTACAAAGCCGCTGTAGGAGCTCCGCTTGAGGGGCGAACCACGCGTCAGCGTGGAAATAGCTCGCAGGGCGATCAGGAGTATCTTGCTTGGCAGACTCCATTGCGGGCACCTGCCAAGCTGTTATCTCGCTGCGCTCGGTTCGCCCCTCAAGCGGAGCTCCTACAGCGGCTGCGAGACATGATCGGGGGTGCGCGATTCTGGCTATCGCGCCGCCAGCGACGCTCCTGCGGTCTGGGTGTCAGATTCTCTCCAGTTTCACCGGTAGCCCATCGCCGGGTACCGGCAGGCTGGTGGTATCCACCGGCATCTCATAGTCCTGCGGTACGCTCCAGCGAAAATTGAGCAGCACCTGGTGCAGAATCGCCTTTACCTGCATTTCCGCAAAGTGCAGGCCGATACATTTGTGCGCACCGCCCCCGAACGGCACCCAGGCATAAGGGTGCACCTTGTCTTCCCGGCGTGCTTCACTGAACCGTTCCGGATCGAACTTTTCAGGTACCGGCCAGTACTCTTCCATGTAATGCGTGAAGTAGGGCACCACATTGATAAAGCTGCCACGGGGGATGAAAAAGCCCTCGTATTCCACGTCCTTGACGGTCTTGCGGGGCAGGGATGGCACCGGGGCACAGAGCCGCAGTGCTTCTTTCATGGCCATGCCAATGCCTTCCAGCCGGGGCAGGTCCTCATAGTCCAGGCAGGTTTTGCCAAGGGCCTGGCTTTCTTCCCTCAGACGCTCCTGCCATTGCGGGTTCTTGGCCAGATAATAGAAGAGGGTGGAGAGCGTGATGGTGGACGTATCGTGGGCCGCCATCATCAGGAAGATCATGTGGTTGACCACATCGTCATCGCTGAATTGTTCGCCATCTTCTGTTTCGGCGTGACAGAGCACACTGAAAAGATCGGAGTCGCGGCTTTGCCGTTTGGCGGCAATTTCCTTGCGGAAAAAGGCCTCCAGTAGCTTTCTCCCTTTGAGACCTTTTGACCAGCGTAGGCCGGGGACTCGAGTACGCACGATGGCAGTACCGGCGCGAACCGTATCCACGAAGGCCCGGTTGATGTCGTCAGCCTCCGGGCCCAGCTCATAGCCCATGAATACATCAGTGGCCAGATCCAGGGTGAGCTGTTTTACCGCATTCAGCACATGAAAATCGGCGATGTCTTTCCAGGGGGCAATTCCCGAGGTGATGTGCGGGCCCATCCGCTCCAGATACCCCTTGAGCACATCCCGGTTGAAGGCCTGCTGCATGATTTTGCGATGCCAGCGGTGCTCTTCGAAATCCAGCAGCATGATACCGCGATGGAAAAAACGACCAATAAAGTAATCCCAGCCCTGGTGATTGGAAAACAGATCGCCCCGATTGAGCATGACGAACTGATTGGCATCGGGCCCCAGCAGTTGCACCATTTTCAGGCCAAATACGCTAGTCCATGAGACCGGACCGTATTGGTCGTAGCGCTTACGCATAAGACCGATGGGGTCGCTCATGAAGGAGAGCGTATGGCCGATGAGCGGCAGCCCCTTGTCGCCGGGCACAGCTCGAAGCTGACTGTGTGCGGGCAGCGAACAAAACGGTTGTGACATGAATCTCTCCCAATAAACAGAGCGTTTACTATTAGCTGGATACCCCGCTTAGCTCAATACCACTAAACAGATTTCGTTATGACATTTCCCTCTCAGCCGAACGGCTCAGATCTCGTAGTCCCCGGGTGCTGTGTGCTGTTTTTTTGACCTGAACCTGTCTGGCTCACAGCCCGGCAAGGCTGGGGCCAGTCACTCAAGGGTTATGCACTCGGTTATCCACAGAAACTGTGGACAGAAAAAGAGAACCGGTGGGCACTGGGAGAGCCTCCAAGGCCTGTGTATGATTCGGCAACAAACAAAAACTGCGTGCAGGCCCAGATTGAGCCCGCTTCGAAAGAGTGGGCTTCCAGTGGTCGAATGGCTTAAGTCAAACCCGGATCAAGCAGGGCGTCAGCGCCAATAGCGCGGATGCCTGCGGAGCTCTGGCCTGCAGACAGTCCGCAAGCCTGCTGTATTAAGGAGAACAAGGAATGCGTCGTGTGGTGTTTAACCAGAAGGGGGGAGTGGGTAAATCCAGCATAACGGTAAACCTGGCTGCCATCAGTGCTGCCGAAGGAAACCGCACCTTGGTGGTGGATCTGGACCCGCAGTGTAATGCCAGCCAGTACCTGCTGGGGATGCCCGCCTACAGCAATGGTGAAGGCCCCAAGCCGAATATCGGCACCTTCTTTGCCCAGACGCTGTCGTTTCGGTTGAAAGAAAAGGACGCTCGCGACTATGTGCATGCCACGCCTTTTCAGAACCTGTTTGTATTGCCTTCGGATGGCGAACTGGGCGAAATCGAGCACATGCTTGAATCAAAGCACAAGATCTACAAGCTCCGCGGCCTGCTGAAAAGCCTGTCCAAGGATTTCGATACCATCTTTGTCGATACCCCGCCAGCGTATAACTTTTATACCCTGTCCGCGCTGATTGCTGCTGATCGTGTATTGATACCCTTTGATTGTGATGCCTTCTCACGCAAGGCGCTGTATACCCTACTGGAAAACATTCAGGAGGCTCGCGAAGATCACAATGACGAGCTGCAGGTGGAAGGCATCGTCGTCAACCAGTTCCAGCCCCGAGCCCGTTTGCCGCAGGAGCTGGTGGCGTCGCTTGTTGAAGAAGGTTTGCCGATGCTGAGCAGCAAGCTTTCTGCCAGTGTGGTAATGCGAGAATCCCACGAACAGGCGACCCCCCTCGTTAATTTGCAGCCAAAGCACAAGCTGACCGAGGAATATCGGGCATTGTTCCACGAGCTCAATGGCCGCTAATCCGTTTCGCAAGCAGGCGTCTCGCCGTGCCGAGCGTATATTGCGTTCGGCCACGGCCAGCCGATGGCTGGCCAAGGCGGTATTCAACCGCTCTGATCAGTTGCAACAACGTCTGGGGAAGGCGGCGGGGCAGCTCAAGCTACTGGCCCAAATGCTGCTGGACTGGACGACTGGGCGCTACCGTCAGGTGCCCTGGGGAACCCTGCTCACCATCACCGGAGCGCTGGTGTATTTCCTGATGCCCCTGGATGCTATCCCAGACCCGATTATTGGCCTGGGTTTGCTGGATGATATTGGGGTGCTGGCCAAGGCCTGGCAATTTGCCGGAAAGGATATCGAGCGATATCAGCAATGGCGTGAGATCCATGACGACGCTGCTACAGGTCTATAGCAGCCTGTTAGGTGTGATTGGCCTTATGACGCCAGGCCTCGATACCATGAAGTGGCCATAACGCCAGCTACGATTTTGAGGTAGGACCCTGCCCGGACAGGACCCAGGGTGAAAGGCAGCGTGACAGTGACCATTTTGATATCAATACCGGGTTCCTCTCTCTTATGAATTTTGTGATAGTGTTTACTCATATTGAGTGAGTGCCTGCCCTGGGCCGGCGTGATCAGACCAAAAACAAGCAATTCACAACAACAATTAGCGATCAGGAAAAGGGAGTAGTTATGGGCAAGCGTCTGCTGGGGAGCCTTCTGGCTATCGCCTTGCTGCCAGCGCAGGGGATGGCAGCCATTACCAATGCGGATCTTGAAGAGTTTGAGTTGTCGCTGTGGAAGGTGCGCACAAACTTCCATATGCTCACGGTGATGGCAGGCAGTGAGATTTATGCGTCTGACCTGAAGCGTACTATTTCCCAGTCTAGGCAGGCTCTTTCCGAGCTCAGAGCCAATGCCGAGGGCAGCGAAGAGCGCCAGTTTGTGGCAGATCTGGAAAAGGAATTAACCCTATACGTCGATGCCGCCAGGGGTAACACCATGGCGGAGCAAGGGTATACCAATGCCTATATCATCAAGGATGTGAACGAGCTTCCCGCTATTATGGCGGACAAAATGGATGCTTTCGAAAATGCCACCGGTGGCAAGTATGATGAAATTCGTGAGTTATCGGCATACCTTCAGCGGATGACATCAGAGTATCTGAATGTGGCAGCGGACCCTGCCGGCGGAATGGCATCAGGCTCGGATGAGGGCCGGCTGGATTTCAAGAATGCCGTACCGGAATTTGAGAAGATGCTGGAAGCGGCTCAGAAACAATATGCTGGCGACGAAGCCATGACCCGGGCACTGAATCAGGTGGCGGTAAAGTGGAAATTCATTCGTCAGTCCATGGTAAAGTTCTATGAAAATGCGGTGCCGTTCCTGATTTACCGCTATACCAGACAGATGGTGGAAACAATGGAGCAGGCGATCAGTCTGGCATCCACAGATATGGCCAAGCCTACCTTCGGGCCAGTTGAATAGTCTTAACTGCCAGCTTGGCATGCATTCAGGCCCCCGCTAACGGCGGGGGTTTTTCGTGGGGTAAAGAAAGAGGAATTGGGGTGAAAAAACAAGGATTGTGGATGTTGGCGGGGGCGCTGATGGTCGCTGTTTCCGGCGCGCAAGCAGCATTCTCTGCAACGGAACTGGCAATGATGGAAGCGGACGCCTGGCGCGCCAGGATGGGATTCCATCTACTTTCGATTCGTGGTGATAACCCGGAGGACCGGGACGCACTTAGGCAGCTGCTTGATGATGGGGAGCGACGGGTGGTTAAGCTCAAAGGGCAAGCCGAGGGCGAAGAGGTGGCCCAGGCCAGGGCTTTTAACCAGGCCTGGGATGACCTGTCCAAACGCGCGCTCGACAACCCGCTGGCATCTCTGGGTTATGCGGACTATGGCGCCATGAGCGAGATGAACACGACCACTCTTGCTGTTGCCAAGCTGGCTGAGGAGGCCGACTCCACTGACAAAGGCAGCTATCTCAATATTGCGGAGTTGTCGGTCTCCATGCAGCGCTTGGCCAGTGAATACCTTGCGTTGGCCGCCTTCCCGTCGGCAGGCATGCCGACCGGTACTGGGCTGCCGCCAATGGATTTTGCCCTTGAAGCAAAAGCCATTGATGACCAGCTGGAGAATCTAAAGAGACACTATGCCAGTGATACGCAGGCGAGCGAGGTGCTGGCATTTGTTGATCAACGTTGGGTTTTCGTGCGCAATACCATCCCGCGGATGAACGAGAACGATGCCAATAAGGTCCCTTACCTCTTTTATCGCTACGCCAGCCAGGTCGCAGAGCACATAGAGGAGCTGGTAGCTCCCTGAGCTAAAAGGTAGCACTTTCCGGTGGAGCAAAAGGGGCGTTCTTCCGGAAAGTATGGCTATGGGGGTGTCAGTATCAATCTGAGCGTGTTGCCAGCCAGTCGGCGCTGATACGCCACGCTTGGCTGGGTGCCTTGGAGCCGGAGAATACCCCGGCATGGCCGCCAGGGACTTCTTCGAAACGTTTTTCCTGGCTGCCGACCAGCCGTAGCACTTCCTTTGCGGCGCGCAGGCTGACGATATTGTCGGTGGTGCCGGCAAACGCCAGCAGGTCCTGGCGAATCGCAGAAAAATCCACACCGCGACCACCGATACGGATTTTCCCCTTGGCCAGGCTGTTTGCCAGAATCATCTTCTCGATCACTTCGCGCACTACCGCACCCGGATAATCCACCATATCGTTGAACCATTGACCCATAGTCATGTACTCGGTGACGTATTCCCGGTCGGCAATGTTCTTCACCAGATCCAGATAAGCCTGCACCACCCCTGGCGGATTGGTCATTTTAAAGCCGAAAGTCAGCAGCCCTGCCGGGATATGGAACAGCTTATCGTCCAGTGGCTCTAGACGCAGCTTGAACCAGTCGTGGAGTTGCATGGCGGGGATGGATGCCAGGCCCAGGGCCTTGCCGAAAGGACCACTCTTGTGGAAATTCACCGGGCTGGCAATGGTGATCAGGCTGCGCACCGGCGCATCCAGGTGTCCCCCGAGGTACATCAGGCAAAGCAGGCCGCCCATGCAGTAGCCCATCAGGTTGACCTGCTCCTGCCCGGAATGTGCCTTGACCATTTCCACCGCTTCCGGCAGCCAACGATTCACATACGTATCCAGATCCAGGCTGCGCTCGGCCTGGGAGGGTTTGCCCCAATCTACCAAATAGATGTCATAGCCTCGCGCCATCAGATAGCGGACCATGGAGCGGTTCGGCATCAGGTCATAGGTCCAGCAATGAATCCCCAAAGCGGGCACCAGAATCAGGGGAGTGCGATATTTATGGCGCTCAACAGGCATGGTCTCGTCATTGACTGGGATTTCGGCCATGGGCGGCAGGCTATAATGGCGAACTGCCATGATGCCGTCGCGGTAGATTTCATCCCAGGGGCATTTATCAATCTGGATAAACCGCTGCGGATGCCGCCGACGCTCGACGATATGCCCAACTGCACGCAGACTGGTCTTCAAACGGGATGACGTCGCCATGGGAGGCCTCCGACAATGAGGGGGCTGGGATACTATCGGGAAAGCAGCGTATTACTAGGGTGAAAAAGTAACACTTTGCAGAGTAATGTCGACTCGTTAATCTAGCGCGCCCGAGGCACAGGAGGCATTGGCCGTCGTGACAACTTCATCGCAATCATTTACCCGTCTGGATGTCTGTAACCGCTTTCTGGAGTCGGTCAGGCACTCAGTCGTGCTGGGGCTGGAAGTGCTCAGCGCTGAAGAAAACGCTGTAAGGGTACGCGTGCCCTGGCGCGAAGACTTGGTCGGGAACCCGGAAACCGGTGTTATGCATGGTGGCGCCATCTTCGCCATGATGGATCATGCTGGCGGCATGGCAGTCACCTGCCGTACCTTCCCGACGTTTGAAATTACCCCCACCATCGACTTTCGCGTGGATCATCTGCGCGGCCCTGAAAAGGGCGCAGCCGTATTCTGCGAAGCCACCTGCTATCGCCTCACTACCCACGTGGCCTTTGTACGCATTACCACCTGGGAAGAGGGCAATGAAGATGAGCCCATCGCAACCGGTCTGGCAACCTATACCCGACTGAAAATCGAAACGGCAGGCAAGGTGGTGGGGCAATGAAAGCACTGAAAACCCTGATTGAAGAATGCCGCGCTGGTGAGGCGGATTACCAGAGCCTGATTGACCGGGTACCCTATGCCCGCTTTCTGGGCATCCAGGTAGTGGCGCAGGGTGACGAGCTGACCTTCGTCCTGCCCAAGCATGACAATGTGGTGGGCAATCCGACCTTGCCGGCCCTGCATGGTGGGGCGGTGGCTGGCTTTATGGAGCAGGCCGCGATTATCTTCATTCTGCTGCAAATGGGTGAGCCACGGGTACCCAAGACAATCGATTTCACCATCGATTACCTGCGGGCCGGTCTTTTCCGAGACACCTATGCGGAATGCAGCGTGACCCGGCTGGGGCGCCGAATTGCCAATGTGCATATCAGCGCCTGGCAAAAAAACCGCCAGGAACCCATCACCATCGCCCGGGCCCATTTCCTCTTGTCTGATGATGCGGGCTGACGTCGCAGACTTTTGAGGATCAAGCATCCGCTGTTTTGTAGGGTGCACTGAGTCTAAGCGAGCTGCACCCATTCGGCGTTGGATGGTGCAGTTTGCTTAGGCTAAGCGCACCCTGCGTCTTCCTGAGAGATTTTTCTGGTTTTGCGTTTATTGTGATTTTGCGCCAACCTTCGTCCCGATTGTCAGAACGCGACATTGTTCCAGCAACCACATCCGCCTAGCGTTTAAGTGAACCTGTTCAGGACGCAACGTTGCGTCCTTGAGTGTGCGCTACAACGCTAAAAAGGGTGTTTTCATGAAAATAACCAACGTCACCTCTCCACCCACATCGGTGAGCATTTACGAAAACTGGGACGGCCCCGGTGCCGATGATATTGAAGACAAGCTGACCCCTGGTCATGTGCAGGATGTGGTGGAAATCTTCCAGACCCCGCTCACCGGCCATTACAACTGGGACTACTCCAGTGCCGATGGGCGTATCCGCAAGCTCTACCGCCTGGGCAAGGAACTGAACTGGAATGCGGACATGGATCTGGACTGGAGCCAGACCTTTCCCAGGAGCGAGGTGCCCCTGGATCAGTCCTTCAACCCGTTCAATGGTTGGCCTACCTTCGAGGCACTTAGCGACGACGAAAAACTGCGCTTCGGGTGGCACAATCTTGCCTGGATGCTGGCGCAGTTCATGCACGGGGAGCAGGGTGCGTTACTGGTGGCTTCACAGCTGGCAAGTTGTGCACCTTCCTACGATGCCAAGCTCTATGCGGCCAGCCAGACCTTCGATGAAGCGCGGCATGTGGAAGTGTTCACCCGCTACCTGCAGGAAAAGATCGGCATTCTCTACCCGGTGAATCCAAATCTGAAAGCCCTCCTCGACAAGATCCTCTCGGACCCTCGCTGGGACCTGAAATTTATCGGTATGCAGATCATCATCGAAGGCCTGGCCCTGGCGGCTTTCAATACCCTCAAGCTGACCGCCCATGATCCGCTTCTCAAGCAGATCATCCACTTGGTTATTCGCGATGAAGCGCGGCACGTTACCTTTGGTGTCAACTACTTGGAGGACTTTGTTGAGACTCTTTCTGAAGAAGAAAAAGAAGAGCGGGCGCACTTTGCCTTTGAGGCCTGCGTGGTCATGCGTGAGCGTCTGATCAGCACCGAGGTGTTTGAACACTTTGGCTGGGATGTGGACGAGGCCCGTGAACAGGTCCTGTCTTCCACCATCATGGCCCAATTCCGCAATCTGCTGTTCACTCGCATCATGCCCAACCTGAAACGTATCGGTCTGCTCACCGAGTCGGTTCGCCCCCGTTTCGAAGAACTGGGCATCCTTCAGTTCGAAAACCTGGTGGATGACGGCGAAGTGGACTGGGCGGAGTTGTCGAAACCTCTCTACGACGAAGCCTCCTGAGGGCTGTCTCTGTAGGCTCTTACAAAAGTCTATAGTCAGCGTAGGGTGCACTGAGCCTAAGCGAACTGCACCATTCAAGCGCCAGATCGGTGCAGTTCGCCTGGGCTCAGTGCACCCTACGTTTCAACACGCTGTCGACGTTGACGATTCCCTGCCGAACCGGTTTGGCCAGCGCCTGAGTGGTCGCTTCATAGGCCTGCTGTAATGCCATGCGCCCCTGCTCCAGCTTCTCCGGACCGCTGCGGCTCAGGCCATCAATGGCCAGGGTGATCAGGTTGGGGCGCAAAGGCGCCTGCAGGGCAGGGCTATTGGCCCGTCGCCACGGGGATCGGGATTGCAGATGGTGATAGAGTACGCGCTCGACGGGCCAGGTGCCGGCGAGACCATGCCGGTCGGCAATGCCACCATCCCAGTAGTAACCACCGTCGATCCGCGCCGGCTGGAACAGGAAGGGCACGGCGCAGGACGCATAGACGGCTTCTACCGGGTCCCCGGTGCTCAGTACCCGGGTGCGGCGGCTGCCGGCATGCCAGGCGGAAATGGCCACCGGGGTGGGGCTAAGGGCCAGGTCCGTTATCGGTAGCAGCTCTTGCAGCAATGTGCGAAAACGCTTGCCGGCTAGCAAACCAAGTCCGGGAGACGGGTCCCAGAAATGCTCCCGGGACAGCCCGAGCAGAGTGCGCTCCATTCTTTCCGGACATGCCTGGCTGGCCATGCAGGCGGCTACCAGCGCGCCGGCACTGGAGCCGCAATAGCGGGCAGGCTGTAATTCATGTTCTTTCAGGGCTTTGACGACACCAAAATGGGCAAAGAAACCAAAAAAACCGGACGACATGGCCAGGGTAAAGGGGCGCTCGGCCAACCAGTCCGCCATGCTTGGGGCGGGAAATGTCTTCATTGAACTCTTCCTCTGCGGCGACAAACCCTAACCCGGGCACCCTCAGCCATACAATCCTGTTGACCGCCGTGGCGGTTACCGCACTGGGTCAGACCCTGGTATTCACGCTGCTTCCGTCCCTGGGCCGGGCCACCGGCCTGGCGGAAATGCAGGTGGGACTGATCATCAGTTGTTCGTCGCTGATTTTTGCCTTGGCCAGCCCGGTGTGGGGCACCCTCAGCGAATCCCTGGGCCGCAAGCGGGTGCTGGTGATCGGGCTGAGCGGCTATTCCCTGGGCACGCTGATGTTTGCGGTGGTGTTCGATATTGGTCTGCATGGCGGTCTGGTCGGTGGCTTGCTGGTGGCCGGTCTGGTGCTCAGTCGCATGGTGCAGGCGGCGATCATGGCCGCCACGCCGGCCGCCGCCGCAGCTTATACCGCAGATATCACTACCCCGGAGCAGCGCACCCAGGGTATGGGGCGTATTGGTGCAGCGAACAATCTGGGGACAGTGATCGGGCCGGTATCCGGTGGGCTGCTGGCGGCGGTGGGTTTGGTCTTTCCGCTCTATGGCGTGGCGGCCCTGACCGCACTGATGGCTATCGCAACAGCCTTGTGGCTGCCTCAATCCCCACACCAGCCTACGGCGCGCACCGTGTCCCTGGGCAAGGTGCTGCGCAGTGGTCTCGGCGCCTATGCGGACCCGCGACTGCGGGACTTGCTGCTCACCGGCGTGATGCTGTTCATGAGCTTTGCGCTGATTCAGCAGACCCTGGGCTTCCTGTTTCAGGACCACTTCGGGTTATCGCCCGCGGCGGCGGCCCGCGCACTTGGCCTGACCATGATGGCGGCGGCGGTCACCTCCCTGTTTGGTCAGATTGTCGTGGTGCAATGGCTGCGGGCACCGGCCACGTTGCTGGTGGCCCTGGCTGTTCCGGCGCTGGGCGTCGGCGCCTTGATTCTGTGGCTGGCAGACCGGCAACTGGTGATGAGTTTTGCGGTATTGCTGGTGGGGCTCGGCCTGGGCTTTGGCATGCCGGCGATCATGTCTCTGGCCAGCCTGCGAGTCAGTAGTGAAGAACAGGGGCGGGTGGCCGGTCTGGCCAGCGCCTGCCCGGCACTGGGCTTTATCCTCGGGCCGCTGGTTGGCACAGGCCTGTACACCCTGGATCATCGCTGGCCCTATCTGCTGGTATTGTCCCTGATGGTGCCGCTGGCCTGGCTGGCCTGGCGGCTGGTACGTTCTGCGGCGGCTAGTGCGTAGGGTGCCAGTGGCGAGGTCCGGGTTTCGAGTCGCGAAAACCGGTCAAAATACGTCAGCTTCGTAGGGTGCACTGAGCCTAAGGCGAACTGCACCGATTCGGCGCTGGGGATGGTGCAGTTCGCCTTAGGCTCAGTGCACCCTACGGTGAAAGTTGGGGCCGGTGAGTCATCAAGTCAGGCATTCACTGACAACGACTTCCACAGATGGGCCGCCATCAGGCTGCGCCAGGGGCGAAAGTCTGCCAACCAGAGCTCGGCTTCACGGGCAGTAGGTGGCGCGGCATTGCCCAATAACTGCTGGATGGCTCGGCGTACGGCCACATCCCCATGCAGGCTGCCGTCCATCCAGGCATACCCCCTCAGCAGTGCATAGTGAACGCTCCAGGGACCCAGCCCACGTATTTCCAGCAAGCTCTTCCGTAAGGCTTCCAGGTCGGGCTGTGCCGTGTGAATCTCGGGCAGAAGGGTCTCGTCAAGGCAGAGCCGGGCAACGGTGAGCAGACACTCCGCCTTGCTGCGCGAAAAACCGCAGGCCTTCAGTGTTTCCGCGTCCGTGTTGGCAGCATCCTTGGCATCGGGGTAGCAGTAAAGGCCGTTACTGTGCCTGCGGCCCAGGCGCTGTATAAAACGTCGGCGAATGGAAACGGCGGCCGCCACACTGATTTGCTGGCCGATGATGGCCCAGCTCAGTGCCTCAAACGGTGAGGCGGATTGTGGTACCCGCAATCCGGTCTGAGTGCGCACCATTGCGCCCACCAGGGGATGCCTGCCGGTCTGCGCCTCGAATTCTTGTGTTGGCTGATCCAGGCCAAGCAAGTGACGAGCAAAGGCGTCCAGTGAAACGCTGGCTGAGGGCGCCTCGGCGTCACATTGCAAGGTAATACGGGCCTGGCCTGGCTCATGGAATGCCACTGTCAGCAGGGTGGGTACCTGTTGCCAGATGAAGGCTTTCACCAGCATCCCGGCATCGACTTTCTCGGCCACTGCTTGAACATCCCGCCGGTGAAAATCAAGGAAGGCGTCGCGATTGAAATCCGCCGGTAGCGGTAAAACTAGCTCGGCTGTTTGTTCCCTCACTCACTCTCCTTGTTTTCAAGCTCGCGTTCCAGCAGGACCCGCTTGCGCTCCACGCCCCAGCGGTAGCCGGACAGGCTGCCATCGCGGCGTACAATCCGATGGCAGGGAATCGCCACGGCTAATGTATTGGCGGCGCAGGCCGACGCAACGGCCCGGGCGGCTCCCGGTTGGCCAAGCGTTTCGGCCAGAGCCTGATAGGACAGGGTGGTGCCCGGTGGTATCTGCTGCAGCGCCTGCCAGACCCGTTGCTGAAATGCGGTGCCGCGAATATCCAGTGGCAACGACAGACTCTGTTTTGGATCTTCGACCAGTGAAATAACCCGGGCCACTTTGCTGTCAAATGCCGGATCCGGTGGCAGCAGCTCGGCGCCGGCAAAACGTGCCTGAAACTCCTCTAGCAACGGCTCCGGCGCATCACCGAGACTGATGGCACAGAGGCCCTGCGACGTTTCTGCCACCAGCAGGCTTCCCAGGCTACATTCGGCTATGGCAAAGCGGATAGCTGTCCCCGTGCCGCCGGAACGATACTGGCCGGGCAACATGCCCAGCATCTGCTTGCCCTGGCTATAAAGCTGGCTGCCGGATTCCATTCCCCACTCCTGCATGGCACCACTGATGGATGCATGGCGCTGTAAATTCCCGGTCAGTCGCCGCCGGCGCACTGCCAGCCCATAGTCCCGTGGCGAAACACCGGTGACGGCCTTGAACTGGCGCTGCAGATGGTGGCGCGACCAGCCGCACTGAGCGGCAAGCTCTTTCAGCGTCGGCAGGCTGTGGCTTTGCTCAATATGGCGGCACAGGGCTGTGACGGTGTCTGTCACCGGTGAGCCAGCCAGGGAAAACGGATTGCAGCGACGACAAGGGCGAAAGCCTGCCTGCAAGGCTTCCTGCCCATTGGGGAAAACCCGCACATTAGCCGGGTTAGGTCGTCTTGCCGGGCAACTGGGCCGACAGAAAATACCGGTGGTGATGACGCCATAGACAAAGCGACCATCCGCGCTTCGGTCACGGTTCTGGATGGCATGCCACTGTGTGTCGGTAATCTGCGCCGTCACTGTGCTCACGATCTTGTTTCCTGGGCGTTAAGAGCCTGACTTCATCATGACCCGAAGAAAATCGCGATGCACTCTGGATGTTGCGGGGGAATTGAAAAAACTGGAAGGGGAGAAGAGGTGGGTGCCGGGCACCCACCTCCAGATTGCCTTACTCGGTGTAAGGCAACAGGGTCAGTTCAACACGACGGTTTTGCTCACGGCCGCTGGCAGTACCGTTGCTGGCAATGGGCTGGGTTTCGCCGAAACCGACGGTATCCATGCGCACTTGTTCAACGCCGAAGCCGCCCAGAATATTGGCGACAGACTGGGCGCGTTGCTGGGACAGCATCAGGTTGTACTTGTCGCCGCCGGTGCTATCGGTGTGGCCGGCTACCTGAATCATGGTGGACTTGTATTCCTTCAGCACTTCAGACACTGCGTCCAGTACCGGGCGGAAGGAAGACTTCACCGTGGTGCTGTCGGTGTCGAAGGTCAGGTTGCCCGGCATGTTCAGGATGATGTTGTCGCCGTCACGGGTAACCGACACACCGGCGCCTTCCAGTTTTTCGCGCAGCTTGGCTTCCTGTACATCCATGTAGTAGCCCACGCCACCACCGGCAACGGCGCCAATACCGGCGCCTTTCAGTGCCCGCTCTTTACGCTCTTTGGCACTGTCTGACGTGGCGATACCGATCAGCGCACCGGTGACGGCGCCAATACCGGCACCCATGCCAGCCTTGGAGGTCTGCTTTTCACCGGTGTAGGGGTTGATGGTGCTGCAGCCAGCCTGCAGGGACATAGCGCCTGCAAGCGCCAGACAGCCAACGAAACGTTTCATGGAAACTCCTTGTAAGTCTTATAAGGTATTGGTTTTTAAATAGTTTGGATGTGATATGAACCATAGCCCTGACAGCATGGCTGGTAAAGCGGCGTCTTCACGAGTTTACGAATTTGTACGAAAAAAACCGAGTGGCCGTCTGTAGAGGGTTGTTATCTATTCAATACAGCCTGTAACGGCGGCACAAATCAGCCGAATGTCAGAAATAGTCCATCTACTGTCCCGCTGCGCCAGTGAAACCCCTTGCCACCAGGGCTACCATGACAGCAGCCTGTTATACGATCCTGTCAGGCTTTCCCAAACCAAGGAGTAGTTGCATGCGACGCTGGAACGGCTGGGGCGACAGCGCCAATCATTACCCGTTGAAGGCCTCTGGCCTGACTTTTCTGCAATCCCGTCTTGGCACGGCGACTCCCTTGCCGGATGCGGAAATGGCAACGGTGTTGCAGGCGGTGCCCGCGTCGCGCATGCCTGACCACCCACTGATCCGCACCGATGCAGAAACCCGTATTCGTCATGCCCGTGGGCAAAGCCTGCCAGACTGGCTGGCCATGCGTTCCGGTGATTTCGGGCGTTTCCCGGACGGGGTCGCGATGCCGACCAAAAGCGCAGAGGTGAAGCGTCTGCTGGCCTGGGCCCAGGACAATGATGTGCTGGTGATTCCCTATGGCGGCGGCACCTCCGTGGCCGGGCATATCAATCCGCCAGCCAGCGACAAACCGGTGCTGACATTGTCACTGGCTGGCATGAACAAACTGCTCCACCTGGACAAGGAAAGTCAGATAGCCACCTTCGGGGCCGGTACCCCGGGACCGGAAGTAGAAAATCAGCTGCGCGAGCAGGGCTATATGCTGGGACATTTCCCGCAATCCTGGGAACTGTCTACGGTAGGCGGCTGGGTGGCCAGCCGCTCCAGCGGCCAGCAGTCCATGCGCTATGGGCGTATCGAACAGATGTTCGCCGGCGGGCGTATCGAAACGCCGAGAGGCACCCTGGATATCCCCACGATTCCGGCGTCTTCCGCCGGGCCGGATCTGCGGGAGATGATCATGGGCTCAGAAGGGCGCATGGGGGTGATCAGTGAGGTCAAGGTGCGCGTCACCCCCTTGCCGGAAACGGAAACCTTCCAGGTGGCATTCGCTCCGGACTGGGAAACGGCCAAGACGCTGGTGCGCAGCCTGACCCAGGCCAAGCTGCCGCTTTCCATGCTGCGGCTGTCCAATGCGGAAGAAACCCGCACCCACCTGATGCTCGCCGGCCATGAAAGGCTGGTGTCGGTACTGCACCGTTACCTGTCCCTTCGTGGCTGCCGGAATGAAAAATGCATGATCACCTTCGGGGTGACCGGTGAAAAGTCGCTGGTGCGCCATACCCTGGCCACGGTTAAAAAACGCATTCGTGCTGCCGGTGGCACAGTGGTGGGTGAGCTGCTGGGCAAGAAATGGGAAGAATCCCGTTTTCGTTCCCCTTATCTTCGTCATGGCCTGTGGGAGCATGGGTATGTGGTGGATACCTTTGAAACCGCAGTGGACTGGAACCAGGTTACCCCGGCCATGAATGCCATGGAGCAGGCGGTACGCGACAACGTGGGTGAGGGCGAAAAAGTGCATGTCTTTACCCATCTGTCACACCTTTATCCGCAGGGTTCCAGTATCTATACCACCTATGTGTTTCGCAGCTCGGACAGCTACCACAACACCTTGCAGCGCTGGCATGCCATGAAAGACGCGGCCAGTGAGGCCATCGTGGCGCACGGGGGCACCATCAGCCATCAGCACGGGGTAGGGCGCGATCATGCACCCTGGCTCCACCACGAGAAAGGCGAGCAGGGTATCGCGGCACTGACCTCATTGGTGAAGCACTTTGATCCGCAGCAGCGACTGAACCCGGGCTGTTTGCTCGACGACACCCAGCCGCGTATTGAAAAGGAATCTTGATGTTAGGCAAACGCCACTCCCTGGACTCCCTCGCTGACGAAAACTGGGACCTTATTGTCATCGGTGGCGGTATCACCGGTGCCGGCGTGCTGCTGGAAGCGGCTCGCCGGGGGCATCGGGTTCTGCTGCTGGAGCAGACCGATTTCGCCTGGGGCACCTCCAGTCGTTCCTCCAAGATGGTGCACGGCGGGCTACGCTATATCGCCCAGGGGGACATTCGCTTGACCCGCCACTCCCTGCTTGAGCGAGAACGTCTGATTGAAGAGTTGCCGGGGCTGGTGGAGCGAGCCACTTATCTGTTTCCGCTACGAAAGGGAGTATTCCCCGGTCGGTTGCCCATGAAGGCAATTCTCTGGCTGTACGATTTTCTTGCCGGCATCCGTGATCACCGTTACCTGAACCGCGAGCAACTGCTGGAACGGGTGCCGGGGCTCAATAGCCAGTCGCTGACAGGCGCCATGAGCTATACCGATGCCCTCACCGATGACTGTCGCTTGGTGGTTCGGGTGATATTGGAGGCAGCCCGCCACGGTGGACTGGCACAGAATTACTGCCGGGTAGAGCAAACCGAACCCAGTGGTGAGGGTTACGCCGTCACAGTGACGGATCGAACCACCGAGCAGACCGCTACCCTTCGCGCACGACGGGTGATCAGTGCCACCGGCGCCTGGGCAGACCGCTTTTCCGGCAGCGATCCCCGCGTCCGCCCCCTGCGGGGCAGTCACCTGTTCGTGAATCCCGAACGTCTGCCGGTGAAGGATTGCCTCACTGTCATGCACCCGGACGATGGGCGCCCGGTGTTTGTGTTCCCCTGGGAGGGGGTGACCTGCGTGGGCACCACGGATCTGGATCATCCCCAGGATATGGATATCGAGGCAGCGGCCAGTGGTCAGGAAGTGGATTACCTGCTCCGTTTGATCAACAGCCAGTTTCCGAAGGTGGATCTCAATCGGGACGATATCTATTCCACCATCGCCGGAGTCCGTCCGGTCATTGCCTCAGGCAAGGGCATGGACCCTTCCAAGGAGCGCCGGGATCATGCGGTATGGGGCGAAAACGGTATCGTTACCGTAAGCGGTGGCAAGCTCACCACGTTTCGGCTGATTGCCCTGGATGCCTTGCTGGCCAGCGGACTGATCGACAGTGCCGCCCACAAGCGCGGTCAGAAAACCACAGAGCCCGGCTTTATTCCCATCAGTGATGCCCCACAAGCCGTGGATGCTTTTCTGCATGCAAATCAGGGGGACCCGGTCTTCATTCAGTGGATTCTGGACAACGAGGATGTGGTGCACCTGGATGATTTGATGCTGCGCCGTACCCGGCTGGGTCTGTTGCTGCCTGAAGCCGGCAAGGGACTGCTGGATAGCCTGCGACAACAGATTCAGTCCACCCTGGGCTGGGACGATGCGTACTGGGAAGAGGAGAGGAGACGCTATCTGGAAATTCATCAGCGCTACTATGGTGTGCCAGCCTCCCCAGCACAGCAGGCCGTAGGATGAACGCGCCGCTGCTGCTTGCTCTGGATCAGGGTACACAAAGTGCCCGGGCTATGCTGTTCGATGGCAACGGCGAGCTGATTGCCAAATACCAGCAACATATTGAGCCCTATCTTCCAGACCGCCCAGGCGAGGCCGAGCAGGACGTCAATTATTTTTGGGAACAACTGGGCCAAGCCTGTCAGGGGTTATGGCTGGAGCATGGCGAGCTGCGATCCCGGGTGGTGGCGGTGTCTCTGACCACTCAACGTGCCTCGGTGGTCTGCCTGGACAAGGCCATGCGCCCATTGCGCCCGGCGGTGATCTGGCTGGATCAGCGTCGTACCCCGAATTTTCCTCGCCTGCCTTGGTGGTATGCGGCGCCAGTGAACTTGCTCGGCCAGGGAGAAACCCTGCGCCAGTTTCAGGCCAAGGCGGAGTGCAACTGGCTGGCGGAGGATGAGCCCGAGATCTGGCAACGAACCGCCCATTTCCTGCTGCTGTCCGGCTACCTAAACTATCGGCTGACCGGTGAGCTTCGTGACTGTACTGCCTCTCAGGTTGGCTACATTCCTTTTGATTACAAAGGGCAGTGCTGGGCGCCGCCCCACGACCTGAAATGGAAAGCCCTGCGGGTAAACCGCGAGCAGCTCCCTGAGCTGGTCGCACCCGGCGAGACATTGGGCAAGGTCACCGCCGCCGCCAGCCGACATACCGGCATTCCCGTCGGCCTGCCGGTGATCGCCAGCGGGGCGGACAAGGCCTGCGAAGTGCTTGGCGCCGGTGCCTTCACGCCGGAAATCGGTAACCTCAGCTACGGCACCACAGCCACCTTCAATACCTGTAACGAACGCTACGTGGAGCCAATTCCGTTTGTCCCCGCCTACAGCGCGGCCGTGCCGGGGCGCTACAACTCGGAAGTCATCGTTCAGCGTGGCTACTGGATGGTGAACTGGTTCAAGCGCGAGTTCGCCCAACAGGAAGTGCAGCAGGCCGAAGAGTTGGGTGTCAGTGCGGAAACCCTGTTCGAGTCCTTCCTGCACGACTCGCCCCCCGGCGCCATGGGACTGGTGCTGCAGCCCTTCTGGAATCCCGGCGTGCGCATCCCCGGACCGGAGGCCAAGGGCGCCATCATCGGTTTTGGCGATGTACATACCCGGGCACACCTTTACCGGGCGATTATCGAAGGCATTGCCTATGCCCTTCGCGAGGGCAAGGAGCGCTTGGAGAAACGCAATCGGGTGCCAGTGCAATCCTTGCGGGTGTCTGGTGGTGGCTCACAGAGCGATGCCATCATGCAGATCACCGCGAACCTGTTTAACCTCCCGGCGGAACGCCCGCATACCTCTGAAACCTCCGGCCTGGGGGCGGCCATCAATGCCGCCGTTGCCATGGGGTTGCACCCGGATTACGCCAGCGCTGTCGCGGCGATGACACGCCCCGGAAAACGGTTTGAGCCAGATCCTGAGGTGGCCCGTCAGTACGATGCGCTATACCGCCAAGTCTACCGAAAAATGTACCCGCGGCTGTCCCCGCTGTACCGCTCCATCCGACAGATCACCGGTTATCCGTCGAGATAACACCGCATTGGTTTTACCACAGAAAGCTTGGCGATCACCGGCCATCATTTGCACCATAAGGCACGGGTCTCCCGTGCGCACCCAGGGTGTGGCTAACCCCGGTGTTTTTGCCTAGTCTGTGCGGGATCAAATGGGGCTTCGCATGACTTACCGCTTTTTCATTTCGCTGTTATTTTTCCTGTTGGCGCAGACCGTTAGCGCTGACAGCCTTACCCTCGCGACACTAAGAGCGGATCTTGGCAGTGGTTCTCTGCAACCGGTACTGGCCCGGCAGACGTTAGTACCGGTGCCCGACCGGGTTCTTGCTCGTTGGGTGCAGGATGTGGACATTGAGCAGTTCGCCATCACCGGATTCAACGAAAACCGGAAGCGTTTCGCGGCCCGTATCAGACTGCATTTTTCTGACGGTGGTGTGGGGTTTCTCCGCCTGGAGGGCGAACCTGGTGCCCGTTATCGTCTTACCGAGTGGTACGACTACAGCAGCGGTCTGCAATTGAGCGAACTGGTGTCCTATGGCGATCGGTTTCAAGCCGGGAGGGGGAAGGCATTCCTGACCATGTTGCAGGATAACCCCGGCTCGGCGGAACTTGCCGATCTGGCTGCAGGCCAGCCGGCACTGCTGGCATTATGGCTTGTGCAGTGTACCGGCCAGCCCTGTGAAGAGCAGGCCCTGGCGGCTCAGGCAGAAACGGGCAAACCGGCACTCTGGCAGCTGAAACACGCACTGATGGCGTCCGATCAGAATGCTTACCGGGAAATCAGCGGGCAATTGCACCTGGCGCTCGGAGATGATCCTTACCTCTGGTGGCTGGAAGGGCAGCTCGCTCTGAGTCATCAGCGTTGCGACTGGGCTCACAGTCCATTGCGGCAGGCCTGGCAACGGTACCCGGAGAACCGGTCCCTGGCTGATGTCGCCCTGCAGTGTCACCTGGTGATGTCGCAGCGAGGAACCGCCTTTCTGGATAAGCTGTCTGAAGAATTGGGTGCTGACGCCCTGGCCATGGCCATTCACCGTTATTACCAGCAGCAGGATGCGGCCATTCCCGCTATCTACCGACCCTGGACGCAACCGGGAGAGAAATGACCATGCGTGTTTCCGATCTGGCCCGCAAGGCGGGAACCACCACCGAGACGGTGCGGCATTACACCGACATTGCTCTGCTGAAACCGGAAAGAGATCCCAACAACGGCTATCGCCGTTACGGAAATACGGATTTACGGTTGTTGCACTTTGCCCTGAAAGCCCGCTCCCTGGGTTTTACGCTCGCTGATATTCAGGCCCTGGCGGGGGCTTCCCGGGAAGGGGAAACACCCTGCGGCCAGGTCCGGACTCTGATTGAAACGCGCCTGGAACAGGTAGAGACACAGATTGCCGAGCTGCAATCGCTCAGTCTGCGTATGCGCAGCGCCATGGAGCAGTGGCAGGGCAGCCCGGATTGTCGCCTGGATGATGGCCGGGTCTGTGGGTTGATCGATGCCTTCGTCGATGCCCCGGACCCGGCAGGGTAGGTCAGCTTTTCTTGTTGGCTTTTTCAGCGCCTTTACCCTTGTCCGAGGCAGCTTTCTCTGCAGCCGCTTCGGCCCGCGCCTCGGTGCGGGCTTCTTCCTTGGCCGCATCTTCCTTGATCAATCCCAGCACGTGCCAGCCTGCCTTGGGGGCAGGCTGGCTTTCCTCACTGAACACATAGATACGATCACGGGTATCGATGGCGAAAAGCGGCCACACCCGGCGGTGCGGGGTTTGCTGGTAGGCGTTGAAATCGAACTCTTCAGTGAGGCGGGTCTTGCGAATTTCCGCTCCCTGGCTCAGCAGGCTTGCCAGACGAGCATAGGTCATCTCCGCAGCGAACAGGGTGGCACCACGGTGTTCCGGCGCCACTTCATGCTTTACTTCCTTGTCACTTCTCTGGGTAGGCAGACTGAAAATATTGGGTTCCCCGAATTCCAGACGATAGCGCATAGTGGCCATGGTGTTCAGCTCACGCCGCGGGCTCAGCCCGAGCAATTTACCGTAGCCCACCAGGTCCATGTATTGGTCCGCATGCTGGGAAACCGGGTTGCCATAAAACGTGCTCAGGCCTTCCATGCGGGCTAGCCGAATGGATTCCCAGCTTGAGTCCGTCACCATGACCGGGAACTGGTTTTTCTGCAGGGCAGAACCAATCGCCCGGGCTACCGGGTTGGCTCCCACAATCAGGAACCCCCGTGGTGCTGGCTCTGCGACCTTCAGTAAACGGGCCAGAGGTCTGGCAGTGAGACTCTGCAAGGCCACGGTGCCGATGATGACCATGAACGTGAGAGGAACCAGCATTTCGGCTCCTTCCACACCATTTTGCAGCAACCGTTCGGCAAACAGGGCGGAAATGGCCGCGGCCACGATACCCCGCGGGGCAATCCAGGCGAGCAGGGATTTTTCCCGCCAGTTAAGGTTGGAGCCCAGTGTGGCGACCAGCACGGAAGCCGGGCGAGCGATCAGTTGAATAATCGCCAGCACCACCAGTGCCATCAAACCGAGTTGCTCGAGTTCCTGCATTTCCAGGCGTGCCGCCAGCACGATAAACAGCCCGGAGATCAGAATGACCGAGAGGTTCTCCTTGAAGTGGAGAATATCGTTGGTGCGAACCCCCTTGAGATTGGCCAGCACGATACCGGTGACGGTAACTGCGACCAGGCCGGATTCCTCGCTGAGCGCATTGGCCAGTACGAATTCGCCGATCACCAGCGACAGCACCAGGAAGCTGCGCAGATATTCTGGCACCAGATGCCGGCGCAGCAGCGCTGCCAGGCCCATGGCGACCACAGCGCCGATGGCTGCACCGACGGTGATAGTCTGGAAAAACAGCCACAGGGTATGCAGTAACGCACCTTCCTGCCCGCTGGCCACCACCAGCTCATAGGCCAGTACCGCAAAAATGGCACCCAGCGGATCGATGACGATGCCTTCCCAGCGGAGCAGGCGGGCCACACTGCTGACGGGGCGTACGCTACGCAGCAGCGGAACAATCACGGTTGGCCCGGTGACGACCACCAGGGCGCCAAACAGCAGGGCAAGGTCAAACGACAGCTTTAGAAACCACCAGGCAGACACGGCTACAATCGACCAGGTGACCAGCGCCCCCCATGTCACCAGGCGGCGAACGGTTTTCTCCAGGCCACGAATTTCATCGAAGCGCAGGGTCATGGCCCCTTCAAAGAGAATGATAGATACCGCCAGCGATACGCCGGGCAGCAGCAGATCACCCAGCAATTCTTTGGGTTGCAGTACCCCGGTCAGTGGCCCCAGTGCCAGGCCAGTCAGTAGCAGCGGAAGAATGGCGGGTAGCTTGATACGCCAGGAAATCCACTGACACAGGAAGGCCACAACGGTAATGATGGCCAATTGGTACGCAATCTCTAAATTCATGCAGTTTCCGTTTGGTAATGACGGGTGGCGGGGCAGAAAGTGTCAGCAGAGCAAGCAGGGTCAGTCCCGGAAGGTTGGATCACGGGCACCGATGAGGACCGGTTCCGGTCCGTTGGTAGTGTTGTCATTGCGGTTACCCATTGCGTTTCTGGAATCCCCATGGGCAGGGGTGCTTTCATTAACCCGCCAAAGCGGCTAATGGTCACAGGACAACACGATGGCCGCAACCCGTTTTTCATAACAGGAAATGAATCAGGTTCATAAAATCACTGAAGCCCAGCGACACATGCGTTAACATCCCGCTCTCATTGCCTCACTGGACATTCCATGCAAGCGCAAATCTCTCCCCGTCGATTGGCGATTTTACTGGGCACCTTGGTCGCTCTGGGGCCTCTCGCCATTGATACCTATCTGCCGGCACTGTTGGCCATGTCCGAGCACTTTGCCGTGCCGATCCATGATGTGGAAATTTCCGTGAGTATCTATGTGCTCGGTGTGGCACTGGGCCAGTGGCTGGGTGGCCCGTTGTCGGATCACTTTGGTCGCAAGCCGGTCGCTTACGTGGGGCTGCTGCTGTTTATTACCGGCAGCTTGATCATTCCTTTCAGTAATGACATCCACATGCTCTACCTGCTGCGTTTCCTGCAAGCCATGGGTGGTGGTGCATCCGTGGTGATCGCCGCTGCCTCGGTACGGGACCATTTCACCGGCCAGCAGGCCGCCGGGGTGCTCACCAGTATTGGTCTGGTCATGCTGATTGCGCCGTTGGTGGCGCCGGCGGTGGGCGTGGCACTGCTCAATCTTGCCGGGTGGCAGAGCATTTTCTTCATGCTGGCCGGTTACGGGATGATGTTGATGCTGCTGGTTCGCTTCCCGCTGCCCACGGTCCCGCGACGGCAGGACAATGAGACGCTGTGGCACCGTTTGTTCAACGCCTATGGCCGAGTACTGCGCAATCGCCCAGCCATGGGTTTTATTCTTGCCAATGCGCTGGCATTTTCCGCCCTGTTTGTCTTCATTACCGATGCGGCCTTCCTCTACATGGATTATTTCGGCATCAGCCCCGACCGGTTTCCGCTCTATTTCGGTGCCAATGTGGTGACCATGCTCGGGCTCAACCGCCTGAATGTTGTGTTGCTACGCCGTTATGCCAGCGCCGACATCATGCGTGCAGGACTAATCTTGCAGGCCCTGGCCGGGGTGGCATTGCTGGGGCTGACACTGACAGACAATCTGGTTCTCTGGGCGGTGGTGCCATTGATCATGGTCACTGCGGGTATGGTGGCGTTGGTGATCCCCAACGGTATTGCCAGTTTCCTGAGCCTGTTCGACCGCGATAGCGGTGCGGCTACCGGCCTGAACGGCACGTTGCAATTTCTGCTGGCCGGGCTGATTGGCACGGTATTGGGAACCTGGCATGACGGCACGCCGGTGCCCATGACACTGTTGATGGCTGGCAGCAGCATGGCGGCGCTGGGGGCTTTTCTGTGGCTGAGGAAAGGGGTGAAAGGTTAGAAACGATACCTCTCGGCAACCACATCAACCGCAGGGTGTATTAACCTCAGGCGTAATCCGCAAAATCCACTGCAGCAGACTTCGAATCCCAGGAAGGTGGATTACGCCTTAGGCTAATCCACCCTACGAGGACGCGAACTTGTCTGCGTCAGACTTTCCCGCCACGGGAAGCTGGCCGCAACGGCGGGGCCAGCCGAGCCGCCAGCACCAGCAAAGCCGTCACCCCCCAGGGCAGCAGCAACCACAGGCTCAACGGCAACTCCCCGTCGAACAGTTTCTGGCCCAGTGGAAACAGCGCGGCAAAGTGAATCAGGTTGGCCAGCAGGGCGGCACCACCGATCAGGAACAGGGCCTGCAGGGCCGCAGTGCGTCGAAGCAGGCTCTGGCGGGCGCCGATGACGACCAGCAGCCGGTTGTCCTTGCGCATCTGGTCAGCGGTTGCCAGCAGGGCGGCAGCCAGTACCAGCAGGGCCGCCAGCATCAGCATCAGTCCCACAAAGAAAGCGGCTCGACTGGCCTGGGCGACGATGTCCTCCAGGGTGGCAAGGATGGCGTTCACGTCCAATAGACTGATCTGCGGAAACTGTTGCACCAGACTACCCAGTTCAGTGCTTTTCTCGGGGGCCAGATAAAAACTGGTGATCCAGGTGCGGCTCTGGGCATCCAGCGTGCCCGGGGAAAACATGAAATAGAAGTTAGGCGCAAAGCTTTCCCAGTCCACGTCTCGCAAGCCGACAATTTCCGCCTCGATGGGCGTGGACGACCCGGTAAAGGTCAGCTGGTCACCCAGCTTCAGCCCCAGTGACTCCGCCAGCTCACTTTCCACGGTGACTTCACCGGGCCGCTCGACCCAGCGGCCTTCCAGTAGCTCGTTGCTGTCAGGCAGGCTATCCGCCTCGGTGAGAGACAGATCCCGGTTCAATGCCCGATCGCCTTGGTCCTGCTCCTTGGTCACGGCATCACGCACCGGCTCGCCGTTAATGGCGGTAAGCCGGGCGCGAACCACGGGATAGAGAGGCTGGCTGTCGCTGTTGTGCCGTGTTAGCCAGTCATTGAAAGGCGCCAGATCCTGGTCAAACAGGTTGATGACAAAGTAGTTGGGTGCGTTTTCCGGCAGGGTAGAGCGCCAGTCGCTCAACAACTGCCTGCCGGTCTGGATCGACATGGACAATACCGCCAGCGATACCACCAGCGCCGCCAGCAGGGGGAGCGTGGTTGCCTTACGACGGCTCAGGCGACGCAGGGCCAGGCGGGCGGCCAGCGGCATCCTGCCGCTGGCACGGTCCAGTAGCGACACCAGTGGCCACAGCAGCAGCGGTAGCCCCACCGCGATGGCAAAGGTCAGTAGTAGCAAGGGCCACAGGCTGGTCAGTGAACCGCTCATGACGGCGGCCAGTGGGATCGGCGTGAGCAGGGCGATTAGCAGGGTCCAGCGCTGACGGCCGGGCTGGCTGTCACGCTGTTGCAGCAAGGCGGTGGCTGGCAGGCCCAGATGCGCCCACAGCGTCGGTGCAGCAAACCCCAGCCACAGTAGCACCGGGCCAAACAGGCCCAATACTGGAGCGGTAATGGGAAAGGCCATGCCTCCCCCCATCAGAGTGATCAGATACAGGCCCAGCGCACTGGCCAGGGCAATGCCGGCAAGTGTGGGGATCAGCAGGGCAAGGGCGTCGCCGCCCAGCAAGCGGCGGACAATGGCTGCCTGGCTGGCGCCCACGGTTTTCATCACGGCGCAGAGCGTTTGCTGGTGACGGGCACGGTGGCTCGAGGTCAGGTAGATAGCTGCCGCGCACAGCAACACCACCAGCATCACCGCCAATTGCGACCAGAGAAAAAGCTGCTCTACCGGCCCGCGACTGCGCAGCTCGGTATTGGCCACGGTTTCCAGTTCCTGGTCCGGACGCAGCCCCGGGGTCAGGCGACTCTCCAGCTGCTGGCGCGCGGCATCATCGGCAGCCACCAGTAGGTTATGACGGTAGCGACTGCCTTCACCGAGTATCCCGGCGCTTTGCAGATCATCAATATGGATCAGGGCCCGCGGGTTCATGCTGTAGAAACCGGCCTGTTGATCCGGTTCCTGGACGATGACTTTATCGATCAGCAGGCTGCGCTCGCCCAGGGTAATGAACTCGCCGGTCTGTAAACCCAGACGGTCCAGCCCGGTGCCGGCAATCCAGACATGGCCCTGTTGTGGACCATGGTCGACCGGATACGGATCCGCAAAGCGGCTGTCACTGATCTGGATCTCACCATAGAGCGGGAAGCCGGCAGATACCGCCCTGATGCTGGCGAGCAGGAAGCTGTCGTCATTCACCATCACGCTGGAAAATTTCACGCTTTCCGCGTGACGGGTTTCTGCCAGTTGCTGTCGTTGTGCCGGCTCTGGGAAGCGAGTGCCTTCCAGAATCAGGTCTGCACCCAGGGCAACGGCGGTCCGCTGGTTGAATCGTTGGTCCACGGTGTCGCGCAGAATCAGCATGGCGGTCATGGCAAAGGCTGCCACCAGCACCGCCAGTGCCTGAACGCGGAATGCGGGGGAACGCCAGGCCTTAAACACCAAGACGGCCCTCCACCAGGGACATGGCTCGGCTGCAACGCCGGGCCAGAGTCTGGTCATGGGTGACCAGTACCAGGGCGGTGCCCTGTTCCTGGTTCAGGGAAAACAGCAGGTCTGCCACATGCTCGCCATTGGCATAATCCAGGCTACCGGTGGGCTCATCGGCGAACAACAGGGAGGGCGACACCGCAAAGGCCCGGGCCAGCGCAACGCGTTGCTGTTCCCCGCCAGAAAGCTGCGCAGGGAAGTGATGGCAGCGCTTGCCCAGTCCGACCTGGTCGAGCCAATGGCGGGCAGTGTCCCGGGCTTTGCCACGGCCAAGGATTTCCAGCGGCAGCATCACGTTTTCCTGGGCGGTGAGATCAGCCACCAACTGGAAATGCTGGAACACAAACCCGCATTGCTCGCCACGCAGGCGGGCCCGTTGGTCTTCGCTGCCACTACTGAACGGCTTGTCTCCCAGCAGGACCTCGCCGCTGGTGGGCACATCCAGCCCGGCCAACAGGGACAGCAGGGTGGACTTGCCGGAACCTGACGGCCCGGTAATGGCCAGACTGTCACCGGCATTCACTTCCAGCGTGATATCCTGCAACAGATCCAGCCCGCCCTCTGGTCCCTGTACACGTTTGCCAAGGTTTCGGGCGCTTAATACGGGAGATTGTGTGTTCATGATTCGGCTTCTTTTAGTGGCAATTCTGACCATGGCGGCGCTGTCCGTGCAGGCCAGGGGCTTACTGGTTCTGGGCGATAGTATCAGTGCCGCCTACGGGATTGAAAAATCCGCAGGCTGGGTCGCCCTGCTGGAGAAAGAACTGGAACAGCGCTGCCGTGATTTCCCCGTGATCAATGCGTCGGTCAGCGGTGAAACCACCGCCGGCGGCAATAGCCGGCTGGTAGCATTGCTGGAAAAACATGCGCCGCAAATCTTGATCATCGAGCTGGGTGGTAATGATGGCCTGCGCGGTCTGTCCCCCATTGCCATGGGCAACAATCTGGCACAGATGATCGAGAAAAGCCGTGCGGCTGACGCCACACCGATATTACTCGGCATGCGTATTCCCCCCAATTACGGACCACAGTATACCCGTCTGTTCGAACAACAGTTCCGTCAGGTATCTGACGACAAACAGGTGCCGTTGTTCCCGTTTTTTCTGGAAGGCGTGGTGGAGCAGGGTTGGATGCAGAAAGATGGCATTCATCCCACCGCGGCAGCTCAGCCCCTGTTAAAGGCCCATGCCTCTTCCGTGCTTGAGCCTTTATTGCCGGAGCAGTGTGGTGAAGCCACTGGAGGTGACAGTGTTTGAATTGACGCCCCCCTGGCAGGACGTACTCAATTACTGGTTTGAGGATGGCCTGAGCCAGGAATGGCCACAGGCATCCGTGACCCGCAAATGGTTTCGCGCCAGTGCCGGTGATGATGCGGAGATTGAGCATCGCTTCGGCGTTTATGTGGAGGCGGCGATACAGCAGGAACTGGTGGACTGGGAGCGCCAGCCGCAGTCACGGCTGGCATTGATTCTGTTGCTGGACCAGTTCACCCGCCATATCTACCGTGGCCAGTCCCAGGCCTTTGCCGGCGATCACCGGGCGGCAACCCTGGCGGTGGAGGGTGTTTCCAGGCAGATGCACAGCAAACTGCCCCTGTGCGGCCAGGTGTTTTTCCTGATGCCACTGATGCATGCCGAAGATGAAGACCTGCAGGATCTCTGCCTGAACAGCATGACCGCCTTGCTGGAGCGCGCCCCGGATTCCTGTCGCAAGTCGGTACAAAGCAGTGTCGATGCAGCCAGGCAACATCGGGAGTTGATTCGCCGCTTCGGGCGTTTCCCACATCGCAATGCGGCTCTGGGTAGGGAAAGCACCGCCGAAGAACTCGCCTATCTGGAAAAAACAGGTAGCTTCGGGCAGTGACTGTAGGAGCCATGCTTGCATGGCGAACCATTGGCGCTTTTCAGATCAATCAGCGTCATCATGAGGGATGGCTCCCACGACAAGATCAGCTGCGGGGCTTCTTGCGGATATAGAGCGTCTTGTTGATTTTGGCCACTGTCTCGCCGTCATCGTTGACGATGATCACTGGCCAGCAAGGCAGGTATTTGTTGCCATCGGCAGTGTGCTGGTGGATCTCTTCCAGCATGGTATCAGTTAGTTGGAAGCGGGCATGGACCCGCCCGGTGCCAGGCTTGATGAAATCAATCTCGGCAGCCTTGTCCCAGACGATAAAATCCCGCCCCAGCACGTTCATGACCATGAGCATGTAGAACGGGTCCACCATGGAATAGAGGCTGCCACCAAAATGGGTGCCCACATAATTGCGGTTGTACCAGTGCAACCCCATGGACACCTTCAGCTCGCGAAAGTCTTCCGCCAGATAGTCCACCCGCACACCGGCGCCGAGATAGGGGCCGTAAAGATTCAGGAACCAGCGCAGTCCTCTCGGGGTGCGGGCAAAGCGGGTTAGCAGATTACTCACTGCCGGGCTCCAGCACGGCCAGGGCCTGGTGCAGGCGATTGCGCACGGGGACAGAGACCGGTTGATCGTGGTCCTTCAACAGGCGAGCCATTTCGTCCAGGGCGGCAAACTCTTGCTGCTTCATGGCCGAGGGCAGTTTCTCCAGTTGCCATTGAAGGCGGCGCTGTCGCTCGGCTTCCGGGCTGGGTACTCCGGCCAGTGCCTCGAAGGCAACCGCCAATGTCAGCGATTCGTCACCACATTCATTCACTTCAGAAAGACTTTCTACCGTCTGCTGCAGAGCTTGCCAGTGCTCCCATTCAGTCAGGCGGTCGAGCCTTTCACGGGCACGACGCCGAAGTTGCTGAGCCTGGCGACTCAGAGACTGGGGCAGGGCGGAGCTGTTGAATTGCTCAAGTGCGTGCAGCGCCTCTTTTAAAGCGTGGGCGCCTTCCCTTGAAAAAGGCGCATCCAGGCAGCTTTCCAGTTGTGTGACTGCACCTTGCGCTTCCTGTGAGCGGGTTTCCTGTTCCGCCTTTCGCTCGGCATGCTGGCGATTGCGCTCGGCAAACAGGGCATCCATGGCCTTCTTGAATTTTTTCTGGCCGGCGCGATGCTGGGCCGGCGGTAACCAGGGGGGTCGCGCCATTGCTTCTGTAATTGCTGCGCTTGCCGGGTGGCTTCGCCCACATCATTTAGCTCGGTCAGGTTTTTTGCCTGGGTGATCAGGGCCTGCCGAGAGGTTTCGGCGGCCTCGATATAGTCCTTCAGCCTTTCGTCCAGGCCGGACAGGATGGCGGAGAAGCGTTTCTGTACCTCACGAGCATGAGTAAAGCGCACCGGTTGAATCGCTTTCCAGTCTTTCGGTGCCTGTTGGCGGATTTGCCAGATGCCTTGCCAGTCGGCCTGGCTCCAGTCCTGCGCGTCAATAAATTGCTCGAGTTGCTCGCAAAGCTGGCGACGTTTTTCCAGATTGCTCTGGCGCAGCGCGTCCTGCTCGGCAAAATGGGCCTGGCAAGGCTCATAGGCTCGATCGGAGGCGGCCTTGAAGCGATCCCACAGTGCCTGATCCTCATCCTGATCGGAGCTCATCAAGGCGCGCCATTCATCGTGAAGCGCCTGGATGGCGGAAGCCAGTTGCGGGGCATCCATGCTGCTCTCGGCCAGAGCCTCCATGGATTCGCACAGCGACACCTTCTTCGGTTCGGCAGCAAAGCGGTGCCAGTCCTGCAGTTCGGCACGGCGGGCTTCCAGTTTTTTCAGCTGGCTGGCCAGAGCCGGATCACTTTGCTCGTCGATGATCGCCTGAGCCTTGTGCCAGAGACGGTTGGCATGGCGCAGATTGCCGTCGCGCAGCTCCCGCTTCAGTGCAACCAGCAGCCCCTGGTTGGGGCTCGGTGCGGGGCGAGCCCGGGCCGTTGATGGTTTTTCTTCGCGGGCAGGGGGGACGAGGGCAGTCAACAATGGTGGCTTGGGGTATCCCGTGGGCCACTCGGCCGCCAGGCTGTTCAGGCGAGCGGGATCATCGCGGGCTTCGAGAATATCGGCGGCCAGATTGAGCATGCGCTCGAAAGCACTGACCAGGTCCTCGAAGGCCAGTTTGTCATTGTCCGGCGCCGGGGCTTGCTCATTGGCGCTGTCCCAGCGACGCTTCTGGGTGGCAAGGGCAGAGCGCAACTCGCCCAACTGATCTTCCCAGGCCTGTGGGTCGCTCTGACTCAATAGTTGATACAGATTGTGGGCGGCCGCTTCGCGTTCTGCACGGGCGGTATCTGCCAGTGCTTGGCGGTGATTTTCCTCCTGTAGCGTCGCCAGTTGATGGCGGCATTGCTGGAGTGCCTGCTGAACCCGCTCGGCCAGGTCAGGTGTAGCCCGGTTGCTGCTGTCCTGCCATTGCTGTTCCAACTGTTCCAGACGCGGGCCATAAAGGGCGTCAACGGAACGGCGAGCGTGCTGCTCCAGCCGGTCGGCCAGTTGCACGACTCGTGCGGACTCGGCCTCTTCCAGCTGAATTTTTTCTTGCAGGGCCTTGGCTTGTTCCCGGGCCAACCGGGTGACGCGTTTGTCGCGACCTTCGCGGCTCAGACGTTTCAGTAGAGAGAGACTGCGAAGCTGCTGGGCGGCTTCGAGGCGGAGGGTCTCTGTTCTGCTTTCCAGGGCCAGTTCAAACAACAGATTGTCATCATCAAGACGTTCAATGGCGGCCTGTTGGCACATCTCATCGGGGCTGTTGCGGGCAATAAAGCCCAGCGCCTCGCGATTGCCGGTGAGGCGTATCAGTCTCAATCGGGTTTCGCTGTTCGGGGCGCCATCCACGGTGCCGGCCAGCAGTGCCATGATGCGCATGGAGGCGGCTTCGCGGACCGAGGGCTCTTCGTCACGCTGGTGGATTTCGTCCAGCAGTGAAAAGTCCATAATTCTGCCGCTGGCGGCGGCTCGCACCAGAGAGTTGGAGTCGCCACGGGCAAGACGGGCGAGGGTGGCCTCGTCGTCAACGGGGGATAGTTGTTCCACGGCCTTGAGCCGCATGTCGGGATTGCTGTGCTGCCAGCGTGGTTTCAGAAATCGGCCAAACATATCAATTCTCAAAAAGGCGCCAGACGCTTGACGCTCGATGCCTGACGCTGAAGCGGGGTGCGTCAGGCGCTTGGTGTGGTACGTCCGGCGTTATTATTTTCCAGTAAGGCATCCTTTTCCGCCCAGAGGTCGCCAATCCATTGCTGGAATCGGGCGCGGAATTCCTGGTCCGATTCGTAGTCGCCTTCCGAGGCCCAGGCGGGGATCACGCGCTGTTGAACGATGACGTCAACTTCATTCATGGCGCCGCCGAGAAAAGCCAGCAGAGAGCGGGGTGCCTCCGGGGGGTAAATAATGGTCACATCAAGTAAATTTCGCAAATGTCCTGACATGGCATTAAGGGTAAAGGCTGCGCCACCGGCTTTGGGTTTAAGCAGGTGCTTGTAGGGAGATTGCTGCTTGGCATGCTTTTCTGCCTCGAAGCGAGTGCCTTCAAAAAAATTCATCACCGAGGTTGGGAAGTAGGCAAATTTCTCGCAAGCCTTGCGGGTGGTTTCCAGGTCCTTGCCTTTCAGGGATGGGTTCTTTTCAAGCTCAGCCTTGCTGAAGCGCTTCATGAAAGGAAAGTCCAGGGCCCACCAGGCCAGACCGAGTAGCGGCACCTTTATCAATTCCTGCTTGAGGAAAAACTTCAGGAAGGGAATTCTGCGGTTGGAGATACGCTGCAGAACCAGAATATCCGCCCAGGACTGGTGGTTGCAGGTGACCAGATACCACTGATCACGATCCAGGGTGTCCATGCCGGTGATGTTCCACTTCACCTGACTGGTCAGGCCGATAATGGCGTTGTTGATGCCGATCCAGGTCTCAGCGATGAAGACCAGTATTTTCGACAATACCACCTGGGATTTTTCCCCGCGCAGCACCAGCCGAAGCAGGGCAAAAACGTAAAGCGGAAGGCAGAGAAGAAGGGTGTTAAGCAGGATGCCCACCAGGGCCAGTGCGCCACGAATCTTGTGCCAGATAGTCATAACTGTCGTCGTCAATAGCAGGGTAAACAGGCATGCTACCCAAAGCGCTTGGGCATGTCCCGTGTCCGTTTCGGTCATTTTTGCCGAAAATACAGGGCGTTGGGGTCCTGGATGCAGCAGAAAGGCCATGCCGGAATGGCATGGCCTTAGCTGGGATAATCAGTGGATGATCAGTTCGCCCAGCCACTATTGCGGCGGCGGCCTGAGCGTGAGCGCATGATCATGCCGGCCACCAGGCCGAGCAGCAGAATGCCGACCCCGGTAATCCATTGCTGGGAGGTGTTGTTGTTACGCAGCATCACGTTCTCGCCTTTCACTTGATCCAGCTCGGAACGGAGCAGGCTTAGCTCCTCATTCAGGCGTCGATTGGCCTGGTCCAGGCGGATTGGGTCAGAGGCCACGTCCTGCAGCTGTTCCAGCTCTTCACTACGGGAGCTCAGGGCATTCTTCAGTTCCGAGGACTGCTCGGAAAGTGCCTCATGCTCCCCTTTGAGCTCAGCCAGCTGAGTGCGCAATTTCGCCGCTTCCGCCTTGGCTTCTTCGCTTGCCTGATTGGCTCGCTCCAGCATGATTTCAGCGGTGGGGCTCTGGCTCAGGTACTGCTTGCCAATATAGCCTTCAATGTCTTTGTAGCGAATTTTTGCCCAGTCACCGTCGAAACCGAGAAACTCGATGCGGGTGCCGCTCTTGATGCCCCGGTGGAGAATGCGGCCAGCGGGGTTGGCAGATGAGCGAATCGGTACATAGATGCTGTCATCTACCCAGGCAGTGGAGGCGACAGCCGTATGGCTGGCTACCATTATTGCCAGGAAACAAACCAGTCTTGCGAGCATGGGGGTCTTTACTCCTTCGTGTCAGGCCGCGCAGTCTAGAGAAGTCATCAGGGTTGCGGCGCTACCATAATCACATTTCGTGCTGTGGGCCGTGGTGTCTTTGTAAAAAATGGCAATCTGTCCAGCTGAAGGTCAGGGCAGTACCTTCTTGAACGGTTTCACCGTCACGCCAGCGTAAACGCCGGCAGCAATGTAGGGATCGGCATCCGCCCATTGTTGAGCGGCTTCCAGCGAGGGGAATTCGGCGACGACCAATGAGCCGGTGAAGCCGGCTTCACCGGGATCGTTGCTGTCGATGGCCGGATGCGGGCCGGCCAGTATCAGCCGCCCCTGTTCTTTCAGGGCTTCCAGGCGGGCGAGATGGTCCGCCCGAGCCTCTTTACGCAAGGGAAGGGAGTTTGCCACGTCCTCACTGATAATCGCGTACAGCATGGTTTCGCTCTTTATTCAGGGTTAACGGTGGTGTGCGGCCATGATGTCTTCCAGCTTCAGCCCGGTCAGCTTGCCGATGCGGCGAAACAGAAAGACCATGGCAAGAATCAGCACAATCATGGAGGGCACGACAATAACCGGGTAGCTCAGGGCTGTCATCTTGCCCAACTCGGCATTGAACGCCTCGCTGCCCGGCGGGCTGGTCAGAATCACCTTGGCCAGAACGTAGTTGAGCACCGAAGACAGGAAAAAGGAGGCAGCCACCATCCAGGAGGCCTGTTTGAGGGTCAGCTCGAAGGCGCCGAGGTTGTTATTGTCTTCCAGTTTGGCTGCGATCTTGTCGGTATCCAGCACCTTGTCGTTATAGAGAAAGGTTTTTACCAGCGGCCAGCGGGTGCGCAGGGATACCACCGTTGCGATGCCCAGGAGGGCAGGAATGGCCGCCTCTTTCATGGCGATATACTTGGCGTCCAGCTCCATCAGGCTGATGCCGCCGGTAAGCAGAATGCTGACAACGCCGAGGCCGGAGAAGAAATTGGCCTTGCCGTTCTGCAGGAAATCCCGCAGGCCGTAGAGCAGGGGGAAGGCGAGCGCCACCACGATGGCCCACTTGGTGCCCAGCCAGTCATCCCCGGAGAGTTTGGCCAGGATCAGTGCGGGAATAGCGATATTGATCAGCAGATTGGCCAGCAGACTTTCCTGCTTCGGTGGCGTGGCGCTGGCTGGCTTGCTGTTCTGTTCCGGGGTGTTGCTTTCGCTCATTCGGGATTCCGTTTGATCAGTTTATGGCAGCCGGAGGGCTTTAAAGATGCCGGTGAAGGGCTCAAAAATGCTACCCTGCGCCTTGATTCCCGTCGTCGGCTTGCCGTAACAGGGCCGCATGACGAATTTGAGAGTCATTGCAGACACATCGAGCATCTTGAGAGGATCCGGCTATCTCCCGTAACCACACAATCGACCTGCACAGTCACAGCACGGCGTCCGACGGTATTCTAAGCCTTGCAGCGCTGGTGTCGAGGGCTGCGGACTACGGAGTGACCTGTCTGGCCCTGACGGACCACGATACCCTGGCCGGGTTGCCGGAGGCCCATGAGGCTGCCCGGCAGCACGATATCAGCCTGGTGAACGGTATCGAACTGTCCGTGCGCCACGAAAACCGCGAATACCATGTGCTAGGGCTGTGGCTGGATACCGATTGTGGGCAGTTGCAGGAAAGAGTTGCCGCCCAGCAAGAGGCACGAGTGAATCGTGCCCGGGAGATTGGCCGCCGTCTGGATCGTGCTGCGACCCTGGCCAACAGTTATGAGCGTACCTGTGAACTGGCGGGCACCGATGCGCCGGGCCGTCCTCTGTTTGCCCGGTTTCTTGAAGAAGCGGGCAGGGTGCGCAACCACCGACACGCCTTCAACCGTTACCTGAAGCAGGGCCAATCCGCTTTTGTGGCGACACCCTGGTGCACCCTGGAAGAGGCCATTGCCGATATTCATGCCGCCGGTGGCACCGCGGTGCTGGCCCATCCGCAGGCCTACGGCATGACGCGCAAAAAACTGCGCCAGTTTCTTGCCAGTTTCAAGGAGGCCGGCGGCGACGGCCTGGAAGTGGCCATGCCCGGGCTCTCCCCGCAACAGACCGCGTTGCTGGATGAATGCTGGCAACACTTTGATCTGCAGGTGTCCGCCGGTTCGGATTTTCATTCGCCAGAGCAGAAATGGCTGGCACTGGGGCGATTGCCGCCGGTGCCGAACGGCGCCAGGCCTGTGTGGGAAGGGCGGCTAACTAGTTGACAATTGACAGTGGACAGTTGACAACTAAAACAATGGGTTGCGGCAATGTTTTGACGTTAGCTGTCAACTGTCAATTATCAACTACCAACTGAAGTTATGACCGAAATTCTCTACATCCATCCCGAAACGCCTCAGCCGCGGCTTATCCGCCAGGCGGTAGACGTTATTCGTAACGGCGGGCTGATTGCCTACCCGACGGATACCACCTACGCGCTGGGCTGCGGTATCGGCGAAAAGAATGCGCTGGATCGGCTGATCCGCCTGCGGCAGCTGGACAAGAAGCACCAGTTCACTCTGCTTTGCCATGATCTGTCTGCGCTGGCCATCTATGCCAAGGTGGAAAATCCGGATTATCGCCTGCTCAAGGCCCACACCCCGGGCCCCTATACCTTCATCCTCAAGGGCACCACCGAGGTGCCGCGGCGTTTGATGGACCCGAAAAAGCGCAATATCGGTATTCGCGTGCCAGATCATGCCATCTGCCAAGCGCTGTTGGCCGAGCATGGCGAGCCGATCATGACGTCTACCTGCCATCTGCCCAACGACGAGTTCCCGCTCACTGATCCCCAGGATGTCCGCGACTTCCTGCAAGGGCAGGTGGATCTGGTCATTGATGGCGGTTTCTGTGGCGTAATGGAAACGACCGTGATTTCCATGGCTGACGGTGATGGCCCCGAAGTGGTGCGGGAAGGGGCCGGCCCTGTGGACAGTATTTTCTGAATCTTGCCCTGGCTGACTATGTTTTACCCAGAGTGCCGCAAAGGGGCTGCTTGCCACTGTCCCTGATACCCCGGTTCACCGTATAATCGCGGGCTTTCCCCCGCGTGATGCCTGTCGCATTGCGCGGCTGATCGGGTTTAGTGCGCTCCCGCCTGTGAGCGAGACACAGCGGCGTGCTGATATAACCCAAACAAGATTCTAAGGAGTAGGCTTTGAGTTCCGTGGTTCCTTCCCAGCGAGTTGTTTCCGGCATGCGCGCCACTGGCCGCCTGCATCTGGGTCATTACCATGGCGTGCTGAAAAACTGGGCGCGTCTGCAGCACGAATATGAATGCTTTTTCTTCGTGGCAGACTGGCACGGGCTCACCACCGAATACGAAAACCCGCACAAGATCGAACAGCACGTCTGGGACCTGGTGATCGACTGGCTGGCCGCCGGGGTCAACCCGGGTTCTGCCACGCTGTTCATTCAGAGCCAGGTGCCGGAGCACGCGGAACTGCATCTGCTGCTGTCCATGATGACTCCGCTGTCCTGGCTGGAACGGGTGCCCACCTATAAGGACCAGCAGGAAAAGCTGCGCGAAAAGGATCTCAGTACCTATGGGTTTCTGGGCTATCCGCTGCTGCAATCCGCAGACATCCTCGCCTACCGGGCCGGCCAGGTGCCGGTGGGGGCCGATCAGGTCGCTCACGTGGAGCTGACCCGGGAAGTGGCCCGTCGCTTCAATCACCTCTATGGCCGTGAGCCGGGCTTCGAGGAAGCCGTGGATGCAGCCATCAAGAAAATGGGCAAGAAGCAGTCGAAGGTATACCTCAATCATCGCCGCCAGTATCAGGAACAGGGCGATGAAGCCTCCCTGGAGACTGCGCGTGCCCTGGTGGAAAGCCAGCAGAATATCACTCTGGGTGACAAGGAGCGCTTGATGGGTGACCTGGAGGGCGGCGGCAAGGTAATCCTGCCCGAACCCCAGGCACTGCTGACACCGGCCTCCAAAATGCCGGGGCTGGATGGGCAGAAAATGTCCAAGTCCTACGGCAACTTCATCACCATGCGTGAGGAAGAGGCGGATATCGACAGCAAGATTCGCCGTATGCCCACCGATCCTGCACGGGTTCGCCGGACCGATCCAGGTAACCCGGATAACTGCCCGGTATGGCAGTTCCACATGGTTTATTCCGATGACAACACCCGCCAGTGGGTGCAAGAAGGTTGCACCAGTGCCGGCATCGGTTGTCTGGATTGCAAGAAACCTATCATCGAGGCCGTGCAGGAAGAGCTTGAGCCGATCCGCAAGCGTGCGGAGGAGCATCTTCGCAATCCGGATCTGGTCCGCACCCTGGTCGCTGAGGGTTGTGAGGAAGCCCGCGAGGCTGCCCGCGCCACCCTGGAAGAAGTCCGCGCCGCTATGGGGCTCAATTACCGCTGAGGCGCACTAGCGCACTCGGGAGAGAGAGATGACTGAACCGGCAGAACCCACAGTCACACCCATTATGAAGCCGCTGCATCCCAGCCAGGCAGAGATGCCCTTTGGCTTGATGTATGGCAAGGCGATCACCAAACTGCCGGACGATCTGTATATACCGCCCGACGCCCTGGAGGTCTTCCTGGAAGCCTTTGAGGGCCCGCTGGATCTGTTGCTGTACCTGATCAAGCGACAGAATCTGGACATTCTCGACATTCCTGTCTCCACCATCACGACTCAGTACATGGAGTACGTGGAGCTGATGAAGGCGATGAACTTCGAGCTGGCGGCGGAATATCTGGTGATGGCCGCCATGCTGGGCGAGATCAAGTCGCGCATGTTGCTGCCTCGCCAGAAAGAGGACGAGGAAGACGAAGAACACGATCCGCGTGCAGAGCTGATTCGCCGTTTGCAGGAATACGAGCGCTTCAAGCAGGCAGCAGAAGACATCGATCAGCTGCCGCGCCTGGAAAGGGACATCTTTCCGGCAGAAGCCAAACGCCCTGAATTTACCCGGGAAAAGGCCCAGCCGGATGTGGACATGCGAGAGCTGCTGCTGGCCCTGAAAGAGGTCATGCACCGGGCCGATATGTTCGAGAGCCATCAGGTATCCCGGGAAAAGCTGTCTACCCGGGAGCGCATGGCCAATGTGCTGGACAAGCTCAAGGGCCGGGATTTTGTGCCCTTCGTGGAGCTTTTCACCCCGGAAGAAGGGCGGCTTGGCGTGGTGGTCACCTTTCTTGCCACCCTGGAGCTGGTCAAGGGCAGCCTGATTGAGCTGGTACAGAACGGGCCTTTCGCTCCCATTCATGTGAAGGCGAAGACCCTGGTACTGGAAGAATCTGATGTGCTGGCCCAACTTGAACTGGAAGACGAACCCGATGACGGCGTGGATGATGAACCCGATGCCCATGACGGAACCGAGGGGTAGCTGTGGAAGCTGAACAGATAAAAAGAATCATTGAAGCCGCCATTCTGGTGGCGGAAGGCCCGCTTGACCGGGATGCACTGCAGACTCTGTTTGATGAGGAAGACCGCCCCAGCAAGCAGGATCTGGGTAAATATCTGGAAGAGATCGGTGAGGCCTATGCTGACCGTGGCATCTTTCTCAAAGAAGTCGCTTCTGGTTTTCGTTTCCAGGCCCGCCCGGAACTGGGTCAGTGGGTAAGCCGCCTGTGGCAGGAAAAACCTCCCCGTTACAGCCGGGCCATTCTGGAAACCCTGGCATTGATCGCCTATCGCCAGCCTATTACCCGTGGCGAAATCGAAGAAATTCGTGGTGTTTCAGTAAGCTCTCATATCGTCAAAAGCCTGCTGGAGAGAAACTGGGTACGCGTGGTGGGGCACCGGGATGTACCGGGCCGGCCGGCCATGTTTGCCACCACCAAGCAGTTTCTCGACTATTTTGATCTGAAGAGCCTGGAGGACCTGCCATCGCTGTCGGAGATCCGTGATCTGGACAAGATCAATGAAGAACTGGCTCTCAGCGATGTGCCCCCTGCCAATGCCAGGCCGGGCGATATGGATGAAGCGCCGGAAGGCGAAGATGGCCATGGCATGCTGGAGGGTGAGCGTGAACAGCGGCTGCCAGGCGACCAGGAAGCCTTCCCGGGCCTGGAGCAGGAACCGGAAATTGATGATGACACCTTGATGAGTATGGACAAGGTAGATTCGGTGTTATCCGACTTCGAACAGGAATTCCGCCGCAAACCGGCTGCCGACAAGGACAAGCAGGAAGCCGTTGCCAGCGATGAAAGTGTGGCCGAACAGGCCGAGACGGCTGACAATAGCCCCAATGACGCTGACGGCGAGGATGCCGCTGCGGAAAATAGTGCAGAGGACAGCCAGACACGTCATGACTGAAACTGAAAAATTGCAGAAAGTACTGGCGCGAGCCGGACTGGGCTCCCGCCGGGAGCTGGAGAAATGGATCGCTGATGGCCGGGTTTCGGTCAACGGCGCAGTGGCAACCCTGGGTGATCGGGTTGGCAGTGAAGATACCCTACGCGTAGATGGCAGGATTATTAAAGTGAAGGCGGAAGAAGAAATCGTTCAGCGCGTGATCATGTACCACAAGCCGCCCGGCGAAGTGTGCTCCCGCAACGATCCGGAAGGGCGCGCCACGGTGTTTGATAACCTGCCGCGACTGCAGGGCATGCGCTGGGTACAGGTGGGCCGTCTGGACATCAATACCACCGGCCTGCTGTTGTTCACCACCGATGGTGAGCTGGCCCACCGCCTCATGCATCCCTCCAACGGTTTCGTGCGTGAATACGCCGTGCGTGTACGTGGCGGCATGACCCCGGAAAAGCGTCAGGCGATGCTCGACGGCGTGCTGCTGGAAGATGGTGTCTCCAAGTTCGACAGCATTGAAGATGCCGGCGGCGCGGAAGAGGGCGCCAACCACTGGTACAAGGTGACACTGACCGGGGGTAAATACCGGGAAGTGCGTCGCCTGTTCCAGTCCCAGGATCTGGATGTGGCGCGCTTGATGCGGATCCGTTTCGGCGACCTGACCTTGCCGCCCCAGTTGCGCCAGGGCCGCTGGATGGAGCTGGAGCCTGAGCAGATACAGGCACTGATCGGCAAGGTAGAGCTGAAGGGCAAGAAATACACCGGCCTCTACGGCCGCGCCCGCCTGCGTCACCAGCGCGCCGGCAGCAAACCTCCCCGCAAGGCCCGCGGTCCTTACCGCCGTTAAGACCATAAACAATAGGCACACAAAAAAAAGGGAGGCATAAGCCTCCCTTTTTTTCAGGCTTCAACTGCTGCTTATTGCTGACTCTCCACCACGCCACTCTGCCGCCGGATGACGAGTTCCTTCAATGGGTTGTTGCCGTTTTCGAGCATCTTTTTCGCCAACCACTCGGAGCCGACCTGATTAAGGTGATCATCATCCCGGTAGAGCGGAACTCCTTCCAGTTCGGTATAGCAGCTCTCTTTGCTACAGAGTAGAGAGTTAGGGTCGATGAATTTCAGCTGTGGAAATTCATCTGCCAGCTGGGCGAAGAGGGCTCGTTTAAGTCTTTGTTGCTCTTCTACATAGCTGAGAGGGAAGCTACAAGGCTCATCATGGAAGGGTAGAAGATTCATTCTCGAACACTTGAAATCGCGTTTTTCCACCTGAGGGTTGTCGTAAATGAGTACTGGCGTGGAGCCAGCTTTTGTAATGCGGCGTAACGTTTCCCTTAGACCGGCGGCAATATTCGCGTTGGAATTGGCCTGTGACGGCTCTGGATTAGCATTGGTGACAAAGAAATAGCGGTCGCCCTTAATATCGGTCAGGGACCAGTAACCGGCAAGTACAATTGCTCCATAATTGTCGGCCTCATCAAGAATAGCGTCATTCACCTGGGGGCATTCTTCGTCAATTTCCACCTCTTCGCCCTTGTAATTCAGAGGCATGAGGCCGGCGTAGGCTGGGCAGCCGGCGCGCCACTTCACGTTATATGACAATCCAGCATCCTTCGCCAGTATCCCTATGAAGTCCCCGAAATGCTGAGCATGGGAATCTCCCAGCAGAAGTACATCCGCACACAGCCCATCTTCCTGATTATCACACTGGGAGGGGAAGCGGCCCGGCTCGCTTTCCAGAGCATGAATTTTGGCCACTGTGCTACTGTCGAACCGGTTGATTAGGCCATCACCTTCATAGATGGCCACAGCGACGCCAGCGAGCAACAGCAAAGGGACCACAAATAGGCGCAGCGCTGTCTGCTTTGGGGGGAATGTCCAGCGGTAGCGGAATGGCTGCTCGACAAACTTCCAGGTGAGGTGAGATAGCACAACAGCCAAAGCGATGCCGGCCAGAGCGCTTATGGTGTCGATTTCACCGGTAGCATAGGTCGTAAAACTGAAAATAGGCCAGTGCCAAAGGTAAAGTGAATAGGAAAGCATACCCAGCCAGACCATGACACGGCGCGTAAGCAGCCAGTTGATTGAGGATTTTCCGTCGCCGGCGTAGATAAGAATCACTGTGCCAAGGCACGGTATGGCTGCCAGATAGCCGGGGAAAGCGATCTCGGCAGTCCAGGCCACAGCGGGTACCAGAATCATCAAAAGCCCAGCCCAGCCCATCACTTCCCGAGCCGAGCGGGGCAGGGCAGGCACCTTGTTTGCCTGGAAGGCAATAGCCAGCATCGCGCCGATGAACAATTCGTGGAAACGTGCGGGCAGCAGGTAATAGGCCCGCATGGGGTCCGCGTGAGTATACCAGACCGAAAACGCCAGGGAGGTTAGGAAGATGCCGGCAAGCAGACCGGGCCGCCAGAAGCGGGCACCAAACTTGAGGAACACCAGCAGAAACAGCGGCCAGATCAGGTAGTACTGTTCTTCCACGGCCAGCGACCAGGTGTGCAGTAAGGCAATTTCATCGGTTTCCGTCTCGAAATAACCGCCGGTGGTATTAGCCAAGTAAAAATTGCTGGCACTTAGCACGGCTAGGGCTGCAAGGCGGGAAAGATAGATCAGGTCTTCGGGGAGGAGAACAAAGGCCCCTGCAAGCAATGTGGCGAGCAGAACAACCAGCATGGCAGGGGCCAGGCGACGAATTCTACGCATATAGAACTGGGCAAAGGAGAACTTTCCCTCCTGCATGTTATGCACCAGCTGCCCAGTGATAAGGAAACCGGACAATACGAAGAATACGTCCACACCAATGAAGCCGGCACCGAAGACACCTAGTCCTGCGTGATAAACCACCACAAGCCCAACGGCAATGGCCCTGAGCCCGTCCAGATGAGCCAGATATCGTTGTTGCATTGACCCGCTTCCCCGCTAAAAAAGCGAAAGGATACTCGGGTTCATTTGTGTGGTCGAGAGAGGGGCGTGCCAGTGCTTGCACTCATGGCAATTGCATCATGCGTCCTACCAGAGCCGGCAGCGCTGTCTCCACTCTGAGAATGCGCGTCCCGAAGCTGTGACAGGCAAAACCCTGTCTTTGCAGCATCTCCACTTCGTAGTCGGTCCAGCCCCCCTCCGGGCCGATGGCCAGCGTGACAGGCTCGGCCAGGTCACAGGGCATGGCCGGGTAGTCACCGGGGTTGGCGAGAAGGCGGCGGCCGGGGCCGGCCCAGGTGTCCAGGTCATCTTCCACAAACGGTTTGAAGCGTGGGGCGAGAACCAGCTCCGGCAGTGTGGTGTCGCGGGCTTGCTCCAGTCCCAGCAGCATTTTCTCGCGGAGCAGGTCGGCTTTCAGGTTGGGGGTCTGCCAGTAGCTCTTGTCCACCTTCCAGCTATTGATCAGCACGATGCGCTTGATGCCAAGGCTGGTCGCGTCAATCAGAATCCGCTTGAGCATCTTGGGGCGCGGCAGCGCCAGCAGCAGGGAAAGTGGCAGAGGAGGGAAGGGGTGAGAATCCTCTTTAAATAAAACTTGTATCTCATTGTTTTCTATTGATTCTATCTGCGCTTTTCCCATGCCGCCACCAACGATCCCGGCCCGGCAGCTACCCCCTTCCGCCAATCCCAGAATGTCGCGCACATGGCGGCACTGGCGCTCGTCCAGACGCCAGAGATTGCCATGAAGATGTTGATGAGGGTGCAGCAGCAGCAGATTCATGGGGCCGATTATGGCACAGCCTGCCCGGGAATCCGCGCTCAAATCCTCACAGCAAAGTGACGTAAATCGCTGTTTACTTGGCTGTTCTCGCCCTTTGCCGGGTGGCGCAGCCTTGCTAAATTGCCTGCATTAAGCCTTATCCGCTGCAGGAGCCTGCCTGTAGTGAGGGTGGCGATTGGCCCGCGGGTAACTGGCGGCCTCTTCGGGCCGCTGGTAGAGTGTGCCGCCCGTTCACCCGTTCGATTAACTGTTCAAGTGTGGAGAGTTTCATGCAGTTTCAGGGTACTGACCAATATGTGGCCACCGACGACCTGAAAATGGCCGTTAACGCAGCGATTGCGCTCAAGCGCCCGTTGCTGATCAAGGGTGAGCCGGGTACCGGCAAGACCCTGCTGGCCGAGCAGGTAGCTGAATCCCTGGGCCTGCCTCTGCTGTCCTGGAATATCAAATCCACCACCAAGGCCCAGCAGGGCTTGTATGAGTACGACGCGGTGTCTCGCCTACGCGATTCCCAGCTCGGTGCTGAAGGGGTGGAAGATGTGGCCAACTACCTGAAGAAAGGCAAGCTGTGGGAAGCCTTTACCCATGACGGACAGGTGGTTCTGCTGATCGACGAAATCGACAAGGCCGACATCGAGTTCCCCAATGATTTGCTGCAAGAACTGGATCGCATGGAATTCTTCGTCTACGAGACCGGGGAAACCATCCGCGCCGAGCAGCGCCCGATCGTGATCATCACGTCCAACAACGAAAAAGAGCTGCCCGACGCTTTCCTGCGTCGTTGTTTCTTCCATTACATCAATTTCCCCGATGCCCAGACCATGCAGGCCATCGTCGATGTGCATTTCCCGGAGATCAAAAAGAACCTGGTCACCGAGGCCCTGGAAATCTTCTTCGACCTGCGCAAGGTGCCCGGTCTGAAGAAGAAGCCCTCCACCAGCGAGTTGATCGACTGGCTGAAGCTGCTCATGGCCGACGATATTCCGGCGGACATCCTTCAGAATCGCGATACCAAGAGCGCGGTGCCACCGCTCTACGGTGCATTGTTGAAAAACGAGTCGGACGTACAACTGCTTGAACGCCTGGCGTTCATGAACCGTCGCGAACGCTAACCGCAACGCTGGCTGATTATGCTGATTGGTTTCTTCGAAAATCTGCGCCGTTACCGGGTCCCGGTAACCCTGCGCGAATTGCTGGATCTCTTTGATGCCCTGCAGGCCCACGTGGCTTTCGGCTCCATCGAGGATTTCTATCTGCTCAGCCGGGCGGTAATGGTCAAGGATGAAAAGTTCTACGACCGTTTCGACCAGGCTTTTGCCAACTACTTTGAAGGGCTGGAAAACCTGGAGCCCGATTGGCTCAACAAGGTGATCCCGGATGAGTGGCTGCGCAAGGAGCTGGAGAAGAACCTGAGCCCGGAAGAGTTCGAAAAACTCAAGGGTCTGGGTAGCCTGGAAAAGATCATGGACGAGCTGCGCAAGCGGCTCGAAGAGCAGGAAAAGCGCCACCAGGGCGGCAACAAGTGGGTCGGTACCGGCGGCACCAGTCCCTTTGGTGGCTACGGCGCCAACCCGGAAGGGGTGCGCATGGTCGGGCCATCCCGCAACAAGCGGGCGGTGAAGGTCTGGGAAAAGCGGGAATTCCGCAATCTGGACGATTCCGTGGAGCTGGGAACGCGTAATATCAAGCTCGCCCTGCGCCGGCTGCGCAAGTTTGCCCGTATTGGTCGCGAGGAAGAGCTGGATATGGATGACACCATCCGTTCCACCGCTCGTAACGCCGGCCTGCTCGACATCAAGATGCGTGCGCAGAAGGAAAACCGCGTCAAGGTGCTGATCTTCTTTGACGTAGGCGGCTCCATGGACCCCTACATCAAACTCTGCGAAGAGCTTTTCTCCGCCGCCCGGCTGGAGTTCAAGCACATGGAGTATTTCTACTTCCATAACTTCATCTATGAGTATGTATGGAAGGACAACCGTCGTCGCTGGGACGAGAAGATTTCCACCTGGGATGTGCTGCATAAATACGGCAGTGACTACAAGGTGATCTTTGTCGGTGATGCGGCCATGAGCCCCTACGAAGTGAACTCCGTGGGCGGCAGCGTGGAGCACTGGAACGAAGAGGCCGGTGCGGTCTGGTTCCAGCGTCTTATGGAAACCTACGATAAGGTGGCCTGGCTCAACCCGGAACCGGAGCGTGCCTGGCAGATGACCACCTCCACGCAGTGGATCAAGCAGCTCAGCGAGCACAAGATGTATCCGCTCACTATCGAAGGCCTGGAAAAGGCCATGCGCTATTTGAGCAAGTAATGGTCTTTTTGTAGGAGGCTGCCTGCAGCCGAACGCCACAATCGGGTTCGCGTGCAGGCAAGCTATTCCCTACGTCCCTCAAGAGCAAAAATCTGCATCCCGCTCGTCTGCCCACCCCTGTATTTTGCCGCACTAAACATTTGTCTAGTAGCGCACAGAGCCCTGCATCCGTATTCTCCGCGCCTTTCGCGTTTCACGCCCCGAACAGCCCACAAGGCACGGAACCCCGGGACGCCGAAGCACAAAGATGAACGCCCACCGTGATCCGGTGGACTTCAGGAGAGATTCCCATGTCCAGGGTGCGAACCACCATCTGGACGACCGTTTTCAGCAGTACCGCATTGGCCGCAGCCGGCCTCTATGCGGATACCACCAAGTCTGAAATCCGTCGTCTTCAAAAGGAGCTGGATCGGCTCAAGGCCAACCTGACCCAGGATGCGCCAACCCATTCCCCGTCAAACCATCTGCAGTGGCCCGGCTTTGCCGTGTTCGGCAAGGTCAGCGTGGATGCCATCTACGATGACAAGAATGCGGGGCTCGATGATCTGTTGATCCCCAGCACCATCCCTGCCGGTGATACTCATCAGCAGAATTTTGAGCTACACAGCAAGAACAGCCAGTTAGGCCTACGGGTAGGAGAGGGCAGTGGGCCCCATGCGGTGTTCGCCGTGGATCTGTTCGGCAGCATCGATGGCTACGATTTGCGAGTCCGGGATTTCTATTTTGAGTATGGCGCCCTGCGTGCCGGCTACGGCTACACCGCCTTGCTGGATGGTGCGGCCTGGCCGTTGACGCTGGATTCCCAGGGCCCCAACAGCGCCATTTTCGCCCGCCAGACCGGCGTGCGCTGGCAGGGCGAGCACCTAACGGTGGCTCTGGAGGATCCCAATCCGGAAGTGTATGACCCGGATAACCTGAGCAGCGCCAGCGGCCGCCGGCCTGACATTATTGCCGCCTGGATCCAGTCCAATGGCCGAGGCCACTTGCGGGTCGGCCTGATGAACCGGGAAATCGGTGTGGAATTTGCCGATGGCGGCCAGCAGTTCGCCAATGCCACCGGCGGTGTGCTCAGTGGCACCCTGGCTGTGACCGACAGCCTGACCCTGCTGGCCAGCGGCAGTTATGGTGAAGCCATGGCCCATTACTACAATGACCTGTCTGGCTTCGGTGACAGCAGTATGGATGGCTACGTATTCGCTACCGACGGACTGAAGCCGCTACTGGCTCAAGGCGGCTATCTGGCCGGGCAGTGGCAGTTCCGCCGGGATTGGACGCTGGCCATGGTTGGCGGCGAAATTACCCTGGAAAAGAACAATGAGCTGCCCGGAAATGCCATGCGTCGCACCCGCTACGGCACCCTGAGCCTGATTCGCCAGCACGACGACAGCCTCAGCTATGGGGCCGAGCTGGCTTACGGGATGCGCGACAATCAGGCAGGGGATCGCAGCGAAGCGCCTCGTGTGCAGTTAAACCTGACTTATCGTTTCGAACATACCCACAGCCGCGATCACTGATCAATGCTTAGGCGTAAGGGCTGGAAATGGAGCTCTTTACGCCTCAGGCAACGCCTGGGGTGTTAGCAGGTCAGCTGTTGTTGGAGCTAAAACCTTTAACAGCTGATCATTGGGCGAGAGCGTTATCCCGAGAAAAGATATTGTCGCGACATCTCCTATTTAACATAATATACATTATGCGTAGTTATGGTTGGTCCTTTGCCAGGTCAGCCCGATACAATCCTTACCCTGCTTTTCACCCGGATTTGCCTCCGGCCCTGATAGACTCTCGATTTGCATAATTCCTAGAATAACTGACAAGGACACGCATGCGGTTACTGTCCCTGCTATATCAATTCTTTTTCCGGGTTGTCCTGCTGTCGTTACTGGCCGTGTCCGCGCTGGCGGATGATCGCAAGCCGGTATCCCTGGCTGTGGTGGATTTATCGCGCTCCCAGGATGCGCTGCTGGTAAACGGCACCCTGGTAGCAGATCGAGCAGCCCGGCTTTCCGCGTCTGTTTCCGGGCTGGTGAGCAAATTGCTCGTGGATATCGGCGACAAGGTTGAGACCGGCGCCCCTCTGATTGAGCTGGATGCCGAGCTGACCCGTCTGGAGCTACAGCGTTCCCGGGCTGACTATCAGCAGCAACAGGCCACACTGGAAGACGCCCGCCGGCGACTGCAGGAAGCCAACAGCCTGGTGGCGAAGCGAAGCATCGCCGCCAGCGAAGTACGCAGCCTGGAATCTGAGGTTCAGGTGGCCACCTCGGGACTGGCCTCAAGCCAGGCTGACGTGGCGAGGCAGCAAGCCTTGCTCAAGCGACATACCCTTCGCGCCCCTTTCAGTGGTGTTATCAGCGCAAAGCTTACCGAGGTAGGTGAATGGCTGACACCTGGCACCACGGTCTTTGAGCTGGTGGGAAGCGATGATCTGCACGCGGATTTTGCGGTCCCACAACAGTATTTTCCGCAGTTGTCCCTGGATACCGGCCTGGAGGTCTGGCTGGAGAAGGAAGACGACTCGGAGAGCTCGATAGCCGCAAGCATTACCGCAATTGTGCCTGTTAACGACCCTACTGCCAGAACCTTCACGGTGAGAGCCAGTGTTGACGGGAAATCCCTGACGCCGGGCATGGCGATCAATGGCCGGCTACAAATGCCCTCAGCAAATACACGGCCCTCCGTACCCCGAGACGCCCTGCTCCGTGACAGCCAGGGCAATGTGACGGTCTGGATTGCCGAGGGCGACGATAAAAACCTGGTGGCGCGCCGCAAGGTCGTCAAAATCGCCTCGGGCCAGTCACAGCAGGTCACTATAGTCGAGGGCCTGAATCGTGGTGATCGTGTGGTTATCCGCGGCAACGAGAGCTTGCGGGACGGTGACAAGATCCGGGTGGTGGACTGATGTTCGAGAAGATTGTCCGCAATGGCACCCTGATGACGGTAGTGGTGTTGATCATCACCCTGCTCGGCGTTCTCGCTGCACTGCGCATTCCGGTTCAGATGATTCCCGATCTGGAAGTGCGAACCATTTCCGTGGTGACAAGCTGGCCCGGTGCCACGCCCCAGGATGTGGAAAAGGAAATCCTCATCGAGCAGGAAGAGTACCTGCGCAATCTTCCCAACTTGCGGCGGATGACCTCCTCCGCCGGCAGTGGCGAGGCGGAAATCGAGCTGGAATTCCCCTTCGGCGTGGATATCACCGACGCACTGATCCGGGTCAATAATGCCCTCAGTCAGGTCCCTACCTATCCGGATAATGTGGATCAGCCGCGCATTCTCTCCAGTTCGTTTTCCAGTAACGCCTTCATGTATTACCGCGTCTCTCCCCTGCCCGATAATCCTCGCGGGCTGGACATGGACATGATGCAGGATTTCATCGACGACGAAGTACGCTCGCGCATGGAGAGCGTGGCCGGGGTCTCCCAGGTGGAAGTGCGCGGCGGTGCCGAACGGCAGGTGCAGTTGCTGCTGGATGCCCAGAAACTGGCCCAGTTCGGGCTCAGTGTGGTGGATGTAAGGGATGCCCTGCGTGAGCGAAACCGGGATGTGTCCGGCGGCGAGCTGGAAAGCGGTAAGCGGCGCTATTTGCTGCGTACTGTGGGGCGCTTCAAGGATATCGACAGCCTCAATGAACTGATTCTGGTCCGCAGCGGTGACTCCCAGGTACGCCTGAAAGATGTGGCTACTGTAGTACTCGATCACTTCCCTGTTCGCAGCCTGTCACGGGTCAATGGCGAGCCGGTGATCAGCCTGGCGGTGCGCCGGGAAACCGGCTCCAATGTCATCGACATCAAGTACGCCATGTTCGACCAGGTAACGCAGATCAACCGTGAGGTGCTGGAGCCGGCAGGCATGCGCATGGCACTGATCGCTGATGATGTGCGTTACGTGGAAGCCTCGGTGGCCAATGTGTGGACCAATCTGGCCATTGGTGCGGTGTTTGCCACCCTGGTCATGTTCCTGTTCCTGCGCTCGGTGAAGATCACCGCCGTGGGCGTGATCGGCATTCCCATCTGCACTATTGCCGCATTTCTTGGCCTGCTGCTTGCCGGGCGCACCATCAATGTGATTTCCCTGGCGGGTATCGCCTTTGCTATCGGCATGACACTGGATAATTCCATCGTGGTGCTGGAAAGTATCGAGACGGAACGGCGCAAGGGGCTGGATCGCTTTCGCGCGGCGGTGAGCGGCATCCAGAAGGTGTGGCCCGCGGTGTTCGCCTCCACCATGACCACGGTGCTGGTATTTCTGCCGGTGGTGTTTATTCAGGAAGAGGCCGGCCAGCTTTATTCCGATATCGCCATTGCCGTATCCGCGTCGATTCTGGTCTCCATGCTGGTGGCCATGACGGTAATTCCCACCCTCTCAGCCCGGCTGGATTTCAGTGCCGTGGTGGCCCATGACGGCCAGCACAGCCGCTGGATGACCGCCCTGCACCGCCTTTCCGGTCGCCTATCCAGTAGTCGTCCTCGGCAAGTGATCACCCTGCTGGCAACCGTGTTGATAGGTGGCGCTATTGTGCTGTTTCTGACGCCGCCAGCAGAATATCTGCCTGAGGGCGAGGAACCGAAAACCTTTGCCAGCATGAGTGCCCCGCCGGGTTACAACCTGAGCACCATGGAAGCCATTGCTGACGAAGTAGAAGCAGAGTTCTTGCCGCTGGTGGGGGCCGACCCGGCGGACTACGAGTCAGGAAAGCTGGCCATGCCGCCAATGAAGTATGTGAATATGGGTGTGGATGCGGAGCGCCTGCGCATCATCGCCGAGCCGGTGGATCCGGCGCACATGGAAGCGATGATGGATGCCATCACCGAGGTCTATCAACGCTATCCAGGCATGGGTGCTTTCGCGGCTCGCGGATCGATCATATCCAGTAACGACGGCGGTACCCGCAGCGTGACCCTGGACGTGGCCGGGGCTGATCTGGCGGAAATCTACACAGTGGCCTCACGGCTGGAGCGCGAGGCCGAACAAGTATTTGATAATCCGCGCATCCAGTCCCAGCCTGCCAGCCTGTCCCTGGCCCAGCCGCTGATCGAGGTCCATCCGCGCTGGAGCCGTGCCGCCGAAGTGCAGTTTTCCACGCAAGAACTGGGCTTTACGGTAGCGGCACTGACCGATGGTGCCTATCTGGATGAGTTTTTCCTGGGTGACGACAAGATCGACATCTATGCCTACAGCCACCGTACCGGCACCCGGCCGGATCTGGCTGCCCTCCCCGGCTTGCCAGTCCATACGCCTATCGGTGCGACGGTGCCACTATCATCCCTGGCTACCCTGAAGGAAACCGTGGACACCAGTGTGGTGCGGCGGGTCAACGGCCGGCGCACAGTAACGCTGAATATCATCCCGCCCCGGGGTGTGGCCCTGGAAACCGGGGTCAGCCGGGTGCGCGGCATGATTCAGCAATTGCGCGATGCCGGCGAGATTCCGGGTACCATCAGCATCAGCCTGTCCGGCGCCAGCGACCAGTTGCAGGCTACCCAGGAATCCCTGTCCGGCAATTATATTGTGGCGCTGATGCTGGTCTACCTGTTGCTGGTGGCTATTTTTACCCATTGGGGCTTCCCGTTGCTGATCATGACTACGATTCCACTGGGCATCGCCAGCGGCCTGCTGGGTCTGGCAATGATGAATGGTGTGGGCGCCTTGCTGCCAGTCCTGGGGCTGCCACCGCTAACCCAGCCCTTCGACATGATCACCATGCTCGGTTTTCTGATTCTGATGGGCACAGTGGTAAACAATCCGATCCTGATCGTGCATCAGGCGACGCTGAATTTCCGCGATAATGCCATGAGCGCCGTGGATGCCGTGAGCGAGGCCGTGGCCTCACGATTGCGCCCCATCGCCATGACCACCATTACCACGGTCTGTGGCCTGGCGCCGCTGGTGCTGATCCCCGGTGAGGGCACAGAGCTCTATCGGGGGGTCGGGGCGATTGTCCTGTTCGGGCTGCTCGGCACTGCCATTGTGACCATCACTTTCCTGCCAGCGCTCACTGCGCTGGTGCTTTCACTTTTCAAAAAGAGGGTCTGAATTTCGCAGCGTTCCTTTCTGACGGTTGACGGAAGCGCCAAAGTGACCACAAAGTAACTGAGGTTATCTCATAGTAGGTGAGACATTTTGTCCCAGGGTTACGAACGGCGCAGTTGATCTATATCAAGAAAGCCGGGGAACGTGCTTGGTATCGTCTCCCGGCGCATCATTCGGAAGGGAACGTACATGGAAAACTCAGCGGTTTCACCCTCTTACAACTACACGGTGGTACGGCAATTCACCATCATGTCCGTTGTATGGGGGATAGTGGGTATGCTGGTGGGGGTGATCATCGCCGCCCAGCTTGCCTGGCCAGTCCTCAATTTCGAGTTACCCTGGTTCAGTTTTGGCCGGTTACGGCCACTGCACACCAACGCGGTGATCTTTGCCTTTGGCGGCTCTGCCCTCATCGGCACCAGTTACTACGTTGTGCAGCGAACCTGCCAGGCCACCCTGGCGTTTCCCAAGCTGGCTGCTTTCAGCTTCTGGGGTTGGCAGGCGGTGATTGTGGCTGCCGCCATCACCCTGCCCATGGGGTATACCAGCACCAAGGAATATGCGGAGCTGGAATGGCCCATCGACATCCTGATCACCCTGGTCTGGGTGGCCTATGCCATCGTCTTCTTTGCCACTATCGCCCGGCGTAAACAACCTCACATCTACGTGGCGAACTGGTTCTATGGGGCCTTCATCATTGCAGTTGCCCTGCTTCATGTGATCAACAACATCGCCATTCCCGTCTCGGCGATGAAATCCTACTCCGTCTATTCCGGGTCGATCGACGCCATGGTGCAGTGGTGGTACGGGCACAATGCGGTGGGCTTTTTCCTGACCGCAGGCTTCCTCGGCATGATGTATTACTACGTGCCGGTACAGGCCCAGCGCCCGGTATACTCCTACCGTCTTTCCATCGTGCATTTCTGGGCCCTGATCGCAGTGTACATGTGGGCCGGCCCGCATCATCTGCACTACTCTTCCCTGCCCGACTGGGCGCAGTCCGTGGGCATGGCATTTTCCATCGTACTGCTGGCGCCCAGCTGGGGCGGCATGATCAACGGCATGATGACCCTGTCCGGGGCCTGGCATAAGTTGCGCACGGATCCGATCATCCGCTTCATGATCGTTGCCCTCTCCTTCTACGGCATGAGCACCTTCGAAGGGCCGATGATGTCCATCAAGACCGTCAACGCGCTCAGCCACAACACGGACTGGACCATCGGCCATGTGCATTCCGGTGCGCTGGGCTGGGTAGCCATGATCACCATCGGCGCTATCTACGTCATGATTCCCCGCTTGTTTGAGCGCAAGCAGATGTACTCCATCGGCTGGATCAATGCCCACTTCTGGCTGAGCACCATCGGTACGGTGTTGTACATCGCCTCCATGTGGGTGTCCGGGATCATGCAGGGTCTGATGTGGCGAGCGGTAAACAGCGATGGCACCCTGACCTACAACTTTGTCCAGGAACTGGTGGAAAGGCAGCCGTTCTACGCCATCCGCCTGCTCGGTGGGGTGGTGTTCTTCGCCGGCATGGTGCTGATGGCTGTCAACGTCTACAAGACCATCGTTGCCGAGCGCGATACCCACGGTGACGACAACGTGCTGCAGGCTGCCTGAGGAGACCGACATGTCCAATGCCCATGAAAGAGTGGAAAAGAATGTCGGCCTGATGATTGTGCTGACGTTGATTGCGGTGAGTTTCGGTGGCCTGGCGGAAATCGTGCCACTGTTCTGGCAGAAGGCCACCACTGAGCCACTGGAAACTCTGGAGCCTTACACAGCTCTGGAAATGGAAGGTCGCGACATCTATATCCGCGAAGGCTGCCACGTCTGCCATACGCAGATGGTGCGCCCCCTTCGTGCGGAAACGGAACGCTATGGCGCCTACTCAGTGGCCGGCGAAGATGTCTGGGAGCACCCCTTCCTGTGGGGCTCCAAGCGTACCGGGCCGGATCTGGCTCGTGTCGGTCTGCGGCCGATCACCGAGCAATGGCACCGTGAACATTTGCGCGATCCGCGCCAGGTAGTGCCGGAATCGAATATGCCGGCTTATCCCTGGTTGCAGGAAAATCTCGTGGACTGGGGCGACACGGAACGAACCTTGCGATTGTTCAAGGACACCTTTGGTGTGCCCTACAGCGAACAGGATATCACCGAGCAAATGAACAAGATCAAGGGTGAGTGGGCTGATGCCACGGAAGAAGATGCCCTGGTGGCCTATCTGCTTTCCCTGGGCCAGGAACGTAAGGAGGTAGCACAATGAGCTTTCAAGCCCTGTTTACGCTGGTCTTCTTCGTCGCTTTTATGGCGATGACGATATGGGTGTATCGCCCCAGCCGAAAAAAAGACTACGAAAAACTCTCACACATGGCCCTTGAGGCTGACCGCCGCAAAGAGAGGGACGAGCAATGAGTGATTTCTGGAGCTGGTTCATCATCATTATCGTTGCCATCAATCTGCTCGGTTGTGCGGGCCTGTTGTTGTGGAACAATCAGATCTCTCCGGAGGAGGCTGCCAAGGAAACCACTGGGCACAGCTTTGACGGTATTCAGGAACGCAATGCCCCGCTTCCCCGCTGGTGGCTGTTCCTGTTTATCGGCACATTGATCTTCGCATGTGTGTATCTGGTGCTTTATCCCGGTCTGGGAAAGTTCCCGGGGGTGCTGAACTGGAGCAGTACACTGCAATACGAAAAGGAAGTCGCCCTGGTGGCGCGGCAGACGGACCCGCTGTTTGAGCAGTTTGGCAAAGTGCCGGTGGATGAACTGATCGAGTACCCGGAGGCTTTGGCCGTGGGTGGTCGTCTATTTGCCAACAATTGCGCCATCTGTCATGGCTCGGATGCCCGCGGCGCGAAAGGCTACCCGAATCTGGCGGATGATGACTGGCTATATGGTGGTGAGCCCAAACAGATCATTGCCAGTATTGCCCAGGGCCGCACAGGCATGATGCCCCCCATGGCCGCTGCTATCGGCAATACCGACAAGGCAGTGCGCGACATGGCCATCTACGTGCAAAGCCTGAGCCGACCGGATCTGGCCAACGACGCGGATAAGGCCGCCGCCATCGAGCGAGCGAAGCCCAAATTCGCAGTTTGTGCCGCGTGCCATGGCCAGGACGGCAAAGGAAATCAGGCCATGGGTGCGCCCGATCTTACGGACACCACCTGGCTTTACGGTCCGCGTCTGGAGGACATCGAGACCACTATTCGCGAAGGACGAAAAGGGGAAATGCCCAAGCATGAAAATCTACTCAGCAAAGAGAAGATTCATGTCATTGCGGCCTACGTTTACAGCCTGTCCAACAAGTCAGCCCCGTAACCCCAGGGCCATTGTCGCAGCCTGCAAAAGGCTGCGACAGGCCGAGTCGGCGGATCACGCCAGCAGTCTTCGAGGTGCGTAATGAGTGAGCGCGACCGCATTAAAACCGTTGATGACAGCCCGGAAGCACAGGGCCCCATTAGCCTCTATGCCAAGCGTAAACGGATCCAGGTGAAATCCATCAGTGGCCGTTTCCAGCGCATTCGCGATTTCAGCATCATCAGCACCATGGGGCTTTATCTTGCCCTACCCTGGATTCGCTGGGATGGACAGCAAGCTGTTCTCTTTGATCTGCCGAACCGGCAGTTCCATATTTTTGGCCTGACTCTCTGGCCGCAGGATTTCCTGTTTCTTTCCTGGGCGCTGATCATTGCTGCGTTCGCCTTGTTTTTTTTCACGGTTCTGGCCGGGCGAGTCTATTGTGGGTATGTATGTCCCCAGACTACCTGGACCCGCTTTTTCCAGTGGATAGAACAACTTTTTGAAGGTGACCGGCATAGTCGAATGAAGATGGACGAGGCGCCCTGGTCCATGAGTAAGTTGCTACGGCGCGGCAGTAAACATGTGCTGTGGTTGGCGCTGGCCTTTCTTACCGGCCTCACTTTTGTCGGCTATTTTTCACCGATTACGGATCTGACTGTTCGTATCTTCAGTGTTGAATGGGGTGGCTGGGAATTGTTCTGGGTAGGTTTCTTTACCGTTGCCACTTATATGAACGCCGGTTTCATGCGCGAGCAGGTGTGCCTGTATATGTGCCCCTATGCCCGTTTCCAGAGCGTCATGTTCGATCGTGAAACGCTCATCGTTTCCTATGACGAAGATCGTGGCGAACCCCGTGGCCGGGGTAGCAAGAAACGCAATCAGGAGCCGCAGGCTGTCGAAAAAGGCGACTGCATTGACTGTGGACTGTGTGTTCAGGTCTGCCCTACAGGCATTGATATTCGCGATGGGCTCCAATACGAATGTATTACCTGCGCGGCCTGTATTGATGCCTGCGACGATGTCATGGATCACATCGACAAGCCCAGGGGCTTGATCCGCTACACCACCGAGAATGCGCTGGAAGGGAAGGAATCCCGGGTGCTGCGTCCCCGGTTGATCGGTTATGGCATTGTCCTGCTGGCCATGGCTACCCTGTTTATGGCCACGCTCTATAACCGTGTGCCCTTGCAGGTGGATGTTCTGCGCGATCGCAATCAGCTTTTCCGGGTTGCCAGCAGCGGCCGCGTGGAGAACGTCTATCGCCTGGAAATTCTCAACAAGGGCCAGGATGCCCATCGTTATACACTGAGTCTGGAAGGCCCTGAGGGGCTGCGCATGGAAAACCGCACTGAGTTTACTATCCAGCCCGGGCAGCACCTGTCATTGCCGGTGACGGTAAGTTATGACCCCTATGAGGTGGAAATGCAGTCATCCACCATCTGGTTTTCAGTAAGGTCACTGAACGACCCGGACCTGGAGAAACAGCATGAATCCCGTTTCATCACCCCACGTCGATGATCGCCCCTGGTATCGATACCCGCTGCTCTGGCTGGCCATTCTGCTGCCGGCCAGTTCAGTGATTGCCGGCCTGACCACCCTGTATATTGCCGTCATCAATGCAGACAGCCCGGTGGTCGACGAGTGGTACAAGGAGGGCCGTGGAATTAACCGCTCCGCGGAACAGGAACAGATTGCCGCGCGACTGGGCATTGGCCTGGTGCTGTCCCAGGTGGGCGCCGGTGTTCAGGCAAGGCTGACCAGCGATGCCGGAATCCCTGCGCCAGAATTGATTACCGTGGCGCTGCGACACCCCACCCTCAAGGAAAAGGATGTGTTGCTGACACTCCATCACCAGGGCAATGGCGTTTTTCGTGGCGACGGAGCTCTCCCCTCAATGGGCCGTTTTATCGCTACCGCCTCTACCCCTGAGGGGCACTGGCGTCTTTACCAAAGTGGCAGCATTGAAGACGGTACGGTGCGCCTGGGTTACGCTACCAAGCCATGAATCAGAGCCTCACCCCACCCTGCTGGCACTGCGGGCAGCCTGCCCCGTCTGGTGCTTTCACCGCCCGCACCCCGGAGGGAAGCCGTGATGCCTGCTGCCCGGGATGTGCTGCCGCCATCGAGACCATTTACGGCATGGGGCTGGATGACTATTACCGGATTCGACAGGACGAAGCCCCGGCACCGGATGCACGCCGGGCAGAACTGGACCTGGCTCTGTTCGAGATCCCCGACCTGCTTGCGCCACACTGTGCGTCGCTGCCTGACGGCGAACGCCTGCAGCTGCAACTGAGCGGACTGACCTGTGCGGCCTGCAGCTGGTTAATCGAAAAAGCCCTGTCCACACAGCCTGGTGTCAGTCGCGCCAGTGTCAATCTGGCGGGCATGACACTGACAGTGGACTACCAGGGGGCACCGCAAGCCCGGGAAACCGCCCGCCGCATCCAGCAACTGGGTTATGGCGTTAGCCTGCCCGGTGATCCTGCCGCCACCGCAGCCAATCGCCGCGAGCACAAGCGCCTGCTGGGCAGGCTGATACTGGCCGGACTGGGCGCCATGCAGGCCATGATGTATTCCATGGCGTTGTATATCGGCGTCTTTGATGGTTCGGATGCGGTTTACGAGTGGGTCTTCCGCCTGGCCAGCTTTTTTGTCGCCACCCCGGTGGTCTTTTATGCTGGCTGGCCCTTCTTTCAAGGCGCATGGCGTGGGTTGCGCAATCGCAATCTGACCATGGACACCCCCATCGCCCTGGCTCTTTTCCTGGCCTGGGGCGGCAGCCTGGTAGCCATGTTCACCGGCGGCAGCCACGTGTACTTCGATTCCGCCGCCATGTTCGTTTTCTTCCTGTTGATCAGCCGCTGGCTGGAACACCGTCAGCGCCAGGCTATTAATGCGGGCTATGCGAGGCTTGGCGATACCCTGCCCCGTGCGGTTCGCCGTCTCAGTGGTGATCAGGCGCAATGGGTCAGTCTCAGGCAGGTGGCAGCCGGCGACCGATTGCTGCTGATTCAGGGTGATGTGGTACCGGTGGATGGCCGTATCATCGACGGCCAGGGCACCTTCGATGAAGCGGCACTGACCGGTGAATCTGTGCCGATAAGCCGGGGGCTCCATTCTTGCCTGGTGGCCGGAGCCCGCCTGCAGGAAGGCTCAATCACGCTGCAGGCAGAGTGCGCCGCAGACCACAGTCAGATTGCCCGAATCGCTGAACAGGTGGAGCTGGCCAGCCGCGAGCGGCTGGATGTGATCCGTGACTGGCACCGCATCGCCCCACTTTTTACCGCTGCGGTTCTTCTGCTGGCTGCCTTTACGTTGCTTTGGCACTGGCCGGCCGGGCCCGGCGAGGCTTTTGACCACACCCTGGCGGTACTGGTGATCACCTGCCCATGCGCGCTGGCGCTGGCTGTACCTCTGACTCTTTCGGCGACCCTGGGTACCGCCCTGCGCGAAGGAGTGCTGGTGGCATCGCCTCGCCAGCTGCTGCGATTACCCCATATCGGCGGGGTGCTCTTTGATAAAACCGGGACGCTGACTCTGGGACGTTTCTCGTTGGTAGACACCCAGGTTGCCGGTGAAGGGCAAAAGGCCGATCTGCTTGCCATTGTTTCCGCTCTGGAATGGAACAACCCTCACCCGCTGGCCCAGGCCTTTCGCGACATTGCGCGCAACCCGCAAATGACAGACATCCTGCCGGATGGAAATGGTATTACCGGCAACCTTCAGGGCCAGCAATGGCGCATCAGTGGCGCACCGCAACAGGCTCGCCCCGGTACAACCTGCCTGCAACTGAGCCGTGACGGCGCCGTGCAGTTGTATTTGTGGTTGCAGGACAGCATTCGCGAGGAGAGTGCTGCGGTAACACGGGCTCTTCGCCAGCAAGGGTTGGCTGTACGCATGGCAACCGGCGACAACGATGCCGCTGCCGGGCCGGTGGCCAGGGAATTATCGCTGGAGGAATGGCGTGCCGGCATGAAGCCCGCTGACAAGACCCGCTGGCTCAAGGAGCTGCAGACGACCACGACGCAAATGATGGTGGGTGACGGCATCAATGATGCGGAGGCCATGCTGGCGGCGGACGTATCCGTGGCCACCGCCAACGCCACCAGCCTGGCCCAGCGGGCAGCAGGATTGTATCTGCTCAAGGACAATCTGCAGGCGATACCGGCTTTGCCTGCACTTGCCAGGCGTTGCCAGCGCACCATTCGCCAGAATCTCACCTGGGCCCTGCTCTATAATCTGTTGGCGGTGCCCTTTGCCGTGGCCGGGTGGATTCCGCCCTGGGCTGCGGCCATCGGCATGTCTGCCAGTTCACTGCTAGTCACCCTCAACGCAACGCGAGTTACCCGATGGAAATCGTCCTCCTGCTGATCCCTCTGGCACTGCTGTTTCTTGCCGGGGCGATCTGGGCCCTGTTCTGGGCCCTGCGCAAGGATCAGTTTGATGATCTGGATAATGCCTCTTGGCGGGTGGTGTTCGAAGATCGTGAACAGCGCAAAGGCCTCCCTACGAGTAAAGAGGCTGCAGATCACGACAACGAGCGGGACTCATGATGCCAGAGAGCCCGGAATCCCTGCTGACTCTGCTTGCCAGTGCTCTTCTGCTGGCGTCTGCCGGCAGTGTTCACTGTATCGGCATGTGTGGCGGCATCAGCAGCGCGCTCACCTTCTCGATTCCAGAATCGCGCCGCCAGGGTAAGTCCCTGTGGGGCTGGCAGCTACTCTTCGGCATCGGCCGGGTCTCGACCTATATGGTGCTTGGTAGCCTTGCAGGGATGCTGGGCAAGGCGTTGCTGGATTGGCTGCCTGGCCCCTCCATGGCCATTGGGCTAGCCCTGTCCGGCGTTCTGATGTTGCTGCTCAGTGGTTATCTGCTCGGGCAAGGCGTGTGGCTAAAAAAACTGGAAGGTATTGGTGCCGGGCTGTGGCGCCGATTACAGCCCCTGACCCGGCGGCTACTCCCGGTAGATCGCCCGCTAAAGGCGCTGGCGCTGGGCGGACTATGGGGCCTGCTGCCCTGTGGCCTGATTTATACCGCCCTGGCCCTTGCCGTTACGGCCGGCAGCGCACCGGCTGGTGCATTGGTGATGCTGGTCTTCGGTATAGTAACCATCATCCCCGTGGCCATTACCGGTGTGATCGCCTCCCGGCTGCAGCATTTTCGCAACGGCATCTGGCCAAAGGTGGCGGCATCACTGACGTTTCTGCTGGCGCTGGCATTCTTCTGGCAGGCCTGGTCCATGAGCCAGATGCCCCATCACGTTCACCCTGGTCCTGCCGATTCAGGCAAACACAGCCACCACCATCAGCCCGAGACTTGATCCAGGTCAACACAGTCAATTCAGGGCCCGCAATAATGGAGTAAATCACTTAACTGGAGAGCGGGTGTGGCTACCTGGGACAAAACATTGATCAGCCGGCATGGCGGTCCCGGACCGCGCTACACGTCTTACCCGCCTGCTCCCCAGTTTCACGAGGAAGTCAGTGAGTCGGATTATGCCGAGGCCATTGATGCTGGCAATGCCGCTCGCCGGCCGTTGTCGCTGTATATGCACATTCCGTTCTGCAGCACCGTCTGCTATTACTGCGCCTGCAATCGGGTTGTCACCGCCAACCGTGGCAGAGCGGCGGAATACCTGAAACGTCTGAAGCAGGAAATCGGCCTGCGCGCCGAACAGGTAGACAGGCAAAGGCCGGTCACCCAGATTCACTGGGGTGGCGGCACCCCCACCTTTCTAAGTGATGCCCAGATCACCGAACTGGTCTATTACATGGCCAGACACTTCACCCTGCGTGAAGATGACCGTGGCGACTATGCCATCGAGATTGATCCACGCACCGTGGACCAGGCTCGTCTGGGGCTGCTTCGTGGCCTGGGCTTCAATCGTATCAGCCTCGGGGTTCAGGACCTGGATTTGCGTGTGCAGCAGGCGGTCAATCGGGTCCAGCCCTATGAAATGATTCGTCAGACCATGGGCTGGGCGCGGGATTTCGGTTTCAAATCCATTAACACCGATCTGATTTACGGCCTCCCCTGGCAGTCGGAATCCAGTCTGGCCCGCACCATCGAGCAGATTGCAGACCTTCGGCCCGAGCGAATTTCGCTGTACAACTACGCCCATCTGCCGGCGCGCTTCAAAATTCAGCGGCAGATACCGGATATGGCCTTGCCCAGCCCGGAAGAAAAGCTGTCCATGTTCGTCCGTGCCGGGCGCATCCTCCAGGATGCCGGCTATACCTTTATCGGCATGGATCACTTTGCTCTGGAAAGCGACGAGATTGCCGTGGCTCAGCGCAACGGGCTTCTGCACCGCAATTTTCAGGGATACACCCTCCACGGGGATGCGGATTTGCTGGGCTTTGGGGTCAGTGCCATCAGCCAGATCGGCAATCTTTACGCGCAGAACATGAAATCATTAAGTCATTGGTCGGATGCCATTGATCAGCACCAGTCCACCATTGAACAGGGTTATCTCCTGGATCGCGATGACCAGATGCGCCGCGACCTTATCATGCGCCTGTTGTGCGACCTGTACGTGGACATGAATCTGTTCAGTGAGCAGTGGCAAATCAATTTCCCTGACTACTTTGTGGATGCCCTGGCTTCCTGGGTGGAGTTTGAGGATCAGGGGCTGGTGCGCGTGGACAAGCAGCGGCTGGTGATCACCGAGCAGGGCCGGCTGGTAAGCCGGGCCCTGGTGATGCCTTTTGATCGCTATACCCAGAACGAGGCCCAAAATCGCTTCAGTCGCATCATTTGAACTATATTCGCTTGTTGTTCACCCTACCCTATACTGTAAGGTGAAATTTGCATTACGCAGCCATCAACCGGAGTCACACCGTGTCTCAACATGTTTCCTGCAATGATTGCAGTCTCAGCCCTGTCTGCCTTCCACTGGCAGTGGCGCCGACACAGCTCGACGAGCTGGATCGCATCATTCATCGGGGCCGACCCCTGAAACGCGGCGAACATCTGTTTCGCGCCGCCGACGAGTTTCAGGCGGTCTACGCGGTCCGCTCCGGCGCCTTGAAAACTTATGTGCTCAGCGATGAAGGCGACGAGCAGGTCACCGGCTTTTATCTCCCCGGTGAAGTGCTTGGCATGGATGGCATTAGCACCGCCCACCACATGTCCAACGCCAAGGCACTGGAAACCGCCACGGTGTGCGAGATCCCATTCTCCAAACTGGAAATGCTGTCCCAGCGCATCCCGTCGCTGCAGCACCATTTCTTCAGCCTGATGAGTAACGAAATTCGCTCAGACCGTGAGCTGCATATGCTGCTCAGCAAGAAAAATGCGGATGACCGGGTGGCATCCCTGTTGATATCCATGTCAGCACGTCACCAACGCCGAGGGCTTAGCGAGCGGGCATTCCGTCTTCCCATGTCGCGCTATGACATCGCCAATTATCTGGGCCTGGCGGTGGAGACTGTCAGCCGTATCTTTACCCGCTTCCAGCAAAATGGCTGGTTACGCGTGGAGGGACGTGAAGTGGAGATCCTAAATCGGCGAAGCCTTTGTGGAGAGCAGAGTCTGGAAGTAAGCCTGTGACCGCCCCGGTACTGGCCATTCTCGACAGTGATCTGAAGGCTCCCCAGCCTGCGCTATACAAAGCCAGACAGGTGGCGGATTCCACCAAGGCGCCACTGCATGTTCTGGTCAATGCCTATTCCTCCGCTATGGTTCGCGCCGTTGGCGTTGACCATGAACGACAGGACGCCGCCCGCGCACAGATTCACAAAGCCTGGCAAAACAGGATCAGTGAATTAACCGATAGGGAGCGCTGTCAGCTTTCCATTCTGTGGCACAAAGACAGCATGGCCGCATTGCGTGAGAGCATCCTCGACCTGCAACCCGCCATGGTGGTTGTGCATACCAGTGAAGAAAGCGGCCTGCGCCGGCATCTTTTCACCCCGCGGGACTGGCAATTGATTCGCAAGGCGCCCTGCCCGGTGCTGTGTGTTCATGGCCGTCAGTGGCCCCATGCACCGAGAGTTCTGGCCGCCCTGGACCCGGGTACAGAAGAGCAGCCCCAGGATGCCCTGGCGGTTAACGTGCTCGGTGCGGCAAATCATTTTGCCGGCAATCTTGGTGGCACCCTGCGCGCTACTCATGTGCTTGATGAAATGGACGACAGCCTGATTCTGCTGGTGGGCGAAGCGATTCCCGATTACAGCGGCGGCATGGAAAAGGTGCGCCAGTTTTACCGTGATCGCTTTCAGGCATTTGGTGCCGCCCACGGCCTGGGGCCGGACCAGATGACAGTGCTGACCGGCCCGGTGGCGCCGACCCTGGCGAAATACTGTGACGAACATGATATGGACGTACTGGTGGTAGGCACCGTGCATCGTAACCTGCCGGAAAGGCTGTTACTGGGCGCCACAGCAGAATCCGTGATTACCCGTGCCAGCACGGATGTGCTGGTCATCAAACCCCAAGGTTTCCAGAGTCCCTGGCAAGCCTGATCAGGAGCATAACGTAATGACAGACAAGAAAGACTTTGCCGACAACATTCGCCAGAAACTGGAAGACTGGGATTATCAGCTGGATCGCCTGACCGCCCGGTTGGGGGACAAGCGTGAAGAGTGGCGTAGCGACGCGAAGCAAAAAATTGCGGAGATTCAGGATCGTCGCGACGAGCTGGAAGCCAAACTGGAAAAACTGGAGTCTCACGGCGAAGATGCCTGGGATGACATCAAAGCCGGCGTGGAACTGGCCTGGGATGGTTTGAAAACCGGCTTGCTTGCCGCCCGCAGCGAGTTTGAAGACAGAGACTGACCCCGTTTCAGGAGCGCCCCAGTGGCGCTCCTTCACCAGGTCTACTGCTCGGCCCGACGAAACACCGGCTTGTCCGGGGTCGACAGATCCGAAGCAAAGCAATAACCCGCCACATCGAAATTCTTCAGTTTGGCCGGGTCCTTGATGCCCTTCTTGATAATCCACGCCGCCATCAGGCCACGGGCCTTCTTGGCGTAAAAGCTGATCACCTTGTACTTGCCGTTTTTCTCATCCTGGAAGACCGGTTCAATGATGCGGCCATTGATCCCTTTCTTGTTCACCGACTTGAAATACTCATTGGATGCCAGATTGACGAGCACGTCGGTTTTCGCCGCTTTCATATCCTTGTTGAGCTGTTCAGTGATAATGTCGCCCCAGAACGTATAGAGATCCTTGCCGCGTGGGGTATCCAGTTTGGTACCCATTTCCAGGCGGTATGGTTGCATCAGGTCCAGCGGGCGTAGCACGCCATACAGTCCTGACAGCATTCGGAAGGACGTCTGGGCCTCCTTGAGCTGGTTGTCCGTGAAGGTGTCGATTTCCAGGCCGGTATACACATCGCCCTTGAAGGCAAACGCCGCGGGCCTGGCATTCTTCTTGTTGAAGGGTCGCTGCCACTGGGCAAACCGCTCCACATTCAAGTGCGCGATCTTGTCACTGACACCCATCAGGCTGCTGACATCCGCCGGAGAAAGCTGGCGTGCCCGCTCGATCAACACATCGCTATCATCCAGCAATCGGGGCTGGGTGGTTTTCAGCGTTGGCAATTCGCTCTCGTAATCCAGGGTTTTTGCTGGCGATACAACAATCAGCATGGCCTACTCCTTTACATATGACTCCCGGGATTATATGAATCAGGGGGAGCGAGGTCTGCAATTCTGGAGAATAAATGCGCCTATTACTGGTATTGACTGTCATTATCGCGGTTACCGTTCTGCTCTGGGGTAGCTGGCAATGGGGGCGTCGACCGTTTTATCTGGTGCTGAGCCTGGTACTGGCCGGCCTCATGGTACTCGGCATCGGTGTCTGGCAAGGCGGCCGTGACGATCAGGTGCGGCTTCCCCCTGATGGGATCGAGGTAACGCTGAAAGAATTCCTTGCCTCTGAATCCGGCGTGCGCCTGACCGGCAACCTGGCCAACCGCAGTGAAATGAATGTGGCAGCGGTAACGCTTCAGGCCCGCGCCCTGTCCTGCCCGAAGGCGGAGAATGACTGCACTGTGATCTACCAGCAGACCATTGATGTGCAAATGTACCTGCCCGCTGGTCAGGATTACCCCTTTGCAGTTGTCAGTCGTCATCCGAAAGAAGACACCCCGGTGGATCGCTGGGAACTGGAAGCGATCGACAAGCTGGCCTACCCGCAGTCGTAGACTGGCATCCTGCAGGGTGAATCGTCACAATGCGGCCTTCAAATTCCCAGGAGTCATTATGGCATCACTGATTCCCGGCCAGCTCACCCCGATTGGCGATCATGCCTGGCGGGTTCTGGCGCGCAACCCGGGCATGATGACCGGGCCTGGCACCAACAGTTATCTGTTTGGCAAGGATAGCCTGACGGTCATTGATCCCGGCCCCGAGGATCAGGAGCATCTGCAGGCTCTGCTGCAGGCTGCCCGCACCCTGGGAAAACCCATCGACCAGGTGGTGGTCACCCATACCCATCGAGACCATTCCCCAGGCGCTCTGGCATTGGTGGCAGCCACCGGGGCTCGTTGTCTGGGCCCCTCGGTACCCGATGACGGCCTGCAAGACGAGAGCTGGCAGGCAGACCGTCTGTTGGCCGAGGGAGACCGAGTGGATTGCGGCGGCGTTTCGCTACAGGTAATTGAAACCCCGGGCCATGTGGGCAACCACCTGTGCTACCTCAGTGATGATGGCATGCTGTTTACCGGCGATCACCTGATCCAGGGCTCCACCGTAGTGATCGCTCCTCCCTCCGGTTCCATGCAGGCCTACTTTGCTTCGCTACGCAAACTGCAGCAGCGCGGCATAACACGGATGGCTCCTGGTCATGGCGATCTGATCAGCGACCCGGAAGAAACCCTGACCCATACACTGGCGCATCGACAGAAACGCGAAGACAAGGTGCTGGACGCCCTCTCCGGTGACCCGCAAACCCTGGCAGAGTTGGTGAAGGTGGTCTATGACGACGTGCCGGAATTCCTGCACGGTGTAGCCCAATTTTCTCTGCAGGCCCACCTGATCAAGCTGGCCGAAGACGGCAAAGCCGAAGAAACCGATCAAGGCTGGCACAAAACCTGATTGCGCCAGCGAGGCGAGTTACGAGAAGCGAGTTTCGAAAGGCGAAAAACAAACCGGCGCTACGATTTTGATTTTCGTGACTCGCTTCTCGCTCCGCCCTCTTCGCATCTCAAGCGATGCTCCTACAGGAGCTCAGCCGAAGGCGGTTTTCGCGGTTAACTATGCACCGTTAACTGCCCTTCACAGCCACCCTTTACGCTTGAAAAACCAGTAAGGCGTCATGCCGGATAGCAGCATCAGGCATATTGCCATGGGATAGCCATAAACCATGTCCAGCTCCGGCATGATCTCGAAGTTCATGCCGTAGATACTGGCAATCATGGTGGGCGGCAGGAACACCACCGCGGCGATGGAAAAGATCTTGATGATCTGGTTCTGCTGGATATTGATGAACCCCTGTGCCGCATCCATCAAAAAGTTGATCTTGTCGAACAGGAAGGTGGTGTGTGACATCAAGGTGTCCAGGTCATGCTGCACCTCGGCACAGGTGCGACGGCGAACCTTGTCGGTGCGGACATAGCGCTGAATAAAGGAAATGGAACGCTGGGTATCCATCAGGCAAAGGCGAATCTTGCCGTTGGTATCCTCCAGCCGGGCCAGTTTTTCAATATCGTCTTCCAACTCTCCGTTCTCCTCCTCCAGCACGCTGTACCCCACTTGTTCCAGGTCACGGTGCACATCCTCGAGGGCATCAGCCAGGTTTTCCACTTTTTGCTCGAGAATACTCAAGAGGATATCTATCGGCTGCTTTGCCTTTACCCAACCTCGGCGTACGCGCAGTCGCAGTAGCCGGAAATCAGGCAACCGGGAATCCCGGAATGACAGCAGACGACCTTCCTGGACGACAAACGCCACCGTGGACGTACGAGCGCGACCCTCGGACTGAAACAGAAACAGGGAGTGGACATGCAGCCCCTGCTCATCGCTGAAGAAACGGGCGGACGCTTCGATTTCTTCCATGTCATCAGAGGCCGGCAGTTCCGCTTCCAGAAACTGTTGCACCAGCTCGCGTTCGTTTTCCTCCGAGTCCACCAGATCGATCCAGCTGGCATCATCAGCCAGAGTGGGCAGGATGCTTTCCGTGTCCTTTTCACGCAGAACACCGTTTTCGATGCGGAAGATATGCAGCATGATGTTTCCCTGATCACCATCGCCGGCAAGATACCGGCAGCAATTTGATATAGCACGGAGCTTATGACTGTCAACGATTCCGGGTCCGCAGCCGGCCAGAAAATGCCGGAAGCGATTACCCTGGCCGGTCAGGCCAGGTTATGGCTTTGGCACCATGCCCTGCCCGCTGCACAGCACCGGCTATTACAAGCAGATCTGAATGCGGCACTGGACTGGCAGCAGCCACGGATTCAGGTATTTGGTCGTTATCATACCGTACCACGGCTCACGGCCTGGCATGGCGATGCGGGCATTCCCTATCGCTACTCCGGTCACCAACATATGGCGGATGGCTGGCCGGACGTGTTGAAGCCGGTGCGCGATACCGTGAGCGAACTGTGCGGGCACCCGTTTAACTCGGTGCTGGCCAATCGCTATCGCAACGGCAAGGATTGCATGGGCTATCACAGTGACGACGAACCCGAGCTTGGCCCCGAGCCCTGGATTGCCTCTTACAGCCTGGGGGCAGAAAGGGATTTCGTGTTTCGCCCCCGTGGTGGAGGCCGCCAGTGTTTCTCGCTGGCACTACCGGATAACAGCCTGCTGCTCATGAGCCCGCAGGTGCAGCAGCAATTCCAGCATGCGCTACCGCGGCGACAACGGGTTCAGGGTGAGCGTCTCAACCTGACGTTTCGCAGAATCTTCAGCGGCATCAGCCCCAGAACGCGTAACTGAGCAGAATGGCGGCGATCAGTCCCGCCGCATCCGCTGCCAGACCACACCATAAGGCATAGCGGAAATCACGGATCCCCACGCTGCCGAAGTACACCGCGAGCACATAGAAGGTGGTTTCCGTGGAGCCCTGCATCACTGCAGCCATACGCGCGGCCAGGGAATCCACACCCTGAGTCTGCATCACATCCACCATGGCTGCCCGGGCCCCGGAGCCGCTCAGCGGTTTAAGGAACGCCACCGGGAGTGCGTCCACAAAGCGGGTGTCCCAGCCAATAGCGGCGGCCCCGAAACGAATGCCGTCCAGGAACAGGTCCAGCACCCCGCCCGCTCGCAACATGGCAATGGCCGCCAGCATGGCCACCAGGTAGGGGATCAGCCGCACCGCCAGGGTGAAGCCCTCCTTGGCGCCCTCCACAAAGGTGTCGTAGCTATCTACCCCACCCCGCCAGGCAGCAACAAAGAAAGCACTCAGCACCAGCAACAGAATGCCATTGCCAAGCAAGCTCGACAGCGTGTTGGCGAGCTCCGTGGGCGCCAGCCAAACAATGGTCCCCAGCGCGGCCAGCATGGCCAGCCAGATACCGGCCACCACCAGCAACAACGGATCGCGCAGAGATATACGCTGGACCCGGGCGGTGACCAGAATGCCCACCAGGGTGGATACCGTGGTGGCCATCAGCAAAGGCAGGTAGACAGCAGCCGGGTCACTGGCGCCCTGCTGGGCCCGGAACATCAGCACTGTCACCGGCACCAGGGTCACTGACGAGGTGTTGAGCACCAGGAACATGATCTGACTATCCGTGGCCCGTGTCGGCTGCGGATTACCCTGCTGCAGGCGCTCCATGGCCTTGAGTCCAAGCGGTGTGGCGGCATTGTCCAGGCCCAGCATGTTAGCGGCCAGGTTCATGGAAACCGGTGCGGATGCTTCAGGAGTGCGCCGAACCCCCGGCATCAAGCGGGCCAGAACCGGCTCCACCCAGGACGACAACCGTGCGGCCAGATTGCTGGCCTCGGCCATCTTGAATAGCCCGCTCCACAGTGCCAGTACCCCGATCAGGCCCAGGCTGACCTCAACGGCCAGGTCGGCCGCCGACCAAAGGGCATTGATCAAACGCCCCGGCGCCGCCATGTCACCACCAATGAGCTGGGTCACCGCTCCGGCGATACCCGCAAGGAAAAACAGGCTGAACAGTCTGTGCAAAGCATCCCCCGTACGCTAGGGTCGTGGTAATTTGTTGAAAATCCGTAATTTGGCGACTTTTATGACGGTGCAACTTCGCGCTTTCACGGTAGTCTACAGGTTTTAGAGAAATTCAACCGCGAATGACCGCTTTCGGGCCGTCGTCTATACTGCAGGTAAACCGTTTGAGAAACAGCATGTCACTAGTTCGTAAGTTCTTCCCTCTGGCACTGGCACTGGTCCTGCTGGGGGGCGCCATTCAGGGAGTGAGTGGCCTTCGTTCCGAGCCGGAGGTTCAGGGTGACCTGAAACCCACCAGCGACCAGCTGGATGCCGCTGCGGAAATTGCTGCCAACTTGAAGCACCACTATCGGCGGTTGGAGTTCGACAACTCCTTGTCCAGCCAGGTGCTGGACAGCTATCTCGAGGACCTGGACCCCAATCGCCAGTATTTCCTGGCCAGCGACATTCGCGAATTCGAGCGTTACCGCAACAAGCTTGATGACCAGCTAAGCGATGGCCAGCTGGAAGCCGGTTACACCATCTTTAATCGTTTCCAGGAACGCCTGGAAACCCGATTGGAGAAGCTGCTGGACACCATCGAGAACGATCTGGAATCATTGACCTTCGATGATGAGGAAACCGTGCTGGTGGATCGGGGTGAAGCGCCCTGGGCAGCGGACGAGGCGGCGCTGGACACCATCTGGCAACGCCAGCTGAAAAATGCAGTGCTTTCCATGCGGCTCAATGACAGCTCATTGGACGACATTCGTACCCGTCTGACTCGGCGCTATGAAAGCCAGCTCAAACGAATTAACCAGAACACCCCGGAGGATGTGTTTCAGGTCTATATCAATGCCCTGACACAGACCTTTGATCCGCATACCAACTACTTCACACCGCATAACTCGGAAAATTTCGACATCAGCATGAGCCGCTCCCTGGAAGGTATCGGGGCAGTGCTGCAATACGAAGACGGTTATACCAAGGTGGTACGTCTGGTTCCTGGCGGCCCTGCCGCCAAAAGCGGCCAGTTGAAACCGGCGGATCGGATCGTCGGGGTTTCTCAGGATGGCGAAGCACCGGAGCCGGTAATCGGCCTGCGCCTGGATGAAGTGGTGGATCAGATCCGTGGCCCCAAGGGGACCAAAGTCAATCTGGAGATCATCCCTGCCGGCAGTGCCAGCGAGCACGACACCCGCACTATCACCATCGAGCGCAACAAGGTGGTGCTGGAGGAACAGGCCGCCAAGAAGGATGTGATCACCATTGAGCGTGATGGCGAAACCATGAAACTGGGCATTATCGAAATTCCGGCGTTTTACCTGGATTTTGCCGCCTTCCACCGGGGTGACCCCAACTACACCAGCACCACCAGTGATGTGGCCAAACTGTTGGTGGAATTACGCAAGGAAAACATCGACGGCCTGGTAATTGATCTGCGCAACAATGGTGGCGGCTCCCTGCTGGAAGTTAACAAGCTGGTCAGCCTGTTTATCAATCGGGGCCCCACTGTGCAGGTGCGCGAGTCCAGTGGCCGCGTCAGTATCGAAGGCGACAAGTTTCCCGGAGTGCTGTATGCCGGCCCCATGGCGGTGATGGTCAACCGCTTCAGTGCTTCCGCCTCGGAGATTTTTGCCGGTGCCATGCAGGATTATGGCCGCGCCCTGATTGTCGGTGACCAGACCTACGGCAAAGGCACGGTACAGACCCTGCTGGATCTGAATCACGGCAAATTGAAGATGACCAATGCCAAGTTTTATCGGGTCTCCGGCTCCAGTAACCAGAATCTGGGCATCGTACCGGACGTGGATATGCCTTCGCTGATCGACAAGGATGAGGTGGGGGAAAGCTCCCTGCCCAACGCCCTGCCCTGGGATGAAATCAACTCGGCTAAATACCAGCGGGTGAGTGATATTGTTCCCTACCTGCCTCAGCTGCGTGAAAAGCACTCCAGCCGCATTGATAAGGACCCGGAGTTCATCTACGTGGAGTCCCTGCGCAGGCTTCTTGAGGAAAATCGAAACCGGGTTGAGCTGTCACTGAATGAGAAGAGTCGCACCGCAACACAGAAAGCGCTGGATAGCGAACGCCTTGCCATTGAGAACAGTCGCCGCAAATCCCGCGATGAAGAGCCGCTGGGCAGCATCAAGGAACTGCGTGATCTGGAGGAGCAGCGGGCGCTGGACCCGGAAAGTGATGAGGAGTCCATCGACGAAGATCCCTACGTACGGGAAACCGGGGAGATCCTGGTGGATTACATGAGCCTGATACGAGAGAACCAGGTGGCCCGGCAGGGCTGATCTTGGCTGCTGTAATAAAAAACCGGCTTTCGCCGGTTTTTTTTATTTTTCAGGCCAGAGCCTTGAAGCCCCAGCGAGCCGGGTTGTCCCCCAGCCCGGCTTTCAGTGTTCGCCGGCCCAGTTGGTGATTCAGGTTTTCCAGGGCTCGCTTGGCCGGGTCTGGCAGAAACCGCACACCGAAACTGGCGGCACTGACAGCGGTCTTTACCACTCGCACTGCTGTGGCGGCCGGAACACTGCTGTTGATGCTGAGATCATCCGCCACCTTGTCACCGATAAGATAGCGGCTGAAGCCCAGCAATACCTCATAGGACAAATTGAATGGCGGCTTGCCGGCCATGTCGCGCAATAGCGCCTTGGCGAGGGACTCGCTGTCCGCAGTGGGCTCGTACAGATGAGAGGTCAACTGCATGGCGAGGATTTCCTGCTCTTCCAGGGTGGTTGTCAGCAGTGCCTCGTCGACTCCGAGCAGGTAACCCGCATAACGCCAGAAATAGTGCATGGATTCATGCTCATGCCGACTGATCTGCAGGCCAAGACGCTTGAGCCCCCTGACCACCATGAAATCGAACTCCAGGATGGTGCCGGCCATGTCTTCCTGATTGATTGGCAGGTCGTATTTGGCATTGTCCCACCGGGGATTCCGGGCAAGAAACTGGCGAACTGCCGCGTGTAGCAGGCGCACTTCCATCAGCGTGCGGTGCCCCAGGCCACCCGGCCGGATACCGTCGTCGCCGACGATGTTGTGGAGCATCTGTCCGGTTTCGTAAATTCTGCGGGAAACGTCTTTCTGCAGGCGACCGGTGGCCACCAGTACCTGGGAGGGCTTGTTGTGCGCGTAACCCTCCACAAGGCTTGAACACATCAGCACCAGACCCTGCAGTGCGCCATTGCGTCGGTACATGCGCCGACCCAGCTCCATGGCGTCGAAATCCACCCAGGATGGCACCGTATGGCAGTGGTCTAGAAAGGCCTGAAAATCCCCACCCTCTTCCCTGGCCCGTTTTTCTACCTCGTCGAGCAGCCCGGAAGGCCGGGTGAATGTGATTTGCGCAGCACAGCGATCTGCCAGCGGGTCCTGCACCTGCCGCCAGGCATTCAGACGTTCATGGGAATAGCGATCCCACCAGACCCGTTCGCGGGGACTCTGCGGGCCTCGCTCGAAGCGGATCAGTTCCTGCGGTGTTGCCATCATTACCTCGCCATTGTTGTTATCTCGGAACTCATGAGTTCTGGGATAACGCTAGGCTGCCAAGGCTATACGGTCAACACACTAAACAGTGAAATCTGTTACCCCTTCGATAAGGGTGTTGATCAGCCATTGAGGCGCATCCAGAGGCAGGTCATGGCCTGCCTGGGGGTGGCATTTGATGGGTAGGTCCCAGGCCTGCGAAAGAGCCAGCGAGCAGGCCGGGCTGACCAGACGGTCCCCTGCCCCATTGATGATCAGCACTGGAACGCTTTCCGGTAAAGCGGCCGGGGCGCGAAAACGCATGGCAGCAAGTAGCTGTCTCAGGCTGTTACGCAGCGATACGGGTTGTTCGCGCGCATATTCCGCCCAGGTTTCTGCAAGCTGATGCAGAAACGCCGGCTCGCGCAGATTGGAGGTAATTTCCAGAATCGCGGTTTCCTTGCGTACCCGGTTACGACTGAACACCGCATCGCTGAGCAGGAGCCGGTAATTGGCCGGGCGCAAGCGACGCCAGAACGGGCTGTAACGGCTGGCACTAGTATTGATCAGGCCCGCAAAGGCCACTTCACGGGGGGCCTGACACAACCATTGCACAGCCACCATCGCTCCCAGTGATAAAGCGACCAGGTGATAGGGGCCCTGATGCCCCTGCGCGGTCAACTGGTCGCGTAGATGGACTACCATGGCAGCAATCCGAGTGGGGCTTTTCTCTTCACAGAAGTGGCCATTTCCGGGCAAATCCACCGTTACCACCCGATCCTGTGGCACACTGGCCTGAAACTGTTCAGGAAAGTCCTCCCAGTGTCTCTGCTCACGAACCAGGCCCCGCAACAACACCCAGGTTCTTCCCATGCTGACTTACCTCCCGAGATACAGACAAAATCAAACAGTGACTTTCGGTGCAGCCAATGACCCGATATCCAATACCGGCTAGAATGCCACCGGCGTTAAGGATGGCAAATGGAGTTTCTTCGCGACTATGACACGAAAAACCGTAAAACGGGTTAAGACCGGCTCGGTAGAGCGACGCTTTTCCATGGCCAAAGCCGGATTTCTGGCTGGTGCCAAGTATGCGACCGCCAGTGCCGGGTCCATCTTTACCCCAAAAGACCAGCGTGAGGCTCGCCGCAAGGAGAACCTGTCCGCCCGTGCCCAGGAGCTGGTGGATGAACTGGGCAGGCTCAAGGGCTCTGTGGTCAAGATCGGCCAGATGATGGCCCTGTTCGGCGAGCATTTCCTGCCCGAAGAAGTGACCACGGCGCTGCATACGCTGGAAAACCAGACCACCGCCCTGGAGTGGCCGTCCATTGAGCGCCACCTCAAGCGAGAGCTTGGCGAGGTCAAAATGGCGGAGCTTGAGATCGAGGAGACTCCGCTGGGAGCTGCCTCCCTGGCTCAGGTTCACAAGGCGATTCGCAAATCCGACGGCAAGGAGCTGGTGCTCAAGATCCAGTACCCCGGCGTTGCGGATGCCATTGATTCGGATATGCGCGCCCTCGTTCGCCTGCTCAAGCTTAGCCGGCTGGTACCGATGACCGAGCAATTCAATCTGTGGCTCGATGAAGTGCGCGAAATGCTCCAGCGGGAAGTGGATTACGATCTGGAAGCCCACACCACCCGCCATTTTCGACAGGTGCTGGCCGAAGATACCCGTTTTGTGGTGCCGGAAATCGTCACGGAGTACTCCAGCCACAACATCATGTGCATGACGTTCGAGCGTGGCATCAGCGTCACCGACCCGTCCGTGCTGAAGCTGTCCCAGGAGCGCCGCAACTTTATCGGTCGCGCTATTATGGAGCTGTGCTGTCGGGAAGTGTTCGAATGGAACAAGATGCAGACCGACCCGAATTTCGGTAACTATCTGCTGCGTTTTGGTGATAGCCCAGAGAACGACCAGATTGTGCTACTGGATTTCGGCGCCATTCGGGACTTTGATAACGAGGTGCTGGGTCCGGGCCGGGAAATGATTCGTGCCTCTTTCCATCACGACGGCGACCGCCTGGTCCGTGCCCTCAACGCCCTGGATTTTCTGTCTCGTGGCGCCCCGCGCCGGCTGCTGGATGATTTCTGTTCGCTGTGCTTTGAAGCCATTGAAGTGCTGCAGGACCCGGACCGCTACCCACCCCCGGCAGAAGTACTCAATGACAAAGGGGAATACTGCTGGGGCAACAGCGATCTGCCGAATCGCATCATGAATCGGGCCAGCCGCAATGCCTTGTCGGTGCACTTTGACGTGCCACCCAAGGAGTTTATCTTCCTGGCCCGCAAGCTACTCGGCGCCTACACCTTTTTGCACGTCATTGAGGCGGAAGTGCGGGGAAACACTATTCTCGAGCCTTTTATTCACATGCAGGAAGAGGCTGATGCGATCCTGGTTGATCAAAAAACCATCAGTCCGGTAGATTAATTGCTCAGAAAGTGACAAAAATGCGGTTTTATCACCCGCTTATCGGTGCGATAACGAATTGTCATTTGCCAAGGTGGCATAGCCACAATAAGGTTAGCACCCTGCTGAGAGCCTGTTTCAGGCCTTTGCGCCACCGACGAAGATCGTCGTCCGGTTTGCCTCACTGCAAAGATTGCAGTATCAGGTCCACCGGCGGTATTCGACCTTCGCAGTGTGATGGATGACAGTAACGGCCAGCCGGCCCCGCTTCTCCAGCACACTCGGGACGCAAGGGCCTGAGACAGGCTCTTGTCGGTCGGCTCCCATGAAGCGACCGTTTAACGAGGCTTTCAAGGCGCCGGGTTGCCAACTCTGCCGCCCTGATAGCTGATTATTTGCGAACCACAACGGGGGTAACGCAGGTGATTATCGGTGTTCCCAAGGAAATCTGCCCTGGCGAGCAGCGCGTTGCTATAACGCCTGCCAATGTCAGCGCACTGCTGAAAAAACAAGGTGTCGAGATCATCATCGAGCGTGGTGCCGGTGATATTGCCGGTTACCCGGACAGCGCATTTGAAGCTGCCGGAGCCAAGCTGGTTGATCGCGACGAGATCTTTACTTCCGCGCAGGTGGTACTGCAGGTGCAAACGCCTGGCAGCAACACCCAGAACGGCAATGAAGATCTGGAGAAATTCAAGCAAGGCCAGATCGTTATCGGTATGACCGATCCGCTGGCCAACCCGCAATTTGCCCAGACCCTGGCCGACAAGAAAGTCACCGGCCTGGCGCTGGAGCTGGTACCGCGGATCACCCGCGCCCAGGCCATGGATGTGCTCTCTTCTATGGCGATGATTGCTGGTTACAAATGCGTCCTGTTGGCCGCCAACGAATCCCAGCGCATGTTCCCCATGAACATGACCGCTGCCGGCACCATGAACGCCTCTCGCGTGTTCGTAATGGGTGCTGGTGTGGCAGGCCTGCAGGCCTGTGCTACCGCCAAACGCCTGGGTGCCGTGGTCGAAGCCTATGACGTGCGCCCCGCGGCCCGCGAACAGATCCTGTCTGTCGGCGCCAAGCCGGTAGAGCTGGACCTGGATACCGGTGAAGCCGAAGGCTCCGGTGGTTACGCCAAGGCTCAGGGCGAAGACTTCCTCAAGCGTCAGCGCGAGCTGATGACGGAAGTCATCAAGGAAATGGATGTGGTGATCACCACCGCTGCCGTTCCCGGCGCCAAGAGCCCGATTCTGGTCACCGAAGACATGGTCAAGGCCATGAAACCCGGCTCCATTATCGTGGATCTGGCCGCAGAACGTGGTGGCAACTGTGATCTGACCGAATCCGGCAAGACTGTTGTGAAGCACGGCGTTACCATCGTCGGCCCGGAGAACGTCCCCTCCTCCGTGGCGTTCCATGCCAGCCAGATGTTCGGCAAAAACATGGAAAACTTGCTCAACCTGCTGCTGGACGATAACGGCGATCTGCAATTGGACTTCGAAGACGAGATCGTTGCCGAAACCGTGGTCAGCCACAATGGCGACGTACCCCAGGCTCGCCTGCGTGACTTGCTCGGCCTGCCCGCTCTGGCGAAACCTGAGCCCGAGGCAGACGAATCCGCGGATGCGGACTCCGACGCCACCAAGGAGGAGGAGAAATAATGGATTTCGTAGCCCAACTAACCCTGTTTGTGCTGGCGATCTTCCTCGGTGTGGAACTGATCACCAAGGTTCCGCCCACCCTGCACACCCCACTGATGTCCGGTTCCAACGCGATTTCCGGTATTACCGTGGTGGGTGCCCTGATCGCCGCCGGTTCTGATTCCGGCATGCTGATCAATGTGCTGGGCTTTATCGCTGTGGTGCTGGCCACCATCAACGTGATTGGCGGCTTCATGGTCACCAATCGAATGCTGGCGATGTTCAAGAGGAAGTAATTCATGCAGAACTGGATTGATATCGCCTACTTGATCGCCGCCTGCCTGTTTGTGGTGGGCATCAAGGGGCTAACCAAGCCGAAAACTGCCGTGCGCGGGAACCTGCTGGCTGCCGCCGGTATGGGTGTTGCCGCCGTGGTCACCCTGCTCAACGAGCATATTGTTACTTATGAAGTCATCATCGCCGGCGTCGTGGTCGGCGGTCTGATTGGCGCTGTCATGGCCAAGAAGGTGCAGATGACTGCCATGCCGCAGATGATCGCTCTGCTGAACGGTTTTGGTGGTGGTGCGTCCTTTTCCGTGGCTTCCGCCGAGTTCTTCCGCGGCTCTGCCAACGACACGGTGTCCATCATTGCTACCGGCGCTGCCGTATTGATCGGTGCGGTCACCCTGACCGGTTCCCTGGTCGCGTTCGCCAAACTGCAGGAACTGATTGATGGCAAGCCCATGGGCTTCCCTGGCATGAAGCTGGTCAATGCTGTCCTGTTCATCGGCTCCATCGTCGGCATCGGTTACCTGGTTGCCAATCCGGGCAATGAGATGGTGTTCTGGGGTCTGGTGGCTGCGGCCATGGTCCTCGGCCTGTTGCTGGTACTGCCAATTGGTGGTGCAGACATGCCGGTGGTTATCGCCCTGCTGAACTCCTACTCTGGTGTGGCGGCATCCGCTGCCGGTTTTGTAATGGGCAACAGCGCCCTGATCATCACCGGTTCGCTGGTCGGCGCTTCTGGTCTGATCCTGACCAGTATCATGTGTAAAGCCATGAACCGCTCCCTCACCAACGTTCTGTTCGGTGTGATGGCGGAAGCTGGCGAAGCCATGGACGAAGACGAAGTCTATGCTGGCAAGGTGAAGTCTACCTCTGCAGACGAAGTTGCCATGATGCTGGAAACCGCACGTCGCGTTGTCATCGTGCCCGGCTTTGGTCTGGCCATGGCTCAGGCTCAGCATGCGGTCCGCGAAATGGCGGATACCATGGAAGCGATGGGTATCGAAGTCGAATACGCCATCCATCCGGTTGCTGGCCGTATGCCCGGTCACATGAACGTACTGTTGGCGGAAGCCGAAGTGCCCTACGACAAGCTCAAGGACATGGATACCATCAACCCCACCTTCGAGCAGACCGACGTAGCCATCGTGCTGGGCGCCAATGACGTGACCAACCCCATGGCCCGCGAAGACAAGGGCAGCCCGATTTACGGCATGCCTATCCTCAACGTAGACAAGGCCAAAACCGTGGTTGTGGTAAAACGCTCTCTGAGCGCCGGTTTTGCCGGCCTGCCCAACCCGCTGTTCGCCAAGGATAACACTCTTATGTTGTTCGGCGATGGCAAAGGCGCGGTGCTGGATATCACCACCGCCCTGAAAGAAGGCTGATCGGTAAGCGGATCAGGAAAAGGGGGAGCTTCGGCTCCCCTTTTTTGTTTCCGCCTGCGCTTTCTCTGTGGACTTGGGTCAACCTGAAAGGCGCCACCCATAAACAACGCCGCAACGGGTGGATCACGCATCCACGCTACCCAGTCATGCGGCGTTGCTTGTTTGCTTCCAGGCGACTACCCACAAAAAAGCCCGCCTCGTTGAGGCGGGCTTTTTTGTGTTGCTGCAGCGGAAACGTGCTCGCATTACTTGAACGTATAAACCAGGCCTACAGTCACCTGATGATCCGTCTCCTTGCTGCCTGCCGGCACCTTGGATTCATGCTCCAGCAGATGGCGCAGCCGCAGAGCAAAGTGGCTGTTGATCTTGCTGGTCAGGGAAGTCTCCATCCGGGTGCTGGTGGAGTCTTCACCGACTTCACTGCTGATTTCTTCCTGGAACTCGGCGCTTTCACTGATCTGCCAGTGATACTTCAGAGCCAGACGGGCAATGGCGCTTTCTTCTGTGTCTGCACAGTCGCTGTAGGAATCTTCCGGCTCCAGGCACTGGACGCGATAACCGGGACCCGCTTCTATGTCCAGGGTATGCGCTTCGCGTTCGATGACGCGGCGACCCAAACCGACAGCGTAGCTGGCCTGATAATGGAAACCGGAGAAGTTGTCCTTCTCGTAGGTCACCACGTTAAACAGATAATTACGGGATTCCTCACCAAGCTTGCGATCCAGCTTATAAGAGGCAAAGTAATTCTCATCGGTACGGTTATATTCATCCGTCTCCTGATCCCGCTCTCTCTCATTGTTGGCATCAGCTTTGAAGTGATGACGCCAAAACGCGCTGTCACGGCTGGCGTTAGCGTGGGCGTTAACCGAATCAGACTCGGTGTTGCCACGCTTGAATAGCAGGCCAACGGAAACATCCCCGGACCATTTGCTAGCTTCGCTGGTGCCTTCCTCGGCCGCTACTGAAACCGCCGGCAAGGCGGCGGCAATCAGCATGGCAGCGAGATACTTACTGCGCATGAATCTCTCCTCTACTCACTTTTGTCCAGATGTACATCCATCTGTGGAAACGGAATGCCGATACCAGATTCATCAAAACGGCGCTTCACGGTTTCCGTGGTGTCCCAGAGTACCGGCCAGTAGTCGCCGCTCTTGACCCAGGGGCGGCACAGGAAATTGACGGAGCTGTCGGCCAGCTCGCCCACCACGATAGTCGGTGCCGGATCCTTCAGGACGCGTTCATCAGCAGCCAGAACCTCTTCCAGCACTTTTTTCACCACGGAAAGGTCCGCATCGTAAGCAACCCCGAACACCATATCTACCCTGCGGGTGGGTAATTCGGAGTAATTGGTGATGTTACTGGACATGATTGACCCGTTTGGCACGGTAATTACCTTGTTGTCAGGGCTATTCATCACGGTAGCGAATATCCGTATTTCCTTCACGGTACCGGAGGTGCCACCGGCTTCCACATAGTGACCAACCCGGAACGGCTTGAACATGATCAGCATCACGCCGGCCGCAAAGTTACCCAGGGAGTCCTTCAGGGCCAAGCCAACAGCCAGGCCGGCAGCACCGAGGATAGCTACCAGTGAGGTGGTTTCCACGCCCAGCTGGTCCAGAGAGGCGATGATGACGAAAACGAATAACAGGACATGAATGATGTTGCCCAGAAACTTGGCCACTTCCGTGTCCAGCTTTTTATCCATCACTCGGCCTAGCCATGCAGCCAGCTTGCCCACAATCCACTTACCGACAATAAAGATGACCAGCGCTGCGATGATATTCCAGGCGTAGGGCATCAGGTTTTCGTTGGCAAAGGTTTCAAGTTGAGACAGATATTGATCCATTAAACGTACTCCTCATCCAGTGAGCGCGAATTATGCCCATTCCTGTGGCTGGCCCAAGATGCAGACACAGACAAGTGCAGAATTTTACAAAGGTTTCACCTGACAACAACGACGTAAACAACCCGCCCGCTGCCAGCTTGCTACACATAATGAAACCTTCGTGCTCTGGTGACCAGTCCCGGCGCACACTCGAGTCCATTTAGCTGCCAATACGTCTCCATGTCTGGGTATCTGCCGAGCTGGCCGGTATAATGCCCGGTCACATTTGCTGTCCTGTCGGAGTCTTCAATGTTCAAGAGCGTTCGTGCGCCCCTGACCGCCCAACTGCAACAACGCATCCTGATTCTGGATGGTGGCATGGGCACCATGATCCAGGGCTGCAAGTTCACCGAGGAAGACTTCCGGGGCAGCCGCTTTGCCGACTGGCCCAGTGACCTGAAAGGCAACAACGACCTGCTCTGCATGACCCAGCCGGAGCGGATCAAGGAATTGCACAAAGGCTATCTGGACGCTGGCGCTGACATCATCGAGACCAACTCCTTCAACGCCACCTCCATCGCCATGGCCGATTACGACATGCAGGATCTGGCGCGGGAGATCAATGTGGCGGCCGCCCGCGTGGCCCGACAGGCTGCTGACGAAGCCTCCACCCCGGACAAGCCGCGCTATGTGGCCGGCGTACTCGGCCCCACCAACCGTACCGCCAGTATCAGCCCGGACGTGAATGATCCCGGCTACCGCAACACCAATTTCGACAAACTGGTCGAAGCCTACCTGGAAGCACTGGATGGCCTGGTGGAAGGCGGTATCGACCTGATCCTCATTGAGACCATCTTCGATACCCTGAATGCCAAGGCTGCGGTATTCGCGGTGGATCAGTACTGTTACGAGAATGATCTGGACCTGCCGGTGATGCTCTCAGGCACCATCACCGACGCCTCCGGGCGGACCCTCACAGGCCAGACCACCGAGGCCTTCTACAACTCCCTGCGCCACGCGAGACCGATCAGCGTCGGGCTCAACTGTGCCCTGGGACCCATGGAGCTGCGCCCCTACATCGAAGAGCTATCCCGGATCTCCGAGACCTATGTGTCCGCCCACCCCAACGCCGGGCTACCCAATGAAATGGGTGAGTACGATCTGGACCCGGCCACCATGGCCAAAGAAATCCGTGGCTGGGCGGAAAAAGGCTTCCTCAACATCATCGGCGGCTGCTGTGGCACCACCCCGGAGCATATCGCTGCCATGGCTGAAGCCGTGGCGGATTTGCCGCCGCGCCAGCTTCCCGAGATTGAGGTAGCCTGCCGACTGTCCGGGCTGGAGCCATGCACCATCAGCAAGGATTCCTTGTTCGTCAATGTGGGCGAGCGCACCAATGTGACCGGCTCCAAGCGCTTCCTGCGCCTGATCAAGGAAGAGGATTACGACGCTGCTCTGGATGTGGCCCGCGATCAGGTGGAAAACGGCGCCCAGATCATCGACATCAACATGGACGAGGGGATGCTTGAATCCGCCGAGTGCATGGTGAAATTCCTCAACCTGGTGGCATCGGAACCGGAGATTTCCAAGGTGCCGATCATGATCGACTCCTCCAAGTGGGAGGTGATCGAGGCGGGTCTCAAATGCATCCAGGGCAAGGGGGTGGTGAACTCCATCTCCATGAAGGAAGGCGAAGAAGCCTTCCTGCATCAGGCGCGCCTGCTGCGTCGCTACGGCGCCGCCGTGATCGTCATGGCCTTTGATGAAGAAGGTCAGGCTGACACCCGCGAACGCAAGGTGGAAATCTGCACCCGCGCCTACAAACTGCTCACAGAAGAAGTGAACTTCCCGCCGGAAGACATCATCTTCGACCCGAATATCTTTGCCATCGGCACTGGCATCGAAGAGCACAACAACTATGCCGTGGACTTTATCGAAGCCGTAGGGGACATCAAACGCACCCTGCCCCACGCCATGATTTCCGGCGGGGTCTCCAATGTCAGTTTCTCCTTCCGTGGCAACGACACCGTGCGCGAAGCGATTCACGCGGTCTTCCTCTACTACGCCATCAAGAACGGCATGGACATGGGCATCGTCAATCCCAGCATGCTGGCGATTTATGCCGACATCCCCGAAGAACTGCGTAACGCTGTGGAAGACGTGGTGCTCAATCGCCGTGAGGACAGCACCGAGGTTCTGCTGGATCTGGCGGAGAAATACCGTGGCAGCGGTGCAGAGAAGGTCAAGAAGGAAGACTTGGCCTGGCGCGAATGGGAAGTGGAAAAGCGCCTGCAGCATGCCCTGGTCAAAGGCATCGCCGATTACGTGGAAGAAGACACCGAGCTGGCCCGGCAGAATGCGACCCGCCCCCTGCATGTAATCGAAGGCCCGCTCATGGATGGCATGAACGTGGTCGGTGATCTGTTTGGCGAGGGCAAGATGTTCCTGCCTCAGGTGGTCAAATCCGCCCGGGTGATGAAGAAAGCAGTGGCCTATCTGCTTCCCTACATGGAAAAGGAAAAGGAAGAGCTGGGCACCCAGGACGAAGCCAATGGCAAGATTCTGATGGCCACGGTGAAAGGCGATGTCCACGATATCGGCAAGAATATTGTTGGCGTAGTGCTGCAGTGTAATGGCTACGACGTGGTGGATATGGGCGTCATGGTGCCCTGCGAAAAAATCCTGGAAACCGCCAAGGCCGAGAAGGTGGATATCATCGGTCTGTCGGGCCTGATTACTCCGTCACTGGAAGAAATGGTCCATGTGGCCAGCGAAATGCAGCGACTGGGCATGAACCTGCCATTGATGATCGGCGGGGCCACCACCAGCCGCATCCATACCGCCGTGAAAATCGACCCGGCTTACCAGGAAGCGGTAGTTCACGTAGCCGACGCCTCCCGGGCCGTGGGTGTGGCCTCCAAGTTACTCTCCAAGACCGCCAAGGCCGACTATGTCGCGGAGCTGAAGGAAACCTACGAAGGCCTGCGTGTCCGTCGTAAACAGCAACAGGTAGATCGCAGCCTGATTTCCATCGAGCAGGCCCGACAGCATCGTTTCCAGCCAGACTGGTCCGGCTACACCCCGCCCGAGCCGAAGGTAAAAGGGCTGAAGGTTTTCGACGACTACCCGCTGGAAGATCTGGTTCAACGCATCGACTGGACACCCTTCTTCCGCTCCTGGGAGCTGGCTGGCAAGTTTCCACGCATTCTGGAAGACGAGGTGGTGGGCACGGAAGCCACCAAGCTCTACCGGGATGCCCAGGCCATGCTTGAGAAAATCGTTGAAGAAAAGTGGCTAACTGCCCGTGCTGTAATAGGTTTCTGGCCAGCAAACTCGGTCATGGACGACATCGAGCTGTACCGTAACCCGGGTGACAAGGAGGCGTTTATGACTCTCCACCACCTGCGCCAGCAGCTCGACCGGAGCAAGAATGACAAACCGGATTTCTGCCTTAGCGACTTTATCGCGCCCAGGGAAACCGGCCTCACCGACTGGCTGGGCGGCTTCGCCGTTACCGCAGGCAGCGGCATTGACGAACACGTGGCCCGCTTCGAGGCAGATCACGACGACTACTCCTCGATCATGATCAAGGCCCTGGCGGATCGTCTCGCCGAAGCCCTGGCCGAGCGCATGCACGAAAAAGTCCGCAAGGAATACTGGGGCTATGCCAATAACGAGGCGCTCAGCAATCAGGACATGATCAGCGAAAAATATCAGGGCATCCGCCCTGCCCCCGGTTACCCGGCCTGCCCGGACCACACCGAGAAAGCCCTGTTGTGGGAGCTGCTGGACCCGGAACAGAATGCCGGCATGACGCTGACGGAAAGCTACGCCATGCTGCCAGCCGCGGCTGTCTCCGGCTGGTACTTCTCACACCCGGAGGCCAAATACTTCGGCACTGGCAAGCTGGCCAAGGACCAGATGGACGACTATGCCGCCCGCAAGGGAATGACCCGCAAGGAAATTGAGCGGATGGTGCCACATCTGCTGGGTTATATGGACGAAGAACAGAGATGATTTGTACAAGGAGCGCCTCGAGAGGCGCTCCTCAACTGAGCTATTTCACCCGCGCTGATGCGGAAGCTCGAAACGGGCTTCCCATTCACTGGCATCGATGGATTCCTGGTAACCATGCCAGGTGGCATAGCCGAGCACCGGAAGCAGCACAGCAAGCCCCAGATAGGCCGTCAGCAGCCCCACCAGCAAACACACCCCGATTAGAAACGCCCACAGGAACAGCGCCAGCTTGTTGCGCAATACCGCATTAATGCTGGTAATCACCCCGGTCACCATATCCGTGCGACGATCCATGATCATCGGCAGCGAGAACACGCTGGCGGTAAAGATGATGGCGCAGAAAACCGCACCAACACTGCTGCCCACGCCGAAAAACAGCAGGATGTCATTCCAGTGCCATTCATTGACCGGGTAGAAGATGTAAATCAGGTTGGCCGCCCGCGCCCAGATCAGAAAGACCACAATCATTATCACGGTGTAGGTCAGCGCATCCCCCATGCAATGGCGGGCCTGACGCAGGCTTTCCCTGAGTGTCGGGGTCTGATTCTGCTGGATTTGAATACTGATATCGTAGAGGTTCAGGGCAAGGATCGGCCCGAGAAAAACAAAACCGGAAATCAGCCCCAGGTAGAGGCCCATATTGCCGAACCACCAGGTGGCAGCCGTGATCAGGTAACTGAGTCCGACCATGATAAACCCGTAGATCAGGCTCGGCCCCGGCGCGGCACGAAAGTCCTGCCAGCCCTTGCGCAACCAGCGCAAAGGCGCCGAAGGGGCAATGTTATGACAGGGAGCCACAAAGGGGCGGGTATCTTCTTCCTGATGATGGTTATCGTTGTTCATGACATGCCCGCGTGGTGAAACGATACCAGCTCAATCTTCGGCAATCTTCGCGGACACATCAAGGCTGCCATGGGTGGCATCCAGATGACCGGGCAGTTCATCCTGAACACTGTGCATCACATCGCTGGCGGACCAGATGGCAGGAATCCCATAGCTGACCGCCAGGCTGGCAGCACCATTGCAGGGATCTTTCTCGGCGATAACCAGACCACCAGCCTGAACCAGCCAGGGCAACCAGGCAGGCTCAACCTGGTCGACGACCACAATATCCCCGGGGCAGATCCGATTCAGGCTCCAGGCACTGCACACCCGTCGTATCGGCCCCTCTACCCTGCCCGGCACCAGCGGCAAGCCCCGCAGCAGCGGACTAAGGCGTTGACCGCCGCCAAAACCGTAACCAATCTGATCCATTTTCCAGTCCGGCGCACCCTGCAAGCCGTCATCCAGGTAACGCAGTTTGCGGTCGCCAATCACCTCGCGATTGGCACTGGCAGGCAATTGCTGCGCCATCCAGAGCTGCCACAGTTCATCGAAGTACAGAAAATAAATATCATCCGGATGTTGCAGCCGTCCCTGATTCACCGCCACAGCACCCATGGCGCGCAGCAGACTACGCAGCCGGTTGCCGATGGCAAAGCGCAGGCCACGAGCCTGACGGGCCAGTGACAACCAGCGTGCATCTTCCACTGAAGGCTCGGCACAGCTGGGCAGATCCCCTGTGGCGCTGGCATACAAACCATTCAGATTGCCTGCCTGGGCCGGGCTTTCGTTCAACGGCGCGTGCACCGGGTCAGCCCCCGGGCGCAGGCCGGTTTCCCTTAATGCCTCGGACCGCCCCTTCACCAGAGCGTCAATGGCGTCTTTCTCCGCGCCGGTAACCAGCATTTCCAGGGGGAAAGGTGCCGTGTAGGAGTGACTGCGGTCCGGCAAGGCCAGGTATCCGACTTCCCCCTCCACACCACTGAGCCGCTCGCCCATGCCATCAAGCTGCATGAAGGCTCGCCATAGCCCTTCCTGGGTAGCAGCCGGATGCTGCCAGCGTTTCAAGTCCCGGCTCACCCTGGCCAGCGTCAACTGATGCCGGTAAACAGTGAATCTGTCCACCAGGTTGCTGCCCGGCACCGTATCGGCACGGCTCTCAAGCTGTTGCCATGCCGGCGGCAGGAAGCGGCTGGCCCCGGCGTGCTGACTCTGCAGCTCACGGAAAAATGCACAGTTGGTGTACAGGTGACTGTGCTGGCGACGGTAGGGTTCGACCTTGGCCAGCGATTGCCAGCCCTCACGGGCCACCAGAGGCTCCCAGAAGGCGGTCTTCAGCCAGCGCCCTGCCAGGGTGTACCACAACGGCGTTTCCACCTGAGTGAACAATCCGTTCCCTGCCCGGCGCGTCCATGCCTCCTTGGGCATGGGGAGCGACCCCACCGGCAGGGTTTGCAACAGCCACAACTGCTGCCCATCAAAGACCCATTCGCCCGCCTGGGGGCGCTGGAAATTTTGTTTAAGCTGCTCATGGAGCTCTCGCAACAGTGGCGCGCCAACCTGGTCACCAAGAGCCAGCTCCTCGTGGGAAGCATGCACCAGGCGGCCGTCATCATCGAAAATCAGCCGTTGGCGCTCGCTGCTACCATCAAGGACCCCTTCTACCACCATGTGAGGAAGGTCCTGTCTTAATGGGTGGCGGGTGAAGAGCACGCCGGCGGCCTGCTGGCGCGGCAATGCCTGGATCACCACATGATCCGGTCCCTGTTTACGCTGGAAGATGCTGCGTAACGCCGCCGCAAGAGATTCATCGGAATCCAGATTGAGCAGACTTTCACGCTGGGAATCCGGATTCATCGGGCCTTGTTGCAGAACCCAATAACGTTCTTCGCTGAACATGCGCGGCAAGGCGCGCAGTTGTTGTGCCAGGGATTCCGGGGAGCTGTCCTGCACCACGTCCCGTTTCACCCGCCAGCTCGGCGGCACAGGCAGCCCCATGGCCGCCCAGCGCTGCAGGTTTTCGCTGCCCTGCGCGTCAGCAGTCAGTACTTCAATGCCCATGACCTGATTCTTGTTTGACGATATTTTTCGACAGCCGCAGCCCTAACCAGTACAACACCGGTATCAGCAACAGCGCCCCAATAGCGATTGCCGCGGCAATTCCCCCGAACAGTACCGGCGCCTTCATCAAGGTGCTCATCAGCGAATCCTGCCAGTAGAAGAACCACTCATTTTCGGCAGGAAATAGCCACACGTGTAACTGATAGAAAACCTGAGTCGGCCCGGCAACGGCCAACCACGCTATCACAGCCCCTACCCCGAAAACAGTTATCCCCATGCGCTGCCGCATGGGCGGTATCCCCAGGCGGATGCACAACAAGGCCAGCGGCAGCCACAGCAACGCCAGGGCCAGCATCAACCAGCGTCCGATATCAATCAGGTCTGCCACATCCTGCAAATGGCGGACCTCCGCGTCATGCAGCAACGGTATCGGTGCCCTGCCCGGTAGCGTGTAGTGAATGTCTGCCAGGCCTTCGCCCTGCTGGTGAACGGCATCGCGGATTTGCTCGAATGCCCGATGGTGTTGCTCGCTCGGCAATTGCTCAAAACCGTAACGGAAGCGATTCTGGGGACCGTATTCTTCTATGTGCGCGCCGATATCGAGCTGCTGATACCAGAAGCCATACCCATAATTTGCCTGACTGTACAGCGCCCAACTGATCAGCACGGAAAGCAATACAGCCGTGACAGCGTAGAAGAACCACACTAAAGTGGCAGCGATCGGGCATTTTTGTACTGTTTTTTTCATAGTACCCCACAAGCATAAACCAGAATAATAAACAGAGGACGTAGCGCCATGCGACCGCTCTTCATGTCGATAGCCCTTTTTTTGGGCGCCATCGCCATTACCGGCTGTACCACCACACTTCCCAACACCAATGATCGTTTTGCCAGGCAAGCTCTGGAAGCCGATTACTACCAGGTTCGCATCCCGACCCGGGACGGCAAAAAACTGGCTGCCACGGTATATCAACCGGAGCTGCAGAGTGGCCAGAGTGCGCCACTGGTGATTGCCACCCATGGCTTTGGCGGCTTCCGCGCCAAGCGGCCGCTATCCGTGTACGGCAAGGCCATTCTCACTGGTGAAGCCGCCATTGCCGCCTGGAAAGCCGGCTACTGGGTAGTCTTCTATGACCAGCGTGGCTGGGGCCAGTCCGATGGCCGTGTGCATATGATGGACCCGGATTATGAAGTGGCGGACCTGAGTCAAGTGATCGACTGGTCCCTGTCCCATCTGCCCGGCGTTCAACGCCTGGAAGACGGCAGCCCGGCCATCGGCATGATCGGCGAATCCTACGGTGCTGGCCTGCAAACTCTGGCGGCATTTACCGAGCCTCGTCTGAAAGCCCTGGTGCCGCTCACCGGTTGGTACGACATGAATAGTATCGCTCCCAATGGCGAATTTCGCACTGCCTGGGGCGCAGTATTACTTGGCTTTGGCGGAATCAATAGCGGTTTTGATATTGGCGAGATGTTTGCCGACCCCTGGCGCAGCGCCTTCGATGGCACTGTCAGCCGAGACATGCAGGCACTGATGTACGAACGCAGCGCTGCCAGTTTCTGCGACCAGGGCAAGACACCCTATGCCGATGCCCTCTTTATTCAGGGTTTCAGCGACAGCCTGTTTCCTTTCCAGCAGGCAGAAATGAACTACGACTGCTGGCAGGCACAGGGTCGCGATGCCCGGATCATCGGTATGGAAAGCGGCCACGTGATGCCCTGGCCAATTCAGAAATGGCGTGGCTGGTTACCCTTTTACCAAACCGACGACATGGTTCACTGTGGCGACTATAGCGAAACCACCGTGGACACCATTATCAACTGGTGGGACGAGAAACTGCGCGGCGAAGAACCCAGCGTACCGCAATACTGCATCAATGTTACCAGCGACCGGGGACTTGCCATGGAGGGCGAAGGCATTATGGATGGCGGAAGCCGCTATGCTCTCTCCCCTACCCGCGTGACCATTCCCCTGGCCGGTGCCTTTGAGTGGTTGATGGCCGGTTTCGATATCGGTAGTGACATGTTCCGTGCCATGTGGCCCGGTGCCGACCTGCGGGAATTGAAACCCAATGGCGGCTTCGGGCGCCCCAAATTTGTTCCCCTCTATGTGGCTCGCGGCGATGATGAAGTTCTGCTGGGCAAGCCACGCATTGAGCTGAACCTGGCCGGTACCTCCGGTGGTAAAAGCATGCCGGTGTTTGTGGGGGTCGGGATTCAGCACGCCAATCGCCGTCGGGTACACGTTGCCAGCGAACAACTGACCCCCCTGCCGGAAAAGGGCATCCACAACATGGAATTACCGGCGGTTAGCCAGCCGCTTGAAGACGGGGATCGTGTTGGCCTGATTATTTACGGATTTACGGCCCAGTTCCCGCTGAACTCCGCCTTCCTGGCCAGAAACGCCACGGTCAAAGGGGATATATGGTTACCGTTGACCCGTGAAGAGGCTATTTCGCTGGTACCGGAGCGACCTTTCTAACCGCAAAAGTCGGTGGGAGAAAGAGGGTGCGGGAATACATGACGTAGTAAATTCCACGCCCTCTCATTGATTGACCTGTACAGGCACCACGGCGGACCGTTGGCGCGCGAACTCGTCCGCCGCAAAGCCTTCCAGGCCATCCTCGAAATACAGGCTTACCGTAAACCGCAGCTCTTCCGGCTGCGGCCATCCATGCAGAGAATATCCCAGGTTAGGCCACTGGCCGGGGAACTGCTCGGGTTCAACAGCCAGCAAAGCGTCATCCTGATAAATTAGCGCCAACGGCGTTTCCATCAGTTCATCAGGGACGGTCAGATGAGTGAGCAAGGCAAAATCCCGCTTGCTGTCAAACAGGATCCAGTTGGCATTCATGGTCATGGTCTGATCTGCAAAGGCCTGATCATCCGCCTTGCCGTCAACAATGACCGGATTATCGACAAAATTTGCCGTATACACAGCGGCCCCTGACTGACCATTTCCATCCACCGTCACCGACACTTCCGGCTCTTTTAGTGTAGCCCGGTAAAGATCCGGAATTTTGGCGTAGGTGTGGGCTTCGTAATGAGAGGCATAACGCATGGCTTGCACCTGGATGGTCATGACGGGAATCCCGGCCAGCACCACCCGGGTGCGCAGGTGCATGACCGAGCGGATCGGCCCCACAGAAAATCCCACACGTTTCGGCCGCAGATTATGGTTATCCAGTGTCATGCGGGTAAACCGGGACAGCACCCCTGCGCTCATGCGCATCTTCAAGGTATCAATGATGGAGCCTTCACCCTGATACCCGCGGTAGCCGAGATAATGCCAATTCAGTTCGTTGTCTGGATCCACGTCCAGCCGATAGAGCGCTGTACGGGTTTCCCCGCTATCAACATCGTGAGCCACATAATAATTGCCACTACGCTCATTGTTGCCTCGCACCAGATAAAAATGGCAACTATCGGCAACGGTGAGTTCGCTGATCACTTCGCCCTGTTCAGGCTCGAGCCCCTCCGGAGCGTGCGGTCCGGCATCTGTCAGCATCATCAAAAGCTGGTCATCTGCATCCAGCTGGCCCGGTGAACCGGCAAGCGCAAAGCCGGAATCCTCAAACCAGACCATGCCCTTCTGGTCCATTTCATCAAACTGATAGGCCACCGGGACAAAACGTCCCCCCTCAACCCGCATTACCGACAGTGCCGACAGCTCCATTGCGGATGCAGCCGGGAGCTGGGCACCGGAAATTTTCACCACTCGGCCGCGGTCAAGAGGGTCGAAGCGACACTGGGCGTCGGCCGTAGCGGCGAGAATCAGCGTACTGAAAGCCAGAAGGAGGCGAAGCGTCATATTATTGCTGCAGAGTTGCCCGAACAGTTGCAGTGCCGGATTTGCCTCCCGGCGTCATTTCCAGGTTCCCCAGCTGCACCCCCTTCTCTTGCAGGGACTGCAACCAGAGCACGGTCTGGGCGGCAGGCTGTTCTTCAAGCTGGATACGGACTGAGCGATTGCCATCCGGGGAAAAGCCTTTCAGGGTAAGGCCAAACTCATCCGCACTGCGGCTCACATCACTGACCCAGTTGTCGGGCAAACGGCTATTGCTGTTGCTGCCGGCACGGGCGGCCTGCACCGCGCCGCTGTTAGCGTTGATCCATTCCAAGGTCTGCATGTTAGCCACGTATTGCTGGCGGGCTTGATCCCTGGCAGCCAGTGACGGCGCCCAGATCAGCCAATACAGCACCACGAAAACCGCCACCCCGGCGAGCACTTTGAGTACCGTTTTTTCGCGGGCTTCTCGGCTGGCATACCATTGCTCCAGCTGCGACCAGCGTTCGGAAGCCAGTTTCTTCAATTCAGCAGATGTCATCCTGGCTGCTCCACCTTGATCCGCGCACTGACGCCCTGTGCGCCGTTGCGATAATTGGCAATGGAAGCATTGCCTCCCTGCTTCCTTATGGCATTCTGCAGGGCTTCAAGCTGGGCATAATCCTTGGCACCCACATCCACCAGCAACACATTCTGACGCTGATCATACTGGAGCCGCTTGGGCTCCATTTTCATGTCCTTGAGTACCTGCGCTACCGGCGCCAGCAGCGGGAAAAAGGCCGCTCCGCCACCATCAGCACCGCCACCGAGGCGGGCCAGGCGGCCCTGGAACTGGCGATTCAGTGCAGAGGTTGCCTTGTCTCCGGGAAATAACTGCTCGTAACGATTCTTGGCTTGCGCCAGGGCGGCATCCGCCGCCTGCTGGTAACGCCATTGCTGCACCCAAACAGCCACTACAGCAACCAGGAAGACGGCCGCGGCCAGATAGGCAACCGGACGCCAGGGCCCAAGCAGTGCACTTTCCCTGCGGTTCTGGCGTGGCATATAGGGGCCGGTAAGCAGCTCCTGGCCATGGCGATGGCGCAGGTCAGTAAACAGGGCTTGCAGGTCGACCTGACGGGCCTGATCCAGGCTATCGCCTAACAGGGGAGCAAACGCTTCCTGCTGGTCTTCGTCGATGACCAGACCCTGCTCCCGGTCAATTAACAACAGTTGTTGGCCATTCCCCAGGTCTGCAGTTAAAGGCAGCATGGCCTGCAGGCAATCCGCATCGACCTGTAAAGAGGCCAGGTGGGCACCGGCCTCCCCAGCCCATTGCTTGAGGTTGGTGATCAGTTCGCGACGCACCGCCGACACCTGATAGTCGTCGCCACTACCCTTGCGGGAAACGAACCAAAGGTCATCCGGATTATCGAGCAGCTGCTCTTCCAGCAAATAAGGAAGCACGCGCTGGAGGTGACGCGCCTGTTTCCGGCTGAGAGTGACATGGGTCAGCCTTGCACAGGAAACACTGACAACCACAGAGACGTTGCTGCCCTGACAGGCAGCCAGCGCCTCACCCAGCGCAAGCCATTGTACGGTTTCACCGTTGCGGGACTGGTAAAGCACCGGGTTGTCCGGTTGCCATTCGGTTTCCCCGGCGCCGGCAAGGTAAATCAAGGGAGCATCTGCCACGCTAATCCGTCCTTCCATCATTATTCTTCAGCATGCACCACGCTCTTGCGGGGCTACATCTGGCTTTTAATCAGGTACCGGCAGCATTGTAGAAGGGATTGCATGCCGGTTCGAGTGGCGTCAGCAGTGGACTGACCTGACGACTGAACACGGAGGTTGTTTTCCCTTGGCCATTGGCACGATGAAGGCGGCTGACCAGGCGACTGAGCTGGCCGTCCACTTCCACATCTACCATTACCTGAAAATACTCACTGCTGACACCCAATAGACTGGCAAGATCATTCTTCACATTGGCGGAAAGGCCATTGAAAGCCCCCAGCTGCATCATACTGTTTATATCGGTGATGGGCTCCTCCTTGCGCGCCTGCAGTACTGCCTGTACTGCTGCGGCGCCAGCCACGTCACCAATAACGGCATCCAGCACTTGCGGCGGCGCAGTATTCACATTCAACGTGGTGCCCAAGGGTAACGCAGTGAACAGCCCCCACACCATGGCGTCCTTGGGCTGGTTTGTTAGGCGGAAACTAAGCAACGCGCGCAACTCGGATTCGTGCGCCGCCGGCATATTAGGTGTGCGGCGGCTACGGTATTCCGGATCTTCCGCCCCTTCCACATTGTCGACAATATTGTTGCTGTCCAGCCAGTCGGCCATTTCATTGGCCAGCCGCGAAGCATTGGCCTCACCGGGAAAGGTCTGCTCGATCAGGCGGGTCAATTGAGAGATGGCCTGGGGGCTGCGAATAAACTCATCACCGGAAGCAGTGATCAGCCAGTTCAGATTAAAGCGACCCTGCAGATCCTGAACGCTGGCACTGAGCATGGCATCGTCGTAGGGCGTCGGCGGCAACTGCACTGCCCACTGCTCCTCGACACAGTCGTCCACCATGGCATTGTTATTGCGATCATCATCCAGATCATCGATCAGCCCCTGCTGGGCCACCACTTCAGCCGCCATGGCGTATTGATAGCGTTTATCCCATTGCAGCAGGTTATCTGCCCGGGTCAGGAACCGATCCTGGCGGAAGATAATTTCCAGGGTAATGGTGGTCAGAATAGCGAACAGCATCAGCACGATAATCAGTGCCACCCCCTGCTGCTTTCTTCGAGGCGTCAGGCCCATGGATTCACCACCGTACGGTAAAACCGGTGAATGGTATCGCCATCTTCCAGCTCGATTTCCACCTCGATGCTTTTCGGTAACCGTTGCTGCCAGACCGGAACGGCAGCCAGGGCCACGTCCGGCCACAGTTCCAGCCATTGCCACTCGCCCTGTGGAGTCTTGTCCAGATAACGCACCGTAAAACGGGCCACGTCGTCGATCAGCACGTCTTCCTGATATTCGGTGGCCACATTGGTATCAAGCACCGGCCAGTAACGGCGATAGAGTTTGCCATCTTCCAGGGTATAGATAACCCGCTGCATTTCGCTGCGCTGTCGCAGCCCGAAGGGGTTGGACCAACCCAGCCGGGTAAATTCCACATAATTGTCACGCCCGATGATGGCGGGCTGCGGGTCACCATAGGGGTCGCGGACCGGACGACTGATCAGCTGTTCGAAATCCAGGGTCAGGTAGGTGATGGCGCGCTGGTTGCGTTCCATGATGCTAGCGTTGGCATTGAGTTGCTCACGGCCCTGCAGCGCACTGCCGAGGAAACTGGCTACCCACACATAGATAAACGCAAAGATGGCGATAGTGACAACCATCTCCAGCAGCGTGAACCCTTTGTTCGCAGAGCGCCCTGTGATCATGACGCCGGCTTGCCGATCAAGCTAGCCAAGCGGTAGGCCATACCACCCTTGTCGTCACCCTGAAGCGGGCCCACTTCGATATCCACACGCCGGGTATCCGGGTAAGGGCCTTCTGAAATGGTGGTTTCTATCCACCAGTCACGGCCGTTACGGGTGACTTCACTGTCGGAGGTGCCCGTGGTTGGCCATTGCTGGTACACCTGCATTTCCACCAGTTTGTCAGACGCCACCAGGAACCCCAGATGGGTCTCGTTGATATTGGTGTAAGCCCTGGCAGTGGCGCCCATGCTCTGGCCGAGAGTGACCATAACCAGCGCCAGAATGGACACGGCGACCAGCACTTCGACCAACGTAAAACCCCGCTGTCCACTCCTCACTGTTCGCTCTCCTCGTCATCCCTGGCGTCGGGATCACTGAACTGGCCCAGGGCGGACACACGCAAACGTTGCTCGGCTTCCAGATCATCATAGGCACGAAGCGTCAGTGTCAGCGGCGAGACCTCACCACTGGGGAAGAAAAATACCTGGGGAAAAACCGCCTCGTCCTGATCGGAGTCGTCGCTTTGTTCGCCATCAAGCAATTCCTTGCCCGACCCGGCCATCACATCGTCCTGAACCAGGGTTTCGGCCACCTCACTCAGGCTGGCCTGATCTTCACCCAGATCATCCAGCTCCCAGACCAGTTCCAGTGAAGGCGGCAGTTTGTGAGCCTTCAGCGCCGTATCATCCACGGGCAGAAAATCACCCTCGATTCTGTCGTAGGCCAGTGGGGTCCAGCCGGTGGCTTCCAGTCGCAGGGCCAGCAATTGACCGGAGAAAAGGCTGCGCTCATTGAGTAGTGCCAAGGTGTCTTCCAGGCGGGCGGCTTCCTCCTCGAGCTGTCGGTCGTCGCTGGTCCAGTTGCCCTGGGACACCAGCACCGCCGTGAGCAGCCCCATCAGCATCACCACCACCATGATTTCCAGCAGTGTGAATCCAGCCTGACCGACGGGGCGTAGGCGCATGTTACTGAATGTCGCGCCAGTTGATGTCCGCATCAGAACCTTCACCACCCTCTACCCCATCGGCGCCAAGGGAAAGCAGATCGAAAGGCCCTTCGACACCGGGGCTGATATAGACATAGTCGTTATTCCAGGCATCCTCGGGTACGCTGGACAGATAACCACCGTCAGGCCATTTGCGGGCAGACGCCGGGCGCTCAACCAATGCATTGAGCCCTTCTTCACTGGAGGGGTAACTGCCGTTGTTGAACTTGTAGAGATCCAGCTGCTGGACAATCTTGCCCATGTTGGCCTTGGTCAAGTCCACTTTAGCCCCTTCACCCTGGCCGATAACATTGGGCACGATAACTGCGGCCAGCAGGCCGATAATGGCCACAACCACCATAATTTCCAGCAGGGTAAACCCCGACATGGCGCCTTTCGTTTTCATTCTTCCACCTATCCGGCTAGTAAATTGTTCATCTGCATGATGGGCAACATGACCGACAGCACGATAAGCACCACCACACCCGCCATGAACAGCAGCATGATGGGGCCCAGCAGGCCCACCATAGTACTGACAGTGCTACTCAGTTCCCGTTCCTGGTAATCCGCCGCCCGGGTGAGCATATGATCCAGCTCACCGCTGGCTTCGCCACTGGCAATCATCTGTACCAGCATGGGCGGAAAATACCCACTGGCATCCAGGGCCCGACTCAGGCTACCGCCCTCGCGAACCTTGGCGGCGGCATTCTTGACCGCGTTTCTTACCTCAAGGTTACCGACCACCTGGGCGGCAATAAACAGGGCATCCACCAGGGGGACCCCGGAACGACCGAGAATCCCAAGAGTGCTGGCGAGGCGGGCACTGTCGGCGGCCCTCAACATGGTGCCCACCATCGGCATGGTGACCAGCCTGCGGTGCACCCGCAAACGGAATGCGGGGTCGCGCATCGCCCGCATGAAAGCCACAATCGCGACTATAATCAGCAGCATCAGCAGCCAGCCCCAGTCGCGGGTAAAGTCGCTGAGAGCCATAACAATACGGGTCAATAACGGTAAAGACTGGTCCCGTCCTTCGAACACAGCCACCAGTTTGGGCACCACGAAGGTCATCATCAGCATGATGACAATGGTGGCAAACACCATGATAAAGGCTGGGTAGATCATCGCCTGAGCGACCGAGCGCCCGGTGTCATGGCGGGTCTCCAGGTAATCCGCCAATTGCTCAAGGACCTGTTCCAGGTGACCGCTCTGCTCGCCTGCCGCCACGGTGGCACGGTACATTTCCGGGAAAGCTCGAGGAAAAGATTCGAAGCTGTGGGCAAGACTGAAGCCCTCGCGCACCCTGGCGCGAACCGCCAGGATGATCCGTTCGATACGGTCATTGGCAGCCTGCTTGGCCACCGCCGAAAGGGCCTGCTCGACAGGCAGGCCGGATTTGAGAAGCGTGGCCAGTTGACGGGTCAACAATGCCTGCTCGGCGCCATTGAGCTTGCCGGAACCGGAAAAACGCCCCAGGCCGGCAGAGCTGCTGCTGTCCTGAGCCTCGTTGACCTCAATGGGAACCCAGCCCTTGTCACGGAGCTGTTGGCGTACCTGGCGAGCACTGTCGGCTTCCAGGGTGCCTTTCTTGATTTTGCCCCTGTGATCCAGGGATCGGTATTCGAATGCAGGCATGGATCAGGGGTCCGGTCAGTCTTCGCGGGTCACACGCAATACTTCTTCGACACTGGTGTGTCCACCCAATACTTTACGCCAGCCATCCTCGCGGATGCCACTGGTGAGGGTACGGGCGTGTCGGTTCAATGCCAGCTCGCCTGCCTGGTCATGGATCAGCTGGCGCATGGTTTCATCAATCAGTACCAACTCGTATATACCAGTTCGCCCACGGTAGCCCTGCTGATTACAGGCATCACAACCGTTTGGATGATAGAGCGTACAGGATTCCCCTTCCGGCAACCCTATCATTCTCAACTCGCTGGCACTGGGCTGGTACGGCGTCTTGCAGTCATCACACAAGACCCTCACCAGCCGCTGTGCCAGCGCGCCAAGCAGGGAGCTGGAGAGCAGGAAGGGCTCGATCCCCATATCCTGCAGCCGGGTCATGGCGCCCACGGCAGTATTGGTATGTAGCGTAGAGAGCACCAGGTGACCAGTGAGTGATGCCTGCACGGCAATTTCAGCGGTTTCCAGGTCACGGATTTCACCCACCATCACCACATCCGGATCTTGGCGAAGAATCGCGCGCAGCCCGCGAGCAAAGGTCATATCCACCTTGGTGTTGACCTGAGTCTGGCCGATACCTTCGAGTTGATACTCGATGGGATCTTCCACAGTGAGAATGTTACGGGTGCTGTCGTTGAGATCCGCCAGTGAGGCGTACAACGTCGTGGTCTTACCGGACCCGGTAGGCCCGGTGACCAGGATAATACCGTGGGGCTTGTGAATCAGCTCACGCATGTGCTGGTCGCACTCTTCGCCCATGCCCAGATGGGAGAGCTGCAGTCGCCCTGCCTGCTTGTCGAGCAGACGCAACACCACACGCTCACCATTACTGGATGGCATGGTGGACACCCGCACATCCACGTCCCGGCCACCGATTCTCAGGGAGATACGGCCGTCCTGGGGAATCCGTTTCTCGGCAATGTCCAGCCGTGCCATTACCTTGATTCGCGAAACCAGTAGTGGCGCGAGCTCCCGTTTCGGGGTGAGTATTTCACGCAATACCCCATCGACCCGCATGCGAACTACCAGGCGGCGCTCGAAGGTTTCAATATGAATATCGGAGGCATCCTCGCGGATCGCTTCCTGCAACAGGGCGTTGATCAGCCGGATAATCGGCGCATCATCTTCCTGTTCCAGCAAATCAGAGGTTTCCGGCAATGAATCCGCGAGACTGGCCAGATCCAGTCCTTCCAGATCACCGGCCGCCTCCGCGGCAGCGCCGCGCTGCTGCTCATAGGCGATGGCCATGGCAGAGGTAAAAGCAGCATCATCCATGGGTACCAGCGACGGCAGCCGACCTATATAACGCTGGACCTCACTAAGCGCGGACAGCGGCACATCCTTTCGGTAGCACAACTCGCGGTGGCCATCCTTTTCTCGCAACAGCACACCATAGCGCCGGGCAAACCCATAAGGCAGCAGCGACGGGGGAAGGTCTTTATTTTCCGGCGTCTCGATGTGCTCGCTCATTTCAGTATTTGTCCATCAGATTCTCGATCACATTCGCCGTGATCTCTGTCAGTTCCATGAACTGGAAACCCACCTGGTATTCCCCGGGAGCATCCAGAATTTCCGACCATACCACCCGGGCATCGAAGCTGATGGTGTTTACCCCGGCAATCTGATCCGGCAACACCATCCCCATATGCAATACTTCGCCATGGGGAAGCTCCCGACGGGTAAACAGCTTGAAGCCATCCAGGCTGATATTCATCAGACGGCCCACGTTACCACCGGTACTGCGATCGAACACCACCATTTCCCGAAACAGCTTCTTGCGCGGGTGGCGGCGATGATCCTTGCGGCTGTCTCTCACATCATTTTCGTCGTCAGCCCTACGCAACACAATGACGACACCGGTAAAATTGCCGGAATCATCGTTGATGGCGTTGCCACGCACCGACAAGGCTACCAGTCCGTCTTCATCCTGTGTGTACAGGCTGTGTTCGTTTTTCCAGCCCTCACCTTGCTGACAGGCCTGACGCAACGGCGAGTCCTTCCACTCCCAGCGACGCTTGCCGGTATCATCATTGAAGATCAGCGCCGCAATATCCTTACCTACCAGTTCATCGCGAGGGCGGCGCAGCAGCGCACAGGCTGCCTCATTGCAGAAAGACACCTTGCCGCGGGCATCAGCCCCTATCAGAGCCTCGCCGAGGGCGTGTAGCAGGCGTTCGTTTTCGTCCTTCAGGCGTTTCATCTGTACCACAGCCTGCTGCAGTTTCTTTCGCTGGCGATCCAGCTCAAGAAACACATTGACCTTGGCTTCCAGTATTTTCTGGTCGATGGGCTTGAACAGATAGTCCACCGCGCCACATTCATAGCCCTTGAACACGTATTTCTGCTCTTTGGAGAGGGCGGTAACGAAAATGATGGGGATATGGCGGGTTTTGTTGTTCTTGCGCATCAGCTCGGCGACTTCAAAGCCGTCCATATCCGGCATTTGCACATCCAGCAACACCAGCGCGAAATCATATTTCAGAGCCAGCGAGAGAGCCTCGTTACCTGATTGTGCCATAACGAGGTTACGCCCTTCCCCATCGAGAATTGCTTCAAGGGCGATAAGATTTTCCCTGTGGTCATCCACAACCAAAATGTTTTGCTTCATAGGTCTACTACCCTGGAACCTGTTCTGCCAGAAAGGGCCCGATTGCTTCAAGATCGAGCACTCTGGAAACCGCACCTGTTTTTATTGCCGCTTCGGGCATGGCCGGTGCTTCTGCACTTACCGGTGACTGGGCAATGGTGAACCCGCCACGACGGTGAATATAGTCAATTCCTTTTGCACCATCTTCATTGGCGCCGGTAAGAATAACCCCGACAAGCTGTTTTCCGTAAACCGCCCCCGCGGAAAGAAACAGCTCGTCTACCGATGGGCGAGAAAAGAGTACAGCCCTTCCAGCAGAAAAAGCCAACGTCCCATCCTCTTCTACCAGCATGTGGTACCCCGGTGGGGCCACATAGACACAACCTGGTTGTATTTCTTCCTTGTCTTCTGGCGCGATCACCGGCAGTTGGCAATAGCGGGCCAGCAACCACGGCAAACGATTTTCCGCGCTGGCATGTTGATGCTGAACCAGCAAGATCGCAGCCGGAAAGTCGGCCGGCAACGCCGACAAGATGCGAGTATACGCATTAAGGCCTCCCCAGGAGGCCCCCATGACAATCGCCTTTACCGGCCCGATTCTGTTTATCACGATGAGTTACCGCTGCCCTCCCCGCGTTGGGTTTTTCCGGCTTCGTAGGCGGCACGATGAGCCTGGGCTTCGCGCAGTTTCTCCTGCAATTCGCGCCGCTGTTTGTCCAGACTGAGAAAGAAATCCACTTTGCTCTTTAGGATCAATGGATCCAGGGGTTTAAACAGGTAATCCACAGCCCCAGCCTGGTAGCCCTTGAATACGTATTTCTTTTCCTTGCTGATGGCAGTCACAAAAATAATGGGGATGGTCTGCGTATCCTTGCGCTGACGCATCAATTCTGCAACTTCAAAGCCATCCATGCCTGGCATCTGCACATCCAGAAGCACCAGAGAAATATCTTCCTTAAGCAGAACCTTTAAGGCTTCCTGACCGGAATGCGCCTTGATCAGGGTGCGCCCCTCGCCTTCCAGGACTGCCTCCAGCGACACCAGGTTGGCGGGTTGGTCATCCACGAGTAGCAGCTTCTGCACTATCATTGGTTGTCTCTAGTCATGCGTGGTGAAGTAATTGACGCTTGCGGAAAATTCGCAGCGGTGTGTTGATCACATCAAAGGTCTCTTCCTGACCACTGAAACGCAGGCTTTCCTTGGTGCCGAGGCAGAGATAGCCGCCCATGTCCAGGCTGTCACTGAACAGTCGAATCACTCGGGCCTGCAGGGCGCGATCAAAGTAGATCAGCACATTGCGGCACAGGATAACGTGCATTTCACCAAAAACCTGATCCGTTGCCAGGTCATGGTCAGCAAAAACGATATTGCGCTTGAGGCGCTGCTCCATAATCACGCTGTCATAGCGCGCGGTGAAGTAGTCAGACAGTGAGTGTCGCCCCCCTGCCCTGCGATAATTGTCACCATACTGCTTTACCGCCTCAATGGAATAGATCCCTTTTTTGGCGGAGGCCAGCACATTCTTGTCGATATCGGTGGCATAGATCATGGCGCGGTCGTAGAGCCCTTCTTCCTCCAGAAGGATGGCCATGGAATAAATTTCCTCGCCGGTTGAGCAACCGGCATGCCATATCTTGATAAAGGGAAAGGTTTTCAATACCGGCACCACGTCCTCACGGAAGGCCCGGTAGAACTCCGGATCCCGGTACATCTCGGTCACATTGACGGTGAGATCGTTGAGCAGGGTCACGAAGAACGGCCGGTCCCGCAGTACCTTGTCGGTCATTTCCATGATCGAGGCGAAGCCGGACATGGTCATCCGATGCATGACCCGGCGACGAATGGAGGCCTTGCTGTAGGAGCGAAAATCGTACCCGTACATCTGGTAGATAGCCTCCAGCAACAGCCGGATCTCGATATCCTCCACATTGATCTCATCATCATCGATGGGGTACGGCTCAGCCATTTATTGATCCTCCAGGGCCTACTTGTGGAGCCAAACCCGCAACAGCGAGGTGAGTTTTGCCATATCAATCGGCTTGGAGCAATAATCGTTGGCGCCCGCCTGAATACATTTGGCCCGGTCGTCCTTCATGGCCTTGGCGGTGAGTGCCAGCATCGGCAGTTTCTGGAAGCGGGCCTGCTCGCGGATATGCGTCATGGCCTCATAGCCATCCATCTCCGGCATCATGATATCCATCAGCACGATATCCATATCCGGGTGCTCTTCCAGAACATCCAGTGCTTCTCGACCATTGTTGGCAATGGTGATATCGAAACCCAGCTCTTCAAGCTGGGCCGACAGCGCATAGATATTGCGCATATCATCATCCACCAGCAGTAGCTGCTTACCTTCGAAAATATCGTCACGATGCTCGATGGCATCCGTGCTGGTGCGGCGGTTGGCCGGCAACGTGGACTCCAGCCAGTGCAGGAACAGGGACGCTTCATTCAGCAGCCGCTCATGAGAGCGCTCTGTCTTGAGAATGATCCGGTCAGCGTATTTGCGCAGCTTCGCTTCTTCTTCCCGGGTCATGTCTTTGCCGGTGTAAATGACCACCGGAACGCTGTCATAGCTTTCACTGGCATGAAGGGTTTCCAGCAGTTCGAAACCGCTCATGTCTGGCAGAGTCAAATCCAGAATCATGCAGTCGAACACGGTTTCACGCAGGGCTTTCAGCGCCTCCTCACCACTGGTTGCAGCCGTGATTTCCACCCCTTTCTGGTCAAACAGCTCGCGAATACTCTCGTGCTGGATCTCGCTGTCTTCCACCACCAGCAAACGGCGCACATTGGTTTCGATGGCACCTTCAATCTTGGCAAAGGCAGAGAGGATGTCATCCTGCTTGGCCGGCTTGGTAAGGAAATCGATGGCACCCAGTTCGAGGGCTTTCTTGCGCTCATCACGTCCCGACAGAAAATGCACAGGAATATCCTTGGTGCGCGGGTCTGCCTTGAGTTTTTCCATCACTTCCCAGCCATCAATGCCCGGCAGGCCGATATCCAGAATGATGGCACTGGGGCGGTAGTGGCTGGCGTATTCAAGTGCTGCCTCCCCGTCCGAACAGATATGCCCTTCCAGCCCATAGTCGGCGGCCAATTCCAGCAAGACATTGGCGAATTCGCTGTCATCCTCGACGATCAGTACGGTCTTTTCGCGTACAACGAAATCATCCCGGGCTGTTTCCGCATGCGTCAGTGGTGCGGTATGCGCTTCCGCATTCGTGCCAATATCTGCTTCCTGGGTCGCACCGCTGGCTGACGCTTCCATGGACTCCTCGGAGCCTTCTGGCAGATACAGCATGAAGGTAGAACCCGTGCCTTCCCCGTCACTGTAAAGGCTGATCTCGCCGCCCAGCAGGCGTGCCAGCTCCCGGGAAATGGTCAGCCCCAGGCCGGTACCGCCATATTTCCGGCTGGTAGTCCCATCTGCTTGCTGGAAGGCCTCGAAGATCAGCTTCTGTTTTTCCGACGCAATGCCAGTCCCAGTATCGGTCACAGCAAACTTGATCGTCTGGTCACGCAGCAACTGGCGAGAAGGCAGTGATTCGTCTTCCTCCGGGCGGGCAATGGTCAGCGTCACCGAACCTTGCTCGGTGAATTTCAGGGCGTTGGAAAGCAGATTCTTGATGATCTGCTCCAGGCGCTGACGATCGGTGTAGAAGTAATCGGGCAGGTTGTCGCCCAGATTGACGTGAAAATCCAGATTGCGACTTTCCGCCACATGGGCAAAGTTGCGCCGGAAATGCTCACTAATTTCCTGCGGTGACAGGTCATCAATGATGACATCCATCTTGCCTTCCTCGATCTTGGAAATATCGAGGATATCGTTGATCAGGCTGAGAAGATCCGAGCCGGCAGAATGGATTACCTGGGCGTGTTCTACCTGTTTATCATCCAGATTGCCTTTCTTGTTCTGGCCCAGCGCATTGGAGAGAATCAGGATCGAGTTGAGCGGCGTCCGCAGTTCGTGGCTCATGGTGGAGAGGAACTCGGATTTGTACTTGGAGGACATTTCCAGTTCGCGGATCTTGTCTTCCAGCTCGTGGCGCAGCAGCTCAAGCTCGTCATTCTTCTGCGCCATCTCACTCTTCTGTTCAGTAAGCAAACGCGCCTGGGCTTCCAGCTCTTCGTTGGTAACGCGCAATTCTTCCTGCTGAGCCTGCAAACTCTCTTCAGACGCGCGCAAGGCCTGGGTCTGTGACTCCAGCTCCTCGTTGATCGCCTTGAGTTCTTCCTGCTGCTGCTGCAGGCGTGACTCCGAAGCAGACAGCTCCATGGCCTGCTCTTCCAGGTCTTCATTGACCTGGGCCATCTCTTCTTTCTGTCGCTCAAGAGCGACAGCCTGCTCCTGGGTCTGTTCAAGCATTTGCGCGAGACGCATGCGGCTTTGCACGCTATGCACAGACACCGCGATTACGGACACGCATTGTTCCAGGAATGTCAGGTCTTCGTCACTGAATTCACGGAAAGCGCCGATTTCGAGCACGCCCTTGATCTCATCATCATGGACAACCGGCATCACCATCACATTGCGAGCCTGCCCGGCGCCGGTTCCGGAAGCGATACTGATGTAATCCTCCGGCACCTGCTCCAGGAGGATACTTTTGCGTTCCAGTGCGCACTGGCCAACCAAAGACTCGCCCAGCTTGAAGGTGTTGGCCAGATGCTTGCGCCGCTGCATGGCATAGGAACTACTCAGGGTGAGCTGCTCGGTGGATGGGTCGAAGCTGTAAAACGCCCCCACCTGAGCTTCCAGTACCGGCACCAGGAAACTGAGCATGTTGTTGCCCAGCTGCTCAAAGCTCATCTCACCACGCATGCGGTTGTTGAGCTCAGCCAGATGATTCTTGATGGTTTCCTGGCGGCGGTCCTCGGTGTGGCGCTTTATCAGCGAGTCACGCATCTTGCGAATGGCGTGCAGCAAGTGGCCAGTCTCGTCACGGCCTCCCTTTTCAATCTTGGTATCCCACTTGCCATTGGCAATATTATCGGCCGCGTTCACTGCGCCTTCCAGTGGCAAGGTAATGGCGCGTGTGACACGCAGGGCAATCAGGGCCAATAAGGTAAAGGCAACCAGCCCAAGGAACAGGCCGATTTTCTGGGTACTGAGATTATCGGAACGACTGGAATTGAGCGTGTCGCGAAACGCTTCGTAGCGTTGCTTCTCAAACGCTTTCTGGTGGGTCTCGTAGGCATCCTGCAGGCTGCGAACATGGCTGATGCGCTGATACAGATCATCCGAAGCCGTATCGTTGTCAATCAGGCTGCGCGCCAGAGTGGTGGCTTCACCAATGTAGGCACTGAAACTACTGCGCAAGTCTTCAACGCTGCCCGACAGGCTGGGGTCGGTGCGACGGATATCCGCCAGCCGTTGCTCGAACTCGGCGGCACGACTCTGCGCTTCCTGTAAGAGATCCGGATCGGCCTGGGTGATGGCCGCAATAAAGGACTCACTGATGGCAATGAAATCCACATTGTTGGCGTTAACCAGCTCCAGAACCGGGAAGTCCTGACTCTCGATCCGTTTCAGATGATCAATATTGGTTTCGGCAATGTAGAAGCTGTAGGCCGCATAGACCACAAACAACACAATACCCAGTCCGGCCACAGACAGAATCTTCAGCCGCACAGACAGGTTCTGGAACCAGTTCATTCAGATAGCCCTCTCGCCTTTCCGGCTTTTTGTTCTCAGTGCCCCCCGAAAGGGCTAAGCCTGAATCTGCGATCAGATTGCAGAAGCAGGCTAAGACTAAAGTGTGAGGCTACCAGAAAGCCTGGCAACACGGCAATAAAGTGCCTGAAGTTGCGTAACCAGGTGGTTGATTTGGCTGGAATTATTTTCGACTAGCGGTGATGGCAAATGATACTGGAGATGGAGGGTATAGCAGGAAGGGTAAAGCTGGTGCCCGGGGCGGGACTTGAACCCGCACGACCAAAGGTCAACGGATTTTAAGTCCGTTGCGTCTACCAATTTCGCCACCCGGGCGGTGACCGTGCAGGTCAATAATTGGAGGCGCGGGTCGGAATCGAACCGGCGTTAACGGAGTTGCAGTCCGCTGCATAACCACTCTGCCACCGCGCCTTTAAACTGTTTACCAAGAAAAAACCTCGGCGGAACCGAGGTTTTTGAAAACTTGGAGCGGGAAACGAGATTCGAACTCGCGACCCCAACCTTGGCAAGGTTGTGCTCTACCAGCTGAGCTATTCCCGCTTTTTTCTGCCCCGAATCATGCGTCGTTGCGGGGAAGAATTCTACTCATCGCCCTCCCACTGTCAAGCCGGGCCTGATTGTTTTTTCTGATTTTTCAGCACTTTGACTAAAAAATCCCCGATTCGCACCGCCCTCGGCACCAGGCAGGCTGCCACGGCCGACTCAGTCCCCGCTTTTCAGTAACTCGGGGGCTGCCGCGCGCAGATAGGAGCCCATGGACCAGAGGGTCAACGCCGTAGCCAGATACAGCAGGCCATAACTGAGCCACAACCAGGGGGTCATGACGATATCGCCAAAAGCATCGAAACCAGGCTTCTGGGCCAGCAACAGGGTGATGGCTGTCATCTGGGTCACCGTCTTGATCTTGCCGAGCTGACTTACCGCCACTCTGCCCCGCTGCCCCAGTTCTGCCATCCACTCACGCAGGGCAGACACTGCAATTTCCCGGGAAACGATCACCATGGCGGGCACCGCCAGCCATGCCGTGGCATGAATCTGTACCAGCATCACCAGGGCCACGCCAACGATCAGCTTGTCCGCCACCGGGTCCAGAAAGGCCCCCAGGGGGCTGGTCTGATTCAGGCGCCGTGCCAGGTAGCCGTCCAACCAGTCGGTCACACCCGCAGCCAGAAACAGGGCCGCCGCACACATATCGCTCCATTTGAACGGCAAATAGAACACCAGAACCAGAACGGGAATTGCCAATACACGAATCATGGTCAGAATATTGGGCAAATTCAGGATCGGGCTCGTTTTCTGCATAGGTACTACCGCCAAAATAAGGGCCTGTTGATACGCTGCGCGGCCGTCGCATACCTGAAAAAAGCATGGGAAGCGGCACGAACGCAGGGCATGGCCAGCCTCAATACCCGCGGAACTGGAACACAGCGGGCACTAACAGGCCGAAAGGACCAGTATAACGGAAAGCCGACTGTGACTCATTGCCGATTTTGCGACCAGCGCCTAGTCATGAAACCAATCGTAGAGAGTTTGCGCCATCTGGGCATTGATACCCGGCACCCGCGCCAGCTCTCCGGCGGAGGCATTGCGCAACTGTTTGAGGCCGCCAAAATGTGTCAGCAGCGCCTTGCGGCGCTTCGGGCCAATACCGGGAATCTCGTCCAGGGAGGACTGCTTGCGAGTCTTGCCGCGTCGGGCTCGATGCCCGGTTAGTGCAAACCGGTGGGCCTCATCACGGACCTGTTGCAGCAGATGCAACGCGGAATGGGATGGCCCCGGCACCAGCTCCTGCCCATCAGGCAAATACAACACTTCAAAGCCTGGCCGCCGACTGGGCCCCTTACCAATGCCCATCACCCGAACCCGGTCTTGAAGACCCAGCTCCTGCGCCACATCCCAGGCGCGCTGCATCTGCCCCTTACCACCATCGATCAGCAACAGATCCGGCAATCTGCCCTGCTCCTTGATTACCCGCTGATAGCGACGTCGCACCGCCTCTTCCAGCGCTTCATAGTCATCCCCGGCATGGGCCGGGGCCACGTTGAAGTGCCGGTAGTCGGTTTTCCTGGCTCCCTGCTGATCGAAGACAACACAGGACGCCACCGCTTTCTCACCCTGGGTATGGCTGATATCAAAACACTCGATGCGACGCACCGGCTCATCCGCCCGAAGCAACGCTTCAAGAGACAGAAAACGCTGCTCCATGTGCTCGCGGGCCGCCAGTTCCGCTGCCAGGGATTGCTGGGCATTGGTCTGGGCCATGTCGATCCAGGCAGCCCGCTCGCCTCTTACTCGCCAGGCCAGACGAACCTTCTTGCCCCAATGGCCGCTCAAAGCCTGCTGCAACGCCTCCGCGCTGGTGGGCTCCAGACCCAGCAGGATTTCCTGAGGCTGCACCGGATCTTCCCGGTCGCCCAGGTAATACTGGGCCAGGAACGCTTCCAGAATTTCGTTTTGATCCTCTTCGCCACGGGTATCCGGCCGGAAGGTGCGGTGGCCAAGAATCCGGCCACCGCGAATCATCAACACTTCAACCACTGCCAGGCCATGACGGCTATCAATGGCCACCACATCCAGATTGCCCTGACCGGTTTCCGCGTATTGCTTCTGCTGTACAGATTGAATCGCCGCTAGCTGGTCGCGCACGATCGCGGCCCGCTCGAAATCCAGAGACTGGGACGCGGCATCCATTTCCGCACTAAGCTGCTCGACCACTTCCCTGCTGCGGCCATCGAGGAAGTCCATGGCCAGTTTCACCTGATGGGCATAGGCTTCCTCGCTGACCAGACCAACGCAGGGGGCGGTACAGCGATTGATCTGATGCTGCAGGCAGGGCCGTGTCCGGTTGCGGAAGTAGCTGTCGCTGCAATTGCGCACCCGAAAGACTTTTTCCACCAGGGAAAGCGCTTCCCGTACTGCACCACCACTGGGGTAAGGGCCGAAATAGTGACTGCCGCTGCGACGGCTACCTCGATGAAAGGTGATGCGCGGGAACCGGTCCGCGGAGGTGATACGAATGTAGGGATAGGATTTGTCGTCGCGCAGCAGAATGTTATAGGGCGGCCGCAGCTCCTTGATCAGCGATTGCTCCAGCAGCAAGGCTTCTGCCTCGCTGCCGGTGACCGTAGTCTGGACACTGGCAATACGGCCTACCAAAGCCCGGGTCTTCGCGCTGGTGATGTTCTTCTGGAAATAACTGCTCAGACGCGCCTGTAAATTACGCGCCTTGCCCACATAAAGGACGTCACCGCCATCATTGAGCATGCGATAGACACCCGGCTTGCGGGCACAATGATCCAGAAAATGTTGGGGATCGAACTCTGACAAGGGATAGGTCTCGGCCAGTTACTGCACCAAAAGTGTAACAGTTCCGGCCGGCCTATTACTCCCTTTTGCGTTCAGGAAACGGTGTTCTCTACCGCATCCAGCATGCCATGGCGCACTGCCAGCAACGCCATTTCCACATCGCTGGTCACGCCCAGCTTGTCGAAAATGCGATAACGGTAAGTGTTGACAGTTTTCGGAGACAGGCAAAGTTTATCGGCCACATCCTGCACTTTGTGGCAGTTGACGATCATCATCATGATCTGCAACTCACGCTCTGAGAGCATATCCAGCAGGGATGCATCATCGCCAGTGTAAGGCTTGAGGGCCATGGTCTGGGCAATTTCCGGGCTGATATAACGTTGCCCGGTGGTGACAATCTTGATGGCGCGGACCATTTCTTCCAGGTCCGCACCCTTGGTCATATAGCCTGCGGCACCGGCTTTCATCAGGCGGGAAGGAAAGGGCTCTTCCTCACACATGGTCACGGCGATGACACGAACACCCTCGTCCACGCGCAACAATTTACGGGTTGCTTCAAGACCACCGATACCCGGCATCTTGATGTCCATCAGCACCACATCCGGCACGGTATCCTTGGCCATCTGCACTGCCTGCTCGCCGGAGCTGGCTTCGCCAACCACCCGCAAGCCTTCCACTTCATCCAGCATTCTGGCAATGCCGGTTCTGACCAGATCATGGTCGTCCACTACCAATACTTTGATCATTACTGCTTCCCCCGGGTAATTCCTTTACCCACTTCTTTTTCAGTAAGGCACGAAGGGTAGCGTCTGTGCACCCGCATGCATAGGGTCTTGATATCAAACGATGACATTCCTCACGCCACCCCGGATATTTCCATTCTTGTATGCCCAGCATCCATGCAAAGCAACTATTTTCCAAATCACGACCCAGCCTCGCACAGACCCAAACCAGAACCTGTTAGCCATTGGTCGCGTTGACGCCCGGACTAAAAGCACTAACCATAGGCGTTAACCTGCGCCCCAACGGGCTACCAACAGCGACAATGACAAAGGACACCCCATGAGCGCAATCGTCCTGCTTCTGCTCGGCCTGGGTGGCATGGCCGCCGGCTATTTATTCTACTCCCGCTTTATCGCCACGCGCATCTACAAGCTCGACCCCAATTTTCGCACTCCGGCCCACGAATTCGAGGACGGCGTGGATTTCGTGCCCACCAACCGCTTTGTGCTGTGGGGCCATCACTTCACCTCTGTGGCCGGCGCCGCACCGATTGTCGGGCCTGCCATCGCGGTAATCTGGGGCTGGCTGCCCGCCTTCCTGTGGGTGGTTTTCGGCACCATCTTCTTTGCCGGCGTCCACGACAGTGGCGCCCTGTGGGCCAGCGTACGCAATAGAGCCAAATCCGTTGGCGCCCTGACTGGCGAGGTTGTCGGTCGCCGTGCCCGCACAGTGTTCATGATCGTCATCTTCCTGGTGTTGCTGATGGTCAACGCGGTTTTCGGGGTAGTCATTGCCAAACTGCTGATCAACAACCCCGGCGCCGTCGTGCCGGTGTGGGGCGCCATCGCTGTGGCACTGGTGATCGGCCAGTTGATCTACCGGCGGGTTATCGGCCTGGGTGTGGTTTCCATAGTCGGCGTCATAGCCCTCTACAGCCTTATCTATGTGGGCCCGCAGGTCCCGGTGGAATTGCCGGAACAGGTCGTGGGTCTGTCCGCCAATGCAAGCTGGATACTGCTGCTGTTCGGCTATGCCGCCATCGCCTCCCTGCTGCCGGTGTGGGTGCTGTTGCAGCCACGGGATTACATCAACGGTCTGCAATTATTTGTCGGCCTGATCCTGCTCTACGGCGCCGTGCTCATCGGCAACCCGCAAGTGGTGGCGCCGATGATCAATCATGATGTTCCCGCCGGCACGCCTTCCCTGCTACCTCTGTTGTTTGTCACCATCGCCTGCGGCGCCATCTCCGGCTTCCATGGCCTGGTGGCGTCCGGCACCAGCTCCAAACAACTGGACAAGGAGCCGGATGCCCGTTTTGTCGGCTATTTCGGTGCGGTGGGTGAAGGGGCCCTGGCCCTGGCAGCGATCATTGCGGCGACTGCCGGCTTCGCCACTCTAGCTGACTGGCAGGCCGTCTACACCGCCTTTGGTGATGGCAGCCTCACCGCCTTTGTTAATGGCGGCGCCAATATCCTGGCCGGCGGTACCGGCATGGATGTGGGGGTGGCGGCAACGTTATTGACCGTGATGGCTGCCCTGTTTGCCGGCACCACCATGGATACCGGCTTGCGGCTGCAACGCTATATCTTCCAGGAATGGGGTGAAATCTATCAGCAAAAATGGCTGACCCGCCCCCTGCCCGCCACCCTGTTGGCGGTAGCTAGCTGCCTGCTGCTGGCCTTTGGTGCCGGCGGTGCGGATGGCTCGGGGGGCCTGCTGATCTGGCCGCTTTTCGGGACCACCAACCAGTTGCTCGCCGGCCTCACACTGCTGGTGATTACCATCATGCTGGTCAAACGCGGCCGACCCGCCATTTATACCCTGGCGCCACTGGTATTCCTGCTGGTAATGACCCTGTACGCGCTGCTGATCCAGTTGAAGAGCTTCTATGACAAGTCCGACTGGTTCCTGCTGGGCCTGGACCTGGTAGTCCTGGTGGCAGCCCTGCTGGTCACACTGGAGTGCGCCGCTGCCCTGAAACGAGCCTTCAACGCCCCACCGGAGAGAATCTGATGCCAGGCAAGACGCGGCTGTTTTTCCGCCGCCTGGGAGAACTGGGCGCCCAGTACTACAACGCCCCCTACCGGGCGGCCATTGCCCGCGCCAAACGGGATGAGGAAGATCTGTTCATGTTGCTGGTATTTGCCGAAATGATGGGTGTGCCCAACCCCGCTGCCTGGAGCACGCTGGAGCTGCAACCGCTGCTCATGGACCGCTTCCACGACTGGCATACCCGTATGGGCATGGAACGTTCACCGCTTGACCATTTCCGCTGCTGCTGATGGCTGCAACGTTACTGGATCTGGATCGACTGCTGACGGAAAAATCCCTGCTGATGGTCGGCGGCAAGGGCGGCGTGGGAAAAACCACGACCGCCTCGGCCCTGGCCCTGCGCGCCGCCGACCAGGGACGCCAGGTGCTGCTGGTATCCACCGACCCGGCCCACAGTCTAGCCGACGCCTTCGACCGCCCCATCGGCAACCGCCCTACCCGCCTGGCCCCCAATCTGGTTGCCCTGGAGCTGGACCCGGATCAGGAAGTGGATGCGTATCTGGATCGGGTCAGCGCCCAGATGCGCCGCTTCGCCGGCCCGGACCAGGTGCGGGAACTGGAGAAGCAACTGCGCCTGAGTCGCCAGTCTCCTGGTGCTCAGGAAGCTGCCCTGCTGGAGCGTATCGCCCGCACCATTGACGAAGACAGCCGCGACTTCGACCTGCTGATTTTTGATACCGCGCCTACCGGCCACACCCTGCGGCTACTGAGCCTGCCGGAAGTGATGGCCGCCTGGACCGATGGTCTGCTGCGCCATACTGAAAAGGCACGGACACTGGGCAAGGTGCTCGGTCACCTGACCCCCGGCAAGGACCTGGACAGCCCGCTGCAGGACCCCACCGAGCACGCCACCGCCGATCTGGATCCCCGAAGCCGGGAAGTCGCGGAAACATTGATGGCCAGGCAGCGTTTATTCCACCGCACCCGCAGACAGCTCAGTGATCCGCTGCACACCGCCTTTCTGTTTGTGCTGACCCCGGAGCGGCTACCCATTCTGGAAACCGCCCGTGCCGTAGCGACACTTTCCGACAGCCATATCCCGGTAGCCGGGGCCATCGTCAACCGGGTGCTTGCCGATGCCGCTGACAGTGCCTTTTTCGCCGCCCGGCTGGCACGCCAGCAACGACATATGATCCAACTGGATGAGGCTTTCAAGGGGCTACCCAGAATCCACTTGCCGCTGCTGGAAGACGATATTCAAGGGCTGGATGCGCTTCAAAATTTCGCCGCCCTGCTGGGAGCGACGGTCTAGGTCGGCCTGTTTCGAGCGTTCCATTCCAGTTATGCGCTGCCCAGTTGACTGACCATAAAAAAGCCCACACTCATTTGAGTGCGGGCTTCTTGTTTGGCGGAGGGGGTGGGATTTGAACCCACGGACGGTCTCCCGTCGCCGGTTTTCAAGACCGGTGCATTCGGCCACTCTGCCACCCCTCCGAACAGGTCAGCAATAATACATGAGCAACAAAGTCAGTCAATCGCGGTACGCAAATCAGGATGGCAAATGGTTGAAAGTTAACCAAAACCGACGTTCACCGACGTCCTTTTGGTCTACTGAAGATAAATCCGTTATTGATAACCATGACGCTACAGATGCCGGCATCACGATGATGACGATATCCACTTTCTTGGCGCGACAAATTTCCCCAAAGGGCTGCCGCGGCTCTCCCCCTCGTAAAACCACAAAAAACAAGGCTTTTCGCCTGCTTTCATTGCTTGATTTTGACGCGGCCGCCCTTATTATCACAGGTACAATTCGCAGGATGAGTGCAAACACATGAATAACCAGACCAACCCCTATTCCGTATCCTCGCACGGTGCTGCCGTCACCGGGGAACGTGCGGCCCAGGTATTGAAGAACACCTACATGCTGCTGGGGCTGTCACTGATTGTAGCTACCGGTGCATCCTGGTTTGCCATGGCCAGCAACATCGGTTTTGTCAACGTATGGCTGACCCTCGGCGTCTACTTCGGCCTGCTATTCGCCACCAATATGCTCCGCAATAGCGCCTGGGGCATCCTGGCCGTATTCGGTCTGACCGGCTGGCTGGGCTTTACCACTGGCCCGATCATCAACATGTACGCGCAAATGCCTGGCGGCATGGAAACCGTGACCATGGCTCTGGGCGGTACTGCAGGGATCTTCGTGGCCATGTCAGCCATCGCTCTGGTGACCAAGAAAGACTTCAGCTTCATGACCAATTTCATCATGGTCGGTATTCTGGTGGCTTTTGTTGCGGCAATCGCCAATATCTTCTTCGCCATCCCGGCACTTGCCCTGGCGATCTCCGCCGCTTTCGTATTGCTGTCCTCAATGCTGATCTTGTGGCAGACCAGCGCCATCATTCACGGCGGCGAGACTAACTACATCATGGCCACGGTGACCTTGTTCGTGTCCCTGTATAACCTCTTCATGTCTCTGCTGCACCTGCTCACCGCCCTCGGCGGCGACGATTGATGCGGTTTGCCCTTCTGGTCAATGCGGCGGCGGATTCCGCCGCCGCACTGACCGCTCTCCACACCGCCCAAGCCCTGCTGGGCCACTCAGATCACCAACTTTATCGCCTCTTTTTCTACCGGGATGCCGTGCACCTGGCACATCGTCATGCTTGGAGTGCTGACGGAGCCCAAGCCAATGCGGCCCAGCAATGGCAGCAATGGCTGGCTGACAACCCGCTGGACGCGGTGGTTTGTGTGGGGGCGGCACAGCGCCGGGGAGTGGTAGCGGATACCCTGGCGGACGGTTTCTCCCTGGCCGGACTGGGACAGTGGGCAGATGCCCTGATTCACAGCGATCGGGTAATACAGTTTGGCTAATCAGATTCTCTATATCGCCAGTGGCAGCACACCGCTTTCCAGCCAGTTTCAGGAAACCCTGGATATGTTGTTGACGGGTGCAGCCTTCGGCCAGCCCACGATCCTGTGGCTCACCGAAGACTGCCTACAGCAACTGCAATTGGCACCCAGCGACAGCCTGGCACAGCTGCCGGACTTCGGCGTACGCTGTGTCACCGAGGGTCTGGCGCCGGTCGCTACAATCCCGGTGGAGACTCTCGACTCGCAATCTTTGCAGACGCTGCGCGACGAGTGCGGTCAGGTTCTGGTGTTCTAAGGCGATGATTCACCTGATAGGTTTCACCCCGGACAGCCCCCAGCGCCAGGTATTTGAAAGCCTGTATCGGGAAGGCGATATCTGTGTCTTCAGCGATGCTGGCCTGTTGTTTGCTTCACGGTTGTCTCTGCAAGGCGACGGTTACCTGCTTCAGCATCCCGCACTGGCCCTGCCAGACAGCCCTTTGCCGGTTATCGACCATGCCCGGCTGCTGGAGCTGGTCGCCGAACATGGCCCTTGTACCAGTTGGTATTGATATAACGCTCACACGCAGTACGCTGCTCGCAACTTGCACTCCTGCCGGGCATCTACGAGGTTGACCATGACTGAACATGCTTTTGCCCCCTTTGTACGGACGCTTGGCCGCGGCAAACGGGCCCGGCGCAGCCTCACCCGGGAGGAAGCCCGGGAGGCCATGCAAGCCATTCTGGATGGCCAGGTGGAGGATATTCAGCTTGGCGCTTTCCTGATGCTGCTACGGGTAAAGGAAGAAACCCCGGAGGAGCTGGCCGGCTTTCTGGATGCCTGCCGCCCGGTTTGTTATCAGGCACTGGAAACCCTGCCAGACGTGCAGCTGGACTGGCCCAGCTATGCGGGCAAGAAGAAACACCACCCCTGGTACCTGCTGGCTGCCTTGTTGCTGGCCAACCAGGGCATCCGCACCCTGCTCCACGGTGGCCCCGCCCACACTCCCAACCGGGTTTACAGTGACCAGCTGCTGCCACAACTGGGGCTGCCGGTAGCTGGTTCGCCACAGGAGGCCGCCGCGCATCTGGATCAACATGGCCTGGCGTATCTGCCACTGGAGACCTTCTGCGCGCCTCTATCGCGTTTGCTGACCCTGCGCTACTTCCTGGGCCTGCGCTCCCCCATCAACACCCTGGCGCGTAGCCTCAACCCGTCCAGAGCCCCCCTGTCCATGCAGAGCGTCTTCCACCCGGCCTATATCGAGCTGCACCAGGGCGCAGCCGACCTGGCCGGCGATCAGGACCTGCTGCTGTTCAAGGGCGAAGGCGGCGAACTGGAAATCCGCCCGGACGCCCGCACCCAGATCACCGGCATCCGCCACGGTGAACATCTGGAAGGCGCAGCCGTTCTGGACAACGTCATGCCACGGCAAAGCCCCCCTGGCGAGCCGGATGCACAAACGGTGCGGGCGGTATGGCGTGGCGAGCAGAGCGATGACTATGGCGAAAATGCAGTGATCCAGACCGTAGCGGTAGCGCTATGGGGGCTGGACCGGGCGGCTTCCCTGGAGCAGGCGCAGGAGCAGGCACGTGAGTTGTGGCAAAACAGGGACAAGGGACTAATTGATAATGGATAGTTGAGAATTGATAACTACGAATCAACGCGGCACCACCTGAAACACAAGAGGCCGCGCTCAAGCCATGAGCGCGGCCTCTTGCGTACGAGCGACTGATTCCCTCTCACGCGCCGTTATCAATTATCCATTCTCAATTATCAATTGCCCTTCCCAAACCATTCAAACTGCGAATGCAGGCTCACCACACTACCGACGATGATCAGCGTGGGCGCATGGATTTCCCTGCCTTCAATCTGGTCCGGCAGGCTGTCCAGGGTGCCGGTGATCACTTCCTGAAGATTGGTGGTGCCTCGCGAGACCAACCCTATCGGCGTATCCCCGCCGCGACCGTGCTCCATCAACTTGCTACAGATCTGTCGCAGACCGACCAGCCCCATGTAAAACACCACGGTCTCGGTTTCACTGACCAGATGCTGCCAATCCAGATCCACGGTGCCATCCTTGCGGTGGCCAGTGACGAAACGGACGGACTGGGCATGATCCCGGTGGGTCAGCGGGATCCCGGCGTAGGCGGCACAACCGCTGGCGGCGGTGATGCCCGGCACTACCTGAAAGTCGATACCCTCGGCCACGATCAGATCGATTTCCTCGCCACCACGACCGAAGATAAAGGGGTCACCTCCCTTCAGGCGGCACACCTTCTTGCCCTGTTTGGCGTAGTGGACCAGCAGCTCGTTGATGTTGTCCTGGGGTAAGGCATGCTTGTCGCGGGCCTTGCCCACGTAAACCAGCTCCGCATCACGACGGGCAAGATCCACAATGCCCTTGCCTACCAGTCGGTCATAGAGCACCACGTCCGCTTTCTGCAACAGGCGCAGAGCACGGAAGGTGAGCAAATCCGGGTCACCGGGACCGGCGCCAACCAGATACACCTCACCTCGACTCAGCCGTGAAGCATCCGCCGCCTCAATGGCCTCGGCAAGAATGACTTCCGCCTCGCTGTCCTTGCCGGCCATGACCTTTTCGACCAGCGGCCCTTCCAGGGCCTGCTCCCAGAACAGACGGCGTGCGCCCACATTGTTGAGCTTGTCCTTGAGGGGCTGGCGAAACTTTGCCATCAGGTCGGCAAGACGGCCCCAGCGAGCCGGCAACATGGACTCCAGCTGGCTACGTAGCTTGCGCGCCAGTACCGGCGAGGCGCCAGAGGAGCTAATGCTGATCAGTACCGGCGAACGATCCACGATGGCCGGAAAAATGAAGTCACCCAGGGAGGGGTTGTCCACCACATTGACCGGCAATCCCCGAGCCTGGGCCTGCTGGGCCACCGCCGCATTCACCGCCGGATCATCGGTGGCACAGATAACCAGTGTCTGCCCGCTCAGATCGGTACTTTCAAAGGCCCGCTCGTGGATGACACCCTGGCTCTGCACCGCAATGTCGCGCAGATCTGCGCACACATGGGGAGCAACCACGCTCACTTTCGCACCTGATCGGTGCAGAAGGCGCCCTTTGCGCAGGGCGACTTCTCCGCCCCCCACAAGCAGGGCAGATTTGCCCTGCAGTCGCCAGCTGATTGGTAGGAATTCCATCAATGCTCCCGGTTTCAATGAGCAGGAGCGTGCTACTGCAACCGCTCCAGGCCTCTCATGTAGGGGCGCAATGCCTCCGGTACGGTCACGGAACCATCGTCATTCTGATAGTTCTCCAGGATCGCCACCAGTGTACGCCCTACTGCCAGACCAGACCCATTCAAAGTGTGTACCAGTTCGGGCTTGCCGGTTTCCGGGTTACGCCAACGGGCCTGCATGCGACGGGCCTGGTAGTCACGGAAATTGGAGCAGGAGGAAATTTCCCGGTAACGCTGCTGGCTGGGCAGCCATACCTCGATGTCATAGGTCTTGGAGGAGGAAAAGCCCAGATCTCCACCGCACAGGATCACTACCCGATAGGGAAGATCCAGCTTCTGCAGAATCGCCTCCGCATGGCCGGTCAACGCGTCCAGGGCCGCATCCGACTCTTCCGGGCGTACCAATTGCACCAGCTCCACCTTCTCGAACTGGTGCTGGCGGATCATGCCGCGGGTGTCCTTGCCGTGACTGCCCGCTTCGGAGCGGAAACAGGGGGTATGGCAGGTATAACGTCTGGGCAGCGCCTCCGCATCGAGAATTTCATCAGCGGCCAGGTTAGTGACCGGCACCTCGGCAGTGGGAATCAGATACAGCTCGCGCTCACCTTCCATCTTGAACAGGTCATCGGCGAACTTGGGCAGCTGGCCGGTGCCGCGCAGGGCTTCCGGGCCCACCAAGTAAGGCACATAGACTTCTTCATAGCCATGTTCGCTGCTGTGAATGTCGAGCATAAAATCGATCAGCGCACGGTGCAGACGAGCCAAGCCTCCGGTCATTACCGCAAAGCGGCTGCCGGAGAGTTTGGCGGCGCGCTCGAAATCGAGACCGCCCTGCCCCAGTGCCTCGCCCACGTCCACGTGGTCTTTCGGCTCGAAGGCAAAGGTCTTCGGCGTGCCCCACTGGCGCACTTCCACGTTGTCATCTTCATCGTTGCCGGCGGGCACGGCCTCCTGGGGCACATTGGGGATGCCCATCAGGAAGTCACGGATTTCCTCCTGGATCGCCTTGGCGTTAGCCACTTCCTGATCCAGTTCCTGATCAATGGTCTTCAGGGATTCGGCCACCTGGGCCTTGGCCTGCTCCACATCCATACCGGACTGGATCAGCTGCCCCACCTGCTTGGACGCTTTCTTGCGTTCGGCCTGAAGATCCTGGGAGCGCACGTCCGCCTGTTTGCGGCGGGCATCCAGCGCAGCAAAAGCATCCAGATCCAGGTCAAAACCACGCTTGATCAGCGCCGCCTTGATGGCTTCACCGTCCTGACGCAGGGCACGAATATCCAGCATGTTTGTTTTACTCCAAGCAAAAAACGCCCGACGCCAGATGTCTGACGCAAGACGCTGATAAGATTCTTTCCTGTAGGAGCCATGCTTGCATGGCGAACCTTCTCGCGAGAGCGCCCTGACGGGCGGTTCGCCATGCGAGCATGGCTCCTACGGTGTATTTTTTCGGCGGTCGTTATTCGAACACCAACCGCCCCAGCAGCAACCCCAGCCCGCCGAGACAAAAACAGACCAGCACCGACGCCAGGCCGTAACCTGCCGCCATGCCGAAGGCTTTCACTTCCACCAATCGAACCAGTTCGAAGGAAAAGGTGGAGAACGTTGTCAGGGCACCGAGCATGCCGGTCATCAGGGCCAGGCGCCAGATCTCACCCACCGGCAGGCTGGACAAAGCCACCGCCAGAAAGCCGAACAGAAAGCTGCCCACCAGATTCACCCCGAAGGTGGCCCAGGGCCAGGCCGGCATGGACGGTACGCCAATCCACAGGGTGGTGGCGAAACGCAGGCAAGCGCCAATGGCACCACCGCCGGCAACGGCGAGCCAGGGCGCCAGGGTTGCCATGCTCATTGCTCGTCTCCGTAGCGCTTCCAGTTGCTCTGCTCGTTTAGTCCACGCAGGCGGGCCAGCTTTTCCGCCACCTTGATCTCCAGCCCCCGGTGGACCGGTTCGTACAAACGCGTGCCACTGAGGCTGGGCGGAAAGTAGTTTTCGCCGGCCACAAAGGCATCAGGAAAATCGTGGGCGTAATGATACTCGGCCCCGAAGCCTTCGTCTTTCATCAACTGGGTGGGCGCGTTGCGCAGATGCAGCGGCACTTCGTCAGTGGGATGGTCGCGCACAAGCGCCCGGGCCTGGTTGTAGGCCTTGTAAACCGCGTTGCTCTTCGGCGCCACGGCCAAATAGGCAATGGCCTGGGCAATGGCCAGCTCACCTTCCGGACTGCCCAGCCGCTCCTGCACATCCCAGGCCTGCAGGCACAGGGTGAGTGCCCGAGGGTCAGCGTTAGCCACCTCTTCGCTGGCCATCCTCACTACGCGGCGGGCAATGTACAGGGGGTCACAGCCACCGTCCAGCATGCGGGCAAACCAGTACAGGGCCGCATCCGGGTCGGACCCGCGCACGGATTTATGTAGCGCGCTGATCTGGTCATAGAACAAATCCCCGCCCTTGTCGAAACGTCGTACCGCATCGCGCAGCACTTCACGCATCAGTTCCGCATCGATCACCGGTGCCTCGCCGCCGGCCAGGTCTGCCGCCACTTCCAGCATGTTGAGCAGGCGCCGGGCATCGCCATCAGCGTAGTTGAGCAATAACTCGCGGGCTTCATCATCAAGCTGCATGCCCTTCAGGCTTGGCTCCGCCAGAGCCCGCGCCAGCAGACCGCGCAGATCATCCGAAGTCAGCGATCGTAGCCGGTATACCCGGGCCCGGGACAGCAAGGCGTTGTTGAGCTCGAAGGAGGGGTTTTCTGTGGTGGCACCGATAAAGGTAATGGTGCCCTCTTCCACGTGGGGCAGAAAGGCATCCTGCTGGGCCTTGTTGAAACGATGCACTTCGTCCACGAACAGCACCGTGCGGCGGCCCTGTCCCAGGCGAACCTGGGCCTGCTCCACCGCGGCACGGATATCCTTGACCCCGGACAGTACTGCAGAAAGGGTAATAAACGCCGCATCCACTGCCTGGGCCAGAATCAGGGCCAGGGTGGTTTTGCCCGTGCCGGGCGGGCCCCACAGAATCATGGAATGCAGTTGTCCGCGCTCAAGCGCCTGCCGAAACGGCTTACCGTCGCCCACCAGATGCTGCTGGCCCACGTACTCGTCCAGCGAGGTAGGACGCAGGCGCGCCGCCAGGGGCTGGGCCTGCTGGGCAGCATCGGTGGCGAACAGGTCGTTCATTGCTGTTGCTGAATGACATCCGTGCCTTCCGGCGGCACGAAGTTGAAAAGGGAGTCATCAATGCCGCTGTTAACGGTCAGATCGCGAAAATCAATCACGGTCTGCTGACCCAGGGCATCCTGGAGGCGCATGGAGCTGGGCTGGTCGCCCTGGAAGGTCACATCCAACTGGTCAAACAACGGATCCTTGCCTTTTGGCTTCAGCCGATAGGTAATCCTTTCTGCCTCCCGGCTGCGCTCGGAAATGGTGAAGGCTTCGGCCACATCCGCGGGCTTGCCACCAAACAGCAAGGCCGGCGTCTGACCCAGATCCTGGCTGAGAGGGCGCACGACTACCTGCTCCAGATCCTGGTCATAGACCCAGACGGTATTGCCATCGGACACTGCCAGTTGCTCGAAGGGCATCTCCGTGGACCAGTAAAAGCGGTTGCCCCGGGCCACCTGAAACTCCCCTTCCGCTTCCTGCATGTGGGTGCCGCCCTGATCCAGCACCATCTGTTCGAACTCACCCTTCATGGACTCCAGCTTCTGCAGCTTGGACAACAGTTCGTCAGTGGGTGCCGCCCACAGCAGGGTTGGCATGATCAATAGTCCGGTTACCAGATTACGCATCAAAACTCCTTGTTATACCGGCGGAGGTGCCAGCACTTCGCGCTGACCATTATTCCCCGCCTCAGTCACAACCCCGGCCATTTCCATGGCTTCCACCAGACGGGCGGCGCGGTTGTAGCCAATTTTCAATTTCCGCTGCACGGAAGAAATGGAGGCCCGGCGCGACTGGGTCACGTAAGCCACCGCCTCGTCGTAAAGCGGGTCGTTTTCGTCATCACTCCCACCACCGGCACTTTCCATACCGGGCATGGGCGCATTGAGGTCGCTGCCGCCATCGAGAATTTCTTCCAGATAGTTCGGCTCACCACGCTTGCGCCAATCGTCACAGACACGGTGTACCTCTTCATCTGAGACAAAGGCACCGTGAACCCGTTCCGGAACACTTTTGCCGCCGGGCAAATAAAGCATGTCCCCGTGGCCGAGCAGTTGCTCCGCCCCGCCCTGATCCAGCACCGTACGGGAATCAATCTTGGAGGATACCTGGAAGCCGATCCGGGACGGGACGTTGGCCTTGATCAGGCCGGTAATCACGTCCACAGACGGGCGCTGGGTGGCCAGAATCAGGTGGATGCCGGCAGCCCGGGCCTTCTGGGCGATACGGGCGATCAGCTCTTCCACCTTCTTGCCGACGATCATCATCATGTCGGCAAATTCATCGATTACGATGACGATATACGGCAAATGCTCCGCCAGAGGGGCTTCTTCCTCCAGATTCATGGGGTCGTCGGGCTTCCAGAGCGGGTCCTTGAGAGGCTGGCCGGCCTTTTTGGCATCCGCCACCTTGCGGTTGTAGCCGGAAAGGTTACGCACGCCCATGGAGGCCATCAGGCGATAACGCCGCTCCATCTCACCAACCCCCCAGCGCAGGGCTCCGGCAGCTTCCTTCATATCGGTAACCACCGGGGTTAGCAGGTGAGGTATACCGTCGTAGACCGCCAGCTCGAGCATCTTCGGGTCAATCAGGATCAGCCGCACATCTTCCGGACTGGATTTGAACAGCATGGACAGCAACATGGCGTTCACACCCACCGACTTACCGGAGCCGGTGGTGCCCGCCACCAGCATATGGGGCATTTTCGCCAGATCCGCCATGACCGGGTTACCAGCAATATCCTTGCCCAACGCCATAGTCAGCGGTGACTGTGACTGATCGAACATTTGTGTGCCGACCACCTCAGTAAAACGAATCATTTCCCGCTGTTCGTTGGGAATTTCGATGCCAACCGTGGTTTTGCCGGGAATCACTTCCACCACTCGCACACTGATCACGGCCAGAGAGCGAGCCAGATCCTTGGCCAGGTTGGTAATCTTGGACACCTTGATACCCGGGGCCGGCTGGATCTCGAAACGGGTAATCACCGGCCCAGGCTGCACAGCCACTACTTCGGCCTCGATATTGAAGTCTTTAAGCTTGATTTCCAGCAGGCGGGACATGCCCTCAAGCGCTTCCTCAGAGAAACCGCCCTTGGCCTCTTCCATCGGGTCCAGCAGCACCAACGGCGGCAGTTCGCCGCTCACTTCGGTGGTGAACAGCTTCTGCTGCTTCTCTTTATGAACTCTGGCGCTCTTCTCCACCGGCTTGGCAGGCTTGGCAATCTTCGGCGGTGTGCGGGTTTCCGCTTTCTTCTTGGCCTCGCTGATTACCTTGGCGCGCTTTTCATGGGCCTGTTTCTTCTGCTGGGCCTCTTCACGTTTCTTGCGTCGCGCCTGCCACCAGGCGGGGATTTTCTCGAACGCACCCAGCACCATGGCGCCAAGGCCTTCAGCCAGGGCAATCCACGACAGATCGGTAAAGATGGTGACCCCGATCAGGAACAGGGCAACCATAATCAGGCTGCCGCCAAGGGGGTTGAAGCTGGCCAGCGCCGCGGCGCCGACTTCGTGGCCGAGAATCCCGCCGGCGCCTTCAGGCAGTGCATCACCCACGGTGAAGTGCATGTAAGACAACGCGGTGCCGGCCAGCATGGTCAACACGAAGCCTACCAACCGCAGGCTGAATAGTGGCCAGCTGCCAGGCAAGCCCGCGTGACGTTCACGCAGCACCTTGGTGGCCCAGAAGCCCACCAGCACTGGAAACAGGTACGCCATATAGCCGAACAGACCCAGCAACAGATCGGCGCTGAATGCGCCGGCACGGCCGGCAGCATTGCGCACCGCGTCAACGTTGCCCACGTAGGACCAACCCGGATCACGGCTGTCGAAGCTGATCAGCGCCAGCAGCAGATACAGGCACAGGGCGATCAGAGCAATCACCATGCCCTCGATCAAGCCGCGCTTGAGATGGCGGGAAAACCCGGACTGTCCTTGCCCGGCAACCGTTTTACTCACGCCTTACCCCTTGAGTTGATAAAGTCTTAAAGAAGTGCCGATAACGAATTGAAATTATTGCGATTGTAGTCAATCCCGCTGGGAGCGGCCAGCTTTGTCGCCCCGCCACTGGCGGGCCGGCGGGGATTATCGCACAAATCCTCCCGACTGCCTGCCCGGGCTGGCTGCAGTTGGCTTATCCTATGACACTTATAGGCTTCACGAACCCCCTGTTTTACGGTAGTTTTCACACGCCTTGAATGCGAAGGGCCGCGCCCCCATTTGTGTGGGAGCCATCAGTACCTGACCTTACCTATCAACTGGAGTTCTCAATGAGCGACGTGCAGCACCATCGCCTGATTATCCTCGGTTCCGGCCCTGCGGGTTACACCGCTGCCGTTTACGCCGCCCGTGCCAACCTCAAGCCGGTGGTCATTACCGGGATTCAGCCGGGTGGCCAGCTCACCACCACCACCGAGGTAGATAACTGGCCCGGGGACGTGGAAGGCCTGCAGGGTCCCGACCTGATGGTGCGCATGCAGCAGCATGCTGAGCGCTTCGAGACCGAAATGGTCTACGACCACATCAACGAGGTGGATGTGCGCAATCGCCCCTTTACGCTCAAGGGTGATAGCGGCACGTACACCTGTGATGCACTGATCATCGCCACCGGCGCCACCGCCATGTATCTGGGCCTGGAATCCGAGGAAGCCTTTATGGGCCGAGGCGTTTCCGCCTGCGCCACCTGTGACGGTTTCTTCTACAAGAACCAGCGCGTAGCCGTTATCGGCGGCGGCAACACCGCTGTCGAGGAAGCGCTGTATCTGTCGCATATCGCTGAACACGTCACCCTGGTACATCGCCGCGACAGCCTCCGTGCGGAGAAAATCCTCCAGGACAAGCTGCTCGCCAAGGACAACATCAGCGTTGAGTGGGACCACACTCTCGAAGAGGTGCTCGGCGATGACAGCGGCGTTACCGGCATGCGCATCACGTCCACCAAGGGCGAAGGCAGCAAGGATGTTGAGCTACAGGGCGTGTTTATTGCCATCGGTCACAAACCGAACACGGATATTTTCCAGGGTCAGCTGGACATGAATGACGGCTACATCAAGATCCACAGCGGCATCGAAGGCAATGCCACTGCGACCACTGTTGAAGGCGTATTTGCCGCCGGCGACGTGGCGGATCACGTTTACCGTCAGGCAGTGACTTCCGCCGGGGCCGGCTGCATGGCTGCGCTGGATGCGGAGAAGTATCTGGACAACCTGAACCACTAAGGCATGGTGCCGTGGCTGGAACCGGGAACACCGTTCCCGGAGACCCGCACCGCCCTGACCGACCCGGAGGGCCTGTTGGCCGCCGGGGCGGACTTGAGCCCGGAGACCCTACTCCGGGCTTATTCGTTGGGTATCTTTCCCTGGTATGACGCGGACTACCAGCCAATCCTGTGGTGGTCCCCTGCCCCGCGCTGCGTGATCCATCCGCAAAAAATTCATGTCAGCCGCAGTCTTACCCGCCACCTGCGCCGTAGCGATTTCACCGTCACCCTGGATCGGGCTTTCGAGTCTGTGATGCGCCTGTGCGCTGCCCCACGCGCTGATGGCACGGGCACCTGGATCAGTGAGGAGATGATTGCGGCCTATGTGCGCCTGAATACCCTTGGCTATGCTCACAGCCTGGAAATCTGGCAGGACGGGCAGATTGCCGGTGCTGTCTACGGCATCAAGCTGGGCGGAGTGTTCTTTGGCGAATCCATGGTTTCCCCGCGGCCAAACGGTTCCAAGATGGCCTTTGCCGCCCTGCGCGCCCTGGCGGCCACCCTTGGCATCCAGCTTATCGACGCCCAGGTCGAGAACCCGCACCTGCTCACTCTGGGCGCCGAACTGATCGACCGCCCCACCTTCGAGGGATTGCTGAAACAGCTGGTCCCTGACACCCCGACAGCCGAACGCTGGCCTGACACCGAATGGAACCGATCACTGGTGCTGACGCCTGACGCCTGACGCCTGACGCCTGACGCCAATGATGCAGTTCCAGAGTACCAATGCCAGCAGTCATCAGCGCCTTATTTGGATTTCTGCTTCCTGCGTCTCGTATCTGGCGTCTGGCGTTATTTCCTCTACACTGAAGACATGACCGATCTGTCCACGCTGCGATTTTTCCGCACCCCGGCCCACAGCTGCAGTTACCTGGAGGACCGCCAGGCCTCTACCCTGTTTGTGGACCCACAGGCGAAACTGTCACCAGAGCTCTACAGTGAACTGAGCTTGCTGGGGTTTCGACGCAGCGGTGATTATCTCTATCGCCCCCACTGCGAGGGCTGCAACGCCTGCATTCCAGCGCGAGTAAGGGTGGCGGATTTCAATCCCCGTCGCCGCCACCGGCGCATCGAGAAAGCCAATCAGGATCTCACCGTCCACCGGGAGCCGGCTCGCTACACCCGCGAGTTCTACAATCTCTACGCGGCCTATATAGATCAACGCCATGGCGACGGGGATATGTATCCCCCTTCGGAGGAACAGTTCACCAACTTTCTGACCTGCGACTGGGCCGATACCCATTTCTACTGCTTTCGCCAGGGCCAAACCCTGCTGGCCGTGGCGGTCACCGACCAACTGAAAGATGGCCTTTCTGCGGTCTACACCTTCTTCGATCCGCAACTTCCTGAGCGCAGCCTGGGAGTGATGGCGCTGCTCTGGCAAATCCGCCACTGCCAGCACCTGGAACTCCCCTACCTGTATCTGGGCTACTGGATTAATCAATGCCAGAAGATGGAGTACAAGAGCCAGTACCGCCCCCTGGAAATCCTCCGCAGTGGCGCCTGGAAAGAGTTCGACCCGGACTGAATGGCCTCTCCGGGCCGCCTGCAACGGGCTGAATAACCCGCTTTTTAACCGCTTCCCAACTTCTTTTGCAGCCAGGCGTCTTTTCCGGCACAATTGCGCCCGCTAATAGCCGGTAACCCAAGGTATTCGTTGGATGGCGAAAGAAGAGCAGATTGAACTAGAAGGTGTCATCGTTGAAACCCTGCCAAACACGATGTTTCGTGTGAAGCTGGACAACGGTCATGTTATTACCGCCCATATCTCCGGGAAGATGCGTAAATTCTATATCCGCATTCTCACCGGCGACCGGGTCAAGGTGGAAATGTCCCCCTATGACCTGAGCAAGGGCCGTATTACGTTCCGCATGAAATAAGTGAAAGGCAGTTAACAGTTAATAAGTAACAGTTAACAGCTAAAAAATACCCCCGTCTTTTCACAGAGCCGGGGGTATTTTTGTTTTTTCTTAGCTATTAACTATTCACTGTTAACTTTTCACTGCTTCTCTTTATGCTGGCTCCGGTTCCGCCGCCTTTACGGCGAGCGACAGCTGGCCATCCTTCTCGGTCACATCGACCTGCCCACCGTTCTCGGACAATTCGCCGAACAGCAATTTTTCCGCCAGCGGCTTCTTGAGCTGCTCCTGGATCAGGCGTGCCATGGGGCGGGCACCCATATCCTTGTCGTAGCCCTTGTCTGCCAGCCAGGTTCGGGCGGCCTTGTCCACGTTGAGCACCACACCCTTCTCGTCCAGCTGCGCCTGCAGTTCCACCAGAAATTTGTCCACCACACCGAGAATAACCTCGCTGGTGAGCGGCAGAAACTGGATGGTGCCATCCAGGCGATTGCGGAATTCGGGCGTGAATACCTTCTTCAGCACCTCCATACCGTCCGTGCTGTTGTCCTGCTCGGTAAAGCCGATAGAACGCTTGTTGAGGACCTCTGCGCCGGCGTTGGTGGTCATGATCAAAATCACATTACGGAAGTCCGCCTTGCGACCGTTGTTATCGGTCAGGGTGGCGTTATCCATCACCTGCAACAGGATATTGAACACCTCAGGGTGGGCCTTCTCGATTTCGTCCAGCAACAGCACACAGTGCGGCGTCTTGGTGACCGCTTCAGTCAGCAGCCCGCCCTGGTCGTAACCCACATACCCTGGCGGCGCACCAATCAACCGGCTCACGGTGTGACGCTCCATGTACTCGGACATGTCAAACCGCACCAGTTCCACACCGAGAGCCCGGGCAAGCTGACGGCTAACTTCGGTCTTGCCGACGCCGGTGGGGCCGGCAAACATGAAGCTACCAATGGGCTTGTGCTCACCCTTGAGGCCGGCACGGGACAACTTGATGGCTGCCGAGATGGTGTCGATGGCCTCTTCCTGGCCGAACACGGTCATCTTCAGGTCCCGCTCCAGGTTGCGCAGCAGCTCCTTGTCAGACGAGGACACCTGCTTGGGAGGAATGCGGGCAATCTTCGCCACCATGTCTTCCACATCGGATTCGTCGATGGTGTGCTTGCGCTGATCTTCCGGGCGCAGGCGCTGCCAGGCCCCTACCTCGTCGATTACGTCGATGGCCTTGTCAGGCAGGTAGCGATCATTGATATAACGGGCACTCAGTTCCGCCGCCGCTTTCAGGGCCGCATCGCTGTAGCTCACATCATGATGCTTCTCGAAACGACTTTTCAGCCCCTTGAGAATCCCCACGGTATCTTCCACGGAGGGCTCCACCACATCGATCTTCTGGAAGCGACGTGACAAGGCACGGTCCTTCTCGAACACGCCCCGGTATTCCTGGAAGGTGGTCGAGCCCATGCACTTGAGTTCACCGCTGGCCAGCATCGGTTTGAGCAGATTGGAGGCATCCATAACGCCACCGGAGGCCGCGCCCGCGCCAATGATGGTGTGAATCTCATCGATAAAGAGAATCGAGTTCGGGTCTTTCTTGAGCTCCGCCAGTACCGATTTCAGGCGCTTCTCGAAATCGCCCCGGTACTTGGTGCCAGCCAGCAATGCGCCCAGATCCAGCGAGTAGACGGTGGCATCCAGCAGCGGTGCCGGTACCTTCTCTTCCACGATCATGCGGGCCAGCCCTTCGGCGATGGCCGTTTTGCCGACACCGGGCTCGCCGACCAGCAGCGGGTTGTTCTTGCGGCGACGGCAGAGAATCTGCGCTGCCCGCTCAATCTCGAAAGCCCGACCCACCAGCGGATCAATGCGATCAGCGCGGGCCAGTTCATTCAGGTTGCTGGCGTAGTTTTCCAGGGCACTGGCTGGCGCGCTCTCACCGCCGTTCTCCATGTCCTGTTCCGCCTCCATGGACGGCTCCGCGTCCTGCACCTGGGAGATGCCGTGAGCAATGAAATTCACCACATCCAGGCGATGGATATCCTGACAGTTGAGGAAATACACTGCCTGGCTTTCCTGCTCATTGAAGATGGCCACCACCACATTGGCGCCGGTCACTTCTTTCTTGCCGGAAGATTGCACGCTGAACACCGCACGCTGCAGCACCCGCTGGAAGCCCAGGGTTGGCTGGGTATCGCGGTCCGGGTCGCTTTCCGGCAATAACGGCGTGGAATCCTCGATAAACTGGCTTAACGAATCGCGCAGTTCCTCCAGATCTGCGCTACAGGCACGCAGAACCTCGACGGCCGCCTCGTTATCCAGCAGCGCCAGCAGCAAATGCTCAACGGTCATGAATTCATGCCGGTGGCTACGTGCGTGGCGGAACGCTTCGTTGAGCGTCATTTCCAGTTCTTTGCTGAGCATAAGGCTACCTCACTGCAGTACCCGGACATTCAGCTGGGGGGCCTGAATCAGGCCTTCTCCACCTGACACATCAGCGGATGCTGATTTTCACGGGCATATTCCACCACCTGAGTGGCTTTCGTTTCGGCGATATCCTGGGGATACACCCCGCACACCGCCTTTCCTTCAGTATGGACCGTAAGCATCACACGGGTTGCCTGCTCGCGGCCCAGATTGAAGAAGTCTTCCAGTATCTCTACCACAAAATCCATGGGGGTGTAGTCATCATTGAGCATCAACACCTTGTACATGGAGGGGGGCTTCAACTTCGGCCTGGCCTCTTCCACCGCCAGATCACCATGGCGATCCGGGTCGGAAGGGGAATCTGCAGGCCCGTTACGGAGATCATCTTTTCCGTGAGCCATCACCGAGTGCCCTTGTTGTTGCCAGTTCATAATGCCTCAAAACCGTTGTAACCCTGCTGGCGTCAGCAGGCAATGAAGAAATGATGGGCGGTAACGGATTTTTCAATCCCTAGCAGGCTGCTAAATAACCCCTTGCGTGCTCAGTCTTTCAGGCTGGCTCGTAATCTAGGCGCAATTTTGACGGTGTGTGTCCACCCATCTAGAAATTGCAACAACGAGTACGGTCCAGCCTGGAAGACCCGAAGGGCGCGGCCTGAAGCGCACATCTGCTGCGCCTTGTCTCTAGGAAAGGGAACCACCCTGCCCGTCGAGACAAGACACAACAGCTGCACGCTTCAGGCCGCGCTGAGCATGCAAGGGTTATTTAGCAGCCTGCCAGCCCGTAAATATTTCACGGGCTTGACACCCTGCGACGCATGTTTAAAAGTTGCACGATAACTCCGGTTACCAGTTTACCGTAGCAGTCGGCCCGGGGATAACAACAAACAATGACAGCCATTGGATAGGCAAGAGGGAAGGACCATGGCAACGGGACGAGTAAAGTGGTTTAACAATGCCAAGGGGTACGGGTTTGTCAGGCCAGATGAAGGGGGAGAGGATCTGTTCGTCCACTACTCCTATATCCAGATGGAGGGCTACAAGAGCCTGAAGGCAGGCCAACCCGTGGAATACGAGGTTCAGCCGGCCAACAAGGGCTTTCATGCCGTCAATCTTCGTGCTGATGGGGAATACGTGGAAGCCGATAACGAAGTAGGCGCCGCTGAAAAACAGTCGACGCCTTCCTGATAGCACCATGAGTGGGTATCTGGCTGATCAGATACCCATATGCTCAATCACTGCATCACCGAATTCAGAGCACTTCAGCAACGTGGCATCCGGCATCAGCCTCTCGAAGTCGTAGGTCACGGTCTTGGCGGCGATGGCCCCTTCCACACCATTGATGATGAGGTCGGCTGCATCATTCCAGCCCATGTGGCGCAGCATCATTTCCGCTGACAGGATCAGAGACCCGGGGTTCACTTTGTCCTGACCGGCGTACTTCGGTGCAGTACCGTGGGTCGCCTCGAACAGGGACACGGAGCCACCGATGTTGGCGCCCGGCGCGATGCCGATACCGCCCACTTCCGCTGCCAGGGCATCGGAGATGTAGTCCCCGTTCAGGTTCAGGGTGGCAATCACGCTGTAGTCGGCTGGACGCATGAGTATCTGCTGGAGGAAAGCATCCGCAATCACATCCTTGATGATGATTTCCTTGCCGGTACGCGGGTTCTTCATGGTCATCCAGGGGCCGCCATCCAGCAATTCAGCGCCGAAACGGTCCCCGGCAAGCTGATACCCCCAGTCTTTAAAGGCCCCCTCGGTGTACTTCATGATGTTGCCTTTGTGCACCAGGGTGACAGAATCCTTGTCGTTATCGATGGCGTACTGGATCGCCTTGCGAACCAGTCGCTGCGTCCCTTCACGGGACACCGGCTTGATGCCGATACCGCAACCTTCCGGGAAACGAATCTGGGTAACGCCCATTTCCTCACGCAGAAAACGGATCAGTTTGGTCGCTTCCGGGCTGTCCGCAGCCCACTCGATACCCGCATAGATATCTTCGGAGTTCTCGCGGAAGATGATCATATCGGTGAGTTCAGGGTGTACCACCGGGCTCGGCACCCCTTCAAAGTAGCGTACCGGGCGCATGCAGGTGTAAAGATCGAGTTCCTGACGCAGAGCTACGTTCAGAGAGCGAATACCGCCACCGACCGGGGTGGTGAGCGGTCCCTTGATGCCCACGGTGAATTCCCGAAGGGCTTCCAGGGTCTCTTCGGGCAGCCATACATCGGGCCCGTAAACCACGGTGGCTTTTTCCCCGGCGTAGACTTCCATCCAGGTAATGCCACGCTTGGTTCCATAGGCTTTTTCGATTGCAGCATTAACCACGTGCATCATCACTGGTGAGATATCAACACCAATGCCGTCCCCTTCGATATAAGGAATAATCGGGTGGTTGGGGACATTCAGGGACAGGTCCGCATTGACCGTGATTTTGTCACCGTCTGCGGGGACCGTGATCTTTTGGTATCCCATCTACACTACTCCCTCTGAATAAAAGCGAATTAGGCGCCTGTCGGCGAGTATAGCACCGACATTAAGCTTGCGGACATCCGGGGCAGACCCGGGTTCGCCGTGATGCTACCCCTCTTTGCGGGCGCTCTGATCTTTCAAATCCCTTCCCACAGAAGCGGAATCAACCTCAATAGAGATCAGAAATGCCAGCATGCCCGGAGTGGGCAAACAGGGACAGGCTCATCAATGCGATCACCGCATAACGGGTACCGCCTGGCAGAAAAAACCGGCTTTCGCCGGCTTTTTCTTTCGCGTCTGACGCTTACAGTTTGTCCATAATATTATTGAAGGTGGCACTTGGCCGCATGGCAGCGGAGACCTTGCTGAAGTCAGGGTTGTAGTAACCACCGATATCAATGGGGGAACCTTGCACCGCTATCATTTCCTTGACGATGTCATCTTCATTTTCGGTAAGTGCAGAGGCAATCTCAGTGAATTTGTCTTTCAACTCGGCATCATCGTCCTGTGCAGCCAAAGCCTGAGCCCAGTACATGGCCACATAGAAATGGCTTACCCGGTTGTCAGGCTCACCCACCTTCCGTGACGGTGACTTGTTCTGCTCAAGATACTGCTCATTGGCCTTATCCAGGGCAGCGGCAATGACACTGGCCTTCTTGTTGCCATACTTTTCGCCTAGCTCTTCAATGGACACCGACAGCGCCAGAAATTCGCCCAGCGAGTCCCAGCGCAGGTGGTTTTCTTCCGTGAATTGCTGCACATGCTTCGGCGCGGAGCCGCCAGCACCGGTTTCATAGAGACCACCGCCGGCCATCAAAGGCACAATGGAAAGCATCTTGGCGCTAGTGCCGAGCTCCAGGATCGGGAACAAATCCGTCAGATAATCACGCAACACATTACCCGTGACGGAAATGGTATCTTTGCCGCGAATCATGCGTTCCATGGTATAGCGGATCGCCTGGACCGGAGACATGATGCGTATATCAAGCCCTTCGGTATCATGATCCTTGAGGTATGCCCTGACCTTCTGGATAAGCTGTGCATCGTGCGCCCGCTCTTTATCCAGCCAGAAAATGGCAGGGGTGCCGCTTTGCCGGGCACGGTTAACCGCCAGCTTCACCCAATCACGGATAGGCAGATCTTTCGCCTGGCACATACGCCAGATATCACCCTTCTCCACGTCGTGGGTCAGTAGCACCTGGCCATCTTCACGGACGATACGCATAGTACCGTCTGCTTTTACTTCGAACGTTTTGTCGTGAGAGCCATATTCCTCGGCTTTCTGCGCCATCAAACCCACGTTAGGCACAGAACCACAGGTCACCGGGTCAAAGGCGCCATGGGTTTTGCAGAAATTGATGACTTCCTGATAGATGGTGGCATAGGTGCTTTCGGGGATGACGGCCTTGGTGTCTTTCAGCTTGCCGTCAGCGCCATACATTTTTCCACCCTGGCGAATCATTGCCGGCATGGAGGCATCGACAATAACGTCGGATGGCACATGCAGGTTCGAAATGCCACGGTCTGAATCAACCATAGCCAGTTCAGGCCGGTGCAGGTAACAGGCACGAATGGTGGATTCGATTTCCAGGCGCTGGGAAATCGGTAACTCCTCGATCTTCTGGTAGATGTGGCTCAAGCCGTTGTTCGGGTTGGCGCCGATCTGTTCCAGGGTGTCGCCATGTTGATCAAACAGCTCTTTGTAGAAACGACGAACCGCATAGCCGAACACAATGGGGTGAGACACCTTCATCATGGTGGCCTTGACGTGCAGGGAGAAAAGGATGCCGGTGTTCTTGGCATCGTCCAGCTGCTCGTCAAAGAAGTCACACAGCGCCTTTTTGCTCATGTACATGGCATCAATCACTTCGCCATCCAGAAGCGGCAGTTCCGGCTTCATGACAGTGACGTTGCCGTTTGAGTCCTCGAGCTCAATGCGGACCTTGCATGCCTTCTCTATCGTGGTGGAGGTTTCATGGGAAAAGAAGTCACCGCCACGCATATGGGCAACATGGGTACGGGATGCCTGGCTCCAGTAACCCATACTATGGGGATTCTTGCGTGCGTAATTTTTAACCGCAATCGGCGCGCGACGGTCAGAGTTGCCTTCGCGTAGCACCGGGTTGACCGCAGATCCCAGGATTTTGGTGTAGCGAGCCTGGATCTCCTCTTCTTCCTCGTTGTGAGGCTCATCAGGATATTCCGGCACACTGAAACCGTGTTCATTCAGCTCCTCGATAGCTTCCCTGAGCTGATGAATGGAGGCACTGATATTGGGGAGTTTGATGATGTTGGCTTCAGGATCTTGCGTCAAAGCCCCGAGTTCAGAGAGGGCATCTTCAACTTTCTGCTCATCAGACAGATATTCAGGGAACGTGGCGAGAATACGTGAAGCCAGTGAGATATCACTGCTTTCAACGTCTATGCCAGCGATCGACGTAAATTTTTCAATGATGGGTAAAAAGGAATAGGTCGCCAGCGCTGGCGCCTCATCAGTTATGGTATAGATAATTTTAGGGGTGGTCATAAAATTACAGGTCCCAATTGTATTGGCAGTGCTTCCCGCCCGACATGAGCCGGCTTTTGGCCGTCAGATCAGCGAGACCGAACAGGAGTGCTCCCTCCAGATAAACCGTATTCTGCATCAGCTGGCGAGTATAGCACCGACCGCCTACCCTTGTTAGCGTAGCCACCCGGTACCGCGACTCAAATCATCAATGACAGCCATCAGGAATGTCAGCCCATATGGCGCAACTGATTTTGCTCAACAAACCCTTTCAGGTCCTTTCCCAGTTCAGCGACGATCAGGGCCGACAAACGTTACGCGAGTTCGTGCCAGTACCCGGTGTGTACCCGGCCGGGCGGCTGGACTGGGATTCTGAAGGGCTGCTGTTGCTCACCGATGACGGTCCCCTGCAGGCACGCATCAGCCAGCCGCGCTTTCATCTGCCCAAGACCTATCTGGTGCAGGTGGAAGGTACGCCCGGGGAGCAGGAACTGCAAAAACTGCGCCAGGGAATCACTCTCAAGGACGGCCCATGTCGGCCAGCCCAGGTAGACGCCATCCAGCCCCCTGATCTGTGGCCGCGCCACCCACCTGTGCGGACCCGTAAAACGGTAACGGATAGCTGGCTGAAGCTCACCATAGACGAAGGTCGAAATCGCCAGGTTCGCCGTATGACTGCAGCTATCGGCTACCCCACCCTGCGCCTGGTTCGCTGGCAGATCGGCGACTGGGACTTGACTGGTCTGGCCCCGGGAAAATGGCGTTCTATGGCAATTCATGCGCCGAAAGCCCCTGCAACCAGGCGGCAGCGGCCTCGGCATCCCTCTCGCGGGCCTCGACCCAAAACCAGTGGCCGCCGATAAACTCTTTCTTCCAGAATGGCGCCCGGGTTTTCAGCAAATCCATGATAAAAGCACAGGCCTCAAAAGCGGCCTGCCTGTGAGCGGCACTCACCGCTACCTGAACGATGTCATCTCCAGGCGACATGGTGCCAACCCGGTGCACCACCCAGGCACCATTAAGGTGCCACTGCTTACCGGCCTGCTCGACAATGGTGCTCAGCACCGACTCGGTCATCCCCGGGTAATGCTCCAGATGGAGCGCCTCCACCCTGCCCTGCTCATCACGCACCTGCCCGGCAAACTGTACCTGGGCACCGCTAAGGCCGGCATCACGAAGCCAGACGGCCGGCTCGGCACTACCCAATGGCCCGTTACGAATCTCGATGCGCGTTTTCATCCGCCGGTCACCGGCGGAAACAGGGCAACCACATCACCGTCGGAAATCACCGCATCCTCAGTGGCCAGCACCTCATTCACTGCCACCATGCGGCGAGGCGTGGCTGTAAGGGCCTGAGCAACTTGCGGGTCCTGCTCTGTCAGCCAGTCCGCCAGCTTCGCCACGGTATTTACCGCTTCCGGTGGCGACACCGTCATACTGTCACTGCCCACCCGCTCGCGCAGGGCTGCAAAAAAATGCACTTCAATCATTGTTACGCCTCATGCTCCACGCTACACGCATAGCGCCATCACTCGGTCCGGACATAGTGACCACTGCGCCCGCCTTCTTTCTCCAGCAAACAGATCTCTTCAATCACCATGCCACGATCCACCGCCTTGCACATGTCGTAGAGCGTCAGCGCGGCCACCGAGGCCGCGGTAAGCGCCTCCATTTCCACACCGGTGACCCCCTTGAGCTTGCAGGTAGTGAGAATTTCCAGGCTATCCTGCCCCGCTTCTTCAATAGCTACCGTCACCTTGCTCAGCAACAGGGGGTGACACATGGGGATCAGATCCCAGGTTTTCTTGGCCGCCTGGATCCCGGCGATACGAGCGGTGGCAATCACATCCCCCTTCGGGTGGCGCTGATCGCGGATCATTGCCAGGGTTTGTGGCTTCATGCGGATGCGTGCCCGGGCCGTAGCCTCTCGCTGCGTTTCCGCCTTGTCCGTCACGTCCACCATCTGGGCGCGTCCCTGGTCATCCAGGTGGGTAAACCGGTCACCGGGCATTGATCACTCCTGTTGTCTGTGGCGCTGCTGCGCTACCATTCCCGCCTTTCATTATCATTGTGCCCCATTTGGACGGGGCCAGTACCGGTAGGGTTGCTATGAACAGCTTTGAGCCGCACATTACTGTGGCCTGTGTGGTGGAACAAGACGGGCGCTTCCTCTTTGTTCGGGAAATGAGCAAGGGCCAGGAAGTGCTGAACCAGCCCGCCGGGCATGTGGAATTCGGGGAAAACCTGATGCAGGCGGCCTACCGGGAAACCCTGGAAGAAACTGCCTGGCAGGTCGAAATCACCGACCTGCTGGGCTGGTATATCTTTCAGCCCTTCCGCGGTGCCGGGGTCTACTACCGCACCTGTTTCGTGGCCAGGCCGGTCAGCCATGATCCGGGCCAGAAGCTGGATACCGGTATTCTCGGCGCCGAATGGCTGACACCGGACGAACTGCGCAACCGTCGCCCTCAACACCGTAGCGCCCTGGTGGAAAAATGCCTGGACGACTATCTGTCAGGTCGGCGCCTGCCACTGGACACCATCTATCAGCACCCCTGGCCGCTGCAGCGCGGCTGACATGAAGGCAGCACCATGAGCCAAGTTTCTGCAAAAGCCCCACAAGACACCCATGTGATCGTCGGCATGTCCGGCGGTGTTGATTCCTCGGTGGCCGCTGCGCGGCTGCTGGATGCGGGTTATCACGTCGAAGGCCTGTTCATGAAGAACTGGGATGAAGACGATGGCACCGACTACTGCACCGCCCGGGAAGACCTGATGGATGCCATGCAGGTAGCGGGCGTACTGGGTATCGAGCTACATACCGCCAATTTTGCTGCGGAGTACTGGGACCGGGTATTCGAACATTTTCTGGCTGAATACAAGGCCGGTCGCACCCCCAACCCGGACATCCTCTGCAACAAGGAAATCAAATTCCAGGCGTTTCTGGACCACGCTATCACCCTGGGCGCGGACTATATTGCTACCGGCCACTATTCCCAGGTGAGCCACGACGGTAAGGGGCGCCTGCTGCGGGCCGTGGATACCAACAAGGACCAGACCTACTTCCTCCACGCCGTGGATCACCACAAGTTCGAGCGCACCCTGTTCCCACTGGGTGACCTGGAAAAGCCGGAAGTGCGTCGCATCGCCGAAGAAAAGGGCTTTGCCAACCACAAGAAGAAGGACTCCACCGGGATCTGCTTTATCGGCGAGCGCCGATTCAAGGATTTTCTTGAGCAGTACCTGCCCGCCCAGCCTGGCAAGATCGAAGACGACCATGGCAATGTGATCGGCGACCACGATGGTCTCATGTATTACACCCTGGGCCAGCGCCAGGGCCTGGGCATTGGTGGTCGCGCCAACGCCGGCGATGCGCCCTGGTACGTGGCCGGCAAGGACCTTGAGCGAAATGTGCTGGTCGCCGTCCAGGGCACCGATCACCCGCTGCTCTACAGCCGCGAACTGACCAGCGCCCCCATGCAGTGGGTCGCCCTGGCACCGCCGACCCTGCCCGCCCGGCTCACCGCCAAGACCCGCTACCGGCAACCCGACCAGGCCTGCACCGTCAGCGACGCCGGGGATGGCCGTGTTCAGGTGGTATTTGCCGAACCCCAGCGGGCCGTGACACCCGGCCAGTCCGTGGTGTTCTATGATGGGCCCGTATGCCTGGGCGGCGCAGTGATAGAGGAGACCGCATGAGCGAACGCTTCAGCCCGCAACAGCAGCAGCTACTGGCTCTGGCAGCCGTCTTCCAGGCCGCCCAGCTGGCCGACGACATTGCTCTTCGCGGCGATTGTGATCCACGGGCTTTCGAGGCCCTGATGCAGGGCGTCATGGCTCTGGATGCAGAAAGTTTTGACACCATTTACTCACAACCGGCCCTGCTCCGTGATGGCGTCAGCCTGCTCAACCGCAGCCTTAACCGGGATTCAGCCGGCGGCAACCTGCGCCCGCTCAATTACGGCCTGGCGTTGCTGCACCTGGCAGCCAAATTGCGCAAGAACGATGACACCGTGAACATCCTGCGCCACCGCCTCAAGGCCCTGGATGGCCAGCAGGCCCATTTCAGCAGTGTTCGAGACGACGCCTTTTGCCACCGGCTGGGCGGTATTTATGTGGACACCCTGGGCACCTTCCGTTTTCGTATCCAGGTAAAAGGCGAACCGGCCCACCTGCAGGACGAAAACAAGGCCGCCCGGGTCCGGGCACTGTTCCTGGCCGGCGTCCGCGCCGCCTTCCTCTGGCACCAGCTCGGCGGCCGCCGCTGGCAACTTCTGTTCCAGAGAAAGCGACTTTTGACTGCTATAGAATCTATAAATATCAATAACTTGTAATGTTTACCTAAAGTCACCTGTAGGAGCGGCGCTTGAGCCGCGAACCCCGCGGTAACGCGATAATCGACCGAAGGGCGATCAGGCGAATCAGAACCCTGCACATCTCCTGAAACGCTTGCCGCAGCCATCACGCTCTGTCGTCTCGCTTCGCTCGGTTCGCCCCTCAAGCGGGGCTCCTACGGGTGGCATCCGCTAACCCGGCAAACAACAACGCAGCCTTTGCGGTTTTACGGTATCATTGCGCCGCTTTTACCCTCACGGAAACGATTCGGGAGCCATTTCCATGTCCAGCCTTACCTCTCTGACTGCCATTTCACCGGTCGATGGCCGCTATGCCGGCAAGGTGGATGCCCTGCGCAACACCACCAGTGAATACGGCCTTATCCGCTTCCGCGTGCATGTGGAAGTGAGCTGGCTGGAACAGCTCGCCCACGACAAGAACATCCCCGAAGTACCGCTGATGAGCGGTCAGGCGGCCTGGCACCTGCGTGGCGTTACCCGCGATTTCGACGTCCAGCATGCCGAGCGCATCAAGGCCATTGAAGCCACCACCAATCACGACGTGAAAGCGGTGGAATACTTCATCAAGGAACAGATGGCCGAGCACGACGAGCTGGCCGGCATGAGCGAGTTTGTTCACTTCGCCTGCACCAGCGAGGACATCAACAACCTGTCCTACTCCCTGATGCTGAAAGAAGCCCGGGAAATCCTGTTGCCGAAGATGGATCAGGTAATCAGTGCCATTCGCCGCCAGGCGCACGCCCAGGCCGATCAGCCCATGCTGTCGCGCACCCATGGCCAGTCTGCCTCCCCCACCACCGTGGGCAAGGAAATGGCCAATGTGGTGGCCCGCCTGCAGCGCCAGCGCGACCAGTTCGCCGCCGTGGCACTGCTCGGCAAGATCAACGGTGCCGTGGGTAACTACAACGCTCACTTGTCCGCCTACCCTGACGTGGACTGGGAAGCCTTTGCCCGCCGCTTCGTGGAAGGCCTGGGATTGTCCTTCAACCCCTACACCACCCAGATCGAGCCCCATGACTGCGTGGCCGAGTACTTCCACGCCCTGATGCGCTTCAACACCATCCTGCTCGACTTCGACCGGGACGTGTGGGGCTATATCTCCTTGGGCTACTTCAAGCAGAAAACCGTGGAAGGCGAAGTGGGTTCCTCCACCATGCCGCACAAGGTCAACCCCATAGACTTCGAAAACTCCGAGGGCAACCTGGGCCTGGCCAACGCCATCATGGATCACTTGGCCGCCAAACTGCCGATGTCCCGCTGGCAGCGCGACCTCACCGACTCCACCGTGCTGCGTAACGTGGGGGTGGGCCTGGCGCACAGCCTGATTGCTTTTGAAGCCAGCCTGAAAGGAATCAGCAAGCTGGAAGTAAACCCGGCACGTCTTAACGACGACCTGGACGCGGCCTGGGAAGTACTGGCCGAGCCGATCCAGACGGTCATGCGTCGCTACGGCATCGAGAAGCCCTACGAAAAGCTCAAGGCACTCACCCGTGGCAAGGACGGCATCAACCAGGAAACCCTGACCGCCTTCATCAATGATCTGGCGATCCCGGATGAAGCCAAGGAAATCCTGCTGGCCATGACCCCGGGCAGCTACATTGGTAACGCGGCCCAGCAAGCGCGCAATATCTGATGAGCGACGCCCTGGGCCTGCCCACCTTCACGCTGCCGCTCACCCCGGCAGCGTTTTTGCGTGATTACTGGCAGAAAAAGCCCCTGTTCATGCCTGGCACTGCCAGCGGCCTGGATGAGCCAGACGCGGACACCCTGGCCGGGCTGGCGCTGGAAGAGAATGTGGAAGCCCGTATCATTCGCGGCGCTGCTGGCGGCACCTGGGAACTCAAACAGGGGCCGTTCGAGGAAACCGTGTTCGCCGAGGTGGGCGAGCGGGACTGGACCTTGCTGGTGCAGTCCGTGGACCATTATCTGACCGATGTGTCCCTGCTGCTGGACAGCTTTGCCTTCCTGCCCAACTGGCGGCTTGAAGACATCATGATGAGTTATGCCGCCAAGGGTGGCAGTGTGGGCCCCCATTTCGACCGCTATGACGTTTTCCTGATCCAGGCCGCCGGCAGCCGCCGCTGGCAGATCGGTGATGTCTGCGACGAAAAAACGCCGAAATTGCCACACCCTGACCTGAAGCTGGTGGCTGACATGCCGGTGCGCGAAGAGTTCGTGGCAAACCCTGGCGATGTGCTCTACCTGCCCCCCGGCGTGGCCCACCATGGTGTCGCCGAAGACAGCGACTGCATCACTTGGTCGGTGGGTTTCCGGGCCCCGGATTACCAGATGCTGATGGCGGAAATCGCCGGCGAATGCCTGGCCGATGCGGACAGCGAGCTGTTTACGGACGCGGACCGGCAGGTGCCCAAGGATCCGGCGGTACTGGCCGATGCAGACCGGCAGCAACTGGTTCGCGGCGCCCTGGACCTGCTCAACCCGGCGGCGATAGAGCGGGCAGTTTATCGCTGGCTGTCCACTCCCCGGCTGGATGGACTTGAATTTGCCGTCGATGATGCCCATATTCGCCAGCGCGATCCTTCGATCGCCCTGGTCCGCCATGGTAGTGTGCGCCTGATTTTGCAGGGCAACATTGCCTGGCTAAACGGTGAGCCCTACTCACTGACAGAACAACAACGACCACTGGTACAGCTGCTGGCCCGCCAGCGCTGCTATACCCGTGAAGCGCTGGATGCCGTACTGCAGCCAGCCGGGAGTGAATTGCTACATGACTGGATTGAACAGGGCTACTTCGCCCAACTATAACGAGACCCCTATGGCTATCAGCATTATCGAGACCCGCTGGGACGAAAACGACACTGCCCTGCGAGCCCTTCGCCAGAAGGTCTTCATCAACGAACAGCACGTCCCCGAAGAGCTGGAGTGGGATGGCGAAGATGACAAGGCCATCCATTTTCTGGCCCTGGACCGGGAGCAGACTCCGGTCGGCTGTATTCGCCTTCTTCCCAGCGGCCAGATCAGCCGACTGTGCGTCCTTTCCGAGCAGCGCAACAATGGTGTCGGCAGCTCCCTGCTGGTAGCCGCGGAAGAAGCCGCCCGGGCCAAGGGCATGGAAGAAATCTTCCTGCACGCCCAGACCCACGCCACCAGCTTTTACGAAGCGGCCGGCTTTGCGGTGTCCGGTGGCATCTTCATGGATGCCAACATCCCCCACCGGCAGATGTTCAAACCCCTCGCCTGATGCCTTTTGTCATCGGTGACGACGACACCCTGCTCCACCCTGAATTCGGCGAGGCCGGCGCTGCGCTCGCTTCGCTGATTTCCGCCTGCCGTCGCAGCCTCTGGCTGCGGGTCCCGGAGCTGGACGCCCTGACCGCCGACAGCGCTGTTTGCGATACCCTCAAGCGGCTGGCCCTGAGCAGCGCAAAAACCGATATCCGCATTCAGTACGACAGCCAGGACAAGGCCGTGCGTAACGGACATCGCTTGGTCCATCTGGCCCGCCGGCTTCCCTCTCGCATACAGATGCGCCAGAGCCAGGATGATGACCGGGACAACCAGCTCTGCTTTGCTATCGGCGATGGGACCGGACTGTTCGAAGCAGCGGGCTGGCCACGGCCCGGCCGACTCGACCTTTGCGGTCATCGTCTTCCCCGCGCGCCACGTCTGGCCAGACAGTTTCAGGAACACTGGGAACGCGCAGCCTCCTCAATAGAGTTACGAGAGCTGCGTTTATAGAATCTTGTAGGGTGGATTAGCCGAAGGCGTAATCCACCAGATTCCTGGTGCCAGACTTTCCACATTGTGACGGTGGATTACGCCTTCGGCTAATCCTCCCTACCCGCCACATCACAGACTGGCTGTCAGTCGCCAGTTTACCTGACCGCTGGCCTGGTATTTCTCCTCGAAATCCGTCAACGGTTCGCTTTGCAGCGGCAGTTCCGACAGCGCCGCATCAATGCCACTGATCGCCAGCGCGTCCCGCACCTCCTGCAGGTACAGCAACCAGTTACTGCGCATTTCCAGCACGCCACCCAGCGACAACATCGTGGGCCACACCGGATGACCGTGCCAGCGCCGCTTCAGATGAGCGCTTTTCGGCCAAGGATTCGGATAAAGAATCTGATGGCGCTGGAGTTGCCAGCCCTCCCCCGCCATGAGCCGCCACAAACCCGCGCAATCCGCCCGCAAGAGCAAAAGATTGTCCGGCAGTGCCTGAAAACGCCTGCCGGCACGCTCCAGGCGGGCAGCGGACTGATCCACCCCCACCACCAGAGCCTCCGGGTGCTGGCTGGCAAGCAGCAAGGAAGAGCTCCCGGTGCCACAGCCGGAATCTAGCATCAGCGGTCGCTCAGCGCCTTGCGCTTGCCGCCACTGCTGCAATTGCGCAAACGCCTGAGCATCATGGTCCGCAATAGGCGCCTGCCAGGGACTTTGCAGATGGCGACGGACCACCCGCTCAAGGTCATTGTGGATTCCGGTCTGATTCGAGGTAACGCTACGGCTGTTGGCGAACATGGCAACTCTGGGGCAACTTCAGGCGGACGCCATTATGCCTGTGATCCTGTAGAGATGCGTAATGCAGCGGCCATGATAGAGTGAGAAAAAGCCTGCCGGAGTCGATCATGATGCAACGACGAATACACCGCTGCCGACATCTCGTTCTGCTGCTCAGCCTGCTGCTGGGGATGATCGGCCAGGCCATGGCAGACTCCATGCGCATCCACGTATTACCCCGCCCGGATGCCCCGGCACTGGTGTCGGTGATCGAACCCCTACTGGCCCCCGGCGGCAGCGTCCGGGCCTATCAGGGCAAATTGATCATCCGCACCACCGACAGCAATATGGCTGAACTGGAAGGTGCGCTGGGCAGCCTGGAAGCCGCACCCAGCGCTCTGGTTGTTCATCTTCGTCGTCAAGGTACCAGCAGCGGCCAGCGTAGCGGAGTGGATACCCGTATCCAGGGCCGCATTCCCGGCGGGGTCTCCGGTGACATCCGCATTGAACAAAGCCGGCAGCACAGCAGCCAGCAGGACCATTACCAGATTCGCACCCTCAGCGGTTACCCGGCCCATATCAGCCAGGGCACCCTGCTCGCCCTCGGCGGCGGCTATTACGGCACCGTGCTTGCTGAGCTACAACAGGGTATCCAGGTAATCCCGCAACTGACCCCGGACGGCAGCGTGGTACTGCAGATCAGCCAGCGCTACGACCAGCCGGGCGGCCAGGGCGTGGCATACACCCAATCCAGCGGCACCACCCTGAGGCTACAGCCGGGTGTCTGGCAGCCCATGGGCAGCATCCGCGTAGACCGCAAACAGGACCAGCGTGGTTTTGGCGGGGTGCAGAGCAGCAGCCAGCAGGTCAATCTGCCGCTGGAGGTGATGGTGGAAAAGGAATAGCGTCGCACTCGAAGCCGCTGTAGGAGCGGCGCTTGAGCCGCGAACCGCGCGGAGCGCGGAATCGCCTGCAGGGCGATCAAGCATGGCAGTGTCAGGCAAACGCAGTAACACGCTCCCGGTCACGTTTCCCGCACCGTTATCGGGGACCATGCAGGCGCCGCACACAGTGCAGAAACCTGTCGAGCTCTGGGAGCCCTGATCGCCCTACGGGCGACTTCCTTGCTGCGCAAGGTTCGCGGCTCAAGCGCCGCTCCTACAGTAGCTTCGTAGAAAGCATTTCCAGCGAAGCGTAGCTTGTAGCGAAAAAAAGCCCCGCGATGCGGGGCTTTTTGTCTTACTGGGCTTTCAGCTCACGGCGACGACGGTGCAGGACCGGCTCGGTGTAGCCGCTGGGCTGGGAGCAGCCCTCGAACACCAGCTCCATCGCTGCACTGGAAGGCCACGGAGTTGTCAAAATCCTTGGCCATGGGCACGTAGGTGGGGTCGTTGGCGTTCTGACGATCTACCACTTCTGCCATGCGCTTCAGGGTTTCGGTCACCTGCTCTTGATTGGTGATGCCGTGGTGCAACCAGTTGGTTACGTGCTGGCTGGAAATCCGCAGGGTGGCGCGGTCTTCCATCAGGCCCACATCATTGATGTCCGGCACCTTGGAGCAACCCACGCCACTGTCGATCCAGCGAACCATGTAACCCAGAATGCCCTGCGCGTTGTTGTCCAGCTCCTGCTGGATTTCTTCGGCGGACAGCTCACGGGTCAGCAACGGCACGGTGAGGATATCGTCCAGGGAGGCACGCTTGCGGTTAGCCAGCTCTTTCTGGACTTCTGCCACGTTAATCTCGTGATAGTGGGTAACGTGCAGGGTCGCAGCCGTCGGGGACGGCACCCAGGCACAGTTGGCTCCGGCTTTCGGGTGACCGGCTTTGGTGGCCATCATTTCGGCCATTTCGTCCGGCTTGGGCCACATGCCCTTACCGATCTGGGCGTGACCCGGCAGACCACATTCCAGACCGATGTCCACATTCCAGTCTTCGTAGGCATTGATCCACGGCAGGGCTTTCATGTCGCCCTTACGCGCCATGGGGCCTGCTTCCATGGAAGTGTGCATTTCGTCACCGGTGCGGTCCAGGAAGCCGGTGTTGATGAAAATCACACGCTCTTTCGCCTGACGGATACACTCTTTCAGGTTGACGGTAGTGCGGCGCTCTTCATCCATGATGCCGATCTTCAGGCTGTTCTTTTCCAGGCCCAGGGCCTTCTCGACACGCTCGAACAGCTCAACAGCGAAGGCCACTTCTTCCGGACCGTGCATCTTCGGCTTCACGATGTACATGGAACCGGTGCGGCTGTTGCTCAGCTTGTTGAGTTTCTTCAGGTCATGAATGCCGGCCAGCACGGTGATCATGCCGTCCATGATGCCTTCCGGGGTTTCCTCGCCATTGAGCAGGATAGCCGGGTTGGTCATCAGGTGGCCCACGTTCCGCACCAGCAACAGGGAGCGGCCGTGCAGGGTCAGGGTGCCGCCGTCCAGCGCGGTGTACTCGCGATCCGGATTCATGGCGCGGGTCATGGTCTTGCCGCCCTTCTGGAAGCTTTCCTGCAGGTCGCCCTTCATCAGGCCGGCCCAGTTGCGATACACCTCGACTTTGTCTTCCGCATCCACGGCGGCTACGGAGTCTTCGCAGTCCTGGATGGTGGTGATGGCAGATTCCAGCAGCACATCTTTCATGTTGGCAGCGTCGTCGGTGCCAATCGGGTGGCTGGCATCGATCTGGATTTCTGCATGCAGGTTGTTGTGCTTGAGCAGGATACCGGATGGGGCAGAGGCCTCGCCCACATAACCCTGCAGCTGGCCTTCGTCTTTCAGGCCGGATTTTTCAGCGCCCAGGGACACTTCCAGTTTGCCATCAACAATGGCGTAACCGGTGCTGTCTTTATGGGAGCCGGAGGCCAGCGGGAAGTAGCGGTCCAGGAAGTTACGGGCCCAGGCAATCACCTTGGCGCCACGCTTGGGGTTATAAGCCCCGCCTTTCTCGGCGCCGCCTTCGTCAGAAATCACGTCGGTGCCGTAGAGGGCGTCATACAGGCTGCCCCAACGCGCATTGGCGGCGTTCAGGGCGAAACGGGCATTTTTCACCGGTACCACCAGCTGCGGCCCAGCGATGGTGCCGATCTCGTCATCCACATTCTCGGTGGTAACGTTGAAGTCCTCGCCTTCCGGCAGCAGGTAACCGATCTCGGTCAGGAACTGCTTGTACTCAGCCATGTCGATGGCCTGGCCTTTACGGGCCTTGTACCACTCGTCCAGCTGCGCCTGGATGGTTTCACGCTTTTCCAGCAGCGCCTTGTTCTTGGGCGCCAGGTCCTTGAGGATGCTTTCCAGCTCGGCCCAGAAGTGTTCCGGGTCCACGCCGGTACCCGGCGCAATCTCGTTGACTACCAGATCATGGAGTTCGGCAGCGATTTCAAGGCTACCCTTCTGAATACGATCGGTCATGGTGCTCCTACCCTTCTGGTCGAGAGAGTCTTGGTTAATCGGGACATTCGGCGAAAACCCAAGGGTCGACCCCGCTTGAAGGGGGTCGGAGGAAGTCGCAGAAGCCCGGGGAAACGGTTACATGGCGGCCTGACAGACCGCACCGCAAAAAGGCGCGGGTATTTTACCGGAAACGGCGCCGTGAATCATGTCTAGTGGCAAAATCGCCGAAACGATGCTTTTTTGATCAGCCGAACAGGTTGACCACGTCCAGTCGGTGAGCCTGCTCACCGCCCTGCTGCTGGCCGTCTTCCAGATTTTCGAAGTCGAACAGGCGCGTATCGGCCAGTTGCGAGGGGGCAATATTCTGGATGGCAGCAAAGATGTTCTCGATGCGCCCTGGCTGATCCCGGTCCCACTTGTTGAGCATCTCCTTGATCACCTGGCGTTGCAGGTTCTCCTGAGAGCCACACAGGTTGCAGGGGATGATCGGGAAATCCTTGAAGTTGGAGAACTCGATGATGTCCTTCTCGCGGCTGTAAGCGAGAGGACGGATAACAATATTGCGGTTATCGTCGCTGCGCAGCTTGGGCGGCATGGCCTTCATCTTGCCGCCAAAGAACATGTTCAGAAACAGGGTCTCGACGATGTCATCGCGGTGGTGGCCCAGGGCGATCTTGGTGGCGCCGATCTCTTCGGCAAAGCCATAGAGGCTACCGCGACGCAGCCGTGAACACAGCCCACAGGTGGTTTTCCCCTCCGGCACCTTCTCCTTGACGATGGAATAGGTGTCCTTCTCGAGGATGTGATAGGCCACCCCTTCCCGCTCCAGGTACTCCGGCAGTACATGCTCCGGGAACCCCGGCTGCTTCTGGTCCAGGTTCACCGCCACCAGCTCGAAATTCACCGGCGCCGAATGCTGCAGATTGCGCAGTATTTCCAGCATGGTGTAGGAATCCTTGCCGCCAGACAGGCACACCATCACCTTGTCGCCCTCACTGATCATATTGAAATCAGCAATGGCACGACCGACCTCGCGCCGCAGCTTCTTCTGCAGCTTGTTGAGGCGAGTCCGTTGTTTGGCGTCCAGCGTGTCCATGGGAACCCTTTCTCTCTCTGTGTAACAGCCACCACGCTTCACGCAACAGCAATGGCGCAAAAAGCAGATTTTGCGTGAAGCGTGTGGGCGATTATGTGACCTTCATTTTGCGGATCAATCGGCGGTACAGCGCGGGGCTCCAGCGTTTCAGGTAGATACCGGCACCCTCGCGGCCGGCGATGATAACCTGATCGCGGCCTTGCTGCACGGCCTTCACCATCCGTTTGGCGCATTCGTCAGGGGCAATACCGGCTTCCTGAGCCTCATCCATACTGCCTTGGGCAGAGCCATCGGCGGTGAGCGCGTTGAGGGAGACCTGGGTGCGGATAAAGCCGGGCATCACCAGGGTCACCCGGATACCAGCATCGTATTCCTCGGCACGCAAGGATTCGAAGAAACCGTGCAGAGCGTGCTTGCTGGCGCTGTAGGCACTGCGCAAAGGCGTGGGCAGCTCACCGACCAGCGAGGTCACCACCACAAACCGGCCTCGGCCCTGCTCTTTCAGCCAGGGCAATACCGCCTTGGTCAGCGCCACGGTGCCAAAGAAATTCACCTCCATGATTCGCCGATCCACCGCCAAATCGGTGTCGGCCACCAGGGAGCGCTGGGAAATGCCGCAGTTGTGGACCACCTGATCAAGACGATCAAAACGCTGCCGCACCGCCGCCAAGGCAGCAGGCATGGCTTCGACTTCCGTCAGATCCAGCGGCAACACTAGATGGTCATCACCGTTGACCAGACCCTCCTGGACCCGCTTCAGCTCCTCTTCCCGACGGGCGGAGAGCACCAGGGTTGCGCCCCGGCGCGCATATTCCTTCGCCAACGCCTCGCCAATCCCGGAGGAGGCCCCGGTAATCCACACCACCTTGCCAGCCAGCGTTTCGGCCATCTCAAACGCTCCTTGAAGTCAAAGACACCGCAAGGGTAATGCCATGGCCGGGAAATCCAAAGGCTGAAACAGCAAATACGCCAACTACGCAGCCGCTGTAGGAGCGCCTCTCGAGGCGCGAACTGGCCGTGGCAAGTTGCCTTCTAGCTTACAGACTAACCTCCATACAACTGGCGAGCCCTGAAACTCCTGATCGTCCTGCGGACGATTTCCGCGCAAGCGCGGTTCGCGCCTCGAGAGGCATTATTCGCTTCGCTCACCCTTAGGGCCGCACGGAACTACGTGCGTTACTCCACTACGCTCCGTTCCTACAGCGGCCTTGTCGACATATTATTTCAGCTCTCTGGACGACAGCCCCAGCAGGTGCCGTGCCACGATCAGTTGCTGGATCTGCTGGGTGCCCTCGAAGATGTCGATGATCTTTGAATCCCGAGCCAGCTTTTCCAGCAACGTCCGCTCGGAATAGCCCAGCTCGCCGCATAGGGCCACGCACTTGAGGGTTACCTCATTGCCCATGCGCCCGGCCTTGGCCTTGCACATGGAGGCTTCTTTGGAATTGGGCTGGCCATTGTCTGCCATCCAGGCGGCTTTCAGGGTCATCAGGCGGGCGGCTTCCAGGTCCGCTTCCAGCCGGTACAGCTCCAGCTCCCGCGCCGTAGAATTATAAGGTTGTTTCGAGAAATCAGCCTCAACCCCTTCTTTTTCCAATATTTCTCTGGTTATCTCTAGTGCCGCACGGGCCACGCCCAATGCCATGGCTGCCACCTGGGGACGGGTATTATCAAAGGTCTGCATCACCCCGCCGAAGGCCTTTTTGCGGGCCTCTTCGGTATCGCCAATTTCTGCCGAACCAAGGATATGGTCCTTGGGGATTCGGCAGTTGTTGAACGACAGGGCAGCCGTATCTGACACGCGCAGGCCCATCTTGTCTTCCACGCGCACCAGCTGCAGGCCGGGGTTATCGCGAGGAACGATGAATGACTTGATCGCCGCCTTGCCCAATGACTTGTCCAGGGTCGCCCAGACCACCACCGCATCACAGCGCTGGCCCGCGGTGCAGTAGATTTTCTCACCGTTGAGCACCCACTCATCACCGTCCAGTTCAGCGGTGGTACTGACCGCAGCGGAATCCGAACCCGCGCCGGGCTCGGTAATCGCCATGGCACAGTAGAGCTTGCCATACTTCTCTTTCTGCTCCGGGGTGCCCACGGCCATCACCGCCGCATTGCCCAGCCCGGAGCCGGGAATGGAGAGCATCAACCCCACATCGCCCCAGCACATGGCTTCCACCGCCAGGATGCCGGTCATGTTGCTACCGTTCTTGATCTCGTCACTGGCACCCTTTTTCCCACCGCCGCGGGGCATGGCTGCCATCATCTGCGCCACCGGCTTCAGCTCCTCCGGGGTATCGCAGTGTTCGATGGCGTCGTATTTGCGGGCAATGGGGCGAAACACTCCCGCTGCCAGTTGCTGGGCCATCTGCTGGACCTGTTCGAGCTTGGCCGGAATTTCCAGATTGATCATGACTCTCTCCTATACCATCAGGCTGCCGTGCAACACGGCAATGCTGCGCAGGTTGCGGTACCACATTTCCAGCGGGTAATCGCGCACAAAGCCGGCGCCACCAAAGAGCTGGATACCGTTGGTGCCGATCTCCATGGCTTTTTCCATGCACTGCAACTGGGCCAGATAGGCGTCCTTGTGGAAATCCAGGCCCTGCTCCGCCCGGCTGGCAGCGCGCAGCATCATCAGGCGCATGCCTTCAATTTCGATACCCATGTTGGCCACCATGAAGGCCACGGACTGACGCCAGGCAATAGGCTCCCCGAACGCCTTGCGCTCTTTCACGTAGGGGATGCTGTATTCCAGCACCGCCTGACAGCAGCCCACCGCCAGCGCGCATTGGCCGATACGGCTGAGGCCCAGCAGACGATTCAGGTCGAAGCGCGGTAACCGGTCACGGGCCGGGATGGCCACGTTTTCCAGGGTCAGCGTCGCCATGTTGGCACTACGCAACCCCATGTACGGCTCGGACTCAATGGTCAGCCCTTCCGCCTCCGCCGGCACCACAAAGCCCGCCACCTCGCCATCGATAGCAGCCACCACTACAAACCATTCACATTGGGCAGCCATGGGGACCAGACTTTTCACGCCGTTGAGGGTGTAGGTGTCGCCGTCTTGGCTGGCCATGGTGGCCGGCGCAGCAGGCTCGAAGGTGGCACGGGGCTCGTTGACCGCCAACGCTGCACCAGTAAAGGTCTCCGCCGCCAAGACTGGGAGCCACCGTTCCTGTTGCTGCTCGTCACCGAAATCCATCAGTGCATTCACTGCAGCCATCGGTTGCAGTGCGGCCAGGGTATGGGACATGTCTCCCTGGGCCAGATCTTCCACGGCCAGGGCATTGGATAACGGCGAACGAGGCATGGCAACGCCACCTAGGGCTTCCGGCATGGGCATCAAGGCCAGGCCGAAACCACTAATGGCATCCAGTAGCGCCGGATTGGCCTGCGCCGCATCGTCAGCAGCTCGGGCCTGGGACGACAGGGAATCGCGGGCAAGACGTCGCATGCTCTCGCGGGTAATGCGCTGCTCTTCGGTGAGCGTGAGATCAAACAGGGGGGTCGACATGATCGGGCCTCAGGAGGTCGAATTAACATAACCAATCAAACGATTGTTTCACTCGAGACAGTTTGTCAGGCCCTGTCTACCTCTCACAATGACATCCCTGTGACCTGGAATGAGAAAAACGGTAAAGTTGACCAAAAAGCCAGCAGGCAACCTACAGGATCCGATTACCTACGTGCTTACCCTGATTCCCGCCGAACCGCCGGAGCGCGCCATCCGCCTCCGCCGCCAGATCATGGCCGTTTACTCCTATTGCCTGCTATGGGTGGGCACCATCCTCGGCGTCGAGCTCAGTGCCTTTGCGCCCAATACACCGCACCTGATGATGTTCTCGGTGCTATTTGCCATCAACCTGGTGTTCTTTCTGCTCATCCGTAGTGGTCTCAGCGAACGCCTCGGCGACCCCAGCCTGACCATTTTGCAGATGGCCACCGGCATCATCCTGACCACGGTGATCCTGCATTATACCCGCGAGCTACGTGGCGCCATGCTGAGCATCTACTTCATGGTGATGACGTTTGGCATTTTTGCCCTGGACAGGCGCCGGCAAATGGCCATGGCCGGCTTTACCCTTTTCTGCTTCACCACGTTGCAGGTATACGAGTGGCTGGAAACCCCCCAACAGGCGATCTTTTCGTTTCTGATCGGGCACTGGATCATTCTTGCCCTGATCCTCTGCTGGTTTATCTATATGGGGGGCTACATCCACAACTTGCAGAACCGGGTCAGGGATCAACGTGAAAACCTGCGTGATGCCCACTCTCGCCTGGAAGCCATTGCGGTGCGCGATGATCTTACCGGGCTGTATAACCGCCGCCATTTTCTCGAACGACTGGAGGAAGAGCTTTCCCTCGCCAACCGCAACCACACCCCCCTTTATCTGGCGATTATCGATCTGGACCATTTCAAGCGGGTCAATGATAACTACGGCCATCATAGTGGCGACGAAGTGCTCAGCCGCTTTGCCCGCATTGCCAGCCAGGGCCTGCGCAAATCGGACCTGTTGGCCCGCTACGGTGGTGAGGAATTCGTGGTGCTGTTTCCCCATGCCACGGAAGCCGCCTGCGAAGCCGCTCTGGAACGCCTGCGCAGGCGCTTCGCCGAACAGGGTTATTCCTTTGCCAGTGACATCAAAACCACTTTCTCTGCCGGTTTGACCGCCTTCCAGCCCGGGGAAACGGCGGACCAGTTGATCAAGCGGGCTGATAGCGCACTGTATGAAGCCAAATCCCGGGGCCGGAACCAGGTGGTCCGGCTGCCGTTGAGCTGAATACCTGGAGACCGCCGATAACTCCCGGTATGCTTGCCGGCAGCGGAGGACTCCATGTCAGACATTACCAATCCCAGCCTGAAAAACACCGTTCGCCAGTACTTCCAGGACCTTGGCGAAGACGCCCCTACCTGGACGGAAATCCATGGCATGCTCTGTGCCCTGGCCGTCGGGCCAGACGTGGAAACGGTGAACTACAGCGAAGAGCTGGAAATGCCGGTTCCCGAGGACGTCACTGATGCTCTCAACCGGCTGCGCGAACGACTGGTAACACAGTTACTCGGTGGCGACGCCGTCAACCTGCCCTGCCTGCTTGACCCTTATCAGGAAGATGACGGCCAGGATCTGGCAAGCTGGTGTGCCGGTTTCATGACCGGCGTCTTTGTGGCCGAAGAAAACTGGTATCAGGATGATGAAGAACAGATGGCGCAAATGCTGCTGCCCTTCATCCTGATTTCAGGGGTGGATGATGACGAAGCCCTGGACACGCTCTGGGACAACAGTCAGGTGGTACGGCAAATGGCCCTGAGCATTCCGGAAATACTGGAAGAGCTCTACCTGGCGTTCCATGGTCCGGATCAGGGTGATGAATCCGCCTCGGCAGACTGATTGTCTTTACCCGAATGTTCACCGCTAACGTGACGCAGTTCTGCGCGTTGTTGCCGCTGTGCCACTAGTCTTGTTGTAGATGCTGCCGCTATCCAAAAACTATCCAGACAAAAGCGGCAGCCGGACAACATTCTGGGGGTATCAAGGTGCGTATCTGCATTGTCACCGGCCTGCTGATTCCGGCATTGGCCTTCGCTGAAACTGCCACCGACAACTCGTGCCCGACATTGGTCAGTGCCGCTTTCACCACTGCAGTGGAAGAACGGGAACCGCTCGCTCAGCTCACAACCGCCCCACTCTCAGTCAATGAGCTACTGTTCTTTACCGCCATCCAGGATGGTAATGGCGAGCAGCTGCACCATACCTGGTCCTACAACGGTGAACCCATTGTTGATGTGCCGCTGGCGGTGGGCTCGGATTACTGGCGCACCTGGTCGTCGAAAACCTTTGCCGGCCTTGATCTGGCTCCCGGAGGCCAGTGGCAGGTAAACGTCAGCACAGAAAGTGGCTGTGAGCTGGGCAACTGGACGTTGACGCTCACCGATGATAACGCGGCTACTCAGTCGCCAGCCCCTGCAGCATCCACGCCACCGGCGTCTGAAAAAACCTCAGAAACGCCCCTGAAAACGCCGCCGGAAAAAGCCAAGGGTGACGCGGTGGATCTCAGTGAAAATTACGCGGTAATTCGCCAGTTACTTGATCTGGGCGATACCCGCGCGGCCAAGGTGGCGATACGCCGTGCTCGCCAGCTCACCGCCAATCCGCAACAACTGGCTGAGCTGGATACCCTGGCCGCAGATAACGAGGCCTTTGCCCAACTGGACAAACTGATACGCCAGCGGGATGTGCACGGTGCCCGTGAACTAATGCAAACGCTGGTGATTTCCATCTCCCCCGACAGCCCGGTTTACCCGGCACTGCAAAGCCGCCACCGGCTACTGAAGCGCCTGGAAGGCAACGAGCGGGACACCGTATTCCAGGCCGCATCCAGCCCCTGATGCCACAACAGCACGGGCGTCAGTCGTCTTTCAGCGACAGATGGCTGATGTCCGGTGCCACCGGCATTTCCTCCGCTTTTTTCTGCCCCAGCACTTCCCCCGGCTGAGCCATAGTCAAGTGATCCACGTCCGGCGCAGGCGGAGGAGCGACCTTTTCCCTGTTATCCATTTCCGCCCCCACTTCCGCCACCGAGAAGGCCCCGGAAAAACCGGTTCCCCCGGTGCGGATGGTGCCCACCGTTTCCAGCTCGCCAGACGAGGGTTCTGTCGGTTCGCGACTGTCCGGGGCCGGAGACGCTGCGCGGGATTCGGGTGCCGGCGCAGATGCACCAGCGGATGCCTGGACGGGATCGGCTACCGGCCGCAGTTCACACTCTGCGCCGGCCTGTTTCAGCACTGCGCGGAATTTCATGGCGGTGGCCTGGTCGGCATCTTTCTTTAACACCACCGGCTGCCCGGAAAACAATTTCTCCACCCGGGCGGCATCCATCTTGAAGATTTTTCCCAGGTTGCTTTTTACCGTCGCAAGGTCCGACCCTTTCACCAGCTGACCGGTAAAGACGATATGGAAACGGGCATCGGCCATTATGGATTCCTCTCTGATTCTCTACTGACTACCAAGGTATCGTAGCCGCCAATGAGCAGCACGCCTGTCTTGCTGAAAACCCGCAAAATGCACGGTGTTCCGTCTCGCATAAAGTATGTGGCATGAAGCGAACCTCAACCCATTTCACTGGCGGCATACTCGGCCAGTGCGGCGATGGTCCGTGACGGGTTCAAACCCAGCGCCCGTGGCACCATGGCGCCATCAATCACAAACAGATTGGGATAGTTGAAAACTTCTCCCCGGTGGTCTACCACGCCCTGCTCCACAGAATCTGCCATATTGCAGCCGCCCAGCGGGTGCGGGGTCACCAAATCCTTGAACCAGTCCCAGGTGGCCGGCGTCATCGGATCACCGCCGGTCGCAGCGGTCAGCGACAGATGGCGGTCTGCCAGGCCCTGTACCGCCTTTTCCGCCTTGCGATAGTCCCAATCCAGTTTCAAGCGGTCTTTCTTCCAGGGCCAGTACCAGCGACGGCCCAGATAGAAACGGCCACCGGGATCGTCCATGGCCTGCCCGAACCAGGGCATCATCCTGGCAAAGGGATCACTGCTCTCTCCATACTTGAGCATGGCAGCACCCAGCCGAGTATTGGCGAAGCGGGGATCCTTGCCCAGTCGCTCCATCCAGCTGCCGAGAATATCGGGCACGCCGCCATCTTCCACAAAATAACGAGCGCCACCATCTTCACCATCCAGGTAATCAATGGCGCTGGTAATGGTCGGCCCCCGTGTGGGAGAAATCTGGCGCTCCTCATAAAATGCCATGGTGGCGAAGTCACCATTGCAGGACCAGTTGTGGCCAAGCTTGCGACTCAGTTTCGGCAGGGTCTTGTACTGATCCCGGCAGCGCAGTAACAGTTCCGTAGAGCCCATGGAACCGGCAGCCACGATCACCTTTTCCGCCTTGAAACGGCGCCAGCAATGGCTGTACAGGTCCCTGGCCAGCACTTCATAACCGCCGCCTTCCAGGGCACGAATGGTGCGCACATGATGCAGGGGACGGACATCAGCACCGGCATTCTCCGCCGCCGCCAAGTAATTCAGATCCAGGGTATTCTTGGCCTGCACCGGGCAGCCCAGATCGCAGTTACCACAATGCACGCAGGTGCCCTGGGTTTTGCCCTGAGGGTTTACCCAGGTCTGGCTGTGGCCATAGGAGTATGGATCATCCCGTTGTGGGCTCCAGTCGGGATCAAAGGTGATCGCCTGGGGCACAATACGAAACCGGTCACCGGCCCCGACGGCGTCAGCCCCTTCCTTCATCAGATGGGTTCGCGGGGTCCATTGATTGCCCGGCAGTTCCTGCACATTGAGCATGACGCCAGTGGTAGTGTAATGGGGCTTGAGCGTGACGTAATCGATGGCCTCCGGCCACCCCTGGGCAAAGGCCTCCGGCTTGGCCTCAATGCTGACATTGGCGTAGATCAGGGAGCCACCGCCCACCCCAGCGCCCATGGCAACACTCATGTCGCCGAAGTAGCGAAAATCGATCCAGCCGTTCTGTTTTTCCGGTTCGTCTTCATCCCAGAACCAATCGCGCTGGGACACCGATGGGTAATCGTCCGACAACCAGCGCCGCCCCCGTTCCAACACCACCACCCGACTTCCCTTCTCCGCCATCCGGCAGGCCATCACCGAGCCGCCAAAGCCGCTGCCGATGATCAGGACATCCACATTTTCCATCCTCTCCCCCAACCCCTGTTCTTATCGTTGCCTTTGCGACAACGCTTTTTTAATCAAGGTTTTGCACTATAAAATTAACTGCCAATCCTGTCTATTTGCAGCACTTTCCAGTAATCTGGCGACTGTCTTCGCCGGCCTCATTGCAGCACCCATGGAACAGATCGATTTCGTCACTATTGAAGAGCAGCAGCGCCCCCGCAAGCGTAACGGTGCCGCTCGTAAACCCGGTCCGAAGAAAGCCGCGAAGCCGCAGCGCCCGGGAGCCGTGCGTGATGGCTACCGCCGGCTCACTGCCGATATACCCGCCGATCTGCACAAACGCCTGAAAATGCAGGCCCTGATGGAAGACCGCTCCGTCACCGAACTGATCGTGCAAGCCGCCGAGTGTTTTTTGCGCAATCGAGATTAACCCGCAGCACATCCGTTAAGCATTTCTCTCTCGCGTTATTCAAGCATTGTCCGCGCTTCCTCGCATGTTGGCTGATGCCGCGTTTCACCTTCATGCAACCGTCACCCACCTGTCATTGATCCGCACTGATACAGCCGCATGCTCGGTCCTGACGCTACCGCTGAAGGAGCTCGCTATGGCTGTGGATTTGTTTCTGTTGGGGTGCGCCCTGATCTTCGGGGCAGGCTTTCGCTTTCTGTTCCGTCATCTGCCGGAAGAGCGCTGGCAATTCGTGGCTTCGTTACCGCTGAAAAAAAACCATGACGGCTCCTGGCAGGGTTTGAACCTGACCTTCTACGGGCTCTTTACCGGTATCGCCGGCGGGCTCGGCGTTACCTGCTTTATTCTGCTGACTGCTTCCGCCGGTGTGTCGCTGGGCACGGCACTGCTGCTGACCCTCGGGATACTGGCAATCTGCCTGCCCGCCGCCAAGATCATTGCCACCGTGGTGGAAAAAAACCGCCATGGCTTCACCGTCGGCGGTGCCAGCTTTGTCGGCATTATTATCGCCCCGCTGTTCCTGTGGCTGGCGGACCTGGCCAGCCAGCACTGGTGGCAGACTGCCTTACCGATTCTGCCCATGCTGGCCGCCATGTCGATTGCCTATGTACTGGGTGAAGGCATTGGACGGCTGGCCTGTATCAGCTTCGGCTGTTGCTACGGCAAGGCCCTGCGCCATTCACCGCGCTGGGCCCAACGCCTGTTCTGTACCCTGAATCATGTGTTTATCGGCAAGACCAAGAAGATTGCCTTTGCCGGGGAAATGGAAGCGGTAAAAGTGATCCCCATCCAGGCGGTCACCTGTGTGGTTTATACCGCGCTCGCGCTGGTCTGTAGTGCCCTCTTCTTCCACAGCCAATTTGCCCTGGCCTTTGCCCTGAGCCTGGTAGGAAGTCAGTTGTGGCGGGTATATTCGGAAACGTTGCGGGCGGACTATCGTGGCGGCAGCAGACTGTTCTCGGTATACCAGATGATGGCGTTGCTGGCCGCGCTCTATGGGATTGCCATCAGTCTGATCCTGCCTGCCCATGGGGGCCTGGCGGCGGATCTTGCTGCCGGCCTGGGAGCCCTCTGGTCACCGGGGGTTATTCTCAGCCTGCAGATCATCACCGTGGCCATGTTCTTCTTCTCCGGCACCAGCACCATCACCACCGGCGAACTACGCTTCGGCCTGGCCGCAGACTGGCGCAGCCAGGCGGGAGGAGAATAGCCTCTAGCTGCAAGCTACAACGCGATTGAAGGTTCTGTTTATTTTGAGAGCAAGAGGCCGCGCCCAAAGTTTGGGAGCGGCCTCTTGCGTTGAAAACACGCAAACCCATGCTCGCGTTATAGCTTGTAGCTTATCCCAACGCCACCGCCTTCACCTGCGCATAAAGCCGCGCACCGGGGAACACCTCAAGCTCCCGGGCGGAGCGGCTGGAGATGCGGGCGAGCAAACGCTGATCCCCCAGAGCCAGCTGTACCACAGCCTGTCCCGGCCCTACTTCGCGCAAGGCTGCCACCTGCACCGGATGGATATTAAGAATGCTGGAATCCTGCGGCGCCTGGCGGCACAGGCTCACATCCCGGGCGGCAATGCGAAGGCGTACCGGCTCTTCGCCAGACACCGGCTGCGCCGCCGGTAGCCAGAATGTCTGTTGTGCAACGGTCACCGCCTGCAGATGATCCCGGTTGTCGTAATCTCCCAGTTCACCGTACAGCAAGGCCGTGGCATCGCCACGCTGGGCCAACGGGCCATCCAGCCGTGCCAGTTCTTCGTGAGCCTTGCCTCTGGCCACGATGCGTCCCTGCTCCATCAGCCAGACCTGTCGCGACAGGGTCAGCAACTCATCCAGATCATGGGTGACATAAATCACCGGCACCTTCCTGGCGATATCGCTGATCATCTTCAGCAATTCCTGCTTGTGGCCGTGATCCAGAGCTGACAGGGGTTCATCCAGTAACAGTAGTTGCGGCCCGGCCAGTAACGCTCGAGCCAGCGCCACCCGCTGAGCCTCACCCCCGGAAAGTGTCTCCACGGAACGCCCCAGCAAATCCTCAATACGCGCCTGACTTACCACGCTGTCCAGGTCCCATGCTGCTCCCCGACGTTTCACCACATAGTCCAGATTGCCGCGCACACTCAAATGGCGAAACAGGGTCGGCTCCTGAAACATCATGCCCAGGGGGCGCTGCCAGGGCGGCAGCGTGACGTCGTCGGTTTGCCAGAGCTGGTCACCGAAGCGAATCTCGCCATCGCAATCCTGAAGCCCGGCCAGCATTCGCAACAACGTACTTTTACCGGACCCGGAAGGGCCGAACAGGACCGTCACACCATTGGCAGCAAGCTGCGCCTGCGCCTGCAAACGGCACGACCCCACCTGGCCGGACAGGGAGAATGCCAGACTCATGGCATCACCCCGGTGTTCTGCTTGCGTTGCCAGCGAAACAGGGCCCACAGCATTAACACCGACGCCACCAACAGCACCGCCGCCAACCGATGCGCACTGGCGTAGTCCCCGGCCTCTACATGCTCATAGAGAGCCACTGAGGCCACCCGGGTTTCCCCGGCCAGGCTGCCGCCGATCATCAGCACCACACCAAATTCCCCGAGGGTATGGGCAATACCGAGAATCACAGCACTGGCATAGCCATGTCGGGCCTGGGGAATCACCAGCGAGAAAAAACGGTCCATGGGACGGGCCCCAGAGACCGCCGCCATATCCAGTTGCCGTGGCTCAATGGCCGCAAAGGCATTCTTGAGAGGTTGCAGAACAAAGGGCAGCGAATAGACCAGCGAACCGATCACCAGGCCGGTAAAGCTGAACGCCAGAGAGCGGGCACCGCCCCATTGCGCCAGCCAGCCGCCCGGGCCACTCGGTCCCAGCCCGATCAGAAGATAAAACCCCAATACCGACGGCGGCAACACCAGGGGCAGTGCCAGCAAGGCTTCCAGTAGCGCCTGCCCCGGCAAGCGACGCCGGGCCAGCCACCAGGCCAGCGGCGTACATACCACAAGCAGGATGAGGGTGGTAACCACCGCCAGTTTGACCCCGACCCACAGGGCCAGCCAGTCGCCATCACTCAACATCATCGGCGACCTCATCGGTGCGATAACCCAGACTGCGTATCATTTCCTGAGCCTCGCCAGAAAACAGAAAATCGTAGAAATGCTGTGCTGCAGGCATACCCCTCAGCACACCACCCTGCTGACGTATTAGTGGATAGAGCGCGTCGGGAATACGCCACTGTCGCCCTCCCTGGTCCTGGACCTGGCTTAACCCCACAAAGGCAGCCTCTGCGGCGCCACTATGGGCAAAGTGATAGCTCTGCGCCACATTCTCTGCCTGTACCAGGGTCACCGAATCCGGAAGTGGAAATTGTTGCAGCACTGCCTCGGCGGCTTCGCCATAGGGTGCGGTACGGGCATTGGCCATGGCCACGGGGGTCACCATGCCGGCCACCAGTGAGGAGCCATCGAGAACGGCTCCGGCATCCGGAGACCATAGCACCAGCCTGCCAATGGCATAGGTGCGCACTGTGCCAGCCTGAATCCACCCTTCGGAAGCAAGCTCCTGCGGCCGCCGAGCATCGGCAGCCAGGAAAATATCGTAGGGCGCCCCCTGGCGAATCTGGGCCGCCAGTTTGCCGGTGGAGCCAACCGTGATCTGGATGTCTGCCCGCGGGTATTGCTGGTGATAACGCTGGACCAGTTGTTTCAATGGGGAGGAAAAATTGGCAGAAACAGCAACCTGCACGGGCTCAGCCCCTGCGATGGTGGAGGCCAACGCCAACAGGCTGACAAGCAAACACTTCATGGAAGCTCCACGACCACATCCGATGAGCGCCAGTCTAACCCGAATCCGTCACGCCATGGATGAGAGAAGCGCCAACAGTTCGCTAACGCTGGGGATAACCTTGATTCTCAGGACGGCTTGCGGGGGTTCTGGCCACGATGTTGGCGACCCCGGGCGCGGGCCAGTTCTATCTGCTTCTGGCGTTCGGCGAAACGCGCCTTCTGCTCTGGAGATGACTCGTCGTAGCACTTGGGACAAGAGACGCCAAGCTGGAATTTTTCCGATGCTTTTTCGTCGTCATTAATGGGACGACGGCAGGCATGGCACTGGTCGAATTCGCCAGGATTGAGATCGTGATCGACGGTGACTCTTTCGTCGAAGACAAAACATTCGCCTTCCCACAGGGAGTCTTCCTTGGGCATCTCTTCCAGATATTTGAGGATGCCGCCCTTCAGGTGATAGACCTCATCAAAGCCCTGCTCTTTCAGGTAGGCAGTGGATTTTTCACAACGAATCCCGCCAGTGCAGAACATGGCCACTTTCTTGTGTTTGGCCGGGTCCAGCGTGTCTTTCACATAGTCAGGAAACTCACGAAAAGTGCGGGTTTCCGGATTGATAGCGCCCTTGAAGGTGCCCACTTCCACTTCGTAATCGTTACGGGTATCGATCAGGAGGGTTTCCGGATCACTGATCACCGCATTCCATTCTTCCGGGCTCAGGTAAGTCCCCACGGTGCGGTTGGGATCGATCCCCTCCACGCCCATGGTGACGATTTCCTTCTTGAGTTTGACCTTGGTGCGCAGGAAGGGATGCTCGTCGTGGAAGGATTCCTTGTGCTCCAGATCCGCCAGTCGCGGATCCTCACGGAGCCAGCCAAGCACCGTATCAATGCCGGACCGTGGCCCGGAGATGGTGCCGTTGATGCCTTCCCCGGCCAGCAACAGAGTGCCGCGCACATCCTGCGCCAGCATCAGCGCCAGCAGTGGCTCACGCAACTGCTCGAAATCACCCAGACGGACAAACTTGTACAGGGCAGCAACGACAATGCTGTCCGACCTTTCCACTTTATGCTGACTCACGCCTTGAACTCCGGATATGGACTCTTGAAATTATTAAAACACGCCTCTGCCGAGGCTTTTCTCCCCGCTCCAGAAGGCGTGAAATTGAAAGCATGCTGGTTGCATGTTGAAAGATCACAACACACTGGAGCGGGAAGAAAAGCCCGGCCCGAAGGGTTATGCCTGGAATCCCGCTCAGCGGTGTTGCGGGTCTTGCCAGGGACAACCAGCCCTGCCTGCAACCCGCGCCTTGCTGAGCGGGATTCCAGGCGATAACAGAGACGCGTTTTAATCACTTCAAGAGTCCCGCTTGCTGCCGCCAAGACAGTCAGGAGATTCACTCACCTCGCCGCCTTTGGCCTGCCACTCCGCCACGGTATAGGTATGTAGCGCCAGTGCATGCACCGGGCCCGCCAGCTCGTCGGCCAGCACCTTGTAAAGCATCTGGTGGCGTCGTACCGGCAACATGCCGTCGAAGGCATCACTCACCAGCACCAGCTTGAAGTGGGTTTCCGAATTGGGCGGCACACTGTGTTTGTGGCTTTCGTTTTCCAGAGTCAAATGTGCCACAGGGACGGCCTCGGAAACCTTGCGCTCGATCAATGTTGCTACGCTCATGCCACTCACCACTCTTACTCACCCACATCCAAAATGTCGCAGATCACAACCAGTATAGCGCGGCACCGGGGCTGCGCGGGGGCGGTATTCTACGCGCTTTGGGTGATTCTGAGAAATGTCCGGCGGTCGGACACCACCCCCTTACTTCGGGACGGGAATGATGGTTTCCCAGAGGGCTTCGGCAGCATCATCCAGCAAACCGGCCATCTCATCGCCCGGTCCCAGCTGGCGCACCTGCCGCCCGACGGACCAGCCCTGCCAGCCTGGATCATCGCCGTGGGCAAACGCCCCCCAGGCATCCTGCACCTGTCGGGACAGGGCTCTGGCCGCATCACCGCCGCCGGTGAAATACATTCCCGCCGGAGTATCGGTGACACCAAACACAAAGGGCACATCCACCACATGGCAGGCCCCCAGCGGCAAGCCAAAGGGCTCGCTCTGCCAGGTGAACTGGAATCCCCAGCAATCCGGATTGTGACGGCTCTGGGCATCCAGCAAACGTACCGTGGGCACCCGGAACAGACGATCGGATTCCATGGCTGAAAACACGTCCAGCGGACTGCGGCGGGGGGCCGCCTTGACCGTGGTGCGGTAATAATCGAACGCCCGGGCACCATTGCCCGGCAGCCCCCGTTCAAAGCGACGCTGGATTTCCTGATCATCCACGTCCCGCACGGATGCCATTTTTACTGTTCCGGCCAGCACCCCGGCGTACTGGAAAAAGTGGTATTCATCCTGGCAGACTCCGGCCAGCAGCCGCTTGTCCGCGGCAGCGCCGGCGGCAATGGCTTCTATCGGTAGCTGCGGCAACAGATCCCCATCCACCATGGGCAGAAAATTCATGGCGAACTGTGGGGTTATCGTGCGCAGGCCGCGGTCCACCAGCACTTTTACCGCCTGATTCTGGGCCTTGATCCAGTCTTTGTCGGAGCAGTCGCGCAGCCTCTCTGCGGCACTGCCTTCGCCGGGCAGAGCGGCCACAAAGGCATCGGTGACCTTACGGACCTGTTCCGGCGCCAGAACAAAATCTGCCGCGCCGGACTGGACAATGGCAGCGTGGAACAGCGATGCCGCCCGCGGGCATGCCAGTAGCGCACAGACACTGAAGCCACCGGCGGATTCCCCGAATACGGTGACCCGATCGGCATCACCGGTAAAACCGCTAATGTTTTCCTGCACCCACTCCAGGGCTGCCACCTGATCCCGCAGCCCCAGATTGCTGTCGGCCTGAAGCTCCGACGCCACCGCCGTGAAATCGGCAAAGCCCATGGCCCCCAGTCGATAGGCCGCATTCACCACCACCACCTTCTGGCTACGGGCCAGTTCCGCACCGTTATACAGAGGCTGGGAAATGGAGCCGGCCAGATAGGCACCGCCATGGAACCAGACCATCACCGGAAAGGGCCCCTCTCCCTCAGGAACCCAAATATTCAGGTACAGACAGTCTTCACTGGACTCGTGAACTCCCATCAACGGGTTCTTCATCTGTAGCGAGGGCTGGGGATATTGATCCGCCGTCACCTGAGTATCAGCGTCCGGCAACGGCCGGGGCGCCTTGAAGCGATGCTCACCCAGCGGCGGCAAGGCAAACGGAATGCCTCTGTATTCGGTGACACCATTACTGGCAAGTCCTTGATAGTGGCCCTGGCGAATCACTGCTGACATGGATGGATCCTTTTCTGATTTCTGTCCGACAACCCTGCCGCGCCCAACGTGTTTCATTCGCCGGGAAATGGTTCTGCAGACGCCACGGTGGCTGAGCCCGCACAGGGGGGATGTAGACCTTAGCAAATTACCTACTGATGAGTAGGCCAAACCTCGTGTTTAATTGTTAGACAACATAAACAACACTGTCAGAATCCTGACTTACACTTGTTCACGCCCTCGCAGCCACCGCCAGAGGGCTTTGCTAATCCATTTTTTCTACGGAGGGAAGCCCCCTATGAGCAACGCTACGATCGAGCAACTCAACGAGCGCTATGAACAAGTTACCACCGAAGCCAAAGCGGCTCTGGAAAAACTGAACACCGCCGTACGTGGTGCTTACACCCGTCTGGAAGAAAACGGCAATGAGCTGTTCCAGACCCTGGTGAAAACTGGCGAGAAGCGTCAGAAAGCCGTGGCCAAGCCACAGAAAAAAACTACTGCCAAGAAGCAGCCGTCCCAGCTGGACGAAGTGCGAGGCAAGGTTGCTTCCGCTTTGGGTCTGCCCACCCGTGATGAGGTAGAAGCCCTGAACAAGAAGTTGGCCACCCTGACTCGCAAGGTCAACAAGCTGGCCAAAGAAGCGAAGTAATCGCTTTTTGCCAGTCTCAGGGGCGGTACCGCCGCCCCTGCTCTCTCCTCTTTGTCTCACCTGAACCGTTGACTTCCCCGCCCGCCTCTCGTTATCTAGTAGCCTCCGCAGATAACAAAAACGACGCGAGCCAAGATGTCCGCCAGCCTGTCTTCTTCACTGAAATTACGTACCGTCGCCCCTTTCTGGCTTGAGTTCCTGCTGGATGCCGCCCTGCGTGCCGGTGTCGATCTGAGTGGTGCCCTGGTGGATCTGGGTATCAGCAACGACGATCTGGAAAACCCCCAGTCCCGCATTGCCATGACGGTTGAGAACCAGCTACTCAAGCAGGCTATGCAGAAGAGCGGTGATCCGCTTTTCGGTCTGCACATGGGCGAAGGCATCCGCCCGCGCTTCATAGGCGAGCTCGGCTATGCCAGCATGTCCAGCGCCACCCTCGGTGACGCCATCGAGCTGATGATCCCCTTTACCAAGGTCACCAGTGAATGTGCCCAGCTGCGCTTCGAGTGGCGTGACAAGTCCCTGTGGCTGATCTGGGAAAGCGACCTGGAAGACCTGGCCACGTATCCGGCTCGCATAGATGCCAACTTCGCCGGCGCCATCACTTACGGCCGCTGGCTGATCGGCAAGGAAATGTCGCCGGCCAGGGTGCTGTTTCGCCACCCACCACAGGGCGAGGAGCAGGAATACCAGCGCATCTTCCGCTGTGAGGTCGCCTTCGAGCAGCCGCAGAATGCCATCGTCCTCGATGCCAGCCTGCTGGACCTGCCGCTGCGCGATGCAGACCCGGAAATGCACAAGGTGGCACGTTCTCGCATGCAGCGGGCGGTCACCCAGTACCATGCCCGCGACAATCTGCTGGAACAGGTACGCCTGGAGATTCAAAAACGCCTGCAGCAGGGGGTCCCGCAACTGGAACCTATCGCCGACCAATTAGGCATCAAGCCCTGGACCCTGCGCCGCCAGTTACGATCAGAAAACACGGATTTCTCCAGCCTGCTGGAAGATGAACGCCGCCGCCTTGCCTGTGACTGGTTATTGCACAGCGACCGCTCGGTAAACCAGATCGCTCTAGATCTGGGCTATTCGGAACAAAGCGCTTTCAATCGGGCCTTCAAACGCTGGTTCGGCGTCACCCCGGTGCACTACCGGGAACAGCAAGGTAGCGCGTTATCCCCCGACCATTGATGCGCCGCGCCAGCGGCGCTTGCACTGGCCCAGCGTAAGCCCACGGGCAAACCCCTCCACCAGGGTCTCCCCCAGATTGCCCTGCAGCATGCGGGTGGACAGAGGCATCAACGGGTAGAACAGCCGCGCCAGCTGCTCTACCGTCGCCATCTCTTCCCGCCAGCCCGCCAACCACCCGGAGTAGCTCGCCAGTTGCCCGGCAAGAATCGCCTGGGCGGCCAGCTGGCCGCTGAGAACGGCGCCATAAATCCCCTCTCCCAGCAACGCTTCGGTACAACCGGCCGCATCACCGGCAAACAGGATTCTCCCCTGACACAAACGGGCCAGTGGCAGCCAGGTGCCCAGCGGGTAGCCCTGCACCCCCGAGGGACGGACGCCCAGCTGTTGCTGACTGTAGCGATCAAGCTGCTCACGGCCCGGCGAGGCTATTCCCTGACGCCACACGTAAAGCCCTACGTTGACATGATCGCCCTTGGGAAATAGCCAGCCGTAGCCACCTTTGATTGCCGCAAAATCCAGTGTCATGCCCGGATACCAGGAGAGCTGCTCCCGAGGCACACATCCCTCGATAGCCACGGCGCCGCCATAACGGCACTCCCCCAACAGCTTGCGTACCGGGCTGTGGGCGCCATCGGCAGCAATCACTGCGCTGGCCTGAAAGCGCTCGCCCTCACGGGTGGTCAGGGTGACAGAGCGGCCATCCTGCCGCAGGGTCTGAATCCCCCGGGTTTCGGCAAAGCTGGCTCCCTGCTCCTGGGCCTGTTGGCGACAGAACGCATCCAGTTCGGCACGTTCGGTCATCACGCAGAAGGGGCTGGCAGCTTGCAAAGCCTGACTACCGGCAGGAAAGCGACCTACCCACAACGTGGACACCACTTCCCGAACCACCGGGGCGATGGAAAACCGGTAGCGATTCAGGGTCTTCGCCGTCACTCCACCAGCACAGGGTTTGCCCTGCCCGGCAGGCCGAGACAGGACCAGCACACGCTGCCCCGCCGCCGCCAGGTCCCAGGCGGCGGCACAACCGGCCTGGCCGGCGCCAACCACCACCACATCCCATTTCGTCATTCATTGCCTCGTGTCAAATCAGTTCGCTCCGGCTCAAGACCTCGGTCCAAGTATGAATAGGCCTGTGCTTCCTTTATAATGCGCCCCGTCCGGGACCCCTGACCCATGGCGGAATTCGCCATTGCTCAGTGGCTCCCCTGGTTTCAGCCCCATAAGTTCTCCCGAATTAAAGCTAGGAGATTGTTAATGAAAGCACCCGTACGCGTAGCCGTTACCGGCGCCGCTGGCCAAATCAGCTATTCCCTGCTGTTCCGTATCGCCTCCGGCGACATGCTCGGCAAAGACCAGCCCATTATTCTGCAACTGCTGGAAATCACCCCGGCCATGGAAGCCCTGAAGGGCGTTATCATGGAACTGGAAGATGGTGCTTTCCCGCTGGTCGCCGGCATTATTGGCACCGACGATGCCAACGTGGCCTTCAAGGACGCCAACTACGCGTTGCTGGTTGGTGCTCGTCCGCGTGGTCCAGGCATGGAGCGCAAAGATCTGCTGGAAGCCAACGCAGCAATCTTCTCTGCCCAGGGCAAAGCCATCAACGACAACGCCAGCAAGGACATCAAGGTGCTGGTTGTCGGCAACCCGGCCAACACCAACGCCCTGATCGCCCAGCGCAATGCGCCGGACATCAACCCCCGTCAGTTTACTGCCATGACCCGCCTGGACCACAACCGTGGCATGGCGCAACTGGCCAACAAACTGGGCAAGACGGTCAACGACATCACCAAGATGACCATCTGGGGCAACCACTCCTCCACCCAGTACCCGGATCTGCACCACTGCGAAGTGGACGGTAAAGTGGCCGTCGACCAGATCGAACAGGACTGGTACGAAGGCACTTACATTCCGGAAGTCCAGCAGCGCGGTGCCGCCATCATCAAGGCCCGTGGCGCGTCCTCTGCCGCTTCTGCAGCCTCTGCAGCTGTTGATCACATGCGTTCCTGGGCCCTCGGCACTGCCGACGGTGACTGGGTTTCCATGGGTATCTACAGCGACGGTTCCTACGGCATCCAGGAAGGCCTGATCTACTCCTTCCCCTGCACCTGCAAGGATGGTGACTGGAGCATCGTTCAGGGTCTGGAAGTGAACGATTTCTCCCGTGGCAAGATGGAAGCCACCGAGAAGGAACTGGCGGAAGAACGTGACGCCGTTTCCCACCTGCTGCCGTAAGGTTTCGCAGGAATAAAAAAGGGGCTCTTCGGAGCCCCTTTTTTATACCCGATGTAGCGCTCTTGCTCTATTGCTCAGTAGTCGTAGTCGTACTGCATTTCAGAAGCAGCTTGGGCACGCTCCACATATTGGTTGTAGGCCGGCACGGCCACTGCCATCAGTACGCCGATGTACCCCACGAACAACACCGCCACCACAACAAAAGCCGCTACCACACCGCCGCTGTTGGCAACCGGTTTGGGCCCGAATTTGTTCGGTCCCTTGGTGCCCGGCATGAAGATCAACAGCAACCCCATGATCAGGTTCACAATGGGAACCAGAAATAACAGCACAAACCAACCGCTGGCATTGATGTCATTCAAGCGGCGAATTGCATAGATCACCGTCATCACCAGAATAAACAGCATCACGACCATGGCCAGGAAGCCCAGCAGCATCGTGGCCCCGGAATTGGCAGAAGCGCTGTCAAAGCCGCCCATGATTGCCGCCAGAATGCCACCCACAATCGCAATCGCCAGGTAGGAGAGCATGGTCAAACCGAAGGCATAGACGACGTAGCGCATTCGGCCGATACGACCTGATGCGGCAAAGAATTTTGGCTGATAGCGCTCATCAACTTTGGCGATACAAACATCCGCCGATGGAGCTTGGTAAGGCTGGTTCATGCCCCCCCTTGCGATAGTGATTACTGATGAAAAGGTCAGCCTCTGTCATTGCTGCTACTTCCTGCAATAGCTCAGAGAAAGAGCCGAACAGAGAACTGCAACTTCGAATCTAGGTATTAGCTGTACCTTCCTGGAGCCGGCAGCCGGCCACTGTTGATTCCTTACAGGGTGTGCTTGCGACTGAAATCATCCATCGCCCGCAGTAGATCGCGACGGCTGATCTGACCGACAAGCTTACCCTTGTCCACCACCGGAAGACGACGCCGGTGATCGGCAATAAAGATTTCTGCCGCATCCAGTATTGAGCTATCCGGAGAGATAGTCTGAGGGTCTTGGGTCATGTACTCGGCAACCGAGCCAATTTCTGTTTCATGGTAGCTGGCCTGCAAAGCGCCCTTGAGACAGTCTGACTCGGAAAAAACCCCTACCAAACTTCCTGAATCATCCACCACTGGGGCACCGGAAATCCGGTTCTCCAGGAGGATACGAATGGAATCATTGACCGAAACATGAGGTTTCAGGGTAACCAGGTTGCGGGTCATGTAATCGGCAACCCGAATGGACTTCAGCATGAGAGAGAACTTTCCTGTGTATCGGACCGAAATAGGCCAATCGTTCCTTTTATAACAGATATTGCTCTGATCACCACGGACTCTGTTTAGCCTCTGAACGACGAATGGCTGTAGATGCAAACAGTTACGCAATGTTACCTTTTGAAAAGACTTATATGCAAAAAGGGAATTTTATGAAAGTCAGAGCCGAAGACATGGAAGCAAAGACGTGGTTTCGCAGCGATCGTTTTTTCAACGAAGGGGGACGTTGGTTCTTTTCGACCCGGGAGAATACCGTTGAAGGCCCTTTTGATACCCACTGGGAGGCAGAACAAGAATTGATGATGTATATCCGCGATATGCAAGCAAAAGCGTCATTTGGGCTAGCACCAGAAATCCGCGCCTGAGAGCTGCCCTCTATCAGGGCAGCTTACAAAGATGGGTTACAGCAACGCGTGGCGCGAGGTAATAATGCCGTTGTTATCCGCGTACACATACTCCCCCGGGTGAAAGGTCACGCCACCAAAAGTGATGTCGATATTGAGCTGCCCTTCATCGCGGCGCACGGATTTGATCGGCACGCAGCCCAGGGTGACAACACCGATATCCAGCTTGGCCAGCTCATCCACATCGCGGCATGCCCCATAGATGATCACCCCTTCCCAGCCATTCTTGACCGCGTTCTCGGCAATCATGTCACCGATCAGGGCATTGCGCAGGCTACCGCCACCGTCGACCACCAGCACTTTCCCTTTGCCGTCAGTGGCCAGGTGCTCCTTGACGCGGCTGTTGTCCTCGAAGCATTTCACTGTCACCACTTCCCCACCAAAGGCACTGCGCCCACCGTAGCTGAACCAGTTATGGCCGGTTACCACAGACACGCTGTCGGCATTCTCATCACAGAGATCGCAGGTCACAAAGGTCATACTGACTCCTTAAAACAGTAGTGAGAAAGGTGTTCCAGGGTGGCGGCCAGATTCGCGCCCTTGCATCCAACTCCCCTATTCGCCTTTCACTTCTCGTGGGTTACGGAACTTGCCGGCAAACACCAGAAAATCCCGGTAGCGTAGTTTGTAAAGACCGGTCTGCGGCCCCTCAAGGGCCATGCCTACCATGGCATCCGCCACCTTCTGGCTGTCAACTGGCAGCCAATGGGCATCAGTCCAGCGGGTTAGCGGCTCGATCACGCGATTGAAGATATTACCCCAGTCCTCAGCCGGCCGCCGGTCATTTCGCTGCCCGCGCAGCAGGGAGGGCTGGAGGATGGCCAGTAACGGCAATTCCAGTTTAACCAGCGCTTTTTCCATCTGGCCTTTTACCCGGGCATAAAAAAACGGAGAGCGGGCGTTGGCATTGACGGCCGACACCACCAGAAAACGCTGCACGCCGGCGCGCAGGGCCATCTGCCCGGCCAGTACCACCAGATCATGGTCCACATGACGGAAGTCTTGCCGGGACCCGGCCTTCTTCATGGTCGTGCCCAGGCAGCAAAACACATCATCTACCTGAAAATACGACTGGCAGGCTTCCATCTTATCCAGATCAACCACCTGAACATCCAGTTTGGGATGCTCTATGGAAAGGGGTCGACGGCAAAGTACCCGTACCTGTTCGTACTCATCACTTTCCAGCAGATTGGCAAGACAGTCGTTACCGACCAGTCCGGTGGCCCCCAGCAGCAAGGCTTTTCTTGTCATTCATCATCCTCATCAAGATCCGGCTCCGCAGGCAACCAGCGCCGTAGAACCGTTTCCAGTGCGTCCAGATGCACCGGTTTCGCCAGAAAATCATCCATTCCCGCCGCCAGACAACGCGCTTGCACGCCTTCCGCCGTGTTGGCGGTAATCGCCACAACCGGTGTACGCGCTCCATCGTTCTGCTTCTCGCGATCGCGCAGCCGCCGGGTCACTTCAAACCCGTCCATTTCCGGCATCATGCAATCCATCAGGATCAGATCAAACCCTTCCTGGTTCACCAGGGCCAGTGCTGTTTCCCCATTACTGACGGTTTTCACCTGATAACCCAGCTTGCTCAGCATGCCCCGAGTCACCAATTGGTTGACCTCGTTATCTTCGACCAGCATCAGCCGGAACTGCTTGCGCCGCTGGCGCTCCTCACGGGTCTGCATGGGCGCATCGCCGACCGGTTGCTGACGCTGCAGGCCCACCAGGCGAGCCAGGGCATTGCGCAGACTGCGGCGATGGGCCGGGCGCACCACCACCACCAGTTCGTGTTTGTCGATCAGCTTCTGCACCGCCGGGGTACCGCGCTCTTCGATAGTAGCCAGCAGCACCAACCGCACCGGTCGCAGGGAAGGATCTTCCAGCACGTTGCGGCACAGGTTCAGGGCCAGTTCCGGCCGCGTCCAGGTATCCACCAGTAGCAGATCAAAATCGCTGTGTTCACGGTGGCCGGCCCGCAGGGCCTGCAACGCATGGTCATAGCCCTGGGCGGAGGAACACTGACAACCAAGCGTCTCGAGCTCTTCTTGCAGGCAGGCTACGGTACCGGAGGCGGCGCCCACTACCACGGCCTCGGCGCCATCAAGGGCTCGTATCAGATCCTGGGCTTCGCGCATGTCCGGCTGCATCTGCACCGGCACGGTGAACCAGAAGGTGGAGCCCTCTCCAGGTACGCTCTCGGCGCCCAGAGTGCCTCCCATGGCATCAATCAGGCCCTTGCAGACCAGCAGGCCGAAGCCGGTATGGCGGCTGCTGTAGACATCCTGGCCCTCTTCGATAAAGCGGTCCTGGAACAGGTGGCGCAGGGTTTCCGGATCCATTCCCGAGCCCTGGTCGCTGAGCCGCACCCTCAACACACCGTTGCTTTCGCTTTCCACGGTAAAATCTACGTCGAGGCGGATCTCGCCGTTATCACTGAATTTGATGGCATTGCTGAACAGGTTGTTGAGCACCTGCATGAGGCGCTCACGGTCGCCGCGAATGCGTTTGGGGAGCAACCGGTCGATCACACAGGTAAGTTCCAGCCCCGTGGTCTGAGCCATGGGGCCGAAGGCTTCCAGCGCCTGCTCAATGGCAGTGCGGAAATCAAAGAACTCGGAATTGAGAGTGACCCGCCGGGACAGGATGCGGGAATAATCGAGTACGTCATCAATCAGCGACAACAGCAGCTTGCCGCTACGCCCGGCTACTTGCAGGTAATCCTTCTGCTCATCATCCAGACGGGTATCTTCCAGCAGGGACATCATTCCCATGAGGGAATTCATCGGCGTGCGCAGTTCGTGGGCCAGGCGGTAGACCAGACTGAGCTGCACCTCCGTGCTACTGCGCACTGGTTGCTGACTGCTGCTTTCGCCCCGTCCGCGGCGTTCGCGGGTCATGGCATGCCAGAAGGTTTCATACTGGCCGCGATAGAGCCGGAACAGGTAGAACGCATAGATGCTGATCATGATCGCGATCACCCAGTCGTGCAGCGACCCGGTGATCAGCAGTACCAGCACGGTGGGCAGGAACATCAGCACGATATACGCCTGACGCACCCGCAGACCGGCCATCCAGGAGCTACCCAGGGCCGTAGTGACACCGACGTTATAAAGCAGTACCGCGAAGAAGTTGAAACCGGAGCCAAGTCGCCAGGCCAGCCAGGCCGGCAGGATACCCCACAGCAGGGCATGCATGGCCAAACCTGCGCCAAACAGCTTGCGCCAGCGTGCCGGCCCCGAGCCGTAGAGGGCATCGAAACGGGCAACCAGCCATAGTCGATAGGCGGTGACAGCCAGAACGGCCCCGCCTCCGATGAGCGCTTCGAGTTCGAAACTCTGATAGACCTGCCCCCAGGCAAAAACCAGGGCATAAATCAGAAGGGCCGCCAACACCCCCATCAGGGAGTTCTTGGCGGCCCCGTAATCGACGCGCTTGAGAACCTTTCGATCTTTCTTGTATGACACCGTGTCGTGTTCCGTGGAACCTGATTGGACGTGTCGCGCTACGTTAGCACTGCTTTTCCGGGCTGGCTACTCCGCCGCGCACGATCCAGGGCAATCAGTAACGGTACAAAGAAGAAAAAGTCCACAAACAGCGCCATGGCAATGGTGATCGCCGATAGCAACCCCATGCTGGCATTGGGATAGAAGTGGCTAGTGCCAATAATCGCGAAATTGGCCACCAGCACCACGGAGGTGGCTACCAAGGCCACTCCCACGGTCCGGAAAGCATAGTCCACGGCTTTCTCCGTATTCAGGCCCAGCTCCCGTTTGGCACGCACATACTTGCTGAGAAAGTGCACCGTATCGTCCACCACGATCCCCAGGGTCATACAGGCCACCACCGATACCGCCAGACCGATTTCGCCATTGATCAGCCCCCAGAGACCAAACGCCATGGCCGCCGGCAACAGGTTGGGAATCAACGACAACAGACCATAGCGAACCGAGCGAAGTGCGAAGATCAGCAATAGCGAGACACTGATCAGTGCGATCAGGGCGCCGCCCAGCATGCTTTCGATATTACGCATGGTGACCCGGCCGAACAGGATATCCATGCCTGTCCCTTTGGTTTGCATGGCCGCGGGCCAGTTATCCTGCATCCACTGCTCAACCCGGTCGTTGAAATCCAGCACCGGCTTTGAGCCGATGTTTTCCAGTACCACGATGGCGCGAGCCTGGCGCTTGTCGATATCGAGCTGGTCTTCCAGTCCCAGCCCCTGGGGCAGGGACAACTCGTACAACAGTGTGTACTGGGAAATCAGTTCCCGGGAGTCCGGAATGCGATAGTAAGCAGGGTCACCGCCGTGCAAGTCCCGGTTAAGGCGTTTGATCACATTGGTATAGGAGGTGGCGTAGACCACTTCATCCTGCTGCTCCAGCCAGGTCATCAGATCATCAAGATGCTGAAGATATTCTGGCTCCATGGTGCCGCCGGACTCACCGGAGGGAACCGCATAATCAATACGGTGCATGCCGGTCATTTCCGACATGGCAAAATCGTTGACCCGCCTTACCTCGAAGGTCTCGTCAAAGTATTCGTTGAACACATCGTTGGTACGGTTAAGCCCCACGCTCGCCGTCAACACCACGACGACAACCGACATGCCTGCCAGCCAGCGCTTGTAATGACGGCTGAGATGACCGGCCAGTGCGCTCATCCAGGGGGCATAATCACGCTGTCTGCCCGGCTCGATGCGGTGCGGCAACAGCATCACGAGCGCCGGCAGCAGCAGTACCGAGAACACAAAGGCCAGCAGCACCCCGATCAGTACTACATTGCCCAGCGCCCGGAACGGTTGTGATTCGGAAAAATTGAGAATGGCAAAGCCGATCGCCGTTGTCAGGCTGGTCAACCAGATTGGTTGCAGATTGATACGCAGGCTTTCAAGCAGCGCCGGCGTCTTGGCAATTCCCTTGCAGACGCTCATGCCGATAGCTGGCGAGAAGATGCACGGAATCCGCCACCGCCAGGGTCAGGATCATGGCCGGCGCCATACCCACGATGGGCGAGAACTCGATACCCAGCCACATGGCAATCCCCATGGCCGAGGCAATCGAGAAGGCGATCACCACCACGGTCACCGCCACAAACATGGCACTACGCAGGATCAGCCAGAGACACAGCAGCATTACCAAAAATGCCAGTGGCAGCGTGGTCGCCATGGACTGCTCCAGTGGCTTCAGCAGAGGCCTGGGAGAACACCACGGTACCGGTCACCATGAATTCGATGTCCGGGTATTGCTCACCATAGGCCCGCGCCATTTCCCGGGCGGCGGCAGTGATTTCCGGGGCCTCGGTATTGCCCTCCCCCATGGTGACCGTGGCAACCACCCCGGCCACATGCCCCTTGTCCGAGACGAGTCGGCCGACCAGCGCGGGCTCGTTCAGGGCGATCTCACGGGCTTGCTCGATATCCTCCGCCGACATGGTAAGCGCATCTTCCACCAGTGGGGCCACAAAGAGGTCATCGCCCTCCACTTCCGTGTGCTGAAAGTTGGTCAGCGAGTCCACCCGGGTGGAATGTGGCAACGTCCAGGCATCATCGGTCAGGGCTTCAATGGCCGCCAGCGTTTGCGGTTCAAACACCCGGTCGTTTTTCGGATGCACCACAAACAACACCATCTCGTTGGCAGTGAAGCTGTCTTCCAGGGACACAAAGCGCTTGAAGTCCGGGTTCTCTTCCGTGAAGAAAATTCGTGGATCGTTGTTGTTATGGAAGTGGCTCATGCCACCGGCCATGGCAAGGCACAGGCCCGTGCAGGCCAGCAGTACCCACACCGGATGTGTCACCACCCAGCGACTCCATGCGTCTTTCATGCGTATCCCCCTTATTCGGTAGCCGCAGTCTAGGCAGGGGTAAACACTGTGTCACGGACCGAAAGGGCCAAAATCAGATACTTTACGTTAACGTAAACTTCCCCTACTCTTTTACCATGAGCAAAAAACAGACCTACAGCATCGGCGAGCTGGCCCGGGAATTTGATGTCACCACCCGCACCATCCGCTTTTACGAAGACCAGGGCCTGGTAGCCCCGGAGCGCCGCGGGCAGACAAGGGTCTACACCCCCGCCGACCGGGTCACCCTGAAACTGATTCTGCGTGGCAAGCGCCTGGGCTTCTCGCTGGCCGAATCCCGCGAACTGATCGGCATGTACCAGCCACAAAGCGACAATCGCAGCCAGTTGCTCGCCTTACAGGAAAAAATTCACCAGCGCCGCGTACAGCTTGATCAGCAACTGCGTGATATCCAGCTACTGCACCAGGAACTGGATAACGCAGAACAACGCTGCCTGGAAAGTCTTAACCAACTGGAGTCCAAGGAAAATGTTTAACAGCACCTTCAACTTCCACCTGGGCGAAACCATTGACGCCCTGCGTGATACGGCCCGCGCCTTCGCCCAGAAGGAAATCGCTCCCATTGCCGCCGAGATCGACCGCAGTAACGAGTTCCCCCTGGAGATGTGGAAGAAGATGGGTGATCTGGGTCTTCTTGGAATCACTGCCGGCGAAGAATACGGCGGCGCCAATATGGGCTATCTGGCCCACACCATCGTGGTGGAAGAGATTTCCCGCGCCTCTGCCTCCATCGGCTTGTCCTACGGCGCCCATTCCAATCTGTGTGTCAACCAGATTGCCATCAACGGCAGCGCTGAGCAGAAAGACAAGTACCTGCCCAAACTGATCAGCGGCGAGCACATCGGCGCTCTGGCCATGAGCGAGCCCGGCGCCGGCTCTGATGTAGTGAGCATGAAACTGCGCGCCGAAAAGAAAGGCGACCGCTACATCCTCAATGGCAACAAGATGTGGATCACCAACGGCCCTGACGCCCACACCTACGTAATTTATGCGAAGACTGATACCAGCGCGGGCCCCCGTGGCATTACGGCTTTCATCGTCGAGCGTGACTTCCCCGGTTTCTCCCGGGCCCAGAAGCTGGACAAGCTGGGTATGCGTGGCTCCAACACCTGCGAGCTGGTGTTTGAAAACTGCGAAGTCCCCGCCGAAAACATCCTTGGCAAGGAAAATGAGGGCGTAAAGGTACTGATGAGCGGCTTGGACTATGAGCGCACCATTCTGTCCGGTGGTCCGGTGGGCGTGATGCAGGCCTGCATGGATGAGGTGGTGCCCTACATCCATGAACGCAAACAATTCGGCCAGGCCATCGGCGAATTCCAGCTGATGCAGGGCAAGATCGCCGACATGTACGTGATGCTCAACACCAGCCGCAGCTATCTCTATAACGTGGCCCAGGCCTGCGACCGCGGTGAAACCAACCGCAAGGATGCCGCCGGCGTGATTCTCTACTGCGCCGAGAACGCGACAAAAATGGCCCTGGAAGCGATCCAGACCCTGGGCGGCAACGGCTACATCAATGATTACAACACCGGCCGACTGCTGCGTGACGCCAAGCTATATGAAATCGGCGCCGGCACCAGTGAAATTCGTCGCATGCTGATCGGTCGCGAGCTGTTTAACGAGACCGCCTGACCAGGCCAGCAAAAGAAATTTTCACCACAGAGGGCACAGAGTTCACTGAGGAAAACCTGGTCTCTGTGTGCTCTGTGACCTCTGTGGTAAGAAACGGTTTTTGCGAGACTCCTATGCCCAAGATCAATAGCCAGATCAATCCCGCCAGCCCGGAATTCCAGGCCAATCGGGAACACAACCTGACACTGCGCCAGCAGCTTCAGGACAAACTGGACCACATCGCCCACGGCGGTGGTGAGGCCGCCGAGCAGCGTCTGCGCGAACGCGGCAAACTGCCGGTGCGGGAGCGAATTAATCTTCTACTGGACCCGGGCTCGCCGTTCCTGGAGATTTCCGCCCTGGCTGCCGAAGGCGTCTATGGTGAAGACGTTCCGGCAGCAGGCTGTGTGGGCGGCATCGGTCAGATCCACGGTGTGGAATGCATGATCGTCGCCAACGACCCCTCAGTAAAAGGCGGCAGTTACTACCCGCTGACCGTCAAGAAACACCTGCGGGCCCAGGCCATTGCCGCCGAAAACCGTCTGCCCTGTGTCTATCTGGTGGATTCCGGCGGCGCCAACCTGCCCCGTCAGGACGAAGTCTTCCCGGACCGGGATCACTTCGGCCGCATCTTCTTCAACATGGCCAACATGTCTGCCCGGGGCATTCCCCAGATCAGTGTGGTGCTGGGCTCCTGCACCGCCGGCGGCGCCTACGTGCCGGCCATGGCAGACGAAGTGATCATGGTGAAGGAACAGGCCACCATCTTCCTGGCCGGCCCACCCCTGGTGAAGGCCGCCACCGGTGAGGTGGTCACCGCCGAAGAGCTGGGCGGTGCCAATCTTCACTGTGAGCAGTCTGGGGTGGCCGACCATTTGGCCGATGACGAACCCCACGCCCTTGAGCTTGCACGCCGCTCCATCGCGCACCTGAACTGGCACAAACCGGATCAGGTAAACCGTCAGGCGGTACGCCCGCCTGCCTACGATTCCAGGGAACTCTACGGCGTCATCCCCACCACTACCCGCCAGCCCATGCCGGCGCGGGAACTGATTGCCCGTATGGTAGACGGCTCCGAACTGGATGAATTCAAGGCCCGCTACGGCACCACCCTGGTGTGCGGCTTTGCACACATCCACGGCTACCCGGTGGGCATTCTCGCCAACGATGGGGTCCTCTACTCCGAATCCGCCCAGAAAGGCGCGCACTTTATCGAGCTGTGTAACCAGCGAAAGATTCCGCTGCTGTTCCTGCAGAACATCACCGGTTTCATGGTGGGCAAGAAATACGAATCCGAAGGGATCGCCAAACATGGCGCCAAGATGGTCAACGCCGTGGCCTGTGCCAGCGTGCCCAAATTTACCGTGATCACCGGTGGCAGCTTCGGTGCCGGCAATTACGGCATGTGCGGGCGCGCCTACGATCCACGCTTCATGTTCATGTGGCCCAATGCCCGTATTTGTGTGATGGGCGGTGAACAGGCTGCCAGCGTCCTCACCCAGGTCAAGCAGGCTTCGCTGAAGAAGAAAGGTCAGCAATGGAGTGACGAGGAAGCGACGGCATTTCAGGCAGACATGACCGAGCGCTACGAGGAAATGGCGCAACCCTGGTACGCCAGCGCACGACTGTGGGACGACGGCGTGATTGATCCGGCGGATACCCGTGACGTACTCGGGCTGGCCATCTCTGCCAGCTTGAACGCACCGATTGAAGAGACGCGTTATGGCGTGTTTCGGATGTGACGGGGACGCTTGTACGCAGGCACGCTTCACGCAACATGCTAAAACCTGGAGCAGGATATGAGTGTAACAACACAGATCGAAGGCCCGGTGGCCCGCATTACGCTGGACAATCCGGACAAGCGCAACGCCTTCGACGACACCATTATCGCCTCTCTCACCGATGCGTTTGAACACGTCGGGAGCGATGACAGCGTGCGCGTTGTGGTGTTGCAGGCCGCCGGTAACCATTTTTCTGCCGGCGCCGATCTCAACTGGATGCGCGCCATGGGCAAGCTGGATGCGCAACAGAACCGGGATGATGCACTGAAACTGGCGCGGCTGATGCAGGCCATCGACCAAAGTCCCAAACCTGTCATCGCCCGGGTGCAGGGTGCCGCCTTCGGAGGCGCTCTGGGTCTGATCTGCGCCGCTGACATGGCGGTGGCTGCCGACAATGCCCGCTTCTGTCTCAGCGAGGTGAAGTTGGGCATCGTACCGGCTGTGATCAGCCCCTATGTGGTCCGCGCCATGGGCGCCCGCCAGGCCAATCGCTATTTCATGACCGCTGAGGTCATTCCTGCCAGCAAGGCGGTCGCTCTTGGGCTTGCCCACGAAGTGGTACCGGAAAATGAACTGGATGAGGCAGTTAACACCCTCACCAGCGCCCTGCTCAGCGCCGCCCCCCGGGCCCAGATCGCGGCACGCAATCTGATCGCCCGCGTCAGCGACGGCCCTATTGATCAGAGCATGCTCAACGACACCGCCGACCTCATCGCCAAGCTGCGTACCGGCGAAGAAGGCCAGGAAGGGCTGAGTGCCTTTCTGGAAAAACGAAGCCCAAATTGGATCTGATCCACTATCCGTAGGAGCGCCGCTGGCGGCGCGATAACCCATGCCGGAATCGCGCCGCCAGCGACGCTCCTACGGCAGGACAAAGGCAACAACATGGCACAGATAAAAAAACTCCTGATCGCCAACCGTGGCGAAATTGCCCGGCGCATTATCCGCACCTGCCGTCAGCAAGGCATCGCTACCGTGGCGGTCTACTCGGAAGCGGATGCCACCCTGCCCCATGTGCGTGAAGCGGATAAGGCGGTCTGCCTGGGCCCGGCACCAGCGCGGGAAAGCTACCTGGTGATCGACAAGGTCATCGCCGCCGCCAAAGATACCGGCGCCGATGCCATTCACCCGGGTTACGGATTCCTTTCCGAGAACACCGCCTTTGCCGCCGCCTGCGAAAACGCCGGCATCATTTTTGTCGGCCCCAATGCCCGCGCCATCGAGGTCATGGGCGACAAGGCCGCCGCCCGGCAATTGATGGCGACCAGCGGCGTACCGGTATTGCCCGGTTTCGATGAAGAAGGCGCCAGTGATGACGACCTGGTTCGCGCCAGCGAGCAGGTGGGTTTCCCGCTACTGATCAAGGCCGTAGCCGGTGGTGGTGGCAAAGGTATGCGTGTGGTCAACAGCGCCAGCGAGTTCACCGAAGCACTGGCGGCGGCACGCCGCGAAGCCAGCGGCGCCTTCGGCGATGATCGGGTACTGCTGGAACGCTATCTGCCCACCGCTCGCCACGTAGAAGTGCAGGTATTCGCCGACAATCACGGCAATGCCGTGCACCTTTTCGAGCGCGACTGTTCGGTACAGCGCCGCCATCAAAAAATCATTGAAGAAGCGCCGGCACCGGGACTGGACGAGGCCACCCGGGAAGCCTTCGGCCACGCCGCCGTTCAGGCCGCCAAGGCTATTGATTACCGTGGTGCCGGTACCGTCGAGTTCCTTTACGGTCCCGATGGCCAGTTCTACTTCATGGAAATGAACACCCGTCTGCAAGTGGAACACCCGGTGACGGAGATGATCACCGGCGAGGATCTGGTGGCCTGGCAGCTCGCAGTCGCCGCTGGCGAACCATTATCCAAGGCACAGGGTCACATCACACGCCATGGCCACGCCATGGAAGTGCGGCTGTATGCGGAAAATCCGGAACAGGGCTTCCTGCCCTCCTCCGGTCTGCTCAGCCACCTGCGTTGGCCCCATGAGGTGGCCCGGGTGGATGCTGGTTATGAGAATGGCGACCGGGTGGACGATCATTACGATCCCATGATCGCCAAGTTGATCTGCCATGGTGCGTCTCGCAATGAGGCCCGCCAGAAACTGATCACTGCTCTGGAAGCCCTGGAACTGACCGGCATCCATCACAACGCTCCCTTCCTGCACCGGGTGCTCAACGACGATGCCTTTGCCGGTGGCGAACTGGATACCCGTCTTCTGGAACACCGCCCGCAACTGCTGGAGGCCACCGGGACTGATCCAGCGCTGCTGGCCCTGGCCGCCAGCCAGGTATTCGCCGCCAACAACGCCAGCAGTTCCCCCTGGCAAAGCCTGCAGGGCTGGCGGCCGCTGGGCAGGCGTTTCCGGCAGACGCTACTTCAAGTCGATGGCGACCTGGTAACCGTTCGCGAGCAGGACGGCTGTGCCGCCGTGGGCGACCAACAAGCGCCTCTCAGTGCCACTCTCACGGATCACGACATCACCCTGCATTGGGGAAACCTTGGTCTGCGCGCACGCCATGCCCGCAATGGTGATCACACCCTGCTGTTGTTCGTGGCCGGTCAGGCCCATGCGGTCACATTGAACCCCAGCCGTGAGAGTGCCCGGCACGACGAAGAAGCCGGCTTCATCGCGCCCATGAGCGGCACTATCGTGGCCCTGCACGTGTCGGCCGGCGATACCGTTGCTGCTGGCGATGCGGTGATTACACTGGAGGCCATGAAGATGGAGCACACCCTGCGCGCTACGGTGCCGGGGACAGTGCATGACTTTCATGTGGCAGCCGGCGACAGCGTCAGCGAAGGCACCCTGCTGGTGGAATTTGAAGAAACCGCTGACGACTGACAATCGCGGCCTTTCGGCCGCGATGACCAACCTGATTGAAACCGCCGGACACCTGCTGCCGGACACCAGACCCTTGGGAGAACACAATGGCCGCACCGCTTTGGCAACCGGGTGAAGCACAACAGAACAGCCGACTGGCCAGATTCTGGGAACAGGCCCGCCACCACAGTGGCCAGCTGCTGGACGACTACAATGCCCTGCATGCCTGGTCAGTGGAGCAACCGGAGGCATTCTGGCAACAGGTGTGGGACTTCTGTGGTCTGGTGGGTGAGCCCGGCAACACCGTACTCACCCGCCGCGACCGTTTCCAGGACACCCGCTGGTTTCCGCAAGCAACGCTGAACTATGCGGAAAACCTGTTACACCGCAACGATACTCACCCGGCCCTGATCAGCGTGCTGGAAGACGGCACCCGCACCGAGGTCAGTTACGCCGGCCTGCGTGTAGCCGCCGGCAAGGTGGCTGCCCAATTGCAGGCTGCCGGCGTTAAACCTGGCGACCGGGTCGCCGGCTTCATGCCAAATCGTATTGAGACGGTGATCGCCGCCCTGGGTGCTGCCTGGATCGGCGCGGTATGGTCATCCTGTTCGCCGGACTTTGGCGTATCCGGCGTGCTGGACCGCTTCGGCCAGATCGAACCCACCGTGCTGCTAGCCTGTGATGGCTATCACTACAACGGCAAATGGATCGACCTGGGCGAGCGAATCGACGCCCTGCATGATGCCCTGAAACCGGCATTGATGGTGGTGGTGCCCGGCAAGGGCAACAGTACACCGGTGCGACGGGCACTCATCTGGCAAACCTGGCTCGACAGTGCCGGGCCGGCACCGGACTTCGCCGCACTGCCGTTCAATCATCCGCTGTTCATTCTCTATTCTTCCGGCACCACCGGGCAGCCCAAATGCATCGTTCATGGCGCCGGCGGCACCCTGCTGCAGCAGACCAAGGAATTGCAGCTGCATGCGGACGTGGGCGCAGATGACACCCTGTTCTATTTCACCACATGCGGCTGGATGATGTGGAACTGGTTGCTGTGTGGTCTGCATACCGGTGCCACCCTGGTGCTCTACGATGGCAACCCGGCCTACCCGAACACCGCCCGGCTGTTCGATCTGGTGGATGACGAAGCCATTACCCATTTCGGAACCAGCGCCAAGTTCATCCAGGCTGTGGAAAAATCCGGCCTCAAGCCCCGCGAAAGCCATGATCTCGCCACCCTGCGCACGCTCTTCTCAACCGGCTCCCCCTTGCTCCACGAGAGTTATGACTATCTCTATGAGCAGGTGAAAGCGAATCTGCTGGTCAGCTCCATTTCCGGCGGTACCGATATTATTTCCTGCTTTGCTCTCGGCAATCCGTTGCTGCCGGTCTACCGCGGCGAATTGCAGTGCCCAGGCCTGGGCATGGACGTGGCCGTGTTTGACGACGACGGCGAACCGCTGGCGGACAGCAAGGGCGAACTGGTGTGTCGACAGCCCTTCCCTTGCTGCCCGATACAGTTCTGGAACGACCCGGATGGCAGCCGTTTCCACAAGGCTTACTTCGCACGTTTTGACGGCGTCTGGGCCCATGGGGATTACGCCCAGCTGGTGCCCCATGAGCAACACTGCGGGCTGATCATTCACGGCCGTTCCGATGCAGTGCTCAACCCAGGCGGCGTTCGCATCGGCACAGCAGAAATCTACCGTCAGGTGGAAACCCTGGATGCGATCCGTGAAGCCATTGTGGTCGGCCAGGAGTGGCAAGGGGATGTGCGCGTAGTGCTGTTTGTGGTGCTGGCCGATGGCGTCGATCTCAGCGAGGCACTACAGACGCGAATCCGCAAAGCGATCCGTGAAGGTGCCACGCCCCGCCATGTCCCGGCGGTGATTGCCGAGGTGCCGGAAATTCCACGCACGGTCAGCGGCAAAATTGTCGAACTGGCAGTCCGGGAAGTGATCCACGGGCGCCCGGTAACCAACCGCAATGCCCTGGCCAATCCGCAGGCACTTGAACATTTCTCCGACCGCCCTGAGCTGGCAAACTGACCACCCGTTTACCGGGCCATTGACGGCCCGGTTTAAACGCGCATCATGTAGGCTTGTACCGGCCCAGTGATGTAAAACATGAAGAATAATAAACGCTTGCCGACGTTGACGGCCGCCCTGCTATTTCCTCTCCTGGCCCTGTCAGGTCCTTTGCACGCCCAGATCATTACGCTTACCGGCGACACCTTCAAAGTCCTGCATGGAAAGCAGAGCGGGCTCTATTCGTTCTTCACCATGCAAGATGGGCGCCTGGCGCCCGTGCCTCATCAATGGGTGCAATGGTCGGAACAGGGTTACCCCTATTTCGAAGAAGATGACAGCACCAGTCCGGTTGGCGACCCCCTCCGGATTGATGCCGAGGATCGCCTGCTGCTGCGCTTTGAAGATGGTGGAAAGCCCCTTGGCGGCCCGGTCACCGAACAGGTGGCCGCAGAACTGGCCGTGGAACAAGATGGCGAAACCCGTTACTTCTACCTGATCAAGAACGCATACCTGCAGAGTACCGATCGCTACGTGCAGTTCGACCCGCAGTCCATGACAATCAAAAGTACCGACTATGCACTGAGCATGGCAGACGGCAACCTGTTCAACTGGAGCGACTTTTATTTTCGCGGCTTTGAGGGCGAAAACGGTGAGCGCCAGAGCATTCTCGATACCCTCAAACTACGCCTCAGTGCCGGCCTGTTCGGAGAAAACAACAGGATCACCCTGAACAACAACAACCTGGATCCCAAGGTAAAACAGGTCATCAATGGTCCGCTGGCAGCGCTGGTTTACGCGTCCACTTCGGTAACCGTTGCCAAGGTACCCGTGCTGCGCATCAACAATTATTTTCTGGTGATGCCCAAACAGATGGAGATCCATAGTCGCTTTACCTTGCCCGGCATCGCCGAAACTGTAGTGAAGCGCCCGGCACTGGATATTTCCCTGGACGGCAACGGCCTCTATGACAGTCAACTGATGACCAGTTGGACCGGCAATCATGTGGCGGTTACTGACGGCCGTTTGTCCGATGCCGAAAAGGCCATGCTCGACAAGCCCCTTGAGGGTGACAACTGGATCTGGTTCAGCACCGGCCGTGGTTTTGATTTGCTCGCCCAGCTGGCTTTCCTGAAGGGCTTTGATACCCCTGCCCGTCTGCTCTACCAGGATGATGCTTCGCTGGCCAATGACCCGGAGCGTTTTCCTGGCCAGCTTCCCAATGTGGGCTTTTCACTGACGGACATCCCTTTTGGTCAGGAGTTTTATTTTGTTACCCGGCTGTTCTACAGCAAGGACAGCCAGGGGCTTACGCCCGGCAACTATGCCCGCCAGCAACTGGATGAGCCGAGCGCCAGCCTGAAAATGGAATAACATGAAAGAGTGCGAGGTACGGCAGAAAACTTGTCATTCCCGCCGTAGGCTTTGTAGAGTAAAAGCTCTCCCGGTCAGGCGTTCGTTCATGCAGGCACTGTGTCCCGGTACGCAGCGGCAACAACTCTCCCGGGCCGGGTTTGGCATTTCCTGGCTGACGGCAACGCTGTTGTTGTGGCCCTTACCAGGCTTGGCATCCCCGCCCACTGTGGAAAGCTGTGAGCTTGTCTACGAAGACGGGGATCCGGCCCTGTTTGAATTTGTCGAGACCCGCCAGAAAGTGGATTTCAGTCGTTACCAAGGGCGCCCTATCGGCAAGATCCACTACAGCGTGCTTCCCATCTTCAATGAAAACGATCCGGCAGAAGATAACTGGCTCTATCGAACCGCTAATTTTTTGCATATAGAAACCCGTAAGACGACCCTTGAGAAACAAATGATCCTGACGAACGGTGAACCGCTGGATAGAGATCATCTCAGGGAAAATGAACGACTTTTGCGCAGTAACGACTATCTTGTCGATGCGATGATCGTGCCCCACAGGGTGTGTGCGGATCACATTGACTTGCTGGTAGTAACGCGGGATGTATGGACCTTTTCGCCATCTACCTCGGCATCACGTTCTGGCGGTGAGACCAGCACCAGTGCCGGGTTTACGGAAAGTAACTTGTTGGGCAGCGGCCAGCGAGTCGCCGCGGGCTACTTCGATGACGCCGATCGCAGCGGCCACTTTTTCAGTTATCGTAACCCCCTACTGCCCGCACGGATGCAACTGAATCTTAGCTATACCAACGCCAGTGATGGTGAATCCCTCTCCGGCGGCCTAATACGCCCTTTCTATCAGCTGGACAGCCGCTGGTCCGGTGGCGTTGACATACAGCGAGAGAACCTACTCGAACGCATCGAAGTCAACGGTCAGACCGTCAATCGCTTTCGGCAGGAAGATAGCCGTTACGAAGCCTTTGTGGGTTGGTCACCGGGTGTCCAGGAGCAAGCCATTGTCCGCTGGCGGCTAGGGATAACCGACGAGGAGGAACGCTTCAGCGCGGTTCCCGACGAAACCACCTCGCTGCCCGAGGACGAGCGCCGCGTTTACCCTTCGATATCCGTGGAGTATCAGGAGAACCAACATCTGGTAGCCTCAAACCTAAACCGCGCCCAACGTCAGGAAGACATTCGCCTGGGCTGGTATCACTTTGCGCGAATGGGGCATGCCAGCAAAGCGCTTGGCAGTAATGCCGAGTCTGTCATTTTCAATTTCAGCACCAGCAATACCCGCTTTATCCGCAAGCACCATTTGTTTCGCAGTGGATTGTCTGCGAGTGGCCGCTATCAAGACGATGACTTTGTCAGCACCTACTATGGGGGCAACCTCAGTTATTATTATTTCCTTAACCAGAACAACCGCTGGTTTGCCCGTCTGAATGTGAATGCCGGCCGCAATTTGCGCCAGGACGAACAACTCACGATCGGAGGCAACGACAACTTGCGCGGCTACCCCACGGACTATCAGCGGGGTGACCGGCGCTGGGTGTTGTCCGTCGAACGACGCCGCTTTACCAATTGGCAGATTTTCAACCTGGCCTATGTGGGCGGTGCTGTATATGTGGATGCTGGGCAAGCTTGGGAGCAAGGCCAACCCCGCGGTAGCACTCTGGCAAACGCGGGGCTGGGATTGCGTCTCAGCCCCAGCAAGTTCCGCGTGGATCGGGTGCTTCACCTGGATGTGGCAGCACCACTGGTGAACCAGGATGAAGTGGACGATGTCCAGCTCATCGTTACAGGAAGAGTGGATTTCTAGCGGTAACGCCTGAAGCTGAGCAGCGTCAGAACGCCTTTAACCCAACAAGCCTTTCGTGATTTTTAACACCTGACATTTTGATGCGTCAGGTTTCTTTTTTATCTTTAACCATTATTAAGACGATGGTACACCTCATCCTTTAATCGAATACGCTCCCGCTTCAAACGTTCCATATCAAGGTCTGCAATCGGGCTCTCACGCATTTCCAGGCCCCGTATCTGCTTGTCCAGCTTGTCGTGCTCCATCACCAGCGTCTTGAAACCGGGATCATTTCTCACCAGTTCGTCAATCTTCTGGCGCTGATCCGGAAATTCATGGTGGATGCTGTGATTCTCTCCCAACATGGACATTTCTCCTTTGCGGTAACGTTCAGTAACCCGGCAAGGGCTACGTCTCACTCTCCGACACAAAAAACTGCGCCACTGTTCCCGTACATCATTAAATCACCACATTTCCTGATTAGATTCAATCAGGCAGGCCCCTAGGATGAATAGGGAGCCTCTGAATCACTCCTTGCATGCTCAGTCTTCCTGGCTGGCTCTCCCCTTCGGCCAAGGTGTAAAGAGCGGCGAGATTTTGAAGGTGTCCCCCCAAAGGGGATTGAGATATGTCCATCCGTCGGCTCTGCACCTTCAAGACGCAACAACGAGTGCGGGCCAGCCAGGAAGACCCGGAGGGCGGGGTCTGAAGGGCACGCTGAGTACGCAAGGAGTGATTCAGAGACTCCCCAGAGCGCTACGTTGTCACCGGGCAGCTCGGTGGTAGTTGGAGACCCACACTGCACAAAGGAGACGTGCACATGGCGTTACCGCAATTACTGACCCGCGACCATATCCAGGCCGGCCTGTTCCAGGCCAGCGAACAATGCCATCAGCCCGATGCGGGCCTGTTCGGCCCCGGCTCCATCTGCTGGCAGCTGATGCGCGAGAACCTCACCTCCCTGGCACACGGTCGAGTGGTACTGTTGGCCCTGGCGGACAGTCGTCTGTCCCAGTTACTGGCGGATTCCCATGACCTGGTACAACGGCTTCAGCACACCCAGGTATTCATGCTGAAACTGGTGTTCGGCAACCTGGACCAGGCCTTGCTGACACTGGACAGCCCACGCATGCGACGCAAGACCCTGTTCGACGTGGATGACAGTGAAACCCTGCTGTATGCGCTGACGGCCTGGATGGATTCCTGCCTGACGGTGTACCAGGAGATCATCGAGCCGCTGAATACCGCCCACCAGGAACGGTTGTTCGAGGAAACCATGTTGCTGGCGCAGGTCATGGGAATTCCCGAAAGCCGGCGACCGGCAGACTGGCACGCCCATCGGCGCTGGTGGAAACGTCGGCTCAACCACCATGGCCCGATCAGTGATCGACGCCGCCAGCTGGGCCACAGCCTGATTCGCGAGCAGGGCTACCCGGGGCGACTGCCCTATGGCCCCTACCTGCCGCTGGCCTCTTTCCAGATCCCTGAACACCTGAGACAGACATTTCGGTTACCGCAAACCGGTCTGGACAACAACCGGGCCTACCAGAAGCACCTGAACCGGCTAATGGACATCACCCGCCGACTGCCACCACGATTGCGCTTTCAGCCCGCCTATCACGAAGCCAGCCAGCGTCTGGAGGGCCGGGCTCGTGCCGATCTGGCAACCCGGTTGCTGAATCGATGGTGGACCGGAGAAAGCGATCTGGTGAGCAGTGGCTGGTCGATCCCAAAAGTGGACCGGCTACCCAGCGTGAGCTATTGACGAAACGCAACAGCCCCGCGCGGCACGCGGCGGATAACCGTTGGAGCTTTGCTTGCAAAGCGAAGGATCAAAGCAACCTCCTCGCTGGAAGATTCGCTTTGCAAGCAAAACTCCAACAGTGCACGTCTTTCGTGTTGTGGGCCGCCTATTTAAAACCGCGGTTATCCTTGATCATGTCGTAAGCCTTACTGATTTCCGCGGTTTTCTCGGTGGCCATGCGGATCATCTCGTCCGGCACCCCTTTCGCTGCCAGTTTGTCCGGATGATGTTCGCTCATCAGCTTGCGGTAGGCCTTCTTGATTTCCTGGTTGGACGCAGACTCACTAACACCCAGCACCTTATAAGCTTGTCCCAGGGATGGCCGCGATGGACCGGCAGAGCTCTGCCCGCCTCGATAGGCACCGCCTGCACCGGAGAACTGGGCCTGGGCCAGCAGCATGTTGAGAATCTGCTGAAACTGGGCCCGCGGCACACCCAGCCCTTCGGCAACCCGAACCAGAATTTCTTCTTCCGCCTCGTGGATCTCACCGTCCGCCAGGGCTACTTGCAGCAGGACTTCAAGCAATACCAGTATCAGTTGCTTGCGGTGTTTTACCGTACTCGCGAATTCAGCGACGGTTGCATCAAGAGGGAAGTCAGCCTCTTTACCACGATTGAACAGGGCAATGGCTTCAGCGCGCTGTTCCTCGTTGAGCTGCATGCGATCCATCACTGCCCGGGCCTGGGCGATTTCATCCTCGCTGACCCGGCCATCCGCCTTGGCCAGATGGCCCATGATGGAAAACACCGTATCAAACAGGGCCTTCTGCACTTCCGCCTGCTGCGGGCGAACGTTCTGCACCTGGGCGGCGCCTTTGTCGAGCATGTGCCCGATCAACACCCCGATACCCAGGCCGATGGGCCCTCCCACCAGCATCCCCAGCAGGCCGAGAATAATTTTGCCGCCCCAGTTAAGTTGCATCATTAATCAGTTAATCCGTGGTCTGAACCAGCCAAGACTGGTTTCGGTGTCCTGTTGCGGACGATACTCCGCACTGACCCAGCCCTGATAATCAAGCGCATCAAGGTGGGCAAACACCCTATCAAAATGAATTTCGCCGGTACCCGGTTCATGGCGTCCCGGATTATCGGCAAACTGAATATGTCCTATATGGGGACAAAGTCGCGAAAGGGAACGGCACAGATCCCCCTCCATGATTTGCATATGGTAGAGATCGAACTGGAACCGGATATTCTCCCGCCCCGCTGCCTCGATGACCGTCATGGCAGCAAGAGACGTATCAACAAAGAACCCCGGCATGTCCACTTTCGAGTTAATCGCTTCCACCGTCAGGGTCATTCCTTTCGCCGCCAGCAGATCAGCGGCAAAACGCAGGTTTTCCACCAGGGTCTGGAACGCCACATCAGCAGGCAGAGACTCCGGCCGAATGCCCGCCAGACAATTCATCCGCGGGCAATCCAGCACCTCGGCATACTCCAGGGCCTGAAACACCCCTTCGCGAAACTCCTCCACCCGGTCCGGCAGGCAGGCAATACCGCGCTCACCGGCCTGCCAGTCCCCTGGCGGCAGATTGAACAGTACCTGGGTCAGATGATGCTGTTGCAGCTTTTCCGCCAAGCTCGACGCCGGCCAGTCATAGGGAAACAGATATTCCACACCCTGAAAGCCAGCGTCAGCAGCGGCGGCAAAGCGGTCCAGAAACGGCAACTCGGTGAACAGCAGGGAAAGATTGGCGGCAAAGCGTGGCATCAGTGTTCCTCGTCAGCATTGCCTAGTCGGACGCCATTGAGCCGCTCCAGTTCCAGCAACAGGCCACTGTGATCCACCTCGCCGTTGCCGCTGGCGAGCAATGCCCGGTATTGCTCGAACACCCGCTGACTGAGCGGCAATGTCAGGCCTTCACTACGGGCCTCATCCAGGATCATGCGCAGATCCTTGAGCTGAATCCGCGCCGGTGCACCGGGCTCGAAATTGCGCTGCAGCATACGCTCACCATGCTGTTCGAGAATCTTGCTGCCGGCAAAACCGCCCAGCAGGGCCTCACGAACCTTTTCCGGCCGTGCCCCACCCCTGGCTGCCAGCAACAGGGCTTCCGACACCGCGCCAATGGTGATGCCGACAATGGCCTGATTGGCGAGCTTGGCCAGCTGACCGCTACCCACCGGGCCGATATGCGTCACGATGCCCATGGGTTGAAGTACCTCAGCGGCACGCACGAAACTCTCGTCGCCACCGCCGGCCATAATCGACAGGGTCCCTGCTTCCGCACCCCGGGTTCCCCCGGACACCGGCGCATCCAGATAAGCCCCGCCTTGCGCCTCCACCAACGCCCCATGACGGCGGGCCATGGCCGGCTCGATGGAGCTCATGTCGATCACCAGCGCACCCTGGCGAAGCTGGTTAATGGCACCACTCTGATAGAGCACCTGGTCCACGACTGTGCCGTTTTCCAGCATGGTGATCACCACATCCGCCTCGGCAACAGCCTCCGCCGGACTGGCAGCCAGACGCGCACGGTCGGACAAGGCTTGCGCCTTTTCCGGGGTCCGGTTCCAGAGAGTCAGGGAAAAACCGGCATCCAGCAGACGGGCCGCCATGGGGGCGCCCATCAAGCCGATGCCGAGAAAACTGATTTTGGTTTGTGACATGGCAGTACCGCTTTCACGCACCACAGCGCCAAAGGCGCTCGGGACAGGGGAATCTCTGGAGCGCCAGAATATCGACGCTCCAGAAAGAGGCAGAGGTAATTATTCCTGATTCTGACCTATTAGACACGCCCACAGGCCAGTAAAAGCGCTATGCCTGTTGCCTGCTACCCCGCAACCACAACACGACGCCCAGTATTACCGCGATCATCTGCGCTACCACGCCTTGCAACGTAGGGAAGACACCCAACCATTCAATGGTGGGAACGCCCAGATAAAACGCGCTCAATACGCCCGCCTCCTGCAGGGCGGCAATGCCGCGGCCAAGCAGTACCACCGACAACACCAGCAATACCAGACTGGTTACCCGGAAGAACAGGCCAAGAGGCAGCTTCATGCCAATACGGAAGAACAGGAAGCAGACCACAGCCAGCCCCAGAACGGCCGCTGCGATTCCATAGAAAAGGAAGGCCTGAGTCACCATCGTCACCTGACTCCACAGCGCCTGATAGAACAGGATCGTTTCGAAGATTTCCCGGTAAACGGAGATAAAGGCAACGAACGTCAACACCCAGACCGTACCACTGCCCAGAGCATCATCTACCTTGCTACGGATATAGCCCATCCATTTCTGACTATTGCTGTTGCTGTGCATCCAGAAGCCTACGTAGAACAGGATCAGGGCAGCAACGACGCCCGCCACCCCTTCCGTCATTTCCCGGGAAGCGCCGCTGAACGTGACCAGCGAATTGGCCGCATACCAAGTCAGCCCGCCGGCTACCAGAGCAGCAATCCAGCCCAGATGAATATGACGGGTGGCGCTTACCGCGTTGGCCTTGCGGGTAAAGGTCAGCAGAGCCGCCACCACTAACAGGGCTTCAAGCCCTTCACGGAACAGAATGAAAAAGCTGGCAGAGAAGGTTGCCGCAGGGCTCAGGCCATCCCCGGACAGGGCATCCGCCGCCTTCGACAGGGAGGCCCGCGCCGCTGTCACTCGCTCGCTCACCGTATCCGCCGCTCGGTTACGATCGATGGCTTCACGCACCGCCATGAAATCCGCTTCGGCCACACGCATAAGGTCCCCATCCACTGCCGCAAGCTGCTGTTCGATCATCTCGAAGCCGTCCAGATAGGCGGACAGGGCAGCGGCCCGGGCCGCCTGACGATCACCGCTGCGGTAGGCGCTTTCGGCTTCCTGCAAGCGTTCATCACTCAGGGCTATATAGCGGTTTTTGTTGAACAACGCAGACGGCTCCCGGCGCAGATACCCCAGGGCCGCATAGGCCTGTTCGCCCTGCTCTTTCAACACATCTTCCGGCGCCTGGGCCACCAGGGTATCCAGCGTCAGTGATGTCTTCATGCCGGGGATCTGGTTGAAAGCTGTCTTGCCGGTTTCTGCCATCTCATCGCTGACCGCTTTGGCTCCCACGAAGAACGCCAGCGCCCAGCGGTCTTTGTCACTTAGGGTATCGCTGTAAGCGCCCATACCGGTGCCATCCACTCCCTGGGTGATGGTGGTATGCAGGCCCAGCAACGAGCGCCCGTTGTAGCGGGTGACTTCCGTAAAGTTGGTGGGAGCCGGTTCCAACGCCGCGCCAGCAGGTCCATCACCCCGGCCTTCGGCGCCATGGCAGGCGGCACATTGGGTTTGATACAGCTCGGCGGCGCGCTCAAGATCCGGTGCCGCTTTTGGCGACACCGGGATGCCGTAGACGGTGACCAGGGTGGCACGAATAGACTGGGTCAGTTCTTTGATACGGGGTTCCACGGCCTTGTCGATCACCGCCCTTTGCAGGGCATCCGCCTTATCCTGCAAGTCTTGCTTGCCATCAGCGGCAGGTAGCTGAGCCACCCCCTGCGCCAACAGGGCCGTAAACTCTTCCATCTCGGCGTATTCTTCCGGGCTGACGATATCGCCATCCACCACGGCATTGATGTAATCCGCCCCAACGTACTCCACCAACTGCACCAGAGCAGTCTGGTTGCTGGCAAACGCAGGCGAATTAAGGAAGAAGATCGAGATCAGAACAGCGGCGAGGCGCACCGGGATGGGAACAGCAGCCATGAAATGAATCCAGTTCAATGTGAAAAGGAGAGTCATTATCATTTATCTGAGTAAACCCATCAAGGCCGACCCTACACCGACGCCCCTGCACATCAGCCGATCGTAAAAGCCAACACCTTACTGATATGGGCCTGGGGCCAGCCACTCTCCTGCTGCCAGACATTGAACGCCGCCTGAGCAGACCGCTGGTCACGCTGGCTGGCCGGGGGTTTGTCGATGATATTCTGGGCCTTCAAGGCAGCAATCACATCACCGGTGGGGTACCAGGTATCACGGCCCACCATGCGCAGGAAGGCGGCTCCGGAGTTACCACCCAGTTGTTTACCGCGCTTTTTGAGCAGCAGCCACATTCCCACGGTGTCATCCGCCGGCCAATCCGCCAGCCAGTTGCCAACACTGCCGTACTCCTCGGCCAGATCCAGCACCAGCTGAGCATTATGGCGAATGGCTTTCATCTTGCCCCAGTGGCGAATCAGGCGCGTGTCCTGCATGCGCTCGTCCAGCATGCTATCCGGCATCAGCACCAGCTTTTCCGGATCGAAACCGAAAAAAGCATCCTCGAACGCCGGCCATTTGTTGTCCACCAGGGAATGCTTGAGCCCGGCCCGGAAAATGCGCCGGGTCAACGCCGAAAAGTAGAACGCATCATCACGGTTGCGCAAAAGCCCGGCATCCGCCACGCCAGGCAGTTCCGCCTTGACCGCTTTTAAAGACCCCTTGCGGTTTACCGCCAGGGCTAACAAATCCTTGAATGGGGTCACGCTCTGCTCCGGTTGCGTTTTGTTTCTAGTAACTCGATAACTGGATCCGCGATGCAGTCACGGATTCAGGTCGATATACAGTAATTTGGGGACATTGTAGAATCAGCCTCTTGGCTCTATCCAATTCAACGGGACCGGCATGACCATCGACCAATACCACGTCAACAAATCCGACAAACTGCGCGGTGTATGTTACGACATTCGCGGCCCGGTGCTGCGTGAAGCCCATCGCCTGGAAGACGAAGGTCACCGGGTGATCAAGCTGAACATCGGCAATCCTGCGCCCTTCGGCTTCGAGGCACCGGAAGAGCTGCTTCAGGACGTGATCAGCAACCTGCCGGATTCCACCGGGTACTGCCACTCCAAGGGTCTGTTCCCGGCCCGCAAGGCAGTGATGCAGTATACCCAGACCAAGGGCATCGAAGGCGTCACCGTAGATGATGTGATCATCGGCAATGGCGTGTCCGAGCTGATTGTCATGTCCATGCAGGCCTTGCTCAACAGCGGCGATGAAGTGCTGTTGCCGGCACCGGACTACCCCCTGTGGACCGCTGCCGTGCGCATGTCCGGCGGCACCCCGGTGCACTACCTGTGTGATGAACAGCAAGACTGGCAACCGTCACTGGAAGATATTCGTGCCAAGGTGAACAAGAACACCAAGGCCCTGGTGATCATCAACCCGAACAACCCCACCGGCGCCAACTACGAGCCGGCCATGCTGCAGGAGTTGTTGCAGATTGCCCGGGAAAACAACCTGATCGTGTTCGCCGACGAGATCTACGACAAGATCCTCTACGACGGCGAGGTGCATACGTCCATCGCATCCATGGCCGACGATCTTCTGTTCATCACGTTCAACGGCCTGTCCAAAAATTATCGCGCCGCCGGCTTCCGCGCTGGCTGGATGGTGATATCAGGTGCTAAACACCGGGCAGAGAGCTATATCGAAGGGCTCGATATGCTGGCCAGCATGCGCCTGTGCGCCAACGTACCCAGCCAGCATGCGATCCAGACTGCTCTGGGCGGCTACCAAAGCATCGGCGATCTGGTGTTGCCCACCGGGCGCCTGGGACGCCAGCGGGATCTGGCCTGGGAAATGCTCGATTCCATTCCCGGAGTCAGTTGCGTCAAACCCAAATCCGCCCTGTATCTATTCCCGAAACTGGACCCGAAGGTGTTCCCGTTTGAAGACGATGAAGCCTTTGCACTGGATCTACTGCGCGAAGAAAAGGTCCTGATCGTTCAGGGTACCGCCTTCAACTGGCCAAACCCGGATCACTTCCGCGTGGTGTTCTTGCCCCGGGTGGATGACCTGGAAGATTCCATCGGCCGCATTGCCCGTTATCTGGATCGGGTACGAAAAAAATAACAGGGATTGATTCCCGAACCGACTTGCAGAAGCGTCGCTGGCGGCGCGATTCCAGGCGTTAGTGATCGCGCCGCCAGCGACGCTCCTGCATTTGCTTTCAAAGAGCCGCCCATGTCACACCTGCACATCGACGACTTCAGCCACGACGTTGCCCGCATCCTCATGCAGGCTTACATGAGCTTCCCGCGCCCCGGCGCGCTGTACGTGGAAGACATTATCGGTCCTACGGAAGTGGACGATGTGGGCTTGCACAGCAGCCGTCACATGGCCTGCCTGGGCGCCATGCTGTGGCTGGCAGAGGAAGGGTTGCTGCGTTATCAGGCGACCATCTTTCAGGAAGGTATTGAGCAGTCCGTGCTGACCAACAAGGCTTTTGTATTGTTGACCGCCATCAGTGAGCTGCGCTTTGACAACACCGATCCGTCACTACCCGCCACCGTCAAGCACGAGAAAGCGACACTCGCCGAGCAGTTCCTGCAGGCCATCCGTGCTCAGGATTCAGTGCGTACCACAGCGGTAGTGCGTTATCTGCTGTCACGAAATCCGGAGCCGGTACAGGCCGAAGAATTTGCCGATCTGCTCAAGCATGATGACAACCCGCATGTCGTCACCGAAGACGGCTTCTAAACCTCGTACGTTGCCGCTACGTAGGTTGCACAGAGCCTAAGGCGAACTGCACCGATCTGGCGTTGGGATGGTGCAGTTCGCCTTAGGCTCAGTGCACCCTACGGTGGCTATTGCAAATGCAGGAGATCAGCTATCGAGCTCCGCCGGCCGCCGGTAGTGGTAGTGCACCGTCTTCAGCGCAGGCTCCCCGGCTTCATCAAACCCCGGCGCTCCCGGTAAACGCCCTGCCAGCTCTGCTCCCGGCAAATTCTCCTCCACACAAGCTTCCAGCCAGCCATAATCCAGCCAGGGCGCATTCACACAGGCAAGAATCTCCGCCTGCGGCGCCAGCAGTTTGTGCAGCTTCTTCAGCAGCTTCGGGTAGTCCTTTTCCACCATGAAACTGCCTTTCTGGGCGCTGGGAGGATCAATCACGATGATGTCGTAACGGCCCAGACTGTGCAGTTTTTTCCAACTTCGGAAAATGTTGTGCGGCAGATAATGCACCTTGGCATCCTTGAACCCGTTGAGTCCATGATTCTGCTGTCCCAGTCTGAGTGCCGGGTCGGAGAGATCAATATTCACCACCGATTCAGCACCGCCGGCCAAGGCCGCAACGGAAAAACTGCAGGTAAAACTGAACAGGTTGAGGACTTTCTTGCCCTCGGCACGCTCACGAATCCAGCGCCGACCTTGAGCCATATCGGCAAAGAAACCCAGATTCTGTCCGCGCTGGAAATCCAGCTTGTAGACCAGCCCGTCTTCCTCTGCCAACGGCGACTCGGGCAGTTGGCCGCACACCAGCACATTCTCCGCTTGGCCATCATAGCGATGCTGAACGACCAGGGTGTCACAGCCCAGGGCGACCAGTGCGGCTGTCAGGCTGGCTTCCAGCGCCTGCAGGATGGCATCGTCCTGGGCCCGGAATACCGTGGCCACCAGCACCGGTGCAAAACAGTCAATAGTCAGCCATTCCAGAGCCGGCACGGTTTTCCCCCGGCCATGAAAAAGGCGGTGCCGGGTCGGCGTGGAGGGAACCAGATAAGGGGCAAGCAGGTCTGACAGTTCGGTGAGTTGCATAGGATCGGAAAGGCAGTGATAGAGACGTGGCAGGATGCAATTTTGCCACGCAGTATACCTTGCCTTCCCCTCCTTCGCCCCCATACTTGGCATTTCCGATGACACGTGGAGACAACCGACGATGATGCGCATTGCGCTTTATCTGCTGACCAATATGGCGGTGATTGTGGTCGCCAGCATTACCCTGAGTCTGCTCGGGGTGAATTCCTATTTTGCCGCCAGTGGCTCGGGGCTGGACCTGACCAGCCTGCTGATCTTCAGTGCGGTGTTTGGCTTTGCCGGCTCGCTGATTTCCCTGTTGATTTCCAAGCCCATGGCCAAATGGTCTGCGCGGGTAAAGATCATCGAGCAGCCCGGCAACGATGCCGAACGATGGCTGTTACAGACAGTGAAAGAGCTGTCTGGCAAGGCGGGGATCAAAATGCCTGAAGTGGGTATTTTCCCGGCCCAGCAATCCAACGCCTTTGCCACCGGCTGGAACAAGAATGCCGCCCTGGTAGCGGTGTCCCAGGGCCTGCTGACCCGTTTCCGCCCGGAAGAAGTGCGCGCGGTACTGGCCCACGAGATCGGCCATGTGGCCAACGGCGACATGGTCACCCTGAGCCTGGTCCAGGGGGTGGTAAATACCTTCGTGATCTTTGCCGCCCGCGTTGTCGGCTATGTGGTGGACAGCTTCATGCGCCGTGACGGCGGGGGCGGTCTGGGATTCGGTTACTACATCGTGGTAATCGTGGCGGAAATCATCTTCGGCATCGCCGCCAGCGCCATCGTCATGTGGTTCTCCCGCTTCCGGGAATACCGGGCCGATGTGGCAGGCGCGCAGCTGGCAGAGCGTCGTGACATGATCTCTGCCCTGCAACGGCTGAAAGCAGAATCACAGATGCCCAACCAGATGCCGGATACCCTGGTGGCCTTCGGTATCAACTCCGGCCTGGCCAAAGGCTTCAAGGCCCTTTTCGCCTCCCACCCGCCGCTGGATGATCGTATTGCAGCATTGCAGGAGAAGCGGCACGGGTGAGAGTTAAAATTGACAGTTGATAGTGGACAGTTGACAGCCACGCGAGAGAGGTTGTCTTTGTTCAAAAAGGAAGAGGCCGCGTATAAAGACTGGACGCGGCCTCTTCCTTTTGAGTAACCAACATTCGGGGACGCGTAGCTGTCAACTGTTAACTGCCTCAGTGCTTACCCGATACAACACCTGATCCTCATAGCCGGTCGTCACCGGCCACAGACCACACAACTCCCGGTCGAGCGCTGCATCACCGGTGTCCACCAGCAGTGGCCGCCCCTCCAAGGTCTTCAGTTTGGTGCGGGTAGCAAGGATCTGGATGTTGTCCTTGCCCAGGCGGCGAATCAGGGCCGGGCTGAATTGCTGGTTGCCACGACCGAACAGGTGCCCTTGTCCGCCGATCACGGTGATCACCGCTCTGGCCGGCGCATCACCGATCTGCTCCAGCAGCGCCCGCGCGCCCAGATCCCGGCCGACCACTTCCTGGTTGTAGACGAGATCCACACCCAGCAGCGTGTTCTCCAGGCCCAGTTGTTCCATGACCACGGCCACCGTAGAACCGGAGCCCATCAGGTAAAAGGTATCGTCTTCCAGGCTGTCCGCTATCCAGGCGGCCACTTCGGTGACCACCAGATCTTCCACTTCCCGGCCGCCACACTTTACCTGCTGCAGGTAGCGGGCTTCGGCAGGAACCTGGAGCTCACCATAATGGCGAGCACGGACCACACCCTCGCGGAAAGCGTCCTCATCGATATCCCGTACCTCCGCCAGTTCCAGCCCCACCAGCTCGCCGCCAGCCAGCTCTGCCAGCAGGCTGCCGGCGGCTTCCGGGTTGATGGCATAGACTGCGGAATGCATCTTGCACCCGGCGGGAACGCCCAAAACCGGCGTCCCCTGCCCCAGCGCATCGACCAGATCCCGGGCAGTGCCGTCACCGCCGGCGAACAGGATCATCTCCGCACCTGCGCCTTTCAGAGCCTCTGCCGCCCTGCGGGTGTCCTGTGGACCACTGGGCATGGCGGATTGGCCGATGACCTGACAGGACAGTCCGGCCTCCCGGCAGCTTGTTTCCCCCATCTCGCCGGCCCAGGTCAGTACGGTCAGGTTTTGCGCGTCGGCAAGCGCCTTCAGCGCGCGTGTCATGCGGGCCGGCGCCTGGGGCTCGGCACCGCGTCGCAGCGCTTCGGCACGGGTTTCCTCGCCATCGCTACCCTTCAGTGCCACGCTGCCACCGAGCCCCGCGTAGGGATTTACCAGAACACCGAGACAGAGACTTTCGTCGACTTTCATAAAGCGGTCATATCCAGATACAAAAATGGCATTGCTGTCCACGGTGGGCAGCGCCTAAATAAACGACTCAATCATGCAGACTCAAAGGGATGCAGCCATGAACCTCGACAGCCAGCAACCCGGCAAGAATTTCCACGGTGGCGCCATCATTGATGAGCAGGGACGGGAAGTTCCCATCACCGAAGCCATGATCCAGCAAGCATTTCAGCGCCTTGAAAAAAGCGGTCAGCCCCCTGCCCAGCCGTTCACGCCGGCGCAAAAAGCCGGCGCATGATCGGCTGCCAGGGCGCAGCAATATCCCCCTGGTAATGCCAGTCATGGAGCTCGTGGCGCAACGGGTATTCCTTGCGCAGCCGGTCAAATGCCTTGCCGGGATCCGCTGAGGCAAGGCTGTCACCGAGCCGCCTGTGATCCTCAGATAACTGATACGCTATCTGCAACACCTTGAGCAAATCCTCCTCGCTCGCCACCGGCTGCGTGATGATCTCATTGCTTGCCGACACCGGCGCCGGTTGTGCGGTGACTCCAAGCCAGTCACAGAACGCTTGATAGAGCATCTGGGTCCCCTTGAGCTTGCCCTCAGCGCTATAGCCGGCAATATGCGGTGAGCCGAGCAGGACCTGCCGGAATAACGCGGGCGGCACCAGTGGCTCGGTTTCCCACACATCCAGAATGGTGGCCGGGCCCCGGCCCGCATCAAGCTCCGCCAGCAAAGCCTGATTGTCGATCACCGGCCCCCGGCAGGTATTGATCAGCATCTGCGACGAAGACAGCCGTGACAGACGGCCCGCATCCAGCAGATGGCGGGTGGCATGATTCCCACTGTCTGTCAGTGGCACATGCAAGCTGATCAGGTCCGCATCAAGCATGGCATCCAGCGGTTCCAGTTCGTAGGGGCCCTCATAGCCCTGTTCCTCCAGTGGCGGATCACAGGCTCGCACGGACATGCCCAGATCGGACAACCAGTAGGCCACCCGGTGCCCTACATTGCCCAGTCCCACCACCGCCGCCGTTGCCCCCAGCGGGGAACGATTGCCAGCCTGACAGAGCCGCAGCACTGCCTGCAGCACATATTCCGCCACGGCACGGGCATTGCAGCCCGGCGCGTGGGCAAAGCGGATGCCCAGCTCCTGCAGGTAGCCGAGATCCACGTGATCCGTACCGATGGTAGCCGAGCCCACAAAACGTACCCGGGATCCTGCCAGCAACCTGGCATCCACCCGGGTCACCGACCGCACCAGCAACACCTCGGCGTCACCCAGCTGCTGTCGGGTCAGGCTTCGACCATCCACCCGGGTCACGGTGCCCATGGCGTCAAAGGCTTCCAGTCCCGGCATGTTGGCATCGGCAATGATCTGCATCGCGTTTCCTGTCAGCGGGTGTTCAGCAAGCGGCGGGCGGTGTCATCCACTGCCCGGGCATACTGACCACCGAAAAGATTGTAGTGATTCAGCCAGTGATACAGGTCGTACACGGGCCAGGCCTGATATCGCAATGTAGTGGGACACTCCGACTGATAACCCTGATAGAACGCCGCCGGCACAGCGCCAAACAGATTCAACATGGCCAGATCCACCTGTGGGTCGCCATGATAACAGGCCGGATCGTAGAACACCGGCTCCCCGTTCACCTGCCCCAGATTGCCTTGCCACAGATCACCGTGGACCAGGGCACAAGGTGGCCGGGCAGGCAGCCAGCGGTCCAGCTGTTCAATCACCTGGCCGATGCGCTCCGCGGCCGCCGGCGGCAAGCCCTGCTGCCGGGCCCGCTGCAGTTGAGGCGCCAACCTTTCGCTGGCAAAAAAGGCGCGCCAGTCACTATGGCCCGCGTTGCTTTGCAGGCTGGCACCGATAAAGTTGTTCGGGTGGCTTCCATAACCGGCTCGCCCCTGGATCCGGTGCAAACGGGCCAGCGCTGCCCCGGCAGCCATCCAGTCACGATTCCCCGACAGGGGTTCGATGGACAGATACTCCAGGATCAATACCCCGCCTGCGCTGGCACCGTAATAGTGGATAACCCTGGGCACCCTCAATCTTTCCGACAGTGCTTGCAGCCCGAGAGATTCCGCTTCAAGCAAATGCTGATTGCGATGCTGTTTAACGAAATAACGACTCGCTCCGTTATCAATAACCCCGCTAAGAGCCGTATCTCCGCCCGCCGCCGGAGTCAGGGTCCAATCACCCTCTAGGCCAGCCTGATTAAGGCTCTGCTGCAGCAGTACTGGTAATTTCATATCAATCAAGTGAAACTCCTTGACTATAGAAGCCACCAAAATCGGCTCTCACGGCCAATAATGACTGACTGTTCCCCTTGATTTAAGGCATTCTTCTGATTACAACTAGGCACTACGCCAGCCGGTTTACCGGCCAATAACAACAACACAAAGCGATCGCCACCCCATGAAAGCACTCTTGCCCCTGTGCGGCGCCTTCCTTGTCGGCCTATGTACGGTCGCCAGCGGCGCCGATGACGATGGTCTGTCCGAGCAGATCCGCCAGCTGAAAAGCGAAGCCCTGGACCTGAACCGGGATCTCACCCTGCTCGAGCAGGAGCTCCTCTATGCCAGCCCGCAAACCAGCATCTTTGTCTCCGTGGATGTGGGCACTCCGATTCGCCTGGTCGATGTGAATCTAACCATTGATGGTGAACACGTGGGTTACCATTTTTACACTGACCAGGAATTCGAGGCCCTCACCAAGGGCGGCATCCAACGTCTCTACACCGGCAATCTGGCCAGTGGCCGCCATGTCATGGAAGCCACCATCACCGGCTATGATCCGCTAGGCAAGGATTACCAGAAAAGCACCAGTTATACCTTCACCAAGGGGGCCGGCAAAAAAATGGTGGAGATGCAGGTGGTGGACGACCTGAACAAGCAGCAGCACAAGTTTGAATTCCGTGAGTGGAATCAGCAATGACACAGGTGCGGCGAAAACGATGGCTGGTCGCGGCGTGCCTCGCCACCCTGTTGTCCCCCGCCCAGGCGGCAAAAGTCGAATTCTTCGATGATTTCAACGAAGGTCCGATACCTCTTGGCGAAGAGGAACACCGCTACCTGGCTTTTGGCGAGGTCATGTTCGACTACTACCGTCATGCCAACTTTAATGCCATCAATACCCTGCTGGTCAATCAGGAGCAGGCGCTATTCAACGAAAATACCGATTACGCAGAGCTTTTACTTGGCGACCTCTATGTGACCTATGGTCTGCCGGGCAAGGCAGAGGTCATCTTCAACCGCCTGCTGGAGAAGGACATTCTTAGCCGCACCCGGGCCCAGACCTGGCTGCACAAGGCGGCTCTGCATTATCGCGAAGGCAATCTGGCAGAAGCGGCCATGATTCTAGACGGCGACAATGTAGATGGGCTGGACTCGGCTGACGACGCCCGCCGACGTCTCATGCTGGCCAATATCTTCATGGCCGAGGAAGACTTCGCTGGTGCTCTGGATTATCTGCATTCTGTTCCCCTGAGCACGGATGAAGGCCGCTACGCCACTTACAACATGGGTGTGGCATTGATTCGCGGCGGTCATCGCGAACAGGGGGTTGCCCTGCTGAAATCCTTACTGGAAGCCGGCGGCAGTTCTGACCAGGCTCTCGCCCTGCGCGATCGGGCCGCTCTGGCCTCCGGTTTGACCGAGTTGAGAGAAGGAAAACTGCAAAGTGCCCGTGCAGACCTGCGCCAGGTTCGCAGTGACGGCCCCTTCTCCGAAGATGCCCTACTCGCCCTTGGACTGGCCAATTACCGGGCCGGGGAGGTAAAACGCGCCCTGCCACTGTGGCTGGAAGCGGTACGCCGCAACAGCAGCCACCCCTCTGTGCAGGAAGCGCTCATGCTAGCTCCCCGTGCCTACGAAGAGCTCGGTGGTCTGCCCCAGGCCCTAGCCGGCTATCAGTATGCCGCTTCGGAATACCGTCAGGCATTGAAAGACATCCAGCAGACCATCGACAACATCACCAAACCTGGTTGGTCGGAAGCCTTGTTACCGGAAGACCGCAACCAGGCCGGCCTACTGCCAGCCAACAGTGGCGATCTCGCCCAGGGCAATGAACTCTCCTATCTCTACAAACTGTTTTCCAGCAACGCCTTTGCCCAACGTTTCGAGCACTACCGGCAGATTCACCAGATCAAGACCATGGTGGAGCAATGGCAGCAGTCACTGCCCGCGCTTCAGGAAACCTATCAAATCCAGCAGCAAAGCCTGACCCGCAACCTTCCGCATGTCCGCGCTGAAATGACTCGTCACATGGGCCGGCAGGAGCAACTGGCCTTGGCTAGCGACAGGGTATCCTCAGCGATCCCCAATTTTGTCGACATGAGCAAACCGCAAGACGTGGCCACCCCCGAACAGGCCATCATGTGGAAGAAAGTGGATGCCATGGCTCGCCAGTTCGGCACCTTACCCGGCTCCAGTCATGCCAATGCCCTTCGCTTACGCAAGGTACGCGGCCTGTTGTTGTGGGATATTGCTCACCAGTCGATAGAACAACGGCAAAAACAGGAGCAAGCTGCTACCCAATTACGAGAAGAAAGCAGTGTTCTGGGCGAACGAATTGCTGCCGTACAACAGCAGATACGGGATGCCACCCTGCGCACCCGGGACGACCTGGGCCAGAGACTGGCCGGGCAGACCCAACGAATTGACAACATAAAGCGTCTTACCGAAGACACCCTTGAGGCTCTGGAAAAGAGCATGCAGGCCGATGCCCTTGCGCTTCTACTGGCCAACCAGCAGAAACTGGCAGACCAGTTGGCCGAGGCACATCTGGCCGTCGCCCGCCTGCAGGACACTTCGGCATCTGACGGCAGCAAACAGAGGACAGGATCGTGAACCGATTTCGCCTGCATGGGCTGGCAGCCGCAATCATTGCTCTTGGCGGCTGCGCGTCTGCACCGCAGAACGGCACACTGGAGCAACAGGCCCGCTTCGGGGGAACCACCCTGGCGGATCTGGAAGGCACCGACATCATCATTGAAGAGCAGCAACTGGAAAGCGCCAGCACCCAGGATGCACTCAACAGCTACCGGCAGGCAGCTGAGCTGTTCGACGACCCGGAACGTCGAGCCAAAACGCTCCGTCGTATGGCGGACCTGGCCTTGTCTTCTGCCACCGAACAGGAAATGGGTATTGAAGACGCCGATAACCAGCGTCTCGAACAAAAAGTGGACAAACTCGTCTACGACAATGCCATGGAGCAGGTGAACACTACAACGGATAACGAACGAAAACTGGCGCTGCTGGATCTGGCCGGCACCATGGCGCCATCTATGGCCGATAAGGACGTGAATTACAACACCGCCATCTCCCTTTATCAGGAACTGCTCAACAGCACCAGCGATCCGGATCAACGCGCGGAAGCCTATTACCTGTTGTCCAAGGCCTACGCCATGGATGGCAACCTGGAACAGGCCCGCGCCAGCCTTGACACCCTGGTGGAGCAGTACCCGAACAGCGAATGGGCCCTGGAATCCCAGTTCCGTCGGGGTGAAATGCTGTTCTCAGACGGCGATTATGACTATGCGGAAAAAGCCTACGCTGACGTCATCAATCGCGGCGCCAATAATGAATTCTACAGCCAGGCGCTCTACAAGCATGGCTGGAGTCATTACAAACTGGGCGACTACGAGCTGGCCCAAGCCAGCTTCTTTACCTTGCTGGACACGTTGAATGGCGCCAGTGAGCTTAATGACGACACCAGCATGGAGAACAAACTGTTCGCCGATACCCAGCGCGTGGTGAGCCTGGCGTTCAGTAACCTGGATGGCCCGCAGTCGGTGAAAACGTGGTTTGCTCGCAACGGCAAGCGGGACTACGAACCGGAAATCTACCGCTCCCTGGGCCAGGTCTACCTGAGCCAGGAACGCTTCCGCGATGCAGCAGAAGCCTTCGACATGTTTGTCCAGGTGTACCCGAATTCCACCCTGGCGCCGGAATTCTCTAGTCTGCAGATCGACGCCTACCAGAAAGGTGGCTTCCCTACCCTGGTGTTGCCGGCCAAGGAAAAATTTATTCAGCATTATGGGATAAACAGCGATTACTGGGGCCGCCATCCCGATATTCGTGAAGAGTATGTCTCGCTGCTCAAGGGTCATATTCTCGATCTGGCCGAATACCACCATGTGCTGGCCCAGAAATCCGGCAACCCGGCGGATTACCGCAACCCGGCGCGCTGGTACCAGGAATACCTGGATACCCCTCCAGCCAGCGAAGACCAGGGCAAGGTCAATCACCGCTATGCGGAAGTGCTCTACGCCGCCGAGGATTACCCGGCCGCTATCAGTGAGTTTGAACGTACGGCATATCAGTACCAGGGCTATGAAAAAGGCGGTGATGCCGCCTTCAATGCCCTGGTAGCCTACCAGCAGATTCTCGACAGCAACCCGGACGAGGAACAGGCAAGCCGTTGGCGGACAAAGAAAATCGCCAGCGCCCAGCAATACGGACAACGCTTCCCGGAACACCCGGAAGTGCCCAATGTATTGCATGACACCGCCGAGGACCAACTGGCGCTGGGTGACGTGGAAGGCGCCGTGAAAACCGCCGGCATTCTGGTCAATCGACAGCCCCCCTTCCGCCGAGCTGATGCGCTATGGCTGGGCCACCATTGCCAACGGCAAATTCGATCTTGGCCGTTTCAAGGTGGCCGAAATGGCTTACGGCAAACTGCTCGATATGCAGATGCCCGCTGAACAACGCGCGCAGTACCGGGAGAAACTGGCGGTCAGCATTTACCGTCAGGCCGAGCAGCAGCAGGAACAGGGTAACCTGGATATCGCCGCTGCCACCTTCCTGCGTGTTGGCCAGGCCGTGCCGGAAGCGGCGGTTCGCAAGAATGCGGAATTCGATGCCGCCACCTTGTTCATCAACCAGGGCCGCAGCACCGATGCCATCCCGGTTCTGGAAGCCTTCCGTCAGCGCTACCCCGATGATCCGCTCACTGACACCATCCCTGACAAGCTGGCCATTGCCTACGAGAAACAGGGCAACTACACCGCCGCTGCCGGCGAGCTACAGTTGATTGCTGCCAATTACAAAGGCGACGATCCCGAGCTCTCCCGCCAGGCGTTGTGGAAAGCAGCGGAAATGCAGGACCGGGCAGAGCAGCCCCAGGCCTCCATTGCCCTCTACCAGCAGTACCTTCAGGAGTGGCCGCAACCCTACGATTTCCGCTCTGAAGCGCAATTCCGGCTGGTAGAGCTGAACCGGAAAACCGGCAACAGCGAGCGAGAAAACCATTGGCTGCAACAACTGGTAACCAGCTACCGCCAAGCCGGCGGTGAAGCTAATGACCGGGTTGCCTGGCTGGCGGCCTACGCCAGCTTTACCCTGGCAGAACCCCACTTCGCGGAATTCAAACGCATTGCCCTTACGCAACCGCTGAAAACCTCCCTGGCCGCCAAGACCGGAGTCATGAAAAAAGCCCTGGCGGATTACCAGGCAGTCGCTGACATCGGCGTCGCGGAATATGCCACCGCCGCCAACTACAAGATCGGCGAAATGTACCGGGTACTGGCCCGCGACCTGATTGCCTCCGAACGCCCGAACGGGCTGGATGAACTGGAGCTCGAAGAGTACACCATGCTGCTGGAAGACAAGGCCTTCCCCTACGAGGACCAGGCCATCGACATCCTTATCGCCAATACCAATCTGGTCACCGACGATATTTATGACCAGTGGGTAAAGAAAAGCTTTGGCGCGCTGGCAGAATTGATCCCCGGCCGTTATGCGAAGTTTGAACAGGTAGAAAGCTATGTGGACATCATTTACTGATCGCGGCCGCCTGGGCGCGGCCACCGCACTGCTCGCTGCCCTGGCGCTGTCAGGCTGTGCCAGCAAGGGCGGCATCGGGCTGGAGGGCTCCACCGAGGGCGGCACCAGCAAATACAAGCAACAGAAAGACGGTGGCGCTGCCGCCGACAGTGACGCCATTCATATTCCGCCGGTACCCCATGATCCCAAGGTGGAGAAGGTCGCCGAGCAGGCCATGGCGGAATATGCCCGTGCACTGCAGGCTCGAATGGCAGACAAAGACAAGCAAGCCCTGGTAATGTTCCGCTCCCTGGGTGAGCGTTTCCCGCAACTTTCCGGCCCTCAGCTCAATGTGGGTCTGATCTACATGGAACAGGAAGACTACGCCAAGGCACAACAGGCCTTCGAGCAATCCCTGGCCATCAACGATGCCAACCCCTATGCCCACAACGGCCTTGGCCTGGCATTGCGTGAGCAGGGTCAGTTCGATGATGCCCGTATCCATTACGAGCGAGCGCTGGTTCTGGACCCGAAGTATGCTCGCGCTCATTTCAATCTGGCCGTTCTCGCCGAGCTCTACCTACAGGATCTGCACCTGGCACTGGAACATTTCAAGGCCTATCAGAACCTGCAGAAATTGCCGGATGAGAACGTGGCCAACTGGATTGTGGACCTGCAGCGCAGAGCCCCGGACGCCCCCAGCCAGCCAGTGGCGGACCAGAACGCCGGCAACAAAAATGGAGAGTTGAACTGATGCGCCTTTTACTCGTGATCGCCGCTCTTGTGTGCGCCACAGTCAGCCACGCCGAAGGCGATGGCCAGGAAGCGTCCACCAATGTGATCGGCACCCAGGAAGCCCCCACGGTACTCAACGTGGTGCCCTGGAAGGACCGGGAGGTGAAGCTGGAGAAAAAAGACCCCACCTCTTCCCTGCTCAACCGGGTACTCGAACCCCTTGATCAGGAGGTGTTGATGCGGGAAATCGAGTATCACCAGCTTCTTAATCAGGAGCCGGATAACGATGATCTGTTCCTGAAATAGCACATCAACCGATATCACTAGATGCGCCCGAGCCTTTTTTCTGATAAAAATTGGCGCTTTGGGGAAGGTGTAGCAGCCAGCAAGACGGCTTAGCTGCATGCGAAACAATAACACTAACAGGAATACCGCAGGAGAAGTCCATGCCAACCACCACCGCCGCCCAGAATTCTGGCGTTGTCGAGACCGCTATTACCTTCATTCAGGATGGCGGTTTCTTCATGTACCCCATTCTTGTCGTCCTGGCCCTGGGCCTTGCCCTGTCCCTGGAACGTATCATTTACCTTCAGGCCACCAAGGCAAAGAACCAGAAAACCTGGAAAGACGTCTATCCCCTGATCGCCAAGGGCCAGTTTCGCCAGGCGCTGGATGTGGTCAGCAGCAGTAACACCGGCATGGCCAAAGTCATCGGCTACGGCCTGGAGCGCGCCAAGACAGCCAAGCGCCACGATGATATCGAACTGGCCATGGAAGAAGGCCTGATGGAAATCATCCCGCGTCTGGAGGCCCGGACTCCTTACATCGGCACCTTTGCCAACATTGCCACCCTGCTCGGCCTGCTGGGTACCATCCTCGGCCTGATCAGCGCCTTTACCGCAGTCGCCAGTGCTGACCCGGCACAGAAGGCCGATCTGCTTTCCGCCTCTATTTCCGTTGCCATGAATACCACCGCCTTCGGTCTGATTGCTGCCATTCCCATGCTGCTAGCCTTCGCCTTTATCAACGCCATGGCCGGCAAACTGGTGGATAGCATGGAAATGGCCTCGGTGAAATTCGTTAACGTCTTCCGCCAGGTTTCTGCCCAGCAAGAGCGCAAGAACGACGGCCAATAAGCCGTAATTTCTTGTTTTCGCCAATCTGGTGTAAGGATCTGGTATGCGATTTCGCAGACGACGTTCGCGCGACACCGATGTGGAACTGAACATCACTGCCTTTCTGAATCTGATGGTAGTGCTGATTCCTTTTCTGCTCATCAACGCGGTCTTCGCGCAGGTCTCTATCCTGCAGTTGAACTTGCCCGCGGTGAATGAGAGCAGTCCACCTTCGGAAGACGACGAAAAAGACAAACTGGTACTGGAAGTACTGATTTACGGTAACCGCTATGAAGTAGTGGACCGCAACACCAGTGCCGTACTGAAAATTGTGGACAACAAGGGCGAAGATCATGACAGCGCCGCCCTGCATGATTATCTGGTGACCCTGAAAGAAAAGTTTCCCGAGGAAACCGCCATTACCCTGCTCTGTGAGGACGACACCCCTTATGAGGTGATGATCCACACCATGGACGCCGTGCGTCTGTACAACACAGAGATCAATGGCCAGACCATCAAGAAAGAGCTGTTCCCAAGCATCAGCATTGGTTCAGCGCCACAGGATCAGACTGGCAGTAACGGAGGTGACGCGTGAAGAAATCCGCCCGCGCCCGCCGAATGGCCCGTCACCATGGCCGCCACAAGATGGTTGCCACACTGAACCTGACTTCACTGATGGATATCTTCACTATCCTGCTGATCTTCCTGCTGGTGAATAACAACAACGCCGCCAAACTACCGGAAGACCAAGATATTCAGCTACCGGAATCTACCGCACAGGAGCTGCCCAACGATGTCCTGATCATCCAGGTCAGCGCCACTAATGTGATTATCGATGGCCGTAAAATTGCCGATACTCAGGCAGTTAAAGTACAGGAAGAACGTACCGTCGATGCCCTGGTAGAAGAGCTGAAATTCCGTGCTTCCCGCGCTCTGGCGGTAAACCCGGAAGACGAGCGGGAAGTGATGATTCAGGCCGATCGGGATGTACCCTATGCCGTCATCAAGAAACTGATGCGCAGTTGCATGGAGACGCCCTACACCAAGGTCGCCTTTGCTGTCCTGAAAGTGGCAGAGGAGGAGTCTGAATGACGCAGAACAATAACAACAAGCTGCGCATACTCATTGATGGCTCCCTGCCCTGGGACAAACAAGAGGGGGAAGACCGGCGCCTTTACGGCATCGTTATCATTCTGCTGATTCTGGCACTGCTGATGATGATCCTGGTGGAATCGGTCACCATTGAAAAACCTGACCCGCGGGAACAACAGGAAATCCCTGAACGATTGGCACAACTGGTTCTCGAAAAACAAAAAGAGCCACCACCGCCTGAGCCCGAACCGGAGCCTGAACCCGAGGAGGAAGAACCGGAGGAAAAACCCGAGCCTGAAGAGCCGAAACCGGAACCCAAGCCAGAGCCTGAACCGAAACCGCGGCCTGCTGAAGTTCAACGGGAAGAGGCACGAGAAAAAGCCCAGGCACGACTCGAAGAAGATCTGGGAGACTCCCTGGCCGGCTTGGATGATATTGGCCCATTGGTAGATTCAGGCGACAGTCTGCGCACCGGTGGTGATAGCGCCGCCAAGGCAGAACGTGATCTGATCGGCAAGCGTGCCGGCACAGGATCCGGCGGTGTAGCAACTGCCAGGGCATCCAGCGGCGGTGGCGGTGGCGGCACCTTGTCTGCAGGGACTGTGGGTGGCGGCAAGGTGGACAGCAAGATCGCCGAATCCGGTCAGGCAGCCAGCACAACGCGCAAGGGCAGCGATGGCAAGAGCCGTCGTACCCAGGAGCAACTGCGCCGTGTATTCGACCGCTACGCTGGTAAATTCAACAGCCAGTACCAGCGTGCTCTGCGCAGCAACCCTGCCCTGCAAGGCACAGTGGTCCTCTATCTAGTTATCGCACCCAACGGCGATGTACAGGATGTGAAAGTGAAATCCAGCCAGCTGGGCGACAGCCAACTGGAAAGACGTATCACGCTGATTGCCAAAGGCATGAACTTTGGCGCTATGAATGTGGAAACCTGGAAGGGAGACTACAAGTTGAACTTCTTCCCCAACTGATCGTGATGGTCAGCCACAAAAAAGCCCGGCTCAAAAGGCCGGGCTTTTTTGTGATGAGGACAACCTCGTCTTGGCTGTTAATGCGTAGGGTGCACTGAGCCTCAGGCGAACTGCACCGATTCGGCGTTTGATGGTGCAGTTCGCCTTCGGCTCAGTGCACCCTACCCTATCCTCCTCCCATTGGAGTGATTCCAGAGGGCAAAACGCGTTTGCCAGTCAGACGAGCTTTTCCAGCGCTTCCCTTAACGGCGCCGGGATCGATACCGGCCGGCCGCTTTGACGATTCACAAAAACATGCACCACAAAGCCCGTCGCCTTCGCCGGCCCTTCAGCGCCAAACAATGCCAGGCCGTAGCGCACAGAACTGTTGCCCAGCTTGTCCACCTTCATACCCACAGACAACGAGTCAGGGTACGCAGCGGCTTCCAGATAATCACAACCGGAGCTGACCACATAGGCGATATGCTCACCATCATGAATATCCAGTCCCCCCTGCTCGATCAGATAACGGTTGATGGTGGAATCAAAATAGCTGTAATAAACCACGTTATTTATATGGCCGTAGATGTCGTTATCGCTCCAGCGGCTATCCACCGGACAAAGATACCCATACTCATCACGATCAGGCCGGTTGCCCTTCTCTGCCATCAATACACCGCCTTGTAGATCGCCAGCGCATCGGCCTCGGAGACTTCCCGTGGGTTGTTGATCAGCAAACGCTGCTGAAGCATGGCATCCGCTGCAAGAGTTTCCAGGCTGTCCTCGCTAACCCCGGCATCGCGCAGGCGTACCGGCAATCCAACCGCATTGATCAGGGACTCCAGTGCCGCAATCAGTGCCTCGGCACCACCGCTGGCATCCGTGAAACGCTGATCACTGAGAATCGGCGCCAGCTCTGCATACAGGGGGGCGGCTACTGCAGCATTGAATTTCAGCACCTCCGGCAGTACCAGCGAGTTGCTCAAGCCGTGGGGAATATGAAAATGCCCACCCAGCGGATAGGCCAACGCATGCACGGCGGCCACCGGAGCATTGGCAAACGCCTGGCCGGCCATCATTGCTCCCAACAAACAGGCTTCACGGGCCGCCAGGTTGCTGCCATCGTTTACAGCGGTCTCCAGGTTCCCGCCCAACAGGCGCAAGGCCTCTCGGGCCAGCATATCCGAATAGGGATTTTTCTTGTGGGCACTGGTGTACGCCTCAATGGCATGAACCATGGCATCCACACCGGTGGCAGCAGTCACATGGGCCGGCAGGCCAAGGGTCAGCTCCGCATCCAGCACGGCAAGATCCGGCAGCAGGGAGGGTGCCACCACACCGGCCTTGGTGGTGGCCCCGGTAGTGACAATGGCGACAGGGGTCACTTCCGAGCCGGTCCCCGCCGTGGTCGGCACCTGTATCAACGGCAACCTTGGCCCAGTGGCCAAGCCCACCCCGTAGATATCCGACAGTTGCTGACTGGCATCCGGATGCGCCAGCAATGCCACCAGCTTGGCCACATCCATGGAGGAGCCGCCACCGAATCCAATCACCAGGTCAGCTTTCGCCTCCCTCGCCTGCCGTGCAGCATCCAGCACAACAGTGTCTGCCGGATCCGCACTAACCTGATCAAAAATGGCCAGCGGCATACCGGCTTGACGAAAGCTGTCTTCCACCGGTCCAAGCAGTGGCGTGCTGCGAATACCCGGATCCGTGACCAGCAGTACCCGACTGGCGCCCCGCTCCTGACACAGCCCCGGCAGACGGCCGGCAGCGCCCGCCTCTACCAGCACACGATGGGTGGTTGCGAATTCGAAACCCGGCATGATGACTCTCCTGAAATGACGTGCCGATTAGGGCATCAATGCTAGCACAGGCGGGGATGGGGAATGACGCCGTGGGAGCCGCGATTTACGTCGCGGCGGGATGCAGACAAGGTGCCGGAATTCCTCGGCTTTAGCTCAAGCCCCGGAATGCAAAGAGCGAGCTGAACGGAACGAGGTCATGCCGTCAGGCATGCCCTTGTTCCCTACAACTCGCTCTTCGTAACAGCGGTTAACCGATAAAGTAATTGTGCGCGTTCTCGTTGATCTGGTCGCTCACATACTGGGCCAGCGCCTGCACGGTCCACTGTATCGGAGCCGTCATGGGCTCGGGGATCAGGCTTGAATCTGCCACGAACAGACCTGCTGTGCCATACACCTGCCCTGTGGGAGCCACCACCGCCTGGTAGGGGTCAGCGCCCATACGGCAGGTGCCATGGGGGCTGAAGCTGTTGGCCCTGAAGGTGTACATGCCCTTGAGGCCGAAGTCCACCTTGTCCAGGGTTTCATCCAGCGCAAAGACCGAATCCACTTCCAGATTCTGGAAGGTGGGCATGTAGACTTTTTCCGCGCCGCCGGAGAAGAAGATACGCGCCGCCAGAGCAGCAGACGCCTTCATATTGTTGAACTCTTCCCGGTTCGGGTTCCAGTGAATGGTCTTGTCACCGCTATAGGCATCCCCGGACCATTCCACGTATCCCCTGCCCTGGTCCGTGCTGAAGGCATTCACCCCGGCGTAGTACTTGTAGTTCTTCATGAAGTCGATGTGGGCCTTGCCCGCCTTCATGTCACCCTGAGCCAGCAGCGATTCCGGCTCTGCCAACCCTGAGAAAATGGTAAAGCCATCGGTGCGGGTGAATTCATCCACCTGCACCCCGACCAGCGCCCCCCGGAAACCATACAAGGGCTCCTTGAATTTACCCAGCACCTGGGTGAAGGGCTGAATCGACAGGTTACGACCCAGCTGACCGCTGCGATCTTCTATCTGACTACGCTGCATGATCAGCGGTGTATGAATGGCGCCAGCGGCCAGTACCACCATATCCGCATCCACCTGCATGTCGGCTACGTGGGCGCCGCTGTCCGGGTCGGTAATACGCGCTTCCACGCCGCGGGCCCGACCATCACGGGTCAGCACACGTACCACTTCGGTATCCGAGAAGATCCGTGCGCCATGGGCGGCGGCCCAGGGCAAATGCGTCACCAGAGAGCTCATTTTCCGGTCAGAAGGACACCCCGCCAGGCAGTGCCCGGTCAGCGCGCACTGCTTCACGTTGCGCTGGGCCGGTTTCCAGGAAAACTGCATTTTCTCGCAGCCCTGAATCACCTTGTGGGCACAGGCGTTGATCTCGTGGGCCTCGTTGATATGAATCTGCAACTGGTCTGCCACGCCATCCAGGTAGGGCCGGAATTTTTCTGCCGACAGATTCTCCAGGCCATACTGGCTCGCCCAGCCATCCAGCACCGCATCATCGGGCTCTTCCATCACGCAGGCACCGATCACCGTAGAGCCACCGACACAGGCGCCCTGGACAAAAATGATATCCGCAGTGGTATTTACCTGGCCGACCTGATCCTGATAGATCTTGGTCATGGTATCACCCAGGTGTTCGGTAAACTGGGAGCTGGGATAATAGCGGCCGGATTCCAGCACCAATACATCGCGACCGGCTTTGGCCATTTCATAGGCCACAATGGAACCGGCAGCACCAGAGCCCACTACCACCACATCGGTTTTCAGGGTGAAGCGTTTGCCCAGGTTTGCATCCAGGGCCACATCTTTTGCCTCGGTGACGGGGACACCGTCACGGGCGACACGTACAAAAGCCATAATTCCCCCTGTCAGGCTCGCGGCAACGGTGCATTACCCAGACGCCGCACGCCCCACACTTCGGTCACCGGGCCATGGTATTCCAGCCCCGGCCAGGTGCGCTCATCACGCCAGTAATTCAATGCCACCAGGGCTTTCAGCGTGGTCATCAGACCACGCTCGAAGAACGATCCTTCCTGCATGGCGTTAACGTAATCGAGCGCCTTGTCGTCGGAGAGGGAGGTGAACTGGCTGAACTTGAAGCTGACCATGGGCCGGTTGTTGAACACCCAGATACCCAGGCCAAGCAACTCGCGGGTCTGCTGGGGCATGCGCTGGCTCATGGCGTCCACATTCTTGACCGTCGGCACGACCTCGGTACTGGATGGCAGCCCATAACTGGCGGTGGGTAACATGACCTCGGTCAGGCGGGTGATAACCCGGGCTTCGTCCTGGTTGAGGCTATGATATTGCAGCGCTTCAGGGGCATTTCGTCGCCCGAACATACTGGCACAACCGGAGGTAACTGCGGCGCTGGCGAGCACGGAGCTGCGCAGGAAACTGCGACGACTCAACGGCTCCAGACCGGCCAGAAAGCCGGGCAGCGGCGCACGCTTGTTGTTATTCATCTAACCCTCTCCTGGGCAGACCCTGTTCCTTTGGGTCCTTGTTGTTATTGGTGGAGCGGTAATTTCTAGTGACCTGTATCCGTGGCTTCAGTGTGGATGCATGGCGCAAGAATTTGTTGTCACAGGCAATTTTCTGAAGAAGCGGCGTATCAGGCAATACGATCGACTGAAGAAAATTGTCTGTGGCGGCAAAGGCTTACGTCAGGCGCCGCGATGAGGCCACGGATGCAGGTCCCAGTCTATAACAAACCGTTACAAACGCCAAAGCCCTAGGGAGCCTCTGAATAACTCCTTGCGTACTCAGCGTGGCCTGAAGGGTGCAGCTGTTGTGTTTTGTCGCGACGGGCAGGGTGGTTCCCTTTCCTAGCGGCAAAGCGCAGCAGATGGGCCCTTCAGACCTCGCCCTCCGGGTCTTCCAGGCTGACTCGCACTCGTTGTTGCGCTTTTTCGATGGATGGACATACACCTTCAAAATCGCGCCTAGATTGCGAGCCAGCCTGAAAGACTGAGCATGCAAGGAGTTATTCAGAGGCTCCCTGGTGACCGGGAGCAACCGACATCCTGTCAGCCACCCCCAGGCAGGCTGTTGAAGGCACCGAATCAGCCCATATGTCGGGCAATTCGAGTGGCCAGGGCGTAAACGGTAATCTGAGGGTTAACGATGATCGAGGTGGGTAACAGGCTGGCATCAGCCACATAGAGGCCGGGTACATCATGGCTTTGGCCATTGGCGGCGACCACACTGTGGTCCGGGTCCGCCCCCATACGGCACGTACCCTGTGGATGGTAACTGACCATGCGCAGATGCTGGGGCTGGTTTTCCAGGCTGTCCACCTGGCTGTCAATATCGGCCTCGTTGCGGATAATCCGTTGATCGCTGGCAGGCACATAGACTTCGCTGGCACCAGCAGCGAGATGCAACCTGGCGGCAGCTTTCAATGCCCGTTGCATGGAGGGAAAGTCGGTATCACTGAGCTTGTAGTTGATCTTTTTACGCTCGCCATCCCATTCGATGCTGCCCACATTGTGATCGTGGATCAGCGTCACCAACCCGGCCAGATATTTGGCATTGGCCATGTAATCCATGAACGGTTTTCCGGTGCCGGGTTCTGCGGCCATGGTTAGCTCTACCAGGCCAGCTCCGCCATCTTCCAGCACAAACCCACCCTTGTCCGGATGCATAAACTCATCCACATAGACCCCCAGCATGGCACCCCGCCAGGGGTACACAGGTTCCGGGTATCGGGCTGGTACATACAGGGAGGGGTGGCAGGCAAAATTCTTGCCCACCTGCCCTGACCGGTTTGCCAAGCCGCTCTTGAGTAGCAACAAGGGGGTCTGCACTGCCCCGGCCGCCAGAATGACACGGGGCGCAGACACCGACAGGGTTGCTGCCACGGTGCCGTCATGGCGGGTAATGATTGCCTCCACACCACATGCCTTACCCTCGCGGGTAACAATTTTTTCCACCCGTGTATCCGCATATATCTGCGCCCCATGAGCTGCCGCCCAGGGCAGATAGGTCACCAGCATGGATTGTTTGCGCTCGGTCTTGCAGCCAGACAGGCAATGTCCGGTGAGGCCACACTGGCGAATATTGCGCTTAAGCGGTTTCACCGACCAGCCCAGTCGATTGGCACCAGCGCGAATCAGACGACCATGCCGGGGAATTTCATGCTCACCGTTATCGTGAACGGCCAGGTTCTTTTCCACTTCGTCGAAATACGGCGCCAGTTCGTCAACGGTGAGTTCACTCAGACCGAAATCCCGCTGCCAGTCCTGCAGAATAAAGTCCGGGGTTCGGAAACAGACACAGCCGTTGACTACCGTGGAGCCTCCCACACAGGCCCCTTGAAGCACCAGCAAATCGCCGTCGCTGTTACTCTGACTGCCATGATCCTGATAGAGGGTGTCCAGGCTGTCGGTGAAATTCTCGGTGAAGTCCTTGGAGGGCACATAAGGACCTGCCTCCAGCACCAGCACTTTCATTCCCCGTTTGGCCAACTCATAGGCGCTGACTGCCCCACCAGCGCCAGACCCGACGATCACCACATCGGCTTCCAGCTGCAAATGGTCACGGGTAACATCACTGGCCTGGTGGACTCGCAAGCCGGAAGCCTGCCATTTCACTTCGCTCATGCCCGCGCCTCCCCATCAGCAACACTGTCAGGCAGCGGTGCATTACCCAGGTATTCCAGCCCCCACTTGTCACTCACCGGTCCATCGAACTCCGTGGGTGGCCAGGTGGCGGAATCCTGCCAGTAGGCACTATAGACGAGCTGCTTGATAACCGTGGCCAGGGTCCGCTGGATCACATTGCCCTGGCCCCAACTATCGAAATAGGCCCGGGCATCGTCATCATTCAAATCGACAAACCGGCTGCCTCGAGTGAGCACCGCAGCGTTATCGAACAGACCCAGTCCGGCCGCCACCTCCTTTCGCGTCAGCGGGTGCAAATGCCCCAGCAGGGTTTGCACATTCTGCACCACTGGCACCTGCCCGCTTGGCAGCAGAGCGGTGCCGTCAACGGGCAACAACACTTGCCGTGCCCGGTTGAAGAGATGGTACTCCGCCTCGGACAGGCCTCGTACCCAGGCCGGAGCTTCCTGCTTGTCCAGTGGAGAACGGCGCAGCAGGGCAAAGCCCCCGGCGGCCACAGCCGCCACGCCTGCGGAGCCCAGCAGGCCCCATTTCAGAAACCGCCGGCGGGCCATGCCCTGTTGCCAGATAGCGGAAACCCGCCGCGCCTGAAGCTGGCTTTTCATGGTCTGTCCTCAACGCAAAAACACAGCCTTGAAGCTACTCAAAAGACCACATGAATACAATGTGTTTACTCTAACAGGGGAGCTTGACCGCACAGAACAGGCGGCCAGCGAAAGGCTATCAGAAATCGCCGTTACCGGGGCCGGCCACCGGCACGCTGGGGCCTACCGCCACCGGATCCTGGTGGATAATCACATCCGCCGCCGGATAGGCCTGGCGAATCCCCTGCTCGATACGTTCAGCCAGGTCATGGGCTTCACGCAGCGACAGGTTCTGATCCATATCCACATGTAACTGGATAAACTGGGTGCGGCCAGACTGGCGGGTACGCAGGTCATGAAACCCCAGTGCAAGGGAATGCTCCGCCACAATGGCCCCGATTACATCACGTACATCACCGGGAATCTCCCGGTCCAGCAGCAACTGGATGGACTCACCGGCAATCGACCAGGCGCTGTAAAGAATAAACAGGGCAATCACCAGCCCCATGGCGCCATCCAGCCACAGAAAACCATACTGACTGACCACCAGCACCAGGATGATCCCCGCGTTCACTGACAGGTCTGACAGGTAGTGAAGTGAATCGGCCTCGATGGCGGTTGATCCGGTCTCTCTGACCACGAATTTCTGGATCAACAACAGCCCGAAGGTCAACGCAATGGAAAACACCATCACCGCTACCCCCACCGCATTCTGCTCAATCGGCTGCGGATCCATCAGTTTGAAAACAGACTGCTGGATCAGGAATATCGACGAGCCGGCAATGAAGATTGCCTGCCCCAGCCCCGCCAGCGCTTCCGCCTTGCCATGACCAAAGCGATGCTCTTCATCGGCAGGCACCAGGGAATAACGAATGGCAAAGAAATTGATCAGCGAGGCCAGCGAATCCATCACCGAATCCACCAGTGACGCCAACAGGCTCACCGAGCCGGTCATCAGCCAGGCCACCGTCTTGGCTGCGATCAACAGCAATGCCGTAAAGATTGACGCCAATGCGGCGATCATCAAAAGGCGGTGTTCCCGGCGGGTTTCACTGGTCATGGATGGTTCCGTTGGTGAGCAGAGGGGTTATTTCTTCGGCAAATAGGTGAGCGGATCCACCGGTTTACCATCCTTGCGAATTTCAAAGTGCAACTGGGTACGGAAAGTCCCCGTGGCTCCCATCGCGGCGATCTGTTGGCCGGCCTTTACCGCATCCCCTTCCTTGACCAGCATTCTGTCGTTGTGGGCATAGGCACTCAGCCAGCGGTCACTATGTTTGAGAATCAACAGATTGCCGTAACCGGTCAGGCCACTGCCACGATACACCACACGGCCATCCGCCGCAGCCACTACCGGGCTGTTGGTTTTACCGGAAATGGCGATGCCTTTGCGGCCATGATTGTCAATGGAAAAGGTTTCTACCACCTGTCCCCCAGCCGGCCAGCGCCAGCTCACCGGGCCCACTGTGGAACCTGCAGACGCAGTCGCAGAGGGTTTGGGCGCAGGTGTTTTTTGCTGCTTGGCGGGTGCCGGTTTGCTGGAGGGTTTGTCCTGGGCTTTTGGTGCCGGTTTACTGGTACTTGAGGAGGCCGATGAAGTACCGCTGGAGGGTGCTTTCAGCGCCAGGGAAATACGCTGCCCCGGATAGATGGTATAAGGCGCCGGAATCCTGTTGGCCCTGGCCAGCTCCCGATAGTCCCAACCATAGCGCCAGGCGATGGAGTATAGGGTTTCTCCCCCGCGCACTTCATGGGTGCCAGCGGTGACCTTGCTGGTTCGTGGCTCTTGACCGTAGATATCAACGACCGGTGCAAAATTTCCCGCACTGCAGCCGCCTACCATCACGAAGATCAATGCCGTCGCCAGGGCACGCATTAGAATGAGTCGCTACCTGTCGGGTGTTGGCACGCCATTAACCACTCCCTCGAAATGGCACCGGATTACGGTACCGGAAATTCAATATTTACGAATCCTGCGCAACATTATGCACTGGCGCCAGCCGATACAGTAGCCACACCAGCGTAGCCGCGACCAGCCCGGCCAGCAGAGCCAATGCTAATTGCGAACCGTCGCCGGTTTCACTGGCATATTGCGCCGGTGACAACCAACGATCTGCCAGACCTTGTTCACCCGATACCCGCCAGGGCCAAAGCTTCAGCAACGACCCGGCCATGAAACCCGCCAGCAAGGCCATGACGGTGTCGTGGTAACGGTGCAGAGTCCATTTGAGCACATGCACAAAACTCAGCAAGCCGATAGCGCAGCCGGCCATAAAGGCCAGTAACAACGGTATCTCACCTTGCTTCACTGCCTCCAGCACCGGTTGGTACATTCCCAGTAAAAGAAGGATAAAACTGCCGGAAATGCCAGGCAGGATCATGGCGCAGATGGCGAGCATGCCGCTGAAGAAGAACACCGTTGCGCCACTGCCCACCGCCGACAGCGCCGGCGCCAGCCCGATAGCCACAGCCACACCGGTACCGGCCACAAAGGCAGCAATCTGAACCGCCCCCCGTTGTTGCAGTGGTTTCAAGACCAGAAAAATGCTGGCCAGAATCAGGCCACTGAAGAAGGCCCAAACCGGCACTGGATGCGTCTCCAGCAGCCAGGTAATCAAACGCGCCAGCACAGCAATACTGGTAAAGATGCCCGCCAGCAGGGTCACCAGAAACGTAAGATTGGCCTGACGCCAGAACGCCACAAAGCCTTGCTGGTGCCATACCTTCAGCAAACGCGGCGTCAGCCCGCCAAGAGTATCAATCAACTCTTCATAAATACCGGTGATCAACGCCAGGGTGCCACCGGACACACCGGGCACCACATCGGCCGCGCCCATGGCCATGCCGCGAAAGAAAATACCGGGTCGAATCATGTTAGTCCTTGAAAAGAGCTTCTAGCTTCTAGCTTCTAGCTTCTAGCTTCTAGCTTCTAGCTTTCAGGATGGGGCCCGCCCCAAACGAAGCGCAACCTCAAGAGCAAAGTGTTTGTTTCACTCGCAGCTAGTAGCTCGTAGCTGCTTACCGCATCACCCCACGCTGGAATGGCACGAAGCGGACCGCATCCAGTGATTGCACATGGAACTGGTCGCCATCACGGTCAACCACAGTGAGGATCTGTTGGCGATCACCGCCCACCGGCATCACCAGACGGCCTCCGTCTGCCAGTTGTGACAACAGATCATCAGGAATGTCCGCACGGGCACAGGCGGCCAGGATCGCATCAAAGGGGGCTTCGCTTTTCCAACCGAAGCCACCATCCGCGTGCTTGAGCTGTACCCGAGCCAGGCCCAGCTTCATCAAACGCTTGCGCGCCTGATCCTGCAATGGGCGGATGCGTTCCACAGAATAGAGGGCGTCACAGAACTGGGCCAGCACCGCCGTTTGATAGCCACAGCCCGTGCCGATCTCGAGCACCTTGGTGGGTCTGCCGTTGGCGATCAACAATTCGGTCATGCGTGCCACCACCCAGGGCTGGGAAATGGTCTGACCGTGGCCGATGGGCAGCGCCGTATCGTCGTAGGCCTGGTGGGCCAGGGCTTCTTCGATAAACAGGTGACGCGGGGTATTGCGGATGGCATCAAGCACACGCTCGTCACTGATGCCGGCATCACGCAGCCGTTGCACCAGACGATCCCGGGTCCGTGCAGAGGTCATGCCGATGCCGCTAAGTTGGATATCCATCTGTACTTCTTTTGCCTCTGGATGTGCCTCTCGGCGGATCACTCAGGGTTACCCTGAAGTCTCGGACTCAGGTTTTATAATTTCCGCCATGACTGTCGTGGCAAAAGCGCCTGTGGGCAGCGTAAACGCCAGCTCCAGGCACACTTCCCCTTCCCTTTCTGCTTGCCAGGACCATTGCAATTCCCGTACCGGCAACCTTGTTGCCCGGCGGGCTTCCTCAACGCCGATGCGGCACAGGCCATCGATCACGGTGGCATACGGTGCGAGTATCCGCTGTTCCAGTTCCCGGCAAGGGCCAGATGATGCCATGCCCGGCACCCCCGGCAAAGGGGCGGTGGGATGAACCTCACCGGCAATCACTCTTTCGCCGGCCTCTGTGTCGTCGTCCGCAAGGAACAGGCCGCGGCTACCTTGCGGCTGTAGCAGATCACCGGCCAGTACCCGGTCCCAGCATTGCCGGTTAACACGCTCGGCAAGGACCTGGTTGAACAAGTTGCTGCGCACCGCTGACAGCCACAGACCGCGCAGCGCTTTCTTGCGCGGCGCTTCGCCACCACACAACCACTCGGTTCCCCGCACCAGGTTGCCGGCACCGCGACCAAAGCGCTGCTCACCAAAATAGTTGGGCACCCCCTGGCGCTCAATGGTGGCAAGTTGCTGTTCCAGCTGCTGGCGATCTCCCTGGAAATCGGTAACACGAAGCACAAAACCGTTGGCGCGATGGGTACCCCGGTTCAGTTTGCGGCGATGGCGAAGCCCTTGAAGGCCCCTCAACCCCGGCGGCCAGTCAAACTCCGGGTCCGCCTTGCCGGGCAGATGCAGGCTGAACCACTGACGGGTAATGGCGTGCTTGTCCTTGAGCCCGCTGTAGCCCACCGCCAGGCGATGAACACCCGCCTGTTTGGCCAGTAACAGCGCCACATCCTCAGTATTCCAGCCGGTCTTCTCGATTTCCAGCCACAGGTGTTCGCCCTCACCTTCCGGGCGCACATGCATGTGCTCGAATACCTGAAAATCTGCCGGAGAGGCTTTCAGCACCCCAGTGGATGCCGGCCCGCCATGGGCGCAGGGTAGACTCATCGAGACTCCACCAGTACCACGGCCTGCACCGCAATACCTTCCTTGCGGCCGGTGAAACCGAGTTTTTCGGTGGTAGTCGCCTTGACGGAAACCTGCCCCACCTCACAATCGAGCAGATCGGCAATGCGCTGGCGCATGGCTCTGATATGGGGAGCCAGTTTGGGGGCCTGGCAGATGACGGTGATATCTGCATTGCCCAATTGCCAGCCGGCCGCTGTCACGTCCCGGTAGATCGCCGCCAACAAGGTGCCGGAATCCGCGTCCTGCCACTGCGGATCGGTGTCCGGAAAATAGTGACCGATATCCCCCAAGGCCAGGGCACCCAGCAAGGCATCAGACAGGGCATGCAGGGCCACATCACCATCCGAGTGTGCCTTGAGTCCATGGCTGTGAGGAATTGCCACACCGCCCAGCATCACGTGATCCCCTTCCGTGAACGCGTGCACATCGAAGCCCTGGCCGATACGAATACTCACAGCATGTTCTCCTCGTCGCCCAGCTGGCAGGCCAGATAGAAACGGGCCAGTGCCAGATCTTCCGGGACGGTAACCTTGATATTGTCGCTATGACCCGCCACCAGCGCCGGACGGCGTCCCACTCTTTCCATGGCAGACGCTTCATCGGTAATACCGGCCAGATCACCTTGCAGGGCATCGTGCAACGCACGAGCAGGGAACAACTGCGGCGTCAGCGCCCGCCAGATGCAGTCGCGATCCAGAGTGGCGGCAATATGGTTGCCATCATCGGCTTGCTTGATGGTATCCACCACCGGCAACGCCAATATCGCACCCTGACTGTCGGTCTGGTCGAGCAGGTTCTGAATATCTGACAGCCGTACCAGAGGCCGGGCCATATCATGAACCAGTACCCAGGCGTTTTCTCCACCCAACTCCAGCGCCCTGGTGACGCCGTTGCGCACGGATTCGGCGCGGGCGGCTCCGCCGCTAACAGTGGCAATACGCGAATGCGTGGAGACACCCAGCGTCGGCCACCAGGGATCCTGCACGGATACGGCAACCAACACACGGTCGATGGGGGCAAATGATAACAAACGATTGAGGGTATGCTCGGCCAGGGTCTTGCCGGCCAGTGACAGGTACTGCTTGGGAAAACCCGCCCCCATGCGCTCACCGATACCGGCAGCCGGTACCACCGCATAGAGAGGGCCGTTAATGACAGGATTCACTCACCGCCCCGGGGTTGTTCGAGAATCAGGAAAAAACTTTCACCGTCGCGGATCATGCCCAGATCCTTGCGAGCAATCTCTTCCACCGCTTCGGTGCCCTGCTTGAGATCCTTCACGTCGGCGGCCATCAGCCGGTTGCGTTCGTTCAGTTTGGCATTGCTCTGCTTGAGTGTGGCTACCTCTTTTTCCAGCGTCGCCACATGCCTCAGACTGCCCTCACCAAACCACAGCCGGGCCTGCAGGCCGACAAATACCAGAGCCAACAGGGCAATCACAATCTGCCTGGCGGGAGACAGCTGCATGGCCTCCCGCTTGCCAGATTCCTTCCCTGCCTTGCTGGTTCTGGTATCCGGCATCATTTAACCGAGGAACTTGAACTCTTTGCGACCGTGGTAGGCAGCGCGCCCCAGTTCCTGCTCAATGCGGATCAGGCGGTTGTACTTGGCCACCCGGTCGGAGCGGCACAGAGAACCGGTTTTGATCTGCCCGGCAGCGGTAGCCACTGCCAGGTCGGCGATGGTGCTGTCGGCAGTTTCACCGCTACGGTGAGAAATGACTGCAGTGTAACCGGCATCCTTGGCCATCTTGATGGCATCCAGGGTTTCGCTGAGAGAACCGATCTGGTTGAACTTGATCAGGATGGAGTTGGCCACACCCTCATCAATACCACGCTTGAGGATTTTGGTGTTGGTCACGAACAGATCGTCACCTACCAGCTGAATCTTTTTACCCAGCTTCTCGGTGAGGATTTTCCAGCCATCCCAGTCGGATTCATCCATGCCATCTTCAATGGAGATGATCGGGTAACGGTCGCACAGCTCGGCCAGGTAGCTGGCGAATTCTTCAGAATCCATGCTACGCCCTTCACCGGCCAGCACGTATTTACCGTCCTTGTAGAATTCGCTGGCGGCGCAGTCCAGGGCCAGGGTCACGTCATCACCGGCCTTGTAGCCAGCAATCTCGATGGCTTCCATGATTGCTTCCAGGGCCGCCTCGTTGCTGGGCAGGTCCGGGGCGAAACCGCCTTCGTCACCCACTGCGGTGTTCAGACCACGCTTTTTCAGCACGCTTTTCAGGGCGTGGAAAATCTCGGCGCCGTAACGGATTGCTTCGGCCACGGTGGGAGCGCCCACCGGCTGAATCATGAACTCCTGGATGTCCACGTTGTTATCCGCGTGCTCACCACCGTTGATGATGTTCATCATCGGTACCGGCAGGGAGTATTCGTTGTCATCGTCCTGCAGGTCGGAAATGTACTCGTACAGGGGCTTGCCCTGATCCACTGCAGCGGCTTTGGCTGCAGCCAGAGACACGGCGAGAATGGCGTTGGCGCCGAACTTGGCTTTGTTCTCGGTGCCATCGGCATCGATCATGGCCTTGTCCAGGGCCTTCTGGTCGCCGGCTTCCATTCCTACCAGCAGTTCCCGGATGGCGGAGTTCACATTGCCAACGGCCTTGGTGACGCCCTTGCCCAGGTAACGGGCCTTGTCGCCATCACGCAGCTCCAGCGCTTCGCGGGAACCGGTAGAGGCGCCACTGGGGGCACAGGCACTGCCGGAGGCGCCGGATTCCAGAATCACATCAGCTTCGATGGTGGGATTGCCACGGGAGTCGAGAATTTCGCGGGCTTTGATGTCAACGATCTTGGACATGACAGTCAATCTCTCTTCAATCAGTTGTTTTCAAAGGCAGGCAGTGCCTTGACGGTATTATCCAGGGTTTGCATCCGTGTCAGGAATGGCTCCAGACGGTCCAGACGCAGGGCGCAGGGGCCATCGCATTTGGCATTGTCCGGGTCCGGGTGGGCTTCCAGGAACAATCCGGCGATGCCTTGGCTGATGCCGGCAAGACCGAGTTCAGCCACCTGAGCACGACGCCCATCGGCGCTGTCCGCACGACCCCCTGGTTTCTGCAGGGCATGAGTCACGTCGAAAAACACCGGGTAGTTGAATTGTTTCATGATGCCAAAGCCGAGCATGTCCACCACCAGGTTGTTGTACCCGAAGCTGGAGCCACGCTCGCAGAGAATAAGCTGGTCGTTACCGGCATCCTCGCACTTGTGCAGGATATGGCTCATTTCGTGGGGAGCCAGGAACTGGGGCTTCTTGATGTTGATGATCGCCCCGGTCTTTGCCATGGCCACCACCAGATCGGTCTGCCGAGCCAGGAAGGCCGGCAGCTGAATGATATCCGCCACTTCGGCCACCGGTGCCGCCTGATAGGGCTCATGCACATCGGTGATCACCGGACAATTGAAGGTCTGCTTGATCTCTTCAAAGATCTTCAGGCCCTCTTCCATCCCCGGCCCCCGGTAGGAGCTCAGCGAGGAACGGTTGGCCTTATCGAAGCTGGCCTTGAACACCCAGGGAATGCCCAGCTTGCTGGTCACTTCCGCATAGGCTTCCGCCACCTGCATGGCCAGATCACGGGATTCCAGCACATTCATTCCGCCGAAAAGAGCCATGGGCTTGTCGTTGGCAAACTCCAGCTCGCCTAGCTTGATGGTCTTCTGCATAACGCGTCCTTAGTGTGCTTTCTGTTCCGCCAGGGCCGCGGCCACATAGCCCCTGAACAGACCATGCCCATCACGAGGCGTGGACGTAAACTCCGGGTGGAATTGGCAAGCCACAAACCAGGGGTGGTCTGCCACTTCGATCACTTCCACCAACTCGCCATCGGTTGAACGACCAACAATCTTCAGGCCGGCGCCTTCCAGTTGCGGCAGGTAATTATTGTTTACTTCGTAACGATGACGGTGACGTTCAACAATACTGGTGCCACCATAGCAATCGGCGGCACGGCTGCCCGCCTCCAGAATACATTCCTGGCCACCCAAACGCATGGTGCCACCCAGATCGGATTCCTTGGAGCGCTGTTCCTTGCGACCGTCTTCCGTGGTCCACTCGGTAATCAGCCCCACCACCGGATCCGGCGTATCCGGACGCAGTTCGGAAGAATGGGCGTTTTCGATCCCGGCCACGTGACGGGCGTATTCGATCACCGCCAGCTGCATACCCAGGCAGATGCCCAGATACGGCACCTTGTTTTCGCGGGCATAGCGAATGGCCGCGATCTTGCCTTCCGTACCGCGGTCGCCAAAGCCACCGGGAACCAGGATGGCATCCAGGTTTTCCAGCACACCAGTGCCTTCGCGTTCAATATCTTCCGCATCCAGGTAAAGGATATTGACCTTGGCCCGGTTGCTGATGCCAGCGTGGATCAAGGCTTCATTGAGTGACTTGTAGGCATCGACCAACTCGATGTACTTGCCCACCATGCCCACGGTGACTTCGCTTTCCGGATTCAGTTGGGCTTCTACAACACGATCCCATTCGCCCAGATCCGGCTCCGGCAGATCCAGTCCGAACTTTTCCACCACGATGTCATCCAGCCCCTGCTCGTGCATGCCACGGGGGACCTGATAGATGGTTTTGCAATCCGGGGAGGAAATGACCGCCCGCGCTTCCACATTGGTAAACAGGGCAATCTTGTCGCGGGCACTCTGCGGGATAGGGTCATCTGCCCGGCACACCAGAATATCCGGCTGCAGGCCGATGGAGCGCAGCTCCTTAACTGAGTGCTGGGTCGGCTTGGTCTTGATCTCGCCGGCAGTGGCGATATACGGCACCAGCGTCAGGTGCACCAGCAGAGACTGGCTGGAGCCCAGCTCCACACGCATCTGCCGCGCCGCTTCCAGAAACGGCAGGGACTCGATGTCACCGGCGGTACCACCGATTTCCACGATAGCCACGTCCGCATCCCCTGCCCCTTCTCGGATCTTCAGCTTGATCTCGTCGGTAATATGGGGGATCACCTGCACGGTAGCACCCAGATACTCACCGCGGCGCTCCTTGTCCAGCACGTCCTGATAGACACGGCCAGTGGTGAAGCTGTTGCGACGGCTCAGGCGAGTGCGAATAAAACGCTCGTAGTGACCCAGGTCCAGGTCGGTTTCGGCGCCGTCTTCGGTCACGAACACCTCACCGTGCTGGTAAGGGCTCATGGTGCCGGGATCCACATTAATATATGGGTCCATTTTGATCAGGGTGACGTTGAGGCCGCGGGCTTCCAACAAAGTGGCCAGGGATGCTGAAGTAATCCCCTTACCCAGAGACGACACCACACCGCCGGTGACAAAGATGAAACGTGACATGCACTCACCAGATTGCTAGTGGGTTGGTAGCACTCTCACCAGTGTAACCGGCACCAATAAAAAAACACCCTGCACGCATGACACGGGCAAGGGGCTTTCTGAATCGGGTTGGCCAGCTACGCAAGTGATGGTTGAACACCTGAAAATTCAGGGGCTTGCGCTACATCAGGACGGGAGGAAATGCTAACAGAAGGCGCCCCTCGCCTCAATCGGAATCGCTCTCGGGAGCGTAAAAAGTGGCGCGGGCTGATGCATGGCGCAGGTCCACCCTGAGTGGCTCAGGCGTTATTCTGTCTACGGATGCCGCTTTCAACGCTCAGTGGATTGTGGGGTGCGAGTTTCGAAATGGAAAACCGGCCTGACCTTTCGTGACTCGCAACTCCCCGAGGCAACGCTGAATTACCTGCACTGCGCCAGGTCGCCGGAATCGAACCCTGTGTTCCCGTCGTCAGTCGCTCTCACAGGCAGCCAGCACCTCGGAAAATGGCGCACCCATCTGTGACCCGAACGACGGGTGCCGGGCCAGGCGGGCTCGGCTGGCTCTGGGGCTGGTGATGCCGCAGAGAAAGCGGGCCAACTGCCGGGGAGTGGTCAGAGCCTGGTGGTTTTCCTCACGCATGGCGTGAACCACTGCCGGGTCCGGTGCACGATGGCGACGGGACGGCAACTGCGGCTGTTCGCCGAGGCAGGCGCTGCACTGACCACAGGGCTGCGCGAGAGTCTCGCCGAAATAGCCAACCAATGCCTGCTGGTGACAGTCGGCGCTTCCCGCCCAGTAACACACCTGCTGCAGGCGCTGAATATCACGCTGCTCACGCAGGGCAAACTGCTCCTGCATCCGCACGATCAAGGGCTCGCTTTCCGCTGGCGGGTTGAGCATTCGATACCCCTGACGCACGCCGGCCACCCGTAGCTCGATCATCTGCTGCTGTTCCAGATAGTTCAGGGCATTGAGGATCCGCAAGCGATCATCGCCCAGTGTCTGGGCGGCGTCGATGGGCCGCAGGGTCAGCCAGATTCGACCCTGCTTGCCAGTGGCAAACAGACGCTCCAGAAAAGCAGCTCGCTCCGGGTTGAAGCCGGCAAGAATCTCTTCCCTCAATCCCTGGAAAGCCACCTTGTATTCGGTATAGAACGGCGCCGTGGCGCGGATCACCCCTTCCAGTTCCAGGTAGGTGAGCAAGGTATTGATGACCAGAGGTCGCACATCGAACTGCCCGGATAACTCATGAACGGCAAGGTCAAATTGCGCCGGCTGTGCCAACAGCCAGTGAATCAGCGCGGCCAGCGACTCACTGTCCGGGGTATCGCCATAGGTGAAATTCTCCAGCACCGTCAGATCATCCGGGTTGGCCAGCAGGTGGCAGTGGGAGGGTTGCCCGTCGCGACCGGCCCGGCCAATTTCCTGCATATAGTTTTCCAGGGATTTGGGCAGGTTGTAGTGGTAGATCGCGCGAATGTCCGCCTTGTCGATCCCCATGCCGAAGGCGATGGTGGCCACCACGATGTCGGTCTCCCCCGCCATGAACGCCTCCTGCACCTGATGGCGGGGCTCGTCTTTGAGCCCGGCGTGGTAGGCCTGGGCCTTCAATCCCTGTGCCTGCAAAAAGGCCGCCACTGTCTCGGCGGTCTTCTGCAAGGTGACATAGACGATGGCGGGCTCGGCAGACCGGCTGGTGAGCTGATCCAGCAGGTACTGATCACGCTCGTCGGTGCGGCAAGGACGCACCGCCAGGGCCAGATTGGGGCGAAAAAACCCGGTCTGGATATGATCCGCCCCGGCGATGTGGAAACTATCGCAAATCTGGTCTGCCACCTGCGGGGTGGCCGTGGCGGTCAGCGCCAGCACCCGGCCCACCTTGAGTTCACGGGCTAGCTGCGCCAGTTTCAGATAGTCGGGGCGAAAGTTATGCCCCCACTCGGAGACACAGTGCGCCTCATCCACTGCCATCATACTGATAGATAGGCGTTTCAACCGGGCCAGGAAACGCTCATTGGCGAGACGCTCCGGCGCTACATAAAGCAGCTTGATGCTGCCATCGTCGAGCCCTTGATAGATGGCCTGCAATTCTCCGGCATCCACACTGGAATCCAGTCGTGCCGCCGGAATATTCAAACGATTAAGCTGGTCCACCTGATCCTTCATCAGTGCAATCAACGGCGACACCACCAGCGTCAACCCATCCAGCATCAATGCCGGCAACTGATAACACAGGCTCTTGCCGCCGCCAGTCGGAAACACCGCCAGCGCCGAGCGGCCAGCCAGTAGCGCGTCGATGACAGCCTGCTGGCCGGGCCGGAAGGTCTGGAGATTGAATGTCTGTTGCAGTAATTGTTGCACGTCTTGCATGAGGGCTCTTCGGTAGTCAGGCGGAAGTTCAGAGCAAGAAGGCAGAGGTCATGGCTGCCTCCTTGCAGGTCCAAGACCTCAGGGTACAGAGCCAAAATCCCCGTCTATATCAGTCAGCGTAGATCAAACCCGTAGGATATTGGCCAAAATTCGGCTCTATCGGTATTCAAGTGGAGGATACAGGCTTACGATGCTCTCGTTCCTACTGCCTCCTATCTTTCCACAGGGTCCACCGACAGTAACAGCATCCCTTCACGTGACTAGGAAGAGTGCGGCAACAAAAACCATTCCTCACAACTCGCAGCCTCTTCGCCATCCGCCAGCCCCACCAGCGGCACCGATACCAGCGTCTCGCCCCGGTATAACAGTGGCCACTGATGACGCTGCCAGGGGGGCACGCCGGCCGCTCGCCACAGTTCCTTGATGCGCTGGTGCATGCCATTACGCAACAGACGGGCGCCGCCGGTGAAGGGACGCAGAGTGAGATCACCAGGAGGACGCATCAGGCTTACCCCGCCCTCCTCGGCCATAGTCGCCAATCGCCAGAATGGCAGCGTGGGCGGGGGCGAGTCCGCCGACCAGAGCAACTCGCCCTGCCAGGGCGCCAAAGCGTGACGGGGAAGCAAGTACAGCGCCCCCTGAAACAAGCGCACAGCCCAGTTCCCCCACTCCACCCTGGCCTGACTGTCCTGAGCGGCATCCTGCAGCGCCAGTAACTCAGCCAGCACGGCCGCGCTGGGCGCACTGGCACCGCGACGATGAAGCCACCAGCGCAACAGGTTACGTTGCCGGGGCGGGCCTAATGCTGCCAGCCCGGGTAGTGGAAACCGTTGGGAACTGACCCCACAGGCGTCGGCATCCTGCTGCGCCCTTTCGTCCAGCAACTCACGGGCATCCCCCATGTGCTGGGCAGTGCGGGCCAGGATTTCGTCGGCCCCACGCCAGCGCTGGCGCAGGGCCGGTAAAATGCTGTGGCGCAAATAGTTACGGCGCAGGGATTGATCCTGGTTGCTGGGATCATCCTGCCACTGCAGGCCCTGCTCATGGGCATGGCGCTCCAACACAGATCTGGGCTGGTCCAACAGGGGTCGCCATACGGCTACTTCCTGGCGATGATCCAGGCCACGCATGGCGGCAAGCCCTTGCACGCCCGCACCACGCAGCAAGCGCAGCAGCAGGGTCTCGGCCTGATCATCGCGGTGGTGGGCGGTAATGACGGTGGCGCCATCCCGGTGGGCATCAGCAAACAGGGCATGGTAGCGCGCCTGGCGGGCGCCAGCTTCAATCCCCTTGCCCGCCTCCACCTGCACCGCGATTACCTCACAGGGCAATTCCAGACCGGCGACGATCTGCTGGCAATGTTCCGCCCAGTCGCCGCTGTCAGGCTGTAGTTGATGATTGATATGGACCACCCGCAGGCGAGGACCAAGGCCGGCTTCCACCAGCAGGTGCAGTAATACGGTGGAATCCAGGCCGCCACTGAAGGCAAGCAACAACGGCCCCGGTGGGGCCTGCTGTGCCAGATCAGAAATCAGGGGTGGGTTTGCCATGGGGAATCAGATTATCACGCTTGCCGGGACCGGGTTTGAGCAAAAAGGCGCTGCCGCCTTCGCCATGCAAGCCTAGCTTCCCACAGCATCGTGACTGGCGGCTAGAGGACGGCCGGCAAGCGGTTATTCGTCGGCGGTAGCGCTGACCACGTTGCCGTAGCTCATCAGCCGGTCGTAGCGACGCTCCACCAGTGCCTCAACCTCAAGAGCCTTGAGCTCATCGAGTTGCTTGACCAGCGCCTTGCGGATGGCATCCGCCGCCTGTTCATAATCACGGTGAGCGCCACCCAGTGGCTCCTTGATCACCTGGTCGACGATGCCCAGTTCGTGGAGTCGGCCAGCGGTGAGGCCCATGGCCGCCGCCGCTTCCGGGGCCTTGTCGGCGCTGCGCCAGAGAATAGAGGCACAACCTTCCGGGGAGATCACCGAATAGGTGGAGAATTCCAGCATCTGCAGATGATCACAGACACCGATGGCCAGCGCCCCGCCAGAGCCGCCCTCACCTACCACGGTGGCGATGATCGGTACTTTCAGCTGAGACATGACACGCAGGTTGCGGGCAATGGCCTCGGACTGGCCACGCTCTTCCGCATCAATTCCCGGAAATGCCCCGGGAGTATCGATAAAGGTGAGAATCGGCATCCGGAAGCGCTCGGCCATTTCCATCAGGCGCAAGGCTTTGCGGTAGCCTTCCGGCTTGGGCATACCGAAATTACGACGCACCTTCTCCTTCACTTCGCGGCCTTTCTGATGACCGATCACCATCACCGGCTGATCGTTCAGGCGGGTAATGCCACCAACGATGGCCGGGTCGTCGGCAAAGGCCCGATCCCCGTGCAGTTCATCAAAATCAGCGAAAATCCGCTTGATGTAATCCAGCATGTAAGGCCGTTTGGGGTGACGGGCCAGTTGCGAGATCTGCCAGGCACTGAGGTTGCTGAAAATGTTCTCGGTAAGCGAAATGCTCTTTTCCTGCAGCTTGGCCACTTCCTCAGAAATGTTGACCTCACTACCACTGCCTACCAATCGTAATTCCTCGATCTTCGCTTCCAGATCTGCGATGGGTTGTTCAAATTCGAGGAAGTTCGGGTTCATATCTCTGAGCCTGTTTATGGTGTTTTGCTGGCAACGCCGGGAAAAATCGCCCTGTCTGGCGCATGGCTGGCGAAATCGTCATCCCTGATCCCGCCGGAATTGGCCTGCACAAGTGTAGCCGTAACCGGATGACAAGGTCGAGACGCGAAGCGCACGGCTAGGTTGCAAACTGTTTCAAGGAAATCAGCCACCAGCTTTTAGCTCGTAGTTAGAGGGCTCGTAGCTAGAAGCCGCTATCAATACTCCATCCGCACCGCATCTTCGCCGAACTGCACCCGCAGCTCCTCTACCAGGGACTCGTGGGGGCTGATTTTCCAGGCCTCGCCCATCCAGAAACTGGCGGCAGCGATGGGGTGGTCCAGATCCAGCAGCACCGGGGTACTTCCCCCCTGGTATGGGGCCAGCGTCTGTTGCAGGCGTCGGGGCAGTTCTTCGGATACCGGCACGGCCACGCGCAGGCGGCGGGCGAAAGTTTCCCGGGCCTGGCGCATATCCATGATTTCATCGGCAATCAGGTTGAACCCGCCGGTGTAATCGTCATTGCGGACACCGCCTTTGAAGATCAGCAACGCATCCTTTTGCACAAGGTCTCCGTACTCGGCAAAGGTCTTGCCGAACACGGAGACTTCTACCCGCCCGGTCTTGTCATCCAGGGTCACGAATGCCATACGCTCGCCGCTGCGCTTGCTGCGGGTGATACGCAAGGCCACCACAAGGCCGGCCACCGTTGCCGCTTCACCTTTACCCGTGGGTAGCAGCGAGTTGAGCCGGGCGGAGACAAACTGGCGCACTTCGCTCTCATACTGATCAATGGGATGGCCGGTGAGGAACAGCCCCAGGGTGTCACGCTCGCCGTTAAGGCGGGTGTCGTCATTCCAGGACCGGGCCGGTTTCCATTCCACTGCCGTGGCCGGACTTTCGTCCACGGCACCAAACATATCCATGATGCCGGCAGCCTCATTACGGGCATCCTGGTCGGCGGCGGCGATGGCATCCGGCAAGGTAGCCAGGATCGTGGCGCGGTCATGGAAGCTGGATCGTTTATCAGAGGAAGGCGGCCCCAGGTTGTCCAGCACCCCGGCTCGCACCATGGCTTCCAGGGAGCGACGGTTGATTTTCTTCAGATCGATACGACGGCAGAAATCGAACAGGTCCTTGAAGCCACCTCCGTCGGCGCGGGCGGACACGATAGCCTCGATGGGCCCCTCGCCCAGCCCCTTGATGGCGCCCAGACCATAAACGATGTCGCCTTCCGGGTTCACCGTAAAACGGTAACCGCAGGAGTTCACATCCGGTGGCAACACCTGCAAGCCCATGGTCTTGCACTCATCGATGAAGGTCACCACCTTGTCCGTGTTTTGCATATCCGCCGAGATGGTGGCGGCCATGAATTCCGCCGGATAATGCGCCTTCAGCCAGGCAGTCTGGTAGGCCACCAGCGCATAGGCAGCCGAGTGAGACTTGTTGAAACCGTAACCGGCGAATTTTTCCACCAGGTCGAAGATCTTCATGGCCAGGTCCGGATCAACGCCCTTGCCCTTGGCGCCCTCTTCAAAGATGACCCGTTGCTTGGCCATTTCTTCCGGCTTTTTCTTGCCCATGGCCCGACGCAGCATGTCCGCCCCCCCAGGGTGTAGCCAGCCAGCTCCTGGGCGATCTGCATCACCTGCTCCTGATACAGGATGACCCCGTAGGACGGCTTGAGAATCGGCTCCAGCCATTCGTGCTGGTACTGCGGGTCCGGGTAGGCCAGTGGCTCGCGACCGTGTTTGCGGTTAACGAAGTTGTCTACCATGCCTGATTCCAGCGGCCCCGGACGGTACAGGGCCACCAGGGCGATGATGTCTTCAAAGACATCGGGCTTGAGCTTCTTGATCAGCTCCTTCATGCCCTGACTTTCCAGCTGGAATACCGCGGTGGTATCCCCCTTCTTGAGCAGGTCGAAACTGGGCGAATCATTCAGCGGGATATGGTCGATGTCGAGATCATCCAGCCCTTCCCGCTGACGCTTGACGTTGGCTGCCTTCACCGCCCAGTCAATGATGGTCAGGGTCTTCAGGCCGAGAAAGTCGAACTTCACCAGCCCGGCGGATTCCACATCGTCCTTGTCGTACTGGGTCACCAGATTGGTGCCGTCTTCCTCGCAATAGAGCGGCGCGAAATCCGTCAGCTTGCCCGGTGCAATCACCACGCCCCCGGCGTGCTTGCCCACGTTCCGGGTCAGGCCTTCCAGTTTCAGCGCCATTTCCCAGATTTCGTTGGCGGAATCCTTGTCGGAGTTCTCGTCGCTTTCCAGGAACTCGCGCAGGGTTTCTTCCTGCTCAAACGCCTTCTCCAGGGTCATCCCCGGGGTGGGCGGAATCATCTTGGAGAGCCGGTCTGCCAGGCCATAGGGCTTGCCCTGGACCCGCGCCACATCGCGCACCACCGCCTTGGCGGCCATGGTGCCGAAGGTGATGATCTGGCTCACCGCATCACGGCCGTACTTGTCGGCCACGTAGTTGATTACCCGGTCACGCTTCTCCATGCAGAAATCCACATCGAAGTCAGGCATGGATACCCGTTCCGGGTTAAGGAAACGTTCGAACAGCAGGTCGTAGCCAATGGGATCCAGATCGGTAATCTTGAGGGCATAGGCCACCAGCGAGCCAGCACCGGACCCCCGCCCCGGCCCTACCGGCACCTCGTTATCCTTACCCCATTGAATGAAGTCGGCAACAATCAGGAAGTAACCGGGAAAGCCCATCTGGTTGATGATATCCAGCTCGAACTTGAGCCGGTCGTCATAGTCTTTACGCTTGCTGGGGTACTCCGGGTCATTTCTGTCCAGCAATACCTCAAGGCGATCTTCCAGCCCATCCCGGGACAGCTTTTCGAAATATTGCTCGATGGTCATGCCATCCGGAATCGGGAAGTCCGGCAGAAAATTCTCGCCCAGGCGAATATCCAGAGTACAGCGGCGGGCGATTTCGACGGTGTTTTCCAGCGCTTCCGGCAGATCGGAAAACAGCGCCGCCATCTCATCTTCCGATTTCAGATACTGCTCTTCGGAATACTTCTTGGGCCGGCGGGGATCCTCCAGGGTGTTGCCATCGTGGATGCAGACGCGGGCCTCATGGGCCTCGAAATCCCCCCGGCGAATGAAACGTACGTCATTGGTCGCCACCACTGGCATCGCCAGTTCTGTCGCCAGCGCCACGGTGGCGTGCAGGCAATCCTCATCCCCCGGCCGGGAGGTGCGCTGAACTTCCAGATACACCCGATCACCATAAACAGACTGCAGCCAGCGAGCCTGCTGCCGTGCCAGGTCGTTTTTCTCGGCCAGCAACAGCTGCCCCACTTCGCCCTGGCTTGCCGCGGACAGCACGATTAACCCCTCATGGAGCTCTTCCAGCCATTCTGGCTTGACCAGGGCCCTGCCCCGGTCCTGGTTGGTCTGCCAGGCGCGACTGATCAGCAGCGTCAGGTTCTGGTAGCCCTGTTCGTTCTGTACCAGGAAAGACAACTTTGCAGGCTCTTCGATATGGGCGCTTTCCACCCACAGATCCGCCCCCATCAACGGCTTCACTCCAGCATTCATGGCTGCGGAGTAGAACTTGATCATGGCGAACAGGTTGGAATCGTCCGTCACGGCCACCGCCGGGATGGCCTGGCTGGCACAGGTCTTGATCAGTTCCTTGACCCGCACCACCCCGTCCACCAGGGAATAATCGGTGTGCAGGCGCAGGTGGACAAAACGGGGGTCACTCAATGGGGTGTTCCTCAGTGTTGCTGTGTTCGTATCGTGTTTCGGCAAGCCGTCCCGGTCAGTGCCAGCTCAGGCATGGGCACCGAGAATTCTGGCCACCGGCGCAAAGGAGCGGCGATGTTGGGCCAGAGCACCATGTTGTTCCAGCGCGGCCAGATGCACCTTGGTCGGGTAACCCTTGTGGCGGTCGAAACCATACTGGGGGTGTTGCTGGTGAAGCTGCTGCATTTCACGGTCGCGAGCCACCTTGGCCAGAATGGAGGCCGCAGAAATCGCCGGTACCCGACCGTCACCCTTCACCACCGCCTCTGCCGGACAGACAAGCTCGGGGACGCGGTTACCGTCCACCAGCACGCCGTGCACGTCAAGGGGCAAAGCCTGTACCGCACGCTGCATGGCCAGCAAGGTCGCGTGGAAGATGTTCAGCTCATCGATTTCTTCCGGTTCAGCGCGCCCCAGCGACCAGGCCAGAGCATGAGACTTGATCTCAACTTCAAGCTGCAACCTTTTCTTTTCACTGATTTTCTTTGAGTCGGCCAGACCGGGTATCGGGTGCGCAGGATCCAGCACAACCGCGGCGGTTACCACCGCACCCACCAAGGGGCCGCGGCCGACTTCATCCACACCGGCCACCCGCATACCCGGCTGCCAACGAAACACGGAAGGAATGAAAGGCTCGGCCAAGGCGTATTCGGAAAACGGATCCATCAGCTACCTTCCAGCAGTTGGTTGACCGCATCCGCCGCCTTTTCACTGGCACCGCCACGCAGCTGTTCATGCACCGCCCGGAAGCGGGACTTGAGGGCATCAGCCTGATCCGGGTTATCGAACCAGTGACTCACGGACTGCACAATGGCATCGGTGGTCAGGCCGTCCTGGATCAGCTCGGGGACCATTTGTTCGCGACAGAGCAGATTGGGCAGCGACACGAATTCGCTTTTCACCAGTCGACTGGCGATGGCATAGGTAATAGCACCCACCCGATAGCCCACTACCATAGGTTTACCCACCAGCAAGCCCTCAAGGGTAGCGGTACCGGAGGCCATCAGAATCACATCCGCCGCTGCCATCACGGTACGGCTTTGCCCATCCACCAGGGTGACCGGTAAATCCGTTGCTGTATCCAGCAGTGCCTGAATCTGTTCACGGCGAGCGCCATTGGCAGCGGGAATCACAAAATGCAGATCCGGCCGCTGAGCATGCAGGGCCACCATGGCATCCAGGAAAGCAGGCATCAGCTGCCCCACTTCCCCGCCACGACTACCAGGCAGGACTGCCAAAATGTCGGCGCTTTCCGGCAGAGCAAGCTCGACACGCGCCGCCGGAGTATCCGTTTCCAGTGGCACACGATCCGCCAGAGGGTGGCCCACAAAGGACACAGGCACCTGATGTTGCTCATAAAAGCGCGCTTCGAACGGCAACAAGCAGAGCATCAGATCGATGCTGCGTTTGATGCCCTTGATCCGGCCCTGCCGCCATGCCCACACCGAAGGGCTCACGTAATGGACGGTTTTCAGACCCTGTGCGTGGAGACGCCGTTCGATAGGGAGAGTGAAGTCCGGGGAATCAATGCCGATGACCACATCCGGGCGCTCTTCAAGCAGGAAGCTCACCAGTTGTTTGCGCAGGCGCAACAGTTCCGGCAGGTGAGCCAGAACTTCGGTGATTCCCATCACCGAGAGCTTTTCCATGGGAAACAGGCTGGAGAGACCGGCAGCCGACATTTCCTCGCCGCCTACACCGATAAAACGGGCACCCGGATAGCGAACCTGCAAAGCCTGCATCAATCCTGCACCAAGAATATCGCCGGAGGCTTCTCCGGCGATCAGGGCAACAAGCGGAGCGTCCTTGCTGGCTGCCATCTCAGCGGGTGATGCCGCGTTCGGATGCCTTGAGAGAGTCAATAAGGGCCTGCAGTTCATCCGACGCGTCCATTGCCTCAAGCTCGATCACTGCCTGCTCCAGAGTCAGCCCCTGGCGGTAGATAAGCTTATAGGCAGTTCGCAGGGACGCGATGGTCTCTTTAGACCATCCTCGGCGCTTCATGCCTTCAAAGTTCATGCTCCGCGCCTGGGCAGGGTTACCTGATACCATGATATAGGCGGGTATATCCTTCAGCACGAAGGAGCAGCCGGAGGTCATGGAGTAAGCGCCTATCTTGCAGAACTGATGAACCCCAGTCATACCGCCGAGAATCACACCATTACCAACTTGCGCATGACCAGCAACTGAAGCGTTGTTGGCAAAAATACAGTCATCACCAACGATGCAGTCATGGGCTATATGCACATAGGCCATCAACAGATTGCGGCTACCGATGCGGGTCAGAGAATTGTCCTGGATGGTACCGCGGTGGATCGTTACCGATTCACGGATAACGTTATCATCACCAATTTCCAAGCGTGTCGGCTCACCCTTGTATTTCTTATCCTGACAATCCTCGCCAACAGACGCGAACTGGAAGATATGGTTATTCTTACCAATGGTGGTCGGCCCCTTGATGACCACATGGGAGGCGACAACGGTACCTGAGCCAATTTTCACATCAGGTCCGATAACCGTGTAAGGGCCTACCTGCACATCCTCTGCAAGCTCCGCGGCCGGATCGATAAGGGCGGTCGGATGTATCATGAAATTTTCGCTTTAATGTTCTGTAAATACAGGGAGTATACGCCAAAAATCGCTGGCTTATGCCTCCCCGGCTCAGACCTTCTGTTCTGCCACCAGCATCTCGGCACTGGCGACGATCTTGCCATCAACCTTGGCCTCACAGGCGAACTTGAGGATATTGCGTTTGGCCATGATGAACTCGGCACTAAGATGCAGCGTGTCACCCGGTACAACCCGACGCTTGAAGCGTGCGCGGTCAGTGCCAACCAGCAAATAGATAAAACCGTCGCCAGGTTTCTTGTTCTCGGTAACAAAACCGAGGATCCCAGCAGCCTGTGCCATGGCCTCAATGATCAGTACACCCGGCATGATCGGTTCATGGGGAAAATGACCATTAAAGAAGGGCTCGTTGATGCTCACGTTCTTGATCGCCTCAATGCGCTTGCCGGGCTCCACATCAAGAACACGGTCAATCAGCAAAAAAGGGTAACGGTGCGGCAGGTATTCCCTGACCGCCTGAATATCCATCATCATGTGTTCCACACAGGCAAGTGCCGCAATACGCGGTCGTTAATCGCTTGAACGTTCCAGTTTGCGCACGCGGCGAGCCAGATCATCAAGATTTCGGAAGCGAGCCACATTTCTACGATAGCGACTCTGGGTATCTACGGGTAACGCTGAGCCATAAGTACCCGGCTCTTTGATTGAACTCGACACCAGTGACATAGCCAGTATCTGCACCTTGTCACAGACTTCGATGTGCCCGGCAATGCCGGCAGCCCCACCGATCAGACAGTAGGCACCGATCTTGGCAGAACCTGCAATACCAGCTTTACCCGCGATAGCCGTATGGTTCCCGATCACCACGTTGTGGGCGACCTGGATTTGATTATCCAGAATCACACCATCACCGATCACAGTATCTTCAATGGCACCCCGATCCACGGTGGTACCGGCGCCGATCTCCACATCGGCGCCGATGACAACACCACCGACCTGATGCAGCTTGGTCCAGCCGCCGCCATTGAAGGCGAAGCCAAAACCATCGCCTCCAATCACGCAATTGCCATGTATGATAGTGCGCGGGCCCAGTGTCACACCATGATAAATTGTAACATTTGGCCAGATCTTGCACTGATCCCCGATCACTGAACCGGCGCCCACCACGGAATTGGCCATGATCACGGCCCCCTCGCCTACCGTTACCCCGGCATCGACCACCGCATTGGGACCGATGGAGGCAGAATCGGCAATCCGGGCCTGGGGATCCACCACAGCAGAGGGGTGAACCCCCGGCGTTGCTACCGGTGCGGTTTCGAAAAAGGCACTGGCTTGGGCAAAAGACAGATACGGATCTTTCACGATCAGCGCAGGTACCGGGCAGAACTCCCGCTGGGACTCAGGGATTAACACCGCTGCTGCCCGCGTCTGTTCCAGAAAACTGCGATAGCGGGGATTAGCCAGAAAGGTCAGCTGGCTGTCCGTGGCAGATTGTATCGTCCCCATACCGTCTACCGGCTGGTCGGGATCTCCGACCAGCTCGGCACCCAGTTGCCGGGCCAGTTCACCGAGAGTCAGCATTACTTCATCTTGTTCAATTGTTTGGTCACCGCTTCAGTGATATCCAGATCCGGCTTGGTGTAAATCACTGCCTGAGCGCTGACAACCAGGTCCAAGTTTTCTTTCTTGGCCACTTCGGCAACGGCGCTTTGCAGTTTAGGTTCCATTTCCTGCAGCAGTTCACGCTGGGCATCGTTAGCACGCTTTTGCAGTTTGCGCTGCAGGCTCTGGATTTCGATCATTTTCTGCTGACCTTCGGTCTGCATCTGCTCCTGTTGATCAGATGACATGGTCATGCCTTCTTTTTGCATTTTTTCCTGCATCTTGCCCACTTCTTGACGCAGGCTGTTGAGACGCTGCTCATCGGCACCCAGCTCTTTTTCCAGTGCGCTCATGCGGGATTTTACGTTGTCAGCCGCCTGAAGCGCACCGATGGGATCAATCACACCCACACGACTTTCGGCCATTGCCAGAGCCGGCAGCATTACAGCAAAAACAGCGATCCATTTTTTCATCATTATTAAGCTCCTAAAAAGTCTGTCCCAGAGAAAATTGGAAAACTTCCGTATCATCGCCAGTCTGGTCATTCAGCGCCTTGGCGAGGTTGAAACTGAGCGGGCCAATCGCTGTCAGCCAGGTCAGGCCTACCCCCACGGAAGTACGCAGGTCTGTGGCTTCGAAGTCGGCCACAATGTCACTGCGTTCGGTTTCAAACACGTTGCCCGCATCGGCGAACAGGAAGGTTCGCACGCTTCGGGATTCCGGCGCAAACGGCGTCGGGAAAATCAGTTCCAGGCTGGCTTCGGTGAGCAGGTTACCACCGATGGGATCCGGGTCCGGGTCACGGGTGCCGTTGAGGAAAAACGCCAATCCTTCAGAACGCGGGCCCAAGGAGCGGGATTCATAGCCACGCACCGAACCGATGCCGCCGGAGTAATAGTTCTCGAAGAACGGCAGTACGGCATCGTCGCCATAACCATCCCCGTAAGCCACATCTGCACGGGTGCGCAATGTCCAGCGCTGAGTGATCGGGAAATATTTCTGGCCGTTCCAGTTCAATTTATAGAAGCCATAGTCCGATCCGGGGACTGCCACTTCCAGTCCAAGACTGCTGGACCAACCGCGATCTGGCAACACACCTCTGTTCAGCGTGCTGGTCTGCAAGGAGGCATTGAACTTGTATTCATTGAACTCCCTACCTTCCTTCTCCAGGAAATTGAAAATATCCACGGCCACGAAATCACCGCTCGTAATATCGGTTTTCTCATAAGTGCCGCCGAAACTCAGCCGTGAGTATTCAGAAATCGGATAACCAAAGGTCACCGAGCCACCCAGGCGATCCGCCGCATAGGAGGCTACAGAGGTTTCATCAAAATCAATCTTGGAATAGAACAGGCTGAAACCACGGCTTACCCCGTCCAAGGTGTAGTAGGGGTTGTAGTGAGAAAAGCTGTAGGAATCCCGGATATCCGAACGGCTCAGAGCGAAAGACACCCGATTACCGGAGCCACGCCAGTTGTTCTGGGTGACATTGGCACCAAAGATAAACCCTGAGGCATCGGAAAAACCCACATTAGCGCCGATGGAACCAGAAGGCTGCTCTTCCACCTTGTATTCCACGTCTACCAGATCTTCGGAATTCGGCACACGGGGAGTGTCAGCTTCCACGACACTGAAGTAACCCAGACGCTGCAAACGCTGTCGAGACAAGTCCACCAGGGAGGTATTCGCGGGTGCCTGTTCAAACTGGCGCAGCTCGCGACGCAGCACTTCGTCATCAGTTTTAGCATTGCCGCTGAAGTTGATACGGCGCACGTATACTTTGCGCCCGGGCTCCACGTAGAACGTCACATCAACGGTGTTGTCTTCATCATTGGCGTTGTGGTCGCGGCCGTTGACCTCGGCAAAGGTATAACCTTCATTGCCAAGACGGCGCTTGAGCAGGTCATTGGTGTAGGTCACCAGCTGCTGGCTGAACACCTGCCCTTTTTTGACGATCAAGAGCGGCTCAAGCTGTTCCTCGCCCACCACAAGATCACCCGCCAGGCTCACCTCATTGACGGTGTACTGCTCACCTTCCGCCACGTTGACCGTGATAAACACACTGCGACGATCCGGAGTCACCGATACCTGGGTGGATTCGATGGAAAAATTGATGTAGCCGCGATCAAGGTAATAAGAGCGCAGCCGCTCCAGGTCGCCACTCAGTTTCTGCCGGGAATATTTGTCATCACCCTTGATGAAGGACCAGAACCCGGTGGAATTCAGCTCGAAATCCTTTAGCAACTCTTCATCATCAAACAGATCGTTGCCGACAATATTGATATCACGAATACGGGCGGCCTTACCTTCGTAGATCTCGATCTTGAGTCCTACCCGGTTGCGAGGCAACGGCACAGATTCGGTCTTGATATCGGCCCCATAACGACCCTGGCTAACGTATTGCCGCTCCAGCTCACCGGCGATCGCCTGCAATGTGGAGCGCTGGAAGACTTCACCTTCGGCAAGACCGGCTTCAGTGAGCCCCTTGCGCAGGTTTTCCTCGTCGATGGACTTGTTGCCGGATAGTTCAATGCGGGCAATGCTGGGGCGCTCAGCCACAACCACTACCAGATCATCGCCATCACGGCCCAGTTGCACATCCTCGAAGTTGCCGGTGGCAAACAGACGCTGTACCGCATCAACGATCTGATCCCGGTCCACCGTGTCACCTGCCTGAATCGGCAATTCCGCATAGACCCGCTCCACCGGCAGGCGCTGAAGCCCTTCCACACGCACATCGTGCACCTTGAACGGCACCAAGGATTCCGCGCTCGCCCAAGGTGCCAGACACAGGCAGGCTACCGCCAACAGGCCCTTCAGGGGGCGGTTTAGTTTGTCCCCAAATATCATGAAAACTGCTTCACCAAGTCGTTGTAAATGGCCAGTAGCATAAAGCTGATGACTAGCGTCAGCCCTACCCCTTGCGCGGCCATAAGAAACCGCTCCGGTAAACTGCGACCGCGAATCATTTCAATGATTCCAAAGAAAATCCAGCCGCCGTCCAGCATGGGTACCGGGAGAAGATTGATAATACCGAGAGTGATGCTCAGATAGGCCAGCAGCGCCAGAAAACTGGCGATGCCATAGGACGCGCTCTCCCCGGCCACCTGCGCAATGGTAATGGGGCCGCCCAGATTATCCAGGGACAACTTGCCCGTTACCAGTTTTACCAAGCTTGCCCAGACCACTTCGCTCTGTTCCGCAAAACGTTCGGCGGCCGCCACAATGGCACCGCCGGCTCCGAATTGCTGCTGGTAAATGCCGCCCATGGCTACGCCAATACGGCCGAAACTCTGCTCTCCTTCAGTCACTGTTTCCGGGGTGACAGCAAAACGCCGCATTGCCCCGTCTCGCAGCACAGTCAGCTCCAGAGTCTGGTTCGCAGACACCATGATGGTTTCTTGCCAGGCCTGCCAGCCGCTGACCGGCTCGCCGTCCAGTGCAATCACCTGATCACCGGCGAGCAAGCCTGCCTGATCTGCGGCGCTGCCCTCGACAACCTCGCCAATCAGCACCGCCTGACTGATACCCAGTGCATCCAGTGGCAACTTCTCCAGGTCCGCAGACCAGGGCGACGTATCCAGCTCGCGAACCGCCGTATCACCGGATGCGGTGGCTACCGTTACCGGGAGTTTTTCCTTTTCTCCCAGATGCAGAATCAATTCGTTGTAGAAAGGACGCCAGCCCTCAACAGCGGTGCCACCCGCCTCCAGAATGCGGTCTCCGGGGGCAAAGCCGGCCTGTTCCGCCACCGTCCCCGGTGCCACCGGCCCCACCACCGCCTGCATGCGACTCTGGCCGAAACCGACCATCAGCAGCCAGTAAATGAGCATGGCAAGAATGAAATTGAATACCGGGCCAGCGGCATAGGTGATCACCCGTTGCCAGGCCGGTTTGCTGGAGAACTCGCCCGGGTCACCTTCGGCAGTTTCATCTTCACGGGCATCCAGTGGCTTTACGTAGCCCCCCAGAGGGATCCCGCTGATTACCCATTCAGTCCCTTTTTTGTCAGTGAACCGGAACAGCTTGGGGCCAAAGCCCACAGAAAAAGTCAGCACGCGAACGCCAAAAGCACGCATGGCGAGAAAGTGGCCCCATTCATGGAAGGCCACAATAATGACGATGGTGACAACAAAAGCCAGAAGCGTCAGCATCCGCGTTCCTTGATCAGTTGGCAGGCCATTTCACGGGCCTGGCGGTCGATTTCCATCACAGCATCCACATCCATACAGGCGGGTGAGGCCTGCTTTTCCAATGTCAGTTCCACGACCGCCGGAATGCCCATAAAGTCCAGCTTGCCAGCCAGGAAGGCGGCAACCGCCTCTTCATTGGCGGCATTCAAGACCGCCGTGGCAGTGCCTCCGGCGCGCATGGCATTCCTCGCCAGCCCCAGACAGGGAAAACGCTGCAGATCCGGCGCCTCGAAGTTCAGTCCTATCAGGGCGGAAAAATCCAGGCGCTGGGCACCGGATTCCACCCGCTCCGGCCACGACAAGCCGCAGGCAATCGGCGTTCTCATATCCGGTGTACCCAGTTGCGCCAGTACCGAGCCGTCCCGGTAGGCCACCATGGAATGCACCACACTCTGCGGGTGCACCACCACATCAATCATGTCCGGGGACACATCGAACAACCAGCAGGCTTCGATGAATTCCAGGCCCTTGTTCATCAGGGTGGCGGAATCCACCGATATCTTCGGGCCCATGTCCCAGTTTGGATGTTTCACCGCCTGCGCCGGCGTCACCGCCGCAAGATCGGCGGTACTGAATTCACGGAACGGGCCGCCGGAAGCCGTGAGCAAGAGGCGCTCCACGCCGGCATTGACTCCCTCATCCGGCAAGCACTGGAAGATGGCGTTGTGTTCGGAATCCAGTGGCAGCAGCGTGGCACCGTGACGCTTTACCGCATCCATAAACAAGGAACCCGTGACCACCAGGGCTTCCTTGTTGGCCAACAGCACTCGCTTGCCGGCTTCCACCGCCGCCAGTGTAGGCCTGACACCAGCCGCACCGACGATGGCCGCAACCACCGTATCCGCATCCGGATGAGCCGCCAAATCCGCCAGGGCCTTGGGCCCGGATAATACCTCAACTTGAGACCCGGCCTCAGCCAGATGGTTCCTGAGTGCCGCCGCCGCCGCCGGGTCGGACATGGCGACAAAACGGGGCCGGACTGTCTGGCACAGCTCCGCCATCAGCTGCCAGCGGGAACTGGCCGTGAGGGCAAACACCTCATAGCGTTCCGGATGCCGGCGCACCACATCCAGGGTCTGCTGGCCGATACTGCCAGTGGCACCCAGGATAGTCAGACGCTGTCTGGCAGGAGGTGTCACAGACTGCCTCCCGGCAGGGAAAACCAGTTGAAGCCGGCCAGAGCGATGGGTAGGGCCGCAGTCACACTGTCGATGCGATCCAGCATGCCGCCATGGCCGGGCAGGATGGTGCCACTGTCCTTGAAGCCACGCTCACGCTTGACCATGCTCTCGAACAGGTCACCCAAAGCGGAAGCCAGTACCGTCAACAGCGCCACAATCATCAGTGGCAGCAACTTGGCATCGAGAAGACCGGCTGCATAGACGCCAGCCACCACTGCCAGCGCCAGGGCCACACCACCGGCGAGCCCTTCAATGGTCTTGCCGGGGCTGACCAGCGGCGCCAGCTTGTGTTTACCGAAGGCTCGGCCGGCAAAATAGGCGCCAGTATCTGCTGCCCACACCCAGAGCAGGATGAACATCAATGCCCAGGGGCCCGCCAGACCCAGCGCGCCGTCGTCCTGGAGTTGTACGATTGCTGCCCAGGAAGGCACCAGCAACAGCAACCCGACCACTGCCATAAGGGCCGGGCGGTACCAGACACGGGCATTGCCCGGATAACCGATAACCAGAATCAGTGCCAGCAACCACCAAACAGGAATAGCATTGAGCAACCAGGCAGGGCGATAGATCTCTGCCAGGGCCATCACCACACCAAGACCGATGACCCAACCGCTGCGAACCGCGGCTGACACCTTGCCCATCATGGCCGCCCATTCCCAGCCTGCCGTCAGGAAGAACGCACCTGCCACCAGGGCAAACGGTAAACGATCCAGTCCGAAGACGGCGCCCAACACAATGGGCAGCAGGATCAGCGCAGTAATCACGCGCAGTTTCAGCATTCTTATTCTCCTTTCAATCCGGCCACTTCTTCACCTGAGCGTCCAAAACGACGCTGGCGGCCGGCATAATCCTGCAAGGCGGCAGCAAAGGCGTCCGCATCAAAATCAGGCCATAACAGCGGGGAAAAAAACAGTTCGCTGTAGGCCAGTTGCCACAGCAGAAAATTGCTGATGCGCTGGTCACCGCCAGTGCGGATCAGCAGGTCGGGCAGAGGCAAATCGGCCATGGCCACATGCTGCCCAAGGACTTCGGCCGTAATTTGATCAGGCGTGATGCCACCCTGCTCCACCTGAATAGCCAGCTGACGGGCTGCCTGGGCAATATCCCACTGACCGCCGTAGTTCACTGCGATGACCACCGTCATGCGAGGATTATCGCCGGTCAGCGCCTCGGCGTCGGCCATGCCTTTCTGCAGGTCCTCGGCAAAGGCACTACGATCACCGATAAAACGGATACGCACACCATGGCCATGCAGCTCTTCCACACGACCGCCAAGGGCCTTGAGGAACAACGCCATCAGGTGATCCACTTCCCCTTGTGGGCGACGCCAATTCTCCGAGCTGAAGGCAAACAGGGTCAGCGCTTCGATACCCCGCTCTGCCGCACTGCGGATAATAGTCTGCACCGTGGTTTCACCGGCACGATGCCCTTCTTCGCCGGGCAGACCCTGTTTGCGGGCCCAGCGGTTATTACCGTCCATGATAATGGCTACGTGCCGGGGCAGTTCGCCTTGATGGGAATCGATGTCCGGGGCACTGGAGTGGATGTTTTCGCTGGCCATACTGCATCCGCCAATAACAAAAAAGCGGGCTGACGTGCACCTGAATCCGTGGTTTCAGCGTGGACGCATGGCGCAAGAATTTGTTGCCACAGGGGATTTTCCGAAGAAGTATCGTATCAGGGAATACGATCGACTGAGGACAAATTTTCTGTGGCGACAAAGGCTTACGTCAAGCGCCGCGATGAAGTCAGGGATTCAGGTCACAGCCCGCATCCGTGAATGATGACCGGTTGTGCTAAACGGTCATCAACTCCTCTTCCTTCTCTTTCAAGACCCGATCCACTTCCACCACCATCTTGTCGGTAAGCTGCTGGACAAGCTCTTCCCCGCGGCGCTCCTCGTCCTCGGAAATTTCCTTTTCCTTGAGCAGTTCCTTCAAGTCACTGTTGGCATCACGGCGAACGCTGCGCACGGAAACCCGTGCCTGCTCGGCTTCAGCTCGAACCACCTTGACCAGGTCCCGGCGGGTTTCCTCGGTCAACGGCGGCAGCGGTAGCCGGATCAGGCTACCGGAAGTAGACGGGTTCAGACCCAGGTCAGAGGTCATGATGGCCCGCTCTATCTGCGGAATCAGACTCTTGTCGAAGGGAGAGATGGTCAGGGTGCGCCCCTCTTCCACGGAGATATTGCCAAGCTGCTGCAGCGGCGTCTCCGCGCCATAGTAATCCACCGTGATATTGTCCAGCAGGCTGGGGTGGGCACGACCGGTACGCACACGCTTCAGCGCGGTATCCAGCGCAGCCAGACTCTTTTTCATGCGGGATTCTGCATCTTTGCGAATATCGTCAATCACCGTAATTCCTCGCCTTTCTTTTCAGCAGAGTCTGGAAAGCCTCGAGACGCCAACCAGACCCTTGTTATGCAACGTCCGCAGCGCGGACAACAAAAACTTCCAACAGCGGCCAGCCGGAGATTACCCGGCTTCCACCAGGGTCCCTTCGCTGCCACCCAGCATCAGGTTCAGCAGCGCACCCTTCTTGTTCATATCAAACACACGCAGAGGCATGGAGTGATCGCGGCACAGACAGATAGCCGTCAGATCCATGACTCCAAGCTTTTTATCCAGCACCTCGTCATAGGTCAAGGTGTCATATTTGATGGCCGCCGGGTTTTTCTGCGGATCATCACTATAGACTCCATCCACCTTGGTGGCCTTGAGAACCACATCGGCACTGATCTCAATACCGCGCAGACACGCCGCGGAATCGGTAGTAAAGAAGGGGTTGCCGGTACCGGCACAGAAGATCACCACTTCACCATTCTTGAGATGGCGATTGGCATTACGATGGTCATAATGCTCCACCACCCCGCTCATGGGGATCGCCGACATCAGGCGAGTGCGGATATTGGACCGCTCCAGTGCATCACGCAGCGCCAGGCCGTTCATCACGGTCGCCAGCATGCCCATATGGTCGCCTGCCACCCGGTCAAGACCCGCGCTTTGCAATGCCGCACCGCGGAACAGATTACCACCACCTACTACCAAGCCCACCTGGACCCCGATACCGACGAGCTGACCGATTTCCAGGGAAATCGCATCCAGCACTTTGGGATCAATCCCGAAGCCCTCTTCACCCGCCAGCGCTTCACCGCTCAGCTTGAGCAGAATCCGGTTATAGCGCGGCGAGCGCTCCTTGTTCGTCGGCATGTCTTGTTCTCCACCACTCATAAGAAAGCGCCACCCATGAATACCCGCTTTTACACTGTTACCGGGCTGGCAGCAGCTGCCAGCCCGGCCTTTACGCTGCACTCATCTCGCGTCGGTATATGGCCTGCTAGCACAGTACCGCCCCGCACGATGGTTGCAAGCGCTTTTCCCTGAATCGCCCGTAACAGCCGGTCAACAGGCGAAAAAAACGCCCTGCTGATCTCGCCAGCAAGGCGTTCTTTGGTCATCGATCAGTGCTCAACCTCAGCCCTTGGCCGCAGCCTGAACCTCGGCAGCAAAATCGACTTCTTCTTTCTCAATACCTTCGCCCACAACCAGACGCTCGAAAGCGACGATCTCGGCGCCAGCACCCTTCACCAGGGCACCTACAGAGGTATTGGGATCTTTCACGAACGGCTGATCCAACAAGCTAACCTCTTTCAGGTACTTGTTGATCCGGCCGCCGAGCATCTTCTCGACGATCTCAGCCGGCTTGCCTTCCATATCAGGCTGGGCACGGATGATCTCTTTCTCTTTTTCCAGCACTTCCGCCGGAACCTGATCACCGCTGATCACCATCGGGTTAACCGCAGCCACATGCATGGCCACATCTTTACCCAGCTCGGCATCGCCACCCTTCAGGGCTACCAGCACACCGATACGGCCGCCATGGACGTAAGCACCAATGGCACCTTCCGCTTCCAGCTTGGCAGCACGACGGATCTGGATGTTCTCACCGATTTTCTGAACCAGCGCCTGACGGGCTTCTTCAACGGTGGAGCCATCTTCCAGCTTCAACTCGCCAATTTTGGCGGCGTCGGTTTCGCCAGCAGCCAGTGCTGCGCCAGCGACTTTGTCGCAGAAACCCAGGAAATTGTCATCGCGAGCAACGAAATCGGTTTCCGAGTTGATTTCCACCATTACAGCCAGGGTGTTGGCGTCGTTGGTCGCAACCACGACACCGCCTTCCGCAGCGGTACGGCCGGCTTTCTTGGCCGCTTTGGCCTGGCCAGACTTACGCATATCATCAATGGCTTTTTCGATATCGCCATCCGCTTCCACCAGCGCCTTCTTGCACTCCATCATGCCAAGACCGGTGCGCTCACGAAGCTCCTTAACCATTGCAGCAGTTACAGCAGCCATGATTATCCTCTCAATTTGGTAAGTTTCGGTAATACAGGCAGGCCGCAGGGGCCTGCCTCGACGGATCAACCTTCGGCTTTCTCGCCTTGGGCCTCGTCGGCTACCTCGACGAATTCGCTTTCACCACCGGTCTGGTTCTGGGCGTACTGCTTGCCTTCCAGGATGGTGTCGGCGGCCGCTGTCACGTACAGCTGAATAGCACGGATAGCGTCGTCGTTACCCGGGATCACGTAATCCACGCCATCGGGGTTAGAGTTGGTGTCCACTACCGCTACAACCGGAATACCCAGCTTGCGGGCTTCCTGCAGGGCAATGTCTTCGTGATCCACGTCGATCACGAACAGGGCATCGGGCAGACCGCCCATGTCCTTGATACCGCCGATGGAACGCTCAAGCTTGTCCATCTCACGCTTGCGCATCAGGGCTTCTTTCTTGGTCAGCTTGTCAAAGGTGCCGTCCTGGAACTGGGCTTCCAGCTCGCGATACCGCTTGATGGACTGACGGATGGTTTTCCAGTTGGTGAGCATGCCGCCCAACCAACGGTGATCAACGTAGGGCATACCGCAACGCTGAGCTTCTTCGCTCACTGCTTTCTGCGCTGCACGCTTGGTACCAACAAACAGGATCTTGTTGTTGCTGGCAGCCAGCTTGTTCAGAAACGCCATGGCGTCATTGAACAGGGGCAGGGTCTGTTCCAGGTTGATGATGTGAATCTTGTTACGGGCGCCAAAGATGTAAGCGTTCATCTTCGGGTTCCAGTAACGGGTCTGGTGGCCGAAGTGCACACCGGCCTTCAGCATATCGCGCATAGTTACGCTGGACATTGTTAATACTCCACTTTGGGTTAGGCCTCCACGCCCCCGCATAAACCCAACCAGCACCCTGTAAACAGGAATACCAGCACCCGGAGCTATGTGACGGGGCATGTGTGATTTCCTTCCCCACCCAACGGCGGTTACAATGCGGCACTTGTTGCCACATGGCCGTCGGTGAGCGGGAAAGCGCGCGCTTTATACCACAGATGCCCTTTGCGAGCAACGCCAAAGGCGCATTGCCGGCACAGAGAGCGCCGTCTCACACCCGCTCAACCCACTGAAATAGCTGGAGTTTCCTCAAGTCTCATGAATGTTGTCATCAAAACCCCCGAACAGATCGCCAAAATGCGCGAAGCCGGCAAACTGGCCGCCGAAGTCCTGGAAATGATCGGCGAGCACGTCAAGGCAGGGGTCACCACCGAGGAACTGGACCGCATCTGCCACGATCATATCGTCAACAAACAGCATGCCATCCCCGCCTGTCTGGGTTATGGCGGCGCGCCGGGTCGCATTCCATTCCCGAAATCCGTCTGTACTTCGGTGAACCACGTGGTCTGCCACGGCATTCCCAATGACCGTAAAGCGCTTAAGAACGGCGACATCGTCAATATCGACGTCACCGTGATCAAGGATGGCTGGCACGGCGATACCTCCAAGATGTTTTATGTAGGAGAGCCCTCGGTACTGGCCCGCCGGCTAGTAGAAATCACCCGCGAGTGCATGATGGCCGGCATCAGAATGGTCAAACCCGGAGTCCGCCTGGGTGATATCGGCAACCGTATCCAGAAAATGGCCGAGGGAGAACGCTTCTCAGTGGTCCGCGAATATTGCGGCCATGGCATCGGTGAAGGGTTTCATGAAGAGCCCCAGGTGGTGCATTACGGCAAGCCTGGCACGGGTCTTGAATTACAGGAAGGCATGGTGTTCACCATCGAACCCATGATCAATGCCGGCAAGGCGGCAAACAAGCTGCTGCCGGACAACTGGACCGTGGTCACCAAGGATCGCAAATTGTCTGCTCAGTGGGAGCACACCATCGCTGTAACCGCCGATGGTTACGAAGTTCTCACCGCCCGAGGCGAAGAGACCGATTTGTACTGACACGGGCCGCCAACCGGTTTCCTGCCAGTAACCGTTACGGTTGCTGGCCTGCCCGCAACCCCACCACAGGACATTCATGACCTTCTCCCCTGCCCTGCCCCAGGAACAACTGTTTGAGGCCCTCCAGGAAAGCGCCCAACCGGGCCAGTATGCCCGCCAGTATCTGGAGCAGGGTCAGGAGCGCCTGAACCAGGCCTTTGCCTCCACCGACATTACCGAGCTGGTCCGCGACCGGGCTGATCTGGTAGACCAAGTGATGATTGCCGCCTGGTCCCTGTTTGGACTCGCCGAACGCGATGGCGTGGCACTGGTAGCCGTGGGCGGCTATGGCCGGGCCGAGCTTCACCCCTGTTCTGATGTGGACGTGCTGGTACTGATGGCCGACAGCCCGGATCAGACCCTGCGCGACTGCCTGGAGCGTTTCGTCGCCTTCCTCTGGGATATGGGCCTGGAAATCGGCCATGCAGTGCGCACTCTGGATGAATGCGTGGAGCTGGCCCGCGAAGACATCACCGTTGCCACCAACATCATGGAAGCGCGCACCCTGGGCGGGAGCGATACCCTTCGCTTGCAACTGGAAGAGCGTACCGGCCCCGAGCACATGTGGGATTCCGCTGCCTTCTTCGCCGCCAAATGGCAGGAACAGGTGGCCCGCCACAAGCGCTTCAATGACACCGAATACAACCTGGAACCGGATCTGAAGAATGCGCCGGGCGGCCTGCGCGACGTGCAAATGATCGCCTGGGTAGCCAAACGCCACTTCAATGCCGACAGCCTGGAAGCCCTGGTGGATGTGGGCTTTCTGACCGCCGAAGAATACGGCGTGCTGCGCAAATGCCTGGATTATCTCTGGGAAGTGCGCTGGCAATTGCACGTACATACCGAGCGCAACGAAAACCGGCTGCTATTCGATCATCAGCGCCAGCTCGCCACCCGTCTGGGCCACGAGGATTCCAGCGCCAATCTGGCGGTGGAACATTTCATGAAAGGCTTCTATCGGGTAGCGCTGGCCCTGTCGGTACTCAATGAGATGCTGCTGCAACTGTTCGACGAGGTAATCCTGCACAACGAGAAGCCGGATCAGGTGCGCCCCCTCAATCGCCGCTTCCAGGTACGCAACGACTACCTGGAAGTGACCAGTCCGCAAGTCTTCGAAAAACACCCCAGCGCCCTGCTGGAAGCCTTTGTACTGATGGCCCAGAACCCCCAGCTTAAAGGGATTCGTGCTTCTACGGTGCGAGCCCTTATCTACAATCGAAGGCAGATCAACGAGGCGTTCCGCAACGACCCGGAAAACACCGGCCTGTTCATGCAGTTGCTGCGCAGCCCCCACGCCCTTTTTTCGCAGCTGCGACGCATGAAGCGCTACGGTATTCTCGGCAAATACCTGCCGGAGTTCGGCGGCATCATCGGCATGATGCAGTACGACCTGTTCCACATCTACACTGTGGATGCTCATACCCTGCTGGTAATCAAGAACATGCGCCGGCTGCGCTATGAAGATCTGCGCGAGGAATTCCCGCTGGCCAGCGAGGTATTTTACCGCCTGCCCAAGCCGGAACTGCTCTACGCCGCCGGCCTTTACCACGATATCGCCAAGGGCCGTGGCGGCGACCATTCCGAACTGGGCGCCGAAGACGCCATTGCCTTCTGCCAGCGCCACGGACTTACCGCCTGGGATGGCAAGCTGGTGGCCTGGCTGGTGAGAAGTCATCTGACCATGAGCGTGACCGCCCAGCGCAAGGACATCTCCGACCCGGACGTGGTCTACGAATTTGCCCGCAAGGTGGGCGACCTGGTGCACCTTGATTATCTCTACGTGCTGACCGTGGCCGACATCAACGCCACCAACCCCACCCTGTGGAACTCCTGGCGCGCCTCCCTGCTGCGTCAGCTATATACCGAGACCAAGCGTGCCCTGCGGCGGGGCCTCAACAACCCGGTGGAAAAACAGGACTGGATCGACGAAACCCGCGATGCAGCAATGAAAATGCTCACCGAGCGTGACCACGATCCCAAAGCGATCGAATCCCTGTGGGCGAACATCGGCGACGAATACTTCCTGCGCGAAACCCCCCGGGATATTTCCTGGCATACCGAAGCTCTGCTGGACCGGGATGATCCGGAAGACCCCCTGGTGCTGATCCGCGAATCCAGCCAGAGCGTGCTGGCCGGCGGCTCGCAGATCTTTATCTACACCCCGGACACCCGCAACCTATTCAGCGCCACGGTGAACGCCCTGGACACCCTGGGCCTGACCATCATGGACGCGCGCATCATTACCAGTGCCGACGGCTTCAGCCTGGATACCTATATCGTTCTTGACGAGAACGGCACCCCCATTGGCGAGGACTGGCCGCGCATTGAACAGATTCGCAAAATGCTCACCGAGACCCTGAAGCATCCAGAACGCTTCTCCTCCACGGTGAGCCGACGCATGCCTCGTCGACACAAACATTTCGATGTACCTACCCAGGTACTGATCAGCAACGATATCGTCAACGACCGCACCGCCGTGGATATCCAGACCCTGGATCGCCCCGGCCTGCTCGCCCATATCGGCCGCATCTTCATGCGCTTCGAGTTGCTGGTGCAGAATGCCCGCATTGCCACCCTCGGCGAGCGCGTGGAAGACGTCTTTTTTATTACCGATCTCGATGGTGATCCGGTTTCCGACCCGGCCCTGTGTCAGGAGCTGCAGGAAACCCTCATCAAAGAACTCGACGACAAGAACAACGGAAACTCCTGACCCTATGAATCCAGATCTGGAACGGTTGCACCCTTACCCGTTTGAAAAACTGAAACTCCTGTTCAAGGATTTGCCCACCTCGGACAAGTCGCCCATTGCCCTGTCCATTGGCGAACCCAAGCACCCCTCGCCAGACTTTGTACAACAGGTGCTGGGCGACAACACCGCCCTGCTGTCGCGCTATCCGACTACTGCCGGCATTCCGGAGTTGAGCGACGCCATTGCGACCTGGCTCAAGCGCCGCTTCCACCTCAACAGCGTGGATGCCAGCAGCCAGGTACTACCGGTGAACGGCACCCGGGAGGCCCTGTTTGCCTTCACCCAGGCCGTCATTGACCGTCAGCGTCAGCCACTGGTGCTCATGCCCAACCCCTTCTACCAGATCTATGAAGGCGCCACCCTGCTGGCCGGTGGCGAGCCCATGTACCTGCCCTGCACCGACGACACCGGCTTGCAGCCGGATTTCGACGCGGTCAGCGAAGACACCTGGATTCGTACCCAGCTGCTGTTTATCTGCACTCCCGGCAACCCCACTGGCGCCACGCTTACCAAGGCCCAGCTCAAGGCCCTGATACAGCTCGCCGACAAGTATGATTTCGTCATCGCCTCGGATGAGTGCTACTCGGAAATCTACCGGGACAAGCCCCCCGCCGGCCTGCTTCAGGCCTGTGCGGAACTGGGCCGGGATGATTACCGCCGCTGCGTGGCATTCCACTCCCTGTCCAAGCGTTCCAACCTGCCGGGGCTGCGCTCCGGCTTTGTGGCCGGCGATAGCGAAATCCTCAAAGGTTTTCTGCGCTACCGCACCTACCACGGCTGCGCCATGCCCATTCATCACCAGCTGGCCAGCATCGCTGCCTGGAATGATGAAACCCATGTGGAAAAGAACCGGGCCCTTTATCGGGAAAAATTCGACGCGGTACTGGACATTCTCGGCGGCCCACTTAAGGTATCCGCCCCGGCTGCCGGCTTTTACCTTTGGCCGAAAACACCGATCTCCGATGAGGAATTCGCCCAGCGTCTGCAAGCGGAGCAGAATGTCACCGTACTGCCCGGCCGCTACCTGTCACGCACAGTGAATGGCAAAAACCCGGGCAAGAACCGGGTACGAATGGCGCTGGTGGCTCCGCTGGAAGAGTGTGTAGAAGGGGCGAAACGCATCAAGGCGTTACTGGATACGCTATAACATCGCCGTAGGAGCGTCGCTGGCGGCGCGATCAAAAACCAGGATCAAAAGCGATTTCACCACAGAGGGCACAGAGCACACAGAGTAAAACCCGTCTTTTCCTCAGTGATCTCTGTGCCCTCTGTGGTAAACAGCGCTTTTCAGGTTATGGGCTATCGCACCGCCAGCGAGGCTCCTACGGAAAGGCTCGAAGAGGAATACACATGGAACTGACCATCTTCGGTATCAAAAACTGCGATACCATGAAGAAAGCCATAAAGTGGCTGGATGACAACGGCGTTGGCTATCACTTTCATGACTACAAGAAGGAAGGCGTGCCCGAGCAACGTCTTCGTCAGTGGCTGGAAGCGCTGGGCTGGGAAACCGTGATCAACAAACGCGGCACCACCTGGCGCAAGCTTGATGACGCGGTAAAAGAATCCATGAACACGGAAAAGGCCATTACCGTGGCGACGGAGAATCCGTCCATCATCAAGCGCCCGATCCTGCAAAACGACCATTTCATCCTCGCCGGTTTCAAGGCCGACGAGTGGAAAGACACTTTGAATTAAGAAACGTCAGACGCCTGACGTCCGACGCATTGAAGAGAGGACACCATGAGCAACTTTTTCGCCATCGCCCTGGGCTGCGGCACCAAGAACCGCAATGACAACTGGCTGGAAGTGTTTTATCCGGATCCGGCTCTCAATCCGGATGACAAACTGGTCGAAGTCATCCGTGAAGAACTGGGTTACCAGGGTGGCAATGCCGCCATCGAGCTGACCCACCGCCAGGTACAGCACATCGCCCGCGAATGGCGCGAAGCCGGCTTCGAGCACGAAGCCAGCTATGGCGTTGCCTTCCAGGAGTCGGACCGTCCGGTGGTTCTCACCGTACTGGAAACCGATGCGGAGCCCGCGTCCACACCAGAGGCCTACCTGAAGCTGCAGCTGATCTCTCACCGCCTGGTGAAGCCACACGGCGTCAACCTGTCCGGCATGTTCCCGCTGCTGCCTAATGTGGCCTGGACCAACGAAGGGGCCGTGGACCTGGACGAACTGCCTGAGCGTCAGCTGCTGGCCCGTCTGAATGGCAAGGTGCTGGAAGTGAACAGCGTGGACAAGTTCCCCAAGATGACTGACTACGTGGTGCCCAAGGGCATACGTATCGCCGATACCGCCCGCGTCCGTCTGGGCGCCTATGTGGGCGAAGGCACCACCATCATGCATGAAGGCTTCATCAACTTTAACGCCGGTACCGAAGGCCCGGGCATGATCGAAGGTCGCATCTCTGCTGGCGTCTTCGTCGGCAAGGGCTCCGACATCGGCGGTGGCGCCTCCACCATGGGCACCCTGTCCGGCGGCGGCAACATCATCATTTCCCTGGGTGAAGGCTGCCTGCTGGGCGCCAACGCCGGTACCGGCATACCGCTGGGCGACCGCTGCACCATCGAAGCTGGCCTCTACATCACATCCGGTTCCAAGGTGCAGCTGCTGGACGACAAGGGCGAGATCGTGGACACCGTCAAAGCCCGCGATCTGGCCGGCCAGTCCGACCTGCTGTTCCGCCGCAACACCACCAATGGTGCCGTGCAGTGTCTGACCAACAAGAGCGCCATCGCCCTGAACGAAGAACTGCACAAGCACAACTGAGGCACCAAGCCCCGACCGGGCCACCTGTAGGAGCACCTCTCGAGGTGCGAACAAAGGCCAGAAGCGAGTAACTCGTGACTCGCAACCACCCTTCGCACCTCAAGAGGTGCTCCTACAGCGGCTTTGAATCACCGATACTGGAATACCCATGTCCCGCACCCTCGACTACACCAAAGAACTCATCCGCCGTGCCTCCGTCACTCCCGAGGACGAAGGCTGCCAGGACTGGATGATTGAAAAACTGGAAGCGCTTGGTTTCCAGTGCGAAACCCTGTGGTTCGAGGAAGTGCGCAATCTGTGGGCACGGCGCGGTACGCAAGGGCCGGTGTTTGCCTTTGCCGGTCACACTGACGTGGTGCCCACCGGGGATGTGTCGGCGTGGAAGTACGACCCTTTCACACCCACCGAAGAAGGTGATCTGCTCTATGGGCGCGGCACCGCGGACATGAAAGGCTCCATCGCCGCCATCATGGTGGCCATTGAGGATTTTGTGGCGGCGCATCCGGACCACAACGGCAGCCTGGCCCTGTTGATCACCGCCGATGAGGAAGGGCCGTCAGTGAACGGCACCGTCAAGGTGGTCGAGCATCTGCAGGCCCGCAATGAACACATCGACTACTGCCTGGTGGGCGAACCCTCCTCCACCAACACCGTGGGCGATGTGATCAAGAATGGTCGCCGTGGCTCCCTGGGCGCACGCCTCACCGTCAAAGGCATTCAGGGGCATGTTGCCTACCCGCACCTGGCCCGCAACCCGGTCCATGATGCGACACCGGCCCTGGCCGAGCTGGCCGGCACCGAATGGGATCAAGGAAACGATTTCTTCCCGGCCACCAGCTTCCAGATTTCCAACATCAACGCCGGCACCGGGGCCACCAATGTGATCCCCGGCACCTGCGAGGTCATTTTCAACTTCCGTTTCTCCACGGAACTGACCGATGCCCTGCTGCGCGAGCGTACCGAGGCGGTCCTGGACAAACACGGCCTGGATTACGACCTGCAATGGACCCTGTCCGGGCAGCCGTTCCTCACCGATCGCGGCGCCCTGGTGGATGCTGCCGTCACCGCTATCCGTGATGTCACCGGCCTCGACACGGAACTGTCCACCGCCGGCGGCACCAGCGACGGACGTTTTATTGCCCCCACCGGCAGCCAGGTAGTGGAGCTCGGGCCCACCAATGCCACCATCCACAAGGTGGACGAGCACACCAGCATCAGTGAGCTGGATACGCTGACCGGAATCTACACCCGCCTGCTCGAAAAGCTGATGCAGTGAATCGCCAGCAGAAATAGGCATCAAGCCGACCTCTCCTACAGGTGCCCCGGATTATCCGTTACCATGCTCGGTAACGTGACACTGCCAGGGAACGACGATGTGGCTGCATGAAATTCCGGTTGGCGGACTGCTGATCAGCCCCATGGTGCTATTCGTGCTGCTGGGCATGATGCTCACCCTGTTGACCTTCCTGCTGCTGCGCAAACTGGGTTGGCATCAGCAACTCTGGAAAAGTGCCTGGGTCTATCTGTCACTGTTTATCTGCTTTGTAGCCCTTTTCCTGAGAGCGCTGAGTTAGGGACAATTCATGCAACAACCGCTACGCATTCTGCTCACCGTAGTTCTGGTCATTCTGGCCCTGCTGGCCGGCAACTGGGTGTGGAATTATTACCTCTATGCTCCCTGGACCCGCGACGGCAAGGTGCGCGCCGAGATCATTACGCTATCCCCGGATGTGTCCGGCTGGGTCAGCGAGCTGCACATTCGTGACGACCAGACCGTGCAACAGGGCGATCCCCTGTTCCGGATTGATGACATCCGCTACCGGGCCACACTTGCCCGGGCCGAAGCCCAACTGCTCCACGAGCAGGAGTCCCTGCGCCTGGCGGAACATCAATACGAACGGCGCAAACGCCTGCACGCCGGCAACAGCATCAGCCGTGAAGAACTGGACAGTGCCCGTATCGAGGCCCAGCTTGCTGCCGCCAATGTGGCGCTGGCCGAGGCAGAACTGGCCAGCGCCAGAATCAACCTGGAACGAACCCGTGTGGAAGCTCCCGCAGACGGCACTATCGTCAACCTGACCCTGCAGCAGGGTAACTTCGTTAATCAGGGCACGCCGGTAGTGTCGATGGTCAAGACTGGCAGCTTCTATGTCACCGGCTACTTCGAGGAAACCAAGCTGCCCATGGTGGAAGTGGGCCAGCGGGCCACAGTGGTACTGATGAACGGCGCCCGCAAACTGCGCGGCAAGGTCACCAGCGTGGGCCAGGCCATCGCCAATGCCAACACTCAGACTGACGGCCAGCTATTGCCCCAGGTCCAGCAGACCTTCAACTGGGTGCGCCTGGCCCAGCGCATTCCTGTGCATATCGAGCTGGACCACATTCCCGATGACATTCTGCTGGCCGCTGGCATGACTGCCACCGTGCGCCTCCACGAGCAGGACACCAAGAGCGAGCAATGAAACTGGATCCGCGACTGGCTGTTCTGCTCACTCCTGACCGCCAGTCTGTCCTGTTCGCCGCCAAGGGCGTCATCGCCATGGCCCTGGCACTCTATCTGTCCATGCTGCTGCAACTGGACCGGCCCTACTGGGCGCTGATCTCCGCCGTGTTCCTGCAAGTCCGCCCGGAAACCGGGCTGGTGATTGAAAAAGGCTTCTGCCAGATCGGCGGCACCCTGGTAGGCGGCGCCATGGGCCTACTGATCCTGGCCTGGCTACTCCCCTACCCGGCCCTGGCCATTGGCGCACTGACCCTGTGGATCGGCCTCAATGCCGGCGCCTCCGCCTGGGTGCGCCAGGCTAATTTCATCTACGGTTTCGCCATGGCGGGCATCACCGCCACCCTCATCGTGGTGCTGGCCATCGCCGACCCGGCCAATACCTCCAGCCTGGGCATATTCCACATTGCCAACGCCCGGGTCAGTGAGATCATTCTCGGCGCCGTCTGCGCCACTCTGGTAAGCAGCCTGCTGTGGCCAGTACGAGTCAGCGGTCTGCTCAAGGAGCATGCCCGCACCGCCCTCAACCAGACACTGGCCTATCTGGAACTGGAACTGGACCCGACGGGCACTCACGCCAAACGCCACAACCAGGTGGATACCCTGCTGCAGGGTATTTTTGCGCTCAGTGATGACAGCAGCGCCGTTCACTACGAGGGCAGCCATGGCCCGGGGCGGGCCCGGGCGGCTACCGTGATCTGCCACAAAACCCTGTCACTGGTAGCCCGCATCCGCGTGATCGGGCGCCTGATGCGTAACCATGATGATCTGCTCACCCCGGCCTTGCGCGACCTGCTTGATGCCTTGCGCACCGCCTTCCAGCGCATGCGCGAAACCCGCTCCGCCGAGCAGGCCATGAAAGAAGCCCAGACCCTGCGCCAGCAACTGCGCGAAGCCCGCGGCGAGCAAGCCGAGGATGCCCCGCCTCTGCAGCGGCGCTTCTTCCAGGTCAGCCAGAACCTGACCGCTGACCTGATCCTGGCTCTGGAGGCCAACCGTGCCCTGCATTTCAGCCATGAAGTGCAACTGCGGCCACAGGGCCTGCGGCCTTACCGGGATCTGCAGATCGCCGCCGCCGTGGGCCTGCGCAGTGCGCTGGTGTTTGCCCTTGCCGCCGGTCTCTGGGTAGGCACTGCCAGTCCCATGGCCATCATGCTGATGATCATGCCGGTCATGTTCACCATTCTCTTTGCACGTCTGCCAGAGCCGGATCAGGTGCTGAAACGGGCCACCTTCAGTTCTGTGCTGGCCACCCCGGTGGCCCTGTTTTTCACCCTCCCCCTGCTGGCGCTCAATAACGGCAACTTTCCCCTGCTCATCCTGATTCTCGGCGCGCCTTTGTTTGTCGGCCTGCTGGCCATCAGCAAACGCCTGACCCTGCCCCTGGGGCTGGGCTTCTGTACGCCCTATATCATTCTGGTGCAGCCGGGCAACGCCATGGATTTTGACGTGGCCCGGGTGGCCAGTAACGGCCTGGCAATCACCGCAGGAATCGCCATCGCCTTCCTCATGTTCCGGCTGATTACGCCCCCCAATGGCCCCAACCTGCGCCGCCGACTGATCCGCCAGACCGCCACCGACCTGACCTTGATGGGCAATACCTCTGCGACCACGACGGGCACCGCCAACATCAATGAGGAATGGTTCAATGCCCGCATGGCCGACCGTCTGCGCTGGCTGACCATCTGTGACAAGGCCCTGCCCGAGGCCCAGCGCCATTTCACGGACCTGGGCCTCACCGGACTGAACCTGGGCCAGGTTTCCCTGTGGATTCAAAGTCGCCTGCGCAGCAATGCAACACCCGCGCTGCTCGACAGCGCCGATCGCTGGCAACTGGCCCTGGCTGCGGCCTACCAGGCCTGTTCCCGTGGCGCCGTCGACCAGGGCTTTCGCCAGCAATCGGAAAGGCTCAAACTGGCTATGGACGATGCTGGCAACCTGGCTCAGCGTGACCGTGAGTTGATTGCCGGCGCCCTGGAACGCATTGCCCTGACCTTCGAGCGCATGGCGTTCCGGCTGACGGAAGCGCAGCAAAGCCGTGGCGTCACCGCCTGAAATCGGCCCGAACAGCACTAGCCACAATGTCTACTCTGTGTTTACCTATGTGCCTTTCCCGGAGTCAGACACTGGCCCTCTCAGAACAGCCCGCAGGCCGCCTTTGCGACCTGCCGTGATGGAGACTTCCTCACATGACCGCGCAAGAAAAACTGGATAGCAAAACCGTACTGGACACCAACCCGGCCACCGGCACCGCCGTGGCCGAGCTGAATGAAACCGATCTGGCCAAACTGCCCGAGATCATGACCCGGGCCCGTGAAGCCCAGGCGATCTGGGCGGCCAAATCGTTCAAGGAACGGGCTCGCCATATCACCATGATGCGCAGCTACATTGTCGACCGCGCCGACGACCTGGCTCGCACCGTCAGCGAAAGCAACGGCAAGACCCTTACCGATGCCCTGGCCACCGAAGTGCTGCCCTGCGCCCTGGCCTGCAAGTGGTATGCGAACAACGCGGAAAAATATCTGAAAGAGAAGAACCGCCCCGGCGGTAGCATCCTGTTCTTCAACAAGAAGACCCACATGCTGCGTGTACCACTGGGCGTGGTGGGCATTATCAGCCCCTGGAACTATCCGCTGTCGATCCCCTTCGGTGAAATCGTCATGGGCCTGATGGCGGGTAATGCCGTACTGCTGAAAGTGGCCGCTGCCACCCCGGCAGTCGGGCGCGCCATCGAGCAGATCATCGCCGCCGGTGAATTGCCTGAGGGTCTGTTCCATCACATCGTCGGCTCCGGCTCCAAAGTGGCCACTGGTTACTTTGAGAATGGCGTGGACAAGCTGTTCTTCACCGGCAGCGTCCCCGCCGGCAAAACCCTGATGGCCCAGGCCGCTGAAACCCTCACTCCGGTATCCCTGGAGCTGGGCGGCAACGACCCCATGCTGGTGCTGGAAGATGCGGACCTGGAACGGGCCACCAACGGTGCCGCCTGGGCCGGTTACCAGAATGCCGGTCAAAGTTGTGGCGGTGTGGAACGGGTGTATGTGGTGGACGCGGTCTACGACCAGTTCGTGGATCTACTCGCCAAGAAGACCCGCCAGCTGCGTCACGGCGTAGGCTGCAACGATTTCAATGTAGATATCGGCAGCCTGACCACTGCCGGCCAGCTTCGCACCGTGCAGCAACACCTGGAAGATGCCCTGGCCAAAGGCGCCCGTATCGAAGCCCAGTCCCGCCCGGTAGGCAACGTGGAAAACGGCTTCTTCCACCCGGCGACGCTGCTGACCAATGTCACCGACGACATGCTCACCATGTGCGATGAAACCTTCGGCCCCCTGATTGCCGTGCAACGCGTGGCTAACGAAGAAGACGCCATCCGCAAGGCTAACGAATCCAAGCTGGCACTGACCTCCTCCGTATGGACCAAGAACAACAAGCGTGGCCGCGCCATTGCTGCCCGTCTGCAGTCCGGGGTCACCACCATTAATGATCACCTTTACAGCCACGGCCTCTCCGAAACCCCCTGGGGCGGCTGGAAGGAATCCGGCATCGGCCGCACCCACGGCCCGGAAGGCCTGGAGGAAATGACTCAGGCAAAAGCGGTCAACTGGGACATCCTGCCCTCCAAGCGAAACATCTTCTGGTACCCCTTCGACGAAGCCACCTACAACGGCATCAAGAACGCCCTGCACTTCGTCTTCCCCAAAGGCCTCGGCCAGATGCTCAGCGCCTCACTGAAACTCACCCCGTTCCTGGTGAAGAAAATGTTTACCAAATGGAAAACGGATTGAGGCAGTGAATAGTTAACAATTAATAGTGAACAGTTTCGCGGAACAGGTTTGAACTGTTTTGAAACGCAAGAGGCCGCGTCCAAATCATGGACGCGGCCTCTTTGTTTTCAGTCCAGAAGGCGCGAAACCGGGCCGCTGTTAACTGTTCACTATTAACTATTCACTGATCTTATCAATCCACTCCTGATCCGGTGCATACCACCACGAGCCCATCACCGGGCGAGTGTAGTCCAGCAGGCGGTCTTTGACGGTATCGTCGGCGATGCCGTACATGCGGCGAAGCAGGTAGTCGTAGCGATCCAGTTCGCAGCAGAAGGCCAGGAAGTACAGGCCGTGTTCACTGCTGTCGCCGTAGGGGACCGAGCGGCGCCACATTTTTTGGGGAACACCATCGCGATCCACATCGGTGCGGCCCACATGGGCATTCGCCGGCATGCGTTCTTCGTCAAACTCCACTGCATCTTCCTTGGTGCGGCCGAACACGTTTTCCTGTTCGTTGACCGGCAGTTGGTTGAATTTCTTCAGGTCATGAACCCACTTCTGGGTCAGCACCCAACTACCACCGGCACCGGGGTGTGGCTCGGCAATGAAGGCGGCCTCTTCTGCCTTTTCACCGGTGGGATTGCCAATGCCATCGACAAACCCGGTCAGGTCACGCATGTCGTGGTAGACGAAGCTGTTCAGCTCCAGCTGCGTGGAAAGCAGCTCGCCCACAGCATCGCGTACCTGCATGCCGGTATCGAATAGATCACCGCGCTCTTTCGCCTGCACCCAGACCCACAGATCCCCCTGGGTGGCCGGCACATGGCCTTCCAGGGAGAACGGCGGGAAGCTGAAGCGGGTGTCCAGTTGCTCCCAGAGGGCTGGCCCGAACGCCATCAACACCGGTGTCTTTTCACTTTTCAGCGAATTCAGCTGGCGCAAAGCGGCTCTGACTGCCTGCATCTCCTGGCCACTGCCAAGGCAGAATTCGAAGAACAGATGATGTTGATAACTACGATCAAAAATCCCCGTTTGCGGTGTCGACACCGTTAACTCCTTAGTCCTTATCAATAAACTGCCAACAGTCTAGCAAGGCTACCTGACTTGTTCCCGTGAATATAACGGTATACTGGACCATGGTACGAGTTGGCAGACGCAATTCTGAAACAAATTGAAATATGCGCTGGTGTCCCCTGCCCAGGGCTTTCGCTACACTTGCTGCACACTGGTTAACTGAATCCTACTATGACACCTTGGCTTGGCCTGGATCGCCTGGGCTTCTTCCTGATCCGCATTTTCCTGCGTTTGTGCACACGTGCTAACGCGCTGCCTTCAAACCCTGACGAACTGCAACTTGCTCCCAATACCCCGGTGGTCTATGTGCTGCGTGATCGCTCTGCCGCCGATGCAGCAGCAGCGGATCAATCCGCACGACAATTGGGCCTTGCATCTGCACTGCATGGGTTGACGCTGGGCAAAAGCCACCTGAGCCATAGTTACTTCCAGCTGTACCGGCGCAAATTCAGTAATGGCCGGCAGCGAACCCCCGTGTCACCGCCACGGCTGGAAAAACTGGTCAGCGCACTACGCGCCAATCCCGAAGCCGATGTACAGCTGGTGCCGGTATCGGTGTTCTGGGGCCGCCGTCCGGAAAAGGAAAGCTCTCTGTGGCGCATTCTGTTTTCCGACAACTGGTCGCCGGCGGGTTTCATCAAGAAATTCTTTATCATCGTCACCCAGGGCCGGCAGTTGTACGTCCATTTCAGCAAGCCCATGTCCCTACGCACCCTGGTGGATCAGTGCCCCACGGACGAACAGACCGTGCGCAAGGCCTCCCGCATTCTGCGTGTGCATTTTCGCCGTCAGCAGGAAGCCGCCATCGGCCCGGATCTGTCGCACCGTCGCACCCTCACCAATACCGTGGTGGACTCCATCCCGGTACAGGAAGCCATCCGCGCCGAGGCCCAGCGCCAGGAAACCAGTATCGAGAAGGTGGAAGCCAAGGCTCGCCATTACGCCATGGAAATCGCCGCGGATTACTCCCATACCGTCATTCGGTCTCTGGAGTTGTTCCTGAACTGGGTCTGGAACCGGCTTTATGCCGGGGTCAGGTTGTACAACATGGACAACCTGACCAAGGTAGCCGGTGATCACGAAGTGATCTATGTGCCCTGCCACCGCAGTCATATTGACTACCTGCTGCTGTCATTTGTGGTATTCCGCAATGGCCTGGTACCGCCGCACATCGCCGCCGGCATCAACCTGAATATGCCCATCGTCGGGACTATCCTGCGACGGGGCGGTGCTTTCTTCATGCGCCGCAGCTTTCGTGACAACCCCCTGTACGCCACCGTTTTCAGCGAATACCTTCATACCATCACCGTACGTGGTTACTCCATCGAGTACTTCGTGGAAGGTGGGCGCAGCCGTAGCGGCCGAATGTTGAAGCCGCGCACCGGTATGCTCGCCATGACTCTGCGCAGCTTTCTGCGTGATGCCCGCAAGCCGATTGCCTTTGTGCCGGTTTATGTGGGCTATGAGAAAGTGATCGAATCAGGCTCCTATATCGGCGAGCTGCACGGCAAGAAAAAGCAGAAGGAATCTGTCGGCGGGCTGATGAAATCCCTGGCGGTGCTGCGCAGTCACTTCGGTCAGGTGCATGTGAATTTCGGTGAGCCCATCAAGCTGGTGGACTTCCTCGACGAGCATCACACCGCCTGGCGCAGCGAAGACCTGGCTGCCGATGAAAGCCCAGCCTGGTTCAAGCATGTGGTCAATGAACTCGGACAGGAAGTGGTGGAATCCATCAATGCCGCCGCCGTCGCCAACCCGATCAACCTGCTCAGCCTGGCCCTGCTCGCGTCGCCCAAACACACCATGGATGTGGCCCAGTTACGCCAGCAGCTGAACCTCTACATCGCCCTGCTCAAACAGGCTCCCTACAGTGACAGCGCCTCCATCGCCACGGATGATGCTTCAGCCATCATCCAGTATGGGCTGGACAACGAGTTCCTGGAGCGCATCGAGCACAAGCTCGGCGATGTGGTGACCACCGATGAAAAAACGGCCCTGCAGATGGCCTATGTCCGCAACAACAGCCTGCACCTGTTTATTCTCCCCGGTCTGATCTGCTCGCTGGTGATGAACGCTCGCTCTATCAGCATTGACACCCTGCAGAGCATGGTGCATTTGCTCTACCCCTTCCTGCGCAATGAATACTATCTCCACTGGCAGGACGGCGACGACCTGTCCCGGGCGGTCAGCAAGACGGTGGATGTGCTGGAGAAGGAACAGTTGATCAGCCGCGAAGACCATTGTCTGCACGGCGCCCCTATCCACACCCATGAATCCGACATGCTGGACCATCTTGGCCAGACCGTCATGCCGTCTCTGGAGCGTTACTATCTGACCATTCGCCTGCTGGTTCAGTACGGCTCAGGCATGCTGACCGCCGACCAGCTGGGGGAACTGGCTCACCAGACCGCGCAACGACTGTCGCTGCTCTACGAGTTCAACTCTCCAGAATTTTTCGACAAGGTGGTGCTGAAAAACTTTATTAGCCAGTTGTACGGTACCGGCCTGGTCACCACGAACGATGCCGGCGCCCTGGTGTTTGACGAGAAACTGGAATCGCTTGACGATGAAGCCCGTCGTATCCTCAGCCCGGATATCAGCGACGCCATTCAACGGGTGACGCGGGTGACAGACATTGAGCACCTGGTGGAGCCGGCCTCCTCTGCCTCTGCTTCCTGAGACCGGCAACCGTAGCCGACAAAAAAATACCCGCCAAATGGCGGGTATTTTTATTTCCGGGCACACAGCCAACCGCTAGATGGCAATGGAAATACCCAGGCTGTAGTTGATGCTCTCCAGATCCATTTCCAGTTCCCGGGACAGTGCCACCGTACCGCCAACCCCATTGGCCGTATCACCACTTTCCACGGTACCGGCATCCACATAGAAAATGGAGAAATCCACGGAGGCCGCATCACTGAGCCAGTAGGCAACACCCCCACCAAATTTGAAGGCAAATTCGGTGCTGCCACCGTCTTCAATGGTTGCAGATGCGCCACTAACGAAAACGGTCATATCCTCCAGTTCGTTATCGGCAAGACCGATACCCGCCCCTACATAGGGGTCAAAGGCCCCGGTGCCACGGTCATTCATGAAGTGGTAGTAGCCATTGATCATGAGAAGATGACTGGTGGTCTTGGCCTCGAACGTCCCCGCCTCTGAAGCCCCGCCGGAGCTGACGGTAACGCCATCGTCTTCCTTGGACGCCAGAGAGAAATCCAGTGCAACTTCTGCGCGCAAGTTGGGGGAAAGCCAGGTACCACCTGCTACGCTAAGATAATCCGTACCACCCGGATCGTACCCATCGATGGCCAGAGTCTCGTCTGAAGGACTCGCAACCGTAAAATCCATATCTTGTTCATCGTAATCGGCAAGGCTATAGGCAAACCGCAGGTAGTTATCGGCCATGGCAGATGCCGGCAAAACCAGAGGCAATGCCGCAGTCAACGCAAGCAAACGGAAGGTATTCATTATCTTATCCTCATGCTTAAAGTGTCATTCCTTAACACCAACACATCAGGTGCACCTTTGACGCTATCAAAGCGACATCATTGTGTCTATTTTATGATCAATTCATGAATGCGTTACAGGATGGACTAGTTGCTCAGCGATTCGGGCTACTCATAGACATCAAAACGAATAGCCTTGCCGGCAATCTGATGATGAGGGCTGCGTTTTGCCAGCGGTTCAGCCTTGCCGGGCCGTTTGACCACCACCCGATGCGGATCAAGACCAAGCGCCCATTCCAGCAACGCCGCTTCTTCGTTCTGATCGGGATAGGCTGCCAATTGCTGAAGCCATTGCAGGTCTTTTTTTACCGCCGCACTTTTGTCCCGCGATGGAAACATGGGATCAAGATAGACCGCATGCAGCGGCGGCAAGGTGTGCGCGCCAGCATCCGCGCAGGGTAGCAACTGCATGGCGGCAGCGAGCTCTGCAGGCGCCCGCCGCAAGCCATCAGCCAGCATGGCATGGAGAATCGGCGAGCGTTCCGCCAGCAATACCGGAAACCCGGCCATGGCGATCAGGGCCGCATCCCGGCCCAGGCCAGCGGTGGCATCCAGAACAGTAAAGGTTTCTTCCCGGGGTTTTCCCAGCGCCTTGATCAACCGCTCGTGGCGGACCCGCTCCGCCGTCAGTCGGTAGCCCTGTTTGCCATCATTGAAGCTGACGCTCAAGGGAGTTTCCCGCCCTTGCGGTCGCCACAGGCTGAGGCGCTCCTCATGCCAGCCCAGCACCAGCGGCAGGGCCAGTTCCACCGCTCTGTCTGCCTCTTCTACCGGCGTACCGGGAAGCCCGTCAGGGCACCCGGGTAACAGACCCAGCACCGTAGCCAGCATGGAATCAGGCCAGCCACGCCAGTAGCGCAACGCCAAGAACCAGGCGGTACACCACAAACGGCAGCATGCCGATGCGCTCAAGCAGACGAATGAAGAACACAATGGTCAGATACGCCGTAATCGCACTGACCACCGCACCCAGGGCCATCAGTCCCCAGTCCACCGCTACCTGCTGCTCGACAAGATCCTTTGTCTTGAGCAATCCCGCACCAAGAATGACTGGAATGGAAAGCAGAAAGGAAAAGCGGGCAGCGTCCTCGCGCTTGTAACCCAGCGCCAGTGCCGCCGTGATGGTAATACCGCTACGGGAGGTACCGGGAATCAGTGCCAGAGCCTGGGCCAGGCCGATAAAAATGGCGCCGATCACACCCAATCGCACCAGACTGAACTGGCGCTTGCCGAACGCATCGGCAGCCCACAGCAACGCGCCAAACACCAGGGTAGTAACGGCAATCACCAGTGCAGAACGCAACTCCCGTTCAATCCAGTCATCACCAAGAAAGCCGAACACCACCGCAGGAATGGTAGCCAACACCACCAGCAGTCCCAGTTTCAGGTCGTCGTTCATGGTGCGCTGGGTCACCGCTTTGCCGGCACCGCCGACCATGGCAAAAAGATCCCGGCGGTAGTAGGCCATCACCGCCATCAGGGTGCCCAGGTGCACGGCCACATCAAAGGCCAGCCCCTGATCGGGCCAGCCCAGTACCTGAGACGGCAGAATCAGATGGGCAGAACTGGAAATGGGAAGAAACTCGGTAAGTCCCTGTATCAGGGCAAGCACCAGGGCCTGGAACCAATCCATGGAATGTCCTTATTGAATGGAACGTCAGTAACGGGAACGAGTTGCGAGGGGCGATAATCAAGACGGGTGAAGCGCTTTGAAGCGCGATTCCCGTCTATCGCAACGTTTTACTCTTCTGTGGCGGTGATTTTGTAACCCTGCAAAAATTCCGGGGGCATGCGGCGGGGCTTACCGGAATCCAGTGCCACACACACCCAACGGGTGCGGCCGCGCAGCAGGGTTCGCCCGTCTGATTCGCGAACAATCTGGTAACGGCGCGTGATACTGATGCGCTGGTCGTTTTCCACGATCCAGGTACCGATCTTCAGGTGTTCACCTTCAAAGGCCGGCGCCAGGTAATCCACTTCGGTATGCCGGGCCACCATGCCCCGGTTGAGCTTCTGGTACAGATCCCAGCCCAACCCAAGGCTGGCGGTATGATCCCAGGCAATTTTCTCCATGAAACGCAGATATTCGGTGTTGTTCACATGCCCCATCACGTCGATGGCTTCGGCCGGCACAGTCACCGCCAGTTCATGGACATTGGGAAGGTCCCAGTTGATCATCGTACAGCTCCCTGAATTACCTGATCACGAAGATAGACCGGCTGCGCCAGTTCTGCACTGACACCCTGCCCGCGCTGGAAACCGGATAATGCCAGCTGGGCCACCGCTTTCGCATGGGGATGCACGTCGACCTCACAGTGACTTGCGCCATAGGCCAGGCAAAGGGCCTCACGATAGACCAGCCCGGAGCCGATAATCATCCAGTCTTTTTGTAGCAGAGATGGCAAAGTATCCGGGTGAAACAGGCCGTCGTCGAACACGGTTCTGGCAACGCTATCCTCACAGGCATAGGCGCCCAGATAGACCTCTCCCATACGCGCATCGAACACCGCGATCACATCCCGGTGTGGCGTCGTCTCCTGAGCGCTGAGTGCACAGGCCGCCAGAGTAGACACCCCGATCACCGGCAAGTCCGCCGCAAAGGCCAGCCCCTGGGTAACCGCAGCCGCGACCCGCACACCGGTAAAGGCACCGGGACCATGGCCAAAGGCAATGCCGTCCAGCTGGCGAAGCGACAGTTGCGCTTCCGCCAGCAGTGCTTCCACCATCGGCAGCACCCGTTCGGTTTGACGACGTGGCGCCTGCTCGAAATATTCGAGCACCTCGTCGCCATCCATGATGGCCACCGAACAGGTTTCACCGGCGGTTTCCAGAGCCAGAATTCGTGTCATGATTCCATCTGTTCCGTTGTCTGCCCTTCTTGCTGCCGGGCCAGGTAATCGAAAAACCGTTGTACCACGTCCAGCTTCCGGGTGCGGGTCATGTTGGGCAGACTGTTCACAAAGAGTTTTCCGTAGCTGCGCGTCAGCAGCCGGGGATCCGCCACCACCAACAGGCCGGTATCCTTGGGATCACGAATCAGTCGGCCGGCACCCTGGCGCAATGCCAGCACCGCCTGGGGCAACTGATAATCGCGGAAGGCATTGCCACCATTGCGATTGATATGTTCAATGCGTGCCGCCGCCACCGGGTCACCCGGCGAGCCGAACGGCAGTTTATCAATAATCACGCAACTGAGTGCCTCGCCACGCACATCAATGCCTTCCCAGAAACTGCTGGTGCCCAACAGCACCGCGTTACCTTTTTCCCGGAAGCTGTCCAGTAACTCCCGTCGACCGGACTCCCCTTGCACCAGCAACGGATAGTCCAGACGTGGGCGTAGCAACTGGGCCGCTTCCCGTAATGCTCTGTGACTGGTGAAAAGGAAAAAAGTGCGACCCTTGGCGGCATTGATGACCGGCACCATGGCATCGCAAAGCGCCGCGGTATAGCCGGGATCGTTCGGCGCCGGCAGGCATTCAGGGGCATAAAACACCGCCTGGCGTTTGAAATCGAACGGGCTTTCCAGCCGCAGGGTGGTAGCCGCGTCCATGCCAAGGCGCTTCTGGATATGCTCAAAGCGCCCGCCCACAGACAGAGTCGCCGAGGTAAGCACCCAGCTGCACGGCTGACGCTCGCGCTGGGCACGCAGCTGGGCTGCCACGGACAGGGGCGTGCTGTGCAGCACCACAGTCCGTTTGAAGGTTTCAAACCAGTACACCCGGTTGGGCTGTTCCCCTTTCAGGTAGGCCGCCAGGCAGTCCACTTGCTCGCTGGCACGACGGGCACAGGCCTCCATTCCCCGGCTGGCCTTGGCCAGGGGGCCAAGGAACATTTCCAGATCGCGCAGGGCCGTTAGCAGGGTCTCGCCCGCTTCGATGACAGTCTCTTTCTCCGCCACCTCGGACCAGGGCTCCCGACGCTCGCCGTCGCCCAGGCTCAGGCGCAGATCCAGGCAGCCCTTTTCCACCGCTGCAATCAACTGGTTCAGACGCGCCAGATCGGCAGCGGTCTGCCCAGCTTCGGACAAACTATCACGGCCCAGTTCCTGGACCTGTCGGGTGCTCAAGGTATCGCCGAAAAAAGCGGCAGCGATTTCCGGCAGCTGATGCGCCTCGTCGAAGATCACCGTGTTGGCACTGGGCAGCAGTTCCGAGGCCGAGCCGTTACCGCGCAAGGCCGCATCAGCAAAGAAAAGATGATGATTGACCACCACCAGGTCCGCTTCCTGGGCTTCCTTGCGGGCCTTCATCAGCGGGCATTCCTGATAGCTGGGGCAATCTGTGCCGAGACAGTTGTCGGCAGTACTGGTTACCCAGGGCCATACCGGCGCGTCTTCGGGAATCTGTTGCAGCTCGGCGATGTCACCGGTTTTGGTACGACCAGCCCAATGGGCCACGATCTGCAATTGCTCGGCGGTTTCCCGAGTCAGAAAACGGGCCTCTTCCTGATGCAGGGTCATCCGGTAGGGACAGAGATAATTGGCGCGCCCTTTCAACAGCGCCACCTTGCGCGGCAGCCCCAGGGCTTTCTTGACCAGCGGCACATCCTTGAAAAAAAGTTGATCTTGCAGACTCTTGGTGCCGGTGGACACCAGTGTCGGCCCCTCCGACAACAGGGCCGGCACCAGGTACGCCAGGGTCTTTCCGGTACCGGTTTCCGCCTCGACCATCAGGGTGCCACCGGTGCCGATCACCGCATCCACTGCGTCCGCCATGGCCAGTTGCGGTTCACGGGGCTGATAGCCCGGCAAAAGCGGCGCAAAGCGCGTCAGATCGGTAAGATGGTTACGGGCGCTGGTCACACGATGTCCTGAGGATGACAGAAAGGAAGCAAGCCACAGAGCATAGCATTAGACGCCACAAGCAGCACGCCTCACGCAACGCGGAAAACCCGCCAACGGACGGTTTCTGTGCTCAGGCATCCCACACCAACGGAGGCACCCCATGGACTACACCCTGATCATTCTGGCTGGCGGCCAGGGAAAACGGGTCGGCGGCGCCGACAAGGGATTAGTGGAGCTGGATGGCAAGCCGCTGATCGCTCACCTGCTGGATCACCTGGCGCCCTCCCCGACCCGTATCGTAATCAGTGCCAACCGGAATCAGGCCACCTACCGGCATTGGGCCGACCAGGTGGTCAGTGATGAACGGGACGGGTTTCAGGGGCCCATGGCCGGCCTGGAAGCAGCACTGAATGCCAGCCAGGGGCTCTGCCTGTGCCTGCCCTGCGATCTGGTGCAGGCTCCCACCTCACTGCCCGGCGACCTGCTGAAAAAAGCCGGCCCGGAGCACATCTGCGTGGCCCAGGATCCGATCCGCCGCCAACCTCTCTGCCTGGCGTTGCATGCGGAGCACTGGCGGGACTCCCTGCAGACCTATCTGGATAGTGGTGGCCGCAGCGCCTACGGCTGGCTGGATCAGGTATCGGTTCACCCGGTGGCCGTGGCCTCGCCTCTGCAGAACCTGAATCACAAAGAGATATAAGTAACGAGGAGCGAGGAGCGAGGAGCGAGGAGCGAAAAGATTAACCAAAACAACCCGTCGTGGCTCTGCTTTTCGTAACTCGTAACACGCTCCTCGAAACTGATTCCCCCAGAAACAACAATGCCCGCACAAGGCGGGCATTGGGGAAAGACTCCAGATAAACGACAGTGTCGTTATATCAGGCAGTCACTTCCTGGATCTGCTTCATCAGGGCAACCTGGTCAGCAGAAGGCTGGGCGGTTTGCAGCGCCATCAGCTTGCTCATGTCGCCTTCGATACGGATCTGGCCACTCATGAAGCCCTGCATACCGGCGGACTGGTCACCTTCGATGAAGATACGCTTGGCCAGATCAGCCGGCAGGATCATGGTAGTCGGCGCGTCAGCGTGATGACCTTCTTCGATCATGCCACCGACCAACGCCATCTCCTTGTCGCCACCATCGCCGGACACAGTGATGTTGATTACCAGATCTGCCAGGGCAGCCGGAGTTTCCACATCACCGGCACCGTCACGGATCTCTTTTACTTTCGCAAACCACTCGTCAGACAAAAATTCCAGGCTCATTCTTATATCTCCTTAACCTATCGTTGTGGCTTCGACACCCCGTGTAATCAGGCATCACCATTCAAACAAGCGTTCGAAACTTACCCGTACCTTATAGAAAGGCCCAGAGGGTGGCAATAGCCGTACAAGCGTCTATCGGGGACAAAAAAACCCGGCGCAAGGCCGGGCTTTTGGGTCGTTGTCATGCAGTGGTAATCAGAGGTCGTAACCACGCTCTTCGTGCAGGGCAATATCCAGACCCTGGGTTTCTTCGTCGCTGTCCACACGCAGCTCCGAGAACAACCCAACCAGCTTGAGCAACACCCAGGTCACCACAGCGGTATAAACGAACGTGGCCACCACGCCCAATGCCTGTACCCCGAACTGATCCAGCATGGTGAATTCCGGCTTGGCAAAACCGTAACCGGAGAACAGCCCCAGTTCCGTGGACGCAAAGATACCGGCAAACAGGGTACCGAGAATGCCGCCTACACCGTGCACCGGGAACACGTCCAGGGAATCATCGATCTTCAGCTTGTGCTTGATGAAGATGACCGAGTAGAAACAGATCACACCTGCAGACAGACCAATCACCAGCGCTGCTGCCGGCCCGACAAAACCGGATGCCGGGGTAATGGTACCCAGACCCGCCACCATGCCGGTGGCGATGCCCAGTGCCGAGGGCTTGCCGAACTTCTTCCACTCCATGGTGATCCATGCCAGCGAGCCTGCCGCCGCGGAAATGTGCGTGACCAGCATGGCCATGGCAGCGTCGCCGCCAGCGGCCAGTGCAGAGCCACCGTTGAAACCGAACCAGCCCACCCACAGCATGCCGGCACCGGTCACGGTCATGGTCATGTTATGCGGCATCATGCCTTGCCCGGGAAAACCCTTTCGGCCACCCAGCACCAGTGCCGCCACCAGCGCCGCCACACCGGCAGTGATATGCACCACGGTACCGCCAGCAAAGTCATACAGACCCAGGTCAGCCAGCCAACCGCCGCCCCACACCCAGTGGCAGACGGGCACATACACACCCAGCAGCCAGAGCACGGAGAACGCCAGCATGGGTCCGAAACGCATGCGCTCGGCAAAGGCACCCACGATCAGCGCAGGAGTAATAATGGCAAAAGTCATCTGGAACAGGCCGTGCAGGCTTTTCGGCAGCGTGCCTTCCAGAGTGTCTTTACTGATACCGGCAAAGAACGCGTGATCAAGACCACCGATCCAGGCATTCATGCTGCCGCCATCGGAGAACGCCAGCGAGTAACCACAGATCAGCCATACCAGCGATACCGCACAGGTAATGGCAAAACACTGCATCAACACGGAGAGTACGTTTTTACTCCGCACCAGGCCGCCATAGAACAGGCTCAGGCCGGGAATGGTCATGAACAGCACCAGCGCGGTGGCCGTCAGAATCCAGGCGGTGTCGCCGGTATCCAGGCCATCGGCCAGGGCCAAGGATGGAAGCATTAACAGTACAGCAAGCAGTTTTTTCATCATCGCCCCCTTAAATAGCTTCGTTGCCGGTTTCACCGGTGCGGATACGAATTACCTGCTCCAGATCGCTGACGAAGATCTTGCCGTCACCAATCTTGCCGGTGCCCGCCGCCTTCATGATCGCTTCGATGGCCTGATCCAGGTCCTCTTCACGCACCGCCAGTTCCAGCTTTACCTTGGGCACGAAATCGACCACGTACTCCGCCCCCCGGTACAGCTCCGTATGGCCCTTCTGGCGGCCGAAGCCTTTGACTTCAGTAATGGTCATGCCCTGCACCCCGACCTGGGCCAGCGCATCGCGGACTTCGTCCGCTTTGAACGGCTTGATCACCGCTGTCAGCATTTTCATGGTTATCTCCTGATCCACGTGCATCTCTGATGCACCAACACAATACGTGCCGAAAAGTTTGCACCGGCATAGGGCATACAAGAATCAGGCCAGTAATATTACTTTTTAATTTCAGTGACTTGGCCGCAGAAGACCCCATATATGCACCACAATAGAACCGTTGCACCACGCAGATGCACAGATTTAATGCATTGAAGCATTCCAGGATGATGCAGCGAGGGAAAATTCAGAAAAGGCCGAAAGCAATGTGCACCAGCAAGACGCAGCGCATCGACATACGAGGGGGTTAAGGAGAGAAATACCACGCCTCCCCCGGCCTGGGGAAAGCGTGGCGGCAGATCAATACAGGTAATTGAACATCTTGCGACGGTATTCGCTGGCCAGCGGGTCGCCCTTGGGCAGGCATTCGAATACTTCCAGCAGCGCGCTGCGGGCAATGCCGTCGCGGAAATCCCGGTGCTCGCTCAACAGTTGCAGCAGCGCCTCCAGGCCAGCCTGGAACTGGCCGGCTGCCGCAGCCTGCAAACCAAAGGCATAGAGATCTTCCGGGTTCGGCTCATCGCTGATGCGTTGACGCAGCTCCGCCAGAGAACGGCTCTCGCCCTCCAGTTTTTCCAGCAGGGCAAAGCGGGCACGGAACGGCCGTAATGGCTCCACGTCCTCGGTGACCTCCGCCAGCACCGACTGGGCCTCGTCCAAACGTCCTTCACCCAACAAGAACTCCACCAGCATGGCCCGGATCGCGTGCTTGTCAGGGCTCTGCTGCAAGGTCTGGCGTAGTGCAGCTTCCGCCTGCTCACCATGGCCGGCGTCGATGGCCATACGGATCTGCTCGATAAACCCTTCTTCCTGCTGTTGCTCGGCAGCTTCCGGGTCCACCACCGGGGCCAGCCACTGGCGCAACGCCCCTTCTGTCTGGGCACCATCCAGCTCGCTGACCAGTTGCCCCTGATACACCAGTTTCAGGCTGGGCAGGCTGCGCACCCCGAACTGGCTTGCCAGCATTTGCTGCTCATCCGCATTGACCTTGGCCAGGATCACCTTGCCCTGGTACTCATTGACCAGGCGCTCCAGTATCGGTGCCATCTGTTGGCAGGGCTGACACCAGCTGGCCCAGAAATCCACAATCACCGGCACCTGCCGGGACTGCTCAAGAATTTGCTGAATGTTCTGTTCAGTTGCTTCAATGATGTAGTTGTTCGGTTGCAACGCCTTGCTCCTGAAAGCCCTAAAACTGTGACAATTGTAAGGTATGACCGCCATTAAATCCGGTTAAATCCTGTGCAACTGATCACTTTCACGGGTTAGACTCAAAGAGGCTGAGTCAATTAGGCTTCACGCCATGTACATGACACATGAGTACGCTGGACCGTATTCAAATTTACCTGAGTTCACAGGCTCGGGTTCACGGCAAAGGAGATCACCATGCTTAGCCTGTTGGCTATTGTAGTGTTAATTGCCACGCTGATGACCTTGTTCTATCAGCGCATCAGTCGCGGCATCGGCAGCGCGGTTTTTGTAGTTGTCTGGCTGTTGAGCGCCTTCCTGGCCCCCTGGCTGGTTCACCCGGTTTCACTGATCCTGCTGGCCGCCGGCGTTGCTCTGCTCAACCACGTTGATCTGCGCCAGAAGTTCATCAGCAAGCCGGTCTATAATGCTCTTGGCAAGGTCATGCCCGCCATCGGCGACACCGAGCGCGAGGCCATTGAAGCCGGTACTACCTGGTTCGAGACCGACCTGTTTTCCGGTCGCCCGGACTGGGAAAAATTCGCCCATATTCAGTTTTCCACTCTCACCGATGAAGAGCAGTCCTTTGTGGACAATGAGGTCCAGGAACTGTGCGACATGCTGGATGAGTGGAAAATTTTCCACGAGCTGAGAGACCTGCCAGAGGAAGTCTGGGATTTCCTCAAGCACAAGGGCTTCTTCAGCCTGATCATCCCTAAGGAATACGGCGGCAAGGCATTCTCCCCCTATGCCCAAAGTCGCATCATGAGCAAGATTGCCACGCGCTCACTGACCGCCGCCGTTACCGCCATGGTCCCCAATTCCTTGGGCCCCGGTGAACTGCTCGCCGAGTACGGCACCCAGGAACAAAAAGACCGCTGGCTGCCCGGCCTGGCCAAGGGCGACGAGATCCCCTGCTTCGGCCTGACCGGCCCGGAAGCGGGTTCTGATGCTGGCGCCATCCCCGATACAGGGGTTATCTGCAAAGGCAAAATCGACGGCAAGGAAGTGTTGGGCATGCGCCTGAACTTTGCCAAGCGCTGGATCACCCTGGCCCCGGTGGCCACGGTGGTAGGTCTGGCCTTCAAACTCTACGACCCGGAGAAACTGCTCGGCGACAAGGAAGAGCTTGGAATCACCTGTGCGCTGATTCCTGCTGACACTCCCGGGGTGGAAATCGGCCGTCGCCACTACCCTGGCTCTCCGTTCATGAACGGCCCCATCAACGGCAAGGATGTGTTCGTACCGCTGGATACCATCATTGGCGGGCCAGACATGGCCGGTCGTGGCTGGCGCATGCTGATTGAATGCCTGGGTGCCGGTCGCGGTGTCTCCCTGCCCGCCCTGGCCACTGCCAGCGGCGAAGTCGGTTACCGCATGACCGGTGCCTTCGCCCGTATCCGTCGCCAGTTCAACACGGCGGTAGGCCAGTTCGAAGGCGTGCAGGAAGCCTCTGCCGAAGTAGCCGCCATTGGCTACACCCTGGAAGCCTACCGTCACCTGGTGACCCGTTCACTGGAAGATGGTGCGCCTTCAGTGGTCACCGCCATGGCCAAGTACCACGCCACAGAAATGATGCGTGAGCTGATTAACCACGGCATGGACATCGCCGGCGGGCGCGGTATTCAGTTGGGCCCCCGTAACTTCCTGGCCCTGCCCTATCAGTCCACCCCCATCGCCATCACCGTGGAAGGGGCGAATATCCTCACCCGCTCGTTGATGATCTTCGGTCAGGGCGCCATGCGCTGCCATCCATACCTATATGACGAATTGCAGGCAATCCAGGCAGAAGACAAGAAGCAGGGACTGCAGGATTTCGATGCCCTGTTCTTCTCCCATGCCGGTCACACCCTGGGCAATATCAGTAGCGGTATCATGCAGGCTATTGCCGGCCCCTATCTGTCCGAAGCACCGGGCAATGCGGACGCCTTCAGTGCCCCTTGGTACCGGCTGGTGAACCGCTATAGTGCGGTGCTCTCCAGTACTGCAGATATGGCATTGGCCCTGCTGGGTGGCGATCTGAAACGTCGTGAGCTGCTCTCAGCCCGGCTGGGTGATGTGCACAGCCAGTTGCTGATCGCCTGTTCCATTCTCAAATACCACGCCACCCTGCCACGGGACGAGGCCAACGACGCCCACGCCAGCTATGCGCTGCGCCGGTCGTTCAGCAAGGCCCATGACGCCCTGGATGCCTTCTACCGCAACTTCGGCTTCTTTGGTGTGGGGTATGCGTTGAAAGGCTTGTTCTTCCCGTTCGGTCGCCCCTGCAAGGCCCAGGCCCCAAGCGACGACCAGATCCGCACGCTGGGTGACATGATCATGGCGCCCAGCTCGGTGCGCGATGCACTGGCAGAGCCGGCCTATATCTCTCAGGACCCGGAAGATGCTATCGGTCGCGTGGAAGCCACTTTCAACAAGCTGCTGGAAGTGGAGCCGGCCTACCTGGCGTTCCTGAAAGCCGACGGCAAGGGACAACTGGAAGGCAACAGTGTGCTGGAAAAGCTCCAGGACGCGGCCAGCAAAGGCATCATCGACGCCGACCAGGTAGACCCGGTGAACGAGTACGATGCCATGCGCTACGACTGCCTGCTCACTGACGCCTTCGATATGGACCTGAAGGACGTCAACGTGCACGCAGAACGCCCGGTGATGTAAACCCAACCAGGCGGAGGGGCCGAAATGCCCCTCCGCTTTCTCCTTCTCCATTCTCCGAGCCCCCGTAGGAGCCCATGCTTGCATGGCGAACCGTGCTTGCGCGGAAATCGCCCGGAGGGCGATCAGGAATCTCAGAGCTTGACAGGTCTCTCCAGAAACGATGGCGGATAAATGTTGACTTCTGCCGCCTCTATACGCGCGGTTCGCCATGCAAGCATAGCTCCTACAGCGGCTTCGTCACAGCAGCCTCCTACTGGAGATTTTTGGCAAGGTCGCCAACCGGTCCACAGTTTCACAAAAAGCCACAAAGCCACGTCAGCGGTGAAAACGCTGCTTTTTCCACCAGTTATTCCGCTGTCATCCCCATATCACGCAGATTTAACATTCATATCACCCTTTTGGCGCTTTTACGGCTCGCCGCTTTCGTCTAGGCTTTGCCAAAATTACGCCCCACCGGGCCTGGCGCGCTTCTCGTGCCATTTTGCCCCTCGGACAACAGGTCAGGAATGACAGCAGTCGTCGAAGAAAATACCGTTCTCGAGTTCAAGGGCCGCATGCTGATGATGACGGTCCTGCAACTGAAAAACCTGGATGCCAACCTGCTGCATCAGGAAGTCAGCCAACGGCTGGAAGATGCCGCCCAGTGGCTGCAGGAAGCCCCGGTGGTGATTGACGTGAGTCAGGACCTGGAGGTGGACCCGGTGGCCCTGATGGCCGCGGTGGACACCCTGCGCAGCCTGGGCGTGAACCTGGTGGCCCTGGCCCGCACGACCGGCATCGATAACGATACCGCCGCCATGCTTGGCTTGGGCACCCTGAGCCTGTCCGGTGGCCGCGATGTGCCGCGCCGCAGCGAGCCTGCGCCACAGGTAGAAGCAGAAAAAGTCCCCACCGCCACCCAGCGCATCGAGACGCTGGTGGTGGACCAACCGGTACGATCCGGCCAGCAGGTCTACAGCCGTGGCGATTTGATCGTGCTGGCCCCGGTGAGCACCGGCGCCGAGCTGATGGCGGAAGGCAACATCCATGTCTACAGCAAACTGCGTGGCCGCGCCCTCGCCGGCGTCCGCGGGGACGGCAGTGCACGTATTTTCTGCCAGCAACTGAATGCCGAACTGGTATCCATTGCCGGCCATTACCGGGTAGCCGAAGATCTGCCCGAAGCGCACCGCAACCGGGCTGTCTATCTGTCCCTGGAAGGTGACGCCATGCAATTTACCGCGCTGAGCTAGCGCCACAGAAAGACGAAGGTAAGGAGAAAGAGCGTGACGAAGATTGTGGTCGTGACATCCGGCAAGGGTGGCGTCGGCAAAACCACCACCAGTGCAGCGCTGGCCACCGGCCTTGCCCTGCGCGGTTTCAAAACCACTGTCATTGATTTTGATGTAGGCCTGCGCAACCTGGACCTCATCATGGGTTGTGAACGCCGCGTGGTTTATGACCTGGTGAACGTGATCAGTGGCGATGCCAACATCAAACAAGCGCTGATCAAGGACAAGAAGGTGGACAATCTGTTCATCCTTCCCGCGTCCCAGACCCGTGACAAGGACGCTCTCACCACCGAAGGGGTGGAAGGCGTGCTCAACGCCCTGCGCGATGACATGAAGATGGACTACATCATCTGCGACAGCCCGGCCGGCATCGAGAAAGGCGCCCTGATGGCCGCCTACTTCGCCGACGAGGCAGTAGTAGTGACCAACCCGGAAGTCTCCAGTGTGCGTGACTCCGACCGCATCATCGGCATTCTGGCCAGCAAGACCCGCCATGCCGAACAAGGTGACGGGGATATCCCCGCCCGTCTGCTGCTCACCCGCTACTCTCCGGAGCGCGTGGAGAACGGCCAGATGCTGTCCGTGGAGGATGTGCAGGAAATTCTCGCCATCGAATTGCTCGGCGTGATTCCCGAATCCCAGGCGGTACTGAACGCCAGTAACGCCGGCAGCCCGGTAATCCTGGATATCGATTCCGATGCCGGTCAGGCGTACAGCGATGCGGTAGCCCGCTTCCTGGGCGACCAGCTGCCCCATCGTTTCGTCAACGTTAACAAGAAAGGTCTGTTCGGCCGTCTTTTTGGAGGCTAAGGGATGAGCATCTTCAGTTACCTGCTTCCCAAGAAGCAGACTTCCGCATCAGTGGCCAAGGAACGCCTGCAGATCATTGTGGCCCGCGAACGCTCCACGCGTGGCGGCCCGGATTATCTGCCGCAGCTGCAGCAAGAGCTGCTGATGGTGGTACGCAAGTATGTCCCCGTGGGGGAAGACGCCGTGAATGTGCAGGTGGATCGTGATTCAGGCTGCGAAATTCTCGAGCTGAACATCACCCTGCCGGAAGAAGAAGCCCAGCAGCAGTACTGAGCTGGCACCGGAAGCCGCCGCAAGGCGGCTTTTTCTTTCTGCCCTATTTCCCCTCACATCTACCACGTCCCGCTACCGGCACTCTCTGTGCCCCATGCGTATACCTGTAAGCGAACACTGCTTTCTCTCAACCTGGCACCACGAGCGTCGCTGGCGACGCGATCCGTGACATCGACGAAGCCACTCTAGGAACGAGCGTAGCGGAGTAACGCACGTATTTCCGTGCGACCCGAAAGGTGAGCGAAGCGAATAACTCCGCTTGAGGGACGAATCCGAGCCTTGGCGAGGAAGCAGGCGATGCGAGTGTCACCTGATCACTCAAGTGAGCCCGGTTGCTCTGCTGCTTCGGACCGCATCCGGGGGCAGACTCTGCGGATGATTTCCACGCTGACGCGTGGTTCGTCCCTCAAGCGGAACTCCTACAGCGGCTTCGTTATAAACGTGCGGGCCGAGGCCCCTAAGGCGGACCGGACTATTCCGGCAGCACCTGCCATTCCGGTTCGTCGAATTCTCCGATCACCGTAACCTCACAAACCTTGGCGTGTTTCGCCAGAATCGCCTTTACCTTTTCACTGCGGCTGTCGTCCTTGGCATCCCGGTGAGCCTTGCTGTCCCAGTGGGCAATGGCCAGCACCTTGTCCGGTTCGCCGATCTTGCGGTGCAGGTAGGTGCCCCGGGCGCCCGGAGTCTGCTGAATGATTTCACTGGCTTCCACCCAGCCCTGAGCATATTCCTCTACGGTAAAGCCCGGTTTCACCCGAACTTCGAAGATAAATTTCATGGCTGTTCTCCCTGTCGGTAAAACTGTGCCAGCAGCCGGTACAGATCCGGCCAGTCCCGGTGCAACGAGTCCGGCGCCTCGAAAAAGGCTTCACTGCAAACCGCAAAGAACTCACCCGGCCCGGTCAGTGCATAAGGATCGATAGACAGGGGCCGATGCTGTTCATAATCATCGAATAGCCGGTCCCAGGCCGCCGTGAAGGTATCGTGCCACTGGCGCGGATTCATACCCGGATGCAGCGGCGGCGCGCCATTGGCACCGTTACGGCGCATATCGAGTTTGTGGCTCATCTCATGGATGACCACATTGCTGCCCTGCCCGGCTTCAAGCACTGATTCCCATGACAGTATGACCGGGCCCTGATGCCAGGCCTCACCGGCCAGCACCGGGCTACTGGCATGGACCACACCATCCTCAGTCTGCCAGGGCCGGTTGGGAATGAAATCTCCCTCATAGAGAATGACCGTATACCAGCCGTCATACCAGTCGAGCCCCAGTTCCAGGATGGGCACACAGGCCATGGTGGCGATACGCAGACACATGGCATCGGTAATGGCGAAGTTGTTCCCCGGTGCGACACTCTTGCGCGCCAGAAAGCGAAAGCTCAGATCCCGCAGTCGAGCCCGCTCATCGCCCTGATACCGCTGCAACACCGGCCAGTCGGCCACCGCCGCTTCCCATTCTGCTTCGGTATACCCCATCTTCTTGACCCGGCGCTTGTCGCGCCAGTTTCGCCAGGCTGCAAACATTGTTACCTCAACGTCAAACACCACACCTTATTCAAGGCCACGCACAATTTGGAGCGCTCGGGCATAACAGCTGTTATCGCTGCTGGCGCTCTTCACATTGCGAGTACCGAGTTGAAAGTAACGACAGGCATATAACAATGCGGATTCTGATCTATTCGCTACTTTCAACTCGCAACTCGGTCCTGCCCTGAAGCGATTCACCCGAATCAATGTCTGTACCATGAATCGACCCGCGCTCAGGATAATGCGTGTCTACTTTGACCTGATCTATGTCGCCTGAACAGTCGTTACCCGGCACAGGCCCTGTGCTACCATCGCCAGCTCTGTTGCCATGCGAATCCTGTTCAGTGCCTGTTAACCAAGCTCACAAAGCCGACCTGCTGCTTCTGGTGGTCACCCTGCTGGCCGCCATCAGCTGGATGTTCTCCCGAGAGGCGGTGCTGGCAATGCCACCACTGCTGTTCATGTCGCTGCGCTTCCTGCTGGCGGCAAGCCTGCTGGCCATGGTCGCCCACCGCCAGCTGCGCCGGCTCAGCGGCCAGCAACTAGTCCGCTGTGTGCGGGTGGGCGCCGTGTTCGGCATTGCCATGAGCTGCTGGGTCATGGGGCTGGCCATGGCCGAACATGTTGGCGAAGGGGCCTTTCTCACCAGCCTGGGCGTGGTTCTGGTACCCGTGATCGCCCGGCTGATCTTTGCCGAACCAGTGCCCGCCAGCACCTGGCTGGCTTTGCCGGTGGCTGCTGCGGGTCTGGCTCTGTTGTCACTGGAACAAGGACTGCATCTGGAGGCCGGACAGCTGTTCTTTGTGGCGGCAGCCACCATCTTCGCGCTCTATTTCAACCTCAACACCCGTGCCGCCAACACCATTTCCACCACCGACCGCAGCGGCAATGCCATTGAACACCCACGCATTCCGGCTCTGGCACTGACCACGGTAGTACTGGCGGTGGTCGGTGTGCTGACGGGCGGCCTGTCCGCCATTTTCGAGCACTGGGGCGAGGCCGCGGCAAACGCCACCTTCGAGTTGGCAATCTGGGTCATCCTCAGCGCCACCGTGGGTACCGCCCTGCGCTTTCTTGTGCAAACCTATGCGCAAAGCCTGTCACTGCACAGCCATGGCGTTGTCATCATGGTTCTGGAACCCATGTGGACCGCACTGATGGCGGCGGCCTGGTTCGGCGAGCAGATGACGCTGATGCAGCTAGCCGGTTGCGCCCTGATTTTCCTGTCACTGCTGGTCAATCGCTGGCGGGCAGTGAGAAGCCTGCTCAAACAGGCTCTGTCACGCGTTTCCACTCACCATTAAGTTGCTCACTCCCGAAGAAAAGGATGTCTTATGGGACCCGATATTCTCTCCCTGATCCCCGCTATCGCCCCCGGCACTCTGGTGGCCATTACCGCCTTTGTGCTCGCAGGAATATTCATGCAGCGTGCCCGCACTGCGGCCATGCTCGTGATGATCGCCGGCCTGCTCACCCTGCTGCAGAATGGCTGGATCATCTTCAACCAGACCGTATTGCTGGAATGGATGTTTGATGACGTTATCAGCTCGGATACCTACTCACTCATCGCAACCGCCGCCTACAACCTGTTCTACCTTGTCATCAGCGCCCTGCTGCTGTTTGCTGCCTTTGCCGGTCGCCAGTCTCTAAACGCGCCCAGATCCACCGCTCCTCAGGTCGAGCCCCGTCCCGAAGGTAATCTCCCCGCCCATCGAGGCGGGCTGGTGCTGACCTTCGGCCTGCTGGGTGTCCTGTTGTTTGCGCCGCTGGGCATCGTCGCCTGGATACTGGGCAACAAGGATCTCCACGCCATGGGCAGCGGTAACATGGACCCGTCAGGGGAAGGCATGACCACCGCCGGCAAGGTGCTTGGCATCATTGCCACTGTCCTGATGGTGGTCGGTTTGCTGGTGGCCATGGCTGTAATCAGCATTATTGCCGCCAACTTCCGGGGCTTCTGATTCTTGCTCGCAGGCCCAGGCAAAAGCTCGGGGCGGTTTCCATAAACCATCGCGGTAATGCCACAGCCATTCACTGTATGCACATTTGTGTAGCGCGCTGTGACCCAGTTCCTTCTCTCCATCCTCAGTTGGCGCACCATTTGTTTCTGGTAGGAAATCACCGTTTATCATTTGCACTGCCATCGCAATACCGGTTACTGGTATTGCCTGAGCGTTCAGCCCTGATAACCAATAACAAAACGATGGGACAATGAGAGCAATCAACCTGGCAGTTTTCTGCCTTCTCGGCACATTGCTGACCCCCAGTCTGCAGGCGGCTCCTGCTGACTGCGGGGCAGATTCGTCACGCCCCCTGGTTCTCTCCAGCCAGGACCAGCAATTGCTGGAGATACTGGGAGGACATGCCAGTAACAGCCACACCCCTACCCTGATCCGCTACAACGACCAGACTCCTGGCATCAACCAGCCAATTCTGGGCAACTATGCCCGTCTGCGCCTGGCAGCCATGGCTCTGCGCGATGGCGATACCGAATTCGCCCGGCAGCAATTAAATCAGGTGGAACAGAACAGTCCCGCGGCGGTGGATGCGGCACTGCTATTGGCGGAAAGCTATCGTCGTGACGGGGACCGCGAGCGGGCCAGGACCTGGTTCGTGCGTATTGCCGCGCGTTTCCCCGGTAATCCCAGAGCCGTCTCCGGGCTGGTACTGGCCGGCGATGACTGGCGCAAACAAGGAGCCGTTGAGCAGGCCCTGCCGGTCTACAACCTGGCCCTGAACAAGGTGGCGGAAAACATGAAGGCGCTGCAAACCCTTGCCGACGACCCGGATCGCCTGTATCGCTCGCTGACCAACAGTGTTGCCGGCAACAGCACCACCGTGATGGACCAGCTGGTACTGGCCATGATCCGCGACCGCGACAGCCAGGTTCTGGATGCCACCGGCAAGCTGATCAATGCCAGCAATGTCCGCAAATGCCTTCGTGAGCAGGAAAAAACCTTGCGTAACGCTATCCAGCACGCCACCGCCCGGGACCTCTCGAATGGCGCTTTTCGCACTGCCGCCAAGATGGAAAGAACCGCCACCGAACAGGAAATTGCGGATCTGCAGCGGGTTCTGGCCAATGCACCGGATGCGGAAGACTTCCGGGCCCGTCTGACAGACGCCCGGGATCGCCTGCAACGTATTGAAGACCGCCTGGAAAGACTGGGCAGCACGGCCCTGCCTCCAGCACTGGAAAAACGAAAGAAACAGATGCAGAAGGACAAACAGCGGGTGGAAACGGAGATTGAGGATGCCAGGCAGCAGGTGCGCCAGGCCTTGAAAGCCCAGCTACCGGAACTACAACGGTTTTACCGCAACCTGGCCGGGGAAGCGCAGCTGGGCAAGGCCCAACTGCTGCAGGCAAGAGGGTGAATCATCAGCCCGGAATGCGGTTTTAGCCCTTGTGGCTTTTCAGCAGACTATCCACCTTGTCGATGTACTTCTGCTTGGCGTCGTCCGCAGACATGCCCTTGAGCTTGGCCCAGGCGTCATACTTGGCCCGGCCCACCATATCCAGCATGCCCGGACGTTTGCCACTCACATCGCCAGCACTGCCCTGTTTGAAGTGGGCATACAGAAACAACAGATCATCGTTGCCGGGCTTGCGATCCAGGGTTTTCACATCTTTTTGGGCTTGTTCAAAACGGGCAGTATCGGTCATGATGCTTCCTGTTGGTTGTGATCATTATTGAATATCGCGACAGGCTTTATTCGCGATCAGGCTGTCAAAATACTGCGCTGTCACAGCCTGCGAATCAAGGAGCCTCTGGATAACTCCTTGCATGCTCAGTCTTTCAGGCTGGCTCGCCCCCTCTATGGGCCAAAAGGTAAAGTGGGGCGCAATGTTGAAGGTGTGTGTCGACCCATCAAGATATTGCAACAACGAGTGCGGGCCAGCCTGGGAGACCCGAAGGGCGCGGCCTGAAGGGCCCATCTGCTGCGCTTTGTCGCTAGGAAAGGGAACCCACCCTGCCCGTCGCGACAAAACACAACAGCTGCACCCTTCAGGCCACGCTGAGCACGCAAGGAGTTATTCAGAGGCTCCTCAAACGGAATAATAATCAGGTAACGCCATGCCCGCAGCATCGGAAGCAGCGATCAGCAAAAACCAGGAAGGCGTCCTGCGCAACGCACTCGACAGCCTTCTGGTCACCTTTGATGGGGAATTGGAAGCCCGCTACCGGGAACATGCTCATCGGCGCGCCCGGGACCTGATAAGCCATTCGGTCTATCTGCTCGGGCTGTTGTACCTGGTGGTGGTGCTGCCGGTAATGCTGCTGGTAGATACCGCTGAGATGGTCGCCTGGCGCAATTACGGGGTCTATCCGATCGCGGTGTCACTGCTGGCTCTGTGGTGCAGCACCCGGCTGTCCTGGCTCACAGCCCACACCATCGGCGTCATGTATCTGGCCCTCGGCATTGCCCTGGCCGGCACTCTGCTCGGCGCCATCCGCTTTCACGGTCTTTTCCCCGGGCAGATTTCCGCCTTTGAAACCATCTATATCCTGATTATCGGTTTTTCCATCTTGCGCTTGCCGCCGCGGCAAACGCTCATCAGTTGCCTGTGTGCCCTGGCGGTAACCCTGCTTGCTGCCCTGTTTCAACAACTACCTCTGCCGCTGCTATCCATGCTGCTTTACTTCGTCATTCCGCTGATTATCTGTGCGCTCAATGGCTACATTCTGGATGTCAGTGCCCGACGCAATTTTGCCAACAATCTGCTGCTGGAAAGTGAATCCTCGCAGCTGGCCCGCTGGCGGGAACAGGCGGAAAAGGACACCCTGCGCCAACAGCAGCTCAACCTGTTTCTGGAACGGATTGCCGGCAACCTGACACCGGCGCAGCTTCTCGAACGGGTGCTTGGCTATCTGATAGAACAGATCGGCGCGAAAGCCGGCGCCGCCTACACCCTGGAAGAGCAGGAACTGGTCCGGCAGGCTAGCTGGGGGCTCAATGCCAGCGCCTCGGAACGCCGCAAATTCCCCCAGGATGAAACCCTGCTCGGCGCAGCGCTGAACCAGAAACTGCTGATACAGCAGCATACCGTGCCGGAAGGCTATCTGGATCTGGAAGTCGGGGAAGGCAAACGCAAACCCGCCACCCTGCTACTTTGGCCAATACATCAGGGAGAGTTTGCGTTGGGTATCGTGGAAGTGGCCGGCTCTCAACCGTTTTCTGACGCCGATGAGGCCCTGCTCAACGAGTTGCATCGGCCACTGGCCTTTGCCTTGCAATCGGCCCAGCGCCGCCAACAGTTTCTCAGCCGCCTGGACGAGCAAGACAACACTGCTCAGGCCTGATTCTTTTGTCGAAGCTCCAGCAACGGGGCGGACAAGCGCTCCGGGCGGCGCGGCACGATATCCGCCAGTACCTGCACAATCCTGGCCATGTCCTGCTCCATGTCACCGGTGGGCATGAAGCTGCCAACAATGCGAACCTGACGACGCTGGTAACAGAAACCGATCACCACAATGGGGATCTGCATCTGTTCGGCTATCCGGTAGAAGCCAGTTTTCCAACGCTCTGCCCCTTCCCGTGTCCCTTCCGGTGCAATGCCCAGCCAGAACGGTTTTTGCCGCATCACAGAGGTAGTCTGATCCACCACATCGTCGGCACTGTCCCGGTTTACCGGTATCCCGCCCAGCCAGACCATCAGCTTGCCAAGGCGCCCCTCGAACAGGGTGTGTTTAGCCATGAACTTCACATGGATTCGCAGGCACTGAATCGCACTGATACCCACCACACCATCCATATTGGAGGTGTGCGGCGCTACCGCCAGAACCGCGCGCTCCACATTGGGCAGTGTGCCGACGATCCGCCATCCCATGGCCGAAAGAATCACCCGGCCCAGGCCGGCGAGCAGCCAATGCCCCCGTCGTGGCACTCTTTCACCCAGGGTTCTCGCCTTGATCGGCGGTAATTCTGTTTTCATGCAAATACCGTAAATGTCTGGCGGCTCAGCGCCACCGCTTTGCCTTCCCCGTCCCAGATTGTCGCCTGACTCTGACCGTAACCGTCACTGCTCTGGTCCGTCTTTACCCGATACTGCCACAGGGTATCCGCAGGGCGCGAGAGCGGATCGTCGAGCAGCTCCATGGTCCAGGTCAACGAACTGGCCGGGGCCGGCTTCTTCAACATGGGCAACACCGACGGCGGCCAGGTATCGACCAGCGCGATCAACGCCGCCGTGCTCATGACCTGCGGTGGCGTGCGAAAGCCCATGTAGCCACTAAAATCGGGCACTTCACTGCCACTGAAAGGAGGCATGCCATCGGCATAACGCATCTGGAAGTGCTGCAGAAAATCCGGCGTCAGACCGGCAATGAAGGGCAGCTCGATACAACGATCCGGCGCCGGCAGGGTCGGCGCTGCCGGCGGCGCCACGATCACACGAGACTCCCGGGCCCCGCCCAGGCTCACCAGCATGGCGGCCACCACCTGCCCTTCCTGACGGGCCGACACCATAGCCTGCATCACCGATTTTCCTTCCCGGAACACCTCACTGTGTAGACTGATCGGCCCCGGCGCCATGGGCGCCACAAAGGACAGGGAAAAACTGCGCAACGTTCTGCCCGCGGCGACGGTTTTCTCCAGGTGATCAAACAACACGGCACCTACCAGCCCACCAAACAGGGCACGGCCCTGGCCCCAACCTTCCGGCATCATGCCATTCCCCTGGCCATCCACCGTGGCCAGGATCTCGTCAAAATTCATTTCCGTCTCCCGTCAGCGAATGCCTTTAATAACACTGCAACCCGATGGGTGAAAGCCATTAACCCGTCATTGGCCAAGCCGGCTAAGACATCCTGCTGGAATTTGTGCAAATATCCGGCAAAAGTGGTGATTTGGCCATGCGCGAACTGGCCCTTCCCGGTAGCATAGGCGCCTGTTTTTTCAGTTCCGCCAGTACGGAGTAATCGGCATGACCTGGTTGAAATCCCGACGTCTGCACTATCTGTTGGCCATGACAGCGCTCTTCTTCAGCCTGATGGTCATCCTGCGGGCCATTTTCTATTTTGGCTTCTCCGAGGTACCGGGTAACCCGGATTATGAAACCGGCGCCATTCTCAGCGCCCTGGGTATCGGTCTGCGCTTTGATCTGCGTCTGGCCCTGCTGCTGATGCTTCCCCTGGCTGCACAGGCCTATCTGCCGCGCTTCAATCTGCTTAACAGCCGCCTGATGCGTCTCCTTGCCCATGGCTATCTGATCATTGCGCTGGCTCTGCTAGGTCTCACCTATATTCTCGACTTTGGCCATTACGCCTATCTCGGTGAACGGCTAAACGTTACCGCCCTGCGCTTCCTGCAGGACACTCGGGATTCCACCCTGATGGTGTGGGAAAGCTACCCGGTGATCTGGATTACCCTTGGCCTGGTTGCCGGCGTGGCCGGCAGTTACTGGCTCGCTCGTATCGCCGAACGCAAACTGCTGCAGCGGACGGCTGCCGGCATCTCCGGATTCCAGGCCACCGTCGGCTTTCTGGTCTGCTTTACCCTGTTCTTCTTTGCCATTCTTGGCCGGGTCAGCAACATCAACATCCTTAACCCCATTCCGCTGCGCTGGAGTGAAGCCTTTGTGTCCGGCGACCGGGCCATCGGCGCCCTGGGTTTGAACCCGGCCCTCTACTTTCGCGACACCCTGCTGATTCCCGTGTCCCCTTTCGACAAGGAACAGGTCGCCGAGTATTACCCGCTCATTGCTGATCATCTCGGCATTCCCGAGGATCAGCGTCAGGATCTCAATTTCGTACGAACGGTGGAGGTGCAGAGTCACAAGCTTGACCATGAGCGCCCGCCGAATGTGGTTTTTGTGATGCTGGAATCTCTGGGTGCAAGCCGTGTCAGCAGCTACGGCTTGCCGGTGGAAAGCAGCCCCAATCTGGACCAGCTGGGACGTGATGGCTGGCGCTTCGAAAATTTCTATGTGCCCGTGACTGGCACCGCCAAGACTATCTGGGCCACCTTTACCGGCATCCCTGATGTGGCTCCCACCGAAAGCGCCAGCCGCAACCCGCTTACGAGCCACCAGCGGACGGTGCTGAATGAATTCGAGGGCTACCGGAATTTCTATTTCATTGGTGGCAATGCCGGCTGGGCCAACATTGACGGCCTGGTGCAACAAACCATTGATGATCTGGAGCTGTATCAGGAAGGTGACTGGCAATCGCCGGACGTGGACGTGTGGGGCATTTCCGACCTGAACCTGTTCCGCGAATCCAACCAGATTCTCGCCGACCTGCCGGATGATCAGCCGTTCTTTGCCTTCATCCAGACCGCCGGTAACCACCGGCCTTTCACCATCCCGGACAATAACGGTGACTTCCAGCCACGCACGGACCTGTCCGATGAGCAGTTGGCCAAATACGGCTTCCGCAGCGCCGCCCAGTTCAACGCGGTACGGCTACTGGATTACAACGTGGGCGAGTACATGAAATGGGCCCGGGAAAGTGATTATTTCGACAACACCATCTTTGTGTTCTTTGGTGATCACAGCAACCGCATCACCACCCTGCCCCACATGCCGGCCATGGATCAGCTGGGGCTGGAAAGTCATCATGTGCCGCACATCATTTATGCTCCCCGCTACCTGAAACCCAGAGTGATTGAGGAGTCGGTGGGCCTGGTTGATGTGCTACCCACCGTTGCCGGTATGCTGGGACTCAACTACCGCAACACCACCCTGGGTCGGGATTTCCAGATTCCCGCTCCGGAAGGAGACCGCGCCAATTTTGTGGTATTGCAAGAAGGCCCCAGCCCCATCTACGGCATGGTCACGAAAGATTTTCTGGTCCGCATGAATGCGGATGGCAGCAACGCCACCTTGCATGATCTGCATAGCGACACCCCCAAACAGGACGTGGCTGCAAAGCACCCGGAAGTCTTCGAGCGGCTGTTCAAACTGGCTCGCGGGCAATACGAAACGTCTCGCTACATGTTCTACGACAACGTGGACGATTAAGCCACAGGCCCTTGTTCGCTACCCATGACGCCCTCAGACTGAGGGCGTCATTATTTATGAGCTAAACTAAGTGCAACCACGGGAAACCACCGACACCGTCATCATCGGCGCTGGCGTCATTGGCCTGGCCATCGCCAGTGAACTTGCACCCTCCAGATCTGTTGTATTGCTCGAGCAGGAAAGCCGTTTCGGCGAACATCTTTCTTCCCGCAACAGCGAAGTCATCCACGCCGGCCTCTACTACCCGCCAGATTCCCTGAAAGCTCGCCTGTGCCTGCGTGGCAACGCCCTGCTGTACCAGTACTGCCAGGAACAACAGATTCCCTATCAGCAGTGCGGCAAGCTGATCGTCGCCTCACAGAGCCAGCAAGAGGCGCTGGACAATCTGTACCGTAACGCGATGGAGAGTGGCGCCACAGGACTGCATCGGTGCAACCAGTCATGGCTGCGTCAGCAGGAGCCATGGCTACAGGCCAGTGAAGCCCTGCTCAGCGAGCACAGCGGCATCCTTGATAGCCATGCCTTCCTTTCAATACTGGCTCAGGAAGCGGAGCGCCAGCATGCCCTGCTCTGTTATCGGCACCGGGTGCAGCGGATTGACTGTGGCCCAGGGGATTTCCTGCTGCAGGTAGAAAGTGACGACACAACCTTTGAACTCCGTTGCCAGCACTTGATCAATGCCGCAGGTCTCCATGCCGTTCCCTTGCTGAAAGACTGCAACGGCTTTCCCGCAGAAAAGATTCCCGAACAGCGGCTGGCCCGAGGCAACTATTTTTCCCTCAGCGGGGGCAGCCCCACCCGGAGGCTGGTCTACCCGCTACCGGAAGCAGACGGACTGGGTATTCACCTCACCGTAGACCAGGCCGGCAATGCCCGCTTCGGCCCGGATGTGGAATGGATCAAGCACAGGGATTACCAGGTCAACATCACCCGGCTACCGCAATTCGAAGAAGCGATACGACGCTACTGGCCAAGCCTGGACGCCGACAGACTCACCCCTGCCTACGCCGGCATCCGCCCCAAGCTGTTTATGGAAGGAGAACCCTATCGGGATTTTCTGATACAGGGAGAAAAGGAGCACGGCATCAAAGGCATGATCAACCTGCTCGGCATTGAATCACCCGGGCTGACGGCGGCACTGGCCATTGCGGAAGATATCGCCAACCTCGGTTAAGTTTACGTAGGCTCAGTGCACCCTACGCTCAGCGGAAATTGAGAGCGGCATCAGTGATGACGCCCCATGACCCTTCCCGCCAAACGCGTCACCCAGCTAGCAGGCAATACCCGCACCAAAGAGACCATGATTCGATACAAGGCACCGGGAACCACCACCGCTTTCCCACTGGCCAGCGCCTTCAGCCCGGCCGCTGCCACTACGTCCGCAGGCATCATGGCTTTTTCCAGATCCGGGTCCATCCGCTCACGGGCGATGGACGAAAACTCGGTGCGGGTGCCACCGGGGCACAGTGCCGTCACCACAATGCCCGCTGGCTTGAGTTCTTCGTGGAGAGCACGACTCAGATGCAGCACACAGGCCTTGCTGGCTGCATAGGTGACCATGCCCGGGATCGGAAACCAGGCAGACACCGAGCTCACATTGAGCACCCAGCCCTGGCCCCGTTGCGCCATGGGCGCGGCAAACCGCTGAGTCAGCGCCAGCAGGCTGCGTACGTTTACATCGACCATGCCCAGCTGATCCGCTACCGGTAGAGACAACAGCGGCTTCTGGAAACCAAAACCCGCATTGTTGATGAGAATATCCACCTGCCGCCCGGCTGCCTGCGTCTGGGCATACACCGCCTCGGCCGCTTGCGGATCAGACAGATCAGCGGTAATCACATCAACGGTGACCGACGCCAACTCCCCGGCAAGAGAATCGAGCCGCTCAGTGCGCCGTGCTACCAGAATCAGGTTGCAGCCTACAGCAGCCAGTTGCCTCGCCATCTGTTCACCGATGCCGCTGGAGGCGCCGGTAATTAACGCGGTTTTTCCCGAAAACATTTTTTGCTCCCGCTTTCAGCTTTGTCTGTCCTGACGAAGTTCAAGACACCAGTAGGAACGTAGCGTAGCGGAGTAACGCCCGCCAGGGCGGCCCGCAGGGTGAGCGCAGCGAATAATTCCCTTACAGGGGACGAACCTCGCGAAGCGAGGCGACCGAAGGGAGTGATTTCCAATTCCCAAGTGACAGAGACAATTCCAGGTACGTTTGTATTATCTGAACCGTTTTCCTCGCTGTCGCTCGGTTCGTCCCTCAAGAGGAACTCCTACAGCGGCTTCGTGGGAATTCAGAATCTCGCGTAACGTTTGGGTTTTCGCCACTCCATTGAGCGCAGCTTGTACCTGAAAACAAAAAACCCGGCACAAGGCCGGGTTTTTTGTTGGTGCGGGAAGCAGGCTTTTTACAGCTTGCCGTCCAGCTCCGGTACTGCTTCGAACAGGTCAGCCACCAGACCGTAGTCCGCCACCTGGAAGATGGGGGCTTCTTCGTCCTTGTTGATAGCAACGATGACCTTGGAGTCTTTCATGCCGGCCAGATGCTGAATGGCACCGGAGATGCCCACAGCAACGTACAGGTTCGGCGCAACGATTTTACCGGTCTGACCGACCTGCATGTCGTTGGGTACGAAACCTGCGTCGACGGCAGCACGGGATGCACCCACGCCAGCGCCCAGCTTGTCAGCCAGCTTGTACAGGATTTCAAAGTTCTCACCGTTACCCATGCCACGACCACCGGAGATCACGATCTCGGCAGAGGTCAGCTCGGGACGGTCAGACTTGGCCAGCTCTTCACCCACGAAGGAGGAGATGCCAGCGTCTTTAACAACGTCCAAGTTCTCAACAGAGGCGGAACCGCCTTCTGCTGCAACGCCATCGAAGGAAGTACCACGTACGGTGATCACTTTCTTCGCATCGCCACACTTAACGGTAGCGATAGCGTTACCGGCGTAGATCGGGCGCTTGAAGGTATCAGCGTCGACCACGTCGGAGATTTCGGAAATCTGGGCCACGTCCAGCAGAGCAGCGGCGCGGGGCGCGAAGTTCTTGCCGGTGGTGGTGGCAGCAGCCAGGATGTGGCTGTAATCGGCGCCGACTTCGGCAACCAGATCGCCAATGTTTTCGGCCAGCTGATGCTCGTAAGCATCGTTGTCAGCGCACAGTACCTTGGAAACGCCATCAATCTTGGCCGCTTCTTCAGCAACAGCGCCACAGCCTTTACCGGCTACCAGCACAGTGATGTCGCCGCCGATCTCTTTGGCAGCAGCAACCACACTCAGGGTGACCTTGTTGAGCGCGGCGTTATCGTGTTCGGCGTAAACTAATACACTCATCAGATCACCTTCGCTTCGTTCTTCAGTTTCTCGACCAGCTCGTCAACGGAGCCAACGATGATGCCAGCCTGACGCTCGGCCGGAGCTTCCACACTGACAGTGGTCACACGCGGAGTCAGGTCAACGCCCAGATCAGCGGCTGTTTTGGTATCCAGCGGCTTCTTCTTGGCTTTCATGATGTTTGGCAGAGACGCGTAACGCGGCTCGTTCAGGCGCAGGTCAGTGGTAACCACTGCCGGCAGGTTCAGCTCAACAGTCTGCAGGCCGCCGTCGATTTCACGGGTAACCTTCACTTTACCGTCGGCCACGTCCACTTCAGACGCGAAAGTGCCCTGCGGCATACCGGTCAACGCAGCCAGCATCTGGCCGGTCTGGTTGTTGTCGCCGTCGATAGCCTGCTTGCCCAGAATAACCAGCTCAGGCTTCTCTTCGTCAACGATGGCTTTCAGCGCTTTGGCGATGCCCAGCGGCTGAACGTCTTCGTCAGTTTCTACCAGGATAGAGCGGTCAGCGCCCAGAGCCATGGCAGTACGCAGTTGTTCCTGAGCGGTCTTGGGACCGATGGAAACAGCAACGATTTCGGTAACCACACCCTTCTCTTTCAGACGTACCGCTTCTTCTACAGCGATTTCACAAAAGGGGTTCATGGCCATTTTGACATTGGCGAGATCAACACCAGTGTTGTCAGCCTTCACGCGAACCTTGACGTTGTAATCAACGACTCGCTTGATGGGTACAAGAACCTTCATAGGATCCTCGGAATGTTCCATTGGGTGACATGTAGAAGGAGGCGATAATTGACGCCGTTGCCGGGTCCACCCCCGCGAAAGAGCCGCTATCTTGAACGCTAGGTTAAAGCAGGTCAATAGGCCGAAAATCTGTAAGCGAATGATTTTGCTGCAAATAGACCACACAAGGTGTCCACTTTTCGTGACTTTGCAGTCGGCCATTTCCTTGTAAATCAACCAGCTAGCAAGGGATAATCCGAACACCTGTTTGAAATAGCTGCAGTGCGCCGCCCCGCCGGATCAACACCCGGTAACAATGCAGCGGGCGTTGCGGCCAACCCAGGCAGTGGTGCGGTTTCGCCTATCTCTATATACTCCGCGCCACCCCAAGGCTGGCCCCAGGCAGCTGCTGAGAAAGGTTTTTCTGTGGCAGAGTGTTTCAGAACCCCTTTCTCAGTGGCTTCAGGGCCGAACACGCAATCGATAGCGAGGAGACAGGCTGTGGAACGCGAATCTATGGAAGTCGATGTAGTCATCGTCGGCGCCGGTCCTTCCGGTCTGGCAACCGCCTGCCGTCTGGGCCAGATCGCCCAGGAAACCGGTCAGGAAATCAGTGTGGTCGTGGTAGAGAAAGGCTCCGAAGTCGGCGCCCATATTCTCTCCGGTGCGGTGCTTGAGCCGCGCGCCCTGAACGAGCTGTTTCCCAACTGGCAGGAAATGGGCGCTCCGGTGAACACCAAGGTCACCGGCGACGAGATCTACTACCTCACCGGCCCGGAAAAGGCACAGAAAGTGCCGAACCTGTTCGTACCCAAGACCATGCACAACGAAGGGAACTACATCATTTCCCTGGGTAACCTGTGCCGCTGGCTGGCAGAACAGGCCGAAGGTCTGGGCATCGAGATCTTCCCCGGCTTTGCCGCCAGCGAAGTACTCTACAACGAAGATGGTTCGGTGAAAGGTATCGCCACCGGCGATTCCGGCATCGGCCACGACGGCGAGCACAAGCCCAGCTATACCCCCGGCATGGAGCTGCACGCCAAGTACACCATCTTCTCCGAAGGCTGCCGCGGCCACCTGGGCAAACAGCTGCAGGAAAAATTCAACCTGCGCGAAGGCACCGACCCGCAGCATTACGGTCTCGGCATCAAGGAACTGTGGGACATCGATCCGGCCAAGCACCAGGAAGGTCTGGTAGTGCACACCGCTGGCTGGCCGCTGACCGAATCCGGCTCCCCGGGTGGTGCGTTCCTGTATCACATCGAGAACAACCAGGTTGCCCTGGGTCTGATCACCGACCTGGCCTACTCCAACCCGCATGTCTCTCCGTTCGACGAGATGCAGCGCTGGAAGACCAACCCGGAAATCAGCAAGCACCTGGAAGGCGGCAAGCGTGTCTCCTACGGCGCCCGTGCCATCTCCAAAGGTGGCCTGCAATCCCTGCCGAAGATGACCTTCCCCGGTGGTCTGCTGGTGGGCTGTAACGCTGGCACCCTGAACTTCGCCAAGATCAAGGGCACCCACACCGCCATGAAGTCCGGCATGATTGCCGCAGAAATCCTGGCAGAAGCCCTGAAAGGCGGCCGTGGCAGCGACGAGCTGACCGAGTACAAGGACGCCTTCGACAAGAGCTGGGTACACGAAGAACTGCACGCTCAGCGCAACTTCGGTCCTGCTCAGCACAAGTTCGGTAACTTCATCGGCTCTGCCTTTGCCTTCGTGGACATCAACCTGTTCAACGGCAAACTGCCGATCACCATGCGTGACACCACCCCGGATCACGCTACGCTGAAGCCGGCAGATCAGAGCAAGAAGATCGACTACCCGAAACCGGACGGCAAGATCACCTTCGCCAAGCTGGACAGTGTTTTCCTGTCCAACACCAACCACGAAGAAGATCAGCCGTGTCACCTGACGCTGAAAGACCCGAACGTACCGCTTGAGGTGAACCTGCCCAAGTGGGACGAGCCGGCCCAGCGTTACTGCCCGGCGGGTGTGTACGAAGTGGTTGAGGACGAGAACACTGGCGACAAGCGTTTCCAGATCAACGCCCAGAACTGCGTGCACTGCAAGACCTGCGACATCAAGGACCCAACCCAGAACATCAACTGGGTGGCTCCGGAAGGCACCGGCGGCCCCAATTACCCGAACATGTAATTGACCGCACGGCTTCCGTGTTGCAAACAAAAAAGGCGCCTTCTCAGGCGCCTTTTTTGTGTCTGGTCAGTCGCCAGGAATCGTAAGACTTCGTTTTGCAAGCAAAGCTCCAACGGTAAATCGCTGCCCCGTTGGAGCCTTGTTCACAAGGCGAATCAGGCGCCTTGCTGTGCCTTCACATCCGCATCAGACGCAACGCTCAGACCGGCTTTCTTTGCAGCCGCTGGATCACCCGGGCTCGCCGCTCCGCGCGATTCTTGCGCAGGCGATACCAGGCCAGACGAATGCGATAGTCCAGCTCATCCATCAATGCCAGCGACGGGATCGGCGGCATGGAAAGATCCGGCTTGCGGGACTGAATCCGCTGGGGAGCTTCCAGTGTCTGGGGGTCATTGCGTTTCATGGTCTCCTCCCTGTTCGAGAACGTTGTGGAGTGGCTGGGTTGTGATTGGCCTCCATGATGCAATCGGGTTTACTATCAGTAAATCGAAAAGATCTTTACCTATCGTTCAATTTTTCTGAAAGGTGAAACATGCCACCGGACAGCCCTCTTCAGCCCCTGCTGGACACGGAAATCCTGCGCAGCTTCGTGGCCATCGCCGAGACCGAAAGCTTCACCCAGGCCGCCGCCGAAGTGTTCCGCACGCCCTCTGCACTGAGCATGCAGATCAAGCGACTGGAACAACAGGTAGGCCAGCGTCTGTTCCTGCGCGAAGCCCGCCGGGTGAGTCTCACGGCCGAGGGCGAAGCCATGCTCGGCTATGCCCGGCGCTTGCTGAAACTGAACCAGGAGGCCATCAGCCACTTCACCGCCCCGGAGCTGGAAGGCACGGTACGACTGGGCACCCCGGACGATATCGGCACCCGTATCCTGCCCCAGGTACTGACCCAGTTTTCCCGCTCCTATCCTGCGGTACAGGTAAATGTAATCGTCGGTCGCAGCGCCGACATGCTCAAGCAGCTGGATGCCGGCAAGCTGGATCTGATCATGGTCACCACGGGCAAACAGGGCCGCCCGGCACGAGGGGAAGTGGTGCATAGCGAGCCGCTGGTGTGGGCCGGCGCCCAGGGGGGTATCGCGGTGAGCCAGACGCCCCTTCCCCTGGCGCTGGCCAGCCAGGGTTGCCCCTGGCGCAAGATGGCCCTGGAGGCCCTGGACCGAAGCGATCACCGCTACCGGGTCGCCTACACCAGCGAACACTGCGCCGGCCAGGAAGCCGCCATGCAGGCCGATCTGGCCATTGGCCCCTTCCCCCTCAGCCTGATTCAGCCGCCCCTGCAGCAACTGGGCGATGAATACCAGTTACCCGAACTTGGCGATTACCAGATCGCCATGCTTTATCGGGGTGAAGAAGGCTCTGCCACCCATGTGCTCGCCGGCCATGTGCGAGCGGTTTTTCGAGCACTACGGCTATAGCCGGTCAGAAAAAGCCACAATGATACAAATAATTAATTTTGTCTCATTGTTTGATGGCGCACTCCTCGCTAGCATGAAATGAAACAAGCGTATGAACCACCACGCTGACTGCGAGGACAGAAAAACAATGACAGCTCAAGCCAATCTGGAAAGCCGCCAGGCCCGACTGGAACACGACTGGCCCACTCCCCTCACCGCGAGGGAACTGGACCAGCAATTCCCCGGTATCTTCGATGGCGCGATGCTGTTGGCCGGTGGCGCCAACATCATCCTGCAACTGGCCCTGCCTGCGGTGGGCTATGGGGTGGCGGAAAGCCGGGTGGAAAGTGGCTCGATACTGCATCATCCGATCAAGCGCTCACGCACCACCTTCACCTACCTGGCCGTCGCCATGATGGGCACCAGTGAAGAGAAGCTGGCCTACCGCAGGGCAGTGAATCGCTCCCATGCCCAGGTACACTCCACCGAAGACTCACCGGTGAAATACAACGCCTTCGATGAAAACCTGCAGATGTGGGTCGCCGCCTGTCTCTACTGGGGTTTCGTGGACACTCACCAGAAACTGCATGGGCCAATGAGCCAGCAGGAACAGGAAACCTTTTACCAGCTGGCCCACCCGCTGGGGACCACGCTGCAAGTGCGGCAGGATACCTGGCCGAGAGACCTGGAGGCGTTTGACGCCTACTGGCAGGAAGGTCTGCAGAAGCTGCACATCGACGAGCGCATCCGCCAGTATCTGATGATGATTGCCGACCTGACATTCCTCAGCTCGCCAACCCGGTTTCTGTTGGGGCGTTTCAACCGGTTTGTGACCACCGGTTTCCTGCCAGCCGAGATTCGTGAGCAAATGCAGCTGGAATGGAATGACAAAAAACAGCGGCGTTTCGAGCGTACCGTGCGCACCATTGGCCGCATCAGTCTGCTGCTGCCACGCGTCATCCGGCAAGCGCCCTACAACCTGGTGTTATGGGATTTCCGCCGCCGCCTGAAGCATGACAAGCCGCTGGTTTGATACCACCGCACCCCGTTGGAGCCTTGCTCGCAAGGCGAAGCGCTGAATCTGACCCTTCGCTTTGCAAGCAAAGCTTCCAACGGCTTAATCCAAAAAGACAGCCAGTTCCGACGACGTAAGCTCCCGCCACTCACCCGGTTTCAACTTTTCATCAAGCACCAGATTACCAATCGCCAACCGATGCAACGTCAGCACCTTGTTATCAAACCGCCCGAACATGCGCTTGATCTGATGATAGCGGCCTTCGCACAGCCACACGTCCGCCTCGCAGGCACTGCGAATGGACAGCTCCGCCGGGCGCGTCACAATGCCCTCGTACTCAAACCACATACCCTCGGAAAATGCGGCCACGTACTCCTCGGTTAACGGTTTTTCCACCGTCACCCGATAATGCTTGCGCACCTGATTCTCAGGCTGACTCAACTGCCGGGACCAGTCGCCATCGTTGGTCAGCAGCACCAGACCGGTGGAATTGAAATCCAGTTGACCGGCCAAGTGTAGCCCCTCACGCTGATCCTCAGGCAACAGATCCAGCACCGTGTGGTGATGATCATCACGGGTAGCGCTAACCACCGCAGGGGGTTTGTTGATCATCAGATAACGAGGCCGGTTTGCCTGCAGAATCTCACCATCGCAAACCACCACATCAAACGGGCCAATCCGTCGCTGCCGGTCACGCTCCACCTCGTCATTCACCTGCACGCGCCCGGCAGCCAGCAACAGCCGCAGATTGCTACGGCTGATTTGCAGGCGGTTGCTGAGAAAACGGTCCAGGCGGTGGTATCGGGAAGTCATGGCGCGATCATAGAGCGCCGGTCAGAGATTACAATCTCCGACCAGCAGGCGTTGAAAGCCACATTGGCAGGCTACTGGAAGGTCTTGCCATCATGTTTCAGCCAGCCATCCACGTGGCGGCCTTGCGGATCATGATGGGTCCAGTGAACCACCCCACCCCGCTCGTTCCACTCGTACTCGCCGTAAAAGCTGACGCTCTCGCCGTCACGCAGGTCCGGGATGCGTGGCGCCAGATCGATGTTGTGAGCGATCAGAATGGTCTGCCCAGAGGCGAGCTCAAGAATGAATTTCTGGTGGCGGCTGCCCTTGTTGTCGTCCGGTAGCACCTTTACCACCCGACCGGCACCTTCCACCTGAACATCGCTTTGCCGGTTTTCATAGGCCGCCTGAATAAGGCTATCACCGGTAACCGAGGCCGTGTCCGTCTGCGGGGCCTGAGCTGGAGCCTGGCTGACTGTGCTGTCATTTCGCAGGTTATCCAGCCCATACAGTGCCAGCACTGTCACTGCAGCAGCGATAACCGGGACCATTTTTTTCATCGACTTATCTCTGACCTGTGTATTCCCCCCTTTTTTACCACAAGACATCCGCAATACCAGACACGCCATCCACAAAAAAGGGGCAGCTCAGGCTGCCCCTCCCTTTTACCCATAGATTCAAGACATCGTCAGGCTTCCACCGTTGCCTCGGCATCCGCGGACACAAATTCATAATCCGTAGAGCGCACGTTGCGGGTTTGCAGCCAGTAGCGCCAGGTGGAGCCGGGCCACAGGGCGAAGTTCTTGCCGTCGTCCTGTTGGTACCAACTGGTGCAACCGGAGGTCCAGGTGGTGCCCTGCAGGCGACGCTGCACGTTGGTATTAAAGGCTTCCTGGGCTTTCGGTTTCACATCCAGATAATCCGCGCCTTCCTCACGCAGCAGCGCCATGCATTGCAGGATGTATTTCACCTGACACTCGATCATGAACAGAATCGAATTATGGCCCAGGCCCGTGTTCGGGCCCACCAGCATGTACAGGTTCGGGTAGCCGCTGACGGTAACCCCGTAATGCGCTTCCGCGGACTTGGCCCAGTCCTTATGCAGATCATGGCCCGGCAAACCGGTGAGCGGAAAGTCTTTCATATAGATACGTGGATCCACCACAAAGCCGGTGCCGAGAATAATGCAATCTGCTTCATGCTCTACCCCATCTTCGGTGACCACGCAGTTGGCTTTCACCTCGCGGATACCGGCGGTAACCAGCTCCACATTGTCGAGGTTGAACATGGGAAACCACTTGTTGGAAATCAGCACCCGCTTGCAGCCGAAGGTGTAATCCGGCGTCAGCTTTTTCGCCAGCGCCTTGTCTTTGACTTGCAGGCGGATGAACTGCTTGCACAGGGCACCCAGCAGTTGGGCCGCCTTCGGGCTGGAGGCCGGCGCCACCCGCGATTCATTACTCCAGTAGAGCCGCGCCCGATGCAGTTTGCGTAGCGCCGGGAAGCGTTTGAACAGGCGCTGCTGGATTCCCCAATAGCCACGCTCATCCCGGGAATCACCCAGGCCGCGCTGCGCTGGAATACGGACAACTTCTTCACCTTGGGGGCAATTTCCGGGCAGTACTGAATCGCGCTGCCACCGGTGCCGATGGACACCACCTTCTTGCCCACCAGGTCGTAGCTGTGGTCCCACTCTGCCGAGTGCATCACCTTGCCCTTGAACCGTTTGAGCCCCTTGATGCTGGGCACATTCGGCACATGCAACGGGCCGGACGCCAGCACAAAGTGACGACAATCAATGGTCATGCCAGCAGCAGTGCGCACGGTCCAGCGGCCGGTGGTTTCATCAAAATGGGCTTCGTTCACTTCCTGGTTGAACTGGATAAAGGGCCGCAGCTGATACTGCTCCACGGTATCGAGAATGTAGTTCTCGATTTCGTCCCGGGGCGCATAGCGCTTGCTCCAGTCCGCCTTGCCGGCGAAGGAAAAGGAATACAGATGCGACTGTACATCGCAGGCCGCCCCCGGATAGCCATTGAAGTACCAGGCACCGCCCACTTCCGCCGCCTTTTCCAGGATCACGAAATCCTCGTTGCCCGCTTCACGCAACTTAATCGCCATGCAAAGCCCGCCGAAACCGGCGCCTACGATGGCCACATCCACGGAAATCGTCTTTGCTGAAATCTTCGCTTTACTGGTCATGTCACTGCCCTCCTCAGGCGGCTTTCAGCCGGTTCACGTCAAAGGCCGCCACTTCGTCCATCAGCGCCTCGGCTTGGTCCAGGAATTCCCGGTTGTCATGCATCCACGGGTGAAAGCCCGGGCGGAAGAAATCGAACCAGTCCGGCAGCGCCCGGCGCAGTACGCCCGGTCGACCTACCGTCAGGTTTGCCACCTTCCACCAGCCTTTCAGGTTAAGCAGACCGCCGGACTTCGCCACCATGACCGTGTAAAACGGCAGGTACAGACTCCAGAACAGGGCATTGGCCAACAGGAACGCGCCCACCCGCAAGCCATAGGCTTTGATGCCCTTGCCCACCACCTGCTCGAAGGCATCGAAGCACACCGCCTTGTGTTCGGTTTCCTCAATGGCATGCCAGCGCCAGATCGCCGAATAATGCGGGTCCACCCCCTCCATCAATTCGGTATTGCGCAGCAGCATGTCCCCCAGCACAGCGGTCAAGTGCTCCAGTGCTACCGTGCCCGCCAACTGCACCGAGCACGGCGCCTTCTTCATCAGCTCCAGCAACCGCACCACCACCGCATCCAGGGCCTCGATGGGCATCCCTTCCGCCTGTAATGCTTCGTTGTATTCTTCGTGCTCGCGGGTGTGGAAGCCTTCCTGACCGATAAAGGCGGAGACCTGTTCCTTCAGGTGCGGGTCGGTGATTTCCTGGCGGTAGTTGCGCACGCTCTGAATAAAGAAGCGTTCCCCCGCCGGGAAGAAAATCGACAGGGTGTTATAGAACTGGGAGATATGCAGCCCGCCCGGATTCCAGCTCAATGCCTTGCCGGCGGGCAGCCCGAATTTGAGATTCCGGCGCACCGGATCAACCTGAATTGTCATTGTCATGCCCCTTGAACAGATCGGATTGATCGGATGCTAGGGCCATGAGAATGACAGGCTCAATAGTTACATTGAGCAATGTTATGGTTTGTTGATATGGGTCAAATCAGGCGGGAAGAAGAATACATACAGCCCAATATCGTTTACCAAAAGAGAGCAATGAGCAGGCTCAGCACGGCTAAATTCCAGGGCAACCCTGCTGAAGATAACCGCATACGTCAGCCAGATAAGACCATATACCCGCAGCGGATTGACCATTAGCTCCCAGGCTGTGAAGGTCGAAGCCACACCAAAACCCAGGAAAACCACACGATGCGTTTGATCGGATTACTACTGGCCCTGCTGGCTGTGGGCTGGCTGGTCATGACCCAGCTACAAAGCACTCCAACACCGAGCCTGTCCGCCGAAGACAGCGCCGGCACAGCCGTGCAGGCGCCCCGTAATGCCGAAGAGCTGAAGGCCTTCGAAGACCATGTGAATCGTATGTCGGATCAGCAGAACGCCAAGACCCGGGAAGCGCTGGAGCAGATCCAGTAGACCCCGCATTACGGTTTAAAAAACAAGCCGGTGATCCGGATGGCGCTTCATGTAGGAGCGCCGCTCTCTGTGCTCTGCGAGTATGAGGCGCGAACCGACGAGCCCTCCGGCAACGTCTGCTTCCAATCAGCCGCTGGACCGCTGCGAAAGAAACACCCAGCCAAAAAACAACATGAAGGCCAGATCATTCAGCCCATAGATGCTGTAGAACACCCCGGCAAACAGGTCCTGCTCATACACCGCACCAAGACTATGGTTCGCCATCCACAGCCCCCACACCACCACGTACACCAGCTTCTCGATGGCAAAAGCCGCCGCCAACCAGCGGAGATTGCCCTGAATAAACGCCGCCCCCAGATAGGCCAACCCCCACACCACAATCATCAGCAGCCCGAAGTTGGACATAACCACCGGATCAGCCTGATTGATGGCATCATTGGTGAATGCACGGGAAAAAAGCAGCACGCCGCCGATATTCATCAAGGCGGCGGCAATAAAACCGTTTCTGATCAGGTTGGGGTTCATTGTTTCTCCTCAGAATTTAAGGCACGGGGCAAGACCTCGACCCTCGTGTCCCACATGCGCCTTTTATACGGACTTAACTGCATCAATTAACCCGTCTCCGAGCTTTACAAGGCAGTTTAGCAGTGAATCCACATCACTATTTTTAATAACAACCCTTTGCCCAACCACATAAGATACATCGTTTGACTTTTCGATATATCGAGAATCCACGATGCCATCATTGTGCGCCAACAAATGCCTCTTCTGAAATAGAGTATTAAGTGACGCAAGCTCTTGATGACTCAGCCAATCACCGTACCCATAATTAATAGCCTCTTGCCAAAGCTGGCTACCCTGATCTAAACGCTGAAAGGCATTAAACGGCGGCTCATCATATTTTGAATAAAGACCCTCACAATATTTTTGAAACGCAGTGACGCCATCTAAAATACAGCTTTCTAGTATAGAACGACATGTGACTTCAGCCTCATCCAATCCAGCGACATCCGTTAATGCTTTTTTTATGACTTCAATATTCTCTTTCTTGCTTCTTATTTTACGGATAGCGTCAGAGTAATTTTGAGTGACTGAATTTTCTCCACAGCATGGGCAAAAGAAGGCATTTCCAATTACTGAGAAGTGCGCAGCGCAGCTCTCACACTCAATTTCGAGTTCCATTTCGTCAACTGCCTCTGCTGGCAGCGCATAAGTGCTTTTCTTTCCACCAGAAACTTTCATAGACACTGACAGAAATTTATATTTTTTTTGTTTTCTATTAAATTTATCAGCGCCAGATACCAATGCATTATGAATGGTATTTTCAACAACTCTCTTTGCCTCAACAAGGCTATGCTCAACTTGTGCTTTCGTAAACCACTGATCTGCTGGAGCTTGATGTCTACATAACGGACACCAAACGGCTTCGTCTTTGAATAGGTTAGACCAGTCCTCATGTTCGACTTTGAATAAGAATTCACAGTCCTCATTTGGACACTGCTTATCAATAAATCCTTTTTTGTCCTTTTCTATAGGAATAGAAACTGAAGTTAAGCCATTTAAGGCCTTGCTTAAATCTTCAAACATTTATCACTCCTTTCTATTCCCCATAACGCCTCAAACACCCGCGCAGTTCACTGCGCCCGAGTGCTTTGACTTGTTACGATTGTTTTGTGCCGCTCAATCTAACCCTGACTAATTTGGGCGCAATAGTTTGCTGCAGAACCAATACAACAATTTTTTCGGATGCCAGATCAAGCAGATTTAGTTGCTTATCTTTCCGAATCTGTGGAACCAGACCGGACCATTCCTCGCCTGGATTGAGCACTCTTGGTAATGGGTCTTGCATTCCAGCGTTAGGAAATACATATTCCTCTGTGTTTCGCTTCATGATGTATTCTATAAACGAAGGATATATTTCGGCGCCCACCATTTTGATGGTTGTAGGCCTAGTTCCTTTATTGGTAGCAGAAACCTTAATCCAATACTTATCCTCTAGCTCTGGTTCTCCAATAACAGTCATATTTGGCCGAACAGTCATTTCAATCGCAGCCTTATCACGCCTCCATTTCCAGACGTCCCAAAACAACACGGCGGTTGCGATAGTTGCGCCCCACCAAGCTGCATAATTCGTAATTTGATCAGCGCTCATCGCTCTTCCAAAAATCGTAACAGGTATTAGGAAGCCCGCTCGAATACCCAATGAACGTGCCGGCTTCATATCACATTTATCAAATTTACATACCGACCGATAAAAGCAGAAATCTCAATGGGTTACAACGGCGTCCGTTCCGGGCGGCTGTGATATGAGGAAGGCATCGTTTCTGGATAAGCGCCGGGCATAAGGTTCTCTTCTACCCGTTTGGGGACAGCTGTCTACGAGAGTACGCTTTTGGCGGGGTGTTCGCGGCTCAAGCGCCGCTCCTACAAGTACATTTCACCTTCAGAAGTAACAGGCAGGGCCGGACGGCCCTGCCCTGGTGGGATTCAGCCTTTATTCTTCCAATCCAGGCTATACAGATCGTGCCGGCGATCGCGCAGGTTGGTCACCGACCCTTCCCGGTGCAGCAGCTTCAGCTTCTCCAGATCCACATCTGCAAACATCAGCATCTCGGTATTGGGGACCGACTCACTGATAATCGCATCGTGGGGGAAGTAGAAGTCGCTGGGGGAAAACACCGAGGACTGGGCGTACTGGATGTCCACGGCGTCGACCCGTGGCAGGTTGCCCACGGAGCCGGCGATGGCCACGTAGCATTCGTTTTCGATGGCGCGGGCCTGGGCGCAGTGGCGTACGCGCAGGTAGCCGTTTTTGGTGTCGGTCCAGAATGGGACGAAGAGGATGTCCATCTTTTCGTCGGCAAGGACGCGGCCCAGTTCGGGGAATTCCACGTCGTAGCAGATGAGGATGCCCACCCTGCCCGCGTCGGTGTCGAATACCTGCAGCTTGTTGCCGCCCTGGATGACCCAATCGCGGCGTTCGTGGGGGGTGATGTGGATCTTGTATTGGGCTTCCACAGAACCATCGCGGCGCATCAGGTAGGCCACGTTGTAGACTTTTTCGTCTTCGATGACGGGCATGGAGCCGCCGACGATGTTGATGTTGTAGCTCACCGCCATGTCGGCCAGGGCATCGCGCACTTCGTCGGTGAAGCTGGCCAGGAAGCGTACCGCTTCTACGGAGTTCAGTTCCGGGCGCAGGCCCATGAGCGGTGCGCTGAAGAATTCCGGTAGCACGGCGAAGTCGGCCCGGTAGTCAGACAGGGCATCGATGAAGAATTCCACCTGGTTGAGCAGATCCTGCACGTCGCGGGCGGCGCGCATGCGGCGCTGGACCACGCCCACACGCACCACGGTACGGCGCGGCCATTCGGCATCGTCGTCTTCCGGCTCGTAGAGAATGTTGTCCCATTCCAGCAGGGTGGCGTAGCCGTGGGAATCTTCGTCTTCCGGCAGGTAGGCCTTCATCAGACGTTTCACGTCGAAGCCATTGGACAGCTGGAACGACAGGATAGGATCGTAGATAGCGCGGGCTTCTACCTGCTCGATGTATTCGGTAACCGGCATCTGGTCGGAATAGTTGGTATAGCCGGGCAGTCGGCCACCGGCGAGGATGGCACGCAGGTTTTCCTCGCGGCACAGTTCCTTGCGGGCTTCATAGAGCCGACGGCCCAGGCGGTAGCCGCGGTATTCCTTGTCCACGAACACATCCAGCCCGTAGAGCGCATCGCCCTTCTTGTCGTGGGACTGCACCTTGTCGTCGGTGATCAGGTCTTCGTAGCGGTGCGGGTTGGAGAAGCGGTCGTATTTCACCTTGATGGTCAGCGCGGTGGCCACCAGCTCGCCGTTGTCCTCGATCACCAGTTGCCCGTCCGGGAAAATGCGGATCAGGGTCTTGATGGTGTCTTCCGGCCAGGCGCCGCCGATGTCGTGGTAGACCTGGTTCATGAGAAGCGCCAGCGCGGGGTAATCGTCCTCGGTGAGGGTGCGCAGACGCAGGCGAGTGGTTTCTTCTGCCATAACAGAACAGCTCCTTCAGAAGCCGGCTCCGGGATCACCGGTGCCGGGCAAATTATGCATTAAGCGGCGGAAAGGGAATCAGCCAGCTCATGTCCCGATTCTGCAACGCATGCATGCCGCTGGGATAGAGCGCCACGCCATCGGGGCGAATAAAAATCACGCCGCCGCCGTTGAGACCGACATAGCCGGATTGATGCTCGTTCACAAAGCCGCAGTCATCCTGCCAGTCCGGTTGCAGGGAGGGTGGAATGGTTTCATAGCCGATGACACCATTGGCCAGGGGGTCGTCGATGGCCACGCGGTCGCGATACAGGCCCACGGCATCCTCCCCCACCAGCAGTACCATGCCCTGGTGAAAATGCAGCAGCGTGACATTGCCGCGCCGGGGCAACGGGAGGTTTTCCTGTAGGTCGATAATGGTATCCATGAAACAAATAATCCTGACTAATCGGACGGATAAATGGCTGAAAACATTGTAATACTTACCGGCGCAGGAATCTCGGCGGAATCCGGTATCAAGACATTCCGCGCCGCCGACGGGCTGTGGGAGAACCACCAGGTGGAAGATGTGGCCACGCCGGAGGCGTTTCTGCGCGATGCCACCCTGGTGCAGAACTTCTACAACAAACGCCGTGAACAGCTGCTCAGCGCGGCCATCAAGCCCAATGCGGCGCATCAGGCGCTGGCGAAGCTGGAACAGGCGTTTCCCGCCGGCCAGGTGCTGCTGGTGACCCAGAACATCGACAACCTGCACGAACGAGCCGGCAGCCGCAACCTGATTCACATGCACGGCGAGCTACTCAAGGGGCGCTGCCAGGCCAGCGGCGGCCTGGTGGAGGTGACCGGCGAGCTGACCCCGGCCCTGCCCTGCCCGCTCTGCGGCGCCAAGGGCTGCCTGCGGCCCCATGTGGTGTGGTTCGGGGAAATGCCCCTGGAGATGGAGCGGATCTACCAGGCCCTGGCGAGCTGCGACCGCTTTATCAGCATCGGCACCAGCGGCAATGTGTACCCGGCGGCAGGCTTTGTGGAAGAAGCCAACCGCCACGGAGCACATACGGTGGAGCTGAATCTGGAGCCCTCCCAGCGGCTCACCGCCTTTGCCGAGCACAAGCATGGGCTGGCCACGGAGCTGGTGCCGGCGTATGTGGAGGAGTTGATCGCCGGGTTATAGCGGCAAGCTACAAGCTACAAGCTGCAACACGGGGCAGGCTTTACGGTATCCGCCACGGATGGGACTTCGCGCTGATACGCCGCAACGCGGGCATAACCTGTTCCATTACCCGAGACCTATCCCGCGCCTTGTAGCTTGTAGCTTGAGACCGCCCCAATTACCCCCATCTATCTATCCCAGAGCCCGCCCCGTATTTCTCTGGCCGCCTGATTGGGCTAGACTGCTTCACCTCTACAAAAGGAGTGTCAGCCAGAGCCGCCCGCCATAGAACGGGGCCCGGGGCCTCCAGCAACGACAGGTAGTAAAGACCATCATGACCGATAAACAGGTAGACGATCTCAATATCGCTTCACAGGAAGTGTTGATTACCCCCAATGCGCTGAAGGCAGAGCTGCCGCTTTCCGACAATGCTCGCCAGACCGTGATTGAGGGCCGCGAGACGATCCGTAATATCCTCGACCGCAAGGACCACCGTCTGTTCGTGGTGATTGGCCCCTGCTCTATCCATGACACCAAGGCGGCCATGGAGTACGCGCAGAAGCTGAAGGCGCTGGCCGAGGAAGTGAAGGACACCATCTACCTGGTGCTGCGCGTCTATTTTGAAAAGCCCCGTACTACCGTGGGCTGGAAGGGGCTGATCAATGACCCCTACATGAACGATTCCTTCAAGGTGCAGGACGGCCTGCACATTGCCCGCAAGCTGCTGCTGGATGTGGCCGAGCTGGGTCTGCCTACTGCTACCGAGGCGCTGGACCCGACGACGCCGCAGTACGTGCAGGATCTGATTGCCTGGAACGCCATCGGCGCACGCACCACCGAAAGCCAGACTCACCGGGAAATGTCATCCGGTCTGTCCAGCCCGGTGGGCTTCAAGAACGGCACCGACGGCAGCCTGGATGTGGCGGTGAATGCCATGCTCAGCGTGAAGCACCCGCACCGTTTCCTGGGCATCGACCCGGAAGGCCGGGTGGCGCTGACCACCACCAAGGGCAACCAGTACGGCCACGTGGTACTGCGTGGCGGCGGTGGCAAGCCGAACTACGATTCCGTTTCTGTGGCGCTGGCCGAGCAAGCGCTGGAGAAAGCCGGTGTGTCCACCAACATCATGGTGGATTGCTCCCATTCCAATTCCAACAAGGACCCAAGCCTGCAGCCGCTGGTAATGGAGAACATTTCCAACCAGATTCTGGAAGGCAACCAATCCATTGTTGGCTTGATGGTGGAATCGCACCTGAAGTTCGGTAACCAGAAGCTACCGGCGAATCTGGACGACCTGGAATACGGCGTGTCGATTACCGATGGCTGCATCGCCTGGGACACCACCGAGAAAGCCATTCGCGACATGGCCGACAAGCTGCGTGACGTACTGCCCAAGCGCAACGACTGAACGCTGGCTGATACGAAAAAGCCGCCTTGATGGCGGCTTTTTTTGTGTCCAGGGTTTTTGATCCTCTGTAGGAGCCAGCCTGCTGGCGATCTGCTGGTGTTGCGCATCGATCGCCAGCAGGCTGGCTCCTACAGTTGGTTTTTTCCATAAAACGGTTCCCTTCAATCTGCCCCCTGACCGTCGCCACCGACCGCGTAGGGTGCACTGAGCCTAAGGCGAACTGCACCGATCCGGCGTTTGATGGTGCAGTTCGCCTTAGGCTCAGTGCACCCTACGCTTGGTAATCCGTCGGTGTTTGCGACCATAAAAAAAGCCCGGCGCGAAGGCCGGGCTTTTTTATGTTGCGTTATTGAGCAGATGCTTAGAGCAAACCACCCAGCAGGCTGTCGAACAGATCCGTCAGGGCGTTACCGGATTCCAGAGAGATGCCCTCTCCAGTTTCCTGGTTCGCCAGACAAGCCAGACCCAGAGTCAGCGACAGATTACCTTCGTCATTAAAGGCACTCAGTAGCGGACAGCCGGGCAGCAGACCGATCTGCTCGGAGTTGAGCAGCTCCACGTTGTCCAGGGACTCGATGAAGCACTGGGTCGGATCCACGGTACCGGTTCCAGAGTTTTCCGGGCACACCTGATCGGTGAGCGGGTTCGGCTCGCTCAACGGGCCCAACAGCTCTTCCAGGGCAGCAAGGCCGGCGCCGGCTTCGGTCAGACAGTCAGTGGGCGTGGTGGGACCCACCGCACCAGCAGCGGTTTCCGGGCAGAACTGCTCCAGCAGCGGGGCTAGCGGGTTGTCGCCACCGCCACCACCGGGCAGACCACCACCGGCCGCTTCCATGAAGCAGGCAGCCGGATCGATCGGCGCGTTAGCCGCCGCTTCCGGGCACAGCGCCTCGGTCAATGGGTTGGGACCCAACAGCAGCTCTTCCACGTTGCCGAAGCTGTTACCGGCTTCAGTCAGGCAGTCGATCGGCGTGGTCGGACCCAGATCCGCATCAGACGTATTGGGGCAGAACTGCTCGAGCACTGGCGCCAGCGGGTTGCCATCGGCACCCGGCAGACCACCACCGCCCGGAGCAAAACCACCGGCCGCTTCCATGAAGCAGGCAGCGGGGTCGATCGGCGCGTTAGCAGCCGCTTCCGGGCACAGTTGCTCGGTCAGCGGATTGGAACCCAGCAGCAGGTCCTGCACGTCGCCGAAGTTACCACCGGCTTCGGTCAGACAGTCGATCGGTGTGGTCGGACCCAGATCTGCTTCAGAGGTAGCCGGGCAGAACTGCGCCAGTACTGGCTCCAGCGGGTTGCCGTCAGCACCTGGCAGACCACCACCGCCCGGGGCAAAGCCACCGGCTGCTTCTTCGAAGCAGGCTGCAGGATCAATCGGGCTGTTCGCCGCCGCTTCCGGGCACAGTTGCTCGGTCAGCGGGTTGGAACCCAGCAGCAGGTCTTGCACGTCGCCAAAGTTACCACCGGCTTCGGTCAGACAGTCGATCGGAGTGGTCGGACCCAGATCAGCCATGGAGGTTTCCGGGCAGAACTGCGCCAATACTGGCTCCAGCGGATTGCCGTCGGCACCTGGCAGACCACCGCCACCCGGGGCAAAGCCACCGGCGGCTTCTTCAAAGCAGGCAGCAGGATCAATCGGGCTGTTGGCCGCTGCTTCCGGGCACAGTTGCTCGGTCAGCGGGTTGGAACCCAGCAACAGGTCCTGCACGTCGCCGAAGTTACCACCGGCTTCGGTCAGACAGTCGATCGGAGTGGTCGGACCCAGATCAGCCATGGAGGTTTCCGGGCAGAACTGCGCCAGTACCGGCTCCAGCGGGTTGCCGTCGGCACCTGGCAGACCACCGCCACCCGGGGCAAAGCCACCGGCTGCTTCTTCGAAGCAAGCTGCGGGATCAATCGGGCTGTTCGCCGCTGCTTCGGGGCACAGTTGCTCGGTCAGCGGGTTGGAACCCAGCAGCAGGTCTTGCACGTCGCCAAAGTTACCACCGGCTTCGGTCAGACAGTCGATCGGCGTGGTCGGACCCAGATCGGCCATGGAGGTTTCCGGGCAGAACTGCGCGAGTACCGGCTCCAGCGGGTTGCCGTCGGCACCTGGCAGACCACCGCCACCCGGGGCAAAGCCACCGGCTGCTTCTTCAAAGCAAGCTGCGGGATCAATCGGGCTGTTAGCTGCGGCTTCCGGGCACAGTTGCTCGGTCAGCGGGTTGGAGCCCAGCAGCAGGTCTTGCACGTCGCCGAAGTTGCCACCGGCTTCCGTCAGACAGTCGATCGGAGTCGTCGGACCTAGATCTGCTTCAGAAGTTGCAGGGCAGAACTGGGCCAGTACTGGCTCCAGCGGGTTGCCGTCGGCACCTGGCAGACCACCGCCGCCCGGGGCAAAGCCACCGGCGGCTTCTTCGAAGCAAGCTGCGGGATCAATCGGGCTGTTGGCCGCTGCTTCCGGGCACAGTTGCTCGGTCAGCGGGTTGGAGCCCAGCAACAGGTCTTGCACGTCGCCGAAGTTACCACCGGCTTCCGTCAGACAGTCGATCGGAGTGGTCGGACCCAGGTCGCCCATGGAGGTTTCCGGGCAGAACTGCGCCAGAACCGGCTCCAGCGGGTTACCGTCAGCACCTGGCAGACCACCGCCACCCGGGGCAAAGCCACCGGCTGCTTCAGAGAAACAGGCTGCGGGATCGATCGGGCTGTTCGCCGCGGCTTCCGGGCACAGTTGCTCGGTCAGCGGGTTGGAGCCCAGCAGCAGGTCCTGCACGTCCTGGAAGTTACCGCCAGCTTCCGCCAGGCAGTCGATCGGTGTGGATGGGCCGAGGTCCGCCATGGCGGTTTCCGGGCAGAACTGCTCAAGGGCAGGGGCGAACGGATTGCTACCGCCGTCGCCTCCACCGCCGCCGCCATCACCACCACCTGGAATGCCACCGCCCATCAGGGCTTCAGCAAAACACTGGGGAGGATCAATTCGGCCATCCGCATTATCTTCAGGACAAATCTGCTCGGTCAGAGGATTACTGGCGGTGAGCATATCGTAAATGTCTACGTAGGCACGGCTGGCTTCGTTAAGGCAGTTGACAGGCGTTTCCGGGCCCACCTCCTGTTCGCCGGTTTCCGGGCAAAGCTGAGCAAGCAGCTGGTCAGAACCGGGGAGACCGCCATCACCACCAGGCAAGTCGCCACCGCCGCCAACGGCTTCCGTAAAGCAGGCTGCCGGATCAATCGGGCTATTCGCCGCCGCTTCCGGACACAGTTGTTCGGTCAGCGGGTTGGAGCCACCGATCATGTCGCCGATGTTCTGGAAGTTACCGGCTGCTTCCTGCAGACAGGCCGCCGGGAAGGTCGCGGAGCCATCAAAGGAAGTATCGGTATCGTAGATGAAATCCTGATCCAGCATTTCACCATTGAAAGTGAGCGTGGCATCGAATACCTCTGCCGCTTCCGGGCAGAACTGCTGTACTACCGGATTCAGTGACAGCTCGTAGCCGGTATCTTCCTCTGCAGCGTCCTCGCTTTCATCCAGGCAGGCTTCCGGGTCAACGGAACCGTCCTCCCCGGCATCGCCGGACGCACCGGGACACAAGGCATCGGTTAACTCGTTCTGATCGTCGATAATCTCTGCGATTTCCGGAGGCAGGGCGCGGGCCGCCGGGCTGGATTCGGCAGGCGTTGAGCTGCTGCCTCCACCGCCACAGGCCGTCAGCAATGCCGCCAGGGCGCTGCTGCCTACCAGAAGTTTGAATTGATTAGCCAAGATGAACCCCTCCATCGTACTTTGTCGTCATTATGGTCTCCGAACGGAGACTGGCATCACCGACTATGGAAGGGATGTGCAATCTGCTGTAGAGCAAGGAAGTTGGCCAACTGTAATCAAGCGTAGCCAGCGTTACGGAACCGTGTCTGAACTCCGATCAAGGCTACTTTTGATAACAATTTACCCTTTGCCTGCGGAATCCAGCCTGCCAACCACGGTTGCCCGTGCGCGGACATGACGGTCTCGATCGCGATCACTGAGATGACCATGCACAAAGGCGCCGATTTCCTGCAGGGCCAGGCCGGCCTCGGGGAGCCAGGCCGCCAGGGCATGAAATACATGGGGCATACGATCCCAGACCTGCAATTGGCAATCCGCGCCCGCTTTTTCTGCCTGCTCGGCAATGCGCACCGCATCGCTGTAAAGCAGTTCGTTGCTGCCCACCTGCACCAGCAACGGTGGCAGGCCGGTGAAGTCGGCAAAGACCGGTGAAATCATCGGAGAGGCCGGATCATAACCCTGACTGTATGACGCGGAGACAAATTCTAGTGCGCCCAGGGGAATCAGAGGCTCTTTGTCTGCATTGTCACGGATACTGTCGCCAGAGCAGGTCAGGTCACCCCAGGGGCTGATCAGCACTGCCGATGAGGGCAACGGCAGTTTCAGTTCCCGCAACCGCAGCATGGTGACCAGCGCCAAATTTCCACCGGCGGAATCTCCGGCAAAGACGATATGCTCACTGCTGTAACCGGTATCCAGCAATGCCTTGTAGGCCCGAACCGCATCTTCCAGCGGTGCGGGGTACGCCCAGTCCGGCGGTTGCCGGTAATCCAGCGCCAACACCTTGGCACGGCAGTAATGACTGAGTCGCCAAGTGACAGCCCGATGGGAACGAGGCGAACCAAAAAAGTAGGCGCCGCCGTGGAAGTACAGCACCACCCGGTTGCTGCGCACCCGCCGCCCGGTGATCAACCATTCTCCAGGTACCCCGCCCACCTGGGCCCGTGAGATATGCACGTCGGAGGGCACCGGCAATGCCAGCGTGACGGCGTCGAAACCCAGCTGGGAAAATTTCATGAAACGGCGGGAAAATTTCAGCCGGCTGATTACTGGCTTGACCATGCCCCTGGCCACCGTATTGATGGCCCTGCCCTGCCAGCTTAATGCTGGATAATGTTTCTTGTTGTTCTTCATGGGTTGCGCCGCATAGAAACCGTTGCTTGGAGACTAAGCGTTGATCGGGATACGGGCAAGGTGACAGGGAAAAGCCTGTTTAACCACAGAGGACACAGAGAGCACAGAGATAAAACAAGTAGCTCTTCGCCATGCAAGCATAGCTCCCACAAAAGAAGGGGTGGTCCATATGTAGGGTGGATTAGCAGCAGACGTAATCCTCCATGGCCAGGTTGGGAATTGGTGGGTTACGCCTGCGGCTAACCCATCCTACGTTTTGATCATTGTTTGAAGGAACCTCAAACGTCAAACGCTGCAGGTTTCCAGCAAGCCACGCAGTTCCGGAATGCAGGAGCCACAGTTGGTGCCGGCCTGGCAGCATGTACCGATGGCTTCCACGCTGTCGGCGCCCTCTTCCACTGTCGCTTCGATGGTCTTCTGACGTACCTGGAAGCAACTGCAAATCACCGGCCCCAGGTCTGGGCCGGCATCCACCGGCTGCCCGGCGAGCAACGCCAGGTGCTGGGTGTCCGCCTCGTCGGCGAAACAGTTTGCCAGCCACTCCACGTCGCATAAAGGCAGCTCCTCGCCGATGGCCAGCCAGGCCAGCAGGCGCCCTTCGCTGTCCAGAGCCGCGCGGCGAAAATGCCCGGTAGCGGGATCGTTCAGTGCCAGCCACTGGGCGGCTTCGGGCATCCAGTCGTGAAGCTGTTGTTCGGTTAGGTCCGCATCGCCGGCCAGCCGATAACGTTGTACCTGGCCCGTCTGCAAAAATGCATCAACGGGAACTCGGGCCCAGTACTCCACGGCAGGAGGGGGTGCCACCGTGAACAACCAGCCATGCCAGCGGGGTTGCCAGTCGCTGACGTTGACCGGCGTATGCTTGAACGCCGGCTGGCCGGAATGCGGATCCAGACGTGCCGGCACCAGGGCGTCCACCCGGGCTCGGCGAGAAAACTGATCGGTCCAGTGCATGGGCATGAACGCAGTGCCGGGGCGTTGCCCGGCATCACTGGTTACCCGCACCAGAGCGTCACCGACCTTGCTGGCAAGGCGCACGAAACCGCCCTCCTTCAGTCGGTAACGCTCAATGTCCTTGGGGTGCAACGCGGCAAAGGGTTCGCTCAGGTGGGCAAACAGACGTCCGGCGCGACCGGTTCGTGTCATGGTGTGCCACTGGTCGCGAATACGACCGCTGTTGAGAATGATCGGGAAGGCATCGCCGATCTGACGCACCCTGGGATTCTCGCAGGCAACAAAACGGCCACGGCCATTCGGTGTGGCGAAGCATCCGTCACCAAAGCAGCGAGGGTCCCCTTGCAGCGGCCACTGTTGCGGCTGCCACTGCTCATACTGGTCGGCGCTCAGGTCCGCAGCAGCGGTCATATCCAGCCGCTTGCCAAATCTGCCCGCCAATGCGGTGAGCGCCGAGTACTCGGCAAAAATCTCGTGTTCGTGCTGATAGGGAAACGCGGAGGCGTAGCCCATGCGACGGGCCACTTCGGTAACAATCCACCAGTCCCCTTTTGCGTTGCAGGGGGCTTTCACAAAAGGACGCTGGCGCGATACACAGCGTTCGGAGTTGGTCACCATGCCGGATTTTTCACCCCAGCCCAGCGCGGGCAGACGGATATCGGCACAGGCCAGGGTGTCGCCGCTGGCCACGCAGTCGGACACCACCACGGTGTCGCAGGCCATCAGTGCATGCCGCACCCGGTCCGCTTCTGGCAGGGAATCCACCGGATTGGTGGCCATGATCCACACCGCTTTGACCTGACCGCTTTCCACCGCATTAAACAGGTCCACAGCGGTGAGGCCGTTTTCTTTCGCCAGAGATTCGGTCTGCCAGAAATCCGCCACGGCGGCATGGTGTTCCGGATTATCGATATCCAGGTGCACGGCAAGCTGGTTGGCCAACCCACCCACTTCACGCCCGCCCATGGCATTGGGCTGACCGGTGATGGAAAACGGGCTGGCTCCGGGCTTGCCCACCCGGCCGGTGGCCAGGTGGGCGTTGATGATGGCGTTGCCCTGATCAGAACCGTTGCGGGCCTGATTCACGCCCTGGGAAAATACGGTAACGGTACGCTCGCAGGCGGCAAACCAGTGATAGAAGGTGGTCAGATCTACCTTGCTCACGCCCATCTGCTCGGCCAGCGCGTCCCAATCATTTCCCTGCTGACGCGCCGTGCTCAAAGTGGCGTCGAAACCGTCGGTATGGGCATCGATATAATCCTGGTCCAGCGCGCCGTGATCATCCAGCCAGGTGAGCAGACCGTTGAACAAGGGCACATCCTGCCCCGGGCGAATGGCCAGGTGCAGATCGGCCAGATCACAGGTGGCGGTGCGGCGGGGATCAATGACCACCACTTTCATGTCCGGACGCGCCTGTTTGGCGGCGGCAATACGCTGATAGACGATGGGGTGCGCCCAGGCGGTATTGGAACCGGTGAGAATCACCAGGTCCGCCAGCTCCAGATCTTCATAGCAGCCGGGCACCACGTCTTCGCCAAAGGCGCGCTTGTGGGCCACCACCGCGCTGCTCATGCACAGACGGGAATTGGTATCGATATTGGCGCTGCCAATAAACCCTTTCATCAGTTTATTGGCCACGTAATAGTCTTCGGTGAGCAACTGGCCGGACACATAGAAAGCCACCGCATCCGGGCCGTGTTCATCGACGATGCGGCGGAACCGGTCGGCCACTTCATCCAGGGCATAATCCCAGGGGACTACCTGCCCATTCACTTCAGGCTGCAACAGGCGATCCTGATCGCCCAGGGTTTCCAGTACCGAGGACCCTTTCACACACAGGCGCCCGGCATTGGCCGGGTGCTGCTTGTCACCCTGCAGCTGGACGCCGTCGGTTTTGATGCCACAGCCCACGCCGCAGTAAGGACAGGTAGTGCAAATACTCATGCGGCAACTTCCCTCTGCTGGTCGCCACCATCGCCGGGCAGATTGCAGAAGGCTTCACCCAGTAACAGGGTGGCGCGTACCGCACTGATGTCGGTCTGGTTCCGCCATAGGTTTTCAAAGAAAGCGCTGTCGCCCACATCGCCGTACAACACCATGCCAACGATGCGGTTGTCACGGATCTGCAGCCGCCGGTAACTGCCGGGCAACTCCAGCTGCAGGGTGTCGCCATCGTCGGAGAAATCCCCAAAGGACACCAGATCAATACCGGAAATTTTCAACCGGGTGGCGGTGTCCGCATACAGGTAACGCCGATGCCCCAGCTCGGCCAGATGGCTGGCACACACTGACGCCTGCTCATACAGGGGCGCCACCAGGCCGAAGGTACGCTGGCGATGCTCCACGCATTCACCGATGGCATAGATGGCCGGGTCGAAGGTTTGCAGGGTGTCGTCCACGCGGATGCCCTGATTGACGGTGAGGCCAGCTTGGGCGGCCAGCTCGGTGCGCGGCACGATACCCACCGCCTGCACCACATAGTCGGCAGGCAGTCGCTGTCCGTCGCCCAGGTGTACGGCAGCGACACCGCCGTGACCGTTATCTTCGATGGATTGGGTGCGCGCCTGCATGGCGAATTTCAGGCCCCGGGCTTCCAGATCCTGTTGCAGGCGATGGCCTGCCGCTTTATCCAGTTGCTGGTTAAGCAGGTGCCCGCGGCTGTGTACCAGAGTCACATCGTGCCCCTGTTTCACCAGCGCATCGGCTGCCTCCAATCCCAGAAAGCCACCACCCACGACCACTACTCGGGCAGCCGGCAGCGACAATAATGTCCTCACGTCATGCAGGTCCCGAAAACTCATGACGCCTTGCAATGCCACGCCGTCCACCGGTAACTGGCGCGGGGCCGCGCCGGTGGCCAGCAGCAGGCGATCATAGCCGAGCACGTGACCCGCCGCGGTGATCACCTGACGACGATGACGGTGAATCTCCACCACCGGGGAACCGGTAATCAAACGAATATCCCGGTCGCGATACCACTGGTGGGGATAGGTGGTAATGGTCTGTTCGTCGGTGCCGCCGCCCAGCAAGGGCGACAGCATGACCCGGTTGTAACCGGCAAAGGGCTCCTCCCCTACCACCGTGATCTGATAGAGATCCGGCGCCAGGCGGGTGAGCTCTTCCAGCAGGCGGCACGCCGCCATGCCGTTACCAATTACCACCAGTCGCTTCATTACTACATCGCCCTTGCGGTATTCAGGCCGGGACGGCCAGTTTGATCAGGTCGCCTTCCACCTGTACCGGATACACCGTGAGGGAGACGGCTTCGTCTTCCAGGCACTGGCCGGTTTCCAGATCGAAGTGCTGCTTGTAGATCGGCGAAGCCACCACTCGCTTGTCGCCCATCGAGCCGAGGATGCCCCGGCTTAGCACATTGGCCTGGCTGAACGGGTCGCGGTTATCCAGGGCGTAGAGGCTGCCATCGCTGGTGCGGAACAGGGCCGCCTGGCGACCGGGCAGGCGCACGCCTACCCCGGTGCCCGGCAGCACATCATCAAGCTTGCACACGGCTTTCCATTGCACGGCTACGGAACTGTTCATGCTTATGCCTCCTCGACCAGTTCGATACGTTCATGTTCAAAGGCCGGACGACGCTGCCCGCGCTCGCGCACGTATTTCAGGTTGTCGTCGGCGCTGTCATCGTTGACGAAATGCTTGAAGCGTTTCAGCGCTTCATCGTCTTCGATGGTGGTCTTCCACTCACACTGGTAGGTGTCGATCACATGTGCCATTTCCGCTTCCAGCTCGGCACCGATGCCCAGGGAATCGTCCAGAATTACCTGCTTGAGGTAATCCAGACCGCCTTCCAGGTTTTCCAGCCAGACGCTGGTGCGCTGCAGGCGATCGGCAGTCTTGATGTAGAACATCAGGAAGCGATCCACGGTCTTGATCAGCTGTTCGTCGGTGAGATCCGAAGCAAACAGATCCGCATGGCGGGGGCGCATGCCGCCGTTACCGCAGACATACAGGTTCCAGCCTTTCTCGGTGGCGATGACGCCCACATCCTTGCTCTGCGCTTCGGCACACTCTCGGGTACAGCCACTGACGGCCATCTTGATCTTGTGTGGGCTACGCAAGCCCTTGTAACGCTCTTCCACCTGAATGGCGGTGCCTACGGAATCCTTCACCCCGTAGCGGCACCAGGTGGAACCGACACAGGATTTCACGGTACGCAGGGACTTGCCGTAGGCATGGCCGGTTTCAAAACCGGCATCCACCAGGGTGCGCCAGATATCCGGCAGCTGCTCAACGCGGGCACCGAACAGATCCACCCGCTGACCGCCGGTGATCTTGGTGTAAAGGTCGTATTTCTTGGCCACTTCGCCTAGCACGATGAGTTTGTCCGGGGTGATTTCACCGCCGGCCACACGGGGTACCACAGAATAGGTGCCGTCCCGCTGCAGGTTGCCCAGGAAGTAGTCGTTGGTGTCCTGCAGGCCCGCGTGGGGCTTGTTCAGCACATAGTCATTCCAGCAGGATGCCAACACCGAGGCCGCGGTGGGTTTGCAGATATCACAACCTTCACCGCTGCCGTGTTTTTCCAGCAGCTCATCAAAGGTGGTGATCTGCCCTACCCGTACCAGGTGATAGATTTCCTGGCGGGAATAGGGAAAGTGCTCGCAGAGGTGGTTGTTCACTTCCACGCCACGTTTTTCCAGTTCGCTGTCCAGCACCTGTTTCACCAGCGCCGAACAACCACCACAGGTAGCCGAAGCCTTGGTGCAGGATTTCAGATCACCCACGGTCATGGCGCCATCATCAATGGCGGCACACAGGTCGCCCTTGGAGACGTTATTACAGGAACAGATCTGGGCGGTATCGGGCAGAGCATCGGCGCCCAGCAGGGGCGCACCATCGGAAACCGGGGCGACCAGTGCCGCCGGATCACCAGGCAGGTCCATCTCGTTCAGGCACAGCTGCAGCAGGTTGCCGTAATCATTGGCATCGCCTACCAGCACGGCGCCCAGCAGTTTCTTGCCACATTCGCTGATCACCGCCTTCTTGTAGATGCCGACGGTCTGATCCATGAACACGGTACTGCGTGAACCCGGAGTGTTGCCGTGGGCATCACCGATGGACGCCACGTCCACGCCCATCAGTTTCAGCTTGGTGCTCATGTCCGCGCCCAGGAATTGTTTTTCCTGTTTGCCCATCAGGTGCTCGGCGGCGATCTCCGCCATCTGGTAACCCGGCGCCACCAGACCGAAGATGCGGCCTTCCCACAACGCCACTTCACCGATGGCATAAATGCTGTCATCCGAGGTGACACAGTGGTTGTTCACCACGACACCGCCACGCTCGCCCAGCTCTAGCTCACAGGCGCGGGCCAGTTCGTCCTGGGGACGGATGCCAGCGGAGAACACGATCACATCGGTTTCCAGGTAATTGTCTTCACCGAAGTTCATCCGGTGTTTGCAGGTTTCACCGTCAACAATGTCTTTGGTGCCGGTGCTGGTGTGCACGGTGACACCCAATTCCTGAATCTTGTCCTTGAGCAGGCCGCCACCAAAGTCGTCCACCTGGACAGCCATCAGACGCGGGGCAAATTCCACCACATGGGTTTGCAGGCCCAGATCATGCAAAGCCTTGGCTGCCTCAAGACCCAGCAGGCCGCCCCCCACAACGGTGCCCACTTTGCCGTCTTTACTGGCAGCGATCATGGCATCCAGATCATCGATGGTGCGGTACACAAAACAGTTGTCTCGATCATTACCGGGAATCGGCGGCACGAACGGATAAGACCCGGTGGCCAGTACCAGCTTGTCGTAGTTCAGCGTTTCACCGGTGTTGGTAGTAACGGTGCGCGCACCACGATCAATGACATCCGCCTTGGTATTCAGCTTCAGGGTAATGTCGTGCTCGGCGAAGAACCCTTCAGGCACCAGCGACAGGTCGTCGGCGTTCTTGCCGGAAAAGTAGCTGGTTAGCCCCACGCGGTCATAGGCCGGCAGTGACTCGGCGCACAGTACGGTAATGTCGAAGTGCTCGCGGCCACCCTGGACCACCAGAGACTCTAGATAACGTTGGCCCACCATGCCGTGGCCAATAAGTAGAAGTTGTTGCTTTGCCATAAGGCTCACCCTCGCGGTGCATAACTGACACCCATCACTGAGCAAGGCCTGTGCCAACTTGCTAACTCATTATTTTTAATAGATTTATTTTGTTTTTTCGGCAATAACCACAGAACTCCTGCTTTCTTTTAATGCGTTCGTGCACGAGAAAAATGCATTTTTTCGTGCACCGCGATGACCCATAAACGCTCCCGATTTGCGCACGGTTATTGCCCTTCTCTCGATTTCTCTCCGTTTAATCCATTGAAAACAGTCACTTATCAAGGTGGCACAGGAGTTGCCTAGACCACCCTGTCGTTAACCGCCCATGCATGGAGAAGTCATGAGCGATCAAAAGCTGAATCTGTTGAATCTTTCCGCGCCACGCATCCGCCTGTTACACCTGAGCTGGCTGGCGTTCTTTATTACCTTTGTTGTGTGGTTTTCCCATGCGCCATTAATGGGGCATTTGCGCGAAGCCTTCGACCTCACCCCGGAACAGATAAAGGCGTTGCTGATTCTCAACGTGGCGCTGACCATTCCGGCCCGGGTGGTGATCGGTTCCCTGGTGGATCGCTTTGGCCCCCGGCTGGTGTTTGGCTCACTGCTGATGCTTGCCGCCCTCCCCTGTTGGGCGTTTGCGCTTTCCACTACCTATGAACAACTGGCGGTGACCCGTCTGCTGATGGGCTTTGTGGGTGCCGGTTTCGTGGTGGGCATACGCCTGATCAGCGAATGGTTCCCGGCCCGGGAAGTGGGCCTGGCGGAAGGTGTCTATGGTGGCTGGGGCAACTTCGGCTCTGCTGCCGCGGCGATTACCCTGCCTTCACTGGCTCTCTTTTACGGCGGCGATGACGGCTGGCGCTGGGCCATTGCCACCACCGGCGCCGTTTCCTTTCTCTACGGGATTTTCTTCCTGTGGCGGGCACGCAACACGCCCCAGGGCGCGTCCTATTTCAAGCCGAAGAAAGCCAGCGCGCTGGAAGTGAGCACCAGGAAAGACCTGTTCTTCTACCTGGCCATGAGCCTGCCTTTGTATATCGCCCTGCTGGTGATCGTCTGGCGCCTGGGGCCCACCAATCTTAATCTGTTCGGCCAGACCACACAGATTCTGTTGGCCGCACTGATTATCAGCCTGGCGGTGGTACAGCTTGGTCAGGCCTGGCGAGTAAACCGTGAACACCTGAAAGAAGGGGTTCCCGAGCACGACCGCTACAGCTTCAAGCAGGTAGCCATTCTGGATCTGGCGTATATGGTGACCTTCGGCTCCGAGCTGGCGGTGGTGTCCATGCTGCCACTGTTCTTTACCGATACCTTTACCCTGTCGGCAGTCACTGGCGGCCTGCTGGCCTCCGGCTATGCCTTCATGAATCTGGTGGCTCGCCCCGGTGGTGGCTGGGTCTCCGACAAGTTCGGACGCAAGAAATCATTGGCGATTCTGCTCTGCGGTCTGATGGTGGGTTACGGCCTGATGAGCCAGATAGGCAGTAGCTGGCCCATTGCCCTGGCGGTGATTGCCACCATGTGCTGTTCTTTCTTTGTGCAGGCTGGCGAGGGGGCGGTATTCGCCACCGTGCCGCTGATCAAGCGACGCCTTACCGGTCAGATCGCCGGCATGGTGGGCGCCTACGGTAACGCCGGTGCGGTGATCTTCCTGACCGTGCTGACCTTTGTGGACCCGTCCACCTTCTTCCTGGTGATTGCCGCCAGCGCTGCCGTGGCCCTGGCCGCCGTGCAGTTCCTGGATGAACCCAAAGGGCACATTGCGGAAATTGATGAGAAAGGCGACGTTCAGCTCATCGAGGTGGGCTGAGTGTTTTCGGCAGGTCATACACAGGAGCTTTGATCATGGATGTTGCCAACGTCACGACCGAGGACTCAGCCATTGCCCCCGAGCCGGACCTGCACCCGCAGGTTCGCATCGGCCAGTACAGCGATGCCGGGCCCAAGCTGCACAACCAGGATGCGCTGGCTATGCAGATTCCTGATGGCCCATTGCTGCGTACCAAGGGCATCGTTGCCGCCCTGGCTGATGGGCTGTCCAGTGCCGGTGCAGCCCGGGAGGCAGCGGAATCCTGTGTGCTCGGATTTATCAACGACTACTATGCAACGCCATCGCTATGGAGTGTGCCCCGCTCCGCACAGCGGGTACTGGAAGCCCTGAACCGCTGGCTGTGCCGGCAGACACTGGCAGGGGAAAGCCACCTGTGCACCTTGTCCCTGCTGATACTGCGCTCGCGTACCGCCCACCTGTTCCAGGTAGGCGATTCGCGTATCTGGCGACTGCGTAATGAACGCCTGGAATGCCTCACCCGCGACCACAGCCGCATGATCGGCGGCGACCGCCAGGTACTCACCCGGGTCATGGGCGGCGACACCCGACTGGATGTGGACTACAGCCGCAGTGATTTGCAGGTGGGCGATGTATTTCTGCTCACCAGCGATGGCGTGCATGGTTTCCTGTCCCGTTCGCGCATGCAGGGCATAGTGCGTGCCAGTGGCCAACCGGAAATGGCTGCCCGCAGTCTGGTGGAAGCGGCCCTGGCCAGCGGCAGCGATGACAACCTGAGCTGTCAGGTGCTGCAGGTGGATGGCCTGCCCGACGCCAGCGCCGACGAAGCCCTGCGCCAGCGCGGCAGCCTGCCCCTGCCCCCGCCACTGAGCGCGGGGGTCCGGGTTGACGGTTTCACCGTACAGCGGGAGCTGTATGCCAGTGTGCGTAGCCACCTGTATCTGGTGGAGGATGAAAACGGCACGCAATCGGTACTCAAGACACCGTCGGTGAATCTGGAAGACGACCGGGACGCGCTGGAGCGGTTTGTCATGGAAGGGTGGGTCGGTCAGCGCCTGCGTAATGCCCACCTGCTACGCACCCTGCCCCAGCCGGACAATCCCAGCTGCCTGTATCAGCATCTGGAGTTCATCGACGGCGTGACGCTGCAACAGTGGCTGAAGGAACACCCTGATGTGGCGGTGGAAGAAAAACTGTATCTGGCGGATCAGCTACTCAACGGTATCCGCGCCCTGCACCGCGCCGATGTGATCCACGGCGACCTGAAGCCGGACAACATCATGGTGGATACCGACGGGCTGGTCCGCATCGTGGATTTCGGCAGTTGCCATTGCCGGGGCATGGAGCAGCACAATGCGGGCATTCCCCTCGGCACCCGGGATTACAGCGCTCCGGAACTGCTGGATGGCGCTGCCCCCAGCGAACAGAGTGATCTGTTTTCCGCGGCGGTGATCATCCATGAAATGCTCACCGGTTCGCTGCCGTGGCAGGGCCGCTACGAAAAATCCGCCCATCGCCCCCTGCCGCCACTGCAGAGACACAACGCGTTCGTCCCGCTGTGGATCAACAACGTGCTGCAGCTCGCCTTGCAACATCAACCCAAACAACGCTTCACTGACGCCGCCGAATTCCGCGACGCCCTGCGCCGCCCGATGCGCAGCAGCAAGCCGGCCATCGACAACGACATCCGGCAACTGCGCATCTGGAAAGGGATCAGTATTGTGCTCGGGGTGTTGTTGTTGATTAGCATTACAATGAGGGGAAATTGATAATTGAGAATGGATAATTGATAACTTCGCGAGAAACTCCTTCGCATCTTAACGCAAAGAGGCCGCGCCCAATGTTGAGCGCGGCTTCTTTGCTTGAAACCCAGAATAACCCTGATCGCGCGTTATCAATTATCCCAGGCTTCCCAACTCAAAGCGCTGACCATCGCTCTCCACAAACAGCTTCCCATTTTCCTCAAACGCCCAGTCCACCAGCTGATAGAACGCGGAGCGCCCGATAAGGGCTTCCAGGTTTTCGCGGACCAGCAGATACGGGGACGGCTCGCCGGTTTGTGGGTCGGTTTCCACGCGTAAGGGGTGCTTGTCACCGGCCACCACGTGGCTGCCCACATTGGTGGTGAAGACCAGTTTGTTCACCCCGCCCTCTTCCAGGCGCTGCACTTCCACCGCCACAAAAGGGGCATCGTCCACCTGGATGCGCAGCTTTTCCACCGGGGTGATCAGGAAGTAGTCATCGCCTTCGCGCAACAGGATGGTGGAGAACAACGCCACCATGCGTTCACGCTGGATGGGGGAATTCTGGTAGTACCAGGTGCCATCCCGGGCGATCCGCATGTCGATATCCGCATGCCGCTCCGGCTTCCACTGGTGCACCGGCGGCAGGCCGCTTTCATCCTTGCCTGCCTTTTCCAGTAATGCCAGCAGTTCCTCCGCCTGTTTCATCGTGGCCCCCGTTGCCCCTTGTTGCCCATGCGAATGCCGATCTCGATCAGGAAATGCAGGAAGTCATCCTTGTCGTCGATCAGCTTCTGGTAGAACGGGGATTCCATCAGGGCCACCGCACCATGAGCCAGCGCCCAGGCGGAGCAGATGTGATAGATCGGGTCCACGTCTTCCAGTGAGCCTTCGGCAATACGCGCCTTGACGATATCGGTGAGGCGGGCAAAGTTGGCTTCGCGAATGCGATGCAGCTTGTCCACCAGTTCCGGCAGGGCATGGTCCTTGATCACCTTGTTCTCAAGGCGGTCGAACAACTGGTAACGCTTGGGATCGGAGATCCGGAAACGGAAGTATTCCCGTGCCAGCCGTTCCTTGTCATCGCCGCCGGAGATGGTCTGGAATACCTCGGCAAGATCCTCCTCATAACGGAGCATCAACAGCAGATAAATCTCGTTCTTGGTCTCGAAATGCTTGTAGATGGTGCCTTTGCCGATACCGACCCGGTCAGCAATCATTTCCACGGTCACACGGTCTTCGCCCTCTTCCAGGAACAGCTCAAGGGCCGCATCCAGAATCTGGCGCTCCCGTTGACGAAATTCCTGCGCCTTGCGCGTGGCTTTTTCCAGGTCACCCATCTATTTCTCCTTAAGCCCGGCATAACGGACGTGAACCAGGACTGAACAGTCGCAATTCTAACGTATTCCCTTTTTATAAGCATGCAGCAGGGTTCACGATGCAATTGCTGCTATGGTAAATAACGCGGCCACGGCGCTATATACTTGCCACCACACCCTCCCGCGTTGCAACTTGTAGCTTGAAGCTTGTAGCTGTTAATGGAGACATCATGGCCCACCCGGAATTTCCCCACCGTGAAGACCTGCTTTATCTCAACCACGCTGCGGTGGCTCCCTGGCCCGCCCGTAGCCGCGATGCGGTCGCGGAATTCGCTCGCCAGAATTGTGAGATCGGTGCCCGTGATTACCCCCATTGGCTGAAAGTGGAACAGCGCCTGCGCGAGCGGCTTTCCTGGCTGATTGGCGGGGTCAGTATTGATGAAATCGCCCTGCTGAAAAACACCTCAGAAGGACTGTCTGTGATTGCCCAGGGTATTGACTGGCAGGCCGGCGACCAGATCGTGATCAGCGATCAGGAGTTCCCCTCCAACCGTATCCCCTGGGAAGCTTTGGCGGATCAGGGCGTGGAAGTGATCGCCGTAAGCCTGGATACGCCTGAACCGGAACAGGCGGTGATCGATGCGCTGGGACCTCGAACACGACTGGTGTCCCTGTCCGCAGTGCAATACGGCACCGGCCTGCTGATGGACATGGCGCCCATTGGCGCCGCCTGCAGGGAACGAGAGATCCTGTTTTGTGTGGACGCCATCCAGATCCTCGGCGCCCTGCCCTTTTCCGCGGAACAGGCCAAGGCGGATTTTGTGGTGGCCGACGGTCACAAGTGGATGCTGGGCCCGGAGGGGCTGGCATTGTTCTACTGCCGCCAGGCGGTACAGGACAAGCTGACCCTGCGCCAGCACGGCTGGCATATGGTGGCCAATGCCGGCAACTACACCACCACCGACTGGCAAGTGGCCAATAATGCCCGTCGTTTCGAATGCGGCAGCCCCAACATGCTCGGCGCTCATGCCCTGGAGGCATCCCTGTCCCTGCTGGAAGAGGAAGGCATGGCGCAAGTCGCCGAGGCCCTGCAGGATCGCGTCCAGCGGCTGATCGACGGCCTGCGGGAACGGGGAGCCACTCTGCTCAGCCCGGTGGACCGGCAGCGTCGGGCCGGAATTGTCACCTTTACCCTGCCAAGCGAAACGCCGGCAGACACCTTTCAGCGTTTACGACAGGCTGGCGTGGTCTGTGCAGAACGGGGTGGCGGGGTCCGTTTTTCGCCGCATTTCTATACTGACCATTCGGTCATCGACCGGGCCCTGGCCCTGTTGTAAGCTCCGGGTCCTCGAATAAGTGTTTGCACACGGAGTCACCATGAGTCGACAACTGGCCTTTTATCAATGGATCTGCCGCCGCCTTCAGCGCGACGAGCCGTTCAGTGGCCAGCCAAGTGCCGACCTGGACAGCCTGCGTACCGTACTGAAACCCTGTGATGTGCTGCTGGTGGCCGGGCATAGCAATGTGGACCGTACCTTCAAGGTAATCGGCGACAGCCGCTTCGCCCGGGCGGTGCTTTATGTTGGTCGACTTCATGACGTGGCGGACCCGGCCCTGCGTGCCCTGCTGGGGGATTACACTCCCTGCGAACCGGATACCCAGCTGGTGATTGATGCGCGGCTGGAACGGGGCCTGATCGTGGAGCCGCTGTCCGCCCTGGAAGGCCGCCAGATCCGTGTCTGCCGGGCCCAGGGACTGAGTGACAATGAAGCCCAGGACGTATTGCGCTATGCCATCAGCCGGATCGGCGCTGGCGGCAGCCAGTCCTGGGCGGCCCTGGCACTATTGACCCTGATGCCCTGGCGATGGCTGCCGCTGCGCTGGCGCATCAACCTGTTTCGGCGCTGGGCCGGGGAGCTGGCCCGGGCACTGACTGGCACCGTGGTCGCAGATGCGTTCAGTTTCGTACAGTTCCCGGTGCTGCCGCTGGTAAAAGAAGATAGCTCCGGTAGCCGCCTGCTGCGGTTACAGCCACGAGCCATCACCGCCGCAGATTTCGATCACTCGCCCTACTTCGAGATTATCAAGGCGCCGTTCCAGTTAACGGAGATTCCCAAGGGCATGGATGCGGTGCCCTGGAAAGGCAATCAGGGCGCGCTGGCGCCGGAGCGCCAGCGGCACCTGTCACTGGTGGAGCCGTCGAGCGGCAACCAGGGCTAGGCCCAGCAGCGCCAGGAACGACAAGCTGCCACCACTACCGCCACCGCCACCACCACTGTCATTTCCTGTCGTATTGCCACCACCGCTACTGGCACTACGAGCTTGAGCGGGCCGAGTGTAGGCTTTGCTGTCACCGGTTGGAAAATCACCATTATCGGTCCATACCTGCACTGTCATGGGGTCATATCCCTCCCCTGAAAGCAGCAGTTGCTGGGTCACAAACTGCTCCGGCCCCAAATCCCCAAGACCGCACTGAACACTACGACTGCCACTGCAGTTGCCCGGCATTTCAACGGTTTCCCACCCTGCAGGCAAGATGAAGCCCAGTCTCACCCGCGCCGCTGTCTGATGAGTCGCCGCATTGCGCACCAGAGCGCTGACACGAACATGGCCATCGCTACCCCGGTTGGTGGTCAGACTGAGCACCACATCCGGCTCGTTACTGAATACCAGATTGAACGCTTCGCTGCGCAAACTGAAGTAATCATACGAGTCGCTGATCGGGCTTACTCGCACCTGATCAGCCCAACGGGACGGGGCCTTCAGGGTAACGGCATAAGTGGCGCTGGTCTGTCCCAGTGCCAGGAACAGACTGTTTCGACAGTCGGTGTAGCCCGTGTAGGTCCGGCAGGACAGGCCCGGTACCGCCACAGACAGACCGGGCTGATGCTCGATACGCAGGCCCACATTGCGGGCGTCATTGCGGGTACTGGTATTGGCAATACGCGGATAGAGGGTCACCGCACTGGACATGTTGCGGTACTGATCACCGTTGAGGCCTTCTGTCTGTAGATCCACCAGTCCGCCGGAGGTGGTCTCTTCCAGCCAGGGCAGGTATCTATCCACGCGGCTATAGACCGCCGGCACACCATCGGTGGCACAGGTTTCATGGCCGTAGCTGGTCACACCCACCAGCCACTGCTGGTCATCCTTGCGGTAAACCAGCGGCCCGCCGCTATCGCCACGGCAGGAATCCTGCTTCTGACCCTGAGGGTTCATTTCGCCGGCACAAATCTGGTTGCCGGTGAGATTGCTCCACTGGCTGGCGCAGTAATCCGGCGACACAAAGTCCAGATCCGCTTTCTGCAAAGTCTCGGTCAGGGCAAAACCATCCGGGGTGGTGGAACCCCAGCCCAGCACTTCCAGGGCTTCATCATGGTTGCCCAGCGCCAGCTCGGTAACGATGTGCGGCTTGGCCATATCCAATGGCTTGAAGCGGCTCGGCGCCGCCAGTTTGAGCAGGGCCAGGTCATTATGGAAGTGGGTGGCATTGTAGGCCGGATGCACCTGCAGTTCGGTTACCGTCAGTTGTTCCGGAGCCTCTGTGCTGGTGCGATTAACGTTGCCAAGGGAGACAAACAGCATCTCTGCCTCGACACTGGCCACACAGTGGGCGGCAGTCAGCACCCAGCGGGGGGCAATCAGAGTGCCGCCACAGAGCGTCGCCGAAAAATTGGGATTGCCGGACCGGCTGATTTCCACTTCGGCCATCCACGACCGCACCTGTGTGACATCCTGTCCCCCGATGACCCGGGGTTGAGCTTCCAACGCCGATACCGTCTGAACCAGACCCGCCCCCAGAAGCAGGGCCACCATCAAACGACACATAAAATTACCCTCAGTTAGCGTTTCGTTACGCAACGTATACTAACTAAGGATTTTGGCTTATACCTGTGACCTGGTTCTGATATTAGAACGATGGCACCCAAGTGCCAGAAGATAACCAAAAATGACCACCGAGTCCGGTCATTTTGTCGCTATTTTTGTCGTTTTTTACGACATATAGCGTCATATTGCGCGAAGTTTTACTGCATATTTTTTATCATGCAAAACGCTTTGTATAAAAGCAACCTTTTACAACATTCACACCACATTGTCCGACTGACTTATCAGTCGGCACTGTCGTCCTGCAGGTCTTCAGAGTCGTCGTCATCAGCCGGTGCCGGCAGACTGCGACGAGCCTTAGCACCCAGATCTTTCAACTGGTGCGCCTGGCGCAACAGGTTGCCGTTACCACTGGTAAGACGTTTTTGGGTCTGCTCCCAAGACGATGTTGCCTTGGCAAGCTTGTCACCCACGTCTTCCAGGGATTCCGTGACCAAAGACACCTGATCACAGATTTTGCCGGCACGGGCGGCGATATCCAGGGCATTGCGGTTCTGGTACTCATAGCGCCAGATGTTCTGGATGGTACGCAACGTCACCAGCAAGGTGGTTGGGCTGACCAGCACGATGTTGCGGGCAAAGGCATCGGTGTAGAGGCTGGAGTCCTGCTCCATGGCCACCATGAAGGCGCCCTCGATGGGAATGAACAGCAGCACGAAGTCCAGACTGCGAATTCCTTCCAGTCCGCTGTAATCCTTGATATCCAGGCCTTTGATATGACTGCGCAGAGACATCAGATGATCACGCAGGGCCTGCTCCCGCTCTTCACTGGTGGAGGCCGATGACAGGCGCTCATAGGCTACCAGGGAGACCTTGGCATCGATCACCACGTCCTTGTTCTCGGGCAGGTGGACAATGGCATCAGGCAGGCGTCGCTGACCGCTCTCATCTTTCAGGGTGACCTGGGTTTCATACTCGCGCCCACGGGTCAGCCCGGACGATTCCAGCACCCGCTCAAGAATCATTTCCCCCCAGTTGCCCTGGGTCTTCACCTGCCCTTTCAGGGCATCGGTGAGATTGCGGGCGTCCTCGTGCATCTGCTGGTTGAGACTGCGCAGCTGACCCAATTGCTCGATCAGGGAAGCCTGGGCCCGGGTTTCGTCACTGTGGATCTGGTCGACGCGGCGGCGGAAGTCAGCCAGTTGCTCACGGAACGGTTTGAGCATGCCGTCCAGCCCTTGCTGTTGCTGTTCCTGCAGCTGCTTGCCCCGTTGCTCGAAAATCCGTGCGGACAGGTTTTCGAATTCCTGCTTGAGCTGTTCGCGGCTCTTCTCCGCAAAGGTCAGTTTTTCTTCCTGGCCGGCCAACCGCTCTTCCAGCCGCGCCTTGTCGGAGGCCAGCTGCTGCAGACGGGACTCACTGTCCTGCAAACGGCGCTGGCTGGTGTCCAGCTGCTCGCGCAACAGCGGCACCTGGGCCAACGGTTCCGACAGGGCCTGCTTCTCGGCCACCAGCTCCGCTTCCCGGCCAGCGCTTCGACGACGCTCCATCAGCAGCACCAGCAGCGCCGCAAAGACTGCGCCACCAAGGGCGGCCAGCCCCAGCATCAAATTCGGATTCATGGTTGCGCCTTGTTGAAGAGGGTAAAGAAATTGTCACGGGTAATGCGCGCCAGTTCAGCCACGTCGACCCCCTTTAGCTCCGCCACACATTCGGCCACCTGGGCCACATAGCGGGGCTCATTGGGCTTGCCCCGGAACGGTACCGGCGCCAGCCAGGGAGAGTCGGTTTCGATCAACAGGCGCTCCAGCGGCAGTGCCTTGACGGTGTCGCGCAGGCTTTCTGCATTGCGGAACGTGATAATGCCGGAGATGGAAATATAGAACCCCATATCGATGGCCTGCTGCGCCATATCCAGGTCTTCGGTAAAGCAATGCAGCACACCATGAACCTGTCCCTGGCCGTATTCTCTCAGCAGCGCCAGGGTATCGTCCTTGGCGCCACGGGTATGGATAACCAGCGGCAGTCCGGTCTCCCGAGCTGCCTGAATATGGGCAATAAAATACCGCTGCTGCCACTCCCGCTGCTCTTTGGCATAAAAGTAGTCCAGCCCGGTCTCGCCAATGGCGACCACTTTCGGGTGCGATGCCCTTTCTACCAGCTCACTGACCTGGGGCTCGCGGGACTCCTTGTAGAGCGGGTGCACGCCAACACTGGCATACACATGATCATGTTGCTCGGCCAGCGCCTGCACATCAGGAAAGGTTTCCAGGTCTACGCCAATGCACAACATGTGGCTGACCCCTGCCTCGGCAGTGGCGGCCATCATGGCATCAAAGTCCCCGTTATGGGCGTCCAGATTGAGGCGATCCAGGTGGCAGTGGGAATCCACAAAAGCGACGTCAGACATTCAGTGCTCCGGCATGACAAACGCGGGAATTGTAGCGTAGATAGGCAACATGCGACACGCAGCACGCAACAACACGGGCAGGGTTTTTGTGTCACTAAACGCATGAGGCCGCGCTCAGGTTTAGGGCGCGGCCTCAAGGGTTTCAATGTGGAAAAGCGCTTATCGCGTTGTTGCGTGATGCGTGCGGCGTCCTACATCGTATGCGTCGGACGATCGGATTCCAGGGAACCGGCCAGATGGTTTTCGATGGTGACCCGGGCAGTGTCGTCCTGGTCGGAGAACTGCACGCCGATTCCGGCACTGCGATTGCCCTGGGCCCCTTTCGGGGTGATCCAGACCACCTTGCCGGCCACCGGGATCTTGTCGGATTCATCCATGATGTTGAGCAACAGGAAGATTTCCTCGCCCAGCTTGTATTGCTTGTCGGTGGGAATGAACAGGCCGCCATTGGTGATGAAGGGCATGTAAGCGGAATAGAGTACCGCCTTGTCCTTGATGGAAAGCGACAGGATGCCGCTGCGGCCGCCGGGCATTTTCATAGGGGAGAGCCTCGTGTGACATACCGGCTGTCCCCATGCCCGTCAGCGCATGGCACAGCCAGTAAGACTTTATTATTAATAGCGTAAAGATTAGTGGGCTGCCGCCGCAGCGTCAACGCCCACCAGCACCAGCAGCCACTGTTCGTAGAGCAGATCCTTGTTGGGGTTGGCACCGGACATCAATGCCCGTCGCCCTTCCAGTACCCGCTGGGCAGCGCGCAGCAGGCGCGCCGGCGGCACGGCACGGGACAGTCGGGTCAGCAAGGGCGCCAGTGATGCATCGGCGCTTTGCTGTCCTGAATAGGCCTGATTGAGGCAGCGGGACAACCAGCCATAGATCACCCCGGCCATTTCCGTGGGATCATGCTTTGACAGCATCGGTGAGGCCTGGGACACGGACTGACGCCCTTCCGCCACTGAGACCAGCACTTCCAGCAAACGGGCCCGGTCGGCAAACCACTCGGCCTGCTCCAGGGCCAGGGCTCGCAGAGGTGCCCCCTGAGCCGCATCCAGCAGCGAGCGAGCACTCTCCCCTACCTGGCTCTGCAACCACTCCAGTGCCTGCTCCTGGGGCGGCAGCGGCAGGATACGCTGCTGACAACGGCTACGGATGGTGGGCAGCAACAGGGTCGGCTGATCGCAGACCAGCAGCAACAACGTCTGGCCACCGGGCTCTTCCAGGGTCTTGAGCAGGGCATTCTGGGCGTTGCGGTTGAGCGCCTCCGCCTGCGCCACAATCGCCACCCGGTAGCCGCTGTACTGGGCGGTGCGGGTGGCAAAGCCCACCAGCTTGCGTACCTGATCAATCTTGATGACCTTGCTCTTGTCTTCCGGGCTGAGCCGGTGCAGGTCCGGGTGGGTACCTGCGGTACTCAACTGGCAGCCCTGACACTGACCACAGGGCAGACCACCGGCAGGTTTGTCACACAGCAATGTCTGCGCCAGTGACTCTGCCAGCCGCAGCTTGCCGATCCCTTTCGCGCCAGTGATCAGCAACGCATGGGGAAGGCGCCCCTGCTGATGCTGATCCAACAGCTGGGCCATAGTGTCCTGATGCCAGGGACACGGTACCTGGATACGTGCGCGCTCTACGACCATGTGAGCATTTCCTCCAGCAGGGGCTGTAGCTGGGCACGGACCTGATCCAGATCGCATGAGGCATCCAGCACCCGAAAGCGGTCCGGTTCATTGCCGGCCCGTTCCTGATAGCACTGGCGAATCCGCTCGAAGAACGCCCGGTCTTCCTGCTCGATGCGATCCAGAGCCGCCCGTTTGCCGGCACGGGCCATGCCCACATCCACCGGCACATCAAACAGCAGCGTCATGTCGGGCTGCGTATCACGCACCACCAGCGCCTCCAGGCGGCTAATGGCATCCTGGTCAAGACCTCGCCCTGCTCCCTGATAGGCCCAGGTGGCATCCACAAAACGGTCGCTCAGCACCCAGTCGCCCCGCTCCAGAGCCGGACGAATCTTTTCTGCCAGGTGCTGGGCCCGGGCGGCAAACACCAGCAGCAGCTCGGTATCATCCGCCATTTTTTCATCGCTGGGCGCCAGCAGTACGTTGCGGATGGATTCCGCCAACGGGGTGCCGCCCGGTTCCCGGGTCACCAGCACGGTCTTGCCTGCCTCGCGCAATCGGGTGGCAAGCCAGTCCAGGTTGCTGCTCTTGCCGGCGCCTTCGCCACCTTCCAGGGTGATAAAACGGCCCCTCACTGTGACCCCCCCGGCGAGGAGCGATAACCTTCGCGACGGCGTAGCTGATAGTCACGGACGGCCTTGCGGTGTTGTGCCAGGGTTTTGGAGAAGTAATGGCTGCCATCGCCGCGGGCAACAAAAAACAGGGACTCGGTTTCCGCCGGATTGACCGCCGCCTGGATCGCTTCACGACCGGGCATGGCGATGGGCGTGGGCGGCAACCCGGAAATCGTATAGGTGTTGTAGGGTGTGGGTCGGCGCAGGTCGGAACGGCGAATATTGCCATCATAGGCCTCACCCATTCCGTAAATCACTGTGGGGTCCGTCTGCAGGCGCATACCCTTGCGCAACCGGTTGGTAAAGACGCCGGCAATTTCCGGGCGCTCGTCCGGCACCCCGGTTTCCTTTTCAATAATGGACGCCAGTATCAGCGCTTCATAGGGGCTGTCGATGGGCAGGTCATCCGCTTTCTGCGACCAGGCCTCTTCCAGCAAGGCTTCCTGCCGCTCCAGCGCCCGGCGCAGGATGGTCAGGTCCGAGGTGCCACGGGTATAGAAATAGGTTTCCGGCGCAAACCAGCCTTCCGGATGCAGGTCCGGGCGGCCCAGCTTTTCCATGATCTGGTCATCAGTGAGACTGTCCAGGGTATGACTCAGGCTTTCCTGAGCCGCCAGCCGCAGGCGCAGCTCACGGAAGTTCCAGCCCTCCACCAGCGTCAGGCTGCGCTGAATCACTTCCCCGCGATCCATTTTTTCCAGCAGGCTGAGCAGGGAGTCACCGGGCCGCAAGCGGTACTCGCCCACATGCATGCGCCCGTCCATATCCGTCAGGCTGCTATAGATCCGCGCCCCTACACGGCGAAAATCCGCCTGATAGCCTTCGCCCAGCAAGCCGCGTTTTTTCAGCTCATGCAGCACCTGACTCAATCCTGCACCACGGGGAACCTCAACCACACTGGCCTCAGTCAGCGGCAAGGGCTGGTGCAAGTAGCTGCTGACCCAGGCCGTCACCAAAGGAACGGCGACCACCAGCAACACCACCAGCAGTCCGAAAATTCGAATTTTTTTACGCATGAGAGAAATTGTAGGGCCTGTGTTGCGGAATGAAATAAATTCTTTGCCAGAGCGGAACGATCGCCCTGAGGGAGGGGGGAGTCAGCGTGGCAAAACTCGACCTCTCAAGGCACTCATCACCGGGTAGCTCATGAATCCTGGTGTCTCAGGCAGGTTGGCAACGGTGTTACCGTGGCAGAAAAAGCGCATCCACAGAGTGCTGCAATTGCAGCACTGAATCCAGTACCGGCCACTGCCATTGCGCCAGTTTACGCACCGGGAGCACGCCGACAACACTGTTACACAAAAACAGCCCCTGAGCGTCGGCAAGCTGTGACAGCGGCCGCAGATCGCAGGCCACATTTTCCCCCTGCTCCGTCAAATGCTCATCAAGCCACTCACGCATCACCCCCGCCACACCAGCCCGGGCCGCCTGCAGGTCCGGCGTCCACCAATGGCCATCCAACCGGGCGAACAGATTCATCGAGGTGGCTTCCAGCGGTTGGCGACGGGGGCTGAGCAACAGCCCTTCGTGCCAGCCATGGCGAGCCACTTCGCGGCGGGCCTGTACCTGGGGAAGACGGTTGAGGTGCTTGAGCCCGGCCAGGGACTCCGGGTGCAGTGGCTCACCACACAGCCCCAGCACAATGCCCTGCTCACGCAGCTGATGGGACCAGGCGGGCAGCGGACCGGCCTGCCATAACACCGTTGGCTTTGGGTTCGAGGGAGGCAGATAACCGCGTCCCCCCGGCCCCCGGGTCAAGATCAGCTTGACCACACCGGGCTTTCCGCCCAGAGCAGCCACCCCTTCTTCAAGGGCCGACAGATAACGCGTTTCCGGCAGGGATGGCAGCCCCAGCGCCCGGGCACCGCGCAGCAAACGCCGGAGATGCCAGGGCCAGAGTGGCACGGAGCCATCCGCCGTCACCCTCAGGGTTTCAAACAGCCCATCGCCATAGGCCAGTCCGCGATCACGAGGATCGACCATCACACCTTCTTGAACAGCAAGGTACCGTTGGTACCGCCGAAACCGAAGGAGTTGGACAGCGCATAGTCGATATTGCGCTGCTGGGCCGTATTCGCCACCAGATTCAGATCACAGCCCTCGTCGGGTTCATCCAGGTTGATGGTAGGTGGCGCAATGGAGTCACGAATGGCCAGGATAGAGAAGATCGCCTCTACCGCCCCGGCCGCTCCCAGCAGGTGACCGATCATGGACTTGGTGGAGCTCACCGCCAGTTTCTCGGCATGCTCGCCAAACAGGGACTTGATGGCAGCAATTTCCGCCAGGTCGCCCATCTGTGTGGAAGTGCCGTGGGCGTTGATGTAATCCACTTCCTGCGCGGCGACTCCCGCATTGCGCAGCGCATTTTCCATGGCTTTCATGGCGCCCACACCCCCTTCTGCCGGCGCGGTGATGTGATAGGCATCATCACTCATGCCGAAACCTGCCAGCTCGGCGTAGATGGTAGCCCCACGGGCCTTGGCGTGCTCGTAGTCTTCCAATACCACCGCACCGGCACCGTCAGCCAGCACAAAGCCATCACGGCCCTTGTCCCAGGGTCGGCTGGCGCCCTGGGGGTCATCATTGCGGGTGGACAGCGCTCGTGCTGCGGCAAAACCGCCCATTCCCAGCGGTGTGGAGCCTTTCTCGGAGCCCCCCGCTACCATCACATCCGCCTGGCCCAGCATGATCTGCTGGGCGGCAAAACCGATGTTATGGGTACCGGTGGTACAGGCTGTCGTGATGGCAAAGTTGGGCCCTTTCATGCCATACATGATGGCCAGATTACCGGCGATCATGTTGATGATAGTGCCAGGCACAAAGAACGGAGACAGCTTGCGCGGGCCGGAATCCAGCATCTTGCGGTGGTTGTCTTCAATATTGGTCAGGCCACCGATTCCCGAGCCGAACGCCGCACCTACACGGTCGGCATCTTCCTTCTCCATATCCAGACCGGCATCGCGGATGGCCTGAATCGCCGCCACCAGACCATACTGGATGAAGACATCCATCTTGCGGGCATCTTTCGGAGACAGGTAGTCGGCGATGTCGAATTCCGGCACAAGGCCTGCGAAACGCGTGGCGAAGGATTCCGTATCGAAATGCTCGATGTTACGGATGCCGCTCTTACCTGCTTTGATACCTTCCCAAGTGGAAGCCACATCCGCACCCAGCGGGGTCAACATTCCCAGACCTGTAATCACTACTCGACGTGACGTCACCCGAATACCTCCCATCCTTTATTGTTGGGGCACTACGCACAAGATTACTACAAAGAATCCCGATGCTCGTCGCCGTTGTGTAAGCAAAAATCAACGTTCAGCCATGAATTAGCCCGAAGAACACCCTCCACTTTGGCCACTCATGATGGCAAAGCCAGTGTGACTTCAGCGGCAACAAAAAAGCCGCAAGTTCATAGAACCTTGCGGCTTTCCTGGTACTGCTTCAACAACTGAAATCAGCTGTGGGCTTTGATGTAATCCACAGCGGACTGAACGGTGTTGATTTTCTCCGCTTCTTCGTCCGGAATTTCAGTTTCGAATTCTTCTTCGAGGGCCATCACCAGCTCAACGGTGTCCAGGGAGTCGGCACCCAGATCTTCAACGAAGGACGCTTCTGGTTTTACGTCTTCCGGCTTAACACCCAGTTGTTCAACGATGATTTTATTTACGCGATCTTCGATGCTGCTCATGATCCTATAACTCTCCTGATTAATGGTGTGCTAGCACCTGTCAGCGGCTATTCTAGGTGAACGCTGTTTGCGCTTGCAACCCAACTGAGCCAGTGCCGTTACCTGAAGTTTTTCCAAATATTTTCTTCTGTAAAAACAGCGTATTAGACCGCTTTTTCAGAAACCCTCCGGTGCCCGTTTTTTGAGCTACCCGGTAAACATGCCGCCATTGACATGTAAAGTGGTCCCGGTGACGTAGCCGCCACCGTCGCTGGCAAGCCAGCCAACTGCACTGGCAATTTCCCCAGGCTGACCCAAACGACCCAGCGGAATACCCGCCAGAAGCGCCTCTTTCTGCGCCTCGGGCAGGGCCTCCGTCATGTCCGTCTGGATAAAGCCCGGCGCCACGGAATTCACAGTGATGTTACGTGAGCCAAGCTCCCGCGCCAATGCACGGGTGAAACCTTCTACCCCACCCTTTGCAGCAGCATAGTTCGCCTGGCCCGCATTGCCCATGGTACCGACCACGGAACTGATATTGATAATGCGCCCCCAGCGGGCCTTGGTCATCCCTTTCAGGCAGGCCTTGCTGACTCGATAGAGGGAGTTGAGGTTGGTGTCGATGACATCTTCCCACTCGTCATCTTTCATGCGCAGCATGATGTTGTCGCGGGTAATGCCTGCGTTGTTCACCAATACCCGCGGTGCACCGAACTCGTCGTTGATGCTTTTTACCGTGCTGATCACGGATTCCTTGTCGGTTACGTTCAGCACCTTGCCGGCGCCATTGGCACCCAGCGCATCACCGATAGCCGCAGCGCCTTTTTCCGAGGTGGCAGTGCCGACCACGAAAAAACCGTCTGCGACCAGCTGTTCGGCGATGGCACGGCCGATGCCTCGGCTAGCGCCGGTGACTAACGCGATTTTCTTTTCTGACATCCTTATTCCCCTTTCAGAGCAACCTCGAAGGCCTCTCCGGTTTCCAGCGGACGAGCGGCAATCTCCCGGTCGATCCGTTTGATCAGACCACTGAGTACCTTGCCCGGCCCGCATTCATACACATGGCTGACGCCCTGCTCTTTCAGCGCCTGGATGGTTTCCACCCAGCGCACCGGCGAATAGAGCTGGCGGATCAGCGCCTCGCGAATCTGCTCCGGTGCGGTTTCCATGGCCACATCCACATTATTGATGACCGGCATTTCCGCTGCATGAAAGCTGGTGGCCTTGAGAGTCTCTGCCAGTTGATCCGCTGCCGGCTTCATCAGCGCACAGTGGGAAGGTACGCTGACCGGCAAAGGCATGGCCCGTTTGGCGCCGGCTTCCTTACAGGCGGCGATGGCACGCTCCACCGCGGCGGCGGAACCGGCAATGACTACCTGGCCTGGGGCATTGAAGTTCACCGCTTCAACCACATCGCCATCGGCGGCCTGCTCACAGGCCGCGCGGACCTGATCATCATCCAGACCCAGCACGGCTGCCATCTTGCCCTCACCGGCGGCCACGGCCTGCTGCATCAGCTGTCCACGGGTACGCACCAGACGCACCGCATCGCCCAGGGTGACCACACCGGCACAGGTCAGGGCGGTGTATTCACCCAGGCTGTGGCCAGCCAGCAAATTGGGGCGCGGACCACCGCTCTGCTCCCACAGCCGCCACAGGGCAACACCTGCCGTCAGCAACAGGGGCTGGGTATTTTCAGTCTGGTTCAGAGCTTCCTGAGGACCATCCTGACAGAGGGCCCAGATATCCAGGCCGAGGGCGCCGGACGCTTCTTGAAAGGTCTGCCTTACCGCCGGACGGTCGGCAAAGTCAGCGAGCATGCCAAGGCTCTGGGAACCCTGACCGGGAAAAATAAAAGCAGTTTTGGACATTCACTATCCCCTTAAAGTGCAGGTCGCAGTATGCCGGCTTTGCCATTGGCTGTCCGGCTCACCCTGCAACAAAGTATTAATGTACTGTTTCAGGCGTCCGCACTATTGGCCACTGGTGCCAGGGCATCGCGGATCAGTGCCGGCACATTGCGGCGGGCTTCCAGTTCGGCCACTTCCAGGGCACTGGCGAAGCCTTCCACCGTGGTGCCACCATGGCTTTTCACCACCACACCGCGCAGGCCAACCAGGCTGGCACCGTTGTATCGGTCCGGATCCATGCGCGACTTCAGACCACGAAACACCGGCAGGGCCAGCAAGGCGGACAGTTTCCGCAGCCAGGAACGTTCTGCCTCTTCACGGATCATGTTCTTGAGCATCTTGGCCACGCCTTCCATAGTCTTCAGGGAGACATTGCCCACGAAGCCATCGCAGACCACCACATCCGCTTCACCGGCAAAGATGCCGTCACCCTCGATAAAGCCGGCGTAGTTAATGTTCGGAGCATCACGCAGCAGGCCGGCGGCCTCCTTGATCTGCTCATTGCCCTTGATGTCTTCCTCACCGATGTTGAGCAGGGCCACCCGGGGGTGGCGCACGCCATCCACCGCATTGACCAGCGCCTGCCCCATCAGGGCAAACTGCAACAGATGCTCGGGTTCGGAATCCACATTGGCGCCCAGGTCGAGCATATGGCAGTGGCCGGACACGGTGGGAATGGCGGTACAGATGGCAGGACGATCCACCCCGGGCAGGGTCTTGAGCACGAAGCGGCTCACCGCCATCAGGGCACCGGTATTACCGGCACTGACCGCTGCCTGGGCGCGCCCTTCCTTGACCATATTGATGGCCACCCGCATGGAGGAGTCTTTTTTCTGGCGCAAGGCCACGGCCACCGAGTCATCCATGGCCACCAGTTCGCTGGCGGGCTGGACCGTGATGCGGGCATGGCCATCGAGGCCAGCCTTGGTGATGGCGTCCGCCAGCGGTTCGGGCTGGCCGACGAGAATGATGTGCAGATGTTCCTGGCGGGAAAGCATTGTTGCCACGGCGGGCACTGTCACGGCAAGACCGTGATCTCCCCCCATGGCATCCACCGCCAACGTCACAACCGACATGGGCTGTTTCCTTGTTATCAATTCAGCGGCGGCTATTCTGACAAATTTCCGCCCATGGAAACATGGTGGCTATCATCCACTTACAAAAAATCCTCCCGGAGGAGGATTTTCTGGGCGCCTACTACAGGCACACAGCAAAACGGGAGCCCGAGGCTCCCGCGTCACTTATTCGTCGTCGGTCTCGACCTGACGAATCACCTGGCGGCCACGGTACATGCCATCAGGGGAAATGTGGTGACGACGGTGAACTTCACCGGTATTGGTATCTTCGGTCAGCGCGGCAGAAGTCAGCGCGTCGTGAGAACGGCGCATGCCGCGCTTGGAACGGGTTTTACGGTTCTTCTGAACAGCCATTTCGAACTCCTCGGGCGTTTATTCAGCCTGAATTTACTTGCCTTGACCTTTTAATTTGGCCAGAACGGCAAAAGGGTTATCCGCGTTTTCCTGTTTCTCAGGTTTACCGCTTTCGTGCGGTAACACTGTCGGGCAAGAGTCATGCAGTGCCACCAACGGCATGGCCAGCAACAGCTCTTCTTCAAGCAGGTCGGTGAGTACCATGGGATCATCACCCACTAGCCAGGGATCCAGTCGCTGCGGCAAGGCTTTCGCCTGATCCTCGTTCCGTACCAGCGCCACATCAATGGTCGCGTGCACGTCACAAACTACTGGCTCCAGGCAGCGCTGACACGGCAGCACCAATTGCGTGCTGACCTCGCCCTCGATACGCCGATGCCCCTCTTCATCACGACCGAACGCCAGCGAAATTACTACTGGCTGGTCCAGACTTTCGCGGTAATCCTGCAGGCGAGGCAGGTCACTAACGGTAAGCCGGCCCTCAACGACGCGACCCTGATCCGCATATTTGCGGGGATCGAGGAACTGTGGCAGTTGCCCTGAAAACATAAGCGCGCAATTCTAGGGCCGCAAGGCCCGCCTGTCAAAGTTAATGTGGCCAGCTAAATCGCTGACAGCAAAAGAGTTTTTCGTATCCGGGAAAAAGATTACCGGGCTGAGTGCATAAATCAGGCCGAACCCGCTCATTTTGACGGCTTTATCTGCCCTCAACCCTTCTTCCATCAAGGGAAAATCACTACACTCTGCCGCGCCAGAAGCGGAGATAATCATGACTGACACCCCTGCCCTGTTACTTGCCTCGTCCTCGCCCTTCCGTCGCCAGTTGTTGGACAAGCTGGGGCTGGATTTTATCCATCAGAGTCCGGATATCGATGAATCCCCCCTGGCGGACGAATCCCCGGTGGCCCTGGTAATGCGTCTGGCCAGGGAAAAAGCCGGCGCTCTGGCCGGGTCACACCCGGACACCCTGATCATCGGCTCTGACCAGGTGGCCGTGATCGGCGACCGGGTACTGGGCAAGCCCGGCACCCGGGAAAAGGCCATCGAACAGCTGAGCGCCGCCAGCGGCCAGCGGGTGACTTTCCTCACCGGCCTGTGCCTGCTCAATACGGCCACTGGACGCACCCAGGTAGCCTGCGACCCCTTCCATGTGCAATTCCGCACTCTGCGTCCAGCGCAGATAGAACGCTATGTGGATGCGGAACAGCCGCTCAACTGTGCCGGCAGCTTCAAATCTGAAGGGCTCGGTATTGTCCTGTTCAAGGCCATGGAAGGCCGGGACCCCAACACCCTGGTGGGCCTGCCATTGATTCTGCTGACAGAGTTTCTGGCAGCGGAAGGGATCTCTCTGCCTCTATAAAGGCAGCAGCGCGGGTTCCGGGAGCGATGCCGCTTTTCGGAACCCGCCTCTTCTAGCTTCTAGCTTTGATCGTCCTGCGGACGATCCGTGCTTCGCACGGTTCGCCATGCAAGCATGGGCTCCTACAGCGGCTTCGTAAGAAATCACGAAGGCCCGGAACTTTCCAGACCTTCCCTATCCAACCAGCGTAGCTCGTAGCTCGTAGCTCGTAGCTCGTAGCTCGTAGCTCGTAGCTCGTAGCTCGTAGCTCGTAGCTCGTAGCTCGTAGCTATCATTTCATTTCAGCGAATTGCCGACGCTGCAGACAGGCCCAGCTTGTTGGCTACGCCTTCCCCGATGGACACCCCGAAACGGCGAACAAATTCCTCAAAGGGCGAACGACTGACGCTGTAGTTGACCATCTCTTCCAGCCCGACGATGTCCCTGGCCACATTACCCGGGCTCTTCAGGCCATCCACCAGGCCCAGCTCCATGGCCTTCTCGCCGGTCCAGAATAGACCAGAGAAGATTTCCGGATGGGTGTCCGCTTTCAGGCGATCACCACGACCGTTTTTTACTGCCGTAATAAACTGCTGGTGGATTTCATCCAGCATCACCTGCATGTGTTTACGGTCTTCCGGGCTGATCGGGGAGAAGGGATCCATCACCGCCTTGTTTTCACCGGCGGTAAGCACACGACGTTCCACACCCAGTTTCTCGGCTGCCTCCTCAAAACCGAAGCCGGCCATGATCACGCCAATGGACCCCACGATGCTGGCCGGGTCCGCGTAGATTTCATCAGCGGCGGAGGCGATATAGTAGGCGCCGGACGCCCCCAGATCGGTGATGGCAGCATAAACCTTTTTCTCGGGATATTCGGCGCGCAGGCGCTTAATGGCGTTGTACACCTGATTGGACTGCACCGGCGAACCACCCGGACTATTGATCTTGAGAACAATCGCCTTGCTATTCTCCGCTTCGAAAGCCCGCGTCAGACCGCTTACAATCATATCCGCGCTGGCATCCTGATCCGGCGCGATCACACCGGAGACCGTCACGAAGCCCACATGCTCCTCAGTGACCTTCATGGTTTCTCCGGCCTTGCCCGGCAGCATGATGAATAGCAGCACGAACAGGTAAACGAACGTCAGAATCTTGAAGAAAATCCCCCAGCGACGGGATTTACGGTGCTCATCCTGGGCTTGACCCAGCAGCTTCTCGATGAGTTTCCACTCACGCTCGTTCCCGGGACGGGATGAAGGGGGCTGATTTTCCATTTACAGATTCTCCGTAACCAGTTCAGTCGCTGCCAGCCCTAGCACTGGCAGCAGATGATGCAATCTATCAATGACAGCCAGAGGCTCACAAGGCAACAGTTTCTCTACCGGATGAGCGCCGTAACTGACTGCCACACGGTCAACCCCGGCGGCTCTGGCCATCTCCAGATCAAAGGTAGTATCGCCCACCACAATCGCTCTTTGAGCCGACACTGCCATCTCCTGAAGCAACTCCAGCACCATGGCCGGGTGCGGCTTGGAATGGCTCTCATCCGCACAACGGGAGGCATCAAAATAGCGATCGAGCCCGGTGTTGCCCCATACCCGTTGCAAGCCCTTGCGGCTCTTGCCCGTGGCCACTGCCAGCTTCATCCCTGCTTCCCGCAACCCGGTCAGCAGGGATTCGGCACCGGGATAAAGAGCACTGGGTGTAGCCTCAGCGGCAATAAAGTGAAAGGCATAGCGTTCGCGCATGCGCTCAATGCCTCCAGCGTCCAGCACCGGGTAAAGCGTGCCGATTGCCTCCGGCAACCCCAGACCGATAATGCCGCATACGGTTTCATCGGGCAGTGAAGGGAGACCCAGATCCACCGCCGCCAGCTGCATGCAGCTGACAATCCGTCCGGTGGAGTCCATCACCGTGCCGTCCCAGTCAAAAATCACCAGATCGTAGTTCACCGGGCACCTCGCAGTGTCTTCAGGATGGCCTCGAAATCCTCATCCAGCGGCGCGGTGATGGTCACCTTCTTGCCGCTATTGGGATGGGGAAAGACCAGGTTGCGGGCATGAAGGCACAAACGCTTGTGACCGATGCTGGCGAGTAAAGCAGCCCCCTTGTCGGTGCCGTATTTATCGTCCCCCAGCAAAGGGAACCCGCCAAACTGGCTGTGCACACGAATCTGGTGGGTGCGACCGGTTTCCAGGGTCGCCTCAACCAGCTGCACATCCGCCAGCCGCTCCAGCATGCGAAAATGGGTGACCGACGCCTTGCCCTCCCGGGACACCCGGACAATGCGCTCGTTGCCGTTCTGCATTTTCAGCAGTGGCGCGTCCATGGTGCGCTCCTTGCCCTTGAAGCCCTGACAGAGCAACCAATAACGCTTCTCTACCTCACCGGCCTGCATCAGACGCTGCATCTTGCGCAGAAAGGCACGCTTGCGGGCCACCATGATCAGTCCACTGGTATCCCGGTCCAGCCGGTGGACCAGCTCCATTTCCTTTTCCGCCGGATGAATCACCCTCAGGGCCTCAATCAGCCCCAGGCTCACCCCGCTGCCACCGTGCACCGCCAGGCCGGCGGGCTTGTTGAAGATGAAGAGCTGATCATCCTCATAAACACAGGCCCGGCTGAGGCGCTCGGTCAGCCCACTGCTGACCACCGGCGGGGCCTCGGATTCGCTGGTGCGGATCGGCGGAATACGCACCACATCCCCAGTGGCCAGCCGGGTAGTCTGGCGGGCGCGCCCTTTATTCACCCGCACTTCCCCGGAACGAATGATCCGGTAGACACGAGATTTGGGCACCCCTTTCAGATGGGTGAAGAGAAAATTGTCCAGGCGTTGACCATGCCGGCCTTCGTCAATGGTCACGAAGCTGACACGGTTCGCTGCGGGGGTCTCGTCTGACATGGCGCGCAGTTTATAGAAAAACGCAGAGAATAGTGAACAACTACTGGCCGACACTCACCTGACCAGAAACTGGTACCAAATCATGAGCGCGGCCTCACACCTATAAGCCCCAGAGAGCCGATACCGCGCAACTATCAACTGTCAATTATCAACTATCAACTGTTTCCCTATCTGATTGATCTCTCTTGGCTTTTGCTGCTATAGTCAAGCGTCGACCTGAATATAGGCGACGGCGACGCGCAGCGAACATTCGCCGTCTGGCCCGCTCCGGCATAGCCGAGAAGACAGAGCCCGCCTCAGGTCTACAATAAAGCGTTATCGCCCATTCGCAGATTGCAGTGTGGGCAAACGCTGCAGATGAACCCGTTTAAACAGCGTCCGATGACGGACCCTGAACATTAACGATGGTGGCTGCAGCGCCGGTCAAACGACCTGGAAAACAGACAGACAAGAGTTTACACATTGCTGTGTGACAACTAACCACGGCAATCGCGTGAAGCATTACAGGCTGGCCTATTGTCAGTACGATTACGCACTAAACATTGCACACAACTCGGAGAGCTGCTGACTCAGGCACTATAATCACCCAGGAAAGCGATCAAACACGCCCCGCGTGCGCCCTGCCCGTGACAAGCCTGCCAGCACTCCCCCTGGTCTGCTACCGGTTACATTCCGGCCCTGCCTCATGCCACCACAAACTTGTGGTAGCACCATGAAACGTATGCTTATTAACGCCACTCACCCTGAAGAGGTTCGGGTGGCACTGGTCGACGGCCAACGGCTGTATGACCTGGATATCGAACACAGAACCCGTGAACAGAAAAAAGCCAACATCTATAAAGGCAAGATCACCCGGGTGGAACCGTCCCTGGAAGCCGCGTTTGTAGATTTCGGCGCCGATCGTCACGGCTTTCTTCCCCTCAAGGAAATTTCCCGTCAGTACTTCCAGAAAGACCCGAAAGACATCCAGGGTCGCATCAACATCAAGGAAGTGATCAAGGAAGGTCAGGAAGTCATCATTCAGGTGGCCAAGGAAGAACGTGGCAACAAGGGCGCCGCCCTCACCACCTTCATCAGCCTGGCCGGCCGCTATCTGGTACTGATGCCCAACAACCCCCGTGCCGGCGGTATTTCCCGTCGCATTGAGGGTGAAGAACGCCAGCAGCTCAAGGAAGCCCTGGGCGCGTTGACCATCCCCGATGAAATGGGTGTGATCGTTCGTACCGCCGGCCTGGGACGCAGCGCCGAGGAACTGCAGTGGGACCTGAACTACCTGCTGAAGTTGTGGAACTCCATCGACGATGCCTCCAAGGATCGCAAGGCGCCCTTCCTGATCTATCAGGAATCCAACGTCATCATCCGTGCTATCCGCGACTACCTGCGCAAGGACATCGGCGAAGTCCTGATCGACTCCAAAAAAGTCTACGACGAGGCCCAGGGCTTCGTGCAGCAGGTGATGCAGGACTTCCAGCACAAGATCAAACTGTACAGCGACGAAACCCCGCTGTTCTCTCGCTTCCAGATCGAGTCCCAGATCGAGACCGCCTTTGAGCGCGAAGTGAAGCTGCCTTCCGGTGGCTCCATTGTTATCGATCCCACCGAAGCGCTGGTGTCCATCGACATCAACTCCTCCCGTGCCACCAAAGGCGCGGACATCGAGGAAACCGCCCTGAACACCAACCTGGAAGCAGCGGATGAAATCGCCCGCCAGTTGCGGTTGCGTGATATCGGCGGCCTGATCGTGGTGGACTTCATCGACATGGGTCCGGCCCGCAACCAGCGGGACGTGGAAAATCGCATGCGCGATGCCTTGGAGGCCGACCGCGCCCGTATCCAGCTGGGCCGCATTTCCCGCTTCGGTCTGCTCGAGCTGTCCCGTCAGCGGCTGCGCCCGAGCCTGGGGGAAACCTCCAGCATTGTTTGCCCGCGCTGTAACGGTCAGGGCCACATCCGTGATGTGAAATCCCTGGCTCTGAGCATCCTGCGCCTCATTGAAGAAGAGGTGATGAAGGAGCGCACCGGCGAGATCCAGGCCCAGGTGCCGGTGGCCGTCGCCACCTACCTGCTTAACGAGAAACGCGAACCCCTGCGCGCCATTGAAGATGCGCACAATGTTCGCGTGGTCATCATCCCCAACCAGAATCTGGAAACCCCGCATTTCGAGGTGGAACGGATTCGTGATGACCAGACCATCGCCCAGCCCAGCCATGAACTGGAACTGCTGGAAGGGAACAAGGATGCGGATATCGCCTCCGCCCAGGATACCGAAATCAAGACCCAGGAGCCGGCCGTCAAACTGATGGCACCGGACACCGCCCCGCCGCCGCCGAAACCGGCTCCGGCACCCGCGGCTACCCCTACAGAAAATCTAGGCATCCTGGCCCGTTTCTTCACCTGGCTGGCGCAGATCTTTACCAGCGAACCCAAGCAGCCCAAGGCCAAGAAACCCCAGCCCCAGGGCAAGGGTAGCTCGCGCCAGCAGAACACCCGCGGTGGTCGCGGCGGCAACAACCGCAACCGTAACGACAACCGTAACAAGCAGGATGCAGGCAAGAGCGGCGGCAAGGGTGGCGATAACGATAATCGCAACCCGCGCAACAAACGCCAGAACGACAAGGACGGTGGCAATCGCAAGAGCGACAACCGCCAGTCTGACAATCGTGGCGACAACCGTTCTGCAGACCGCTCCGGCGACAACAAGGACGACAACCGCAACGAACGTCGCGGCCGTAACGACAACCGTCGTAATCGCAACGACAACCGTGGCGGCGACAACCGTAACGACGGTCGCAACAATGAAGGCCGCAATGACGGTCGCAACGACAACAAGGGCGACAAGAGCGACGGCGGCAACAAGCCACGCAACAAGAAGCCCCAGCAGCAGGACAACACCGAAGGCAACAGCGACAGCAAGGGCCCCAAGGCGTCCCGCCGCAACGATGCCAAGGATGATCGTCCGCTGCGCGAACGTCAGCGTCCGGCAAAATCCGCAGTCAATGGCGACAAACCCGCTGGCGAGCAGAAGCCCCAGCAGGCTCAGCCGGCCCGTACCCCTGCCCCGCCAACGGTGATGGACAACGAAGGCCATCCGCCGGCGAAGCTGGTTCCAGCACAGGAACCGACTGCTGGTGAGCAGCCTCAGGCAGCTACCAAGGTTGAGAATACCGAGAAAGCTGAGACTCAAAGCGCTGCCAAGCCGGCACAGGCTCAGGAAACGGCCAAAGCCGAAAAGGTAGAGAAAGACTCCAGCGCGCAAACAGCAGAGCAGCCTGCCGCCGCGGCTCCGGTCGCAGAAAAGCCGCAAGCGCCGAAAGCAGAACCGCAGCCCGAGCAGCAGGCAAAAGCAGAGCCACAAGTACAGGCTCCAGCGGAACCGCAAGCTGAAGCGCCCGAGGAACAGGCCGACAAACCGGCAGCGCAAGCGCCTGCTGCAGAGAAACCAGCCCAGGAAAAACCGGCCCAGGAAGCTGAGGCTCCCCAGGCGGAAACACCGAAAGCCGCCGAGCCCAAAGCGGAGCAGCCCGCCGCTGCACCGCAAGCGGCCACAGCCGAAGCAACTGAGCAACCCGAGCCACAAGCGCAGGACACGGCCAAGGCAGAAACTCCCGCCGAGGCGCCCGCTGCAGAAGCTCCCGCTCCGGCTCAAGTGGAAGACAAGCCGACCGCCAGCGAACCGGTGGCAGAAGAAAGCGCCGCCGAGGATGATGCCACGGTCCGTGCCAGCAATGATCCGCGTCAACCGGGCTACCAGCGCACCGCGCCAGCCCCCCGTGAAGCGGAAAAGCCGAAAGATGCGCCCAAGCCGGAAGCCAATGAGCTACCGAGCCGGGCCACCGAGGTGAAAGCGGTACGCGCCGAAGCCAAACCCGCCGCCGCAGAGATGGGCCGGGCCAGCAACGACCCGCGCCAGCGCCGCCGGCAGCAACAGGCAGAAGCGGCAGCCGCCGCCAAAGCCGCAGAAGAGGACGCTTCCTCAGAATCCTGAGGTAAGCTGATACTTCGCCCATAAAAAAGCCCCGCTCTTTAGCGGGGCTTTTTTATGGGCGCTGCTCCCAAGACGTAGGGTGCACTGAGCCTAAGGCGAACTGCACCAATCCGGCGTTTGAATGGTGCAGTTCGCCTTAGGCTCAGTGCACCCTACGCAATCTGTGACAGTGGGGAGAAATTCAGCGTTCGGCGTTCCGTTGCAGGAGGCTGCCAGCAGCCGCTCCTTTTTCGCGTGCAAGCACGCTCCTACAGCGGCTCAGTTGCGCGCTTCTACGGCAGCAGGATCGGTTCCTGCTCCAGGCTGACACCGAAACACTCCCAGACATCCCGACGCACGGCAGAGGCCAGTGCCAACACATCTTCACTGGTGCCACCACCGTGGTTAACCAGCACCAGGGCCTGCTCACTATGCATGCCCACGGGACCCAGCCTGCGCCCTTTCCAGCCAGCCTGTTCGATCAGCCAGCCAGCGGCCAGCTTGATGCCCTCGGGCTGCTCATAGCCCACCAGGCCCGGGAAGCTCTTTTTCAGTTGTCCCGCCTTGTCGACACTCACCACCGGGTTCTTGAAGAAACTGCCGGCATTGGCCAGTACCGCCGGGTCGGGCAATTTGCTCTGGCGCACGGCAATTACCCGCTCACGCACCGCCGCCGGCAACACATCCTCGACTGGTAGGTGCGCAAAGTGATCCTTGAGGGGACCATAACTCACATTACAGGCCGGCAGCTTGTTAAGGCGCAACTCGATACCGGTAATTACATAGCGGCCCCGGTCGCGACTTTTGAAGCGGCTGTCCCGGTAGGCGAATTCACATTCTTCGGCAGCAAAGTGCGTTACCCGGCCGCTGGCCACTTCCATCACGGTAACCTGCTCCAGCACCTGGGACAGCTCCACTCCATAGGCACCGATATTCTGGAACGGTGCTGCCCCGGCGGTGCCGGGAATCAGCGACAGGTTTTCCAGCCCCTGCCACCCCTGCTCCACCGTCCAGGCCACCAGATCATCCCAGTGTACCCCGGCCCCGGCGGCAACCCAGACGAACTCCGCATCCTCTTTCACCCGGGCCATACCATCCATGGCCGGACACAGGGTGAGGCCCGGTAAATCACCGTGAATCACCAGATTGCTGCCCTCGCCGATCACCTGCAACGATTCGGCCGGATCACGCTCGGCCAGCACCTGTTCCAGGGCATCCAGGGTGACCGGCCTGGCCAGTCGTCGGGCACGGGCGGGCAAACGCAGGGTATTGAGTTCGCTCAGATCCGCATCGGTTTCCACTAACGACGGCTGGAGCAGACTCATAGGCGCTCTCGCAGCGCATCCAGGAGACCGTCGGCACCGCCTTCAATCAGATCCAGGACACGATCAAAGCCGTCCTCACCGCCGTAGTAAGGGTCCGGCACCTCGCTCACGGAGGCACCGCTGGCGTAATCCAGAAAGCGCCCCAGCGTGACCGTGACATCTGCCGGTTGCATGGCCTGCAGATCCGCCAGATTGGCATTGTCCATGGCCAGCACCACGTCAAACTCGTAGAAGTCCTGCGGGCCCACCTGGCGAGCACGCAAGGAATCCATCTGGTAGCCTCGGCGGGCCGCCGCTTCCCGGGTTCGCGGGTCCGGGGCACGGCCAATATGCCAGTCTCCGGTGCCGGCGCTGTCGATACGGATTTTCTCTTCCAGACCGGCGGCAATCACACGCTCACGAAAGACCGCCTCGGCGGTGGGTGAGCGGCAGATATTACCCAGGCAGACAAAAAGCACGGACACTGTCATGCCTGCCCTCCCAGTTGCGTACGCAAACGCTCCAGGTCTTCCTGAGTGTCCACACCGCCCGGTACCGCCTCAATGGCCGGTGCCACGTGAATCGCTACGCCATTGGCCATGGCCCGCAGCTGCTCCAGGGACTCCAACTGCTCCAGTTTCGCTGGCGGCCATTGCACATACTGGTGCAGAAATGACACCCGGTAAGCGTAGATACCAATGTGTCTCCACCATTCACCTTTCGCAAAACGCTCACCACTGATATCCCGGCTACCGTCGGCAAAGGCATCACGATGCCAGGGAATCGGCGCCCGGGAAAAATAGAGTGCCCGACCATCATCATCAAACACTACTTTCACCACATTGGGGTTGAACAGATGGTCTGCGTCTTCGATGGGCTCACACAAGGTGGCCATCTGGCAGGAAGGATTGGCGGCCAGGTTGGCGGCCACCTGATTGATCACCGACGGCGGGATCAATGGCTCGTCACCCTGCACATTGACGATGATATCGTCATCGGCCAATTCCAGTTTGGCGGCCACTTCCTGAAGACGGTCGGTACCGGAAGGGTGATCCTCCCGGGTCATGACCACCGGTACCTGCCCATCCAGAGCCTCGGCAATACGGCTATCATCGGTGGCTACATAGACCTGCCCTGCCTGACTTTGCTGACAACGCTCGGCCACCCGCACCACCATGGGCTTGCCGGCGATATCCGCCAGCGGCTTGCCCGGCAAGCGAGTCGATGCATAACGGGCAGGCACCACCACATAAAAACTCATCGTCCTTCCTCTTTTCTTACCAAATAGCGTTGATGCTCTCTGTAGGAGCCATGCTTGCATGGCGAACCGGGTGATCCTCGATAGACAGGCAGCTCATTGCCCCTCCGCTGGTTCGCCATGCGAGCATGGCTCCTACAACACAATCGAATTGATCACTCTGGCGATGTGCCCAGCGCCCGGTCCAGCATCTGCTCCAGCAACCCTTCCGGCAGACTGGCCGTCACCGGCAGGTACCACCAGTGCGGTTCGGCGAAGGGGGCGCATTTTACCGCATCCTTTTCGGTCATCAGCACCGGGAGGCCATCGGCAAACGCCAGATCCGCTGGCTGGAAAGCATGATGATCCGGGAACACATGGGGGGTGGCGCTCAGGCCGAGAATGCTGAGCAGATTAAAAAACCGCTTGGGGTTGCCGATGCCGGCCACCGCGTGGACCTGGGGGTGCTCGCGCAAGAATGCCTGATGATCCAGTGTTTCGCCCGTAGCCAGGGAGGTGATGTCTGCGGGGCGCATGATCATCGGGTGCGCCCCACTCCAGCCACCTCCGGTGCTGACCACGAAATCCACTTCCTTGAGGCGGGTCGCCGGCTCTCGCAGCGGGCCTTCCGGCAGGCAGCGGCCATTGCCCAGACCACGCTGACCATCCACCACCACAATTTCTGCGCTGCGCGGCAGGGCGTAATGTTGCAGACCGTCATCGCTGATCACCAGATCCGGAGCGTGATCGCGGATGGCCACGTCCAGTGCATTGCGACGATCCGGGTCCAGAATCACCGGAACGCCGGTGCGGCGGGCGATCAGCACAGGCTCATCGCCTACCTCCAGTGCATTGCTGTCCGCGGTGACCAGATGGGGATAGTGATCGATCTTGCCGCCGAATCCCCGAGACACCACCACCACCTTCAAGCCACGGGCAACGGCGGCCTGCACCAGGGCAATCACCAACGGCGTCTTGCCAGTGCCGCCCACGGTAATATTGCCGACCACCAATACCGGCACCGGCGGCGAGGGCTTTTCCTTGCGAAACCGTTGCAGGCGTCGCTTGGCCTCCAGGGACACCAGCATGGAAAGCGGCCGTAGTGGAACCAGCCACGGGCTACCCTTATACCAGCCCTGTTGAATCCATTCGCTCAATGAGCCCATGGCCGACTTACTCCTCGGCAAAATCCATGCGATACAGCTGGGTATAAAGGCCATTCTTGTTCAGCAGTTCCTGATGTGACCCCTGCTCGATCAACTGGCCCTGATCCAGTACCAGAATCCGGTCGGCTTTCTCGATGGTCGACAGGCGGTGGGCAATCACCAGGGTAGTGCGCCCGACCATGACCTGCTCCAGCGCCTGCTGAATATGATGCTCGGATTCCGTATCCAGGGCACTGGTGGCTTCATCCAGAATCAGGATCGGCGCGTCTTTCAGCAATGCCCTGGCAATGGCGATACGCTGGCGCTGGCCACCGGAAAGCTGTACGCCGTCCTGCCCCAGCCGGGTTTCCAGGCCATGCTCCAGCTGCTCGATAAAGCGCCAGGCATGAGCGTCACGGGCCGCCTGTTCAATCGCCGCATCATCCACACCACGGAGCTCGCCATAAGCGATGTTGTTGCGCACGGTATCGTTAAACAGCACTACCCGCTGACTGACCATGGCAATCTGGTGACGCAGGTCGGTGAGCTGGATATCCGGCAGCGGTACGCCATCCAGCAGAATGCGCCCCTGATCCGGATCGAAGAAGCGAGGCAACATGGCACTGATGGTGCTCTTCCCTGCCCCGGACCGCCCGACCAGCGCCACGGTTTCACCGGACTTGATAGAGAAACTCAAATTCCTGAGAACCGGCTGCGCCGGATCATACCCATAGGTGACGCCGTCAAATTCGATATCCCCCCGCGCCTTGGCTGGCAGCACATAGGTACCGGCGTCCTCTTCCTGTTCAGTATCCAGCAACTCGAAAAGACTGGAGGCACCGGTCACCCCACGCTGCACTTTTACGTTCACATCCGTAAGCTGCTTGAGCGGCTTCTGAATCATGCCGGCAGCGGCGATATAGGACAGAAAACCACCTACGGAAAGATCTTCGCCCATCAGATTGATGTAGAGAAACGTGATCGCACCGATGCCCACTGCCACAAACAGCTGCACGATTACCGTGCTGGCAATCTTGCTGGCATTGAGCTTCACATTCTGCTTGGCAAAGCTGCGGCTAACGCCATGAAACCGATCGGCTTCCTGCTCCTGGGCGCCAAAGATTTTCACTTCCCCGCTGCCCTCGATGGCTTCGCCGAGAAAATGGGTAATGTTCGCCATGGAAGACTGGATACGACGACTGATCTTACGAAACCGCTTGCTGGTAATATTCACGACCAAGGCAATCAACGGCGCCACGGCCACCAGAATCAGAGTCAGCTTCCAGTTCTGCCAGAGCAGAAAGGAGGTCAGCCCAATCACCGTAAGCCCTTCACGGATGATCACAATGATGGCATCGGTACCGGCACTGGTGACCTGCTGGGCGTCGAAAATTATTTTCGACATGATGCGCCCGGACGCATTGCGATGATATTCCGACTGGGGCAAACGCAACACATGGCCGAACACGTCATTGCGTAATACATACACCAGCTGCTGCGCCACCCAATTCATGGAGTAGCTACCCATGAACTGACCCAGGCCCTGAAAAATCACCAGCACCAATGGCGCGATGGATACCAGCAAAACCCGGGTCTCCGTGGGCTCGACAATGGTTTCACCAAGGAAGCCGGCAAGCTGGGCAGCGCCGGCCTGAGTCGCCGCGTACAGCGCGTAACCGATGACACTGATGACCAGCATCAACCAGTACGGTCGAACATAACTGAGCAGCCGCTTGTAGGTCGGCCACACGTCCACAGAGGATTGACTCATTGTGCCTCGTTGGGAGATTCGCGAGTAGTGAGCGACAGCTTAACAAAACCCAGCTGTCCGGCCACGTCATAAACGCGAACCACCGACTGATAGGCCACATTGGCATCCGCATAGATTTGCAACGGCAAGTCGGTTTTTTCCTGCCCCAGTTTCAACAGCGCGGTGCGTAGCGTCTTGCTATCACTGGCCGCCAGCTTTTCGCCGTTGACCAGATAATCGCCGGTCGACGTAATCGTCACCTCAACCTGGTCCGAAGACTGCGCCAACGGCGCTGCTTCCGCCTCCGGCAGCGTGATGGACAACTGGGTCTTGTCATCAAACGTGGTAGAGACCATGAAGAAAATCAGCAGCAGAAACACCACATCAATAAGCGGTGTCAGGTTAACGCTGATTTCCTCCTGGCTGGGCCGGGGAAACTTCACGCCTTGCCCCCCGGGTCCGCCTCACGATCACCGTGTACCAGATCCACCACATGCACAGCGCTTTGCTCCAGTTCCATGGTGATTTCTTCCACGCGACGCACAAAGAAACGGTGGAAGAAAATGGCTGGAATCGCCACCACCAGACCGGCAGCGGTGGTCAACAGCGCCTGGGAAATACCGCCGGCCAACTGGGCCGCATCGCCAGTGCCATGCATCATGATGGCGGCAAAAACATCAATCATGCCGATCACGGTACCCAGCAAGCCCAGCAGCGGCGTGATGGCAGCGATGGAGCCGAGAGTGCTGAGAAACTTTTCCAGTTCATGCACCACGATGGTGGCGCTTTCCTGGATACTTTCTTTCATGATCTCGCGGCCATGGCGGGCATTGGCCAACCCGGTAGCCAGAATGCGGCCCAGCGGCGAGCTGTCACGCAGCTTGACCAGATTGCCCTCGTTGAGCAGACCCCGCTTGAGCAGCGTCTGCACCTGCGGCACGGTATCCGCCGGCGCCAACTTGCTCGGACGCAGGGTCCAGAAACGTTCCACCACAATGGCCAGAGCCACCACCGAACAGATCAAGATCGGGAGCATCATCCAACCCCCGGACTGCACAAGATCCTGCACCTTAACTTCTCCCCTCACTCACAGCGTCGTTTTCAGAGCGCCGTCGGGTTAATTTGAACCTGAAGCCATGACTTCAGGTTAATCATTACCAGAAACGCCAGGCCGCTGGCCGGTGCCAGGGTCTTTCACGAAATTGGCGCCATGTTGTTATAAGCGGCACATTATCAGCGGCACCCCAGCGAAACACAATCATGCCATCCCGATCGGTGCGCAGAACTGTGACCCCGGCATTGCCCAGCCGTTGCAGCACCTGCGGGTGCGGATGACGAAAACGATTCCGATAACCGGCACTGACCAGCGCATAGGCGGGCTGCACCTGTCTCAACAGGGCCGCACTGGTACTGCTGCTACTGCCATGGTGTGCCACCACCAGCAAATCCGCACGCGGCAGCGAACCCAGCAATCGATACTCACTCTGCTTGCCGATATCACCGGGTATCAGCAACGAGCTCCCGGCACCGGACACCTGCAGCACACAACTCGACTCGTTGCCCGGCACCACCTCCGGCCCGGGCCACAGCAGCGTAAACGTCACGCCATCCCAGCCCCACTGCTGCCCCGCACGACACGCCTCGCTACCCGGCACACGTTGCGGTTCACCGCTGGACACTGGTGCCATGCCGGCTAACACCTTCATGCCACCGGCATGATCATTGTCCCCGTGGCTGATAATAATGCGGTCGGGCGTCAGCCCCTGACGGGCCAGCCATGGCAGGATAATGCGCCGGGCCATGCTGTCACCAGGCCATGACGGCCCGCTATCGTAAATCAGCAGATGTTCCCGGGTGCGCACCGCTAACGCCAGCCCCTGCCCCACATCAAACGCCACCAACTCCCAATCACCCTCAGACAATGGCGCTGCTCGTTGACACAACCAGGGCAATAACAGGATCGGCAGCAACCGCCGAGGAAACGGCAATGCCGGCATCAGCAGCAGAGCCAGTGCCAGCATCGCAAACAGCCCACTGGTTGCCGTTGGCAACGGCAACCGCCAGCCACTGGTCGAGGACGCCAGCGATGCCATGAGCCACACAGACAACTCCGTGCCAGTGGCCGCCCCCTGCAGAATCCAGCCCTGCTGCAACAGGCTGCCCAGCAAGGCCAGCGGCACCACTATGCAGGTATACAAGGGGATCAGAAACAGATTGGCCAAGGGCGCACTGATCGACCATTGCTGGAACAGAATGGCACCGAGCATGGCCATCATCACCGGCAGCAGCACCAGTAACCAGCGGGCACCATGACTGGTCACCAGCATGGCAATGGCAGCCACTGCGCCGAACGACAACCACAGGCTTTCCGAAAGCGCCGACAAAGGGAACAGCAGTAGCACCATCAACAGCGCCACCCCGAGGCTCTTCCACAATGGCACTGACACGCGAGCACACTGCGCCACCGCTACCACCGCCAGCATAATCACGGCGCGTACTGTTGGCAGACTGAACCCGGCCAGGGCGGCATAACCCAGAGCTGCCAGCAGTGCCGGCCCCCAGGCCAGTTGCTGCAACGTAAACACGGTTAAAACTGGGAACAGGCGCTGCATCATCGGCCCCAGCAGCCAGCGCCCCAACCACCAGAACCAACCGGCGACAATGGCGATATGCAGGCCGGAAATGGCCAGCAGGTGGGCGCCACCAGTGATCTGAAATTGCTGCCACAGCTCGCTGGACAACCGCGACCGGTCGCCCACCACCAGTGCCGGCAGGATCGCTCTACCCGCTGGCGACACGGATACCCGTTCCGCCACCAGGTCCGACAACCACTGTCGCCAACGATCCAGTCCCTTGTCACCACCCTGCACCGTCCACGACTGCACGGTACCCCGGGCATCAATGCCCGCAGCCAGATCCCGCCGGGCCGCATCCACGCCGGTGGCATTGTAGACCCCACGGGGCGCCTTCAACTTCACCATCAGCGCCAGTCGCTGATCTGCCTTCACCTGCACCGGCAGTTCATAGGCGTTGACCCGGATACGATGCATGCCGGGCCAGCGGGTGGCACCCCAAACGTCCAGCGTCAGCGTCTGGCGATACCGCCAGCGACCGAAACGAAACTCGTTGACCGTGGCCGGCAACCCCACCACCTTGCCTTGCATGACCAGGGTTTCCCCTTCCAGGGAAGCAGGCAGCCTTGATGACACGCCACTGTTCAGTTGTACAACGCCGTAACACCACAACAGCGGCAACCACACCAGCCAACGCCGCCCGCGCCGCCAACCCAGAACCGCTACTACCACCAGTACCAGCAGCGGCCACAACAGGCCCAGCCAGCATGCTGCCGCCAGCGCCGCCGATAAGCACCACAATCGCATCCCTGCTCCCGTGGAAAATAGTCGCTTTCTTCACGGTCAGTCTTTGTATGATGTCCAGGAGACACAAAGCCCCGTGTAGGTGTATGCCTTTTTTTCCGATCCGGGCATAATAGCCACCCGCGGGGTTCAGCCAGGTAAGTTTCTGACGCTATTTCATGCCCGCCATGCGCCATGAAACCTCTGAAGAGGCTCCCAACGCATAACACAAGTCGGGTGGTACCCAGCCTGCCGGGCACCTAAGCTGATACCGACACGACATTCACGGGATTCTCCCGACACGGTCTGCAGACGTGAGTTCATGCCAAAACGGATCTTCCGAAAATACCTGCCAAAACCGGATCGCCTGCGCGAACACAAAGCGCTGAGCTTTCTGGGTGAGGTATTGGCCGATCCGAACCTGTGGCACATCAACCGGCGCTCACTGGCCGGTGCCGCATTTATCGGGGTCTTTACTGCCCTGCTACCCATCCCCTTGCAGATGGGGCTGGCCGCTCTGCTCGCTGTGCGCTTCCACTGCAACCTGCCGCTGTCGGTGGTGCTGGTGTGGATCTCCAATCCGGTCACCTATGTACCGATTTTCTATTTCACCTACCGGATTGGCGCCTGGATGCTGGGCATGCCACCCCATAGCGGCCAAGGCATCACCGTGGCCTGGTTTGTAGAACAACTGGTGCCGCTATGGCTGGGGTCAACGCTTTGCGCAGTGGTGTTTGGCGGGCTCGCCTATGCCGCCGTGAAAGTGGCCTGGCGGCTGGCCGTGGTACGCAGCTGGAACCTGCGTGCCCACCGCCGCGCCAGGGTGCTGCGACGCGAAGCTCGCAAGCAGGAAGAACAGGAAGCGAAAGAGGACGACGACTCAGAGCCGCCGCAATAACCCGTCGTGTAACTCGTATTGTTGCGGGCAGCGTGACGCAAATTCGCGATCGTGGGTAACGATCATGAAAGCGGTACCCAGGGTGTCGTTGAGTTCCAGCATCAGTGACTGCACATGGGCAGCGGTACGTTCATCCAGATTGCCGGTAGGCTCATCTGCCATCACCAGGGCCGGCTCGGTTACCAGAGCCCGAGCAATAGCGACTCGTTGGCGCTCCCCGCCACTCAGTGCCGACGGCTTGTGCTTGAGACGATGCTCCAGCCCTACCTTCTTCAGAGTAGCCGCCGCTTTCTCCTGGCAGCTTGCCGGACTGTCACCGCGAATCAGCAGTGGCATGGCCACATTCTCCAACGCAGTGAATTCCGGTAACAGGTGATGAAACTGGTAGACGAAACCCAGATAGCGGTTGCGCAGCTTGCCGGTATCACGATCACTCATGGTCGCCAGCGCATTGCCAGCAATGGAAACACTGCCCCGGGTTGCCCGATCCAGCCCTCCCAGTAGATTCAGCAAGGTGGACTTGCCCGAGCCGGAGGTGCCGATGATTGCCAGAATATCCCCCTGGGTCACGGTCAGATCCACACCGCTGAGCACTTCCAGTTCGTTGTTCCCTTCGTCGTAACTTTTCACCAATTTTTCGGCTTGCAGCACGATACCGGTGCCGGTGGCGTTGCGGGAATCATTCATAACGCAGGGCCTCCGCCGGTTGCACCCGGCTGGCACGCCAGGATGGGTATAGGGTGGCAGAAAAGCTGATCACCAGGGCAATGGAGACGATAGTGATCACATCCGACCACTGCAGCTCCGAAGGAAGATAGTTAACGAAGTAGGCGTCAAAAAGCCGGGTATTGAAGGTCTTCTCTACCCACTCAGCCAACTTGCTGACATTGGTGGCCAGCAGCACGCCAAGGCCGGTTCCCAGCAAGGTACCGGCAAAGCCGATCACGGTGCCCTGCACCATGAAAATCCGCATGATGGTACCCGGCGAAGCCCCCAGGGTACGCAGCACCGCAATATTGCCGCGCTTTTCAGTGACCAGCATCACCTGACTGGAAATGATATTGAACGCCGCCACCGCCACGATAAAGCTGAGCAACAGCGTCATCATGGTTTTTTCCATCTTTATAGCCTGGAACAAATTGCCGTGGCTGCGGGTCCAGTCGCGAGTGTAGTAATTGGGGCCCAGTTCCTGCTGCAGCGTCCAACCCATGGCCGGGGCACTGAACAGGTCATCAAGCTTCAGCCGCACGCCCTGTACAGTCCCCGCCTGGCGGGCCAGCTTGGCGGCGTCCTGCACATTGATGTAGGCATACAGGGAATCCACTTCCGCCCGCACCCGGAATATCCCGGTGACGGTGAAACGCTTGAAACGGGGCATCACCCCGGCAGGGGAAATGGTGGCTTCCGGCAGTACCAGGGTAACCTTGTCCCCCAGTTCGGCGCCGAGACGACGGGCCAGCCCATAGCCTAGCACCATGCCAAACTCGCCGGGGGCCAGCTTTTCCAGCTCGCCCTGCTCCATGAAGTCGCCGACGATGGACACCTTTCGCTCGGCCTGGGGCTCGATGCCATTGATCATGGCACCCGCCACATTGCCGCGATGGCTGAGCATACCCTCCAGTTCCACAAAGGGCGCCACGGCTTCAATCTCATCGTGGTGCCCCAGCCGATTGGCCAGCGCCTGCCAGTCCTCGACCGGCTCGCGCCCCTGCACGGACAAATGAGTGACCATGCCAAGAATGCGCGTCTGCAATTCCCGGTCAAAACCATTCATAACGGAAAGGACCGTGATCAGTACGGCAACCCCCAGCATCAAACCCAATGCGGAAATCAGCGTAATCACGGAAATAAAGCTGTTGCGGGCGCGGGCGCCGGTGTAGCGCAGCCCCACATAAAAGGATAGAGGTCGAAACATGCAGCGCATTTAACCCGAAACCAAAGACAAATACCACGGCTCTGGAAAACTGCTACATTACAAATTCTGCTTTGTGAACAGCGCCCGCGCTCATGATCTAGCAAAATGGTTGAATAAGCGTCTGTAACTTTCTAATATCGAAAGAAAATACATCTCGCCGGGGGAAAAAATGAAGACAACAATAATGACGCTGCTAGCCTCGGCAGCGCTGGCCATGCCGGTTACAGCCCTGGCCGCAGAGACTCCCCAACGCGGTATGCCAGAAGCGCAAGTACGGGCAGACTTCGGTTCACCTGCCTCCGTCCAGGGCCCGGTGGGTTCACCGGCGATTACCCGCTGGAACTACGACGGCTTCACCGTCTACTTCGAAAACGGCATCAGCCTGCATACTGTGGTCGATCGCCCGGCCAGTGCCGCACCGGATGTGGTGTCCGGCACCCAACAGCTGCCTGCCATTGAAGAAACCACAGCCGACACCGAACAAGAACAGCAAGCAGCGCCGGAGAGCGCCGCGCCGCCCATGTTCGACCCGGTGAGCGGCAGCTTTGTTGGAGCGGAAACGAAACAAGACGCCCCGGCCGAGCAACAACCTGCCACCATCGAGGCCCCTGAACCAGAAGCCCCGCAACAGCCCCCTGAGCCGGCGCCAGAACCCGAACCAGCTCCCAAGCCACAAGCCAACGTTACAGAGGATGGACCGGAGGCGGTAACAGAACCAACAGAACCGGCCACCGCGCCCCAATCCAAAGAGCAACCCCCGGCCGATAGCGAATTCCGCTTTGACCCGGTTACCGGTCGCATCATCATCGCCGGCGAAGTGACTCCCGAGCAGGCTGCTGCCAAAAAGCAGCAACAGCTGGAGCAACAGGCCGAAGAAACCGCTGAATCAGCAAAAGCCGAAGCCAAGCAGCTAGAAGAACAAGCAGCTGATGCTGTGGCTGATGCCGAAAAACAGGCTGACGAGGCCGAGCAAAAGGTCGAGGAAGTGGAGGAAGAATCGCAAGGCGGCTTCTCTATTGACTGGGATGCACGCCGGTAGCAAACTCGCGCGCATCGCCCCCTCCTAGCGGACTTCCCGAGCATGCGCCGACTTCTTCCTGAATGGCACCCCCAGTGGGGGGTGCTGCTGGCCTGGCCCGACACCCACACCGATTGGGTGAATCATCTGGCCGACGCCGAACACTGTTATCTGGATCTACTCGCCGCCCTGCTGGATCATCAGCAGGTGCGGCTGGTATGCCGTGATACTGCCAGCGAACAACGCGTCAAAACCCTCGCCGCCGATCGCGGCCTGGATACAGAGCGCCTTGAACTGATCATTGCCGACTACAACGATACCTGGGCCCGGGATTTCGGCCCCATTGCTGTGGAAGATAACGGTAACGTTGAGCTGCTGGATTACACCTTTACCGGCTGGGGCGGCAAATTTGACGCCGACAAGGACAATACCCTGAACCGTCGTCTGCCCTGGCAACTGCCACTGCACAGTCCCTCGCTGGTACTGGAAGGCGGCGCCATCGACACCGACGGCCAAGGCAATCTACTGACCACACGCCATTGCCTGCGCAATCCCAACCGCAACCCGGACCTGTCCGAGGCAGAGCTGGTCGCATTGCTCAAGGAACAGCTGGGCGTTACCGATATCTGGTGGCTGGATCACGGCGAGCTGGAAGGCGACGACACCGACGCTCATGTGGACACGCTGGCGCGCTTCGTGGATACCCGCACCATCGCCTATGTGCAATGCCGGAACCAGGCCGACAGCCACTACGCCAGCCTGGCCGCCATGGAGCACGAGCTACAGACACTGGCCCGGCAACACAACCTGACACTGGTGCCCCTGCCCCTGCCCACCCCGCAGTTCAACCGGGAAGGCGAGCGACTGCCGGCCACCTATGCCAACTTCCTTATTACCAATGAGAAAATCCTGCTGCCCATTTATGGCTGCGATACGGATCAGCAGGCCATTGATGCCTTGCAGAGCGTATCCGGTGACCGCCAGGTGACTCCGGTAAACTGTCGGGTATTGATCGAACAACACGGCAGCCTGCATTGTGTCACCATGCAATTGCCCCGTGGCGCGGTCTGAACAAGGTTTTTAGGAGATACTCATGCGCGTGGCCGTTATCCAGCAGAAAAACCACAGTGATCTGCAAGCCAACCTGGATCATTCCCTGGCATTGGTTCGCGAGGCCGCTGACAAGGGCGCCGAGCTGGTACTTCTGCAGGAATTGCACCGCAGCCTGTATTTCTGCCAGACCGAAGACACCGCCGTGTTTGATCTGGCAGAAACCATCCCTGGCCCCAGCACCGATACGCTGGGGGCGCTGGCCAAAGAACTGGACATTGTCATCGTCGGCAGCCTGTTCGAAAAGCGAGCCACCGGCCTCTATCACAACACCGCCGTTGTTCTGGAAAAGGACGGCAGCCTGGCGGGGATCTATCGCAAGATGCACATCCCCGATGATCCGGGCTTCTACGAGAAGTTCTACTTCACCCCGGGGGATGCAGATTTCAACGATGGCCGTAGCGGCTTCAGCCCTATCGAAACCAGTGTCGGCAAACTGGGCCTGCTGGTCTGCTGGGATCAGTGGTACCCGGAAGCGGCGCGTCTGATGGCTCTGGCCGGTGCCGACCTGCTGCTCTACCCCACCGCCATCGGTTGGGACCCCAGTGACGATGACGGGGAAAAACAGCGCCAGCTCAGCGCCTGGATCACCATCCAGCGCGCCCACGGCATCGCCAACGGCCTGCCAGTACTGGTGGCCAACCGTACCGGTTTCGAACAAAGCCCGGTGGGTGAGAGCGGCATCCAGTTCTGGGGCAACAGTTTCGTCTGCGGCCCCCAGGGCGAATTCCTGGCTCAGGCAGACAGCGACAGCGAACAGGTGCTGCTCGCCGACGTGGACATGCAACGCAGCGAGTCCGTACGCCGCATCTGGCCCTATCTGCGTGACCGGCGGGTGGATGCCTACGGCGATCTGCCCAAGCGTTACCGGGATTGACCCGCTCGACAACATTACAGAAAGCCCCTTGAGGGCAACGTTGCCGGAAAGTACCTTCCCTGTTTTCCGCTATTTCATATGGAGCCCACAATGACCCGTCTATCCGCTCTCTTTATTGCAGCCTTGCTCGCCGGTTGCGCAGCACCCTCTGCCATGATGGTTAGCGATGGCAACCAGTCCGAAGGCACCGTGGTCATGTCCTATGACTACAGCCTGATGCAAAGCCCCAAGGTGGACTGGCAACAGGGCCTGCAGAAAGCCAGCGCACAGTGCCAAAGCTGGGGTTACAACGGCGCGCTGCCCTCCGACACTCCCAGCAAATCCTGCAAGACAGAAACCCAGGACGGCGATTGTATCGCCTGGACCCTGAGCACTACCTTCCAGTGCACGGCCAAGGCCCAGCAATCCCAGCAATAAGCCGCACCCGCTAGCCGGCGGGTGTTTTATCCGCTCGGTGTGATCACAGGGCAACCGCTTGCCGCATCCTGATACGTCAGGCTGGCCGATACCGCCCTCGACATCGGGATAACCTGATGACCCAGCCGTAATGACAGGTCATGAGGGTGAATGCCGATCCGCAGGGCTTGCCCAGTGTGGCAGGCTCTGCGCCAGTTCAAGTGATTAACGCCCCGTAAAAACCACTCTCTAAGCAGCGTATCCGCCTCGAATCCTGCCAAAGGCAGTGGATGCATCTGTTGTGCTCTGGCATCAAAAACGCCCGTCAGCGTCTCGAACAGGCGAAAAGGCATAGCCGCCAGCTGAGCACGACTGATTGACCCCATGGCCCAGGCCGGCGGCACATAAAGATCACAGGTTTTCAGCCCCTGCTGCGCAAACCAGCGATGACACTGCATCATGAGAGCCTCTATACCACTGGCAGACAAGGACAAGTGCTCCGCCACTCGTCGCGACAGCAGCAGACTGTGCAGGCGATGATAGAGACTGATGGGTGGCTCACAGCGATGCAGCCAGCCATGGCCGGCCAGCGGGTATCCCTGCTGCTGGAGCTGATGCAGCCAGTCCAGATCCGCCGTTTGCCAGTTGCTCCCCGGCACTACCAGCAGGGTGATCGCCTGTGGCCCCTGGGGCAGCAGAGCCAGAATCTGGCTGACTTGCTCGCGGGTTTCCGGCATCACATCGTGGATGGATATCAGGGCGCGAGGTGCCGGTAGCGGATCAGAGGGCGCTGCGGGCATAGTTGCTGCTCAAGCGGCGCAGCAGCGCCAGGGTCGGGGAAGGCAGGGAGCGATTGGCAGCCGGTGCCATCTGCGCACATTGGCCCAGCACCCCGGCCCAGTGTTCGATGGCGTCCCGGTTCATGCCCAGTGCCGCCTGCCGGGCCTGTTTCGCCTTCAGGTCGCGCACTACCGGGCTCAGCGACTGCAGCCGGTCCAGGGTCTGGTTCAGGCTTTCCATGGGTTCCATGATCCACAGCCCCGCTGCCAGCGCCGGCCATTCGTTGATGCCGCAAGCCGGTGTGGTGATTACCAACCGCTCCCGGGCCATGGCTTCCAGCGCCACGGTACCGAAGGCTTCCACCGAGGACGGCAGCACCAGTACCTGGCAGCGATCGAGAATCTCCACCACCTGCTGGCGGCTACACCAGCCGTGAAAGGTCAGATTGGCAGACGCCTTACAGGCCTGTTCTACCTTGCTGCGCAGTGGCCCGTCACCGGCCACCTCGAACTGCAAATCCGGCCGTGACGCGGCCAGGGCCAGAAAGGATTCGATATTCTTTTCCGCCGCCAGCCGGCCCACATAACAGACCCGCCTTACGCTGTCATGCAACCGGGTGACAGGCGTATTCACAAATTCCCGGGCCAGCGGTGTGCCCACCAACTGCGGATTACGGGCACCGGCGGCGCGGGCCTGGGCGATCATGGATTCACAGATGGTGGCGGCGGTTTCACTACCCTGGAACAAGGTGCGGTTGACCCAGTTGAGCAGGCCACCGGCTAGCCTGGCCAGGCGGCGCCCCCAGTACAGTTCCACCAGGCGGTTGTAATCGGTCTGGAAGGTGACGCAGACCGGGATGCCCCACTTGCGGGCGATCCAGTAACCGATCATGGAAAAAATACCGGGGCCGGGAATCACGATAACGTGGGGTTTCATTTCCCAGACCAGGGCGCTCAGTTCACGCACCTTGGGAAAAAAGAGTCGCTGGGTGGGGTCGCCGGGGATTGGCATGGATGCGCCCTGGCAAGGATGCGGTTCCTCCATGCAGGGCTGCACCAGTTCCACCTGTGCCACATGGTCCTTGAGATGCGAGACCAGATCCTGGAAGTAGGCGCCGACGCCATTCCGACCCTTGATCGCATCCACCACAAACAGTATGCGTAGCTCTTTGGTATCCATGAACGCCAGTATCAGCGCCACTCATGTCGATAATGTGACAGGATTGCCGCGCCATGACGGTGTAATTGCGACAAGATGTAACGAAACCCAGAAGTCGCTGTAGGAGCGTGGCTGGCGGCGCGATTCCGTAACATCTACAACGCCGCTGTAGGAGCGCCGCTTGAGGCTCGAACCAAAACCGTTTCAAGTTGCGAGAAGCAAGTTTCGAAAAGCAAAAATCTATTCGTGGGGGTCGCGCTTCTCGTGACTCGCGGCTGATGAGGCAAGTAGATTCGCGCCTCAAGCGGCGCTCCTACAGGGGTTTTTCATCAGTGTTGGGAGATGGGTATCCGAAACGTTCATAAACCCAGCCGAAGACATGGTCGAGTTCATGGGGGCTTACGCCCAGTTCGTCCGAATTGTAATGATGGCCGCTGCGGTACTGTTTTGCCTTGCGCTCTTGTGCTTCAAGCCGTTGCCGAAAAGTGTCGTCGGGCTGCCAGCCAAAACGCTGATAAAACGCCAGCACGATTTCTGCCGGTGCCGGTGCCAGTTGCTCCATCACCGACAGGGCCTGGCGTTCCGGTGGCAGGCTTTCCAGCACCTCAAGTACATGGCGATAGTAATAATCGAGCATGGCCATAAAGCCCTGGCGCCAGTAATCGGTGGTGTCACGGCCATCAAACAGGCGCGCGCCAATCAGGATGGAATTGATCTGTGATGGCACCGCCGCACTGGGGTTGCGGACACAACCGATAAAGCGGGCATCCGGAAAGGCCTCCGCCAGGGTCGCCATCCACGGCGTGAACGACGGGTTCTTGGACAGCAGTTGTTTGTGGCTGCCATGAAAATAAAGATGCCGCTGCACAAAACGCCGATAGGCCGCGATCAGCCTCTGCTTTTCCTTGTCGGTGCCATCCCGGTCCAGATAGGTGAGACGCCACAGGGCCGGCACCGGCACGGAGAGTACCAGCAGGAAGCAGCCCCACACCGGAATCAATGCCAGGTAATCTTCCTCCGGGTCCAGCAGCCCGGTCTTGTGCACGCCATCCAAACCTCCGAGCAGACGCCGCTCGATCCATAACAGCAAGCGCCCCGCCGGCCGGCCAATCCATCCATCAAGGCGGGCAATAGCGGTCCAGAAATAGCGCTGGGTAATCGACGGGGCAAACAGTAGTTCCCACAGGGCCGTGGTGGTAAAGCGTTCGTCCATGGCCAGCAGGCGATGCAGGAAGGTGGTACCGCTGCGGGGCACGCCCACCACAAAAAGCGGCTCACGCACCTGGACGCGACGAAAATCAGGAAACAGCAAATAATCCAGCAACAGGCCCAAGCCATTGATGGCCTGCACCAGCAGAAACAGGGGCCAGAACAGCGCCATCACCAGCAGCCGCTGCAGGGAAAACCGCCCTGCCCGACCATCGTAGGCCGGCAGCCAGCTCATCACAAAAAAATGCACATAGCGTTTCAGTACTGCCAAACCGTTCTCCCGGCTATTCCATGCAGCGTGCACGCTACGCCTCGCCCATGTCATAAAAATGACAATTTTGCCTCTTGTCTCCGAGTCATAGCGCTGTCATCTTTCTCCAAGAACCTGTTTGGGATCTATACGCGGCCGCGCCGGAGTCAATTTTTTCGCCAGGTCGTGATTGCGATTGTGCCGTGTAGTCGCTCTACATAAACAAGCGCAATCTCGGGCTGGCGGAAAAAGGGGCCCGGCCCTTCGGGTTACTGCTGAAAATGGCGCCATGCTGTGTTGTGAACCTTGAACTTGACCCGTCAGGCCCTGCGGTTCACGCCTTGCCTGGCGCCATTTTCAGCAGCAACGCGGCCGCGTATAGATCCCAAACAGGTTCTTCAAACAATAGTGGTATGACTATCGCGATGACAGCACCCAGCACAGCACCTCGCCACCCGACACTGGTCGGTCACCGGGGCGCACGCGGCGAAGCCCCGGAAAATACCCTGGCCAGTTTTCAGGTTGCACTGGAAGCCGGTGTCACGGAAATGGAACTGGACGTCAGGCTATCCGCCGACGGCCATCTGATCGTGCTGCACGACAGTGACGTTACCCGCACCACCGGCATGCGCGGCGATGTGCGCCAATACACCCGCTCGCAGCTGGGCACCATGGATGCTCGCCGCAATACCCCCGGCTGGCACAGCCCCACGGGGATTCCGTCCCTGCAGGAAGTGGTGGAGCTTTGCGGCCCGGCCATGCGCTTCCAGTTCGAGGTAAAAGGGGCGGATCGGGTGGTGCTGCATCAGCTGGCTCATCGCCTCACTCATATGATCCATGAGCAGCAATTGCAATCGCGGGTGGTGGTGACCTCCAGCCATACCGGCTTTCTGCGCATGATCGGCACCATGGCGCCGGATGTGGAACGGGGCTATGTGTGCCAGTACCGCTACCTGCAACCCACCCGCCGGGCCCACGGCCTGGGCTGCAACTGGCTGATGCCCCACTACTCGCTGGTGACCCCGGCATTAATGCGCCGGGCGCGCAAACGCGGCCTCAAGGTGTCGGTGTGGACGGTGAACGATCTCACCGAAGCGGACCGGCTGGCCCAACTGCAGGTGGATGGCATCATTACCGATTACCCCACCAGCTTCGTCAGCCACTTCCGGCGCAGCCCCCGTTATTCCTCTTCGGAAACCGCCGCACTGAGTGGCTGATCCGCGAAAAACGCCAGAATTTCTTCCTTGCGCGCCATGGCATCCTTGCGGCCCATCTCGATCAGGCTGCGGGTGAACCCCGGCTCGAACAACAGATAACTCATGGCACTGGCCCCCGGCGACCGGGTGGCACCGGAACCTCGCAGGAAGAAACGCAACGCCCGCGGCAATTCCTTGATGTGTTCGGCGGCAATTTCGTCAATGGGTCGGGACGGGTAGATCTTCAGCACATCCACCTGTCGCAACTGAATACCATGCTTGCGCCGGGAGCGCTCGCTCATGGCAGACAGGGTCCGGTTGATCCTTTCCAGACGCTCCACATCCCCTTCCAGGGTATCCACAAAGACGCTGTTGAGCACATGGCCGAGCACCTGGGCCATTGATGGATAACCGCTTAACTGACGCTGATGGCCCGCCGTCATATTACCGGACACCCCGATCACCAGCAGCCGGGAGGCCCCCAGATGCAATGCCGGGCTCAATGGCGCCAGTTGCCGCAGAGCGCCGTCACCGTAATAGGCACCGTCCACCTTGCTGGCAGGAAACAGGATAGGGATTGCCGCAGACCCCAGCAGATGCTGCACTTCGATGTCGGAGCGCTTGCCCTTGCGACGCGCTCTCACCCATTCCGGCAGTTCACTGTCACCCTGGAAAAAACTCACCGACTCGCCAGTGGCATAACCGGATGCGGTGATTGCCAGCGCACGCAAATGGCCCTGATCCAGGTTATCTCGAATACGGCGAAAATTGATCACCAGGGTAAGCAGGCGCTGCAACGGCATATTGTCCAGCAGAGCACTGCGTTCCGGCGTCTTGCCAGTAGTGACACCGGAAAACAGCCAGCGAACCACGGCTTTCAGCAACGCATAGGTATCCGTGCGATAGACCTGTTCAGCGGTAATATTGGCCCAGACTCGCTCCAGCCCACGAATCGCCGTGCGAAAATTACCGGCATTGGCGGCAAGTGACGCCGCATTGATCGCCCCCGCGGAGGTACCGCAGATAATCGGGAACGGGTTTGGCTCCCCGCGAGGCAGCAATTCTGCAATCGCTGCCAGCACCCCGACCTGATAGGCGCCACGGGCGCCGCCCCCGGACAATATCAACCCACGAACCGGGTCCTGTTTCTGCATTTCCACCCTCCAAATTTCCACCAGTATGCCGTGACAGACATTCTGTCACCACAGCCGCAATACCACTGGCGATCTGCCGGCTCCCTGCCTTATGCTGGGGCATCTTCTGGAAACCGCTTTATGTACCGCTTTCAGCTACGCCCCGCCACCACCGATGATCTGGACGCCCTCACCGCGCTGGAACAGCGCTGTTTCTCATCGGACCGTCTTTCCCGACGCAGCTTCCGTAAATGGCTCAAACGCCAACACAGCGGTCTGATCGTCGCCCTTGATGATGACAATGCCCTGGCAGGATATGTGCTGGTGCTGTTGCAACCGGGCACCCGGCTGGCGCGACTCTATTCCATCGCCGTGGATCCAAAGCAACGGGGACGGAATCTGGGGGAAAAACTCATGGAAGCTGCAGAAGACTACGCGCTGCAACAACGCCGCCCCTATCTGCGCCTGGAAGTACGCAAGGATAACGCTGCCGCTATCGCCCTGTACGAAAAACGTGGCTACCGTCTTTTTGCGCAGACGCCGGATTACTACGAAGACCACCAGGATGCCCTGCGCTACCAGAAGCGTCTCCTCTACCTGCCTGACAACGCGGAACGGCTACATCTGCCCTGGGTACAGCAGACCACGCCATTCACCTGCGGGCCGGCCTGTCTGATGATGGCCCTTGCGGCGCTCAAGCAGCAACCTCCCAGCACCACCGAAGAGCTGCTGTTGTGGCGGGAAGCCACCACCATTTTCATGACCGCCGGCCATGGCGGCTGCCACCCCATGGGCCTGGCCCTGGCCGCTCGTCAGCGAGGCCTTGAGGCGCGTGTCTGGTGCAATCAGACCGGCCCGTTGTTTGTAGACTCTGTGCGTGACCCTGAAAAGAAGGCAGTGATCACCACCCTGCACAACTATTTCGTGGAGGCCTGCAAGGCGCAATCCCTGCCGGTCTGTTACGAGGATTTCAGTGCCGCGGATCTGGACGACGCCATCACCGCCGGCAACATCGTGCTGGTGTTGATCAGCACCTGGCGCCTGGATGGCCGCAAGGCCCCCCACTGGGTAGCCATCAGTGGCAGCGATGAGGAATGCTTCTATATTCACGACCCTGACCCGGGCGAGGACCAGGTCCCCCTGGACTGCCAGCATGTGCCGATCACCCGGGAAAAGTTCGACCAGATGCGCAAGTATGGCCAGGCCAAGCTGCGCACCTGCAGTGGTGTTGAGTGTTTAGCCTAGTGTTGGGGTATGGTTTTTTACCACAGAGGGCACAGAGTCACAGAGGTAAAACCTGATCCCTCCTGCGGCGCATTAGCATGAAATAATTCTCCCCACGAACTTCAACCCTAGTGTTTTCTTTTTCTCAGTGAACCCTGTGCCCTCTGTGGTAAAAAATGTTTTTCCTGTCCCGACGAGCCAGACACAAAAAAAGCCCGCGCGCGGCGGGCTTCTTGCTGGGCGGATGTGGCATCACATCTTCATCACGTCTTTGCCCAAGGCCGCGGCTTTTTCACCGTCCACCTTCTGGGTGTTTTCCTCGCACTTGCCCCGGTCACCACCGCAGATTTCGCAACCCTCTTTCATACCCAGTGTGGCCAGGCCACCACAGGAGCCCTTGATCGGCTTGTTGGAGAGAATCACGCCGACCGCCATGGCCGAGAAAAGCAGGCCGATAAAGATCACTGCGGCCATAATGGTCATCAACATGTTATTTCTCCTCCACGATTGCATCGAAGGCAGGCGTGGAAATTTCTTCTACGCCCTCACCCTTTCTGACAATAAAAAACACGGCCAGTTCGTGCTGTTTGGCAAACGCCATACCGGCCTCCGGACCCAGCACTGTCATGGCGGTGGACAGGCCGTCCGCCATCATGGCGCTTTCGTGCAGCACCGACACCGATGCCAGCATATGGTCCACAGGATAACCGGTTCTCGGATCCAGGGTATGTGAATACAGTTGCCCATCAGATTCGAAGAAGTTGCGGTAATCGCCGCTGGTAGCCACGGCCATGTCTTTCAATACCACTACCTGTTCCACTTCCCGCACGCCGGCAATCGGGCGTTCCACGGCCACCCGCCAGGGCTGACCATAGGGCTTGCTGCCACTACCGCGCAACTCGCCACCCACTTCCACCAGGTAGTTTTTCAAACCCTGGCTTTCCAGCAATTCTGCCACCTTGTCCACGGCAAAGCCTTTGGCAATGGAGGACAGGTCCACGTACACATTGCCGGGCTGCAGAAGCTCATTGTCATTCAACAGCAACTGCTGCCAACCCACCCGCGCCATGGCAGCGTTGATCTCGTCCTCTGACGGCGGCTCAAAACGGTCCGGGTCCGGGCCAAACCCCCACAGATTGACCAGTGGCCCCACCGTCACGTCATAGGCCCCGCCAGTTTTCGAGGAAATACCGAACGCCACAGACAGAACCTTGACCGTATCCTCCGGCAACGCCATCAACGTGCCGGCTTGCGCCGCATTGAAACGGCTCAGATTGGACTCCGGCCGATAGGTGCTCATTTCTGCGTTGACCTGCTCCAGCGCCGCCTCGATATCCGCTTTCAGATCTTCTACGCCTTCCTTGGGTGTGCCGCTGAACTTCACACTCCAGGTGGTGCCCATGGTCGGGCCGCTGAGAACGGACAGGCGGTTTTTGCTGTCATCGCAGGCGGTGAGCAGTGCAACGGAAAGAACGACAAGAGCAAAAACGAGACGGGCCATACCTTTAATCCAAGGTAGTTCAACGTTCTGCAGGAAACACTCTGGCAAAGGCCAACGCGAGGCGAACCTCGCTACCCGGAACTTACCGCCCCGTTCGCCATGCAAGCATAGCTCCTACATAAAAAAGCTTAACAACAAAACGCCGACCCGCAGGTCGGCGTTTTTGGTGTTATCCGCCGAAGTCATCCAGCAGGATGTTTTCCGGTTCCACACCCAGGTCATCAAGCATCTTGATCACCGAGGCGTTCATCATCGGCGGCCCACACATGTAGTACTCACAGTCTTCCGGCGCCGGATGGTCCTTCAGATACTGCTCGTACAGCACGTTATGGATAAAGCCGGTGAGGCCGTCCCAGTTATCTTCAGGCTGGGGATCAGACAACGCCAAATGCCATTCGAAGTTGTCATTCTCGCTGGCCAGCATGTCATATTCATCATTGTAGAACGTTTCACGCCAGCTACGGGCACCGTACCAGAAGCTGATCTTGCGCTTGGAGTTCAAACGTTTGAGCTGATCGAAGATATGACTACGCATGGGCGCCATGCCGGCACCACCACCGATGAAGACCATTTCCGCATCGGTCTTCTTGGCAAAGAACTCGCCGAAGGGACCGAACACAGTGATCTTGTCACCCGGTTTCAGGTTGAAGACATAGGAGCTCATGATCCCTGGCTGGATATCCTTGGAGCCCGGAGGCGGTGTGGCGATCCGGATATTGAACTTGAGGATGCCTTTCTCTTCCGGATAGTTCGCCATGGAGTAGGCGCGAATCACTTCCTCGTTGTTCTTGCAGTTCAGATCGAAGAAATTAAAGCGCTCCCAGTCTCCCCGGTACTCTTCGCTGATATCGAAATCAGAGAATTTCACGTCGAACGGCGGCGCTTCCAGCTGCACATAACCACCGGCGCGGAAATCCACGTTCTCGCCTTCCGGCAGCTTCAGAGTCAGCTCTTTAATGAAAGTGGCCACGTTATCGTTGGCGATAACCTCGCACTCCCACTTCTTCACACCGAAGAACTCTTCCGGTACTTCGATCTTCATGTCCTGCTTCACGTTCACCTGGCAGCTTAGGCGCCAGCCGTCGCGAATCTCGCCCTTGGTGAAGTGTCCCTCTTCGGTAGGCAGGATATCGCCACCACCTTCCAGAACCTGACACTTACACTGGGCACAGGTGCCACCACCACCACAGGCGGAAGACAGAAAGATACCCTGGTTGGCCAGGGTACCCAGCAGCTTGGCGCCAGCCGGGGCGTCGATGGATTTTTCTTCATCACTGTTGATGTTGATGTGCACGTTCCCGCTGGCTACCAGCCGGGAGCGGGCCATCAAGATCACCGCCACCAGTGCCAGTACAATGGCGGTGAACATGACCACACCGAGAATAATCTCAAAACTCATGATTCAACCCCTTCGCTTACAGCTGCACGCCGGAAAAAGACATGAAGCCCAGAGACATCAGCCCCACGGTGATGAAGGTGATGCCCAGACCTTTCAGGCCATCTGGCACGTCGCTGTATTTCAGCTTCTCGCGAATACCGGCCAGCAGCGTAATCGCCAGCGCCCAGCCAACCCCGGCCCCGACGCCATACACCATGGACTCACCAAAGGTATAGTCACGCTCCACCATGAACAGGGACGCACCCAGAATGGCGCAGTTCACGGTAATCAGCGGCAGGAAGATGCCCAGGGCGTTGTAGAGACTGGGCACATACTTGTCCAGGGTCATTTCCAGGATCTGCACCAGCGCGGCGATAACGCCAATATAGCTGAGCAGGCCCAGGAAACGCAGGTCCAGGCTAGCCAGGGACTCAATCCCGGTCCAGGCCAGGGCGTTCTCGTCCAACAGGTAAGTCAGTATCAGGTTGTTCACCGGCACGGTGATGGTCAGTACCACAATCACCGCAATACCCAGACCCAGAGAGGTCTGGATCTTCTTGGACACGGCAATAAAGGTACACATGCCCAGGAAGAAAGCCAGCGCCATGTTTTCAACAAAGACGGCGCGGACGAACAGGCTCAGATAATGTTCAAACATTACTCGTCTCCGTTAAAACGCGTCGCTGACACGGGTGTGTGGCTTCATCTTGAAGGTATCCTCTTCTACCTGCTCAGGCTTCCAGACCCGGATCGCCCAGATGAACAGACCGATCAGGAAGAAGGCGCTGGGCGGCAACAGCATCATGCCGTTGGTCACGAACCAGCCGCCGTCAGCGGCCTTGGTCAGGATCTGCTGTCCGAACAGGCTGCCGGCACCCAGCAGTTCACGAATGAAACCCAGACCCAGCAGTATCACCGAGTAGCCCAAACCATTGCCCACACCATCCAGGAAGGACGGGATCGGCGGGTTCTTCATGGCAAAGGCTTCCGCCCGGCCCATCACGATACAGTTGGTGATGATCAGCCCCACGAACACCGACAGCTGCTTGGAAATGCCATAGGCATAGGCTTTCAGGAACTGGTCAACCACGATTACCAGCGAGGCAATAATGGTCATCTGCACGATGATACGGATGCTGGACGGAATGTAATTGCGAATCGAGCTGACGAAAAAGTTCGAGAACGCGGTGACGGTAGTCAATGCAATACACATCGTCACCGTCGTGCTCAGGTTACTGGTTACCGCCAGGGCGGAGCAGATACCGAGGATCTGCAGCGCGATGGGGTTGTTGTCGAAAATCGGACCTAAAAGGATGTCCTTCGTTTTCTCCGCCATTACGCGTCTCCTTCCTGCTGTTCGACCACTTCACCTTGCTGCATGCGCTTGAGGTAAGGACCGAAACCGTTTTCACCGACCCAAAAGCGCAGCAGGTTACTGACACCGTTGCTGGTCAGGGTCGCGCCGGCAAGGCCATCCACCTTGTGTTCGGCGTTCGGCGTCTTGCTGTCCACGGCGCCTTTGACCACCTGGATTTCTACTTCACCCTGCTCACCATAAAGCTTTTTACCTTCCCACAGGGCTTTCCATTTCGGGTTGTCCACTTCGCCGCCGAGGCCAGGGGTTTCGCCGTGTTCATAGAAACCCAGACCGGAAACGGTGTTGGCATCCGGCTCCAGGGCCAGGAAACCATACAAGGTGGACCACAGGCCATAGCCATGCACCGGGAGGATGATGCGGCTCAGGTCACCGTTATCACCGCGGGCCAGGAACACTTCTGCAACGTTCGCCTGGGACTTGATACCGGCAATATCCTCTTTCCCGCTGAGGCGTTCGGACCGCTGGGGGTCCTTGGCTGCCTTGCGCTGGTCATAGGATTGCGGCATCTCTACGTATTCACCGGTGTCGATGTCAACAAAGCGGCGTTCAATGCTTTTGAATACCTCGTTCACATCCACACCGGGCTGGTACAGACCAGCGGCCTGCAGGATGTTCATGCGTTTGTCCAGCAGCTGGTTCTTGCTCTGTACCGGTCGCAGGCTTACCGCAGCGGTGGCAACCACCACACCGCAAACCACACAGACCAGAAAGGCAACCAGCAGCGTTTTGCCGACACTTTCTTTATTTGCTGACATTTACACTTCTCCCCCGGTCCGGCGCAGGCGGCGACGAACATTCGCCTGCACAACAAAGTGGTCGATCAACGGCGCACACAGGTTGGAGAACAGGATTGCCATCATCACGCCCTCCGGGAACGCCGGGTTCACCACCCGGATCAATACGATCATGACACCGATCAGAGCACCGAAGATGTACTTGCCCACATTGGTCATGGAGGCCGACACAGGGTCAGTGGCCATGTAGATCATGCCGAAGGCAAAGCTGCCCACGGTCAGGTGCCAGTACCAAGGCATGGCGAACATGGGGTTGGTAGCTGAGCCCACCGCATTCAGCAGAGTACTGAGCGCCACCATACCCAGGAATACACCCAGTACGATGCGCCAGGAGGCCACTTTGGTAAGCAGCAACGCCGCGCCACCAATCAGAATCGCCAGTGTTGATGTCTCACCGATGGAGCCCTGAATACCGCCCAGGAAGGTCTGCATCCAGGAGATATTGGCACCGGCATCGGCAGTCAGATTGCTGGCGAAGTCCAGTTGACCGGCAGCGGCCAACGCCAATGGGGTCGCCCCGGAGAAGTTATCCACCGCGGTCCATACCGCATCCCCGGACATTTCTGCCGGATAGGCGAAGAACAGGAACGCCCGCCCGACCAGCGCCGGGTTGAGGAAGTTCTTGCCAGTACCCCCGAACACTTCCTTACCGATGACCACACCAAAGGAAATACCCAGGAATACCTGCCAAAGGGGAATAGCCGGAGGAAGAATCAGGGTAAACAGGATACCCGTCACGAAGAAACCTTCGTTCACTTCGTGGCCGCGCTTCCAGGCGAACAGGCCCTCCCAGATGAAACCACCCAGGTAGACCACAATCAGAATCGGCACATAGTAGACCATGCCGTGTAGCAGGTTCGACCAGAGGCTGGCCGCATCAAAGCCTGCCAGCGCCATCACCAGATCACTGCGCCAGCCGGGAATCGGGCTGAAGCCTTCAGCGATTTGCAGGTTGGCCTGATAACCGGTGTTCCACAGCCCGAACAAAATCGCCGGGAAGGCGCAGAACCACACCGTCATCATGATCCGTTTCAGATCGATACCATCGCGTACATGCGCAGAGGACCGGGTCACCGAATCCGGGGTGTACAGCATGGTGTCGAACATTTCGTAGAAGGTGTAATACTTCTCGAACTTGCCACCCTCGTGGAAATGCGGGGCGACCTTGTTGTCCAGAAAACTTCTCATGCCCATGCTCAGCTCTCCGCTTCAATGGTGGTGAGATTGTCGCGCAGAATCGGACCGTACTCGTATTTGCCCGGGCACACGAAGGTACACAGGGCCAGGTCTTCTTCCACCAGCTCGAGCGCGCCCAGTGCCGTGGCACTGTCGGTATCCCCAACGATCAGCGCACGCAGCAACTGAGTCGGCAGGATATCCAGCGGCATCACTTCCTCGTAGGCCCCCACCGGCACCATGGCCCGCTCGGAACCGTTGGTGGTGGTGGTGAAGTTGAAACGCTTGCCCGGCATCAGCTTGGACAGGTAGATGTTCAGCACCGAGAAGCGATTCACGCCCGGGGAGATGTAGCCCAGCAATTCACGCTTATGGCCTTCGCACAACGCCGTTACCTGGTTACCGGTGCGGCTAAGGAAAGCCACCGGACCCTGGGCATTGTGGCCGCCAAAGACGGAACCACTGATCAGGCGGTTGTCACCTTCTTTCAGTTCGCCCTGGGCGAAGTCGTCGGTGCTGGCACCCACCCGGGTACGCAGGGAACGAGGCGTTTTAACCTGCGGGCCGGCCAGAGCCACTACCCTGGAGGAGTAAATCTTGCCTTCGGTGAACAATTTACCGATGGCAATCACGTCCTGATAACCCACAGACCAGACAATCTTTTTCAGGCTAACCGGATCCAGGTGATGAATGTGTGTACCCACATTGCCCGCCGGGTGTTTGCCGGCAAAGACTTCTTCACGTACCTGGCCACCGGCGAAGCTCGGCAGGTCGGTATTGGGGCCACGACATACCCATACCGGACCATCGGTAAGACGGCTCAACACGGCAAGACCGTGACGGAAAGCCTGTTCGTTTTCCTTGATCACCAGTGCCGGCTCCTGGGCCAGCGGATTGGTATCAAGAACGGAAACGAAAATGGAATTCGGGGTGCTACCCGGCGCAGGTACCTTGCCGAAGGGGCGAGTCCGCAACAAGGTCCACTCGCCAGAGTCCACCAGCTGCTGCTGTACCGCTTCACGGCCCAGGCCGGCGATCTGCTCAGGGCTGTAGGAATCAAAGGTGACTTCGTCTTCCTGCTCGGCCACTTCAATCACTACAGATTGAAGGACGCGCTTGTGGCCACGATTGATCGCCACCACCTTGCCGGCGGCAGGAGCGGTGTATTTCACACCCTCGGTTTTCTTGTCCGTGAAGATCAACTGGCCTTTCTTGACCACGTCTCCCTCGCGGACCTCCATGGTGGGTTTCATGCCCACATAGTCACCGCCGAGCACGGCAACAGAACGAACCTGGTGGCCTTCCTCAATCGCCTGGCGCGGTGCACCAGTGATGGGCAGATCCAGGCCCTTCCTGACTTTAATCATAGTTTCTCGCCCACGTTGCGTGTTGCTGAAGTCGAGGCACATCCGCCTGCAAGCCCCGAAAAGCGGGAAATGCCGTGGATGTTCGCTAAAACCGGAATTTGCACTTGGGAGCCGGCATCAGCCGGCGGCGCCATTATAAAGACGCACCTGCCCGTTCGCCAGCACCGTGCGACCCGTCTTTCGTCGCACAGAACTACTTTGGTGCAAAAGAAAACCCGGTTATGCACCGAAAAAAAGCCCGCAGCGCGGGCTTCTTTTCAAACGCAGTTCAGTCCTTCGGGTACGCCGGGTATTCCACCCCGGAGATCTGCTGCAGGATACGCAGTACCTGGCAGCTGTAACCGAACTCGTTGTCGTACCACACGTACAGTACGCAATGACGCCCACTGACAATGGTAGCCTCCGCATCAATCACGGAAGCGTGACGGGAACCGACGAAGTCGGTAGATACCGCATCCGGGCTGCTCACGAAGTCCACCTGACGCTGCAGCGGAGAGTGCAGGCTCACCCAGCGCAGGTACTCGTTAAGCTCTTCCAGGGTGGTTTCCTTGCCCAGGGTCAGGTTGAGGATCGCCATGGACACGTTCGGAGTCGGCACCCGGATGGAGTTGCCGGTAAGCTTGCCCTGCAGGGAGGGCAGCGCCTTGGCAGCCGCCGTCGCCGCACCGGTTTCGGTCAGCACCATGTTCAGGGGCGCGGAGCGACCACGACGGGGACCCTTGTGGAAGTTATCCAGCAGGTTCTGATCGTTGGTGTAGGAATGCACGGTTTCCACGTGGCCGTATTCGATGCCGAACTTGTCTTCCAGGGCCTTGAGCGGCGGTACGATGGCATTGGTGGTGCAGCTGGCAGCGGAAATGATCTTGTCGCTGTCCTCAATCATGTCATTGTTCACGCCATGAACAATGTTTTTCATATCACCTTTGCCCGGCGCAGTCAGCATCACGCGGGCAACGCCCTTGCACTGCAGGTGCTGGGACAGGCCTTCCGCATCACGCCACTTACCGGTGTTGTCGATCACCACGGCATTGTTGATGCCGTACTCGGTATAATCGATGGAAGACGGATCGCTGGAGTAGATCACCTTGATGAAGTTGCCGTTGGCGATGATGGCGTTTTCGTCTTCATCCACGGCGATGGTGCCGGCAAACGGGCCGTGCACGGAGTCACGACGCAGCAGGCTGGCACGCTTTTGCAGGTCGCCCTTGCCGGATTCGCGCACCACGATGGCCTTCAGGCGAAGACCATCGCCGGAACCCGCTTTCTCGATCAGCAGACGGGCCAGGATACGGCCGATACGGCCAAAACCGTACAGCACCACGTCCGTGGAGCTGGGCTCTGGCCCCTTGTTATTGACCGCTTCAGCCAGCTCTTCACGGACATAGTCCTCAATGGACAGGCCGCGATTATCTTTCTTGTACTCTACCGCCAGTTTGCCGATATCAATGCGGCAGGGGCCCAGGTCCAGCTTGTTCACTTCCTGCAGAACCGGGAAGGAATCCACCACAGACAGCTCGGAATCTTCGACCTGCTTGACGAAACGATGGGCTTTGAGGATCTGGATAACAGACTTGTTGACCAGGGAGCGGCTGTAAACTGTAGTAGTGATGTTCTTTTCGCGATGCAGCTTGCCGATCATCGGGATCATGGCTTCTGCGATTTCTTCGCGGTTCTTCCAGCGTCCGAAGTGGTCTTCCAGTTTGTTCACGGAGATGCCCCTCTCAGGTTGGGTTCGGGTGAAGAAAACCGTGGCTGGCACCGAAATGCCCGGTTTCAACGTTCACCGGCGGTGGAGTTTGGGGCGCGAATAATATCGCCAAACGCCGCGTTTATCCACCCAAATGGCGGGGATATTACGGTTTCACATGGGAGCCTTTGCATAACTCCTTGCACACTCAGGCTTACAGGCCGGCCCACACACGTTGTTGCCCTTTATCGACTGGCAACCCGCCTGCGCTCAAAAGTGCGCCCAGATGATGGGCCGCCCTGAAAGCCCCGGAGGGCGAGGCCTGAAGGGCACATCTGCTGCGCTTTGTCGATAGGAAAGGAGCCCACCCTGTCCGTCACGACAAACCACAACAGCTGCACCCTTCAGACCCCGCTGAGCGCGCAAGGACTTATACAAAGGCTCCCAACCGGTTCACACGTTCACGCAACACCGGCAACACCTCCTCCTCGAACCAGGGCCGCTGGCGCAGCCATAACCGGTTTCGCGGGCTCGGATGAGGCAGCGGGAAGTAGCCATGCTGCAGGGCCCGGGCGAAATCACGAACATTGTCTGACAGGGTCTTGCCCGGCTCCGGCAGGTAGTACTTCTGGGCGTACTGCCCCACCAGCAGGGTCAGCTGCAGATCCGGCAGCTCCGCCAGCAACTGTTCATGCCACTGGGGGGCACATTCCGGGCGGGGCGGCAGATCGCCCCCCTTGCCGCGACCCGGATAACAAAACCCCATGGGAATAATGGCAATGCGGTTTTCGTCATAGAAGGCCTCCCGGTCCATTTGTAGCCAGTCGCGCAGCCGGTCCCCGGAAGGATCATTCCAGGGAATGCCGGTTTCATGGACCCTAGTGCCTGGCGCCTGCCCCACGATCAGCAGCCGGGCCCCCTCCCCGGCGCGCACCACCGGGCGCGGCCCCAGAGGCAGACGGGCCTCGCACAGCCGGCAGGCCCTCACCTCTTCCAGCAGAGGGATCAGCTTGCTCATGCCGCCGGGCTATCCGAGCGGTGCAGGCGCATCAGCCCTTCCTGGGCCACAGATGCCACCAGGGTGCCGTCTTGACGATAGATGGAGCCGAAGTTCATGCCCCGGGAGCCACCGGCAAAGGGGCTCTCGCTACGATAGAGCAGCCATTCATCAATGCGGAAATCCCCGTGGAACCACATGGCGTGATCAATGCTGGCGCACTGCACATGGGGCTGCCAGAAATTCATGCCGTGGGGCAGCATGGCCGTCCCCATCAGCCCGAAATCCGAGCAATAAGCCAACAAGGCCCGCTGGGTCATGGGGTCTGCGTCGACAGAATCGACCACCTTGAACCAGACCTCCCGCAACGGCGGTTCCGGCTGGGAAGAAATCGGATCACGGGGGGTCACCGGGCGGAACTCTACCGGCCGGTCTTGCAGAAACGCCTCGCGATACTGTTCCGGCAACCGGGCCACCAGCTTCTGTCGGGCTGCCTCGTCATTCTCGAGACCTTCCGGACCGGCCACCTCCGGCATGGGCACCTGATGGGCAACGCCCTCTTCTTCAACCTGATACGACGCCGCCAGCGAGAAAATCGGCCGGCCATGCTGGATAGCGTTGACCCGGCGGGTGGTAAAACTCCTGCCGTCTCGAATGCGGTCCACGTCATAGACGATGGGTTTGGTGAAATCCCCGGCCCGCAGAAAATAGGCATGAAGAGAGTGCACCGACCGGTCCGTCGGCACGGTTTTCGAGGCCGCCAGCAACGCCTGACCGGCCACCAGGCCGCCAAACACACTCTGCTGGCCATTGGCCTGGCTCTGACCTCTAAACAAATTATTCTCGAGCTGTTCCAGATCAAACAGCGTCATCAGCTCCCGAACCGATGCATTCATAGACGTATCCTCAGCGCAAAACACAATCAATAACGGGTCATGGTAACCGCAAGCCCGCTAAAATTTGAGGTCAAATCACGAATCGGCTCAACCTGCCGGGGTTCTTCGCGGGCGCAGAGGCAGCCCAGGAAATTAACAACACCACTGTGCTCTCGTCCTCCTGCTTGGCACAACGCCAGAGAAAACATCACTTTTAGCGCTTGTTTGAACTGAGTCACACTGTTTACTATATGCACAAATAGACAAAGGGGGCGCCTAGATCGCCTTCGGGGGGACAATTCGATGTTTCAGCTTCTCCGCGGTGGCCTGGCGGCCATGGCGCTCTGCATGTTGCTTTTCTCTCAGGCCGTGCAAGCCACCGTTCCATCACGCCTGGTCATACAAGGCTATCTCAGCGATCGCTCCAGCCAGTTGCCCCTGCATGGCACCTACACGCTGACCACAACCCTTTACGATCTATCCGGGCGGACGACCGACTACCAGAATGATGGAGGGATCAACACCGATCCCCTCGGTCTTGGCGCAGTCCTCTGGACCGAAGACATGACCGTCAGCGTTGAGAACGGCCGATACAGCCTGGTGTTGGGTGATAGCGACAGCAACCCCCTGCCCGATGACCTGCTGGAAAGCAATCAGGTAGAACTGGGGCTGGCGATTAATGGCGACAGTGAAATGTCTCCGCGCCTTGTCGTCACCACCGGCAGCGTGCCCTATGCCCTGCAGGCCCGCGAAGCCGAGCAGGTCAACGGGGATATCACTCCGCGCACGGTAAGCGTCGCCGATCAGCTTTTGATCAATGAAAATGGTGAGTGGGTAGGCCCGGACAGCGGCTTGGTCGGCCCCAAAGGTGACACTGGTGAAGCCGGCCCCACTGGGCCCCAGGGTGATACGGGGCAACCCGGTCCGGCGGGCGCACCGGGCCCCCAAGGTCCACAGGGTGAAGCTGGACCACAAGGCATCGCCGGCCCCATTGGCCCCAAAGGCGAGACTGGCAGCCAGGGCCCCATCGGTCCTATCGGTCCCAAAGGGGATACCGGTAATACAGGCCCACAAGGCGCAGTCGGACCGCAAGGTATCGCTGGGCCCACTGGTCCTAAAGGCAACACTGGAGACCAAGGCCCCGTTGGACCTATCGGCCCCAAGGGCGATACCGGCAATCAAGGACCTCAGGGTGAAGCCGGACCGCAAGGCATCGCCGGTCCCGCAGGCCCCAAAGGCGACACAGGTAACCAGGGCCCTATAGGGCTCACCGGCATGACCGGCCCAGCCGGCACATTCAGTACCAGCAATGTAGCCCAGAAGGCCTGCACCAGTGCGACAAGCTGCCAATGTGACAGTGGCGTAGTACTGGCCGGTGGCGTTCAGTGTGCCAGCAATAGCTACATTACCAACAGCTACCCCAGTGCCGCCGGCGCCTGGAGCGGCAGTTGCGAAACCTGGCAGACTGGCGCGGCCGCCACGCCTACCGCCATTACCATTACTTGCGCGGTAGCCAACTAATGGCTATCACGCGACGGCAGTTTATCGCGGCTGGCGGCGCGGCCGGGATCCTGCTCAGCACACCCTTGGTCGCCGGCACCACGGCAGCCCGCGTGGAACTGGTCAGTGCAGCGCGGGCGATTGCCCTCGGCGAGAACCAGAGGCTGCAGATCACCGACCATGGCCGCCAAGCCCAGTGGTATCGCAACGGCAGCACCATCAGTCTAGACACCGGCGCTCCCCACGAAACCCGCATCGTTGCCGCGGCCCTGGATGGGGATAACGCTGTCCTGCTGGACCGCAGCCAGCGTCGGCTAAGCTGGTTCCGGCCCGACGGTAGCCAGGCCCGCCATATTGATCTGACCGATCTGCAGGAACCTGCCGACTTTGTGCTCAATGGTGACCACGCTTTGATCGCAGATGTACACGGCCATCGCCTGATGCGACTGCATCTGCGCAATGAATCCAGAGTCTGGCTGCAAAGCGACCGGCCCCTGAATGGTCCCGCCTCTCTGGCCAAAACCGCAGAGCGCATCACCCTGCTCACCCTCGGCGATCGGCGACTGCACCACTTCACCCTGACAGGCGACAGCCTGGGCAGTGAAGTCAGCACATTAACCATGCCCAGCGGCTTGACCGCCGTGAACGACCAGCTATTGATCATGGATCGTTGCCAGAAGCAGCTCTGCTGGGCTGACCGAGCTACACCGGTACTGGCACTCCCCCAAACCAGCGCCCAGCAGCTGGCTCATCTGAGCTGGCAACCGGGCAGTAACCTGCTGATCAGCGTGTGAGGCCACTATGAGCGAACCTTTTATTGCTGAAATTCGCATCTTTGCGGGTAATTTCGCCCCTCGCAGCTGGGCCTTTTGCAACGGGCAACTCTTGCCTATCAGTCAGAATACCGCCCTGTTCAGCCTGATCGGCACCACTTATGGCGGGGATGGTCGTACCACAGTGGCCTTACCCAATCTGCAAGGCCGAGCGCCCGCACATCCCGGCAGAGGCCCCGGACTGCCAAGTTATCGCCTTGGTCAGGTGGCCGAGAACAACCCGGTAGAGGTTGTACAGAACGTCACGCCCGACCGTAACCTGGGCAATAGCCAGACCACCCGCACTATCGCCGCCAAAATACCCGCTGGCGATCAGCGCCATCCTTATCTGGGTCTGAATTTCATCATTGCTCTGCAAGGGCTATACCCATCCAGAGGCTAGGAGTCTTTTACTGATGAGCGAACCCTTTCTCGCCGAAATCCGCATTTACGGCTTCAACTTTGCGCCCCGCGGTTGGGCCTTCTGCGATGGACAAATCTTGCCGATCAATCAAAACCAGTCCCTTTATTCTCTGCTGGGCACTACCTACGGTGGCGACGGCAGAACCAGCTTTGCACTTCCGGACCTGCGCGGCCGCACGCCCATGCATCCGGGAGCGGGTAGCATCAATCAGGGCACTAAAGGGGGAACGGCGAACACAACCGGGCCTGCCGATGATGGAGACACCCTGGACAGCCTGACCCTGGATCGCAATCTGGGCAGCACCTTGAATAACACCCTGGTTGCCACCCATGGTGCGCAGATGGATTCTATCGCGCTTAACTTTGCCATTGCCCTGCAAGGGCTTTTCCCAAGCAGAAGCTAGAGGCTCCTATGTCAGAACCCTTTGTAGGTGAAATTCGCATGTTTGCCGGCAATTTTGCTCCGCGAGGCTGGGCACTCTGCGATGGCCAACTATTGGCCGTATCACAGAATGATGCGCTGTTTTCCTTGTTTGGCACCATTTATGGCGGTGATGGCAGAACCACATTCGGTCTACCGGATTGTCGGGGACGCTCTCCGGTACACGCCGGCACGGGCCCGGGACTTCCTCAGGCTCGTCTGGGCGCCAAAAGTGGCAGCAATGCCAGTGGTGCCGTTGCTGCCACTACCAGCGTCAGCATTGATCGCGGCCTGGGGAAAACCCAACAAACCTGGCAGGCGCATTCGAACAACCAGGAATCGCTGACCCCCCAGCTCTTTGTGCACTTCATTGTGGCCCTGTTCGGCATTTACCCTTCCCGCTCGTAATGCACAGCTACCGTTTACGCCCGGCCAGTGACAGCGACACACCGATGTTACTGGCCATCTACACCAGCACCCGCCAGGAAGAAGTGGCGCAGACCGGCTGGCCCCAGGGGCAGCAGGATGCCTTTTTGGCCATGCAGGCCAAGGCGCAGCACGAACACTACCTGCTGCATTATCCGGAAGCGGAGCGTCATCTGATTGAGTTAAGCGGGGAGACAGCCGGGCGGCTGTACCTGTCCGATTGGGAGCAGGAAATCCGCATCGTGGATATTGCCCTGCTGCCGGCCTTTCGTGGCAGCGGCCTGGGGTCACAGGTTCTCGCCGCCCTAGCAGGCCCGGGCTCGCCGGGCCGGCAAGCCCCTGACTATTCACGTGGAAACCAATAACCCGGCACGACGGCTCTATGAGCGGCTGGGCTTTGTGGAACAGGCAGACAAGGGTGTCTACCTGCTTATGCGCTGGCAACCTGACGATTGAACACCGCTTCGAAATGGTAGGTACCATCACTGGCGCCCAACGGCCCCACCGGTACCACAAACACCGATGTCTCACCAAGCACGTCGTTACGCATGACAGTGGCGCCCTGCTCCAATTGCACCTGCCCCGCAAACAACAGGGAGAAACATTCCCACCCCTCCGGCGAGATCGGCATCGTCACTTCCGCCAAGGTCAGGCTATCGCCATTTTCCAGCGTAAACGCCTGTCCTTCACAATCTTTCCATTGTTGTAATGTAATCATGCATCCTCCCCAATCAGACCGGCAGTCTAGCCGGCACTGACGGCACCGTCACCCTTGGCTACAATACGCACCCACCGAACACGCAGGACACGGGTCTTAATGAAGTTACTCCCCGACAGCAGCCTCTTCCCCACCGGCCGCGAGCACTACAAAGACTGGGCCGGGCTGGACAGCGGCAGCATGGCTGCCGTGCTGGCCGAACTGGCACGCAGCCAGGATCATCTGTTTGTGGTGCTGGCTCCCAACAGTAGTCGCGCACAACACCTTGCCGACTCGCTGGAGTTCTACCTGACCGGTAGCGGGGATCAGGGCAACGATACGCCGGTGATGCTGTTTCCGGACTGGGAGACCCTGCCCTACGACCTGTTCAGCCCCCACCAGGACATCATCAGCGATCGCATCCGCGTGTTGCACCAGCTGCCCAGCAGTCACAAGGGCATCCTGGTGGTGCCAGTGAATACCCTGATGCAGCGTCTGGCCCCGCCACTGCATATCACTGGCAACAGCTTCCTGCTCAAGGTGGGCGACACCTTCGATATGGAAGCCACTCGCAGCCGCCTGGTGTCCTGCGGCTACCGACAGCGAGATAACGTTTATGAGCACGGCGAATTCGCCGTGCGCGGCGCCATCATGGATATCTTCCCCATGGGCGCCGATCAACCCTTCCGCATTGAGCTGTTTGACGACGAGATCGAATCCCTGCGCCTGTTCGACGCGGAAAGCCAACGCTCCACCGGCAAAGTGGATGACATCACCCTGCTGCCGGCGGCGGAATACCCGCTCAGCACCGACGGCATCAGCCGCTTCCGCACCGCCTTCCGCGACACCTTCGACGTGGACACCCGCGGCGTACCGCTCTATCAGGATGTGTCCGACGGCCTGTCTGCACCCGGTCTGGAGTACTACCTGCCGCTGTTCTTCGAGAACATGGCCACCCTGTTCGACTACCTGCCCGACGATGTGCGGCTGGTGGAACTGGCCGACTGCCAGAGCGCTGTGGAGCACTTCTGGGCCGACGTGGAGCAACGCTACGAATCCCGACGCCACGATATCCACCGGCCCATTCTGGCCCCCTGGAAACTGTATCTGCGCCCGGAAGAGCTGGCGGCGGCCCTCAAGCAGCATCCCCGGGCTCGCCAGGCAGACAGCACCACCCACAGCGGTAACGCTATCCAGTTCGATGTGAGCCGGATGCCGCCGCTCACTGCGGATGTGCGTGCCAGCAACCCTCTTGCCCTGCTGCACACCTTCTCCGACGCCCATCCGGACACCCGCATTCTGCTCTGTGCGGAAACCGCCGGCCGCCGCGAAGCCCTGCTGGAACTGATGCAGAAAATCGGCATCCAGCCGGCCCTGAAAGACAACTGGCCGGACTTTATCGCCCAACCCGAGCGCTGGAGCCTGACCCGCGGCGAGCTGGATGCGGGCTTCTACGCCCCCGAACACGAGCTGCTGGTGGTCACCGAGAACGACCTGTATGGCGAGCGCGTACTGCAACGCCGGCGCCGCAAATCCAGCAGCGACGACGGCGCCGCCGAACAGGCCTTCCGCTCCCTGGGCGAGCTCACCGAAGGCGCTCCGGTGGTACACATGGAGCATGGCGTGGGCCGTTATCTTGGCCTGATCCACATGGAGGTGGACCGCCAGCAACATGAGTTCCTGCTGCTGGAATATGCCGGCGGCGACAAACTCTACGTGCCGGTGTCCTCCCTGCACCTGATCAGCCGCTACGGCGGTGGCGATAGCGCCCCGCTCAACCGGCTGGGCACCGAGCAGTGGAGCAAGGCACGGCAGAAGGCGGCGGAAAAAATCCACGACGTGGCCGCTGAACTGCTCAACACCTACGCCCGCCGCGAAGCCCGCCAGGGCAAGCAGTTCGACGTGGACATGAACGATTACGAACGCTTCAGTGCCGGCTTTCCCTTCGAGGAAACCCCGGACCAGCAGGCTGCCATTGCCTCAGTGATTGCCGACATGCAGTCCAGCCAGCCCATGGATCGGCTGGTGTGCGGCGATGTGGGTTTCGGCAAGACCGAAGTGGCCATGCGCGCCGCCTTTGTGGCCGTGGAAAACCAGACCCAGGTGGCGGTACTGGTACCCACCACCCTGCTCGCCCAGCAGCATTACGAATCCTTCACTGACCGCTTTGCCGATTGGCCGGTAAACATCGAAGTGCTGTCACGCTTCCGCAGTGCCAAGGACAAGACCCAGGTGTTGCAGCGCCTGAAAGAAGGCAAGGTGGATATCCTGGTGGGCACCCACCAGTTACTGCAGGAAACCGTGTCTTTCAGCGATCTGGGCCTGATCATCGTGGACGAGGAACACCGCTTCGGGGTACGCCACAAGGAGCGCCTCAAGCAGATGCGCGCCGAGTGCGACATCCTCACCCTTACCGCCACGCCGATCCCCCGAACCCTCAACATGGCCTTCAGCGGCATGCGCGATATTTCCATCATCGCCACCCCGCCGCAGAAACGCCTGTCGGTGAAAACCTTTGTGCAGCAGCACAATGACACCACCATCAAGGAAGCCCTGCTCCGCGAGCTTCTGCGTGGTGGCCAGGTGTACTACCTGCACAACGATATCGACACCATGGAACGGACCGCTGCCGACATCCGCAAACTGGTGCCCGATGCCCGCGTCGGCATTGCCCACGGGCAGATGCGCGAGCGGGAACTGGAAGCGGTGATGAGCGACTTCTATCACCGGCGCTTCAACGTGCTGGTCTGTTCCACCATCATCGAAACCGGCATCGACGTGCCCAGTGCCAACACCATCGTCATCGACCGGGCCGACAAGCTCGGCCTGGCTCAGTTGCATCAGCTGCGCGGCCGCGTGGGCCGCAGTCATCATCAGGCCTACGCCTATCTGATTACCCCCAGCCCCAAGGCGATGAGCAAGGATGCGCTCAAGCGACTGGAGGCCATCGAACAGGCCACCGACCTGGGTGCCGGCTTCATGCTGGCCAGTCAGGATCTGGAAATCCGTGGCGCCGGTGAGCTGCTCGGCGAAGAGCAACACGGCAACATCCACACCATCGGTTTCAGCCTCTACATGGAAATGCTGGAGCAGGCGGTGGAAGCCCTGAAACGGGGCGAACAACCGGACGTGGAAAAACCGCTCAGCGGTGGCCCGGAACTCAACCTGCGTATCCCCGCGCTGATCCCCGAGGATTACCTGCCGGACGTGTTCGGCCGCCTGACCCTCTACAAGCGCATTGCCGGCTGCAAGACCCGCAATGGCCTGAAAGAACTGCAGGTAGAGATGATCGACCGCTTCGGCCTGCTGCCGGAACCGGTGAAAAACCTGTTCGCAGTCACCGAACTGCGCCAGCAGGCGGAAAGACTGGGCATCACCCGACTCGATGCCCACGCCGGTGGCGGCAAGCTGGAGTTCGGCGAGCGTACCCCGGTGGACCCGCTGACCATCGTCAAGCTGGTCCAGTCCGGCCCGAACCGCTACAAGCTGGAGGGTGCCAATGCACTGCGTTTTGTGGAAGACAGTGAAACGCCCGAGGAACGCATCGAGGTAGTAGACGCCCTGCTCAAGCGCCTGGCAGCCCAGAGCATCAAGCAGGACACAGGCAGCTAATTCGTGAAAAACGACCGGCCAGGTGGTTAATCGTGAATTGGCGGTGTGAACTGGTTATAGTCGTTGAAATAAAAAATGACGTGGGTGCAATTTCCAGGAGACACGCCAGGTCCTAACCGGGACAAACAGGCGTAAGGAAATCACCGGACTCTCCGCCCTCAGCGGAGCATCCGACAGGCAGCAGGAGGGGCACGCCTCCGCGTCAGTATCAAGATAAGGCCTGCTCACAGGCCACCAGAGGAGATCCCGATGCTTCGCGCATTCGTTTTGGCTGTGCTGGCCCTCATGGCCACCCCTGTCATTGCCCAGAGCTGGTACAACGTTGAAGTCCTGATATTCGCCCGTGATCACGGCAGCAGCGAAGAAATCTGGCCCGCCGATTTGCAACCTCGCTATGCCCCGCGGTCAGTGACCATCGGCGCACCGCAAGTCAGTGAGTATGCCGACCCGGACGCCCTGTCCCGCGGCGCCTGGCAACCCCTGTCGGAAGACCAGACCGTGCTGCAATACATGATGGAACGCATGGCCGGCACCGGAGATTACCGCCAGCTCTACCACAAGGCCTGGAGCCAGCCCATTGGCGACAAGGGCAATACCCTGCCCGTGTATCTGAACGGTGGTCAGACCCTGGCCACAGGGGACGGCAATGTGCCAGAACTGGAAGGCACCCTGCATTTCAGTAAATCGCGCTACGTCCACGTTGAGCCGCGCATCTGGTTCAATACCCAGAGCAATGGCCAGCGTTTCTATGTAGACATCGACGAAAGCCGTCGCCTCACCGGCCATGAAGTCTATTACTTCGACCACCCCATGTTCGGCATGCTGGTGCGAATCACTCGTTAAGGCCGATCAAATCAAACAGGCGGGCACCGCCCAGTAAGTGGTCCAGGCGGAAGAGACATCAAATTTATTCGGCCAAATCTACGTTGTGATACACGTTCTGCACATCGTCCAGATCGTTGAGCATGGCCAGGAATTTATCGAACAGCTCCCGGTCATCGCCGCTCACCGTGGTGAAACTCTGCGGAATAAACTGGATTTCATCCACCTCGAAGTCGATACCTTCCAAAGCGCCAGCAAGCGCCTGGCGGGCCTTGGCATATTCTGTGTTGGGGGTGAACACAGTGAGCATGCCGTCTTCGCTTTCGATATCGGTGACATCCACATCCGCGTCCATCAGTGCTTCCAGCACCGCTTCTTCGTCATCATGACGGAACACGAAAATCGCCGCATGATCGAACATGTGAGCCACGGTGCCCTGGGTACCGATCTTGCACTTGGTCTTGGTGAACGCCACGCGCACATCGCCGAAAGTACGGTTGGGATTGTCGGTAAGACACTCGATGATCGCCATGCAGCCGCCAGGGCCATAGCCCTCGTAACGAGCCGGGGCAAAATCTTCACCGCCGCCGCCTTTGGCCTTGTCGATGGCTTTATCGATCACATGGCCAGGCACCTGATCCTTCTTGGCCCGGTCAATCAGACCACGCAGGGCCAGATTGGCAGATGGATCCAGGCCACCGGCCTTGGCGCACACATAAATCTCTCGACCATAGCGGCTGTAAACCTTGGCCTTCATGTCCGAGGTTTTCGCCATGGATTCTTTACGGTTCTGATAGGCGCGGCCCATGGGATGCTTGCTCCGAGATTGATAGTCAGCCGCAGATTCTAGGGGAAAAACGGGAAATTACCTACGCCCGGCGAATAACACCCCTCAAGATCAGACAAACAGTCTAATCGTTCAGATAATGCACCTCGGTCAACCGCTCCGATTCTTCCCACAACCGCTGTGCAACGGCCTGATTGTCAGTGATCTTGCGGGCAAAGGCCGGGGCCGGATAGCCGCGTAATTCCATCACCTTTCCCTCCGGGCCGTAATAACCGCCCGCCTCCACCGCATCGCTGGTGGCGGCCATGACGCCGGGCAGGCACCCCATCTGAGCAGACTGAGCCATGATCTTGTTGAACAGGCCTCCACCGGGCATCGTATCCTGAAGGTGGGTAGCGGAATAGCCGGGGTGAGCGGCCATTACCCTGATGTTCGACCCCGATGCCTGTAGCCGACGCTGCAGGTCCCTGGCGAAAATCAGGTTGGCCAGCTTGCTCTGACAATAGAAGGGCCAACGGGAATAGTTTTTTTCCGCATTGAGATTCCCCCACATCAACTTCCCGCCCCGATGGGCCAGGCTGGATATCTGCACAATCCGTGGATCGCTGGCAAACTCGAGAAGCTCAACAAGCTGGCCGGTCAGCGCAAAATGTCCCAAGTGATTGGTGCCGAACTGCATTTCGAAACCATCCCGCGTTCGCTGCAATGGCGGCGCCATCAGGCCAGCGTTGTTCAGCAGCACATCCAGCTTTGCAAAGCGCTGCTTTACCGCCTCGGAAAACGCCTTTACCGAGGCAAGATCAGCCAGATCCAGCGCCATAATCACCAGCCTGGCGTCAGCCACCATGGCTTTCACCGCCTCCGCGGCCGCTTTGGCCTTGTCCACATTACGGCAGGCCATGATCACTTCGGCCCCTTTGCCGGCGAACAGTTTCACCGCTTCCAGGCCGATGCCGCTGTTGGCGCCGGTTACCAGAATCGTCTTGCCGGTGAGGTCTGCCATCATCTCCGGCCGCCAGGTTGATTTGCCCATGAGAAAATCCTTTCCTGTGGTTGCGATGAAAATGATTGTGCACGGCACCGGCTACCATCACCCCTTCCTGCTGGGCCAATCGTTTGACGCCACACGATGAAGGAAAACTCACAGGTCGGCTTGAGGCCGGTGGCTACTGAATCCACAGGACTCTCACTGAGCATCAGTGGTATGGTTCTGTGCTTGTTTTGACTCACCGGTGACCGCTGTCATGGTTACCGGACGCAACGACTTACAGGGAGATCAGCACGTGGGCAAGAAGTATGACCTGAATGGCAAGGTGGTTCTCATCACCGGCGCAACCGGCGGGATTGGTGCTGCCAGCGCTCGAGCGCTTTACACAAAAGGGGCCAACCTGGTGCTGACGGATTTATCCCAGCAGTCCCTGGACTTGCTTGCCGCAGAATTTGATCCCGCACGGGTACTCGCCTTGCCTCTCGACGTAACGGATGCAGCCGCCTCAAAAGCTGTCGTCCAGCAAACCGTGGAGCACTTTGGCCGGCTGGATATCGCCTTTGCCAACGCCGGCATTGCCTGGCGGAACAACCCGGCGACTATCGCCAGCTGCGATGAGGCCGAGTTCGAAAAAATTATCGACGTGGATCTGTTCGGCGTCTGGCACACTCTTCGTGCGGCCCTGCCGGAGGTTCAGCGAAATCATGGCCAGATTATCATCACCTCCTCGATCTATTCGTTCGTCAACGGCATGGTCAATGCGCCCTACGCCGCCTCCAAGGCGGCAGTGGAAATGCTCGGCAGAGCCTTGCGGGCTGAACTGGCCGGTACCGGCGCCAGCGCCAGCGTGCTCTACCCCGGCTGGACGGCAACACCTATCACCGAGCTGGCCTTCGGTGGCCATGCCACCGCCTCCGAGCTGATTGAAAGCGCCTTCCCCGCCGTTCTGAGAAAGCAGGTGCAGCCCGAGGAAATTGCCACTGCCCTGGTTGCCGGCCTGACAACCCGTTCCGCTGCCATTATTGCCCCGGCCCGCTGGAAACCCTTGTCCATGCTGCGGGGGGTGATGAGCCCACTCAGCGATGCGCTGCTGGATCGCAGCGAAAAGATTCACCGCCTGGTTCGAAACATCGAATCGAACCGCTAGCAAGCGCGTCACTCGACTCTTCTGCCGCGCGGTAAGGCAGGCAGAGTCGAATGGCGAGCGCTCTCTATCCTGCCCTGTCCAAAGCGTTGACTCCCCCGCCACCGCTGGCATGATCGAAGTATCCCAGCCCGCAGTGCCAGCCAGGAGCCACCATGTCCAAGCCCGTCATCGCCGATATCAAGCCCCGGAAAACCGAACTCAAACCCGGTGAAACCTACCACTTCTGCCGCTGCGGTCGTTCCGCCAACCAGCCCTTCTGCGATGGCTCCCATGCGGGCACCGATATCACGCCCCTCGGCTTCGAAGCCGACAAGGACGAAGGCTACCTGTGCATGTGCAAGCATAGCGGCAACTTCCCCTATTGCGATGGCACCCACGCCCGGTTCAGCAAAGACCAGGTCGGCGAAGAAGGCCCCGGCCCGGAGAGTATCCAGCGGGACGGCATGCCACAGCCCAAGGCCACCGCAGAGGAACCCAACGTGGCCCTGATCCACGACCTGGCGGAAAACGGGCTCGATAAAGTCGGCCATCATGGCCCCATGACCGCCATGGGCGTCCCCCGTGACTGCCTGCCCAAATGGGATGATATCCAGATCATGGTGGCGCAGATGGCCACCCAACCGCTGCTGGATGACCAACCCGTAGGCACCGAACTGATGATCGGTCCCAGAGCGGACAAACCGCTAACGCTGGCGATTCCCCTGATGGTCTCGGACATGAGCTTCGGTGCACTTTCCGAGGAGGCGAAGGTGTCACTGGCACGGGGCGCAGACCTGGCCGGCACCGGCATCTGTTCCGGCGAGGGCGGCATGCTGCCGGAAGAACAGGCCGCCAATTCCCGCTATTTTTACGAGTTGGCCAGCGCCATGTTTGGCTATACCGAGGACCATCTGAAGAAGGTGCAGGCGTTTCACTTCAAGGGTGGCCAGGGCGCCAAGACCGGCACCGGCGGCCATCTGCCTGCCAACAAGAACGTGGGCAAGATTTCCCAGGTGCGCCACATTCCCGAAGGCCAGCCGGCCATCTCCCCTGCCACCTTCAGGGAGCTGCACAGCAGCGATGATTTCAAACGTTTCGCCGACCGGGTGCGGGAAGTGTCCGGCGGCATACCGGTGGGGTTCAAACTGAGCGCTAACCATATCGAAAGAGACATCCAGTTCGCCCTGGATGCCAGCGCCGACTACATCATTCTGGATGGCCGGGGCGGCGGCACCGGGGCTGCACCCGCCATGTTCCGCGACCACATCAGCGTGCCCACCATCCCCGCCCTGGCCCGCGCCCGCCGCTATCTGGATGACCAGGGCGCCAGCGGCAACGTCACTCTGATGATCACCGGCGGCCTGCGCATGCCCATGGATTTCGTCAAAGCTCTGGCCCTGGGGGCCGATGGTATTGCCCTGTCCAACAGCGCCATGCAGGCCATTGGCTGCGTTGGCGCCCGCATGTGCAATACCAACCAATGCCCCGCCGGCATCGCCACCCAGAACGAGGAATTGCGAAAACGTCTGGACGTGGACCACGCTGCCCACCGGCTGGCCAACTTCTTCCATGCCTCAACAGAGCTGATGCAAGTCATGGCCCGCGCCTGCGGCCACCACCATCTGAATCAATTTACCCTGGAAGACCTGGCAACCTTTGATCGGGAAATGGCTGCCCTGGCCGGGGTTCGTTATGGCGGAATCGGCTAGCTTCCAGAGATAACAGAGGGAGAAATTTCAACCATCGGTAAGCAATGTCTTACAAGTGAATGGCAAATGTAGGAAAAGGCGTACATTTATTTCGTTACCTCACAACCAACGTCACTTATTTTTTCAAATAATAATATTTTCCTTATTAATCATCCTGTTATAAAAAAATCGTTCCTTCGCTTCAGAAAACCGCCAACAAAGACGGTCAATATGACGTGATCGCAACATCAACTCATCCCTTGAAAGTCTCCGCCTGTCGCGATCCCTTTGCCCTGCTGGGCGTCCCGCTACTAATAATTGAGACATAGATCACTAACTGATGGCGATCAGCAGTTTTCGCCACTATTGCAGTAACCGGTACTACCGGATCTCGGATGGCACAAATGCAAACACAGCGTCTTGGATTTATCGGATTGGGAGAAGACACGGTCAGTGCCTGTCTTTCCATGCTGAAAATCATTGATGGCCGTTCCTCAGTACACTGGAGCCAGGCAACACCTGCGATGGCGGATGTTCTCATGGTGTCCAGTCTGCAAGAGGCACAAACCAGCCAGGACGACCTGAGCCAAAAACCCTGTATCGTCATTTACCCCAGCTCTGAGGAAAAACCAGCATCCGCTTTTGCGCTGCCACACCCATTTCGAGTCATGCAGCTGCTGGATGTGTTGGATGAGGTACTGCGATCTTTGGATACTTCATCCAGTCATGCTGAGCATAATCGTGAAGTGTCTGAATCAGAAGGAAACTCATCACTACCTAGCGTCGATTTTTGTGCCAGTTTATACCGGGTTATCAATAACAAGGGGTCGACTGAACTGTACAGCAGCCAAAGTCCGGAAGGCCTTTTACTGGTAAAACCCGGAAGCCACCGGTTTTACGCACGGCCCGCATTGCTACACGCCTTGTCCGCGGGCCCGGTGTCTTTTAGCCCTTTAAGCCCCAGCAGCGAACCCGTTTCCGAGGGCATGGTACCACGGCCACTGTTTGAGCTCGCCTGGCTAACCGGAGCTAACCATTGCAATGACCTGCTGCCCTGGCTGGATGAAGACAGCCATTTCAAATTGAGCCGTTGGCCCAGTGCTGCAGCGCTGAATAAATCCCGGCAGTTGCTCTCCTTGTGTGCCCTGATGACCCGCCGTGCACTGACGCTGTCAGAGCTGAAGACACTTTCACATTGTGATGACAAGGCGCTTTATCACTTCATCAATGCTTGTGAAATTAGCGGGTTACTGGTCAGTCAGGTGAGACCGCCCTCTGCTATAGCCCCATCAGTACAAGCTGGCGCGGAACACCATCGCCTCGGTGGGATGATCAAAGGCCTGAGAACACGTCTGGGATTGAGCTGAAATAATGATAAGCAACGAATTCAAAATCCTTTTCACCGGCCCGATGGGCGCCGGTAAGACTACGGCAATCACTCAACTCAGTGATCAGGAATGTGTCTCCACGGATGTGATAAACACTGATTTAGAGCAGTGCAACAAGGAAATGACGACCGCCGGTCTGGATTACGGTTATATCAGCCTGCCTGACGGTAGTGGCGTGCGCCTTTACGGCACACCAGGGCAAGAGCGTTTTCAGTTCATGTGGCCAATTCTGGCTACCAATGCAGCAGGAGTTATCCTCCTGCTGAACGGCGAACACCCGGACCTTGAAGAACACCTGGAACTTTACACCAACGCTTTTTCCAACAACGGGGAAACGCCTCTGGTTATTGGTATTGGCCGGATTTCCAGTGATGACTTCACACGTATCGACCGGGTTACGGAAAAACTGGCAGCCAAACATCTGTTTGTCCCAGTGATTTCCGTGGACGTCAGGGAGTGTGAAGACGTTCTGCTTCTGGTTGAAACCCTCCTCTGTCAGATCGAAGCCAACGAAATGGAACTGATGCAAGTATGAAAGACAGGAACCCTCTTAGCGATTCTGCCGTGGCAATGGCGCAGAAACAGCTACACATCCTGCAAGACTCCACCCCGGGGATCACCTCTGCCGTGCTATTGAGCAGTGATGGCTTTGAAATAGCCACGTTGGAAAACGATAAGGGGAAAGCCAGCCGGCTTGCCGCAATGGGAAGCTCCCTTGCGGCAATCAGCTCGGCAATAGCAAAAGAAGCGGGCATTTCTGAGTGCAGCCGCCTGATTGTCGAATCCGAGGAGGGCGTTGTGGCCGTGATGAAAGTGCCCAACAGCTCACCTCCCCTGGCATTGGCCGTAGTCGCCAATGACGCCTCCAAGCTCGGGCAACTGATCTGGGGCGCCAAAAACTGTTGTGCAGCTCTATCGGAATCATTGAAAGCAGCCAGTTAGTTCCCCTCTTTAGGGAAAATATAAAATAATAGGAGTTAGTTATGGGCAACGTTACTGAGAGTCTGAAAACCCTGTTGGAATCCGATGGTGCAATGTGTGCCGCTATTGTTGATTCAAACAGTGGCATGGTGCTGGGTCAGGATGGGACCGGACTGGATCTTGAGTTGGCCGCCGCCGGCAACACCGAGGTGGTTCGTGCCAAGCTTAAAACCATGAAATCACTGGGACTCAAAGACACCATCGAGGATATTCTGATCACACTGGGAACCCAGTATCACATCATCCGTCCGGTGGCGAAAAATGAAGGTCTGTTCATGTACCTGGTGCTGGACAAGGCAAAATCCAATCTGGCACTGGCTCGGCGCAATTGCCAATCGGTTGAAGCTGACCTGAGCGTTTAACCATCACGTCGTGGGTATGGAGCAGCACCATTGCTGCTCCGTACCATACGTTCTTCCATGGCACGGTGCTTTCAGACCACTTCCTGAGCTGGTGCAAGTGTTGCCAGAATGCCACTCCGCCCAATACATAATCCTTTTTCACTAAACCCGATAGACCTTGCTACACTCCTCTCCTTCCCCGCTGGAGACTGCAGTATGGCCCGCGTTACTCTCGACTTGCCTGAACAGTTCATCTACACCCACACCATCAATGTGCGCATGACAGACCTGAATACCGGTAAACATGTGGGCAACGACCAGATGATCTCACTGCTCTCCGAAGCCCGTTACCGGTTTTTCTGCCATATCGGCTTCGACCAGTTCGATACCGACAAGCAGAGCATTGTGGTGACTGACCTGGTGGCCACCTACAAGACGGAAAGTTTCGCTCAAGATGATCTTCAGTTCGAAGTGGGATTGATGGATTTCAACAAGTACGGGGCCGATCTGATTTTCCGGGTCAGCAAACAGCCTGGCGGTCAGCTGGTAGTGTTAGCCAAGCAGGGCTTTGTCTTTTTCGATCATCAGAGCCACGCAATCATGCCCGTGCCAACGGCGTTTCGAGAGCAGTTTGCCGATCTTGCATGACAAGGTAAGGGCGTCTGCTGAAACGCACTGCACCGTCGACAAATTCACGCCTGTTCTGAATCAGTCCAGTTCCAGCAACTCTGTAAGAAACGCCTTCCACATCGGATAGACCATAAAGCGCCCCAGTCCCGGGAAACTGCGAAACGCCACGCCGGGCAAATCACTCGCCAGGCCGCGGGCGCTGCCGATGGAAATAATCCGGTCGTCTTCGCCGTGCCACTGCATGACCGGCACGGTAATCTTGCCCAGGTCCACCTGCCAGGGATGCTGCATGCGTAGATACTCATCAATCATAATGCGGGCACCCTGGAAATGGCTGCGACGCATGGATTTGATGGTGCGCTGCAACAGATCCGGATTACCCAGCACAGCCTTGTCTTGATCGCACAACCCTTTTGCAATCATGGCGAAGAATTTTTCTGGCGCCTTCTGCACACCGCGTATGCCCAACCGCCCTACCAACACAAATAGCCTCGGGTCACGACGGAAAAGACGCAAGAACATGTTGTGCAGCGGGTCCAGCTTGTCCAATTCGAAGTGCTCGATAGGAACAGTGCTGGCCAACAGGCCAAGTCGATCGAAAATGTCCGGGTATAGCGCTGCCGCACAGAGGGCATAGGGGCCTCCCCCACAGTAGGCCGCCATGGGTGGACGATTCAGGTCCAGATGCTCACACAAGGCGAGAATATCCGGGCCAAAATCCCGGAATTCCATACCCGCCTTGTAGGTGGAAATGCCGTAGCCGGGCCGCACGATCATGATCATGCGTAGCCCTTTTTCACGATACCAGCCATCAAAGTAGCCATGATCCGGCATGGCCGCACCCAGGTTGTCCAGGGTGAGTACCGGACGACCATTGGGGTCGCCATATTCGTACCAGCTAAGCACTCGACGATCTGGCAGACTCAGGGTGTATTCCTGTTCCTGCTGTATTTGTGGCAGTTTCGCAGCTTGCACCAGAGCATGGCCCATGGCGTGACTGACCAGCTGTACCTGGCTGTTGGCATTGAGTTTTGCCATGGTGGATTTAAGCTGGGTACGGGCGGTGTGAATGCTGACGTTCAGCAGTTTGGCGCTCTGGCTCAGGTTGCCGATTTTGCACAGCAGGTGCAGCAGCCGGGATTCCGCCTGGGAGATATTAAACAGGGAGCGAAGCATCTCCGGGGATGGCGTCACCACGCTATGGCCCGCCAGCACCCAGACGATAGTTCGCAGCTGGGAAATTGTCCCCGGCGCATCGGATTTCTGCAACGGCAGACATAACAGGGACACCCCGTCCTGGGGAGAACTGATCAAACGGGTTTCACGGCCCTCAGCCATCCGGTTGATGCGGTCCAGGGCCTGTTTCAATTCCCGATCGGCAAACAGCAGGCTGCCGTCTTCATGCAACTGCACCGGGCCATCCGCCAGCACCTGCCTGGCCACTGGATTGCATTCCAGTACCTGCATGCCATCATCCAGCATCAGCATGGGCCAGGGCATCTGGTTGTACATGGCATTGAGCACCTGGGTACGATCTTCCAGGGCATGCATGTAGGCACTGCTACGCACCGCCCGTTCCAGGTGGTCAATCAGTTGATCCACTTCGCTGGAAGTCTGTCGCGTTGCCAGAGAGCTGCCGGGATCGGCGGATGGCGGCCGGCTATCCGTCCAGCCGGCAATGGTATCCAGCAACTCGACCCAGTCGCCGGGGGACAGCGCTGTTTCGTAGATTTTACCGATCAGCGCATCGTTATTGTTGTCGTCTTCCACTCAGTCTCGCCCATAGTCTGCAGCAACGATCATAGGAAGTGCCGGGAACCACGGCAAGCAGGCAAGCAACTACCGGCGACTATTCCCGCACGTCCACCGGTGCTGCCCGGCGTTTGGCCAGCCAGCGCCAAACCAGGCCATCCGGTCGCTGATGGCCCGTCTGCACGTAACGCAAGGCGTTGAGGTGGCGCAGGCTCCATTGCATCAGATTATTGGCCTTGTCCGTGCCGCAAAACAGCAAGCGGTCACCAGGCTCCAGCTTTTCCGTTTCATCGGGCAGAAGAGTATTGCGGCCATTGCGGCGCAGCATCAGGGGAATGGCATCCAGACAAGTGAGCCGATGACGGGGACTACGACACAGATTGCCCAGGGTAACCGGCTCCCCAAGACGCAGAGCCAGGGTCACTGCGGGGGTCTCTTCATCGCCTATCTGCACGTGCCAGCTTTCCGGGGTGATCGTGGTCGTGATCCCGGCCATACGCTCCAGCAGTTGCTCATTCCACTCATTACCCTGTTTCTCTGCCTCCTGGAGAAACTCTTTCAACAGAGGCGCATTGAGCACAGACAGGAAACGACTGGCCACCAGAAAGCTGGTTTGCACGGGCAATTCAGGATTAACGGCCTGAAACAACAGGCGGTTATGCAGGCGGTTCTGCAAGGCCACCATGTAAATACTGCTGTTCAATTCGCGCGCCGTCATCATGACTGACAGGTTATCGGCATCATCCGGTGTCGCCACCACCAGGGCCACGGCCTTGTCGATACCCGCTTCACGCAGAGTCACTGCTTCCGTGCCCTTCCCTTCCACGCTGCCAGCAGGCACATCCGGCTGATTCGGGTGTGGCGTCACCACCACCAGATCAATACCCGCCTCCTTGCTGAGCGCCTCGTACACAGCGCGGCCAAAGGGGCCGAAACCACACAGTATCCAGCGACCCTGGGGAGGCATTGGCCGCTCCGGCAAGCCGGCACCGGGCAAGGAGGTGAGCCAATCATATACCCGGTGGGTATCCGGCTGGCGGATGCCCAACAACAGACGACGGGCAAAATCCTGATAGGGATTGACCACCAGATCAGTGCCGAAGGACAACATATTGTTGGCGTTTTCTTCGCTACCGGCGCGACAGAACACCTGGCTGTGTTTGTTCAGCAATTTCACCGTAGTGGCGATTTTCAAATTGGTGTGATTGTTGTCGGTCACCGCCAGTACGCCACGGCACAGCGGGTGCTTGAGGCCGGCCTTGACCAGGTTCCCGGGGATTTCCGCATCCACCGTAAAACCCGGCACATACAGCCCCTGATCCTTGATGCGCAGAGAATCAATGGCTTCCGGGTCCTTGTCCACGATGACCACCCGCATGCCTCGACTGAGCAAAGACCGGGTCAGTAGTTTGCCGGTATCACCGTAGCCGCAGATAACGTAGAAAGGTTCACGAAAGCGGCGCAGGCTGCGCTGCAATTGCACTCGGCTCAGTTCCTGCCGGAAATTCTTGTCCTGCAGCAGGGAAATAATGATGCCCACGGAATACAGCCAGGAGAACACGGTCAGATAAATACTGACCATGGTCCACATGCGCTGGCCACCGGAAAAATCGTAGGGCACCTCACCGAAGCCAATGGTGCTACCGGTGTAGCTGACCACGTAGAAGGCTTCGAAGAAACTCATCCGCCAGGGGTTACCCTGATCATCCACGCCGGGAATCAGAGTGAAACCCACGGTGGCGATGCTGTACGCCACAATCAGCACCACCAGTGGCACACGCATGCGCCGCAGGATCATGGGAACGACAGAGGGCATGGCAATTATCGCTGCAGGGTGATGGTTTCCACCGTCAACAGCACGGCGGATACCAGGTTGGCCAACAGGGCGCCACCTGACAGGGACACAATGGACGCCATTACCGCCGGCGTCAGCCCGACTTCAAGCACATGCACCGCGACCGCCCAGACAATGGCGGCCACGATTAACTGAAGATCTGCCACCAGGGAGGAAGCCAACAACACAGCGCCAATCTGCGTGCGTTCACCGAACTTGAGCACGGTGGCTATCAGGCTGACCACCAGGGCCGCAAACAACTCATAAACGTCATGGTGCTGCGGGTTATCAATCTCCCCGTAGAAGAACCCGAAGTTAAGCGTCAGCGCAAGCAGAATGAAAAAACCAAAAACCACCTTCTCGAGGTTCATCGTGCATCCTTGTTTTGCCCGAGGTGTTGGGGATCATTGTGTCAGGGAATGGACTGGTGGGCTACAGGCTTGCCCCAGGATGACTTACCTACAGAGCCGACCGCGAAATACGGTTTATCCGAAGCCTCCGGCGGTGAGGCCATGCCTCTCAGCGGGCTGGCAAACTCTACAACGCCAAGCCCGTGCACCAGCCGCTGGCCCAGGCCCACTGGAAGTTAAAGCCACCGAGCTGACCGGTGACATCGAGGACCTCACCAATGAAGTGCAGCCCCGGTACGGCATTCACTTCAAAGGTCTTGGAAGAGATGGCGTCGGTATCGACGCCGCCCAGGGTAACTTCTGCGGTGCGATAGCCTTCCGTGCCCGAGGGTTTGAATTGCCAGCCCTTGAGGGTAGCTGCCAAGCCACTGAGGCGTTCGTTGCTGAACTGCTGCAGGTTGCCCTGCCAGCCGAACCGCTCCACCAAAGCCCCGGCCAGACGTTGGGAGAAATACTGGCGCAGCCATCGCTCCATGCCACGGTTGGGGTGTTGGTTGCGCTCGGCGACCAGATCGGCGAAAGGGTCGGCAACAGCGGGTAACCAGTCCACAGTCACCGGCTGGCCCGGCGCCCAGAAGCTGGAGACCTGCAACATGGCCGGGCCGGAGAGGCCCCGATGGGTGATCAGCATGGGCTCGGCAAAGTGGGCGCCACCGGCCTCGGCCACCACCTCAGTACTGATACCGGACAAGGCAGACAGCCAGGCCTTGTCATCCGGCTGCAGCGTAAAAGGCACCAGTCCGGCACGGGTGAGCAGCACACTGAGCCCGAATTGCTCGGCAAGCTGATAACCGAAGCCAGTGGCCCCCATAGTGGGAATCGACAGGCCGCCGCAGGCCACCACTAGCTTGGCACAGCGAATGACGCCTGCCGAAGTGGAGAGCACAAAGCCCTGCCCTGCCCGCTCCACCCGGCGAACCTCGGTCTTCAGGGAAATTTCCGCCCCGGCCCAGTCACATTCGGTGAGCAGAATGCCAAGTATTTCCTTGGAGGATTCCGCACAGAACAGTTGCCCAGGCGCTTTTTCCACATGTTCGATGCCGTGGCGCTCCACCAACTCCACAAAGTGCCACGGGCTGTAACGCTTGAGGGCAGATTTACAGAAATGCGGGTTGGCGGAAACGAAATGTTCCGGGGTGGTGTTCAGGTTGGTGAAGTTGCAGCGGCCGCCGCCGGACATGAGGATCTTCTTGCCCGCCTTGTTGGCGTGGTCCAGCACCAGCACGCGATGGCCCTGATAGGCAGCCGTGGCAGCACACATCAGTCCAGCCGCGCCGGCGCCGATAACGACGATATCCACTTCTGTACTGACTGCCATGGGGCCCTCCGGTTACCGGCCGCAAGGATAGCGGGGATCAGAGGCTGAGGCCATCGCAGTTGGACGGTGAATGTCGCCGACGGCTAATTCGCCCAAAGGGCGTGGGGAATTCTGGTTTGGGTATTAGCGGATGACGGAGACTTCCGCAGTGGTGGTGAAATTTTCACTGCTGGAGGATACCGGCTGGGCGCCGTTGGCAACCTGTATCTCAGTGCGATAGCGGCCACTGGCCATCTGTTGATCGGCGGGTACCAGCCGGGCGGCTGGCTGTTGCTGGCCCAGTGGCGGGCGGTTTTCCACCTCACCGCTACGGCTCACATCACTACTATCTCCATAGCAACCGGTTAGTGAAACCAGACCGGCCAGCAACAACATTGGTGCTTTCATGCTTCCCCCAGACCGCCTTGCAAGCGGTTTTCTTAACTCAATAATTTGCATTTATACGGCACAGGGCCTGCGCTGTACAGCGCCGGCGGGCAAAGCACGCTAACGTTGCGGCTGGCAACCCTCGCAGAGTGAAGACCCCCAGCTAGTCGGGCCCTACTGATTCAGCTCCTGATCACTGAACGTATCCGCGAACAACGGGGAGGTAAGGTAGCGCTCGCCTGAGTCTGGCAGCACCACCACAATGGTCTTGCCCTCGTATTCCGGCAGCTGGCTGATACGGTCCGCCACGCACATGGCTGCGCCGCAGGAAATACCGGCGAGGATGCCCTCTTCCTGCATCAGTTTGTGGGCCCACTCCATGGCGTCCTCGTTGCTCACTTGCTCACAACGATCCACCACCGACAGATCCAGGTTCTTCGGCACAAAGCCGGCACCAATGCCCTGAATCTTGTGGGGGCCGTGGGTAGGTTCTTCGCCTTTCAGGGCTGCGCTGATCATGGTGGAGGAATCCGGCTCCACGGCAATGGAGGTAATGGCCTTGCCTTTCTGATTCTTGATGTAGCGCGATACCCCGGTGATCGTGCCACCGGTACCCACGCCACTGACCAGCACGTCGATATCGCCGCCGGTGGCGTCCCAGATTTCCGGGCCGGTGGTTTTCTCGTGGATATCCGGGTTGGCCGGGTTGTTGAACTGCTGCAGCATCAGGAACGTATCCGGATTGTCGTTAACCAGTTCCTCGGCTTTGGCGATAGCACCGGGCATGCCTTTGGCGCCGGGTGTCAGCACCAGCTTGGCGCCCAGGGCTTTGAGGATTTTCCGGCGCTCCAGGCTCATGGTATCGGGCATGGTCAGAGTCAGGTCATACCCCCGCGCCGCCGCCACGTAGGCCAGGGCGATACCGGTGTTGCCGCTGGTGGGTTCCACCAGGGTCATGCCGGGTTTCAATGTGCCGCTCTTTTCCGCGTCCCAGATCATGGAGCTGCCAATACGACATTTCACGCTACCCGCCGGGTTGCGTGATTCCAGCTTGGCGAGAATTTTTCCCTGGCTAATGCGGTTGATTTGCACCAGCGGGGTCTTGCCAATGGTTTCGCTGTTGTCCTTGTAGATCTCGGTCATGGTTGCTTCTCCTCAATCTGGCTTGTTACTTCCTATTGTGGCTTTTCCTGCTTTTTCAACCGCCGGCTCCAGCGCTGGCGGGCATAGAGTCGCAGGTCTGCCACGTGATCGGTTTCGTCCATGATCTCACGGCCGAGAATACTTTCCAGAATATCTTCCAACGTGATCAGCCCTACCCAGGTGCCGTGCTCGTCATAGACCACCGCCATGTGCTGGCGCTGGGCCAACATGGCGTGAAACAGCTTGTCGATCCCCATCCCGGTATGGACCAGAGGCACTTCGTGGGCCAGTACGCTCATGGTCTGCTCCGGGTTGCAGCCCAGCAGGTCGGATTTGTGGATATAGCCTTTGCCCTCGCCCTTCTCCGTCATCACCGGGAAGCGGGAAAAAGGCTGGTCTTTCTCTTTTTCCAGAAATTCGGCCACGGTCATCTCCGGGGTCACCGTGCGACAAACCGTGCGCGGGGTCATGATGGTGCCGACCTTGATGTCGTGCAGGCGCAGGACGTTCTGGATCACCTGGAATTCGTTGTCGTCCAGAGCATCCTGATCCTTGCCCATGTCAGCCAGGGCGCGGATTTCCGCCCGCACGTCCACATCGTGCTCGCCACCACCAATGCGGCTGGTAATCAGCTTGGACAGCCACACAAAGGGCATCAGAGCGATCATGATGAACTGCAGAACCGGCGGCAGCATGGGCGCCAGAGCGCGCCAGTATTTCGCCCCAATGGTCTTGGGGATAATTTCCGACAACACCAGAATGGCCAGGGTCATCACCGCGGAGGCCGCGCCGAGCCAGGCTTCGCCAAACACCACCGCCACCTGGGCGCCGACCCCGGTAGCCCCTACGGTATGGGCGACCGTATTGAGGGTGAGAATGGCGGACAGGGGTTTGTCGATATCGTCCTTGTAGGAACGGAGCGTCTCATAGAGCTTGGGCCGTGTTTCCCGCAGGCCGGCGATGAAACTCGGCGTAATCGACAGTAATGCCGCTTCCAGAATCGAGCAAAGAAAGGAAAAGCCGATGGAGACGGCGGCGAAGATGATCAGCAGGGTCACTGTGCGAAGCTCCTTCCAAAAGCCGCTGCTCGGCAGCGGCCGTGATAATCAGGCGGTGTAGCCACCGGCAAAATCCGTCAACACCCGGCACACATTGGCCATGCCATCGTGAATGACAGCTTCGATTTCCGCCATGGTGATCTCATGGCTGGATTTGCCCGCTGCCGGATTCACCACCAGCGACAGCATGGCATAGGGCAATGCCAACTCCCGGGCCAGCACCGCTTCGGGCATGCCGGTCATACCGACGATGTCGCAACCGTCACGCTCCAGGCGAATGATTTCTGCGGCGGTTTCCAGCCGTGGTCCCTGAGTAGCCGCATAGCAGCCGCCGTCGTTCCATTTCAGCTCCGACGCAGCCAGTTTTTCCTTCAGGCCATTGCGCAAAGCGCTATCGAACGGCCAGCTGAAGTCCACGTGCACCAGCGGCTCCGCCGGGTCGTCGAACAGGGTCATCTCTCGGCCCCAGGTGTAGTCGATAATCTGGTCGGGCAACACCAGGGCGCCGGTGGGGGCCTGGGCAGTGATGCCGCCTACCGCGTTCACCGCCACAATGGCGGTGGCACCCGCCTCTTTCAGGGCCGTCATATTGGCCCGATAGTTCACCTGATGAGGCAGCAGTACATGGGGGTCGCCATGGCGGGCCAGGAACAGCACGTTCTGGCCATCCAGCTCCCCTTCCACTACCGCAGCGGACGGATCGCCAAAGCGGGTGGAAATCGCCTGTCTGCGGATGATGCGCAGATTATCCATGCGCGTAAGACCGGTGCCGCCAATAAACGCCAACATACTCAGTGTTCCTTTACCGCGTAGATCCCCGGCGCATTACGCCAGAAACCCTTGTAGTCCATACCCATGCCGAAAAGATAATAATCCGCCGCGTCCAGGGCCGTGAAGTCGGCTTTCAGGCCCGGCTTTGCCTTGCGGTCATGCTGCTTGTCCACCAGCACACAGGTCTTCACCGAGGCAGCACCCTGAGCCTTGCAGGCGTCGATGATGGACAGCAAGGTGGTACCCACATCAAGAATGTCATCCACAATCAGCACATCCCGCCCGGCCAGGCTGGCATTGGGGGTGACAATCCACTCCACATCGCCGCCACTGGTTTCCCCCAGATAACGACTGGCGTGCAGGTAATCCATCTCCAGCGGAATATCCAGGCGCTTGACCAACTCGGCAGCGAAGATCATCCCCCCGTTCATGATGGTCAGCATCACCGGCACCTTGCCCGAGTAAGCTTCGGTGACCGCGAAGGCCAGCTTGGCGATGGCTTCCTGAACCTGATCGGCAGAATGCAGCTCGATGGCCTCGCGGCGTACCCGCATCAGTTCCTGTTGCAGCTCCTCAGCGATGGACATGCTGTGCGTCCTCAGTGTTGTCGTTTTCCAGACCCGTGGCGGGATGATCGTCGTTGTGGCTGACAAGATGCAGGGTGCGAGTGGGGAAGGCAAACTCCGCCCCGTGCTCGTTGACGATGGCCATGATCTTCATCAGCACATCCTGCTTGATCTCATGGTAACGCACCCACTGGGTGGTCTTGGTGAAGGTGTAGATAAAGAACTCCAGGTGCGACGCGCCATAGCTGTCGAAGTTGACGATCAGGGTACGGCTGTCGGTTTCCAGCTCTTCGTGGTCGATCAGCATCTGTTTCACTTCCGCCACAATGCCCGGCATTTTCTGCCAGTCGTCATAGCGGATACCGATCTTCTCGTTGATACGACGATTAAACATGCGTGACGGGTTTTCCAGCACCACCGTGGTGAACATGGCATTGGGGATATACAACGGACGCTGGTCAAAGGTGCGGATACAGGTCAGCCGCCAGCCGATATGCTCCACGGTACCTTCGATAGAACGGTCCGGTGACCGCACCCAGTCCCCGATCCGAAACGGCTTGTCCAGGTAGACCATCATGCCGCCGAAGAAGTTGGCGAGCAGATCCTTGGCGGCAAAGGCCACCGCCATGCCACCGATACCGCCGAAAGCCAGCACCCCCGACACGCTGTAGCCCATGGTCTGCAGGATGATCAGCAAGGAAGTGATGATCACCGACACCCGCAGCAATTTAGCTACCGCCGCGGCGGTGGACTTGTCCATGGGTTTACGCATGCGCGAGGCGTCGATCAGATTTTTCTCCGTGTAGGAGATAAACCGGTTAAGGAACATGGCAATGATGATGATGAAGGCGATCTGACGGACTTTGGGAGCCAGGTCGAACAGTTCATTGGCTTGCTCGGTCACTGTCTGCAGCAGCTCCACGGAGATCGACAAACCAATGACCCAGAACACCAGCCGCAGCGGAATCCGCGCTGCTTCCAGCAGAGCATCGTCCCACAGGGTTTCCGTCTTGTTGATCAACCGGTCAAGCACATCGATGACGCGCATCAGGATGAAGTTCACCGACACCGTACACAGTACGATGATGAACAATTGAGTCAGCCAGATATCCGTGGGGGTCTCCACGTTCGGCCATTGCAGCAGTTGGTTCCAGTCCCAGTTCATGTGAGTCCTTAGCGAGGTTCAGTCAATGCCGCCGCCAGCTCCGTGGCAGCGTGTCGTTTGGTGGTTTCCATGGGGCGACGCGAACGGGCGCGCAGGCCGCTGGCCGGCACCTGGCCGCCGAAGGGAGTGCCGGCAAGCAAATCCAGCACCTGTTCGGCCCCTGTGCGGTTGTTGCAGGCCAGCACCATATCGCAACCGGCTTCCAGCGCCGCCCGGGCCCGCTCCGCATAGCCGCCCACGCCGTGGGCACCGGCCATGGACAGATCATCGGAGAAGATCACGCCGCGAAAACCCATTTGCTCGCGCAAGCGGGTCTGCAGCCAGTAGCGGGAAAAACCGGCGGTCTGGTTTTCTACCGCGCTGTAGATCACGTGGGCAGGCATGATGCCGTCCAGCTTTTGTGCCAGCGCCACAAAAGGTCGCAAGTCAGCAGCTTCGATTTCGGCCAGCGGGCGTGGGTCCACCGGCAACTCCAGATGGGAATCCGCTACCACGTGGCCGTGGCCGGGGAAGTGCTTGCCAGTGGCTGCCATGCCGGCGGCACTCATGCCGTCGATAAAGGCACCGGCCAGGGCGATCATGGCATCCGCATCGCCATGGAAGCTGCGGTCTCCGATTACCGTGCTGGTGCCGTAGTCCAGGTCCAGCACCGGCGCAAAGCTGAGATCAATATCCAGCTCGGTCAGCTCAGAGGCCATCAGCTCACCGACCAGGGAGGCTTCCGCCATCGCTAACTGCGGGGTCTGGTCGTAACGACGCCCCAGGGCGGCCATGGGCGGCAGGCGCACGAACCCGTCACGGAAACGCTGTACGCGCCCCCCTTCCTGGTCTACGGCGATCAGTATCTCTGGCCGTACCGCGCGAATCTGGCGAACCAGCTCAGCAAGCTGCTGCCGGTCCTGGTAGTTACGGGTAAAGAGAATCAGCCCACCGGTACCCGGGTGGCTGAGCAAGTCTTTCTCCACATCGCTGACCTGGAGACCTTCCAGATCGAGCATCAGCAGGGGGGAAACGGATGGCATGGCAATCCTGGTTATTCGGTAATGGTGACAGCGGCGCCCACAGGCACTTGATCGAAGACGCGAATCATATCCGCATTGCGCATGCGTATGCAGCCATGGGAGGCAGGCGTCCCCATGGGCTCACTGTCGGGTGTGCCGTGAATATAAATAAAGCGTCGAAAACTATCCACGTCACCGCCCAGATTGTGGCCGGGTTCCATGCCCCCCAGCCAGAGGATGCGGGTGAGTACCCAATCCCGTTGCGGATGCTCACGGACCCTGGCCGCATCGCAGATCTCTCCAGAGAATTTGCGCCCGCTGAACACCGCACCTTCCGGTAGACCGTCGCCGAAACGGGCCCTTACCAGATGCTGACCCAGCGGCGTGGCTTCGCTGCCCATGGCCTGCCCTGCCCCGTTGCGGGCGGTGGACACGGGAAAACGCTCGGTGCGCTCACCGCGCAGTTCCAGCCATTGTTCAGAGAGGTTGATGATCAGTTCCATACCATCCTTTTGTAGGCGCTATGCTTGAAGGGCGAAAAACCGTTTGGCCGCAGGGATCAGCCAGCTAGAACATTACCTTCGCTACGCTCAGTTCGCCATGCAAGCATAGCTCCTACAGAAAAGCGGGTTATTCCGGTACATCGGCCTGGATGCCTCCGACCAGAAACGGCAGCAGCCGCCGGGTGATATCCGCGGTGCTCACATCCAGGTTGAAATCGGCCTTGCTGATAGCCTGCAGGGACTGCATGCCGGACAGGGTAAAGATCACGGCGCCCAGACTGAATTGAACGCGCCAGAACAATTCCATGGGCGGTACGCTCGGCACCGCTCGCTGCAAGTGCTCCTGCAGGCGTTTAAAGACGGCGCCGTAGTGTGTGTGCAGATAGTCACGCAAGTGCCCCTGAGGCTGACTGTAGGCCTGCCCGGAGAGACGAAAGAAGATGGCGGCGCGCTGCGGGTCTTCCGGGTGGGTGCCCAGGGCCAGACGAAACACGATGCCGAGCACGTTTTCCGGCGTGTCCGGGGTGCCGGTCGCTTCCATTTCATCCAGCTTGGCACCGAGTGCCGCACTGAACGGCGTCAGGAAGCGCTCGAATACCGCCTGTATCAGTGCTTCCTTGGAACCAAAATGGTAGTTCACCGCGGCCAGGTTCACTCCGGCCTTGCTGGTAATAGCACGCAGGCTGGTCTCCGCAAAGCCCTTCTGGGCAAACAATACCTCTGCGGTATCCAGAATCCGGTCTACCGTGCCCGCCTGTGCCATGCGCCCTGCCCTGTGTTCAAAACATACGTTTCAAACATACGTTTGGGTGTGAAGGCGGTCAAGGGGTGGTTTCGGAGACGCCGCCGTAGACGGAAAAGCGATTTCACCACAGAGGGCACAGAGTTCACTGAGAAAAAGACAGCGCTATGCCCAGCCTCAGCGCTGATGAGATAGGCATCGTTGAAAAAGCGCGGTACCCACCAGACCCGTAAAGCGAGATCGCCCGAGCCGCCAGGATTTCACACAGTGGCACAAAACCCACCGAGCAATCCTGTTTTCACTCAGTGACCTCTGTGCCCTCTGTGGTGAAACTGCTTTTGACCAAGCCCAGCAAATCGTGCCGCCAGCGACGCGAATACCGGGAACTCAGAAGTAATACACCACTTCCGCCTGGATGAAGTCCGAGCGGCTGACCGGGCTCAGGCCCGGATTTTCCGCCCTGCCCTGCAGGGCTGACAGGTACAGTTCCGAGGCGGAGAGAGGTTTCGCAGTATCAGTATAAAAGCGGGCCTCCAGGCTGGCCTTGAGGTTATTGCCGAAGCGGCGGCTGGATTCCAGGTTGATGGCCTTCTCGTCATTCTCCAGATCGTAGATCACACCGGCGAGAATCTCCGTAGACGCCACATCGTTGAAGGTGAATCGGGTCGCCAACAGGACATCATCCTGGAAAGGCGACGCCAGTAACTCATCCCGATCTTCCCACAGGTATTCGAGCAGCCAGCCCAAGTCCGCGGCACTGTCGAGGACGCCCACATGGGTATATTCGAAGCCGCCATCCAGCGCGGTAAAGCGATCCCCCTGCCCGGAGCGGGTAATGGCTTCCAGCTTCCACAGCCAGCCGTTGTTCAGGTATTGCAGCTCCAGGCCGGTCTGGTCAATCACGTTATACAGCGGTACCAGCTCCGGATCGCTGCCGGCGGGCAAGCTGCCGGTGAGCAGCAGGCTTTGCAACTGCTGGGGGCTGAGCGCTTCCGGAAGCAGTAATGGCTCGCGGCTGGTGCCGGAGAAATGGGAGAGGGCCAGCTCCAAGCCATTATTGAAATACTGCTGGTAGCGGAATGCCACATCCACGCGCTTGTCTTCGGCACCGGATTCGTAACGAGCATGGTCGGACACCGGCAACGGTGTACGCGGTCTGCCCTCTTCCCCGGCGTAGGTACGCTCACGAAAGCCCGGCAGCACGAACAGGTCGACGATACCCCAGTCACGTACCGTGGACAGGTTCAGCATGGGCTGGCCGAGCTTTTCCTCGCCATCCACTTGGTCCACCAGGTCGGTCTGGTTGATGATATCCACCAGGTGACGCCCTTCCGTGACGCCCCAGAACACCTTGCGAATCCCTACCCGGGATTCCCAGCCGCTACCCACGTGAATCCAGGACAGCTCGCGGATATCTGCATGGGTGCGCTCGCTATCGTTTTCGTCAACCCGCGCATAGGGAATAAAGATGAACTGGTCGTCCCGGTTGTTCCACTCGTGGAAGACCTCGCCTTTCAGATACAGGGAACTATTGGTTGAATAGTCCGCCGCCTCGTAAGGAGAAGCCTGGGTGAAATAACGTCCTTCCAGGCCGGTTTCGCCACGAAACTCCCAGCCAGCGGCCAGGCTAGGCAGCACCAGCAATGCCACCAGGGTTTGTCGCAACAGCACGATCAACGGGCCCGTTTCAGGCTGTTCTGGTTGAAGTCCGCTTCGCTCAGACCGGTGTCGTAGCGGTAGTTGCTCCAGAACAAGTCGGTGGCCTTGCCGGTCTGGTGATTGACCATGGCCATCTTGCCGGGCTGCCAGAACTTGTCCTGGTACCGGGCGAAGTCACTCATGGTGAGCGTTTTCAGGTGGCTTTCCTTGCGGTCGTAGTACTCCACTTTCCAGGTCCGATACTCCTTCTGGTCGATCCAGGCGATCTGCTTGGTATAGCCGGAATTCTCATCGGTGGGATACCGCTCCATGACAAAGCAGGTCAGCTCGCCGCAGGGCTCGTCGCGCAGGTATTTGTAGGTGTACTTCTCCACTTCCTGGCCACGCATGTCCTCAAAGCTGAATTCGCTGCCCATGAAAGGGCCGGACTTGTTGCGCGAGGCGATGGTCTTCACCCGGCGCAGGGCAGGAAGATACAGCCACTGATCATCATCACCGGTCTTGTAACTGTAGGTGAGCAAGGCGGTGCCACGCACATCGCGAGGGGTATCGAAGATGGTCAGGCTCTTGTCACCCTCCTCGCCCGTCCCTTCCAGGGTACTGACCCGCAGCTCCCGCTCCGAGGTATCGCCGCGCTGGGTGATCAGCACCATGCGCATGTCCGCCTGAAAGTCACCAAACCCTTCCCCGCGACGATCCGCTTCACGGGCAATTTCCAGGCCTTTCTCTTCCGGCGTCTGGGCGTGGAGAACAGGAACGGCACAGGCCAGAGCCAGGCCGGCCAGCAGCAGGCGAACTTTCATGGTGAACCTCGGTTTGGTTGTTGTGTTGATCACACCGCTATGGGTAACAGTGTGTTTACCATGATAGGGAGGATAACGGAAAGGGGGATGCTGAAGGGGCCAAAATTAGTTGGCAGTTGATAGTGGACAGTTGATAGCTCGCGTTCAGAGTAATGCTTTAATTTCCAGCGCATGAGGCCGCGCCTAGGGTATGGGCGCGGGCTCATGCGTTAAAGGCGCAGACCGCATTCAATCGCGTAGCTATCAACTGTCCACTATCAACTGACAACTGCCTTCACCACTCTTCCAGATACCCCACACAATGCTCCACCAGCTCGCTGACCCGCTGGATGGCGTTGCTCAGGCGCTCCATGTCGCCTTCTGCCAGGGGGGCATAGCGGTCTTCCGCCATCAGGTTGAGGGCGTTGGCGTCGCTGGGTGGGGTTGGGCGGCGGGCCAGGCCGGCAGCGCCCATGGCGTTCTGCATCTCACCGTCCAGCCAGGCGATCAGGTCTGCGCGGTCGGCCAGTGCCTGGCCGAGGATGGCCATTTCCGGTGCTTCCACTTCAGAGTCACGAAACGCCTGAACCAGGGCGGCCAGGCTGAACAAATGGTCGGCACCAGCTACCTGATAAGTGCTGGCAGACTGGCGAGCCAGACCGACCAGCGCCGAATAAAGATGAAATACCACGGCACCGCGCAGGGCCAGGCGTACCGCAGGCACCGCACCCGCCTGTTCACGGGTGAGCTGGCGCAGCAGGGCCTGAGCAAAGTAGATCCGCTCACGCAGACCACTGACGGCATTTTCTCGGACCATTCGGGACATGAGAAGACTCGCAGATACTATGGGTATAACGGATTAACCTGACCGTAGGAGCTATGCTCGCATGGCGAAAAAACATGGCCGTCGCGAGCCGGTTCGCCATGCAAGCATAGCTACTACAAATAACGGCGGTCAGGATTTCTTGGTGGCGGCCTTTTTCTTTGCCGGGGCCTTCTTTTTAGCTGCCGCTTTCTTCTTCGCGGCGGCTTTTTTCTTCGCCGGGGCCTTTTTGGTCTGTTCCTCGACCCATTTGCCGTCCCGATAGAAGGCCATCCAGCCAGTGGCTTTGCCGTCGATCTCGCTCATCACGTACTGCTCTTTGGCCTTGCGGCTGTAGCGCAGCACCCCGGAATTGCCGTCCGGGTCTTTCGCTGGCGCCTCGGCCAGGTACTTGTGCTTGGGATCGAGCTGCTCGGCAACACTCTGGATTTCCAGAATCAGCGGTGGCCGGGTTTCCCGGTTTTTCGGGAACTTGCTCGCCGCCATGAACAGGCCGGAAGCACCGTCGCGCAGCAGATAGTGGTCGTCATCGTATTTTTCGCACTTGAGGTGCGGCATGGGAATCGGGTCCGCCCGCGGCGGTGCCGGCTCGCCACTCTTGAGCAGTTTGCGCGTATTTCCGCACTCTTCGTTGGTGCACTTGAAGAACTTACCAAAACGGCCGGTGCGCAACTGCATCTCGTGACTACACTTTTCACACTCCAGCACCGGGCCATCGTAGCCCTTGATGCGGAACTCGCCCTTCTCGATCACGTAGCCGTCACAGTCCGGGTTATTACCGCAGATGTGCAGCTTGCGCTTTTCGTCGATCAGGTAGTTTTCCATGGCCGTGCCGCACTTCTGGCAACGCTTCTTGTTGCGCAGTTCCTTGGCTTCCGCTTCCTCGTCATCGGCATTGACCGACTCGGCTTCTTCGCCCGGCAGCAGATTCAGGGTGGCGGTGCAACGCTCCTTCGGCGGCAAGCTGTAGCCCGAGCAGCCCAGGAAGACCCCGGTGGAACCGGTGCGGATCTGCATGGGACGGCCGCACTTGGGGCAATCAATGTCAGTGTCGGTGGGCAGGTTGGCACGCATACCGCCGATGGCCTGCTTGCCACTACCCTCGCCCTGGGCGGCTTCCAGTTTGCCCACGAAATCACGATAGAAATCGTCGAGCACATCCTGCCAGTTGCGGCGGCCCTCGGCGATTTCATCCAGGGTTTCTTCCATCCGGGCGGTAAAGCTGTAATCCATCAGATTGGGGAAGCTTTCCGTCAACCGGTCAGTGACGATATCGCCCATCTTTTCCGCATAGAAACGGCGGTTATCCTGGCGCACATAACCACGATCCTGGATGGTGGAGATGATCGCTGCATAGGTTGATGGGCGCCCGATGCCGCGTTTCTCGAGCTCTTTCACCAGGCTGGCCTCAGTGAAGCGTGCCGGCGGTTTGGTGAAATGCTGATCGATGTCCACCTGATTGATGGTCAGTTTGTCGCCTTCTTTCACATCCGGCAGCAGGGTATCTTCCTGGCCCTTGCGCGAGGCCGGCGGCTGGATACGGGTCCAACCGTCGAATTTCATGATGCGACCCTTGGCCTTCAACTCGTAGTCATTGCCGGTGGCGGTGAGCGTGGAGCTCAGGTATTCCGCCGGCGGCATCTGACAGGCAATGAACTGACGGCGAATCAGCTCGTACAGACGCTGGGCATCACGCTCCATATCCTTGAGAGAATCGGAAGTGCGGCGCACATCAGAGGGGCGGATCGCTTCGTGAGCTTCCTGAGCGCCTTCCTTGCTGCTGTAGGACAGCGGCTTCTCGGGCAGGTATTTGTCACCCAGCTTCTCGCCAATCCATTCCCGGCAGGCGGCTACCGCATCACTGCTCAGGTTGGTGGAATCGGTACGCATATAGGTGATATGGCCGGCCTCATAAAGGCGCTGGGCCATCATCATGGTCTTCTTCACCCCGAAACCGAGGCGGGTGCTGGCTGCCTGCTGCAGGGTGGAGGTAATAAAGGGTGCAGAAGGCTTCGACCGGGTGGGTCGCTGCTCGCGCTGGCTGATGGTGAGGGTGCCGGCCTGCTGCAACGCCTGGCGGTGCTGCTCCGCGTCGTCACCATTGTCCGGGCGAAAGTTCACGCCCTTGTGTTTGGCCACTTCCAGACGCAGGGCTTCACCCTGCTCGCTGTGGGTATCGCTGTGCATTTCCCAGAATTCTTCCGGGATGAAGGCACGGATTTCCCGCTCACGCTCCACCACCAGTTCCACGGCGACGGACTGCACCCGGCCGGCGGACAGGCCACGGGCAATCTTTTCCCACAGTAACGGCGAGATCATGAAGCCCACCACCCGGTCCAGGAAGCGGCGAGCCTGCTGGGCTTCCACCCGGCTCAGGTCCAGCTTGCCGGGCTGCTCGAAGGCGGCCTGGATGGCTTTCTTGGTGATTTCGTTGAAGACGACCCGGTCAAAGCGGGTATCGTCACCACCGATCACTTCCCGCAGGTGCCAGGCAATCGCCTCCCCTTCGCGGTCCAAATCCGTTGCGAGATAGATGCGGTCGGCTTTCGCGGCAAGACGTTTGAGTTCATCAATCACCTTTTCCTTGCCGGGAAGAATCTCGTAATGGGCCTTCCAGCCATGTTCCGGGTCCACGCCCATACGGTTGATCAACTGGGCCTTGGCCTTCTTCTTTTTATAGGCTTCGCGCTCCTCCTTGGGCAGGGAGCGGGTGTAGGCCGCTTCCTTGGCGCGTTCCTGAGGGGTGCTCTTCTTGGAGCCACCACTGACCGGCAGATCGCGTACGTGGCCGACGCTGGACTTCACTACGAAGTCGTCGCCCAGGTAGCGGTTGATGGTCTTGGCCTTGGCAGGCGACTCCACAATAACAAGAGTTTTTCCCATTCTCAGGTTCTCAATGGCGGCGGTTTGTTGAACAGAGCGCACCGACTACAGTGCCCCGATATGGCGGTCACACAGGCGGCGCCAGTCTTCTTCGGGCGCTATTTAGACAGCGCCGGTATGGCCGGGTCAAGCTCTGCTGTCACCGACCGTCCTTTTTTAGTAGTAGACCAGAGAGAGGGTCTTGGGCAACCCTCCCAGTGAGAAACAGGTTCTGGCAAGCCGCCCAAAGAGCGTTATACTGCGGAAAAGACACCATTTCAGGGAGAGAACCGTGACAAGCCCCTATCGCCGAATTCTGGTCGCCATTGATTGCAGTGACGAGTCTGCCCAGGTGCTATCCCGGGCGGCCGGGGTGCTCTCCGGCAACGACGGAGAGTTGCATCTGATCCATGTGATCGAGCCACTGGCACTGGCCTATGGCGCCGATGTGCCCATGGATGTGACCGACCTGCAAAGCGGGCTAATGACACAGGCCCGGGAAACCGCCGACACCTATGCCGGCCGCTACCAGATACCCGCCGATAATGTCCATGTGGAGCTGGGTTCCATCGAGAAGACCATCCTCGATCAGGCCGACAAACTGGACGCCGACCTGATCGTGGTAGGCAGCCACACCCGCAGCGGCCTGGCCCTGCTACTGGGCTCAACTGCCCGCGGCCTGGTACCGGGGGCGCATTGTGATGTGCTGGCGGTTAAGGTCGATCAGAAAGGCAGTTAATAGCTAATAGCTAATAGCGCGCGTGCCGGCGCATCCCTGACTGAAACGTAAGAGGCCGCGTCCATCCCCTGGACGCGGCCTCTTACGTTCACAAAACAGAAAACCTGTTCCGCGAAACTGTTAACTATTCACTGCCTTCAAGTGAGCTGCAACGCCCCTGTCCCTTCCGGCCCTTCCTCGTTCCAGCGACATAGCAGCTCCGCCAGTCCCTGGGCCTGAACCTTGAGGGCGGCCAGTTCTTCCCGGGTGCCTTTTTCTCCATGAAACACCGGTAGCTTGCGCATGGACTGGACCAGCTCATGGTCCGGCGACTGCATACGTTTGACTTCCAGGGTCCAGCGGATGTGGTGAACGATCATGTGGAAGAACGCCAGCCGGGTACTCAATGAATAAGGGCTGTCATCCTCGTTGAATTCATTGAAATCCAGGCTCACCAATACCGCTTCGCGGGCCGTCTCTGACACCTTGATCGTGGCGCTGCGGGGAGTACCGAGCAACATGGAAAGAGTGCCAAAAACCTCCCCCGGCGATACGTAATAAAGCGGCGCGTCTCCAGTCGTATCAGATAGCACCTCAAGCTGCCCTCGCAGCAGGAAATACAGGGTGGAATCCACATCCCCGGCACGAATCACAGTGTCACCGGAACCGGCTACCCAAAGGCGGGTATTCTGCTCAAGCTGGGCAAATTCGCTTTGATCATCACGGGCAATTTCATTGAAAAACGGGACACCGGATAACAGCTGCCGGATCCGTTGTTGGCCGAAGTCATTATTATTGGCCTGCTCCATCTACTATCCCCAGGTCTGATGGAATTATTATCGAAGCTTCCGCCTGCCGGGCGAATCAACACAAAGACCCGCAACCATTCAGATGCTCCCTGCAATATGCTAGTGCCACCGCTACCACAGGGCAACGATATCCTCCCGAAACTGGTAAAATTCAGCCCGCCACAACTGTTCAAATAGCACTGTTCATATTATCAGTACCTATGCTAGCATCGGTTTTGTAGCACTGTTTGTCAGCCTTGGCTGACAGCCTGGTTAGCCAGAAGCGTCGATGACGCCCGGGTATGGAACCGAAATCCTGCGGGAAACATGGAGAAGGTTATGAGCAGCAAACTCACCGATCGCCAGCAACAGGTGCTGGACTGTATCCGCGAATGCATCGCCGATACCGGTATGGCACCCACTCGCGCGGAAATTGCCGACATCATGGGCTTTCAGTCCAAGAATGCCGCCTCTGACCATTTGCGAGCCCTGGAAAGAAAGGGCTTTATCAAACTCCACAGTGACCGCTCCCGTGGCATTCAATTGCTCGACAACGCCTACTGGTCGGAAGAAGAACTGCCGATAGTCGGCAAAGTGGCCGCCGGGGTTCCCATCGAGGCCATCGAAAATGTGGAACGTACCGTGCCGGTGCCCCAGGGGCTGTTCAAGCAACGCCCCACTTACCTCTTGAAGGTACAGGGCGACAGTATGATCGAGGCAGGCATCTTCGATGGCGACCTGATCGCCGTACGCAAATCCAACGTGGCCCGTTCCGGTGAGATCGTGGTTGCCCGCATTGACGAAGAAGTCACGGTAAAGACCCTAAAGTTAAACAAGTCCAGCGCCACCCTGTTACCGGCTAACGAGGCTTATGAGCCGATCAAGGTGCCGGCTGATCAACTGATCATCGAGGGTATTTTCGTGGGGTTGATCCGTGATCCGAATTCTTTCTAGTGCCATTCTGCTATTTATGAGTGTTGCCGCCATGTCCGATACGCATCTGCTCGCCCCCTGCCCGGATTCGCCCAACTGCGTCTCCAGCCTGGCCAAAGACGAAGATCGCCGGGTGGCGCCTCTGCAGGTAGCAGAAACTCGCCAGGCCAGCATGACTCGCCTACAGGCCCTGCTGCGGCAACTTGACCGCGTCGAGTTCGATGTGGTCGGCCAGTCCCGTATCCAGGCCCGCTTCTCCAGCCGACTGCTGCGTTTCGTGGATGATGTGACATTCTATATTCGTGAAGACGGCGTGGTAGAGGTACGCTCCGCATCACGGGTCGGCTACTGGGATTTAGGTGCCAACCGTCGTCGGGTAGAATCCCTGCGCGAACAACTGGCGGAGCAGGCCCCTGATGCAAGAACCTCACACTACTCACTTCAAGACCGACATTCCCCATTGGGCTGATATCGGCGTTAATCTGACCGACAAGCAGTTCCGCGATGATCAGGATGAGGTACTTGAGCGGGCCCGTTCTGCCGGGGTGAACTGGCAACTTCTCACCGGCACTAATGTGGACGAATCCCGCCAGGCCATGGAGCTGGCCAGCCAGCACGATGATCTGTTTTCCACCGCTGGCCTTCACCCTCATAGCGCCCGCTTCTATTCCCCGGCCCTGGAAAAGGAGATGCGGGAACTGTTAAGCCACCACAGCGTAAAAGCCGCCGGCGAAATGGGCCTGGATTTCAATCGTGACTTTTCCCCACGCCCGGATCAGGAACGTGCCTTCGAGGCCCAGCTGGCCCTGGCAGTGGAATACCAGCTTCCGGTGTTTCTCCACGAACGCGATGCCCACGAACGCTTCGCGCCCATTTTGAAAGCCTACCGGGATCACCTTGTCGGTGCGGTCGTGCACTGCTTTACCGGATCACGCCAGGCGCTTTTTGATTATCTGGATCTGGATTGCCACATTGGCATCACCGGCTGGGTGTGCGATGAGCGCCGCGGCAAGCCGCTGGCGGAATTGGTACACAACATCCCCGATAACCGGCTGCTGCTGGAAACCGACGCGCCCTATCTGCTACCCCGGGATCTGCCGGAAGCGCCCCCGAAAAAGCGGCGCAACGAGCCTTCATTGTTACCCTGGATAGGTAAGCGGGTGGCGAGTTTACGGGGACAAGATGTGGCCCGGGTGGCGGGTATGACGAGTGATAATGCGCGGGTGCTGTTCAGATAACCGAAACCCGAAACCGTTGGAGCTTTGCTCACAAAGCGAAATCTCTCTTGAGCAGGTAATGGCACCAGACTCAAGCCTTCCCCTTACGAGCAAGACTCCAACAGGTCAGACCTGGCTTCGCCAGTGAAAGCGCACACGAAGCGGAGGGATCACCTCCCCTTCCGGCTGACCGACCATTTCCGCATGGGCAGAATGATGGAGCAAATGTGCGGAGTCGGTAGACAGGGTCTGAAGCTGGTTATTGGCGTGCTCGGGGCCATTGAAGCGCATGATTTTACCGCTGTCGTCGGTCACCCAGTACCAGGTATCCGCGAAGCGGACTTTGACGGTGCACACGGACAGGCAGGCCGAGAAAATCTCGACTTCATCGGCCTTGCGCTTGTGCAGTTTTTTGGGGCTGATCGTTTCCATAACAGCAATGATGATCTTGCCGCTGTGAAGCCCGCATCAATCACTCAGCCTGCCAGAAACTGCTGCACATCCAGTAGACCGAATGGCCAACCCAGCTCCCGCCCCTCTTTCATCAGCACGGGAATGCGTTCGCCATAGCGGGCCAGCAGCTCATCGTCCTCGGCCACATCAACCAGTGTCAGCGTAAGGTCCGGTGACACCATGGCGACCAGTTCACAGGCCTGTTCACAGAGGTGACAGCCCACCGTGGTATAAAGCACTACGCTCATCAGTCCTCCACATGCCGAATGGCATAGCAGACATGAATCTTGTCATTGCGGCGAAAATCTTCCGGGATGCTCCAGCGGGAAATATCTTCTACCTGATACCATTTGCTGATACTCGGGTCGAGCTGGAAACGCCGGTAGTTGCAGGAAAAATACAGTACCCCGCCCGGCTCCAGCCGACGCATGATCTTGCGGATCAACTCCCCATGGTGCTCTTCCACCACGAAGTCACTGCGCGACTTATTGTTGGAAAAGGTCGGAGGATCACAGAACACCAGATCGAACTGTTCCTGGCATTCGTCCAGCCAGCGCATGGTATCGGCGCGCACCAGCTCATGCTGCTCGGTGGAGAAGCCGTTGGCGGCCAGATTGCAGGCTGCCCATTCCAGATAGCGCTTGGAAGCATCCACGGTAACAGTGCGCTTGGCGCCGCCAACAGCCGCATGCACGGTGGCCGAGCCGGTGTAGGCAAACAGGTTGAGGAAGCGCTTGCCGCTGGCTTCCTCGGCAATTTTCAGCCGCGTGGGACGGTGATCGAGGAACAGACCCGTGTCCAGATAGTCCTGCAGGTTGATGAGCAGCTGAGCCTGGCCTTCTCGCACCAACCGGTAACGCCCCTGGCCATCCAGCTTTTGGTACTGCTGATTGCCTTTCTGACGCTCCCGGGTTCGCAGGTGCACCTGTTCGCGATGTACACCCAGGGCCGCGCGAACAGCGGTCACTGCCAGATCCCGTCGCTGTTTGGCCTTCTCCGGGTCCACGGTTTTCGGCGCCTTGAATTCCTGCACCAGTACCTGATCGCCATAGATATCCACGGCCACATTGAACTCGGGCAGATCCCGATCGTAGAGGCGATAGCACTGGATATCTTCGCGTTCCAGCCAGCGGCGCAGGTGTTTGCCATTCTTGCGCAGGCGGTTCACCAGCGGCTGGGCCCCTTCCGGCACCTCGAAGGCGGATGACTCAGCAATCGTCACCACCTCCACTTGCGCTGGCTGGCGAGAGTGGTACAGACGAATGAAGTTATTGAACGGCCCGTTCTTCAGTCGCCACTGGCTCTGCAGATCCATACCGGAGCGATCCATCACTTCCGCGTCGGCGCCCAACAACACCGCTTGCCAGTTCGGCGCCAGTTTGGCCAGCAACCGGCCCAGGGCGAAATGCAGCCAGCCAGCTTGTTGCTGCTCATCCAGACGCTCGCCCCAGGGCGGGTTAGCTACTAACAGGCCCTGATCGGCAAAATCCCGGGAACGCAGGGCGCCCAGTTCCCGACGTTCAAAATGAATGGCCTGACGAACCCCCGCCCGCTCGGCATTCTGCTGGGCCAGCTGGATAGCCCGGCCGTCCACGTCGAATCCCTTCAGGGACATCTCAGGAAGCGGCTGGCGGGCGCTTTCGGCGGCCTCCTCCATGGCATCCTGCCAGAGCTGACGGCGACACGCCCGCCACTGCTGGAAACCATAATGCTGGCGCTGGGCACCCGCTGCCCAGCCGGCGGCGATCTGCGCGGCTTCTATCAACAGGGTGCCGGAGCCGCAAAACGGGTCCATTAACACTGCCGGATGATTGCCCTGGCGCCAGCCGGCGGCCCACAGCATGGCTGCGCCAAGAGTTTCGCGAAGCGGCGCCCGACCACCGGCCAACCGGTAACCACGCCGATGCAAGGGATCGCCGGCCAGATCCAGCCACAGATGGGCTTCATTGGGATCCAGCCGGGCACGGATACAGCAACTGCCACGGGCATCCCGGGATACCGTGAATTGTGGTGGCAGGGCCTGAATAAAGCGCTTGGTGCTGATGCGGTTATCACCACGAACACCCGGTCCGTGCTCAAGATGGATATGCAGCGGCGCATCATTGCCCACCAGAGACAGCCAGTCCTGGCTGGCAGCCAGCTTTTCCGGTGCGATATCCGGGGTGACCCCGAGGGTCGCCAGGGACAACAGCACCCGTTCCGCCAGCCGCGACCACAGGCAGACCCGAAGTGCATCCGCGGTACCGCCGGTAAATGCCACATGGGCACGACCGGTTTCTGTTACCGATATGCCCAGTGACGACAGTTCATCGGCCAGCAACTCGGCGATACCGGGCATGCTGGTGGCCACAAATTCCATTACTGATACCTCGTAAGTGACTGTTTTATGCGTAACGGTAAAATTAACTATTTAACTTTCAATGCGTTACACAAATCGTCGTCAAGCTGTCCTTTATACGTCATATGCTTAACAGGCACGAACCATATTGCTACATGATATTCGACACTACCCCAGCGCTTTCCCATACTGAATGAGTCGACCCCAATAACTGGCCTTGTTCTCTGCCAGGGGTCATTTTCACTACCGCTATCTGTGAAAGGGAAAGCGTCTATGAAGCGACAAAAAAGAAACAAAGACGACCGCGCCTACAGCCGGGGATACAACGCCGGCCTGGATGGAAAATCTCGTGAGGAATGCCCGTTTGGCGCCCTCAGTGCACGCACCAACTGGATGGGCGGCTGGCGCGAAGGTCGCACCGATTTCGCACATGGGATGCTGGGGGTCTCCAGCATTCAGAACCTGAAAAATATCGGCTAAAACCTTATACCCGTTCAACACCCCGCCGGCGCATCAAGCGCCGACTCACAGGGCCCCTCCCGGGCCCTTTTAAATTTCCAGCTTCTAGCTTTGATCGTCCTTCGGACGATGTCGTGCTTCGCACGGTTCGCCATGCAAGCATGGGCTCCTACAGCGGCTTCGTAAGAAATCACGACGGCCCAGAACTTTCCAAACCTTCCCTATCCAACCAGCGTAGCTCGTAGCTTAGTTAGATAGCTTTGGGCCAGGCGCGGGCGATATCGCCGATCAAGCCCGGTCCCTGATAGATCAAGCCGCTGTAAATCTGTACCAGGTCGGCGCCCAGCTGCTGCTTCTCCAGCGCGTCCGCGGCGCTATTGATACCCCCTACCCCGATTATCGGGATTCGCCCTTTCAGGGTCTGGCTCATGGTAGCCAGTGCCTGGTTGGCAATGGGTTTCAGGGGGGCACCGCTAAGGCCACCCTGCTCATCGAACTTGGGGAGCCCCTGTACCCCTTCGCGAGACAGGGTGGTGTTACCCACACAAACACCGTCGATGCCGTGCTGCACAAACGCTTCGCCCATGGCCTGCAGCTCTTCTTCGCTGTTGTCCGGAGCAATCTTGATTACCAACGGTACCCGACGACGATGCTGCGCATCCAGACGGGTCTGAGCTTCGCGCAAGGTGCCAAGCAATGCATTCAGCGCGTCGCCGTGCTGGAGGCTACGCAGGCCGGGAGTATTCGGTGAGGAAACATTCACCACCAGGTAGGACGCATAGGCGTGGACTTTCTGCTGACAGCTCAGGTAATCCTGAACCGCGTCTTCCACCGGGGTGTCCTTGTTCTTGCCGATATTGATACCCAGCACGCCCTTGTAGCGGCTCTGTTTAACCGCACCGACCAGATAGTCCACCCCCAGATTATTGAACCCCATGCGGTTGATCAGCGCCTGGGCGTTGGGCAGACGGAACAGGCGAGGCTGGACGTTACCCGGCTGCGGACGCGGGGTTACCGTGCCCACCTCGATAAAACCGAAACCCAGATCCGCCAGACCATCTATGCAGTCACCGTTCTTGTCCAGGCCCGCTGCCAGGCCCACCGGATTGGGGAATTCAATGCCCATCACTTCCCGCGGGGATGCCGGCACACTGCCTGGCCACAGTTTGCCCGCCCGCTTGCGCAGCATGGCCAGAGTCAGCTCATGGGCATGTTCTTCAGACAAGGAAAACAGCAGAGGGCGAGCAAGGGAGTACAGCATGGGACAACCCGGATTGTGATAATGGCCGGCATTATAGCCAAGCTACCCCGTCACTTCGATGTTTTGTGTCGGACAGCCTGGGGTAGTACGAGCTCGCGCCGCCTTAGAGAATCTGGCTGGGCGGGAATCTTCGCCTTGTGAAAAAGGCTCCAACTGAACCAGGGGGTTTGCCAGATAGCCCAGACTTTACCAATACAAAAAAAGCCCGGCAGAGCCGGGCTTGAAAATAACCAACAGAAACCAGCGCGTCAGTTAGCTGTTCTGACGAGCGCGGGCCGCATCAGGCTTGAGCAGGAAGCAGCCCAGAGCGGGCAGCAGCCACAGGGCACCGATCATGTTCCACAGGAACATGAAGGTCAGCAGGATGCCCATATCCGCCTGGAACTTGATGGAACTGAATGCCCAGAAGATCACGCCCACGGCCAGGGTGATGCCCGTAAAGGCCACCGCCTTGCCTGTAGTCTTGAGAGTTTCCCGGTAGGCGGATTCCAGATCCATACCCTGTTTCAGGTAATGAGCCAGTTTGCTGTAGATATAAATCCCGTAATCCACACCGATACCGACGCCCAGAGCAATCACCGGCAGGGTCGCCACTTTCACGCCAATGCCCAGATGCGCCATCAGCGCCTGGCAAAGGATGGAAGTCAGCCCCAGCGGCACGATGATACAGATCACCGCACGAATGGAGCGGAAGGCGATCAGCACCAGAATCGATACCACCGCGTACACCAGGGCAAGCATGGGATACTGATTGGCCTCGATGGTCTGGTTGGTGGCGGCTTCCACGCCAGCATTACCTGACGCCAGCTTGAACTCGATAACCTCTTCATTGTTCCGCTTCTCGGCGAAATCGGCCACCGCTGCGGTCACACGGTCCAGGGTTTCCGCCTTGTGGTCATCCAGGAACACGTACACCGGGGCCAGGGAACAGTCCAGATTGTAGAGGCTGTCCGGCATGAAGCTCATGACATTGTTGAGCGCATACTGGTCCCGGGAAATGGTAGCCCATTTCAGGGAGCCTTCATTCATGTTGGTGGAGATCAGTTTAGTTGCCGACGAGATGGTAACAACATCCTGCACTCCCTCCACATTGCGCAGGGTCCAGGACAAATCATCCACGGTCTGCATGGCGGGATAGGTGTTACAGGACTCCACCGGCGTCTTGCCCATCACTACCAGCACATCCGCACTGACAGAGTAGTTGGACACCAGGAAATTCACGTCGTGGTTATAGCGATAGCGGGGCTTGGGTTCATAACCGCGCGGGCAATCCATTTCTTCACACGGGTCCGGCCAGAGCTCTGGTGCACCTTTGTCCAGATCACCGATTTTCAGATCCTGGCTCATGTAGATGCCCACCCCGTAACCGGCCACTGCGATCACGATGGAGAGAGCCGCCAAAGGCTTACGGGTAAAGCGGGCAAACAGCCCGGCCAGCGGGTGCTCTTTCTTCTCTCCCGCCTGAATCTTACGCACTGATGCACCGCTGACACCCAGGTAGGAAAGCACCATCGGCACCACAATCAGGTTGGTGATGATAATCACCGCCACCCCGATACTGGCCGCCATGGCCAATTCCCGGATCACGCCCACATCGATGATATAGAGCGTCAGGAAGCCGATGGCATCTGACACCAGCGCCACCATGCCCGGTACATACAAGGACTGGAAGGTATTACGCGCCGCATCCAGTGGGGTCTGCCCTTCTGCAGCGTAGTTCGCCAGGGTGTTGACGATTTGCACACCATGGGAGACCGCAATGGCAAACACCAGGAACGGCACCAGCATCGAATAAGGATCAATGGTGAAGCCCAGCGTACTGACAATCCCCAATTGCCAGATAACCGCCACAAAAGAGCAAACGGTCACTGTCATTGCACTGCGCAAACAGCGGGTATCCAGCAGCAGCAGTACTGCAATCAGAGCCAGAGTGAAGAAGAAGAACATGGCCACTTCTTCTGCGGCGGCCATCACATCACCGGCTTTTTTGGCCAGGCCGACGATATGGATTCGAACGTTGGGATACTTGTCCTGATAGGTAGCACGAATCTCTTCAAGACGCGCTGCCAGCACGGGAATATCCACGCCGTTTTCACCCAGCGCATCCAGCAAATGGGCATGCACCACACTGGACTGGAAGTTATCCGCCACCAGACGGCCAACCTGGCCTGAGCGAAGCACATTGGTGCGCAGATCTTCGAGCGTCGCTTCGCTGCCATCGTAACCGGCGGGAATCACTTCACCACCCTGGAAGCCCTGCTCGGTTACCTCATTCCAGCGTACATTGCTGGTCCAGAGGGAACTGATTTTGCTGGGATCCACGCCATCCAGGGCAAACACCTCGTCGGTGATTTCCTTCAGGGCCGTCATATACTCAGGATTGAAGATATCCTCACTCTGGGTTTCTGCAACGATGACACGCACATCGTTACCCAGGCTCATATCATCCTTGTGCTCCAGGAAGTTCTGGATATAGGGATGACCCAGCGGGACCATTTTGCGGATATCGGTATTAAGCTGAATCTTGCTGGCCTGAAAGCCCAGGAAGACAGTCGCTGCAATAAACAGCAGCAGCACAACGGGACGAATGGAAAACAGCCCGCCGGCAATGGTTTTGGAAATACGACCTGACATGCTGTGCCCCTTATTTTACGTCTTCAATCACACGCACTCCGCCCTGGCCGGCGACAAGAACGCCGCCTGCCTTTCGGGGCAAAATTGCGGAGATGGATTCACGGTCCGGAAGGAACCGCAGGGAGAAGGTTTGACCACCATCGTGGCTGGTGAGAATGCCGCCGGCATTGGTAACCAGCACCACCGTGCCGTCTTCCAGTACCGTGCCGTCATTCACACCACGGGTCAGCTTGGTGGGCACCTTGGCCCAGCTACTGCCGCGATTGGCGGTTAACCACACATTGCCTTGCAGGCCGTAGATCAACACCTGGTAATCGGATATCGGGGTGGCCCCGAACAAGGTCCCGTCATAGGGACTGGTCAACGCTTCCCAGTTCTGGCCCTTGTCCGAAGAGCGAAAGATGACGCCCTTTTCACCAACCAGATAGCGATCGTTGCTAGCGGGAGCGGCCGCAAAGCCGTACAGATGCCAACCATCGTTATTACTCAGTGCAGCGGTGCGTTTGTTCCAGGTCTCACCGCCGTTGGAGGTTTCCAGATAATAACCATAACCACCCACTGCCACTGCCTTGTCACGGCTTTCACAGTGCACATCCAGTAGCGGCGCACCGGAGGTATCGACGGGTGCAGCGGCGGCTTCCTCGTAAGGATCATCGCTGTAGAGATCATCCCCGTAGGCATCGTCCTCATAGGGGTCGCCATAGATGTCGTCCATGGACAGATCATCCATGCTCTCATCAGCCGGCTCGCTATCATCACTGCCACCCAGCGGATCGCTGTACTGAAGCGTCCAGCTTTCTCCGCCATCACGGGTACCCAGTACCACTGCATCATGGCCCACGGCCCAGCCGTTGCGGGCATCCGCAAAACAAACCGCTGTCAGCAGCACCTCTTCAGGGGTTTTGGCCGCCTGCCAGTGATCCCCATCATCGTCGGAGTAAAGAATTTTGCCGCGGTCACCCACCGCCACAATCCGGCCATTGGCGTTAGCCAGATCCAGATAGTTGTTGGCTGTAACCAGCGGCGACTTGTTATCAATAAACTGTGCCTGCAAAGGGGCAGACAGCATGGCTGCAACAGCCAGCAAAAGTGTTTTTCTCATTGTCCCATCTCTTCCCGAAGGCTCCTTGACGGAGCCAATTGCAAAACGACCGGGGACTTGGAGCCCTAGATGATGGCCCGTCGGTTCCCGGTCGCGTTGCCAGTGCTGTGCCGTTAAACGGTCAGCTTTTTCTTGTCATTACCGTCCGCGGCGGCGCAATGCGGCCGGATGGAAGTAACGATCATCTGGTACCGGCTGGCTATAATCCAGAATGGACGGCTCTTCGTTATCCAGGAACTGTACGTGGTAACGCTGGGCACGCAGATCATGGAACACATCCAGCGCGGTCCACTGGGTTGGCACTTCATAGTAGTTCTTGATGTAGGCCAGGCTCACGCGCCACAGTTCGTCACGGCGGTCGTACTGGTCGATGGCGGCGATCTGCCAGGAATCTGCATCAATGTAGAAACGGCGCTTGGCGTAGATATGACGCTCACCTTCTTTCAGGTTAGCTTCCACGACCCATACACGGTGCAGTTCCCAGCGCTGATAGTCCGGGTTGACGTGGCCCTGTTGCAGCAGGGTTTCGTATTTCACGTCAGGGCTGTCCATCTTGTAGTTGTTATAGGGAATAAACATTTCCACCGGCTTTTCATGCACCAGTTTCCAGTTGTACTTGTCCGGGGCACCGTTATACATATCGGTGTCATCGGCGGTACGAAGACCATCAGCAGCAGCGATGGGGGTATCATAGGCCAGGTTCGGCGCCCGACGGACACGGCGCTGACCAGCGTTATAACCCCAGGCCTGACGCGGCATCTGTTTCTGGTCCAGCATTTCATGGACCAACACGGCCCCACCGGCCAAACGCGCTGGCGCCTTGGTGAAGGACAGGTAGTAGAAAATGATGTTGTCCAGGCTGTCGAAGTTGTACTTGGGATCGTAGTAGCGGAAATACACTTCCTGCTGGGAAGTAATCAGGGAGTAGGCACCGTTACGCTGCACCGCTACTTCGGAAGCACGACGCACCACATACAGGCCACGCCAGCGAAGAATGTGGTTCCAGATCGCCTGCTGTGCTTTGTCTTCATTGCTACCGCTCAGAATCGGGAAAGGAATCCCACCAAACGCCTTGTCAACGCCGGTTTCCGCCAGAGTGGCGCGAGTGGCGTTGCTCTTGGTGTTGTCGTAGACCCACTGCGGTGCAGAGGTAGAGCGGTGACTTGGGTAGACATTGAGTTTGAAGGTATCCGGGTAGGTTTTCAGCATACCCTGCACACCATCAGGCACCTTGTCGGCATATTTGGACAGGTTCTGGGCGGTGATGGTGAATACCACTTTGTCATTCTTGTAGGGGTCCGGATGGTGCTGGCCGGGCCGGGTATATTCCTTGGGGATATCCTTCTTCTGGATACCGCCGGTCCAATCAGGGATGCCAAGGCCAGTGGACACGGCTTTGCCGTTACCGCTGACGTTGGCCCCGAAGGGGGTCAGGGACTTGCCCAGCTTTGCCGCTTCCTGTGCGGACACGGCAGCCTGCACATTGGCCGCTACGCTCAGTGACAGCGCAAGCGCGCTGCCCATGGCGGTCAATTTCTTCAACATGATTGCTCTCCGAATAAACGGGCCGGAATCCCGACCCGGAAAAAATTAAAAAGAGTACTTAACAGAAACCGTAGCGTTGTTCCGGTCCGCCAGTTTGTTGGAATATTTGGCGCCCCAGAAGCTGGTGGCAGACATGCCCACTTCCAGGTTGTTCAGGTACACAAAATCCAGCCCCAGCGTGGCAGCTTTGCGATCTTCCATGAAATTGCCGCCGATCGGGGAGTTGCCACTCACATCGTGGGCAAGTCGGATGCTGGGCGCCATGGAAATACCGGCAAAAATATTGTTGTAGTTCGCTCTCAGAACCGCACGGTAACCCCAGGATGTATCATCCAGATTATATTTATTGGGGTCATCCGGGCTCAGGATCTGGGCTTCAGAGCCAAGAATGGCAGCGGTGGAGTTATATTCCAGCTCCGGATTCTCAAGGCCTTCGATGTGCTCAACGCCCAGTTCCAGCAGGGCCACCAAACCATCGGTACCCCAAGTAGGGCCGAAGTTGAAAATACTGACCAGGGAGCCGTTGTAGCTTTCCACTTCGTCGTAGAAGTAGTAGAGCTGGCCTTCCTGCACGGGAGAGTTGGAATTGAGACAGCTACCGCCAAGTTCAGCGCGCACACAATGCTGAGTCAGACTGCCGAGGGTTGGTGCAGGGTTTGCGGCTGCGCCAGCCAGTGACTGGATCAGGTTGTCGCCGATTTCATTGATAATCGCACGCTTGGGCCGGTAAGCCAGTTCCCCCGCCAGAGACATGGAGCCGACAACGGTGTTAAAGCTGGCACCGAACATGTCCTGGTCTTCCACATAAGCCATCTGGTATTCAGTGGTATCGATGGTTTCCGGAACACCAGCCAGGCCGGAGGTGTTGATCTTGTTGATGCGGGAACCCACTACAGGCGTACGTGCATGGGTGCGGGTATAGTAAAGGGCAAATTCCGTACCATTCAGAGCTTCGGCAAAGTAACGATAGGCCAAACCAAACTGGCCGCCATCCTTCGCATCCTCATCACGAATTCGGTCAACCGTTACCTGAGTAGCTTCGTACTCGTAACCCGGCCCGAATTGAGCGGTATAGGCAGCAAATGCATTTTCCAGACCCGGTGCGCCAGCGCCGAGGGCTACAACACGGCCATCAATAATCACGTTGTCAGCGCCTCTACCCGGGAATGCATCATGAGTAGAGAAGTAGGTTCCCGCTGGTGCGTCTTCGGAGTTCTCCCACTCGAATTGATAGAAGCCTTCCAGGGTCGCGTTAAAAGTCAGGCCGTAGGAAAAGTACAAGCTATCCAACGGCAACAGGGCTTCCTTGATTTCAGAACCTGGCAAGCGCAGTGCATTGAGATCGAAGTAGTTGGCAGTGTTAACACCACCCTGGATGAACAGCGCTTCACCCCAGTTAATTACCTGCTGGCCCAGACGCACATTCAGAGGCTTCTCGAACAGATCGAAACTGCCCCAGACATAAGCATCCAGCATGCGAGCCCGCTGGCCTGCATAACGCTCTGCATCACGGCTGAAATCATCTCCGATACCGTTATTGGCATAATCGGAATAGGTCGCATAACGGGTAAACCCGTTACCCGGCACGAAGGGGCCTGATTTCATCAGAGCGCCGCCATCATGGCCTCCGCCCATGATCTGCTGGTCGTGGAACGCCGTGGCACGGACGAACATGCCGTAACGCCCCTTCCAGCTCAAATCCATCTCCGGGGTGATCTTGTAAACCAAAGACGCCAGACCAGTATCAAAGTTGTTGTTGGCATCGTTCTTGTTGACCTGGGAGCCATAGCCTCTGAGGGTCATGTCAACCACATCACCGTTGGCAGCCAGCATCCGATCCTGCCCTTCTGTGCGGAACAACGCACCCACGGACAAGGCAGTATCCAGTCGACCGGTCCAGTCAGGATTATCGAATTGAAGCTGAATTGCAGAGGCAGGAAGTGACAAACTGGTAAGTGCTGCAGCACCAGCAACAGCCATCGCTAACCTGGTTTTGCGCAGGGGGTTATTATTCATGTAGCTCTCCGAATTGCCATGTATGGCTTTATTGTTCTTGCCCCGGTGGCGGCTTCTCCCTTGTGTACCGGTCCCATCATTCCATCCGATGCACACCGTCACCCAGACTAAGTCTTAATTCTTACATATCGGGACCAAAAAGAAATCCCCCTTCAGTGTACATTTAACGACCAGCTAGTCACTACTTTTGTGCGCACTGACCAATCCCGCTATCAGCCTGAAGGCATTAACGTGACCCGAGCCCCGTTGCCTGATTCACCCGTAGGAGCTTTGCAAGCAAAGCTTCGCGGCGCGACTTATGCCAGTGCCACTCGTATCAGGCCTCCAGTATCCGTCCCAACACCTCTCTCAGGTTATCTGAAGCCTGCTTTTTGACCGTCAACAAGGCTGAGGCTAGATGCTCACGGCGCACCGCTTCCAGCTTTGGCAGACGTGCGGCCGCATTAGCCAACCGGGCTGCAATCTGCGGGTTGATCCCGTCAAGACGAGTCAGTGCCGCAGCAAACAGACGGTACCCCTCCCCGTCCTGGGAATGGAAGGCCGAAGGGTTACCGTTAGCCAGGGTGCCCACCAACGCTCGCACCCGGTTCGGGACAGTCCAGTCAAAGGCTGGATGCGCCATCAGCGCCTCTATTCGTGACAAGCTTTGCTCCCCAGGCATGGAGGCCTGAACTGCAAACCACTGATCCATTACCAGTGCTTCCTCGGACCAGCGTTCAGCGAACTGGGCCAGCGCCTGGTTTGCCCCGGCCAGGTTGTAGTGCACCAGCACCCGCAGCGCAGCCAGTTCTTCGGTCATACACAGCGGTAACTCGAACAACTCCGCTGCCAGACGCTGTGCTTCCGGGTGACCGGACGCTGCCAGATAATCCAGCGCCAGATTGCGCAACTGGCGGCGCCCCATGGCCCGGCCATCCATTTCCAGCTCAGTAGCGATCAGATTCTCTGCCAGTGACAGCCAGTGGCCCTGCAACGCCTTGCCCAGGGCCTGCTTCATGGCATGGTGGGCAGCATGGACGACGCCAGGATCCAGGGGGGCATGCCTGTCGCCAAGGGCCACTTCACCAGGCAGTGACAGCAACAGAGCAGCCTGAGCCGGATCTTCATCGGCCCGACCGATCACTTGCTCCAATACGGGCACCAGCGCTTGCGCCTCAGCTGCGGCGGCCCCCTCCCCTTTCACCAGCCGATCCAGCGCGGAGAAGTAAAGCCGCTGGGCTGCACTCCAGCGGCAGTAGCCATCACTGTCATGGGCCAGCAGGCGAGATAGCTGGTCATGATCGAAGGCGTAGTCGAGCACCACCGGCGCAGAAAAGCCCCGCAGCAAGGAGGGGGTAACCGGCCCTGCGGCATCAACGCTGAAAGTCTGCTCCTCCCTGTCGAGAATAATGACCTTCTCGCGATTGCCCTGCACATCCAGCGGCAACGGCTCACCGGTTTCGTCCAGTAAGGCCAGACGCACCGGGATCATCAGCGGCTGTTTCTCCGCCTGTCCCGGTGTCGGGGGAGTGTGCTGGCGGAAGGTGAGCAGGTACCGGTCATTCTCAAGGCGATCTGTCACGGTCAGTACCGGCGTACCCGCCTGGCTGTACCAGCGCTTGAACTGGGTCAGATCCCGCCCGGAGATCTCCTCCATGCAGGCAACAAAGTCATCACAGGTGACCGCCTGGCCATCAAAACGATCGAAGTAAAGGTCAGTGGCGCGACGAAAATCTTCCGGCCCCAGCAGGTGATACTGCATACGGACAATTTCGGCGCCCTTTTCATAGATCGTCAGCGTGTAAAAATTATCAATTTTCTGGTATTCCGCCGGGCGCACAGGATGCGCCATGGGCCCCTGATCTTCCGGGAACTGGTGGTTAACCAGAAAGTCCACATTCTCCACCCGCTGCACCGCGGCGGAGTTCATATCAGCAGAGAACTGCTGGTCTCGAAATACGGTGAAGCCTTCCTTGAGACTGAGCTGAAACCAGTCCCGGCAGGTGACCCGGTTACCCGACCAGTTATGGAAATACTCATGGGCCACCACGGATTCCACCCGCTGAAAACCGGCATCGGTGGTAGTAGACGGGTGAGCCAACACACAGGACGTATTGAAGATATTGAGACCCTTGTTTTCCATGGCCCCCATATTGAAGTGGCTTACCGCCACGATCATATAGATATCCAGGTCGTACTCACGCCCGTAGGTGTCTTCATCCCAACGCATGGCATTCTTCAGCGACAGCATGGCGTGGTCCAGCTTGTCCAGATCGCGGTGCTCCGCATAAAGGCGCAGCGACACCTGGCGACCGGAACCGGTGGTATAGCTGTCCTCCAGACACGCCAGATCACCGGCCACCAGCGCAAACAGATAGCAGGGTTTCGGGAACGGATCTTCCCAGGTCACCCAGTGGCGATCGCCCTCTTCGCCCTGTTCTACCGGGTTACCATTGGATAGCAGCAGCGGGTAGCGCTTCTTGTCGGCCCGCACCGTGGTCGTGAACCGGGCCAATACATCCGGCCGATCAGGGAAAAAGGTAATCCGACGAAAACCTTCCGCTTCGCACTGGGTGCAGTACATGCCATTGGAACGATAGAGACCGTCGAGCGCAGTATTTTTTTCCGGTTCTATCCGCACTACAGACGTCAGCGAAAAAGTCTCAGGGACGCTTTCGATGGTCAACTTGTCCTTTTCATAGCGGTATCGATTTTCCGCAACAGGCTCACCATTGATTGCCAGCGACTCAAGCGCCAGGCACTCACCGTCCAGAATCAGATCACTACCACCTTCCCGTGTATTCTCAGGGTTTAGGCGAAACTGCATAGTGCTGGTCACCCGGGTCTGACCGTCCCGTAAGTCCACGTCCAGCTCCACATGGTCTACAAGAAAATCCGGTGGCGTATAATCAGCCAGGCGAGTGGTTTTCACATCAGCTTGCGGGCTATCCATGGAAGACTCCAAACAAAAGGGGCAGACAAAAACGACAACACCCCGCAGAGCGAGGTGTTGTGACTATGCCATTTCACGGGCTGAAGATCAGCCCGGTAATACAGCCATTATGGGGCTTCGATAAAGGCAGCCGCGGTATTGCTACCATTCGGTGCAGAACCAACAGCCGTGGATGCCGGCGCCAATACGAAGCTAGCTACTTGGGTCTGCAGTTCTGCAGTCGCCACATTCTCACCATTGGTGGGCATTTCACCACTTGCCTCATTGGGGCGCAGCAGTGAAGCGTGATGGCCGATGGTCAGATTTACCAGAGCGTTAGCAGCGGATACATCCACAGGCCCTGGGCCAACCTGCCCGGCACCCAGCAGGGCTGCCAGCGGGGTCGTACCTGCCAGTGGCGCACCAGCGGCGCTATTTGGCACTACCTTGTCGGCAGTATAGACCTTGGCATCAGCCAGGCCTGAGGCATCACCACCACCGACAATCTGCTGTACCAGCACCGGCACACCGAGGGATCCCAGGGTTTCAGCAAAGTTTACAGGATCACCGGAATCCACTGCGCTCTGGGCCACATACAGGAAGCGTTCGAAGTTTGTGGTGCCCTTCTGAACACCCTCTGCTGCCAGGCCTGCCTCAATCACCGGACCAAAGGTCTGCGAATTGTTCAGGATCTGGGTCAGCTGGCTACCGCCGGCGGAAACCACCAGCCCATCAAGAGGCTTCAGGTTACTGGTAAAGCCGGTGAGGCTTTCAGCACCAATCGCCTTCTGATTCACGGTGGCGTACACCGTACCGACAATACCGCCAAGAGAAACACCTACCGTTTTCACATTGGTGGTATCCAGAGTTCCCAGACCAGCATCATTCAATGAGGTGCTGATGCTGTCCAGGCTGGCATTGAGGTTCAACATATCCATAACGGACTGGCGCATGTTGTCGCGAGTGTTATTGAGCACTCCCAGATTGATGAACTGAGCACCGGAACCACCCGGGTCGCCAAAGTGACGCTCGACAGGGACGTCTGCCGGGTCATAAGCGGAGCTGACAGCATCAGCGCCAAGCAAGGCGGCCAGAGGGTTTCCACTCGTCACACCGTGAAGCGGCAAATCAATCGCCACTGTTGCAACACAGACGGATGCCAGAGTATGAGCCAAAGCCACCACGGACGCCCTGTCACTGGTAATACCGTGAATATAAATCACCACCGGGTAACCCGCAGGACGTGCCGTTTGACAGTCTGCGCCGCCAAAAGCGGGGTTCGCTGGAACATGATCCGGCTCAGGCAATGTGACCTGCAACGGCACCGACTCAACACTCTTCTGCGCCGCAAACGGGTAACGGTAGGTCACATTATAGGTCACGCCATCGGCATCCACAGGCGGCAATGCCGGTGCACCTGGTGGCAACTCTGCGCTTAACGCACCACCCAGCGTCTGATCGGCCACCCAGCTATCCTGGGTGTAACTCATCTTCATGGTGGTATCAGGCGTAGTCAGGTAGTACGGCAGCTTGATAAAGCCGGTATACAGAGAACCGACGCCAGCAGGCAACGTTCCACCCGTCAGAACATTGAGATCAACGGCAGTTGCTGCAGCAATGTCATTATCCCGAGCCTTGGGGGTGCTCAACAGCCCCAGGGCTTCCAGTCCTGTAGAGTTTGCAACGGCTGTGCCGCCAGCAATGCCTAGATCAACCTGCGCCTGAACCAGTGCTGCACGAGGTGCCGCCATGGCAACCAGTGGCGCCTGGGGGTCCGTGGTCGTAAAGGTGTAGGAAATGGCAATGCTGTCTTTTGCCTGTTCGGCACTGATAGCACCGCCGGAAAGCGTTTGCAGGACACCTGAAGCAATAGTTTCCCAGCCTGCGATAGCATCACGTACCGGCTGCAGATCGGGAGTTACCGCCGGAGTCGTTTCACCCAGCGTATTGTAGCTGCTGGACGGAGTAATCGGGTCACCAGCACTGTCCAGAACGCCATTGGTAACAAATACCAGATACTTGGTCTTGGCCTGCAAAGGCTCCTGAGGAATCACACGCAGCACATTGTTGGTGCCGCCATCCAGAGACACTACCTCAGCGCTGGCAGCGGGCCAGTTACCCGGAGCCTGAACGCCGACGATATTGGCGGGATCCAGTGCATCATTGCTACCAGTATCCAGCGGGATAAGGAAAACATTTGGTGAAGCGCACTGCGCCATCGCCTGAGCCAACGTCGTACAGAGGCTCGCTGGATCAATGCTACCGCCGGCAAATCCGATATCGAAATAAGCGCTGGTAGAAAAGCCGTCCAAGCCATTAGTTGCCGCTTCCACCGGATTGGTGGGAGCGCCCAAGTCTGCAGTACCATCACTGGTTGCTGCTGCCGCGAAGACAATATCAGTATTCAACGGCAGATCGGATGCAAGCGGGTCAAAGCGGGGAAAAGTCCCGATTTGGGTAGCACCCTCACTCTGATCAGGAACGGTATCACTGCCGCCACCACAGGCCGCCAGTGCCAGGGCCACTGCCGCAGGCAGTACTTTCTTGTAGATATGCATGGGTTCTCCCAAACCGTTTGTTATCTTTTTTATTTCTGTCTGCGCCGCAATCTCCCATAACGCAGCCAGAAAGACATCGTCCCTGTGCGCCGAATCTAGGCCGGCTAACCTACACAGCAGAGTTGTCACCTAGGAAGAATACAGTATGTTTGGAAGAGCACCAACGGTCTTTGACAGGAAAAACTTGACGTTGGTCCGACAGGCGGTATCCGGGCGACGACCCGCCAGTCACTGACCGTGGGGCGGGCAGTCTGGCTACTGCAAACGATCCGGGGCGCGCAGGGTTACCGGTTGCTCCTCCGGCTCGTCCTCACCACTCTTGCATTGCTGGGCCATATAGCCAGAGCGCTGCTCCTCGGGCAGGTTCTTTGCCTCCCAGGCAATAACGGCCTGGAGGCAGCTTTCACGCTGTTCCCGGCTCAGCGGGCGGCCATCCGCCCATTTGCCGGTTTCAATAGCGCGGCGCATGTTGTCACAGACTTCCTGCGTCATGGCAGCGATCAGGTCATCAAAGCTTTGGTAAGTCATGGCATTTACTCGCTAGAAGCCCCTGCCAGTTCGGCAGAGATGGGCTTTCGCCTATTTCCGCCCTGCGTAGCCTGGAACGGATACAGGGATACTTCTGTTTGTCTGTAGCTATTAACTATTCACTATTAACTGTTAACTGCTTTTTAATTGCTGTCGCCGGGGCGGGTACTCCAACCCAGCTTGGAACGACAGGCCTGGTAGAAATCATGGCCTGGCGGGTGAATCAAGTGCAAACGGTGGGGTTTCTTGCGAATGGCGATCACATCATCCACCTGCAGGCGAATCCCGGCGGTGCCGTCGCAGCTGACCAGTGGTCGGACCTTTTCGGTGGTGATATGGATCTTGATCTCGCTGTCACCGGCCACCACCAGCGGGCGGCTGGTGAGGGTATGCGGATTGAGCGGCACCATCACCATGGCATCCAGCTTGGGGTGCATGATGGGCCCGCCGCCGGACAGCGCATAGGCCGTAGAACCGGTAGGAGTGGAGATGATCAAGCCATCGGAGCGCTGACCATAGACAAAATGACCATCAATCACCAGCTCGAAATCGATCATGTGGACACTGTCACCGGATAGCAGAACGATATCATTCAGGGCACAGCCTTCGCCCACCACGGTCTTGCCCCGGCGCACTTCCAGATCCAGCAGAAACCGCTTTTCGGTGGTGTACTCACCGTCCAGCACCTGCCCCACCCGGCTTTCGATTTCGGAAGGGAGAATGTCGGTGAGAAACCCCAGGTGACCCCGGTTGACGCCCAGCACCGGCACATCAAAACGGGCCAGGGTACGGGCGGCACCCAGCAGGCTGCCATCGCCACCGACGACAATGACCAGATCACAGGCTTCCCCCATCTGCGTGGCAGAGGCAGCCTGCAGGCCCATTTCCGGCAGGCTGCCGGCGATATTCTTGTCGAGGATAACGGTACAGTCACGCCCATTGAGAAAGTGAATCAACTGGCGCAGTGAATACAGCGCCTGTTCACTTTCAGAACGGGCAATCAAGCCGATATTGCGGAATTTATTGCTAAAAGTTTCTTGCGCCACACAAATCCTGGGCAGCTGGGCTGCATCCGGTGAAGGGCTCGCCCTCCATGCGGTGAGCGACCACCCTGGCCTGAATCCGTGATTGCAGCGTGGCAGCCCCGGATTCAGGCCTGTGTCAGGTACTCGTTCAGGTTAGCAGCATTGGCATTCAGGCCGCCATCCAGAACGATTACGTCCAAGCCGGCGTTTTTTAACAGAAAAGCGGCCGTGGCGCTACGTCGACCGGTATCACAGTAAGCAATATAGGTCTTGCTGGGGTCTAAAAGACGGGATTTGAGCCGCAATACATTCAGCGGCATATTGGTGGCACCCACCAGGTGCTCTTGGTCAAATTCATCGCTGGTGCGCACATCCAGCCACCAGGCCCCCTTTTCTGCCGCGCCCAGTACATCCCCAGCGGGCATGGTGTTGATGATCGGCTCGCGCAGCAAGGCATCAAAATCCTGGCGCTCCAGTTTCATCAATACCCCATCGGTGGCCATGGTCACCGTGGCATTGCGGGGCTTGCCGGAAAGCAGCGCCTCTTCACCGAACCACTGCCCTTCTTCCAGCATGGCCACAGGTGTTGGCGCATTGTCACCCATGCTGATGGCCACCTCGCAGACGCCTTCCTTGAGGATGTAGCAACAGTCTGCTGCCTCACCCTGGCGGATAATCACATCCCCCTGCTTGTGGCGATGCGCCTTCAGCCGGCGGAAAATTTCCAGAATATTGCTCGGCGGCACCCGATGAAACAGCTTGGATTTAAGCAGTCGAATCATCCACTCACGATCATTCTGGTAAGCGGAGTTGGCGTTGATATCGAGAATCACGTAACCGGCAGACTGGTCCCAGGAAAGAATGGTGTCCAACCGAAAGCTATCAAAGCGAACCACACTGACCTCGGTCAGAGCCCTAGCCGTACTGCGGCGGGGCTGGGCATGCTCCAGCGGATGCCAGGATGCGGTATCTCCGGCACTGACGGTACGGGTTTTGCCCGCTTCATCGGTAAGCTCTACCTTGCCGCTGAGCAGATAGATGGTGGTGTTGTCCTTGTCGCCAAGCGAAAAAAGGGCATCTCCTGACGAATAACGGCACACCTCCTGCTGATCCAGGAGCCAGTCCAGCTGGTCTCCAGACAGCGCATTCACTGGCACAAAGGTCTGTAAAAGGCTTTTATCAATGGATTCGTGTGCCATAACTGCCGCTCCCGGTGTTCTTATTGTGACAACAACATCATGCTTTCAGCGTAGATAATGCAAAAAACCTACCATTTTTCAGTGAAGTGGCACTGAGTCACATCTGTTTATCAGCGAAAGCGCAGCACGTTATCGATCGCCGAGTCGTTGCGACAGTTTGGACAACGATTGGCATTGCAGTCGGAGACGCCGGGTTTGAACTGGTTAGGCACTTCCACCCGGATCACTCGCTTACCGCAGGGCTGTTGATCAGAGCCCACCGATACCTGGCACACGGGATTTTCATAATGGGCCAGCCAGGCCCGGTAGTGATCTTCAGTGACGAGACATTTACGCGCAGCGAAAGCCACTGGATTTTCCATGTAACTGCCGATCTGATCGGCCGAAATGGAAATATGTCCCGCACCAGGGTGGAAGGCGATAAAGCTGAGGCCGAGATTTTCCAGTTTTTCCAGCATCTTCTGGGCTCCAGTGCTGGCTTCCTTCACCCGATTTCGTTTTAGCTCGCCCAGTTCCTCCTTGAGCTGGTTAATCAGATCATCGCGGGTCAGCACATCCATTTCCTTGGCATGGATCTGCTCGGAAAGCTTCGCCCGTTCCTCCTCGATTCGCTGCTCCAGTGCCAGCTTGTACTGTTCGGTAAGCACTTCCAGTTCGCTGCCCTGAGTCTGGCTTTGGTGGCTCTGCTCCTCCAGGCTCTGGGTTAGCGATAACACCTGAGCCTTGAGAGAATCATTCTGTTCACGCAACGCCCCATTCTGGGACTTGAGCGTCTTGAACTGGCCCAGAACCTTTTCCAGCTGAGCATTGAGGATTTCCTCCTTTTGCTGAGCGGCGTAGCGGAGTTGGCCCACTTCTTCGGACTGGGAATTTTCCAGTGTCTGTACCCGCAGGCGCAGCTCCTTGATAATGCGAGCCAGTCGCACCCTTTCTTCATCGGCCTCTTTCTTGCTCTCGTCATCGTCCGGGGCAATGGTGGGCGCTGCCGTTTCGGCACCAATGACTGGCGGCGCAGCGGCAGGGGTCGAATCCAGCTCGTCATCGATTTCCAGCCCCAGTTTCGGACCGCGCTCACGAATGGTGTCGCGAATGGCGATAAAGTCGTTGGCTCCCGGCTTCATGCCCGGATCCCACATCTGATCCTGGTGCCAGGCCACCGGACACTGGCTGCGGCAGGCCAGACGAATCGGCCCGGCCCCCATATCCGGCCCCTGCCCCGCATGTTCTGCCAGATGGCGCAGCGGCACATTCCAAGTGGTGTCGGCCATGCCGTCTTCATCAAAATCGATCGTAAAAAGGACCAGCGAACGTACCCGTAACTGACCATTCACCAGGCAGTAGGCACCGCGAACTTCCTTATCTGCAAATTCCGGCACACCCACCATGCCATCGAGGATCGCCTCAAAATCCGCATACAGCATGCTTTTAGTAATGCCCCGATGATCAAAAAACAGAATCGCTTCGGACGTCACGGAGGATAGAGGCATGTGTCCTTCCTTCCCTTGAGAATTATTGTAGTTGGCCACTGACTCGCCACAACGTCACTCCCTGCAATATCCAGAAAATCCAGTAGTGACGGCAAAGTCAGGGTGCTGCCAATTATAGTCAGCCCCTCATAAAAGAGTGTGACCTGAATGGCAGTAAAAAAAAAGCATACGAAAACCCGCTCATCACTATGCCGCAAAGCAGCCAGCAAAGACCAATAACGACATCACGTTGCCAGAATAATATGTGTGGGGAGAGGGGGGAGGGAGGTGGTTAACGGATAGGAGTGGGGCTGGAAAATCGGAGAGGAATCAGAGTTCCTCTCCATCGTCTACCCAGCTGTCTTCTTCCTGCCACTCTTCTAGGCATTCCATCAGCTGCTTCTCTTCCAGTCGCTCTTCCAGATAGTCTTCCATTTGCTTGTCCTCCTTTATCTTTTTCAGTGTTGTGGGCCTGAAATTAGACAAGGTTTAGGTGACAAGTTCATTACATGAGACGCTGCACGCATCACGCAGCAGGCAACACGAACAAAAATAAGGAAGGCAAAACCGCAAGCAACGGAGGTACAACGTGCTGCGTAGAGCGTGGGCAGCACCCTTGAAACAAAAAAGGCCCCCATAAATGGGAGCCTTTAATGCTGAATAGTGGCGGAGCGGACGGGACTCGAACCCGCGACCCCCGGCGTGACAGGCCGGTATTCTAACCAACTGAACTACCGCTCCACTTTTCCTTTCGGAACTCTTTACTTTCAAAATATGGTGGGTGGTGACGGGATCGAACCGCCGACCCTCTGCTTGTAAGGCAGATGCTCTCCCAGCTGAGCTAACCACCCGCATCGCGCTGCGAAGTGGGCGCCATTTTAGGGATTGGGCCGGGGGTGTCAACGGCTTTTTGCAGAAAAAAGTCCGTTTGCCTAGAAAATGGGCGGAACGGGCAAAAGTTGCACAGAATGGCCACTGTAGGAGCCCATGCTTGCATGGCGAACCGAGCCGGCGGTGCCGTTGCTCCCGATCTCAAAGAAGAAGCTGTCGAAGCCAGACAGGCCTGATCGCCCTCCGGGCGATTTCCTCGCTAGCGCGAGGTTCTCATGTGCAGATCCCCCGTGGGGGCAAGCATGGGCTCCTACAAGCGGCTACGTAGCTTACCGCTTCAGCTCTCTTCCGACTCCAGCGCCTCAATCTTCGCCTTTGCCTGCTCCAGAGTGAATCGCCCCGGCACCGGCTGCCCGCTCGGTTTGGCAATCAGGTAGTGATGCACATCCAGCGCCCAGGTCTGCCGGTTCAGCTCGCCTTCCTCGATAATGGAGTACCCACTCTGCCCCCAGCTGATGGCATTACCGATCATGCTTCCCCCACCACACGGGCCAGAATAATGTCCGCTAGGTCATCCAGGGTCAGGGAACCGTCCCGGTCAAACCAGTTGGGCGCCCAGCCTGTCATGCCGGTGAGCAGGCGACGAATGATAAAGGGATCATCCCGGAACGCCCCCTGCGCATGCAGCGCATTGAGTGCATCCAGCCACAGTTGCTCATAAATGGCGCGCAACTCCAGCGCCTTGCGCTGTTTGTCCTCACTGAGACAGCGCCACTCTGTCACCAGCACGGTCATGGCTTCAGCAGTATCCCCGACAATGGACTGCAGCTCCGCACGGATCAGTGCCCGCAGCTGCCCTTTCGGTGAGCTCTCAGCCGCAATAGCCCGGCGCAGACGATCCGTATTGAACTGGATCACCTCTTCCATTACCGCAAAGAGGATATCCTCCTTACTCTTGAAATGATGAAAGATGGAGCCGCTCTGGATGCCCACGGAAGCCGCAATATCCCTGACTGTAGTGCGATCAAAGCCCTTGTCCCGAAACAGGTGAGCCGCCGCACTGAGCAAACGCCCGCGGGGAGAATCATCGATTCCATTAATTGCCAGTGACTCAGCCATTGGTATCCTCTTTTTTGTATCCCCGCATTATCCCGATTCCTGGCTGCAAGCTGCAAGCTGCAAACACAATCACCATGCGCCGGATTAAACAGTAGGAGCGCCGCTTGAGGCGCGAACCAGAGCCCAGCGAAGGATCGGTGCAGATGACAGATCAATTCCTCGCCCAAGGCTCGAATTCGCGCCTCAAGCGGCTGTATTCGCTTCGGGTCGCACTGAACTACGTGCGTTGCTCCGCTCCTACAGCGGCTTCGGATAAATGCTCAGCAAGACATCTCACACTTTACAAACCAAGCGCTTGCTTGGTAGCTTACGAGACCACGCTTTTACACGCAAATGGAGCCACCATGACCGAACCCGTTCGCATCGGCTGTGCCGCCGGATTCTGGGGCGATACCAACAGCGCCGCTTTCCAGTTGGTCAAGCAGGCCGAGATCGATTATCTGGTGTTCGACTATCTGGCCGAGGTGACCCTGTCCATCATGGCCGGGGCCCGCATGAAGGATCCCAGCGCCGGTTACGCCCACGACTTCGTTAATAATGTCATGGCGCCGCTGGCCAAGGACATCAAAGCAAAGAACATCAAGGTGGTCAGCAATGCCGGCGGGGTAAACCCTCGCGCTTGCCGTGAAGCCCTGGAGAAAGTGTTCGAGGCCGCCGGGGTAACCATGAAGATTGCCCTGGTGGAAGGCGATGACCTGAACCCGCGCCGCAACGACTTTGCCGATGTGACGGAAATGGACACCGGCGCTCCCCTGCCCACCATGACAGTCACAATGAATGCCTACCTGGGCGCCCTGCCCATCAAGGCAGCTCTGGATGCCGGCGCCGATATCGTGCTCACTGGCCGCATCGCTGATTCCGCCGTGGTACTGGGCCCCCTGATGCACGAATTCGGCTGGGCTGAAGACGACTACGACAAACTGGCCCAGGGCTCACTGGCCGGCCATGTGATCGAATGCGGCGCCCAGTGCACCGGCGGCAACTTCACCGACTGGCGCGATGTTCCTGACTTCCACAACATGGGCTTTCCCATTGCCGAGTGTTTTGCGGACGGTCACTTCGTCATTACCAAGCCGGACAACACCGGTGGCCTGGTCAACACCGCCACCGTAGGCGAACAGATCGTCTATGAAATTGGCGATCCTCGTGCCTATATGCTGCCCGACGTGGTCTGCGACTTTACCCAGGTACAACTGGAACAGGTGGGCGACAACCGGGTGAGTGTCAGCGGCGCCCGGGGCCTGCCGCCCACCGACAGTTATAAGGTCTCCGCCACCTACCCGGATGGTAACCGTATCACTGCCTCCTTCCTGATGGGCGGTATCGACGCCCCGCAAAAAGGCCAGGTGGTGGCCGACGCCATCCTGAAAAAGGTGGACGGCCTGTTCAAACAGCTGGGCATGGCGCCCATGCGCGAGACCAGCGTGGAAATCCTTGGCAGCGAAACCACCTATGGCGCTCAGGCCCGTCGTGGCGACACCCGCGAAGTAGTGGTCAAGATCGGCGCGTTGCACGATGACAAGAAAGCCCTGGGTCTGTTTGCCCGGGAAATTGCCCAGGCCGCCACCGGCATGGCACCGGGCCTGTCCGGCCTGGTTGGCGGACGCCCCAAGCCGTTCCCGCGCATTCGCCTGTTCTCCACCCTGGTCAGCAAGAAGTCGATTCCGGTGACTGTGGACCTGGACGGCAACACCATACCGGTGAACATTCCTGCCGGAAGCGCGTTTGATGCCAACATCCTGCCTGATGACAGCCGAGGCGACATCGCTACCGGCGAAGTGGCTGTGCCACTGATCAAACTGGCCTGGGCCCGCAGTGGCGACAAGGGCAACCACGCCAACATCGGCGTCATCGCCCGTCAGCCGGAGTACCTGCCCTATATCAATGCGGCCCTCACGGAAGACGCCGTGGCCGATTATATGCAGCACGTGCTCGACCCGGACACCGGCAGCGTCAGCCGCTGGTCACTGCCGGGCATGAATGCCTACAACTTCCTGCTGAAGAATGCCCTGGGCGGCGGCGGCATCGCCTCCCTGCGTATTGACCCGCAGGGCAAGGCGTTTGCCCAGCAGTTACTGGATATGCCCATCCCCGTCAGCCAGACCATCGCTGATGAAGTGGGCAAGCAATATTGATTTTAGCGTGCTGCGTGTCGCGTGAGGCATGCAAGCGCTATTAGGACTTCAAGGACTCAACAATGTCATACCGTTCCGTATTCAAACCCGACCTGTTTGCCGGCCAGAACATCATCGTCACCGGCGGTGGCTCCGGCATCGGTCGCTGCACCGCCCATGAACTGGCTTCCCTTGGGGCCCGCGTCGTATTGGTCGGTCGCAAGCAGGATAAACTGGATGCCGTAGCCGCGGAAATCGAGGAAGACGGCGGCCAGGCCATCGGCTTCGCCTGCGACATTCGAGACGAAGATGTGGTCAAAAGCACCGTCGCCGATATCTACAAGGCCGTCGAAGTCGTTCACGGCCTGGTCAACAACGCCGGCGGCCAATTCCCTTCACCACTGGCGCTGATCAGCCAGAAAGGCTGGGAAACCGTGGTGCGCACCAACCTCACCGGCGGCTTCCTGATGGCCCGGGAAGTCTTCACCCAGGGCATGAACCGCAACGGCGGTGCCATCGTCAACATCGTCGCCGACATGTGGGGCGGTATGCCCGGCATGGGCCACTCCGGCGCCGCCCGTGCCGGCATGGTCAACTTCACCCAGACCGCTTCCTACGAGTGGGGCAGCTGCGGCGTGCGCGTCAATGCCGTCGCCCCGGGCTGGATCATGTCCAGTGGCATGGATACCTACCCCGAGGGTTTCAAGCAGACACTGAAAACCCTGCGTGCGGCGGTGCCACTCAAGCGCATGGGTAACGAATCGGAAGTGTCCGGTGCCATCTGCTTCCTGCTCAGCGACGCCGCCGCCTTCATCAGCGGCGACACCCTGCGCATCGATGGCGCCGCCAGCCAGGGCAACGTGGCGATCTTCCCGCTGCCCGACCACGACAAGAGCAAGCCGTTTGACGGCTTCCACCGTGCCACCACCCCCGATGTCTTCAAGGACCTGTAATGTCAGTCATTGAATCCGCACTGGACCCGAACAGCGAGGAATACCGGCAGAACCGCGACGCCCTGCTGGCGGCAGTGGAAGAATTCCGCGCCATCGAGCAGGCCGTGGTGGATACCGCCGAAGGCAAGCGCGCCAAGTTCGAGAAACGTGGCCAGCTACTGCCCCATGAGCGTATCTCCCGCCTGCTGGACACCGGTTCGCCATTCCTGAGCCTGATGAACCTGGCCGGTTACAAGATGCACGATGACAAGGACGGTACCGAAGCCGGCGGCGGCACCATTGCCGGCATCGGCTATGTGTCCGGCGTTCGTTGCCTGGTTACTGCCTCCAATTCCGCCATCAAGGGCGGCACCATTTCGCCCTCTGGCCTGCATAAAACCCTGCGCCTGCAGCGCATCGCCATGGAAAACAAGCTGCCGGTGGTGAGCCTGGTGGAATCCGGCGGCGCCAATCTGAACTATGCGGCAGAAGTGTTCGTGGACGGCGCCCGCACTTTTGCCAACCAGGCACGGCTGTCCGCTGCCGGCATTCCGCAGATCACCGTGGTACACGGCAACGCCACCGCCGGTGGCGCCTATCAGCCAGGCCTGTCTGACTACGTGGTAGTGGTCCGCGAGCGCGCCAAGATGTTCCTGGCCGGCCCTCCGCTGCTGAAAGCCGCCACCGGCGAAATCGCCACCGATGAAGAACTGGGTGGCGCCGAAATGCACGCCGGCACCGCCGGCACCGCCGAATACCTGGCGGAAAACGATGCGGACGGCATTCGTCAGGCCCGGGATCTGGTCAAGCTGCTGGGCTGGCGCCGGGCAGCACCGGCTAGCGACGAGATCGAACCGCCCCGCTACGATGCCGAGGAATTGCTCGGTGTGGTACCCGCCGACGCCAAGAAACCCTACGACGTGCGCGAGATCATTGCCCGCATCGCCGACAGCTCCGATTTCCTGGATTTCAAGAACGACTGGGACAGCGCCACCGTGTGCGGCTGGAGCACCATCGAAGGCAAGCCCGTGGGCATCATCGGCAACAATGGCCCGATCACCCCGCGAGGCGCTGCCAAGGCCGCCCAGTTCATCCAGCTCTGCGACCAGACCCGTCGACCATTACTGTTCCTTCACAACACCACCGGCTTCATGGTGGGCACCGACGCGGAACAGAACGGCGTCATCAAGCACGGTTCGAAAATGCTGCAGGCCGTGGCCAACGCCCGGGTGCCGAAGATCTCCATCGTCGTCGGTGGCTCCTACGGCGCAGGCAACTACGCCATGTGCGGCCGCGGTCTCGATCCGCGCTTCATCTTTGCCTGGCCCAACTCCAAAGTTGCCGTCATGGGTGGCCAGCAGGCCGGCATGGTGCTGCGCATCGTGGCCGAAGCCAAACAGCGCGCCAACGGCATTGAGCCGGACGAGAAGGTGCTCGACATGCTCCAGCAGACCACCGCCCAGAAACTCGACAGCCAGTCCACCGCGCTCTACGGCACGGCCCGGCTATGGGACGACGGCATCATCGACCCCCGCGACACCCGCCGCGTGGTCGCCTATGCCCTGGACATCTGCGCCGACGCCCAACATCGCGAGCTACACCCGAATGCGTTCGGGGTGGCAAGACTTTAAAGGCAGTTGACAGTGGACAGTTGAAAGTTGACAGCGAAACAACGGACAGCACAGTGACTCCGAACTGGGGTTTAGCTGTCAACTGTCCACTATCAACTGTCAACTCAACTACCTAAATAACCGACAAATACAGACATATAAGCGCTCGACAAACCGAGCCAAACAAACAGGACGCTTCCCATGCTTTTCACTCAAGAACACGAAGAACTGCGCCGCACAGTACGCAACTTTGTCGAGAAAGAACTGAACCCCCACGTCAAGGAATGGGAAGAAGCCGGGCGCTTTCCCATTCATGAGGTGTTTAAGAAAATGGGCGATCTGGGTCTGCTCGGTGTGACCAAGCCGGTCGAGTTCGGTGGCATGGGGCTGGATTACTCCTATGGCATGGTGATGGCCGAAGAGATGGGCCGCACTCACTGTGGTGGTGTTCCGCTTTCCACCGGGGTACAGACCGACATGGCCACCCCGGCCCTGGCCCGTTTCGGTTCCGACGAACTGCGTCAGAATTATCTTGCACCGGCCATTGCCGGTGACATGGTGGCCTCCATCGCCGTGTCCGAACCGCATGCGGGTTCCGATGTGGCCGCTATCAAGACCACTGCCACCAAGGACGGCGACGACTACGTGATCAACGGCACCAAGATGTGGATCACCAACTCCCCCAGCGCTGATTGGTTCTGCCTGCTTGCGCAGACCTCAGACGGCAAGCCGCACATGAACAAGTCTTTGATCATCGTGCCGAAAGACGCCGCTGGCATCACCGTGGACAAACCCCTGCACAAGCTGGGCATGCGCTCCTCGGAAACCGCCCAGGTGTTCTTCGACAACGTGCGAGTGCCCCAGCGCAACCTGGTCGGCCAGGAAGGCATGGGCTTCATGATGCAGATGATGCAGTTCCAGGAAGAGCGTCTGTTCGCTGCCGCCAACAGCCTGATGGGCATGCAGCACGTGATTGACGAAACCATCGCCTACGCCAAGGACCGTCAGGTGTTCGGCATGCCGCTGATCGACAACCAGACCGTGCACTTCCGCCTGGCCGAACTGCAGACCGAAGTGGAATCCCTGCGCGCCCTCACCTACCGGGCCTGCGAGATGTACATCAACGGCAAGGACGTCTTGCAGCTGGCGTCTATGGCCAAACTGAAAGTCGGTCGTCTGAGCCGTGAAGTAGCCGATGGCTGCCTGCAGTACTGGGGCGGCAACGGCTTCATGTGGGAGAACCCCGCCGGCCAGCTTTACCGCGACGGCCGTCTGGGCTCCATCGGCGGCGGCGCCGACGAAATCATGCTGGGCATTATCTGCAAGACCATGGACATCCTGCCGGGGAAGAAGAAATAACAGGACACCCGGCCCCGGAATACTGCCCGCTGTAGGAGCGGCGCTTTAGCCGCGAAACCCCAGGAGCGAGAAGCGAGTTACGAGAAGCGAAATGCACAACCGAACCACCGTGTTTCAGGTTTTCGGACCTCGTAACTCGCGCCTCGCAACTCATATTCTGTTCGCGCCTCAAGCGGCGCTCCTACAGCGGCCCCTGTAGACATGTTGAGAGGAGCGCATGATGACGCTACCGAAAACAGACACTTTGCAGCTCAACCAGGATGGCCCGGTTCTGCATGTCACCCTGAACCGTCCCGACAGCCGTAACGCCATGAGCCTGACCATGGTCAACGAGCTGATGGCGGTGTTCGAGGCAATTAAGGATGACACCGACGTGCGTGCCATTGTGCTGCGTGGCGCAGGCGGTCACTTCTGTGCCGGCGGCGATATCAAGGATATGGCAGGCGCCCGCCAGCAGGCTGCCAGAGGCGACAGCGATGCTTTTCAGAAGCTGAATCGTCGCTTCGGAGAAATGATCACCGCCGCCAACCAGCAGCCCCAGGTCGTGATTACGGTGCTGGAAGGCGCGGTGCTAGGGGGCGGTTTTGGTCTGGCCTGCATCTCCGATGTGGCCATCGCCCACAACGGCGCCACCTTCGGCCTGCCGGAAACCGGCCTCGGGGTTATTCCCGCCCAGATCGCTCCTTTTGTGGTGGAGCGCATCGGCCTGACCCAGGCCCGCCGACTGGCCCTCACCGGTATCCGCTTCCAGGGCGAAGAAGCCCGGCGCCTGGGTATCGTCCACGAAGTGGCCGCCGACGCTGACGGTCTGGATGCCCTGCTGGAAGACACCCTAAAAGCGGTTCGCAAATGCGCGCCCCATGCCAACCGGGTGACCAAAGCGCTGGTACTGGACGTGGACCATGAGCCCATGGAGGCATTGCTGGACCAGGCAGCGAAGGATTTCGCCGCCGCCGTGAGCAGCGAAGAAGGCCAGGAGGGCACCATGGCGTTCGTACAAAAACGTTCGGCGTCCTGGAATCAATAAAAGAGTTGAATCGATACACCGTAGGAGGCTGCTTGCAGGCGAACCGATGTGGCACACCCATCACCAATGGTTCGCTTGCAAGCAAGCTCCTACAGGGGAGCATTTTCAACCGGTTAACCGGTAAGGAACCACAATGAGCTTTGAAAAAATCCTGATTGCCAACCGTGGCGAGATTGCCTGCCGGGTTATCGCCACTGCCCAGTCACTGGGCTACCGGACCGTGGCGGTCTATTCCGAGCCGGATGCGGGTGCCCGTCATGTGCAACTGGCTGACGAAGCCGTCTGTGTAGGCCCGGCCCTGGCCAGCGCCTCCTACCTGAATGTGGAAGCCCTGCTGGATGCCTGTCGCAAGACCGGCGCCGACGCGGTGCACCCAGGCTATGGTTTCCTCTCGGAAAATGCCGGTTTCTCCAAAGCCTGCAAGGACGCCAGCATCACCTTTATCGGCCCCGATGAAGATGCCATCCATCTGATGGGCTCCAAGCGCCTGTCCAAGATCGCCATGATCGAGGCTGGTGTGCCCTGCATTCCGGGTTACGAAGGTGAAGACCAGAGCGACGCCACCCTGCTGAAGGAAGCCGAACGCATCGGCCTGCCGCTGATGATCAAGGCCAGCGCCGGCGGCGGCGGCCGCGGCATGCGGGTGGTCACCGACGCCAACGACATTACCGCCCAGCTAAAGAGTGCCCGCCAGGAAGCAAACAGTGCCTTCGGCAGTGACGAGCTGATCCTGGAGCGTGCCGTAATGCAGCCACGGCATGTGGAAATCCAGGTGTTCGGTGACCGCCACGGCAATGTGATCCATCTCGGTGAGCGAGATTGTTCAGTACAGCGCCGCCACCAGAAAGTGGTGGAAGAGGCACCCTCCCCGGCCGTGGACGAGACCCTGCGTCAACAGATGGGCGAGGCGGCGGTCAATGCCGCCAAGGCCTGCAACTATGTGGGGGCCGGCACCGTAGAATTTCTGCTGGCGCCGGAAGGCGATTTCTTCTTCCTGGAAATGAACACCCGCCTGCAGGTGGAGCACCCGGTCACCGAACTGGTCACCGGTCTGGATCTGGTGGCCTGGCAAATCAAGGTCGCCCGGGGCGAACCGCTACCACTGAGCCAGGAGCAGGTCACCCTCACCGGCCATGCCATGGAAGTCCGCCTGTACGCGGAAGACCCGGCCCAAAACTACATGCCACAAACCGGCCCGGTACTGCGCTGGCAACCGGCCAGCGGCGACGGCGTGCGCATCGATCACGGCCTGACCGAAGGCTATGAGGTGGGCAGTCACTACGATCCCATGCTGGCCAAGATTATTGCCGTAGGCGACAGCCGCGAAGACGCCCGACGACGCCTGATACGCGCCGTGGAGGACACGGTACTGATGGGAGTCCGGGATAACCGGACCTTCCTGGCCGCCATTCTGCGTCACCCGGTGTTTGCCCGGGGCGAAGCCACCACGGCGTTTATCGGCCAGGACTTTGCCGACGACGCCAGCATGGCCGGCGACATCCCGCCAAGCCAATTGTGGGCCCTGGCCGCCCTGCTCCGCTGTGAATTGGAGACGCCAACAACCGAGCTACGCGGCTGGCACTCCAGCACCCTGGGGGCCCAACCGGTCCAGCTCCGCTGTGGCGAACACGAGCAGACCGTGTACATCCGCTATCAGGGCAACCATGCCGAACTGATCGTCGGCGAGGACAACCACCGCATCGAGCCACTGGGCCCAGGCCTGGCGAGCATGGATGGGATTCGCCAGAGCTACCGGATGTACCAGGATGGCAAACAAAGCTGGCTGCAATGCCAAGGCCACAGCGTCTGTTTCGAGGATGCTACCCACAGCGCAGCGGGCAGCAGTGATCAGGCCGGTTCCGGCCAGATTCGCGCGCCCATGGATGGGGCAGTGATTGAGGTATGCGCGAAGGCCGGTGATGTCGTAAAACGGGGTCAGGTGCTGGTGATCATGGAAGCCATGAAGATGGAACACAGCCTCAAGGCGGATTGTGATGGCACCGTGGAAACCGTGGATCTGACGGTTGGCGGTCAGGTGAAACGCCAGCAACTACTGGTCAATATCAAGGCGGACGACTCAGAGTCATAATCCGTCAGTGACATTTTGCAAACGGAGAGGGACACTCCACTGTGCTTCAATTTGCATCGGGCAGATAAGGCCAAAACGGACCGCTACAATCTGCTCCGGCACAGCTCCCGGGCAGGGCTCTTGCCCTGCCATGGTGCTACGGTTAAGGTAAGCGCCCGCTTGCCAATACTGGGTTCCCGGCTGAACAGCCTGCGGATAACCGTTTACATGCCGTGATCGAATGACTGGCCTGTATCGATTGATCCCGTGGTGTTTTGTGCCTGGGCCTTCCAAGAACACAGACTAATGGAGATCCTATGAGCAGCGCCGACATCATCACGTTGCCCAAGCTTCTGTCCAAGGTTCCCGAGGTGGTCAGCAATCTGCCAGGCCTGATCAAGGGCTCGCGGATGGCCAAGATCACTGACACGACCAAGCCTTTGGGGCTGGGCATGGCCATCGAGCGAGCCACCGGCATGAACCCCAACGGCGCCGCCCTGATCTACGAAGACACCGAGCTTACCTATAAGCAGTTCAATGCCTGGGCTAACCGATTGGCAGATTACCTGGCCTCCATCGGTCTGAAAAAAGGCGACACTATCGCCGTCAACATCGAAAACCGCCCGGAACTGCTAGTCACCGTAGCCGCCTGTGCCAAAATGGGCGTTTGCGCTGCGCTGATCAATACCTCCCAGCGTGGCAAAGTACTGGTCCATTCTTTCAATCTGGTGAAACCCAAGGCCGCCATTATTGGTGAGGAGCTGGTAGAAGCCGTGGAAGAGATTCGCGGCGACCTGGATCTTAAGGATAATTTCTTTTTCTTCGCCGACCAGGACACCCTGGAAAACCCGGGTGACGCTCCCGCCGGCTACAAGAACCTGGCCAGCGAAATCAAGGACTGCTCCAGCGAGAACCCGGCTTCCAGCAAGCAGACTTTCCTCCGTGATCCGCTGTTCTACATTTATACGTCCGGTACCACGGGCCTGCCCAAAGCCGTGGTGTTCAACCACGGTCGGTGGGAAAAGGCTTACGGTGGGTTTGGCTATTCGGCGGTACGCCTCAATGCTGACGATCGCCTTTACACCACCCTGCCCTTCTACCACGCCACTGGCATGGTCATCTGCTGGGCATCAGTGCTGGCCCCTGCAGGCACCCTGGTACTGGCGCGCAAGTTCTCCGCCAGCGGCTTCTGGGAAGATATCCGCCGTCACGGCTGTACTGCATTTGGTTATGTAGGCGAATTGTGTCGCTATCTGCACGAGCAACCGGAAAAGCCCAATGACCAGGACAATAAGGTTCACACCATTGTTGGCAACGGCCTGCGCCCGAGCATCTGGAAAGAGTTCAAGGATCGTTTCGGCATTGACCGCGTGGTAGAGCTGTATGCCTCCTCAGAAGGCAATGTAGCTTTTACCAATGTGTTCAACTTCGACAACACCGTGGGTTTCTCTCCTGTCAGCTATGCCATCGTCAAATACGACAAGGAACGGGACGAGCCGGTACGCGACAGCAGCGGTAACATGATCAAGGTGGGTAAGGGCGAATCCGGCCTGATGCTCGGCGAGATCACCGACAAGACCCCATTTGACGGCTACACCGACCCGGAGAAGACCGAAAAATCCATCTTCCGTGACGTTTTCAAGAAGGGCGACGCCTGGTTCAACACCGGCGACATGATGCGCGATATCGGCTTCCGCCATGCGCAGTTCGTGGATCGTCTGGGCGATACCTTCCGCTGGAAAGGCGAAAACGTGTCCACCACCGAAGTGGAACAGATTCTGGACGGTTTTGATGGCATTCAGGAATCTGTGGTTTACGGTGTGGAAATTCCCAACACCAATGGCCGGGCCGGCATGGCACAGGTTCGTCTGACCTGCCACCACAGTGAATTCGACTTCAAGGGGCTGTGCGCCTACCTGAAGCGTGAACTGCCACACTACGCCATTCCCGTGTTCCTGCGTATCAACGAGCAGGCCATGGAAACCACCGGTACCTTCAAGCACCAGAAGAACAAGCTGAAAGAACAGAAGTACGACCTTGGCCAGCAAGACAATGCAGTCTACGTATTGCTTCCCAAGGCTGATTGCTACCAGCAGCTGGACAAGAAAAGCCAGGAAAGCATCGACAACGGCGAGCACCGTTTCTGATCTTTCCGTTGCTGACCAAAAAAAGGGTGCCTTCGGGCACCCTTTTTTATTTGCCAATCATACCGATATATTCACAGCACACCCCTGAAGCCACAGCTCTGCTGACCCTGCTCCGGGCAAGCCCCTTTCTTTGCCCTGAGTACGGGAAAAGCCGACTTAATGAGGCCAAACACCCCCCAAATCAAACACCACACAAGCCACTTCAGGCTGCTTGCCCGATCAGCGCGCCACAGACATTATTCTTCCACACCCCAACAACTATCCCCATGGTCTGTGGACAACTCTGTGCAGGACCTCAGGAAAACACTCTACAGCCCCCGTATAGGATACCTTTCAGCTGTTTGCATGATTTTCCACCAGGACAGGGATTGACACTTTCCACAACTTGCAGGGCGCATCAGCACATTTAGCGGGGGGGTTACTCACAAAACCTGTGGATAGAATTGTGGGAAAGCTGAGAAGAACCGTCTGTAACCCCCGGCAAAAGGCCTTTCCCTCTCAATGATGGATAATTACACAGACAGCAAACCTTATTATTCTCAGCAACTTAGCGATGCTTTTTTGGCCACGCCAGATGACAACCGGATGACAGCCAATCGCATGAGCTCAATAGCAGCCTTGTGCAAAAACGCCACTTCCTTGTCATATACAGGCCGTTCAGGTAACCGATCTCTACCACGCATCGGTACAATCATACCCTCTAAATTCTTTTCCACAGAAGCTGTGGATAACCCTGTGCATAGCCGGTACACAACCGCTCTATCTCACCGGTTTTTCACGGCTATTGACGACATGCCTATTTTTTGACCAATCAATAAATTCATTATATTTCAATTGGTTGCGCTGTTTATTATGGACCATTCACGGGTTTGTCATATTTTATTGCAGAAAAAGCCCATTGACAGAAACCTGTGAACAAAATTGGGGCATGAAGACGTTACCAAGGGTGACAGCGTGGCACAGTCGTTCCGAGTAATCTGGCCTTACCCTCTGTGAGGGGCTTATTTCGAACATAAAAAAAACGGGTACCAAGGGGGTACCCGTCAAAAGACACCACTAAGGGGTTAGCGGTGTGCGCTACAACACTGTTTGGACGCCTCAGCTCTTCTTGCGGCTGCGGCGTTTTGGAGTCTCGGATTCAGAGGAAGTATGTACATCTTCCTCGGCTTTACTCAGAGCACTGGTAAGCTCATGAACCCGTTTCTCCAGCTCTTCGACTTCCCGCTTGTTGGGGAGCCCCAACCGGGACAGCGCCTTGTTCAGGCGATCGTCGAAGGCCTTCTCCATCTTGTCCATGGTCTCGCCGGTATGATGGCGAACCCGTTCCTTGATCTCTTCCACCCGGGACTCGGTTTTGTCCTTGGTGTGACGTTCCACTTCTCGGCCAGCTTCGACCAGGGCATCAAAAAAGCCACTACCCTCTTCCTCGGCCCGTGCGAACGCTCCCAGACCGGCAAGCCAGATCTGGTGGGTATACTTGCGAATGTCTCGTGAAGCCCCGCTAAGGGCCTTCAGCGGGCTAGGATTCCGCTCTTCTTTTTCATTCTGCTTATCGTCGGACATGATCCAGACTCCGAAGGTAATTCCACGAGCAGATGCAGCGCAGCAACAAGCAACGGCATCGACGCGATGGGGTAAATTATAGGGGGGTAGCAGAGCAGGTTTGCACGAGTTTGTCTGACAATTGCTCAATGATCGTTTATGTGATCAATTTCTCATCAGATCAGGCTATTGCCCATCCAGATCATCATTATCATCCGGCCGCCGATTGCCAATCAGGCCCATGCCCCGAGCCAGATCCCGGGCGCTGTTGCGGATCACTTCCCGAGAGCGGCCGGTAAGCAAATCGACAATCCGCTTCCTCAGGCGCTCTTCCAGCTGATTGGCGCCCTCTTCAAGACGGCGATCCACCTTGCGTTCAATTTTGGGCCCCAGATAAAAATGACCAATTAACCCCATCAGGGTCAGGGTCAGCAGAGAAGACGCTCCCGCCGCTGCAAACAGCAGCCACCCCAGAGTGGCTATATCTATCTGCAGCGTTTCCATCAGGCCGCTCCGAACATGAACAGCAGTTGCCCGACCCCGGCCATGGCCCCCAGGAAGCCGCCTACCACGATCAGAATCCACTCATCTTCCTGGAAGGCCGGTCGCAGCAAGTCCTGGAATTCTTCCGAGCTGAGCGCCTGCATCCGTTCAGCCATGAGCTTCTCGACAATCAGGCCCCGCTCTTTGTTGAAGCCCTGATCTTCAAAAGGCTCCACGGCAAGATCGACTGCTTTGTCTTCCACCGCCTTCTTGAGATCCGCATAACCCTCCGGGCCCACCGTCAACTGGGCAGCCGTACGCACCACGCCACCATTGAGCAGTGGTTTGAGATGGCGTTTGATCAGGGCCTTGGTGCGATCTCCACGGGGACCGTTAACCACCTGGTACATGATGTTGCGCAAGGTGATCACCTCATCCGTAGCAAGGCGAGCAAAGGATTCAGCCACATCCTTCTGCCGCTTCAGGAACAGTCCCTGAATGCGGAAAGGGCCGATTTTAACGGGATTGAGCGGTCGAAAAATCAGGTTCAGAGCCAGCCAGTTGGTGGCAATACCGACGATAAAGCCAAAGAACGGTAACACCCAGTTTTCAGGCACAAAGATGAATACCGGCACCTGGATCAGGCCGAACAGGAAACCGAAGTAGAAACCGGAATTGGTAATGAAACGAAATTCAGGATCACCCACTTCCTGGAACATCTGCACCATGAGCGCCTTGTCTTCGCTCATCTGGGTGATGACCATGTGCTTCATGTCCACCAAGCTGTCCAGATTGCGGCTGATGTCATCAACCACATTGTCCATGACCGCTGGAATTGCCCGGCGTGCGCGGGCGTAGACACGCTTGCGCACCAACAGAGGCAAATTCTCCCAGAGCACGGCATTGCGCTCGGTCATCACCTCATCGGTGTACTCTTCAATACGTAGCTGGATGGTGCGGGTGAGGTGGGCGGATATCTTTTCCGGCTCCATCTCGCGAAAAAACTCGTCCAGACTGCCCAGTTTGGAAAGGGCCTTGTCCACGACTATACCTGCCATCTTCTCGACCTTGGAGGGAATGATCCCCTGCCAGCCGAAGATTGGCCGAATACCAATGAATTCCAGTGGATAGAACGTCATTTTGACGGCCATCCAGTTGGTTATCCACCCTACGGCACCGGCGATGAAAGGTATACTGACGTACTTCCAGAAGTCCGGGTACGAAAGCAATGATTCCAGCATTGAAAAACAACTCCCCTCCAAGGGCTTGTGCACTGTAACGCGACAGTGCCAAGACAAACATATCCCGCTTTCGCCAATCCCGGTCTAAAAAGCCAATGTCGTTTTAAGGCAGCAACCTATCATGGGAGGTGCCCTTTATTATAAAAGTGCCTAGTATAGGTAGCTGGCACTCTAAATATAAGCAAGATAACGTAATTTTTGGCAACAAATCGGGATCCGAAGCGACAACGAGATCCCATTTCAGGACAGGATTTTCCCTCACTTATGCCTCAGACCGGTAGTTTCCCCCAGCTGATTGTGCTTGGTGGTTTGGAGAGCGCACTCAATCAGGCGCTCACCGGCAACCAGCCCGGCCGCGACAGATTAGCCGCCCTGCACGGCACTGTCGTGCGGATTCGTACTGAGCGCCCGCTCTGGGTGCTCTATGTGCTGATCTATGAAGATGGCGTGGAACTGCTAACCGACTACGAAGGCAACGTGGATATCCGTGTCCGGGGTCCTCTGGGAGCCATGGTCCACTGGTTGTTTGCCAGCGAGCCACTGACCGATCACGAATCCCTGCGCGTCACCGGCAGCGACAGGCAAATTGCCCAACTAGCCAACCTGATCGAGAATTTCAGCCTGTGGCCACTGGTTCGCAACTGGCTCGACGACCATGTCCGGCTCAAGGAGCTGCTCGACCTGCTGCGCCGTGAAGACCCGGTTTGGCTGGAGAAGCTGGCCACCCTGCCTCAGCAGGTCGGAGAACTGGCAGAACAGGTAGCTCGTCAGCAATTGATTCAGGAAGACATCCTCGAGGAACTGCGTCACCTGCGCGGAGAATTGCGACGAGCCCGCAAGCTGGACCAGTTCTTCAGCCTCACCGGCACCCTGCTGATTCTGCTGTCGCTACTCAAGGCGTCCTCCCTGTGGGAAACCACCTTGCATGCATTGCAGCAGGATGTGTTGTCCCTGGCCATGCTCAGCCTTGGCATTGCCTTCCTGCTGGCTCGACTACTCCCCGCCAGGGGCAGGCTGTAGCCGCCGAGCGATAAGCTGCGACGCAGGTTAGGCCAAAACGACCAGCCAGCAAGTTTCGAGCGCGCCAGCAACGCTCCCCGTAGGAGCTATGCTTGCCCACCCAGGGGATCTGCGACATGCGAACCGAGCGCAGCGAGGAGACAAAGGCCAAGGCCTATCGTTCTTTCTGAAACCTGTGGAGCGCTGAGATTCCTGATCGCCCTGCGGGCGATATCCTTGCTGCGCAAGGTTCGCGGTTCAAGCGCCGCTCCTACAGCAGCTTCGTAGATATCTCGGAACTTGCCCTATGCAATCAGACTAGCTCGTATTATCGATTCTTCTTCGGCGCGCCAAAAATTTGCCCCAGGCGTTCGCCGACCAGCTCCGCGCTGGAGCGGGCCAGGCTGCGACTGGCCCCTTCCAGCACATCCCGGGTGTCCAAATTGCGGACGCCATCCACCAGGCCGCGGCGCACCCCCTCTTCCACCCGCGAAGACAGCACCTGAGCAGCGTTTTCCACCTGCTCATCCAGCTCTTTCTGCATGCTGTCACGCAACCGCGGCTGAAAGTAGAAATGCCCCCACAGCGCTACCACTGCCAGTGTCATTGCCGAGCTCAACACCGCCGTGGCGATTACCCAGATTATCGACATGCCCTCACTCCTTTTCTCTATCCGCTCTAATTGGCTGATAAACAACCGGTTTTGGTAACAGAGCAAGACAATGTTGTTAAATAAAGTATGCGCGCAATGCCTGCCCAAAGGGAATTCATTAGAGTGAAAACCAAGGGAAAGGATACCCACTGTTAAGAGCCTGTACACGCTCCCACGAAAGGAACGTCATCTTAATGTGTGGCCCCGAGGTACCCAATGACTGCCGTGACAACCAGCAGCCGCGAAAGCAGCCATATCCAGCAGATGATTCACCAGGCGATGTCTCTCTGTCGGCGACATCAGCAGCCCCTCAGCATCCTCGCTATCCGATTTCAGGAGCTGGCATCCATCAAGGCGGATATCGGCGCCGAGCGAATTCAGCGCTTGCTTGCGAAGGTCCTGCACCAAATGCATACCACTAAACGTTGTGAGGACGGGCTGGTGAGCAGTCAGTCAGGGCAATCCCTGTTCGTGGTCTTGCCGGCCACCGCCGTGGACGGTGCCGTGGCAATGGCGCAGCGACTACAACAATGGTTCAGTAGCCAGGAATTCGAGCTGGATGAGTTCTGTATTTCCCTGCCAACACGCATCAGCGTTCACTGTGCCAGCCAGGAGGAAGAGGAAGGTGTGGTGCAATTGCTTAATCGGGCATTCAATACCCTGGAAAAGACGTCGGACACAGATCACATTGCATTGAGTGAGTCAGCAGGCAAACAACTGGACGCCCTGCAATCCGCACCGGAGGCAACTGACCAACTGTCTAGGCAACTGCTTGAGCTGGCCAATGGCGCCGACCAGGCCTCGCTCATGAAAGTGCTATCTCCTGCCCTATCCGTTCTGGATGAAGGTCTGAGACTACAGCTGGTAGATCAGTTACTGGAGGCTTCCACCCAAGCGAAGGCGATATAAGCAAAGGAGGCAATGGTTCCGCTGCGTTCAGCGCCCCCCTGCAAAGACCGCCACCTGCCCCAGTCATTCCTCAAAGAGTGCTCCTACGAGCCTGCCCCACCTCAGGGTTTGCGGGCAATAAACACAGCCCGGCGCGGCGCGGGATACCCTTCCCGGGTCAGAGCTGGGTCGTCCGCGTCCAGAAAATCCGGTAACGACTGGAACCGCATCCAGTCAGTGGCCCGCTGCTCCTCAACGGTAGTATTGCTCTCATCCACACAGCGGATATCCACAAAACCACAGCGTTGTAGCCAGCGTTCGAGCATGGCCACGGAAGGCAGGAAAAACACATTACGCATCGCCGCGTAACGGTCCTCGGGCATCAGCACGGTCTGTGCATCGCCTTCCACCACCAGGGTCTCCAGTACCAGCTCCCCCCCTTCGCTCAACACTGCTTTCAGTTCCAGCAAGTGGTCCAGCGGGGAACGGCGATGGTAGAGCACGCCCATGGAAAACACCGTATCGAAATTCTCCGTCTGCGTCGGCAGCTCTTCCATACGCAACGGCAGAAACCAGACCGGAGAGGAAGGCGCAAAGCGGCGCACCGCCAGGTACTGCACCAGAAACAGGATGGTCGGGTCGATTCCCACCACCTGCTCTGCTCCGGCCGCCGCCATTCGCCAGCAGTGGTAGCCGCTGCCACAGCCCACATCCAGCACCCGCCGTCCGGTCAGGGGTGACAAATGCGGCGCCACCCGCTGCCACTTCCAGTCAGAATGCCACTCGGTGTCGATCTGCACACCGAAGAAATCAAAGGGCCCCTTGCGCCAGGGAATCAGCCCCTCCAGAGCTGCCTTCACGTCCCCCGGATCAACGTCACCGGGCTTGCCGATGCGCAGGGCATCCGCCGCAAAATCACAGCCCGCCGGCCCCTCAGGCAGCGCGTTCAGCGCCGCCAGCCAACGGGGCAAATCACCATGGGGTTTGTCCAGCAGGCGCTCCCGACACAGGCCCATCAGCGTGTCCCGCTGGGGCTGGGCATAGAGTTCCCGAAGCGCGGTGTCGCACTGCTGCAGATAATCTTTCAGCATCAACGCACCGCCAGCAGAGAGATAAAATTGAAGCAGCGGAACCACACATGGATCTCCCGGTAACCGGCCTGACGCAGGCGTGCTTCGTGATCAGCCAGGGTTTCGGGTATCAGCACGTTCTCCAGCGCGGTGCGCTTCTGGCTGATCTCCAGATCTGAATAGCCATTGTTACGCTTGAAGGCATGGTGCAACTCGGTCTGCAGGGCGTTCTCCGCATCGTCCGCAAAGCGGATCTTCTCCGACAGCACCAGAATCCCGCCAGGCAAGGTGGCGTCGGCAAGACGTTGAATCAGGGCGTCGCGCTTGTCCGGGGCGATGAACTGCAAGGTGAAATTGAGCACCGCCATGGAACACGGTTCGAAATCCATGCTGGCTACATCTCCCTCCAGCAGACTGACCCGTTCGCTTTGCCCGGTTTCCGCAATCAGTGTGCCGGCCTGACGAATCATGGCCGCAGAATTATCCACGGCGATCAGCCGGTTGCCCTGATCTGCGGTCAATGTTGCCATGGCCGTGGTCGCGGCCCCCAGGGAGCAGCCTAGATCATAGAGACAGGTATCCGGCTGGGCGTAACGGGCGGCAAGAACCCCGATCATATCAATGATGGTGGGATAGCCGGGCACCGAACGGCGAATCATGTCCGGGAAGACACGCACCACGGTGTCATCGAACGAAAAACGGGTCACCTGCTGGTGCGCTGTGGCGTAAATACGGTCCTGCTGATCAGACATAGGGGTTCCGGTATCACAATGCGGGGCGAATTATAGCGGGTGATACCGGTAGGTAGGAATGCCTGACGCTAATCAGCGAAAGGCATGGCGTTCACGTCATCCGTTTCTCTTGTCCGACGCCGAACATTCAGCGTTTCGCTTAGTTCAGGCTGACCCGCAGGTTGGGGTTGAAGTCTTCGTCAGACAAGTCGCTCAGATAACTTTGCACAAAATCCTGCACGTCGCTGTCACCCTGCTCGCCAAGGCGCTGAAGGGCCTCTTTCAGGGGCAAGGTCTGCCCATGGAGCGCTACCCGGGAGGCGGTCAGATTCAGGCCCAGGTCAATCACTGCGTATTCCAGGTTCTCTGCCTGGCGGGCCAGCACCATCTTTTCCAGCACGCTGCTGCCATCCTGGCAGGATAAAGAGAGCACTTGCTCACCAGAGGTCAGCGCCAGCTCATCGCTTTCAATCAGATCATCGACCAAGGCGCCGAAAGCGCTCTCCTGGCTCGCCGCCAGACACAGCCGCTCGCTCATGCCGCTACTGATTTGTGCATGGGCCGGCAGGGCCAACACAGCAAACAGGACAAAAGACAAATAACGCATGTAGGAACCCTCTATCCCAAAACCCGAAAGACACAATCGTCGGAGCGGATTATACGAATTAAACACTACATAAGTTAACCACTCTCACACATAAAGATGGCAAAAAAGTGACGAAATGCAATGTTCCGGCTTCATACGGCAGTCATTAATCCTTCCTAGAGTCCCTAATCGAAACAGGCCTAAATATTGCTTAGGCTTCCATACAAGACCATTCACTCCACGGGAGACACCGGTATGCCCACTTTTCGCAAGCATGACTCCGCCAATGTCCTGACCTGCGGAGCACTGCTCCTGATGTTCTGTGGGGCGATGCTGGCTTTACAGGATGTGCAGTGGCTGCTGGTGAGCATGGCCAGTTTTCATGCCGGGGTGGTTTTGACAGCCGTAGCCCTGTGCTTGCATGGATGGCGGCGTCATCGGGCCTGGCGCCTGGAGTTCCTCATACTGGTGATACTGGGATTACTGGTGACACTGGCACCCTTGATGCCACTCCCCTTTCAGGATTTTCTCGAATACCTCACGCCTTGATCTCCAGATAGCGGGAAATGGCATCGCGCATAGCGGTCAGAGAAAGCGGTTTGATCAACTGGCCGTTCATCCCTGATCGCTGTACCCGACCTCCCAGCTCGGATACAGCATGGGCGCTCAGGGCCAGGATCTGACAAGGGGGCCAGTGTTCGCGTTCTTCACAATCGCGCATACGCCCGGCACTGGTGAAGCCGTCCATCACCGGCATGTCCAGGTCCATCAGTACCAGATCATAAGCACCAGCGGCTTCCTGGAACTTGTCCAGCGCACGGGCGCCATCCTCGGCAATATGAATCAGGCTGATACCCAGCCGCTCCAGATACCCCTTTGTCACCATCTGGTTCACCGGGTTGTCCTCCACCACCAGCACCCGCAGTGCGGCAACGGCTTCTTCCCCTTCCACCTGTGAAATAATCGGAATACTACTGGGCATCTGCCGACCCAGTAACTGTTTGAGTTCATTGACCGTGAGCACCGAACGTCGGAGCAATTGCACCTGTGGGGGCAGCCAGTCCGGAGCCTGAGAGCGCATCCCGGTAAGCAGCAGAATCTGCAGAGACACCTGACTGAGACGCACCAGCTGCAGGGTTTCCTCCAGCAGATCCCGGTCAGGCATACCGTTGATCAAAAGAACCCGAGCCCCTTCCAGTGACCCCAGCTCCGCCAGTTGCGAGCTGTTACTGACCCGGTGCACCGCCTTAAACCGCCGGTCCTCCAGCATCCAGTCAGCCAGGTTACCCTGCACATCCCACAACCAGGCCGGTGGCGCCTCCTGCTCCATCGTCGGCACGTCCCCTTTGTCCGCCGGCATCTGAACGCTGAAACTGAAACGGGCCCCCTTACCGGGAGCACTTTCCACATGAATGTCTCCGCCCATCAGCGCCACCAGTTCGCGGCTGATGGACAATCCCAACCCAGTGCCACCAAAGCGTTTCGCCGTATCCGCAGAGGCCTGGGCAAAATTCTGAAACAGCCGGGCCTGCTCTTCCTGACTGAGGCCAATGCCGGTATCGGTCACTGCAAAGCTGAACAAGGGTTGTTCCTGGCTCACCTGGCGATAGGCCAGAGACAATACCACTCTGCCGTTACGGGTAAATTTGACGGCATTGCCCAGCAGGTTGATCAACACCTGACGCAGCCGGGTCGGATCACCCACCACCCGGGAAGGGGTGCTGCTGTCGATATCGAGCAACACCAGGGAGCCGTTATCACTGGCGGGCAGATTGAACATCTGGGCGCACTCGGCCATCAGCAAAGGCAGGTCAAACTCTTCTTCCACCAGCTGCAATTTGCCGGCCTCTATCTTGGCGAAATCGAGCACATCGTTGATCAGCGCGGTGAGGGTGCGCCCGGCACTGTCGATCAGACTGATATATTCCTGCTGCCGGGGCGTGGGGTCGGTTTCACGTAACAACTCTGCAAGGCCGATCACCCCATTGAGGGGAGTCCGAATTTCGTGGCTCATGCGGGCAAGGAACTGCCCCTTGGCCAGACTTTCCGCACGAGCACTGATGGCCCGGGAATTGGAGCGGTAAACCAGCAGAGCCAACCCCAACACCAGGGCATACAGCAACAGCACCGCCAGCATCAGAAAAATGCTGCTTCGCAATTTCTCCTGACGAGTGTGCTCTACCAGCTGTACTGACAGCTCTACCAGACTGTCAGACAAGCCATCCAGGGACTGCATGGCGTGGCGGCTGCGATCGTAGGCCTGTTCCCAGCTTACCTGGACCCGGGGCGCCAGAATCAGCTCTTGTTCAGACCACAATAGAAACCGTTGCAGTTCGTCCTTCACCAGTCGCCACTGCTGATGCAGCTCCATGACGCCAGTCCTGGCGGACAGCGCCTTGATCTCGCTGTCGATAATCGAAAGCTGCTGCTGCAGTCGCTGCCAGGCATTTTCCAGACGACGGGCGTCGTTATCCCCCAGGTACCCACCGCGCTGGCTGACATAAAGCGCCAGGGCACGAATCAACCCGATGTCATTCTGCGCCTGACGAAACGAGCCCAGCGTCAGGGACAACACTTCATTGGGCTCCAACCCCTCCCCCACTGACATATCCGAAGCGATCAGTACTGAGGAAAGGGCATTGCCCAGACGCTGGGCAATGCGATTGACGTTATCGTAGGGGCCCGCCACGTCTTCCAGGGGAATCCCGGTTTTCACCGTCAGGCCAGACCAGGTTTCGCTGAGCAGGCCTGCCTGATCATTCAGGCCGGGTATATCCCGTTCACGCACCTGCTGCAGAAAGGCCTGTAGGCGGCTGTCCGCTCTCGCCGCGCTCAGTTCGAAGCGTGACACGATCTCCTGATGCTGGGTATGGATCATCACCGGAGCCAGGTCACGCATGTCGTCAAGGGGCGAAAAGGCAGCCAGGCCACTTTCGAACAGCCTGAGATCGCCTTGCATAGTCTTGTAACCCGACAGCAGATCCAGGCGGTGTTGAACCATCAGGAAAGACGCAATCGCAAAGGGGACTGTGATAATGGCAAACAGCAATGCCATTGCAACGCCAGTGCGCATACCGTTATGTGATGGTTTTTCCATCCGTCTTTCCCTGTAAAGGGTATCCTCATCGGGTATCTTGTATTGTGCCACCAGAAAATCGCCGCCACATCAGGGAAACCCGGAACACCTTGCCCCATGATGACAAAAATGAATGTAAAAGTTTGCTATCTGTTGCCGCTTATCCTCCTGCTGGGCCTGGTTTCCTGCGGCACACAGCCCGACCTTGAGCAGCCACCTACTGTCTTGAAGCTGCCAACACTCAGCACCGAATCCAGCGAAGAGCAACGCAGGCCGGTGACACCAACCGCCCAGGCCGTGGACCTGTCGCACTTTCAGGTTCCCCAGCACCTGGCCGGTCTGAAACTGGACGGGGAAATCAGAACCCAACGGGGCCGCACGCTGCATTATCGAAGCGAAGATAAAAAAGAGCAGTTATCGCTGACCCTTAGCGGGCTACCGACGGGCTGGGATAACATGCCGTCAGAGCGTGCTGTCGCCAGTCACTACAGCGAGGCACGACAAAGACGGGTGAACGAAGCCCTGCAAGACAGCGCTAATGCCCTGACGATCCTCAGCGAAACCTTGCTGGATCTGGAAGGCCAGCCCTCCGCCCAGGCACAAATGCGCTGGGTTGAAAGGGGAAAGCCAATCCAGAACCAGTCCCTACTGGTAACCCTGATCGATGGTTTTTACATCCGCATCAACAATGCCAGCTACCAGCAAAGTTCCCGGTGGCTGCTGCAGCAGGGCAAACGGGCGCTGGCCGAGTTCAAAGCAGCACAGAAAACAGTGGGCAGTTGACAGTTCGCGAGCCGGGTTTATCCATCACCGAAAGGCAAGAGGCCGCGACCGGAGCTTTGGGCGCGACCTCTTGCCTTTCAGAACCTGACGAGCCATACCGCAACACTGTTACCCCCTACCTTTAACCCAGCACTTATATCTCTGCATTTTCGGGTCTTATCACGATCGCGTTGAACGTCGCCAGCGAAACACCGGATAGCACAGCGGCTCCGGATCGGGTTTCGCTGCCAACTATCAACTGTCAACTGTCAACTACCTTTAGTGCCATCTGTTAATGGTGATTTCCGCAAGGTATCCTGCCATCCCTTCAGGCGCCAACGGCAGATCCGTCTCAGGTCGTGATGACAATCCCAACCTTCTCCCCCATCCAGCCGGCCACCGTTGACTGGCAAGAAACCACCCCGGTGGCGGTGGACTTTGACGACCCATATTTCTCCCGTCAGGACGGCATGGCAGAGAGTGATCATGTGTTTCTGCAGGGCAACCGGCTGCCGGAGCGCTTCCGGGCAATGGCCGCCGGCAGTATTTTCGTTATCGGTGAAACCGGCTTCGGTACCGGCCTGAATTGCCTGCTGGCCGCCCGGGATTTTCTGGAACACGCCCCGGACAGCGCCCGGCTACACCTGGTCTCCGTGGAAAAACACCCGCTACGCAAGGCAGATCTGGCCAGAGCCCTGGCCCACTGGCCTGCCCTGTGCTCGCTGGCGGAGAGGTTGCTGGCAGAGTATCCGGCACCAGCACCGGGCTTTCACCGTCTCCAGCTGCACCCGCGTGTGCAGCTGACGCTGCTCCATGGCGATGCCCTGGCTTTGTGGCCACAGTTCCACCACCCGGTGGATGCCTGGTTCCTGGATGGCTTTGCCCCGGCCCGCAACCCGGACATGTGGCAACCGGAACTGTTCGCCCAGCTGGCCAGACTGAGCCGCCCCGGCACCACCCTGGCCACCTTTACGGCCGCCGGTGTTGTCCGCCGTGGACTGGCCGAGGTCGGCTTTGCCATGCACAAGCGTGATGGTTTCGGCCACAAACGGCATATGCTGGTTGGCAAGATCGAAGGCCAGGAGGCCCACCCCGTATCGGCAACGGGCCACATCCTGGTGGTCGGTGCTGGCCTCGCCGGGGCCACCACCGCCCGAGCCCTGGCCGAGCGGGGCTGCCAGGTAACGGTGCTGGACCCGGATGGCATCGCCAACCATGCGTCCGGCAACCTGGCCGGGGTGGTCTACAGCACCCCCAGTGCCCACCTCACCCCGCAGAATCGCTTCTACCAGCAAAGCTACGGCCACGCCCTGCGCTGGTTACAACGACACAGATATCCAGCACACCCGGAAGACGGCAACCTGAACGGGGTGATCCAGCACTACGTGGATGAGCGCCAGCAAGACAAGCTGGAGCAGGCCATGACAACCGGGGCCTGGCCAAAGGAGCTGCTTCAGCCCCACGGCGATAATGCCGTGCAACTGCTCGGCGGTGGCTATCTGAGGCCGGCCCGCTGGTGCCAGCATCTGCTCAACCACCCTGCCATCAGCCAGGTGTCAGCCCGGGTGGTATCCCTGCAAGAAGGCGCTCCGGCCCGGGTAACCCTGGAGAACGGGGAAACACTCAGCGCCGATGCCGTGGTCCTGTGTACCGCCGGCCAAAGCCAGTCCCTGCCCGGCCTGGGCTGGCTACCACTCAAACACATTCGCGGCCAGGTGAGCTACTGTCAGGCCACCGATGCATCCCGACGCTGGCAACAGGCCCAATGCCATGGTGGTTACCTGACCCCGGTCCTGAAGGAGCTGCACTGTGTCGGCGCCACCTTCAAGCTCCACGAAGATCACACCCATGCCACCGACAGCGACGATGAGGAAAACCTGGCCCAGCTGAAGCACTACCTACCCGCCCTTTGGCAGGAGCTGGGGGGCGAGCACATCCAGATCGTTGACCGGCGTGTCGCATTCCGTTGTCAGAGCATCGATTTCCTGCCCCTGTGCGGCCCGTTGCCCGTAGCCACGGACAATCCCCATCGCCCGGCACAAGGGCTCTACCTGAATGTGGCCCACGGCAGCCGCGGCATTACCGGCACCCCCTTGTGTGCGGAGCTGATCGCCGAGATGATCTGTGGCCAGCCGCTGCCAACGGATCAGGAAATGATTGACGCCCTGGCCCCGGCCCGGTTTATCCTCCGCAAACGCAAAAAACAACCCGAGTGGATGCCATGACCCTAGTCAGCTTGCCGATTACCGCCCTTTACGCAGCCCTCAGCGGCTTCCTGATCATTGCCCTGGCCGCCAATGTGGTGCGCATGCGCCTGGGCAAGAAAGTCTCCCTGGGCGACGGTGGCCACAAGGATGTCAGCCGGGCCATCCGGGCTCACGGCAACACCATCGAATACATCCCCCTGGCACTGATCCTGATAGCCCTGCTGGAAATCAACGGCGGCGGCAGCACGGCTCTGCACATCTACGGCTCCCTGCTGGTAGGCGGTCGTATTCTCTACAGCTACGGCATGCTGATCCCCCGCAGCAGCGCCAACCTGGCCCGCCAGCTGGGCGTAGTCACCTCCTGGCTGGTAATCCTGGGTGCCGGGATTCAGCTGCTGGTGATTTAAAGACCTTTCCCGTAGGAGCGGCGCTTGAGCCGCGAAGGCGTTGGGGTAAGATTCCCAACGCCTTCGCGGCTCAAGCGCCGCTCCTACAGAGTAAACGCCTCAGCCACATTGGAGTCTTATGCCCATCATCGTCCCCTGGAAAGACCTGCCCGCAGACACCCTCACCAACCTGATCGAAGAGTTCGTCACCCGAGACGGCACCGATTACGGCGACCAGGAGATCCCCACTGCCACCAAGGTGGAACAGGTCCGCAATCAGCTAAAGAAACAGGAAGCGTTTGTGGTATTCGATGAGGTCACGGAGAGCGTGTCGGTGATGGGAAAGGAACAAACAAGAGACGTAATTGATAATTGAGAATGGATAATTGATAACTGCGCGATGCAGGCTAGCGAGTAACTGAAAGGCAAGAGGCCGCGCTCAAGTGATGGGCGCGGCCTCTTGCCTTTCAGTTTAAACCCCACGTTTTCCGCGACGTTATCAATTATCCATTCTCAATTATCAACTGCCCTCAAGCAATCGCCCCTTCCCGCGCCCACTCACAGCGCACTCTCAGGGGCGCCTCGGAAGGTTCGTGGCACACCTCCGCGCTGTCCCAGACGAAGGTGTGGAAGCCGGACAGCTCGGTTTCCAGGTGTACCACCGCATTCACCCAGTACATGTTCTTGAGCAGGGATTCGAACTTGGCGATCCAGTGCTCCCATTCGTACTCCACCGCCCGGTAAGACATGCCGAAATGGATCACCTGGGTCTGGAAGGTGCCGCCCATCAGGTCATCACCGGGCACAGAGAACATTTCCCGGCACAGGAATGGCCATTCATCGGCCTGAGGAAGTTGCCGGACAGCCCTACGGTTATGAAAACAGTGCGCCTTGCGCTCCTGGATGGAGCCAAACGGCAGATGTTTGATACACCCGTAAACGATGGATTCGTTATCCAAGCTGCCCCCTACTGCATGATTGCTAGCGGCACTTTAGCAAAACCCCGCCATTTTGTGCGCAACAGGACACCAAAACCTGCACCAGGTCCCACGTATACCGTTGGAGCTTTGCTCGCAAAGCGAAGAGGCGAACCTCCGTATACCTGACGCTTTCGCTTTGCGAGCAAAGCTCCAACGGTGGCCACCGCCTGAAATGAAAAACCATGCCACCCCGCAGGAAACGTAGGGTGGATTAGCCGCAGGCGTAATCCACATTTTCCCTACCGCCCGCAGCCGTTCATCTGCTGTTGATAGCGGTTGGCTGTATTGGCGGTGCGCTGTGCCGCGCCCTTCATCCATTTATTGTTTTTCCAGGTACCACGGGCATAGCCGCCGTGGCCGGCATAATAGTTGAGATACAGATTATAGGTGTCGTTGCGGGCGACGCCGTTTTTTCTATGGCTCTGGTAGTGGTACCAGCCCACAAAACGCACCGCGTCCTTGAACTTGTTGCGTTTGGCCCCGTGACGGCCAGTGTCATCCTGGTACCACTGCCAGGTGGAATCCAGGGCCTGAGGGTAACCATAGGCGGAGGACGGTCGCTTCCAGGGGATAAACCCCAGCAGCTTGGTGCGGGGCGGCTTGGCCCGGGCCTGAAACCCGGACTCCTTGTAGATTGTCGCCATCAACACAGGAACCGGCACGCCGTATTCCTTTTCCGTGTTTTTGGCGTACTTGTACCAGTTGTTGAACCAGCCACCCCGCTGGTCAAACACCGCGCAGACATTGTCTGTCTGGGTGGGTGTGCCAGCACAGCCACCCAGAAGCAGTGTCGCCAGCAGCAGGGTCAGGCCAATTCTCATAAAGCTCCCGGATCAATGCCGTGTTGTTCGAATACGGACAGTAGCGCGGCCTCATCACAGACCTCAACCCCCAGGGACTCCGCCTTGGCAAGCTTGGAGCCAGCGGCAGCGCCGGCCACTACCATGGATGTATTCTTCGACACCGAACCGGACACTTTGGCTCCCAACTGCTGCAAGCCCTGCTTTGCCTGGTCACGGGTGAATTGTTCCAGCGTGCCGGTAAGCACCCAGGTCTGCCCTTCCAGGGGGCGACTTTCCGCCTGGGCCGGTGCACGGGCGGCAAGCTCGGCCACCATGGCTTCGGCGTCCTGCAACCGGGCCAGCCAGCCGTTATCCGCCAATGCCTTGGCCAGCTGCGTCATCACACCGGAGCGCACGCCTTTAGGTTCTGCACCGGCCCCTTCCGCGGCCCCCGCACTCAGCTCTGCAACGCTGCGATAATGGTTGCCCAGAGTTTCCAGTGACTTGTCACCGATGCCCTCAAGGTTCATGCCCAGCCGCTTGGCGGATTTCAGTAACTGCGCCAATGTCAGGCTGTTCACAAAAGCCGCTGACGGTTCACCACTGGACTGCGGGTTCACCCCGGCGGCCAGCAGCCCATCAATCACCGCCTCGTTATCTGCTTCGGCAAAGAAGGCACCAATGGCCTTGGCCACTTCCATGCCCACATCCGGCACCGCCAGCAGCAATAACAGCGGGGCTCGACGAATCGTGTCCAGGTCGCCAAAACAATCCGCCAGGCTTTTCGCCGTTTCCTCACCAATCTGCAAAATGCCCAGGGCAAACAGGAAACGCCCAAGTGCCACCGACTTGGAATCCTCCAGCGCGGCGATCAGGTTATCGGCGGACTTTTCCCCCATGCGCTCAAGACCCGCCACCTGCTCCGACTGTAACCGGTACAGATCGGCCACGGTGGAAATGAGTTCCTGATCCACCAGGGCATCCACCAGCTTGTCGCCCAGGCCATCGATATCCATGGCCCGGCGCGAGGCAAAATGCTTGATCGCCTCACGTTGCTGGGCACCGCAGATCAGGCCGCCGGTACAACGGGCCACCACCTGGTCATCGCCGCGCAGGATCTCGCTGCCACAGACCGGGCAAGAGGGAGGCAGGGAAATATCCTTGGCATCCGCCGGACGCCGTTCCGGCAGCGCCCGCACCACCTTGGGAATCACATCCCCGGCCCGGTACACCACCACGGTGTCGCCGATGCGGATGTCCAGCCGCTGGATTTCGTCGATGTTGTGCAGGGTGGCGTTACTCACAGTGACCCCGCCCACCTGTACCGGTTCCAGCCTCGCCACCGGGGTCAGGGCACCGGTTCGCCCCACCTGCCAGTCCACGCCGTTGAGTACAGTAAGCTCTTCCTGGGCAGGAAACTTGTGGGCGATGGCCCAGCGCGGCGCCCGGCTGACAAAGCCCAGGTCCCGCTGCCAGTCGAACCGATTGACCTTGTAGACCACCCCATCGATGTCGTAACCGAGGCGGTCACGCTTTTCCAGAATACCGTGGTAGAAATCCAGCAATGCCTCGACCCCTGCACACACACGCACTTCCGGATTGACCCGCAGGTTCCAGCTGCGCAGGGCATCGAGCATGTCTGAATGGGTAGCCGGTTCGGGCACGCCTTCCAGTTGCGCCATGGAATAGGCGTAGAACTCCAGCGGCCGGCTGGCAGTGATCCGCGAATCCAGTTGTCGCAGGCTGCCGGCAGCGGCATTGCGGGGGTTGGCGAAGACCTTCTGCTCCGCTTCCTCCTGACGGGCATTCAACGCCGCAAAGCCCTCATGGGGCATCACGACTTCGCCCCGTACCTCAAGCCGCGACGGCACCTTGTCACCCCGTAGGGTCAAAGGCACAGAACGGATGGTGCGGGCATTAACGGTGATATTCTCGCCGGTCTGGCCATCGCCACGAGTTGCCGCCCGAACCAGTTCGCCGTCCAGGTACAACAGGGAAATCGCCAGCCCGTCCAGCTTGGGCTCGGCCACATAATCCACGGCGTCCGACACATCCAGTCGCTCACGCACTCGCTTGTCGAAGGCACGCAACTCGTCATCATCAAAGGCATTGTCCAGGCTGAGCATGGGCACTTCGTGCTGCACCTGATCGAACGCCTCCAACGGCACATCCCCCACCCGCTGGGTGGGGGAATCCGCAGACACCAACGACGGATGCGCCGCCTCCAGGGCCTGCAATTCGCGGTATATACGATCGTACTCCGCATCCGGCACGGCCGGATCATCGAGCACGTAATAGCGATAGGACCAGTCGTTAAGCTGATCGCGGAGGTGTTGGGTTTTCTGAATGATGTCTTGGGAAGGCTGGCTCACGGGACGGGGATTTCCTGTGTCTTAATCTTCTTTAGGGGGCTGCTTGAGACGCGAACCGGCGCTGTATCGGTGTTGTCTTCTTTCCACCGGTTCGCGCCTCAAGCGGCGCTCCTACGGTGCCGAAATAGATGTAGGGTGCACTGAGCCTAGGCGAAATGCACCAATCAAAGGCCGGAACGGTGCAGTTCGCTTAGGCTCAGTGCACCCTACGTTCCAGCCCGCAACGGTGCGGCTTTTCCTGGCAGCTAGCAGCTCGAAGCTAGTCGCTGCTTTTTACGCGCTCGGCACTCGCTGACGACGTTCGAATTCCTGCACCCGCTGGCGTAAATGCTCCATGGTCTGCGGGGTCAGCACACTGTGCTGTTCGTCTTTCAGGTCACCATCCAGCTCACTGGCCAGGCGGCGGCAGATGGACAGCATCTTGTCCAGCGCACCCAGAGCGTCCGTGGCACCCGGCAGTTTCAGGAAGAAGGTCACACCGGCAAAGGTCTTTTCTTCCATGGTGTCTAGGTCGAAGGTGCCCGGCTCTACCGCATTGGCCATGGAAAACTGCAGCTCATCGCGCCCATCCAGAGCCACATGCCGATGGAAGATGTTCATCTGCCCGTAACGCAGGCCGGATTCCAGCAGCAATCGCAGCAGATGGTTACCGGCAAAGGGCGCTCCACGCTGGGCGATCAGGTGCACCACGATCACTTCCAGCACCGGCTGGGGTTCACGGTGGCGTTCCGTCTTTCTTTCCGGCTGTCGCTCAGCCGGTTTCTTCTCGGCAGCCCGTTGCTCCACTACCGGTTTCGGCGGCTCGCGGGGCGGTTCCGGTTGTTTCGGCGGTTCCCGGTATGCTGTGGGCTCGTCCACCGGCTCGGGCTCCCTGTCACCGTCGAACAGGTTCTGCTGTTCGGCAGTGGGGATCTCCTCGGTAACGGCTTCGTCCGGCTCCATCATGGTGGGCGGCGCGTCAGCCCGCTCCTGCGAGTCCATTTCCATGGCCCGACGTACCACACGGGCGGTACCGATCAACTCCGGGTTGTAATCGCTTTTCTCGGGTTCGTCTTCCTGAGCATCCCGGTAACGCGGGTCGATACGCATACGCAGCCGACCCTGCCGTTCCTTGATCATGCGACGGACACCGTCCGCCAGGATCAGCAGGATCAGAATAACCAGAATGCCAATCAATGTTTCCAGATTCAGGCCCATTGCCTCATCTTCCTTGCTTGCGCTGAAGTGCCACCATTACGGACAGCACCGGATTGCCTTACATAGCCGCCATTTCGGCAGCTTCTTCCACATCGACCGATACCAGACGGGACACACCAGGCTCATGCATGGTGACCCCCATCAGGGTAGCAGCCATCTCCATCGCAATCTTGTTATGAGTAATGTAGATGAATTGTACTTTTGCGGACATTTCCGACACCAGGTTACAGAAACGCCCCACGTTCGCATCGTCCAGCGGCGCATCTACCTCATCGAGCAGACAGAACGGCGCCGGGTTGAGCTGGAAGATACTGAATACCAGGGACAGAGCGGTCAGAGCCTTCTCCCCCCTGACAACAGGTGAATGGTGCTGTTCCGCTTGCCCGGGGGCCGCGCCATGATCGTCACACCGGTATCCAGCAGGTCGTCGCCGGTAAGCTCCAGATAGGCATGACCGCCGCCGAACACCTTGGGAAACAGTTCCTGCAGGCCACGGTTGATGCGGTCGAAGTATTCCTTGAAGCGCGCCCGGGTTTCCCGGTCGATCTTGCGGATGGCGTTTTCCAGGGTGTTGAGCGCGTCTTCCAAGTCCGCGTTCTGGCTGTCCAGGTAGTTCTTGCGCTCGGACTGCTGCTGGTATTCGTCGATGGCCGCCAGGTTGATCTGGCCCAGCCGTGAAATACGCTGGCCGATCATGTCCATTTCCCGCGCCCACTCCTGCTCGTTGGCTTCCTCGGGCAGGTTTTCCAGCACGGTGTCCAAATCGAAGTTGTGCTCACCCAGCTGCTCGGCCACGGTCTGACGGCGGGTGGTCAGGTCCTGCCACTGCATCCGCTTCTGATCCATGGTGCTGCGGATTTCCTGGGCCTGGCGCTCGAACTGGCCGCGTTGGCCTTCCAGGTTGCGCATCTCGTGGTCCACCGCGTCCAGTTCACGGCGGGCCTCGGTGAGCTTGTGTTCCGCTTCCAGGCGCACTTCCAGTTTTTCTTCCAGCTGCATCTGCAGCTCGGTGCCCGGTTCGTCGCCCTCGTTGGTCTGCTCTTCCAGCAGCGCCTTGCGCTCGGCCAGGGCCTGCACCTGGGATTCCAGACGGCTCAGGTTCTGGCGCAGGGAATCCGCCTGGGTGCGGGCACCCTGCACTTCCATGGCCAGATGATGGGACTGGTCACGGGCATGGCGGGCTTTCTGGCGCGCCTCATCCAGACGCAGGCGCAGCTCATCACGGCGGGACAGCAAGGCTTCCCGCTGGCCGCTGTCGGCCTCCATGGCGTCCAGCGCTTCTGCCAGCACACCCCGGGCCTCTTTCATCTGTTCCTGTTCCTGGGCGTGCTGCTCATTGGCTTCTTCCAGCTCGCGGCCCAGACGCTCACGGCGCATGGTGATCTGCTCCAGGCGCACCTGGCGGGCGCTGACCTGGGCATTGATCTCACCCAGCTCCCGGTTGATGCGGCTGGCCTGGCGCTGCACGTCTTCGCGCTCTTCTTCCAGTTCGCCGATCTGTTCCCGGGTGCTGTCCAGTTGTTCTTTCAGGTCGTCCACGGTGGCCTGAAGGGTCTCAATCTCGCCCTCCAGTTGCTCCAGCTCCCGACGGCGCTCGAGAATACCGGCTTCCTGATCTTCCTCTTTGGCCACTTTCAGCCAGTCCGGGCCGAGACAGATACCGTCACGGGTGACCACAGATTCGTAGGCGTCCAGTTGGCCGCGCAGGGCCAGAGCGGCATTCAGATCATCGGCCACATAGACGCCGGCCAGCAGACCTTCCGGCACCTGGCCCTGAACATGATCTCGGAGCAGTTTGCCCTTGCTACCTGAGCCCTTCACCGAGGCCGGGCTGAACAGGGCCAGGCGGCCATGGGACAGATCGCCCAGCCAGTCGCTGACCTGATCCAGGCCGCTGATGGCCACCGCCTGGATGCTGTCACCCAGCACTGCTTCCAGGGCCTTTTCCCAGCCTTCGTCCACCTGTACCTGATCGGCCAGGCGCGGCTCTGCATCCAGCTCGTGACGGTTGAGCCAGTCACTCACCGCCCCGTCATCGCCCATGGCGGCTTTCTGCAAGGCTTCCAGAGAGGTGCGACGGCCCTTCAGGGTCTGCAGCTTCTCGCGGGCCTCGTCCAGCTGACGACCCCGGTCGCCGTTTTCCCGGCGCATGCGGTTGATGTCTTCCTGCAGGGATTCGCTGCGCAGTTCGTTTTCTTCCGACTGGCCGCGATACTGCTCCACCTGCTCTTCCAGCTGGCGCATTTCCTGGGCCAGCGGGCCGGAATCCAGGGATTCCTGTTCTTTCTTGAGGCGCTCAATCCGCTCTTTCAGGCGATCCTGGGATTTTTCCAGATGCTGAATGCGGGACTGCTCGACCTCGGCCTGGCGGCGGGATTCACCCGACTGACCGTTGAATTCCTCCCACTCCTGCTGCCAGTTCTGCATGGTTTCTTCGGCCAGGGCCAACGCCTCGGCGGAGGCTTCCTGCTGCTCGCTGATCAGCTCCAGCTCCGGCTCACGCTCGGCCAGAATGGCATCCAGCTCCGCCACTTTCTCGCTGTCCACCCGCAGGTGTTCATCGGATTCCTGCCAGCTCGCCTTGATCTGGTCCAGCTCTTCATAAAGCTGCTGCTTGCGCTCACGCTGGTGTTGGATGCTCTGTTCCAGCCGGGCCACTTCCGCGCCCAGGGCATAGAAGTGCTGCTGCACCTGGTTGAAGTGTTCCTGCACCTCGTGGTGCTTGTCGCGCAGGCGCTCTACCTCCGCATCCACATGGCGTTGCTCGGCGATCTTGGCTTCCATGGACACATCCAGCTCGCCGATCACGTGATCGAGCTGCTTGACCTGGCCATCCAGCCCCTTCCAGCGCAGGGCCTTGAGCTGTGCACCCTTGAGGCGCTCCTCTTCCTTGTACTGCTTGTACTTTTCCGCCGCGCTGGCCTGACGACTGAGGCGCTCCAGCTGACGTTCCAGTTCGTCACGGATATCAGTGAGTCGCTCCAGGTTTTCCCGGGTGCGGCGGATGCGGTTTTCGGTCTCGCGGCGGCGCGCCTTGTACTTGGAAATCCCCGCCGCTTCTTCGATGTAAACCCGCAGCTCTTCCGGCTTCGCCTCGATCAGCCGGGAAATCATCCCCTGCTCGATAATCGCGTAGCTGCGCGGGCCCAGGCCGGTGCCCAGGAAGATGTCGGAAATGTCCTTGCGCCGGCACTTGGTGCCGTTGAGGAAATAGTTGGACTGGCCGTCGCGGGTGACCTGGCGCTTTACCGAGATCTCGTTGAACTTGCCGTATTCGCCAGTGACAGTGGCATCGGAGTTATCAAAGATCAGCTCAATGGAGGCCTGAGCCACGGGCTTGCGGGCATTGGAGCCATTGAAGATCACGTCCGCCATGGACTCACCACGCAGGTGCTTGGCGGAGGATTCCCCCATCACCCAGCGGACCGCATCAATGATATTGGACTTCCCACACCCGTTGGGCCCCACCACGGCGGTGAGATTCTCCGGGAAATTGGTGGTGGTAGGGTCCACAAAGGATTTGAACCCGGCCAGTTTTATGGATTTCAGTCGCATAGTGTCTGCTTAACTCGGGCCAACAGGCCAAAAATTGGGCGAAAACAAGGATTTTCGCCGCCCCCTGAAGCGATTTCGGTGCACCGTGGGCATTAAAGTGGGTAAGTCTAGCGGCAACCCGAGCTGAATTCATCAGCCGCAACGCCCTGTTTACAATATGGCCAAGAATGCCGGGCCCCTCCGGGCGCCAGAGTGCACGGCAATATTCCCATCGGCGGGCGATTCGCCATGCAAGCATGGGCTCCTACAGGGGCGAGCGCGAATTGAAAACAACTGCAAAAGCCCGCATCAAGTCACACAGGCTGCCAGCCCTTTCCACCAAGCCACCGTTGGAGCCTTGCTGACTAGGCGGACGCCTTGATTCGGAACCCTTCGCCTTGCGAGCAAGGCTCCAACGGTCAAGGGGCGGGGTGGGCTTGCCAACGGGGGGCTTTCCCTTTTTGCTGTCTGCTTGTAGCTTGTAGCTGCTTTCTCACAGCCAAGGATTTGCCGTGTCTCAAGTTGCCGATGCCATCAGCTACCTCAAACGCAGTGTCACCCTGGCAAAAAGCCGGGAGCTGCGGACCTATGTGATCATTCCTCTGATCTTCAACATCCTGGTCTTCGGCGGCCTGTACTGGCTCAGCGGCAGCTGGATCGCCGGCTGGATCGCTGCGGCCACGGCCGATTGGGCACTGACCGGCTCATTGAGCTTCCTCAACGGGGCCCTGCACTTCCTGGTCGACGCCGCCATTCTGCTGGTCTGGGTCCTGCTGCTGGCGCTGTTTGCCAGCGTCTTCTCCATCGGCGTGCAGTTGATCGCCGCTCCCTTCATGGGCTTTCTGGCGGAAAAGGTAGACATCCAGGCCACCGGCCACCCCATGCCGGACGAATCCATCCCGGCCATGATCCTGCGTACTTTCAAGCGCGAACTGCGCAAGACCTGGTACTGGCTGTGGCGGGCAGTGTTGATTCTGTTTGTGGTGCTGGTGGTCTACTTCATCCCGGTAGTGAACGTGTTCGCCTCGGCAATCTGGTTTCTGTGGTCCGGCTGGCTGCTGGCCATGCAGTACATCGACTTCGGCGCCGATAACCGCCAGGTGCCCTTCGAGGTGATGCTGGAGCGCCTGAAAACCAAACGCTGGCTGGTACTCACCTTCGGCGCCGTAGTCATGGGCCTGACCATGCTGCCGCTGGTGAACCTGTTCATCATGCCGGTGGCGGTGATCGCGGGGACGCTGATCTGGGTGGAGGAATTGGCACCGCAGACCTCGGAAACCTCCACGAAGCCACTGTAGGAACGTAGCGGAGCGGAGTAACGCACGCAGGGCGGCCCCGAAGGGGTGAGCGAAGCGAATAACGCCGCTTGAGGCGCGAATCCGAGCCTTGGCGAGGAAACGACGCGACCAACAGGGCCTGATCTCTCGAGATGGATCTGCAGAGCGCCGATATCCCTGGTCGCCCTCCGGGCGATTTCCTCGCTTCGCGAGGTTCGCGCCTCAAGCGGCGCTCCTACAGCGGCCTTGTAGAAACGTTAGCGCATAAAGCCCAGCTCGCGGAGCTGGTGAATCCGGTCCCGTGTGGCCGCAGCGTCTTCGAACTCCAGGTTCTTGGCGTGCTCCATCATCTTGTTTTCCAGGGCTTTGATTTCACGGGCCACTTCCGCCGGGGACATGGCTTCGTATTTGGACGGTGACTCAGCCACCTTCTTGCCCTTCTCACCCTTGTATTTGCGGTCGAAACGGCTGCCGCCACTGTCATCCATGATGTCGCGAACCTTCTTGTTGAGCTTCTGCGGCGTGATGCCGTGCTCCTTGTTGAAGGCTTCCTGCTTCTCGCGGCGACGGTTGGTCTCATCAATGGCCCGCTCCATGGAACCGGTCATCTTGTCGGCATAGAGAATGGCACGGCCATCCACGTTTCGCGCCGCCCGGCCAATGGTCTGAATAAGCGAGCGGTCCGAGCGCAGAAAGCCCTCCTTGTCCGCATCGAGAATGGCCACCAGTGCCACCTCGGGCATATCCAGGCCCTCGCGCAGCAGGTTGATGCCAACCAGCACGTCGAATTTGCCCAGCCGCAGGTCGCGGATAATCTCTACCCGCTCCACCGTATCGATGTCCGAGTGCAGATAACGCACCTTGATGCCGTGCTCGTTCAGGTACTCGGTCAGATCCTCGGCCATACGCTTGGTGAGCGTGGTAACCAGCACCCGCTGTTCCTTGGCGATGGCCTCCTTGGCCTCGCCCAGCAAGTCGTCCACCTGGGTAATCGCCGGGCGGATTTCGATCTGCGGGTCCACCAGCCCGGTGGGCCGCACCACCTGCTCCACCACCTGGCCCGCGTATTTCGCCTCGTAGGGGCCCGGCGTGGCCGACACGAACACCATCTGCGGCGCCAACCGCTCCCACTCCTCGAACTTGAGGGGGCGGTTATCCATGGCCGAAGGCAACCGGAACCCGAAGCTCACCAGGGTTTCCTTGCGCGAACGGTCGCCCTTGTACATGGCACCCAGCTGGGGAATGGTCACGTGGGACTCATCCGCGATCAGCAAGGCATTTTCCGGCAGGTAATCAAACAGGGTGGGCGGCGCATCCCCCGGTGCCCGGCCGGAGAACAGCCGGGAATAGTTTTCCACCCCGTTGCAGTAACCCAGCTCCTGCAGCATCTCGATGTCGAAACGAGTCCGCTGCTCCAGCCGCTGGGCTTCCACCAGCTTGTTCTGTTCCTTGAGCTCGGCCAGCCGTTCGGTGAGCTCTTCCTTGATCATCTCGATGGCCTTCAGCACGGTCGCCCGGGGCGTCACGTAATGGCTCTTGGGGTAAACGGTGATACGCCCTACCCGCTTCAGCACCTCGCCGGTGAGCGGATCGAAGATGCTGATGGTTTCCACCTCGTCATCGAACAGCTCGATGCGAACCGCCTCTTTTTCCTCTTCCGCCGGAAAAATATCGATCACATCACCCCGCACCCGGTAGGTGGCACGGCGGAAATCCATCTCGTTGCGGGTGTACTGCAGCTCCGCCAGTCGGCGCAGCAGCTCGCGTTGGTCGATACGATCACCACGCACCAGGTGCAACACCATGGCGTGGTAGCTGGCCGGGTCACCCAGGCCGTAAATGGCGGACACCGTGGCCACGATGATGGTGTCCGGCCGCTCCAAAATGGCCTTGGTGGCAGACAGACGCATCTGCTCGATCTGCTCATTCACCGAGGCATCCTTCTCGATGAAGGTGTCGGAGCTCGGCACATAGGCTTCCGGCTGGTAGTAGTCGTAGTAGGAAACGAAGTACTCCACGGCGTTCTCCGGGAAGAACTCCTTGAACTCCCCGTACAACTGGGCCGCCAGCGTCTTGTTGGGCGCCATGATGATGGTGGGCCGCCCGGTCTGCTCGATCACGTTGGCCATGGTGAAGGTCTTGCCGGACCCGGTTACCCCCAGCAGGGTCTGGTGGCCCAGGCCATCGTCGATCCCTTCGATCAACTGGGCGATGGCCTTTGGCTGGTCACCGGCGGGCTGGTAATCGGAATGAAGCTTGAAAAGGCTTTCGGACATGGAGATATCCTGGTGGCTACCCTCCCGAGCCAGGAAGGCAGCAAAATCATGGTTTTAAAATCGGAAATAGTGTAGCAGAGCCGGCGTGAATGCGCGGTGGAATAACAACGCCAGAAACACCGGATTTCCCCGTGGGAGATTCAGCTTGCTGAACGAATCGGTGCCGAGACCTTGTAGGAACGGAGCGTAGCGGAGTAACGCACGTAGTTCCGTGCGGCCCCAAGGGTGAGCGTAGCGAATAATTCCTCTCGAGGGACGAACCGCGCGCAGCGCGAAACACCCATAGGGCGAAGGTGGCGGATGATGGCAGAGTGTTGGGGCAGTATTGACCCGACCTTTCCTCGCTAAAGCTCGGATTCGTCCCCTGGAAGGGAATTCCTACAGCGGCTCGTTAGAGAGCTCGTGCCAAGCTAGGCGCGCTTTGGTTGAGCGCCCCACCCCTGCTGCCTCACAAGGAAATACGGGACATTCCCGTCCATATCCGCTAAAATTCCGGGCCCTTTCTGCGCCAAAAGCGCAGCCAATACGACTCTTTAGACGAATGAGGAGTGCATGTCCGATATCAGCCTTTCCGACCGCGTACAACGCATCAAGCCGTCTCCTACCCTGGCCATCACCGCGAAAGCCGGTGAACTTCGTGCACAGGGAAAAGACATTATTGGGCTGGGTGCTGGTGAGCCGGATTTCGATACCCCGGATCATATCAAACAAGCCGCCATTGAAGCGATCAACGCCGGCAAGACCAAATATACCCCGGTAGACGGCACTCCCGGCCTGAAAAAGGCCATCATCGACAAGTTCAAGCGCGACAACAGCCTGGACTATGAGCCGAATCAGATCCTGGTATCCAGCGGCGGCAAGCAGTCCTTCTTCAACATGGCCCTGGCCCTGCTGAACGACGGCGACGAAGCCATCATCCCCGCCCCCTACTGGGTCAGCTACCCGGATATGGTGCTGGTTGCCGGCGGCGTTCCCAAGGTCCTCGAAACCGACGTGAACAGCCGCTTCAAGATCACCCCGGAACAGCTGGAAGCGGCGATCACGCCGAAAACCCGCCTGTTCGTGATCAACAGCCCATCCAACCCCTCCGGCATGGCGTATTCCGTGGAAGAGCTGGCGGCCCTGGGTGAAGTGCTGAAAAAGCACCCGGACATCATCATCGCCACCGATGACATGTACGAGCACATCCTGTGGACCGGCAAGCCGTTCGTGAACATCGTCAACGCCTGCCCGGAGCTGTACGACCGCACCGTGGTAATGAACGGCGTCTCCAAGGCCTACTCCATGACCGGCTGGCGCATCGGCTATGCCGGCGGCCCGCAGAAGCTGATCGCTGCCATGAAGAAGGTCCAGTCCCAGTCCACTTCCAACCCGGCCTCCATCAGCCAGGCCGCGGCAGAAGCCGCGCTGGCCGGCGACCAGGGTTGCGTGGACGAGATGGTCAAAGCGTTCAAAGAACGCCACGACTACCTGACCGCGGCACTGGATGCCCTGCCCGGCGTGAAATGCGCCCAGGGTGACGGCACCTTCTATGCCTTCCCTGACTTCTCCGAAGCAATTGCCAACCTGGACGGCGTGGAATCCGACACCGACCTGGCCGCCCTGCTGCTGGAAACCGCGGAAGTGGCGCTGGTACCGGGTTCTGCCTTCGGCGCGCCCGGCTGCATGCGCCTGTCCTTCGCCGTTGGTATGGACACGCTGAAAGAAGCCATGCGTCGCATTGAGCAAGCATTGGCTAAATAAGCAACAAACGCGCCTCCGGGGTGTTGACGACCCCGGAAGGCGTCACTAATATACGCGCCTCAAGACATTCCGCCTTAGCTCAGTTGGTAGAGCAAATGACTGTTAATCATTGGGTCGCTGGTTCGAGCCCAGCAGGCGGAGCCAAATAGAAAGGGCCTACCCATCGGGTAGGCCCTTTTTCTTTGCCCAATGATTGGTCGCCCTGCGGTCGACAGTTAATCATTGGCAAATTCAGTTGAATCCGCCTAGTTCGAGCCCAGCAGGCGGAGCCAAACAAGAGAAGCTCGGTATCGCAAGATTCCGGGCTTTTTCTTTGTTCAATGATTGGTTGCCCTGCGGTCAACAGTTAATCATTGGCAAATTCAATTGAATTCGCCTAGTTCGAGCCCAGCAGGCGGCCTTACCAAAGTGCCTCGCCACCAGCCGCCTTGTCACCTGAATCCATGTTAGGTCGTCTCCGACTTCAAAGGAGAGGAGGATTTATCCCTGAAGAACAGGTGAAGGCCAATTTCGCCCCTGCTAAACTATCCTGACTTCTCCTGGCTGCCGACGACTCAATACTGAACCGTCTCACCAGCCCCACATGCTGGACAAGAAAACCTGTATGGATGCAACCACTCCGAAAATCTCCGTCATCATTCCAATCTTTCAGCATTGGGAACTGACAGAGGGGCTCTTCAAGGCACTGGACCAGCAGACCCAATCCAAGAGCCACTGGGAGTGCTTTATCGTCGATAACGGTTCTGACGTCGTGCCTTCAGAGGACAGTCTGCCGAGCTTCATAACTCTGCTTGAATGCGATACGCCGGGCTCCTATGCCGCCAGGAACAAGGCGCTTAAACATGCCAAAGGCGAATTACTGGTCTTCACAGACGCAGACTGCCAACCTGATCCGCAATGGCTGGAACGGATCTGGAGTACCTACCAACGCCAATCATCGCCTGCCCTGATTGCTGGCGGCGTTACCGTTAAAAAATTCTTGCCTGGAAAACTAAATCCCGTAGAAGTCTACGACATCGCCATGGGGCTGCCACAGGATCGCTATACACAGCGTGGATTTGCCGTCACAGCGAATCTGTCAATTCCCAGATTGGCCTTTGATCGCGTGGGCAACTTTGATGAAAAACGTTATTCCGGGGGTGACATGGATTTCTGCTTGAGAAGCAAAAAAGCAGGCATTCCGCTGGTCTACATCCCTGAGGCAAACGTCAATCATCCTGCCAGGGACAGCTGGGACGCTCTGACGTGCAAGATGAAACGGGTAAAGGGAGGGCAACTGCTTTGCGGCACAGGAAAGCAGAAAAGGTCTTACATCATCAAAACGCTTGTCCCGCCAATTTCTCGTGCCTGGTATGCAGCAACGACCCATAAAACCAACCTGCCACAGAAGTGGACAACACTGTGGATGCTCGGTGCACTATGGCTGCTGGAAATAAAGATCACTTTTAAAATTCTAGCAACCGGAGAGAAAGAACGACGCTAGTGAGCGAACAAAAAAGAGAACAGGTCTAGGCAAGCAGCCTCTTGATATTAAACTCCTAGCAATTCTTCTGACTCATAGCCAAGCTGTTCGGGAAGCGTTCCCAATCGCTGCAAAATTTTTCGAGCCTCCTCCCGGCTGAAAACCTTTTTCCAGCCTCCATCATTGGGCCTAATCGGCTGAGCCACCTGCTCCTGCCTGACCTTCATATTTTCTGGCTGTCGTACGTGGTCATAGATAGAACCTCTGCCCTCAAGCATGCCATCACTGTATTCAATACCCAGAAAACCGGAGACCTCGCGCAGAACCTCGGCAGGTGTGCGCGTTAATTCCTCATAGCGGACCAGCATGACATTTTCGTGCGCATTGATTCGCAAGGCCTCTTCGTTGTCCATCATCCAGCGGGTGACCGCGTAATCAAGGTCGTTAAACCGCTTGTGCAGGGAAGCTATATTGTCCAGGGGGTTCCTTAACATGACCACAAAACGGTTATTGGGCACCACTTTTTGAACTGCGTCATAGCTGTGAATATGCTTGGGGGTCTTTTCCAGGACACACTGGCAGCCCAGTGACTCTGCAAAATACTGCCATTCATTGGCCACGGCACTCATCCCGAACAGGGAATACTTCCCCGGGAGCATGACCCCGGTTTCGCGTCCAAGCCCCATCACATCCGGATGATTGCCCAGCTTTGCCGCCATCAACGTGGTACCACTATGACCACAACCGACGACAAAGAAAAATGACACCTCATTAACAACCGGCGTGTAAAACAAGGACGGAATAGCGTTATAAAACCGCACTATGGAGTGCACGCAAAAATAGGCGAAACTGACCTTATGATACAGGCGACCCTTGATAATCACTTTGCACCCCAAAAATTAATTCCCGATGCCCCCCGGGCAAAAAATGTAGGACGGTTTTTTAACAACTGAAGGTCTCGCAACACGGTCCCAGCCAACAATAAGAGGCCATCACACATAACCTTCAGGGTTCTGTTCCTGCCAGCGCCAATGATCTTCACACATCTCTTCAATGCCTCGACGGGCTTGCCATCCTATTAATTGAAGGGCATGTGAGGGGTCAGCATAACAACTTGCCACATCACCGGGACGTCGCTCGACCACCTCATAGTGCACCTCACGACCGGAAACCGAAGCGAATGCCTTCACCATTTCCAAAACGCTGTAGCCCCGGCCCGTACCCAGATTGGTGGTCATCAAGCCCCCCTTAGCCGCCAGATGCTCCAGCGCTTTCAGGTGCCCCTCTGCCAAATCCATCACGTGAATATAGTCCCGTACCCCGGTGCCGTCTGGCGTCGGATAATCACCGCCGAAGATACTGAGTTTGTCGCGCTTGCCTACGGCCACTTGGGCGATAAAGGGCATCAGGTTGCTGGGCATGCCGCTGGGGTCTTCGCCAATTCGCCCGCTGCCATGGGCACCAACCGGGTTGAAATAGCGCAGGATAGCCAGGTTCCAACTCTCATCGGACCGGTGAAGATCACGCAGCATATCCTCGATGTGCAGCTTGGTGGCACCGTAGGGGTTGGTCGCAGATAGGGGAAAATCCTCACGGATCGGCACCGAGGCCGGATCTCCGTACACCGTAGCCGAAGAACTGAACACCAGAGTCTTCACCCCGGCGCGGTCCATTGCCTCCAGCAAACAAAGGCTGCCCGACACATTACAGTCGTAATACCGCAACGGCTGCGCCACTGACTCGCCCACCGCTTTCAGGCCGGCAAAGTGGATCACCGCGTTCACCGGATACTCGGCAAATAACCGATCCAGCAAAGCGGCATCGCGAATATCCCCTTCAATCAACGTGACGCTGCGACCGGTGAGCGCCTCGACACGACGCAGCGATTCGCGGCTGCTGTTACTGAAGTTATCGAGGACCAACACCTCATAGCCCGCTTCCAGGAGCAACAAGGTGGTATGGGAACCGATATAGCCGGCACCGCCCGTGACAAGAATATGTTTCAAAACCCTCGTCCTCTCTTTGCAGGTGTGAAATTGACGAACCACAGCTTCATGTGAGCCTGGCCAGCATTATCGCGTATTCGCTACTGATCTGCATGAAGACAGCAGCACCCAGGTAGCAAGACGCGCTAGAGAAGCCGATTACGCAAAACATGGAATAACATTATTGATGGCAACTAGCTCTTCTCCATACCGGGTAACACCCGGGTCTGCAGAGTTTCCGGTGCCTTGTCACCACTAGTGCCTGGCTGGAACCCCGAGACATACAGGCACAGCAGCTCCTGAATCAGATCCCCGTCCCAGGCATCCAACGCCTCTCGGAAACGGGTCAGCGCCTGCTGGAGTTCGTCCCAATCCAGGGATTCCTCAGACGCCTGCATGATCATCTCGTGTTCCGTATGGACACTGCACTCGCCAATCAGCAGCTCTTCATAGAGCTTTTCGCCGGGGCGCAGTCCGGTAAAGGCAATGGCAATATCCCCATCGGGATTGCCGTCATCCTGCACGGTGAGTCCCATCAGATGGATCATGGTGGTGGCCAGATCAAGAATTCGCACCGGCTCTCCCATGTCCAGCACGAACACTTCACCGCCTTTGCCCATGGCGCCGGCCTGGATCACCAGCTGGGAGGCTTCGGGAATTGTCATGAAATAGCGGATCACATCCGGGTGGGTCACCGTCACCGGCCCACCCTTTAGGATCTGCTCACGGAACAGCGGCACCACGGAACCGGAAGAGCCCAGCACATTGCCGAATCGCACCATGGTGAAGATGGTCTTTTCGCTTTTCTCCGCCATGCCTTGGAGCACCAATTCGGCGAAGCGCTTGGTCGCTCCCATGATATTAGTGGGGCGAACTGCCTTGTCTGTGGAGACCAGAATAAAATGCTGCACCCCGGCGGCCTCAGCCCCCTGGGCCGTTGCCAGCGTCCCCAGGATATTGTTCCTGACCCCTGCCACCGGATTTTCTTCCACAATGGGCACATGCTTGTAGGCAGCAGCGTGATACACCGTATCGATGCCATAGTGACGACAAAGACGCTCAATGTGATCGCGATTGACGACCGAGCCCAGCTCCGCCACCACCTGGACCGGGAGCTCTTCGGTCTCTGCAGCATCCTTCAACTCCCGCTCAATCGCGTAGAGGCTGAATTCGCTCTGCTCGAACAACACCAGCCGGGTGGGCTCCAGCGCCATAATCTGGCGACACAGCTCACTGCCGATGGAACCGCCAGCACCCGTTACCAGCACCTGTTTGCCACTGATACAACGATGCAAAATATCCTGCTGTGGCGGGACTGGATCCCGACCCAGCAGGTCCTCTATGGCAACATCCCGCAACTCCTCCAGCCGCGCCCGGCCACTGGCCATGTCGTTGAAGGTGGGCACGGTCTGCACTCGAACGTTGAGGGTTTCCAGCCAGCGGACAATTTCCATCTTGCGCGCCCGACTCACGGAAGGAACCGCCAGCAACACCGCCGAGACACGCTCCCGTCGCGCCGCCTTCTCCAGGCCCGCCCGGTCCACCACCGGCACCCCGGCAATCAGTGCACCCTGCTTGCTGGGAGAGTCGTCTACCACCAGCGCAGGGAAAAATTCCGCACTGGAACGCAGCCCGGCAACCAGCTGGGCCCCGGCATCACCGGCGCCGAAAATCGCCACAGGCTGGCGATCATAGGCACTGCCCAGCACGCTTAGCAGGAAACGGCGCACCAGGAAACGACTGCCGGCCAGATACAGCAGCGCCAACGCGCCCCAAATCACAAATACCGACCGCGGCACCTCGATGGCCTGAGCCATGTAGGAGGTGGCTGCCAAGGCCAACATGCTGGCACCAATGGCATAGAGCACCGACCAGGCCACTTCCGCCCCTAAATAACGGACAACGGACTTGTAGAATCCGGAGACAAACAGAATTGGAATGGTAATGGCAGGCGCCGCCAGCAGAATCCATGGATCCTTGATCGGCGGTGCAAAGTCGCTATACCTCAGGGCATAGGCCCCCCATACCAGCACTGGCATGGCCAGGATGTCCATCCCGATCATTATGCAACGTTTAGCAAAACGAGAGAGAGTGACAAGCCTGTGAGCAGAGGGATAAAGCAGCTTTCTCGACATCAGTGTCCTGTTTTCAGTGTTGTCCTGAGCCGGTCACCGCCAAAGACGTCGACCCACCCAACCTGCCGGGGTTATAGCGCATCCGCCACATTGCCAGCCTGCATAATCCCCGAACGATGCCTTAGGATTTCTTGGCCGCGTCACCGCTGCCCGACCCAGTCACGGTCATGACAATGTACTTGAAATAAGCCACCACCGTCAGGCTATCCAGCATCTTCCGGTCAGTTTCGGCCAGCAATTTCGGGGTGGACATATCAATACCAGTCACCTGGGCCAGCCCGGTAATCCCCGGCCTGGCCGCATAGACATTCAGGCGGCTTCGCTCCGCTGTCAGCTCTTCCTGATTGAACAGCCCGGGCCGGGGCCCCACCAGACTCATCTCGCCCTTGAGCACATTCCACAGCTGGGGCAACTCATCCAGCTTGGTCTTGCGCATGAAATGGCCCAACGAGGTAATGGCCGACGCATCCGCCAGATGAGAGGCCACCGATGCGGTATCCGGGCGCATGGTACGGAACTTCACCAGGGTAAACGGCTTCTGATGACGGCCCACCCGTTCCTGACGAAACAGCGGGGAACCGGTATCGAAATACCCCAACACCAGCAGGACCAGAAACACCGGAAACCCCAGCACCAGCCCGACCAGCGAAAACACGAGATCCAGAAGTCTGATCACCACGCTACTCCCCTCTCTTCGTGGGCGCACAGCAACGCTGCAGCCCCTCATCCACGGTAATGGGCGGCTGCCAGCCGAGTCTTTCACAGGTCGGCACCAGCGCCACCTGCAACGACCCAAGTAGCCGGTCGGCCACCGCCTTCTTGCCCAACAGGGTCGCCCCCAGGCGCAACAACCCGATGGGCACCGGCAACAGGCGGGCCGGTTTGTCCAGGGCCTGCCCGGCCCGGCGCAACAGATCCGCCGTGGACAGGTCCTCACCATCACTGACCAGAAAGACCTGCCCGGTGGCGGCGGGATGATCCAGGCACACCCTGATCAAGTCCACCAGATTATCCAGACCCACCAGGGAACGGCGGTTATCCACCCGCCCCAGAGGCAGCGGCAAGCCCTTGCTTACCACCTTGAGCATGCCGGCAAAATTGCCCTTCACGCCGGGACCATAGACCAGAGGAGGACGGATGATCACCAATTCCATGCCCGTATCGGAGGCCAGTTGGGTGAGCCCCTGCTCAGCCTCCAGCTTGGAGATCCCGTAGGCATCTTCCGGGGCCGGTTTCGCATCGTGACGGAATGGCTGGCCCAGCGGCGTGGCTTCACCGTTCACCTTGATGGAACTGATAAAGACAAAGCGACGCACACCCTGCGCCGCCGCCCGGCGGGCAATCGCCAGGGAGCCATCCACATTCACTGCCCGGTAGGCCGCCAGCGGAGCTGCGGCGTCCTCGTCCATGACGTGGGCACGAGCCGCGGCATGGACCAACACATCGCACTCCGCCAGCAGCGGCTCCAGGCACGGGTCATCCAGTCCGGACACCACACACTGCGCAAACGGTGCATCAAGCTCCCGCCGCACAACGCCGGTGACCTGGCATCCCTCTGCCATCAAACGGGAAGCCAGGGCCTGGCCCACAAACCCGCTGGCACCGGTAATTGCCACACGCAATGTCATGACACCACCCGGCTCAGCACCCTTTCGTTCAGGTGCTCCACAAAAACATTAAAACCCAACGCGGCTTTCAACGCCGTGCGGTCCATATCAAACCCGGCGGCATCTACCTCCGCGTTCTCCACGCGGCGGAAGAACTCAGCCAGCGCAGCCGCATCTGGCGCTACCACACAACCCAGCCGATAATCCTGCACCCACTGGGCCACGCTGGTGGCCTCGCCACAAACGGCGAGAATCAGGGCACCGGAAAACACATAGGACGACGTCTTGCTGGGAAAAGCAAAACGGGTCACCTCATCTTCAATGGGCAGCAAGGCCCACTGATAGTCCGCATTCAACTGGGCCGCCGCCGCCGGGGACACCAGACCGTGATAGGTCACCTGATCCGGGAAGCGCGCAGCTAACCCCTCCAGATCAGGACTGAACACTCCCCCGCCGGCAAAGGTAAAAGGCAAGGTCCCTCCTCCCTGCAAATACTGTTCGATCGAAGCGATCACCAGCGGGATACGCTGAAGCCGGCCCGCATTGCCGCAGAAGGAAAAGCCCGGCGTTTTCGTATGGGAGGTGTTCACATCATCAAAAGACACCGCCGGATTACTCAGTAGATGAATCGGAGCCCGGGTCCCCGAACGGGACTGAATTTCCGCTTTCATCTCCTCGGTCAGCGTTAGCAATTGCGCGGCCCGACGCATAACCGCGCCATCCATCCAGCGCAAAATACGGAACAACACCCGATTCACCGGCATCACCACATTGGTGGCCTCGGGGTGAATATCCTGTAGGTGATAGGTATAGGACGCCCCGAACAAACGCGCATAAAGCATGACGATGAAGGGCACCAGCACCGGGGGGTCCGTAGACACATACACATGCCGAGGCCGGGTTTTCAGCAAACACAGCCCCACCCACACCATGAAGAACACCGCATCCAGAATCCGCGCGAGAATACTGCTGCCTGAAGAGGACCAGGCCTTGCCGGGATGAAACTCTACTCCCTGGCCGCGGTCATGCTCCTTCAACTTGGCACAAATGTCGGCATGATCCTGCATGATCACACAGACCCGGCACTGTCTTGCGGCACCTTCCGCAAAGCGCAACAGCGCCTCACCGATCACCGGATAAATCGGCCAGAAACTGCGGTTGATAATGGCGATATCCGCCCTGCCCTTGCCCATCAACACGCCTTACCAGTCATAGCGACTGAATTCGTCCATATTGCGCCAGCGGTTAGCCAGTCTGGCGGTGCCGGTAATCAGGCGGACCACCCGCTCCGAGGTATTGCGCACCATGTAGGCTTCGGGGATCTCACGCTCCGTGCCGGAAAACACATCACGACTGGCGGTGGCAATTCTCACTCCTTCCACCAGGCTTTCCTTGTCCAGTCCCGTGAGCGCGATGGCACCGGTATCCAGCGCTTCCGGCCGTTCGATGGATCGACGCAGCGTCACCGCCGGGAAATCCAGCACTGAGGATTCCTCACTGATGGTGCCGCTGTCACTCACCGCGCAGAAAGCCGTCATCTGCAGGCGGTTGTAGTCAAAGAACCCGAACGGCTTGAGGAAGCGGATATCCCCGCTGGCCTCGGCCAGCCCAAGCTTCTCCAGACGGTTGCGGGTACGCGGGTGCGTGGACACCACCACCGGATAACCAAAGGTGTCATGTAGCGCCTGAAGGGCCTCGACCACCTTGCGCAGGTTATCCTTGCTGTCCACGTTTTCTTCCCGGTGAACGCTGACAATAAAGAACTTGCCTGCTTCCAGCTCCAGACGCTCCAGCACATCGGACTGCTCAATGCTGGGCAGGCAATGCTCCAGCACCTCGCGCATGGGGGAACCGGTCAGGTAAATATAGCGGTGGGACAGGCCTTCGCTGAGCAAATGCCGGCGGGCATGCTCGGTGTAAACCAGATTGAAGTCCGCCAAGTGATCCACCATCTTGCGGTTGATCTCTTCCGGCACATTGGCATCGAAGCTGCGATTCCCCGCTTCCATGTGATACGTGGGGATCTTCATGCGCTTGGCCATCACCGTGGCGATGGCACTGTTGGTATCACCCAGCACCAGCACCGCGTCAGGCTTTTCCTGAAGCAGCACCTCTTCGGTCTTGATCAGGATCTCACCCAAGCTCCGGCCCAGGGTCGAGGTATCCACATTGAGAAAATGATCCGGCTTGCGTACTCCCAGCTCGTCAAAGAACACATCGTTGAGCTCGTAATCATAGTTCTGCCCGGTATGCACCAGCTTGTGGTCCACCACCTGGTCCAGCGCCGCCATCACACGGGACAGTCGAATAATCTCCGGGCGCGTGCCCAGTACCGTCATCACTTTCATCAATCAGTTCTCCTGGTCCGGCAGCACTGGCAGAAAATAGGTATCCGGTGCCTCGGGATCAAAAATCTCGTGGCTCCAGAACAGGGTCATCAGCTCATCGTCACCCACATTGGTAATGCTATGGGTATGCAGCGGCGGCATGTCGACGTACACCGGTTTGTCGCCGGATACCCGGAATTCCTTCACTTCATCATCAAACAGGCGACGCAGGCGAATATCCGCCTCTCCGCGAATCACCAGGAAACGTTCCACCTTGGCAAAATGGAAATGATTGCCCCGGGTAATCCCTGGTTTGGTGGTGGACAGGAACGCCTGACCGCCGTTGTCGGTTTTCACCGCCTCGAACAGCGAGCCCCGGTTATCAGTATGCAGGGTCAGTTCTGTGGGATAGGCATCCGGATACATGAAAGAGCGCAGAGTATTGAAAAGCTGCAGCTCGAAACGGTCACGCAGGTCCGGAATCACATTGCCGGTGTAGCTGTCGTACATGGCAATCAGCTTTCCCGCCACCTCCGCCACCGGAATGGGGCGGCCCTTGAGACGCAACTCGCCGGTTTCCCCTTTCGCCACCGCCTCCACAATGCGAGCACAGATATCCTGGGTATGCAGCAGTTCCAGCTTGCCGCTGCCATTAATACTCAGCGGCTCGCCCTGGACAATCTGGTGGCAGAAGGTGAAGACCGCAGAATTATAAAACGGTCGGCCGCATTCCCCGAACACATGGGGTAACACCAGCTCGGTATAACGCGCCGCTGCTCGATCGGCCCAGCTGCGAAAAACCGCATCTGCACCCGCCTTGCCCCGACCATAGGCATTATCCATAGCCTTGTGGGTGCTGTTGGAATAGACCAGGTGCGGCGTGGCGCCGCTGGCATCCAGTGCACTGGCCAGCCGTTCCGCCAGGGCAATGTTGCCCGTTTCCTGTTCCTTTTCCTCGGCCCGGTTAATACCCGCGCAGTGCACTACTACATCAGCACCGTCCAGCGCTTTCTGCAGACGGGTGTCATCATTGAAAGCTTCACGATCCAGGGCCACGACACCGCCTTTCCACGCCTCAAGCGCGCTGAGATGGCAACGCAAATGCCAACCCAGCAGTCCTGCTGCCCCGGTAATCACCGTTTTCATAACCGACCTCTTTTCTGTTCGACACAGCCGCTACCGGTTCACCGGCAGCCTGCTGACTGCAACCTGTTCAAGCGCCTCAGGCTTCCCTGATGGCCTCCATGAACAGGCGACGATTGTCCTCAAGCACCGCATCATCCTTGGCCACCTGACGAGCGTGGTCACGGGCAGCGGCGCAAACCTGGTCACGCTTTCCCCCGGACCATAACGCAACCAGCTCAATGGTTTCAGCGAACGCCGCCGGGTTCGCCAGCGGCAACGACCAGCCCACGCCTCTGGCTTGCACGTCATTCCAGGGGGTCTGATCACTGAGCAGCACCGGCAGCCCGGCAGCCAACGCTTCATAGATGACATGGCCGTAGTTCTCGCCCCGGGTGGGAAAGAAAAACAGGTCATGCCCGACCAGATGGGCATTCACATCCACCGGATTGAGCTCGCCGCCCCAGACCACCTGAACATGTGAAGGCAGCTCGGCAATGAGGGCCTCGCAGGCCTGCCAGTATTCCGGCTCCGAGCGTGGTCCATAGACCGTGAACACCACCGGTGCTGTCACGGAGCGGAGCACTCGCAGGGCATAGTCGAGATTCTTCTTGGGGGAAATGCGAGAGATGAAGCACACGCGCAATGGCTCGCCGGGCGCTCGATGATGGGAGGCGGCGTCAGCCGTGGGAGCTGCCGGCGCCAGGTTCAGAGCCACCTGAATCCGTGCTGCCTGATTACCGAGAAACGCCTTGCGGATATCCTGCACCTCCAGATCACTGGACGCCTGCCAGGTAATGTTGCGGTACAACCCGATCAGGCGGACCACCCACAGGTAAATTTTCTTCTTGGTACTCTTCAGACCCAGCGCTCCCTCGGAGAACTCGCCCCGTGGCGCCAGAATCACAGGCGTTTGGGGAAACTGGCGGAACAGCCGTGCCCAGAGCACTTTCTGGGTAAACACCGGATCAAAAAAACTGTTCAGGTAAATGGCGTCCGGTTTTACCTCACGTACCACCCGGGCAATATTGGCCAGGGTAAATGCCTCCGGAGCCAGATAACGCACACGGGCCTTGCCCACAGTCATCCAGTCTTCCAGGTCCACGTTGTCATAGGGCGTGATTTCACCCAGGTCCCGGTCTTGGGTGAGCACCCGGAAATCAAAGTCGTCGCCCAGCCGGTCCACCATGTTAACGATGGTCCTGACCGGCCCGCCCGCCTTGAATCCCGGAAAATAGAAGGGGTTGAATACCAGAACAACCGGTTTAGTCACCGCCACCGTCCCTTTACGCTTTCAGCGCCGCGTGCACTTCAGGCAGGGAAAGCAGCAGCGTCTTCAACTCATCACTGGAAAGCTGATGGGTATTGTGGGAGTGGTAGTCTTCCGTGCTCGCCTCTTCCACATCTCCTTCCGTAAAGAACTTGGCGTAGTTGAGATCCCGGTTGTCATAGCTCACCCGGAAATAATCGCCCATGTCTTCGGAGCGCAGCAGTTCTTCGGCGCTGGCCAGGGTCTCGTACAACTTCTCGCCATGACGCCAGCCGATCACCTTGATCTCGTTATCCGCCTCGAAAATATCCAGCAATGCCCGGGCCAACTGATGCACCGTGCAGGCCGGTGCCTTGCGAATAAAGATGTCACCCTGGTGCGCATTTTCGAACGCGAAGTTCACCAGCTCGATGGCATCCTGCAGGGACAACATGAAGCGGGTCATGGTGGGTTCGGTAATGGTCAGCGGTTTGCCTTCCTGAATCTGCTTGATAAACAGCGGAATCACCGACCCGCGAGAACACATCACATTGCCGTAACGCACACAGGAGATCACGGTTTCCTTCTCACCCAGCTGACGGCTGGAAGCCTGGGCCACCTTCTCCATCATGGCCTTGGACATCCCCATGGCATTCACCGGCATTACTGCCTTGTCGGTGCTCAGGCACACCAGGCTTTTCGCCCCGGCAGCCACCGCACTGTCGATCACGTTCTGGCTGCCAATGATGTTGGTCTTTACGGCTTCCATAGGGAAGAATTCGCAGGAAGGCACCTGCTTCAGCGCCGCCGCGTGAAAGACCAGATCCACCCCGCGCATAGCCTTGTCCACCGCGGCGCGATCGCGCACGTCGCCAATGTAGAACTTCAGTTCCTCACGGCTGTAGGCAATGCGCATGTCTTCCTGCTTGGCTTCATCACGGCTGATGATGCGAATTTCCCTGCAACCGTCCGCCAGCAGCTTGTTGACCATGGTCTTGCCAAAGGACCCTGTGCCCCCGGTTACCAACACCACCAAATTCTTGATATTCATAGTCTCTCTCGACAGTCAGTCCCGGCGAGCATTGCCGCCAGGGCCTCGCCAGCAAGCTGGCGCCTACACGATTGTTATTTCACTGCCGCCATGGCTTTTTCCACATTCGCCTCAAACAGAGAGCGAATGCGATCCAGGGCAACGTCATTATCGGCTTCATAGCGCAGCACCAGCTTGGGTGAGGTGTTGGACGCCCGGCACAGGCCCCAGCCATCCGCATAGTCCATGCGGATCCCGTCAATCACACGGCGCTCACCCTCGCCAAAATCCGCCTGGTTCTGCAGGTAATCCACAATGGCGAACTTGTTCTCTTCGGTCACCTCGATATTGATTTCCGGCGTGGTGCACAGGGACGGAAAACGACCAAACAGGGCATCGGCGTCGCCGTCGGAGCGGCTAATGATGCCGAGAATCCGCGCCGCTGCCACCAGCGCATCATCAAAGCCGTACCAGTCCTCAGCAAAGAAGATATGGCCGCTCATTTCCCCGGCCAACAACGCTCCGGTTTCTTTCATGCGCGCCTTGATCAGGGAATGGCCGGTCTGCCACATTTCCGGCTCGCCGCCAGCCTGGCGGATCACATCAAACAGAGTCCCGGTGCACTTCACATCGAAGATCACCTTGGCACCCGGATTGCGGCTCACCATGTCCTCAGCCAGAGCCATGAGCAGAATATCAGGATAGACCACCTCCCCCTCCGGCGTGACTATGCCCACCCGGTCTCCATCGCCATCGAACGCCAGGCCCAGGTCGGCCTTTTCTCCCTTCACTGTGGCAATCAGGTCTTGCATATTCTTGAGATCACCCGGATCCGGATGATGGTTTGGGAAAGTCCCGTCCACCTCGGTGAACAGGGGCAACACCTCGCAGCCCAGCGCTGCCAGGACCTGGGGCGCCTGAACCCCGGTGATGCCATTACCGCAGTCCACGACCACCTTCATGGGGCGGGCTAGGGAGTGAGTCTTCAGAAATGCCGCCTGATACGCTTCCAGCACGTCGCATTCCTGGTAATCCCCGGTGTCCGCAGAGACCAGGTTGTCTTCCACAATGCGCCGATACAGGGCCAGGATGCGATCCCCTGACAGGGTGGTGCCATCCACCACAATTTTGAAACCGTTGTAATTACCCGGGTTATGGCTGCCGGTGAGCATTACCCCGGAATTCAGGCCGTCCAAGTAGTAAGTGGCAAAGTACAGTGCCGGAGTCGGCACCATGCCCACATCCACCACATCGCAGCCGGTGGCGCGTATACCATCGCTCAATGCCTTCACCAGCGCCGGGCCGGAAAGCCGGCCATCCCGGGCCACTGCAATGCGGTTCTGCCCGTGAGCCAGGATTTCAGAGCCAATACTGCGGCCGATCTGATAGGCCCATTCATCCGTCAGGGTTTCCTGATAAATACCGCGGATATCGTAGGCTCGGAAAATCGAGGCAGGAATCGGGTTACTCACTGGGGGCTCATCCTGTTAGTCAGCCAAATGCTCAAGGGGGCAATCATACGTGAAATGCGGCGAAATCGCAGGTGCAGGGCCGGACAAGATCGCGGTGGAACCGCCGCTCCCACAGAGGGCGACTGTGCCATTCCAGGAGTAGCAGCACTCTTCCTCCCTCTGTAGGACCGGAGTGCAACGGAGGGACGCCCGAAGTGCGCCCCAAACGCCCCACCCAGCGTAGGAGCGGCGGTTCCGCCGCGATAGGTTTCTGCTACCCCCACCGCCAGAATCGCAGTCGAACGATAGCTCCCACACAGAGCGCCAGTGCCATTTCAGTAGTAACAACCCCTCCCACACCCTGTGGGAGCGACGGTTCCGCCGCGAAAAGACCGTGCCATCTCCTGACAATCTTTCGCGGTGGAACCACCGCGCCTACAGAAAAGAGAGGGCCGGGGCTATCCTGGCTACAGCCAGGCGGCATACCAGAAGGGGTAATAGCGAACACTGCGAACCAATCCAGCTCGTAGCGGATTGGCCACAATGTAACGCGCAGCCGGCAGCACATCTGCCTCCCGCCGGATGGCCCGATCATGAAAGCCGGGCTGCCAGATCGAGCGCCCCAGCGCCCTGCCACTGTAACTCTTTGCCATGCGCACCACGGCGGACAGATCCTGCTGATCGCCCAGCGCAAATAGCCAGTGCAGATGATCCGGCATAGCCACAAAACTGAGATTGGTCACCCGCTCCAGCGCCTCCAGGCGATGAAGTGACCGGCAAAGCGCACAGCCCGCCTCAAAATCATCAAAACACCGCTCCCGTTTATGGGTAGTGGTAGTCACCAGATAGATCTGACCGGGAATGGACAGGCGGCCCTTTCTGAGCCGGGCGGATGCAGGGGACTTATTCGTTTTCATTGTCCCGATAATGGGTGACATCCAGGACAACAGGGATCAGCTATCCCGGGCAGATTGTGTCAGCCCCCGACGATCGTGGTCGAACGACCACTCCCACAAATGGTGTGGGAGTGATGCCACAGCACGGTAGGAACAGAGCCACTTCAAAGCGCCAGGCCACCCCCCAACCCACTGTGGGACCGGAGTGCAACGGAGGAACGCCCTGAGGGCGGCCCCGAAGGGGTGAGCGTAGCGAATACGCCGGTTCCGACGCGACGGGTTTCTGCTATCCCCACCGCCAAAATCGCAGTCGAACGACAGGTCCCACAGAGAATGCCAGCGCCCTTGCGGGTTACTCGATGGGGGGCGCATCCGCCAGAGCCAGCCCTTCGGCATCCTTTTCTGACAGCAGCGGCTCCCCTACCAACGGCCAGTCGATGGCCAGTGACGGGTCCGCCCAGTGAATACATTGTTCCGAGGTCGGCGAATAGTATTCGGTGCATTTGTACTGCACCTCGGCTTCATCGCTGAGCACGAGAAAGCCATGGGCGAACCCAGGCGGAATCCATAGCTGCAATTTGTTATCGCTGGAAAGGGTCTCACCCGCCCATTGTCTGTAGGTTGACGACTCTGGCCGCAAATCAACCGCCACATCAAACACCGAGCCCGCAGTGCAACGCACCAGCTTGCCCTGCGGTTTATCCAGCTGATAGTGAAGTCCCCGCAGCGTCCCCATTATGGAAAGGCTGTGATTATCTTGAACAAAGGTGGTGGCAATCCCGGCCTCGGCCATGGCCCGTGCATTCCAGCTCTCCATGAAGAAACCGCGGGAGTCTTCAAAGATCCGGGGATGGATCAGTTTAACATCAGTGATACGGGTGGTTGTGACTTGCATGGTAGCACCTGGCTATTTGGTATCACCCATTAAACCGCTTCAAGTCGCGCGCTGACACCCTGTGGTGCCCAGCGGTTCTGGCGCGATGCCAAGTCGTTCGCAGTTACTTCTGCCGCTTGGCAATGTGGCGTGCCAGAGCCAGAGACGACGCGTCCAGACCCGACGCGGATTCCGGATCCGCCAGTACTTCCAGCATGCCCGTTGCGATTACCTTCCCCATCTCCACGCCCCACTGATCGAAAGGATTGATACCCCAAATCACCGCCTGGACAAACACCTTGTGCTCATACATGGCCAGCAACGCGCCCAGCACCCGCGGGGAGAGCTCCTCCAGAACCAGCGTAGTGCTAGGCTGGTTACCGTGGTAACGCTTATAGGACGGCAGAGCCACTTCCGGGTCCAGCGCCCGCTCTCCCAGGGCCAGCAACCGGGATTGCGCCAGGCAATTGGCATTGGACAGCGAATGCTGGGCTTCCAGCTCGCAAACTGCGTCGAAATGCTGCGCTTCGGTGTAACGACGCGCTGTCATCAGGAACTCACAAGCTATCGGCTGGGTGCCCTGATGCAGCAACTGGAAGAACGCATGCTGGGCATTGGGCCCTACCTCCCCCCAGATCACCGGGCAGGTACCATACTCCACCGGCTCACCGGAGCGGGACACGCTCTTGCCGTTGGACTCCATTTCCAGTTGTTCCAGATAGGCGGGCAAGTGCTTGAGCCGCCCGTCGTAAGGCAATACCGCCCGGGCATTGATGCCCAGAAAGTTGATATTCCAGACATCCACCAGGGCCAGCATCACCGGGATATTATTCTCCCAGGGCCGGGTCCGGCAGTGATGATCCATCTCATGGGCGCCGGCCAGCATGTCACGAAAGCCGTCCATACCCACCGTCAACGCGATCGGCATGCCAATTGCTGACCACAGGGAATAGCGTCCGCCTACCCAATCCCAGAACAACAGCTGGTTATCCGGCATGATGCCCCACTCTGACATCCGTTCCGGATTCGCCGAGATACCAATAAAGTGACAACGCAGCAAAGACGAATCGTCACAATCCAGCCCCAGCCCACGGCCCAGCCACTGCCGGGCCGTAGTCGCATTGTGCAGCGTATCTACCGTAGTGAAAGACTTGGAAGACACCAGGAACAGGGTGGTTCGCGGGTTCAGCTCCTGCAGTACCTGAGACACCTGGCTGCCATCCATGGAAGAGGCAAAATGCAATCGTGGTCGGGACAGTCCCTGAGGAGGAAGGCAGGATTGCAGTGCAAAAGCCGCCATCAAGGGCCCCAGATCAGAGCCCCCAACCCCCACATTGACCACATCGGTGATGGCATCCCCCATCACCCCACGCCAGTGGCCCTTCAGGATACGATTGACCATGGCTTCCATGGCATCCAGCTGTTCATGCACCATGGGCGCCCTGTCGGCAGGCTCTCGCAAGCACCAGTGCTTGGCAGGTCGCCCCTCGGTACAATTCACCTCGGCACCACCGAACAACGCCTCCGTCCAGTGTCGCAACTGACGCTCATCCGCCAACTTGACCAGCAGATCCCGGCTCTCATCCGACATACGCTGCTTGCTGAAATCCGCCAGCAAGCCGGCATCCTCAAGACTGAATCGGGCAAAACGATCCGGGTCCGACGCAAACCAATCCGCCAGATGCAGCGTTTTTTCCTGCTCGGCACGACGTGCCAGTTGAGACCAAATCGTACTGATAGTAAGAACGTCCTGTTCAGGTACCATGGTTAGCGCCCTATTCCTCTATACACCAGCCCCTGCTCTCTGACAAAGTCAGGCTCATAAATGTTGCGACCATCCAGAATCAGTGGCTCACGCATGGCGCGCTTCAAGCGCTGCCAATCCGGGCTCCAATAAGGCTTCCACTCGGTAATCAACATCAGGGCGTCAGCCCCCTCGGCGGCCTCATAGGGGTCGTCACACAAAATCAGTTCACCACGCCCCTCGGCCCAGGACTCAATATCCGCTAATGCCTTGGGGTCATGGACAGAGACCTCTACGCCCTGCGCCCAAAGAGCCTCAATGACTTTCAGGGCAGGGGCGTTATCCACCCGATGGGTGCCCGGCTTGAAGGCCACGCCCCACAGCGCCACCTTTTTGCCTGCCACATTGCCATGATTAAACTGCCAGAATTTGCGGAAAAGCACTTCCTTCTGGCGCTCATTGGTCTGCAGAACCTGCTCAAGCAGCCCCGGCTCCGAGGCCTTGGCGTTGAGTGCATCCACCAGTGCCAACACGTTGCGACTCAGCCCCGGCCCACCAAAACCGCATCCTGGGTAGAGATAGGACTCGCCGATCCGAGGGTCTGCGCCCATAGCCACCCGAACCATATCAATATCAACGCCTAGCGACTCCGACAGACTGGCCATGTCATTCATGTAACTGATTCGCGTCGCCAGAATGCCGCTGATAGCCAGCTTGGAGAACTCGGCCTCACGAAGGCTCATTACCTGTATCACATCCTTGCGGCGATTAAAGGGGCGCAGCAATTCCCGGACCAGGGCCTCCCCCTCGCCATCCTCACAGCCGAGCAAAATACTGTCCGGGCGCGTAAAGGTCCGGAACCCATTGCCCTCTTGGATCAAATCCGGCAGTGACACAAGCGCAGAACGGGGATTGGCCTGCTTGATAATAGTACGCAACTGTTCTGCAGCCCCCACCGGGCCCACGGTCTGATTCACAATCAGTCCGCACCCGGTTGACGACGCCAGCATGTTGACCAACCGTTCGGCCACCCCTTCCTCACCCGGTTGCAGGGACAGAAAAACCGCATCAGGGATACCCGATGGGACATCTTCCCAGAACCCTGTGGTCAGTCGTCCACTCTCCAGCTGCTCACGGCAGAGACGATCCAGCCCCTGTTCCTGGAACAGAGGCCGGCCTTCAGCCAACCGTTCTCGAGACAACGGTTCAACCACACACCAGTGCACCTGATGCCCCGTCTGGGCCATGGCCGTCGCTGTCACCTGGGCGCACAAAGTGTCGCCATAAACCGTTATCTGCATAGAACCTCAGCTGTTAGCCATGAGCTATGAGCTGTCAGAAAAACAACCAGACCTGCGGCCTGGAAACATAAAATCACTTTAACTTTCGCATGATGGCGAAGAGCATTCTGGAAAGCTGCTACACTTCCTCGCCCCACTTATTGCTCATACCTTCAGGTATGTAGCCGATTCTGTAACCAATGATCAGCTGGGTTTTCAGCTCCCCAGCCGATCCCCTCGCATAGTTCAGAAACAAAGCCTTTTCCTTCTCGGAGGCCCGCCCAAAACCTTCTGCGATATTGGAAGGCAGTGAGAGCGATGATCGGGTTATCTGATCCCTGAAGCCAAAATCACGATGGCTCGCAAAGTGCCGGTAAATCTCAACACTTAGATCAACAGACCTTTTCCAGATATCCAAATTTTCCAATCGCATCCTTGCTCCTTAATTAAAAGTCACCATCCATGGGAACTATTTGGGGTTTTCCTATCAAACCGCTCACAGCTCACAGCTCACAGCTCACAGCTCACAGCTCACAGCTCACAGCTCACAGCTCACAGCTCACAGCTCACAGCTCACAGCTCACAGCTGATAGCTGATAGCTGTCAGCCCAACTCCGCCGCCATCATCTCACGTACCTGCTCGCCCAGCTCCGGGTGACGGGCAGCGAAATGAAAGATCGCCTGCAGATACCCGGCCTTGTTGCCACAATCGAATGTGCGGCCACGCATGGCATAGGCCTCAACCGGCGCGCGCTCCATCAGTGAGGCAATCGCATCGGTGAGCTGAATCTCATTACCTGCCCCCGGCGGCGTTTCAGCCAGAATGCCCATGATCTCACCCGGCAACACATATCGCCCTACCACAGACAACTGAGACGGCGCCTCTCCCACGGCCGGTTTTTCAACCACTGCTGTCATCGGGGTAGATTCACCGGGTACAGGAATGCCCCCTTTCAGCGCCACAATCCCATACTGATCCACACGCTCGGCAGGCACTTCTTCAACCATAATCTGCGCGGCGCCACTGGCCTGGTATCTTTCCACCATGATGCCCAGATCTTCATCCAGACCGTCGCAATCCACCAACACATCAGGCAAAAGGACCGCAAACGGTGCGTCGCCCACTACCGGCGCGGCACAAGCCACCGCATGACCAAGCCCCAGAGCCCGGTGCTGACGAACGCTGATGACGCTCACATCGTGCGGCAAAATATCACGCACTTGCGCCAGCAGCGTGTTCTTTCCCTTGGCTTCCAGCTGCTCTTCCAGCTCAAACTGGGTATCAAAGTAATCTTCAATGGCCGTCTTCGCGGAGTGGGTAACCAGGATGATTTCCTTGATCCCTGCCCTTACCGCCTCCTTCACCACATATTCAATGGCAGGCCGGTCCACAATAGGCAACATTTCCTTGGGAATGGACTTGGAGGCCGGGAGCATCCGCGAGCCAAACCCCGCTACAGGCAGTACAGCTTTTCTAACCATTTTCATCCTTTTTCCTGCACCTACAAAATGGCCAGGCAAGGAGCATGCCGACACCCAGCCCCAGCCCATTGTCCACAATATCCGACCAAGAAGGCGAACGACCGGGCAACCAGACTTGGGCTACCTCAATGAAGGCTCCCAACCCCATTATAAGCAACACCACCAACCACCATCGAAACCCTGACAGAATGGCAAAGAACCCCGCGACAGCACAAAATCCCACGTGAGCATACGAATCCAGATTACCCGCCGACAATGACTGCCTGATGGCCTCTTTGGCGCCCCCCGGCAGCAACCCACCAATCAGGAATAACATCACCGTTACCCCCATTAACGCAGATAGCGCTCTCCGCTTTTGCCTTGTCAGTGCGTGTCGCAATCAATCACTCCCGAACAAGTCTCGCGTATAGACTTTCTCGGCATAGGGAGCGAGCTCCTCAACCATGCGGTTGGAGACAATCACGTCACAGGATTCCACAAACTCATTGAAATCCCGCATCACCACGGAATTGAAAAAGGTGTCATCAAGCAACGCCGGCTCATACACCACCACCTCAACGCCCTTGGCCTTGAGGCGCTTCATCACCCCCTGAATAGAGGAAGCTCGGAAATTATCCGATCCAGCCTTCATCACCAGCCGGTAGACGCCCACCCGCTTCGGGCTACGACGAAGGATATCCTCAGCCACAAAGTCCTTGCGGGTACGGTTGGCATCCACAATGGCCCGAATCATGTTATTGGGGACATCCCGGTAATTGGCCAGCAGCTGCTTGGTATCCTTTGGCAGGCAATAACCTCCATAGCCAAAAGAGGGGTTGTTATAATGAGCCCCAATACGCGGATCCAGGCATACTCCGTCGATGATCTGCCGGGTATCCAGCCCATGAGAGGCAGCATAGCTGTCGAGTTCGTTGAAGTATGCTACCCGCATGGCCAGATAGGTATTGGCAAACAGCTTGATAGCTTCGGCTTCCGTGGAGTCAGTGAACAGCACCGGCACATCCTCACGGATGGCCCCCTCGGCCAGTAGCCCCGCGAAAGTACGGGCTGCGTCAGAGTGGCCGCCCACCACAATCCGGGACGGGTACAGGTTGTCATGCAGCGCCCTCCCCTCCCGCAGGAATTCCGGCGAGAACAGGATATTGTCCGCTCCGTATTGTTCCTGCAAAGCAGCCGTGTATCCCACCGGCACAGTGGACTTGATAATGATGGTGGCAGAAGGATTGATCGCCAGCACATCGCTGATCACCCCCTCCACAGAGCGGGTATTAAAGTAATTGGTGTCCGGGTCGTAATCCGTGGGCGTAGCCACCACGACAAAGTCCGCGCTCTCGAAGGCCTTCGACTTGTCGGTGGTAGCCTGCAAGTCCAGCGGCTTCTCGGCCAAGTAGGACTCAATCATCTCGTCTTCAATCGGCGATATCCGGTTCTGGATTTTCTCTACCTTCTCCGCATCAATATCCAGCGCTACTACCTTATTGTGCTGGGCAAGCAACACGGCGTTGGAAAGCCCTACATAGCCGGTTCCGGCAACCGCAATTTTCATTTTCGTCCTCAACAGCAACGCAGCAATCCGGCCATCCGGGCCAGACAAGGGAAGTGTCTCAGTATACCTTCGCATGGCCCCGACAAACACCGGCACAGACCCCGCCCCAAACCCGCACCAGGATACATAACCTTTTGATTTTATTAAAAACCATAAAAAAGGCCGCACCCGAACCTCGGCGCGGCCCTATATACTGTACTGCGGGAGCCCTGCCTGCCAGCAGCGGTGTTCAATGTGGCGCTTTTCGCTTGCAGGCAGAGCGATTACACAATGGCGGCAATCAGCTGCTTCACGCAGCCTTCGATATCATTCTCGGCAGTGTTCACCACCACCTCAGGCTTCTCCGGTGCCTCGTAGGGGCTGTCAATGCCGGTAAATTCTTTGATGATGCCCTGGCGAGCCTTCTGGTATAGCCCCTTGGGATCACGCTTTTCGCATTCTTCAAGCGGCGCATCCACAAACACTTCCACAAACTCGCCGTCCTCAAACAGCTCACGGGCCGCATCACGGTCCGCACGAAACGGACTGATAAATGCCGTCACCACAATCAGCCCCGCATCCACCATCAGCTTGGCCACCTCAGACACTCGACGGATATTCTCGGTACGGTCCTCATCACTCATGCCCAGATTCTTGTTCAGACCATGACGCACATTATCCCCATCCAGCAGATAGGTATGCTTGCCCTGCTCAGTCAGCGCCACTTCCAGCGCATTGGCCAGCGTAGATTTACCTGAACCGGACAGACCGGTCAGCCAGATGCACTTCGGCTTCTGATCCTTCACCTTGGCCCGATCCGCCTTGGAAATGTTGGATTCATGCCACACCACGTGGGCTTTGGATTCGTTAGCTTTTTCCTGGTACGGAGACTTGTCAGACATGCGTAATTCCTTAGTTTCAAGTTGCAAGTTTCAAGTTGCAAAAACAACCATCAACCCTTTGTATAGTCGTGCCTCACACCACGAATCATGGCATGCAGCATCCTTGATAGTTCCTCTGACTCCTTCAGCCACCTCGATGCGACATCAGATTCCAGATAACCAATCTGTTGGCCAATATGAATCTGGGTTCGTAATTCACCCACAGAACCCTTGGCATAATTCCAAAACCTTGCTCTTTCCTTGCTCGAATCTCGCTCAAACCCCTCTGCGATATTGCTAGGGACAGACAGGGCTGAGCGAGTGATTTGATCCCGGAAGCCAAAGTCTCTCAACTCGCTTAAATAGCGATACAGTTCCACACACAGTGCGGACGATCGCTGCCAAATGCTCAACTCTTCAAAGCGCATCCTTCGCTCCTTTCAAAGTGACTCGTCCCTGAGTCACGCATTGTTCCACTTGCAACTTTCAACTTGAAACTTGCGTCTTTGCCTTCCCTTTCAACTTTGAACTTTAAACTCAAAGCCGACCGGGAAGGCGGCGGCTAAAACCCCCACACCATCGGAATAACGGTAAGGCTGATCACCGCCACCACCACACTCATTGGCAAACCGATACGAACATAATCCCGGAACGTATACCCTCCCGGGCCCATAACCATCAGGTTGGTTTGATAACCCAGCGGCGTCATGAAGCTCGCGGATGCGGCGAACATCACGGCGACAATAAAGGGCATGGGGCTGACGCCAAGCTGTTCGGCTATACCAAGAGCGATGGGAAACACCAGCACGGCAGCCGCGTTATTGGTGATCATCTCGGTAAACGCCGTGGTCAGCAGGTAAACGATTACCAGCGCCATAAACGGCGACAAGCCACTCTCTGGAAACGCCTCCTGCACAATCCAGGCCGCCGCGCCGCTGGATTCCATGGCCTTTCCCAATGCAAAAGACGCACCGATCACCACCAGCACTGGCAAGTTCACACTCACGTTCATCCGCGAGCGGTTAACTGTGACACAGCGCAACGCCAGCATCATGCCGGCAGCCACCATGGCTGCTTCAAGGGTGGAGGCAATCCCCGCCACATTGGCCACCACCATGGCCACCAGGATACCCACTGCGACAGGGGCTCGACGAAAATCCGGCGGTGTTGAATCCTGCATCGGGCTCACCAGCATAAAATCACGCCGAAAGCGGTACTGTTCAACAAACTGCTCACTGGTCTCGAGCAGCAATGTGTCACCCACCCGCAGCACCTGCTCACCAACCTTGCCGGCCATGCGCTGGCCATTGCGGCTGATGCTGAGAATTGCCGCCTGGTAACGGGTGCGGAATCCGGTCTCTTTCACCGACTTGCCGATACCCGGGAATTCCGGACTCAGCACCACCTCGACCAGATGGCGCTGGTGATTGTTCAATCCAAGCTTGTGCACCTCGCCATGGGCGGACTGCAGACCATTGATACGCTGCAACTCACGGGCGCACTCCGGCACCCCCACAAACGCAAGCAAATCCCCTTCCTGAAGGGTCATCTCAGGGCCAACCGCAGTGAACAGCTTCTCTCCACGCTGGATTTCGGTGAGGTAGCCATAGGTCAAATTTCGCAGCCCGGCATCCTGAATAGTGCGCCCAGCCAGGTTACTGCCCTTGGCGACCACCATCTCCACATGATATTCGCGGGCATGCTCCCATTGTTCCGCCATCCCTTCACGTTCAGGGAGCAGGTAACGGCTCACCAGCAACATAAATAGCCCGCCCCCTAACAACACAGGAATCCCCACCCAAGCCACATCGAAAATTCCAAAGGCAGGTAGTCCTTTCTCCTGAACCAAACCATCCACAACCAGGTTGGTGCTGGTGCCAATCAGGGTACAGGTCCCCCCCAAAATGGCGGAATAGCTGAGGGGCAACAGTAACTTGGAGGCCGACAGCTTGAGACGCTGGGCCCACTCCTGCACCGCGGGGATCATCATCGCCACGACCGTGGTGTTATTCAGGAAGGCACTGAGCATAGAGGCGGGAGCAAGAAGCCGGAACTGGCTGGATAACACGGATTTGGGTTGCCCGAGCAGCCGGTGCGCTACCCAGTAGATCGCCCCGGTATCACGCAAAGCCGCCGCCACCACATACAAGGCAGCAATAGTCATCAGCCCTGGGTTGGCAAAGCCTGATAACGCCTGAGCCGGGGTAATAATGCCGGCCACCAGCACCAGCACCATCGCAGCCATCATCGTCAGATCCGCCGGGACACGGTTGGTCGCCAGCGCCCCTAACACAGAGGCCACGATCAGCAGCGTTATCAGAATATCCAGGCTCACTCAGCAAATCCTTAGGGAGAACAGTTCAGGTCACAAGAGACGCATTCTACAGCGATAAAAATATATAGAAAGCGCACATTAATTCGAAATGGTTATATGCAAGTGACGTGGCATGCACTAAAGGCTGCATGACTGAAGAAAGCGAACACCAACAATCACGTTGAAGCGCAAGGTCATGGGCAGAGGTTCGATATTGATCTTTTTAGTGATTCCGATGGATAAACAATATACTAGCCAATACCGCCACAGCACTGCTTTTCAGGAGCTCAGCCTCACTAATCTCTATTCCGCAATCTCAATATTAAAGCGTTTAACCATGCAACCCTCTTACGGAGCAGTTGGCGTACCAGCTTGTAATTAAAAGCGACCAACTGCGCAAAAGTCATCCCATCAAGCGCCTCAAGGGATATTAGCGAAAGCTTCTGAGAGAAGTAGACACTCAATTCATGATTGCCCTTGCGCATATAATATTGGGACATCCAATAAGCAGTATTAATACTTGTCGCATCTTTTTGTCTTTGATCCATCGAAGACCAGATGCCGCCAGGGTGGGCTCGGTAAGCACCAGGCGTCAGGTCATCAAGGTATTTGTAGCCACCGACCCGACCAAGGCGGCTAAAGAAAAAAGTGTCGCCATTTACAACCTTTCCATGCTCGTCCGGGTACCAGTCATAATTTCGTCGAAACATGGCCGTGAATGTCAGGATAAACCAGCCTCGAGATAGTCTTTGGGGTGACGCATCAGCCTTGTTAACGGCATGTAGTTTTGAAAGCTGAATAACTCTCCCGGACTCAACAACAAAAGCATCATGCCCGCACACGGAAAAAGATGGGTTATTGCGCAGGAAGTCAGCCTGTTTCTGCAACTTACTATCATCGAGCCAGTAATCATCCGCATCACAAGGAGCAAAATACTCGCCCTGTGCAGCCTTCGTGGTAAAAAAAGAAGGAGTCAGACCCTTACTAAACTGATTTTCCTTCTGAAGTATCGGCCTGATAATAGAGGGATATTTTTCTGCATACTGCCGAATCACATCGGCCGAATTATCCGTAGAGGCATCGTCATGAATGATGACCTCCCATGGAAAATCCGTTTTCTGCATCAAAAAACCCTTTAGGGAATCTTCCAGATATTCACCATGGTTGTAACAGTGGCATAGTATAGAAACCAGAGGCTTTCGATATTCATCGCTCCAGAATCTGGTAATTTCAGATTCAGGGACTACATCAGAAGGTTTCGGGGCAGCGGCACCAATTTTCATTTCGTTCACTCTGCTAAACCACGATCATAGCCGGCAAGCATTATACCACCAGCTTCACCGAGGCAAATATAATATGTGCCAACGGCTTCAGCATAAAAGTTCAATACCATACCCCTCACAAGCCACTACACGAAAAAAACGACTTAAACACTAGCCTCTCCGCAGGCTGCCAAGCCGTTTCAAAATCAAAACGGCTCCCTCAGCACGAATTGCTATCGATATAAGCAAATAAGCCACACAGGCCAATACACCACCAACAATCTGTTTGAGAATCAGAAAATCCGCATCAACCTGCATAAACAGCAAAAATACAATCACAGCGAAAAAGGCCGAGACCACAGGTTTTGCAATATCAAAAAACTGCCTACGGGCGGTGTAACCGATTATACGACTAGTATAGAAAGTATTTGGCAAAAGAGATAAAACTGAAGTGACAACCTGGCCAGCAACAATTCCAATAACGCCATAAGGAATAGACAGCAACAGAACAACGATCTGAATAGCTTTCTTGATAAGATTAAGGCGTAGATTCAAATCTGTACGGCCCTTAACCATAAGGATATTCACATTAAGTGCATGCGCAGGATAAAGCAGCCCGGAAAGACACAGAATTTGCAGAAATATAACAGAGTCAGCCCATTTATCGCTGAGAAGAGCTGAAAACAGTGGTTGCGCAAAGACTCCCAATCCCAGCATCACAAAAGCCATAACAAAAACTGTAAGCTTCATGATCTGACTATATTTTTCCCTCAACAACTTATTATCACCCTGAAAAGTTGACAGCACGGGAAATGAAACACGCTGTACAACATTTGTCATTTGCTGAGAGAGAAGCTTGGTGATCTTGTTGGCCATATAATAAAGGCCTGTTGCTTCAGGGCTAAAAAGCTTGGCGATCACCAGAGCATAAGAGTTCTTAAAAAGGATGTTGAAAATATTGGCAACAACAAGATACTTGCCAAAATCAAACAGCTTCTTAAACGTCTCTCTCTGGAATACGAAATTCGGCAACCAGCCACTCATAATCCAGAGGCATGCTGTCGCAACGGCCTGGCTTATCAACATTTGGGCAACGAGACTCCACACCCCGGCCCCATGGTAAGCCAGAATCAAGGCAACCACTCCCGAGACAATAGTTCCCGTCGTAGCAGAGACCATTTGGGATTTAAAATTCATATCACGGCTAAGGATGGCGGTCTGAACCACCCTAAAAGCGTTAATAATTACTGCCACACCCATCACTTGAACCATAGGCTCAATGACTGGTTCCTCATAAAAAATAGCAAGATGACCGGAGAAGATGAAAACAACAATATAAAGCACTATGGAGATACCAAGATTACTCCAAAATGCAGTACTCAGCTCGTTATCGCTGATACTTTTTGCCCTAATAAGAGCCTGGGTAAAACCCGCGTTCACCATCGCATTCGACAATTCAAAGACAACAGCAACAATGGCTATTAGCCCGAAGGCTTCGGGTGCAAGAATCGAGGCAAGAAGGAGGGTAAAAAGCGTCTGTGCGCCTTTGGAAAGCAGGACTTCGAGGAAAGTCCAGAAAACCCCTATACCAAACTTTTTATTTAAGGCAGACACAAGTCGTCTCGATCACCAGTCAATATCATAGCCGAGCCACTCTTTAAGCTCAGAATTTGGTCGCGCATAGAAATCTTCAAGAATCTGGATATCTCTATCATTGATGCTGGAAGTATAAGGCTTTTTGTTCTGAATTTTTCTTGTCTGACCACTTCCCAAAGAAGTATAAGGGACGCCAAGAAAGTCATGGCATTTCTTAACAACGGCCTCAGAGTCAACCTTGAGCTCATTAAAACCAATGACAAGCATATTCTCTCGACCAAAGATCCTGGCATAGCGCTCAAGCTGAGGTTTATAAATACCTCTTCGCAGAACACTTGGCTCCTCGTCACCATCACCTTGTTTAATCAAGTCCAGCTCATAATCAATATAGTCGGAAAATGACGGGCATCCATTTTTAAAAAAAACCGAGTAAACCGGGCTTTCCGAGCGTCCTATATGATCTTTTCGAGTAGAGGCAGGTATTTTTCCCTCCTCACTCAAATAGCGGTACATGTTCCACGCAGAATAAGCGCGACTTATTGGCTCGCGTAACAAGACAATGATTTTGATATCAGATTTATACGAGGCGATTCTTTGTGGGACGCACTCTCTGGCAAGGTATGAAGGTGACGCTTCAAAAAACAACCCTTTCTTGCCTGGCATTCTAAGGAAATGGGATTCATACCAGACGTCTCCCTTTTTAAAATTATCCTCCCTGTCAAAATAATGGAGCTCTTTTATGGTTGAGCCAATCATTTCAGGAGACTTGTTCAAATAATTAAACAGTGAAGAAGTGCCACTTTTTTGCGCCCCAACAATTATGAAGTCTGGCCTGCCTCCACCAAAGAAAAATTCAAGCAAGCGCCGAATCATTTTTTTCAACACATTCTTCAAAGTCAAACTCACGCATCAGGTTTTATTTTCCCAGGGAAACTCCCGGGCAGTGGATTTTATACCAAGAAAATTTGCAAACCTCTGATAAGCACCAGGTTCTGCCACATTAATGATCAGAAGATCATCCGGCCTGTCACGAAAGTACTCTATAATAGTCAGGTTATGCCTGTTGTAAAAATCCTTAAGGACTCCCTCATTATAAGGATCATCTTCCGGGGAACCAAACAGAGCACGATTGACATCCCAAGGACGCCCCTTATAGGAATTTACAGCGGTCTGCAGTTGCTCCCTGGTCGGAGGGCAACCATCACCACTCCCCCAAAGCCTGGAGTGAAATTTTGTTATTGAGTTATACCACTGCTGGTCATCGGCCCTAACGGTAAGAATAAACTTACTTCCCGGAAAAGCCTGATCAAGAGCGATAAAAGTGTATGGGAAAGAAAAAGGTGAATCCTGAAAGGCCTCGGCAAACCTGCAAAACCTTACAATTGGTTTAAAATCTCTCTTCACCCAGTCGTGAAAAAGAGGCTTGGCTTCACTTTCACTTGCAACCATATAGCCCATTTCGCCAAGCGCTCTCTTCATTGTGGTCGTGCCAGTCTTGTTAAAACCGACCACAAAAACCTTGGGCTTTCTTCGCAATCCAACCTTGGCTCTGATCCAGAGCCGGCGCAGAAAAGCGTACACAAATCTAACTGCCTTCAAGGTCAAAAAATCTGACTTTTCAACTGCACTCGTCATAACGATAGCTCCCAAACTCTAATGCTTTTTTTAGCTTTTTATTGAGCTCGCCAGACGGGTATTTATGAGTTGACCAAGAACCAAATCGATAATGCAGTATTTTTTTTATTCCCGAGAATTTATAGACAGCTCTTACTGCAGAAAAAACGACACCCTTACTAGCCAACAAATTGTAGAAATATAACTCTATTCCTTTGAAATCCCGAACCACTTCCACCTCTTTTCCCGTTTTTCTCTTAGCATTAACTTTCTCCTTGTTTAATGCATCGAAAAAATCAGCATCACTCATCCCTAGCAATCTGGACCAATTTAAATGAAATAAAGACGCAGGATTTTTAATCTGCTCGTACTCAACAATAGTCACTGGGAATAGTGCGTCGAGCTTGGGCAGCCATTTTTTATAATGAAATGACTCAAAAAGAACATCACCTGGAAATTCAAGCAACAAGCCAGCAAACTTATCAACGCTATTCAACGCCTTTTTTTTACTGAAAAAATCAGGATAAAGCTGAACGTACAGTGAATAAAGATAATCCACCGGTTCACGCAGAGTCACAACCACCTCAACACTATAGCCAGAAAAAAGTGCCTCAAGATTTTTAAATTTCTCGAAAAGAGAGAGATTATCCCTGCCAGGATAAGCAATCATAATGCCCTCATCGCTGAACACATTAAGCCTGCTCTGGTCCAAATTTTTTTCCAGCATGGAACGGCCTTCCGCAATAGTCATTTTCCCTTCGGCAACATCGCGAATAAACTTTCCCCGGTAATTTTTGGTTGTCACCATCCCAGTTTTGTAGTCGTAATCAAGAAACTTCCCGAGAAAATTGATCTTTCCATTATCATGCAGTGAGGCAAAAACATTATGCTGAATAGAGGTAGTTGCCGTTTTAGGCAAACCCAAATGAATAAGCAGCCTGGCAGCACTCATAACTTAAGCGCCTTGCCACCTAAAGTTGCCAGAATGTCGGCAAACATACTCCGGACATCCCACTCAGGTTCAAAACCAAAAACTTCATATGTCTTTGACATATCAAAAGTAAAATTCGGCTGAGAGGGCATCTCCGGTCTATAGATTTTTTTCACCTCCTTTGATGGGGAGAATACGTCTATCAAAATATCAATCCACTCTTCAAGACTAACAGGGTCCCCCGTTCCTGCATTGAATACACCCTGAGCCGTTTCATGTGCAACAGCCAAACCCACCAATCTGGAAAAGTCTTTAATATAAGGCATATCCTTAGCATTTCGCGGATCACCCCACAGCTCAACACTTCCTTTGGAAACGATAGACCTGATGATTTGTATATAGCCCTTAACTCTCTCTCGACCATCCACATAAAAATTGAAGTTTTTATCGTCACAATAAACCGTCGGGATTCGAAGAACGATACTTTGCAAACCCCACTCTTGATGGTAATGCTCCAGCAAATCACACGCAGCGACTTTGCTAATCGCATATACAGCGTGATCCCCGGAAAACGTAAGCCCTCTCTGTTCATCACTCTTTATTGGCTCACCGGTATAAAACTTATGAGAGACATCTGAAAAGGTCATAACATAAACAACCTTTTTAATATCGCACTTTCTACAATACTCGAGAACGTTAAGCATGCCCGTTATATTGGTATCAATATAACGTTGTGGGTAATAACCAGACATTGTTGCCGGCATCGCACCTGCAATCATCACAATGGAGTCATAGTCTCTATCTAGATTCGCAATACTTAAGGCATTAGTTATATCAACTTGCCTAACATCAACACCCTCTTCCTCGAAAGGATGATTAGCATAAGTTGCTGTAACCTGGTTTTTCTCTTTCAGATAACGAACAACGCCTCGACCGAGACTACCAGAAGCTCCAAGCACTAATACTTTCTTCATCTCATATCCAAAATTTAGTCACTTTCAGATTATGCAAGGCGGTAGCTTCTAAGCAATTCATGGACCTTGCTGACCGAACAGTTCATCAATAAATCAATAATTGAAAGATTCGGCACAAACTCATCACCGCCTTGAAAATATACAACATCAACGGGTTCGATAAACTTCAGGCTTATACCTCGTTCTGAAAAATCAGATCTTGAATATAGGGCCCGCCCCCCAGGAACGTTGATATAACTATCAGCTGAAAAAGTGCGACAAAATGAAATCAACTTATCTCTAGCACTAACACTGCGATCGTAATCAATGTCGCTGGTTTTTATCATTTCTTTTCCGATGCCAAGATAGTCAAAAATCAATTGATAGCTATATATACACAAATCGGCAATTGACCTTTCTCTATACTCAAGAATGCTACAGATCAGAGGAAAGACCTGGTCGAAATATGGCGCCTTAGAATAACTTTGCCGAACCATTTCCTTGATTTTTCTCACATCTCTCGAGAAATCAAGATCGCATATCATTTTATTCGATGACGCCCCAGGCACAGGCACCGTAAAGCGTTTAACACCTTTTTCGGTGAGGATAGTATTTCTGTTTATATAGCCCTGCTTGATAAAAGACACATCGTCATAAACAAGAAAGATATCTGCTGCAAAAATAAGCTGAAAATACCCAATATAAGGAAAGAGATAGGGCTGCATAACTGCCAGAACCATTACCCAACCTCATTTTCAATTATTTTGACTATTCGCTTCTGAGTCTCGGCATCAAGGTCACAATACAGCGGCAGACACAGGATACGACCAGCCACGTCCGTTGACACCGGTAATCGCTCTCCCGCCCCCAGAAAATCAAAAGACTCAAGAGAAGGGTAAAAATAACGTCTAGCACCAATACCTGAGGCTTCCAACTCACGCTTGATACTCTCAACCTGACTCTCAGTCTCCAGCAATACGGGAGCGTAAGACTCATTGCTGCTGGATTCATTATTGCTTGCCTGAAACGAAACCAAATTGCTCAAATGCCTTCTATAAAAATTGCTTACCCGACTTCTTCCTTCAATATTTTCCTGCATCTCATCCAGCACACATAGCCCTACTGCTGCCTGCAATTCATTCATCTTCGCGTTAATCCCAAGCTCCTGGATACTTTCCGGGCCAGTGATTCCGAAGTTGATCATCGCTTTCGCTCGCTCCAGATCTTCCTTGCGGCGGAACACAATGGCCCCACCCTCAACAGTATGAAACAACTTGGTAGCATGAAAACTGAGAGTGGAGGCATCACCGTAACCCAAGAGACTTTCTCCCTTGTAATTCACACCGAAGGCATGAGATGCATCATAGATAACCTTCAGATTATGGTGTCTGGCAACATCACCAATGAAGTCCACATCACAGGGGTTGCCGAAAACGTGAACCGGCACAATAGCCCGAGTGTTGGCCGTAATGGCGCTGACAATATTTTTCGGATCCAGACACCAGCTATCTGCATCAATATCTACAAAAACGGGTTTTACGCCGTCCCAAGCCAAAGAGCTGGCAGTGGCGATAAAGGTAAATGGTGTTGTAATCGCTTCAGGCTTTTCGGCATATTGATGGCCGCTTACTCCCAATGTCCGATAAGCAACCTGCAGCGCCAGGGTACCGTTAGCTACCAGCAGCAGATTTTCCACGCCCAGGTACTCTTCAAGCCGGGCTGTCAGCTCCTTAACGAGAGGACCATTATTGGTAAGCCAGCCTCTCTCATAGATACCATCAATGTATTGCTCTAATTTCTGCCGGTCAGGCAGATAAGGCTTGGTAACCGGAATCACTGAGGCCCCCTGATGATATCCAGGAGGTATTGCCCGTAACCATTTTTCGCCAGGGCATTCCCCGTCGCTTCGACCTGTTCTGTAGTGAGCCAGCCATTGCGCCAGGCGATCTCTTCCAGGCAGGCAATTTTGTAGCCTTGCCGGCTCTCAATGGTTTCCACGAATTGGGCAGCTTCCAGAAGGCTTTCATGGGTACCGGTATCCAGCCAGGCGAAGCCCCTGCCGAGCAATTCGACAGTCAGATCACCACGATCCAGATAGGCCTGATTAACACAGGTAATTTCCAGCTCACCGCGACCCGATGGCTCCACGGACTTGGCTATATCGATGACGTCGTTGTCATAAAAGTAAAGCCCCGTCACAGCATAGTTGGATTTCGGCCTGGCAGGTTTCTCCTCAAGAGATATCGCCCGCTTGTTCTCATCAAACTCTACAACACCGAATCTTTCCGGGTCTTTCACCTGATAACCAAAAACAGTCGCACCACCAGCCTTTGCTGCAGCCGTCTTCAGTTTGGGACTAAAATTCTGGCCATAAAAAATATTGTCGCCCAGCACAAGGCAGACACTATCGTTACCAATGAATTCCTCCCCAAGAATAAAGGCTTGCGCCAGACCATCAGGGCTTGGCTGCACCTTGTAACTAAGGGAGATGCCAAATTGCTGGCCATCGCCGAGCAGACGATAAAAGCCATCCAGGTCTTCCGGCGTGGTAATGATGAGTATTTCCCGAATGCCTGCCAGCATCAGTACAGACAAGGGGTAGTAAATCATCGGCTTGTCATAAATCGGCAGCAGCTGCTTGGAAACCCCCATCGTGATGGGATAAAGCCGGGTTCCAGACCCTCCGGCCAGAACAATGCCTTTCATATTGACTCCCCTGTTCCCAACCGTTCGCGCCGGTAACTACCGTCCTGCACCCGTTGACACCATTCACTGTTTTCCAGATACCACTGCACTGTCTTGCGAATACCGGTTTCAAAGGTTTCTTCCGGGGTCCAGCCCAGATCGCGCTGAATCTTGCTGGCGTCAATGGCGTAGCGCAGGTCGTGGCCGGGGCGATCTTGTACATGGACAACCAGCTCCCGATACCGGTTAATGCCCTCGGGCTTCTCAGGCACCAATTCATCAAGTAAATCGCACAACGCGTGCACCACCTCGATATTCTGCTTCTCGTTATGCCCACCAATATTGTAGGTTTCACCAACTTTGCCTTCAGTGACTATCTTGTAGAGGGCGCGAGCGTGATCTTCCACATAAAGCCAGTCTCGCACCTGGGTACCCTCCCCGTACACTGGCAAGGGCTTACCTTCCAGAGCGTTAAGAATCATCAACGGGATGAGCTTTTCCGGAAAGTGATAAGGCCCGTAATTGTTGGAACAGTTGGAGATAAGCGTCGGAAAATCATAGGTTCGCAGCCATGCACGCACCAGATGGTCCGAACTGGCCTTACTGGCAGAGTATGGTGAACTGGGCGCATAGGGCGAGGATTCCGTAAACAAGTCTTCCGGCCCCTCCAGATCACCATACACTTCATCAGTGGAGACATGGTGGAAGCGGAAAACCTGCCTGCCATTCGCGTCCAGTGTATTCCAGTATTGGCGTGCTGCTTCCAGCAGCGTATAGGTCCCGATGATGTTGGTTTCCATGAAGGCGGCCGGGCCATCAATGGAGCGGTCCACATGGCTCTCTGCAGCAAGATGCATAATGACATCGGGCTGGTGCCGTTCCAGCACCTCATCCAGGATCACACGATCACAAATATCCACCTTTTCAAAGGTATAGCGCGAGTCATCGCTGACACTTGCCAGGCTTTCCAGGTTGCCGGCATAGGTGAGTTTATCCACATTGACGACGCTGTCGCCGGTGTTATGGATGATGTGACGAATCACGGCGGAACCAATAAAACCCGCGCCACCGGTAACCAGAATCTTCATTAATTGCTCGTTTTTCAGTCGGCTTGGAACGAAACACCAGAGTCCAAAGGACAAGAGAGCAAGAATACCAGCTCACCAGCCGTACCGAAATCCACCACCCTTCGCCCCACAGTCAGCCAGTTGGCCAGCTCTCATCCGGAACACGGCCCTATCGCCAATACCGTCACTCCCCTCTTTCCAGCCAACAAGAACGATTGGGTTCGGCCCGGCAGTCCCAGAGCAGACAAGACCTTCACCGCAATAGCGAGCCTGCAAGTGATAACCAAACTACAACCAAACTCCGTGTTTACACGTCTCTTCTCGTCTGCAGACCCGTGACAACAGGTTTTACCCTCCGGGACATAACACTCTTACCGGCAACGCCCACCGGTCGTAACGCACTTCCAGAGCCGCCTTCAGCTCCTCCTTGGCGTCGGGATCGCCATGCACCACGCGCACTTCATCCGGCTTCTCCTGCATCCTGGCCACAAAATCCAGTAAATCCTGCTGATCCCCGTGGGCGGAATAACCACTGATAGACGTCACCGGCAGGGAAATCGAATAACGCTCGCCATCCAGCACCACCTCACCGCCTTGCCCTTCCTGCTGAATCGTTCTCCCTGGCGTCCCCAGGGCCTGATACCCCACAAACAGCAAGTTATGCCGAGCATCGCCCAGCATGGCCTTCAGGTAATTCATAATTCGCCCACCCGCACACATGCCGCTGGCCGCAATCACCACCGCCGGCCGTGCGCTCTCTGCCAGGTAGCGCACCATCCGCATGTGGGCATCGTGATCATCCACCGTCAGCAGCTGCTCAAACCCTAACGGCTTGCGCCCCTGGTCAAGCCGTTCACGGGCCTCCGCATCCCAGAAATCATCCAGTTCCCGGTACACCCGGGTAAACCGGCTTGCCAGAGGCGAATCGAGCACTATCGGCAGCGCCTCCCAGTCCAACCCGTCATTCACAGGCGAACTGCGGTGTCGATGAATCAGGCCTTCCAGCTCATACAACAGCTCCTGGCTGCGACCAATACTGAAAGCCGGGATCAATAGCGTTCCATTGTCTTCCATGGCCCTGACCAGCGCATGCTCCAGCCGGGCAGAACGCGTGGCCCTGCCCTCGTGCATACGGTCCCCATAAGTGCTTTCGATCACCAGACAATCAGCGCGGTACGGCGACTGCGCCGGGCGGAGAATCGGCGCCAGGCGGGCCCCCAGATCCCCGGAAAACACCGTCACATGCCCCTTTGAGTTCCGACAAGACACCGACGACGAGCCCAGAATATGGCCCGCCGGCAACAACTGAATAAATGCCGACGCCCCCACCAGAGGCAACGCCGTCCATTGTTCATACGGCACCGGCACCAGCCGCTGCCCCAGCAGCGTCAGAAATGCCTCTACCTGATCCGGCTGCCGGCTAATCCCCAGCTTGAAGGCATCCTCCAGCACAATTGGCAACAACCGGGCCGAAGGCTCACTGCAAAACACGGGCCCTTCATAGCCTGCTGCAAACAACCAGGGTAACCGGCCCACATGATCAATATGCACATGGGTCAGCACCACCGCCTGTATCCGGGAAATATCAAAATCAATGGAAAGGTCCGACGCCGACGCGCCAGCCGGGCCGGTATCACGGCCCTGAAACAAGCCACAGTCGATCAGCACCGACGCCGACTCACTCACCACCCACTCATGGGCCGAGCCTGTCACACCCTGCACCGCACCATGGTGCACCACATATGGAAACACGCCATCCTGGCGGTCATCACGACAATCCATATTCAATCCTTTGAAAAGCAGCGTTGAGCTGTGAGCTGTCAGCTTTGAGGAAGATCAAAAAAAACAGCAGCTAGCTACATGGAAAATCAAAGGCAGAGTGAGCCCCGCTTTTTATCTTGGCTTTTGACCTTAATTTCCCTCATAGCTCAAAGCTCAAAGCTATTTTGCTCCCCGCAGGAGTGGTGGTTCCACCACGAAAAAGCGCTCCACGCCTGTGCCTTTGATCTTCCTTGCAGCTTGAGGCTTGTAGCTTGCCCCTGCTACGGCATCCCCCGCTACGCGGTTCGTCCCCTGGAAGGGAACATCCTACAGAAACCCTCACGGGGTTCGCCATGCAAGCATAGCTCCCACATTACAGCGGCATACCGGCGTCCCCATGTGGGAGCTATGCTTGCATCGCGAAGCTCTTGGCCTTTAATTTTCCTCGAAGCTGGCAGCTCAAAGCTGCTTTTAATCCTTCGCCAGCGTCCGCATCCCCAGCATCGCCAGCACATTGGGGCAAGGCAACGTCCAGATGCCCAGCATGCGCCAGACAAACACCAGTGCCACCAGGTTCTGACACACCAGCACAAACGCCAGCGCCAGCGCCGCCCCCATGGGGCCGAAGGGAGGAATCAATACCCAGAAGCCCAGCAGGCCCAGGGCATTACAGATTAGCGCGATATTGCGCATCAGCTTTTCATGGCCGGTCATGTTGAGCAGAAAACCCACCGATCCGCTGGCCACATTCACCAGCTGGGCCAGGGCAATCACCCGTAGCAGAGCGGCCGCCTGGGTGAAATCCTCACCGAACCAATGCAGCACCCAGCCCGGAAAAATCAGACAAATCAGCAGCAGCGGCATCGCAATGATGATGCCCAGCAGCGCCCCCTGCCGAGCGAGGCGATTTAGTTCTGAGTGCTTACCTTGATGATAGAGGGCGGCAAACCGTGGCGGAAATATCGCGTTAATGACAACCAGCACAAACGCGATCAGCATCCCGATCTGCTGAGCAGACTTGAATAAGCCCAGCCCCGCATCCGTCAGCAACCAGCCGGCAATCATCACTGCCAACACAGACTGCATAAAGTTGGCGAACGTCGATGCAAAAAAGGCCCGTGAGGTTATATGAAACTGCCCACGTGACACCGCCGGACCTTCCGCCACGCCATTAATTAGCCTGGGCCGCAGCCACAAGCCAAGCTGAAGGGCCCCCTGCCCGGCCACCAGGGTGGCTGCCACGAAATACGCCCAGCCAATGGCCGCATAATCCAGCTCTCCGGCCAGACTAAACCAGATCAATAGAAAGACCGCCGTAAACAGAGAGACCGAGCCATTTTCCATCATGCTGGCCGTAGCCGGCATGCGAACCCCCTTGAAAAATCCCGCCAGCAGAAAGGCAAACACTGATGCAGGCACCGCCAACGCGAAGCCCAACAGCATATCCGCCAACCCAGCAGACGCAAACAGCCCTTCCACCCAGCCACGCAGCCCCACCAGCAAGGCCGCTACTACCAAGCCGATCGCCAGCCCCTGCAGCATCGCCCAGCGCAAATACAGAAACACATGCATGGAGCCATGATCCTGCCCCACGAAGCGCATCAAGGCGTTATCCATGCCACCGCGCGCCATCAGCGAGGCGCCCATCAACACCGCCTGGGCCAACGCCATCGCACCCACGCCTTCCGGCCCGTGAAAACGCCCGACCACCAACAACAGCGCCACAGCGCCCAAAGCCGCAACCCCACGGGCCACAAAAGTGCGCAGGAACGATAAACCGATGTCGCTTTGCAGGCGTCGAAAGAGAGAGGAACCGGACACAAGAGGCCTAATAATCAGGGGGCAGAGCCAGGATGGTATTCCTTGAATGCAACAACCGAATAGACGAGAGAGTGCAAGTAAACAGTCGCCATGGCAAGCCCCTCACTACAGGAGCCATGCTTGCATGGCGAATAGGGCGAAGACACTGGGCAGAAGCCCGTTTTGTGAAACTTGACCCTGATCTTCGCCTTCGCTTGTAACAGGCAGCGGCTTCTATCTGGCCAGATGCGTCTTGCCTGCCTTTTTGCGACGAAACAACGCAAGCAAGCGCCACACATTGCTCAGCGCGTAATCATAAAGGGCGAATACCACCGCAAAGGCCGCAAACATCACCCACTCGGGAATCTGCAGAAACTCTCCCAGCAGCCCGAAACCGGCAAACAGCATGGCGACAAAAGTAATCAGCGCCAGCGTCTCACGATCGCTGAAACCAGCACGTATAAAGATATGATGTAGATGCTCCCGATCCGGACGCATTACCGACTGCCCCTTGCGGGCACGCCGGAACATGATGGCCACCATATCGATCAGCGGAATGGCAATAATCCAGAGCGCCGTGACAGGCCGGAAAGCAGCACCTTCAAGTGGCGCACCCTGCATCATCAACCAGACAATGGCAAACCCGATAAACATGGAGCCCGCGTCCCCCATGAAGATACGACGTTTGAAAGGAGGAATACGCAGGTTGGCCATCAGGTAGGGCATTAAGGCGCAAGACAAGCCCAACGCCAATGCGAGACCAGCATCATGCCCTGGCGCACTCGCAAAAAGCAGCGCCAGTGACAACAGTGCCGTAAGGGAGAGGCTACCCGCCAGCCCATCAATACCATCAATCATGTTAAAGGCGTTAGTTGCGCCAATCACTGCAGCAATAGATACCAATGGCCCAAGCACACCCAGTTCAATCACACCCAGGCCAAACAGATTCCCAAGTGACTCCAAAGAATCACCGGAGCCGTAAACCAACACTGCCCCCAGCAAAACCTGTGCGGACAATCGCAATTTCGCGGGCAAATCGCGGGCATCATCAATGGCGCCTAAAAGGACCAGGAGCGAAGCACAAATAAGAAAAATTACGTAGCCAGAAGACAGGGGCATACCCAATAGCCAGCCGAGGCAAACGCCGAAAAAAGCACTTAGCCCCCCCACCAAAGGAACAGCCCCTTTATGGAGCTTGCGCTGATCCGGTTGATCAACCAGCCGCATTTTGACTGCGAATGGCATAAGCATCCGCATGGAAAGAAGAGCGAAGATAGCTGATAAAATGGAAGTGCCTGCAGCGTCCATGTCCATGCCTATTCAGAAGAGCTGGCACTTGTTGAGAGGAGAAATCCATCCCCCACCCCAAATTCCAGGCGCCAAAAACGAAAATGATTATACGCGGTAAGTCAGTGAACCACTACTCAATGACGAAAAAATTACAGTAACTTTATAGCCACACTGCTTTTAAAGAACCCCCTAAATAGGGTAGAGATCTACAAAGCCGAAAAAACAAGAAAATATTCGTAACCACACCTAAGCTGAAATAATTAAACCCTCGGGACACTCAGCTCACCCTATCGCAAGGTTAAACCGCACTCTCAAGCCTTCAAAAGCTAGCATTCAGCTGTTGGCCGCCGCTCTTTGACCCCTCAAGACAAGACCCTCCACTCTCTATTCGGCCTCGCGCTAAGAAAGAGTGTCAATATGTCCAAGCTAGGGCCTAATGCTGGAGAATGGGCCACGGGTCTACTACTAATCGCCGATTAGCGACGGAAGACAGTGCCAGCTTTGACTTCACTAAACGGGCAAACATATTTAATGAATAAGCAAGAAAAGTGCCAGACAGATGACCATGAGAATTTTTCTATAGAGGAGCAAAGAATTAAGAGTCAGTAAAAGTGGAATATTTTGCGCCATTTCCACCCTGCAACAAGCTGGATATAGCTATTCTCAGCATTCCTACCGCGCTCAAGAGCAAGCAGGGCCCGATATGGAATTACGCCCCACTAACGATTGCTTCATTATTGAGTAACTAATGCCTCAAAACGGGTCACTCATATGACCGGCCAATACTGCTGAAGTAAACGCCTCAACAACAGGAACTGGATATGACCCTTAACGACTCAGCAGAAAAATTGAGAGTCACAGAAAAACCAGATAGCAATCAAAATTTGTTTAAGCAGACCAGACTCAGTAACGGAAAAGAATCCCAACGAAGATAAAATATCAGATCACTGCAACGTGAATTTTAAATGGTACAAAGAATCACTCAAAGGGGTTCCCTAAACGATCGAGATACAACTCTCCAATCAATTCAGAACCCTTGTAGTTAAGGTGGCCTGAGTCCTTGTACAGGGGAACACCAGAAAGTTCAGAATAGCAGAAGTGCTCGTCGCACATTACCAAGGAAGGATCAATTACAATAATCTCATCAAAAGTCGTCATTAGGTCATTCAGAATGTCATTCCAATCACTGGATTTCATGTCAAAACCCTGTCTCGGCATCTCACAAGACTCAGTATTGCCAAAGCGAGCATTATTGAGTGTGCACCTGGAAATATCATGGCCGAAGACAGGGCTCCCCTTTATGATGACAGGAATAGAGCCATGGCTGATTATTTTTTTGACAGTCTCGGATAGCGCGCTTACAAAAACATCTCGGCCTCGCTCGTGTGAGATAACTGAATCACGGCCAAAAATGCCTCTTAGATGTGCCACGTAATTGCCACCAAGCACTACATAGGGATACTGGCGTGGCAGAAGCTCATTCTCAATGTAGTCATTACGGCTTCGAAAATTAGCATGCTTAACGACTTCATCACCACGGGTAAAATAACGATCAACCCCTACCAAGAAAACCGTATTGCTTCGAGTAACATCATAACCACGTAAACCCGCATCCTTTGCCAGAACATCGACCATACCGCTAAAATGGTTGGCATGTGAATCACCCACTAGCAAGATAGACACCTCGCTATCATTATTACCAAGAACACATTTTTCAGTAGAAAGAGGAGCCATAACAGGACCCTCGTTACAGCGCCCCCTGACTTGATCTGCGTGAGTCATTACCGCTTCTGCTTTTACATTTAAAGCGTCATCAAAGCGAGAAGGAAACCCATTTTTTGTCATGACAAAAAAAGAAAATGCAGAAAACAGCAATGCAGGAAAAAGAAAACCCCCAGCGATCACCCAGCTGTTCTTATATTTACGATACTCCCTTGCGGGAAGCTCCACTAATCGGTAGGTAAGAATTGACAGAAGAAATGTAAGGGACACTACTAAAAGCGCTACGAGGAAAGAAATATCTACTAGATAGATATTCAGAAAGGTGATCATTGGCCAATGCCACAAATAAGCGGGATACGAAACTTTACCGATTGCTACAGATAGTCGATTAGTGAGTAGTGAGCTGGTCACCGGAGTATCGGAGTCACTAAACAGAATCACCAAGGCAGTACCAAGACAAGGAATTAGGGCATTCATTCCCGGAAACAATATATCGTCACTAAAAGCAACCGCACTGTAGATAATCAACCCTATTCCTAAAATAGAGAAACCCACAGAAACAAGGCGAGGTAACAAAGATATCCTTGCTGAAGGAAGAAAAACAAGCACCGCACCCAGCAACAACTCGAATGCTCGAGTAGGCATCAAATAATAAGCTGCTGCACGATAATGCAAAGCGCCATACTCAGAAAGAAACAACATCAGCACGAAGGCGGAAAGCATCGCACCCAGCATAAACTTTCGGGAAGTAATAAATTTATTAAAAAACAGCAAGGCTAGAGGCCACAATAAATAGAACTGCTCCTCAACCGCTAGAGACCATAAGTGAAGCAACGGAGTGGTTTCAGCCCCAGTGCCAAAATACCCTCCAACCACGTCCCACATAAAAAAATTAGCTGCAAAAAACGTTGAATACACAACGCTTTTAGCATAATGAACAAGTTCAGAAGGCAGCATTACAATGCTAGCGACAGTGCTGGTAACCAGAAGGACCAGAAAATAAGCGGGGGCGAGCCGAATCACACGGCGCTGATAGAAACGACCAAAACTGAAGGAACCACCGTTAGCCTCATTCAATATCACACAAGTAATGAGGTAACCGGAGATAACAAAAAAAACATCAACGCCAACAAATCCACCGCCGAAACCTGGAATGCCTAAATGATGTAAAATGACAAGCATTACAGCTATAAAGCGAAGCCCATCGACTTCAGGCCGATATGAAATAGTCACGCGTAATAATTCCTAGTTATCTTCTACTACAAGACATTCAAGGTAGGCCCGAACCACTCGAAGCTCACTAAAAGAAGTCTCCATGCGCTGGCGAGCAGCATCACCGGAACGCTGAAGAGAATCCAGTTTAGTGGCAGCCACTGTGAGCATCTGCGAAGCCAGTGAATCCGAGTTCCTGGGCTCACAAAGCCACCCTGTTTTATCAACGTCGATCGCGTGCCGGCAGCCGGGAACATCGGTTACGATGGCTGGGCGCCCCATGGCAGCAGCTTCCAAGACGGTGCGAGGCATCCCCTCACGGTATGACGGTAAAACCAGCACATGAGACTCCGCGATCAGGGGTCGCACATCATCAGTCTGGCCTCTGTAATCCAAAATCCCTTCCTCATGCCACCTCGCTACCTCATCTTCACTGATGGCACTGTGGTTACTTACGCCCAGAGGACCAACCAACAAGCAGCGAACAGAAGCCTGGCGCTGCTTCAAAAAACGGCATGCTGCGGCATATTCTCTTACACCCTTGTCTCCCAAGAGCCGAGCTATCATAACAAATGTCACAACCCCCTTAGGGAGAGGCTGAAAAGCGAAATAATCAAGATCAACCCCGGATCCAGGTAAAAGCGTGAAAGACGTATCACCAAGAAGTCCTGAATCTCGAAATACAGCTAAATCTTCATCATTTTGAAAGAACAGGTGGCGAGCATGACGATTAACCCAACCATACAACTGTCTAACACGACGAAAGAGCCATGAGTCGTGGATAAAAGCAGTACCAAGCCCAGAAATATTATTAGCGAATGGAATTCTTTGTGATATACAGGCCAAGCCACAATATAGATTCAATTTAATAGTAAAATTAAAAACAAACGACGGGCGATAACGACGAAGCGTCTTCCATATAAAGAAAACACTGACAAGTTCAACAAACAGACCTGTACTTTTTCCATCCATAGGCAATGCTATGTGCAGAGCCCCCAGCTCACTCTCAAGTCGATGACTAAATTCATCGAGTGGTGACAGACAGATCACCTCATGACCCTCGTCAAGCAATGCACGGATTGTGCTCTTGCGAAAATTATACAAATACCAGGATGTATTCGAGGAGAGCAAGACTCTCATTTTAAATATCCCTATAAGTGATTAACTCGAAATCAAGCTCTTTCACTATAGTTAAAATTTTACGCTGCCGTAGATAGGCCCACTCAGATTCAGATATTTCACCAATTCCTGTGAAACCATCCATAGCTGAAGAGCTTGTAACAGGATGGACCATCAACTCAAAAACCCCACCCTCGAAATGAGAAAGAATATAGCGATAATGATCATCCCTGATCGGCAGGCCCAAAGATGAAACATCAAATACACTTCCCAGTTGATTATTCCATATCAACTTTTTATTCCATGATCGCGTTGACCTGTACAGGAGCCACCTAAGAACGAGCCTACGTAGTCGACGGGCCAAGGACGCACTAGGCTCAGATGACACCCAGGGCACACGGATCGGTATCGACAATTTTCGGCAACTATTAGCCACTAATGAAAAAACCGGGTTAAACGCATGCACATGCTGATGACTATCAATATGAGAGGGCTCAAGACCTAACTGCCGAAATCGATCTAATTGTGCCTCAAGCTCAGCCTTAATCTCCTTAACTGGAACCTGTCTCAAGAGTAATTTCTTTGCCAGAACGTCTCGACTATGAAAAACGCCGTCCTGGGAAACCAAAGAAGGCACTTTTTCAGCTTTTGATACCGGCCTCCCCCAAGTTAGATTGAAGTGCAAGCCCACACCCAATCCAGGATTGGAAATAGCAAAATCGGCAGCCCGAGCTAAACCGGGAGAATTAACCATCATGGTAGTGCTGGTTACTGTTCCATTCAGATAACACTCAGCTATAGCATCCGTAGCTGCGTCATTTAAACCAAAATCATCCGCATTGATAATTAGTCGCTTTTTCAAAACCGCCCCCAAAGTTTCTTCAAATACCCAAGAGGCTCAAAAAGAGCAGGCCTGGGATCATCAAAAGAAAAAACAGGCCAAGAAGATTTAACCGAACCATTGGAGGGCGGAATTTCACCGGGAGGAAGAACAAAATTTGAGGGCGGACGCATATAGAAGAACCGAGAGTAGGCATCTTTTAAGGCATAACGCCACTTAACTGATTCATTTTGAGAGACCTCCTCGGGGCAATCCCTATCAAGCAAATCTGCAATCATGGCACTAACAATTTTCTTTCCTGCATCATATGAAATCTGAAACCAGAGAGTTGGACGAGGGTTGATTTCAATGATTTTCAACTTTTTATCACGGCTGTCGAGTTTGAATTCAGCACCGCAAATACCTTGAAAGCCAATACTCTTTAAAAAGTCGATTGACTTGCGCTCAGTTTCTTTGCATCGCTGACTTGAAACAAGTGATGCGGAGCCAAAACCCGGAGGATATTGCCGCAATTTTCGAGCCGAAAAAAACTGACGTGGGATGCCACTAGAATCCATATAAGCACCAAATAAGGTTATTTCGGATTCCGGACCAGGAATAATTTCCTGGACTAACCAGCCGCCCAGTCCATCAGGCATATTTTCTACTAACTCGATATATTCATCACTGGATCGGGCGATCAGAACTTTCTCGCCCCTCAAGTATTCACGAGCACGATGTATTAAGGTTGGTTTAAGCAAGCAAGGGAAAGGAATTTCTTTTAACAAGGAAAGCAAGGACTGTTTATCAGGAGCGGACCAGACACCGGGAGTATCAACATTGAATTCGGCGCATAGATCGTGAAATTGTTTTTTATCAAGCAACTTATCGGCTAAACCACTGTAAGACTGAGCAACGTTAAATCTGCTAGAAAGTAACCTGAATTTTTTTATAATAAACTCAATAAAAACATCGCTGGTTGGAACCAGCAATGGCTTTTTATCCACATCCTCAGGAAAGGATAATAGCCAAGCCTCAATGCTCTCTAGATCAGCTTCAAATCTATCATCAGAAGCAATAAATTTGGAATGAAACGCGCATCCGGGATTGATATCGGCTATCGCCACCCGACAACCGAATCGAGCAGACTCACGAACGACATAAAGGCCTGTTGGAGAGGCCCCCAGAACGACAACGTCGACTTTATTTAACGCAGGAATCATAGTAACCAGCTCTGGTAAGGGACATAACATGAAGAAGCTTTCGAAGAGAAAGAAAACCACACAAGAATATATGCACCGTACATTATAAAAGGAAATGATAATGGGAAGAGACGATAGCGTGATATATAGGCCAAGGTGTCTGTGACACACAAAAGCGTAATAATACTAATCGGCATAACGTAAAAAACAAGCCGGTGTAAGGCAACACTGGAAAGAAAACCAACGGGTGCCAGAAAAAACGTGATCAACATGAAGAGACGAAGCAGCTCAATATGACGAGGAAAGCGCTCCTCAACTTGTCGATACCATATTGCAAGCATAATGAACGGCAGCAAAACCAGCGCATAGCGGAACCATGCGCCTGAGGCAGAATTCTCGCCATGGATCTGCTCAATATACCGGTCACTGTAGACCCCGATACGATCTTGTATTAAAAAAATCACAATTGGGCCCATAACAATAAGGCCCGCAAGAATTCTTTTTAGAGAAAGGTGCTTGCCTGCAAGAAAAGCCATGGGGAGAAAAACGATGGCTGACGTATGAAACTGTGCAGCAACTATTACCCAAATAGCAGTCATCACTTTCTTTTCATTGGTAAAACTGACAAAAGAAAGCATCAAAAACCCGAGAGCCATCGCTTGCCGCATGCCAGACATGCCAAGCTGAATCATTAATACGGGCAACGCCAGCACAAGGAACTTCAAGGGAGACAGAGCCAATGAAGAGAAACGCAGCATACAAAAAACGTATATGCTGGACATAACAAGGATAAAACCACCATAGTCAATGCCGGAATTTTTCACAGCAGACATCAGGCCATTAAAGCCAGGCTCTTCTCTCGCGAACAACTCAGCCCAACTCCAAAAAGAGTCGATTCTCTCAAAACGAAGCAAGTAACCAACATAATCACAGCCAACGTAATAGCGCGTGCCTGCAAAAAAAACAAGAAAAATGCCAAACATCAACGCCAGCAGCCAATTTAATTGGCGGCCGGGTAAAGCTACTGAAAAAAAAGCAGCCACAAAGAAAATACCTAAATATACAATCATTTAATATGCCGGTCCTGGATATTCCAATATCATGAATTAATCAAACGAGTACCCAAATAGTTCAATGTCTTTTTGATAGACATCTTCAACGATAGCAGCCAGTCGTGGGGAATACTGGTGCTTATAATTCACATCATTGGATGACGCCCTGATCTTTTTTAACTCTAGAACGTCAATACCAGCTTTTTGGCAGATATACGAAAAATCGCTGTTAAGAGTTTCGAATCGACCAACAAAATCAACCATCATCTTGCCATCAACGCATACCCAGTCCGCCTGATCGCGAAAATGGTCGTATTTTTTTATATGGCTACGATAGGTCTTTTGATTGAGGCCCAGAACAAAAGATTCGAAATCAGGTTTACCCGTAAGCATTTTTGTGGCCCATCGATGATCCCGGTGTGCAGTTTGACCAACGACTGCGTTAAAATAACGATAGGCAGACCAAAGTCGATCCCAGGGATTGCGAACGAAAGAGAAACTAAAGTAATTTCGTGTCTTGATGGGGTCGTGTGCGTAAAATCGGCTTATCGGTTTATGACCAGTATTACCACCAAACAAGGCAGAAGAAACGCTGGACCCAGCTGCTTTCGGCACATGAATGAAAATCAATGATTTATCATCGAAAGCCGGGATGAATGGATTCGTACTCTTGGCGAGCCATGGCGTTTTAGCAAGCAGTAAGTGGTAATTAAAAGAAAATTCGAGATTCTTAAGAGTTATCTGAATCCGGTCTTTTGGGGTAATCATGAAAGCTTTCCCCTGTTTTTCTCGATAAGAAACCGGAAAGCCTGGAACAGAAGGAAGTAAAGCCAGATAAGGCCAGGCAGATAACTCGACGACATCGCTGATAACAAGATAAATACGGGCATTAAAATCAATTGATACTGAAGCCCATATGTGGCCGTCTTTCGCTCCGGTATGCTGAGCCTACCCTTGGAATCAAGATAAGTAATAAATCTGGGATAAACAAAATGGAAAATTCCGATTAGTAATAAATATGGAGTTAAATCACTACGAATCAGGGGCAGCACTGGAATCACAAAACGTAACGTCGACATCTGTATAAAGCTGGCTGCTTTCAATGCAGAAGAAGAGATTGTGTTGTGTATGCATATAACAATAATTAAAGCCAAGATAGCAACTTGCCACGCAACACTCTCGTATATTGATAAATACCAAGCGATAGCAGATGCCGTTACTATACGAACAACAATAAAGAATGCGATTTCAGCTGCGGATGGTCTAAATGCCAAGCGATGGCGAGGGGTCTCATCATAACGAGTCCCCAATGTATCGTTCACCAAATAGCCAACCTCGTAAATCGACACAAACACCAGGTAGGAAGCCAGGTAATAAATAACAGAAAGTGGTAGTGGATAATCCCCCCAAGCCATGACGATAAAAATACCAGGCAACCAGGCTGTAGCCGCGTTTGACACCAACCCCTTCATTGTATTCATTCGAGTGGTAGCCAGATACAAAAAGGGTATCTGGATTAGCAGCCTATTTTGCGGAAACATACTTCACCTTTGGTGGCAACAATTTGGCTCGAAGTCCGTTACTTTTGGCGGTGCAAATAGCGTATCCCTCATCCGCTTTCTGAAGGAGAGAAAAATCGGACACATTATCTGTATAGACCACTAGCCATTTTTTTTCGGGGCCAGCAATATAATCACTAACTACCGTAAACTTTCTGCCAGACAGGTCTTTTCCTATTGAGCCGGCACAAATACCTTCTGAGAAAAGCAGTTCTGAAGAAAATGGAATAGCGTCAATTTTTTTGGCCAGCGCTGTTATCACTACAGACAAACTTGCTGATGCAAGAAGGATTAATGACCCTCTTTTCTTCTCATTTTCCAACAAGCTCCACACAGTATCAATTTTCAGATTATCCAGGGCTGAATTCACATACTGTACTGCAACAGACTCTAACTCATGCTTTGTTGCACCTCGGAGCTGGCGCACCAATATCTTTTTTGGGTAGTCAGGAGATCCCAGACGATACAAGATAGCCAGGAGTATGCGTAATGGTGAAAACCGGTATCTAATAGCCTTCAAAACACATTTTTTTCTCCAACCACATCTCTGAGTAATATAAAAAGAAACAAACCCAGCCGTGGTGTTTTCATTAATCAGAGTATTACAAACATCGAAAACGACGATTCGCTTCATAGCGCTAACCGCAAATATTTTGATAAATTTCGTGATAGGTATTGATCGCACTCTTTAGATCCAGCTGCTCCATTGAGCGGGAACGGATGGTATTACGATCTATTTTCAATAAATTTTCTATTTCACTAAACCGAGTAATAGTTGCATCAGCCAAATCCCCATCAAGCACCAGGCCTGATGAACTTCGTTCAACAATTTCAGTGACATCGCCAACGCCAGAGTTGCATATAACCGGCAACCCACAGGCCAAATATTCACCCAATTTAGTAGGGGAAACACCAAGGCTAGAGTAGCCCGGCTTGATGAAACAGTAACCGACGTCAGCTGCATTTAGTAAAGCAGGGACTTCTTCTCTCGGTACCTTGACGCTTCGAATAGTATTTTTTTCAAATGATATACCGATTTCATTTGCTCTATTTAAAAAGTCTTCAGCTCTTTGCCCCACAAGTAAAAAAATAGCAGCGGGCAACCTTTTTTTAATCTCGTAAAAGGAGCGGATCATATCATCGAGCAAATAGACTGAGCCCAGTGAACCAAGGTACAAAAACACATACGCATCAGCGGGTATATCAAGAGAAGATCGTATTTCCTTTCGGTTTGATTCAGGCAATATGCGAAATTGATTCAAATCTACAGAACATGGAACAACAGAAATAGGTGCCCCGTTATAACTTGGCCATTTATTTATCTCAGAACGTGCGGCCTCTGTTAGCGTCACAATGGCATCGGATTCTTTGATGAAACGTGCCTCTTTCTTTTTCCACAAGATAAAAAGCAACTTATAGAGCCATTTATGCTGTGGCCAGCGCCCTCCTTCAGCCCTTTGATCTGGCCAAAAACCTCGCATATCAAATAAAAAGCGAGCCCCTGTTAGCCGTTTGGCCAATAAGGCAGAGTCGGCAGGGACATAACTGCGACAATGAATCAGGTCAAAAGCACCATACTTCCTAATGGCACTCTTTACTGCACTCTGTAATGAACGAGAATCTGCTATTTTTGCCAAGGGGCCAGTCATGGATGAATAATGCTGTGGAAGCCAGTGAATTTCTGATTCAGCAGTCTCACTTTTAGCTATTTCAATTGCACTCTCATCGGCGCCGCCGTCTTCATAGCTTATAAGATATATATCGTGACCTTTCTCAGCCAAGTTTTTCAAATACGGGAAAACCTGGGCCCGACCGATATGGGAAGTCATTCCATTGTAGGTAATATATAAAACTTTCACTTTTTTTCACTCGTATAGCCAGCCGATATTGATCTTTCAGGAAAGCATAAATCAAGATAGCGATTTGAAATCTTGAAAATAGAAAAATCGTTGGCTCTAGATCTAAGTAAAGAACGTTGTGGCTTTTCAGCAACTTTCTCGACCATCGCCTTCGCGAGTGAAACCGCGTTATCCGGTTCAACAAGCGTCCCGTAGCGACCGTTATCAAGAATTTCACGTGGCCCTACTGGACAATCAGTACTCACGACCGGCAAACCATACTCGAGCGCTTCAACGATAACGTTTCCAAAACCCTCGTAACTTGATGAAAGAACAAACAAATCAGAATTTGCGTACCAAGGGCCTGTGTCTCCCTGAAAGCCTGGCATAAAAACTTTGTTTACCAGACCCAGCTTATTTACGAGTGATATCAGAGATTCCTTTAATGCCCCATCACCCAAGATCACAAGTGACGCATTCAGCTCTTTCGGTACAAGGGCAAATGCCTCGATCAATAAATCATGTTTTTTGACTTCTTTAAGCGTTCCTACAGTTAAAAAAACCGGGCCATCGAGTGTTCGCAGCAATTCTGGTGGAGGCAACTCAGGGCGAACATTACCCAGTGCAGCAGGGTTGTTTACCACATCAAACTGACCGCGTTTCATCATGGATAGGGTCGCAATATCTGTGGCAACTCCTTCTGATACCGCAATTCTTTTATCGGCTAAAGGATAAAAAAAGCCCATTGTGGCTTTTAGAAGAAGCCTATGTCTGATTCCTTTATGCGCGTAAGCTATTGAAAGTGGGGAATGTTCGCTTACCAGCACTCTGCCTTTGAAGTTTGCTATTTTTGCAGCAATGGGGGCGATTACAGTTAGTGGCCACATTGCGGCTATCAAGACATCAGGTGGACTATTTTTAAGATATTTAACAAGAGGAACCAGAACATCACGAACCCTTGGCGACTTAAAATCTATAATATCACTACTCACCGGTATCGAGTTCAGCAAAGAACCATTCGCATTTCTCAGTAAAAATACGGTTTCAACTCCTTGAGAATCCCAAGCGTGAGCCAAGTCAACATGTAGCTTCTCCGCACCGCCCGGCCTAAGGTCAGGCAAGAAAACAGCTATCTTTGGCACAATTGAAGAATCAAATTCCATTGTGATAGCACCTTAAGGGCAGCTTAAGTAATACATTCATGTAAAAATATCAGCCACTGTCTTTTCAAACTGCTCAATTGATATTTTTTTAAGGTGGCTATCAAGACCGATATCAGGGGTTTTATTAGCATCGCCCAATAGCCAATCGCTCCACATACTGACATCAAAACAGGAAAATATTTTTCCATATTCACCCACTGCTTCAGGAAGGCCACCCTTATCTGAAACGGCAACTTGGCAACCCTGAGACATTGCCTCTACTGCAACTAGCCCAAACGGCTCACACCACAGGGATGGCATCAGCCAGATTCGTGCACTCCTGAACATCTTGATCCTGTCTGAAGCCCAGCCGACAAAAACTACGTTCTCCGGTAACTCAACTGTATTGGGTATTTCATGACCATAAATTAAAAAGGTTTTTTGTGGCGTCGCTTTAGCCAACAAAAGTATGAAAGCAAGGTTTTTCCCTGCTCTATTGACAAAACCAACTGACCTGGAGGCTTCTTCTGTAAATTGATAGTCAAAATTCGGCTCAAGCGTCATAGGAGGATAGAGAAGGAAGGGCCTTGCAGTTACGCCCAAATCAGAGCCCAGGCTGGAAGCTATAAAATTGCTATTAGCAACCAAATAATCTGCTGACATCAAACCGCGCTTAAAAATCTGCCCCGTAAAAATCAGTTTTCTTAAAGAACGAATCTTCTCTAAAAAACCTGAGCCGGGCTTCTTGATTCCATAATCTTCATATGCCTGAACTATTGAAAAAACCGTAAACCCTTTTCTTCTTGCATCAGGGATAACAGCATTTGTTGAGGTCGTTGCTATCAGTGTAACGCCTTCCGTTTTTTCTGGAAGGGCCGAGAGCAGAAAACCGCGCCAATAAAATGCTCTATGGCCTTTAAACTTTCCTTTCGGTTCTTTTATATGCGTTAACGTAACGTTAGCCGGCAAGGCCCCATCAGTAACGTTTACTGCCATTATTTCCACCCTTCCAATCTTTGAAAGCGCAGAAACGAGCATATAATTGTATAAAGTTCCTCCTGTCGAGCCTTGGGTACCTGGCGGCTTCCAATGCTCAATAAGATAAATGAACTTTCTTGCCTCTGAACGCATCACTCTCTCGATTCAGGCCAAAATGGACAGGCGTTTAACAAACGATCTGATAGCAAAGAGAGCTTTTCTCTCGAAACAGCCGGGATCGATTTTCCAATCAGTTTCTTTAAATCAGAGGCTGAATTAATGACAACTGGGTCACCCACATCTTTATCAATTGATGAATAAAAATCATGATATTTGAAGCCGTCACCTACAGGCCTATCTGACATCTTGATCCACTGCGAAGGTATTCCATATGCCTCGGCACAAATCAAGCCATGCAGCGAAGATGAAATGATTTCATCGCAGGCAAATATTTGGTCAATAACATCAAACACCCCCCCCGTAATATCAATAACAAGCCAATCATCAGGAATATTTTTTTCCTGAACAGCTGGCATATCCAGCTCAAAACAATGGGGAATTATTCCTACTTTATATCGTTTGCCAATTTCACGGGGCTGGTAATACCTTGGAAGTAATAACGCGGGGTCACCAACCACATCCGGGCATTCAAAACCCAAAGAGCGTAACTTGGCCACCGATTTATAGCCGCGAACCGCATGGACGGCTTTTGGAGCAACATTGATACCCTGATCTTCGCTGATAAATCCGACTCCCCAGACAACAGACTGGGTTTTTTGTGCATGCTCCAGTGAACTTCCAATCACATAATGTGCAGGCCGACTTTCATCAGGAAATACATCAAATGCATGAACCACATTCTTACCAGATATCATCCTTGCAAGGACCGGGTTGAGTTTATCACCCCAGTTAATTCCGACGACACCCATTCTGGCCCAATGCAGCACCAGGTAATCATCAGACTTGGATACAGCATAGGTCCGAGACATTTTCACAGGTAAATTCTTTAATCGCTTCAGCATCTGGCTCATGACTCACCTATTTTCAATAAGACTGATAAATTCAGGGTTTCTTTCTGCGAACTTCTGATTAGAAGCTTTATAAAACTCTCTTATCCTTTCTATATCGTGAGCATCTGGCTCAAAATCTTTTGGACCATATTCTATTTTTGAAAGCCACAGACCAAGAAATCGTCCAATGCCTAGGTTCACGTTAGGCAAGAAAATTTTCTTTATTCGATCAAGAAAATATCGAGCGTTCTTTCTTCTCATCTTTAATGACGTTTTGGTTTTGACTGCGCGCCGGACATTCTCCGGAGATGCGGCGCCAATCCTTTCAAGGATAACGCTGTAGTCTGTACCAAGAAATTCGCCAAGTACCTTTGAGAATTTCTCAGGGTCTTTCTTTAACCAGTCAAAACCAAGGAATACATAGTTCTGTTCGCCTAAAAGCTCTATCAAGACATTCTCCAGGTCCTGATAATTTACAACCGACGAATCGACACACTGGTTATGTATCAACAAATCGTCGGTGAATTTCTCGAAAGTGGAAATTTTGGGTATACGGCTATACCTATCCATATAACCTTCAGCAAAGAAAGAGCTCAACAAGTCACCCTGCTCTCTTAGAGTCACAATAACCTTCACATCATCAAACCCTGATAATTCGGCAAACTTTATTGCATGCTCCAATGCTTCTTTAGCTGTAGGCGCTATCGTTATTTTCCCACCAAACTTGAGGTTTGCCGTCGGCACAAGGCACTGAGCTAGAACCCCTTCCAGAGAAATCATTACGTCACAATCATGACTTTGATTCCTGAGAATGTCGGCACCATTTTTAGTTATTTCGGGATTCTCTCGATAAGCAACAAGTCGAGTGGCTGACATGATTGTTGACTCATCGCTGGATCGACCTTTGTCATAATAAGTGCGCCCAACATATTTTATATCAGGCAGATCCGGGAACACCCATTTTTGGAGTGTAGTTGTTGCTGTTTTGGGATATCCCACATGTAAATATAATGTACTCATTACCCTTCCAAGAATCTCAAAAAGCCAAAGTTCGAATATTAAGCTGCCTTTTAACGAATACTGCCAATGTAATATTCCATACAATTATCCCTGCCGAACAAGCTAATGCGGCACCTATAGCATGATATTTTGGAATCAAAATAACCGCCAGAACAACATTAGTCACCAAACCTAAAATCATCCCGACTAAACTAAACCGCTCATTACCGGTCATATTCAGCACATTGCCAACAGAACCAAAAAAAACATTTACAAATTGGCCAACGGCTATAATCATCAAAAGAATCCAAACACTCCCTTCGTATTCACTACCAAAAGCCAACTTGATGAGAGCCTCTCCAAAAAAGTAATAAATAATTATTACCGGGCTAGCAATAGCGAGCGCCAACCTTACAGAGTGCCTAGCTGTTTTTTCAATTCCACAATAGTTTTTCATCTTTGCAAATTTAGCAATTTGAGGGCCGGAAATTATATTTGCTACCGTCAGGGCCAAAACAATAATCTGCCCCATCCTGTCTGCAATCCTGAAAAACCCCACCTCACTTGGTTCTGACAGCCAACCCAGAAACAAAATAGCAGCCTGATTATTTATGGTATAAATTGCCGCAATTGCAGTAAAAGGCATTAAAGACTTTAACCAAACCAGGGTTTCATATTTTTTCAAAGCAACAGTAGGAACTGATTCCATCTGCGTTTTCAAAACCAGGCTCCCGAATATAAATGCAGTAAGAGTTGCAAAAATCAGACTGGTCAATGCCCAAGTGACCGTCATCAGCCCGGTAAACGCCAAAAATGAAAGAACTGAAAGATGGGCAAAGGGCTTAATTATTTGGTCAGGCACCTGGGAGTAAAAAATTTTATTAAACCCCCTAAGCATTGCTGATCGTGTACCATTTAATGCCATCAAGGGAGCAAGGGGAAAAGCCACTAACAAAAGATAGTCAGCGCTTTTAGTGCCAAACTCTGCATCAACTATAAAAAAAGAAATAAGCAGAATAAAAATTATGCTCGATCCTAAAATTATTGCTTGGGACACTCTCTTTTTTAAGCCATGCAGCAAAGCCCAGTTTTTTTCTATGCGGATCTTGACTATTTCTCTTACCAAAAGTGCAGGCATGCCGCCGTACAAGGGTAACGCCATTACCGACATCACTGAGGTCAAGAACACATAATGGCCATAATTTTCAGGCCCAAGCCATCTCGCCACAACCATAGACGTTAAAAAGCCCAAGCCTAATGAAATCAGCTTTAATGAGCCTACGCTTGCAAATACTTTGTTTAAGCTGCTTTTCACTGACGTCTCAAACCTCATCACAATGGATGAAAATTATAACCCTTAACATTCATTTCAGTTACAAAATCAAAACTTGAATCTTACTAATGGTTGAACTGAAAAAACGAAATCACCTATCGCCACAGCGCCTTCTTTTGTCAAATGACGCCCATCATATGATATTGGACTGCCGTCTTCCGCGAATAACGGACACCCCCCCGCACAATAACCGGAAATAATGTCGACAAAACCATAGCCATCTAACTCTTCTTTGAGAATGTTATTTATTTCAATTTCTTTTTCATCAACAAGCCTTTTTTTGTCGGGGCCATACTCTCTAAAATGAGCCAATAGTTTGGCCCTGCTCTTTTCAAATTGCTTGGACCCCACAATGATTACATTATCACTAGTAGTAAGGCCCATTGATTCCATAGTTTGCCCCATCAATGAAGCCGACCATGCCTCCCACCTTAAAGCAAAAACAATAACGTCTGCTTTTTTAAAATTTTCAACGTCCTCTTTGCTTAATATTCTCTTTTTACACATCTCTCTGTCTGATTCATTGATGTTACTCGCGACTTCTGAAAATGGGATACCATAAAAAATCTGGCATCGCGCAGGAACGTAATGTGTTGAGATTTCGTAACCTGAAAAAACCTTACTTTCTCTCACTATGTTATAAAAATCCTGGCTGAAGCTATCGCCAACTATTATAAGTGCGCGATCATCTTCACTGATCTCTTTGCCGGTAAGCTTGTTGTACTCCGCCTCGACGTAATTTCCATATTCGACAATCGTTTTTCCTACTATTTTCCTTTCCGGTTCTGAATATAGTCCCAGCAGCCCCTTTGATCCCAAAATTCCGGCACCCAATAGAACAAACAGCACAGAACCGATAAAAGAAGCACCAAACACCCAATTTCTATTGTATTTTTTCTTATTCCTGAATGGCTGCTCCACATACTTCCAAGTAAGAAACGCTAGCATTAGTGACAAAAAGGCCAGCGCGATCATGGTACTCAGGCCAGGCTCATCACCAGGCTCTATAATACGAGCAAATGCGAATAAAGGTTGATGCCAAAGATATGCCGAATAACTAATGAGACCGATTAATACAAGAGGCCTTGTTGATAGCAACTTCCCTGTCAAGGTGTCAGGTGTGGCTGCATAAATAATTGCCGCAGATCCAAGTACAGGCAAAAGAGCGTAAAATGACGGGAATGGAGTCTGGCTATCATATAAAAAAATGCTTATTGCTATTGAGAACAACCCGGCAAGCGAAATGGTTTCAGCCGTTTTCTTGCCTGGTTGGTTTCCCTTTATCAATACAATACTCAAGAGCCCGCCCACCAAAAGCTCCCAAACCCTCGTCGGCAATAAATAAAAGTTTGCATTAGGCATATTTGACGATGCCCACTCAGAAAGAAGAAGAGAAGCAACCCCTGCAATGACGAGGAATGTAATTACCCACTGCCTCTTCATCCACCAGATCAACATTAGGCCCAAGGGAAAAAACAGATAGTATTGCTCTTCAACACCGAGACTCCATGTATGCAGTAATGGGTTCATCTCAGCTTCAGTGGCGAAATAACCTGATTGCTTCCATAAAACAATATTAGAAATAAATAGAACAGTCCCCACTAAAGCCTGACCATAGGTCACAAGCTTGTATGGAAGCATGGTAAAAATTGCCACTACCGTACTAACTATTAATACAAGAAAAAGAGCAGGCAAAATCCGGCGAGCACGGCGCTCATAAAATTTTAATATCGAAAATCTCTTCTCTGATAACTCGCTGTAAATAATAGTCGTGATGAGAAACCCGGAAATCACAAAGAAAATATCAACGCCCACATACCCACCGGAAAGCCAGTCAACTCCGGCATGAAAAAAAATGACTGGCAGAACTGCCAATGCTCTGAGGCCATCAATTTCAGGACGATACTGCATATTTCTTATTTCCATTTTCCCAGCAAACGCTAAGACGATGACTATTTAAATTCGAATCAATTGATGGAAAACCCTATGTCAGATCTTTTTTATACCAAGGCATAGCCTTGCCAATACCATCGTATATACGGAATTCCGGGCAATAACCCAGCAGCTCAGTCGCCTTGCTAATATCTGCCTGTGAATGGCGTACATCGCCGGCACGAAAATCACGGTAGCTGGGCGACTTGTCGTAGGTGACGTCGGATTCTGCCAGGGCGGTTTTCAAGGCATCAAACAGGGTATTCAGTGTCGTTCTATCACCAAGGGCAACGTTGTAGACCTGATTTTTTGATTCTGCATCAGCAGTCGCCGACAGCAGGTTTATCTGGACCACATTTTCGATGAAACAAAAGTCTCGGCTGGTTTCACCATCGCCATTGATGAACACTTCATCGCCGTTAATCATTGCGGCGGTCCACTTTGGAATCACGGCGGCGTAAGCGCCGTTGGGATCCTGCCGTTTGCCGAAGACGTTGAAGTAGCGCAGGCCGATGGTGTTGAAATCGTAGGTGCGGGCGAATACGTCCGCGTAGAGTTCGTTAACGTATTTGGTGACAGCATAAGGAGACAGCGGCTTGCCAATGCGGTCTTCAATTTTGGGCAGGCCCGGGTGGTCGCCGTAGGTAGAGCTGGAGGCCGCGTAGGTGAAGCTTTGTACGCCTTCATCTTTTGATGCCACAAGCATGTTCAGGAAGCCGTCGATATTGGCCTGGTTGGTGGTGATCGGGTCGTTGATGGAGCGCGGCACGGAGCCCAGGGCGGCCTGGTGGAGCACGTAATCGACGCCGGTGACGGCTTTTTTGCAGTCGTCCAGGTTGCGGATGTCGCCTTCAAGGAAGCTGAAGTTGGCCCATTGCTCTGCGGTGACGGTGTGCTGAACTTCGTCCAGGTTGTGCTGGTGGCCGGTGGCGAAGTTGTCCAGGCCGATGACAGTCTGGTTGAGGCCCAGCAGGGTTTCCAGCAGGTTGGAGCCGATGAAGCCGGCCACGCCGGTGATCAGCCAGGTTTTGGGATTGGCCGTTAAGTCTTGCTGGATCTGTTGGTAGCGGATTGTCATGGTGATTCCGTTGTCCGTGTGTTCGTAATTAAGCTGTGAGCTGTGAGCCATGAGCTTTCAGGAAAATCAAAAGCTGGGCTTCGCCCTTGCCTTGATTTTCCATTTGTAGGAGTTCCGCTTGAGGGACGAAGGGTTTGGTCTGCCCGCTTCTGCGGGTGAGGACATGGCCCTTCGGGCCCCGCCTGCGGCGGTTCGCGTCTCAAGCGACGCTCCTACGGTTTTTTTTCTTACGCCGTAGGACCTGCAGGCGATTCATTTCTTTGACCATTCGCCAATCGCTTGCAGGCAAGCTCCTACAGCCTGAGGTCCACCTCTTCCTTGGGGAGGGTGTATTTCAGGTCGTAGAGGATGTGTTCGGGTTTACCGTAGCCGCGGATATCCTGTGCGCCCATGGCTTTGAACTGGTTGTGCCCGACGGCCAGGAGGATGGCGTCGTAGGCCCCCTGCTCTGGTTTAGCTACCGGGGTGATGCCGTATTCGTGTTCTGATTCTGCCGGGTTGATCCAGGGGTCGTGGACATCCACTTTAATGTTGTATTCCTGCAGTTCTGTCACCACATCCACCACACGGGTGTTACGCAGGTCCGGGCAGTTTTCCTTGAAGGTGAGGCCCATGACCAGCACGCGGGCCCCATTCACCTGGATGCAGCGGTTGAGCATGGCCTTGACCAGCTCGCTGGCCACGTGGCGGCCCATGGCATCGTTGATGCGGCGACCGGAGAGGATGATTTCCGGGTGATAGCCGATGGCCTGGGCCTTGTGGGTAAGGTAATAGGGGTCTACGCCGATGCAGTGCCCACCCACCAGGCCAGGGCGGAATGGCAGGAAGTTCCATTTGGTGCCGGCAGCTTGCAAGACTTCTTCGGTGTCGATGCCCATGCGGCTGAAGATCATGGACAGTTCGTTGATCAGGGCAATATTCAGATCTCGCTGAGTATTTTCGATCACCTTGGCAGCCTCGGCTACACGGATGCAGGAGGCTTTGTGGGTGCCGGCGGTGATAATGGAACCATAGAGCTGATCAATCAGCTCGGCAATTTCCGGGGTTGAGCCAGCGGTAACCTTGGTGATGGTGGTGACTCGGTGCTCCTTGTCACCCGGGTTAATGCGCTCCGGGCTGTAACCCGCGAAGAAGTCCTCGTTGAAAGTGAGGCCGGACACAGCTTCCAGAACCGGTACGCAATCTTCTTCGGTGGCACCTGGATACACGGTGGATTCGTAAATGACGATATCGCCCTGTTTAAGGGTTTTCCCGATGGTTTCGGAAGCCTTGATCAGCGGAGTCAGGTCCGGGCGCTTGTGTTCATCTATGGGCGTCGGCACGGTGACGATATAGACATTACAATCGTCCAGGCTTTCAGTGCCTGCACTGAAGGTTAATTGCTGTGCGCTGGCCAATTCAGCATCGTCTACTTCCAGAGTAGAGTCATGGCCATTGTTAAGGGCATCAATGCGAGACTGATTGATGTCGAACCCAACGACAGAACGGTGTTTGCCGAATTCCACGGCCAACGGAAGACCTACATAGCCCAGGCCAATGACAGCCAACTTTATATTTCCCAGTTCCATTTGGTCTCTCTACCCAACTGATATCGCGTTACAAAAGCAGCCTATTCACTGTTTTATTTCCGTAGAATCAGCGGCCGCATTGCTGACACCCTCGGAGATTTTCATCTTCGTGATCGAACCATAACTCCTACGGAGTAACGGAATGGATGATTAATCCCCGTTCTTACCGTATTCGTAAGCGTAATAGCCATATTCATTTGTTGCGCGACGCTCCATGCAGTTGAGGATCGCCCCTTTTATATCAACATTGTTTTGTGCGAAACGTGTCAGGGCAGTGTCTACTTCCTTCACGGAGTTCATGCCGAAACGGGTAACCAGCAAACTGGTCCCAGCTAGCTGGCCGACAATCGCAGCGTCAGTCACAGCCAGAATAGGCGGCGTATCCACGAGGATCAGATCATATTCGCCACTGAGGGATTCGATCAGTGTTTTTAAACGTTGATGCATAAGCAATTCAGAAGGATTCGGTGGTGTTTTCCCACGAGCGACAAAGTCAAGATTATCGTTGCCAGATGACTGTATGATTTCCTCTTTTGTGTTCTGGCCAGATAAATACGCTGACAAACCTGGCTGGCTGTCACGCTGAAAATATCGATGCAAGTGCCCCTTGCGCATGTCTGCATCAATAACCAGAACACGTTGACCCGTTTGAGCCAGCACCGCCCCCAGATTGGCTGAGATAAAGGATTTACCCACGCCAGGACTAGGCCCTGTAATCATCACAACCTTGTTTTCGGCATCCATCATGGCGAAGTGAAGACTGGTTCGCAGGCTACGAAGAGCCTCGATGGCCAGGTCGGTTGGGTCATCAGTGGCGAGCAAAGGTATTGGCACCTGCCCAAGGTTTTTCTTGTCACGGCGCTGCCGAACACGATTTACCTTGTTCACCTTTAGCTGTTTTCCAGACAGTGGTACTGTTGCATAGACAGCGACGCCCTGCTCTTCGAGCTTGTCGGGAGTTTCAATCCCCTTATTCAGCATTGAACGGAGCAGTACGATAGCCGCTGCGCCAAAAGCACCCAGAAAGGCTGCAACCAAGGCTATCACTTTCTTTTTGGGTTTAATGGGGGATGGTTGCACCAGGGCTTTATCGATGATGCGCACACTTCCAACCGTGCCAGCTTTAAGAATGCGTAGTTCCTGTACCTTGTTAAGGAGACCGACATAGATCTGCTGGGTGACTTCCACATCACGCATCAGACGCAGAATCTCCTGTTGCGTCTCTGGCAATTCCTTAATCTGTTCTTCCAGTTCCTTCTTCTGCTTGATTAAAGATCCTTTCTGACGTATCAGGCTTTGATAGGCAGGATGCTCACGGGTAAACCGGGTAGCTATTTCGCCTTCCTTCCCTTTCAGTTCGTTGATTTTAGACTCAATGTCTACACTCTGCTGAAGCACGGACTGGGTTTCCATGTTCAGATCAACAGACTCGCTTTCAAGACGGTAAGCGTTGAGTTTCTCTTCAGCCTCAGTAAGTTTTGCTTTGATCTGTGGTAACTGCTTATCAAGGAACTCCAGGCTATTTTCTGCTTCAGCGGATTTTCTCTCTACATTCTGCAGAAGATAGGCTTCGCTTATGGCATCCAGAGTTGCCTTGATGCGCGCTTTATCCGGCCCCGTCATCACCAAGCTAAGCATACCGGTTTTGCCGATTTCACGGATACTCATGGAATTTCTGAGGCGGTTTATCGCCACTACCTCGGTAAGCTTTATCAACTTCAGAGGCTCATTACCGTAATCCCACTCTTTCAAGACCAGACGGATTTCGCCGTTCTCACTCTCTAATGGACGATTTGCCGGCCCAGCAGCGACAAGATCTTCTGCAAGGTAGAGTGCCGGATTCCCATTCAGCGCTTTTAATGTAAAGGCACGACCACGTAGTGCCTCTGGCACAGTAAAATCGTTAATGTTGACCAAGGTCTTGCTGTCACGGTAGCCGGCGAAAAGAGGCTTGGAAATGTGCGCGGGGCTTGAGGGCGGGGCAGTGAGCTTTCCTATATAGGGCATGCGATCAGGCGCAACCAGAATATCCATACCAAGCTGCTTGATGACGTCTGCCAGAACCAGGCGTGAACGAAGAATTTCGATTTCCGCAGCAGCAGATGACTCTTGCTCAAACGCCTGATTGAGCTCCGAAAGCCCCGGCACACCACTACTTTTTTTCTCGATTTGCAGGAGTGTGTCACCCTTGTAAATTGGCGTGGCAAACATGCCATAGGCAAGACCCAGGGTGAAGGCCAAAGCGGCGGCACTGGCAATCAGCCATTTGTTGTCCAGTAGTAGACCAAACAGGTAGTGGAAATCGAAATCATCGACCATGGCGGTGGTCGGTGAGTGCTGCGTGGTTCTAGAACTGTTTGACATTGAACGTTGCTCGTCTTGTTATCGCCGTTTGATGTTGCACACCTGATCTGGTGCTCTTTGTATTAGCCTAGAGTTTTTCAGACCAGGCTCGTGTGGCCACTTCCATCATTGGATAGATTCTTTCAAATGCCTCGTGCCCACGCCTGTAAGGATCGGGAATGTCATGTTTCCCATTCCACTGAGTAAGCAGAAACACTTTTCCGCTTGCTTCAGGATAACGCTGACTCAACCGATCTTTCTGGTGGCTTTCCATGACAAGGATAAGATCGTTATCGCGACATAGTTCACCGGTCAGCTTTCTTGCCGTGTGCAGCTCACATTGCAACCCATGTTGCTGTGCCACTTTTCTGGCGGTGGGCTCCATGTCATGCCCTTCCAGCCCTAACAAACCGGCGGAAGAGACTTTCAAGCCTGGCTTTTCCCGCTTCAGCATTGCCTCTACGGTGGGGCTGCGACAGATATTGCCGTCGCAAACCACAAGTACACGTTCGAACATGGGCATTATTCGCTCAATGATTCCTCGGCTCTGACGCCGAGAAGCAAGGTCGTCATGGAAGGTAGCAGCAAGCGAAGTACCCTGTTCCATTTAACGAGTGGCGCGGCGGTAACATAGACAATGTCCCGCTCCTGGAGCTCAAAGCTGTCTGCCAACACCAATGCCGCTGCATCTTTCGCATTTAGCTGGTAAACATCAATGCCATGATCCAACTCTGGGAGAGCCTTGCGGAAGACAAAGACTCCTGAGGCATTGGACTCCTGCTGGTTTAAACCACCGTTTTCGGCCAGTGCTTCGGCAAGGGTCAAGCCATTTCGCCCCATTTGCAGGCTGGAAGCTTGTCCTACCTCACCCAGTACAAACACTTTGGCGTCCGTAACCGGGTTTACATTGATCACGTCGTTAGGCTGCAGTAAGACATTCTGGGCGGTATTGCCAAATTGGTAGATATCTCTGAGGGAGAGACGATAGTCCTTGCCACCCCGAGTAAGCACAACACTGCTCCAGTCGGCTTGAGAGGTCAGCCCGCCGGCTTCACCCATGGCATCAATGAGCCGGGTTGGAACGTTGGTAACGGGATAAAGGCCTGGCTCTTCAACCTCTCCGGTGATGTATATTTTTTTATGCCTGAAGGCGGCAACCGACACGTCCACTTGCGGGTCTTCGATATACTTGGAAAGGCGGTCAGTGACCATATCCCTGATTTCAGTAACCTTTAGGCCTGCAACCTTTATAATTCCTACATAGGGGTAAAAAATAGTCCCGTCGTTATGAACCCAGTTACCGGATTCTGCAGAACTGCGTTCGGCCCCTGCGGGTATTGTCAGTTCCGGGTGATCCCAGACGATGATCTGCAACACATCCCCCGGCCCCACGGTGTAATCGTATTCTTTATCGGAAAGGTTCAGCTCCTGTGGAACCGGTTTTTCCTGGGGAGGTACCGCTTTTTGATCCAGAATAGCCGTTCCAATAGCATGTACCTTTACTACATCCGGTAGCGGCTTTCCTTGAGGCGTTTCTGTTTCGTCAATAAACCAGCCAGGGGTCGGCGAGTGATATGAGCCGGGTACTACGGTACATCCGGCTAATAGGACAACAGTGAAAAGGGCTAAATGTTGGCCCAAAGAAATCATTTTTGCCTTCATAGTTTATCCAATTACCACTCGAATTTTCTTGTCCATTTAAGACCAACAGTCCATTTATCCTGCTTCTCAAGGGTGGTTACAAGTGCCTTGTCAGAGGCCGAAAACAGCCAATCCAGCTCTCCACCTACAAAAGGGTGTTGAAGGCGCATTTCAGCGAGAGAGATATCCTGCTCCTGGATAGACTGCAAGGTTGCAGCGCCATCCTCGGCTACCACTGCACGTATCATGCCGCTCTGATTCAGCGTCGCGCGGGACACATTCAGCGCAACGGTGACACCGTTGCGGAAAAACTGTTGTAGGCCTAATGTCGCGACACGGGCATCGCCCTCCCAGGTGGAGGTCATCGTGCGTCCGTAGTGACGGAAGCCGGATCGGTAAGTGCTATGCTCCAGTGCAGTATTGAACCGACGCTCACTGAGCCAGCTACCCGCCACCGTTTCCGTAGCTTCCAGGAAAAAACGCTGGGAGCCATTCCCAAAGGCGGTAACCATATCCAGCCCTGCCAGTGAGGAAAATTTGGAGGGCAACCCCCCTGCTTCATCTTCACCCATGAACTGACCATAAAATCCGGTAGGCACATCACCAGGGGTGAGAGAAAGCCGGAAGTCAAAACCGGCAATCTGATTGCTGGGATCCTCGCCTTTCTTAAGGCCTGACGTCTGGCCATTATCACGGCCAATCACCGCATTTGTTAAAGCATCCAGATCTTGCGGACGCCCTTCCCCCCCCCACTGGGCAAGCCGGGTCAGACCAATCTGCAGGGAATCCATCGGGCTGAAGACGAAACGAGCGCCGAGCAAGCGAGCTTCCGGCACAACGCGGTCATTTTCCAGTTGTCCGGCAATGACCTGCAGGTCCCAAGGCCCGATCCAGCTTAGCCAAGGGCTTTCCGGTGCCAAGGGCACCTGCCGTGAAACCCATAACCCGGGAACCGGGCGGGCGTTGTTGGACAGGGCCAGGGAGCTCTGCCAGCCCGGGCCCCACCAGCGGTCGATGGCGCCGACGCCAAGCTGCCAGTTGCCGACGATACCGGCCAAGTAGGTGTCGTCGAAACGCAGATGGGTGTCATCACGCTCGCCATCCACGTAGCCCACCGCCAGGTTTGCCGCCCAGTGCTCGCCCATGCTGTAGAGGGCGATCTGGCTGGTAGCTTCATCTTCTACCTGGGAGGAGAAACTGGTGTAGAGCGGCTCTTGAGTTGCGCCGCCAATGGTCAATTGCGCGCCGCTAGAAGCCTGGCGGGTCTGCTCCAGGGCTTGCTGCAGATAGGCGGAGTGCTGGTTTTTGCAAGCGCTGACCTGGTCGGGGGTTTGTCCCGCCAAGGCCAGGCGATAGCCTTTCATGAGCGCGGCCCAGCTGATTGGCCAGGTCAGGGTGACGCCCTTGAGGCACCCCTGGCTTTGCAGGGCTTCAATATGATGGCGCGCCGTCAGATCACCAGCCTGCACCCAAGGAGCAGCCGCCTGGGAGGATGCGCTGAAGCCGATACACAGGGCTCCGATCCATCGAGTAAGGGAGGGAGATAACCGCACTAGGACGTCCTATCCTTCTGGTGGTGTACAACAAGTGGCGCATTATGCGTGCTTAGTCTTGTCAGCTATATGACAAAAGGCCGCATTTTACAGTTTGTTTACCGTAATGCTAAGGGATTACTACGCTAGCTCAAGAAATTCGAGTCTGGCAGCTAATCCCAGGCGGCAAATAGTAGCTTAGTGTCTGATCTGGGGCAGGAGCATTGTCTGACAAAACAGGGGGGGGTTGTGGCAAACGACTCGGCAGGTTTACCAAACCGTTGGAGCTTTACTGACAAAGGCGAAGAACTATGCCCCCGTACCGCAGGACATTCGCTTTGTGAGCAACGTTATTCGCTGCTCTTAACCACCGCGCCGCCTTTCAGGCGTTACTGCGCTTAGCTTGCTCCAACGGGGGCTTGGTCGTTAGGCAGGGGCGGGATATGGAACCGTAGGAGCTATGCTTGCATGGCGAAAGGGTTAGAAACAGTTCGCCATGCGAGCATAGCTCCTACGATTGGGGCCGATGGAATTTTAGCTTAGAGCCCATCAAGGGCGTCGCGGGTTGGGGTTGGACCGGAAATGACGTCAAATTCTTTGTTGCGCAACGCACGGCGGGCGGTTTCCGAGAGAACTTTAGCGACATCTTCCCGAGATATATCACCAAAATCCTTCAACTTCTCAGCAACTTTCACTTTTTCCAGGGGCGGCTCTTCGGTAAGCCGGCCGGGGCGGACGATAGTGTAATCGAGCCCACTGGCGCGCAGGTGGTCGTCAGCCTTGCCCTTGGCCGCGAAGTAATGGCGCATTTTTTCCGGGCCGGACTCCGGGTCGTCGGCACGCATGGAGCTGACCATGATAAAGCGCCCTACTCCTTGCGCTTTGGCCTGGTCGATCAGGCTGATGGCGCCGTTCTGGTCCACGTCGATGGTTTTTTCAGGACCAGTGTGGGGGCCCGAACCGGCGGTGAAGATGACCGCATCCTGGCCTTCCAGGGCCTGGCTGCAATCCCCTTCCAGGTCTGCTTTCACCACTTCATGGGCGCCCAGTATCTCCAGGTCGGCCTTCTGGCTCAGGTCACGGACCATAGCGCGCACCTGAATATTGTCGGCTACCAGGTGGGGAATCAGGCGGCGACCGATTTTGCCATTGGCGCCGGCGATCAGGACTTTCATGGGGGCTCCTTCCTTGTCATGACTGGTAGTTCAGTGATGGAGGGGAAGCACTGAATTTCAAGGGGGAGAGGATAACGGAGCCGTTGGAACAAGCGGTTCCCAGTAAAGCCTGAAAGCCAGCCCGAAGGGCAAGCTTTGGGCTCCGTTACCCGCCAATTCGCTTTGCGAGCAAAGCTCCAACGGGTGAGGGAGGGGTCAGTACTGGCGTTGGAGCCTGGCCTGAAAGGCGAAGGGGGCAAATCACCTCGGCAGGTTATTCATCCCACTGCTGGGGTACCTCTTGCAGGTCGTCCAGGTTGTAGCCCCGGTCGCGGGCGATGTTCTTGAGTTTGCTGTAGGTCGCTTCGCTGAGATGCGGCTGGCGGGCCATGATCCAGAGATAGTCCCGTTTTTCCCGACCGATGATGGTGGTCTGGTAGTCCTCGTCCACATAGAGCACCCGGAAGTCTGCCTTGAAGGGCCAGATGAAACGCATGCCCCAGATGGCCGGGTCCACATCGCTGACAAAACCGGTGGGGGTCATGCGCTTGAACTCCCCGTCGAAACCACCTTTACGGAAGGTGAAAGTGGTGGCGATCTTGTTGGGCCCGATGCGTTTGTAGTTCTCCATGGCATTGTAGGCGCCCTTTTCAGGCAAGGTTGGGATGTTGGCGATCACATACCAGTCGCCCATGAAACGATCCAGGTTCAGATTGTCTGCGATCTGGATGGGGTCTTGCGGGTGGGTTTGGCAGGCTTGCAGCATGATCAGACTCACAATGATGAGGATGCGGCGCATTGGGATTCTCCTTTACGCGTAGATTGCCGCAAGGTGGGACAAGGCGAGGTGAATGCGTTTTTGAGGGGGCTGCTTAACGGGGTGAGCCGGGGGCTGGGGTCATTCGCTTTGCGAGCAACGCTATTCGCTACGCTCACCCTTCGGGCCGCCTTTCAGGCGTTACTGCGCTTCGCTTGTTCCAACCGATGACCGGTCTAGCGGACCCTGGCCGCTGGAGCTTTGCTCGCAAGGCGAAGGGCAAGAAGCTGGCACCATGCCAAAACCAAACCCCTTCGCTTTGCAAGCAAAGCTCCAACGGCCAGGGGGAACTATGCTTCCATGGCGAAACGTTTTAACTACCCCGCCTTCTTCCGGCTTTTGGCACCTTTTGCGGGTTCCACGGTTACCGGAATGCCGTTGAGCTGGGCCATGGCGGTGACAGCTTCCACCCGGCTGCTGCCGATGATGTCGTTGACGCTCTGCCCTGCCACCTTGCGGGCGACACCCAGTTGCACGCCTTCGCGATCATGGCCCCAGCCGTGGGGGACGCTGATGACGCCGGGCATAATGTCGTCGCAAAGCCAGGCTGGCAGGGTGATGGTGCCGGACGGGGTGCTGACGACCACATCATCACCCTCTGCCACGGCCAGCCGTTTGGCATCGTCCGGGTGAATCATGGCGTTACAGCGGCCCTTCCCTTTTACCAGCCGCTGGCTGTTGTGCATCCAGGAGTTGTTGCTGCGGATGTGGCGACGGCCAATCATCAGCATCTGCTCTGGCGCCACCGGTTTGGGCGCCGGCAGCCCTTGCAGGGCGCGGAAATAGAGGGCCGGCACCAGGTTGATGCGCTGATCCCGGGTGAACAGGCGCTCGGGGAGCATGGGTTCCAGCGGGCCCAGGTCTATGCCATGGGGTTCTGCCAACAGCTTTTTCAGGGTCAGCCCCTTACGTTCCCCTCTGAGGACCTTCCAGGCCACTTTGGGCAGCGAGTGCAATCCGTTGCGGCGCAGGTCGTCCAGCACCTTGCCGCCGGTGCCGTAGGGCCCCAGACGCAGACCCAGATCCACTAGCCCGCGGTCACCCAGTTTGCGGACAAAACGGTCGGTGGCGGTAATTTGCAGGCGGGTTTTGCGGTCCCGGGCGCGCAGGCGATTCAGCCGGGTGGTCAGGCCGTTGAGAATCTCCCAATCGTGTAGCGCGCCTTCAGGCTTGGCGACCAGGGCCGGGGTGAATTTCACCACGTTGCGCACGGCCACCGCCTGGAAGATGGGATCGAACTGGGCGTGCTCCAGTTGCCCGGTGGGCGGCAGGATGATGTCCGCGTGGCGGGTGGTTTCGTTGATGTAGAAATCGATGCTGACCATGAAATCCAGGTTGTTCAGGGCCTGGTCCAACTTCTGGCCATCCGGGCAGGACAACACCGGGTTGCCGGCATGGGAGACAAAAGCTTTCACCTGGCCCTTGCCCGGGGTGAGCATTTCGTCGGCCAGGGTGGTCACCGGGAATTCGCCGCCGAATTCCGGGTAGCCGTGCACCCGGCTGCGGTAGCGGTCGAAGCTGCCGGTGTCGCCGCTGAGGGCGCCGAGGGCCACGATATCGAAGGCGGGCTTGGTGAACATGACGCCGCCTTCCCGGTCCAGGTTGCCGGTGAGGATGTTGATCACATACACCAGCCAGGCGCTGAGGGTGCTGTGGGCGCTGGTGGTGACACCCACGCGGGAGTAGATGGCAGCGCGCGGGGCTGCGGCGATGTCGCGGGCCAGCTTGCGGATGGCATCGGCGGGCAGGCCCACGGTATCGGCCACTTTCTCCGGTTTCCAGTTGGCGACCAGGCGGGCCATGTCCTTCTTGCCATCGAGGATATCGTCCAGCCGGCCCGGCGCCACCAGTAGCTCTTCGAACAATACCTGGGCGATGGCCAGCAACAGGTAAACGTCAGTGCCGGGGCGCACGAAGTGATGCTCGTCGGCCATCTTGGCGGTTTCGGTACGGCGCGGGTCGATGACCACCACCTTGCCGCCGCGTTTCTGGATGGCTTTCAGGCGCCCTTTCACATCCGGCACGGTCATGATGGAGCCGTTGGACGCGAGCGGATTGCCGCCGATGATCAGGAAGTAGTCGGTGCGGTCCACATCCGGGATGGGAAACAGGGCCTGGTGGCCGAACAGCTGCCAGGCAGCCAGCATATGGGGAAGCTGATCTGCAGACGTGGCGCTGTAGCGCTGACGGCTGCGCAGGGCTTTGACGAAGGGCAACAGGGTAAAGAGCGCCCCGTGGTTGTGGGCAGTAGGGTTGCCGAAATAGAGGGCGACCGAGTCTTTGCCGTGGACTTCCTGAATGTTATGCAGGCGCCGGGCGGTCTCGTCCAAGGCTTCGTCCCAGCTGATCGGCACCCAGCCGTCAGCGGTACGCTTCACCGGGTGGCGCAGGCGGTCCGGGTCGTGGTGCAGGTCCTGCAGGGCCACGGCCTTGGGGCAGATATGGCCTTTGCTGAACGGGTCGTCCTTGTCGCCACGGATGGCCAGAATCTCGTCACCGCGGTGCTCGATCTCGATACCGCACATGGCTTCGCAGAGATTGCAGGTGTGGTAATGCGTCTGTTTCATCCGTGACCTCGTCCTGGCGCTATGGCTTGGAATGTTCTTGATAGCAGAGCTGCAGGGAGGATGCCATGACTTGTCGGGAAAAAAGGGTCGTGCCATTGAGGAGTGGCTCAACCGGCCTTTTTGGTTGCCGCCCTATGCACATGTCAGAAGCGTAAGAGGCGGTTCGCCATGCAAGCATAGCTCCTACAACCGATCCTGCTGACCCAGCTCTCCCCGTAGGAGCTATGCTTGCATGGCGAACCGCCTCCATCTCGGACCATTAAGAGCCCGCTGATTTCTTAAAGCCAGGCCGCATCCCAATAGGGGTAATCCCCTACCCGCTTCACCAACCCCGCCCGGAGCGGGTTGGCGATAATGTATCTCGCAGTGGGCAAGAGGTCCTTGTCTGCGCGCAGTGCATGATCATGAAAACCTCTCTGCCAGAGTGACATACCGGTAAGCCTTGAGGTGCGGCTTTTGATCATTCTGACAGTTTGCGACAGCGCATAGGTATTCTGTAGGGAGAACAGCCAATGCATGTGGTCCGGCATAACCACGTAACACCAGGTATGGCTGGCCGCTATCTGATCAGAATATTGAATAGCCCTGCAAAGATGACGGGCTATTTGATGATTCTGGAAAAAGGGTGATCTGGCTGCAGCCACACAGGTGACTAGATAGGTTTGTCCGATTTGGCTGCACCGACCTTTGCGCAGATTTTCACCCTGAAAGATTGTCGTCATGCCGCCAGTTTTCATGGCGTAGCGGGAAAGCGGTATCGGTAATATCTTATTTTTCTGTAGGAATCAGGCTTTACGGCCTGGGGATATCTGAAAGATTCGTGGAATAAATCGCCGGTATCGTGTGCTGAACCGGATTGGGGTGGTTCGCCATGCAAGCATAGCTCCTACAAAAAAACGCCTGGGCCTTAGACAAAAAAAGCCCGCCATAAGGCGGGCAGCTGTCACTTGCGTCGAGGAAAAGCTTGGCTGGGGGAGCAAGCTCCCGCCAGCCTTATTGTTATTTAGAACTTGTGTTCCATGCCCAGGCCGAAGATGGTTTCTTCTTCGTCAGCCAGGTCGAAGTCGAGCTGGGTACCGTAGACATAGACTTTGCTGGCTTTGGCCAGTTTGTAGTCTGCGCCCAGGCTCACTTGGGTAGCTTCTTCTTTGGACACGTCACCTTCGGTCATGCCGTACTGGGCTTTCAGCTTCACACGGTCAATCTTGAACGCACCGCTCAGGACGTAGGACGTTTCTTCACCCTTGTCCATACCCGCGACAGATTCAACCTCTTCAGCCACCTGGAACAAAGCGCCCAGTTCAAAGTTACCCGGCTTCAGGCCTACCGCAACACGAGTGATGTCGATGGTCGGGCTGTTACCGGTTTCATCGGTGATCAGCTCGTCGGACATGTCCATATCTTGAGAAATGGCACCGTAAAACATGTCTTTTTCAGCAACCAGAGACACGGAGATGGTGTCAGCCAGGCCGGTTTCCGGATCGCCGTCGCCGTCCAGATCGTTGTTTTCTGCAGGAATGAACGCAGCGTTCAGGGTTACGAGGTCAGCCAACGCAGGAGTGCTGTACTGGATGATGTTGGAAACCCGGTTTTCGCCAGACAGTACGTTCTTGATATCACCGCCGATATCGTTGAACTGGTCGATTTTGCCCTGGGCTTTTTTGGTCGGGGTATCGAATTTACCGGCCTTCAGTGTACCGAAGCCACCTTGCAGACCACCGAAGATGTTGCGCTGGGAGAAGGTCTGACCGCCCTTGTCGCCATCATCCACGCTGATCTCGAACTCAGCCTGGTAGATGGCTTTCAGGCCAGCTACGTCCAGGTCGAAATCACCTTTAACACCCAGGCGGGAAGCGTTGCTGTTCAGTTCCCAAGCGTCTTCACTGGGGTTTACGCCATCATCAAACTCAGCGTTTTCCAGGGAAATGTTTACTTTACCGTAGACAGTCGGACCGTCAGCCAGAGCCAGGCCCGGAAATGCAACGGCAGCCCCCACAGCGATCGCAAGCAAATTCTTTTTCATTCCAACACTCCTTCAATCAGGCAATATTTTGTATGCAAAGCAACAGCGTGAATGAGACCTCTTGGTTAAGAGGTATCGTTTACTGCTTGGTGGCGCAGTATGGGGAGTTAGAGTGACGGAAAAGTTGCTCAAATGTGAAGTTTTTGTTTCAGGGGGAACTTTCTTCAGTTGACAGCTACGCGTGAACCCTGAGTGTTTATCTGAAACGCAAGAGGCCGCGCCCATCACTAGGACGCGGCCTCTTGCGTTTCAAAAGCTGACCCGTCATTTCGCGACGCTGTCAACTGTCCACTGATTTCGCTTTCTGCCAGGCGGCTTCGAGGGCGTCGTCGTCCAGGGTATTCAGCGGTTCGGGCTGGTCCTCCTCCATTTGCCGGAAGCGGCGTTCGAATTTGGCGGTGGCCTTGCGCAGGGCCTGTTCCGGGTCCAGCTTCAGGTGGCGGGACAGGTTCACCAGGGTGAACAGCACATCGCCGAATTCATCCTCAATGTCAGCACGGTCGCCACTGGCCAGGGCTTCATCCAGTTCTGCCATTTCGTGGTCTACTTGGCGGCGCACCGGTGGTGTTTCCGGCCAGTCGAAGCCGACCTTGGCGGCTTTCTTCTGCACTTTGCTGGCCCGTTGCAGGGCCGGCAGACCAGCGGGGACGCCATCCAGGGCGCTGTCATGGGCCCTGCCCTTGGCGGCCCGCTCCTGTTGCTTGATCGCCTCCCAGTTGACCTTCACGGCCTGCTCGTCGGCGGCATCCGACTCGCCGAACACATGGGGATGACGGCGCACCATCTTGTCGCACAGCACCTGAACCACGTCGTTGAAATCGAACAGTCCCTGCTCCCGGGCGATTTGGGAATGGAACACCACCTGCAACAACAGATCTCCCAACTCTTCCTTCAACTCCGGATAATCCCGCTGGGCAATAGCCTCGGCCACCTCGAAAGCTTCTTCGATGGTATAGGGCGCAATGGAGTCGAAGTCCTGCTTCACATCCCAGGGACAGCCGCTGTCCGGATCGCGCAGTTGGGCCATGATGGACAGCAATAGATCTATGGAGTGGTTTGGCATGCCTTCCCCTGATTTGGTAGCGGCCCTACTTGTGATCAACGTTGGGGGATTAAGTTGACAGTTGATAGTGGACAGTTGACAGCTAAACCTCGAAACCCCATCCCATGGCCGCTGGTTTTAGCTGTCAATTTTCAACTGCCCACTGTCAACTATCATTTCTTGTACCGCCGCACCTCAAGCACACCCTTGAGCTGGTCCATCTTGGCCAGCACCTTGCCCAGGTTGCCGAGGGTGGCGATTTCCAGGGTGAGGAGCATGGTGGCGGTGTTGTCGTCCTGGTGGGACTGGGTGTGGACAGCAGTGACGTTGACCTTTTCGTTGGCCAGTACCGCGATCACATCCTTGAGCAGGCCCTGGCGATCCCAGGCACGAAGGAAGACATCCACCGGGTAGGTAATGCGGTCAGCTTCGCCCCAGGTGACTTCGATAACCCGGTTGGGGTCATCGCCCTGCATGGCCAGCAGCTTTTCACAGTCGGCCCGGTGTACGGTGACGCCGCGCCCATGGGTGATAAAGCCCATAACCGGGTCGCCGGGGACCGGCTGGCAGCAGCCGGCCATGTGGGTGAGCAGATTGCCCACGCCCTGGATGGTCACATCGCCGGTTTTCGAGGCTTTGGGCTTGGACAACACCAGATCCAGTTCCCGCTGGCTGTCATCCGGCTGCAGGGACTGCACCTGATTGACCACATGCCCGGGGCGCAGGTCGCCGGCGCCCAGGGCCGCCAGCACGTCGTCGCCGGTTTTCAGGTTCAGATGCGGGGCCAGGGCATCCAGGTCCACCTTGTCCAGTGCCAGGCGAGACATCTCTCTCTCGAGAATGGCCTTGCCCTGAATGATGTGTACGTCGCGATCCTGGCGCTTGAACCACTGGTGAATGCGCGCCCGCGCCGAGGACGTGGCCACGTAGCCCAGCGACGGGGTCAGCCAGTCGCGGCTGGGGCCGCCCTCCTTGGCGGTGAGGATGGTGACCTGCTCGCCGGTGTTGAGGGTGTAGTTGAGCGGCACGATGTGGCCATTGATCTTGGCACCCCGGCAGCGGTGCCCCACTTCGGTGTGGATGTGATAGGCGAAGTCCACCGGAGTGGCACCAGCTTCCAGGTCCACCACGTGGCCCTCGGGGGTGAACACATAGACCCGGTCGCTGACCAGGCCGTGGCGCAGCTCGTCCACCATGGTGTCCGGGCTGTCTTCGCCCAGTTCTTCGTGCCATTCGAGTACTTGGCGCAACCAGGCAATACGCTGCTCGTAGTCGCTGACGCCGCTCTTGCCCTTCTTGGCGCCTTCCTTGTAGCGCCAGTGAGCGCACACCCCCAGCTCCGCCTCTTCATGCATGGTGAAGGTACGGATCTGGACTTCCAGCATCTTGCGTTCCGGGCCCACCACGGCGGTGTGCAGGCTCTGGTACCCGTTGGCCTTGGGGCTGGCGATGTAGTCGTCGAATTCCTTGGGCACGTGCTGCCACAGGGAATGGACGATGCCCAGGGCGCCGTAGCAGTCACGCAGTTCCGGTACCAGCACCCGCACGGCGCGCACGTCATAGACTTCGCCGAATTCCAGGTGCTTTTTCTGCATCTTCCGCCAGATGCTGTAGATATGCTTGGCCCGGCCATGGACCTCGGCGCCGTGGATGCCGTTTTTCTCCAGGTAGCCACGCAGCTGCTCCAGCACATTATCGATGTACTGTTCCCGGGCCAGGCGCTTTTCGTCCAGCAACTTGGCGATCTTCTTGTAGGCGCCGGGCTGCAGATAGCGGAAGGACAGATCCTCCAGCTCCCACTTGAGCTGCCCGACCCCCAGACGATGGGCCAGGGGCGCGTAGATATCGAAGATTTCCTGGGCCACCTTGCGCTGGCGCTCGGGCTCGGATTCCTTGACGGCACGGATGATCACGGTGCGCTCGGCCAGCTTTACCAGGGCCACGCGCACGTCGTCGACCATGGCCACCAGCATCTTGCGCATGTTGTCGAGCTGGCCATCCTGCTGGCCGAGCACCGCCTTGCGGGTGGGGTTCAGGTTGGTGCTGATGGCGGCCATGCGCAGCACGCCTTCGATCAGGCGAGCCACGTCCGGGCCGAATTCCTTTTCCACTTCCGGCAGAGACATCTGCCCTTCGCGCACGGAGCGGTAGAGGATGGCAGCAGGTAGTACGTCCGTATCAGCGCCCAGGTCCACCAGCACTTCGGCCATTTCCAGGCCGATATCCAGGCAGCCCTTGCCGTAGGGCCAGTGGCGACCGGCGGCTTCCCCCGCCATCTGACACTGCTCCGCCCGCTCACAGGCCTGCTCCAGTGCCTCGCCGTTGCGTACCGGGGCCTGGGTATCCAGCTGCGCCAGCCAGTCACGCCAGTGACCGGTAGCGCCTTCTGTGGGGCGGCGTACTGTTACCATGATCCTCTCCGAAGCGCCGGACACCTGCCGCGAGACGCTAAACGCAGAAGGCATCTCCGCGTATGGCGTCCGCCGTCTGGCGTCCAGCGCATTTTATTTCTTCTCAAACACCGCAATGGATTCCACGTGGGTGGTGTGAGGAAACATATCGATCACACCCGCCGCTTTCAGACGGTACCCCAGTGCGGTGAGTTCCCCGGCATCGCGCGCCAATGTGGCCGGATTGCAGGATACATAGACGATCCGTTTCGCACCAAAGCGGGGCATCAGTTTCATCATTTCCAGCGCCCCGGTGCGCGGTGGGTCAATCAGGATACGATCATACTTGCGGTTGGCCCAGCTTTGCCCGGCCACATCCTGACTCAGATCCCAGGCGTGGAATTCCAGGTTTTCCAGGTCATTGCGGCGGGCATTCTCGTAGCCACGCTCGACCATGGCCCTGCTGACTTCCACGCCCACCACCTTGCTGGCCCGCTTGGCCGCCGGGATGGTGAAGTTACCCAGGCCACAGAACAGGTCCAGCACGGTGTCTTCCGGGGAGATGTCCAGCAAGTCCAATGCCAACGGCACCATCTTGCGGTTGATCTCTGCGTTCACCTGGGTGAAATCTGTGGGGTGGAAGGCCAGTTCCACATCGGCGGAGGGGTGGCGATAGTGGAGCCGCGCCTCGTTATCTGCCCCTGTCAGCGCCGGCCAGATACGGTGGACGGTACTTTCGTTGCCAGGCTGCAGGTACAGATGCCAACCCAGAGGCTGGCAGAAATCCAGAAACGCCTGTTGATCTTCATCAGGCAGCGGGTCTAGGTGGCGGATGATCAACGCCACCTCGTCGTCGCCGGCGGCCAGTTCGATCTGCGGAATCCGGCTGCGGCTCTTGAGGCCATGCATCAGGGTACGCAGGTCAGAGAGGCGATGGCCCACGGATGGAATCAGCACTTCGCACTGCTGCAGCTGGGCGATGAAGCTGTTGCGCTTTTCCCGGAAGCCCACCAGGGTTTCGCCTTTGGCTTCCACGTATTTGACGCCCATGCGGGCCTTGCTGCGGTAGCCGGTGACCGGGCCGGTGAGCGGTGCCAGCCACTCTTTCGGTTCCAGCCCACCGAAGTGCTGCAGCTGCTCGCGCAGGACGGCTTCCTTGCGGGCTAGCTGCACATCCGGGTTCATGTGCTGCAGACTGCAACCACCGCACAGGGTGCTGTGCTGGCACGGGGGCTCGACCCGATCCGGCGAGGCCTGAACAATTTCTACTGCCTTACCCTCGTCGAATTTGCTGCGCATGTAGGTGAACTTGAACATCACCTCTTCGCCGGGCAGGGCGTTGTCGATAAAGGTGGTCTTGCCATCACGGCGGGCAATGCCGCGGCCGTCGTGGCTGAGTGATTCAATGCTGGCGGGTTCCGGGGTTTCCGGTAGCTGCTTGCGTTTTCGGGCCATGAAGATCTCTTGTCATCGATTATGCTGTTGGAACCTTGCTTGCAAGGCGAAGGGGTATACCGGGCCCTTCGCCTTGCAAGCAAGGCTCCAACGAATTCTTGGGAGGGCTGGTTAACCCTGCCAGGCTTCCAGGAAGCCGAGGAAGTGCGGGTGGCCTTCGGCTTTCAGGTAATCCTTCAGCAGGGTCAGTTCCTGCTCGTAGCCGGTGGGGTCCAGTTCGCCGCGCATCAGCTGGAAGCGCAGGTAGACCAGCCAGGTGTTGAGCACGTCGGTTTCACAGTAGTCGCGAATGCCCTTGAGGTTACCTTCCTGGAAGGCATCGAATACCTTGCCGCCGCTCATGCCCATCTTGCCGGGAAAGCCCAGCAGGGTGGCGATCTGGTCCAACGGGGCGTTGGCCCGGGCGTTGAACAGGGCCAGCTGATCCATCAGGTCCAGGTGGCGCTGGTGGTAACGGCTGAGGTAGTTGTTCCATTTGAAGCTGGAGTCTTCATTACCGGTTTCCCAGTAACGACGGGCCTGCACGCCATGCTTGAGCGCCCGGTAGTGCAGCACCGGCAGATCAAACCCGCCCCCGTTCCAGCTCACCAGGTTCGGCGTGAAGCGGTCGATGCCGTCGTAGAAGCGCTCAATCAGCTCCTTCTCGGTGCTGTCTTCGTCTCCCAGGGACCAGACTTTGACGCCCTGGGTGGAGCGCAACACCACGGAAATGGCGACGATACGGTGCAGATGCAGGCGCAGGAATTCGGTGCCATTTTCCTGGCGGCGCAGGTTCAACAGGGCACTGGCTGTGTCCTTGTCGTTCAGACCGTCCAGGTCATAGATGCGTCGTCCACCGTCCAGGTCGGGGATGGTCTCGATATCGAATACCAGTACGTTCATTCAGCTCTCCAAAATGGCAAGGGCCCGCTTCAGGTAGCGGGCATCCAGCGTCAGGCTTCTTGCTGGAACACCCCCGTGGACAGGTAACGGTCGCCGCGGTCACAGATGATGGCCACGATGACAGCGTTTTCAAGCTCTTCACTCAGGCGCAGGGCCCCGGCAACGGCACCGCCGGACGAGACGCCACAGCTAATGCCCTCTTCCCTGGCCAGCCGGCGCATGGTGTGTTCGGCCAGGGCCTGATCCATATCCATTACCCGATCTACCCGGGAGTCATCGTAGATGGACGGCAGGTATTCCTTCGGCCAGCGACGGATGCCGGGGATGGACGAGCCTTCAGTGGGCTGCAGGCCGACAATCTGGATCGCCGGATTCTGCTCTTTCAGGTACATGCTGCAGCCCATGATGGTACCGGTGGTGCCCATGGAGCTGACAAAGTGGGTAACGCCACCGTCGGTATCACGCCAGATCTCCGGGCCGGTGCTTTCATAATGGGCCATGGGATTGTCCGCGTTGGCGAACTGGTCCAGCACCCTGCCCTCGCCCCGGGCCTGCATGGCCTGGGCCAGATCACGAGCGCCTTCCATGCCCTCTTCCTTGCTCACGGAAATCAGCTCGGCGCCGTAAGCTGCCATGGCGTCACGGCGTTCCTGGCTCTGGTTGGCGGGCATGATCAGTTTCATGCGGTAGCCACGCATGGCGGCGGCCATGGCCAGGGCAATACCGGTGTTACCGCTGGTGGCTTCGATGAGGGTATCGCCGGGTTTGATCTCGCCCCGCGCTTCGGCCTTCATGATCATGTTCAGGGCCGGACGATCTTTCACCGAGCCTGCAGGATTGTTGCCTTCCAGCTTCACCAGAATGGTATTGGTGGTGTCGCCCGGCATCCGCTGCAGGCGAACCAGGGGCGTATTGCCCACGGTCTGTTCGATGGTTTTATGGTTCATGGCGCGCATTGTACCTAAAGCGACAACACGCAACACGCTTCATGTACCCAACGGCATACTGGACATTGGCGGGGAAACACCCGTTGGAACGTAGCGCAGCGGAGTAACGCCCGGCAGGGCGGCGAAGCGAATAACCTTGCTCGCAAAGCGAAGGCCACAATCTGCTGCCGTGCCTGCTGGCAACCCTTCGCCTTGCGAGCAAGGCTTCAACGGCTGCTAAAACGAAATGGCAGGGTCCGTGGCAGCTGCCCCTATCTCAGGCATAATGGGCGAAAACAACAGCAAGAACGGGGATTCATGGTCAACCAAAGCCTGCGCTCACGCCTGATGTTCATGGCCATTTTACCCGCTCTGATGGCGGCGCTGGTGGTGGGTGGCTATTCCCTGGTGAATCGGCTGGTGGATGTGCGCGATACCAATGCCCAGCGCCAGCAGCTGGTGACCGACAGCTTTGCCGCCCGCCTGGAAAGCACCCCCATCACTGACACTGCTCGCCAGCAACAGTTGTTGCGCCAGTTGCTGGAAGCCGAAGACGTGCGTGCTGCCACTCTGAACTTCAGTGGTGATAATCCTACTCTCCATGCCGGGCCAAGACTGCGTCCGGTCACCAGCATTAATCAGAAAGACAGTCGGCAACGGCTGGTTACCGATACCAGCTGGCAACTGACCCGCAATATCAACCCCGGGGAACCGGCCATCTTAACTGTGGAATTTACCCGCCAGGGGGAATACGTCTCGACCCTTGAAGGGCTGATCACCGTGATTCTGGTGATGGTGGGCCTGATGCTGTTGGCCATGGTGCCCGCTCTGCGCTTTTCCCACCAGCTGACAAACCCGATCGGGGAAATGGTGGCAGCCGTGCGGCGCATTCGCGACGGTGACCTGAGCATGGCCATTCATACTCAGGCCAAGGGGGAGCTGGCAGAGCTGGAGACTGCCCTGCGCCAGATGGTGTCGGCACTGGCCGATGCCCAGACCGAGCTGCAACAGAACGTGGACCAGGCTACCCAGGATCTTCGCGAAACCCTGGAAACCATCGAGATCCAGAATATCGAGCTGGACATGGCCCGCAAGGAAGCGCTCAAGGCCAGCCAGATCAAGTCGGAATTCCTGGCCAACATGAGCCACGAAATCCGCACCCCGCTCAATGGCATCATCGGCTTTACCAAGCTGCTGGAAAAATCCTCCATGAGCCCCCGGCAGCAGGATTACCTGGGCACCATTCACAAGAGCGCCGATTCGCTGCTGGCGATCATCAACGACATTCTGGATTTCTCCAAGATCGAGGCAGGCAAGCTGTCGCTTGAGCATACCCCGCTCAACCTGCACGATCTGATCGAGGATGTGCAGACCCTGCTGGCCCCCATGGCCCAGGACCGGGGCCTGGAACAGGCTGCCATCATCTACTCCGATGTGCCGGTGAACCTGCTCGGTGACCCGCTGCGTATCCGCCAGGTGCTCACCAATCTGCTCAGCAATGCCATCAAGTTCACCGAGCAAGGCTCGGTGGTGGTACGCGCCATGCTGGAGGAAGACCGGGGTGCAGAGGCGATTATCAAGCTGACGGTGACCGATACCGGCAACGGCCTGAGCCAGGAGACGCAGAAAAATTTATTCAGCGCCTTTACCCAGGCAGACCAGAGTGCCCGCCGCCAGGAAGGTGGCACTGGCCTGGGGCTGGCCATCAGTAAACGCCTGGTGGAAGGCATGGGCGGCGAGATCGGCATCGACAGCAGTGAGGGCCAGGGGTCCACCTTCTGGTTCACCCTGCGTGCTGAGCGGGACCCGAAACAGCGCCCGTCTCCCCATCTGGAACACTTCCGGGGCCGCACAGTGACGCTGGTGGAAACCGACGAATATGGCCGACTCGGTCTGTATCACATGCTCAGCCACTGGCAGATGCGCATCAACGAATTCCACAGTCTGGATGACCTGATGGCCGCGCTGGACCGGGGGGAACTGGTCAACAGTGATTTTCTCATCGTGGGCCTACCCGCCCACCCGCAAAAACAGAGCATGCAGCCAGTTCTGGATAATCTGGCCGCCCTGGGCCAGCCCATGCTTGCCCTGAGCAATAACCCGGAAACCGTGTGCCGCTGGCTGGAGCACTATCCCCATTGCCAGGTGCAGGGCAAACCGGCCACCCGCCAACGTCTGTTCAACGCCCTGCTGGCCTTGAGTGGCGAACTGGATAGCAGTGAGCTGGATGCCCACACCGACAACCGGCTAGATTACCCGGTATCGGTCATGGTGGTGGACGATCACCCTGGTAACCTGAAGCTGGCCAGGGTCTTTCTGGAAGAGTTGGGCGCCATCGTCACGCCCTGTAACAGCGGCCAACAGGCTCTGGATGCATTTCGCGACCAGGAGTTCGATCTGGTGTTCATGGACATCCAGATGCCGGGCATGGATGGCAAGGCCACGACGGCCAGAATACGCGAACTGGAAACCCCCGGTTGCCACACCCCCATCGTTGCCCTGACCGCTCACGCCCTGGAAAGCGAACGCCGGGATCTGCTCGACAGTGGTCTGGATGACTATCTGAGTAAACCGATTACCGAAGGGCAGCTTCGCCACACTCTGGAACAGTGGGTAATGGAAAAGCCTCACCAGCCCCTGCCCGATTCAGGGGAAGATAGTGAACCGGACAACGACAAGGTATTCGATGAGGACCTGGCCCGCCGCCGTGCCGGTGGCCGGCAATCGCTGGCCGATGAAATGCTGAAAATGCTGTTGGACAGTCTGTCAGAAGACCGGCCGGCCATTTCTTCTGCCTTCGACAGTGGCGACCAGGAAACCCTGCTGGAACGCGTTCATAAACTCCACGGCGCCACCCGTTACTGTGGCACCCCACGCCTGGAGACAGCAGCGAAGACCCTGGAAGAAGCCCTGAAAACCGGCACCGGCCGGGAGTCCCTGGCACCAATGGTCTCGGCACTCTGTGACGAGATCTGCGCGCTGGAGCATCTATGGCAGGATCAGGGGGAGGAAGTGTCTAGCTACTAGCTTCTAGCTTCGACGCGGGCTCCGCCGTGCAGGCTCAAGGTGCGTTGCCGCGCCTGTAGGAGCGTCGCTCGCGGCCCGATTCGGGCATTGGCGAAGGTTGATGATGTAGGAGCACCTCTTGAGGTGCGAACCGAGCGTAGCGAGGCAACAGAGGCCAACGTCTATCCGCCGTTCTTTCTGGAACCTGTCGAGCGCTGAAAGTCCTGATCGCCCTGCGGGCGATATCCGCGCAAGCGCGGTTCGCGGCTCAAGCGGTATTATTCGCTTCGCTCACCCTTCGGGCCGCACGGAACTACGTGCGTTACTCCGCTGCGCTACGTTCCTACAGCGGCTTCGTAGAAATGCCCACGTCCGGGAACCTTCTAACCTTTCCCCATCCAACCAGCGTAGCTTGTAGCTTGTAGCTTGTAGCTTGTAGCTTGTAGCTTGTAGCTTGTAGCTTGTAGCTTGTAGCTTGTAGCGACTCCCTCAAACCCGCACTTCGGTCTGCACCTTTTTCGCGGCGCGGCCCATCATCTCGATGATCTTTTCCCGTTCGCGTTTTTTCAGTTCGGCGCTTTTGACATGCAGGCTGAAACCTTCGGCTTCGAAGTCCACCTCTACCGGCTTTTCTTGTTTCAGATCCGTGGCGGACCGGGCCAGGGTCTTGAGGATGGAGTTCTTGTCAAAATTGCGAATACGCTCCAGATCCAGATGGATGCCGAAGCCCTGGGTCTCCGCAGAAACATAACGATTTCGGGCCCCGGCATCCTTCTTGGCACCCATGGCTTCAAATACGGGAATCGGTCGATTGAACCCCTTGACCTGAATGTCGCCGATATTGCGGCACTGGATGCGATCTTTTACCAAGTCCTGGGTAGCTTCGGAAATCAGCACGCCGCCAGGGCGGCAGGCGGATTCCAGACGGCTGGCCAGGTTCACATCGGTGCCGAGAATGGTGTAGTCCATCCGGGAGTCGGTACCGAAGTTGCCCACCGTCACGTAGCCGGTGTTAATGCCGATGCGAATTTCCAGCTTGTGGTCGATGCCCTCACGCTTCCAGCGCTGACGCAGCAGTTTCATCTGCTCCTGCATTTCGATGGCCATCATTACGCAATGGAACGCATCCTCCTGGGCGCCGGCACTTTTCGGGTCACCGAAAAACACCATCACCGCATCACCGATAAACTTGTCGATGGTGCCTCCATGGCGGAGGGCAATGCGGGTCATCTCGCTAAGGTAGGCATTGAGCATGCTGGTCAGGGTTTCCAGCGGCAGCTCTTCAGAAATGGCGCTGAAACCCTTGATATCGGAAAAGAATACCGTCAGCCGCTTGCGGCGGGTTTCCAGCTTGGCATCACGCTTGCCGGAAAAGATCGAGCCCCATACCTGCGGTGGCAGATACTTGGCCAGCTTGCGAGACATGTCCACCGCCTGTTTCTGCTGACGACGCACTGCATCCTGGGCCTGTTTCAGGTAACGGGCCTGCAGGTGCGCAAAGGCGGAGGACGCGCCCACATAAATGCCCAGCCCGAGCAGTGAGATGACTGTCAGCAGCACTGGCGACTGTTCCACCGGCAAGGCGGGGAAACCCAGGATCCAGCCCATCAGCAGGGCGCCAATGGCTGTCATCAGCAGGTTCAGCAACCAGGGTTTCAGACCACCGCTGCTGACCGCATTGGCGTGGACAATGATCAGCAATACCAGCGAAGGCACCAGGGCAAAATGCAGCAGAGCGCACACCACCCCGATGATCATCGCATCAGCCTGCATCAACAGTTGATGCACCGGCTTTTGCGGTCGATCCTGTCTCTCCGCCAGGAACAGCAGCCCCTGGGCTATCAACGGATAGACGAGCAGGCCCGCCACACCAAGCATATACAGCTGGGGATACAGTTCCAGCTTCAGACCCGCCATGAGAATCGTGGCGGCCACAAGGAAAGCCAGTAAACGGATGTAGTTAGCCTGACGGCGTGCCCGCTCCATTGGACCGATCTGGGATCGGCGGGCTTTCTTTTTGGTTGAACTTGTCATGTGAACCGATTCACGTCATTTGCGAGAAGCTTATCTCTTTCCCATCTAAGAAAAAAGACTGGCATGATCAAAGGTGGCTTGTAGCCTACCTAATGCCTTTACACCGCTGAGCCGGGTTGCTCGCCATGCAGAGCCGTGAACCTTGAACGTGGCCCAGCAGGCCTTACGGCCCACGCCGTACCTGGAGATATTTTCAGCGACAACTCAGTGATGTAGAGGCATTAGGTAGGCTCCCCCCTTTGACTGGGAGTTATTTTCAAATCGGGCTACCATGGCGCCCCTGTACAAGGAGCCCTGAATGGACACCATCACCGCCCTCACTACCCGTGTTTCCAGCCCGCGACTGGACCAGCCCGGTCCCAGCGACGAGCAGCTCGACCTGTTGCTGCGTGCTGCCATCCGTGCACCGGATCATGGTCTGTTACGTCCCTGGCGCTTCATTGTGCTGGAAGGCGAACAACGGGAACGGCTGGGCGACATCATGGAAGCGCAGCTGCTGGAAGATCAGCCCGAGGCCGACTCGCGCAGCCGGGCCAATGCCCGCAACAAGGCCCTGCGCGCGCCCACCATTCTCGTGGCGGTGGCTGAAGTCACTGAGAACCACAAAATTCCGGTGTGGGAGCAGGTGCTGGCCGTGGGGGCTGCTGTGCAGAACATGATGGTAGCCGCCTACGAACTGAACCTGGGCGCCATGTGGCGTACCGGCGCTCTGGCCAACTCCGATCTGGCCAAACGCATGCTGGGCTTTGCCCCCAAGGATCAGGTGGTAGCCTATCTGTACCTGGGCACCCCAGTGGGCAACCTGAAGAACCTGCCCGACGATTCCCCCGCCGACTTCATTCGTACCCTGCCATGATGGATCTGGATGCGTTCGCAGAACGGGTCCGCGACGCCATACCACTGACGCGGCATCTGGACTTCACCTTCGCCGGATTCGACGGCCTCAGTCTGGTCGTCACCGCCCCCCTGGGGCCCAACCACAACGACAAGGGCACCTTCTTCGCCGGCAGCCAGTCCGCACTGCTGACGCTGGCCGGCTGGGGCCTGACAACCCTGCTTGCCCAACAGAGCGGCCACCCGGCCGATGTGGTGGCTGTGGAAACCTCGCTGGAATACAAATTACCTCTGGACGGTGATCTACAGATTACTGCGTCCATCAGCGAAGAGGATCGGGAGCGTTTCGCTCAGCGCCTGAGCCGCCGGGGCAAGGCCACACTACGCATTCACGCCAAAGGCACCGACGTCGACGGCAAGGTGGTTTGCCTTTATCAGGGCCTGTACCTGGCAAGAACCTGAGCCCCTGACGCAGAAATGCTCAAACCCTGACCAACCAGGCGGCCGGGCGCTTGCCTCAAGCCCCACCCTCCGGTACTCTACGCGCCCTCAAGAGTTGGCCAGAAGGCTCTTGAGCACAATCAGTTTAAGGTGGGGTGTCCGAGTGGCCGAAGGAGCACGCCTGGAAAGTGTGTATACGGAAACGTATCGAGGGTTCGAATCCCTCCCCCACCGCCAAATAAAGAAAGCCCCGCAATGCGGGGCTTTTTTGTGGGCGCATAACCCTATGACGGTTTCTCCCTGCAAAACCGCTACTGATGAAAAGTCTTCCGCCATCCGTTGGAGCTATGCTTGCATGGCGAACCTTCTCCACCCCTTCGCCATGCAAGCATAGCTCCAACGAAACACTCCATCCCCCTCGAACGCCCTTGTTCCCGCTACCTCCTCCTCGCTAAAGTAATCCGATTACAACAGGGGATCGCATCATGACCAACACCACCGGCTGGCTGGGCCGACTGGAAACGCTGGGCAATAAACTGCCCCACCCTACCCTGCTGTTTGTCTGGCTGTGCCTGTTGTTACTTCCCCTCACCGCCGTACTCGGAGCGCTGGAGCTTTCCACTCAGCATCCGCTCAGCGAGGAGACAGTGACAGCGCGCTCGCTGGTGGACGGAGACGGCATCCGCTATCTGTTCACCTCACTGGTGGGAAACTTCACCGGCTTTGCGCCCCTGGGTATTGTGCTGGTGGCCATGCTGGGGCTGGGCGTCGCCGAGCAATCCGGGTTGCTGTCAGTGAGCCTGGCCAGCCTGGTACGCCGGGCCTCCGGCCGCACCCTGGTGATCACGGTAGCCTTTGCCGGAGTCCTCTCCAGCCTTACCGTGGACGCCGGCTATGTGGTTCTGATTCCGTTGGCCGGGCTGGTGTTCCAACTCGCTGGCCGCTCCCCCATTGCCGGTATTGCCACCGCCTTTGCGGCAGTATCCGGCGGTTTTAGCGCCAACCTGCTGGTGGGTCCGGTGGATGCCACCCTGGCCGGCCTGTCCACAGAAGCCGCCCGTATTGTGGACCCGACTCGCACCGTGGATGCCACCGGCAATTACTGGTTCATTATCGTCTCCACCTTTCTGGTTACAGCGTTGGTGACTCTGGTCACCCAGCGCATCACCGAACCCCGGCTGGCCAGCCAGCCAACGGCAGAGACCTCCGCCCCCCAGGTGCCAACCAGCCACCCCAGTGCCATGAAATGGACTCTGGCAGCACTACTGATCCTGCTGGTAGGCATCGCGTTACTGGTGCTCCCGCCAGAGGCTCCCTTGCGCCACCAGGACACAGGTGGCGTGCTCGGCTCGCCGTTCATTCATGGACTGGTGGTGATAGTGGCGCTCATCGCTGGGGTGTGTGGCGGGGTGTATGGACGTGTCAGCGGCCAGTTTCGCAATGCCGGCGATATCATTACCGCCATGGAAACCACCATGGCCTCCATGGCCGGTTACCTGGTGCTGATGTTCTTTGCCGCCCAGTTCGTGGCCTGGTTCAACTATAGCCAGCTGGGCTTGCTATTGGCCATCGAGGGCGCCTCCTGGCTAGGCAGCCTGACACTGCCCAACGTGGTGGTGCTACTGCTGTTCCTGCTACTCACCACCCTGATCAATCTGTTGATCGGCAGCGCCTCGGCCAAGTGGTCCATCCTGGCCCCCATCTTCGTGCCTATGCTGATGCTGCTGGGTATTTCGCCGGAAGCCACCCAGGCGGCCTACCGGGTGGGCGATTCCAGCACCAACATCATCACCCCGCTGATGCCCTATTTCGTGCTGGTACTGGGCTTCGCCCGCCGCTACCAGCCAGACACCGGCATCGGCACCCTGATCGCACTGATGCTGCCCTATAGCCTGACGCTGTTGTTGGGGTGGTCGGTATTGCTGGGGGTATGGATCGGGTTTGGCTGGCCGTTGGGGCCAGGATGAGTGGCAAATTTAAAGTTGAAAGTTACAACGCGAATTGACTCTTTTCATATCCAGAAAGCAAAGAGGCCGCGCCCAAATCCCGGGCGCGGCCTCTACCATTCAAACTGCACGTAATGTTAGCTCGCGTTGCAACTTGAAACTTTCAACTTGTAACTGCTACTTGATCAACCGAATGGTCAACGGATAACGATAGCGTTCCCCGCCATTGGCTTTCACTGCGGCAATGATGGTCATTACCAGCCAGAAGATGCCGATGATCGGTAGCAGAAGACCGCCAATGACCACGAACATCAGCAGGAAGGCGATAAAGCCGGCAATGGAGATGGTGATGTTGAAGTTCAGTGCTTCCTTGCCCTGATCATCGACAAAAGCGCTGTCATCTTTCTTTACCAGCCACATGATCAGTGGCCCCAGTATATTGCCGAATGGCACCACCAGACCCGCCAGTGCCAGCAAGTGGCAGGCAAGGCCCAGGCTGCGCTCTTCCTGTTTGGGTTCACCCTGGGTCTGTTCCAGATCGGACATTGTTCGCTCCTTGATAACGATGTTGGCTTGGTGATGTTGTTACTGACGGATGGTGCGTCGGTTCGGCAACGGCTGCTCGCTGTTGGAGCGGAACGGATTGATATCGATGCCACCACGGCGGGTAAAGCGACCATAGACGGTCAGGTGACGCGGGGAGCACTGGCGCATCAGGTCCACGAACATCTGCTCGATGATCTGTTCATGGAAGCCCTGATGATTACGCAGCGACACCACGTAACGCAGAAAACTGGCCGGGCTGATGGCACGGCCGGTATAGCGCACCACTACTGTGGCCCAGTCCGGCTGGTTGGTCACCGGACAATGGCTACGCAGCAGGTGGGAATAGAGTTGTCCGGTTTGTTCGGCACCCTGGTCACACAGCAGCAGGTCGGGCCGGTATTCATAGTGCTCGAAACCGATATCGATGTTATCCACGCACTGACCGCGATCTTCCCACACCGGAAAGCCGGCGGATTCTTCCAGGGAATGCAGCAACACTTCCATATTGCCACCGACCGTTTGCGCCACATCCTTTTCAATCGCGGCGCGCACCTGATCCCGGTTTTCAAAACGGGTGTTGGCAAAGGAATTCAGATACAGCTTCAGCGATTTGGATTCCACAATGTTGGGGGTGGTGCAGGGAATGCGCAGCTCGCACAGGGCCACCACCGGCTTGCCCTTTTCATTGAGCCAGGACAGCTCGTAGGCATTCCAGATATCCGTGCCGTGGAACGGCAGGCTGGTATCTTCATCGCCCAGCGCTTCCAACTCCAGGGATTCCCGCGCATCCCAGCGCGGCACCGGGCACAGTAGCGAGGGCGTGTACTCATCTACATAATCGCTGGATCGCCCCAGCGGTGTTTCCTTCAAGTAGCTCATGGCAACCTCTTGGTACTTCCGTCCTTGGCTTGGATCTTCATCATAATCCGAATGTTCAATGGCGAATACCCGTACCACGCTGCAATAACCAGAGCGCCAACAGATAGAACGCCACCACAAATGCCATGATCGCTGCCAGCGAGGCATAGACGTTCACATCACTGACACCCAGCACGCCGTACCGGAAGGCGTTAACCATATAAACGATGGGATTGGCCAGGCTCACCATTCGCCAGAACTCCGGTAACAAGTCGATGGAATAGAACACCCCACCCAGGTAGGTCAGCGGCGTCAGAATGAAGGTGGGAACAATGGAAATATCATCGAACTTGTTGGCGAAGATGGCATTGATAAATCCTCCCAGGGCAAACAGGGCTGCCGTCAGTATCACCACGGTGATGGTGATCAGCAGGTGCTGCATGGATAGCTGGGTAAAAAACAGACTGAGCAGGCTGACGATCAACCCCACCAGCATGCCGCGCACCATACCGCCAACAATAAAGCCGTTAAGGATCACATGCGCCGGCATGGGCGACACCAGCATCTCTTCAATGGAATGCTGGAACTTGGTGGAGAAGAACGAGCTGACCACATTGCCGTAGCTGTTCTGAATCACACTCATCATGATCAGCCCGGGCACGATGTACTGCATGTAGTTGAAACCGCCCATCTCACCAATGCGACTACCGATGAGATTACCGAAGATCACGAAGTACAGGGTCATGGTGATCGCCGGTGGCAGCAAGGTCTGCGGCCAGATGCGGGTAAAACGTCGAATTTCCTTGGTAACGATGGTGAGAAAGGCCACCCACTGTTCGCGTGCACTCATGATGCCTGCTCCCCGGGCAGATTCTGCTCTACCAGTCGCACAAACAACTCCTCCAGCCGGTTGGCCTTGTTACGCATGCTCATCACTTCAAAGTGCTGTTCCTGCAGTGCCACGAACAAGGTATTGAGGCTTTGTGATTTCGGCACAGCCACTTCCAGCGTACGAGAATCTCTCAGCCACACCTCGAACCCTTCCAGTACCGGCACCTCGGTGACCGGCCGCGCCAGATCCAGAATGAAGGTTTCCACCTGCAATTTTTCCAGCAGGGATTTCATGTCGGTATTTTCCACAATGATGCCGTGATCAATGATAGCAATGTGGCGACACAGGGATTCCGCTTCTTCCAGATAGTGCGTGGTAAGAATGATCGTCTTCCCCTCGCCGTTGATACGGGTGAGGAAATCCCACATGGAACGGCGCAGCTCGATATCCACCCCGGCGGTGGGCTCATCGAGAATCAACAGCTCGGGTTCATGCACCAGCGCCCGGGCAATCATCAGCCGGCGTTTCATGCCACCGGACAGAGTGCGCGACTGCTTGTCGCGCTTTTCCCACAGGCCCAGTTGGCGCAGGTATTTCTCCGCACGCTCCCGGGCCAGAGGCACTGGGATGCCATAGAAACCCGCCTGGGTGACGACAATATCGAACACCTTTTCAAACTGGTTGAAGTTGAATTCCTGGGGAACCACACCAATTTTCATCTTGGCCAGGGCACGCTGGGTATCCAGGGAATGGCCAAAGATGCTCACATCCCCTGCGGTCTTGTTCACCAGGGAACTGATCACACCAATGGTGGTGGACTTGCCTGCCCCGTTGGGGCCCAGCAGGGCAAAAAAATCGCCCTTCTCCACCTGCAGGTCGATGCCCTTGAGCGCGTGCACGCCATTGGCATAGGTCTTGGTCAGATTACGAATCGTCAGAGCAGACAAGGATCACCTCGCCAAAATGGTCGAATGGATGATGAAGAGAGGGATCAGTGATCCAGAACCCGGTGGCCATGTTCACCACGCCAGACCCAGTGCATCTGCCCGCCGCTGAACCATACCCAGAGCCCTTCCATCATCCAGGGCCAGTCTTCTTCGCTGATTCGGCGCCGGCCATGCAGCTCGGCCACCAGCACCGCCAGGATAGTGTCATGGGTCACGTGAACATTGAGATGGCCACTGGCAGGTTCTCTGGCCTTGAGATAAGCCGCCAGCTTGGAGCGGCCTTCCGCCGGTGACAGCATTCCCTCAAACGGCTCTTGAAGGTGGTGATTGAGGAACTTGAAGGCGCCCATTTTCAGGAAGGTGGGGCCTACCTGATTGAGGTCTTCCACATAGCAGCCGGGCTCCACCAGCGTGGTATCTGTGGTCACCTCGGGGATCTCCGCGATCAGCCCGGCCTTGCGGGCACCTTCCGCCATGGCGATGGCGGTATTCACGCAGCGCCCAACCGGGCTGGAATAGAACGCCTCCACCGGCCGCGCCAGCTGGGTGCCCCATTCGCGGGCCATGTCGATACCCTCCGGAGTCAACGGCAGCCGATAGTCGGCGAAGCCGTTCTTGGCCAGCTCACGCACGGAATGACGCGTCAGCAGATGGACAGGCTTGTCCTTCGGCAACAGGTTAAGGGCTTCCAGCAATCGCGGGTGTAGGCGCGCCATAGTCTCTTCACTTAGGGTCAGGCCTTAGTGTACGGAGCGCTATAGCGAAAGCAAACCATGAGGGGAGATTCATCGTACTACTGGTGAGCACAACACCCACCGTAGACCGGATTAGCCAAGCCTGTGCGTGTTGCCTGTTGCGTGAACCATGTTGCATCCGCAGAGCGGCATAAAAAAAGGGACCCGAAAGGGTCCCTTCTAATTTGGAGCGGGAAACGAGATTCGAACTCGCGACCCCGACCTTGGCAAGGTCGTGCTCTACCAGCTGAGCTATTCCCGCTTAACTACTTGCCAGCTAATCGCTAGCGAATTAGTGGCGTCCCCTAGGGGAGTCGAACCCCTGTTACCGCCGTGAAAGGGCGGTGTCCTGGGCCACTAGACGAAGGGGACCCGGGCTTGACGTGGCACGTCAAAGCGGCGCGTAGAATAGGTATCTGATCGCCCAGCGTCAAGGAAAAATTTTGTCCCAGTCCGTCATTGACCCGAAAAACCTGTGCTGCTCTGATAATGCCTTTACTGATTTCAGAAAATTGGCGAAAAAACACACACTTATCGGGAGAGTAACGCATGACCATCAAGCTGTACGGAGCCGCCCTGTCGCCATTCGTCCGCAAGACCCGGGTTGCCCTGGCACTGAAAGGCATTGAGTTTGAATCTGTCCATGTGGACCCCACCAGCCCCCCTGAGGGCTATGAAAAAATCAGCCCCATGAAACGGATTCCCGCACTGGAAGTGGACGGCCAGTACCTTGCCGACTCTGCAGCGATCTGTGCCTGGATGGAAAAAACCCAGCCGGAAACGGCGCTCTACCCCAGCGATGCCATGGAAATGGGCCAGGCTATCTGGTTTGAACGTTTCGTGGATTACGACCTGGCCATGCGCTGCACGTTTGCGGTCTTCCGCAACCGGGTGGTCATGCGCCTGATCGGCAAGGAATGCGATGAAGAGAAAGTCCAGCACGCCCTCACCACCACGATTCCACCGCTGTTCGCCTATCTGGACAAGGCGTTGGACGGCCGCGAATTTCTGGTCGGCGACAGCATCACCATTGCTGATATTGCCCTGGCCAGCCAGATGGTGAACTTCAAACACGGCGGCGAAAGCATCGACCCGGCCAAATACCCCAACCTGGCCGCCCACACCGAGCGCATGCACGCCCTGGCGCCCTTTGCCAAGACCATCGAGAAGGAGTCCGGGTTTATTCAGAAAATAATGGGGTGAGTGAGGCAGTGAATAGTTAACAGTGAACAGTTAATAGCGACGCGCTCAAGCCTGTCGCCATTAACAATCAATGAGGCCGCGCCCATACCATGGACGCGGCCTCTCACATTCCAGCTCACACCCACCCAGCCACGCGCGCTGTTAACTGTTCACTATTCACTGTTAACTGCCTCCGTCTCCACCGTCACCAACGTCGCACGACCATTCGCTGCCACCTTCACCACCGCCACAGCGCCATCGCGTAATTCCCGCTCCAGTTGCAGCGCCTTTTCCTTCGGGGCGAACAAGGCTTCGATACCGAACGTCACCCGGCTGGTGCCGCCCCAGGGTGAGCCGGTGACTCTGCCGCGCAGGTAGAGGCCCTGCTCCGGGGGCTGGTGAGCGGGAGCCTGGCCGCGCCACACCTGGCCGTCCTGTTGCAGCGGCAGGTAGATCACATCGCCGGGGCGAAAGCCCGCCGTGGGCAGTGTGCTGAAGTCATAGCCCAGGCGGGCATAGTTGCCGCGGAACAAATCCCGCGGGTCAACCGGGCGGGTTTCCAGGCGAATTTCCTTGCCCAGCCATAGCGGGTAGAAACCATTGACGAATACCCCGGCGAGAATCGCCACCTGCAGGGTAAGCGCGGCCAGCAAGGCCAGACCTAGAGTGCGCTGCTTCATGCCTGCCCCTCCCCGGATTCCTGCTCCGCAAGGCGTTGCTGGCGACGCCAATAGCGCGCCGCGCCGTAGAGCACCGCGGCCGCCACCAGGAACATGGCCGCCGCGCCCAGGTAATCGCCAAAAAGGTCGAGATAGCGCATCACCGCCAGCGCCAGTACCAGGGCAATGCCGCTGTAGAAGAACTGGCTGAGGCCTCGCCGCAAGCCCTCCTGAATCAGCACAATGGCCGACAGCAACGCCAGCAGGTTGACCGCCACCGCAAACAAAGCGGCGTCATCGCGGCTCAACAGGCCATGAATGCCCAGCATGGCAAACGGCAACAGCATTACCAGCAACCGCCCACCAGTCTGCCCCAGCCGCCGGAACACCAACAGTGATGACGCCAGCAAGGCGGCCAGCAGCCCCAGCCACAACCCCGGGTCCGCCAAACCGGCCTGTTCATGGAGGTAGCCTTCGGCGAATTCGCTGAAGGTGAACGGCAGTAACAGCAGCAGATAGCCACGCAAGGTCCACAGGCCGATCAGGCTGCCAGCCCGTTGCCAGTGCAATGCACTACGACTGCCCAGCCAGCACACCAGCGCATAGAGCAACGCCAACAGGCCCAGATTCAGGGTCAGATGACCGGCCTCGAAATCCGGGCCGCGGGGATAGCCATAGGCCCAGCCCAGCAACAGGTTCAGCCAGCTCACCCCCACCGCCGCCAGCACCAGCATCAGGCCAGCGGAGCGGGCCTGCACCGCCACGGTCAGCCCCACCGCCATAAACAGGGCCATGGCCCAGGGCGGTGAAAACTGCCCTTCGGCGAACAGCCAGAGCATGGCCACCGCCAGCATCAGCAGGGTGACCACCCGGCTGCGCACCAACCAGGCCATGGGTGCCACGCCCAGCGCCCAGTAGAACAGGCCGTCAGGGAAATGTTCACCCAGGTGGTAGATCTGCGCGATCAGCATGATGGAGGCGCCATAACTGATGCCGCCGAGAAACAGCCAGCCGATACCCTCACGGCGCTGCAGGTATTGATAGATCCCCACCCCGTTCAACGCCACGGTGGTGGCAATCAATCCCAGCATCCGCACTGCACGGGGAATCGTCTCCCAGTTGGCCGACACCAGCAGCAGGATGGCCATGCCGACGAATAACAAGGCCACGGTCACCAGCACCTTGTAGGCCAGCGAGCTGTCCGAATCGTCGTCCAGGCGGGTGCCGTAGCGGGCCAGAATCCGGTTGCCCTGGTCTTCGCTGATATCGCCGTCATCCACCCACTGGCGACATTCGCTGCGCAGCTCGCGACGCAGTAAACCGAGAAGTTGCATGCAGAGTCCCTTGTGCTTTTCTCTGATCAGACCTGACGAGGTAGCGAAAGGCAACGCCAGGGTGTTGCGAGAAATGAGCCAAGCCGTTCAATAAAGCCCCCTGTAGGAGCGGCGCTCGAGCCGCGAACCCGAGCCCTGGCGAGGAACACCAGAGGAAGGAAATGCCGCGCGACGCGCGGTTCGTCCCTCAAGCGGAACTCCTACAGCACCCGGCGGTGTTTATCGCTTGCCCCCCAATCACACCGGCAGGCCGATGCGCTTGGCTTCCATGCGACGCAGGAATTCCAGCATTACCTGGCGGTAGAGATCTTCACCCAGCCAGGCATCTTCCACCCCGGCATCGATGTTCGGGTTGTCGTTCACCTCGATCACCACCACCTGATCGCCGGACTGTTTCAAGTCCACGCCATAGAGGCCATTGCCCATCAGCCGCGCGGCCTTGAGTGCGGCCTTCAACACCTTGGGCGGCACTTCCTGTACCGGCAAGGTACGGCTGTTGCCGGATTCGGTCTTGCCACCGCTCTGGTGGTGATAGATCTGCCAGTGTCCCTTGCTCATGAAGTACTGGCAGGCAAACAGGGGCCGGTTGTTGAGCACGCCGATGCGCCAGTCGTAATCCGTGTACATGAAGGCCTGGGCCAGTACCACCGAAGACTGCTTGAGGTAATCACGCAGGCTGGCGGCCAGCTCTTCGCGGGTCTTCACCTTGCTGATGCCACGGGAAAAGCTGCCGTCGGGGATCTTCAGCACCATGGGCAGTTTGAGTTCCTCGATCAGCTGATCAATCTGCTCATCGTCATCGCTGAACACAAAGGCGGTAGGCGGCACCGGCACGCCGTTGGCCTGCATCAGCTCCGCCAGATAGATCTTGTTGGTGCAGCGCAGGATCGAGCCCGGGTCATCCATCACGACCATGCCCTCCTGCTCCGCCTTGCGGGCGAACTGATAGGTATGGTGATCCAGCGCCGTGGTCTCGCGAATAAACAGGCCGTCGTATTCCCCCAGGCGGGTATAGGCATCGCGACCAATCTGGTCCACGCGAATCCCCAACTGGCGGCCGGCACGGATAAACCGTTTCAGCGCCGCCTTGTCACTGGGCGGCAACGCCTCTTCCTCATTGACCAGCATGGCCAGCTCGTAGCGATCGCTGCGGCGACGGCGGGGGTTGCGCCAGACACGGGCATTGAACTGCTCCAGAGACTGGGCAAAGGCATCTTCTTCCGCGCCTTTCAGCTGCTTCAGGGCCAGCGGCTTCAACGCTTCGATGGTCCACTGCTCGCGGCGACGAAAATCCACCTTCAGCAACGGGCAAGGCAACTGATCGAAAATCTGTCGACCCAGATCGGCCAGGCCTTCCTGGGTGGTATGGCCGAAGTACAGCATCAGAGAGAAGTGATCACTGCCACTGCCCTTGCGCTTCATGGCCTTGTCCAGCGCCGCCTCGAACTGACCGAAATGCAGGCCGTAGAGCGCCTTGCGGCTCAGATCGTTTACCGTCCGCACGGACGGCAATACCCGCTGCCCACGAGCTTCCGCCAGCAGGGAGCAGTAGTAGCCGGGGCTCAGATATTTATAGCTGCGGCACAGGTTGATCACCTGCACTTTCTTGTCGGTACAGACCGATTGCTGCGCCTGCAGATACTCCCGGGCAGAGAGCAGATGGCGGGCGGGATAGTAGGCGGCCCAGTCTGCGGGGTCGTCGACCAGAATGATAACCTGACTCATGAAAAGCCCTGAAAAACGGGGGCACCAGAAGCGGCACCGATAACCGCGAATGTAGGGCCAGAGAGGGAGGCGTAGCAAGCGGTTTTATTCAGTTAACAATGAATAGTGAACAGTTAACAGCGGCGCGGTCCAGCGCCGGTTCAACTACAAGCAAAGAGGCCGCGCCCATGCCATGGACGCGGCCTCCAATCTTTCAAAGCAAGACAACGCTCACTCGCGAGCTGTTAACTATTCACTGTTCACTATTAACTTTCTTCGCCCCCGGATGCCCCGCCTTTTCCAGCGCGTCCTGCACTTCCGGTGGCATGTAGGTTTCATCGTGCTTGGCCAGCACTTCCTCGGCTTCAAAGCGGTTGGTGCTGATCAGGGTGCCATTGGCGACGATGCCCTGCCCTTCGCGGAACAGGTCCGGCAGGATGCCCTGATAGTGCACGGTAAAGCTGCCCTTGCCGTCGGTGAGCACGAACTGTACGTCCAAGGTCTGCTGGTCGCGTACCACACTGCCCTCTTCCACCAGACCACCCACGCGCATCTGGGTATCCAGAGGGGCTTCCCCAGCCATTACCTGCTGGGGAGTAAAGAACAGGTTGATGTTCTGGCGCAGAGCGTAAAACATCAACCCACAGGCGATGGCCAGGCCCACCAGAATCGAAACCACCAGGATCAGTCGCTGCTTGCGTACCGCGTTCATTGTTCAGAATCTCCCAGAGTGTCACGGCGCTGTTGCCGTGCCAGACGTTGACGCACCTGTCCCTGAGCGCGTATCGCCAACGCCATGTTGGCGATAATCAGAAGCGCACTGACTCCATAGGCGCTCCAGACATAAAACCCGTGTTTTCCCATGGCCAGGAAATCGGCAAAGCTTTCAAAAGCCATCAACGATCGCGCTCCTTCACCAGTTTGTTCACCCACTTGCTGCGTCGTTCCCGCCACATGACTTCGGTGCGCGCGCGCAGCAGCACATTGACCGCATACAGCAGCCACAGCCCCAGCATGCTCAACAGCAGCGGATACTTCATGGCCGGGTCGATGGTGGATTCCCCGAACATCTTCAGGGTGGAACCCTGATGCAGGGTCTGCACCCATTCCACCGAATACTTCACGATCACCACATTGATCACCCCCACCATGGCCAGCAGGCCAGCGGCACGAGCAGCCTGGCGAGGATCACGGATAACCGCCTGCAGGGCAATCACCCCCACATACATGAACAGCAGGATCAGCATGGAGGTCATGCGCGCATCCCACTGCCAGTAGGTGCCCCAGGTGGGCTTGCCCCACAGAGCACCGGTTACCAGGGAAATGGCCGCCAGCCCTGCACCGAAAGGCGCAATGGCCTTGAGCATCACTTCCGCCATCTTCATGCGCCAGACCACTGCCACCAGGCCAGACACACCCAGGGCCATATAGCCCATCAGTGCACCGCTGGACGCGGGCACATGGATAAAGATGATCCGGTAACTGTTGCCCTGCTGATAATCACTGGGGGCGAAGGCCAGCCCCCAAACCAGGCCGGCAGCCAGCGTCAGCACGGCAATGGGAGTCAGCCAGGGCAGCACCCGGGAGCTGAAGGTGTAGAAATAGCGTGGTGAACCCAGCATGTGGTACCACCGCTTCAACGTTTGCCAGACCATTTAATTCCCTGAACTGATTTTGAGACCGGCGCTCACCGCCAGCGGTCCCAGACTGATCGTTAATGCCAGCAAGGCACCCAGAATCGCCAAAATGCCATCCACATTGGCGCCACCGGCCGCCGCACTCACCGCCCCGGCGCCAAAAATCAGCACCGGGATATATAGCGGCAACACCAACACTGCGAGCAGGATACCACCTCGATTGAGTCCCACCGTGAGGGCCGCGCCGATGGCGCCGACAATGGTCAGCGCCGGGGTGCCCAGCAGCAAGCTCAGCATCACCGTCCCCAGGGCCGCGTCCGGCAGTTGCAGCATATGGCCCAGCAGCGGCGAAATCAGCACCAGCGGCAGACCGGTCAGCAACCAGTGGGCCAGCAATTTGGCCAGCACCGGCACCACCGGCATCACCGGGGCTGTGAGCAGCATGTCCAGCACACCGCTTTCCTGGTCCCGACGGAACAGGCCGTCCAGGGACAACATCACCGCCAACAGGGCCGCCACCCAGAGCACCCCCGGCGCCACCGTGGCGAGCAATTCCGGTTTCGGAGAGATTGCCAGCGGAAACAGGCTGATCACCATGACGAAGAAAAACAGCGGATTGATAATCTCCGCCGGGCTACGCCACAGCACCAGTAATTCCCGACCCAGCGCGGCACGGAAGGCATTCATGACAACACCTCGGCACGGCCATTCTCCAGATGCAGACGCTGCACGCCGTCGCCCACCCGGTGGTGGGAGGTATAGATCACCAGGGAGCCGGCCTCCGCGGCCTGCTGCATCTGCGCGTCCAGTTGCGCCACGCCGTCCTGGTCGATGGCGGTGTAGGGCTCGTCGAGTACCCACACCGCTTTGCGCTCCAGCCACAACCGCGCCAAAGCAACGCGCCGTTTCTGCCCCGCGGACAGATGCGCCGCCGGCACATCCTCAAAGCCACGCAACCCTACCGCCGCCAGGGCTGCCATGGGGTCGCCGACCTGATGATTAAGGGCGCAGGCATAGCGCAGGTTTTCCAGCGGATTGAGCTCTTCGCGAACACCGGGCTGATGCCCCAGATACAGCAGGTCCTGCTGCCATTGGGGCTGCCACCAGCGTCGCTCACCCTCAAAGAAGCCATGCAACCCCACCAGAATCCGCAACAGGGTGGTCTTGCCGGCGCCATTGGCACCGGTAATCTGCCAGATTTCCCCGGCGCGGGCGGTCAGGCTCAGGCCACTGAACAGCATGCGATCGTCGCGCTCGCAGCCCAGTTGCACAAGCTCCAGTCTGGTGGATGAATCGGACAAAATTGCCTCCCTACGAACCTGTTCAGGCGCCATACGCAGCCGCGTTGCCCCTGAAAATGGCGCCAGGCAATACCTGCAACCCAAGGGCCGGGCCACTTTTTCCGCCAGCCCGCGATTGCTCTTATTTATGTAGAGTCACTACACCGCATAATCGCAATCACGAGCTGGCGAAAAAATTGACTCCGGCGCGGCCGCGTATAGCCCCTGAACAGGTTCTGACAGCGCGGCAGTATAGCATGCCCATTCATATCAGGCTTGATTCAGGCTAGCCTGTCACTCTACCCAAGAAGAGGAAGTCTCCATGCGCCTGATACCGGGATTTTTCACTCTGCTGCTTGCCGGCCTGCTCAGCGCCTGCGGCGCAGACAAGCCACTGGCCACCGTCGACCAGGTAGACCTGGAACGCTACAGCGGCACCTGGTATGAAATCGCCCGCCTGCCCCAATGGTTCCAGCGCGGTTGCTACAATTCCACCGCCACCTACTCCCTCAATGAGGACGGCACCGTGCGCGTGGTCAACCGTTGCCAGCGAGAGGACAAGGAACCCAGCGAAGCGCAAGGCACCGCCCGGGTAGTCCCCGGCTCCGACAATGCCAAACTCAAGGTGCGTTTCGACAGCTGGATCTCCAAGCTGTTGCCCACCATCACCGAGGGCAATTACTGGATCATCGCCCTGGATAAAAACTACCAGACCGTGGTGATTGGCGAGCCGAGCCGGGAATACCTGTGGATTCTGGCACGCACCCCGCAACTGCCAGATGATCAATATCAAGCTTTGCTGCAGCTGGCCGAGAGCAAGGGCTTTCCGGTGGACGAATTGCAACGCAACCGCGACCTGCAACCGGAACAGTGATCCATGGAACACCACGTCTATTTTGCGGTTTTCGGCTTTGACCATGATCCCCGCCAACTGGATCTGCTGCTGGGACAAAGCGCCGACGACTACTGGCATGAAGGCGAACCCTTCAGCGAGGCCTTTCCCGACGCCCGCCGCCGGGAAAATCGCTGGATCCTGTCCAGCCAGCTGGATCACACCGCCAGCCACCGGGACCATTTCGAGAAACTACTCTACAAACTCAAGCGCCTGGCCCCACAGCTACAGACACTGGAGCCGGACTACCGTTTCGGTATCGGCGTGTCACACTACTTCGTGATGGACGACCCTGCTTTCTACCTGCCCGCCGAGATTCTCGACGGCTACGATACGCTGGGCTTTGCCATCACCTTCGATCAACTGGGACTGGACGGCAGCCATGGCACAGGAAATTGAGCGCAAGTTTCTCATCAGGGACCCAGGCATTGTGGATTCGCTGGCCGGCGAACGTCTGACGCAGGGTTACCTGAGTCACGACAAGAACGCCACCGTACGGGTTCGCATTGCCGGCAACAGCGGCTGGCTGACCATCAAGGGCAAAACCGTGGGCGCCACCCGCAGTGAATTCGAATACCCGGTGCCTGAGGAAGATGCCCGGCAAATGCTGGATGAGCTGTGCAACGCCGGCGTCATCGACAAGACCCGTTACCGCCTGCCCCAGGGCGAGCTGTGCTGGGAGATCGATGTTTTCCACGGCGATAACGATGGCCTGATCGTCGCTGAAATCGAACTGCCCAGTGAAGACACCCCCTTCGACAGACCCGCCTGGCTGGGCGAAGAGGTCACCGGCGATGCCCGCTATTACAACAGCGCCTTGAGCAGTACGCCCTTCAACCAGTGGGCCGATGACTGAGCAGCGCTTTACTCTCTGGCGCCAGGACGATAACGGCATCAAGGCCAGAGTGGCTGACTACCCGACCCGCCAGGCAGCGGAACAGGCCCGGGCGGATTACGAATCCCTGGGTCACAAACAACTCTACTGGGTGGAAAAAAACCGTCAGCGCGACACTGAGTGAATTCACAGATTGCCGCAGGTCATCACGACGGGGTCATAATCAGCCGGGACACTCAGGCTGAGGAGGGAGGGCATCATGGACGACCACTCGCTGATTGAACGGCTCTGCCAACAGGCCATCCGCATTAATGAGCAAGCACTCACGGATTTGCAGCGTCAGCCCCTGACCGCCAACGCCGTGCATGACTGCCGGGTGGCGGTGAAACGGTTGCGTGCCCAGTGGCAGCTGCTGCGGCCCTGGCTGAGCCGAGACGATCACCGCACCTGCGACCACACCATCCGTAACGCTGCACAGGCTCTGGCCGGTGCCCGTGACACTCATGTGATGGCCGCCACCCTGCAAACACTGGCCAGCAAGGCCGACAAGCCCAGGCGTCACTCCCTGAGTCGGGTAGCCAACACGTTGTTCAGCGACCCGCAACCAAAGCCGGAAACCAGCCATCACCAGGACGCCATCATCGCCTTCACCCGGGATCAGCAGCACTGGCAGTCGCTGGCCCTGGGCATCAGTGACCATGAACTGCTGGTCAGCGGTCTGGCGCGTACCTACAAGCAGTGCCGCAATCGCACCATCAAGGCCCAGGGCGGGACCGAGCCAGAACCCTGGCATGACCTGCGCAAATGGGTGAAATATCTGCTCTATCAGCAGCAGAGCCTGGCGGATCAGCACATCCACACACCCTGCCACGATCAGGCCCTCACGCGCCTGGGCAAGACTCTCGGCAAACTCCACGACCTCCACATGCTTCGCGAATATGTGCTGGCACAAAGCCACACCATCGAGAGGCAGAAGGATCTGGCTCATACCCTGGACGCCATCCACGGGCGGGAAAAGCGTCTGCTGAAGAAATGCCAGAGCGACAGCCAGCGCCTGTTCCAGACGCCCACCAAAAAATGGATCGCCAAGGTGTCTACTACCTGACCGCAAGCAGAAACCTGCTTGCCCGCCCCGACCGGCTTGCTACAATATCCGGCGCGCCCGAGGACGACCTCGATCCTGGCACCCACTCGGGGACGACCCCATGCAGGAGTTTCTCATGGCATGGGCACTGGTCATTCTCGCCGGCATACTCGAATCCGGATGGGCACTGGGGCTGAAAGCCAGCCACGGCTTCACCCGCCCGCTTCCTTCCCTGTTAACCTTCATCGGCATGGCCGCCAGCTTCTGGCTATTGGCCAAAGCCATGCAGACCCTGCCCGTGGGCACCACCTACGCGGTGTGGACCGGCATGGGCACCATCGGCACCGTGCTGCTGGGGATTGTGCTGTTCCAGGATGCCGTCAACGCCCCTCGCCTGCTGTGCCTGGGGCTGATTCTGGCCGGCATTATCGGGCTGAAAGTTTTCAGCCCGTAGGCCCGACCCTCTGAAGCGATACAATAGGGGCGTGTCCCGGTTACCGGTTCCCTGTAACATGGCGGCCACGTCCCTCCCGCTGATACAGGTTTTTCATGCTCAATAATGACGTTCTGCGCCGCGCTCGCTATATCTTCGACTTTGACGATAACCGCATGATCGGTGTCTTCGCCGAAGCCGGCGAAACCGTGACCCGGGAACAGATCAGCGACTGGCTGAAAAAGGATGACGATCCGGCCTTCCAGAAGTGCAACGACCGCACCCTGGCGATTTTCCTCAATGGCCTGATCAATGCCCTGCGCGGCAAAAAGCCGGGCCCGCAACCGGAGCCCGAATCCCGCCTGACCAACAACATGATTTTCATGAAGCTGAAAATCGCGTTGAACCTGCAGGCCGAGGATGTGCTGGCCGTGCTGGAGCTGGCCAACTTCCGCATGAGCAAACACGAACTGAGCGCCTTCTTCCGCAAACCCGGCCACAAGCATTACCGGGAATGCAAAGACCAGATCCTGCGCAATTTCCTGGCGGGCTTGCAGGTACAGTTTCGCGACGGGGAATAACCGCTTACCTGAGAGGTAATGGCGTTACCCTGCCATAACGGGTTTCATGGCAGTAACACTGGAGACCTGCCATGAAACCCGACCTGCCCCAGACCCTTTTCCTGCTCAACAGCACCGCCCTGCTCACCCATCAGATCGATGCCGCCTACTGGCACGAGTGGAATCTTTTCCATCTACCCGGTGGTAATCAGCTCAACCTGATATTGAATCTGCCCATCATCGCCCTGGTATTACTCGCCTTCCTGCAAGTCGCCACCCACAGTCCACGGCAACGCCTTTGCCACCAGTTCCTGGCTGGCCTGGGGCTATTGACGGTGGCAATTCACAGCGGCTTTTTCCTGGCCGGGCATTCGGAATTTCTGCAACCCATGTCACTGCTACTGCTGGCCGCCACGTTGATCTTGTCTCTTACTCAATGGGTGACATTGCCACCTGCAAACCACAGCAACCAAACCTGAGGAAAATTGGGCCGCCAGCGACGTTATTCACTTCGCGAACCACTCCGGGCCGAACGTTTCTAATGTAGGCCTGCCAGCATCTTCAGGTTTTATGTTTTCGCTATTAACTATTCACTATTCACTATTCACTGTTCACTATTAACCAACCCGGCCTATAGAAACAGTTGTAGGAGCTATGCTTGCATGGCGAACCTCCTTTACGCCGTGTTCGCCATGCAAGCATAGCTCCTACAGGAACAGATCAACTGCCTTTAACCGCCCGCACCCCACTCAAAGTCTTGAAACACAATTCCTTGGCGGTTTCCCAGAATTCCTGCATGTAAGGGGTGTGATCGTCCTCCACCCGCACGGCCGCATACAGCGTGCGCCACACTCCCTTCTCACCCAGCCGCACGGTTTTCAGCAGGTCGTGCTCGGTGTATTCGGTGAGTGCCCAGTTGGGTAACGCCGCCACGCCACGGCCCGCCGCCACCAGTTGTGCGGTCATGGGGGTGAGCTCGGCGGTGCGGATGGCGGCGGGTTCGGCGTTGGCCGGGTTGAGGAAGGCGGTGAACACATCCAGTCGTTCCCGCTCCACCGGGTAGGTAATCAGGGTCTGGTCGGTAATATCTTCCGGTTCAATCCACTTGCTTGCCGCCAGCGGCGACTGCCGCGACACCGCCAGCACCAGCTCGTAGCGGAAAAGGGGCAGGTATTTCACCGCCTCGTTCTCCACCGGGTCGGAGGTGATCACCATATCCAGGTCACCACGCACCAGCGCCGGCAAGGGCGCAAAGCTGAACGCCGCAGACAGATCCATCTCCACCTCCGGCCAGTGTTCGCGGAACGCATCCAGGGCCGGCATCAGCCACTGGAAGCAGGAATGACACTCAATGGCGATGTGCAGGCGCCCGGTCTGGCCTGCCGCCAGCCGTTTCAGCTCCCTTTCGGTTTGCTGCACTCTCGGCAACACCTCCCGTGCCAGGGCCAATACCCGCAAACCGGCAGTCGTGAATCGCACCGGACGCGTGCGCCGGACCAACAAGGCCGCACCCAGCCTCCCCTCCAGATCCTTGAGCTGGTGAGACAGCGCAGACTGGGTCACATGAAGGCGTTCCGCAGCTTCCATCAGAGAACCGGCCTCTTCGATGGCCAGCAGGGTGGTCAGGTGTCGCACTTCCAGCATGAGAAAATCTCATATTCATAATTAGATATTTGATTTTGCCTCAACTTCACCTGTCTCCACAATAGCCATCAATCGCACTGGCCCCCGAATGCAGGCAGGCCAGTGCCCACCCTGTCAGAATGAAAGGACGACACCATGACCACCCTCCACAACCTCGGCTTTCCCCGCATTGGTGCCCGCCGTGAGTTGAAGCAAGCCGTGGAAGCCTACTGGGCCGGCGACCTGCAACAGACCGAACTGGAGCACGTGGGCAAGAGCCTGCGCGAACGACACTGGGCGCTGCAGACCGATGCCGGCCTGGACCTGGTACCGGTGGGCGATTTCGCCTGGTACGACCAGATTCTGGAATTTTCCTGCCTGCTGGGCGTGGTACCCAATCGCTTCCAGCAAGACAACGAGCAACCGGTAAACCTGGATACCCTGTTCCGCATGGCCCGGGGCCGTGCCCCCAGCGGTACGCCGGCGGCAGCCTGCGAAATGACCAAGTGGTTTGATACCAACTACCACTACATCGTGCCGGAACTGGCGGCAGACCAGACCTTCCGCATTGCCCGGGAAAGCCTGTTCGAGCAGGTGGAGGAAGCCAAAGCCCAGGGCCACGCCCCCAAGCCGGTGATCCCCGGCCCGCTCACCTATCTGTACCTGAGCAAGGGCGACAGCTTTGACGGTGCCGACGACAGCAGCAAGCTGGCCCTGCTGGACAGCCTGATCCCTGTGTACCGCCAGATCCTGCAGCGGTTCGCCGATCAGGGCGTGGAATGGGTACAGATCGATGAACCGATCCTGGTGCTGGACCTGCCCGACAGCTGGCAGCGCAGCTACCTGCGAGTCTACGACCAGCTCGCCGCCGCCAGCACCTGCAAGCTGCTGCTGGCCACCTACTTCGGCGGCCTGGAAAACAATCTTTTCACCGCCCTGGAACTGCCCGTGGATGGCCTGCACCTGGACCGGGTGCGCGGCAACGATGATCTCGGTCAGGTGGTGCCACGGCTGGGCGACAAGGTGCTGTCGCTGGGCTACATCAATGGCCGCAATATCTGGCGCACCGATCTGGATGCGGCCCTGGATGCGCTGATCTCCCTGCGTAACGAACTGGGCGATCGCCTGTGGCTGGCGCCCTCCTGCTCCCTGCTGCACAGCCCGGTGGATCTGGATCAGGAAGACAAGCTGGATAGCGAACTGAAAAGCTGGCTCAGCTTTGCCAAACAAAAACTGCAGGAATTGGCCCTGCTGGGCGGCGCGCTCGATGGCGACAGCAGCGTCAATGCCGGCTTGCAGCGTCAGCGCGAAGCCCTGCAGGCCCGCAGCTTGTCCAACCGCATTCATAACCCGGTAGTCGCCAAACGGCTGGCCGCCGCCGCCGAGATATCCCGCGACCGCCACAGCCCCTTTGCCGAGCGCATTGCCAAACAACAGCAGTCGCTGCAATTGCCAGCCTTCCCCACCACCACCATCGGCTCCTTCCCGCAGACCCGGGAAATCCGTACCGCCCGCCGCGACTGGAAAACCGGTCGCCTGGACGACGCCTCCTATACCGAACAGATGAAGCAGGAAATCGCCCGCTGCATTCGTTACCAGGAAGAGGTGGAACTGGATGTGCTGGTGCACGGCGAAGCCGAACGCAACGACATGGTGGAATACTTCGGTGAACTGCTGGATGGTTTTGTCTTCACCCGCTTCGGCTGGGTGCAGAGCTATGGCTCGCGCTGTGTGAAACCCCCCGTGATCTTCGGTGACGTGCAGCGCCCCGAGGCGATGACCGTGGCGTGGGCGCAATACGCCCAGTCACTCACCGACAAGCCCGTCAAAGGCATGCTCACCGGGCCGGTGACCATTTTGCAGTGGTCTTTCGTGCGCGATGACCAGCCTCGCGCCGATACCTGTCGCCAGATCGCCCTGGCCCTGCGCGATGAAGTGCAGGACCTGGAAGCCGCCGGCATCAAGGTGATCCAGATCGACGAACCCGCCCTGCGCGAAGGCCTGCCGCTGCGCAAGGCAGACTGGGGCCAGTACCTGGACTGGGCCGTGGACTGTTTCCGCCTGGCCACCGTGGGCGTAGCCGACGACACCCAGATCCACACCCATATGTGCTACTCGGAGTTCAACGACATCATCGAGGCCATCGCCGCCCTGGATTCGGACGTGATCACCATCGAAACGTCCCGCTCCAACATGGAACTGCTGGATGCCTTCCGGGATTTCCAGTACCCCAACGACATTGGTCCGGGCGTGTACGACATCCACTCCCCCAATGAACCGGACGTAAGCTGGATGGTGCAACTGATGGAAAAAGCCGCCGAGCGACTGCCCAGGGAACGGCTGTGGGTGAACCCGGACTGCGGCCTGAAAACCCGCAAATGGGAAGAAACCCAGGGCGCGTTGGCCAACATGGTGGATGCCGCCAAGCAGCTGCGCGAGGCGGGTTAAACATTCCGTAGGAGCTTGCCTGCAAGCGATTCACACTGTCCCGGTGACGATATCGCCAGCAGGCTGGCTCCTACGATTCCGTTCGAGGTTCTGCCCGGCGGTTGGTTATAGCGATCTTTTTGTGGGAACGAAGCGCAGCGTAGTAACGCCCGCAGGGCGGCCCCGAAGGGGTGAGCGGAGCGAATAAACCATGCTTGCATCACGAAGGGGGTTTGCCATGAGCTACCGCCGTATTCGTCATGCGAGCATGACTTCCCACAAAAAACCAACGCGCTGTTCTATTCGTCCAACGCCCCCTCCTCCGCTTCAATCACCTTCAACAACCGATCCGGCCCCAGCTCTACCGGCTTTGGCTCACCGGGTAATTGCCAATGGCCCGCGTGTCGCTCGTCCGGTTTGCTGTCCATCAATGGCAGGCTGGTGAGGTCCGCCAGGGCGTCGCGGAACAGGTCGGTGCGGTAGCATTGGGCAGCAAAGGTCTGGGTTTCTTCCAGGCTGCATTGACGCCAGCGCTGCATTTCCTCCAACAGAAAACGGGCATCGGAGCGCCAGGGGAAGTTGGCGTGGAAACCGGCGAATACGTGGAAGTGATGGGCCGGAAACGGTTGTCCGGTCAAGCCACCGGGCAGGCGCTGGCTGAACGGTGCGCGAATGATTTCCGCCGGTACATCCAGCCAGGCCGGATGCGCCAGTAGCGACAGGCTCTCCAGCAGATGCTCGTCGGCGTGGCGAGCGGCCTTATAGAGCGCCCGCAACATGGCGCGATGAGGCCCGGGATTACGGGCCACCCAGTCCCGCGACACCGCCAGCACTTTTTCCGGTGCGTTTTCCCAGATCTGGTAACCGGAAAGAATGCAGTGCCCGGCGCCGGTTAACGCCGCCAGACTGTTCCAGGGTTCGCCCACACAGAAGCCATCGATATGCCCCATGCGCAGGTGATCCACCATCTGCGACGGCGGCAACACCACCAGCTTCACGTCGTGATCCGGGTCCAGCCCGGCGACGCTCAGCCAGTGACGTAATTGATAGGCATGACAGGAAAACGGAAACACCACCGCCAGCACCAGCGGCGACTCGCCACTACTGGCACGGGCCGCCACCAGCTTGTTCATGGCACTGGCCATGTCGTTGGGCGTGGGCCCTTCGGACAGGGCACACAGCCCCTGGAACAACATGGGTGACACGGTAATACCGTTGCCGTTCAGCCCCATGGAGAATGCCGTGGCCAGGGGTTTCTTGATACACCCCAGCCCCAGCGACGTGGCCATCATCATGGGCGCCAGCATGGGGGCCGCATCGAGCTGCCCCACCAACAGGCGATCGCGCAGGCTGGCCCAGCTCCACTCCGGCTGCAGCTCCACATCCAACCCTTCCGCCGCGAAGTAGCCCGCTTCCTGGGCCACAACTAACGGCAAGCTGTCGGTGAGCGGCATATAGCCGATACGGATTTTCATGGGGTTGGCTCCGCAAGGGGCTGACGGCGAACGCTGGATGCCTGACGCTTGACCACCTGCACACCTTCAGCCGGTGTAGCACGCCATACCTTTTTGCTGGGTGCCTCGATCAGGCTGCGTGATTTTTTCAATGGGCTCACTCTTCTCATGCTCGCTCCAGTTTTGTGGGGCCGGTCGTTTGCTATGCCCTGCGGGTACAACCGCGAATTTCACCTGACTCAAAGGCAAACACATTCGCGATGGAACCATCGCTCCCACAGGGAAAGCTGGCCAATTCCATCACCCCTGCGCTTTCAGCATCTCGGCATAATCCAGCACTGACCTGGCCACCTGGATTAATGGCTGACCGGTATTCATGGCCTGGCGCCGCAGGGTGCTGTAGGCATCCTGCTCATTGAGGCGGCGGCGTTGCATCAGCAGGCCCTTGGCCCGCTCGATGATCTTGCGTTCTGCCAGCGCTTCGCGGGTCTGTTCCAGCTCCTCGCGCAGCGCCTGGTATTCCCGGAAACGGGCGGTGGCCACGCGCATCACGCCGCGCACCCGGGCCAGATCGGTTTCCCCGGCCACATAGGCACTGACGCCAGCACGCAGGGCCGCCACGATCAGATCCTCGTCGTCCTGGTTGCAGAACATGACCATGGGCCGCGGCATATCCCGCTGCACCAGTGCCATGCTCTCCAGGGTGTCCCGGTCCGGCGCGTCCATATCCACGATCACCACATCCGGATTACTGGAATGCACCTTCTCCGCCAGCCCGGCAGCACTGGTCAGACGACAGAGGATCTCGTGCCCTTCGTCGATCAGGGCACGCTCCAGAATCGCAGCGCGCGGTGGCTGGTCATCCACCAGCATGATTTTCAGGGCCATAGTGTCGGTAGCATCCAGGGATTGAGTGTTACTTGATTGGTTTGCAACGGTTGTGCCAGTCATGGGGTTATTAACTCACTGTTTTTCTTTGCGATTCCTTATTCACCACAACAGACCTCGCGGAGCGCACCATAGCGGTGCACTCCGCGGCGCCAAAACGGCGCTGTTTTGCTCAGAGTTTCAGTTCTGCCCAGGCCCACAGTTTTTGTGTGTCGGCGCCGAAATCATCAGCGCTGTAGTCGGCGTATTTCAGGCCCACCACGTAGTGCTTGCCGATGGGCCGGGCCACCAGCAGGTTGGTTTCCGTGCCGTAGTCACTGCTGCCCTCTTCGGCCTGAAAGTCGTGATACACCGCCGCCAGTTTGAAGCCGGCCAGCTTGGTGCCGACGCTGACAAAGCTGTCTTTCAGGCCATCCGCCGGGGTTACCAGGAACAGGTCCGCCCAGCCATTGAAGGCATGCTTGGTGGCCAGCGGGGTCTGGAAAGCAATCTTGCCGTCATCAGAGCCCAGCACTTCCTGCGCCACCTTGACGGTGACCCCGGCCATTTCTGCGCCCACTTCGGCGAAGTAGTACTCGGTATCGCCGGCTTCCACCTCTTGCTGGGCGCCTTCCAGGGTGAGAAGCAGCTTTACGGCATCCAGATCGAAGGCACCGGCATACCGCAGGCCATAGGTGTCGTTATCGGAATCGGGCACGTTATCGGTTTCCAGCAGGTAGCCATAGGCGGTGAGTGATCCCCCCGGCGCCCCGGCCCAGCTGGCGTTGAACAGGTAATTGGAGACATTGGCATCGAACTTTGGCGTGAAGCCGTTTACCTGGGTGAGATAGGACGTGGAGAAAGAAAAATCACCGGTGCCGTAATCCAGCTTGGCGCCATCGAAAGTCTGCTCATCCTGGCGCCAGCCTACGTTACCGACGAAGCGGGCATTGTCGTAAATGATGCGCTGACGACCATAGGTGGCCACCAGGCCATCGAGGGCGTCGCTACCGGTATAACGGACTGCAGCGCGGTTCAGCTCGGTCACTTCCGGATCAGCAATCACCGGGTAACCGGCCATGTGCGGCGCAAAGTTATCCACGTTGCCGACAATGCGGGTGTCTTCAAACTCCCCCAACACATCAAAGCCGTGCAGCGTGCCGCTCTGGTAGCCCAGTCGGGTGCGCAGGGTGAGTGCCTGGGCATCTTCCGCGGCACCGTCGCTATCCACTTCCTCATGGCGCAGGCGCAGGTTCAGCAGCGGCTTGCCTTCTTTCAACGCAGTGATAAAGGCATCGTCTTCGGCGTGAGCCGTCCCCGAAAAACCGAGCGTGGACAGGATGACGCCGGCAGCAATGGCAGAATATTTCATGGTCTTTTCCTCGATGTAACGTCCCAAAATTAAAAACAGTGATGTGCTGAAATCAGACACACCTTCCCCCTGCCCGCTTTTCCGTGTGCGAAAAAAGCAGGCGAATCAAATCAGTCATAAACGGTTATCAGGCCCGTTTTCGAGCCGCGCCAGTCTCAGCGTCAGCACGCTTGGGCAGCGGCTCCACCTTGCGCTGTTTCTCGTACAGGAACTGCAGCACCTGCTGACGACAGCGAACAAAGGTGGGATCGTCGGCCAGGGCCAGGCGATCGCGAGGACGCGGCACATTGACGTCAAGAATCTCGCCGATGGTGGCGGAGGGCCCATTGGTCATCATCACAATGCGATCGGACAGCAGCACCGCCTCGTCCACATCGTGGGTAATCATGATCACCGTGGTACCCAACTGGGCATGAATATCCATCAGGGAATCCTGCAACTGGGCACGGGTCAGGGCATCCAGCGCCCCGAAGGGTTCATCCATCAGCAACACCTGCGGTTGCATGGCCAGGGCACGGGCAATACCCACGCGCTGTTTCATGCCACCGGAGATTTCATCCGGCTTCTTGTGCATGGCATGGGCCATGTGCACCAGCTCCAGGTTGTGTTCGACCCAGTCGCGAATTTCCGCCCGGCTCTTGGTCTTCTTGAAGACCTGCTTCACCGCAAGCTCCACGTTTTCAAACGACGTGAGCCAGGGCAGCAGTGAATGGTTCTGGAACACCACGGCCCGCTCCGGGCCGGGTTCGGTGACTTCCTGCTTATCCAGAATCACCCCGCCGTCGGTGGCCTGTAGCAGGCCGGCGACGATATTGAGCACCGTGGATTTCCCGCAACCGGAGTGACCGATCAGCGAGACGAATTCGCCGGAATCAATTTTCAGATTCACATCCTTCAGCGCTTCGAACGTGCCTTTCGGCGTGTCGAACTTCATGCCCACGTTGGACAGTTCCAGTAAGGCTTTCATGTTGATTCTCCTTTCAGCTGCTAGCGTTGTGCTGAAGCTTTGTCCCACACCAGCGCGCGCTGCAGCATCAGCATCAGGCGGTCCAGCAGGAAGCCGATCAGGCCGATGACGATCACCGCCACCATGATCCGGCCCAGGGACTGGGAACTGCCGTTCTGGAATTCATCCCAGACGAACTTCCCCAGGCCCGGGTTCTGCGCCAGCATTTCTGCGGCGATCAACACCATCCAGGCGATCCCCAGGCTCAGGCGCAGGCCGGTGAACATCATCGGCAATGCCGACGGCAGTACGATCTTGCGCACATGGCTGAGGGCATTAAGCCGCAGCACACGGGAGACATTGGTGAGATCCTGGCTGACCGAGGTGACCCCCACCGCCGTATTCATCAACGTGGGCCACAGGCAGCACAGGGTTACCGTGAACATGGAAGTGAGAAAGGATTTGGACACCATGGGGTCGTCGCTCACATACACCGCACTCACCACCATGGTGACCAGCGGCAACCAGGCCAGCGGCGACACCGGCTTGAACAGCTGCACCAGCGGATTCACCGCCGCATGCACGGTGCTGCTCAGGCCGATGACGATGCCCAGCGGAATGGCGATCATCGACGCCAGCAGAAACCCACTCATCACCGTGATCAGGCTGGTACCGATCTGATCAAAGAAGGTAGGCGCACCGGTGTAATCCCGGGTGACCGGCTCCCAGTCCGGCTGCTGTTCCAGCCGGGCGGTGATGTACTTCTCCTGCCGCTCATAAAACGCCACTTCCCGCTCGCGGGACTGCTGATGCTCGTTGACCAGATTGCCCGCCTGCTCCCAGACCTGGGCCGGGCCGGGAAACTGACCCAGCGAGGTATCAATACGCTGGGCCGCGAACTGCCACAGGAGCAGGAACAGGCCTATCCCCAGCACCGGCCACAGCAGCTGGCGCATCAGTGCTTGCCACTGGTCACGGGACACCTTGCCCGTGGCCAGTGCGCGGTAGGGTTCCATCCAGGTCGGGAATGTCAGGGTCACCATGATTGTCTCCTTCCTCTCGCGTACCCGGTTACAGGGTGTCGCCATCTTTCAGGCCGATGGGGAACTTGCTCAGGTACTCGTTGGGCTTGCGGCCGTCGTAGGTGACGTTGTCGATGAACTCGCTCTGCGGCGGCTTGAAGCCGTCTTCGCTGGCGAAGTCCGGGAATTCATCGGCGCTGATCTTGCCTTCGGCAATCAGAGACTTGGCCGCCTGGGTGTAGATGTCCGGGCGATAGACTTTCTTGGCGATATCCATGTACCAGCTATCCGGCTTGCTCTCGCTGATCTGCCCCCAGCGACGCATTTGCGTCAGGTACCAGATGGCGTCGGAGTAGTAGGGATAGGTGGCGTTGTGACGGAAGAAGACGTTGAAGTCCGGAATCTCCCGCTTGTCGCCTTTCTCGTATTCGAAGGTGCCGGTCATGGAGTTGGCGATCACGTCATAGTCGGCGCCCACATAGTTGGGCTGGGACAGGATCTTCACCGCTTCCGGTCGGTTGGCGTTGTTGTTCTCGTCCAGCCACTTGGCCGCACGAATCATCGCCTTGACCACACGAATATGGGTATTGGGATATTCTTCCGCCCAGCCCTTGCTGACCCCGAACACTTTTTCCGGATTGTTTTTCCAGATTTCGTAATCGGTAATCACCGGCACACCGATGCCCTTGAACACGGCCTGCTGGTTCCAGGGCTCACCCACGCAGTAGCCATGAATAGTGCCGGCTTCCAGGGTGGCGGGCATTTGCGGGGGCGGTGTGACAGAGAGCAGTACGTCCGCCTGCAACTGGCCGCTGGTGTCGCCCCGGTGCGGCGCGTAGTAGCCCGGGTTCAGCCCACCGGCAGCAAGCCAGTAACGCAGCTCGTAGTTATGGGTGGATACCGGGAACACCATGCCCATCTTGAAAGACTTGCCGGCGGCCTTGTATTGCTCCACCACCGGTTTGAGCGTGTCGGCCTTGATGGGATGCACCGGTTTGCCATCCTTGCTGGGAATATGTTTTTTCATTTCTTCCCAGACGGAATTGGAAACGGTGATGCCGTTGCCGTTCAGGTCCATGCTGAAGGCGGTAATAATATGGGCCTCGGTGCCATAGCCGATGGTCGCCCCCAGTGGCTGCCCCGCCAGCATATGAGCGCCATCCAGCTGACCGTCGATCACCCGGTCCAGCAGCACTTTCCAGTTGGCCTGGGCTTCCAGGGTCACGAACAGGCCTTCTTCCTCGAAGTAGCCTTTCTCGTAAGCAATGGCCAGTGGAGCCATATCAGTCAGCTTGATAAAGCCGAACTTCAGGTCGGCCTTTTCCGGCCAGCCCACAGCATCCTCCGCCAGGGACGGCGCCGACAGGCCCAGTGTCATAGCGGCCAGCACACCACGAAATGTTTTCTTGAAACCTTTCATCATCCTTCCCTCTTCTGCCCGGTTTTTTTCGGGCATAAAAAAAGCGCTCAAAGCGTCCCGCCACCATTGGCAGGAATCTTTGAGCGCCTTTGCTCGCATCGGAGTGCAGTCGCCATTGACCACACAGATGGTTATCTCGCGCACAACACAGTGGTTGTGCTTACCGTGTATTAAGGCAAATGCTGTGCCAGTTTTGAAAAGTCTTATTTTTCATGACGTTATCGATAACAGGCACAAGCCGGGCCGGCTTCAGCGCCCGGTTTTCGCTCAGCCGGCACTGTTGTGAGTCAGTCCCGCCTCACCAAAATGCATCACGCTTTTGCTGCAACCCGGTTTCTTGCCGAAAACCCCGCGTTTTGCCCCGCCATGGTGAAAAAACCATGCCCAGCTTGCGAGCCTTTGCGACCAAGGCCGCATTTATCACTGCGGTGAATGATGAACATCATTCGAAGAAGGAAGCCGAAAACGCCATGGCCTGTTAGGCTGCGCGCTGGATTACGGCAGTGGCCACACCCACAATTGCTCAAGACACTGTAGGAGCGTGCTGGCACGCGAACCACTTCCAGGCCTAGTGCCATTCGCGTGCAAGCACGCTCCCACAGAAAGACAAAGCGGAACCATTGATGACCACCGAAAGAGATCACCTACTCACTGCTATCGCCGGCGCCTTCAGTCTGGTGATTGCCCTGGGCATTGGCCGCTTCCTGTTCACCCCGGCCCTGCCCGACATGATTGCGGAGAGCACCCTCACCGCCATCAGCGGCGGCTACCTGGCGGCCATCAACTATGGTGGCTACCTGACCGGGGCCATGCTCGCCATGGCAGTGCCCGCCCACCGGGCGCGCACGGCGTTCTGGCTGGCCCTGTGGGTGAGTGTGATCACCAGCCTCCTCATGGGCCTGAGCACCACCTTCACCCCCTGGGCCATCAACCGGTTCCTGGCCGGGGTGGCCAGCGCCATCATCATGGTCAACGGTTCCGCGCTGGTGCTGGGCGCCATGCCCAATCACCTCCGTGCCCGGCTGGGCAATATCCACTATGCCGGCATCGGCCTGGGCATCAGCATCGCCGCCCTTACCGTGGCCTTTATAGAAACCCTGCACGGCAGCTACGCCACCATGTGGCTGGCTTGCGGGGCGCTGGCGTTGATCCTGCTGCCATTGCTGCGTCGCATCCCCGCCCTGCCCCACGCCAAACACAGCCAGCACGAACGGGCGCCGGTGAACCGCTCCGCCCTGGGCTTTCTGATCGGCAGCTACACCCTGGCCGGCTTCGGCTACATCACCAGCACCACCTACCTGCCGGTGATCGCCAAAGCCCAACTACCGGGCCTGGACAGTGCCGCCTTCTACACCTGGCTGGCCGTAGGGCTGGCCGCCGTCCCCGCCAACCTGCTGTGGGGCAAACTCGCCAGCCACACCAGCGAACGCAACGCGCTTATGACCGCACTGGTGGTTCAGGCCCTGGGCGTCAGCGCCCCCGCCTGGCTACCCGGCCTCACCGGGCTGGTCATCAGTGGCCTGCTAGTGGGCGGCACCTTTACCGCCGTGGTCGCCCTGAGCATGTACTGCGGTCGACAACTGGCCCCCCACGCCGCCAGCGCCGCCCTGGGCGCACTGACGGCCTGCTATGGCGTCGGACAGATCTTGGGGCCGGTGGTAACGGCGCGACTGCTGGAAAGTAGCGGAAGTTTTGCGCCCGGGTTGCTGGGTGCCGCGGCGGCGTTGATTGGGGCGGCGGTGTTGTTGGTTCCGTTGGGGAAGGTGCGGTTTTAGGGACTGTTCACAGCCTGCTGGCGTACTAACAACGGCATGGCCGCAAACAGCAGCAAAGAAAAGAGATAGGCAATGCCGGATACCGGGTCGCGTCCGGCCAGATAGTCACCCAGTCCCTGCCCTTGCACCAGTGTCACCGCCAACTCCGCGCTCAGCATCATCAACAGGGCCGGCAGGCCAGTGCCAATACACGGCACCACCGTCACCAGCCCAAATCTCCTCACCAACCAGCGGGCCACCAGAAAACTGGCCAGCACCATGAAAGGCAATTCAACCAGCTCAGCCCAGCGCTCCCCAAGTCGAGGCACCAGGAAGGGAATGCGGATCATGGCCAGGGCGAAGCCGGTGGCAAAGATCAGGATGAAGTAGATGAGAGCGGGCTTTATCAGTCGCATTTAGAAAACCGGCTACGGATTATGCTTTGCTTTAACGTTGCGCACAACGGCGCCCTTGTAATGGAGGCGCAGCCGTAATGTAAAGGGCGTCCGGCGGCCGCAGGCCGCGAATTGATGCGCCTTGTTATAAGCCTTGCACCTTATTCGTGAGTTCAATTGTTTGTTTGCTGTCCTTTGTGACCACTAACCAATCAAATAGGACTTCGCTGTATTGGCCCGTGACGGCATAGAACTTTGAAACATGGGCTTCTTCGCCAAAGAACTCTTCCTTTTTTGCAGAACTCACAGCTTGAATTATGCTCTCCGCAAATTCGAGCAGCTCTTGCTCAGTCCCGATGAGGAAAGCTTCTTCCCAGCCGGTTTGAGCGGTAATTACAGGACCTGGATTTCGTGTTTTGCTCATTATTCACCCGAAGCCGCTAAAGGCTTATAACAGCGTATTCAGTCGAACGATTCGACCTATCTTTTTTCGACATAACTCTTTTATGAATTTCGGGAGAAACACAGAAATTCGCAAGACCGTCAGGCTCTTATAGTAAAAACAATAACCCATCTCGTTTGACAAAACTCGACTAAGCGCCCCATTTTCTTAAATGCCCCCGATATTCCCCCGTTCCGAAACCACTCTATATCAACCGTTTAGCATTTTCTGTAAGCCATATCCTACAAAGATATGGCTCGTTCTGTTGAGCACGGCATATTCGGGATGACCGTTTGTAGGGGGGGGCGACCCAAAGGGTCTGAATAAACCACTGGGCCTGGTTTGCGAAGACGCAGAGGGTTTCGAAGGCACGGCAGTGACGTCAGCCTCTTCGCCTTGCTAGCAAGGCTCCAACGAGGGTTGGGGGGGGTTGAGGCGCTGAAGGGCTTGGGGTAAGGAGCGGCTGGGGGCCGCAAGCCTCAGGGCGTGATGGTGAAGCGCATGACGCCGATGATCTGGTTGTCTGCGGTGCGCACTTCCACTCGCCAGCGGCCTTCTGAGGGCACCGGGATATGGCGTTTGTGGGACCAGGTGCGAAAGCCGGATTCGCGACCGCCGTAGAGTTTGAGGGAAATCCGGTCTACCTGCTCGCCGTTCTGGAACCAGTAATGATAAATCTCCTGCCCCAGGCCCAACGGCGCCTTGATGGCGGTGTAGGCATAAAGGCCGGCGGTCACTTCATCGCTGGAGAAGCTGTGCCCGGTCACCAGGGGCTGGCGTTGCTCGCGGTTGAAGGACAGGGCCATGGCCCGCTCTTCCAGGGACAGGGTAAGAGGCGGCACCAGCGGTGCCAGCCAGCGTGGGGCGAAGGCGATCACGCAGGACACTGCCAATAAACCCAGCCAGCGAAACCATTTGCGCGGCCCGCCGACCCGCCAGAAGCTGGGCAGCGCAAACAAGGCGGTGAGCCAGCCGGCCCAGGTGAGTGCTGAATCCGTGCTCCAGTGGAAGATCAGCGGCAGCAGTACCAGCAGGGCCACGAATAACGCCCAGGCGTGGAAGCCGAAGTACAACGCCCGGTGCCGGGCCAGCCAGAAGTACAGCGGGTCGATGATGCTGACGAGGGCGGCACTGATTACCAAGGTGGTGAAGAAGATGTATTCGGCGCCGCCGGACCATTGCAGCAGCACGAACGGCAGGCTGAAGAAGAAGGCTTCCTGATGGACTGCCTGCAGCAGCAGTTTGAGCATGCCCTGGGACATGCCTTCCATGGCCGTGCCGGCCAGGCGCCGTTGCCAGAGCCCTTCGGTGAGCAGGAGCAGCCAGCTTAGTACCAGAAAGCCGGTGAGTACCGCGGCTAGCCAGGGTTGGCGCTCCACCAGAAAGTAACTGGACAGACCCAGTGCAAAGCTGATCACCGCCCACAGGTGGCGGATCCGGTAGAGCTTGTTGGAGAGGGTTTGCAGGGTGGGTGGCAAGGGTGAGGCTCCGTGGGGGTTTGGCTGTTCGACGTACTATAGGCGTTGGGGTTCCCGGTGGCTGTAGATCAGCGGGCCGTTGGTCGCCTCTTGAGGTGCGAAGCACGTTTTTGTTTATGAAGAAGGTAGTGGAGGGATCGGGTGTGCCTGATCGCCCTGCGGGCGATTTCCGCGCTGCGCGCGGTTCGCGGCTCAAGCGCCGCTCCTACAGGGTGGGTGTAGAAGGGTTGGGGGTAGAAGGGTTGGGGAGGCGCGGCCTGGGCCGCGCCGGGGTTAGCCTGCGAAGTTGAGGAGGACGCCGGCGGCGACGGCGGAGCCGATGACGCCGGCTACGTTGGGGCCCATGGCGTGCATGAGCAGGAAGTTGTGGGGGTTGGCTTCCAGGCCCACCTTGTTGGCCACGCGGGCGGCCATGGGTACGGCGGAGACGCCGGCGGCGCCGATGATGGGGTTCACCGGGTGGTGGCTGAGGCGGTTGAGCAGCTTGGCCATGAGGACGCCGGTGGCGGTGCCGATCATGAAGGCCACCAGGCCCAGTACCAGGATGCCCAGGGTTTCCATGACCAGGAACTCTTCCGCGCTGAGTTTCGCGCCCACTGCCAGGCCCAGCATGATGGTGACCACGTTGATCAACGCGTTGCTGGTGGTGTCCACCAGACGGCTGACCACACCGGATTCCTTCATCAGGTTACCCAGGCAGAACATGCCCAGCAGCGGCGCCGCATCGGGCAATACCAACGCCACCAGCACCAGCAGCAGAATCGGAAAAAGGATCTTTTCCGTCTGGCTCACCGGGCGCAGTTGCTCCATCTTGATGGTGCGTTCCTTGGCGGTGGTCAGGGCGCGAATGATGGGGGGCTGAATGATCGGCACCAGGGCCATGTAGGAATAGGCTGCCACGGCGATGGCGCCGAGCAGTTCCGGGGCCAGCTTGGTGGTCACGTAAATAGAGGTGGGGCCATCCGCGCCGCCGATGATGCCGATGGCCGCTGCATCCGCCAGGGAGAATTCCATGCCCAGGAAGTTCAGTGCCAGGGCGCCCAGCAACGCCGCGAAGATGCCGAACTGGGCCGCGGCGCCCAGCAACAGGGTGCGCGGGTTGGCCAGCAGCGGGCCGAAGTCGGTCATGGCGCCCACGCCCATGAAGATCAGCAGCGGGAAGATGCCGGTCATCAGGCCCACGGTGTAGATCAGGTAGAGGATGCCATCGCCGTAGTTGGCTTTTTGCGCCAGGTGGTGAAGTTGGTCCTGTACTGCCGGCCCGGCGCCTTCAGCGGCTTTATAGAGCGCTTCTCGCCCGGCATCCGCATCCATGCCGAGCACCTGGGCCATGCTGGCGAGCAGATCCTGGCTGCCGAAGTGCATGGCCTGGCTGATGGCGGATTCCGCCAGCCCGGCCACGGGGATGTTGGCCAGCAGACCGCCGAAGCCTATGGGCAATAATAATAGCGGTTCGAATTTCTTGTTGATGGCCAGCCACAGCAGACCGAGGCAGACCAGCAGCATGATCAGCTGGCCACCGGACAGATGAAACAGGCCGGTGCTGTGCCAAAGCGTCTCCAATTTATCCATGGGCCGGCTCCAGGCTGAGCAGGGTCTGGCCGACGGTGACCGCATCGCCCTCTTTCACCGCCATCTCGGTGACGATGCCCGCTTCCGGGCTGGACACGTCGGTTTCCATTTTCATGGCTTCCAGCACCATGATCTTCTGCCCTTCGGTAACCCGGTCGCCGGGTTTCACCAGCACCTTGAAGATGTTGCCCGCCAGGGGCGCCGGGATTGGTGTGCTCTGGGACGGGTTGTGCACCACCGGCGGGTTGGACTGGCCGGCCCCGGCGCTTTCGCCCAGGGCCTTGATGCCTGTCACGTCGCCACCGTCGCTGACTTTGACGGTGTACTCCCGGCCATCCACGTCCACGGTATAAACGCCGTCGCTATTGCCGGCAACAGGCAACGCCTTGCCGTCGGGGACCGGCTCGAACGCGGAGGGGTCGCCGCGATGCTCCAGGAACCGCAGGCCGATTTGCGTAAACAGCGCATAGGTCAGCACATCATCGATACGGCGCTTGCCGTCCGCCAGTTGCAGCCCTTTTTCGCTGGCCAGGGTTTCTACTTCCCGGGTCAGGCTGTCCATTTCGTCATCGATCAGGTCGGCGGGGCGACAGGTGACAGGCTCGTCGCCGTCCAGGGCACGGGCCTGCAATTCGCTGTTGAAGGCCGCTGGCGCCGCGCCGTATTCGCCGCGCAGTACGCCACGGGTTTCCTTGCTCAGTGCCTTGTAGCGTTCGCCGGAGAGCACATTGAGCACCGCCTGGGTGCCGACGATCTGGGAGGTGGGCGTGACCAGGGGAATAAAGCCCAGGTCTTCGCGCACAGCGGGAATTTCCTGCAGCACTTCGTCGAACCGGTCGGTGGCGCCCTGCTCTTTCAGCTGGCTTTCCATGTTGGTGAGCATGCCGCCGGGCACCTGGGCGACCAGGATGCGCGCATCCACACCGCGCAGGCTGCCTTCAAACTGGGCGTACTTCTTGCGCACTTCACGGAAGTAGCCGGCAATACGATTGAGTTTTTTCAGATCCAGGCCGGTATCCCGGTCGGTGCCTTCCAGCATGGCCACCACGGACTCGGTGGGGCTGTGGCCGTAGGTCATGGACATGGACGAGATGGCGGTGTCCACATTATCAATGCCGGCCTCGGCGGCTTTCAGTGCGGTTGCCGTGGAAAGACCGGTGGTGGCGTGGCACTGCATGTGCACCGGAATGGAGAGCGTCTGCTTGAGGCGGCTGACCAGCTCAAAGGCCACATTGGGGCGCAGCAGGCCGGCCATGTCCTTGATGGCCACGGAGTGGGCGCCCATCTGCTCGATCACTTTACCCTGCTCTACCCACATATCCAGGGTATGCACCGGGCTGACGGTGTAGGCGATGGTGCCCTGGGCGTGTTTGCCCTGTTTGATGACGGCGGCGATAGCGCGCTCGATGTTGCGCATGTCGTTCATGGCATCGAACACCCGGAACACATCCACGCCACTTTCCGCAGCGCGCTCCACAAAGGCATCCACCACATCGTCGGCGTAGTGCCGATAGCCGAGCAGGTTCTGGCCGCGCAGCAACATCTGCTGAGGCGTATTGGGCATGGCCTTTTTCAGCTCGCGGATACGCTCCCAGGGGTCTTCGCCCAGATAACGGATGCAGGCATCAAAGGTGGCGCCGCCCCAGGATTCCAGGGACCAGAAACCGATGTCGTCCAGTTCTGCGGCAATGGGCAACATGTCGTCCAGACGCATGCGCGTGGCAAACAGGGACTGATGGGCGTCGCGCAGCACCACATCGGTGATGCCCAGAGGCTTGTGATCACTCATGGAAAAATTCCGGTTATTGCTGGGACTGCCGGTGCTGACGCACCGCCTTTTCAATGGCCTTGATAACCGCAGGGGACGGCATGTCTCCGGCGGGTGCTGCGGTCGTTGTCGCGGCGCTCACGGCTGGCGCCTGCCCGAAGCGTTTCACCAGCAACGACATTAACGTCGTTACGGCCACGAGAATAATCAGAAAGGAAAAGACCACACCCATGCCGATCAGCATGAGCTCCAGGCCCTGAGCCATCAGTGTGTTCATGGAACACTCCTTTACGGTTCCGGTGGCGGTTTGAGTAACCGCAGGCGAGAGGCGGCGGCCTGCCGTGTCAGCGGGCGTCACGGGAACACTGCCAGGGTTATTGGGAAGCGCTCCAGGTCTCTCTCGTCGATTTCTGGGAATGTAGAGGGATTGTCGACAACCTGCAATGAGGCCAGTGTACAGGGGGAGTGATTGATTTGATCAATTGGCGTGGCCCAGACGGTGCCGGACCACTGCGAAAGGGAGATGGTGCGGTTTATGTTGTGCCAGCCCGAAACGAAAAAGGGCCCGCTAATTAGCGGGCCCTTTTAGGGATATGGCGCACCGGGGAGGATTCGAACCCCCGACCTACTGGTTCGTAGCCAGTTGCTCTATCCAACTGAGCTACCGGTGCATGTCTCGTTGCTGTATCGCCCCGAGAGGCTGCGCATTATTCCCAAAGCCCCGCCGGGAGTCAAGCGCCGGTCGCTCAAAACTTCAGCAATCAGTCTTCTGCGGTTTCCATTTGTTTTTGCAGGTAATTTTCAATGCCCACCAGCTTGATCAGGCTAAGCTGGGTTTCCAGCCAATCGATGTGCTCTTCCTCGGATTCGAGAATGTTCTTGAGCAGGTTACGGCTGATGTAATCCTGAATGGATTCGCAGTAGGCAATCCCTTCACGCAGATCCGGTACCGCCATTTTTTCCAGCTTGAGATCGCACTCAAGCATCTCTTTGGTGTTTTCACCAATCATCAGCTTGCCCAGATCCTGCAGATTGGGAATACCTTCAAGAAACAGGATGCGCTCTACCAGCCAGTCCGCGTGCTTCATCTCGTCGATGGACTCGTGGTACTCCTTCTCATAAAGCGCCTGGAGACCCCAGTCCTTGTACATTTTGGCATGCAGGAAGTACTGGTTGATGGCTACGAGTTCGTTGCCGAGTGCCCGGTTCAGGTACTCAATCGCCTTGGCGTCGCCTTTCATGGGGGTTGTCTCCGTCCGATGAACTTGGGTCTAAACTTGGGTTAATCCCCATTGTTCAGCAAGCGGATGACAGAGACAAGGCAGGAATGCAAAAAAGCGCTTGCAATACAAGCGCTTATGCAAATGAGAACGATTAGTTATGCGGTTTGCGGCCAGTAGACCACCACACCGTCAGGGGAAGGGTGCGAGAATGAGGGGGCCTCGTTGGCGCTACGGGCTTCACGCATCACTTGGCGGGCATGACGGGCACATTTACCACACTGACTTCCAACCCCAAGTTCCCGACGAAGATCACGCAGGCTGTCGCAGCCGTTGCCGACCGCTTCCCGTATATGGTTGTCAGTAATGCCCTTACAAATGCATACATACATAAGAATGCCATCCCTCAATCTCTAGTGGGCATGCTAACCCTAACGCGAATCATTATCAACTGCTTTCAAGAAAGAAAGCATTGGCCTGGCGGCATTGCGTCATGGTCAAGCCAGTCACTAGTCACATTGTTGCTTACACCCTCTCCTGCCCTGCCCCACCAACGCGCACACAGATATAGCGCAGAGGGAGCAACTAGTCAGTGAGCGTTGCTTTGCCTGGGACAGGAATCAGGGAGTTTTGCGGTGATTCAGGGCAAGGCTCCTGACCGCCGCCGGTTGCGTAGGGTGCACTGAGCCTAAGGCGAACTGCACCATCAACCGCCCGATCGGTGCAGTTCGCCTTAGGCTCAGTGCACCCTACATTTTGGAAAGACGCGGGGTTTTGCGTTTGCCATCATAAAAAAAGCCCCGCGATTGCGGGGCTTTTTTAAATCAGTCCGGATCGTGGGATCAGGACGACTTCTTGGCGGCTGGACGCTTGGTAGCCGCTTTTTTCTTGGCTGGCGTCTTGCGAGCGGCAGCTTTTTTGGCGGCTGGCTTGCGCTTGGCTGCGGTTTTCTTGGCAGGAGCCTTGCGGGTTGCCGCTTTTTTGGCTGGCGCTTTGCGAGTGGCCGCTTTTTTACGGGTCGTTTTTTTCTTTACGGCGCGTTTGGCTTTCGCTGCGGCCTTCTTGGCAGCGGCTTTGGCTTTCTGCTCCGCTTTTTTCTGCTCGGCCTTGGCTTTTTTCGCCAGCTTGCGCTCGTGTTCACGCAGCTTGGTCTTCAGGTTACGCTCGGCGGTGCGGAATTTTTTCACCTCGCGAGTGGCGACTTTCTTGGCCGCCTGGATTTCCGCACGAATCAGCTTGGCTTCACCACGCAGATCCTGCAGTTTCAAACGAACGGTATTCATGCGACCGCGTGCCGTATCCACTGCGCGCTTGGCGGCGGCGGTGGAAGAGGCCTTGGCTTTGTCACGTTTGGCGGCAACATCAGCACGCATTTTGGACAGCTTGCCATTCTCGGTATCGATCTTGGCGCGGTGCTTGTCCAGTTTCGCCTGAGTCTGTTCGGCTTTTTTCTGCGCCTGCTCCACGGCTTTCTGCTGCAGTTTCACCTTGGATTCAGCGTTAGTAACGGACTTTGGCAGAGCCGGTGCTTTTGCAGCGGTAGCTTTCTTTGCTGCGGGCTTACGCGCTGCCGTTTTTTTTGCGGCGGCTTTTTTTGCTCGAGCCATGATTGATCTCCTAAGCTATGGCGTTGTCATCAGTACTGCGACAATTCGAAAAATAGCATAAAAAAAAATCAGTTGGTACATTATTTGACCAATTCGTTTTTGTTTTTTTCATTTATCGTCGTCCAGTTTTATCTGTGCCCCTTTTCTGATTCCTTTTCTGTTTCTGAAAAAACATTTTCTGCAGGCCTTCTGACAGGCCGGATGTGCCTGCTTAAAAACCGCAAAGGAATATTTTTCCTGCTGATTTACGCACTTTTGTTAAATAAATCCCAGCCGGCCATGGCATAGAAAAACCGGAAGTGGTGCATTGGCCTGTCATAGAAAACCCTGCAGCAATTGCATTGGAATGCGCCCCGGAATAGAAAGGATATTAGCTCGTACCAGCGCAGCAGCAACGTCGCCACAAGCCGCTACTACCACCACATGCCCTGCTTTCCTGAGTAGAAAAGTGACATCTTCGGGCCTTTTTCAAGAAAAACCGCTCTGGAGAAACGCTGCACTACAATGGAAAACTCGGCATGAGCACTTACCATACACACCGATAACAGACTGGCGCACACATGCCGGGAAATCGGCAAGCAGGGTCCAGCGGAGATACAGGATCGTGCGTGTCGCGATCATTGAGAGGAACCCGTTAAATTTTTGGCGCCCTGCTTTGCCCTTTAGCCAATCAACCAGTGGTGGCAAGGTCTTGCGCATGACAGTCATTTAACAGGATACGAAAAGAGGCAACGCGAGGCCGCAGAGAGAAACCCAACAAGGAAGTCAGCTTCATGGTTTGCAGGGAAGCCCTGGGTCACCGGGTGGCTGCTATTCTATTGGCAAAGCGTCGGACCTATGCAATTTATAGACACAGGCGATACCTGAGTACACAGAGCCGGCGCATTCTCCCAGGAAAAGGGAAACGTCGTCTTACTTCCCTTATACCGTGAAAAGCGCTGTGGGTATTGCGAAGGCGCGGTAAAGCAGCCCTGTTGGCGATACCAACATCGAACCCGGAAGTGTTCAGTGTCTTTTCAGACGCTCACTGACGGTGCTGCCAGAGGCCCTGACGTGTGGAGACGCGCATTGGCGCCCCCGCCAGCAAGAAAGGTACGCACAAAAAAGGGAAGCCGCCGGGCTTCCCTTTTTCAATCTATCTCTGCTGTGCTGCTTCTCAGCCTTGCAAAGCATCCAGCACGCGACTGCGGATATCATCCACCGAACCAACACCGGCCACACGTACATAGCGGGGCGCCTTGGCATCGTCCTTTTTCGCCAGGTCCTGATAGAAATCTACCAGCGGGCGGGTCTGGGACTGATATACCTCGAGACGTTTGCGAACGGTCTCTTCCTTGTCGTCATCACGCTGAACCAGCTCTTCACCAGTTTCATCGTCCTTGTCGGCTTCTTTCGGCGGATTGTATTTCACGTGGTAAACCCGGCCGGAAGACGGATGCACACGACGACCGCTCAGGCGCTCGATAATCTCTTCATCGTCCACATCGATTTCGACCACGAAGTCGATATCCACACCCTGCTCCACCAGCGCTTGCGCCTGGGGAATGGTGCGGGGGAAGCCGTCGAACAGAAAACCGTTGGCGCAGTCGTCTTCGCTGATACGCTCTTTGACCAGGCCCAGAATGATGTCATCGGATACCAGACCGCCAGCATCCATCACTTTCTTGGCTTCCAAACCCAGGGGAGTGCCTGCTTTAACAGCAGCGCGCAGCATGTCACCGGTGGAAATCTGAGGAATATTGAACTGTTCCTTGATGAACTGCGCCTGGGTGCCCTTGCCCGCACCGGGGGCACCAAGCAGGATGACACGCATAGGATTCTCCATCTTTCTGTGGTCGAAAAGGCATCAGAAGGCCAAGTGAAATGCTCTGCCACAAAGGGAGCCGGCCAGAGCGCTCACATCAAGGCAATAAAGCGCTGAATCAGAGACCTGATTCAGGCGTTTCCATGCAGAGCTGGGCACTTTGACGACGCGAATATTGTTGCAGAACCTTCCGTTTGGGCCACTCAGGGGCCTCCGAAGGGGTGCAACTTTACCCTGAGGCCCGGTTCTTCACAAGTAATAGGAGGGTGCTACCTTGGTAGCACCCTGGGGAGTTGGCGGGATCAGGGGCGTTCGAGAACCAGCATGGCGGGGTCGCCCTGCGGCAGTTCCAGGGGTTTGACCGGGGCCATGATGGCAGCCTGGTCCACTGCGCCGCCGGGCGCCGGGGTGTAGCGGGCACCAATGACAAGCGCCGCACTGTCATCCGGGTAGCGTTGCAGCCAGTCCTGGGCGGACAACGACACGGTGGCGGGAAAATGGGGCACCACCTGGCGACGGGCAGCGAGAGGCTGGCCGCTACTGCCGGCCTCGCGGAGATAGACAAAGACAGTGCCTCCCGCGGGCAGCTCCTCCGCCGTGACGACGGCCTGGATACCGGCAAATTTTTCCTGGCGGGCCTTTTGTTCACGGGCATTTTCCAGGCCACGACGCAGCAGGTCGCCGGTTTCACCCTGACTGTGCCGGGATAACAGCGCTTGCCAGCCCTGCTCGGCCAGGTCATAGCGCCCGGCCCGGTCCGCAGACATGGCCAGCATCATCCAGGCGCCATCGTGTGTCGGCTCCCTATCCAGTACCCAGCGCAGTTCGGCCAGGGCCGGGTCGGTTAATTTGCCACCGGCTTTCTGGATCAGCGCCCGGGCCAGCAACAGATGCATGGCCGGTTCCTGCGGGCTCTTCGCCACCGCCTTGCGGGCCGCCTCTTCGCTCTGCTCAGGCGCGCCGAGCTGATCGTACAGCGAACCCAGTGCATACCAACCCATGGCTGACGGGTTCTTCACCAGCTCCGCCTGCAATACACGCACCAGGGCGCCGACAGGAACCTCTGACGCCGCCCGCTCCGGCGACTCGCCAGCGATAATGGCTCGGGCTACCGACCGATATTCCTGCTGGTCGTTGAGCCAGTCACTGGTATGTTCATTGTAGCCAACCAGACCATACCCGGCGGCGGCTAGCACCAGCATGATCAGGGGAATGCCAATGGCACCCCGCATCACCTTGCCCGCCTTGCGGGCTTCGCGCTGCCACAACAGCCATAACAAGACACCCAGGGCCAGTAGCAGAACCAGCGCAATCACAATCCACATCATTACCGGTCTCCCCCCTGGTTAACGTCGCTCTCATCAGCGGCATCATTGTCATCCACTCTGGCACTGGCACGGCGCAGCAGAAGCACGATGACCACAGCACCACTGCCCAGCAATAACAATGGCGCCAGCCAGAGAATGGAAGTGGTGGGCGTTACTGGCGGACGGTAACTGACAAAGTCGCCATAGCGGGAGACAAAATAATCGACAATTTCTTCATCGCTTTTGCCTTCCTTGATCATGCTCTCTACCCGAACGCGCATATCCTGGGCAATACCGGCATCGGAATCGGCCAGGCTCTGGTTCTGGCATTTGGGGCAACGCAGCTCATCCAGCAATACCCGAAAGCGCTGTTCCTGTACCGGAGTCTCAAACTGATAGAGGTCGGTAGCGGCCATCGCCGACAGAGAGAGGCAAAGCAGAAAGACAGTACGCAGAATCATGGTCATGCTCCGCCCTCCTGTGAGCCCTGCTCAAGCAAGGGAGCAAACTTTTCCTGCCAGACGCGCGCATTCAGGTCGCCGGCATGGCGCAGCACGATCTCGCCGTCCGGGTTGATCAGGAAGGTTTCCGGGGCGCCGTAGACGCCAAGGTCCAGACCCAGTTGACCATCGGCATCCACAATCACATGGGTAAAGGGGTTGCCCTGTTCGGCCAGATACTGGCGAGCTGGTGCACTGTCATCCTTGTAGTTGAGGCCGGCAATGGCAACGCCGCGGGCGGCCAGTTCCAGCAGAAAGGGATGCTCCACATAACAGGTGGGGCACCAGGTGGCCCAGACGTTAAGTAACTGCCAGCGGCCTTTCAAAGAATCCTGGGTAAGGGTTTCGTCGGTCATCAGCGATGGCAGGCTGAAGGTCGGCACCGGTTTGCCCACCAGTGCCGATGGCAATTCCTGGGGATCGCGCCCCAGACCGCTGCCCAACAGCACCGCCAGCAACACGAAGCCGACCAGCGGCAGGAATACCCAGGGAGAATTAGCTTTCATGGGAAACTCCTTCTTCGCTGGTCGCAAATCGCTGACGACGGTAACGCTTGTCAGACAGCGCTAGCGCTCCACCCAACGCCATCATCAGGGCGCCCAGCCAGATCCAGCGGATACCCGGTTTGAAATAGATACGCACGGCCCAGGCATTGCCGTCTTCCAGCGGCTCGCCCATGGCCACATAAAGGTCGCGCCAGAACCCGGCATCGATGGCGGCTTCCGTCATGATCTGACCACTGGCGTGATAGGTACGTTTTTCCGGATGCATGATGGCTTCCGGCTCGCCCTGATAGGTCACATGGAAGTGGCCACGGGTAGAGTCGAAGTTGGGACCGACATAACTGTCCAGGCTGTCAAACACAAACGCATATTCACCGATGGATGCCTGATCCCCGGGCGCCATACGAATATCCCTTTCCACTTCGTGGAAGCTCACCAGGGTAATGCCTGCCACCATCACCGCCAGGCCACAGTGGGCCATGACCATGCCCCAGTAACCGCGCCCCAGTTTCCCCAAGCCGGTAAAGAATCCCTGGCCATAAGCTCTGGCCCGGCGCACCACGTCATCCACATGGGCAAACACCAGGAACAGAGCCAGCATGATCGCCAGCACGCCCTGCCAGGGGGATGGCTCGGGGAGCCGCGCAGCAAACCAGCCGGCAATGATCGCCGCCGGTGCCAGCAGTGCCATGCGCTTGAGCAGGCCGTTGCCATCCTGACGTTTCCAGTTACTGAAAACGCCCGGCACCATCAACAGGATCAGTACCAGCGTCAGTGGCACAAAGAACCCGTTGAAGTACGGGCTGCGGATGGAAATTTTCAGATCCATGGCCTCGAAGAACAGCGGGGCCACGGTGCCCACCAGCACCACAAAGGTGGCGGTGAGAAGAATCAGATTGTTGCCCAGCAAGAAGGCTTCCCGGGACACCGGCTTGAAGCCCTTGTTGTTGGTCAGGGCGGAAGAACGAAACGCAAACAGGGTCAGTGCGCCGCCAGCAACCACACTCAGGAACGCCAGAATAAAGGTGCCCCGCTCCGGATCATTGGCGAAGGCATGGACCGAGGTCAGCACTCCGGAACGCACCAGGAAGGTACCCAGCAGGCTCAGTGAGAAAGCGATGATGGCCAGCAACACGGTCCAGGCCCGGAACATGTTGCGTTTTTCCGTTACCGCCAGGGAATGGATCAGGGCAGTGCCCGCCAGCCAGGGCAACAACGAGGCATTTTCCACCGGATCCCAGAACCACCAGCCGCCCCAGCCCAGCTCGTAGTAGGCCCACCAGGAGCCCAGAGCGATGCCCACGGTGAGAAAACTCCAGGCCACGGTGGTCCAGGGCCGGGCCCAACGCGCCCAGGCCGGATCCATATTGCCTGCCAGCAGCCCGGCCACGGCAAAGGCAAAGGCCACGGAAAAGCCCACATAGCCCATATACAGCATGGGCGGGTGAATAATCAGGCCCGGGTCCTGCAGCAGCGGATTCAGATCCGCCCCGTCCAGCGGGAACCAGGGCAAGACCCGATCAAAGGGATTGGATGTCAGCAGCATGAACAGCAGGAAGCCCACCGAGATCATGCCCATCACGGACAACACCCGGGCGACCATGTGCAGGGGAACGCTGCGACTCAGCACCCCGACCATGGCCGCCCAGCCGCCCAGCATCCAGCCCCACAGCAGCAGCGAGCCTTCATGACCACCCCATATGGCGGATAGCCGATAGGCCAGCGGCAACGCGGAATTGCTGTGGTTGGCCACATAGGCCACGGAGAAGTCGTTAATGTAGAAGCTATAGCCCAGGCAGACCATGGAAAGGGTCAGTGCCAGCCACTGAACCCAGGCCAGCGGGCGGGCATACCATTGCAGGGCAAGAATGTTACGATGCACCCCGATCAACGGGAATACTGATAAACACAGGGCTGCAGCCAGTGCCAACCACAGGGATAGATGCCCGATTTCTGCCGCCACGAGAGCTCCTCAATCCGCTTTTTACTGTCCGATGCCTGTCAAACCGCCGTTACGCGCGGTCCGGCGCGCATAGCATCGGTACATGGTCCGGCAATTGCAAGTCCGTGGCGTGGAGGGAGTCGCTGAATAACCTATAATGAATTTCAGCCGTTCCCGAGCCGCAATTGATCCTCAGGAAGCATAGACCAGCGTCTTTATTGTCCGTTCATCGGTCATTTTCGGTAAAGCCATCCTTTCGACATATTTTGAGACGCTTGCTATTCGTATGCTTTCACTTGGCTTTGCTAGTATGCGTTCGATCATGACACCGTGTCATAGCGGTGCCGATAAAACGTCATAAATCATCCATATACTCGGAATGTGCCATCAGGCCTTCACGGAGTAAGACTTTGAGCACTACAACAGAACAGAAATCCTCCTACGATCGCGAGGACTTGCTTGCCTGCGCCCACGGCGAGCTTTTCGGGCCCGGCAACGCGCGCCTGCCACTACCCAACATGCTGATGATGGACCGTATTGCCCATATCAGCGATCAGGGTGGCAAGTACGGTAAAGGCGAAATTATCGCCGAGCTGGATATTCGCCCGGACCTGTGGTTTTTCGAATGCCACTTCGAAAGTGATCCGGTGATGCCCGGCTGCCTTGGCCTGGATGCCACCTGGCAGCTGCTGGGCTTTTTGCTGGGTTGGTTGGGTCACCCGGGCCGCGGCCGCGCTCTGGGCGTGGGGAGTGTGAAATTCTCCGGGCAGATTCTGCCAACGGCCAAGAAGGTAACCTACAAACTGGACGTGAAACGGGTGATTTCCCGCAAGCTGATTCTGGGCATCGCCGATGCCACCGTCAGCGTTGACGGCAAGGAGATCTACCTTGCCGAAGACCTGCGCGTAGGCCTGTTCACTTCCACCGACGGATTTTAGGAGCCAAACATGCGCCGCGTAGTCATCACAGGAATGGGCATTGTCTCCTGCCTGGGCAACGATACCGATAGCGTCACCCGGTCCTTGCGCGAGGGCCGTTCCGGCATTCGCTTCAAGGAAGACTACAAAGAGCTGGGCATGCGCAGCCACGTTGCCGGCACCCCGGAAATCGCACTGGAAGACTTCATCGACCGCAAGCCCCGTCGTTTCATGGGTGATGCGGCCGCCTATGCCTACATCGCCATGCAACAGGCGATCACCGATGCGGGCCTGGAAGAAGACCAAGTCAGTAACGAGCGAACCGGTCTGGTCGCCGGCTCCGGTGGCCACTCCTCCTTTAATCAGGTGGAAGCCGCAGATATCGCCCGCAACCGTGGCGTTAAACGCGTTGGCCCCTACATGGTGCCCCGGGTAATGGCCTCCACCGTCTCCGCTTGCCTGGCCACGCCTTTCAAGATCAAGGGTATCAACTACTCCATTGCTTCCGCCTGCGCCACCAGCGCCCACTGTATTGGTAACGCGGTGGAACAGATTCAACTGGGCAAACAGGACGTGGTGTTTGCCGGCGGTGGTGAAGAAGAACACTGGACCCTGAGCTGTCTGTTCGACGGCATGGGCGCCCTGTCCAGCAAGTACAACGACACGCCGCAAACGGCCTCCCGGGCTTACGATGCCAACCGCGATGGCTTTGTGATCGCGGGCGGTGGCGGCATGGTCGTTGTCGAAGAGCTGGAACATGCCAAAGCGCGTGGCGCAAAAATCTACGCAGAAGTGATCGGCTATGGCGCCACCAGTGACGGCCATGACATGGTCGCGCCCAACGGCGAGGGCGCTGCGCGCTGCATGCGCCAGGCACTGGCCACCATGGACGGCAAGGTCGATTACATTAATGCCCACGGCACCAGCACCCCGGTGGGGGATGTGGCTGAGCTGAAAGCCATTCGAGAAGTGTTTGGCGACAATTGCCCGGACATCGGCTCCACCAAGAGCCTTTCCGGTCACAGCCTGGGCGCCGCCGGGGTTCACGAAGCCATCTACAGCCTGCTGATGATGCAGCATGACTTCACCGCCCTGAGCGCCAATATCGAAACCCTGGATGAAAAGGCGGAAGGACTGCCGATTCTGGTGCAGGGGAAGGATAGCGGCCCGGCCACCGTGCTGAGCAACAGCTTTGGCTTTGGTGGCACCAATGCCAGCCTGGTACTGCGCAAGTGGGAAGGGTGAGGAAAAAGCAGTTAACAGTGAATAGTTAACAGCGAAAAAGAGCTCGGCATTGCCGGGCTTTTTTTGTTTGGGGTATTTGTTTTTGCAAGGCCGCCCTGCATCGCTTCGAGTCCACGAAAACCTTCCTTTATTTGTAGGGTGCACTGAGCCTAAGCGAACTGCACCCTACATTTTGGAAATCGGCCGGTGTTTGCAACCCAAAAAAAAGCCTCCGGAGAGGAGGCTTAAAAATACCGTCATAGCTATTCCTGCCTTGGCAGGTCCCGAGCCTGATGACGATAGGCACACAATGTTCTGCAATCAGAACCAGCAGTTGTCCATGGTGATAAAGGTGTCGTCGGCATCGATCAATCGTTGCGCGTCCAGTTCCACCCGGGGCAATTCCCAGTGGAAAAAATACTGCGCCGCCTGCAATTTACCCTGAGCAAAATCCTTGTCTTCGGGGGCATCCAGTGCCGCTGCCGCATTGGCCTGCCGCAACCACATCCAGGCTGCCACGGTATGCCCCATCAGTTGCAGGTAGGCATTGGCGTTGGACAGCGCAATGCGCGGCCCCTGCTCTGCCATCAACTTGCCTGCGGCTGCTGTGGCCGCTTCAACGCTTGGCAACATGGCTTTCAGCGCCTGGGCAAAAGGCTGGCATCGGTCATCCGAGGTGTTATCGACATCGGCGAGGATACGCTGGGCCAGCAGTTGCAGCCCCTTGCCGTTGGCCATCCACACCTTGCGGCCCAGCAGGTCCATGCCCTGCACACCGGTGGTGCCTTCGTGAATGGGATTAAGGCGGTTGTCACGCCATACCTGTTCCACCGGATATTCGCGGGTGTAACCGGCGCCACCAAACACCTGAATGGCCATGTCGTTGGCTTTGACACCAAATTCTGAAGGCCAGCTTTTCAGTACAGGCGTGAGCAGATCCAGCAGCAGGTGGGCATCCTTCGCTGCCGCCTCATCACCGGTCTCGATGTCATCCACCAGACGATAGCCATACAGGCTCATGGCGATGGCCGCTTCCGCGTAGGCCTTCTGGGTCAGCAACAGACGTTTTACATCCGCGTGTTCAATGATGGGAACCTGCGGTTTGCTGAAATCCGCATCATCCGGATGCCGGCCCTGCAGGCGATCGCGGGCGTAATCCAGTGCATAGCGATACCCCCGGTAACCCAGCACCGCCGCACCAAAGCCCACGCCCACCCGCGCTTCATTCATCATCTGGAACATATAGCGCAGGCCCTGATGAGCTTCGCCCACCAGGTAGCCATGGCAATCATCATTATCGCCAAAGGTCAGCGCAGTACTGGTGGTGCCCCGGTAACCAAGCTTGTGGATCAGGCCGGCAAGTACCACATCGTTGCGCTCCCCCGGGTTTCCCTGGGCATCCAAACGATATTTGGGTACCACAAACAGGGAGATCCCCTTCACCCCTTCCGGGCCACCGGGAATCTTGGCCAGCACCAGGTGAACAATATTATCCGCCAGCTCATTATCGCCGCCGGAAATGTAGATCTTGTTGCCCTTGAGGCGATAGCTACCGTCTTCCTGAGGCACCGCGCGGGTGCGAATGTCGGCCAGGGAGGAACCGGCGTGGGGCTCGGTCAGCGCCATGGTGCCGGTAAAACGCCCTGCCATCATCGGTTCGAGAAATTGTGATTTCAGCGTGTCACTGGCGAAATTGCGGATCACATTGGCCGCCGCTGCGGTCAAAAAGGCATACGCGGTAGAGCTGGGATTCACGCAGGTGAACATGCCCTTGCAGGCAGCCGCCGCGATTTCCGGCAACTGCATACCGCCCTCTTCAAAACTGGCACGTGACGAGAGAAAACCGGCATTGATATAGGCATCGAAGGCGGTTTTCACTTCCCCGAGCATGGCCACTTTGCCGTCCACAAAGGTCGGCTCGTCCTTGTCCGCCAGGCTGTTGTGATTGGCGAACTTTTCCCGGGCCAGTTTCTCTGCCGTATCCAGTGCTGCCTCGATGGTCTCCCGGCTGTGCTCCGCAAAACGGGGGCGCTGGAACAGGGCGTCGGTGTCCAGTACTTCGAACAGCTGAAAACTGAGATCACGACGATCGAGAATCACATCACTCACGGTTTGGCTCCGGTTGGTTTGAACCTGAATTCCTGGCTGCCCATGGATTCAGGTTGAACAGCTTGCCATCCCCCCTTCCGGTCTGGCATTGTCGCCTATGACTTATTCATGGTGGAATACGACACGATGTACCGAGTAGCCGTATTAGCCTTCGATGGCGTTTTTGCTTCTGCCCTTACCGGGGTGGTGGATTTGTTCAACCTGACCGGTGTGACCTGGAACCGCATCCACGACCAGCCGCTGGACCGGCAGTTCGAAGTGCGCGTTGTCTCCCGGGGCGGCAACCCGGTGCGCTGTACCAACGGCATTCGCATGGCCGTGGACTGCTCCCTGGAACAACTGGATCAGGCAGACCTGGTGATCGTGCCAACCATCGGCGGCAAGCTGGAAACCGTACTGGCCGAGGAACAGGACGTTCTGCCCTGGCTGCGCTTTCTGCATCAAGGGGGAGCGGACCTGGCCAGCAACTGCACCGGCGCCTTCCTGCTGGCCGAAGCCGGTCTGCTGGACGGCAAGACCGCCACCACCCACTGGGGCTTCAGCCAGCAGTTTCGTCATCACTATCCGCAGGTAAAACTCAACGAACGCGAACTGATTACCCGCGATGGCAATATCTTCTGCGCCGGCGGCGGCACCGCCTGGCGGGACCTGACCATCCTGCTGGTAGAGCGTTACTGCGGCGCCGACCTGGCCCGGGAACTGGCCAGGGCCTTTGTCATTGATGTGCGCAACGACCTGCAAAGTATTTATGCCGGCCTGCCCGCCCACAGCTATCACCAGGACGACCAGGTACAGACCATCCAGGCGTGGATTCATGAGCACTACAAGGAAAGCACCAGCCTTGGCCAACTGGCGGAAATGGTTCACCTGAGCCCACGCCAACTGCAGCGACGCTTTACCACCACCCTGGGCGAACCACCGTTGCAATACCTGCAGCGGGTACGCATTGAAGCAGCGCGCAAGATGCTGGAGCGAGGCACCAACAACCTGGCACGGCTCTCAGAACAGGTGGGCTACCAGGACGTGAGCAGTTTTTCGCGCCTGTTCAAACGCCATACCGGGCTGTCGCCAAGCCACTACCGGCAGCGCTTTGCCCGCACCGGAACGCTCACTGACTGACAAAACCACTGCGGCGACGAACGTGAAGAACCTTGACGGGTTATTGACGACTCGGGCCTGATGATAGCCATAATCAAAAAAAGGAGAGCGCCCGTGGAAAACCTGTCCATCATACTCGTGGAAGACCATCGCCAACTGGCCCAGACCGTGGTGGAATTTCTGGAACAGGAAGGTGCCACGGTGGACTATGCCGGCAACACCAGCCTGGCTCGGGAACTGGTTCAGGAGCATCATTACGACCTGATGCTGCTGGATGTGATGCTGCCCGGCGAAGACGGCTACAGCTTCTGCCAGTACCTGCGCAAGGATCTGGCCCTGGACCTGCCGGTAATCTTCATGACTGCCCGTGACCAGTTGGAAGACAAGCTGGAAGGTTTCGACCGCGGTGGTGACGATTACATCGTCAAACCCTTTGCCCTGCCGGAACTGGCAGCCCGTGTCTCCGCCCTGATTCGCCGCCAGCGCAAGGAAGTCACCGCCAACACCTTGCAGGTGGCAGATCTCGAACTGGACCCGGCCCGTCAGGAAGTGCGCCGCGACGGCCAGCTACTGAAGCTTTCTCCCACCGCCTTCCGTATTCTGCGCATCCTGATGCGCGAATCTCCCCGGGTTGTCAGCCGCGAACAGCTTGAGCATGAGTTGTGGGGTGATCTGGTACCGGACTCCGATGCCCTGCGCAGTCACCTGTACAATCTGCGCAAGGCGGTGGACAAGCCCTTCGAAAATGCGTTGCTCAATACCCTGCCCGGTGTCGGCTTCAGCATTCAAGCGGACCGCCCTACTGCTGTATAGTTGGCTTCTGGAAAAAGCCCTGTGTCCCGCAGGGCTTGCACTGTGTGCCTCAAGGGCCTGACAATGTGCAAAAATAACAATATGCCTAGCCTTTATGCCAGCCGACGTGATTCCTCTACCGACCTATACCACCTGCCAATCCCTGCTTGATGCACATCTGGCGGAGCTGCAAAACCGCTTCGGCATGGCCACCTGGATGATTACCCGCCTGAGCGGTGAAGATTTGATCCTGTTACGAGTGCGCGATGGCCATTACGGTCTGCAGCGAGGCGAACGACTGCAATGGCAGAACAGCTACTGTGTTCGTATGGTGGAAGTGGGTGAACCCCGTATCACCACGGATGTGAGCACGGACCCGGACGACCAGTTCGCCTCACTGAACCACTCTCTGGATATCGGTGCCTACATCGGTTTGCCGCTGGTAGACAGTGACAACCGCCTGTTTGGCACACTGTGCGCCATGGACCCGCAGGCCCAGCCGGCCGATCTTGCCAACGCCCTTCCCTCTCTGACCCACGAAGCCGCCCTGATCAGTTTCCTGCTCAACAATGCGGTGCGCGAAGCCAGGGAAAAACGGCTGACTACCTTTGTGGAACACCCGGACCGCTGTGACGATACCGGGCTGCCGGGCCGTAAGGGCTGGGAGGATATTTGTCGACAGGAGGCCAGCAATTGCCGGGATTTTGGTCTGCAGGCATCGCTTCTTTATCTACAGGCACCGGAAGACGGCAACAGCCTGACCATTGCCGACTCCCTGGCCGCACTGCTTCGCGAACAGGACAGCATAGCCCACCTGGGAAATAACCGTTTCGGTATTCTTCTTGCCGACACCGACGAGGAAAAATCCCGCCGCGTGGCAGATCGGATCCGTGATGCGCTGAATGCCAAGCAATTGTTGGTGCGTATCGATCAGGAAATGCTGGTTAGCGGCTGATCCTTAGGAAAAACGGATCGCCACTTCGGTACCGCGACCAGGGGCACTGGTTACCATCAGGTGCCAGTGATAGCGCTCACACAGCCGTTGCACGATGGCCAGCCCCAGGCCATGGCCCGCTTCCTGGCTTTGCCCACGTTCGAAGGGTTTCAGAATGCGCGCCAACTCATCCGCATCCATACCGGCCCCGTAATCCACCACGTGCACCATCTTTTCCGCCACCAGGATGGTGACGTCGCCAGAGCCGCTGTAGTTGATGGCATTGCGCACCAGATTGGTTAGCACAATGGTCAGCGCCACTTCCGGGCTATGGACCGTCAACAGGGCCGTCTGCCGTACTTGCAGGCGAATCTGCTTGCGGTCTGCCAGCGGGCTGAGACGCTCCATCAGGTTGACCGCCAGGTCGTTGACGATCACGTCCTCGCTATCGGGCTGACGCTGCTCCGTACGCGCCAGCATCAGCAACGTTTCCAGCGTCGCTTCCATGTCCTCCACGGTATCTTCCATGCGGCGGATCAACGGGCGATCACCGATCTGGCTGACCAGCAATTCCAGGTTGGCACGGAACACGGCCAGTGGCGTGCGCAGCTCGTGACTGGCATCACGGGTAAACTGTCGTTCGCGCTCCACAAAGCTCACCAGCCTGTCCGCATAGGCATCCAGTGCCGACACCAGCACCGCCACCTCACTGTCGGTATCCGCATCAATACCACTGAGATCCGGCCGTGCAATACTGGGGTCTTCCACCGGTGTGTGCCGTAGCCGGTCAGCCAACTGCACTAATGGTGACAACAGATCGCGGGATTTTTTCCAGCCCAGAAACGAGGTGATATAGATCACCAGCAACACCCCGGTGAGCGGCAAAATGCCAAACAGAAAGGCCAGTACCGACACCCGCTTTTCATCGAAAATCAGATACAGCCGGGCATCTCCTTTGCGCTCCAGATAAACGATCGGACGCTCGCCGGCCAGGTCCGCCCGCTGGTAACCGTCGGGTAAGGACTGCAGCACCTGCGGGATGTCATCGTTGACCTTTTCGCTGGTCAACAATCCCAGCAGGTGACGCGTGTTGGGGCGAGGTTGCGTCGGGTTGTCATCCAGCAGGGTCCAGTAGTGCTCGGCTTCCTTGATCAGTGCCTGCTTCACCAGAACCTGTTCGATAATGTTGGCCGTGGCCCACACGCCCAGCACCGTAGCCAGACTGATCAGCAACAACTGAAGCAGGTAGACGCGGGTAATACGATGCTGGACGCCGGTTTTCTTCATGCAAGATGCTCAACGGTTTCAGCCGGCAGTATTCGCCGGACGGGAAAACAGATAATGGGCCACGAACCATTCTTCCCCGTCACGATAATCAAACAACTCCGCGCAGGCCATGAAAAACATGCGCCAGCGTTGCAGCCATACCTTGCCGTTGCCCTTGCCATAGACTTCATCCAGCAACGGGATCAGCCGGGATTGCTTCTGGTCCGCCAGTTCCAGCCAGCCTTCCAGCGTCCGCGCGTAATGGGTTCCATTAACGGCCCAGCGCTGTTCTTCCTCCAGTTTGCCCGCACAGTGAGGCAACCAGTCATAGGAGGGCATCATGCCGCCGGTAAAGAAATACCGTGCCATCCAGTCGCTGCTGCCCTCGTCTTCAAACAGGTAGGTCAGATTGAGATGGCAAAACACATGAATGAACAGCTTCCCGCCCGGTTTCAACCAATCATGAATCCGTGCCATCAGGGCACTGTGGTTGCGCATATGCTCGAACATCTCAACTGACACGACCCGGTCAAAGGGCTGATCCGGCTGAAACAATGATGCATCTGCAGTGATCACTCGCACATTGGTGAGGCCCTTTTCCTTGGCCCGCCCCATGATGAAGGCTTTCTGGGATGCCGAGTTGGAAATGGCGGTAATACGGCTGCCCGGGTAGTGTTCTGCCATCCACAGGGTCAGTGACCCCCAGCCACACCCCATTTCCAGGATATCCTGGCCGTTTTCCAGTTCGGCACGCTCACAGGTCATCGCCAACATGGCGCGCTCGGCCTCCGCCAGGTCGTTAACCCCGTCCGGCCAGTAGGCGCTGGAATACTTCAGATAAGGGCCGAGGACCTGTTCATAAAAACGCGAATCCACCTCGTAATGCTGCTCGTTGGCTTCATTCTGGCCCACTGCCACCGGGCCCTGCTTCAGCGCGCTTTCCAGGTCATCGCGATTGTGCTTCTGTCGCTCCTGTTCAAGCCGCTTTCCCAGCAAACGCCGGATACCGAAACGTACCAGGGCATCCGGCAGCAGGCCGGACTCCGCCATTTGAATCATCATGATTTGGGTCTCCAGGGAAAGAACGCACTGGTAGTGCGCTGATAGTCTCGATAATCGTCGCCACGGGATTTCAGTGCCTGCTTTTCCGTATAAGGAATGCCGGTGACGAACCAGAGGAAAACGAACATGGCCAGCGGCAGACACCACAGCCAGGCCCCCTGACTGGCGCCAATGGCAATCAGCGGGTAGCTGCACCAGTGCAACCATTCAAAGAAATAATTGGGATGGCGGGAATAGCGCCACAACCCCTCACGGCAAGTGCGCCCGGCACTGTCAGGCTTGTGCTTGAAGCGCGACAACTGCCTGTCGGCCAGGCTCTCGCCGGCAATTGCCAGTACGCCAAGACAGGCGCCCAAGACGACCGTAATGCCGTAACTGTGTTGCTGGCTGCCAATCACCCAGAATGTGAGGGCAAAGCCCCATGCCAGCAGAGCCTGGCCCCAGTAGAAGAGCAGAAATACCGGCTGCGTTTTTTCCTGCAGGGCTTCGCGCATGGCCGCGTAGCGACCGTCTTCGTGGGACTCACTGGCCACCCGCCGAAAAATATGGCTGCCCAGGCGCACGGACCAGAGCAACAGCAATGCACCGGCCACCCAGCGCGGCAGGGAGTCGCCACTGCCCATCACCAGAAAAATCAGCCCGACCACACCCACTGACCAGGACCAGAACACATCCACCCAGCCCGCATTACGAGTCTGCAACTGCTGCAACCACAACACCGAGGCCACAATCAGCAGGGCGATGAGTAGCAAATAGTGAATCTCAGGCATGATGATGTTCCCTTTCACCGGTGAGTTGTGCTCCGTAGGCCAGCAGCGGCACCGCCAACGCCCAGACCACACCATAGGTCACTGCGATCGGCAGCCAGTCGAGCGGCGCGCTGGCCGCCCCCAGTCTGATGCCCATGGTGACGGAAAAGATACCACCTACCGCGCCAAAGGCGGCACCCAGCCAGGGCCTGCCACATAACCAGCGCAGGCTGTAGTGAAAGCTCACGGCAAATCCCAACCACAATGCCCAGATCCATCCCGGTGCCAGCCAGGGATGATCCCAGCTGGTATAAGCCAATAAACCGCTACTCAGCCAGATCGGCTCAAGCAAAAGACACAGCACAAGGCCCCATAGCAGCATGGAGGTATTCTTGATCCAGCGGGGATCAAACCACCACTGCCCTGCCAGCATCACTCCCAGCACAGCCCAGGACGGCCAGGACATGTCTCTGGCACCGCCAAACACAGCCGCCGCCCACAACAGCTGGAAGCCGACAAAATTGATAATCAAAGGGGCGGGTAATCGTTTCATTTGCGAACAGTGCGCCACCACTCGTCAATGGCCTGTGAAATTCCTTCACAGGCGAATCACCTGCCCGCGCTCAAAGTTGCCTCATGAAGAAAATACGACTGACATGCATTCTTTTCGTGCCGCTGCTGCTAATAGGCTGCAGTACGACACCACTTGGCCCCTATGGCTACACAGACCATTACCTCGAGCGCAGCAGTGATGCTACCCAGGATGCCGTACTACCTGATGACGAGACCCTGTCCCGCTTTATCCGTTTCTACAATCCCCTAGACCGGGATCAGATTGCCGACAGCGTGGATAAGATCTACGCCGAGGACCTGTACTTCAATGACACCCTGGTCACTCTCCTCGAGCGTAATGCGCTTCAGGAGCATCTGCTGGCTACCGCCGACCGGTTGAGTCAGATGTCACTGCAACCGGTGAATGTGATCCGCGACGATAACCAGATTTATCTGGTCTGGGTGATGGAAGCACGCTTCTCCTTGCTGGGCAGAGAGCGCCTGTCGCGGACCATCGGCATCAGCCAGCTACGGTTCAACCGTAACGGACAGGTTTTCTTCCACCAGGATTTCTGGGACAGCAGCCAGGGCCTGGACCAACATCTGCCACTATTAGGACCGATGACACGATGGCTACGCGATCACTGACACGCCCTCTTCTGCTTTCACTGGCCTGCCTGCTGGGTAACACAGCCCACGCGAGCGACTGGCAGCTATGCCACCGCAGTGATGTAAAGGCATTGCGCTTTATCACCGTGGGAGAGGCACGCCTGCTTCGCCAAGACTGCAATGTCGATGACCTGCTGGCAGCGCCAATGAGGCTGGAATTCAGTTACTACCGTGAAGTTCCCGGCGATGCCTTTGCCAAGGCGGCCATGAACTTTCTGGAAAAAAACCTCAACGACAGGGATTTCGCGCAACTAAAACCCCGTTTTGAGGGTTTTAACAGTCATTATCAGGATATTGGCGATGGCGACACCTATGCCATGGTCTATCAGGATGAGCAGCTTTTGCTGATGCTCAATAACGATCCGCTCACCAATGAACAGGGAGATCGTTTCGCCAAGGCCTACTTGCGAATCTGGTTCGGGGAAACCCCCTACTCAAACAACCTCAAAGAGGCCCTGTTAGGTAACCCCTGACGCCCCGCCGCTATTGCGCCTGGGCAGGCCAATCGGGATACTGATTACATAAAAATCAATATCTTTTGGGGATATAGCAGCATGTCCAAGCTGTTCCATGTGTTGGCCTCTTCTGCCCGGCAGATCAGCCCGCACGACCGTGCCACTGCGCTGAAAGGCACTCTGCTGATTACCATCAGTGCCGTATTCCTTTCCCTGGTGCTCACCAGCATCGCCATTCTGGTCGTTGGCGAAAGAGACTGGCTGTCCGCCTTGGTGCTGGCCACCTTGCTCCCGCTGCTACTGCTGCCCCCCCCTCTATCTGGTGGGCAGCCGACTGATGTCTCTGGACCGACAGAACCATCAGTTGCAACAGCTCGCCCGGGAAGATCACCTCACCGGCCTGTTCAACCGCCCTCACCTGCTCAGCATGCTGGAAAGAGAACTGGCGCTGAGCCAGCGTCATAATTACACCGTGTCCATCCTGCTGCTGGAGATCAACGACTTCACCCAGCTGCTGGATGAGTTTGGACGTCACACTGGCGAAAAGGCTCTACGCCTGTTTGCCGACTGTATTCGTGAAAAAATTCGCGAAAGCGATCTTTTCGGGCGCTTCGACGGTGCCCAGTTCCTGCTGGTACTCCCTCACACCAGCTATGACGATGCCGCCCGCATGGGCGAAGGTCTGCGCGCTCTCACCGCCGGCATCAGGCTGACTTGTCAGCAACCCGGGGACATGCAACAGGAAAATGTCAAAATCAGCGCAAAAATCGGCGTTGCCAGTACAGAAAACAGTGGCCGCAGTATCAACCCGCTACTTAACGAGGCCGACTACGCGCTTTATCAAAATCGAAACGAAGGACGCGACCGTTCTGACCCACCAAGAAGCAACCTTTAAAGCTTATCTAAAAAATAAAAAGTAATGCTTTTACACTAGATAATTACAAAAAAAGACCTCCTGCTACCAAACAATTTCCATATTTGTAAATTTTTTTATTAATCTGTCATGTGAGGATTTACATGGGAGACAGGCTGCACAACACTGATCTCGTGTTTGTACTGCCTATTGGACAAAACAAGGAAGGAGCTTATGAACGCTAAACATTTTTTGGCGGCGAGTATTGCTTGCGCATCTGTCACTGCGACCACTGCGGTCAATGCTGACGACATCCCCGAGCGTTATTTCTACTTCGGTGGCCACATCAGTGAAAACTTTTTAGATCTGGGTGATCACATTAACGGTGACACCAGTGACAACTCTGTCACTTTGCCGGGTGCCCAGATGGGTTACCGCTTCAACCGTGACTGGTCTGTTCAGGGTTGGTGGGAGCGTAACAACTCCAACACTGCACTGCTCGGCGATGCAGACATCAACATTGCTCACGGCACGCTGCGTAAGCACTTTGCCGGCAGTTCCGCGTTCGAACCCTATGTGGGTATCGGCGCCGGTGAGTTCCGTACCGAGCCGACCAGCGACAGTTCCAACGATTTCAAGGAAACCATCGGTACCCTGGAAACCGGTTTCCAGACCATGCTGCACCCGCACTTCATGCTGGACGTGGGTGCTCGCCCCTACTACAGCTTCCGTACCGAACGTTGGGACGCAGAAGTCTATGCTGGCCTGAACTTCATTATCGGTGCGTCCGAGAAAGAAGAAGAGCCCGCACCAGTGGTTGAGAACGTGGTAACCGACAGTGACGGCGATGGCGTACCTGATGACCGTGATCAGTGTGCCAACACCCCTGCAGGTGCCCAGGTCGATGCCACCGGTTGTGAACTGGACGACGACGGTGATGGCGTAGTCAACAGTGCCGACGAATGCCCGGATACCCCGGCTGGCGCACTGGTAGACGACAAGGGCTGTCAGCAGTACCTGGAAAAAGACGTGAAGGAAACCCTGTACGTTGAGTTCGGCCTGGACAAGGCTGAGGTCCGTCAGACTTCCTACCCTGAGCTGGAGCGTCTGGCTGAAGAGATGCGCAAGTATCCCTCTGCCGACCTGGTACTGGAAGGTCACACCGACAGCACTGGCGCAGCGAGCTACAACAAGTCGCTCTCCAAGAAGCGTGCTGATGCAGTGAAGAAAGTTCTGGTGGAAGAGTTCAACATCAGCACTGACCGCATCACCACTGAAGGCTACGGTGAAGAGAAGCCGATCGCCGACAACGGCACCAGTGAAGGCCGCGCGGAAAACCGTCGCGTAGAAGCCATCATGAAGGCCACTACCCAGGAAGCTCAGTACCAATAAGAGCTTTTTCTGAACGAAAAAGGGCCGGCATTGCCGGCCTTTTTTTATGGTCACAAAGTCTCAAGCATGTTCGAAACCGTAGGGTGCACTGAGCCTAAGCGAACTGCACCACCCCGGCGTTTGAATGGTGCAGTTCGCCTTAGGCTCAGTGCACCCTACCCACACCTCACCCCTTTCGGCGAGCCGCGAAAAACGCCTTCAGCATGGCCGCACTCTCCGCCTCCATCAGACCCCCTTCTACCAGCAATTTGTGGTTGTAGAAATCCACCTGCGGTAACTGCAGCTGACTAACGCAAACGCCAGCACGGGGCTCACTGGCCGCATAAACCAGCCGAGCCACACGGGCATGAACCAGGGCACCGAAACACATGGTGCAGGGCTCCAGGGTCACGTACAGCGTGCTTCCCGGTAACCGGTAATTCTGCTCGGTCTCCGCCGCCGCACGTAGGGCCACCACTTCGGCGTGAGCTGTCGGATCATGGGCGATGATGGGTTGATTGAAGCCTTCACCCAGCACCTGATCATCACGAACCAGCACCGCGCCCACTGGCACTTCACCCACCTCGGCACCCTGCCGGGCCAGCTCCAGTGCCCTCTGCATCCAAATTTCGTCGTTCATGGCTCTATCCTGATGGTTGCGCGGCAATGGTATGTCCCAGCAAGCCCTAGCCCGGATTTCTCACCCAAACGCTCCTCAATTCGGGTTTGGCACTACTATACAAGATAGAAAGGCATTTTAGAGTAGATTCCATTTTGTATCTCACGCTTGCCATGCATTAGACGAGCGCTAAAGCACCGCCAGCGCGCCCAGACAGCTTGAAAAGGCATCCAGCCTGTCGCTGCGCTGGCTGAACGCACTGGCGGCACTTTATCACTCGCCTACTACATGGCATTGGATGAAAAGTCCGGGCTAGCACCAACACCCCATTTCGTTACAATCATGCCATCAACCGCATTGAGAGCTGTTATGACATCCATCGGCACACCTTTTACCGACACCGCCACCCGCGTCATGCTGCTGGGCAGCGGCGAACTGGGCCGGGAAGTGGCCATCGAACTGATCCGTTATGGCTGCGAAGTGATCGCCGTGGACCGCTATGATCACGCCCCTGCCATGCAGGTGGCCCAGCGTAGCCATGTCATCAACATGCTCGACGGAGCCGCCTTGCGCCAACTGGTAGAACAGGAGAAGCCGGCGCTGATCGTCCCGGAAATCGAAGCCATCGCCACCGACGAACTGGTACAACTGGAAAGCGAAGGCTTTACCGTCGTGCCTACTGCCCGGGCGGCAAAACTGACCATGAACCGGGAAGGCATTCGCCGACTGGCGGCAGAAGAATTATCTCTACCCACCTCGCCCTACCGCTTTGCAGAAAGCCTGGAGGACTACCAACAGGCCGTTGCCGAGATCGGCCTGCCCTGCGTGGTCAAACCGGTGATGAGTTCCTCCGGCAAGGGCCAGAGCACGGTGAAAACCGAAACGGATATCCAGACCGCCTGGGACTATGCGCAATCCGGTGGCCGCGCCGGACAGGGCCGGGTCATCGTGGAGGGCTTCGTGGATTTCGATTATGAAATCACCCTGCTGACCGTGCGACACCGGGATGGCACCCGCTATGCCACCACCTACTGCGCTCCCATCGGCCACCGCCAGGAAAACGGCGATTACCAGGAATCCTGGCAGCCGCAAGCCATGAGCGAAAAAGCACTGCAAGCGTCTAAACAGGTCGCCGGCGCCATCACCGAAGCCCTGGGCGGCATGGGTATTTTTGGCGTGGAGCTGTTTATCAAGGGTGATAACGTGTATTTCAGCGAAGTCTCTCCCCGCCCCCATGACACCGGACTGGTGACCTTGCTGTCGCAAAACCTGTCGGAATTCGCGCTGCATGCCCGTGCTATTCTTGGCCTGCCGATTCCGGATATCGAACAACGCGGCCCCAGCGCTTCCTCGGTACTGCTGGTGCAAGGTGAATCCAGCGAGATGCGTTACAGTGGCTTGGACAAGGCCCTGGCCCAACCGGAAACGGAAGTGCGCCTGTTCGGCAAACCGGAAGTGAAAGGCAGCCGCCGCCTGGGTGTCGCCCTGGCGAGAGGCGAATCCATTCAGCAAGCGCGGGACAAGGCCAATGCTGCCAGCGCGGCTCTGAACGTCGATCTTTAAAACGAGGATAATAACAATGCAAAATCAGGACACGCACAGCAAAGTGATCGGCTATCTGCTGTGGATTTTCGGTTTCATGGGCGCCCATCGCTTTTACTATGGTCGCCAGATCACCGGCACCATCTGGTTCTTTACCCTGGGCCTGTTTTTCATCGGCTGGATCATCGATCTATTCCTGATCCCGGGCATGGACGATGCGGCGGACGAACGCTACGAACCCGGCAGCATCGACTACAACATCGGCTGGGTTCTGCTTACCTTCCTGGGCATTTTCGGCATCCACCGTTTCTACATGGGCAAGGTGATCACCGGCATCATCTATCTGCTTACCGCCGGGCTGTTCGGGCTGGGCATCCTCTACGATTTCTGGACCTTGAACGGACAGATCACCGAGAAGAACCGCCTGGCCTGAACCCGGCAGACGCCACGCCCATCGCGGGCGTGGCCTCAACGCATCACAAACCCCGCAAACAACACCGCGAAACCACCCACCTCGGCCACGATCAACGACACCATGAATGTGGACATGGCCAGCTCTGGCACACTACCGCCACCGAGACGATGGGGGCGCTGCAACTGATTACGGGTGTCCTGCAGGAAGCCGTGGATAATATAGCTGCCGATGGCCAGGCCAAAAAACACCACGTTTGCCAGCACCGCCAGCGTATTGATCCAGTCGTCCCAGACGCTGAGCAGCGCAAAGCGCTCCAGTACCAGACAGGCAAATGCATACATCAGGCTGGCCCGGTGGGCCACGTCCACATAGTAATGCGCCCGACCCTTTTCATTGGTAGCGATCTGCCAGTACTTCCACACCCCGGTCAGCAGCCCCGTCAGAAAGTAAATACCGCAACCCCACAACGCCCATTGGTCTGCTGTCATTCTGCTCTCTCCTTATAATTCGAAAAAATGCGCCAGGGTAGCCAGCATTTGCGGCTGGGCATGGCAATAACGTCGACGCCCTTCCCGCTCAACCCGGATAAGCCCGGCCTCGGCCAGCTCACGGACATGGTGGGATACCGTGGGTGCACCAATGTTGAGACGCTGCATGAAATCCCCGAAGGCACAGCCCGCCGGCACTTTCGCCAGATCCGCATGACCATGGGCACGACAGTGCTCCAGAATCACTTGATAGATACGCAAGCGGTTGGGGTTCGACAGGGCACGAAAGGCCGCTGCCAACTGATCCGCTGAACTCTCCGGTATGTCTTTCTGTGCCAAAACCGACACCTCCACACAAAATGGTTTGACGGGTATAAAACTAACTTATAGTTTGACCATCATCAAACTATATAGCTGCTGACCTGCACAGGTCGCTGGAGGACAATCGTGAGCCACGCGGACACTCTCGGACAATCACTGGCCCTGCCCTGCGGAATAACGCTGAAAAATCGCTTCGCCAAATCTGCCATGAGCGAAGCGCTGGGCACCATCGATAATCATGTCACCCCCGCACTGGAGCGGCTCTACGGTCGCTGGGCCCAGGGCGGTACCGGACTGCTGATTACCGGCAACATCATGATTGACCGCAACCACACCGGCGAGCCCCGTAACGTAGTACTGGAAGATGAGCGCGACATGACCCTGCTGAAACGCTGGGCCGAGGCCGGCAAAAACCAGGGCAATGATATCTGGGTGCAACTCAACCACCCGGGCAAGCAGATCCCGCGCATGCTCGCCAGCGGTGATACCCTGGCCCCCTCCGCTGTCCCCTTCGGCAAGGAGCTCAAAAGCGCCTTCAAGACGCCACGGGCGCTCACAGAAGATGAAATCTTCGACATCATCCGCCGTTTCGCTACCAGCTCGGCACTAGCCAAGAAGGCCGGCTTCACCGGCGTGCAGATTCATGGCGCTCACGGTTACCTGGTCAGCCAGTTCCTGTCCGGCCATCACAACCGTCGCAACGATAAATGGGGCGGCTCCCTGGAAAACCGCATGCGTTTTCCGCTGGAGATCTATCGCGCCATCCGTGACGCCGTTGGCCCGGATTACCCGGTGAGCATCAAGCTCAACTCTGCGGATTTCCAGCGTGGTGGTTTCACCGAAGAAGAATCCATGACCGTAGCGGAAACCCTGGCCAATGAAGGTCTGGATCTGCTGGAGATTTCCGGCGGTAACTACGAAAACCCGGCCATGGCCGGCGCCAAAGGCGTGCGCGAAAGTACGGTGAAGCGGGAAGCCTATTTCCTGGATTACGCCCAGGCGATTCGCAAGCGGGTCTCCACGCCACTGATGGTGACTGGCGGCTTCCGCTCAGCCGAGGCCATGGCACAAGCCGTGGAAAGCGGCGCCACCGACCTGGTTGGTATTGCCCGCCCCCTGGCAGTGGAACCAGATCTGGCCAATCGCATTCTCGCCGGCCAGGAAGGCGTTATAAGCCGGGTCACACCGCGCAAGACAGGCATCAAGATGATCGACGAGATGGCCATGATGGAAGTCTCCTGGTTTTCCCGTCAGTTGCACCGCATGGGCAAGGGACAGGACCCGAAACCGGATGAAAGCGTGCTGCTATCGTTGTTCAAGGTGATCACGGAGATGGGTATCGGCAGCTTCAAGACCCGACGGTTGCGGGCAAACAGCTGAAAGGCAGTGAATAGTTAATAGCGAAAAACACAAAAAAGCCCTTGCCGAGATTTGCCGGCAAGGGCTTTTTTGTAGGAGCGGCGCTTGAGCCGCGAACCTGCTTGCGAAAACATTCCCAGGGACGCTTCGCGGCTCAAGCGCCGCTCCTACATCCCGCCCTTAAAGGGCCGCGGCTACTTCCGCACCCTGCTTGATGGCGCGCTTGGCGTCTAGCTCTGCAGCCAGGTCGGCACCGCCGATCAGGTGGAAGTTTTTCGCTTCTTCCTGATACAGCTCGCGCAGGGATTCCTGACCGGCACAGATCACCACGTGGTCCACATCCAGTACCCGGCTTTCCTCGCCGATCTTGATATGCAGGCCGGCATCATCGATTTTCTCGTAGCTGCAACCTTTCAGCATGTCCACGTTGCGGGATTTCAGGGTGGCGCGATGCACCCAGCCGGAGGTCTTGCCCAGATCCTTGCCCAACGAGGTCGGTTTACGCTGTAGCAGCGTGATCTGCCGGGCGGGTTTTTCCACCTCCGGCTCAACCAGGCCACCGGGTGCATTGCTATCCATGTCCACGCCCCACTCCTTCATCCACTCCGGCAAGGGCTGCTCGCCGTCACGGGGGTGTTCAGCCAGGAATTCGGACACATCAAACCCGATACCGCCGGCACCGATCACCGCCACTTTCTCACCCACCTTCGCCTTGCCACGCAGTACATCCACGTAGGACAGCACCTTGGGGTGATCGATGCCGGGGATACCCGGCGTACGCGGCAGTACACCAGTGGCGATGACGATTTCATCAAAGCCCTGGGCCTGCAGATCTGCCACTTCCACCCGGGTATTGAGTTTCAGGGTCACCCCGGTGTTTTCAATTCGCTTGCTGAAATAGCGAATGGTGTTGTGGAACTCTTCCTTGCCCGGCACTACCTTGGCCATATTGAACTGGCCGCCGATCTCGCCAGCCTGATCAAACAGGGTCACATCGTGACCCCGCTCTGCCGCCACCGTGGCACAGGACAGGCCCGCCGGGCCGGCGCCGACTACCGCCACCTTCTTGGGCTTGGCAGTGCGCAGATAAAGCAGCTCGGTTTCGTGACAGGCACGGGGATTGACCAGACAGGATGCCCGCTTGAGCTGGAAGGTGTGATCCAGACAGGCCTGGTTACAGGCAATACAGGTATTGATCTCGTCGGCCTTGCCCTGCTCGGTCTTCTTCACGAAGTCCGGGTCCGCCAACAACTGACGGGCCATGGACACCGCATCCGCCTGACCGCTCTTGAGAATCTCTTCCGCCACATCCGGATCGTTGATGCGGTTGGAGGCGACCACCGGAATGGACACCACCTCTTTCACCTGGCGGGTGGCTTCGGCAAAGGCTGCCCGGGGCACAGAGGTCACGATGGTAGGCACACGGGCCTCGTGCCAGCCGATACCGGAGTTCAACAGACTGCTGCCGGCTGCTTCCAGGGCCTTGGCCAGTTCCAGCACTTCTTCGCGGGTGGAGCCTTCCGGCACCAGATCAATCACCGACATGCGGAACATGATGATGAAATCATCGCCACAACGCTTGCGGATTTCGCGGACGATTTCCACCGGGAAACGACGGCGATTTTCTGCATTGCCGCCGTACTTGTCCTTGCGTTTGTTGGTGCGCGGCGCGGTGAACTGGTTAATCAGATAACCTTCGGACCCCATGATTTCCACACCGTCATAACCGGCCTTCTTGGCCAGGTAGGCAGTGTGGGCAAAATCTTTCACCGTCTGCTCCACTTCCTTGGTGGACATGGCCTTGGGCTTGAACGGGTTGATCGGGCTCTTGATCGCCGAGGCGGAACGGGAGAACGGGTGGTAGCTGTAACGGCCCGCATGAAGCACCTGCAGGGCAATCTTGCCCCCTTCCCGGTGCACCGCATCGGTGACCTTGCGGTGGTTCATCACATCAAAGCGGCTGTTGAACAGCCCGGAGAACGGGTAGAACCACCCTTTCTTGTTCGGGTTGAAGCCACCGGTAACAATCAAGCCAACACCGCCACGGGCACGCTCGGCAAAGTAAGCCGCAAGCTTGGGAAACTGCCAGAAGCGGTCTTCCAGACCGGTGTGCATGGACCCCATGATCACCCGGTTCTTGAGCTGGGTATGGCCCAGATCCAGGGGGGAAAGCAGGTTGGAATAGCGGTCGGATGTCATGGTGTGTGCTCCGTATCGTCACCAGAGATGGCTACGCGTTAATTATCTGGACGGCGTCAAGTTAATGGCTTATTTTGACACTGTCAAGATTATTGCTGAAACTAGTGTTTGAACAGAATAGGCATTTTTACCACAGAGACCACCGGGTTCACTGAATGGAAACCACCGCAGACTCTGTCTGGTGGGTAACTTGCCACAGGATAATCACGCCAGGATCATTTTCATGTCACGACCCGCGCGCTATCACCACGGCGACCTGCATTCCACCCTGCTCCGGGAAGCCAACCGGCTGCTGGACGAGGATGGCATTAATGGCCTGTCCCTGCGCAAGCTGGCGGAACGGGCCGGCGTCTCCCGTACCGCACCCTACCACCATTTCCGTGACAAGAATGCGCTGCTCTGCGCTCTGGCGACCCAGGCGTTCAGCCAACTGGATGAAATGATCGGTCGGCAATTACAGGGGGAAGGCTCGAAAGAACGGATTCAGCACTTTGTCCGCGAGTATCTGCGCTTTGCCACCGAACACCCGGAACAGTACGAGCTGATGTTCGGCCGCACCATCTGGAAAAGCGGGGCTCCCACCGAGGAACTGAAGGCGGTGGCCTATCGCAGCTTCCGCAACTATGCCGAACGGCTTGGGAGCCAGCTTCAGGGACGACTGCCCGCTGACACCGACCCCCTGCGTGTGGCCCAGGCCAGCTGGGCCACCGTCCATGGCCTGTGCCGCCTTCTGATCGATGGTATCTACGTGAACCGGGAAGACATAGAAGCCGTCAGCGAACAGTCAGTGGCACTGATCATGGCCGCCCTGGCCCCTTCAGCATGATCGGCTAACGACTTTGTTGCAGAAATGTCCGTAGCCCCGCCATATAGCGATCAAAAGCTTCGAACTGGGGCACATGGCCAATACCCTCCAGTTCCACCAGGGTGGCATCGGGTATGCGCTGGGCAGTCTTTTCGCCCAGCTGGTCGTAGCGGCCCAGGGTCTCACGAATCCCCTCAGGAGCCCGGTTACGTCCCAGGGCAGTTCGATCACGGGTACCGATAACAAGCAGCGTGGGCACCGCAAGGCGGTCAAAATCCTGCACCACCGGCTGGCTGAAAATCATGTCGTAGTGTAGCGCCGAGCTCCAGGCAATACGGGGATAATCCGGCCCTCGAATCCAGCCCTGTTGCAGGGTCAGCAGCGGGTCGTAGGCCTCCTTCCACTGACCATCAAAATAGCTGGCGGTCATGTAGCTCTTCACTTTTTCCGGGGTCTTGTTCAGCTCCCCCTGATACCAGACATCCACGGACTGCCATGGCACCTGCTTCTGCTGCCAGTCTTCCAGGCCGATGGGATTGACCAGCACGAGCCCATCGCTGCGCTCCGGAAACATCAGCGCAAAACGGGTAGCCAGCATGCCGCCCATGGAATGTCCCACCACCGTGACGCTGTCCACTTTTAGTGTGTCCAGCAGGCGACGGGTGTGGTCCGCCAGGGTCTGAAAGCTGTATTGGAAATGTGCCGGCTTGGAGGACTTGCCGAAACCGATCTGGTCCGGCACCACCACGCGGTAACCGTCGGCCAGCAATTCGATGATGGTGCGCTCCCAGTAGGCACCGGAAAAATTCTTGCCGTGCAGAAGCAGCACCGTTTTTCCATTGCCCTGTTTCGGCGCCACATCCATGTAGGCCATTTGCAGATCCTGTTGCTGATCGTTCAGGCTCAGCGTCTGCACCGGGAAGGGATAGGAGAAATCCGTCAGACGGGCATCAAGGGACAGCGGGGCAGCGACCAGGCGTCCGGCCAGCAACAGTCCCGCCAGCACCAGCCACAGTGGCTGTACTTTCATGGGGCGCTCCTTATCAGGCGTTGTCAGGTGTTTATGGTCCGAGTGCTATTGCCGCACCGGGGTTCCCGGCCAACCAGGATTATGGCCAGGGGGCCTCTGAATAACTTCCTGCGGCCGGGACCGGCAACCGCAGTTCCACCCGCAGACCTCCCCAGGCGCTCTCCCCCAGGGACAGCTCGCCCCCGTAAGCCGCCACGGTATCGCTGACAATGGCCAGCCCCAGGCCATCCCCCGGAGTGCGTTCGTCCAGGCGCTGACCACGCTGCAGCACTTGCTGGCGTCGCTCTGGCGCAATACCCGGGCCATCATCCTCCACGCACAGGTGCAGATGCCCGTCGCGGTCATCCAGGGTCAGGCGAATGCGGCTATCCGCCCACTTGAAGGCGTTATCCAGCAGGTTGCCCAGCACTTCCAGCATATCGTCCCGCTCCAGTGGCTGAGCGGGCAACTGATCGCCCTCCACCACCACTTGCAGAGAACGGTGATGTGCCCGCTCCAGCGTCGTTAAAAGCAGGGGCACATGGTCGGCAGGACAAAACCGGTTGCTGGCTGTCACGCCGGCCGCCACGCGGGCCCGCCCCAGAGCCCGGCGGATAGTCGCTTCCATCTGACCCAGCTGCTCTTCCAGCAATGCATGAAGAGCCGGGTCAGCGGTTTTCAGTGGTTCATTGCAGCGATTTTTCAGCACCGCCAACGGGGTTTTCAGCGCGTGCCCAAGGTCACCCAAAGCGTGACGGGAGCGCTGCAGCTGCTGCTCGGTATGACGCTGCAGCCGATTGATTTCCAGCACCAGCGGATGCAGCTCCAGCGCCACGTCTTCATTAAGCGCATTGCGCTGCCCACCGCGAAGTTGTTCGATTTCCTTGCGCGCTTGTCGCAATGGCGACAACCCCCGGCGCAACAACCACTGCTGCACCACAGCCAACGCCAGCAATACCACCAACCAGGCGATCAGCACGGCGGTGCGGGTACGGCTGTACGCTGTCATTACCGGGGTGTAATCCTGGGCCACAACGATCGTCACCGGCTGATCATTCATCCGGTACTCACCACGATAACGCAGTAACTGCTGACTACCCGGGCCTGGCTGCAGCGCCTCGTCCATGCCGGGGAGGCCCGGCAGTGTTAGCGTGGCGTCCCACAGGGACCGGGAACGCCAGCGGCTGTCAGCCACTTCCACCACAAAATAACGCCCGGACAGAGGCCGCCGATAGGCCGGATGCAGACGGGTCGGGTCGAGGGTGAGCTCATCATTCTGCCCCCGGCCGATGGCGGTGAGCACTCCGGCAGCATCGTCACGGAGCGAATCGCTTAGCGCTTCACGCTGCTCCCGCTCCAGCCACCACAGTGCCCCCTGGCTAATCAACAACCCTGCCAGCAGCAAGCTGACAAACAGGCTGATACCCAAGCGGCGGCCAATGGATCTCATCCGTCGCCCCCGATGAACACATAGCCCTGCCCCCGGCGGGTTTCGATCGCACCCTTGCCGAGTTTGCGGCGCAGCCGGTTTACATGCACTTCCAGCACATTGGAATCCCGGTCACTTTCGTTGTCATAGAGGTGGGAAGCCAGTTGCCCCTTGGAAAGCAACCGACCCGGGTTATGCATGAAATACCGCAACATGCGGAACTCGGCACCGGTCAGCGTCATTTCCTGCTCACCCTGCCAGACGCTCTGGCGCTGCTCATCCAGTGTCAGGCTGCCGACGCGCAGGCGCGAGTCATTGACGTTGCCATGGGTGCGCCGCAGCAGGGCCTGTACCCGCAACAATAATTCATCCGGGTGGAAGGGTTTGGTCAGGTAGTCGTCAGCGCCCACTTGCAGGCCCTCGATCTTTTCCGACCAGCTATCCCGGGCGGTGAGAATCAGCACCGGCACGCCCAGGCCCTCTGCCCGCCACTGACGCAATACCTGCAGCCCGCCCATGCCGGGCAAGCCCAGGTCGAGAATCACCAGATCGAAAGGATCATCGTGCGCCTTTACCAGTGCATCCCGGCCATCAGCCAGCCAGTCCACCGCATAACCGTGCTCACGCAACATGGGGATCAGTTGATCAGCCAGGGATACGCTGTCTTCCACCAACATCAACCGCATCAATCGTCTCGCTCATCGTCCAGCCAGGTTCCGTCACGGGCATCGATTTCCAGCTCACGAACCACACGCTCACGGGTCAGTAACTCGATTTCGTAGACAAGAATACCGTCATCCCGCTCCAGCTCCACCTCCAGCAGGCGGGCATCCGGGTAACGATCATGGATAGCGTCCAGTACGGTTGCAAAAGGCAGCACAAGGCCCTGCTCTCGTAATCGCAGGGCCTCTTCGTGGCCGACATCATCTGCGGTCAGCGAAGGGGACATCAGGCCAAGCAGGACGAGAAGACTCGCCCTGCCGGCCAGGATCGGGATTGGCAAGGGATCAGTCCCGCTCATCCTTCAGCACATCGCCGGTACTGGCATCAATGTCCACGTCCCATTCCTGCCCCTGGCCATCACGCAGCTCCACCTGGTAGATGTAGCGGCCATATTCATTTTCCAGGTCGGTATCGGTGATCTGTGCTTCCGGGTGCTTGTCCAGAGCCACCTTGTCGAGCGTCTCCAGTGACTGAATCGTGCCGTCTTTCACCAGTTGTGGCACTTGCTGGTGGGGAACATCATCAGCATAAACGGTGCCGGCGGCAGCCACGCCAAGCAGGGCTGCGATCAGAGTGGTTCGGGTCAATGTCATGGTGTTTCTCCTTTCCTTTTGGGTTGGGTTTCCCTGTCGGGATTGAGAACACTGTACGAGTACAACCTGAATCTACCCTGAACGGTAACTGAAACCAGCATGAATGGGTGGGCAGATATCCCCGTCGTATATTTCGGGCATAAAAAAACCGGCCCGAAGGCCGGTTTTTCTGAGTCATGCCAGCGATTACTTCTCGAGAATCGCTACCACGCCCTGGCCGCCAGCAGCACACACGGAGATCAGTGCGCGGCCGGAGCCTTTTTCGTTCAGCAGCTTGGCAGCGTTGGCGATGATACGGCCACCGGTAGCAGCGAACGGGTGACCGGCTGCCAGTGAGGAGCCTTTCACGTTCAGCTTGCTGCGATCGATGCTGCCCAGCGCTTTCTTGCGGCCCAGTTTTTCCTTGCAGAAGGTCTCGTCTTCCCAGGATTTCAGGGTAGACAGTACCTGGGACGCAAAGGCTTCGTGGATTTCGTAGAAATCGAAGTCCTGCAGGGTCAGGTCCAGCTTGTCCAGCATGCTCGGCACGGCGTATGCCGGGGCCATCAGCAGGCCTTCTTTCTTGCCGATGAAGTCCACGGCTGCGGCTTCACCGATGGTCAGGTAGGCCAGTACCGGCAGGCCACGCTCTTTGGCCCACTCTTCGGTGGCCAGCAGTACCGTGGAAGCACCGTCGGTCAGCGGGGTGGAGTTGGCCGGGGTCATGGTGCCGTCCGGGCCGCCGAAGCAAGGCTTCAGGGTAGCCAGTTTTTCCAGGGTGGAATCACCGCGCATGTTGTTGTCGCGTTCCAGACCCTTGAAAGGAGTGATCAGGTCATCCTGCCAGCCATCTTCATAGGACTTGGCCAGGTTCTGGTGGGATTTCCACGCCAGCTCGTCCTGATCTTCACGGGCAATGCCCCACTCCTTGGCGGTGAGTGCCTGGTGCTCGCCCATGGACAGGCCGGTGCGCGGCTCGCCGTTCTTGGGAATGTCGGGCATCAGGGATTTCGGGTTGAGCAGCTTCAGGCCCAGCTTGGCGCGCTCGCCGTTGGTCTTGGCACGGTTCAGAGCCATGAACACCTTGCGGGCGTCTTCGTTCACACCCAGGGGCGCGTCAGAAGTGGTATCCACACCGCCAGCGATGGCGCAATCGATTTGCCCCAGGGCGATCTTGTTAGCCACCAGGATGGCCGCTTCCAGGCCGGTGCCGCAGGCTTGCTGCAGGTCATAGGCCGGAGTTTCCGGGGCCAGCTTGGAACCCAGCACGCATTCGCGCACCAGGTTGAAGTCACGGGCGTGCTTCATGACTGCACCGGCAGCCACTTCGTCGATTTTCTCGCCGTGCAGCTTGAAACGATCCACCAGACCGTCGATGGCAGCAGTCAGCATGTCCTGGTTGCTGGTATCAACATAGGCGGAGTTGGAACGGGCAAACGGGATACGGTTACCGCCGATAATGGCAACCTTACGTACGGCTTTACCTGCCAGCATAGTCATGTCCTCTAAAGATGGCGGTGAGCAACAACAGCGTGAAAACGCTTAAGTATTCACTCGAATGGGCGCAGTCTACCCGCAACCGGCACGGCCTCATTGGCTCAAACGCCTGTTTGACTACCGGCGCCGGTCAATACACCCGCCACATTGCAGTGATTCAATACGCGCCAGTGTGCGACAGGGCTGACCGTCATGCCCTACGAAAGAAGTCTTATTTTGACCATTCTTTCTCCGGCACCCCTTTAAACCTGTCCCGGTTGACATAAGGTTAAGCGGGACTCATTCATCATTTGATGGCAAAGGACAGGACCATGAGCGATACCTATCAGGCGATTGCCAATTCCTCTATGGGCAAGGCGCTGTTTGGCGCAATCAACCTCCCTATTCCGGTCATTCTCGAGCGCTGGCAGCCGGGCCAGGCTTCCTTCATCAAGGGCCGCGTGCTGGTAGGTGCCGCCAACGGTTCCACCGGTATCGATACCGTACTGGCGACCCTGAATGGGGCTCCGGAAGCACAGGTCGCAGTACTGGCCAACACCGGTAACGCCACCGAGCTGCAGAAGAAAGCCGGCAAGCTGGGCGTGAGCGCGGACAACTACACCGCCAACCGCGAAGACGATGCCAAGTTCAAGGGCCTGGTATTCGATGCTACCGGCATCCAGAACCCGGACGAGCTGAAAGCCCTGTGGGAATTCTTCCACCCGGTGATCCGCAAGCTGGATAAATGTGCCCGCGTTGTGGTCATCGGCCGCACCCCGGAAAAACAGACTGGCGCTGCCCGCGTAGCCCAGCGTGCCCTGGAAGGTTTCACCCGCTCCGTGGGCAAGGAAATCAAGAAAGGCGCCACCGCCCAGCTGGTGTATGTAGACGAAGGCGCAGAAGCGCAACTGGCGTCTCCCCTGCACTTCTTCCTGTCACCGAAATCTGCCTACGTATCCGGCCAGGTGGTTCGCGCCACCGAAGCGGGCTTCAAGGCTGCCAAGTTTGACTGGGACAAGCCGCTGGCCGGCAAGAAAGCCCTGGTAACCGGTGGCTCCCGTGGTATCGGTGCTGCTATTGCCGAAGTACTGGCCCGTGACGGCGCTACCGTTACCGTGCTGGATATTCCGCCCATGGCCGACGACCTGAACCAGGTGGCCGGGCAGATCGGTGGCGATACCCTGGAACTGGACATCACCGCTGACGACGCCCCTGCCACCATCGCCGCCAAGGCCAAGGAAATCGGCGGCTACGATGTGGTCGTGCACAACGCTGGTGTCACCCGCGACAAGATGCTGGGCAACATGCCAGAGAAATTCTGGGACATGGTGCTGAACATCAACATCGCCAGCCAGCTGCGCATCAACGAAAAACTGCTGGCTGACGGCGGCATGGGCAAAGGTGGCCGTATCATCTCCATCAGCTCCATCGCCGGTATCGCCGGTAACCTGGGCCAGACCAACTACGGCACCTCCAAGGCAGCCGTGATCGGCATGATCGACGCCTACAAAGATGAGTACGCCGAGAAAGGCATCACCATCAACGCCGTGGCGCCGGGCTTCATCGAAACCCAGATGACCGCCGCCATCCCCTTCACCATCCGTGAAGCGGGCCGTCGCATGAACGCCATGAACCAGGGCGGTCAGCCGGTGGATGTAGCCGAAACCATCGCCTTCTTTGCCAGCCCGGCCTCTCAGGGTCTGACCGGTAACGTAGTGCGTGTGTGTGGTCAGATGCTGCTGGGTGCCTAAACCCAGAAGCAAGTTGAAAGTTTCGAGTTGCGACGCGACTTGAGACTTTTGCCACACGATCAACAAAAGAGCCGCGCCGAAAGGTGCGGCTTTTTTGTGTCTGGGTTGTGCTCCCAATCTATCAACGATAGCCGCTGTAGGAACGGAGCGTAGCGGAGTAACACACGTAGTTCCGTGCGGCCCGAAGGGTGAGCGTAGCGAATAACTTCTCTTGAAGGGCGAACCGTGTGTGAACGCGGGAATCAACCGAAGGATGATCAGACGCTGACTCGACAGGTTTTAAAAAAGGGTGCGGGAACGGATATGTCTGCCGCCTCGCTTCGCTCGGTTCGCTCCTCGTCACTCGAGACTGATGTTAAAAAGCCCCGCCAGGCTATCCCCGGCAGGGCGCGGAAGATCCCGTGCTCTCCCGCAACGAGGCGCTACAACATCAGCGCGGTAACTGTCATGCCGCTTTCGCCAATTTTTCTTCGCGCTTCTTTTTGGCTTTCGCCGCCCCACCCGGCATGTACTGGCGCACATCCCAGAAGAAATAGCGTTTCAGCACGCTGTTGGCCTCGTCATCCTTCTGGCGCCAGCCGTAGACGTCAGGCTTTTGCTTTTCGATGGCCAGGGTGCCGAAGATCAGCCAGTCGTAGATCGCCAGCGTGGAGGTCACATTCTTGGCGGAATTGGGGCCACGGGAATGGTGGTGGTGATGCTGGGTCGGGAAGGTCAGCACATGGGCCAGCGCCCACATGGTCTTGCGCACCCAGGCCCACTGGTGATTATGGAAGTAGAGATCCCAGTTCCAGTTCACATGGGTCTGCGCGGCCCAGATGCCCTTGATGGCGGTGCCGACCAGAAACACTTCCACCAGGCCCAGATACAGGCACACCAGCTGGAAGGTGTAATTCGGCATGATCAGCCACCAGGCCCAACCATTCACAAAGGTCTGGGTCACTGACAGTTGGCCCTTGTTGTCCTGGCCACCAGCCAGATGGTGGGGACGATGGCTCATCTTGTAGAACGCCTGCACCCATTGCAGGAAACGGTTCTTCGGTCGGCGGCTATGGGCAAACAGGTGAAATGCGCCGTGAATCAACTCTTCAATGCAGAAGAAGACGATCAGTGTCGGCCAGAAATACTGCGCTTCCAGCCAGGCCAGAGAACCGGCACTGCCGGGAAACAGCCGGGAAAGCCCCAGCGTCAGCAGCAGCAACACCAGGGGGCGCTGCACGGCCACCATCATGAAGGTGGCCAGAAAAGCGATTTTCCAGTCCTGCCGGGTCTTTTTACCGTCGCGGGTGCGGCCGGCCACCAGCTCCCAGATTGCTGTCAGAATGATGAATACCGTTACAAAGGCGGTCAGTTGCTGATCCATTGTTATTCTCCGGTTTAATCCTGTCGTTGCGCACACCCCAGAAAATAACCAGCTGGCACTCCTTTTCCTAATTGATATTTGATATAAGTAATATCCATGAAGCTGAACTTACGCAGTATCGACCTGAACCTGCTTCCCGTCTTCGCTGCCATCATGGAAGCTGGGCAACTGTCGCGAGCCGCCGACCAACTGGGGATGAGTCAACCCGCTATCAGCGCGGCGCTGCAACGGCTGCGTCACACCCTGGACGACGAGCTGTTTGTGCGAACCCGCCAGGGGATGGAACCCACTCCCCGCGCCCGGGAATTGCACCTGCTGCTCGCTCCCCAACTGGCGTCCCTGGGCGATGTCCTCGATCCAGGCAACCGCTTTGATCCCACCAGCAGCCAGCGCCATTTCCGGCTGCTCAGCGCGGATTACTTCGAGATGGTGATGCTGCCACCACTACTGCAGCGCATTCGCCACCGGGCACCTAACGTGGTGCTGGAAATCGCCCCCGCCGGCGACAACATGGCCGAGATGCTGCACAAGGCCCACGCCGACCTGGCCGTGGATGCTTTCGTCCAGGAAGACAGCCGACTCCACCGTGAGGTCCTGGTGGAAGAAAACCTGGTGGTGGTGGCGCGCCGAGGCCACCCTCTCTTCAAGGGGCGCTGCAGTAAATCACGATTTCTGGAGGCCGAGCATGTGGTGCTGCCTGACCGTAACCGCCGTCTGCCGCTGGACCAGATTCTCAACGCACCAGGCTGGCAGCGCCGCACCGGTGCCCGGGTGACCCAGTTTGCCAGCATGCTGGCCGTCAGCGCCCGCTCGGACATGATCGGCACCGTTCCCGAACGCCTGGCACGCCATTACGCCGAGGCGCTGCAATTGCAGGTATTGCCTTTTCCCGTGTCGATCCCCCCGGTACCGATTTATATGCTCTGGGCAGAAGCCCAGGAACGTGACCCCGCCCATCGCTGGCTGCGCCAGCAACTGACCGATTCCATGGCCCCGGAACCAGCCCCTTGAATCCCTGTCCAATTAACACCATCTTGAGACACATATACCTCTGACACAGGACACCCCATGGGTTTCGGTCGCATTTTCTTCTTCATCTTCGGTTTTGCCCTGCTGGAAGTGCTGGTGCTGGCGAAAGTGGCTAGCCTGATTGGCTGGCCGATCACTATCGTCGCCACCGTGGTTACCGCCCTGTTGGGTAGCTACCTGTTCCGCCGCCAGGGGCTGGAGACCTGGATACGTCTCAACCAGCGTATGCAACAGGGCGACATGCCCGGCCAGGAAATGGTGGAAGGGATCATGCTGCTGCTCGGCGGCGCCCTGCTGATCACCCCCGGCTTCATCACCGATGCGGTGGGCTTTGCCCTACTGCTGCCGGGCTCGCGCCGTGCCATGGCCCGCAAGGTCATCGAGAAAGGCACCCTGCAGGGCTTCACCACCATGCAGGGTGGCGGCTTCACCTATAGCCGTTACACCCAGCAAGGCCCCAACCCCTTCCAGCAACCGCCCCGACAGGACGATGGCAATGTGACCATTGAGGGGGAGGCACACAGGGAAAAAAATGAATAATTAATAGTGAATAATTAATAACTCGCGGGGCAGGATCGCGGCTTTTCCAAACACATGAGTCCGCGCCCAGACTCCGTGCGCGGCCTCTGGCATTGCAAACCTGAGAACAGACCTCGCGAACTATTAACTATTCATTCCCCCCACCTGCGACACTTTGCCACATTGGCCAACGCCCCGATTTTGCCAATAATGCCCCCGCCATCATCCGGGGGTTCCATGCATCGTCGTGTTTTCACCAGTATCCTGCTCAGCAGTCTCTCCTCGTTGCACGCCAATGAGCTGGAGACCATTTCTGTCAGTCAGTCCGGTTCAGCGCTGGATAGTCCGGCCTCTGCGCTCAGCAGTCAGATCACCGCTGCCGAGGTGGCGGACATCAACACTGCAGACAGCGAGGACGTGATCAAGTACCAGCCCAACCTGATGGTACGGAAACGCTTTATCGGCGACCGCAACGGCCTGCTTACCTTCCGCGATATGCACAATTTCCAGACCCCGCGCGCACTGGTTTACAGCGACGGGCTGCTGCTCAGTAATTTTCTCGGCGCCAACTTTGGCACGGCTCCCCGCTGGGATGTGGTGCAGCCCCGGGAAATCGATCGGGTGGAGATTCTCTACGGTCCCTACTCTGCCCGTTACAGCGGCAACAGCCTGGGCGGTGTCACCGTGTTCCACACCACGATGCCCAGCCAGCCAATGGCCCACCTCAGTGCCGGTACCTTTTTGCAGGACTTCGACGACTACGGCACTGACGAGTCGTATCTGGGCCATCGGTTGAACGCCGTGGTCGGCAATCGCAAAGGTGCCTGGAGCCTGCTGCTGGCCGCCAGCCGGCTGGAAAACGAAAGCCATCCGCAGAGCTTCGGTCTCACCCGTGGACCCGGCGCCAATCCCGGCACCCCGGTAACCGGGGCCTACCCCTATTCCCAGGGCGGCTATCTCTACAATGCGGCCAGCGGCAGCGAGGTGACCGAGCAGAACCTGAAACTGAAGCTGGGCTACGACCTGACCCGCGATCTGCAGGCCCGCCTCACCCTGGCCTGGCTGGACCGCCGTGATGAAACCCTGACACCCCAGACTTACCTGCGCGATGCCAATGGCAGCCTGATCTACAATGGCGATGTGACCATCAACGGTGAGGATTTTGCCGTCACCAGTCAGCGACTGGGCCTGAGCGAAAGCCAGGATCTGATCACCGGCCTGGAGCTGGATGGCAAGCTGGGTAATGGCTGGGACATCCAGACCGGCGTATCCGACTACCGGGTACTGGACGACACCAGCCGTCGCTCCGGCACCGATTTCGCGGTGGCCAGGGTCGGCGGCCCCGGCACCTTCAGTGATGACCAGGGCACTGGCTGGCAGACCTTCGACCTGAATCTGGGACATCGCCACGATGGCGGCTGGCTGGGCCAGCGAGTGGCCTTCGGTTACCACATCGACCGCTACCGCCTGGACGAGATCAACTACGACACCAGCGAGTGGCGTACCACCCGGGGCCGCACCCTGAAAAGCGCCTCCCAGGGCGAAACCCGCACCCAGGCCCTGTTTATCGAAAACCAATGGGCACTCACCGACAAACTGGATCTGACACTGGGTGGTCGTCAGGAATGGTGGCAGGCCAGCGACGGTCGTCTGGTCCAGAACGGTGCCTCCGCTGCCTATCCGCAACGCCACGAACAGGCCTTTTCTCCCAAGGCCAGCCTGAGCTATCGGCCAACCGGCGACTGGCTCACCAGCCTGTCCCTGGGCAAGGCTCACCGCTTCGCCACCGTGGGTGAACTTTACCAGGGCAGCCTGGATAACAATGGCGACTTCAATGCGGCCTTCGACCCGAATCTGAAAACCGAGGTGGGCCTGAGCAAGAATCTGATGGTGAAGCACTTCTTCCCATTGGCAACGGTGACCGTGAACCTGTGGGAAAACGACGTGGACGATGCCATCTTCCGGCAGACCAACGTTTTCACTGGGGTAAACAACTTCCAGAACATCGATCGGGTGCGCTCACGGGGCATCGAGTTCATCGCCAACTGGCCGGACCTGCTGGTGGACGGTCTGACCGTGGACTTCAACGTCTCCTACACCCGCGCCATTATCGAAGACAACGCCGCCCAGCCGGCCTCTGAAGGCAAGCAGTTCCCCCGCGTTCCCCGCTGGCGTGCCAACCTGCTGGCCCGCTACCAGGCCACACAAAAACTGAACCTGAGCAGTGGCCTGCGCTACGCCAGTGATCCCTATGACAGTCTGGATAACAGCGACGGCGATGCGGAAGGTTTCGGCTTTACCGACGACTATCTGGTGCTGGATGTACGCGGGCGCTACCAGCTGGATAATCACATCAGCGTGGCGCTGGGCATGGATAATGTCACCGATCATCGCTACTACGTGTTTCACCCCTACCCGGGCCGCACCTTGTTTGCCGAAGTTAACTGGGATTACTGATGCCGTATCGAGCACTCGCCTGCCTGACACTCACACTGCTGGCCATGGCGCCCGCAGTGTCAGCGCATTCTGCCCACAGCCACAACACCAAGGCGGCCTGCGAAGACCGCATTGCCCCCGCATGCGGTCGCGCCCCGACCCCGGCCTTCGATCATGATGGCAAGCTCTGGTGGGTCTGGTATCAGCAGGATCATATTCGTGTGCAACAGCAAGGCGGCGAACCGCGGATCGTCAACCCGGAACCGGAAGCGGTGGATGACCAGGGCGAAGATCGCCCGCAAATCGCCTTCGGCCCGGACAATCAAATCTACCTGCTATGGACCAAAAAACCGGACACACCCTGGACCGGGCATATCCGTTTCAGCCGCTCCCTGGATGGCGGCAACAGCTTCAGCGAACCGGTGACCATCAATGACGATCGCCGCACCATCGCCCACCGCTTTCCGGCCATGGCCGTCAACGACGACGGCGAGCTGTTCCTGGTGTGGGTGGACAAACGCGACCAGCAGAACGCCAAAGACGCAGGCCAGGACTATGTGGGCGCGGCGCTTTACTACACCCACTCCACAGACCACGGCGCCAGCTTCGCCCGCAATCAGCGCCTGGCCGCCCATTCCTGTGAATGCTGCCGGCTGGCCATGAGCATTGATGAGCAAGGCCTGCCAGTAATTCTCTACCGCCAGGTGTTCACCGGCGGCATCCGCGACCACGCCCTGATCCGCTTCCGGGATGCCACCACCCCAGAGCCCATCGAACGGGCCAGCGACGATCAATGGCAACTCAACGGCTGCCCCCACCATGGTCCGGCGCTGGCCATGGACGGCAACCGCCGTCATCAGCTCTGGTTCACCGCCGGACAAAAACGCCAGGGCCTGTTCTACCAGCGCAGCGGAGACAGCCCGATAAAACTGGGCGGCCCCGCCGCGGCCCACGGCCAGGTAGCGGTGCTGGGTGATACCGTGGCACTGGCGTGGAAGGATCTGGACGATGGGGAACGCAGCGTTATCCGTTTGAAACTGTCCTGGGATGGCGGAAAGCGCTGGAATGACGTGCGCTCCCTGCTGTACACCCGCAACGGTTCCGACCACCCCTTGTTGATCAGCAATGGCGAGCAGATTTTTCTCGCCTGGCGCACCGACGATGAAGGCAACCAGTTGGTAGCGATTAGCGGAGAAAGCCAATGAAACACCTGACGCTTTTCATGATGCTGCTGGCTTTCTCCTGCTTCGCCACGGCCCTGGAGCCACTGCACCGGGGGGGCTACCAGCAGGTCCTGGAGCAGCATCCACGCCCCGTACTGGTGGTGCTCTGGTCGGTGGACTGCCCGCCCTGTTATGACGAACTGGCTGCCCTGGGTCGACTGCATCAGGAAGGCGAGACGTTGCCGGTGGTGCTGGTCAACACCGACACCCTGCGCAGCAGCGATGATGTGGCCGCCACCCTGCAGCGACATAACACCGACGCCCTGCCCAACTACCAGTTCGCCGATCCAATCCCCGCCCGACAACGCCGGGAAATCGACCCGAACTGGTACGGCGAACTGCCGCGCAGCTATCTGATCGAGGAAGACAGCACCCAGGGGCACAGCGGCACCCTCACCGAAGAACGCCTGCGCCAGTGGCTGCAAAGCCTGTCTGCCGACAATAGCCAGCACAGCTTCTGAGGCTATTAAATACATTAGGGCTATGTTTTTATTTTCCGTAGGAGCGCCGCTCCTACAGTCTGACTTAACTACCGGCTTACTAACTGATCGCTGGCAGGGAAAACGATTCGCCATGCGAGCATGGCTCCTACATCGCTCTCAACGGCGCTCTACCAGACATCAAGGGGTCTTGCGGGTTAGCAAGCCCTCCCCCACCCCTGCTAAACTCCGCGCCTTCCAACCGACCCAGCCCGCCCGGCGGAGGCGCCATGAGCCCGTTACTCAACCCCATCGTCTGGTCCGTGATTCTGCTCATGGGCCTGAGCATTGCGCGCATGAATGTGGTGCTGGCGCTGCTGTGCGCGGCGCTGGTGGCAGGCATTGGTGGTGGGCTGGATCTGGAAAGCACTCTGGCGGCCTTTGGCGACGGCCTGGGTGGCGGCGCCAATATCGCCCTGAGCTATGCCTTGCTCGGTGCCTTTGCGGTAGCCATTGCCCGTTCCGGCATTACCGAATGGCTGGCCGCCCGCATCATCGCCCGGCTGGGTCGCACCCCGGCCCCACACCAGCTACGCCGGATTCGTACCCTGCTGCTCACCGTGCTGCTGGCTGCCGCCATCATGAGCCAGAACCTGGTGCCCATTCATATCGCCTTTATCCCCATCCTGGTGCCGCCGTTGCTGGAGGTGATGCACCAGCTGCGCCTGGATCGACGACTGGCCGCCTGCGTGCTCACCTTCGGGCTGATCACGCCCTACATGGTGTTGCCGGTGGGCTTCGGCAGTATTTTCCTGCATGCCCAGCTCGGCCCCAGCCTGGCAAAAGCCGGCCTTGAGATTCCCAAAGGAGAACTGCCGCTAGCCATGCTGCTGCCCGCGGCGGGCATGGTGGTGGGTTTGATTCTGGCGTTCATCCGCTATCGCAAGCCCCGCGATTACCGGCCGGTAGAGCTCCCCGGCGAGGAACAACACGTCTCGCTCTCGCCGCGCAACGTCATCGTCGCCGCCATCGCCCTGGCCGCCGCCTTGGCACTACAGCTTTACAGCGACTCCATTATTCTCGGTGCCCTGGTGGGGTTTCTGGTGTTTACAGCGGGGGTGTAGTGCCCTGGCGGGAATCCCAGGATGCCTTTACCCAGGGCGTGAAAATGATGTCCCTGATCGGTTTTATCATGATTGCCGCCAACGGCTATGCCGCGGTGGTAGGCGCCAGCGGGCAGGTGCCCGTGCTGGTGGAAAGCGTGACCAGCGGCCTGCAAAGTCCACCATTGGCAGCGGCGCTGTTATTACTGCTCGGCCTGTTTGTGACGCTGGGGATTGGCTCGTCGTTCTCCACCATCCCCATCATCACCACCCTGTATGTGCCGCTCTGCCTGGCACTGGGTTTCTCCCCGCTGGCCACCGCCGCCCTGGTCGGAAGCGCTGCCGCGCTGGGAGATGCGGGCTCCCCGGCCTCGGACTCCACGCTGGGGCCCACCGCCGGCCTGAATGCCGATGGTCAGCACGACCATATCCGCGACACGGTGATTCCCACTTTTATTCATTACAACCTGCCACTGATCGCCGCAGGTTGGCTGGCTGCCATGGTGCTCTGAATAAAGCGTCCGCTAGCTTGACCGTTGGAGCCTTTTTCACAAGGCTTCAACGAACCAACAAACGCTACAGCTCCGAATTACTTACTCTTCCACATACGGGCCACCGCCTTGTCACTGCCCAACAAACCCACCACTTCACACACCAGACCCACCGCCAGGAAAACAGCGACAGGAATCAGCCCGCCATACAGCTGCGCCACCAGCGTTGCCGCCAGGGCCCCGGTAGCAAGCACCAGAAACAATGTACCGACCACAATCAGAATTTTTCGATGCGAGGGGCGATAGGCATAGCTGTCATCACCAGACTCAAAGGGGGTGAGAATGGGAGAGAAAACTTTGCGCAGAGACTCTTTCACTGGTTAACACCGACTAAACGTTTTGATGGATGCCCCACCACCCGGTGAGGCGAAGAATTACGGCACCCTTGCATGGTGACGCCTGAAAATATTTCTACGATAAATCGCAAAAAGGCGCCACTGGCGCCTTTCTTTTGCTTTAACCTTTCAACTCGCAACGCTCAACGGTTCTCCGCCGCGTCTTCTTCCGCCTTCAACTTGCGGTACTCGATCGGGGTCATGCCGACCCAGCGTTTGAAAGCCCGGTAGAACGTGGACGGTTCCGAGAAGCCGGTGAGATAGACGATTTCATCAATGGATTCTTCGGTACCGGCGAGAAGACGCTTGGCCAAACGGCAACGATAGTCAGCGACCAGCTGGTTGAAGTTGGTGCCGGCATCCGCAAGCCGAGTCCGTAGCTGACGGGCCTTGATGCCCAGGCGTTCGGCCACTTCTTCCAAATTGGCATGACCGGATTCCAGCAGCTCACCGATCAACCGGTTGACCTGGGCCACCAGGTCCTGCTTTTCCAGCCGCGCCACCTGCTCACTGGCGAGCTGTTCATGCAGGTGCAGCAGTTCCGGCTCGTGATGGGCTGACGGCAGATTCATGACCCGGGCATCGAAGTACATGCCAATGCTCGGCATGTCGAATTTCACCGGGCAGTCGAACAGACGCTCGTATTCCAGTTTGTCCGCATGGCGGGTATGACCAAAGTGCACTTCCAGCGGCTCGAAGGCCCCGTCGGTAACAAAGCGGAAAAATTTGATCACGCCCATCATCATGCATTCGTTGAGATGGCTGAGGCGTTTACTCCAGATCATCTGCTTGAGGAAGACACGGTCACCCTCTTCAAACAATTCCCCCTGGGCGGCGTCGGACAGCAGGCGCTGGTAATCCAGAGCTCGCTTGAGGCCTTCGCCAAAGGTGGGGCTGGAGAGAAACAGGTATTCGAGCACCTGGCCCTTGTAGACCGGAATATGCTCCCCTAGATGCAGGCCGATGTGTTCATCACCGGACACCTTCTCCAGGGCCTGCCAGAACCATTCCTGGGCGTCATGGGGCGTACGCAGGTCCGGCACCTGAAGGATGGATTTGTCGAGACCGACTTCTGCCAACACGGCATCGGCATCAATACCGGCGTTTATCATGGCCTTATAGGCCATTCGCAACAGCACACCGGAATCTGTCATTTCTGCCATGCGTTCTGCCTTGTCCCCAAATAAAAAAAGCTACTCTCAGATCGACTGAGAGTAGCATAAGGATGGCAGGGCCGGAACCAGCGCAGGACCGGCCCGAACCAGGAGATCAGACCACCTTGAGGCTATCAGGCAGCCTTGCGTGTCTCTGACTCAGGTTCACGGGTCAGGGACACTACTTTGGCGCGCAGACCATTGAGCGGGCCCTTCTTGCTGCCCCCTTCCGTTTTGCTGGGCAGGGACAGCTTGAAGATCCGTTTCCAGACGCTCAGAGACTGCTTCACGAAAGAGCCGGTGTTGTACGGCAGGCCATGTTTTTCACAGATGGCACGTACTTCAGGAGCGATGCGGGCATAACGGTGAGCCGGCAGATCGGGGAACAGGTGGTGTTCGATCTGGAAGCTCAGGTTGCCGCTCATCACGTGCATCAGACGGCCACCTTCGAAGTTGGCCGAACCAAGCAGCTGACGCACATACCACTGGCCACGGGTCTCGTTCTCGATCACGGACTCGGGGAACTGCTCCACCTCTTCCGGGAAGTGACCGTTATAGATCACCTGGGAAGACCACAGGTTGCGCGCCACATTGGCCGCCATATTACCGGCGAACACGAAGGGGGCGAACGGTCCCGCCAGGGCCGGGAACAGCAGGTAGTCCTTGACCAACTGCTTGCGCATCTTCTTCCAGGTCGGCTTGAATTCGGCCTTCACCTCTTCCTTGGTCTTGGTCTTGTAGATCAGGTAGTCCTCCAGCTTGAGGCTCTGAATCGCCACAAAATGCTGGAAGAAGGTCGCCAGGATACCTGCCAGGATCGGGTTGAACAGGAAGCGGGGTTCCCACTCCTGGTCTTCCGACATGCGCAGGATGCCGTAACCAATGTCATGGTCCTTGTCGAGCACGTTGGTGAAAGTGTGGTGCTCGAAATTGTGGGTCTGCTTCCAGGCTGTGTTAGTGCAGGTGTTGTCCCAGTCAAAGACTTTGGAGTTGATGGCCGGATCGCCCATCCAGTCGTACTGGCCGTGCATCACGTTATGGCCGATTTCCATGTTGTCCAGGATCTTGGAGGCAGAAAGACAAGCCACACCCGCCAGCCATGCCGGCGGCAGGAAACCCGCCATCAGCAAGCCGCGACCGGCCACTTCCAGACGACGCTGACGCTTGATCAGGGTGCGGATATAGGTAGCATCTTCTTCGCCCAGGTCCGCCATTTCACGATTACGGATGACGTCCAGTTCCTGGCCAATGGTCTCGAATTGTTCGGCGGTCAAGTTGCTGAAAATACTCATGTGCTTTCTCCTTAAACCCGGTTTGAAGATTCGTCTCGGGACGCTTCGGTTTGGGTGAATCCGTTTAGATGTCGAGGGTCACCGTGCCCACCGGCACGCTGATGCAAATTTGAATGTCTTCTTCGCCACTGGTGATCTCGCCGGTGCGGATATCGCGCACTTCACCGGCCGTCTTGCGGCAGGTACAAGCGTGGCAGATACCCATGCGGCAACCGGATTCCGGGGTAAGCCCGGCGGACTCGGCCTGTTCCAGCAGGGTGGCGCCATTGTTGATGGCCATTTTTTCGCTCTGTACGAAGCGCACTTCGCCTTCGGCGCTGTCGCTTTCGATCTGCGGCGTCGCCAGGGTGAACTGCTCCTTGTGCAGACGCTCTGCCAGGCCATCCTCTTCCCAGACTTTTTCCACCGCAGCCATCATCGGCGGCGGACCACACAGAAAAGTGGTTGCCTGTGCAAATTCCGGCGCAGCAATGTACAGATGTTCACGGGAAAACAGGCCGGAAAGTTCACCCTGTTCACCCTCATCATTGAAGCAGCGCACCAGGGTCACGTTGTCGTGAGCCCGCGCAATCTCATCCAGTTCGCTGGCGTAGATCATGTCGGCGGCGGTGTTGGCGTAATGCAGGAAGGTGATCGGGCCGCTGAAGCCTTCGTCACACAGGGTGCGCAGCATGGACATCACCGGGGTGATACCACTGCCGCCACTGATCAGCAGCACCTGCTCCGGACGCTGTGCCGGCAGGGCAAACTCGCCGTCTGCCTGGGACAGCAGCACTACGTCGCCAGCGCTCAGCTGTTCACGCAGATGGCGGGAAACAAAGCCGTTGGCGTGCACTTTGGCGGTCAACTCGATGCAGCCGTCAGCACGGTGCAGGGAGTTGGCCGGTGAATAGCAGCGAGTCTGACGCTTGCCATCAATGGTGACGGAAAGCTGGACAAACTGACCGGGAACAAAGCCTTCCCAGTTGTGATTGGGACGCAGAGTCAGGGTCACGCTGTCATTGGTCAGGTAGCGCACGGCTTCAACCTTGGCGCGCACCTCATTAACGGACCACAGCGGATTGAACACTTCCAGATAACGGTCGACGCCATGGGGATAGGAAAGAATATCCGCCACACGGGACTGCAGCAGGCGGGTGAGGCCTTGCTGAAAACGGCTGGAGGTCTGTGTCATTGCGTTCATTGGGTTCATCCCTGTAAGTGAACAGTTGTGCTCATTATTCACAGACCCACTATTTACGTCAACACCTGTACACTTAAATTTGCAAACGCCTGCATTATCATGCAGTTACATATGTTTTTTTCGCACCAGTTGCATCACGGCCCTACAACGAGGAGAATTTACAGCGTATTTTCAGGGTCTGTTGGTGTCTAAAGCCCGCCACCACCCCGGCACATTCCTGCCCGGCCAGTCGGCAACAGGGAAAAGACACTGCCGGCCAGGCCTGACCAGCGACCTGAATCCCAATGCAGAGGCGACCGGTAATGACCAAGGAAACCACCAGCAGAGCCCGCAAGCCGAAACGGGGCCAGACCCGTGAAGCTCTGATGGCGGCGGCGCTGGATCTGGTCGTCAAGAAAGCCCCCTTCTCCAGCCTCAGCCTGCGCGAAGTGACCAAGCGAGCCGGCGTGGTCCCCACCGCCTTCTACCGGCATTTCCCGGACATGAGCGCCCTGGGCCTGACCCTGCTGGATGAATCTTTCCGCACCCTGCGCCATATGATGCGCCAGGTCCGTCAGGAAGAGCTGCCCAACGAGCGCATGCTGCGCGGCTCCCTGGAGGTGTACTTCAACTATGTCCGCAACAACCGCGCCCACTTCCTGTTCGTCTCCAAGGAACTGGCCGGCGGCACCCCCACCATGCGCAACGCCATTCGCCGGGAAATCCGCATGTTCACCAACGAGCTGGCCATGGACATGGCACGCTTTCCGTTTCTGAACCATGTGAATGCGGAAGACCTGCAGATGATGGCCGGGCTGGTAGTCAACAATGTGACGGCCCTGACCCAGGAAATGCTGGAACTGGAAGAAGACGACGAGTTCGGTCAGAACCAGGTGCTCGGCACGGCGGAAAAGCAGCTGCGGCTGATTTATTTCGGCGTCGGCTTCTGGAAGTCCAAACCGGATCAATGATCCCCGGGCTTGCGGCCCTTTCCTGCCGACAGCAAACCTCCATCACAGTTTTCTTTTCGTGTGCTTTAGTCCCTATACAGCCTGTCTGCGCGGCCAATAGCGTGTCGCCTGCCCTGCTCTATACTCCTTCCGTGTCGTCGTTCCATGATCTTTACGCCTCTGCCTGTCACAACGCAGGGACATAAAGATCATGGGTCTGAGACCACCACACGACCAACGGGAAAGGATCGAGTAATGAGTGAGGTAAAATTCCGCGAACTGCGAAATGCGCCCCCCATGGTGATCAACTTCGCCAAGGCGGTCCTGCGCGCCACCGTGAAGCCGGGCAGCAACCCCACCCTGCCGGACATCGGCCTGCGTCTGAACGACGTGGCACTGGATGAAAAACACCTGGCGGCCTACCGCAAGGTCTGCGGCTTCGCCGCCGACGGCAAGCTGCCGGTGACCTACCCGCACATGCACGCCTTCCCGCTGCATATGGCCCTGATCCTCAGCGACGGCTTCCCGTTCCCGGCCATGGGCCTGGTGCACGTGCGCAACAGCATCACCCAGTACCGCCCGATCAGCGAGCGCGAGCAGCTGAACGTGAAGTGCTTCCTGGGCAACCTGACCAAGGTAGACAAGGGCTACGAGTTCTCCATCTTCACCAGCATCAGCACTGGCGGTGAACGGGTGTGGGAAAGCGAATCGGTGAACTTCTTCCGCAGCGGCGGCGGTAGCAGCAGCAAGAAGAAAGATGCGCCCAAGCCGCAGCCGGCCACCGATACCGTGGAATGGAAGGTTCCCGGCGACACAGGCCGTCGCTACGGCGCTGTCTCCGGCGACCGCAACCCGATTCACCTGTACCCACTGTCCGCCAAGCTGTTCGGCTTCAAACGCCAAATAGCCCACGGCATGTGGTCCAAGGCCCGCTGCCTGGCCGAGCTGCAGAATCAGCTGCCGGAAGAAGCCTTCACCGTGGATGTGCAGTTCAAACTGCCCATGTTCATCCCCGCCACCGTGAAATTCGAGAACAAGCCGGCAGACGGCGGCAGCGACTTCCGCCTGCTCGCCAAGGACGGCATCAAACCGCACCTGGCCGGCCAGATCCGCCCGGCGGAGTAAAAACAGCTACAAGCGTCAAGTCACAAGCTGCAACGCGGGCAGGGCCGTGCTAATCACATAGCGCCCTGCCCGCGTTTTTTGTGGCTGGCTTGCAAAGAACGGTAGGAGCGCCGCTCGCGGCGCGATTCGAACCTTGCCGTAGGTTGTTGATGTAGGAACACCTCTTGAGGTGCGAACCGAGCGTAGCGAGGCGGCAAAGATCAAAGTCCGTCCGCCATTCTTTCTGGAACCTGTCGAGCGCTGATATCCCTGATCGCCCTGCGGCCGATTTCCGCGCAAGCGCGGTTCGCACCTCAAGAGGTGTATTCGCTTAGCTCACCCTTCGGGCCGCACGGAACTACGCGCGTTACTCCGCTACGCTCCGTTCCTACAGGTGCTCCGTAGCAATGCACAAGTAGATTGCCGCTGACACCTGCACTAAACTCGCTTCCCATGCGCAACGACACCGACGATTTCCTGTCCCTGTTCCTGAACGACACGCCCCTGCTGGACGTGCGTGCCCCTGTGGAATTTGCCAAAGGCGCCTTCCCCGGTGCCGCCAATATCGCCCTGATCAACGACGACGAACGCCACCAGATCGGCATCTGCTACAAGCAGCATGGCCAGCAGGCGGCCATTGATCTGGGTAACGAACTGGTCAGCGGAACCGAGCGCGAACAGCGCATGCAAGCCTGGCAGCAATGGTGGCAGGCCAATCCGAACGGTTATCTGTATTGCTTCCGGGGCGGGCTGCGCAGCCAGACCACCCAGGCCTGGCTGCGTGAAGCCGGGATCGATGCGCCGCTGATTACCGGTGGCTACAAGGCCATGCGCCGTTTCCTGCTCGACGAGATGGAAGCCTGCATTGCCGCCCTGCCCTTCGAGATCCTCTGCGGTCGCACCGGTTGCGCCAAGACCCGGGTCATCGAAAGCCAGACCAATGCCGTGGATCTGGAAGGGCTGGCTCATCACCGTGGCTCTTCCTTCGGCCGACGCCCCGGCGGTCAGCCCACCCAGATCGATTTCGACAATGCTCTGGCCATCGCCATGCTCAAGCAGCGAGCACAGAGCCCGGCCAGGGTATTGCTGGAAGACGAGAGCAAACTGATCGGCCGCTGCCACCTGCCCTTTTCCCTGCAGGACAAGATCAGCACCTGCCCGCGCATCATCATCAACGAGACGCTGGAATCCCGGGTGCAGGTGACCCTGGAAGATTACGTGGTAGGACCGCTGGAAGAATACCGCCAGCACTTTGGCGAAAAGCAGGCTCTTCACTATCTGGGGGAAGAGCTGCTCGCCGCCATGGACCGCATCCGCCGCCGCCTGGGCGGACTGCGCCACCAACAGCTCCGCCAGCAACTGTCCGAAGCTCTGGCCGTCCAGGCCATCAGCGGTGACACCGGACTACACGAAGACTGGATCCGCACTCTGCTCAGCGACTACTACGACCCCATGTACGACTACATGCTTTCCCGCCGGGAAGGGGACATTGTCTTTGAGGGTAGCCGCAACGAGGTCATGGCGTTTCTGGAAGAACGCCAGACGCCAGACGCCTGAAACCCCAAGCGACTGTTGGAGCCTTGCTCGCAAGGCGAATAATCCGCAGAACCTATTGGCGGGCATTCGCCTTGCAAGCAAGGCTCCAACGAAAGGCGGAGGGGAATTATCTCCCCGGTTTGCCTCCGAAGCCTCCGTTGGAGCTTTGCTCGCAAAGCGAAGAGCTACCCGCTGGCATGGCACCGGAATAACGCCCTTCGCCTTGCAAGCAAGGCTCCAACAGGGATTTATCTTCCAGGCTGCGTTGTACACTGGTATCCAGCACCCGGCGCTCTATAATCACCTTGTCGTGTCTGGCCGGACCCGCGACGGAATGTCCACTTTGTCCGGTAAGCCTCCCTATTGAACGGAGTCAACAATGCGTTTCAAGCTTCTTGCCGCCCTGTTTGCAGCACTGCTGCTCTCTGCCTGTAATGAACCCCACACCGGGACCTTCGTTTTCACCGCCATCCCTGATCAGGATGAATCGCAACTGGAAAAACGCTTCGGCGTGGTTGCCCTCTATCTGGAAGAAAAACTGGGCGTGCCGGTGAAATATGTGCCGGTGAAATCCTATGCCGCTGCCGTCACTGCCTTCCGCAATAACGAAGTGCAGATGGCCTGGTTCGGCGGTCTGTCCGGTGTTCAGGCTCGTCGCCTGGTGCCCGGCTCCCAGGCCATCGCCCAGGGCCTGGAAGATCCTGACTTCAAGTCCTACTTCATCGCCAACACCAGTACCGGCCTGACTCAGTCCGATACCCTCCCCGAGGCCTTTATCGATCAGCCGTCCTTCACCTTCGGCTCCAAGGGCAGCACCTCCGGGCGCCTGATGCCGGAGTTCTACCTGCGCGAGACCTTCAACCAGGCCCCGGACCAACTGTTTGATAAAGTCGGCTTCTCCGGCGACCATAGCGCCACCATCGCCCTGGTACAAAGCGGCGCCTACGCTACCGGCGCGGTGAACTACAAGGTATGGGAGCGCGAGCTGGAAGAAGGCAAGATCGACACCAGCAAGGTACAGGTGATCTGGGAAACCCCCGGTTATCCGGACTACCACTGGACCGTACGCGGCGATCTGAATGACAAGTTCGGCGACGGTTTCAGCCAGCGCGTCACCGAGGCCCTGCTGGCCATCGATGACCCGGTATTGCTGAATGCGTTCCCGCGGGAAAAATTCATCCCCGCCAGCAATGACGACTTTGCGCCCATCGAGGAAACTGCCGAAGCCATCGGCCTGCTGGACGCGCAGTAACAGGATCGGATTTTGACATTCCATCTTGAGAATGCACGACTTGGCCACCCGGGCCAGGTCGTGTTTGCGTCCCTGTCGCTGACCATTGCCGACGGGGAAAAAGTCGCCTTGCTGGGTCCCTCCGGCGCCGGCAAGTCCACCCTGCTGGCGGCACTGCGCCAGCAACAGGAAGCCAGCTGTGCCTGGTGCCCCCAGGCCGGCGACCTGGTCCCCATGCTCAGCGTCTTCCACAATCTCTACATGGGCGCCCTACCCCGTAACCCGACCCTGACCAACCTGCGCAACCTGATCTGGCCCAGCGCCCGGGAAAAGTCCAGCGTCGGCGAACTGGCCCGGGAGCTGGGGTTACAGGACAAGCTGTTCACCAGCGTGGACCAGTTATCCGGGGGTCAGGCGCAACGGGTTGCTCTGGGTCGTGCGCTCTACACACAACGACCGATACTGCTGGCCGACGAGCCGGTCTCCAGCCTGGATGAACACCAGGGGCTGGCGTTGCTGCGACAGGCACTGGGCCGCCACCATACCGCCGTGGTCGCGCTGCATGATCGGGAGCTGGCGCTGCAATGCTGCGACCGCATCATCGGCCTGGGTGACGGCAAGATTCTGCTCGACGCCCCCGCCAGCACCCTGAACCTGAGTGACCTGGACACGCTCTACCAATGAGCCCCGGCGAGCACGGCCAGGCTTCCGGCGCCCGGTATCCCGTCATCAACACCACCGCCTCCCGCTGGCGCCGTGCCAGCTTCTGGCTCGCCGTAGCCGGGTTGATTGCCCTGGCGTTTGCCGACCTGGAGATAGCCCGCTCCTCCCCGGGCAGCGAGCTGCTGCGCATGGGCCAGGGCTTTCTGGCACCAGACTTTTTCTCCACCGATAACCTCTGGCGAGCACTGGCCAATACCCTGGCCTTCGCCTGGCAGGGCACCGCCCTGGCCGCCCTGTTCGGCTTTCTCATGGCCATGGTCTGGCATCAACGTTGGGTGCGGAGCTTTGCCGCCAGCATCCGCGCTGTCCATGAGCTGTTCTGGGGGTTGCTGTTGTTACAGGTGGCCGGGCTGAGCACCGTCACCGGGGTATTGGCCATCGCCATTCCCTACGCGGGCATCTTCGCCAAGGTCTTCGGTGAATTTCTGGAGGAAGCCGACGCGGCCCCCGCCAGCGCCCTGCCAGCCAGCGGCCAGCGCCTGAGCGTGTTTTTCTATGCCCGCCTGCCACTGGTCTGGCAGGCCTTCAAGGCCTACGGCGGCTACCGGCTGGAATGCGCCATCCGCGCCTCAGCCATCCTGGGTTTCATCGGCCTGCCCACCCTGGGTTTCCATCTGGAAACCGCCTTTCGTGAAGGCAGCTACGACCAGGGCGCCGCCCTGCTTTACCTGTTCTTTGCCATCATCTTTACCCTGCGCTGGTGGCTGCGCCCGGCGCTGATTCCGGTATACCTGCTGGCCGCCATTGCCTGGGCGCCACCGCTGTTCACCGGTCGGCTCGATACCCTGGTGCGCTTTGTCACCGTGGATCTGGTACCAATGCCGTTACGCCAGGGCGGAGGATTGACGGAACTGTGGCAGTGGTTTGCCATGCTTTGGCAACAACAACTGTGGCCGGGGCTCTGGCAGACCCTGGTGCTGGGCCTCGGAGCCCTGCTGCTCACCGGCCTGCTATCGCTGCTGCTGTTTCCTCTGATCTCGCCCCTGTTCGGCAACCGGGTCAGCCGTACCGCCGGCCATGGCCTGTTGGTGGTCATGCGCACCACCCCGGAATTCTTTCTCGCCTTCTTCTTCCTGATTCTGCTCGGCCCATCCATGCTGCCGGGCATCCTGGCCCTGGCCCTGCACACCGGTGCCATCGTTGCTCACCTCACCGGCCGCTTCAGCGAAAGCCTGACGCTGCGCGCCGATGCCCCCACCGGCCTCAACCGCTACGCCTGGGAAGTACTGCCCCGCGTCACCCCCAATCTGCTGGCCTTCCTGCTCTACCGCTGGGAAGTGATCATGCGCGAAACGGCGGTGCTGGGGATTCTTGGCATTCATACCCTGGGTTTCTATATTGATTCCAGCGTGGCGGAATTCCGCTTCGATCGGACCCTGCTATTGATCCTGGCCACGGTGATGCTCAATCTGGCGGTGGATGCATTGTCTCGGGGATTGCGCAAGCGGTTACGGCTAAAACCGGGGTTGGGTCTATGAAGGCAATGAAACGAACGCGTTATTTTCAAGGCAGCTCATGAAACTCTATCAAGTCGATGCCTTTACCTCTTCCCTGTTTGCCGGCAACCCGGCAGCCGTGGTGCCGCTGGAAAGCTGGCCGGACGATGCCCTGCTGCAGAACATCGCCATGGAGAACAACCTGTCGGAGACGGCCTTTCTGGTGGCGGACGACACCGGCCATACGCTGCGTTGGTTTACCCCCAGTGTGGAAGTGGATCTGTGTGGCCATGCCACCCTGGCGGCTGCCTGGGTAGTGTTCAATGCGTTGGGATTTCCCGGTGAGCGGATTCGTTTCAATACCGCATCCGGTGCCCTGTATGTGGAGCGCAACGGCCAGACCCTGAGCCTGGATTTCCCCAGCCGACCGGCGCACCCGGTCAGCAACCGGGCACCCTACGAGCAGGCGCTGGGCATTCCTCTTACGGAGGTTCTTCAGGCTCGCGATACCCTGGTGGTGCTGGACAGTGCGGAACAGGTACGCAACTTCCAGCCGGATTTTGCCGCCATCGGCAAACTGGATACCTTTGCGATCATGATCACCGCCCCCGGCGATGACTGCGATTTCGTCAGCCGCTTTTTCGCCCCGGCCAAGGGCGTGCCGGAAGACCCGGTGACCGGCTCCGCCCATTGCACCCTGGTGCCCTACTGGGCCGAACGGCTGGGCAAGACCACCCTGCATGCCCGCCAGCTTTCTGCACGGGGCGGCGAATTACACTGCACCCTGAAAGGAGACCGGGTTACCCTGAGTGGCCAGGCCCGCTGCTTTTTGAAAGGCGATATTCTGCTGTGATGACCCCCTCGGCCAACCACGACCTGGTATTGATTGGCGGCGGCCACAGCCATGCCCTGGCCCTGCGCATGCTGGCAATGAAACCGATCCCCGGCGTACGGATTACCCTGGTGTCGCCCGATGCGTTGAGCGCCTATTCCGGTATGCTGCCCGGCCTGATCGCCGGCCACTACACCCTCACCGATAGCCACGTGGATTTGTACCGGCTATGCCTGACCACCGGCACCCGCTTTATCCGCGCTGCGGTAACACAGATCTGCAGCGCCGAACGGCGCCTGACTCTGGATGATGGCAGTACCCTGGACTATGACTGGCTAAGCCTGGATGTGGGCGCCACACCGGACCTGCAACCCGTGGGTGGCGGTCACCCGGACATCGTGCCGGTAAAACCGGTAGCCAGTTTCCACCAGCGCTGGCAGCAATGGCGTGATCATGACAGCCCACTGGCCGTGGTAGGCGCTGGCGCCGGTGGTACGGAAATGGTCCTGGCCATCGCCGAACATCAGCGACAGGCCGGACACCATGGAGCCCTGTCACTCATCAGCGGCGGAGAACTACTGCCAGGCTACCCGGAATCCGTGCGGCGGCGCATGCAACGCTATCTGGATGACTACGGCATCCAGTTGCGTGAGCATACACGGGTGGAAAAACGCGGCGATGCGCTCTACGCCAACGAAGCTCCCCTGGACGCCACCCGGGTGCTCTGGTGCACCGGCGTACGTGGCACCCGGGTGATCGCTGACAGCGACCTGGACTGTGACGACAAGGGCTTTGTGCGGGTAAACGAGACCCTGCAAAGCCGCAGCGACAGCCGCGTGTTTGCCGCCGGCGATTGCGCCGCCTTCCCCGACAGCCTGCCCAAGGCCGGCGTTTATGCCGTGCGTCAGGCCAAGGTGCTGGCCCACAACCTGAACGCCGCCATCAGCGGGCAACCCTTGCAGGCCTACCAACCGCAGAAACGCTTTCTTTCTTTGCTCTCCGCTGGCGGCAAGCAGGCAGTGGCCAGCCGTGGCGGAACCCTGTCCGTTGCCGGACACTGGGTATGGCGCTGGAAGGATCGCATCGATCGCGCCTTCATGGACAAGTTCGATCGCCAGTTACCCACCATGACACCGCCTGCGGCGGACCCGGATACCCTGCATTGCGCCGGCTGCGGCGCCAAGGTGGGCAGTGGCGCGCTCCATGATGCCTTGCGGGATTTACAGCCTTATCTCAGCGACGGCATTGAAGCCGGCGTTGATGCCGCCGACGACGCGGCCATCATTCACTGGGCAGACAACAAGCGATTGGTGCAGAGCCTGGATTATTTCCCGGCCTTCATTGACGAGCCCTACCTGTTCGGCAGAGTCGCCGCCCTGCACAGCCTCAGCGATCTGTACGCCATGAACGCCACGCCCCACTCTGCCCTCGCCAACGTGACCCTGCCCTGGCACCACCCGAAATTGCAGGGTCGGGATCTGCACCGCTTGATGGCTGGTGCCGTGAAAGAACTGAACACCGCCGGCTGCACCCTGGTTGGCGGCCACACCATCGAAGGCCCGCAGATGGCCGCCGGCTTTACCGTCAACGGTCAGGCGGACCCGCAACAACTCTGGCACAAACGCGGCGCCCGGAACGGCGATCGTCTGCTGCTGACCAAACCCCTGGGCAGCGGCGTGCAGCTGGCCGCCATGATGCAGAAAAATAAACTGTACGGCCCCTGGCTGGATGCCACTCTGGACCACCTGCTGGTCAGCAATCGCATCGCCCAGCAGGTCATGCAGGGTTTTCCCGTGCACGCCTGCACCGATGTCACCGGCTTTGGTCTACTCGGCCATCTCCATGAAATCTGTCAGCAAAGTGATGTGGCCATGGCCGTCGATAGCGACAGCGTTCCCCTGCTGCCCGGCACTCTGTCGCTGATTGAAAACGGAGTGATTAGCACCCTCAACGAGGCCAACCGGCAAGTGTTGATGCATTGCGATACGCAGCAGATTGCTGAGTCGCTACTGACTATCCTGTGTGACCCGCAAACCGCCGGCGGACTGCTGTTCAGCATTCCCGAAGCGGCACTGGCCCAGGCCCTTGTGCAATTGCGTGAAGCGGGAGTGAACGCGTCAGAAATTGGTAAAGTCCTTGTAAAAAATGGTGATTCTTCGAGAGATATTCTTCTGCATTAGGGTCAAGGTGTTAGTGTTGAATTCATTGAGCTGAATGGAGATATCCCATGACCAAGCGTATTACCGGTATTCTCAGTGCATCATTGCTGCTTTTCATGCAGTTGATGATTGTGCCGGCCGCCCAGGCCGCCATGATCGGTAACGACACGGTAATTCAACAACAGGACCGTGCGGCCATGAGGGCGCAGGTAATGGAGCTGATGGACCACAAGGTCGCCGCCAAGGCACTGGGTGATTACGGTGTCAGCCAGGATCAGGTGAGCCAGCGTCTCGACCGTCTTACTGATCAGGAACTGCAGCAGCTGGCCCAGAAAGCGGAAGAGTTGCCCGCGGGTCAAGGCGTGGTTGGCGTAATCCTCGCCATCATCCTGATTCTGGTGTTGCTGGATCTGCTGGGCGCCACCGACGTCTTTCCGGTTATCGATCCTATAAACTGATCCATGTCTGTCCCCTATGGCGAGGAGCCAATCGCTCCTCGCCTTTCACTCGTAAGCCTTACCCGCCCTTTCAACCTGGTATGCCTTGTCAGCCTGCTGGCTCTGCTTTCCTTGAGTGGATGTCAAAGTTTCCCGCCTCCTCAAAGTGCGCAGGTGGAAACCGAGCAGCAGCTAGTGGTGCCCTTTGTCCCCCAGGAAAAATACCAATGCGGCCCCGCCGCCCTGGCCATGATGCTGCAATGGGCCGGCAAGCCGGTGAGTGCAAACAGTCTGGTTGATGAGGTGTGGTTACCAGAGCGGGAAGGCAGCCTGGGCATCGAATTGCGTGCCGCCGCCCGCAGCCGTGGCCTGATGGCTTACCCGGTGGAAAACAGCGAGGCGCTGTTCCGCGAACTGCAGGCTGGCCGGCCGGTACTGGTGTTGCAGAACCTGGCCCTGCGTCGCTGGCCTCAGTGGCATTTTGCCGTAGTCACCGGCTATCAGGACGAAGGTAATACCATGGTGCTGCACAGCGGCACCGACGCCGGCAAGACCAGCCACTGGAACCGCTTTATCCGCACCTGGGCCCGTGCCGATCAATGGGGCTTTACCCTGGTCGAACCGGGACAACTGCCGGCCAGTGCGGAACCGGAAAGCCTGTTCCGGGCGATTTCTGCCCTGCCCAATGCCGAGGCCTTCTGGCCGGCGGCGGTAGAGGCGTTCCCGAACAGCGGCAAGCTATGGTTCGGCCACGGCAACAGCCTGTGGAGCCAGGATCAACAGCAACCGGCGCTCGACGCCTTCCAACGGGCAACCCGCCAGGCGCCAGACTTTGCCGCCGCCTGGAATAACCTGGCCTACGCCCAGCAGGCACTGGGCGATGAGGAAGGAGCCCGCGACAGTATCTGCCGTGCCCATGCCCTTGCCCCCCAGGACAAAGCCATCCGCGATAGCGTCATGGAGCTGACCGGTCAATCCTGTCCCGACGAGGCCTCGTCGACCGGTTCCGTCTGTTGCGCCGATAACTGATCGCGCTGCTCACGTAACCTGGCCAGCTTGGCTTCCCCTTCCGCCAGTTGCGCCAGCCGATGCAAAGAACGCATACATGGCATGCGTCTGATGCTGCTCTTAATGCTGATAAACATGAACGTAGCTATTCTCAAGCAACAGATGCCGACGCAGGCAGAACAACTGCTGCGCCCCTTGCAACGCCTTGGTAAGCTTGCCGAGACTTGGGCGTAAATAATCGTCTCTGCAGGGTGCAGTGAACGCGGCAAATTTCCCTGCAAAACACATTGATAGCCCCCTTACCCATTGGAGCTTGTTGGTTATGGATCGACGTCTGGCCCTTTTCCTGCTGATTTTTCTCCCCGCCATGGCGCAGGCCCAAATCGGCGGCTTTTCCCTGCCCGGCGTCGGCGACCTGGAAAAACAGATATCCGGCAGCGAAGACACCAGCAGCGATGGCAGCGCCAACCCTGACAAGAAAATTCTGCAACAGACCCTGGAACTACGCCGCGAAATCGACAGCAACCAGCAAACCATCAAGGATCTGGAAACTTTCGCGCGACAGGCATCCACCCAGCGGGCACGCCTCAACGCCGAGCTGGCCAAGGCCCGGCAACAGCAGGACAAGGACTGGGCCGCGCAATATAAGGACTTGGCGCTGCAAGCCCTTATCGAGAGGCTGACCAGCCGCCTGGATGCGCTGGAGAAGAACCAGAGCCGCCTGGCCGAGGTCAACGGTGAACTGACCCGCGCCCAGACCCTGCCCGAACAGGCCCAGAATGTGATCAGCAAGGCCATGGAGCGCATGGATACCATCCGCTCCCGGCTCAATGAGGGCACCGACGAAAACGGTGAGCCGCTCAGCGAAAAGCAGGAACAGGGGCTCAATACCGAACTACGCGCCCTGGAAACCCGTATCGAGCGCTACAACCAGGAACTGACCGTCGTCGACAAGAAACAGGATGTGGCCCGCCTGGAACAACAGTTACTGCGTACCGAGCAAGCCACCCTGGAAGCCCAGCTTGATGCCGTGCAGCCCCTGATCCAGCAACGCCGTATCAATCAGCTGGAAGAGATAGCCAAATCGCCAGAATCATCGCTGCCGGACAGCGTGCTGGAAAACAAGCGGATCCAGAATGCCAAGGCGGAAAACCAGGCCCTGCGTGAGCAACTCGCCAGCACCAGCCAGGCCGTCAACAGTCTGCTGCGCCGCGCCATCGACACCAAAACGCAATTGGACAAGGCCCGCGCCCTGTCCAGCACCGTCAACGATCAGATCCGCCTGCTGGATGGCAGCCTGCTACTGTCACGGGTGCTGTATCAGCAACAGAAACGCCTGCCGCAGACCCAGTCGGACATGAACCTGCAGAAACGCATTTCCGACGCTCGCCTGGAGCAATTCGAGCTGGAGCAAAAGATCCAGTCGCTGGATAACTCGCCCCTGCCAGAACAGGAAAAAATCAAAGGGGAGCTCTCCCCGGATCTGGAGCAAGCGTTTACCATCTTGCATCGGGAGCGGCGCGAGCTGTACGACCAGCTCAATCAGGAGCTGGGTCGGCAACTGGCTATCCTCACCCGTACCCAGCTCAACAAGGAGCAACTGGACAAGGTATCACGCAGCCTGCACAGCATTATCTCCGAGCAGACCTTCTGGATGCCCAGCACCCAGCCGGTGAGCCTGGAATGGCTCGGCAAGCTGCCCGGGCATATCACCCAGCAACTGCGCGACATGCCCTGGAAAGCCCTCTGGCAGGGCGCCCGCGAACTGGTTACCGGAAAATGGGGCTGGCTGGTGCTGGCCGCGATTCCCGCCATTATTCTGATGCTGCTGCGCCCACGACTGAAAAAACGCATCGACACCATGAACAAGGATGTGGGTTTCCTGCGCCGCGACAGCCAACTGCACACCCCGTTGAGTCTTATCTATACCGTGCTGATCTCGTCTCCCGCGCCCATCGCCCTGGCCGTGATTGCCGCCGGACTGTGGCGTCAGCCCAGCACCATTAACAGCGTACTGGGGGCCGCCCTGGCCCAGCTCGCCCTGCTCTGGCTGGTGTTCGAAATGCTTTACCGACTGCTGAAAAACGGTGGTATTGCCCAGCGCCATTTCCGCTGGGACAACCAGCAAAATCAGCATATGCGTCGCCGCCTGGCGCTCACCGGCCTGGCCTTTATTCCGATGACCTTCATCATCGCTTTCGGTGACCAGTGGCCCGCGCAACTCAGTAACGACCGGCTCGGCCTGGTAATCATGGTAGTCAGCCTGATCGTGGTGATGATCAGCCTGCCCTCGGTGGCCAGGAGCTATCCCGGCCGGCATTACAGCCGCACCATGAAAGGCCTATCCACCGGCTTGTGCGCCGCCGCCCCTCTTATCCTCACCGTGCTGATCGGCATCGGTTACTACTACACCTCGGTGCGACTGAGCGGCCACATGATCTACAGCCTCTACTTGGTGGTGCTATGGATTCTGCTCGACGCCGTGGCGGTTCGCGGCCTGGCCGTGGCCGCCCAGCGGTTGGCCTACCGGCGCGCAGTGGCCCAGCGGGAAGCCGAGCAAAAAAGCTCTGACACCTCCTCTGCTGCATCAGAAGCGGTGGAAGTGGAAGAACCGCAGCTGGACCTGAAACAGGTCAACCAACAATCCCTGCGCCTGATCCGCCTGGCACTAATCGCCGGTATCGGCCTGCTGGTGTATTGGGTCTGGGCAGATGTGTTCCACGCCTTCTCCTACACCGAAAACATCGTGCTCTGGGAAACCGCCGATGCTGCCGGCCAGGCCAGTGGCACCTCCCCCATCAGCCTGGGCGATGTGATGACCGCCCTGATCATTGGCGCTGTCACCTTCCTGCTGGCCAGCAACCTGCCAGGCCTGCTGGAGGTGCTGGTGTTGTCACGCATGGACCTGCGCCAGGGCACCAGTTACGCCACCACCACCCTGCTCTCCTATGTGATCGTGGCCAGCGGTGTGATCATCACGTTCGGCGCTCTGGGCTTGAGCTGGGACAAAATGCAGTGGCTGGTGGCCGCACTGGGGGTGGGCCTGGGCTTTGGCCTGCAGGAAATCTTCGCCAACTTCATCTCCGGCATCATCCTGCTGTTCGAGCGCCCCATCCGCATCGGCGACGTAATCACCATCAACAACCTGGATGGCACCGTCAGCCGCATCCGCATCCGCGCCACCACCCTGATCGACTTCGACCGCAAGGAGATCCTGGTGCCCAACAAGGTGTTTGTCACCGAGCGACTGATCAACTGGTCCCTGTCCGACACCGTCACCCGCATCATCATCAAGGTGGGCTTCGCCTACGGCTCCGACCTGCAAAAATGCCGCGACATCCTCATGCAGGCCGCCCGGGAAAACAAACGGGTGCTGCGTGACCCGGAACCGGTGGTGTTCTTCCTCACCTTCGGCGCCAGCACCCTGGACCACGAACTGCGTGTCCACGTGAACGACATCGGCGACCGCCTGGCCGCCACCGATGAACTCAACCGCCACATCGATGCCCTGTGCAAGGAACACGACATCGAAATCGCCTTCAGCCAGCTGGATATCCATATCCGAAATGGGGATGGCGACAAGTTGTGTATTGAGGGGGAAAAGAAGGAAAAATCTATACAGCAAGACGACAAGGGTCAGGCACCAAAAGCCAACGACGGGGAGCACAACGAAAGCAACGACCCCCGCTAAACCCGCAGGGCGGAAATACCGACCGGGTATCTCCGCCCTACGCCCCGCTCTCCAGAGGCCACACGACCGGAATAACTACTTCCAGCCCTGCTGCCAGTTCGATTCATCTCTTAGTGCTTTCCAATCAATAGAATCTGAACGGTTTGATATAACCGCCTCTATCAGGCAGTGAATGACTTCACCCTCTTCATCGAACTCGACCTCTGTCACCAGAAAATGTTTTTCTTTCTTTACTGGCTTGACCGCAGTCCACTTGCTGTTAAGCAACTTTTGGGGATTGATTTTATTCATTGCTAGCCTTCAATTGTCACTTAATAACGTCTCAGTCATCCGGCGCGTCAGCCCTCGGATGCACTGGCTTGTTATGAGACGGTCTAACTACAAGGCGCCTCACTTTGAAAAACAACCCAAAAAGGATAGAAGGTAAAACTAGAGTTGACAGCACCGGCAGCTCATTCATAGGCACTAGTACCACTAGCGCCACCGTACAGAGGCCTATGCCCGCTATTAATAGATTGGTCCTTCGGTCATATGCAAGAGCAACCCCACAATGCGGACACCTGTAATCCTGTCGCTCAAACTTATACCAAGGAGATCTATAGGGAGATTTCGCGATAAAGCGCTCCCCGAGTATCTCACCTCCGCAATTTGGGCACGAAATTCGACTATTCATTCTCATAACAGCGTATTCAATTGCAGATGCGATATATCACTTTGCAATATATCTCCGTCTCCAGCTTTCTCTGAATCTACCCGAAAAGCCAAGGCAATCAGTCTTTTAACCGCGACCCAGGAACCATTCTCAACTAAATTTTCTTGCACTTCCGTGTTGAAAGGGAAATTTTGTTCGGACTTTTCTTGCACCGCTAAATCTTAAAAATCACTTTATCTCAGCAACTTACAAAAATCTGTAAGCCATATACTACATATTCAACTTGCGCGCGGGTGAAAAACGGGACGCAAGATCATCTGGTGCTTCGAGCGGGGGCGTTACGTCAAGTCACTACTCCCTTTCCTCACCACCTATGGCTAGCCACTGGCCTTCACTTTGCGAGCAAAGCGCCAACGAGGGGGTTACAATCGTCGGCTGCGTCATCTTAGCCAGGAGTCATATGCGTACTTTCGTCCTCCGCGCCCGAGCCGCGCCCACCGACAGCCAGGCTCTGCTGGCCAATGTGGGCGGCGATGCCCATACGGAAATTCTCGCCCATACGCTGATGAACAGTCTGTTTGTGGCCCAGTCTCACCGGGATGATGTGGTGGTGCATCTGGTGCTGGAAAGCACCCAGGATTACTCCCGCACCATCAGTTTCACCGGGGCGGAGATGCAAAATATTGGCGGCTTCCATGAGAAAGCGTTGCTGGCCAAGGTGGCCAACGCCCTGGATGTGTCTCAGGGACTGGGCAAGGAGCAGGAACGGGCCATGGAGCCGGGCATCCGGGTGCGGACGCTGAGTTTTGAGCGGCTGGTGAAGGATCTGGCGGAGGACCATCAACTGTATGTGATGGACAAGAAGGGGGACAGCATTCGTGAGGTGGATTTCGGGGAGAACCCCTGCTTTCTGCTCACCGACCATATCCCCATGCCGAAGAAGACCTTCAACAGTCTGAAGCGGCTGGGCGCGGAGAAGATCAGCCTGGGGCCGAGGATGCTGTTTGCGTCGCAGTGTGTGGTGTTGATTCAGAATGAGCTGGATTTGGCGGGGATGTAGGAGGAACGGTTCTACAGGGCCGCTGTAGGAACGGCGCTTGAGCCGCGAATCGGTTGTGGCAACCAAGCCCCTGATCGCCCTACGGTCGATGCCCTCGCAAGCGAGGGTTCGCGGCTCAAGCGCCGCTCCTACAGCGGCTTCGTCCAAAGCGTCATTCGCGCCTCAAGAGGCGCTCCTACAGCGGCTCCGTCAGAGGGCATGCCGCGGTTTTCGCTATTAACTATTCACTGTTAACTATTAACTGCTCTTAATCAGCTTTCCAGCCACACCTCACGGGCCCACTGCCAGATAGAACTCCAATCCTCGTCCTCGTTGACGCCCTCCCCCGGTACCCAGAAGACGATCTGGCCGTCCTGGCCGATGGCGTAAACGCCTTCTTCGGCCTGGCAGACAGGAATCAGCGAACGGGGCATGCCCTGGCTCCAGGCCTGGGCGGCCAGCTCGGGGAGGAAGTTGTGGGCGTAGTCGTCGGTGACGGTGGCCGGTTCCAGGCTGCCGCAAATAATGTCGCCGGTGGTGAGCAGGAATTCCTTGTACTCCCCCGGCAGGGAAATCAGCAGCTGTTCTTCGATCTCCACCAGGCGGTCTTCGTCCGGCAGCTCCAGGGCTACCAGTGCGCCTTGGTGGCGTTCGCGCAGCAGGTCGATCAGGTCATCCATTTACAGCGTTCCGGTTGGCATATTCGTTGACGATATTTTGTAGGAGCTATGCTTGCATGGCGAATTTCGCCTGGACAATTCGCCATGCAAGCATAGCTCCAACGATACAATTTTTACCCTTGGCGATGATCCCGACGGAACGGGAACAGGAACTGGTCGACCACGCCTTCCGGCACCTTGGTGCTGGCCCGGGTGCCGTACTCGGCAGCCAGCCGGTTGGGCATGATCAGGGTGCCGAACAGTTTATCGTAGATGGGCAGAAACGCGGCGTAATTTTTGTCCACGGCCTGGTCTTCCGAGGAGTGATGCCAGTGGTGGAATTCCGGGGTGGCGATGAGCCAGCGGATGCCCGGAAACCGGAAGCGCACATTGGCGTGGATAAAGATGGCGTGGAAGGACACGAACACCAGGTAGGCGTACACCGCCGACGGCGAAAAGCCCAGAATGAAGATGGGCAGGTAGCCGATAAAGCGGTTGGCGATGATTTCCACCACATGCAGGCGTGAGGAGGCCAGCCAGTCCATCTGGGTGGTGGAATGATGCACGGCATGGAATTTCCACAGCCATGGCACTTCGTGGAAGGCCCGATGAATCCAGTAGCTGCCCAGGTCGATGACGATGAGGATCTCAATGAACTGCAGCCACAGGGGCTGGCTGGCGATGGCCTGCTGGAAGCCGATATCCACCTTGTCGTGGAGCACCACCTGGATGGGGATGATGGTGAAGAAGCTGATCAGTTGCAGGCCAACATGGCTGAACAGGAAGTATTTGATATCCGTCACCCAGCCCCCGCGCAGGGTTTTCTGGTCCGGGTCTTTGGGGAAGGCTCGTTCCAGGGGGATAAACACCAGCGCCAACACCAACAGGGTAAGGATGAAATAGTCGAGCCCGGCATAGAGGCTGCGACCTTCCACCGGCGGCACATCCAGCCGCCCGGAGCCGATCAGCGCGGCCATGCAGGCCAGCACCATGCCGATAATGCCGTAGCGCTTTTCCTGATGACGCAGCACACTGAAAAAGCCACAGACAAAGCCGATACCGATGCCGATGAACAGGGCAATGCGTAGCACCTCGGCGTTGTAGAAGGCACGGAATTCCGGGGTGGTCAGCAGCTCCGGGTAGAGGAAACAGAAGCTGCCCATCAGCGCCAGAACCCCCAATCCAATGGACACGGTGGCGGTGATCTTGCCCTGGCCCGGGGTCAGATCCACCTCTTCGTAACGTTCCCGCAAAAAGTCTGTCATCTGTTGTTCTCCTTCTGTGCCAAGGCTGCCCGATGATCCGTTCAGACACCACTACACGCCCGTAACAAGCTGCTACACTGCGCGTTCAAGAACATAGCGACTAGCTACGAGCTTCTAGCTACAACGCGCCTCAGCCAGGCGGAATACGACTGACTCCGTGCCCGCGATACTTGCAAAGTGCTCGCAGGCGCGGCGTTATCTTGTTCCCCTGAAAGTCGGATCGCGTTAGCCACTAGTCGCTGCTCCGCCCCATTATTCACATATTTGGTTATCCATAAAGTATGCCTCTCATTACCCTCCGCGACATTCAGCTCAGTTATGGGCAGCAGCCGCTGCTGGATCACGTCACTCTGTCTATCGACCCGGGGGAGCGGCTTTGTTTGATTGGTCGTAATGGCGCCGGCAAGTCCACCCTGATGAAGGTGATTGCCGAAGAGATCCATGCGGATGACGGCCAGATCGAGAAGACCCAGGGGCTGACCGTGGCCCGCCTGGAACAGGAAGTGCCGGACGACCAGGACCACAGCGTCCATTTCATGGTGTCGGAAGGCCTGGGCGAGCACGGTGCCCTGCTCAGCGAGCACGCGGAGCTGGTCCATCATCTGGGCGATGGTGACGACAAGGTACTGGCCCGGTTCGAACAATTGAGCAGCGACATCGAGGCCTGTGGTGCCTGGCAGCTGTCGCAGCGGGTGGATACGGTGCTGTCCAAACTAAAACTGGATGGCGATCAGGCCTTTGCCGGCCTCTCAGGGGGGATGAAACGCCGCGTGCTGCTGGCCCGGGCGCTGGTACAGGAACCGGATATCCTGCTGCTGGACGAGCCTACCAACCACCTGGATATGGATTCTATCCAGTGGCTGGAAGAATTCCTCAAGAGCTACGGCGCCACCCTGGTGTTCATTTCCCACGACCGGGCCTTTATCCGCTCACTGGCCACCCGCATCATCGAGCTGGACCGGGGCAAGCTGACCAGCTGGCCTGGCAGCTATGAGAAATACCTGAGCGGCAAACAGGCGGCCCTGGAAGCAGAAGAGCGCGCCAACGCCGAGTTCGACAAGAAACTCAGCCAGGAAGAAAAGTGGATTCGCCAGGGCATCAAGGCACGCCGTACCCGTAACGAAGGCCGGGTGCGTGCGCTCAAGGCCATGCGTGATGAATTCGCCCAGCGCCGCAACCGCACCGGCACTGCCAGCCTGACCATCCAGAGCGGCGACAACTCGGGCAAGGTGGTGGTGGAAGCCGAGCACCTGAATTACACCGTGGATGGCAAGACCATTGTGGAGGATTTCTCGGTCAATCTGCTGCGCGGCGACCGGGTCGGCATCCTTGGCCCCAATGGCTGCGGTAAATCCACCGTGATTCGCCTGCTGCTGGGTCGGCTGGCACCGGATAGCGGCAACGTGAAGCTGGGCACCCAGCTACAGGTGGCCTATTTCGATCAACTGCGCGATACCCTCAACGAGGAAAAGAGCGTGATCGACAACGTGGCCGAAGGCTCCGATGTGGTCACCATCAACGGCCAGAGCAAGCATGTGATCGGCTATTTGCAGGATTTCCTGTTCGACCCGAGCCGGGTGCGCCAGCCTGTGAAGTCCCTGTCCGGCGGCGAGCGTAACCGGCTGCTGCTGGCCAAGCTGTTCACCAACCCCTTCAACCTGCTGGTCCTAGATGAGCCCACCAACGACCTGGACGCGGAAACCCTGGAGCTGCTGGAAGAGCAGCTGATGAACTACCAGGGCACCCTGCTGTTGGTCAGCCACGACCGGGAGTTCATCGACAATGTGGTGACCTCGACCCTGGTGTTCGAAAACGGCGAGCTCAACAGCTATGTGGGCGGTTATCAGGACTGGTTGCGGCAGCGTCCGGAACCTGTGAAGGGAAAAACCGTCAAATCCGCCAAGCCAGTGCTCGAACCTGCCCCGACGGCACCCAAAGCCAAAAAGCTGTCCTACAAGGATCAGCGGGAGCTGGAGCAATTACCGGAACGGATCGAGCAACTGGAAGCGGCACTGGAAGCGGTGCAGGCTCGTATGTCGGACCCGGCTTTCTTCAAGGGTGACCCGGCCGAGATCAGCGCCGCCCAACAACAACAAACCGAGCTGCAGGCGGAACTGGAAACCACCTTCGCTCGCTGGGACGAGCTGGATCAGCTTGGCTGAATCAAGGAGTGTTTGTGTATAAAACGTGGTCCTCATTCGCTATCACGGCAATGTTTGTCCTGTTCGGCCTGGCGGCAACGCCGGGCTGGGCCAATGAAGTGGAAGACGAAGAACGGGCCGTGGAACGTCAGCAGGAAAGCGACGGCCAGGCCACAGCCGGTGACGGCAATACGGACACGGACAAGGCCGACAGCGCCGTCGCTGATGACCCGACCCAACCGGCGGCCGACCCGGCTCCCCTGCCCTTATCCCTGCTGGGACGGCAAGTGGAACCGGGCAGCTTTGCCACCCTGCACTGGACCCCGGATCAGTCTTTCGCCTCTATCGCCACCCCGGTGCCCGTGCTGGTCGCCCATGGCGACAAGGCCGGACCGCGGCTGTGTCTGACTGCAGCCATTCATGGCGATGAACTGAACGGCATCGAGATGGTGCGCCGGCTCATGTACGAGCTGGAGCCGGACCAGCTGGCCGGTACCGTGATCGGTGTGCCCATCGTCAATCTGGATGGCTTTCGCAGCGGCTCTCGCTACCTGAGCGACCGCCGGGATCTGAACCGCTACTTCCCCGGCAACAAGAAAGGCAGTGCCGCCAGTCGCGTGGCTCACTCCCTGTTCAGCAATATCGTGCGCCACTGCGATTACCTGGTGGATTTGCACACCGGCTCCCAGAAACGGGTCAACCAGCCGCAACTTCGCGCCGACCTGGACAACCCGGACGTGGTCGCCTTTGCCAAGCACTTCGGCGGCATGACCGTACTGCACAGCCCCGGTGTCACCGGCATGCTGCGCGATGCGGCGGTGAAAAAAGACATTGTGGCAGTGACCATGGAAGCGGGTGGCCCCAACCGGCTGGAAACCGAGGCCGTCAGCTACGGCGTACAGGCCATCGATACCCTGCTGGAAAATCTGGGTATGCGTAAGGCCAGCCGTTTCTGGAGTGCGCCGCAACCGGTGTTCTATGAGTCGGAATGGATTCGTGCCACCCAAGGCGGCATTCTGCTTGCCGAGGTGGAGCTGAACCAGAAAGTGAAGAAAGGCCAGGTGCTCGGCACCGTCACCGACCCGATCAGCAATACCGGCAGTGCCATCATTGCCCCTTATAACGGCCGGGTTCTGGGAATGGCAGTGAACCAGGTGGTCCACGCCGGCTTTGCCGCCTTCCGTATCGGCGAGGAAAAAACCACCGAGGAAGTGGAAGCGAAAGCAGAAAAAGCCACCCGGGAAAAAGAACAGAAAACCCAGCCATCAGAAGACAGCCCCGCCCACGACTCACCGGCACCGGAGCCTGAAGCAGACCGGGCCGATGACCTGAGCCAGGCGGAAGAAGAAGATAATCACTCGGAAGAGTGAGACGACCAACCAGAGAGACAACAAAAAAGGCTTCCTCCATGAAGCCTTTTTTGTGGCTGCTTTAAAACCGGTTGGAGCCTTGTTCACAAGACGAACGTATCGGTTACCTCTTCGCTTTGCGAGCAAAGCTCCAACGGGTCAGGGGCTGCTTACTGCACCACCAGACTGTCGCGCATCTTCGCCAGGGTCTTTTCACCAATCCCCTTGATGGCCAGCAGTTGATCCACGCTGGTAAAAGGCCCCTGGCTGTCACGCCACTGCACGATGGCTTCCGCCGTTTTCGGGCCCACACCCTTGAGTTCCTGCAGCTGGGTAACGTCCGCCGTGTTCAGGTCGATGCGGTTTTCTGTTTGGGTTTTGGCTACGTCCTTGACCGGTTCCATTTCCACCGCCAGCGCCGGCAGGCTCAATGCCAACAGCAGGGACATCACAACCGCTTTCAATGCTTTCATATTGATCTCCATTTTTTATACGTTGGAGACCACACCATAGGAAGCCGAGTGAGGAGGCGTTATCAGCCGGGGGTGACAGATTGCGTAAGTGGCTCAGGCAAGACTTTGTAGTATCTCGTCCACTACCGCTGTAGGTTCCGCAGCCTGGGTAATCGGACGGCCGATCACCATATAGTCCACACCCGCATCCCGTGCCTGCACAGGCGTCAACACGCGACGCTGGTCTCCGGCATCAGCGCCTGCAGGGCGGATACCCGGAGTAACCAGCTCGAATTGCTGACCGCAGGCCGCCTTGAGCATGCTCGCCTCCTGGGCGGAGCACACCACCCCATCCATGCCAGAGCGCTTGGCCAGCTCGGCAAGGCGCTGCACCTGCACCCGGGGCTCGTCTGTGACCCCGACCTGCTCCAGATCTGCCGCTTCCATGCTGGTCAGCACGGTCACTGCAATCAGGTGGGGGCGACTGGCATGGTTAGCGATGGCATTGGCAGCGGCTTCCATCATGCGCTGACCACCGCTGGCGTGCACATTGACCATCCACACCCCCATATCCGCTGCGGCGGACACGGCGCCGGCCACGGTGTTGGGAATGTCGTGGAATTTCAGATCCAGGAACAGCTCAAAGCCTTTCTTGTGCAGGCCTTCGACAATGGCCGGGCCACTGCGGGTGAAGATTTCCTTGCCGACTTTAACGCGCACCCTGGCCGGGTCCAGCTGATCGGCCATGGCCAGCGCCCGGGCGGCATCGGGATAGTCCAGGGCGACGATAACAGGGCTGGAGATAGGCATGGGAGCGTCCTCGGGGGATTGGTGGCGGGTATGGTATGAGTTGCGAGGTAGCTGTTCAACCGGTGCCGCAAGCCAGCCTGAAAGAATAACTGTAGGAGCTATGCTTGCATGGCGAACTGGCGCGAGCCTTCGCCATGCGAGCATGGCTCCTACAAGGAGGAGGCGGCTAGACTTCCTTGACCACCGGCTTGATGGAGCCCCAGCGCTTGCAGCTTGGGCAGCGCCATTGCATCAAGGGGGTTTCGAAACCACAGCGGCGGCATTTGTAGAGGCTCTTGTCGTTGAGCAGTTGCTCTGACAATTGCTTGAGCACGCCCAGGTGCTCGCGGGTTTCCCCTTCCGCGCTGCCGGCCAGGCTCATGTCGATGATCCGGTTGAGACCACGTACCGAGGGGTTGGCTTTCATGTATTCGGCAATAAAGTCCGCCGCTTCCTTGTCGCCGTAGCGCTCCTTGAGCGTTTCAGCGAGTAGCAGGATACGGCTGGTGCTGGGTTTCTCGGCACTGTAGTCCGCCAGCATCTGGATAAATTCCTCGTCTTTCTCCTGCTGCTGGTAGCTGGTGCGCAGCTTGTCGAGCGCTTCATCGAAGAAGTCGCTGTCCTGCACCCAGATGCGCTGAAGGGCCTGGATGGCAGCGTCCCAGTTCTGCTCGCCCATTTCCAGCTCGCCTTCGGCAAAGCTGGCGCGGACACACTTCTCATCGAATGACAGCGCCCGTCTCAGCATGCGGCGAGCCGGATTGATGTCGCCGTCGCGGCGCAGGTTTTCTGCCTGTTCGCAGCAATACTGGGCCAGTACCGGCCCCAGCGCCGGGCGGTTCTTGATCAACCGCTCGCCCATGCTGATGGCGTTGACCCAGTCGCGTTCCTGCTCGTACAGACCCATCAGCTGCTGGCAGACTTCATCCTTGGCCTGGCAATCCTGGTCCAGCATTTCCAGCAGGACCTGCTCGGCCAGATCGAAGATGCCGCTGGCCAGGTAATCCTGGGCCAGTTCCAGCTGAATTTCTTCCTGCACCGGGCGGCCATAGTCGCCGTGTTCCAGCAGATGGGTATGCAGCTGGGCAGCGCGATCAAACTCGCCGCGCTTGCGGAACAGCTTGCCCAGGGCAAGATGGGTATCGAGACCCTCTTCGCTCACGTCCAGACTCTTGAGCAGGGCTTCAATGCCCTTGTCCGGCTCTTCATTGAGGAAGAAGTTGATGCCGGCCACATAGTCCTTGGACAGGGAAGCCATGCGCCGACGCTGCCGGCGCTTGCTCTCACGCCGACCGAGGAAAAAACCGGCAGCGATGGCAACAAAAAAGAACGGCAGCAGCCAGAACGATTCACTCATGAAAACAGGCTCTTCAGGCCGCGCAGCCCGATACCGGCCAGCAAGCCAAGAAACAGGCCAATAGCCAGTACACCGATCACCAGCACGCCCAGGGACACGTCCCAGTGCCATTGATAAAACAGCATATCCAGCGTCACCAGATCACGGTTACTGGTGACAAACAGGAAAGCGAAAAGAAAGACGGCCAGTACAGCCAGAATTACCAGAATCCGGTACAGGTTTCGCATCGTAAGGTTCCCTCTTTACTGGCCAGGTCTGTGCCGGGCGGTAACAACAAACGGGGTTTAGTTAACGGCAGCCTGATTGCCGCTTGCGCCATTATCAACACCTTCACCACTTTCTTCATGCAGTGAATCGTTAACGCGCTCGCGCAGCTCTTTACCGGGTTTGAAGTGGGGAACATATTTGCCGTGCAGCTCGACGCTGGCACCGGTCTTGGGGTTGCGTCCCACACGGGGCGCACGAAAATGGAGGGAAAAACTGCCGAAGCCGCGTATTTCGATACGACCTCCGCCGGCCAGAGAATCGGCCATCTGTTCGATAAGCGTTTTGACTGCCAGCTCCACATCCTTGGGCGACAATTGGTTTTGCCGATCGGCAATCCGCTCAATCAATTCTGACTTGGTTAACGCCATTACAGCTTTCTCCCTGGGCTCCCAGCCCAGTGGGACCGGCACGATGCCGGTCCCCGGGAGGAGCCGTATTATGACTCGTTGCTGCTTTCCATCTGTTTCTTGATCAGATCACCGATGGTCTTCGGCGCATTGGCATCCTGCTGTTCAGACAGTCCGTCAATGGCTTCACGCTCGTCGGCCTGGTCCTTGGACTTGATGGACAAGCTCAGAACACGGTTCTTGCGATCAACGTTGGTGATTTTCGCTTCCACTTCGTCACCGACGTTGAGCACTTCGGTCGCATCGTTAACGCGGTCGCGGCTGATTTCGCTGGCACGCAGGGTACCTTCCACGTTCTCAGCCAGCTCGACGATGGCCGCTTTCGCGTCTACCGACTTCACTACGCCCTTAACGATTGCGCCCTTGTCATTAGCAGCAACATACTGAGCAAACGGATCGTCTGTCAACTGCTTGATACCCAAGGAAATTCTTTCGCGCTCTGCGTCGATGGACAGAACCACGGTTTCCAGCTCATCGCCCTTGTTGAAGTTACGCACGGCATCTTCGCCCTGCTCTTCCCAGGAAATGTCGGACAGGTGCACCAGACCGTCGATGCCGCCTTCCAGACCGATGAAGATACCGAAGTCAGTGATGGACTTGATCTTGCCGGAAATGCGCTCGCCTTTCTGGTATTTCTCTTCGAAGGCATCCCACGGGTTGGACTGGCACTGCTTGATACCCAGTGAAATACGACGACGGTCCTGATCGATGTCCAGGATCATCACTTCCACTTCGTCGCCGATCTCTACAACCTTGGACGGGTGGATGTTCTTGTTGGTCCAATCCATTTCGGATACGTGAACCAGACCCTCTACACCTTCTTCGATTTCGGCAAAGCAGCCGTAATCGGTCAGGTTGGTCACCTTCGCCTTGACGCGGGTGCCTTCCGGGTACTTGCCCACGATGTCGTGCCACGGATCTTCGCCCAGCTGCTTCAGACCCAGGGAAACACGCATCTTCTCGCGGTCGAACTTGAGTACCTTGACGTCGATTTCCTGACCCACTTCGACGATCTCGCTCGGATGCTTGATACGCTTCCAGGCCATGTCGGTGATGTGCAGCAGGCCGTCGATGCCACCCAGGTCCACAAACGCACCGTAGTCGGTCAGGTTCTTCACGATACCTTTGACTTCCATGCCTTCCTGGAGGGTTTCCAGCAGAGCTTCACGCTCCTGGGAGTGCTCGGCTTCCATCACTGCGCGACGGGAAACCACAACGTTGTTGCGCTTGGGATCCAGCTTGATGACCTTGAAGTCCAGCTCTTTGCCTTCCAGGTGCGCGACATCGCGAACCGGACGGATATCAACCAGGGAACCGGGCAGGAACGCGCGGATCGGGCCGATATCGACAGTGAAGCCACCCTTCACCTTGCCGGAAATCATACCTTTTACGATCTCGTCTTCGTCGAAAGCTTTTTCCAGCTCGCCCCAGACTTCGGCGCGCTTGGCTTTTTCACGGGACAGGCGGGTGAAGCCCATGCCATCGTCGATGGCATCTACGGCTACATCTACTTCGTCGCCTTCGGCGATTTCCAGTTCGCCTGCCTCGCTAAGGAATTCTTCACGGGCAATAATGCCTTCGGATTTCAGGCCTGCGTTAACGGTTACCCAGTCGCTATCGATGGATACAACAGTACCCTTGATGATAGAACCACGGGCAACGTCCAGGTCCTTAAGGCTTTCTTCAAAGAGATCAGCAAAAGATTCGGTCATGAAATTCACTCAGTGTTTTCGCACATGCCAACCAGCAGACATGGGTTAGTAAAAAAATGAGACCCGCCCTTCCCCAGCTGGCTTACTTTTTCAGGGTTGAGCAGATCGGCCGCTTGACACAGAATCACCCCTCGACAGTGCACTATCGAAGGGTTTCAACAACGTGTGCTACCTTCACACCAGTTGGCGTGCGGCAGCCTCTTCAAGGATCCGGTTAACCACTTCATCAACCGTCAGGGTGGTGGATTCGATTACCACGGCATCGTCTGCCGGGCGCAATGGCGCCACCTCACGGTTCATGTCACGGTCATCCCGGGTGCGGATGTCCTCGACGAGGGTCGCGAGGGTAGCATCAAAGCCCTTTTCCTTCAACTGCTCAAAGCGCCGTCTGGCGCGCTCTTCAGCGCTGGCGGTGAGGTAAATCTTGAGGGGGGCAGAGGTAAACACCACGGTACCCATATCGCGGCCATCCGCCACCAAGCCGGGGGCCTCGGCGAACACCCGCTGGCGGGCCAATAGCGCATCACGTACCGGCTGCAGCACGGCCACCTGGCTGGCCAGTTCACCGACGCTTTCCTGGCGGATGATGTTGGACACATCCTCACCATCCAGAATCACCGCGGTTTCGCCCTCCCGCTCAATAAATCTTACCGGCAAGGTTTTCGCCAGTTCCACCAGGGCGGGCTCATCATCCAGAGCAAGCCCCTGATTGCTCGCGTGATAACCCAGAACCCGATACAGGGCACCGGAATCCAGCAGGTGCCAGCCGAGACGGATTGCCACCAATCGGGCAACGGTGCCCTTACCGGAGGAAACCGGTCCGTCGATGGTCAATACCGCGGTGGACGGAGCAGTCATTTCACCTCCAGGTTCAAGCCCGCATGGGCGGCCAGCTGGGCAAAGCCCGGGAAGCTGGTGGCCACATTGGCGCAGTCATTAATGGTAATCAGGCCAGTGGCTCGCAGGGACGCCATGGCGAAGCTCATGGCGATACGGTGGTCACCGTGGGATTGGATCTCGCCGCCGCCGAAGGTGCCGCCGCTGATGCGGATGCCGTCCTCGAACACTTCATGATCCACGCCCAGCGCGGCCAGACCGTCCGCCATCACCTGGATACGGTCGGATTCCTTCACCCGCAGCTCTTCGGCGCCGCGCAACACGGTGTCGCCCTCGGCGCAGGCAGCCGCAATGAAGATGGCCGGGAATTCATCAATGGCCAGGGGCACCAGCGCCTGGGGAATCTCGATGCCTTTCAGGGGCGCCGCTTTCACCACCAGGTCCGCCACCGGCTCGCCGCCGGCATCGCGCTGATTTTCCAGGCGAATATCCGCCCCCATCAGCTTGAGGATGTCGATAACGCCGGTACGAGTGGGGTTGATACCCACGTGGGGTAGCGTCAGCTCACTACCTTCGGCAATGGAGGCACCCACCAGGAAGAAGGCCGCCGAGGAGATATCCGCCGGCACTTCCAGCTTGCAGGCGGTGAGTGTACCGCCGCCGCTCAACGCACTGGTGGCACCCTCACGGCGCACGTCGTAGCCAAAGCCACCCAGCATCCGTTCGGTATGATCGCGGGTCGGGGCCGGCTCGGTCACCGAGGTGTCGCCTTCAGCGTACAGGCCGCCCAGCAGCACGGCGGACTTCACCTGGGCAGAGGCCATCGGCAGATCGTAATGAATGCCCTTGAGCGGCTGACCACCGCGGATGCGCACCGGCGGGCGACCTTCGTTACCGGTGGAAATCTGAGCACCCATGTCGCGCAGGGGGCTAGCCACCCGCTCCATGGGACGCTTGGACAGGGACGCATCACCGGTGAGCTCCACATCGAAGGCCTGCCCGGCCAGCAAGCCGGTGAGCAGACGCATGGAGGTGCCGGAGTTGCCCATATAAAGCGGCTTCCCCGGTGCCTTGAGGCCATGCAGGCCGACCCCATGGATGGTCACCTGGCCGTTGTGGGGGCCCTCGATGACCACCCCCATATCGCGGAATGCCTGCAGCGTTGCCAGAGCGTCCTCGCCTTCCAGGAAGCCTTCTACCTGGGTCACGCCTTCGGCCAGGGAGCCGAGCATGATGGAACGGTGGGACATGGATTTGTCGCCGGGTACCCGTACCCGGCCGGTGAGTCGGCCACCCGGGGTCACCACAAAGGTGGGGTTGCTGTTGCTGCTGTCTGTCATGGTTGTGTCGTCACCTGAATGGTGGGCGCGGGTATAGGACGTGCGCCCGTTCATGGCCATAAAATGGGCCCGGGCCGTATTGGCGCGGGTCATGATGCCCATCAGGGCATCGGAATCATCGTCACTCACCGCCTGGCGGAAGCGCGCGATACCGTCGCTGAACAGGTCCAGGGACTGCAGCAGCGCGGCCTTGTTCTCGCGGAAAATGTCATGCCACATCACCGGATCGGAGCTGGCGATACGGGTGAAGTCGCGAAAACCGCCGGCAGCATAGCGGAAGATCTCCGTGGAGTCGCCCTGCCGGGCCAGAGTATCCACCAGCGAAAAGGCCAGCAGATGGGGCAGATGGCTGGTTTCCGCCAGTACCTGATCGTGGTAATCCGGCGCCATCTGCAACACTTCCGCGCCCATGGCGGTCCAGATCGCCCGCACCCGGGCGGTGGCAGCCGGATCTGTGGCCTCGGTGGGCGTCAGGATGACCCGGTGATCCTGGTACAGGTCCGCATCAGCAGCCCCAACGCCGCTCTTTTCCTTGCCGGCAATGGGATGGCCGGGCACGAAGCGGGAATAATGCTCGCCCAGGGAGACACGGGCCGCGGTGATCACATTGCCTTTGACGCTGCCGCCATCAGTGATGATTGCCGTGCGGGACAGGCCCGGCTTCAGCGCACTCAACACCTTGCCCATGGCCGAAACGGGGGTGGAGACAAAGACCAGATCGGCGCCCTTGACCGCTTCAGCCAGATCCTGGCTGCCTTCGTCGACCACGCCCAGGGCGATACCCTGCTCCAGGGTGCGCGCCGAGCGGGAGCCGGCCACGATGGACGCGGCCAGCCCGTGCTTGCGAGCAGCCGCAGCAAAGGAGCCGCCGATCAGGCCCAGGCCGATAACGGCAATGCGGTTGAAAAGGGGTTCAGACATGGCAACACCCCAATTTTGTTGTAGGAGCGCCTCTCGAGGCGCGAACCTGCTTGCAACAAGCCGTGCCAAGTACGATTCGCACCTCAAGAGGTGCTCCTACAGCGGGCATTTCCAAGGTTTGGGCGTTACCCATCCGCCATTTCCTTCAATACATGCTTGAGAGCAGCCAGGAAACGCTCGTTTTCGCGGCTGGTACCCACGGTGACGCGCAGGTGGTTAGGCATGCCGTAGCCACCCAGAGGGCGCACGATCACGCCTTCGCGCAGCAGGCCTTCGTAGACCGGCTGTGCCTCACGGCCACAGTCGAAAGCAATGAAGTTGGCTACCGAGGGGATCTGTTCCAGGTGCAGCTTCTGCAGGCCTTCGGCGATCTGCACCAGGCCACTGGTGTTTTCGCCGCGGGAATTCTCGATGTGATCGTCATCGGACAGCGCCGCTTCGGCGGCCACCATGGCCGGGGTGTTGACGTTGAACGGCTGGCGTACCCGGTTCAGCACATCAGCAATTTGCGGGTTGCAGACGCCATAGCCGATACGCAGGCCGGCCAGACCATGAATCTTGGAGAAGGTGCGCGTTACTACCAGATTCGGGTATTTTTGCAGGCGTTCGATGCCGTTCGGGTAGTGGCTTTCTTCCACGTATTCGAAATAGGCCTCGTCCAGCACCACGATCACCCGCTCCGGGATCCGCGACAGGAACTCATCCAGGGCATGGGCGTTGAACCAGGTGCCGGTGGGGTTGTTCGGGTTGGCCACGAAAATCACCCGGGTGCGTTCGGTCACCGCCTCGGCCATGGCCGCCAGATCGTGGCCATAGAGATTGGACGGCACCGCCACCGGCCTGGCATTGCAGGCCAGGGTCACCAGTGGATACACCGCAAAGGCGTACTCGGAGAAAATCGCTTCATCGCCAGGCTGCAGGTAGGCACGGGCGATCAGGTCCAGCACATCGTTGGAGCCGTTACCCAGGGTCAGCTGATTGGTTTGCACACCCAGCTTTTCTGCCAGCGCTGCCTTCAGGGAAAAGCCGGCGCCATCCGGGTACAGGTGCAACTCATGCAGATGCTTGAGGGCATGCAGAGCCTTGTGGCTGGCACCCAGGGGATTTTCATTACTGGCCAGTTTGACGATATCGGTGAGCCCCAGCTCCCGCTCCAGCTCCTCGATGGGCTTGCCCGGCTCATAGGGCTTGAGCTGCTGAACGCCACTGTTGGCGAGTTCGATGTAGTCGCAAGTCATGATGACTCCTTGAACTGTGGGAGCGGTCGTTCGACCGCGATTTCCGGCCTGTGGTGAAATTTCCCGGTCGAACGACCGCTCCCACAGCTTATCGCCAGCCGATAGAGCATTGTCCAACCCTGTGTCACAACACCGCTTTCGGGTACGAGCCCAGCAGCTTGATGGTATTGCCAGCCGCTTCCAGCTTGTCCAGCACCGGCTGCAGCTTGCCATCTTCCTTGTGGCCTTCGCAGTCCACGAAGAACACATAACTCCAATTGGACGTCCGCGAGGGCCGGGATTCAAGGCGGGTCAGGTTAATGCCTTCATCCCGGAACGGCGCCAGCACTTCATAGAGCAGGCCCGGGCGGTTCTTGCCGCTGATCATCAGGCTGGTCTTGTCGTTGCCGGACGGCGGCGTGTCCTGCCGGCCGATGATGATGAAGCGGGTGGTGTTGTCCGGGCGGTCTTCGATATTGCGTTGCACCGCTTCCAGCCCATACAGCTCTTCCGCCATTTCCCCGGCAATGGCCAGGGCATTCCATTCGTCCTTAAGGCGACGAGCGGCTTCCCCGTTGGAACTGACCGCTATGCGCTCAACCCCGGGCATGTGAGCATCCAGCCACTGGCGGCATTGAGCCAAGGTCTGCTGGTGGGAATAAACCCGGGTGACCTTGTCGCGACGGGTGTGCTCGCCGGCCAGCAGATGATGGTGAATACGCAGCTCCACCTCGCCACAGATTTTCAGGCTGGAGGTCATGAAGGTATCCAGGGTGTGGTTGACCACCCCTTCGGTGGAGTTCTCCACCGGCACCACGCCGTAGTGGGCAGCCCCGGCTTCCACTTCCCGGAATACTTCATCAATGGCGGCAAGCGGCACGCTTTCCACCGCATGGCCAAAGTGTTTGAGGGCGGCCTGCTGGGTAAAGGTGCCTTCCGGGCCCAGGAACGCCACTTTCATGCGCTGCTCCAGGGCCAGGCAGGCGCTCATGATCTCGCGGAAAAACCGCGCCATGGTTTCGCCATCCAGCGGCCCCTGGTTGCGCTCTTTGACCCGGCGCAACACCTGGGCTTCCCGTTCCGGGCGATAAAACACCGGGTTGGGGTCGGTGGCGGTCTTCACCTCGGCCACCTTGTGGGCCAGGGTGGCGCGCTCGTTGAGCAGATCCTGCAGCCGCTGGTCCAGCTCGTCGATCTGGTTACGCAAATTGTCCAGTGATTCGGTCATGGCGGTCCCCGCTCAGCCGTTGCGTTTTTCGAAGTCCGCCATAAAGGCGATCAGCGCATCTACTGCGGCTTCCGGTACCGCATTGTAGATGCTGGCACGCATGCCACCCACGCTGCGGTGGCCCTTCAGGTTCAACAGGCCGGCCTGGTCGGCTTCGCTGAGGAACTGTTTATCCAGGTTGGCATCGGCCAGCACAAAGGGCACATTCATCCAGCTACGGCTGATTTTCTCCACCGGGTTGCTGTAGAAGCCGCTGTTATCAATAAAACCATACAGCTTTTCGGCCTTGCGCTGGTTGGTTTCTGCCATGTTCGCCACCCCGCCCTGCTTCTTCAGCCACTGAAACACCAGCCCGGCCAGGTACCAGGAAAAGGTGGGCGGCGTGTTGTACATGCTGCCATTGTCCGCGTGGGTCTGGTAATTGAGCATGGCCGGCACGTGGGCGCCGGCCTTGCCGAGCAGGTCCTTGCGAATAATCACCAGGGTCAGGCCGGCAGGGCCGATATTCTTCTGGGCACCGGCATAGATAACCCCGAAGCGGTTCACATCAATGGGGCGCGAGAGGATGGTAGAGCTCATGTCTGCCACCAGGGGGCTATCCCCCACGTCCGGCACAAAGCTGTATTCCAGGCCACCGATGGTTTCATTGGGGCAGTAATGCACGTAGGCCGGATTGGCCGACAGCTGCCAGCTGTCCTGTGGCGGCACGGTGGTGAAATTGGTGTCTTCACTGCTGGCGGCCACGTTGATGTTGCCGTAGCGACCGGCTTCCTTGATCGCCTTCTTGGACCATTGCCCGGTATTGATGTAATCCGCCGTTTCGCCCTCGCCCAGCAGATTCATGGGCACCATGGCGAATTGCGAGGAGGCACCGCCCTGCAGGAACAGCACGGCGTAGTCGTCGCTGATCCCCATCAGGTCGCGCAGGTCCTGCTCGGCCTTTTCGGCAATTTCCACGAACACCTTGTCCCGATGGCTCATTTCCATGATGGACAGGCCCATGCCCTGGTAATCCAGCATTTCCTGACGGGCCTGCTCCAGAACGTCCGTCGGCAACGCCGCGGGACCTGCGCAGAAGTTATAGGCGCGGGACATGCATTTTCTCCGTGACTAGATTGAAAGTACCAAACCGGTTAATCAAAGAAGCCCGGTAACACCGGGCTCGGGTTGTTGCTTACTATTGTCTTTCAAGCAGCCCGTAGGAGCGGCGCTTGAGCCGCGAATCGTACTTGGCACGGCTTGTCGCGAGCACGTTCGCGGCTCAAGCGCCGCTCCTACAGCAGCCTTTTATTCCTCGGCGTCGTCGGAGGCGTCAGACTCCGGTGCTTCAGAGGTAACATCCCCTTCTTCCAGCACTTCGCCTTCTTCGATGTCTTCGTCATCACCTTCCAGCTCGGGGATGGTGGCCAGGCCACACAGCTTCTCGCCGTCGCCCAGACGAATCAGACGCACGCCCTGGGTGTTACGGCTGGACGTGCTGACCTGATTGACGCCGGTACGCACCAGAGTGCCCTGGTTAGAGATCAGCATGATGTCCTCTTCACCAAACACCTGAGCAGCGCCGACCAGCTCACCGTTACGCTCGTTGACCACCATGGCGATCACGCCCTGGCCGCCACGACCCTTGGTCGGGTAGTCGGTGAGCGGGGTACGCTTACCGTAGCCGTTTTCCGAGGCAGTCAGGATCTGACCCTCTGCTTCCGGCACGATCAGGGAAATCACGTCCACGCCATCAGCCAGTTTGATGCCGCGCACACCACGGGCCAGACGGCTCATGACACGCACCTTGGATTGATGGAAACGCACGGCCTTGCCGTTACGGGCCACCAGCATCACATCTTCGTCGCCGTGGGTAATCGCCACATTGACCAGATGCTCGCCTTCCTGCAGTTTCACGGCAATCAGGCCGGAGCTGCGTGGACGGGCGAAGTTGGCCAGGGCGGTACGCTTGACGATACCACTGGAGGTCGCCATGAAGATAAAGGGACCGGGAATGGCGTCGGCCACCACTTCGGCCTCATCGCCATCTTCAACTGCGTCCTCGACCACCTCGTCCGCATCGATAGCATCGATAACGTCGTCTTCGTCCACTTCTGCTTCCACGCCAGCGGCTTTCTGCTGACGTACCATTTCCGCATCGAGACGGAGGATGGCGGTAATGCGCTCGTCATTGCCCAGTGCCGGCAGCAGATTGACGATGGGCTTGCCACGGGACGCCCGGCCACCTTGCGGCAGCTCGAAGGTACGCAGCCAGAAGACCTTGCCGGCATCCGTGAACAGCAACAGGGTGTCGTGGGTGCCTGCCACAAGCAGGTGCTCCACGTAATCCTCGTCTTTGAGCTGGCCGGCAGACTTGCCACGGCCACCACGCTTCTGCGCCCGGTAGGTATCAATGGGCTGCATCTTGGCGTAACCACCGTTGGACAGGGTCACTACCACGGTTTCTTCGGCGATCAGGTCTTCCATGCTCAGGTCGAGACGGGAGGTGACGATTTCGGAACGGCGCTCGTCGGCATATTCCTCACGGACCGCCTTCAGTTCATCACGGATCACTTCCATCAGACGTTCGGGGTTACCCAGAATCTTCAGCAGTTCGGCAATCTGCTCCAGCAGTTCCTGGTAATCGTTGATCAGTTTTTCCCGTTCCAGACCGGTCAGCTTCTGCAGACGCAGATCCAGAATGGCCTGGGCCTGTTCCGGGCTCAGGTAATAAAGGCCATCACGCAGACCGAACTGCTCATCGAGGCCATCCGGGCGAGCCGCGTTTTCACCACCGGCGCGCTCCAGCATTTGCAGTACATCGCCGGGGGTCCAGCCTTTGCCCAGAAGTTTTTCCTTGGCTTCCGCGCCGCTGGGGGACGCCTTGATCAGCGCAATCACCGGATCGATATTGCTCAGCGCCACCGCCAGACCTTCTAGCAAGTGGGCCTTTTCGCGGGCCTTGCGCAGTTCAAACACGGTACGGCGAGTCACCACTTCACGGCGGTGACGAATAAAGGCATCCAGCAACTCACGCAGGTTGAGGGTCTTGGGCTGACCATCCACCAGTGCCACGGTATTGATACCGAACACCGACTCCATCTGGGTCTGCTGGTAGAGATTATTGAGCACCACCTCGGCGTTCTCGCCGCGACGCAGCTCGATCACGATACGCATGCCCTCTTTGTCGGACTCATCGCGCAGCTCGGTGATACCTTCAATCTTCTTGTCTTTCACCAGCTCGGCGATCTTCTCGATCAACCGCGCCTTGTTCACCTGGTAGGGAATCTCGTGGACGATAATGGCTTCTTTGCCACTTTTGTCGGTCGGCTCAATCTCGGCACGGGCACGCATGTACACGCGGCCACGGCCGGTACGGTAGGCCTGCACGATCCCGGCGCGACCGTTAATGATGCCGGCGGTGGGGAAATCCGGGCCCTTGATGTATTCCATCAGGTCGTCCGGCGTCAGGCTGTCGTCGTCGATCAACGCCAGACAGCCATCCACCACCTCGCCCAGGTTATGCGGCGGAATATTGGTGGCCATACCCACGGCGATACCGGAGGAGCCATTCACCAGCAGGTTGGGCACCCGGGTGGGCATCACATCGGGAATCTTTTCCGTGCCGTCATAGTTGTCGACGAAATCCACGGTTTCCTTGTCCAGATCGGCCAGCAGCTCGTGGGCGATCTTGGCCATGCGCACTTCGGTGTAACGCATGGCGGCTGCGGAATCCCCGTCGATGGAACCGAAGTTACCCTGACCATCCACCAGCATGTAGCGCAGGGAAAACGGCTGCGCCATCCGCACGATGGTGTCGTAAACGGCGGAGTCACCATGGGGGTGGTACTTACCGATAACGTCACCGACCACACGGGCGGACTTCTTATAGGCCTTGTTCCAGTCGTTGTTCAGCTCGTGCATGGCGAACAGTACGCGGCGATGCACCGGCTTGAGGCCGTCGCGCACATCCGGCAACGCCCGCCCAACGATCACGCTCATGGCGTAATCCAGGTACGACTGTTTGAGTTCGTCTTCGATGTTGACCGGGGTAACTTCTCTGGCGAGATCCGTCATAGCGATCCTTACTTTCCACAAGTATCGGGAAAGCCCCTGCGGCTTTCCCAAGCCGGCCCCTGATCAGGGCCGTTTTCACAGCGTGCCGATGGCACCCTGTGCAGTCTGTTCTTATGACAGCCCGCTCGCTGCCGACAGCGGCGGACCGGGCGTACATTCCTGCTCCTGGCACGAAGCCCGGAAAAGCCCCGGATGATAGCACAACCGGGCGGCTTCGGCGCCATAGTCCGCCGCCATTGTTATCGTGGCGGCAAGAGCGCCACTGACACGCTATACTGCGGCCTCAATTTGAGGGCAAGCCCCTCTAGCAGGCCGCTGAAAAGCCCGCCAAGATATCAAGGAGTTATGCATGAGCGACAATCAGGCTGACCTGATCGTCCACGCCCGCTGGATTGCCCCGGTCGCGCAGGACAACGCGCCCAGTGCCGAGGTACTGGAAAACCATGCCCTGGTCGTCCGTGATGGCCAGATTGTCGACCTGCTGCCCGGCGCCCTGGCCGACGAAAAATGGCAGGCCGATACGGTCACCCGGCTGGACAGCCACCTGCTGATTCCCGGCCTGATCAATGCCCATACCCACGCAGCCATGAACCTGCTGCGTGGTATCGCCGATGACCTGCCGCTGATGACCTGGCTGGAAAAGCACATCTGGCCAGCGGAAGGCCAGTTTGTCAGCGAGCAATTCGTGTTCGACGGCACCCGGCTGGCGGCGGCGGAGATGATTCGCTCCGGCACCACCTGCTTTGCCGACCAGTACTTCTTCCCGGCCAGCGCCGCCCGCGCCACCGTGGAAGCCGGCCTGCGCGCCAGCCTGTTCTGCCCGATCCTGGATTTTCCCACCCCCATGGGCGCCGGGCCGGAGGATTACCTGCGCCTGGCCACCGATGCCATGGACGAGTGGCGCCACGATCCGCGCATCCAGATCGGCTTTGGCCCACACGCGCCCTATACCGTGTCCGATGGCCCGCTGCAGAAGGTACTGACTCTGGCCGAGGAACTGGACGTGCCGATGATGATGCACGTGCATGAAACCGCCGGAGAGATCCAGATGGCGGTAGGCAACACCGGTGAGCGGCCACTCACTCGCCTGAAAAACCTGGGCTTGCTTTCGCCGCGTCTGCTGGCGGTGCACATGACCCAGCTCACCGAGGACGAAATTGCGCTGGTGGCCGAAACCGGCACCCAGGTGGTGCATTGCCCGGAATCCAACCTGAAGCTGGCCAGCGGCTTTGCACCGGTAGAAACACTGCGCAAGGCCGGGGTCAACGTGGCCCTGGGCACCGACGGTGCCGCCAGCAACAACGATCTGGACATGATCGGCGAGGCCCGCATGGCCGCCTTTCTGGGCAAGGGCGTCAGCCTCCAGGCCGATGCCCTGCCCGCCGCCGACATACTGCAGATGGCCACCCTGAACGGGGCCCGCGCCCTGGGCCGGGACGACCAGATCGGTTCACTGGAAATTGGCAAACAGGCGGATATGGTAGCGGTGGATTTGAACCGTCTGGAGACCCAGCCGGTCTATGATCCGGTGGCGCAATTGATCTATGCCGCCAGCCGCGACCAGGTGACGCATACCTGGGTGGGTGGGCGCTGCCTGATGGACAACCGCACACTCACCACCCTCAACGAAGCCGTGATCCTCAAGAATGCCCAGCAGTGGCAGGAAAAAATTGCCGGAGCCGACCGTGACTGAACAGCAACCGCAGATCCCCAATGTAGACGCCGGCGAAATCGCCAAATTCAATGCCCTGGCGGAGCAGTGGTGGGACCCCAATTCCGAGTTCCGCCCGCTGCACGACATCAACCCGCTGCGTCTCAATTACATCGACGAGCGCGTCAGCCTGCCCGGCAAAAAAGTCATCGACATCGGCTGCGGCGGCGGCTTGCTGTCCGAAGGCATGGCCCGGCGTGGCGCCGAGGTCACCGGTATCGACATGGGCGAGGCACCGCTGTCGGTGGCACGCATCCACGCGGAGAAAGCCGGCGTGGCGGTGGAATACCGGCAGATTCCGGCGGAACAGATCGCCGAGGAACGGCCCGCCCAGTACGACGTGGTCACCTGTCTGGAAATGCTGGAACACGTGCCGGATCCGTCATCCGTGATCCGCGCCTGCGCCACCCTGGTAAAACCCGGTGGGCAGATTTTCTTCAGCACCATCAACCGCAATCCCAAGGCCTTTCTGTTTGCCATTGTCGGCGCGGAATACGTGCTGCGCCTGCTGCCCCGCGGCACCCACGAGTACGCCAAGCTGATCAAACCCTCGGAGCTGGCCGGCTGGGCCCGGGACGCGGGGCTGGAAGTGAAAGACACCACCGGCATGGTCTACAACCCGCTGACCCAGGTGTACAAGCTGAACCGGGATGTGTCGGTGAACTATCTGATGCACGCGGTGAAAGGCGAATAAATTTCCCCTGTAGGAGCGCCGCTTGAGGCGCGAAACGAGCGAAGCGAGTAACGAGGTTCGAGTTGCGAAAAGCCAAACCGGTTGTGCCTTTTGCTCCTCGTTATTTGTACCTCGAAACTGTTTTTTTCGCGTCTCAAGCGGCGCTCCTACAGCGGCGTTGTAGAGAGAATGTATGGAAAAGCTTGAAGCCGTTTATTTCGATCTGGACGGCACCTTGATTGATACCGCACCGGATTTTTATACGGTGCTCAATACCCTGCTGAAACAGCATGGCCGACCGGAAGTAAGCTATTCCGCGGTGCGCGCCAATGTATCCAATGGCGCCCGCGCCCTCACCGAGCTGGGCTTCGGGGTGGGACCGGAGGATGCGGAATTCCCGCCCCTGCTGGACGAGCTGCTGAACGCCTACGAGCAGCACCTGGCCGTGGACACCTGCCTGTTTCCCGGCATGGCGGAAACCCTGGACTGGCTGGAGGCCAATGGCTTGCCCTGGGGCATAGTGACCAACAAGCCCTCACGGTTCACCGGGCCGGTGCTGGCGGGCCTGAAGCTGGACCAGCGGGTGGGCGCGGTGATCTGCCCGGACCATGTGAAACAGCGCAAGCCGGATCCAGAAGGCCTGCTGATGGCCGCCCGCCGCGACGGCGTGGATCCTGGCAACTGCCTCTACGTGGGCGACCATCTGCGTGACATCCAGGCCGGCCAGAATGCCGGCATGGCCACCGCCGTGGCTGCCTTTGGCTATATCGACGCGGATGATGATCCCCACGGCTGGCAGGCCGATTATTACCTGGAACAGGGCAGCGACCTGCTGCCCCTGCTGCAAACGATGAACACAAGGAGTACCGCATGAGCGAGTTGTCTGCCGTGAATGCAAAGGCACTGGCCTACCAGTGCCCTGCCGATGCCTTCAAGGATCGCATCATCCTGGTCACCGGCGCGGGCGCCGGCATCGGCCGCAGCGCCGCACTGACCCTGGCTCGCCACGGCGCCACCGTGATCCTGCTGGGACGCACCCCGGAAAAGCTGGAAAAGGTCTACGACGAGATCAAGGCCGCTGGCGGCCCGGAGCCAGCCCTGGCACCGGTGAATCTGGCGGTGGCCCGCCCGGAAGACTTCCAGGAACTGGCCGGCCTGTTCGACAAGGAATTCGGACGCCTGGACGGCATCCTGCATAACGCCTCCGTGCTCGGCGACATTACTCCGCTGGAGCGCTACGGTGTCGGCACCTGGGATTCGGTGATGCAGGTAAACGTGAACAGCGCCTTCTACCTGACCCAGGCCATGCTGCCGCTGTTGCGTGCCAGCGACGATGCCCGCCTGCTGTTCACCTCCTCCAGTGTTGGCCGCAAGGGCCGCGCCTTCTGGGGCGCCTATGCCGTCTCCAAGGCCGCCACCGAAAACCTGGCACAGGTGCTGGCCGAAGAGCTGGAGAACACCAGCAACATCCGCGTCAACACCCTCAACCCCGGCGGCACCCGCACCGACATGCGCGCCTTGGCCTACCCCGGCGAAGACCCGCAGACCCTGAAAACTCCGGACGAGATCATGGCCCCCTACCTGTTCCTGCTCGGCCCGGACAGCCGCGACGTCAACGGTGTCTCCATCGACGCGCAGCCTAAGTAAAAAGCCTGAGTTGAAAGTTCAAAGTTCAAAGTTGAAAAGGCGCGATCACGTTTGGAAACGTATCTGCCCGGTTCGGTGCCCGCGACTAAATGCAGCGCCGACACCGGACTCAAATACCCCCGGCCCTTTCCCGCGTTTCAACTTTAAACTTTGAACTTTCAACTCGCCCCCATTGACCTTTTCGCCGCTGCTTGCCGTAACGCGGTCACCCCCTGCGCCAAAGCGCTCCCTTATCCTGCCAGCGCATGCTAAATGTATTGCTCATAACAAGAATGCGGCATCAGGGAGATCACCATGCGCAGCCCCATTACTCTTTTCTTTCTTATCAGCCTGCTGTGCTCATCGCTGAGCGCGGCCAACCTGACAGAATCACAGAAGCAGCAACTCCAGACACTGTTGCCCGGCGTTACATTGACTGACTCCACCCTCGAAAAGCTCGAGGATGTGTTTTACACCAGAGAGATGCCGGTTCGGAGCCGACTGAAAGCCATCAGCCAGATGGTGGGACTGGATCAGATGCCCGCCGGCAGCACCCTGAAACGCACCATCTGCATCTGGGATATCGGCGGCCGTAACGGCGTGGTATTCAATGCTGCCATGGAGCAACGGGCACTGGCCCTGGAATACGGCATCAACCTGGATCTGGTGCCTTACACCAACGAAACCGTCATGGTGGATGAATTCAAGGCCGGCCGTTGCGATGCCGCCCTGATGAGCGGATTGCGTGCTCGCCAGTTCAACCTATACAGCGGCAGTGTAGATGCCATCGGCGCGGTACCCTCCCAGAAGCATATGCAAACGTTGCTGCAGGTGATGGCTCACCCCAGACAAGCCGGTCACATGGTGCAGGGGGATTACGTCGTAATGGGCATCTACCCGGCTGGCGCCGCACATATTTTCGTTAACGACAGAAGCATCAGCTCCCTGGCCAAGGCTGCCGGGAAACGGGTTGCCGTTCTCGATTATGATGAAACCCAGGCAGAAATGGTGGCAGCCATTGGTGCCACCCCCGTCAGCACCGATATCGTCAGCGCCCCCAACAAGTTCAACAATGGCCAGATCGATATCCTGCCCGCCCCGCTGGTCGCCTATGAAATTCTCGAACTGTATAAAGGCATGAGCCCGGATGGTGGCGTGGTCGACTATCCGTTAACACAACTTTCCATGCAGTTGATCGGTCGCCTGGACAAGTTTCCCAATGAGGTGGCGCAATTGATTCGTGAGGCCTCCTTTGAAGCCTACCCAGACGTGATAAAGCGCATTGAAGTGGAAACACGCCGAGTGCCTGAGCGCTGGATGATCGCTATTCCTGACAAGGACAAGCGGGAATACGAAGTGATGATGCAGGATGCCCGCGATGCACTGCGTGCGCAGAAATACTACAGCAGCGACATGCTGGATCTGCAGCGCAAAATACGCTGCAAATTCGACCCCACCCGCTCGGAATGCAGCATCACTTGAGCTGACGTTGAAGCGGGCATTACGCGGCGCCACCAGACGCCGCGTACAATTGTCATACAGGCGGTAAAACTTCCCTCCCCTTCTACATGCTATAAGCATGACAACGAATGACAAAGGAAGCGTCATGGGGAATTATCGCACCCTTATTACCAGCCTTCTGGGCTCGGCCCTGCTGTCTCTGGCTTGCACCAGTCAGGCTCTGACACTGACTCCCAAGCAGGAAAAACACCTGGCGGAAGCGCGTAATGAAATGGGCCTGGGCCCGGACGATATGCTCAAGCGTCATATCTGTTTGTGGGATCTGTCCGGTCGCTCCGGCCCCATTTTCAATGGTGCCACCAATCTGCGCCTGGATTTGCTCCGCTATAAAATTGATATCAGCCTGGAGGCCTTTACCAACGAAGGCGCCATGGTCGCATCATTGAAAAACGGTCAATGCGACGCTGCCCTGATGAGCGGTTTTCGCGCCCGCCAGTTCGTCCGCTTCAGCGGTACTATCGATGCCATCGGCGCCCTACCGTCGCTGAAGCATATGGATATGCTGATGCGATCCATCGCTCTGCCTCAGCTCAGCGAAAACATGGTCAGCAACAAATATCAGACTCTGGCAGTTACCCCCGCCGGCGCCGCCTATTTATTTGTCAATGACAAGAGGCTGAATTCACTGGAGCGCGTCGCAGGGAAAAAGATTGCCGTACTGGATTTCGATCCCGGCCAGTCGAAGATGGTTGCACAGATTGGTGCCACCCCGGTAGCCACTACGCTTGCCACGGCCCCCAACCAGTTCAACAACGGCAGTGTAGATGTACTGCCCGCACCACTTGTTGCCTATCAGGTATTGGAGCTTTACAAGGGTATGGAACCCGACGGTGGCATCGTTGATTACCCCATTGTTCAGCTCACCGCCCAGTTGATTGGTCAAACTGATCGTTTTCCTCCCGCATTCGCGGCAGTGATCCGGGAAGTGGCAGCAGACAGCTTTTCGTCTATCCAGAGCGCCTTGGAAAAAGAAGCGGGACAGATCCCGGCAACCTGGTGGATCGACGTGGATCAACATGAAAAACAGGAATATGACAGCATGATGCGCGCCGCGCGTCTGAAACTGCGCGAAACCGGCTACTACGACGCCACCATGCTGAAGATCATGAAACGTATTCGTTGCAAGCTGGATCCTCAGCGCCCCGAATGCAGCCAGGATACGGAATAAGGATTACGCAGCAATATCATCGTTGGCATCGCGGCCAGCCATCCCGGCTGGCCAGCCAGCGACTCATCGGTCACGACTGTCACAATGGGTGTTCAACCTGAAGCAACAACTTCCGGTTCAAACAATAAAGTGCCCATGGAGGCTTGCGTGACATTTTTTCGCCATCTGCTCATTCTTCCCCTGCTGATCGGCGCCCTGATCGCCCAGGCAGACAACCAACTGAATCTGACGCCAGCACAACAGGCGGAACTGGAAAAGTTTGCCCCTGGTGTATCGCTCACCCCCGAGCTCGCGGAGAAGCTGCGCGCCATCGCCTACGACCAGAGCCGCAGCCTCGACGATCGCATCGACGCGATGCAGAAAGTGGCCGGCTTCAGCATGGGCGAACCCCTCAAACGACGCATCTGCATCTGGGATATCGCCGGTCGCGCAGGACCGATCTATAAAGCTGCCGAAGACCAGCGCACCCGTCTGCTGGAATACGGTGTGGACCTGGATATTCAAGCCTACACCAGCGAAAGCGTGGTAGTGGAAGACCTGAAGGCTGGCATCTGCGATGCTGCCCTGATCAGTGGGCTGCGCGGTCGTCTTTTCAACAAGTACACCGGCACCATTGATTCCATCGGCGGCGTACCCAGCGACGAGCATATGAGAATCCTGCTGCAGGTCATGGCCAGCCCCAAGTCTGCCGACAAGATGGTGAGTGGCGAATACGTCATTCTCGGCCTGGCCTCTGCTGGTGGCGCCTATGTGTTCGTTAACGACAGAACCATCAACACCCTGGCCAATGCAGCGGGCAAGCGGGTAGCCGTCCTCGACTATGACCCGACCCAAGCGGAAATGGTCTCGCAAATCGGCGCCACCCCTGTCGCCTCCGATATCGTCTCTGCCCCTAACAAGTTCAACAACGGCGTCGTCGATGTCTTGGCCGCCCCACTGGTGGCCTACGAGGTGCTGGAACTTTACAAGGGCATGTCACCGGACGGCGGCATCATCGACTACCCGCTGGCGCAGATCACCATGCAACTGATCGGCCGCAAGGATAAATTCCCCAACGAGGTGGCACAGCTGGTTCGCGAAGAGTTTTTCAACAGCTACCACCTGATCAAAGAGCGGCTGGACCAGGAAGCGGCCAAGGTACCGGACCGCTGGTGGATCGACATCCCGGATGCGGACAAACGCGAATACGAAACCATGATGCAGGAAGCTCGCCTGACCTTGCGCGAAAAAGGCTACTACGATGCGGACATGCTGACCCTGCAACGCAAGATTCGCTGCAAACTCAATCCGTCGAAAGGGGAATGTGCGGATCCGGTGGAGTGAAAAGCAGCTACGAGCTATAAGCTTCTAGCTGCGACGCGGCAGGGTCTTGCAAAGCACGCAGCGCCCTGCCCGAGGTTTTTCCATGAAGTTACTTGTAGGCGGTCCAGTAAAGGCTGTAGGAGCCCACGCTTGCATGGCGAACCGAGCGTAGCGAGCGAGGCGGCAAAGGAGAAACCTAGCCGCCGTTCTTTCTGGAAAGACCTGTCGAACACTCAAATGTCTGATCGCCCTGCGGTCGATTTCCGCGCAAGCGCGATTCGCGGCTCAAGCGCCGCTCCTACAGCGGCTTCGTAGAAATGACGAAGCACGAGGAACATTCCAACCTTTGCCTACCCTACCAGTGCAGCTTGTAGCTAGCTGCTTTTAGTGCAGAAAACCGCCCGGCATATCATCAATCGCGCCGAACATATCGACGCGATTATCACTGAACATATCCATTTCAGGTGCCAGCACCTGCACATAACGATCGAAGTAGAGGAACTGCTTGAGTAGCAGGGCGAATTCGCGAGGGAAACGAATGCCGTGGCCCTCACCGATTTTCACCAGATCCATCAGCAAGCGGTTCACTTCCTTGTCGTTGCGGTCGGCCTGCACCAGAGCAGACGGATCGACCTGGCCAAGCGCCCCTTGCAGGCTTTCGATATCCCGCGCCAGCGCATCCACATCAACCTCTTCCCGGGTCATGCCAATGATCGCCATGGCCTCCGCCATCTGGCGAACATCACCACGTCCGATGGCATCAAAGAATTTGGCCATGCCATCCCATGCCTCACGGCGGATCCGGCCGACAATACCAAAGTCGATGAATCCCACCCGACCGTCTTCCAGCAACATCAAATTGCCAGCATGCACATCCGCATGGAAGAAATCGCACAGCATCAGGCTGGAGAACCAGGTATTCAGTGCAGAGATCAGAGTTTGCGCCGGATCATCCGTATATTGCCTGAGCACATTCATGTCGGTGAGGGGCACCCCGAAGAAGCGCTCCATGGTCAGCACCTTGCCGGTGGTGTGAGACATGACCGGATCCGGCGCGACAGCCGAGGTATTGCCGGTGTCACGCAGGAAAGCATTGAACGCCTGGAGATTGTGAGCCTCCTTGATGAAGTCGCACTCTTCCAGCATGCCGGCCTGCAACTCCTCGATCACACCGGAAATGGCGGAGCGCGACAGACCCGGCGCCAGCCGCTCGGTAACCCGGGCAGCAAAGTAGAGAAAGTTGAAATCCGTCAGCAGCACATTACGGACACCGGGCCGCTGAACCTTGATCACCACGTCCTGGCCGTTTTTGAGCTTCGCCGCATGAACCTGCGCAATAGACGCACTGGCCAATGGCTTTGGGTCGATAGACTGATATAGAGACTCCAGCGATCCACCCAACTCTTTCTCGATCGTTTCGCGAATATAGTGAAATGGCAGTGCCGGGGTACGGTCCAGGCAGCGCTGAAATTCCTCGACATACTCTTCCGGGAAAATCGACGGCGAGCTGGCAATAAACTGCCCAAGCTTGATGTAGGTGGTACCCAGGGATTCAAAGGTCGTGCGCAGCAAAGCCGGTACTGGCGGGCGATCGCCGAGCATCCAGCTTAACCCCTGGCGACCGACCACCCCGATCGTCTCCAGTATCCGCCAGCCGCCACGGGCCGTATTCATGGCCAGAGAAACACCGCTTCTCTCGCCTGCCAGCCAGGCCTTCATGTCTTTGATATCAGTATGGTCGGTCATAATAAAGTCTTACTTTCCTGGTGGGTGCGCTGCACAACGTAACGTATTCCATCATAAAGCAAATTTATTGTTTGTAATTGCTTGCAGGCTTTTTTGTAATTGCCGCTTGTGCCAATAGACGGACTTTCGTACCTTTGAGTCCGCTAATCCGAGAACAACAACAAGGAGCTATAGAATGGGTTCTCTGACCTTGACAAAAATGCTACGACATTCCCGTCTGGCCCTGGTAGGGGGCGCCATCCTGGCTCTGCAAGGCTGTGGCGTCATCTACAAGACAACCGGTGACGTGCTGATCAGCTTCGGCCGCTCCGAGATGCTTCCCTACATGCTCACGTTTGACGATGTACGCATGGCCTGTGTCACCGGCGAAGCCCAGACCCCGCTGCTGATGGCCTTTGAGCGCGTCGGCTCTCATCCCGAGAAGCTGGGTGCCATGGTCTTCACCACGGCCGCCACCTGTGCCGAACAGATCGCCATCGATGCCGAGTTGCGCTACATGCGTGCTGTGAAAGATGGCAACGTGAACGAAGCTCAGGATGCTCGCATCGAGCAGAAGCGCTGGTCTGCCGTCGCGGCGCAGCGACAGTATACCGCCTACCAGAACATGCTCACCGCCTTTGGTGAACAGAAAGAAGGCGAATGCCCCAAGCTGAAAACCGATTTCGACGAGCTGGTGTGGATGGTCGGCAACATCTCCGGTGTCCAGGCCCTGCTCAATGACGGTGCCTCCGACGGCGCCGTGGGCGTACCCCGCGATCTCGCCGCCAAGGTAGAGCGCAACATGAAGTGCCTGGATAACGACAAGTGGTGGGGCGTACCGCGTGGTACCCGTGCTGCCGTCTGGAACCTGTTGCCCATGCTGGCTCCGGCCAATGCCGAACCGTGGAAAGAGCTGGAAGCCTCTGCCAAGGCCGGCTTTGATGGTGGCGTCCGCCTGGGCAGCGCCCTGTATGCCATGAGCGCCTTCAGCAAGGGCGACGACGAACGCATGCGCAAGGCCATCCGTGACTTTGCCGCCAACGACCAGAATCTGGATCCGGAATACGCCATGATGGATGCCATTGCCGGCTTCATCATCACTGGCATTTCCGACCGGGAATGGACAGAAAATACCGGTAAGCGCACCCCTATTGGTGGGCTTGGGACTTTCTGGGATGACGCCGCCAAATCCGGACCGGCGGTCAATATTGACGATTTGCTGTAAGCCTGTTTGCGGCCCCTTGGGGCCGCTTTGAATTAGATTAAGAAGTAACCAGGAGACAAGCCATGCGCTATTTGAAGGCGTTTACCACAGCAGCCACTGCTGCACTTGCATTGACACTTAGCCCCGCCCAGGCCGCCGAAAAACGGTCCATGTGCGTATTTGATATCATCGGTGCCAACGGTGATATCTATAACATCATGAAGGACTACAAGACCGCCGCCCTCGGTTGGGGTGTGGATCTGGAGCTGAAACCCTACACCGATGAAAAAATCGCCTCCGAAGATCTGAAAGCCGGCCAGTGCGATGCTGCGGTACTCACCGGTATCCGTGGCCGCCAGTTCAACAACTACACCGGCAGCCTGGACTCCATCGGTGCCATCCCCTCCTACGATGCCATGCGCACCGTGATCACCGTGCTGGCCAGTGGCAACCCCTCCATCAACGAGAAGCTGGTTTCCGGCCCCTACGAAGTGGGCGGCGTTGCCCCCATGGGTGCCGCCTACCTGTTCGTGAAAGATCGCACCATCGACACCGTGAGCGAACTGTCAGGCAAATCCATCGCCGTACTGGAATATGACAGCGCCCAGGCCAGCATGGCGTCCCGGGTTGGCATGTCTCCGGTAATGTCCGACATCACCAACTTCTCCGGCCGTTTCAACAACGGTTCCGTGGACATCTGCTTTGCGCCGATTGCTGCCTACTCTGCCCTGGAACTGTACAAGGGCATGCAGCCGGATGGCGGCATGATCGATTATGTACTGGGCCAGCTGACTGCCCAGGTCATTCTCAAGAAAGACCGCTTCCCGGATGGCTATGCTGACAGCTCTCGTAAGTACATGCTTGGCCAGTTTGACCGCGCCATGACGGTGATCGAGAACGCCAACAACGAAGTCGACAAGAAGTGGTGGATTCGTATCCCCGAGGCCGACAAGCTGCGCTATGACGAAATGATGCGCGAAGCCCGCATCGCCCTGACCAATGATGGCGTTTACAGCAAGGATATGATGTCCCTGCTGCGCAAGGTGCGCTGCAAGGAAGAGCCTTCCCGCGCCGAATGCGTCAATCCGGTCGAGTAAGCGCAGTACCGATCAAAGTGGGGCCCGGGTGGCCCCGCTTTTCTCCAGCGACCTATTTTCTGTCACCCGGCTCTTCTCTGCCGGGTAGTCAAGGTGTTTACACTGCCCTGGAATGCGGCGAATAAGGCTTGAGGGCCCAAGGGTTGCCTCTTTCCCGCTCCCTAAGGCGGTATAACAATAACCGGGTGCACAATGGACAAACCTTCTTCTATGAAAGTGGCGAACCGTTCCGTCGGTGAATGGTTGGCATCGCTACCAACCCTGATTCTCCTGTTGCTGACGGTGTTTCTCGCATCAGGGGAAGTTCTTCACTCCCAGCTGCTGAAAATCGGCGAAAACACCTGGGAAGGCTACTTCAAGTTACGGGGTGCCGGCATCCTTCAGGAGCCGACCTGTAATCCGGACGCCAACCTTGATGACCAACTTGAAGCGGCCATCATCAGAAAGAAACAGCAGATGGCTGACGATCCTCTGGCCGGCATGTTCGGCACCGAGGTAAACGAAGACGCTTTGCGTCAGTCACTGGAAGCTTCCCAGCAAATCTGCCGTGAGAAGTGGGCCACCTACACCATGGTGCAGGAAAAGGTCACCCCCGGCGTGATTGCTTTCCGGACCCTGGAAGGCGGCGTGGCCAAGGTAGTGACCTCTCTGGGCCACTACAAACGACTGCTGCTGTGTATCCTGGTCATTATCTGTGCCGCCACAGCCACCCTGACCCGCCACCATATTGCCCTGCGCCCGGCGCAAACCCGCAAGGACCATTTCGTATCCAGCCTTGGCCAGCTTTCCGCCAATGTGATGCTGCTGATGTCCGCCTGGATCTACCGTGGCGAGGAAGTCAGCGCCATGGCCGACGGGGTTCAGGTCAACCACTTTTACCTTCACCAGTTCTGGATCGCCGGTTTTGCCCTGCTGTCCCTGGCGGCACTCTGGCAGCTGATCAAGCCGCCCAAGGACCTGGAAGAAGGCGGCAGCTGGGGCAAGGCCCTGCTGACCATTCCGCTGTACAGCTTCATGTGTATCACCGCTGGCATCCAGTTCGTCAGCCAGGGTTACTACCACGGTATCAGTGTATATCTGGGCATGATGATGGAACTGTCCACCCTGTTCCTGAGCCTGGCCCTGTATATCTGGATTGGTATGATGCTGCGCCAGACCAAGATGGCCCATCTGGTGTTTGACGTGCTGCGTCCGTGGAAGATGTCCCCGGAACTGATGTGTTTCGTGGTGCTCGCGGTTACCGCGATCCCCACCGCCTACACCGGCGCTTCCGGTATCTTCGTTATTGCCGCCGGTGCCACCATCTACAACGAACTGATCCGTGCCGGTGCCCGCAAGCAACTGGCCCTGGCCGCCACCGCCATGTCCGGTTCCATGGGTGTGGTACTGCGTCCCTGCCTGCTGGTAGTGATCATCGCTGCGCTGAACAACTCGGTAACCACTGATGAACTGTTCACCTCCGGCCTGAAGATCTTCGGTCTGTCGCTGCTGCTGTTCTTTATCTACAGTCAGTTTGCCCGTACCGAAGCGGCTCGCATCGCACCGTTCTCGGAAGCCGTACCAGCCAGCATCAAGCGTCTGGTTCCATTAGTGCCCTACGTGATCATCATGGGCACCGTGGTCGTATTCTTCCGCGATGTCCTGGACACACAGCTCAACGAGAACTATGCGCCGATCATTCTGCCGGTGATGCTGCTTGCCATTCTCAGCTACGAGAAACTGAGCAATAAGGCCCTGCATCTGTTCACCATCGTGCTGGTTCCGCTGCTGGTGTACTCCCTGTACAACCTGACCGGTATCAATGCGGCTTTGGAGGCTGGCAATATCCCCACCGGCACTTCTGCCGAGGATCTGGAAGCCCTGTTCTGGGGGCTGCTGTGGCGCAACCTGCTGCTTGGCGCGGCAGTCGTGCTCTACTATGTGCTGAAGCAACCCACAGAAGACCCGGATTATCGGGAAGAACCCGGGGTTGGTGACCGACTGGAAAACTCCCTGCGCTTTGCCACCAATGAAACCACCGGCCACATTGGTGCCCTGCTGATGCTGATGGCCCTGTCCGTGAGTGTCGGCGGTATCATCGAGCGCTCTGGTGTCATGGAGAACCTGCCGGAAACCTTCGCCAACGTCTGGCTGGCCATGACCCTGCTGGTAGTCACCATGGTGATCATCGGCATGATCATGGACCCCTACGGGGCGGTGATTCTGGTGAACGCCACCATTGCCCAGGTCGCGTTCGACAACGGTATTGCACCGTTGCACTTCTGGATGATCACCCTGGTGGCCTTCGAATTGGGTTACCTGTCACCACCAGTGGCACTAAATCACTTGTTAACACGTCAAGTGGTGGGTGAGGCAGAAGTGGAATCCGCCAAGCTCAAGGAAGGCAGCTTCTTCCGTCGCTATGAGAAGTTCCTGCTTCCCATCGCGGTGATGCTGACAGCGCTGCTGCTGGTATCTTATCTACCGTTGATGTCCGATTCGGTGCATGAGTACATGTTCCAGAAGATCGAGATTGGCGGCTAAATTCCGCGCTCATCTCAACCCACCAAAGAAGGAGCCTCAGGGCTCCTTCTTTTTTGTCTGCCATTCGGCCGACAATCCCGCACTCAGGCAGCCGCCTGATTCGATACCAGTTTCCTATCGTCCGCGGATAGCTGATACTGTAAAGTATCGGGATAAATCAGGGAGATGGCTGATGAACAAAACGCAGGAGACCCGCACTCCACGGGAAACCGAACCCTTGCCGAAAACGGTTAAACCCGCCCTGCTGTTCCTGCTGTTCCTGGCAGGCGTGGTCGCTACCATGGCGATTGCGGCCTATGCGGTCGACAGAATGATTTACGGATAAATCCTATGGCAACGGCAATGGACAATCGTCGCTTCCCCCGCACCTCGCGCGAAGAAAACCTGGCGCTGACCTTGCTGCCCAGCCAGTCCGGCTCGCTGGACCCGGCCGATCGCCTGTACCTGACCACCCACGATATTTCCCTGGCCGGCATCAGTATCGAGCTGCCGGCCCCGATCAAGCCGAATACGGATGTGGAGCTCTGGGTGGCACTGCTGGAAGAGCACGGCACCTACCACCTGTACGGCACTGTCGCCTGGTGTGCCGCTCCGGAAGGGCAGCTTCTGGCGGGGATTGCGCTGGATCTGGAACGGGCAGATGGCCGCCTGTGGGCCGCCCACTTCGATGACGACGGCTTCTTCAGTGACTGAATCGCTGTTTCAGCGCGGCAGTCAGTATCAGCAGTTTCGCCCCACCTACCCCCCTTCTCTTTTCCAGTGGCTGAGCAATCAGAGCACAGGCCATCATCTTGCACTGGATCTGGGCTGCGGCAGCGGTCAAGCCAGCCGGGGCCTGGAGCCCTGGTTCCGGCAGGTGCTAGGTGCCGACATCAGCCATGAGCAGTTGCTGGCAGCCCCTGCCTCGCGCAGCCACTATCTGCTTAGTATGGCCCATCGATTACCGCTGGCAGACGCCAGCCTGGACCTGATTACCGTCGCCCAGGCCTACCACTGGTTTGATCAGGCTGCCTTTCACGCTGAAGCGCAACGCACCTTGTGCCCCGGCGGCATGCTGGCACTGATCAGTTACGGGGTCTGTGAGGTGACAGGACTGGGAAGCATGATCCAGGATTTTCACGACGGCCCGCTGGCGCCCTGGTGGCCGCCTGAAAGGGCCCAGGTGGTCGCCGGCTACCCGGATGCCGACCTGCCTTGGCCGGCACTGACTTACCCCGGCGACTGCATTACCCTCGACTGGTCCGCCACCGACATGCTCGGCTATCTGGACACCTGGTCCGCCCTGGTCCAGGCCGCCCGGACCGGGGAACATCCGCTGGACGACTTCGCACCAACGCTCAGGCAAGCCTGGGGGGACGGGCTGCGCACGGTACACTGGCCATTACGGGTACGTGCCTGGCGCAAACAGTGAACAGTGAACAGTGAACAGTGAACAGTGAACAGTGAACAGTGAACAGTCTCAGGCTGCGATCTGAGGTAACACTATCAAGTCTTTTGTTGTTCTTTTCCAAAAACAGGCCGCGCCCAAAGGCTGGGCGCGACCTTTTGCGTTCCAGATCCAAAACACCGCCAACTCGCGACGCTGTTAACTATTCACTGTTAACTATTTAGCGGCTTCCGGAAAATGCTCCGCCAGCAGGCCAGCCAGGCGATCCAGTCTTTTGCGGCGGCGGGCCAGGCCGAAGACGTTGAGCAGTCGGGTAGCCCAGGTGAAGGCGGTCGCCAGGGTGTCGCCACCGCGCCGGGGGATCACGTGCACATGAACGTGGGGCACGTGTTGATTGGCTTCACGACCATCATTGACCACCACGTTATGGGCTCTCACCGCCAATCCGGCCTTTTTCTGGGCCACGATGGTACGCCGTGCCAAGTCCATCAGATGGTGCGTCAAGGGGCTATCCAGTTGTTCCAGCAAGGGCGCATGGGTCTTGGGAATCACCAGGCAATGGGCTTCGCGGATCGGAAACAGATCCAGAATCACCATGGCCCGGTCATCCTCGTAGACCACACTGGCAGGCAGCTTGCCGTCGCGGATCTGACAGAAAATGCAGTCGCTCATTGCTCAGCGGCCCCGACGCTGTGCTTGCGCCGCTGACGCCACAGTTCCAGCGCCGCCACGATCAGGGCCACCACCAGCATGGCCAGCAGCGGGCCTCCAGCACGCCACAGGCTCACATCTTCCTGGGCCAACCCGTCGAACAGTGTCACCACCCAGGCCGGCGCCCATTCATCATGCTGCGGTGATACCGACCAGGGGGTCAGTAGCAGCGCTGTCAGCAGGATACGCAACGGCACCTTGGCCCACACGGCCAGCGGCCGGGTCAGCCACCACCAGACGAAGAGCACACCCACACAGCCCAACAAGTACGCCAACCAGCCCCACATATACGCTTGTGTTGTCACAATGACTCCCATCCGGTTCAGGTATCAGAGATAAAGCAGGCCGCACTGAGCCCAGATTAAAGCCGTCTACTCTATCCAGTGAATAATATGCTCTTCCCAATCGTCTTCGTGCACAAGCTGCTCGGAGACCACTCGCCCGGCCACGCTGATTCTCGCCTGCCTGACCGTTCCCGCATCCCCACTGATCAGCGGATGCCACGCGGGTAATGGCTGCCCGTGGGCACGTAGCCGGTAGGCGCAAGTGGACGGTAACCAGGCGGTGTTCCGAGCCACTGCTTCGGTGACCTGGATGCAATCGGGCACCTTGCTAAAGCGATTATCGTACACCCGGCACTGGCATTTTTGGCTATCCAGATAACGACAGGCCAGGTTCGTGAAGGCCAGCTCGCCACTGTCCTCATCCTGCAACTTCACCAGACAGCAACGGCCACAGCCGTCACACAGGGCTTCCCACTCCGGTTTCGACAACTCCCCCAGAGGCAGTTCCCAGAAACGTTCACGCAGGCCCTTCTCAGGCATCCGGCCCTGCCGGTTTGTCAGGATGGCCATCGGCCATGAACATGTCTTCATCCGGTGGCGGCGGCATTTGCAGGTAAAACCCCTTGATGCGGATGTCGTCCATGACTTTGGCGACCTCGGCCCGGGCCAACGGCCGGTCCGGGCTGAGAATCATGTCGCTCACATGCACCGGTTTGCCAAACTGCTTCAACAGCACCTCGGGCAGGTCTCCGGTTCCCTTCTGCCGATCCACATACAGGTACATGCCAGCCTTGCGGCGGCTTTTATAGATCGAGCAGAACAGCTTGCCCTTCAACATCAAAGCAACTCCAGTAAGGGCCTGGTGACAATCTCATGGCGCCAGCCAGTGAGTGGCTCGGGCACCTGATCCGGGTGGCGGATCAGGGACTCCAGCCAGCGACGGCGCATCAGCACATCCGGCTTCATGTTCATGGACTCGGCAATCTCACCGACCCGTTTACGCAGGATCTTGGCCAGTTTTTTCTGGTGAGCATCCGGCGGCCCCGGCAAGGGTTCCGGCGGCGTGCCGCGTCGGCCCTCTGCCAGCAATTCAAGAATGGTATCACCATCGCGGCGAACCACCTTGGGATGCAGACCCAGCTCCGAAAACAAACCCCGGTCGCTGCGGCTGGAGCGGGCCAGATCCAGTAGCTGGGCATCCTTGAGCACAAAGCCCTTGGGCAGATCCCGCTCCCGGGCCATGCGATCCCGCCAGGGGGTCAACACCGCCAGCACCGCCAGCGCCTGACCCTGTAGCAGGCCGGCGCCTTTCACATTGCGCCAGGCCTTTTCCGGCGCGGTTACCGCCTGGGCCTGGGCCAGCAGCCGCTCGCATTCTTCCCGCCACCAGCTTTCACGGCCCAGGTTTACCAACCGGCCCCGGAGGATGTCGGTCACCTCAGGCAGGTATTTCACATCATCCTCGGCATAGAGCAACTGCTCCTGGCTGAGCGGTCGCTTGAGCCAGTTGGTGCGGGTAGCCCCCTTGGGCAAGTCCACTCCGAGCAGCATCTGCACCACCCTCTGGTAACCCAGCTGCATGTCCTCGCCGGTGAGAGCAGCGGCGATCTGGGTATCTTCGATGGCCGCCGGGTAGTCACCGCTGAACGCAGCGATGGCCTCCAGATCCTCGGAGCAGGCATGCATCACCAGGGTGTGCTGCTGAAACATAGGCGCCAGATCCGGGCCGCTCGCCTTGGTGGTATCGATCAGCCGGATCTGCTCACCATCGTGAACCTGCACCAGGGCCAGTTGCGGCCAGAAGGTGCGCTCGCGCATGAATTCGGTGTCCAGATAGAGAGGCGTTGTCGCCGCCAACCCGGAGCGCCAGGAGGTGATGTCGTCGCTGTTGTCACACCAGAGATAAGCCATGAAGTCGCCTGAGTCTGAATTGGCGACGATTATACGGGCTCAGGGCGGCACATTTCAGCAACGCAGGCCGCCGATATGGGATTTATCCGCGAGTCGAGCAGATAACCGCCTGAAGACAGTGTGAAAAATTGCACTCAGCGGATCGAATTCCAGCGAAATATCCCGGCTCACGCTCAATTTCCCGGCGCTTTTCTGCTACGCTTTGCGCCGCACTGAAAACCGCACAGGAATAACCCATGAGCACGAAACTGGTACTGGTCCGCCATGGCCAAAGCGTTTGGAACAAGGAAAACCGTTTCACCGGCTGGAAAGACGTGGATCTCACTGATCAGGGCCGCGAGGAAGCCCGCAAGGCCGGCGAATTGCTGAAGGAAGCAGGCTTTGAGTTCGATGTGGCTTACACCTCCGTGCTCAAGCGCGCCATCCGCACCCTGTGGTCCATCCTCGATAACATGGATCAGATGTGGATTCCGGTGATCCGCGATTACCGTCTCAATGAACGCCACTACGGTGCCCTGCAGGGTCTCAACAAGGCAGAAACCGCCGCCAAGTACGGCGACGATCAGGTGCATATCTGGCGCCGCAGCTACGACACCCCGCCGCCGAAGATGGAGCGCGACGACGAACGCTACGCCGGCAACTTCCGGGTCTACAAGGACCTCAGCGAGAACGAGATCCCCCTGTCCGAAAGTCTCAAGGACACCGTGGATCGCTTCGTGCCCTACTTCGAAAGCGAGATCAAGCCGCAGGTCGAAGCCGGCAAACAGGTACTGATCTGCGCCCACGGCAACAGCCTGCGCGCACTGGTTAAGTACCTGGGCGACATTTCCGACGAGGAAATCGTCAAGCTCAACATCCCCACCGGCGTGCCGATGGTCTACGAGCTGGATGACAACCTGAAGCCCATCAAGAACTACTACCTGGGCGACGCCGAGGAAGTGGCCAAGGCAGCCGAAGCTGTGGCCAATCAGGGCAAGGCATAAGCAAGACGCTGACGGCCTGACGCAAAAGCCCGACCCGGTTTCCCGGGTCGGGCTTTTTCATTTCTGAGGACAGATTAACGCCGGGCAGGCTCTGATAGGCGAGTTCAAAGTTAAAAAGCGCGTCAACGATGGGTTGATTCTGGGCGGCCATGCCCGCGCCATTAGCGTTAATCGCGGGCACGGCATTCCTACCTTTGACAACTTAGTCCGCGTTTCAACTTTAAACTTTGAACTTTCAACTACGCTGCTCAGACGCATCCCGGTCGCTACTCTGATCCTGCCGACCCGCCTCCCAGGCGGAGCGGAGGACGGCATCCTGGTAGGGATTGGTGGTGACCCACCAAGCCGTCATGCGGCCCCGTTCATAGGCCACATCCACGCTGTCATCTTCCGAAACCTCCGGCGCCCGCCAGCGGGCCAGCCAGCGCTGCTGCACGGCTCGCACGTCATGGCTGACCACCAGCAGACAAGGCACCAGCAACAGACTCACCAGCGTCGCAAACAGCACACCGAAGGCCAGGGATACCGCCATGGGTATCAGAAAACGGGCCTGAACACTGGTTTCCAGCATCAACGGCGCCACCCCGGCAAAGGTGGTGATGGAGGTCAGCATCACTGGTCGTAATCGACCGCTCACGCCTTCGATCACCGCATCGCGCAGGCGCATGCCATGGGCCCGGAAACTGTTGATGGCATCAATTAGCACCAGGTTGTCATTGACCACCACCCCGCTCACCGCAATCACCCCCACCAGAGACCACAGCGTCAGGCTGTAACCCAGCAGGAAGTGGCCCATAAAGGCGCCAACCATGCCGAAGGGAATCGCCGCCATCACCAGCAGCGGCTGGCCGTAGCCGCCGAACAGTATCGTGAGCAGGAAGAAGATGGCCGCCAGGGCAATCAGATAGCTGATCGACAGATGATCGAGGAAATCCTGGATCGCCGCCTGCTTGCCAGCCACGGTCCAGCCGGCCTGTTCATCCGCCGTCTGCATGGGCGCCAGCACCTGTTCGCGCAACGCCGTCATCACCTGGGCGGGCGAGGTCACATGTTCATCCACGAAGGCACTGACGGTGGCACTGCGCCGACCATCGTAATGACTGATCATGGCCGGTACCTGGCGACGATCCAGATCTGCCACTGCCGCCAGCACGGTGATTTCCCCATCCGGCAGCTGCACCGGCAGGCGTTCCAGGTCGCTGATACGGCGGCTGTCGCCGCTGGCCAGGCGCAGCATCACCGGCACCTCCTGGTCCTGTTCGAACCAGCGGTCCAGCTCGATGCCGTGGAAGGCATTGCGGATCTGTGAGCCAAGCTGTTCTTCGCGCAGGCCCGCCAGCTTGCCCTCCTCGCGCAGGCCGATATCCACAATGGTGCGCCGCGCATGCAGGTTGTTGGCCACCTCGTGAACCCCTTCCATGCGCGACAGGGCCAGCGCCGTCTGCTCACTCAACCGTTGCAGGGTGGCCAGGTCCGGGTGGAACAGGTTGACGTGAATGTCCGGCTTCACCTGCATCAGACTGGCGTGGAATTTTACCGACAGGGCATCGGCGATCGGCCCATGCTGGTCGCGCCACAGGCTGGCCAGCTCCCGGGGCGGCAGGGCACTGGTATCGCCACCAATGGCCAGGGTCACCCGCACCCGGAAACGGGCACCCGGATCGCGGGCATTTGAGGTTTTCTGGCGTACCCCCTGCTCGGCAAACACCGCGTCCACGGTCACCGGCTGATCGTCGCCCTGCAACTGCGCAGACAGCTTGCGGGCAGAGCCCTCCAGAGCCTGCACTTCACGCAGCAGCCGCGCCTCGCCGGTACCCTGCGGAAACACCACTTCCGCCATCACCCTATCCCCCTCCACCCGGGAGAACAGCACCATGGTCAGCCAGCCGCTGTTGACCAGGGCGCAGCAGAAAATAAACAGCCCCACGAAAACCACCACCAGCACATAGCGCCAACGTAGCGCGCGGCGCAGCAATGGCCGGGCGCGGTGTTCCAGCCAGCGGTCCAACCCGGCGTTGATACGGGTGGAGAGTTGCTCGGACTTGCGCCAGATGCCCCGGGCCGGGCGGTCATAGCTGAGGTGCGAGGGCAGAATCCACAGGGACTCCACCAGCGACAGCACCAGAATGGCCATGGAAACGATGGGGATTACGCGCATCAAGGCCCCTTCCGGGCCGGGCAGAAACAACAGCGGCGCAAAGGCAAACAGGGTGGTGAGCACCGCAAACAGGATCGGCCTCGATACCCGCTGGGCGCCGGCGATGGCCGCTTCCTGGCCACTCATGCCGCCCTGTCTACGTTGCTGATCGATGCTTTCACCGACGATCACCGCATCGTCCACCACGATGCCCAGCACCAAAATAAAGGCGAACAGGGAAATAGTATTGAAGGATTCGCCCAGTACCGGCAGCAAGGCACAGGCGCCCAGCATGCACACCGGAATCCCCAGCGCCACCCAGCCCGCCAGGCGCAGGGTGAGAAACACCCCCAGCATCAGGGTCAGCAGCACCAGCCCCTGCAGGGCATTGCGCCACAGCAGGTGGGAGCGCTCACGGAACTGGGCGGCGTCATCGCTCCACACCCGCAGGGCCACGCCACGGGGCAGCTCCGACTCCTGCAGATAGCCGCTCACGGCCCCGGCCACGTCCAGCACGTTCTGGTCGCCCACCCGGTAGACATCCAGGGCCACCGCCGGCTGGCCGTCCAGCCAGGCAGCCTGACTGTCCCGGGAGAAACCGTCCTCGATATGCGCCACATCCCCCAGCCGCAGCAGGTCGCCCTGCTCCGACTGGCGGATCACCAGCTGCTCGTAGGCGGTGGCATCCCCCGGCTGCTGGCCGGTCTGCAACAGCCAATCACCCCGGTCGCTGCGCAACAGCCCTCCTGCGATACGCTCCACGCTCTCGCTGGCCGCAGCGGCCATGCCTTCAAGCGTGAGCTGGTAGCGGTAGAGATCATCCCGCGCCACGGTCAGCGCCATTTCCCGTTCCGGCAGGTTCTCGATATCCACGCTGGATACCGCCTCATGATTGAGCAGCTGCCTGCGCACATTGTGAGCGAGCTGATAGATATCCTGGCGCGACAGGCTGCCGCTGAGCAGCAAGCGCACCACCCGGTTACGCACGATCAGCTCCTGCACCCGGGGCCGCTCGGCGTCGCGGGGCAAGGTGTCCAGCCCTTCCAGGCGGGTACGGATCTGCTCCAGCACGGCGCGGGTATCATGGCCCTTGAGCACATCCAGTTGCACCGAGCACAACCCCTCGCGGGCTTCGCTGATCAGCTCGGTGCCCCCTTCCACATCGTCGATGGCGGTTTCCACCGGCGTGCAGACCATGGCTTCCACGCTTTCCGGGGTGGCCTGGGGCCAGGCCACGTAGATGCCGATGCGATCCAGCGGCACGTTGGGCAGGGTTTCCTGGCGGGTGTGGGGGATGGCCATCAACCCTGCCAGCAGCAGGGTGATCATCAGCAGGTTGGCTACTGCGCCGTTACGGGCGAACCAGGCAATACTGCGATTCACAGGGTTGTCTCAGTGACAGAACGGTCCGCCAGCCCACTGGCAGGAACGCGGGGATCGATACGCATGCCTTCCAGCAGTTGCAGATCACCGGCCAGTACCACCCGTGACGACGCTGTCACTCCATCGTGCAGGTAGAGGTAGTCGTCATCGTGATGCAGCACTGCCACCGACTGACGACGCAAGCGCTTGTGCTTATCCAACACCCAGACCGTATTTTCGCCGGCCTGAGCCGCCCGGGGCAGCATCGCCACGTTGCGCGTCGGCGCTCCACGCAGCTCCGCCTGCACCAGCACGCCAGGCTCAAGGGGGAGGCCGTCTTGCGAATTGGTGACCTGGACGATCAGGTGCATCATGCGGTTCTTGTTCAGGCCGCCCTCACGCCGCACCACCTTGCCCTGCCACTGGCCATCGCGGCCGGCAAAGCGGCCGCGCAGGGTAACGTTGACCCGCCGCAGGGTCGTTTCATCGCCGGGCATGATGCCAAGCAGAGCCAGCCATTCATCGCGCACCGGCAAACGCACTTCCACCATGTCTTCCTGATATAACCGCGCCAGCACACTGCCGGCCTGAATCTGCTGACCGGCCATCACCTGCACGGCTTTGAGCCGCCCGCTGATGGGCGCTACCAGCTCGGTCTGTTCCTGGTTACGCTGGGCCTGGCGCAATCCGGCACGGGCGGAGGCCAGCCGGCTGTTGGCTTCGTCCAGTTGTGGCTCAAAACGGCCCAGTGCGGAAGACCGTTTGTAGGACCCGGACACCCGTGCTCGCGCCCGGGTTTCTTCCAGATGCAGGCGCGCGGCGTGGACCGCGTTCTGCTGGGCGGTGACTTCCAGGGCAAAGGGCTCCGGGTCCAGTTTCAGCAGTACCTCGCCAGCAGTCACCCGTCCCCCGTCCGCCAGCAGCGGCGATACTTCCTGCACCCGGCCGGAGACTTCCAGACTCAGGGGTAATTCGTGACGAGCGCGAACCAGGCCCTGACTGTGCACCGGGATCACCACGTCTTTCCATTCCACTTGCCAGGTATCTAGCGCGAGTATGGTGTCTTCCGTTTTCAGGGTGGGGGTAGCCGGCGGCACCAGATAGAGCGCGATCACCGCCAGCCCCATGGCCAGGGTCGCTAGCAGGGCCACCAACGCACGCAGACTGAGAATCCGTTTCATGCCGTCACTCCCAGCCCTTCAACCCAGCGTTGCAGGCATTGCTCGGCCACCGCCTGTGATGCCCCCAGGGAGGGGTGCAGCTTCAGCGCCAGATTGAGGCTGCCGTTGACGATCATCATGCCGTTGGCCACCGGGTGATTGGGGCTGCCCGGACCGCAGCAAACGAACACCGTATCCGGGGGCAAGCCGGCAGAAACAAAATCGATTTGCCATTCTCCCAGGTTGGAAAAGGACCCCGCGTGTTGGGGGCCGTTGAGCAGGCGAGCACACAACCAGTCCACCCCCCGCTGGCCGATCACCCGGCCAATGCGGGCCAGGTGCCAGTAGCGCCAGTGAATATTGGCTTTCAGGTAGCAGCGGATAGTGCCATCCAGCTGCTCTGGCGTGTCATCTCGATCCACGGTCAGATAAAAGGCGCTGGACAGGTTCATCCCCGGCCGCCCCATGGGCACTACCCCGCGCATATTCACCGGGAAACACCAGCTCACCGGACCGGGGCCCGTCATCAGGGTCTCCGCCACGGCACGATGCAGAGCCAGCAACAGCAGGCTGTTGAGCGACACTCGCTTGGCGTCGGCACGCTGCCGTAACCCTCGGGTCTGCTGCGGGCTCAGCCACTGCACCAGTGGCTCATCCGGCTGTTCCTGCAGAGACGCGTCAAAAGCACGCCATTGTGGCGATTGTGGCAGACGTTGCTCTGGCCGTGACTGCCAGCGCCGCCAAAACGAGGGCGCCCGTGTCTGACGGCTGAGGGGCATGGTTGGCTGACGAACCCCCATACGCTTGAGGGACTCGGCGATACCCCCCACGCCATCATGGTCTCGATGGCGCAGCGCAACGGTATGGCGCTTGCCGGTACCCGGCGTGATGAAGATAAACTCGATACGATCATCAATACCGAGCCGGGCGCGGGCCCGATACCACATGCCGATGTAGTCTGTTGCGCTGGCACTCACAGGCGAGCGACCTCCACATAGGGCAGGCGCCCGTCGAGCTGGTCTCGCGGATCGCCGTCATAGCTCACCAGAAAATGGTCGCTGAGCAACAGCCTGCGACGGTAACTCGCTGGCACCCGGGCCAGCGGGTCCTGGGCAAAAAAACCACATACCAGTGCATCATAGTGACCATGGAAGCGGCTGATGGCATCGTCCAGCAACAGCCGGAGCAGCTCCGGGCGATTGTCCTCCACCACCAGGCTGTGCAGAGTCAGGTAGGACAGCACACCGCCCGGTGCCGGCAATTTCATACCGCCACGCAGCAGGCTGTGGGTGTTGTAAAGATGGCGCATGACACCCATGCCGCGGGCATAGGCCAGGACTCGTGTCTGCTTGATACCCTGCTGATCCCAGAACCCCATCAGCCCCTTGAGCGTTCCACCAATCCACAAGCCGATAAAGTTGCTCGGGCTGAGCCCGTAGCAATAGGCATCACCCCGCACGCGAGACACATCCCAATAGGGGAAAAACTGTTTCTGGGCGCCTTGATAGCGCAGCAGCTGGGAAATAGCATCCAGGTCTGTCTCACCAGTCTGGCGAATGACCACATCGTCAGGCAGTTTGCGGGGGCGAGCCCGGGTATAAAGCATGCTGGTTTCAATGGTGCCCGACGGATAATAAGTGGGCAGCCCGGCTCGACCACTGGCCACCGTGGACAGGGACGCCATGTTGTCGCGCAACACCGTGGTCTGCATCCACTCACCGTCCGCCAGTTGCTTGCGCAATTGGCGAAACAGCCGGTGCAGAATCATGCCGTCGCGACAGTGTGGTGCAATACGCAAATCGTGGGCGTAACGCACCGGCTTCGCCTGCCCGTTTACCCACACATTGCGCCAGCCTACATTGTAGACCGCGCCGATCGAGCCCTGGCCCTCACGGGGCTCCGCCACCCAGACATCCGGCTCTTCACAGGTCACCCGGGCGCCACGAAAGTAGTCCGGATTACGTTCGAAATTCAGGGTGACTGCACCGGGCTGAGGCGTGCCCTGCAACAGCGACAGGATAGCGCCGTTATCTTCCTGCCGGGCCTGGCGTATGCGGTAACTCACAGCACTGCCTCCCCGACTGCCCGAGCCGATGCCTGCGAGTGGCGAAGCCATACCGGCAACTCTCCGGGCCAGTACTGCAGGGACTCCATCTTGATGTTGCCTTCGATCATGCCCCGCTCGCGGCACTGCTGAAGGTAACGCTCGCGCATGTCCGGGTGAATGACGCAACGCAGCGGTGCCAGCTGTTCCAGATTGCGGGCCAGCTGGTAATGAAAGTGTTGCTGCAGGGCACTGTCGAGGGCAGTTGCCACTTTTGCACTTTCCGCGCTCTCCCCTTCCAGCAACAGCACATAACCGGGAATACCCTCACCGGCATCCTCCACTGCCACCGTGCACACAGGCAGGGTTTTTACCGGCAAGGCGATACTGGCAAGCACGGCATCCAGCGCCGCCGCGGTGAGTTTTTCACCGACCATGTCCGTGGTACCAGCACGCCCCAGGAAGGTCAGCGCAGGAATCCCCCCCGGCATGCCATCAACACGGACCAGATCTTTCAGGCGATAGCGCAGCAGGCCACTACCGGTACTGAGCAAGGGCATCACCTGCTGCCCCTGCTCCAGTTCCCAGGGCGCATAGATGGTGCCATCGGACGGGTCCTGAAATTCATACACATGGCTGCGATAGGCCAGCGCGTGTTGCCCCTGATAGGGAATGGTGACCACCCCTTCGGTAGCCCACAGCCCCTTGCCCTGGAACGCCGCCTGCGGCAACAGGGCGTGCAGCTGCCGGGCCCAGGGCCCGGACGCAGCAGTATCCCAGGCACTGACCAGCGCCAGTGACGGCCACAATGTCATAAAGAAATCCGCACTCAGGCGGCCATCCCACTGACGCAGTAGTTCCGCCCCCCGGGTGGATCGGGGGCAGGACTGGGTATTGCTGCCCAGCATGCGGTTGCCCCAGGAGCCGGTCGCCAACACCTCGGCCAATTCCTCACGCCACGTGGCCATGGACTTGAGCAAGCCCAAACCGAAAGTGGGGCTCCAGATGGACATCATGGACAAGGAAGAATCACTGATCAGATAGGCCAGCGTGGCAAAAAGGGAATCCTCGGACGTGCGCGCCAGAGACACATCCTGGGGTACTGCCTGGGTAGCACCAGCCAACAACCGCTTGCCCATGGACATGAGCTGAATATCGTCGTTGATATCCTCCCGCATGTTGTCCCGCAGCGAGGTCGGCACCCAGGACATGGACCAGTAGTGACGGCCCTGCCTGAGCCTGGGGAACTGACGGTACAGGTCCACGATCCAGGGGCTGATGGCGTTATCCAGTTCCGAGAGAAAATGGCGGGTATAGGGAATCCACTTGATCGCCGAAGTGGATCCGCTGGTGGGCTGATAGCGAACCACAGGAGACTGTATCAGGGCATTGCCACCAGACTCGCGAGCACGATCAACCGGGTTACGCCAGTGCTCGTACTCGCTGACCGGTACGCGCTCGGCAAAGGTCTCCCAGTGCCAGTCTGCCGTTATGCCCTGGCGCTGCCCGACCTCACAGGCTGCCACCTTGCGCAGCAGCAACGCCAGTTTTCGCCTTTGCACGCTTTCCAGATGTGCCCGCCCGGCGGCAAAGCGCCGCTCCCCCGGCCAGGCGGCCATTTTGAGCAAACGATGTCCGAACATGGTTACCCCGGTTTTATTCGCAGGCTACAGCTGCAATTTGCGTTTTTGTTTTTCTTCGTTGTTTACGCCACAGAGAGAACGGGTAACTGAACAGCAGGGAAAAGTTGATTTCCCCGATACAAGGCAATTCGGTACCCCGGTTCCAGGTAGGATTACGTGTTTCGAAAAATTGAATCTTTTCATTTGCCTGGCGCATTTCTGCGGTAATGTTTGCCACATCGGATTTCAAGTGAGTATAACCCTCACCGAAATCCAGCAGTTTTTCTCTTCACAGTAGTAATCGGCAAACAAGCGCTCACAGTAGGAATCCACTAGAGGCGCAAGCTGGTCACTCTTTCCTTCCGGATGCGGGTAGTAATTGTGGAAGTTATTCGCCATCAACAAATAGGTTTTATAGCCTTTTGATATCAGCAACCAGAAAAGGGGGCGAAAAGGATGACGCAACTTCTCACGAATCATGCGAAAGAAAAAAGTCACCTGCAGAGCCCGGCTACCCCAGTATTTTTCTTCGATGATGGTATCGCCACTAAAGACGCCTTTTACCTGGCGGCCGGCCACATTCATGTCCAGGGTTTTCAGGGTAGAGAAACCAACCACGCGCTTGGTCGGTTTTTCCTCCACCAGGATCACGCCACTTTTTTCCACCATGTCCCGACAAAAAATATCCAGACTTATATTTTCGTAGTACCCCGAATAAATCTCATACATTCTTCGCATGATCGGAACTGATACTTTGGAAAGGGGTAGATAACGAGCTTTAAGGGTTTCTGTTTTTTCCCTTTGCATTTTTCTGCTCCATGATTATTTTTATGCACAAAAAAGCGGGGCTCATCATCTCCATGGAAGGTGACCGACTTAATAGTTAAAGCGGCCATTTTTTTGTTAAAAAGGGCAAGCAGTATTTAAAACCGGCAAGATAGCCAGCCTAATGAGAGCTTCATCACAAGCATAACAACAACTGCATCAGGCATAATAAAAATGAAAAACGACGGAATGGCACTCGACGTTCCTCTCATCTCAGTCCGTTATGCCCGCCGCTTTTTGCGGTTTGTACAAAAACATGGAATTAATGGCACGGTAGTGCTCGAAGGATCTGGCATTGATGGTCATATGCTCGACAATCCGGACGCTTATCTTTCCATGCGGCAGGTGCAACATCTGCTACACAACGGCAACCGTCTACTCAACGATCACACCGCACCGTTTCGTTTCGGTCAGGAGCTGGACCTGCAAGGTCATGGGCTGTTCGGATTTGCGCTGTTGCGACAACAGGATTACCGCAAGCTGGTGAACATGGTGGTGCAGTATCTACGGGTATCGCTACCACTGATGGATATGGAAATTCACTGCACTGGCGAACTGATTTCCATCCGCCTGCATGACAACTGGGACCTGAAAAAACTAAAACCCATGGTGGCCAAGATCTACATGGGCAGCATCCATGCACTGGCATCACTGGTCTGTCGAACGTTCACGTTCGAATTTGATTTTGCCTGCCCCGGCAACAGTCTCGCCTGGCAGCGGCTGGCCGACGGTGTAGAGGTAAAGTTCAACCGGCCACATAACCAGGTATTGATGCCGCTATCGGGGCGTCAGGCCAAGGATGACGATGCCAGCGTAGCCACCTACCTGGCCGCCGCCCGCTCCCGGGAACAGATCCAGGGCGATAACAGCCTGAAGGTGGTCATCAAGGTGCGCCACGAAATCATGAACGGCCCGGGCCGTGACAGCACCCTGGAGCGGGTGGCTCAGAAACTGGGCATGAGCCCGCGATCAGTACGGCGTCATCTGGGTCTGGCCGGTTTTGCCTTCAGCGGCATCCGCAATGACATCCGCGAAACTTTCGCAAGCCGCTATCTGCTGGAAACGGACATGCCACTGGAAAAGATCGCCGACCAGCTCGGTTACAGTGATCAGGCCAGCTTCAGCAAGGCCTACCGCAGCTGGACCGGACGTACCCCGGGGGAAGTCCGTCGTGCCAGTCGCCCTGACCGTAACTGATGGAAATTGACCTAATCGCTCCAGGGGCAGGCGCTTGGGTTTTTCCATTTCCCCATCATTCCCACTAGTATCAAGGGCACCATGCTGCACACCTTCATACCAGCAATAACAAGCAGGATAGATCCATGAAGAAGTTGATTATCGCCGTCACTACGGCCTTTGCCCTCACCGCTTCGCTGGCCGCCCAGGCCGAATCCATCAAACGCAAAATCTGTGTCTTTGATATCGTCGGCAACGTGGGTCCGGTAATGGGTGCCATGAAAGACTGGCAGACTGCCGCCCTGGGCTGGGGACTGGAAGTGGAGCTGATTCCCCATACCAACGAAGCCATTGCTGCTGAAGATCTCAAGGCCGGCGTCTGTGATGCTGCCCTGATCACGGGTATCCGCGGTCGTAACTTCAACAAGTACGCCGGCACCATCGATTCCATCGGCGCCATTCCCTCCATGGAACACATGAACGTTGTCCTGAAAGTGCTGGCGCACCCGCAAACCGCCGACAAACTCTCCCAGGGGTCCTATCAAGTCATGGGCGTGGCCCCGGCCGGTGCAGCCTATGTCTTCGTGAACGACCGGGAAGTCAACTCCCTGGCCAAGGCGGCCGGCAAGCGTGTAGCAGTGCTGGAATATGATGAAACCCAGGCCATTCTGGTTTCCCAGGTTGGCGCCACCCCGGTGGGATCCGACATCACCAACTTCTCCACCAAGTTCAACAACGGCGTGGTCGATGTCATCGTCGCTCCACTGGTGGCCTATGATGCGCTGGAACTCTACAAGGGACTGAGCCCGGATGGCGGCATCATCGACTACCCGCTGGCCCAGCTAACCATTCAGTTGGTTGCCAAGAAAGACCGTTTCCCCGCCGAGATGGCACAGAAGTCCCGCGAGTATTTCTACAACAACCTGAACCGCATCACCGAGCAGCTGGACAAGGAGGCCGAAAAGGTCGACAAGCGCTGGTGGGTGCAGATCCCGGATGCCGACAAGAGCGAATACGAAGTGATGATGCAGGAAGCCCGCGATCAACTGCGCGAGCAAGGCTATTACGATCCGGACATGCTCGGCCTGCTGCGCAAGGTACGCTGCAAGATGGATCAGACACGGGCGGAGTGCACCTGACAGCTACAAGCTACAAGCTACAAGCTACAACGCGATTGAAGCTTGTTGGCGCTCTAAAGCAAAGAGGCCGCGCCCATAGATTGGACGCGGCCTCTTGCGTTTCAGAATACAAAACCCTTTACCGTGTTGCAGCTTGAAGCTTGGAGCTTGCCACTCAAAGCCCCAACTGCTTGGCGATCACCTCGTTCATGATCTCGTGGGTGCCACCGCCGATGGAGAGGATGCGGTTGTCGCGATACAGGCGTTCGACCACGGTACCGCGCATATAGCCGCTGCCGCCAAACAACTGGACCGCATCATAGGTCACCCGGTCGGCACAACGGGTAGCCACGTTCTTGGCCATGGACACATCCAGCACACAGTTTTCGCCAGCGGCAATCTTGGCAGCCACCCGATAGGTGAACTCGGTGCTGGCTTTCACATCTGTGGCCATTTCCGCCAGCTTGTGACGAGTGACCTGGAACCCGGCCAGGGGACGACCAAAGGCTTCCCGCTCTTTCACGTACCGCATGGCCTCATCCAGCGCCAGTTGGGCTGTGCTGTTGGCGGTGACCGCCAGCACCAGACGCTCCATCTGGAAGTTGCTCATGATGCAGTAGAAGCCGCCGTTTTCCGGGCCGATCAGGTTTTCCGCCGGCACCCGGCAATCCTCGAAGAAAAGCTCGGCGGTGTCTGACGCCCACCACCCCATCTTCTTCAGCTTGCGGCCCACGGAAAAGCCCGGGGTGCCCTTCTCAACCAGTAACAGGCTGATACCGCCGTAGCCCTTGTCCCCGGTGCGCACTGCCACGGTGTAATAGTCCGCACGCACACCGCTGGTGATGAAAGTCTTGGCGCCGTTTACGACATAGTGGTCGCCATCGCGTACCGCGCGAGTGCGCAGGTTGGCCACATCGGAGCCGCCATTGGGTTCGGTAATGGCCAGGGCAGAGATCTTCTGTCCACCGATCACCTCCGGCACCACCTTCTGCTTCATGGCATCACTGCCCCACTTCCAGATCGGCGGCAGACCAATATCCAGGGAGCCCAGGCTGGCGCACAGGCCGCCGGACGAACACCGCACCAGCTCTTCGCAGGCGGCGATCTTCATGAACACATCTTCGCCGGTGCCACCGAGCTCTTCCGGGGCATTGATGCTCAGGATGCCGGCATCGGCGGCCTTGTTGTAAAGCTCGCGGGGAAATTCACCGGCTTCTTCCCAGTCATCCACATGGGGCAGGATTTCCCTTTCCACGAATTTGCGAACGGTTTCGCGCACCATCTGGTGGGTTTCATTGAAATAATCCAACGCGCTCACAGAGCCTCCTTTTTATTAGCTGACCTAGCGCTTGCTTGGTGGCTAACATAGCAGAGGGAAGCAGCAAGAGGCCAGAGGGGTATCTGGCGCTCTTCAGTGAGAAGCGATGCTTGGGTTAACCGGGTGGGCTTATTCGCGATGCAAGCATCGCTTCCCACAGAGGTCTGGTGCCGGTTTCACGCAAATGGACGACGACCGCGCAGGGCCTGCGCCAGGGTGGCGCCATCAACGAACTCCAGATCGCCGCCCATGGGCACGCCCTGGGCGATACGGCTGACGGTGATGCCGGCCTCCTGGGCCAGATCCAGCACATAGTGGGCGGTGGCTTCGCCCTCCACGGTGGTGCCGGTGGCCAGAATCAATTCATTGATCTCTCCCTGCTTCAAGCGCTGCTCCAGCACATCCAGCCCCAATTCCCGGGGACCAATACCATCCAGGGGAGACAATTCGCCCATCAGCACGAAGTACTGACCGCGGTATTCACCGGACTGCTCGAAGGCCAGCACATCCGCCGGGGTGGCAACGATACAGACCAGAGCGGAATCACGCTTGGGATCGCTGCACACCGGGCAGAGGTCCTCTTCCGCGTAATTGCGGCAGCGCTGACAGTGTTGCACGCCGTCCATGGCCGCATGCAGGGCATCGCCGAGCCGGCGGCCCTCTTCCCGGCCACGGTCCAGCAGGGCATAGGCCATGCGTTGGGCGGAGCGGGGCCCGACGCCGGGCAGGCAGGTAAAGGCGTGAATCAACTGGTCAACCAGCGGCGCATGCTTCACAGACAGTGCCCCTTACGGCTTGAAGCCCGGCGGAAAGGGAAAACCGCCGGCCATGTTCTGCATGTTGTCCTGCTGCTGCTTTTCCACCCGACGCACGGCATCGTTAACAGCAGCGGCCAGCAGGTCTTCCAGCAGTTCCTTGTCCTCGCTCATCAGGGACGCATCAATATCCACGCCCTTGACGTCGTGACGACCATTCATGGTCACCTTGACGAGGCCGGCACCGGATTCACCGGTCACTTCCGCGTTGGCGGCCTCGTCCTGCATCTTTTTCATCTTCTCCTGCATGGCCTGGGCCTGTTGCATGAGAGAGTTGATATCGAAATCCATCATTGTCTCCACCCGGACTGACCGGGAGTTATTCCACTGTTTCTTTTGGCGTTACGCTGCCTTCGTCCAGCCGGCCATCAAAGGTGCTTACCAGCTGCTGCACCACCGGATCCTCATGCAGGGTTCGGGTGGCATCAACCAGCAGTTCCTGACGCCGGGCTTCGGCCATGGCTTCCGGGGTATCGCCGGCTCGGCGTTCGTAATCCACCTGGATCTGGATGCGCCGCTGGAAATAATTTTCCAGCGCACCACTCAACTCGTCCAGCCGTTCCCGGTTAACCAGTACCTCGTGCCCGGTGCTGATCCGCAAGGTCCAGACCGTATCTTCCCGGCTCACCAACACTGCGTTGCGAGCGATATTGCGCACGGTGCCGTCCAGGTCCAGACGCAGCAGCAGAGCGGCCCACCAGGTGGCCACCTCGGATTCGCTGGTCGGTTCCTGCAGCGGCGCCAGCGGCGGCTCTTCTGCGGCGCTCTGCGTCGGCCGCTCTGCAACGGGTTCCGGCACCGGCTCCGCTGTGGGCTCCGGTTCAGGCTGGGGCCGCTCGGGCTCCGATGGAACGGGCTCAGGCGCCGTCTGCTGACTGGGCTCCTCACGACCTGGGCGCTCCACCTGAGCCAAGGCGGCGGATGTGGCGCCCCCTGAGGCACCGACTCCACAACCGGACTGGCAGCGGGCTGGGAAGTGGGCGGCGTTGGCGGCGTGGGGGCAGCAGCGGGCCGATCCAGCAGGGCTCGCAAATCCGGTTTGCCGCCGGCTTGTGCCGACGGCGTCGCCGCTTCAGGCTTTTTTGCGCCGGCGTGTTCCCCCCGGGTCGGCAAGACCCCTTTGGGGGTAAACAGCACCATGCGCAACAACAGCATTTCCAGAGCCGCGCGGCTGTCCGGGGCATCCTGAAGATCCCGGCGGCCACGCACAGCCACATCGTAATAGAGCTGTACCTGCTCGGCGCTCAGCGCCGCCGCCAGCTGGGTAATGGTTTCGTCATGGCTGCCCGGCACGGCCTGACAGACTGCCAGCTGGTGCAGCTGACTGATCAACTCGTCCAGTAGTGCCAGTTCCCCGGGGCAATGCTCGCTGACGGTGGCCAGCGCCTGCAGCACACCGGCCGGTTCCTGTTCCGCCAGCGCCACCAGCAGGGTCAGCACATGGTTGCGATCCACGGTACCCAGCATGGCGTTCACCGCCTCACTGCTGAGTTGCTCGCTGCCGAAGGCAATGGCCTGATCGGTCAGGCTGAGCGCATCGCGCATGGACCCCTGGGCCGCCTTGCCCAGCGCCAGCAAAGCGGGCGCCTCGTAGCGGATCATTTCCTTGTCCAGCAGGGCCTGTAGATGGCCGGCGATCTGCTCCGCGGGCAGCGCCTTGAGACTGAACTGCAGACAGCGGGACAGCACCGTCACCGGCAGCTTCTGCGGATCGGTAGTGGCCAGCAGGAACTTCACATGGGGCGGCGGTTCTTCCAGGGTCTTGAGCAGCGCGTTGAAGGAATGCGCTGACAACATGTGCACCTCATCGATGAGGTAGACCTTGTAGCGGCCCCGGGTCGGCGCGTACTGCACGTTGTCGAGCAGCTCGCGGGTATCTTCCACCTTGGTACGGCTGGCAGCATCCACCTCGATCAGGTCCACGAAGCGGCCTTCGCCGATCTCTACACAGGTAGGGCAGACACCACAGGGACGGGCACTGACGCCCTGCTCGCAGTTCAGGCAACGGGACAGGATGCGGGCGATGGTGGTCTTGCCCACCCCGCGGGTGCCGGTGAACAGATAGGCATGGTGCAGGCGATCCTGGTCCAGCGCATGCATCAGGGCCCGCGAGACGTGCTCCTGCCCCACCAGCTCATCAAAAGTGCGGGGACGGTATTTCCGGGCAAGAACCTGATAACTCATAGCACTCCAGCAGCAATCGTGGCCGCCAATACAAAGGGATTGGAATCAGAGCGCTTATGCTATCGAAGTTCCCGGAGGGAGGACAGTGCGGGGAGGTCGTTGCGTGTTAGAGAGTGCGTGAAAGCGTGAGGCGTGTAGCGGAATTTGGAGGTCTTCCCGCCAGCCACACCCCGGCACACGAGTCCACTGCTACCGTTGCTCCCTTCCGGGCCTGGCGGAGTTCACAGTCTGTCGTTGCGGGGGGACCGACGGGTCGACCATTACGCGCCTGCGACCGGAGCCGCAGAGCGAGGGCGCATTGTGGCCAAAGCGACCGGCCATTGCAAGATACGCCCTGTCCATCTGCCTAAAGCTTGATCAGGCTGGCCGTGGTGACAACCCGGGTCTACACTGAAAGTCTATGGTGGACGGAGAGTGTGCCATGACAAGCAGCAAGAAGATTCGCATTGCCATCAACGGCTTTGGCCGCATCGGTCGCTGTATTGTCCGGGCGATCAGTGAACATCCCGCCGGTGACCGTTTCGAACTGGTTGCCATTAACGATCTGGCAGATTTTGATGTGCTCGCCCACTTGCTGGCATTCGACAGCACCCACGGCCGCTGGCCCCACTCCGTGCATTACGACGGCAACCACCTGGAAATCAACGGCCACCGAATCCCCTGTTTCGCCGAAAGCCGGCTGGAAGATCTGCCCTGGAAATCGCTGACACCGGATCTGGTGATCGAATGCGCCGGCAAGTACAAGAGCCACGACGCCCTCAGCGCCCACCTTGACGCTGGAGCCCCGCGGGTACTCGCCAGTTATCCGGTGGACGACGCCGACGCCACCGTGGTCTACGGGGTCAACCATTCGGTACTGAACCGCGAACAACGGATTGTCTCCAACGCCTCCTGCACCACCAACTGTCTGGCGCCCATGGTGGCAGTGCTCGACCAGGCCTTTACGGTTCGCCAGGGCCTGATGACTACCATCCACAGCTATACCAACGACCAGAACCTGGTGGACAAGGCCCACGGGGATTTGCTGCGCGCCCGGGCGGCGGCGGTGAACATGATCCCCACCAGCACCGGCGCCGCGAAAGCCGTGGGGCTGGTACTGCCCCATCTGAAAGGACGACTGGATGGCCTGGCGGTGAGGGTGCCGACCCTGAATGTGTCGCTGGTGGATTTGACCGTCACCCTGGAGCAGGTGGAATCCCTGGAACAAGTCCATGAGGCACTGAGCAATGCGGCCCATGGCGATCTGCAGGGCGTATTGGCGGTGAATCATCTGCCGCTGGTCTCCAGCGACTTCAATCACCTGCCCTACTCCTGCGTGGTAGATACCAATCACAGCCGATTACTGGGCCAGCAGCTGAAACTGCTGGCCTGGTACGACAATGAATGGGGATTCAGCCACCGCATGCTGGATGTGGCAGCGTATTGGATGGACGCCTGAAACCGGGCGTCAGCATGATCAGGCCCGTTGGAGCCTTGCTTGCAAGGCGAAGGGTTCAGTCACGCCATTCGCCTTGCGAGCAAGGCTCCAACAAAGGTCTTAATCAAACGGACTGAAGTGCTCCTCGCGGCCGGCTTCTTCCGCTTCGTGGCGATGGCCCTGCATGACTTTTTCCACCTTGCTGGCCTGCACCTCATCATCGGCATCCACCATCATCAGGTAGTCACCCTGCTCCACCCGGTCCAGATAGGGCGTCAGGTGATGGTTGCGGGACGATACCCCGCGCAGGCCACCCAGCCAGGCCCCGAAACAGGTGCCGAACAGGGTCACGCCGATGATCGCACCGGTGTCCAGCTGCATGCCCCAGGGATCCGCACCAGCAAGCAGAAACCCGGCCGCCAGGCCCACACCCATGCCACCCAGCGCTCCCACAAAGCCGGAGTGCATGATATCGGTTTCTTCCCAGGGGGTAGCTGTATGCACATGGGCCTGGGCCATGGCCGAGCTGTCATTGCCCATCACATGCAGGCGGTTTTCACCAATACCCGCCAGGCGCAGATCTGTAGTTATCCCCTGAACAGAGGTCAGTGATTTTGCGAAGTAATACAGACGTTTCATTGCATGCCGCTCCCTGTGGCTGACAATGGATTGGGTTGGCAGAGTTCCGGCCCTCCTGGCCTGGATAACAACGACTCTGCACTGATCCGGTGAGCATGATCAGTCTCCGCTTAAGACCCTTTGGTTATATCGGGCCGATGCCGCTACGCATCGCTCCCAAACTAGCAAAAAGGGGCCTTATCGGCCCCTTAACTATGTCACAGAAAACGCGTCACAAAGTGCAACGATTTAATTACGATTTGTTGGCGATTGTTCACCTTCAACGGGGATTATCCGGGGCTTCTTTTCCTCGGGAACCACACGGTTCAATGTCACCGTGAGCAGGCCATCGGTAAGGCCGGCGCCGTCCACTTCCACGTGATCCGCCAGCTTGAAGGTACGTTCGAATGCTCGCCGGGCGATACCCTGATGCAACCAGGTACGCTCACCGTCATTCTGCGGCGCCAGATTACCGCGAATGCGCAGCTCATTTTCCTGGACCGTGATCTCGATATCATCGCGACCAAAACCGGCCACCGCCATCACGATACGGTAACGACCATCGCTTTCGCGGATAATGTCGTAAGGCGGGTAACCGTTGGACTGGTCCGCACGCAGGGCGGCATCGAGCAATTCATCAAAGCGATCAAAGCCCACGGAATGGCGAAACAGGGGGGCAAGGGAAAATCCGGTATTCATCACACATATCTCCATACTCTTCAGCAGACCCACAGGTTCTTTCGGCATCCACTGAAAAAAGGTTTACAGAATTGTGCGTGACACGGAACCGCTGCCATCCACGATGTCAGCAAGGTTCCAACCGGCCGGGTTGTCACAGCGAAATAAATGGGGATGGTGGAAAAACTTTCAAGACCCGGGAAGAATTTTTACCGAGGTCTGCTGGGGTGTAATCATAAAATCGGCAGGCGCATTATCAGGCAGTGTTGTGGCCGTCACCGGGATGCGGGCTGGCTGACCGTCAAAACGTACCGGCACCCGCACGCACAACCGCTCACCGGCGGTCACCGGCCAGCCGGCATTCTGCCCGCTCTGCCATTGCTCGCTGTCGCCGGAACAGGCCCGATCCATCAACAAACCACGCACCGCCGGGTGATCACTGTGGAACTGTACCTGCCCGGTCACCGGCGCGCGGTATTCAAAGGCCAGCACTGCGGTGCTCCCCGGTGGCAGTATCGTGTCATCAGGCGCCTGCCAGCCCGGTTCCGCAATCAGTCCCAGAGGCAGCGGCCCGGAGTGGCGATCGGCGCTGGCCGTCACCTGCCAGCGAACCTGGTTGCCATGGCGCTGACCCGGCTTGCCGTTCAGTGAAGACAGTACCGGCAACGACCACCCCTGCGGCAAGGTGAGTGACATCCATAGTGCCTGGCCACGACTTTGCGCTTCCGACAAGCGGAACTGGAAGGCACCGGACGCAGCGGAGGTGGTGGTTTTTTGCCAGTCGCTGGCCGGATCCTGCAAGGTCAGCGTCAGTCCGGGCAGTGGGGCCTCGTCGCCATCGCGACGCTGATTGAAGGCCTGGCCGTCGCTCGCACCGTTATCCTCGAACAACACGCCGGTAACCCAGTGGCCGGCGGGACGGCAACGGAATCCTGCCTCGGCACCCGCCACCGTCAGGGACTGAAATCCTGACCACTGACGCTCGCCTCGCGACAGCAACTGGCCATCGCCACCCTGACCGCCCCCTTTGGCTCCGGCGCCACCCGCGTGCTCGGGAGTAACCGCCAGTAAATCGGTGACCGGCAGATCCAGCCACAGGGTGCCGCCGCTACCACCGCCACCGCCCACATCACCGGCAGCACTGCCCGCTGCGCCGCGTAGATCCAGCGCCCCCTGACCCTGCAGGCCGGCGGCCCTGATCAACAGAAGCCCACCTCCGGCGCCGCCCTGACCGCCATCACCCTGGCGTCTGGCGGCAGCACCACCGCCACCGCCCAATACCAACACCCGGGGGGCAGGATGACCACCCCGGCCACCGCCTTCCGCCGGCAGGCCATGGCCACCGGCAGACCCGTTGCCACCACCGCCACCATTACCCAACCGCTGGTGGGATAAATCCAGGCCATTACCTCCGCCGCCAGCATTGGCCGGTGCGCCGCGCCCCATGTCGCCACCGGGATAACCGCCACCGGTATCCATCAGCAACACCGGCGTGCCAGCAAGGCCTTCGCCTTTGCTGGCGTGATGGCCGTACGCGGCTTGTCGATCCTGAACCGACGGCGCCGGGTAGCGCCAATCAGCCGGCCGCCCCAGCGCTCCCTGCAAGGACAACGCCGGGCCACCGCGGAAACCGGCACCCGCCACCGACAACCGGTGCCCATTCAGGGTTACCTTGCGGCGCACATCCACCGCCAGCACACCACCGGTGTAACCATCCCAGGGCAGCGCCCGGGTATCCTGCTGCAAGGAGAAATGCTCGTACTGAGGTACCCGCACCAGCTGCCAACGACGGCGACCTTGCTCGCCGCTGGCCGGTGCATTCACATAGCTGTGTATCAGGCCACCACCGGCACCATCGCCCTGAATCCACACCTGTTCTCCCTCCACACGATCCACCCGCACCCACTCGGCCATCAGGCCATGGCCCTGAAGCTGGCCATAACCGGTACGGTTGGCAGTGTTCATGGAAGCACTCTGCACTTGCAGTAACAGAGCCAGGTCACCGGCATGCAGGGGAATGTGGCCGCGTTGGCGAGTCAGGGAAAAGGTACGGGTGCCCGGGGAGAGGGTCTGGGTGTCCCGGCCGGTGAAATAGCTGTTGATAAGGGCATCATTGCCGCCCTGGCCATCGCGACCGGGGTTGGCACAGACCGTCGCCCACGCGCCGCTCTGCCCCAGCAGCAGGGCAAGTATCAGCGCGGTGGATCGAGCCAGTCGGCGGTGGTGTTGTTGCAGCGAAACCATCCGGCAATACTGTAGCGTTCCCGGGTGGCTGCCAAGACTTCGTGGGGAATTTTCTCGCTGAGGAAAGCCACCAGAGTGCCGGCACGGGGTTCCACTTCGCTGGCCACGCCCTGGGCATCAGGCTCCGGCCACAGCCGCAGGCGCCCGCCCCACTGGCTCTGCCAGCCTTCGTTCAGGTACAACACCACGGACAACAGGCGCCCGTTATTGCCGTTGAAGGCATCCAGATGACGCTGGTAATAATCACCGGGCCCGTAAATGGCAAAGTGTGATTCCAGCTCGAACAGCCCCATGAAAAGAGACCGGTTCACCGCCACCCGCAAGCTTTCCAGACCTTCCAGCAACTGACACTGGGCCAGGGTTTCTCCCCTTAGCCAACAGGTCCGATCACTGCGAACCCGGGTGTCTTTCTGGTGCACCTGGCGCCGACCAATACCGGCCAGCTGAAACTCACCCTGCCGGTCACGATGCTGCGCTTCCTCGCGCAGGGCTCGCACCAGTGACAAGGGGAAATAACCGGGAGAAATGGCATAGCCATGCTGGACCAACCCGTCGATAAGTCCGTCCAGGCGATCGCCGCCGACGCCACCCAGTGAATCCACATTGTCTTGCACGCTGGTGCTCCCGATTAATGCAGTGCCTCGCCGGCACCACTATCCATCTCGTCCGGCCAGATCAGCCAGTTAAACTCCTGGCCTTCATCCAGCAATTGCACCGTGGCATCCACGGTGGCCTGGACAAAGTAGATGAACTGCTCGAAGGAAACGCCGTGACGGCCCAGCAGCAGGTCGCAGGCAACCAGCCGGGGCAGAGAATCGTCGCTCACATCCAGGAACAGCTTGATGGACGGATACGCCATGTTCAGCCGGGTCAGCTCCGCCTGCACGGCAAACAGGGCCGACGGGCGCAATTCCAGCTCGGTGGTCAGCAGGATGCCATCCTCTTCCACGAACACACGGGCATCCACCACCCCTTCGCGCTCCTGCAACTCGGACAGGTGCAACCCATGGCAGTGCTCACAGATGTAATGCCGAATATTCGCTTGCTGGAGCCACTGTTTTACCCGCTCCGCATCCGCATTGACGACGCCTAACATGATTTCTCCTAGCCTACCCCGCAGGGCGCGAATCATCTTCCATTGGAACACAAAAAGAAATAGCTGAGTCGTGCCATCAGGAATAGTCAGGCCACGCCATTTTCGGTCATTTGAGCCCGCGGCCAGGCTGGGTATGATTCCTTCATCCCTCGCTTCAGGACCCGAATAATGACAATACCTCACGTTGCCTTCCGCTCCAGCGATATCCTGCATGAGAAAACCGACGGCTTTATCCGTCGCATGCAGGGTGACGCCTCCCGGCCAGAGCCCAAGGAGATCGAAGCGATCATGGGCATCTTCATCGACGAGGCCCTCAACGCCTTTCTGACCCGGGCCGCCGAGGCAGCCCAGTTATCCCCGGCCATGATGAAAGTGGTCCGCATGACCACCCAGACCATCAGCAAGACCACCTACCTGGTGGTCAGCCGCAGCGCCAAAAAACTGGATCTGCAGCAGAATCGCGCTGCCGCCGACTACATGGATCTGGTTCGTCAGCCCGCTCCCGGCGAGAATTTCTGGTACGTGGCGTTCCCGGTGGATGAGGAAATGGCTGCCCTGGGGAAAAGCCTGCCCGGCCTGTGCGAGGAAAATCCCGAAAAGGCGCGACAAGAGCTGGTGCGCTACCTGCTGGCACTGACCGATCAGGCCATCGACTGGTACTTCGAGCGGCCCATGGCCTTGCTGCAATTCGGCCCGGTGCTGCGCAAGTTGGCCAGCATGGGCGTGGAAACTACCCGCAAGGCATCACGCAGCCTGATCAACAACCTGGTCCCCAAACTGAACGCTGAACAGCTCAAGGCCTCCGCGGAGTTTCAGGCAAGCCAGTTGATCCCGCTTACTCCCCGCTCCTCCTGATCGGCAAAATCCGAAATCCTGACGTTACTGACAGGATTTCGGGTTACTTCTTTTGCTTCGCGCCTTGTAAGCCTGACAGAAACAATCTTTTCCTTTATGGCCTGCTCGGCCTACAGAGTGCATGCCTTTTGATAACAATTACTTACATTGCACTTTGGCTGTGGTGTAAGTTCACCAAGTTTTTACAAAACTACTTATTCAACGGATTGCGCAGCAATAACACGGCTCTCTACTATCAAAATAGTATTACGTCACATAATAAAACGAGGAGTGAGCCGTGTCTTTGCGCCATGCCATACTTGTCCTGCTTCAAGATCAGGAAGCCAGCGGTTACGACCTCGCTCGCGAATTTGCTAACAGCATCGGGCTGGTATGGAACGCCACCCATCAGCAAATTTACCTGGAGCTGGGAAAACTCAATGACCAGCATATGGTGAAATTTCGCCATATCCCCCAGGATGGCAAACCGGACAAGAAATTGTACCGGATCACGGAAGAAGGCCGCGACGAGTTGATTCGATGGCTTCGAAAACCCGCAGCCCCGCCGCGCATCCGCGACGCCTTTATGGTAAAAATTGCCGGTGGCGCCCTGTCGGATTCGTCGTCGATCCTGCGCGAGCTGGATGACCAGGCGGATCTGCGTCGTGAGCGTCTGCATACCTTCGAGGCACTGGCCAGGAAACTGGATGAACAGGGCCGTGAAAAGGATCTGTTTACCTATCTGACCCTGCGCCGGGGTATTCTCGATCAACAGGCCTGGCTTCACTGGGCTGATGAGGTAAAAACGGCATTAAACAAACGCGAGATTCTATCCACTTCAGCATGACCACAGCCTCTCATACACCAGCTGGCCTGCTGCGCTGGCTGGTGGAGGCCCCATCCCTGCTGCCCTGCCCTTCTCCCTGCCGGGATGCAGGCGAACTGCTAAAACGCGAATACCAACTCGACCCGGGGTTGCCGGAACGGGCCTCACTGCGTCTGCAGGCACACACGCCAGCAAGACGACTGGGGCTGATGTTCGAGCAATGGGTATCCGCGATGGTAGATGCCAGCAACAATCTGGAGCGAATTGCCAGTAATCTGCCCTTTCGCCACCAGGGCCGCACACTGGGGGAGCTGGACCTGCTGGTCCGCGATCACCTGGACGGAAAGCTGTGGCACTGGGAGCTGGCCCTGAAATTTTACCTGGGCACAGAGCAGGCCTGGTTTGGCCCCAACAGCCACGACACCCTGGACCGCAAGGCCCGCCATCTGTTCGACCAGCAGCTGCCACGTTCCTCCATGCCGGAAGTGCGCACCCAGCTTGCCGAGCAAGGTTGGCAGCCGGATGGCACCGCCTTGCTGAGCCGGGGACGGCTGTTCTACCGGCAGCATACCCCCACCTCGGGCCAGCAACCCCACCCGGGCCATGAACGGGGCTGGTGGCTACCCAGCGACGCCCTGGATGACGGCGAATGGTCAATTGTTGAGCGGCCTTACTGGCCCTGTCCGTTCATGTCGGACAAAAGTACCACTTTGATTGCTACCCCCACCCTGATTGACTATGTTGAAACCCGTCAACGCCCCCTCATGGTGACCCAACGCCATCGTGATACACCGGGTTTTATTGTTCCTGTCAGCTGGCCAAACACATGAACTTTCAGCCTCAACCCCTGGCACTGGTAGACAACCAGGGCCAGGTCGCCCTTGGCGTCTTTCCCGAGACCGTCGCCACCATCAACGGTCGCGAGGCTGATTACCGCACCCCCATGGGTCAGCCCGCGCCACGTTTTGCCCGGCATTTTCATTACAAGCAGTTCCAGTATTTCGGCGTTATCAGCCAGGAGCTGCTGGCCGGCTGTGCCCTGGCCCATACCGCCTACCTAGGGATGGCGTTTTTTTACATCTTTGAGCCCCGCACCGGGCGCTTACGAGAATATACTTGGCGCTCGCCGTTGGGCCGGGAACTGAACATGTCCACGTCACCAAGGCATGGTGAAAGCCACTTTCAGCGCCGCGGCGTGGATATCCGCCTGGGCTACCAGGAGCAGGACGGCGCCCTGAGCAAAACCCTGCGGGTGGACCTGAAGGACCTGTCGCTGAATGTACAGATGGACGAGGGCCCGGAGTATCAGCCCATGTCCTTGTGTACCCGCACCGGCGTCAATGGCTGGGTGTACGCCAATAAAGTCGCCGGTCGCACTGTCACCGGCACCCTGCAGCAGGACGGCAATCACCAGGATCTGGCCGAGCTGGGCGCCAGCGGCCACCACGATTTTTCCGCCGGCTATATGCGCCGCGAAACATTCTGGAACTGGGCGTGCCTGTCCGCCCTGATCGGCAGCACACGGGTGGGATTGAATCTGTCCTGCGGCGTCAACGAAACCACATTTTCAGAAAACTGCCTGTGGGTGGACGATCAGCTGATCCCCACCGGCGGTGTGATCTTTGAATACAACCGGGATGATCTGATGCAACCCTGGACCCTGCGCAGTCAGTGCGGGCAGGTATCGCTTCGCTTCACCCCCAATGGCAATCATCGCGAACGGATGAACCTGGGCCTGTTTGCCAGCAATTTCAATCAGCTGTTTGGCCGCTTCGATGGCGAGCTCCGACTCAAGGACGGACGCACCCTGACCATTGACGGGCAATACGGTTTTGTCGAGGAGCAGTACGCAAAATGGTAGAGAATAATCAGCACATAACACCGGAAAAACAAACGGAAAAATTCGGTGACCGTATGCGCCGCGGACTCTTCTGGGTTGTGCAGTACTGGCGCGAGCTGTTCAACTTCAAGTTCGACAAATACATGATCATTCAGGTGCTGCCCGGCGTCTACGGGATCGCTCTGGTAGCCATTGCCTGCGGTCTGGTCTACGTCTGCGTGGAAGCCTTTATGGCTTCAACCTGGCGTGGGCTGTTCTACTTTTTCTTCGCCGCACCACTGACGTTTCTGGTACTGGCATCGGTACTGCGCGCCCTGCTGGAGTTTTACATGGTGGTGTTCAAGATGTCCGAACATGTGGACGAACTGGTGGGCCTGAGGGATACCGTGGATCGCCTCTCCGGCATCAGCGACAGCGTCGACGAAATGGTGGCGGTCACCCGCCGCATTCCGTTCTGGCGAGCACTGTCCAGCAACCCCGCCAAGACACGTTCCAAAAAAGCCGATCAGGTAGAGGAAAGGAAAAGCGCCTGATCAGGCGCTTTCAAAATCCGCTTTTACCACAGAGGTCACAGAGAACACGGAGAGAATGCTTTTCTGTAGGAGCGGCGCTCGAGCCGCGAATAGGCTTAAGAAGGTTGATTCCACACCTTAACTCCATTCGCGGCTCAAGCGCCGCTCCTACGATTACGCAGGGTGCGGTTCTCCTCGCTCATCGCACCCTGCGGAAGATTCCCACGCATCAATATCAGCGCGTGGCTTCCAGCGCCGTCAGCAACAACCGCTGGTAAAGGTGGGCGCGGATTCCGTGCGGATCGGCCAGCGCCATGCGTTCCATTTCGGCAGCGAAATCGCTTTCGCTTCCCTCCTCGAACAACGCCTTTCGACCCAATTTCAGATATTCCTTCTGGCTGACTTTTTCCTTAAGCCAGGTCAGCCCCTTGAGCAGCCGTTGCTCCACGTCATTGAAATCTGACCCCAACGGGAAAGTGGGGAACGCCTTGTCACCATGCCGTTCAGCGATCTCGTGAAGATGCTCCGGATTGTTGCGCCGATAAGATTCCGGGATCTGGTAATCCTTACGCAGCTTGCCGGCGGCCTGGGCTTCTTCCATCAGTTCGATCTGGAAACGACTGTCGGCCACATTGAGCATGGCCATCACCACTTCCTCATCGGTCTTGCCGCGCAGATCTGCCACCCCGTATTCGGTGACTACCACATCGCGCAAGTGGCGAGGGATGGTGTTGTGACCATAGCGGAACAGCACATTGCTCATGGCCTCGCCGGCGCGTTCACGCCAAGCACGAACCATCAGGATGGAACGGGCCCCTTCCAGTTCATGGGCCTGGCTGACAAAGTTGTACTGCCCGCCTACCCCACTGAGTACCCGACCATCTTCCACCTGGTCGGCCACTGCCGCCCCAAGAAGAGTCACAGTGAAAGCGGTATTCACAAAACGGGCATCCTGGCGCTGCAAGCGCTTGAGGGTTTCATCACCGTAAAGATGATTGATGAAGCTGATGTGGGTCATGTTGATGGCAGCCCGGCTCGCCGCATCCATCTCACGAAGGCGTGCATAGAACGCCTGGGGCCCCAGGAAGAAGCCACCATGCATGACCACGCCACCGGCCAGCTCTTCGCCGAATACCGCCTTGAGAGCCTCCCGGGTAGCGCGGTCATCAAGGTCGTTGGCCACGCGGATATCATTGGGCAGCACCAGTTCATCACCGTGCTTTTCAACATCGTGACGGAAAATTCCGAAGCGTTTCAGCTGACGCAAGTGGTCATGATTAAGACGACGGCGAATGGCATCCTGCTCACGCAGAGCATCCAGCAGGGCCAGACCGGGCTTGGCCGGGTTATGCATTTCCAGCTGCTGCAGCGGTGCCCAGTCATACACCGGGCGGCGGATAATGCCATCATCAATCAGCGTCAGCAGACCATGAGTCATCATCTCGCTGCATCCGTACAGCCCCTCACGGAAAGACCCGGTGCCCCCCTCGCTATCGACCAGTTCCTGGTGGCTTTTCGGTAGCGACCAGGCATTAAGCAGGGACTGATAGAGATCGTTATCCTGCTCGCGCAGACGCAAATGATGTACCAGCGCATCTCCCAGGGCGCCGATACCGATCTGCAACGTACCGCCGTCCTTGATCAGGGTGCTGGCATGCAAGCCGACAAAGTGGTCCTGAATATTCACCGGCATGTTCGGGGTGCTGAACAGCCGCGTATGCCCCTGGGGATCGTCCAGCAGGATATCCATCTCAGCCAGCCAGTCATCCACCCGGGCATCGTTTTCCATAAAGGGCAGGTCCCGGTGCACCTGCCCCACGGAGATGATGGTCTCGCCGGCATCCCGGCGCGCCTTGAGCAGCGGCATCAGATCCAGAGTCACTTCCGGGTTACAGGAAAAACTGTAGCAATCACTGTCGTCTTCCTGCCGATGCGCGAGCATCTGCGCCACCACATTAACCTTGCGAGCGTTGAGATCCCGAGCCACGTGGGTGTAGTTGCTGCTGATGTAATGCTGCTGGGCGCTGTCGCTGCCCAGCATGCTGCCTGGCTGCACAAAGAATTCGAAGACGCGGATATTATCCGGCAGGGCACTGCGTTTCTGGGGCTTCAGATAAGCCAGTTCTTCATAGTCGCCGAACAAGCGATCGGCGAAAGGATTGAGAAAGCGTTTTTCCAGATCACTGCCGGCACCCGGCTTGCCCAGGGACAGGGCGGTATAGATATCCAGGGACAGAGAGGAATCCTTTTCCACCCGGGCATAAAGCGCATTCACAAAACGGTTTGGCTTGCCCAGTCCCAGCGGCATGGCCAGGCGAATTTCGCCACCGGTCTGCTCGATCACATAATCCACTGCCTGTTCGGCATTCTGCATCCGCTCTGTCACGGGAACTCCTTGTTATTCAATGTGCATGGTGCGCGATACGAACGTTACCAGCACCACACCAAGTACGATAAACGCCATACCGATCACTGCCGGCAAGTCCGGTTGCTGGCGAAAAAACAGCGCCCCGACAAGCGCAATCAATACAATACCGACACCGGCCCACACCGCATAGGCAATCCCCATGGGTACCGTACGCAGGGTCAACGACAGGGCATAAAAAGCGATACTGTAGCCCACCACAGTCACCACAGAAGGCCACAGCCGGGTGAATCCCTGGGAGGCATTCAGCGCGCTGGTCTCCACCACTTCAGCGAGGATGGCTACGGCAAGGTATAGATAACCCATGTCGGATCCTATTGACCGGCAAGCTGTGTCAGCAAGGTTTCCCAGTGTGCCAGTTGTTGTTGCGCAAAGTCAGCCTGGGGATGGCGAACAATCAGTACCAATCGGGTGAGCCTATCCTGATCCGGCCATTGATTCAGCGGGCCAAGCGCCGGCTCACTGCCTTCCACCCATTGCACCAGCAAGGGCCCATCCAGGCCGTCCACGCGCAACAGGCCTTTTACCCGGATCAGGGCATCACCGCATTGCTCGGCAAGCTGCTTGAGGGCGGCCTGCCAAAGAGGCCAGGACAACACTCCATCCCAGCGCAGTGAAGCGCTATACAGCTGGTGACGGGATGATGGGGTAACCGGTGACTGTGTCGACAACAGCGAGCCGCCCGGTTGCACCGGCGCAAAACTGCCGGTGACCCGGCAGCGACGGGGAAATGACTGTGCCAGCAGATCCACCGGGGCCGGTTCCGAGTAAATGTGCGCGGTGACATTCAGGGCAGCCAGTTGCGCCTTCAGAGCCGCCAGGGCTTGCGGCTCACAGTGCGCTGTTTTGGACAACAGCAAGGCATCGGCAGCATGGATCTGTTCCAGCCACTCAGGATGACGCTCCAGGCTACGGACCCCGGCCAGCGCATCCACCACGGTCAGTACCGACTGGCAGAAAAATCGTTTCTTCAACCAGGGGTCCTGCTCCAGCGGTGCGGTGACACCAAAGGGGTCGGCAGCACCGGTGGTTTCCAGCACCAGCGTGGAAAACGCCGGTAGCTCACCATTCTTGCGGGCCATGAAGAGGTTGCGCAGGGTGCTCGACAGGGAACCCTGTATCACGCAGCACAGGCAGCCGCCGGACAGCAGGGTCACCGGCACCCGCCCCGGGCCGGTGAGGTGCTGGTCGATACCAATATCGCCCAGCTCGTTGATGATCACCGCCAGATCCTGGCGCTCTTTGAGCCAGCGGTTGAGCAGCGTGGTCTTGCCGCTGCCCAGAAACCCGCTCAGGACAACGACCGGCAAGCGTTCCACCAATCAGCCCAGGGACCAGGGCAGTTGCTGGCCAGCGTAGAAAGGCACCATGGCCTCTCCGGCCGCATCAATCACCTCGGGCACGGACCAGGGCTTGCGCACCAGGGTCACGGTGTCGGTATGGCGGGGCAATCGGTAGAAATCTGCGCCGAAGTGGCTGGCAAAACCTTCCAGCTTGTCCAGCGCGTTGTGCTGCTCGAGAAAGCTGGCATACAGCGGCAACGCCGCCCGGGCGGAATAGCAACCGGCACAGCCACAGGCGGCTTCTTTCTTGTTGCGCGCATGGGGGGCGGAATCGGTGCCCAGGAAGAAACGATGATGGCCTTCCAGCACCGCCTGCTGGATCGTTTCCTGGTGCTGGCGACGTTTGAGGATCGGCAGACAGTAGTTGTGCGGGCGCACAGCGCCCACCAACAAATCGTTGCGGTTCATCAGCAGGTGCTGCGGTGTCACGGTCGCCGCTGTCAGCTCGCTGGCCTCGCGCACAAAGTGAATGCCTTCTGCCGTGGTCACATGCTCGAAAACAATGCGCAGGCCAGGAAACTGGCGGCGGATATCAGTGAGGTAACGATCAATAAAGACTTTTTCACGGTCAAAAATATCGATGTCTGAATCGGTGACTTCACCGTGAACCAGCAGCGGCACATCGTGTTTTTCCATGGCCGCGTAGAGATGGGTGATCTTGCCCGGATCGGTGACGCCACTGTCAGAGTTGGTGGTAGCACCGGCCGGGTACAGCTTGAAGGCATGCACAAAGTCACTCTTCGCGGCCCGCTCCACCTCTTCCACCGGGGTGGTATCCGTCAGGTACAACACCATCAACGGCTCGAAGGCAACGCCCGCAGGCACCTGAGCCAGAATTCGCTGCCGGTACTCGTCAGCCTGGGCCACCGTATTCACCGGCGGTGTCAGGTTGGGCATGACGATGGCACGGCCAAACACGTTCGCCGTGGCCGGCACCGTCTCGGCGAGCAGATCGCCGTCGCGGAAATGCAGATGCCAGTCGTCAGGGCGGGCGATGGTCAGGGTGTCAGTCATGGCGTCACCTTGGGTCGAAGTTTTTTCGGGGCACATAGTGTAGCGCAACTGCGAGGCCGGGCGGGTTGAAAATGTTGGCTTGTGAGTATGAGCACGACGGGTTAGCGCGGTTTTTGCGTGGCAGCCTGGATCCGCGAGGAAATCTGAGGGGCTGCGCCCTGCAAGCAAGGCTGCAACGAAAAACGCCCCGCAGTGCGGGGCGTTTTTGGATATATGGCGGAGAGGGCGGGATTCGAACCCGCGATACGGTAACCCGTATGGTTCCTTAGCAGGGAACTGGTTTCAGCCACTCACCCACCTCTCCGGAATGCGGTCATATTGTCAGTCTGGAATGTGGGCTCTTGCTGGCCTGTTTCCAAACTCGCCGCGCATCATAACGATTTTGCGGAGAAAATACAGCCCAAAAATCAGGCAGACTCTCCGTCTGATGATTTTTCGTGCTGAATTCGCTGGTAGATTTCTTCCCGATGCACGGCAACCTCTTTCGGTGCATTCACACCGATACGAACCTGGTTACCTTTCACACCCAGGACAGTCACAGTGACTTCATCACCTACCATCAGGGTCTCACCAACTCGACGCGTAAGAATTAACATAATGATCCCTCCTGGGGTCCTTCAATTTCCGTGAGCGCATGCCGTACCTGAGGCTCGCGGGTTGCCGTCCTTGACGACTCCTTGGTGCGGGACCATTTACCCACCCCTGGCACGGGGGCGGTAGTATGCCTGAAGCGTATTCGTAAGTCTCGCCGTGCAGGGCGAACGACCAACCGGTCGTCGCCAATGTCTACCTGGCGGCAGGGCCAGCACAAGGCTGGCCCAGGCCTTCAGCCAGCCGGCTGATCCAGCTCAAACGCGGAGTGCAGGGCACGCACCGCCAGCTCAAGGTATTTCTCGGCAATCACGACGGACACCTTGATTTCGGAGGTGGAGATCATCTCGATGTTGACCCCTTCGTTGGCCAGGGTTTCAAACATCTTGGAGGCGACACCAGCGTGGGAACGCATACCCACACCCACCAGGGAGACCTTGGCAATCTTGTCATCGCCAATGATTTCCGGGTTACCCAGCTCTTCGGAGGCCTTGCGCAGAGCCTCCTGGGCACGGGCGAAATCGTTACGGTGCACGGTGAAGGTAAAGTCGGCGGCGCCGTCCTTGCCCACGTTCTGCACGATCATGTCCACTTCTATGTTCTCTGCGCTCACCGGGCCGAGGATCTTGTAGGCAATGCCCGGGGTATCCGGGGCGCCACGCACGATGATTTTGGCTTCATCACGGGTAAAGGCAATTCCGGAGATTACCGGCTTTTCCATATCAACCTCGTCGTCGACGGTAATGAGAGTTCCAGGACCATCCTGGAAACTGGACAAGACACGCAGCGGCACATTGTACTTGCCGGCGAATTCCACAGAGCGGATCTGCAGGACCTTGGAGCCCTGACTGGCCATTTCCAGCATTTCCTCGAAGGTAATGCTGTCCAGGCGACGGGCGTTATCCACCACACGGGGGTCGGTGGTGTAAACGCCGTCCACGTCGGTGTAGATCTGACACTCGTCGGCCTGCAATGCGGCGGCCAGAGCCACGGCGGTGGTATCGGAGCCGCCACGGCCGAGAGTGGTAATGTTGCCGTCGGCATCCACACCCTGGAAACCTGCCACGACCACAACGCTGCCGCCATTCAGGTCGGCACGCACTTTCTTGTCGTCGATCTCTTCGATACGAGCCTTGGAGTGGACACTGTCAGTGCGCAGGGGAATCTGGCTGCCGGTGTAGGAGCGGGCATTGATGCCCTGCTTCTGCAACGCCATGGACAACAGGGCAATGGTGACCTGCTCGCCGGTGGAGACCAGCACATCCATCTCGCGCGGTGAAGGGTTATCGCTGACACCTTTGGCCAGCTCGATCAGGCGATTGGTTTCGCCGCTCATGGCGGACACCACCACGACCACCTGGTCGCCCCGTTTATGGAAGCCTGCCACCTTCTCGGCGACGGCTTGAATGCGGTCGACTGTACCCACTGAGGTACCGCCGTATTTCTGCACTATAAGGGCCATAAAGTCGCTTTATCTGCAAAAAAGAGCGCGTAACTCTAACAGAAACGCGCCGGGATTTCATGTTGAGGGCTGAGCCATGGTCTTGACCGCGGCTTACGCCCCCTGCTCAGACACCCAGTTTTTCACGCTTTCCAGGGCCGCCGGCAGGGCTGCAGGGTTGTTGCCCCCGCCCTGGGCCATGTCCGGGCGACCACCGCCGCGACCGTCCACCTGCTCGGCCACATGCTTTAGCAGATCACCGGCCTTGAAGCGGCCGGTTAGATCCTTGGTGACACCGGCCACCAGGGCCACTTTGTCACCTTCCACGGCGGACAACAGGATAATCGCCGAACCCAGCTTGTCTTTCAGCTTGTCCATGGTAACCCGCAGGGTCTTGCCATCGGCACCATCAAGCTGGGTAGCCAGTACTTTCACGCCGCCGATCTCCTGCACCTCATCGGTCAGGTCGCTGCCTGCACCGCTGGCCAGCTTCTGCTTGAGGCGTTCGATTTCCTTTTCCAGCTCGCGGACTTTCTGCGCCTGGCTGCGTACCCGCTCGGCGGCGTTGTCCGGGGTACTTTTCACCGTGGCAGCGATCTCGCTGAGCGCCCTCTCCTGCTGACGCATGACGCCCAGGGCATGCTCACCGGTGACCGCTTCGATACGGCGCACACCGGCAGCGGCTGACGCTTCCAGAGTAATACGGAACAGACCGATATCGCCGGTGCGGCTCACGTGGGTACCGCCACACAGCTCCTTGGAGAACCCCTCGCTGCCCATGCTCAGCACACGCACCTGGTCGTCGTATTTCTCGCCGAACAGAGCCATGGCACCGGCTTCACGAGCGGCATCGATATCCATCAATTCAGTGGTGACCGGGGTGTTAGCCAGAATCTGGCGATTGACCAGAATCTCGATCTGCTCGCGCTGGGCTTCACTCACCGCTTCGCCATGGGAGAAGTCGAAGCGCAGATAGTCAGACGCCACCAGAGAGCCTTTCTGCTGCACATGGTCGCCCAGCACGTCACGCAGGGCGGCGTGCATCAGGTGGGTGGCAGAGTGATTACGCATGATGGCGCGACGGCGATCCACATCCACGTAGGCGGACACTTTCTCGCCCACTTTCAGGCTGCCGCTTTCCACCTTGCCCAGGTGCACATGGGCCGCCTGGCGTTTTTTGGTATCGGACACCGCAAAACGGTTGTCGCCCTGCACCAGGAAACCACTGTCGCCCACCTGACCACCGGATTCTGCATAAAACGGCGTGCTGGCCAGCACTACCATGCCTTCTTCCCCGGCCAGGAGAGCGTCCACCGCTTCGCCGTCCTTGAACAGGCCGACGATTTCGTCTTCGTCCGCCAGTTTTTCGTAACCTGAGAAATCAGTCACCGCCTCGATGTTGAGGCGGTCGCTGTAATCATTAGCGAAGCTACCGGCACCGCGGGCCCGCTCACGCTGGGCTTGCATGGCTTTTTCAAAACCGGCCATGTCCACCGTCAACTCCCGCTCACGGGCCACATCGGCGGTGAGATCCGGCGGGAAGCCATGGGTGTCATAGAGGTTGAACAGCACCTCGCCGGGCAGCTCCTTGCCGTCCAGCTCGGCAATGGCCGCTTCCAGCACCTTCATGCCTGCGGCCAGAGTGCGGCCGAACTGCTCTTCTTCCGCCAGCAGCGCCTTCTCGATACGGGCCTGCTCGCGAACCAGCTCCGGATAGGCCTCGCCCATCTGTTCTACCAGCGCCCCCACCAGGGTGGAGAAGAACGGCTTGTCCTGGCCCAGCTTGTGGCCATGACGCAGGGCGCGACGGATGATGCGGCGCAGCACGTAGCCACGGCCTTCATTGGACGGGATCACCCCGTCACAGATCAGGAAGCTGGCGGAACGGATATGGTCGGCGATCACCCGCAGGGATTTCTCTTCCATATCCTGGCAGCCGGTGGCTTTTGCCGCGGCCTGCAGCAGCGCCTGAAACAGGTCGATCTCGTAGTTGGAATGGACCCCCTGCAGCACCGCCGCGATACGCTCCAGGCCCATACCGGTATCCACGCTGGGCTTGGGCAGCGGCTTCAGCTCGCCATCCTGCTGGCGGTCGTACTGCATGAACACCAGGTTCCAGATCTCAATGTAGCGATCCAGATCCTCGCCCTCGAACCCTGGTGGACCGCCGGGCACATCCGCCCCGTGATCGTAGAAAATTTCCGAGCTGGGACCACAGGGGCCGGTGTCACCCATCTGCCAGAAATTATCTTCGTCCAGGCGGGAGAAACGCTCGGCGCTGACGCCCATTTCCTTCAGCCAGATATCCGCCGCTTCATCATCGGACACATGCACGGTGACCCAGAGGCGCTCTTCAGGCAGGCCCAGGGTGCCGGTGAGGAACTCCCAGGCGAACTTGATAGCTTCGCGCTTGAAGTAATCGCCGAAGCTGAAGTTACCCAGCATCTCGAAGAAGGTGTGATGCCGCGCCGTGTAACCCACGTTCTCCAGGTCGTTGTGCTTGCCACCAGCACGCACACAGCGCTGGGAGCTGGTGGCACGGGTGTAATCCCGGGATTCACGACCCAGAAACACGTCCTTGAACTGGTTCATCCCCGCGTTGGTGAACAGCAGGGTGGGGTCGTTATGGGGCACCAGCGAGGAGGATGGCACCTTGGCGTGCCCCTGGCTGGCAAAGTAGTCCAGGAAGGCCTGGCGTAGTTCAGCACTCTTCATAGGAGAAACATTATCGGCTGGCTATCAGAGAGCGCCGAGTATACCGCCCTGCCGGCCCGGTTGCGATGGTTCAGTAAGCTGCGAGCTACTAGCCTCTAGCTTCGAGAACAACCCGAAAACAGAAGGTAGCCCTTCTTTAATCTAATAGCTTGAAACTAGCAGCTCGTAGCTTGTTTCTAGCCCTTGATCGCCGCCGCCAGGCACACCGCCAGCACCATCACCAGCAAAATACGCTTGAGCACTGTCGGGGAGACCCGGTGGGCGAAGCCTACCCCCAGGCGTACGCCGAGCAGGGTGCCGGCAGCCACCAGCAGGCCCGGTAGCCAGGCCACCTGGTCGCGGGCCACAAAAATGCCCAGGGCCAGCACGGTAAAACTGCCGGTGATGGCAAGCTTCAGGGCGTTGCCGCGCAGCATGTCATAGCGGAGCTGGCCCACCAGCACCGCGATCAACACAAAGCCCACGCCCGCCTGCACAAAGCCGCCGTAGGCGCCACAGAAGAACAGGCCCAACCAGCCGGCAACAGAGTCATTAGGTTGCAGTGGCAGCTCATCCGCTGCTGGCGACAGTTGATTGGGTTTGAACACCATAATCAGTGCCACCACCACCAAGGTCGTCAGCAATACCGGTTTGAGAATGGACTCCGGCAGATAGGACGCCGCCAGAGTACCCACCAGCGTCCCCAGCAGGCAGGGCACCAGAATCGCTGGCAGCGGCTTGAACGGCATGGTGCCGCGCTTGTTGAACTGGCGCACCGCCTCCACGCTTTGTATCAGCACCCCTACCCGCATGGTGCCGTTAGCCAATGCCGCGCTCATGCCACTGAGCATCAGCAACGGCAGGATCAGCAGCCCCCCGCCACCGGCCAGGGTGTTGATAAAACCCGCCAATACACCAGCACCCAGCATGGCTGCCGCCAACCAGGGATCAGACAGGTACTCCATGGAAAATCTCACACAAGCCGCAAAAGCGAAGGATACGCCGTGAACGGAATTCAAACCAAGAGGAAAAATTACCGGGCTGGCTCCGTCGACCACAAACCGGCACCGTTGGAGCCTTGCTCGCAAGGCGAATCATCCGGGTAACGTCAGCCCTTCGCTTTGCGAGCAAAGCTCCAACGGGGTGAGGATAGCAGCGATGGGAAACGGGAAGGACGAACTACAGCTCGTCTTCCGGGGAACAATCCAGCGCAGCAAAGCTCTGTTCGGCATTGAAACCGCGCTGTTGCAGGAACCTTAGCTGGCGAGCTTTTTCTTTCTGGTCCTTGCCAGGGTACTGACGAAAGCGCCGAGCCCGCACCTCCCGGGCCAGCGCGAACCAGTCCACCTCAGCCTCTGCCAGGGCCTGGGCGATCAGCTCGTTATCCACGCCCTTCAGCTGTAGTTCCTGCCGGATGCGCAGGGCGCCCTGCCCGCGATCGATGCGCGAACGCACAAAAAAACCGGCAAAGCGCCGGTCGTCGATAAAGCCGTGTTCGTCACACCAGGCCAGCACCGCTGGCAGCGCCGGTTGCTCACCGAGCTTGCGGTACAGCTTGGTTTCCAGCTCCCGGCGGGCATGATCCCGACGCGCCAGCAGGCTGACAGCCCGCTGGCGCAGTTCGGATTCAGTGAGCGGTTCACTCATTGCCGGCTTCGGCTTCCTCTTCCTTGACAGCCGGCGCCTCAGTGGGATCAGGCAGCAAGCGAGCGCGGATTTCCTGTTCGATTTCCTCGGCGACAGCCGGGTTTTCACGCAGGTACTCACAGGCGTTCTGCTTGCCCTGGCCGATCTTGTCACCTTTGTAGGCATACCAGGCACCGGATTTATCCACCAGGCCCTGCTGCACACCCAGGTCCAGCACTTCACCCAGCTGATTGATGCCCTGGCCGTAAAGAATCTGGAATTCGGCCTGACGGAACGGCGGCGATACCTTGTTCTTCACCACCTTCACGCGGGTTTCGTTACCGGTGACTTCGTCACCCTGCTTCACCGCGCCGATACGACGGATATCCAGGCGCACGGAGGAATAGAACTTGAGGGCGTTACCCCCGGTGGTGGTTTCCGGGTTACCGAACATCACGCCGATCTTCATGCGGATCTGGTTGATGAACACCACCAGGGTATTGGCGTTTTTCACATTGCCGGTGATCTTGCGCAGCGCCTGGCTCATCAGACGAGCCTGCAGGCCAACGTGGGTGTCACCCATTTCGCCTTCAATTTCGGCCTTCGGCACCAGTGCCGCCACGGAATCAACAATCACCACATCCACCGCGCCGGAACGCACCAGCATGTCAGTAATTTCCAGTGCCTGCTCACCGGTGTCCGGCTGGGACACGATCAGGTCATCCACGTTCACGCCCAGCTTCTCGGCATAGTCCGGGTCCAGGGCGTGCTCTGCATCCACAAAGGCACAGGTAGCGCCTTTCTTCTGCGCCTGGGCGATCACGCTCAGGGTCAGGGTGGTCTTACCAGAGGATTCCGGGCCATAGATTTCCACGATACGCCCTTTCGGCAGACCACCAATACCAAGAGCAATATCCAGCCCCAGGGAGCCGGTGGAAATGGACGGCATGCGCTCGCGCTTGCGATCGCCCATGCGCATCACGGAACCTTTACCAAACTGACGTTCGATCTGGGATAGTGCGGCGGACAGCGCCTTGGATTTATCGCTCATTATGACCCCTCTCCGTTTCGGCGTGACAGTCATTGCATCGCCGTTATCTGATCCGTTCTGGCTGACCTTTCGGACAGCACTGACAATATGGACAGCATTATGAACAGGTATTCCTGTCCTTTGCAACCCTGTTTATCCAATGGGCAGATTGTGACTACTGGAGACGGGCATTCAAGCCCTTGATGGCTTCCAGAATGGTCTGCTGACGAACGGCGTGACGATCACCCTCGAAATGAAAGCATTGCGCCTCGGCATAGCCCAGCTTTTGGCCCCAGGCAATCCACACCGTCCCCACCGGCTTGGAAGGCGTGCCGCCATCCGGGCCAGCCACACCGGTCACCGCAACACTAATATGGCCCCGTGAGCGGGCGACGGCACCACAGGCCATCTCCAGCGCGATCTCTTCACTCACCGCACCGTGCGTCTCAAGGGTTTCGGCGTTCACCCCCAGCAGCTCCTGTTTAGCCTCGTTGGAATAGGATACGTAGCCACGTTCAAACCAGCGTGAGGAACCGGGAATCTCAGTAAGCGCCTGAGCAATACCACCGCCGGTACAGGATTCCGCTGTCACCGCCATCAGTTGCTGCTTGAGCAGATTCTCTGACAGCTGCAACGCCGCCTGTTGAATTGAGCCTTGTGTCACACTTGCCTTCCTGAATTGTCGATTTCCCACAGGTCGGGAGATCAGAGAGCCTTAGTTTACCGACCATGGAGCCGTGCCGACACCACCTAACAAACTGCTCTGTGCCGCGTTGAAGACTACGCAGGGGTTTCAACATCCCTGCACGGGCCAGAGAGCCCTAGCGGCGCTTGCGCGGCAAGAGGGTATTCCACGCCGAGGACCAGGGCGGCGGGGATCGAGACGCTGCACGTGCAGCCGCGGCATCAGCGCCAGCAACCCACGAATACGGCCCGGGCGCGGCAGAGCCGAATGACGCACGTGATAGTCGATATCGAAGTTGCTATCGGTAATCCAGGAAAGCATCCAGGTTGCCCGAGACCCGCGAATACAGCTTCTGTTTGAACGGTCGACAGATGCCTTTCACATCCACCATGCCGCAATACACCTGTCCAATATAATCATCGATAGCAAACTGAACAGCCCCGTAAAAACAGAGCACTCGAATCACCCATCCCCTGGGCACCCGCCGAGACAGGCTGGCATGCTATGGTTGGTGACTGGCCGGCCGAGTTGGCGTCAGAAGAATAGCGAACAAAAGAATGGAAACAGCATGCGTCGACCCCTTCCAAATCTGAACTTTCTGATGACCTTCGAAGCCGCCGCCCGGCAGCTCAGCTTCAAGCAAGCGGCGAAGCAACTTCACATCACCCCCTCAGCCGTCAGCCAGCAGATCCAGCAACTGGAAGAGAGTCTGGGTGTCACGCTGTTCGAACGTCATAACCGCGCCCTGACCCTCACCGAAGAAGGCACCCGTTACCTGAACCAGATACAGCCACATCTCAAAGGGCTACGTCGCGCCACACTTGCTCTGACAACACCGCTTCACAGTCGCTTGCGGGTCAGCATGATGCCCCCGGTTGCTGCACGGGTGGTACTGCCTGGCATGGAAACTTTCCGCGAGCAGCACCCCGAAGTAGAACTGGAAGTGGAAACCAATCTGGCCAACATGGATCTCCAACAAGGTTCGTTTGATCTGGCTATCCGCTACGGGCAACCTCCCTGGCCCGGCCTCAGTCACGAAAAACTCGCCGAAGTGATGATCCAGGTCTTCACCCCCAACGGCTTCACCGACCGCTATGGGCTAGCTGGCAATGTTCAAGCCATGACAAGGGTGCCGCTGGTTCACATGACCGGCCGCCCCCAGGCCTGGCAGCACTGGTTCAACCAACTGGGACTACCGGAACCGGAGGGTCCCCAGTACTACGTCGACGATTACCCTGCTGCGATACAGGCCGCCGAAACCCTCGGTGCCGCTCTCGCTCTCTACCCGGTGGAATACTCCCTGGTACAGAGCGGCCGGGTGGAAGCACCCTTTCCGCCCTTGGGCCCATTGGACAACGCCATCTACGCCGTTTACCCGGACAACGCTGAACTCCCGAAAGGCGGCCGGTCCTTCATCGACTGGCTCAAGACACGGCTTGCCACGTTGCCGGCATGATGATTCAGATTAGCGAGCCTAACGCGAAACATTAATTTTTATCGTTTGTCCAAGCCCCCCTGACTACCTAGATTGATGTGCAAAGACGCTATAAGGAATTTGCACCATGGCAGTCGCTAAACCCCTTGCTCCTTTTCCCCCGCGCACCTTCCTTGCCCGGCACCGCCAGGACGAACTGGATGCTCTGTTCGCTACCCTTCCAGCGCCGCGCAAGAACGAACTGCAAGGCGACTATCAAGGCACCCTGCTGGGTATCAGTGGCCTGAGCAGTCTGCCCGGCGTGATCAAGTCTGGCCTCTACCGACTGCTGGCCAGTTGGCTTAATCCCTGGCAGGGAAAGCACTTCGACGCGTCCAATGGCGCCAACCTGTGGGGTCTTGGCACCCTGCAGGGCGCCTGGGGGCAATACCGGATTGAGGATCGGCAAGACAGCGATGCACTGGCGCTGGATTACGACGTCGAGGGCAATCCAGCCCTGCTTCGCCCGATTCTCGGCGAAGTACGCTACTTTCAGGACGCGCTTTATCTCGCCCGCATGCGCTACCGCACCCGCCGTGGCACCCGCACCCTGCTCTATTTCACCCTGCAGGAGACTCGCTGATGCCAGGCAGCATTGAACACCATTCCACCATTGTCATCGGCAGCGGTTTCGGTGGCGCCGTGGCCGCCAGCACCCTCACCGAAGCGGGTGAATCCGTACTGTTACTGGAACGCGGTCCCTGGCGAGATACTGACCCGGTCCGCAAAGCCGGCATCCCGCACCGCAGGCCCCTGCCCGCCGGACGCCACCTCTGGAGCGGACTGCTGCACCGTTTCGGCCAGCGCTGGCTTCCCGGCAAGGGCTTGAAGCTGTCCCGCCACGGCTTGTTTGATATTTATCTGGGCAGGGACATGACCGTGGTAGCCAGCAACGGTGTCGGTGGTGGCAGCCATGTCTACAGCGCCATGAATACCCGCCCGGAACAGCCTGACTACTGGGACCATCCCGAAGCTGGAATCCAGGCCGCCGGGATGGAACACCACTACCGCTGGATGATGCAGCGAATGGGTTCCCGCCGAGCCAGTGCCGACGACCGGATTCCCAACTGGACCCCGCAGGCCTTTGCCCACAGCACCGCCTTTGTCGCCGATGACAGCGTGCCGCAGCCGGCCATGGCCATCTGTATGGAAGGCTGCCAGGCAGACTACGCCAACAACAGCTTCTTCGGCAGCGCCAACGGCGCCAAGATGACCCTGGACCGGGCCTTCCTGTTACCCGCCATGGAGCAGGGACTGCAGGTAGCCGCGGAGCACGAATGCCTGAGCCTGTGGCGCCAACCCGGCGGGGGCTATCGACTGGAAGTCATGGACCATGCCGCACGCCGGCGCCGCTACCTGCTCGCAAACCGTGTCATCCTGGCCGCCGGCACCCTCAACACTCTGCGCCTGCTGTTCCACAGTCGGGAACTGGGCGGACTAGAGGGCATGCCGGCCCTGGGGCGAGGCTTTGGCGGCAATGGCGACAGCGTGGCCTGGTGGGGGCTGAATCAGGACGGGGCCGATTTCACCCGTGGCACCGCCACCCATGGCCGCTTCGCCCTGCGCGATCCGGTCACCGGCAAGGCTCAGCCCGGCCCCATTCTCACCCGGTATGGTTTCAACGGAATCGACACCCTGCCGCTACCGGCATCACTGAAAGCCTTCCTGCGCAGGAACGCCCTGCTGGTGGGGATGGGCGCCGACCTGGCCGATGGCGTGGTCACCTGGCAACGGGGGCGGCTGCGGATTCGCTATCTGGCCGAGAACAGCCCGGTGCTGACCAGGATCCAGCGATTATTTTCCGAAGTCGGTCGGCGCAGCCAGCGCCCCGTGCGCACACTGCCCGGCATGGCCTTTACCGTCCACCCTCTGGGTGGTGCCCGGCTCGCTGCCAGCGAACAGAACGGCGTCGTGAATGGCAGCGGCCAGGTGTTCGGCCACCCGAACCTGTACGTGGCTGATGCCGCCGCACTCCCCGCAGCGCCTGGCACCCCACCTTCCATGACCATTGCAGCATGGTCTCGGCATGTGGCAACAGGATTGATCCGCACAGGGCACAACAGGAAGAGCACAGGGAAACGCGCCCGGAGAACCATCAATACCGCCAAACCCACTGAAGCAAACACTGAACAAAGGACACCCGCATGATACAGCTTGTCTCATCCCTGCTGGCTTCCACGGCACGACAATGGCGCGGCACCTCTGCCTTGATCCGCGACGAACAGCCGCACGCCATGCTCACCCTCTACGACATGGAAGGCTGCCCCTACTGCCGCCCGGTTCGCGAAGCGCTCACCGAACTGGATCTGGATGTGCTGATCAAACCCTGCCCCAAGGGACAGGCCGGTTACTGGGACGAGCTGGAACAGCTCAGCGGTACGCGCCGTGTTCCCTTTTTTGTCGACCCAAACAACGGCCACCAGGTTACCGAAAGCAAAGCCATCATCGCCTACCTGCATACACAATACGGCAAAGGCCAATTGCCCCGCAGCAGCGAATCCCTGAAACTCAGCCAGCTGGCCAGCGCACTCCGTTTGGCAAAAGGAACACGTGGCCGCCCCTCCTGGGCGCCCCAAACGCCCCTCGAACTGTACAGTTTCGAATCCAGTCCTTTCTCACGGCTGGTCCGTGAACGGCTCACCGAGCTGGGGCTGGCTTATGTGTTGCGCAATTGCGGCAAGCAGCAGCTCAGTGATGCAGGTCTGCCATGGCTAAGGCCGGGCAAGGGGCCCTACCGTCCTGTTCCCGGCACCAACCGGGCCAGGCTCATGAAACAAACCGGCAAGGTGCAGCTGCCTTACCTTTATGACCCCAATACCCACACGGGTCTGTTCGAAAGCAGCGACATCATCCGCTACCTGCAGCAACAATACGGTGATGCCTCGACACAACAGGGAACGGCGCAATGAGCCCATGGCGCGACTGGCTGCCCTTTGGCAAGGTGCCGGAACTCTCGGCGGAACAACTGGCAGAGCGATTGAACGAGGTACAGCTACTTGATGTGCGAACCCGGCGGGAATTTCTCGCCGGACACATCTCCGGCGCCCGACACCTGGCCATTACCGCACTCAACCACGGCACTGTCGCGGCATTGCAACTGGACCAACGCCGCCCGGTGGTTGCCATTTGCCGTTCGGCCCACCGCAGCATTCCTGCCACCCGACAACTGATACGCATGGGGTTTGAGGCCTACCAACTTGCCGGCGGCATGAAGGAATGGTGGGGAAAGAATCTGCCCACCGATGAAAAGGGATACCGCCAGTGAAGAATCGCCGGTAATGGCAAACCGGGCTAATGCCCGGCAACATCAGCCAGCTTCCAGTTCACCCAGCGAAGCCTCTAAATAGTCCAGGAACCGCTGAATGTGCGGCAAGGTAACGCGGCAACCAATCACGCCGAATTCCAGGCTGTCCTTGTAACTCACCACCGTGATATTCAACGCATAGCCATGCAGTACCAGCGACACCGGGTAAGACGCCAGCAATTCAGCGCCGTTGAAATACAAGGTCTCTTTGGGCCCCGGCACATTGGAGATCACCAGATTGAACATGGGGCTGACCCGACCGGACAAACCGGTCACCTGCCCCAACGAAAGCGGCATATTGGTCATCACGGTATAGGCGTCGATGTCCGATTTCGGCATCTCGCCAAGACGGGTTTTCACCGCCTGCATGGATTCCTGAATGGCGACAAGCCGCCCCAGCGGGCTGGCAATGTGGGTGGCCAGACTCACCTGTACCGTGGTGATGGCATTGCCACCGCCTTCCGCCTGGTCCGCACTGCGCAGGGACACCGGCACCTGGGCCACCAGCGGTTCGGCAGGGAGAGCATCCAGTGATTCCAGGTAACGGCGCAAGGCGCCCCCGCACATGGCCAGGAAAATATCGTTGACGGTGCCGTTGTGCTGTTTCGCCGCTGCCTTGATCCTCGGCAAGGACCAGGACTGGGCGGCAAACCGGCGAGCGCCGGTGACCCGACAGTTAAGCTGGGTCTTGGGGGCCCGATAGATGGTTTTCACGTTGCTTTCTTTGGGCAGGCGCAGAAGATCCACCAGCTGACCGGCACCGCGGCGCACGCTTCCCACGCCATCCAGCACCCCCGACTTGGCGGCCACGGCCACGTTTTTCTTGCGCGGCTTTTTACGGCTGTCCCACTCTCCTGACCAGGGCGCAGGCAGACGCTCATCGGCGCTGCTCGCCATTCGCGACTGCATCAGATGCATGCCTGCCATACCGTCCACCATGGAATGGTGCATCTTGGTATAAAGGGCAAAGCGATTACCCTCCAGCCCTTCGATCAGATAGCTCTCCCACAGGGGTCTGCCCGGATCCAGACGCTGGGCATGCAGGCGAGAGACCAGCGCCAGCAACTCCCGTACCCGCCCCGGACGCGGCAGCGCCGAATGGCGTACGTGGTAATCAATATCAAAATTCTTGTCATCCACCCAGGCCGCATCCAGCCGGCCCGGCAGGCGGGACTGGATCTTCTGGCTGAAGGGCCGGCATACCCCGTCCACCTCCACCATGTAGCGGTAAACGCTTTCCATGTAGTCGCTGGGGGCATCTTCCGGCACCCCGAACAGGGCCAACCCGCCAACGTGCATGGGGGTTTCCCGGGTTTCCATCATCAACCAGCCGGAATCCATAATGGATAATTTTCGTGCCATCCCGATCTCCTTATTGTTATGGGCCACGGACGATGTTGGCCCCGAGGCTGTCATCTGCCAATAACCAAATCATCCATATTCATGGCGAAACAGCATTATGAGATTCGTTGCGTTTGGTTATTGCTGGCCAAATCTGGCCCTGCCCCTCAGGACAAGGCATCAGGCATATCGCTGGCTTCCAGGCTCGATAGGTTTTACATATCGAAACGATATAAGCATATATCTTGATGGAATATATCAATGCCCATAGTCTGGTTATGAATTTCACAACCCTGGAACCTACGGAGATTGCCATGGATATGAACAACCAGACTCAAAGCGGCCTGCCACGGATCAACGAACCCGCTCCGGATTTCACTGCGCTGACCACAGACGGAGAGAAGTCATTGTCAGATTACCGCGGTAAATGGCTGGTACTGTTTTCCCACCCCGCTGACTTTACGCCGGTTTGTACAACCGAATTTATGGCTTTTGCCAAGGCAGCTCCAGAGTTTGCAAAGCGCAACTGTGAACTGCTGGGTCTGTCCATCGACAGCATCCATTCACACATCGCCTGGATGCGTAACATCAAACAGAATTTCGGCGTGGAGATTCCCTTTCCGATTATCGAAGATCTGAAAATGAATGTTGCTAACGCCTACGGGATGATTCATCCGGGCGCAGCGGATACTTCTGCGGTAAGAGCCACCTTCATCATCGACCCCAATGGCGTACTCAGAGCCATGGTCTACTACCCGATGAGCAACGGTCGCTCAATCCCGGAGTTCCTGCGATTGCTCGAAGCACTCCAGACCAGCGATGAAAATGGTGTTGCAACCCCCGAAGGCTGGCAACCGGGAGACAAGGTAATCGTCCCCCCCGCGAAAACAGCCGAGGCGGCCAATCAACGGGTGGAATCTGGCGAATACGAGTGCACGGATTTCTATTTCTGCACCAAGTCCCTCTAATGCAATGCTACCCGCGCGGCCTGAGCGCCGCGCGGGGTTTCAAGTTGCAAGCAAAGGAGCACAGCAATGAAGAACGCCCATCAGATGGTCGAGGAAGCCAAACGTATCATCCACGAGATTTCTCCGGATAAAGCTGAAGAAGCACTTCCCAGCGCCGATTTGTTACTGGACGTCCGCGAACCCGACGAATTTCGTGATGGACATATTCCCGGAGCCATCAATATTCCAAGGGGACTCCTCGAATTCAAACTCAGCTCCGACCCGGAATTGGAGAATCGCGACCAGAAAGTAGTGGTTTACTGCAAAACCAGCGGGCGCGCAGCTCTTGCCGCAAGGGCACTTAAAGAGATGGGCTATTTACATATTTTTTCTATAGAAGGCGGGTTTGATGCATGGCAACAAGCCGAAAAGCCTGTAATAAAGCCCACTATGCCCGATTTCGACTAAGCCTTGCCCATGTTCGAGGGCAAGGCCTGCCTTGGCTTTCCTGTCAGGAACCCGGAGGAACTGCACGCTTCAGCGTAAAGGCGCCGCGCAACTCGCCCAGGGTATAGCCCCTGGCCTGATCCCCCGGATACAAAGCATCCAGTTGCTGACTGACGGCGGGCGCCAAATCGGTTCCATGGCAAGCCATACAGGGAGCCTGAACCGGTATCGCTTTCATGAAATGCTGAATGGTCTTGCCATTCTCTTCTCGCTCATCCATCCACTCGATAGTGCCGACGGGCTCCCCTGCCTGCAGGCGCTGCTCAAACCGGGCGAGAACGTCCCGCTCCACCTCATCCGCCGCATTGTCCAGGTTGCGCACTTTCAGGCTGGTCCGCCCGACTTGCCAACCGCTACTCTCACTAATCTGGCGAGTGAGCGGCATAGCCTGAATATGGCACACATCAATGGCCGCCACTGGCCCACCTGATTGCATGGCTGCCACCAACGCCTGCTTCAAGGCACCCGCCAGAGCCATGCTGTGCTGGCGGGGCTCCGACATGGGATCGATTGCCGCTTCAGGCGGTGCCTGCGAAGATTGAGATTGTGGTATTTCGGCATAGAGTGGTGCAACCATCGCCAACAGCAAACCACCAACATGAACCGCTTTCATGGGACTCTCCTTCATTGCTCCGGTAACACCGGCAGCTCAGAACCGGTAGCTGGCGCTGATCCAGGCATTGCGGCCTGGTTCTGTCAGCGTATCAGTGAAACTGTCCTCGCCGATATTCAGCGGATCACTGGCGGCCCGATTACGATTGATGAAATTCACGTAGCGCTTGTCGAAAAGATTATCCACCCCAAGAGCGATCTCGGCATTCTGACTCACCATCCACATGAGCCCCAGATCGACCACGGCATATCCCGCACTGGCCCGCTCTCCCGCATCCTCATTGAGACGATCATTGGCAGCGGCCAGGCGCAAAGTTATTGAAGCATCCCATTTGCCCGGCCGCCAGTGCTGGGAAAGTTGCCCCTGATAAGGGGAAACTTGCGCCAGGGTGCCGCCATCGCTGCGGTTGTCTCCTCGCATGATCAGTGCCTGGGCGCGAGTCTCCCAGTGGGAGGCATAGCGTACCCCACCTTCCCACTCCAGCCCGTACAGACTCGCCCGAATATTCCGGTAGCGATCACGCTTAATCGTACCAATCTGTACCTGTTCTCGATAAATATAGTCTTCCACATCATCCGCAAACAGGGTTAGTTGACTGTCCCAGCGGCTCGCTTGCGAGCGCAAGCCAATATCCAGCTGCCGATGGGCTTCCGGAGCCAAATCGGGATTACCAATCCACTGCTGGTTACCCATGGCAGCGTTGCGGGCAATATACAGTTCTGAGGCGTCGCCCAACCGCTCACTGTAGCTGGCACTGGCAAACCAGTGGTGGCCCTGCTGGTCCAGTTCAAATCGCAGGAAGGCGGCGGGCAACCATTCCCGCACCTCAAGATCACCCCTGACCCCGTAGGCCTGCTCATAGAGCTGTGCTGCACTACGCACCCAGGGCGGGCCGGCGGGGCGCTCGTTACTGTCCCTGGGGCGGGCCACAGCATGGTCAATTCTCACTCCACCGGACAAACGCTGCTGATCGGAAAAGTGCTGCGTCACTTCCGCAAAGCCGCCCAGATGTCGAATCATCACGTCCGGCCATAGTCGCGCCAGCTCAAGCACGGGGGAGCTTGAGACATTTCGCAACACCGCATCACGCCGATTGCGTTGGGCATTGAGGCCAAAAGCAATTTCTGTAGGGCCTGATACGGATTCCGCCATCAACTTTGCGGTCAGGGTTTCAGACTCGGAAGGCACCTCAACCTTCATGGCTGAGCCCATCTGTATGGGCGCCGGGCGAAGGCTGAAGTTATCCATGAGATGATCAACCTGGTTCCAGCTCACATTGCCCGACAGAGTCCAACGGGAACTCATCCGGTGGCGGCCTTTCAAGGCCACCGTGGTACTGTCACTGCGTGGGCTGTCCATGCCGGCTCCGGCAAACTGCACGTCCCTCTCCCGGGTTTCCTCGTATTGCACCGACCATTCACTGTCAGCATTCGGCGTCCACCCGAGGATCCCCCCCCCTGACGAATCTCATAACCGCTGGCAATTTCCCGGCCATCACCATCCTCATAATTGTTTGCCTTGCCGTACTGACCAAAGGTCCGCAGGTAGCCGTCTTCATTGCCGACAATCAGATTTGTCCATGCTTCACGACTGTCGCCATTGCTGCCGTAACGCCCCCCAAAATCACCCCGCACCGGGGCATCGTTTTCCAGGAAAACAGGCGTAACGCGACGAAACAGCACCGTACCGCCGGAGCCTCCCGGCCCGTCCTGCAAGGAAGTGATTCCCTTGCGAATCTCGATCTCATCGTAAGAGTGCAGCGGGGCGTAGGCGGTTGGTGGATCCATACGATTAGGGCAACCGCCATACACAAAGCTGTCATCAAGGAGGATATTCAGACGATTCTGGCTTTGGCCGCGTATCACCGGATCAATGCCATGTCCTCCCATTCGGACACCATCCACGCCGGGCTGTTGACGTAACCAGTCACCACTGTCGGCGGCAGAATGCAGCACATCCGGTGAGAGCTCAGAAGAAACAGCAGCGCCCACCCTTACCGTGGCAAGCTCATTTGCCGAGGCACACGCCGAGTAGACAACAAAAAAGATAACCGCACACCAAAACCGCATTTCCTGCCCCCCTTATTGACTGGGGCAATCTACAAAGGGACCAGGAAAAAGGAAATGCGGTGTTTTGCCACAGACAGGTTCCCCCCTGTCTGGACGGCCTTACCCGTTACGCCGCCAGATCATCAGCCGGGCCAAAGAACTCGAAATGGATATCCGCTTCGTCCACGCCCCGCGCTTTCAGCAACTGCCAGGCATGTTTAAGCATCGGCGCCGGCCCACACAGATAGAAGTCGGCGTGGCGCTCGCCCAGCAGCTCATCGAGCAGTGCCGCATCCAGAAAACCTTCACTATCATAGTCCCCCTGATGACGATCACTCTCTGACGGTTCACTCAAACGCAGATGAGTGCACAGGTTTGTGTAATCACGTTGCAACGCCACCAGCTCTTCAGCAAAAGGCCGGACCGCACTGTTAAGCGCGCACTGGATGAAGATCACCTCACGGCCCGGCTGGGCTTCCAGTGCCGCATACAACATGGACAACAATGGTGTAATGCCAACACCACCGGCCATCAACACCAGAGGGCGTTGCGTTTCATCACGGGTTTGCAGAGTGAATTCGCCACAGGGCGGCGCCAGCTCCAGCACATCCCCTTCCTGAATCCGGTCGTGCAGATGGTTGGAGCAGACCCCGTTAGGAGCGCCATCCACCACCGCCAGCTCCCGTTTGACACTGATCCGGAAGTAATCCGCTCCCGGACGATTGGACAGACTGTAGTTGCGCATCACCGGCTCACCATCCTGCGGAGTCAATCGCACGGTAATGTATTGGCCCGGTTGGTGGGCCTGGAGCGGCTGACCATCCTCCGGCGCCAGGTACAGTGACACGATATTGTCGCTGGCTGCCTCCCGTTTTTTCACCACAAAGCGCTTGAAGCCGGTCCAGCCGAAGTCCGTCTTCTGGTCCTGGTAAATCTGCTGCTCCCGGTCGATGAAGATAGTCGCCAGCACCCCATAAGCCGCCGCCCAGGCATCAATAATCTCCGGGCTGGCCGCCTCCCCCAGCACTTCCTGAATAGATGCCAGCAGGTTCTCACCCACGACGGGGTAATGCTCCGCCTGAATCCCCAGGGAGGCATGTTTCTGGGCAATCAGCTCCACCGCGTCGGCCAGTGCTGCCGGATTTTCAATATGCTGAGCATAGGCACAGATAGCCCCTGCCAACGCCCGCTGCTGAGTACCCGCTTTCTGATGGGCCGGGTTGAAGAACGTCAACACTTCCGGGTTTTCCCGAAACATGCGCTCGTAGAAGTGCCGGGTCAGCACCTCACCATTTTCCTGCAGGACGGGAACGGTTTGCTTGATCACTGCCACCTGATTCGCTGTCAGCATGACTGCCTCCTAAAAGTGGTATTTTACATGCCTGTTTATAAAAGGCATATTAGATACCTCTTTTGAACGGGTCAAGCCATGCAACTCTCTACCCATACCGACTATTCCCTGCGCACCCTCATTCATCTGGCACTGAAAGAGGGAGGGCGCCCGGTGACCGTGCAGGAAATTGCCCGGGACTACGGTATTTCTGCCAACCATGTGGCCAAGGTGGCCCAGACTCTGTCGCAGCTGGGCTATGTGAAAAGTCTGCGTGGTCGTGGTGGCGGTCTGGTGCTGGCGCAAACGCCTGCCGCCATCAAGGTCGGGAAACTGGTGCGGGAAACCGAAAACCTGAAATTGCTGGAATGCTTCGGGTCGGACTCAACCTGTCCCATCGACCCGGGCTGCAAACTGAAGAATGCACTGAAGAAAGCACAGAAGGCTTTTCTGGCGGTGCTGGACGAATACAGCCTTGAAGACATGGTGAAAAATGACAGGGAGCTGGAGAAACTGCTGTTCCGGGGCAAACCGGCCTGAAGAGACCGCTGGACAAACCGGGCGGCTCTGCTAATCTCAAGCCATGAACCCGATTCGCACCACCATTGCCGCCACCGACGGTCTGATCTCTTGCCGCACTGCCAGCGCTTTCGCCCTGGTTACGAGTACCCCTGCCTTTCTCTCCTGACGCCGAACACCCGACGGAAACCGGGGGTTCGGCGCCCCCGGCAAACACTCATCACACCGTCAGGAGAACATCATGAATACGCTACCCCCAATTACCGTTAGCACCACTGATCGCGACCGTCTTTTTGCCCTACTGGACAACTTCAAAGGGGAGTCGGACCAGATCGATTATCTTTACGATGAGTTGGCCCGTGCCCATATTGTTGAAGCTGATGCCATGCCGGACGATGTTGTGACGCTGGGTAGCCGCATGCGTTTTCGCAATGAGTCCACCGGCAAGGAACACGAACGAGCACTGACTCTTCCCCATGAAGCACAGTCAGTCAGCGACGCCATATCCATTCTCACCCCTGCCGGAGCGGCGCTGCTGGGCCTGAAGGTGGGGAACGACATTCAATGGCCTCTTCAGGGGCATTTTCTGCGCTTGCGTTTGCTGGCTGTAAGCCGAACATAACCCCGGATAAGCCTTCAACAGTTTGATACTCTCTGGAAACTGACTCACTCATACAACAACACAAGGACTGCTCATGAAGATGGAAACCCTTGCCGTGCGTGCCGGCTTTCAGGTGGACCCCACGACCAAGGCGGTTGTGACACCGATCTACCAGACCACGTCCTATGCCTTCGACAACACCCAGCATGGGGCGGATCTGTTTGATCTGAAGGTGCCCGGAAATATTTATACCCGCATCATGAACCCCACCAATGCGGTTCTCGAAGAGCGGGTCGCTGCCATGGAAGGAGGCGTCGGCGCCCTGGCCGTCGCCTCCGGCATGGCCGCCATCGAGTATGCGCTGGAAACCATCACCGAAGTGGGCGATAACATCGTCACTACCAGCAAACTCTACGGTGGCACCTACAACTTCTTTGCCCACAGTCTGCCGCGCCGGGGCATCGAGGCACGCTTTGTCAGCCATGATGATTTTGATGCGCTTGCCGCATCCATCGATGACAACACCAAGGCCATCTTTTGTGAATCCGTGGGCAACCCCGCCGGCAATATTGTCGACATCGAACGCCTGGCCGAGGTAGCCCATCAGGCCGGCGTACCGCTTATCGTCGACAATACCGTCGCCACACCTTACCTGTGGCGGCCCATCGAGCATGGCGCCGATATCGTCGTGCACTCGCTGACAAAGTACATGGGTGGGCACGGTAACTCCGTGGCCGGGATTATTGTGGATTCCGGGAAATTCCCCTGGACCAAGCACAAGGAGCGTTTCCGGGTACTCAACGAACCCGATCCGTCCTACCACGGCGTGGTCTACACCGAAGCCCTGGGCGAAGCCGCCTTCATTGGTCGCGCACGAGTGGCCCCGCTTCGCAACACCGGCGCCGCGCTGAGCCCGTTCAATACCTTTTTGATTCTGCAGGGCATTGAAACCCTGCCGCTGCGCATGGATCGCCATTGTGAAAATGCACAGAAGGTGGCCGAGTTCCTGCGCGATCACCCCCAGGTGAACTGGGTGAACTACGCAGGGCTGCCGGAAAGCCCGGACAATGCACTGGCGCAGAAATACATGGATGGCCGCGCGTCCGGTATTCTCAGCTTCGGCATTGAGGGCGGTCAGGAAGCCGGTGCCCGTTTCATTGACGCCCTGCAATTGATCCTGCGGTTGGTGAACATTGGCGATGCCCGCTCACTGGCCTGCCACCCCGCTTCCACCACCCACCGTCAGCTGGATGACAAGGAATTGGCCAACGCCGGCGTCAGCCGCGAGATGGTGCGCCTGTCCATCGGTATAGAGCATGTGGACGATATCCTGGCAGACATCAGCCAGGCTCTGGACGCCGCACGCTAGAACGTGGCCTACAGCAGGACCGGCCCGAACGGCAGGTAAATTCACTGAAGCATCGTTGTGTCAGCACCCGTTGGAGCTTTGCGAGCAAAGCTCCAACGGTACTCGCTACATCTTGTAGTCAGCGCCATTCTGCACTGCCCCAGCTCACCGACCGCGACCTCGACACAATGCCTGCGCAAGCAAGGCGCAATCCCTATAACAGAAGATCATCGCCGATCGGGTGGTATACCGAGGCGCTATCAATCAGGGAACGGGCTGTCAGTGATTCCACTCCATAGACCTCCGTTCGAACACCGGGGTCAACGTTGATCCGCTCCAGCAACACATCAAAGTCACCATCACCAGATAGCAACACCACCGTATCCACCTGCGACGCCAGGGTCATCACATCCACGGCGATACCCACATCCCAGTCCCCTTTGCTGGAACCATCGCTGCGCTGGATATAGGGCTTCAGTTTTACCGTGAACCCAATGTGCTTCAGGGCATCCTGAAATTTCGTCTGGCCATCATCGCCACGATGGGTGGCGTAGGCCATGGCGTGCACAATCTCACCTCGCTCAGAAAGGTGCTGCCACAGGGCACGATAATTGAACTGCCGCCCAAACGCCTGGCGGGTGGTGTAATAGATATTCTGAACGTCGGCGAAGACCGCGATGCGGGGCATAAGATCATTCCGGATTGCCGTAGGGGCGAATTGGATGGTGCACTCTGTTTTGCCGTTGACTCTGCTTCGGCGAGGACTCTAATCACGTCCGTCACCTTAGCACTTTATAGAAACGCTCTGCTGAATGCTGGGCATCCAGACCATACCCATGACTCATCCACCCATTCCAATACCATGCATTCTTCATATGAGTCACTGACTCTGAAGAAAGCGTGACTGCGGACTCGGGCCAACACCCGCCTATTATGCGTGGGGGTGTTTGACCTAATGTAATCAGGCCAAAATTGATAAATAAAAATTTCTCTTCAAAAAACTATAATTTTCACAGGATGACAACGGACTTAAATGAACGTCTCTGGGCGAACCAGGCCTACCTGCGCTGTGTCAAATAACAGTAATGACTGTGGGATACATTTACAGATATTGGCAGAACAAAAGCCGGATAATGATCCTGGTTGCTGTTCCATGACAAAAAACCATTCAGTCAGATCGCCGGATTGCTGGGCTACTCGGAGTAATCTGCCTTTAACCGCGCCTGTCGAGGCTGGCTTGGCAAGACATCCAGACAATCTCACCAAGAACATAACAACGATTAAAGGCTCGCCACCCGGAATCATTCCTCATCAAAGGACTCGTAGAACTCGACCAGACTGTCAATCAACGTTCTCACGGCAGGCAGAACACCACGCCGGGACGGGAACACCACATGAATGATATCCCGATGCAGCGCCCAGTGGGGCAGGATCTTTACCAGCTCGCCGCGTTCCAATTGCCTTTGCACAGTCAGCACAGGCAGCTGCACCACCCCTACTCCGGCCATGGCGGCCCGGCGCAGGGCAATCATGTCAGTGGTCACGAAACGGGGCTGATGAAACACGCTGATCTGGCTGCCATCCTCGCCCCGTAACTCCCAACGAAAATCCGGCCGCGGTGATCCCAGCCCAAGACTCGGCCACAGCTCCAGCTCTCTTGGATGACACGGCATACCGAACTGTGTGATCAGCTCAGGGCTGGCAACCAGGGCGAGCCCTCTGTCGGATAGCACCCGCAGCCGCAGGTCGCTGTCCTGTAACGGTGGCGGCCGTACCCTAATGGCCACATCCACCCCTTCATTGATCAAATCCACCCGGCGGTTGGTGGCTTCCAGATGGATCGTGATCTGCGGGTACTGACGCATAAAGTCGGCCAGGAAGGGCCCGATATGGACATGCAGCAGGGTAATTGGGCAGGTTACGCGAATCACACCACGAGGTTCGGCCCGAACGGTATCAATGGCCTCCTGGGCAGATTCGGCTTCAATAAGCATGGCATTGCAATGCTCATAGTACTGACCACCAATTTCGGTCACCGAAAATTGGCGGCTTGAGCGGTTTAGTAGCCGCACGCCCAAGCGGTCTTCCAGCGACGCCACCCGCCGACTGAGCTTGGACTTGGGGATACCAATTGCCCGTTCCGCCGGGGCAAAACCGCCGTATTCGACCACTTTCGCGAAGTAATACAGGTCGTTAAGGTCTTCCATTTATCGTTCCATTAATGCAACGCTGCATCGCAATATTGCCATCTATCAGCTCAATCGTTCCATCCCTATCATTCATTGCAGATTGATAAGGAGACCGTCGATGAAAAAAATCCTGGGTGTATATTCCGCGCCTCAACCCCACTGGGTGGGTAACGGTTTTCCGGTTCGCTCCCTGTTTTCCTATGAAAGCCACGGCAAGCAGCTGAGCCCATTTCTGTTGCTGGACTATGCCGGCCCGGCCCGCTTTCCACCGGCGACCAAGCCACGCGGCGTGGGCGAACATCCCCATCGCGGTTTTGAAACCGTAACGATTGTCTATCAGGGCGAAGTCGCGCACCGGGATTCCACCGGTGAGGGTGGGGTAATCGGTCCCGGGGATGTGCAGTGGATGACTGCCGGTGCCGGGATTCTCCATGAGGAGTTTCATTCTCCGGCATTCACCTACCAGGGCGGACACCTGGAAATGATCCAGCTGTGGGTCAATCTGCCCGCAGCCGACAAGATGGCCCCTCCCTCCTATCAGGCGATTACCGGGGAACAGATTCCCGTGGTGCCACTGGCCGCCGCCAACGGCGAAATCCGGGTTATTGCTGGTGAGTTTCAAGGGCATGCAGGCCCGGCCAAGACCTTTTCACCCATGCTGGTCTGGGACGTGACCTTGCAGGATCACGCCAACGTGCTGCTTGACGTACCCGATGGCTGGAATACGGCAGTAATCGCCAGGAGTGGCAGCAGCCTGATCAATGAACATGCCCGTGCCGCCGTCGGCCAGATGGTTGTGCTCAGTTCACAGGGTAATCAGGTGCAAATTCAGACGGAGGCAGAAAGCCAGCTACTGCTGATCTCAGGCGAGCCCCTGAACGAACCGATCGAAGGCTACGGTCCCTTTGTCATGAATACCAAGGAGGAAATACGTCAGGCAATCCGGGATTTCCAGCAGGGTGATTTCGGGAAAATGTCATCGTGATTTTTTCAATCGAGGGTAGCGAAATCGTTACCCGTTACCACCAGGAGAAAGACTATGGGTAAACAATATACTCGTCTCGACAAAGACAATGCTGCAGTGTTGCTGGTCGACCATCAGGCCGGCCTGCTGTCTCTGGTTCGTGATATTGATCCGGACAAGTTCAAGAACAACGTGTTGGCCCTGGCCGATCTGGCGAAATACTTCAACCTGCCGACCATTCTTACCACCAGTTTTGAAACCGGCCCCAACGGTCCGCTGGTCCCCGAGCTAAAAGAAATGTTCCCGGATGCGCCCTACATCGCCCGTCCGGGCCAGATCAATGCTTGGGATAACGAGGACTTCGTAAAGGCTGTTAAAGCCACCGGCAAGAAACAGCTGATTATTGCTGGCGTGGTCACCGAGGTGTGCGTGGCCTTCCCGGCGCTGTCGGCCCTGGAGGAAGATTTCGAGGTTTTCATCGTCACTGATGCCTCCGGCACCTTTAATGCCATGACCCGGGATGCGGCCTGGGATCGTATGACTTCCGCCGGCGCCCAACTGATGACCTGGTTCGGTACCGCCTGCGAACTGCATCGTGACTGGCGCAACGACATTGAAGGTTTGGGTGCTCTTTTCTCCAACCACATCCCGGATTACCGTAACCTGATTACCAGTTACAGCACCCTTACCGAAGGGAAATAATCCATCCGGCCCCGCTTGGCGGGGCCATCCCAACCATGCCGAGTATCCGCCAGGAGAAACCATAGTAAAGAAGGGACACGCATAAATCCGACCAATCAAATCTCACGTTACCCACCTCCACACCCTTAACCTCGCCCCTTCTACCATCCCACCACCCCCATACCTCCTTACCCCATGATTCCCGCCCCCATTCCCTATATCATGCCTCCTTTCATCTGAGTCACTGATACCCCCCGGAGGAAGCGTGAGCGCGGACCTGAGCCAACATACGCCGATGATGCAGCAATACCTGGCGATCAAGGCCGAGCACCCGGATCAGCTGGTGTTCTACCGCATGGGGGATTTCTACGAGTTGTTCTTCGGCGATGCCCAGAAGGCCGCGCGGCTGCTAGATATCACCCTAACCCAGCGCGGCCAGAGTGCCGGCAAGCCGATTCCCATGGCGGGGATTCCCTACCATGCGGCGGAGAACTATCTGGCCAGGCTGGTAAAGCTGGGCGAATCCGTGGCGATTGCCGAGCAGATTGGCGACCCGGCCCTGGCCAAGGGCCCGGTGGAGCGCAAGGTGGTGCGCATCGTCACCCCCGGCACGGTCAGTGACGAAGCTCTGCTGGAAGAGCGCCGCGACAATCTTCTGTGTGCCGTTTTCGATAACAACAACCAGTACGGTTGCGCCAGCCTGGACCTGGCCGCCGGGCGCTTTGTGGTGACCCAGGTGGAAGGTGCCGAGCAACTGCAGGCGCTGCTGGAGCGCTGGTCACCGGCGGAGTTGTTGCTGAGCGAGGAGCATGGCCTGCCCGGTCGCTGGGCCGAGCGGCCCGGCACTCGCAAGCGCCCGGGCTGGGAGTTTGATGAAGACGCTGCCCGCCGCCAGCTGTGCCAGCAGTTTCAGGTGCAGGATCTGGCCGGTTTTGGCGAGCCATCGCCGGTGGCCGTAGCCGCCGCCGGCGCCCTGCTGGGTTACGCCAAGGAAACCCAGCGCGGCGAACTACCCCATATTACCTCGCTGGCGGTGGAAAGCTTTGACGATGCGGTGGCCATGGATGCCGCCACCCGCCGTAACCTGGAGCTCACCGAAACCCTGGATGGCCAGGAACAGAACACCCTGGCCTGGGTGCTGGACAGCACTGAAACCGCAATGGGCGCGCGCCTGCTCAAACGCTGGGTACACCAGCCTCTACGCAACCGCACCACCCTCACCCAGCGCCAGGACCAGATCGACGCCTTGCGGCAGGGCTGGTGTTTCGAGTCCGCCCGCGATGTACTCAATGACATCGGTGACATGGAACGGATTCTCGGCCGGGTGGCCTTGCGCTCTGCGCGCCCTCGCGACCTGACCCGCCTGCACGCCAGCCTCAAGGCCCTGCCGCCTCTCATCGGTACCCTGCCCGGCGCCGACTGCTTTTACGAACTGATTGAGCGCATCGGCCAGTTCCCCAATCAGGTGGAGCTGCTGGGCCGCGCAGTGATCGACAATCCGCCCATGCTGATTCGCGACGGCGGCGTGATCGCGCCGGGTTATAGCGAAGAGCTGGACGAGCTGCGCTCCATCAGCGAGAACGCCGGCGCCATTCTGGTGGATATCGAAACCCGCGAACGCGAACGTACCCAGCTTTCCACCCTGCGAGTGAAGTACAACCGGGTGCATGGCTATTACATCGAGCTGTCACGGCGGGAATCGGACCAGGCGCCAGCGGATTATCAACGCCGCCAGACCCTGAAAAATGCCGAGCGGTTCATCACTCCGGAACTGAAAGAATTCGAGGACAAAGCCCTGTCCGCCTCCAGCAAGGCGTTAACGCTGGAGAAGCGTCTCTACGAAGCGCTGCTGGAAAAAGTGGCCGCCGACCTGCACGCCCTGCAGCGCAGTGCCGCCGCCGTGGCCGAGCTGGATGTGCTGGCTTCCCTGGCCGAGCGCGCCGAAGCACTCAACTGGGTGCGCCCGCAACTGGTGGACGACGATGCCATCATCGAAATCGTCGATGGCCGTCACCCGGTGGTGGAGCAGGTGCTGGACGATGCCTTCGTGCCCAACAGCCTGCATCTGGACGACGCCCGCCGCATGGTGATCATCACCGGCCCGAACATGGGCGGTAAGTCCACCTACATGCGCCAGACCGCCCTGATTGCCCTGCTCGCCCATCTGGGCAGCTGCGTACCCGCAGCCAGTGCCCGCATCGGCAGCCTGGATCGCATCTTTACCCGTATCGGTTCGTCCGATGATCTGGCCGGCGGCCGCTCCACCTTTATGGTGGAAATGTCCGAGACCGCCAACATCCTCAACAACGCCACCGCCCACAGCCTGGTATTGATGGATGAGATCGGCCGCGGCACCAGCACCTTCGACGGCCTCAGCCTGGCCTGGGCCGCCGCCGAACACCTGGCGCGCAACCTGAAGGCCTTCACCCTGTTCGCCACCCACTATTTCGAGCTGACCCAGCTGCCCGACCAGTTGCCTGGCATCTATAACGCCCATCTAACCGCCAGCGAGCACGATAACCGCATCGTGTTTCTGCACCGGGTACAGGAAGGCCCTGCCAGCCGCAGCTATGGCTTGCAGGTGGCACAGCTGGCCGGGGTGCCACAGAGCGTGATCCATCAGGCCGGGGAAAAGCTGCGCGAGCTGGAAGCCGGTAAACCACTGGCACCCGCAGACTGTTCAACCCCAGCTGCCGCCACACCGTCAGCGGCCCCTGCCCAGGCCAGCCTGTTCGCCGAGCCCAGCGCCGTGGAGCATGCCCTCAAGGAACTGGATCCGGACGATCTGACACCGAAGCAGGCGCTGGAAGCGCTGTACAAGCTGAGAGGACTGCTTTAGGCGTTGTAGGAGCGCCGCTTGAGGCGCGAAGCACCCAGTTGCGAGAAGCGAGTTACGAAAACCCAAGCCCCTGTTCACGAGTTTTCGCAACTCGCTTCTCGTGACTCGTCTCTCCGTACAAAGGCCGGTTCGCGCCTCAAGCGGCGCTCCTACGAAGCCAGGCCACCGCGATCTGTCCTCTCCGGCCCTGTCGGGTTATTACCTTATATCAAGGCTTTGTTTGCCTGCCCTTGGTCATGTCGCTAGACTAGCGCCACCCCAAGCGAGACAGGCCCTGCACTGCTATAATCAGCAGTCTGGCGCTGTACAAAGATCAAGACACCTGGCGAGGACAGGCTATGACGTTCGTAGTAGGTGAGAACTGCATTAACTGCAAACACACCGATTGTGTAGAAGTATGCCCGGTAGACTGTTTCTACGAAGGCCCCAACTTCCTGGTTATCCACCCGGACGAGTGTATTGACTGTGCACTGTGTGAGCCGGAGTGCCCGGTTAACGCCATTTTCTCCGAGGATGAGCTGCCAGAAGGCGAGCAGGAATTCCTGGAGATCAATGCGGACCTGGCCGAGAAGTGGCCGAACATTACCGAAATGAAAGATGCACCGGACGATGCGGAAGAGTGGGACGGTGTGCCTAACAAGCGCGACAAGCTGGTTCGTGAGTGGGAAGGCTAAGGCCTTCCCGGCGGACCCGGTAAGCCGTCTACCCCGGCTTTACCATTTCGCAGACAAAGAAAAAGGGCGGCATCCTGCCGCCCTTTTTGCGTCGAGTCATCCTGACCCTTTTGCGCTCACCGCAACATCCTTGTGTGCTGTCCTTGCTTATCCTTGTGCCCATATCCCTGAACACGAATCCACTATATCAACGGCTCCAGGCCGTTTGGGTAAAATAAATATTAAAAGTCTGCCCAAAAACCACCCAAAAAAAATAAAACCATTTAAAATCAATAACTTACCTTTATTTTGTCGCTTCAAAACAGCCGAAATCAGCCGAAAAAGACTGCTTTTTCCTACAGCTTTGTAAGAGATCTCTTACAAGCCAGCGCCACCCCTTCCCAGATTCATGAACAACAGCCCCGTAAACGAAACATGGGGATGCCAAAACGCGCCCATGTTTTTACATTTTCTCACCCGTTTTTACAGCACTGCCAAGCGCTTACCGTTAGCATTGTCTCCATGAAGTGAAGGGCCAGGGCCCCTAAAAACTTCGACCAGTATCCCCCCAAGGCGCTAGCAATAGCGCTCACAACCCCCCTCTTCCACCCCCCAAATTAGGAAGAGGGTTTTTTTTGTCTGAAATTCGCTAAAACGGAGTCTGATCAGATCTGACGCAAGGCATCACAGGCCTGGTCGAAGGCATCGCGCAGCCGAGTCAGCAAATCGGAAACCTGCCCCAACTCGCCTTCACGAGCCAGACTCTCCAGCTGCATGCACAGCTCGAAAACCCGCACCGCACCCAGATTGCCGCTGCTGCCCTTGAAGCTGTGCGCTTGGCGGCGCAGGGTTTCCTGGTCGCCCGCCGTATACGCGGACGCCAGTGTCTGGAGACGTTGCTCGCCATCCCGCTTAAAGGAATCGACCAACATGGAGAAATCCTGGCCCATTACATCCTGTAGTTCTGTAACGACCTCATCGTCGAGAATCGCTGAATCTTGCATACCGGCTCCGTCTTCCTTTACGGGGGTAACCCTAACCATTAATCATGAAATCTTATGTGGAATATCTCGAAAATCCAGAAAAAATTAGTAGCGGGACGTTAAATGAGGCTTTCCGTGCTTGGGATATCTGAACCCTCCAGGAAGTTATTCCGTTCCCTGGAGCACGGGCAATAAACCACAGGACTGCGCACGTATCACGTCATCACGGGTATCCACGTCCCATAGGACCGGTAAACGAACCACCCGCTCCCCGGGAAAACAGGCAATGCTGTCGGCCAGGGCCTGTTCGCCGCCGAACCGAACACCACGGAAGCGCTTAGGGTGCCACAGCGCTTGGCTGGAACTGCCGATCAACACATAGCCGCCATCCTCGCTGGGACCAAATACCACCGGCGCCTTGTCCAGCGCCTGCAGGGCCTGCTCGAAGTAATCCTGGTCCAGTACCGCACAGTCACTGCCAACCAGTAACACCTGATCGGCCTGGGCCAGGCCGCTATTCAGGGCCTGGGCCATTTTTTCCCCCAGGTCTTCGCCCTGTTGCAGGTGACAGGACCAACCATGGCGTTGCGCCAATGCCTGCAGCTCCGTATCGGCTTGATCCAGCCATAGCTGCACCCGACCCGGAAAACCACAGGCCGCGGCAATCGTGCGGGTCAACAACAGCCGGTACAGCGTGAGGGCACCCTCTTCGCCAAAATCGGGGATCAATCGGGTTTTCACCCGGCCTGCCTGCAGCGCCCGGGCAAAGACGATCAGCAGCGGCTGCGAGGTGCTCTCAGTGCTCGCCATAATAGTCCCGGTACAGTTGCTCGGGCTGGGCGCCACGCCAGTAGCGATAGCGCAGGGACCACATCAGCCAGATGGTCGGCCAGGCCCCCCGCGATTCCCAGCGACGGCTGCTGGTGGTCAGCACAGGGCGCAGACAATGGGGTCGTCCCTGCTCCTGCTTCAACCGCCGGCTCAGGGCAATGTCTTCCATCAAGGGCTGGTCTGGATAGCCTTCCAGAGCGGTAAAGATATCGCGGCGCACGAAGATACCCTGGTCTCCGGTGGCAATGCCGGAAAACCGGGAGCGCACATTGATCATGGCGCCGATGACGCGGAACAAAAAACGCCGGCCACTCAGGCGCACATCAAAACGGCCCCAGCGGGCGTCGGCAGGCAGGCGCATCAGTTGCTGCCGGTGGGTGCCATCAAGCTGGCTATCCGCATGGACAAACCACAACCAGTCGCCCCTGGCCTGACGGGCGCCGGCGTTCATCTGCCGGGCACGACCAGGGGCACTGAGCACTACCCGATCCGCCAGCTCACGGGCAATCTCCACACTGTTATCAGTACTGCCGCCATCCACCACCACCAGCTCATCCCCGGCTTGCAGGGCATGGCGAAGCATGGTCAGGGTCGCGTCCAGATTGCCGGCTTCGTTATACACCGGCACGATCACACTGACGGTGGTCTCGCTCACCCCAGAGAACCACTGCAACTACTACCGGCACCCGCGGTACAGCCGAAACAATGGTCCGCCACATAGATAGGCTCGCCTTCCAGATCGTGATCCAGCAACCCGGACAGGTGCGGGTGGCCCTCATGGTGCCCCAGGGGCATATCCAGCATCTGGTTGAAGTCACAATCGTACAGGTAGCCCTGATAATCCACGCTCACCGTGGCCCGGCACATCACCGCCGGCAGGGTGTCGCGGTTGAAGCTGTCGCGCAGCAGCTGCATGTAATCGTTGAACTGGTTGTGGGCCAACAGCACGGCACCGAAACGGCTGATGGGCATATTGGTGATGGTAAGCAGACTGTTGAACCGCAGCCCGAAGCGTTCATCCAGCTCACGCTTATAGTCCTCTTCCAGCACCGCCTGGGGTGGCGGCAGGTTCGGGCCAGTGGGGTTATAGACCAGGTCCAGCAACAGTCCGTCACTGCCATAGCCTTGGGCATTAAGCCGGCGAATAGCTTCTATACTGCCCTGATACACCCCCTTGCCGCGCTGCGCGTTCACATTCTCTTCCAGATAACAGGGCAGTGATGCCACCACATGCACCCGGTTATCCGCCAGAAACTGCGGCAAATCCTCGTAACCCGGCTCCAGCAGAATGGTGAGATTACAACGGTCGATGACTTCCACATCCATAGCCCTGGCCTGTTCCACCAGATAACGGAAATGGGGGTTCATCTCCGGCGCACCGCCGGTGAGATCCAGTACCTTGATATCGCGCAGCCGGATCACCTCCAACACCATGTCCACGGTTGCCAGGTCCATCAGTTCAGTGCGCGTAGGGCCCGCGTTCACATGGCAGTGAACACAACTGAGGTTACAGAGATACCCCAGGTTCACCTGCAAGATTGACGTAGCGTGGCGCCGCAACGGCGGGAAGTCGGTGCTGCTGCGCACCAGTAAATCGTGGGTATCCTGCATACGTCACCTGTGTCAGTTTCCTCAATGCTAGCAATTGGATGCGGGCTTGTCGCAAAGGTTACGTGAACGCTGCAAGATCGAGGCAATATGGTGGCAGCCCCAGAGTGTCATGTGGGTATTTGGGGCTATTTTTGCGGCAACGCTATAGCAAGGAAATAGAGAGGCAGGAGCCTGTATTGTTTTTGCTGTAGGAGCGGCGCTTGAGCCGCGAATGGTTAGCAAGGCCGCGGGGTTCGCGGCTCAAGCGCCGCTCCTACAGCGAACTAAACCCTTGCCGGGTTAATAATAGCCAATCGCTATTCCCGGACTGGCACCACGACGAAAAGTCCTTACAATCGTCCCTCTTCAAAGCCCGGTAGCTCAGTTGGGTGAGGTCGGGGATTTCCAAAGCGTGCTTTGGCCGAACGAACGCGAAGCGGATACCGCCGCTTTGCCGGCGCCCGCAGGGCGAGTAAGCGCCGATAAAATAGTCGCTTGCTCCCCGGAAACTGGCACCACAACTAAAAGTCCTTACAATCGTCACTTCTTCAGCCCCGGTAGCTCAGTTGGATAGAGCAAGCGCCTCCTAAGCGCTAGGTCACAGGTTCGACTCCTGTTCGGGGCGCCATTTCTTTTCTGGTTCCGTATCACATCGGCTCCATTGCCGGGCTGCTTGTGCGTTACCCGGGGGATTCAACGATGCCACCATCGCACTGTTTGGTCGGTCGGCGCCGCCGATGTCCTGACGGCACAACCCGCAACGCCATCAGACCTTCTTTTACATATCAGTGATTTACCCGATGGAGCGGCTGCTCTAGATTGAGGATTCCATTCGGGTACAAGAAGGATCTTGCTGATGAAAATCCTGGGACTGCTACAACTTGCCCTGGCGATCTATGCCATTGTGATGATCATCCAGTCCGGCGCGGAAACCCTGCACAAGGTGCTGTGGGTGCTGCTGGTGCTGGTATTACCGCTTGTCGGGCTGATTATCTGGGGGCTGATGGGGCCGGGCTCGCCGCTGAAGCGTTAGCGACCTCCTGCGACTGCTTTTCCTGTGGCTTCTGCCAGCTCTCCGGAGTCTGGTAGTAGCCGTGGGAGATTCCCTGAAAACGGGGCAGGTTCACCACCCGGCGCAGTCGACGCAGTGAGAAATAGGGAATATCCCGCAAAATGATATTCGCCAGCCAGGCCGGTACAGCGCCACCCGGGTCCAGTATCACCTCAATGGTTACCTTCACCTCCCCCGGCGACAATGGCTCGAATCGGTAATAGCCTTCCATCTGCGGCATGCGCACATAATCAGACTGCTCGGGAAATACCGGCGGATTCAGGGAAAACGGCATCACCAGATTGTAGCTGTCCGGCTCCTGGTAAAAAGTCACACGCAAAGGCGCATCCCGATCCTTCACCGGCCACGGCAGGCGAGTGGTGACATAGACATCACGCTGATAAGGGGACGCCCGATGCAGGTCACGGATTTCCGAGACCATGTGCATAAAAGACGCCACCGCCTCGTAATCGTCCATCAGGGCACCAATGGCATTAAAATCTGCCACCGGCACCACACCCACCCCGCGAAAGGTTTTCAGCCGTGAGCTGTCGTCATCCTGGCGATAAACCTGGATATCATCGCGGTCGGTGACCAGCACCCATTTTGACGGGTCAGCCATGGACATGGCGGAGCCGCCCAGCAGGATCAGGCCGAGTAAAAGTCGTTTTATTATCATTCTGTTTTCCTGACGCATCCCCATCGCCGCACCTGAGACAGCCCGGCGAGTGATCACTTTATAACCTGCCTGACAGCGCCAGACCTGCCTGACGGAAAAAAATGTGACACAGACAATCTGGAAATGCGACATGTCGCACAGTCGGTGCGCTCGAAACCCCGCTGACCGGTACGTCATGGCGGCAACTGACGCACGGGTTCAGGTCACAGATAGGGTTCCATCAGATGCGAGAGGGCGTTACGCAAACGACGCCAGGGCGCCATGTCCCGGAAATGCTCCGGCTCCATGCGGGTAGACAGCAAGATATGGCGATCCAGCATCTTATCCACCCGGGTGGTCAGAGTGTCGCTGTAACATTCCAGATCAAATTCAAAATTCAGGCGCAGGCTGCGGGCGTCCCAGTTACCGGAGCCGAGCATCAGCCAGTGCTGATCCACCGTCATTACCTTGCTGTGATCAAACGGCGGCGGCGACAGATAGAGCTCGGCGCCCTCGCCCACCAGCCAGCGCAAGGCATGCAGACTCGCCCAGTTCACCATGCGCAGATTGCTCTTGCGGGGAATCACGATCTGCACCTGCACGCCCTTCAGAATCGCCATCTGCAGGGACGCCATAAGGGTCAGATCCGGCACGAAATAGGGAGTGACAATCCGGATACGCTGCTCGGCGCTGCCAATGGCCGCCAGCAGGGTAAGCCGGCGTTTATCAAAATCCGCATCCGGGCCGGCGCTGATGCCCCGCGCCTGCACCTCGCCCACCTGGGCAGGGCCACGGTAGCTGGTCTCCAGCACCTCCCCGCAGGTAAACACCCAATCGGCGGCGAAGCTTCGCAACAGCTGGCCGACCACCGGCCCTTCAAGTCGGGCATGCAGATCCGTGGTGCGAGCCGGTTTATGTAGATAGCCAGCACGGATATTCATGCCCCCGGTAAAGCCCAGGGAGCGATCCACGATCATGATCTTGCGGTGGTTGCGAAGGTTGATATAAGGCATACGCCAGGGCGCCAGGGAGTACAGGAAACGCTGCACCGGCACCCCGCGACGGCGCAAGCGCCAGAACACCGACGGCAGGGAGTAGTGGGCGCCCATGCCATCAATCAGCACCCTCACCTTGACGCCCCGTTTAACCGCGGCGGCCAGGGCATCCACCAGCGGCTTGCCGGCAGCGTCATTGCCGAAAATATAGGTCACCAGGTAGACGCTTTCACTGGCACCGTTAATCGCGTCCAGCATGGCCTGATAGGTCTGCGGCGCATCCAGTAGTGCCAGCTCGTTGCCGTCGGTGAGCGGCAAATGAGTCAGGCGCCCTACCAGTCGGCTGAGCACCTGCAGGTGCGGCACCGTGGGCACCGCTTCTGCGGCCACCCGCCAGCCATCATCAGTGTCGATCAGCCCGCCGGTGAGTTGCCGGGCGCGACGCTGGATACGGTTCACCCCCAACATGAAATACAGTACTGCGCCGACCACGGGCACCAGCCACACCAGCCCGGTCCAGGCCGCTGCCGCCCGCGCATCGCGCTTGTTTTGCGCCACATGGGCAGTCACATAGATCGCCAGGAAAAGGCTGATGGCAGCGGCAATATAGGGCCAGAACGGCTCCAGCACTGCCAGCCCCTGGCCATAACGGCTTTTCCAGAATGTCAGATCCAACGCTTTTCCGCTCCTTGCCTAGCTACCGCCTGACGAGCTCAAATCCGCCCAGGGCGGCAATATCTGGCCAACATAGCATATCCCCCGCCGCCCCGCGGATTGCGACAAAAAACCAGTCAGATCAACGGCTTTGCGCTTTGCAGCCCAAGTCACTAAAATACGCCCTCTTTTTTTGGGACAACCGCAGCCGCCACGCGCTGTACGTCCTCCCCGACAAGGCTGGGAGACGTGAGTCCCGGGTCCTCAGCGCCGACCCTGATCGGCGCACGTTAACGGGCATTAGGCCCAACTCAGCGTCAGCTGCCGCTGGCCATCTGTAGTACCGAATACGAATCCCGCTGGTGTAGGCAACCAGTGTACCGGTATTGGCGATTCTGTCGTCATGCCGGCGCATGATGAGGAGCGATACCATGCCCGAAACCAATGCCGTCATTCCGCTGCATCAGAGCACGGAACCGCAGTTTGATGAACCGCGCCGTTTCAAGGTATTCACCGCGCGTCAGCTCGACAAGATCGAGCCACTCAAACGCCTGGACGACGAGACCCGCTTTGCCATGGAAGTCGTTGCCAATGTGCTGCCTTTCCGGGTCAACGAATACGTCATCGACGAACTGATCAACTGGGACAAAGTGCCCAACGATCCCATCTACCAGCTCACCTTCCCACAGAAAGGCATGCTGGCCCCGGAACACTTCGACAAGGTGGCTGACGCCATGCGCGGTGGCGACAAGGCGGAAATCAAGGCAGCCATCGCCGAGGTCCGTGAAGCCCTGAACCCGCACCCCGCCGGGCAGATGGAACACAACATGCCGGAAGTGGACGGCGAGAAGATCGACGGCGTCCAGCACAAGTACAACGAGACCGTGCTGTTCTTCCCCAGCCAGGGGCAAGTGTGCCACAGCTATTGCACTTTCTGCTTCCGCTGGGCCCAGTTCATCGGTGACAACGATCTGAAGATCGCCACCAAGGAAGCCGGCCAGCTCAAGAAGTACATCCAGGCGCACCCGGAAATCACCGATGTGCTGATCACCGGTGGCGACCCGCTGGTAATGAAGACCAAGAACCTGCGCGCTCATATCGAGCCGCTGCTGGAACTGGAACAGATCCGCACCATCCGCATCGGTTCCAAGGCGCTGACCTTCTGGCCCCAACGTGTCGTGTCCGACGACGATGCCCAGGACCTGCTGGACCTGTTCCAGGAAGTGCAAGCCAGTGGCAAACACCTGGCACTGATGGCGCATTACAACCACTGGCAGGAACTGGAAACGGACATCGCCCGGGAAGCCGTGCGCCGTGTCCGTGCCACCGGCGCCGTGATCCGTGCTCAGGGCCCGCTGTTGGCTCACATCAACGACAACGCCGACGACTGGGCTCGCCTGTGGCAGACCCAGGTAGAGCTGGGCATCATCCCCTACTACATGTTTGTGGAACGGGACACCGGTGCACGTCGTTACTTTGAAGTGCCGCTGGCCAAGGCCTGGGAAATCTACCGCGATGCCATGAAACAGGTATCCGGTATCGCCCGTACCGCCCGTGGCCCGAGCATGTCCAGCCACCCGGGCAAGGTGGAAATCCAGGGCGTTACCGAAATCAACGGCGAGAAAGTGTTCGCCCTGCGCTTCATCCAGGGCCGTAACCACGACTGGGTACAGCGCCCCTTCTTCGCCAAGTACAACGAGGAAGCCACCTGGCTCAACCATCTGGAACCGGCCTTCGGCGAAGAGAAATTCTTCTTCGAAGACGAGCTGGCGGAGATGGAGAACGAGTAAGGATCAGTTCACCGCTACGCTAGCGAGCGTGGAGCTGATTTGAAAGCCAAGAGGCCGCGTCCGCAGTGTGGGCGCGGCCTCTTGCGTTTTCGTGTCGCCAAATCTCTTATCGGTCTGGCCCTTCCTCCTTCCCCCCGACTCCCTTAGGCTTACCCCTTGGTAATTATCCTCAAGGAATATCCATGCAAAACGGGCTGATGGTGCTGCACGGCAACCGTCTGGAAACCCTCACCGAGCTGGTGGCCGACTGGCTGCAGCGTGAGCCGCTGTCACCACTGGAAACGGAAACCTTTCTGGTGCAGTCCAACGGCATGGCCCAGTGGCTGAAACTGCAACTGGCGGATGCCCTGGGGATCAGCGCCGGCTTCCAGTTCCAGATGCCGGCCCGTTTTTTATGGAGCGCCTATCGCACCGTGCTCGGCGAAACCCAGGTGCCGCGCACCTCGCCCTTCGATAAATCACGACTGTTGTGGCGCCTGTACCGGTTATTGCCCACGCTTCTCCATAACGAGCACTTCGGCCCCCTGCGGCATTTTCTCGCCGACGATGTGGATGGCCGCAAAAGCCACCAGTTGGCCGAGCGACTGGCGGATCTGTTCGATGCCTACCAGGTCTATCGGGCCGACTGGCTGGCGGACTGGGAAAGCGGCAATGACCGTCTGCGCAAGGCCCAGGACCGCGACGCCTTTGATGATTTCCCCACCAACCAGCTATGGCAGGCGCATCTGTGGCGCGCCCTGCTGGCAGACATGGATGACAGCAAACAAGGCCTCAGCCGCAGCGCCATCCACCGGGATTTCATGGCCGCGCTCACTCAACAACAGGGCACGCCTCCGCCGGGCCTGCCACGCCGGCTGATCATCTTCGGCATCAGCGCTCTGCCCCAGCAGGCTTTGGAAGCGTTGGCCGCACTCAGCCGGCATTGCCAGATCCTGATGCTGGTACAGAACCCCTGCCAGCATTACTGGGCAGATATCGTCGAAGACAAACAACTGCTGCGCCGCCAACTGGATAACCGCAAACGCCACCTGACCGCCCTGCCGGAAAACCGCGTCAATCCACTGCTGGCCGCCTGGGGCAAACAGGGCCGGGACTTTATCGGTCTGCTCTACGACCACGACGACCCGGACAGTTATCGCAGCGCCTTCCAGAACCAGATTGATCTGTTTGAAAACCGCGAACCGCACACCCTGTTGCAACACCTGCAGCAGGACATTCTCGATCTGGAACCGCTGCCGGCCCCGGACCAGCGTCCATCACTTGAAGTGGACAGCTCCCTCCATTTCCGCATCGGCCACAGCGCCCAACGGGAAGTGGAAATCCTCCAGGATGAATTGCTCGACCGTTTCAGCAACGACCCGAGCCTGCAGCCCCGCGACGTGATCGTCATGGTGCCGGACATCGAAGCCTATGCACCGCACATCGACGCCGTATTCGGTCGGCTGGAACGGGACGATCCGCGCTATCTGCCCTATACCCTCAGCGACCGCAGTGCCGGTGCCGCGTCCCCCCTGGCCCAGGCCGTGGAATCCCTGCTGCACCTGCCCCAGTGGCGCTTCACCGCCACCGACATTCTCGACCTGCTGGATGTGCCCGCCGTGCGCGAACGCTTCGGCATCGACGAAGGCGACCTGCCACAACTGGCTCGCTGGATCGACCAGGCCCGCATCCGTTGGGGCCTTAACAGCCAGCAACGCCAGACCCTGGACGTGCCCGGCTTCGAACAGAACAGCTGGGCCTTCGGCCTGAAACGGATGCTGGCCGGCTACCTGCTCGGCGACGGCCCGGCCTGGATGGGCATCGAACCCCTGGACGAAGTGGCCGGCCTGGGCGCGGAACTGGCCGGGCGGCTGTCGCGCCTGCTCGACACCCTGGAACACCACTGGCAGCAATCCCGTCAGGACGCCAGCGCCAGGGAGTGGCAACAACGCTTCACCCAGCTACTGGATAACCTGTTCGCCCCGGTGGACGAAACCGACCAGACCCTGGATGCGGGCCTGCGCGATGCCCTCAACGACTGGCTGGCTGCCTGCGCCGAAGCGGACTTCGACAGCACCTTGCCACTCACCGTGGCCCGCCGCCCCCTGCTCGATGCCCTGAATGCGGAAAGCCTGTCGCAACGGTTCATGGCCGGGCGCATCAACTTCTGCACCCTGATGCCCATGCGCGCCATTCCCTTCCGCCATGTCTGCCTGCTGGGCATTAAGGACGGCGACTACCCCCGTCAACAACAGCCCATGGATTTCGATCTGATGCGGCAATGGGGTAACTATCGCCCCGGCGACCGTTCCCGCCGCGACGACGACCGCTACCTGTTTCTGGAAGCCCTGCTCAGTGCCCGCGACAGCCTCTACATCAGCTGGACCGGCCGCAACGTGCGCGACAATAGCGAACGCCCGCCCTCGGTGCTGGTGGCGCAACTGTGCGATCATATCAACCAGCGCTGGCACGCCGACCAGGGCGAACCGGTGGATGCCCTCACCGTGGCCCACCCGCTGCAACCGTTCAGCGCCCGCTACTTCTTCCACACTGAGCAGGATGCAGCCAACGACATCCAGCTAAACGAGTCCCTACACACCTATGCCAACGAATGGCGTGCCCTCCACGATGGCCAGGCCACCCGTGTCAGCAATGACCAGCCCCTGCCACCACTGGACAGCGACGAGCCAATTACCTGCGCCGCCCTCGGCCGTTTTCTCAAGCAGCCGGTAGCGCACTTTTTCGAGCAACGGCTGAAGGCCCGCCTGAAACAACAGCGCCAGGTACTGGACGACAGCGAACCTTTCGCCTTCGATGGCCTGCAACGTTTCCAGCTACAGGACCAGTTGCTCAGCGTGGCCCTGCGCGCTGGCCCGGAGCATGCCGGCGGGGCCATGACGGAGGCCATGAATCGACTGGCCGGCAGCGGCGACCTGCCCCTGGCGCCCTTTGACGAGGGCAGCCGCGACAGCCTGCTGATGCCACTGTCACAACCACTGGAACAGTACTTTGCCCTGCTGGCAGACAGCGGCGCGCCGCAACCGCAACAGGAAATCCGCCTGAGCGCCGGCCCGTTACAACTGGAAGACTGGCTCACCGACCTGCGAGGCTCCGCCGCCAATGCCCAGCGTCTGGTGCTGCACACCGGCAAGCTGAAAGAGCGCTTCGACAAGCTCACCCGGGACTGGACCCTGCACCTGGCCGCCTGCGCCGCCGGGCATCCGCTGAACACGCACATCCAGGGACAGGATGGCCGCATTACCCTGCCTCACCTGAACCGCAGCGATGCCCAGCACTGCCTGGATCAACTGGGCCACGCCTGGCAGCAAGCCCTGTGCGAGCCCCTGCCCATCGCCTGCGCCACCGCCTTTGCCTGGCTGAAAGGGGAAGAAAAAGACAACGGCGACAACGAGGCACGCAAGGTGTTCGAATCCGGCTTTATGCACACCGGCGAGCAGGACAAGGAACCGGCCATTGCCCGCGCCTGGGCCGACTTCGATAGCATGCTGGCTGCCCGCCATGGCGACGATAGCGCCTTCGCCTACTGGACCGAGCAACTCTATGCCCCGCTCTACCAGCACGCCCAATGGAGTGAACATGGTGACAATTGAACGCACCCTTTCTCCTGTTTTCGTAGGGTGCACTGAGCCTAAGGCGAACTGCACCGTTGATGGGCGGCAAGCTGCAAGCTACAAGCTGCAACGCGGGAGAGTGCGATACCAGGCTGACTGTCCCGTAGCCGCGATTCGGTTTACTGTGACGGCGTTAGTACTCAAGTTTCGGCTTTCTTTCGGCAGAAAGTCCGGGCGAATTGAGCCTTCTGTGCTTACGCTGCTTCGTAGCTTCACCCTCTCCATGTCCCTCTCCCCTCAAGGGAGAGGGGACCGCTCAGAAAGGCCTGGTGTCACTTCCCTGCTCTCAGCCTTGAGAGGCGCTCTCTATTGGGTCCCCTCTCCCCTTGCGGGAGAGGGACAGGGAGAGGGGGGCAGTTCATGACCAACACTCGTCCTCTCCCGATTACCTTCCCGTTGCACGGTACCCGGCTGATCGAAGCCAGCGCCGGCACCGGCAAGACCTTTACCCTGGCCGCCCTCTACCTGCGTCTGGTGCTCGGCCATGGTGAAGACAATGCCTTCTCGCGGCCGCTGCTGCCGCCGGAAATTCTGGTGGTGACCTTCACCGAAGCGGCCACCGAAGAACTGCGCGAACGGATCCGCGACCGCCTGGCCGATGCCGCGCGCATCTTTGCCGATGCCAATGCAAACGCCGACGACCCGGTACTGGCCGAATTGCTCAACGACTACCGCGAGCCGGAAGACCGCGCCCGTTGTGCCCAGCGTCTGGATGCCGCCGCCCAGTGGATGGATGAAGCCGCCATCTACACCATCCACGGCTTCTGTAACCGCATGCTCAAACAACACGCCTTCGATTCCGGAAGCCTGTTCAGCCTGGAGTTGCAGGAGGACGCCAGCGACGAACAGCAAATGGCGGCGCGGGATTACTGGCGCTCGATAATTGCCGATTTCCCAGTGAGCGCCGCCAATGCCCTGCAAAGCGAAAACCTGGGCAATCCGGATGCCTTACTGGACGCCTGCCGTCCTCTGCTCGGCTTGAAAGAAGCGGACCCGGAAGCGTTACCGCAAAGCGTCAAACACTGGCTGACACAAACCGGCCCGCAGGCCGACAAGGACCAGCAGGCCCGCCAGCAACTGGCCGCCGAGCTGCCAGACTTTCTCGAATGGGTGCGCGCCGCCCGCGACAACAAGTGGCTCAACGGCAACAGCTACCGCACCACCAGCCTGCCCGGCATGCTGCAAACCCTGCAGCGCTACGCCAATGGCGAACGGCTTAACGACAAGGCCTACGACACCCTGGCAAAGTTTTCCCATGAAGGCATGAAGCTCACCAAGGCCGGTCAGGATCACCGCCCGGACTTTGCCTTCTGCCAGCAGCTGGATGCGGTCATGGAAGGCCGGGCAACCACCTCTCTGCCCCGCACCGACCTGCTCGCCCATGCCGCCGCCTGGATCGACCGGCGCGTGGACCAGGTCCGTCGCCAGACCGCCACCATGGGCTTCGATGACATGCTTAGCCGCCTGCACGATGCCTTGAAAGGCGACAACGGTGAGCGTCTGGCCCAGGTCATCCGTGACCAGTTCCCGGTGGCGTTGATCGACGAATTCCAGGATACCGACCCGACCCAGTACGGGATCTTTTCCGCGCTCTATGAAGGGCAAGAAGGCACCGGCTGGTTCATGATCGGCGACCCCAAGCAGGCCATCTATGCGTTCCGCGGTGCCGACGTCTTTACCTATCTGAAAGCCCGTCGGGCCACCGAAGGCAACCACTACACTCTGGATAAAAACTTCCGCAGCGCCGACGCCATGGTCAAGGCGGTGAACCATCTGTTCACCTACAGCCAGAACACCTTTGGCGATGTGTTCATGATGGACAACGCCATTCCGTTTGAAGCGGTAACGGCCAACGGTCGCAAGGACGTTCTGTTAGTCGACAAGAAAGAAAAATCCGGCATTACCCTGTGGGTGGACGAGCAGGAAAAACCGGTCAGCGCCGGCCAGTATCGGGATCAGCAGGCGGCACGCTGTGCCAGTGAAATTGCCCATCTGCTTAACGGTGCCGCCAACGGCGTCACCGGCTTCCAGAAAGCCGACACCTTCCGGCCCCTGCATCCCAACGACATTGCCATCCTGGTACGCGACCGCACCGAAGCCAAAGCCATCCGCGATGCATTGATGGAACGCCAGGTGCGCAGCGTCTATCTGTCCGATCAGGATTCCGTGTTTGCCCAGCCGGAAGCACACGACCTGCTGCTGATCCTGCACGCCTGCGCCACCCCGGAATCCGACACCCGGGTACGCAGCGCCCTGGCCTGCGCGGTACTGGACCTGGCCTATGCGGAACTGGATGCCCTCAATCAGGATGAAGTGCGCTGGGAAGAAACCGTGGAGCAGTTTCACGGCTATCGCCACCAGTGGCAGACCCAGGGCGTGCTACCCATGCTGCGCAGCCTGCTGATGGATTTTCATGTGCCCGCCCGGCTCAGCCAGAGCCTGGACGGCGAACGGGCCCTGACCAACCTGCTGCACCTGGCAGAACTGTTGCAGCAGGCCGCCACCCAGCTGGATGGCGAACAGTCATTGATTCGTTATCTGGAAGTCACGGTTGAGGAAGGCCGCAGCAGTAGCAAGGAAAGCATCCTGCGCCTGGAAAGTGACGACGACCGGGTCAAAGTGATCACCATCCACAAATCCAAGGGCCTGGAATACCCGCTGGTGTACCTGCCCTTTATCTGCAGCTTCCGCCCGGCGGACAAGAACAAGCCGCCGCTGCGCTACCACGAAAACGATCATCTCAATGTGTCACTGGAACCGGACGAAACGGTGGAAAACAAGGCGGACCACGAACGGCTCGCCGAAGACATGCGTCTGCTCTACGTGGCCCTGACCCGCGCCTGCCACACCTGCACCCTGGGAATCGCGCCCTACATCAAGGGCCGCGGCAAACAGAACCAGCTGGAGAAAAGCGCCATCGGCCGTTTGCTGTTCGGCAATGGCGTGGCCAACGACGGCCTGCGTACCGCACTGACACCGGTGGCCCATGATGCGGTCGCCATCATCAACGCGCCAGACAGCAACCCGGAATGCTATCAACCCAAAGCGCAAGCGCGGACTCTGCGCACGCCTCTGATTCCTGTGGCACGACAACGGCAACCCTGGTGGATTGCCAGCTACAGTGCGCTCAAACAGGTACAGGAAACCCTGGCCCCGGCGGACCCGCGCGGCGATCAACTGGCCGAGCAGCAAGACGACACCGTTATCGATGACGCCGAGCCACTGCCCGATACCATCCACGCCTTCCCCCGTGGCGCCGCACCGGGCACCCTGCTGCACGATGTACTGGAGCAGGCCGCCAACCAGCGCTTCACGCAAACCCTGGCCGACCCCGCCGAGTTTGAAACCAGCGTGGAAGAAAAACTGCAGGCCCGGGGCTGGCAGGATTACATCCAGGTGATCCGCCACTGGTGGAAGCAGGCAGTCACCACTGCCTTGCCGCTGAAAAACAACCAGATCGCCCTCAATACCCTGCACACCTATGTGCCGGAACTGGAATTCGTGTTCCCCGCCCACCAGGTGAAAGTGGCCGAGATGGACACCCTGATCCGCCAGCACATCCACCCGCAGCACCCGCGGCCACGACTGGAAGCCGACACCCTCAACGGTATGCTCAAGGGCTTTATCGATCTGGTGTTCGAACACGACGGCAAGTACTACGTGCTCGACTACAAATCCAACTGGCTGGGCGTGGATGACAGCGCCTACACCCTGGACGCCATGACCGATGCGGTGCTGGAAAAACGCTACGAAGTGCAATACGTACTCTACCTGCTGGCACTGCACCGCCTGCTGAAAAGCCGCCTGCCGGATTATGATCCCGACCAGCACCTGGGCGGCGCCGTCTATGTCTTCCTGCGCGGCCTGCAAGGGCCAGCAGCGGGCACGGTGTTTGATCGGCCGGAGACAGGGTTGATTGAAGCGCTGGATACCATGTTTGGAGGCTCATCGTGACACAGATCCCTACCACCTATTGTAGGAGCTTGCTTGCAAGCGAATGGCCCCGGATTCGCGTGCAAGCACGCTCCTACAAAAGCTCCCTGGCCGCAGGGGCCAGCCATGCAAACTGATCTGTTCTCCGCCCTCACCTGGGAAGACGCACTGCTTCTGCTGCGCGACAACAATCTGCTGCGCGATCTGGACGTGGCCATTGCCCGTTTCCTCAACCAGCAATGCCCCCAGGCAAGCTACGAAGTGCTGCTGCTCGCCGCCTTTACCAGCAATCAACAAGCCAGCGGCCACCTCTGTCTGGATCTGAAAAACCGGCAGCTGGCCACCCAGCTGTGGGGCACCAGCCCGCCGCCGGAACTGGTGACCCTGCTGCCCGGAAAACCGGACGACTGGCTGCACGACCTGCGACAAAGTCCGCTGGTGAGTCAGGATGGCAGCAGCCCGCTGGTGCTGGACGGCAGCCGCCTTTACCTGCGCCGTAACTGGGCCCGGGAAGTGTCTGTCGCCGAGGCCATCGACCAGCGACTGGCCACCGTCAGCGCGCTGCCTGTCAAGCGCCTGCGCGACGCCCTGACCCGATTATTTCCGAGCCCCGGCGACCAGACCGACTGGCAACAGGTGGCCTGCGCCCTGGCAAGCCGCAGCGGTATCGGCATCATCACCGGCGGTCCGGGCACCGGCAAAACCACCACCGTGGTACGCCTGCTAGGGCTGCTGCAAAGCCTGGCCATGGCGGATGATCAGCGATTGCGTATCCGCCTTGCCGCCCCCACCGGCAAGGCGGCGGCGCGGCTCACCGAATCCATCGGCGAACAGGTGCAGCAACTCGACGTGGTAACCGCGGTACGCGACGCCATCCCCACGGAAGTCACCACCCTGCACCGCCTGCTAGGCACCCGCCCAGACAGCCGCCACTTCCGTCACCACGCCGACAACCCGCTGCACGCGGATCTGGTGGTGGTGGACGAAGCCAGCATGATCGACATGGACATGATGGCCAGCTTGCTGGAAGCCCTGAGTCCGCACACCCGGCTGATCCTGCTGGGCGACAAGGACCAGCTCGCCAGCGTGGAAGCCGGCGCGGTGATGGGCGATCTGTGTCGCCATGCCCACCAGGGCCGCTATAAACAGAGCACCATCGATTTTGTCCAAGACACCTGCGGCGCCGACATCAGCAACTACCAGGAAACCGAACAGGCCCCGGGCAACGCCCTCGCCCAGCAGACCGCCATGCTGCGAACCAACTGGCGGTCCAAGGACAGCCCCGGCATCGGCGAACTGGCCCGAGCGGTGAACGAGGAAAACCTGCCGCAGGTGCGCAAGGCGTTCCAACAGTACAACGACAGCCTGCATCGCCATCCCCTGCGCAGTGACGGCCAGCAACTGGAAACACTACTACTCAACGGCAGCGGCGATCACCATGGCTTGCGCGCCCTGTTTAATGCCATGGCAACGCCACCTGCGCAACGACAGGATTTCGATGCCTGGGCAGCCGGATTACTCAAGCAACTCACCCACCAGCAACTGCTCAGTGGCCTGCGTAGCGGACCTTTTGGGGTGCAGCAACTGAACCAGCGCATTACCCGCCACCTGCAACAACAGGACCTGGCCCCGGAACGGGAATGGTATCCGGGCCGGCCGGTGATGATGACCCGCAACGATTATCAGCTGGGCTTGATGAACGGTGATGTGGGATTGACCTTGCCGCTGCTGGAAGAGCGGAATGACAAACCGGAATTACTGCTGCGAGTGGCGTTCCAGTTACCGGACGGTCGCATCAAATGGGTACTCCCCAGCCGCCTGGACGGGGTAGAAACCGTTTATGCCATGACGGTGCACAAATCCCAGGGCTCGGAATTCAGGCATACCCTGCTGGTGTTACCGGACGCCCCCCATCCGCTGCTCACCCGCGAACTGATCTACACCGCCGTCACCCGCGCCCGTGACCGCTTCACCTTGCTGGAATTTGGCAAACCGACGGTGCTGGACAGCGCCGTCAGGAAACGTACCTGGCGAGCATCGGGGTTGGCAGAGCGGCTTTTTAAATAGATTGTAGGAGCTATGCTTGCATGGCGAACCGAGCCTTAGCGAGGAAAAAACGGTGCAACATTATCCCGATTTCGCCAAAGGCACTAGCGACGTCTGATGTTATCAGCCCCCCCGCTTCGCGGTTCGCATGTCGCAGATCCCCTGGGGGACAAGCATAGCTCCTACAAACAGAGCGCTTGGTAGAAAAGTGAGACGTAAACTCCACCAATGCCCATAAAAAAACGGGATGCCGAAGCATCCCGTTTTTTGTTTCCCGAATCACGCGGTTACTTGAACTGCGCTTTCTTCTCTTCGGTTTCCACGATGATGTCCGCACGGCGGTTCTTGGCGCGGCCTTCGCGGGTGCTGTTGTCCGCTACCGGCTTGTTCTCGCCGAAGTCTTCGGTGCTTATGCGGTCACCGCTGACCTTGCATTACCACTACTTGGTGACCCACTGGCCGTCCGGGGTTCGTACATAATCACCGGCATCGGTCTTATCGATGGCCTTCTGGCCGGCCAGGCGGGCCACCTGATCCAGGGTGATGCCATTCTGCTTGGCGATACGCTCATAGGCATCACGGCGTTTCTGGTTGATATCCGCCACCAGTTCCACAGCAGCCGGGGTCGCCTTGACCACACCCAGATAACCGTCCGGTTGTTCACCCACCATGCCCTGGCTTTTCGCCGCATCCAGATCCAGTGCAAACGCCGCCATGCTAAACAGCAGGGTCAGGGTGGCAATCATGGTCTTTACAATCTTCATGGTCCCTACTCCTAAAACAGGTCGCTGTCTTCACTGAACAACTGATCGATATCCTTTTCCACCTTGAGGCGGATTTCATGATCGATCTTCACGTTCAGGTTGATGGTGATGGGCTCTTCCGGTGCCTTGAGGGCCACCGTCGGTGTGCAGGCGGGCAACATGGCCGCCGCCAGCAACAGACCCGGCGCGAGGTTTTTCATTGGGTTCTCTCCGTGCGCAGTTTCTCGGTAATGTCATCGCCAATACGCAGGCTGCGCATCAGCACCAGCATGTTTTCCCGATGAGTGTAGTTAAACACCACCGGCAGATTATTTCTCTGCGGATTCACGCCCTTGATGGTTACCGCGGCCTCCAGCCAGCCGTCCTTATCCATATTCATGCGAGCCTGAAAATCCGGAATGGTCAGCACGCTGAGGCTTTCCAGGGCCAGTTTCACGGCCTGGTTGGAGCTGGCCATGGATTGCACACTGGACGACGGCGGGATTCGCAGGGACAGGGTTTCCTCATTGGCCAGCCGGGCTCCTTCCACCACCATAAAATTCGTACCCAGTTGCAGCGGCACATAGCCGCCAACACGCCCATCCAGAAATACCGCCGGCGGGTTCTGCAAGGCGGCCACCTGCTCCAGATCAATGCGGGTAATCACCACCGGCTGGGGACGGGGTGACGGCCAGTCCAGTGCCGGTGCCCGCAGAGAGCCTCCCAGCAGATCCGCGCTGATATCAGTGAACTGCCATTGGCTGAGATCGCTCTCCATCTGCAGGGACAGGCCGGTAATCGGGGTACCGATATCCAGGGTGTTCGCCGTCACCGGCCCCTCACTCTTTAGAGACACTGCGCCATCACGATAGTGCCCTTGCAGAGTTCCCTGAATCCCTCGGGCCGTGACGCTGCCCCAGTCCACTCCCGTATCCGCCAGGCGGATTGTCCCTTGAGCAGACAGAATGTCACGCCATTGCCAGCTACCCTTGCCTGTGAGCGTACCTTCCTGCGGCGTCATTGCCAGGCCCTGGCCCATGGCCGGGATCAACTTGCTATCGATCTGAAAACTGCCTTGAGGGACGTCCCCTGCCAGAGAGGCTTGCGCCGTCAGCTCACTTTGCCAATCGGCAATGGTCAGCCGTGCCGTGGCTTTTTTACCGACCAGCCGGGCACTGCCTGCCACCACTGGCAACCGCCAGCGGGCCGCCAGCAGGCCACCACTGCGCAGTTGCACCTGACCATGGGCCCCGGCAGTGCTCACCGTTACCGGGCCACTGGCCGTCACGGTAAGCGGACGCAGCAGCACCTGTTCTATCAGCCCTTCACTAACGGACAGTTGGCTGCCATCCGCCAGCACCACGGCACTGTCTTTCAGGTGCCATGGCACCCGCAGGGAGACATCGCCGCCCCGGTCATAGTCAGGAATGGACGAGGCGGCCGACAACGTGCCCTGCCAGCCGCTCGCCGCCTGGCGGAACGACACGCTGCCATCGAGCGGATAGCCCGCGTACTGACCTTTCACCGTGGCCTTGCCGCCGTAAGGTGCCCGGTGCAGAGATTCCAGTGGCAAGCGGAAGGCCAGACGATCGTCGCCGTTACGAGCGTTGAGGGTAATCGGCTTGCCCTGCAAACCATCGCTGGCGGCCTGACCTTGCCAGTGGCCATCCAGCCGGAACCCTTGCCAACGTCCCTGTAGCCCCAGCGCTCCCTGCCACTGCCAGTGTTTTCCCTGCCACTTGAGCCGGCTGGGGCTGGCTTTAAGGCGCAGGTCGTCATAGCCAACCAGCAACGGCAGATCCGTGACGCCGTCCAGCGCCATGGGCACTTGCAGGGGCTCTTTCCATTGCGCGGAGAGTTGTTCCGGCAACGCCAGGGTTGCCGGCGACAGGGTCAGCATTCGATCCTGCCACTGAAAATCCAGTTGCCCATCCAGCTCCGGCCCCGTCAACATGACCCGCCCAGCACCTTTTTCTACGGTGCCGTCATCACTGTTGGCAGAAACATGCACCTGCCCTGGCGGCCCTTGCAGTTGTAACTGTCCCCGGGCTTGCAACAGGGCAATGCCCTGCCCTTGCAACGATAACGGTGCCGGGATTGCCAGTTGCCATTGCTCATTGAGCGATAACGGTTCGCTGAGGCTCATGTCAGCCTGCCACTGTTCACCGGTAAAGCGGGCCTTCATTGCCAGATCGGCTTTTTGCGGCTGAGATTGCAGACCGGCATCCTGCAGGGTTGCGCTCAGGGTGCCAGCGGGTTGTCCCTGCCATACACCATCGCATTCAAGCTGCCATGTGCCCTGCCAGTCCGTGAGCCATTCATTCAACGCACCGTTGCCGTGCAACGACCACTGCCCGTCATCACGCTCATATTCCGCCTTCAGATGGCTTCCTGTGCTCTCCACCTTTACCAACCAGTGCTGCTGTTGCTGACGGGCCGCTACCTGCAACTGTGGTGGCGTTACCTCCCCCATCGCGGGCAACAACAAGGTATCGATGGAAAGCACAAAGGGGGGCGTCCAAGGCAAGGAGTCCGGCATCACAACACTGTCATCGTCCGCACCGCTGTCACAGGTGGTGAGAGTGACCGTCCGCGTGTGGACGGTGAGGGGAAAGAGATCGCGTAGCACCAGGTTCTCACCCGCCACGGGGGCGCAATCGTCCGGCTGCCAACGCCAATGGGCCAGGGTCAGGCCGTTGTCCCAGCCCGGTTTGCTCACGCGCAGGCCCTGGCTATACAGCCAGCCCGCCGCCACCAGTGCCAGAAACAGCACGAGCAGCAACGCATAACCAAGGCCTCGAACAACAGGCGGAAAGAATCGAACCATGTGGGTTAGAGCCAGTGCAGCAACAATGGTTCGATAGTGGTGGCTTGGCGGGGTTCTGGCAACTGCCTACCCCCTCCCGTTGGAGCCTTGCTCGCAAGGCGAAGGCCCGAAGCAACCCCGACCCCCTTCGCCTTGCGAGCAAGGCTCCAACGGGGGGGGTAGTGTGATTATGGTGAAGAGACGCCTTCCATCACCGCCTGGTGCAACACCAATGCCATGGCCGCTACCCGACTGGTAGCGTCCACGGACAGAGTGGCGCCGGTGATGCCGTCCACCTGGCCGGACAGGGCATCGTTTTCACCAAGAGTCATACCGCGATACTGGCGACGGAAAAACGCCTGGTGCACTTCGCCACCACGGGGTTCCCGGTAAACCAGGATCTCCAGATCCACGATCCCTTCCGGCCCCACGGCTACGCCCACGGTCATGGGCATGTCCTTGCTTTTCTCGTCGATGATCCAGGCACTGATTTCATCGCTATGCCAATAGCGCAGACGCATACCCCGGTAGGGGTGACCCAGCACCTTTGTCACCCGCTCGCGCAGTTCGCCGCGCAAGGGCAGCAAACCCGCTTGCGGCTCCTGGTCGGCAAACACCTGTTGCAGAAAATCCGGCTGACTGAGGTGACGAATCTGCACCTCATAGGCCGGCAGCGTTGCCGCCAGCCCGAGCATCAGTAGCAGTGCGATAACTCTTGGCATCAGTTAACCAACCGCTCCTTGTCCAGCAGCGCCTCGATCAGGAACTGGTTATAGCCCCCCACCCGCTCGCCTTCAAGACGGGCATTGGCCTCATGATACAGCGGGTTGCGTTCCAGGCTCTTGGGCAACATCCACTGGGTGACTTTGGCGCCGCCCATGATCCAGCCATTATTGAACTTCTGCCACCAGCCGTATTTCATTTCAAATTCATCACGAATGCGCGGCGGCAGATTGGCGGCGGTGACCTGCTCTTGCACCCACAGGGGGAAGATCATCCAGATGGAGCGCGGGTCGAACAGATCCTCCTTCAGGCGGATGCCGTTTTCCTCCACGGTAAGCTGGGGGCTGGCCCACATGGCGCGGTTGTATTCCATGAAGGCATTCCAGTCTGCCGGCAGGGCCTGTTCCGGCACCCCGAACAGCATGGCAAACAGCTTGGTTTCTTCGTAGAACTGATCCTTCTCTTCCTGAGTCAGCTCGCCTTCCATCTTCTCGTACATGTAGGCCAGAGTTTCCCACAGGGTGGCATGCACCCAGATCATCGCTGCCACTTCGTTGGCGCGGTATTCGGAGCCACGCTCGAAGGCGCCGGAATCCATCGGCACCTGCCCTTCGATTTCCTCGTGGATATCGCGCACCTGATTGGCCGAGGTCATTACCTGGGGCATGCTGCCGAACACCATGGTGCCCACATGCTGGAAGGTACGACGGGCCCGGCCCAGTGGATCATCGCGCACTACCGAATGCTCATCGATGCTGGCAGTGACCCAGGGATGGGCCAGTTGCAACAGCAGCGCCCGGCCGGCACCGAAGGCTCCCGGCATCCCCGCCCGGGACAGCTTCCACATCATGGAATCCGGCCCGTACAAACCCACGCGGGAGTCCGGGATCTTGCCGTGGACCTTCACCAGTTGCCGGCAGAAGGCGGCTTCGTCCACCCAGCGGGGAATCGGCGGACTACCGTCGCTGGGTACCAGTCTTCTCACTGCATCCTGTACGGCGTTATTTTCCGGCGGCGACTCAAGCTCACTAGCCGACACATTCTGCCCACAGGGGCTGGTCAGATAAGCGGTTTCCGCGCGCACCATATCCAGGGTGAACGACCCCTGCTCACTCTTGAACTTCACTTCCGACGGCAACAGGTAATTCTGCACCGCCATGTATTCCTTGTAGTCGATATCCCAACCGGCTTCCTCGATACGATCTACCCGGTCCAGATCTTCCTGGTACACCACCGCATCGGCGGTGGCCGGCAGACCCCGCAGCCAGTAAGACAGATTGCCGGCACGAATATGCGCCTGCAGATGCTCGGCCACTTTCATGGCCTCCGCCCCGCCGATCACATCTACGATTTCACTGTCCGGCTCATAGACGTTGCCATGAATAATGACTTTCGGTTCGCCCACCGGTTCTTCCATAAGAATGGACAGGGCGTACTCCTCGCCGATCTGCCGGAAGGCGAAATGGCTTTTGCTGACGGTGCTGTCCGCCCGCAGCACAAAGCGCCCCTCCACTTCCCACTCGCGCATGTTCTCTGCAGATTCCGGCACGAAGTGGGATGCCTTGAACGCCGAGCATCCCTGCAGAACCAGCAGCATGCCCAGCAGGATCACCTTGCTATGTTGCAGCGTTATTTTTGTCATGGTCGTGACCCTTTATCGTTATTGGTATGGGTAAAAAATATCGCCAGCCTTTCCCGTAGGGTGCACTGAGCCTAAGGCGAACTGCACCCTACGTTTCAAGCTAGGCGGTTTGTCGCAAAGCCTTCTTATCAATCTTGCCCACCGAGGTAAGCGGAATGGCATCCAGGAAGAACACTTCCTTCGGCACCTTGTAGGGCGACATGTTTTCCCGACAGAAACTGTCCAGCTCTGCCTTCAGATCGGTTTCGCTCTTGTCGCAATCTGCGCTGCGTTCAACATAAAGCTGCACGATTTCGTTGCCGGGGCGGTTGCTGTCCGGACGGCCAACCACGGCGCACATGCCCACCCAGGGCAGGCTCTGCACCTTGCCTTCCACTTCCACGGAAAACACCTTGTAGCCACCGACAATCAGCATGTCCTTGCTGCGATCACAGACGCGGACAAAGCCGTCTTCGTCCATGACACCGATATCCCCGGTGTGCATCCAGCGCTTGCCGTCGATCTCCTGCAGCGCTTTTTCCGTGGCCTCCGGCATGGCCAGATAGCCCTGCATCACCTGGGGACCGGCAGCGATGATTCCCCCGGGCTCACCCAGCGGCATCGCGTTGCCCGTATCCACATCCACAATGCGCACCTCCGTGCCCGGCAGCGGGATACCCACATGGCCTTCCTTGAAGTGGGAGGCCGGGTTCAGGGTGATCACCGGGCTGGTTTCCGTCATGCCGTAGACTTCGCAGAACTTGTTCTTGCCGATCACACTTTCCAGCCGCTGCACTTCTTCCCTGGCAAAGGGCGCCGCGCCGGAAATAGCCATGCGCAGGCCGCTGAAATCCAGGCTCTTGAAGGTCTCGTTGGCACACAGCATCTGATACAGCGCCGGCACCGCCGCCAGCACCGTGGGGGTGCGCGCTTTCATTTCCGCCACGAAGTGATCGATATCGCGAGGGTCGGGAATCAGCAGAAAGGTAGAGGCGGTGCGCAGGGCGTTGAACACCACCGCCGCGCCGCCGATATGAAACAGCGGAAACGCAGAGGCCACGGTTTCCTCGCCGGTGCGATAGCCGTAAAACACATTAGCCTGCAGGTTGTTCATGAACAGGTTGCGCGAGGTCAGCCTGGCGCCCTTGGGCAGACCGGTGGTGCCGCCGGTGTACTGCAGGTACAGCACTGCATCCATATCCACGTGCGTGTTCACCGGCTCGGCGGTGTCCGGCAAGTGATCGTGCAGGGACATCACCTGCACACCTTCGTGAGTCTCTTCCAGGGCCTCGCCCTGCCCGGTCATCAGGTCCATGGGGCCGGAGACGATCACTGTGCTCAGGGTGTCCACCTTGCCCAGCACCGGCGGCATCGAGGTCTGCCAGAACGGCATCAGCGTGAGCAGGATTTTCACCTGGGCATCATTGGCCTGATGGGTAATTTCCGGCGGCATCATCAGCGGGGAAATGCTGGTGCTAACCATGCCCAGCCGGGCCGCCGCGATAAAGGCCACCACGTACTGGGGCGTGTTGGGCATCTGCAGGCCCAACACATCGCCGGCCCTGGCACCCTGGGCAGTAAACAGCGCGGCCATACGGTCGGCCAGGTGATCCAGTTGCTGGTAGGTAATCGCCTGGCCCAGGAACACCAGGGCTTCCCGGTCGGGAAACTGTTCCGCATAGTCGCGCACGTAATCGGACAGGGTTTTCTCAGGCAACGCCGGCAACGTATGCCAGTCGTAACCCAGGGATTCATAGGTGGACAGCCAGGGGCGGTTATCCGATGTCATAGTGGGCACCTTCGGGAATAGTGTTGAGGTGATAGGCCTCGGGGTGACGCTCGGCATCGAGCCAGGCGTTACGGGCCAGCGGGATCAGCCGCTGCTTTTTCGGTGTCAGTGCATGCAGCATGCGATAGACGCCACACCAGGCGCGGAACAGGCGCTGGTCACTCCTGCTCCAGGGGATATGGAATTTTTCCCGGAACTGATGCGGCAAGGTGGCGCGCAGGTTGAAACGCATGAAGCGCCCCATAACGATCAGAGTCATGCGCCAGGCCGTATCGGGAATACGGCTGCCCGGGGGCTTGGGGATTTCCAGATAATGTTCCGGGCTCATCAGGTCCTGAACCACCTCGCCCCACTCCAGGCGGTCACGGATGATGCCGTGGAAATAGGCCCAGTAGTCACTTTCCGTGGCGGGCAGGTCCTGGTCGCGAATGCCCATCATCTTGCCCAGCTGCCGCCACTCCACAAACATGGCGCGGCGCTGTTCGGCAGTGGGCGACTTGCCCAGCATTTCATGCATACGGATGGTGGCGTCGTAACCGGTGATGTGGACCCAGCTATAGGCTTCCGGGTCCAGGGCGAAGTACTTGTTGCCGTGCTTGTCCACGCCCTTGATGGTGCGGTGCAGGTCACGCAGCTTGATGCCCATCTCGATGGCTTTCTGCGGGCGCGCATAGACGATGGGCCAGAGCAGTTCCGTGGACCGTTTGGCGCGTCCCCAGGGGTCGGTCTTGTAGACCGAGTGCTCGCCCACCCCGGCATCGATGATCGGGTGCGCCACCTGCAACACGAAGGCCTGGGGCAGCATCAGATGAAACCGCCAGGAGCCGAAGTCCTGCCAGGTATAGGAATCCGGGCCCAGGGGCTGTGGGATATCGCGCGGTGTATCAGTGGCCGTTTGTGTCATGGAAAATCCTGTCGATGGCATGTCATTTGATACATATCCGCTTGAGACAAATATTAAAATACGTCTCAATCGATCACGCAGACAAGCGCATCACACAGTTTTCGCGTTTCTGTTTAGCGCGTTTTGGTCAAGGTAAGGAACATAATGTCAGGGGGTCAGCAGCGGGCGCAGATAGTCATTGGCCCACTGGCGCACACCCGCCTCGTTGGCCGGGTTCATCACGCCGTCCGGCGACAGCACCATGGACTGGGTAAGGCGCAGCATCAGCTCGGCCAGGGCCTCGGACGATTGCTTGCGGATCGCGCCCTTCTCCTGCTCCTGGTCCAGCATGCCGGCCATGTATAACCGGAAGAACCCCATCATCTGCCACAGCCGCTGGGTGAGAATCGGCAGGATGGTTTCCGGCTCGGAGGTGAGCAACCGCTGCAACAGCGGATGGTGATGGGCCCGGGTCACCGCCAGCACAAAGGATTCCAGTACCCGTTCCACACCGTTGTCGATCTGTGCCAGTTCCTCTTCGATCCTGGCCAGCTGTTGCTGACACTCACGCAGGATCACTACCTGGATCAACTGGTCCTTGTCGGCAAAACGACGGTAGGCCGTGGCCCGGCCGATACCGGCCTTGCCGGCCACATCTTCCATGGTGGTACGGCGCAGGCCGAATTCCACGAACAGGGCCAGACCCGCATCGAGAATTTTCTCGTAGGTCTTGTCGCCTTCCGGCACCTGCAGGTTTTTCAGCAGGGTTTTCGACGCGGCCGCGTTACGTGACATTCAGACTCCCAGTGTATCCCCGGTGGTGTCCATGGCTTATACCCCATGGCCACCGTGGTCGGCAAATTCATCGGCCCCGGTTGCTCCGTAGAGGCGTTGTTTAAAATCCTTTTTTTACCACAGAGGGCACAGAGTTCACTGAGGATGAACAGGCTTTGCTTTGCTGTTGGCGCCGGTCTGCGAATAGCGGTTTGTGCGGTTCGCTTGCAAGCAAGCTCCTACAACATGGCTACACCAAGGGGCATAAGAAACCTCTTTTTTCTCAGTGCTCTCTGCGCCCTCTGTGGTAAAAATCCATTTACGCCGACCGGGCAATGGCCATCAGGTGCACGTCCGCATTGCCGAACAGGCCATCCACACCGGTTACCCGTTTCACATAGTGGCCCACGCCCAGCTCGTCGGTCATGCCCATGCCACCATGAATCTGGATGGCTTCCTGACCGATCTTGCGCCCGGCCCGGCCCAGTTGCGCTTTCATGGCATGTACGGCTTTGGCCGCATCGTCATGGCCTTCCACGGTTTTCAGGGTGGCGGCCAGCAGTAGCGAGCGGGTCTGTTCCATGGCGATGAACATGTCTGCCATGCGGAACTGCAGCACCTGGAACTTACCGATGGGCATGCCGAACTGCTTGCGAGTCTTGCTGTATTCCACGGTCTCATTGAGCAGCACAGACAGGCTGCCCACGGATTCCGCCGACAGGGCCAACAGGCCTTCATGAAGCACATCCCGGGCAATGGCATAGCCGCCATTCAGCTCGCCGATGCGGGCCGCCTCGGATACTTTCACCTGATTGAAGCGAATCTCTGCACCCTGGCGACCATCCACGGTGCGGTGGGCTACCCGCTCCACACCTGGAGCATTGGCATCCACCAGAAACAGGCTGAGGCCATCCTGATCGCCGGGCTGGCCACCGGTGCGCGCCAGCACCACCAGCAGGTCCGCCTGGTCGCCGTTCATCACGCAGCTCTTGGTGCCGTTCAGTATCACCTCATTGCCTTTCAAGTCGGCGGCCATGGCGGTGTTTTCCAGGGTGAACACCCGCTCGTACTCTTCCGCGGCAAAGGCCACCTGCAGCTTACCTTCCAGCAAGGCGGGAATGGTTTCCGCCTGCTGGGCCGCGCTGGCGTGCCGCAGAAAACCGCCGCCCAGCACCACGGTGGCAATATAGGGCGCCATGATCAGGCCCTCGCCCAGGGCTTCCAGCAGCACCATGGTTTCCAGCGGGCCCATGCCCAGGCCGCCGTGCTCTTCCTCGAATGGCACCGCCAGCCAGCCCAGATCGGCAAACTGCTGCCAGGTGGCCGCATCCAGTGGCATCAGTTTCTTGTTCTGGCGATGGGTTTCCACATCACTGTTGTCACGCACAAACCGCTTGGCGCTGTCCGCCAGCATTTGCTGTTCTTCACTCAACTGAAAATTCATCGTTGTTCTCCATTCCCGGGCGGGGTCTTCCCCCCCTTACCGTTGGAGCCTTGCTCGCAAGGCGAATACCCTCGTCGACGCGCTTCGCCTTGCGAGCAAGGCTCCAACAATATCGTTTACAGCCCCAAAACCGCCTTGGCGATAATCCCGCGCTGCACTTCGTTGGAGCCGCCATAAATGGAACAGGCCCGCGAGTTCAGATAATGGGGCATGGCAGTGAGTGCATACTCCGGCCCGATCACCGGCTGTTCCTCACCGGGCACCAGGGCCTGGGGCTGCCAGATCACGCTCTGGCTACCCAGGGTTTCAATACGTAGCTCGGTGACTTTCTGCAGCAATTCGGTGCCGAGGATCTTGGTCATGGACGACAGGGCACCCGGGTCCTTGCCAGCGGATAGGGCGGACTTGATGCGCATCTCGGTGAATTCCAGCGCCAACACATCCGCTTCCAGCGCCGCAAACTTGTACTGCCACACCGGGTCCTGGTTCAGCGGGCCAAAGGCGGTCTGCTGCTTCTCGGCCATCAGGCGGATCTTTTCCAGCATCACGTTCAGGCCCGGGGCATATTCCTGACCGCCGCGCTCGAAGGTGAGCAGGTACTTGGCCACGGTCCAGCCATCGTTTTCTTCGCCCACCCGGTTCTTCTGCGGCACGCGCACATTGTCGAAGAACACCTGGCACTGCTCCGGCACTTCATCCAGGCCGACAATGGGCTCGATGGTGATGCCCGGCAGGTCCATGTCCAGCAGCAGGAAAGTAATGCCCTGCTGGGGTTTGCCGTCGCGATTTGTGCGTACCAGCGCGAACATCTTGTTGGCGTAGTGGGCGTAGGTGGTCCAGATCTTGGTGCCGTTGAGGATGTAGTCGTCGCCATCCTTCTCGGCAAAGGTCTTCAGGGACGCCAGATCAGAACCGGAGCCCGGCTCGGAATAGCCCTGGCACCAAAAATGCTCACCGTTGAGAATCTTCGGCAGGTATTCCTGCTGCTGTTCCTCGGTGCCGCAGCCGATCAGGCAGGGGCCGCACATGTGCAGGCCCATGGGCACCAGCGGCGGCGTCTCGGCCCGCACCAGCTCCTCCGCAAAGATGGCCCGCTGGGTCACGCTCCAGCCGGTGCCGCCGAATTCCTTCGGCCAGTGCGGCGCCGCCCAGCCCTTGTCGTTGAGAATGCGCTGCCAGGCCATGGCTTCCTTCACCGGCGCAAACACCGAGGTCACCATCCTGCCCGCTTCCCGAATTTCCGGGGTCAGGCTCTCCTCCAGAAAGGTGCGCACCTCATCCCGAAACGCCTTCTCCTGCTCCGGCACCCGCAGATCCATACCCTACTCCGCTGTTATCAGACTCAGTGGACCCAGTGTACGGGAGACAAAATGAGACACTAATGACGATTCGTATCACGCCCCTGGCGCAAAGCGTCAAAGCCCCACTCCCCCATCAAGCTCACACGAACCAACTCAGCTATAATGCGCCGATACTTCATGCAGACAGGCAACACCCGCTTATGAGCATCAACTGGTTCCCCGGCCACATGAACAAGGCCACCCGCGAGATCCGCGAGATCCTGCCCAAGGTGGATCTGATCATCGAAATCGTCGACGCCCGCCTGCCCTACAGCAGCGCCAACCCGGTGATCGAGAATTTCCGCGCCGACAAGCCCTGTCTGAAACTGCTCAGCAAAAGCGACCTGGCCGACCCGGCCATCACCCAGCAGTGGCTCGAGCACCTGCAAAAAGACCCCACCGTCCGCGCCCTGGCCATCACCACTCACCAGCCGGAACCGATGCGCAAACTGGCGGATATCTGCCAGCAGATGGTCCACAAAAAGCGTGACCGGGCCACCACCATCACCGCCCTGATCACCGGCATCCCCAACGTGGGCAAATCCACCTTCATCAACACCCTGGCCGGCCGTCAGGTGGCCCGGGCCGGCAACGAACCGGCGGTGACCCAGCGCCAGCAACGCATCGAACTGGGCGGCGGCCTGATCCTCATCGATTCCCCCGGCATCCTCTGGCCGAAAATCGAAAACCGTAACAGCGGCTACCGCCTGGCCCTCTCCGGCGCCATCAAGGCCACTGCCATGCAGGAAGACGACGTAGCCCTGTTCGCCGCCGAATACTTCATGCAGGCCTACCCGCAACAAATGAAAGAACGCTTCAAACGCGACGACCTGCCCGAAGAAGGCGTGCCCTTCCTGGAAACCATCGGCAAACAGCGCGGCTGCCTGGGCAGCGGCGGCCACGTGGACTTCGACCGCGCCGCCACCCTACTAATCAGCGAATACCGCGGCGGCAGACTCGGCCAGCTCACCCTGGAAACCCCGGCCATGGCCGAGCAGGAGCATGTGAAGGTGGCGGAGATACGTCGGCTGAAAGAGGAGGAGAAGGAGGCTAAGAAGAAGGCCAGGAAGGCGGCTTATAAGGCGAAGGGGCAGAAATAGGTTGCTGCCACCACCCGCGCTTTTCCCTTAAACGAAGGCGATAGCCCTCTGCGCATGATCATCGTCGACGAAGCCTTCAGGCACTTGGAGGAAAGCAGCCTGAGATTCGCACCGAAGACTCAGGTAAGCCATTTCCGACATGCTCCCCCTGTCCTAAATATGGGGAAAAATGCTTTTTTAACCCAATTAAGCTCTTTTCTGTTACTTCAATAGCAGACAAGGGGCATAAATATGGCGAGCAAAAGCATGACCTGCATGAACAAGCGAGGCGAACCGCTCACCGAGTATGAATTTGAATTTCAGGCTGAAGATGCCGCACGCTATATCAGCGCAATACATGGGAACGACATGATCCCTTATAATTGCAACAAGTGTAGCTACTGGCACCTGGCGCCGAAGAGCAGACATACCCCAAGCCGAACGTGCGATTACTGCACCAGCTCTTCAGGCGAGCCCAAGAGCCTTTATGAGACAAGAGAGGGTGCAGACAAACGTGCCAGTATACTAGCCGAGCAAGGATCCCCAAACCTACGCGTCTACGAATGCCCCCATGACAATGGCTGGCATCTGACCAGTTCCAGTTGGTAACTGTCTAATCACTAAACCCGCGATAAGCAGCCAGGGAGAGGGGCCTCACCAGCTTCATAGCCTTCTTCCTGGCTAACTGCCAAATGCAACTTCCACCAATATTCGTATCGATTACAAAGGCACCATCTAAATATCAAATTGGTTTCTCTTTCACGAGAGAAAAATACTTCCTGCCAAATATTGGAGGCGTAGAACAAGGGCAGCATGGAAGCCGCTTTTTCCTTCGGGTTTAGCACCGACAAAAGGTCTGCAAAATCACCGAACGAAAACTTCCGTCCCGGCTCCCGCCAGTGACTGATAACCTTATCCGGATCTGAGTCATCAGACGTCCCACGGCTCTTATCCTTTTTCCTCCAAGCTATTGAAAAGCCGGGGCACCTGGTTATTTCACCTGTCTTGGTCGGTTTATCTGGCCAGACACATCGCGATTTCCTGAATGAAATACAAGCCAACATATCAATAAGCCTGGCATTGGAAGTCTTGACGTTGAAATCCGGGTTAAGAGGCATCAAGCTCAAGAACCATGGAACAGGCTTTATATCAACAAACTCGGGAATGGATCTGTGAAATAGAACATCCATCAAAGCCAGCCAGGACAGAACTGAATTGTCAAAAACCGAGATTAAATCTGTGTTTAGATCAGCGTACTTGATGTCGGATACCGATGGGTACGGCCCGGTCACAAACTCGTTATCGAGGGCCACCGGATCAATTATCTTTACTCTACCCTTTGTTCCCTCATTCCTTATTTCGCTTATAGCTTCAGCAATTTCTGATCCATCATGAAACGCCTCCGGATCGAGCTTCAGAGCAATGGGAAACAAGTCAAGAGTATCGATATATTCAGCCTCTTTAATAAGTGCTCTATAGCTTGATGAGTGCAAAGCCAATTCATGAGAAACGAGAGAGTAGATCGACAAACGCTCTTTACCCTCGCCAGGGTCATTTCCCAACCCAGCTTCCTGCCTTTTTTTGTGCCAGTAGCTATCGAGTTTTCCGATTAACTTTTCGATCTCAGAATCATTTGCGGTGAAAGATAAAGCTTTGCGGGCCTTATCACTTCTGACGCCTACTTCATTGTGCAGAAAGGAAGACAGCTTTCGCCCCAAAGCCAACCTCGCCATTAAACGAGACGAAAACATTTCATCCATTGTAACCATGGGCTTATCGTTCAATCTTCAACCCCTCTCTGCTGATAGTCGCAACAATTTAGTAGCCATGCATTCTTGTTATGATTCTGCAGATTGCGGCAAATCATAATGGATGAAATTCACACCCCCTACTCTATAATCAGAAACGAAGCGCGATTAGAAGAAGATTCTGATATCAGTCGTTATCGCCGCCAGCCCGTGCATGAAAGGCGGCCAGCTCACCACCAGCCATTAACAAACCAATTCCTTCTATGGCCATTTCAAACCACTTATCTTCAAACTCAGACTCGCTCTTTACAGGCGAGAACGCAGCTTTCATGCAGCGCCGAAGGACGATTGGATGCCAGTCATTTGGACCGCGTTCGAAATCCCAGCCCTCTATCTTTGTTATTCTATCCACAAGCGCTTGGAATTCAGCACTTTCATAAAATCGCTCATTTCTACCCCACTCCCGATCAATATCCAGTATCACGGCGAAACTACCTGCCTCACCAACTGGCTCTACACCATGATCCCAACCATTAAAGTAGTAACCCGCGAAGAAACCGGGCTGTGATGGTTTCAACCAGTTCACCCCATAACGCCCTTCGACAAAGCCCGGCCGGCTTGTTCCTCTCAGATAGCATTGCTGCGTTGTTTTATCAGTTTCCAGTCCGCCAACCAGCCAATCCCAATCTTTCTCCAGCGCCGTCCTGTGAATAGTACCCAGAAAAGCGAACAGGTCTGCCGTAGGATAGGGAAGAGAATTTGCCACTTCCGCAAGATTTTCGGTAGCAAGCGCCAGATTGCTCTGGCGATTGCCACGACCGTTCATACCAAGAACATCCTTACCTTCTTCTGATATCTCGCTCTCCACATTGACGGAAAGGCCTTTCTGGCTGCCAGAATTTTCAATTCTAATGGTCGTTCTCTGGATAGTTTCAGTTTTGATGATGGGAGCAGAAAACCAGAGCAATGAAGCAGGGTCATCGTCTTGCTGATAGGGGCATACTTCAAGCACCCGAATCGAAAAGTCCGTTGCGCTGCTTTGGCTGACTGAGGCCACCCATGTCGCCAGCCCCTCTGGCGCCCGATCACAGGCAATGATGTAATGTAGCTGTCCATGCTGAAGCTGGCGGCGAATCTTTGCTGAAAGGGATGACAAATATTCGCTTTTCGGAAAAACCTCCCGGACAAGCTGATCAAGGGTTTCCGCAGAAGAATTCGGCCCTCGCAACATTCTGACCTGCTTATCTTCGTCCAGGGTAGTGACCGTTGCGCCATAATCAATGACTTGCGAAATCACTTTCCTGTCTTGAAGCTCAGGATTGCCGTACCTTTTTACTTCGACAATCCCTACATCCCCTGTGTCTGTGAGGAAAATAATGTCCGGATACTTCTGCGCACCGGTGATCGCCCTGGCGCTTGCCTGACGAACGATATACACACTGCGATAAAAAATGCCGGCATCGTCCAGACAAAGCAGATCAGGATTGGCAACTAACGTGGCTTCCAGCGCGCTTTCCTTCATTCCTATGTCCTGAAGGTTCCTGCGATGCCATACCACTGGAGGCTGTTCTTTTCTGGTCTGAATCAGTTTTTCTCGCATTACTACCCTCGTCCTTGAAATTGTTATCTTTATTGATACTTATCCCTGTTTCACAGTCTTCCTTCCCCGCTTCACCGGCTTGGCCGCGGCGCGTTCTGCCTTGATCTTTTCCAGCAGGGCTTCGGCGCTGTTTTCGCCGCTAATCAGATCCGGGTTTTCCTGGCGCCATTGTTCGGTGAGTTCGCCGCGGAAGGCCTTGGCGAGGATGGATTGGGTGAGGTTGTTGACCCGCTCCAGGGCTTTATTGACCTGTGTTTCGATGGTGTCGGCGTAGGCGAAGAGTTGGTCTACGCGGCGGACGATTTCGGTTTGTTCTTTGATAGTAAAAATTGGGATTTCGACAGAAGAAATTTTCGAAATGCTTAGAGTATAAAGGCCTGCACCTGAAGTCGCCTTTTCAACGATCCGCTCTTTTCCCAGTGGAGACATCAAATAATAGAGCGCGAACTCTGGCATAAGAAGATTTTTATCCGCCCTCACTTTAATCAAGTGATTCTGATGGACGCATCCTTCGATCTCCCCCTGCCAAAGAGCGACTCGCCCTATATGTTCAACACTGCCGTTTCCCTCAACAATCAACAAATCGCCATAATCAACAACAGCTCTAGACAATTCTTTTTCTTTGATGCCTATTTCATGAACATCACCCAACCGGAGTTCATTTTCATAAACATTAGCCACTCGCAAGAATGGCTTTTTAATCGGAAAGCTTGCCCGTTTAGAGTTTTTTGTAATCCCCCCTATAACTTCAGCCACATCTCCGATTATTTTCTCAACGGCTGCCTCTCCACCGATCAACTTCCCGCTCACGGCGGCGGCGAGGACGGATTGGCGGAAGCGTTTGAGGATTTTCGGGATGCGTTCGAGGCGGGCTTTGGTGCTTTCCACCTGGGCCAGCAGGGTGTCGAGTTTTTCGGCGATGAATTTTTGTTCGGCCAGGGGCGCCAGAATGAATGGGGCCACCACCCCATCCTTTGTTCCCAGCCTAGGCATATTCACTCCATAGCTGACGTCATTGACGTAATTAAGAAAGTCTCGAGTCTTCAACCAGTAGAATAGATAGCGATTAAATACGAACGGCTCAGCGTCAAGCGGGATAATTTCCGTACTGCAAACACCATCTCTATCAGCCACAACAACTTTATTGAGATATGGACGAAGTTTCCCATAGAGCACATCTCCTTCCTTGAAGCGGTTTTTTGTGCTCTTGAATGGTCGTTCTTTTGCTTCTTTACGGCTTACTATTTTCGAGCTTTCTTTCTCAACATCCTCTAGCTCAAGAACCCATGTCTCATCAGTGACATCTCCGAGCACGCACTTCTGTGTCTTTCCGTACGGAACAATTTCACCCAAGGTAGTGCTGACCCATTGTTGGGGAGTATCGTTATGGGCCATTACTCAGCCTCACCCATCACTTCACTTAAAAGAATACGAGCTCCGTCTGCCTCTTCCTCTGCACCCAACTCCCGCATCAACCCATCCAACTCACCTAGCGCCTGCACCAACTCACTCATCGCCTCCCCTGCCAACACTTCTGGTTCCGACAGATTCGCCGCGTCCACGCTGTCGCCATCCTTCAGCCAGGAAATATCCAGCGAGTCGCCTTTGTGGTCGGCGATCCAGTCGCGGGTGAAGCAGCGCCAGCGGCTTTTGATGAGTTGTTCGTCGGCGTCCTGGTTTTCTTCGGCTTTTTTTGCATCGGCGCTTAGATCAATTTCTTCGGCGTTGAAGCTGTATTCGCCTTCCGTGCGATTCTCTGGGTGAAGGATCGCCTGCGGGCAGGCTCCTACAGAATCGCCAGGGGCGTAGACGGCCTCGAAGGGTTTGAGGTGTTGTTCGCCGAAGGGGGTGCGTTTGCCGAAGTTGGGCATGTTGGTTCGCAAGTCGTAGACCCAGACGTTTTCGGTGCAGTTTTCTTCTTGCAGTTTGTCTTTGGCGCTACCTTTGGTGAAGAACAGCACGTTGGTTTTGACGCCCTGGGCGTAAAAGATGCCGGTGGGCAGGCGCAGGATGGTGTGCAGGTTGCATTTGTGCATCAGGTCGCGGCGCACGTCGGTGCCGACCCCGGCCTCGAACAGTACGTTATCGGGCAGCACCACGGCGGCGCGGCCGCCGGGTTTGAGGTTGCGATAGATGTGCTGCAGAAAGGCGAGCTGTTTGTTGCTGGTTTTGTAGGTGAGGTCGTCGCGGGTGATGGAGGCTTCGCCGCCCTTGGCGGTGCCGAAGGGGGGATTGGCGAGGATGATGTCCGCTTTTTCCAGCCCCTGCCCTACCTGACCCAGAGCGTTACCGAGATGCACTACGCCGTCTTCGTCCCCTTCCATGCCGTGGAGCAGGCAGTTCATGAGTGCCAGGCGGCGGGTGGAAGGCACCAGTTCCACGCCGATGAAGGCCTTGTTCTTCTGGAACTTGGCATCCTTGGCGCTGAGATCGAGATAGTCATCGGTTTGTTCGCGCATGTACTGGTCGGCGGCTACCAGGAAGCCGGCGGTGCCGGCGGACGGGTCCTGAATGGTTTCGCCGATTTGCGGGCGGATGCAGCGCACCATGGAATCGATGAGGGCGCGGGGGGTGAAGTATTGCCCGGCACCGGATTTGGTTTCATTGGCGTTCTTTTCCAGCAAGCCTTCGTAGAGATCGCCGAGGCCATCCTTCTGGGCGCTGAACCAGTCAATCTGGTCCAGGGTCTTGATCATTTGCTCAAGATGGCGCGGTTCACGCAGGCGGGTCTGGGCGTCGGCGTATATGGCGCTGATGAGCGGGTCTTCGTGGACCGGCTTGCCGTCGTTGTCCTTACCCGTGGAAAGACTGAGCAGGATGCGCTTGTAGTCGTTGAGCAGGTTGATGCCGGATTTTTCGTTGAGGTCGGTCCAGCGGCAGCCTTGCGGCAGCGGGTGGTTTTTCAGGGTGCCCGCTTCGGTGTTTTCGTGAACCATCTTGATAAACAGCAGCAGCACCAGCTCGGTGACGTAGTCGGAATAGTTGATGCCGTCGTCGCGGAGGACGTCGCAGAGGTTCCAGAGTTTCTGGACGATATCGTTATTGGTCATGAAGGTGTTTCCGTTATTCCTGTGGCGCTTTTTGCGATTTAGGCGTGCTCGATGAGCAGTTCGCACAGCGGCTGGTTGATGTAGTAGTTGGCGCGACCTATCTTTTCCTTGTGCAGGAAGCCATGGTCGACCAGCAGATCCAGGTAGCGGGTGGCAGTAATGCGGCTAACACCCAGATCGTTCATTACGAAGTCGATTTTGGTATAGGGGTGATTGAACAGGTTGTTGAGTAGCTCCTGCCGGTAGATCTTGGGTAGCTCTTCACGCATGCGGTGCTTGTACTGCTGCATGAGCTGCTTGATCTGGTTAATCAACTGGATGGTGGTCTGGGAGGTTTGCGCGACGCCTTCCAGCATGTAGAGCAGCCAGGGCTCCCAGTTGCCGGTGTCCCGCACGGCCTGTAGCTGGGCGTAGTAATCCCCCTTGTTACGAATGATGTAGCGACTGAGATAGAGCACGGGCAAGTCCAGCAGCCCTTTAGCTACCAGGTAGAGGATGTTGATGATGCGCCCGGTGCGGCCATTGCCATCGTAGAAGGGGTGAATACTTTCAAACTGGTGGTGGATGATGGCCATCTTGACCAGATCATCCGCATCGCAGCAGCCATCATCGTTGATGTACTCCACCAGGTTGTTCATGAGTGCATCGATGTCGCGGGCATCCTGGGGCGGAGTGTAGACCACTTCCCCGGTCTGTGAGTTTTTCAGCTCGGTGCCCGGCAGTTTACGAAAGCCTGCCTTGTTGCGCTCCAGCTGTTGCTGCACGGCGATGATGTCGTGAAGACGGAGCAGCCGTTGGGTACGTGCGACCCGGAAGCCTTCCTGCAGGGCAAAGGCGTAGTCCTGCACTTCCTTGGCGGCGGGGTTGGTGACCGCTTCTGCAAACAGGTTGGCCTTGTAGAGCTCATCGTGGGTGGTGACGATGTTCTCGATTTCGGAGCTGTCCTTGGCCTCTTGCAGGGTGAGGGTGTTGATCAGGATGGCTTCGTTGGGGATGGTGGCAGCCACCCCTTTGAGCTCGGCCAGGTAACGGTGCGCCTCTGCGGTTTTCTTGAGCACGGCGCGGGTTTCGAAGCGCTCGATATCCTCAAGAGGCAGCGGGGTGACGGTGGTCATGGATGGTGCTCCGTTTCGGCCGTTTTCTATAGGTATTGCGGTATCAGGTATAGAAAATCGCAATTTGCTATACATGTTCGCATAGTTATATATAGAAAATGCGCTTTTTTATATATATATCAGCCTGCATCCTGGGGTGGCCAGATCGCCTCCCCCAGCTCGTCCAGCACCGTATCCAGCTGATTTTCCAGCACTTTATCCAGCATTTTGACGCCACCCTGCTCGCCAAAACGCTGGTTGACGAAGTCCCGGTCGATGATGACTTCGTGGACCAGTTGCTTGGCCAGACGCTCCAGCCACTTGAGCTGGTTGTGGGCCCAGCTGTGCTGGGCGTAGATACGGTCCATGGCTTCCGTGACTCGCTGCTCGAAGGGTTTGAGGGCTTCGCCCAGGGCGGCGCGGCGGATGTGGCCGACAATGCTGGCGGCGATGTCCTTGTTGGTCTGGTTGCGCACGGCGCTTTGCAGCTTGGCTTCGGTGTAGCCGTTGTTGTCCAGTAGCAGGCGCACTTCCTTGAGCTGCTCGCGGGTGAGGTCGCGGGGCTTGTTGACCACCACGGCCAGGGCGGCGGAATCATTGAGCTGGTGCTTAATGAACTGGTTGAAGCTGTCCAGGTAGTCTTCCGGGCGCTGGTACTTGCCGTAGCTCTGAGTGCGGTCTTTCAGTTCATCGTCGTGATCAGAGATCAGCGGCATGCGTTCGCTGCCGAGCAGCACTTTGACTTCCGCCAACTGGTCGATCAGGCCGCCATGCTGCTGCAGGAAGGCGGCAGCCTGTTTGGGGCCGAGATCGTGCAGGTGCTTGTGGAGAGTTTTCGGCTCCACGCCCCACAGCTGCTCCAGTTCGTTGAGCTTGGTTTTGACCTGGGGGTTGGTCTCCGCCTTTTGTCCGGCCTTGCGCAATACCCGCATGAGTTTCTGGCTGAGCTGGCTGAGCACCACGTCGGCGTGGCTTTCGTCCTGCTGTTCGCCGGGGGCGTTAAGGGCCTGTTCCAAGGTGCCCGGGTTGGCCAGTTCGTTGACCAGCTGCTCCAGGGTAACGTTCGGGTCTTTGACCAACGGCTTCATGGTGTTCACGTCATCCAGGGCGGCGTAGATATCCACCGGGTCGTAGATGCGGAATACGGTCTTGCCGATGTCGTCGCAGCGGCGGGTGGCGCGGCCGATCATCTGTTCATAGAGGATGCGCGAGCGCACCCGGCGCAGGAATACCAGGTTGCAGATAGCGGGTACGTCGATGCCGGTGGTGAGCAGGTCTACGGTGATGGCGATGCTGGGGTAACGCTCGTTCTTGTACTGGCTGATCAACTGGGACACCTTGTCGCTCTGCCCGGTGATCTTGGCGACGGCGGCCTGGTTGTAAGTGCCGTTGTAGAGCGCTTTGAAGGCATCATCAAGCAGGCGTTTGACCATGTCGGCGTGGCGATCCGTGGCGCAGAAGATCATGGTCTTTTCGTCACCGAAGGGATCCAGTTCTTTCACCAGTTGTTCGCAGATCACCCGGTTGAAGTTTTCGTTGATGACCTGCTTGTTGAAGGTGTCGACCTCGAAACTCACTTCGTCTTCCAGCTCGGCGGTTTCCACGGCGCCGCTCCGGGTGTTGATGACGGACACTTTTGTACCCTTGTCGAACTTGATGCCTTCCTGGGTTAGCTGGGTTTCATAGCGAATGGGCGGCTCGTGGTCGATGAGCCAGTCGTCCGCCACGGCTTCCCGGTAGGAATAGGTGTAGACCGGTTTGCCGAAAATGTCGCTGGTGTGTTTGGCCGGGGTGGCGGTGAGGCCGACTTTGACGGCATCAAAGTAATCCAGCACCCGGCGGTAGCTGGACAGATACTGGCTGGCATCGCGAGTGGCCAGCTCGCCTTCGGTCATTTCCTGGTCCAGGGTGTACCCCCGGTGGGCTTCATCGACGATGATGCAATCATAGGCATCCACCGGCGGCGGGGTGTCGCTCATGAACACGCGCTTGACCATGGCCTGCACGGTGGCCACTTGCACACGAGTTTCCGCTTCAGCAGCCATGTCGCCCAGCTCGGCCACATTATAGATCTTGGACAGTGTCTGGTTCTGTTCCAGGGGGGCTTCATTGAAGGCATCAATGGCCTGCTGGCCCAGCGCCGAGCGATCCACCAGAAAGAGAATGCGCTTGAAACGTTCCGCTTTCAGGAAGCGGTACATCAAGCCGATAACGGTGCGGGTTTTACCGGTGCCGGTGGCCATGGCCAGCAGAGCCCGTCGGATGTCCCGTGACAGGGCGTCTTCCACTGCATGGATGGCTTTTACCTGGTAGTCGCGCAGCTTCAGGTAGCCGAAGGGTTCGCTTTGCAGCGCCTGCTCGGCTTTTTCCTTGCTGCGTTTGAGCTGATCCAGCAGGCCGTCCGGGGTGTGGAATTTGGGTAGTGCGCGCTTGGTGTTGCTGGGTGCGCGGACATCCCGAAACCAGGTGCCGGACTGCTCTGCCAGCTGCGGCACATAGGGACGGCCATTACAGGAATAGACAAAGGGCACGCTGTAATGGCTGTCGTTTTCATCTGGCCAGGCAATGGTGCGCCCGGCCAGTTCCCAGGCGGGTGTGAGCGGCGGGCTGACTTGAAAGCCCTTGCTGTAGCGTTCTGCCTGACGAACCTTGCCCGCCACATTGGTGTTTTCCTTTTTCGCCTCGACCACGGCGATGGGGGTCAGACCGGCGAACAACACATAGTCAGCGCGGCCTTTCTTATCCCCATAGGTGGTGGGCCATTCTGCGATGGCCCGGTTATGGCCTTTCTCCGGGCGGGCACCTTTCTGGTAGGTGAGTTCTTCGCTGTCGGCTTCCCAGCCTTCTTCCTGTAGCTGGTTATCGATGAGTACGCGGGTCAGGGCTTCATCCAGCACGATTTCCTTGCTGGCGGCCTGGGTCTGGGTGGCCACGTACTGCATCTGGCTGGAGGCCGCTTTCTCACCCTGCTCTTTCAACTGCTTCTGCAGCGCCTGGATGGTTTTTTCGTAGTCTTGCTGTTGCTGCTTTAGCGCGACTTCATGGTCTTCTGCCTGTTTGGCCAGAGCGCGAGACTCTTCATCCATGGCCAGCGCCAGGGCTTCATATTCCGCTTTTTCTTTTTCGATCAGGTCATTGAGCTGCTGACTGGAATCCAGGCTGACGTTGGCTTCCTGCAGCTCATGCTGGAGTTTTTCGATTTCTACCTGTAGTTGACGCTGCTGGGTACTGGGATCTTCGGGGGGCGTGAAGGGGCCAGGTTTGAAACCGGCTCCCGCCTTACCGAAAGCACGGTGGAACCAGATGGCCAAAGCGCGGGCCACTTTCAGTCCATCCATGGCTTCGCGGTGCTGGGTGCGGAACTGGTGGGTGGCCTTGTTACCCTCGATACGCAGGGTGTGGAACAACTCTCGCACCACCGGCTCGAAGCGCAGCTCGCGATTCAAGCGATAGAGCAGGTCCGCCTGGGAGGTCTGTTCATCAAAGTCGACACCGGCACGTGCTGCCAGATGTTGGGTAATGGCTTCCGCAAACTGACGCAGCTTGATCAGGGTGGTGTTGGGATCACTCGCAAAGGCCCGCTCCGCCGACGCCGCCAGCTCCACGAACAGTGGATCGTGCTCTTGCAGGAAATCGAAATTGGTCGAGGTGGTTCCCTGGTTCAATGCTGCCCCCAAATCCTTTCAGGTGCCGGTTTAGTGTCCCTGTCACCAGCGATATCAGCCACCACCCTGGCAGCCTGAAGTTTATTCATATTTGCTGTGAACCTTATCACAAGGCCACAGGGCTGCCAGCTTTCTCTGGCTACTTTTCGCATCTAGCTGGGCGCTTTCGAATCACACTACTGGTCTAGGCCAGGTCCCGCGTTTTTAGAGCCGCTATTCTCTTCTATACCCCTTACGTGCGTTACGTCGCCGAATTCCTACGGCGGGGCTGGAAACCGGCATGAGAGACACTTCACCCATAAGTCGGCGATCTCAGGAGTAATCAATGTCGAAAGAATGGCAAAATTTCGACATGGTCAGCCGGTATGTCGATTGAATCGACATCCGCAAGGCGCTGAGCTGTCACAAATTTTGCGACAACTGGACTAAGGTCTTGCGCATTTTTTAATGAGAAAAGGGGCCTTTGCGGCCAATTTTCAGATTTTGCGGGTGAAATAGTGAGGTTTTCTGAAACGTGGGCGTTTCGCACCTCGAGAGGTGTTATTCGCTGCGCCCACCCTTTGGGCCGTACGGAACGACGTGCGTTACTTCGCTACGCTCCGTTCCTGGCGCAGGAGCAGCCTTTAACCTTTGGTGGCCTGCAGATTTCAGGCACAAAAAAGCCCGGCTGTTGCCAGCCGGGCTTTTTTGTATCTCGATTGGTCGGGACGGGAGGATTCGAACCTCCGACCCCTTGCACCCCATAAAGGTTACAGCTTGTCCGTCGCCGTCCAACAGAATCTATAAACCATTAAATATCAGTAAGTTAGTTAAAAATACATCTTTGCATTGTCCAACAACGTCCACTAGAATCCACCGAAAGCGATTGAGAAACGGTGACGGAACGGTGACGAGATTTCGGAGCATACATGGGCATCATCACAGATAGACACCTCACTCCAAAAGACCCCAAAGATGCCTGGCTAACCGAAGACGGCCCACGTGGGCATGGTCGATTCATGGTCAGACTTCAGCCAAACGGGAAGCATCTCTTCTACTTCCGTTACAGTGACCAGACAGGTAAACGCCAGTTTCACCCGCTTGGAGTTTACTCACGCACTGGCACCACCGGGCTCACTCTCAAGCAAGCCCGCACCCAAGCCAGCGAGTTATCGCGGCTCTACGTCTCAGGCATCAAGAACATTGGAGAGCACCTTAACTCAGAACGGGCCGCTCGAGAGGCCGCTAGGCAAGCAGAGCTATCACGCCTTGAGCAAGAAGCGGCACAAAAAGAGGCCGAGGCCGCTGCACTGGCTTCTCGGCAAACCGTTTCCCAGCTCTTTGAGCGATGGATGGAAATTGACGTGTCACACCGGAAAGACAAGGGTACAGAAGTCCGGCGCATGTTCGAGAAGGACGTTCTCCCCCTCATTGGCCAAGTCTTTGTCGCAGACATCCGTAAAGGGCACATCACTCAGGTGACAGATGCCATGGCGGCACGGGGTGTCACCCGCATGGTGAAAGTCGTATTCAGCCTGATGCGACAGATGTTCCGCTTTGCCGTGGACCGAGACATCATTGAATTCGACCCCAGCAGCAGTATTCGGAAAGCCAAAATCGGAGGTAAGGAGACTGAACGTGACCGAGTGCTATCCGAGGACGAGATTCGACAACTGACAAACGCCCTACCCTCTGCCAACCTGCTGAAAACCTCTGAATTGGCTGTCTGGATAGCACTTTCCACCTGTTGCCGCATTGGTGAACTTCTGGCGGCACGCTGGGAGTATATTGACCTAGAGCAAAGAACTTGGCTTATTCCTGCCGAAAACAGCAAGAACGGCAAGCCTCATCAAGTACACCTGTCAGCCTTTTCTGTCAGTTTCTTCCAACAGCTGCAGGAAATGACAGGCCTGTCCCCATGGTGCTACCCGAACAGAGCGGAAACCGGCCCTCTCTGCTCAAAAACCATAACCAAGCAGCTTTCTGACCGACAGCGCCCGTCAAATAGTGGCACCATGAGCAATCGCACTAACAACGCGCAAGCTCTTTGTTTACCCGGTGGCAAGTGGACACCTCACGACCTTCGCAGAACCGGCGCAACCATGATGACCGCTCTAGGCGTACTTCCTGAAGTCGCAGAACGCTGCCTGAACCACACCGAAGAAAATAGGGTTAAAAGGACCTATCAACGCCATAGCTATACCAAGGAATGCAGCGAGGCTTGGGAGAAATTGGGCTCCCGGCTCCAGGATCTGACAGAACCAAGATGATAGCTGATGCGTTAAATGGGAGTTTTCGCTCCAAGTGACATCTAGAGCTCAACTAAGCATTCAGGCTACCTACTCTTTCTATGAAGAATATACTCACATATTTGACCCACGCCTAAATAACACGCCTATTATTGAATTCTGACAGCCAGCAATCGACATTAGTCTAAACAGGATTGGGCAATTTTCCGCAAAATAGTCGCTTTCCTCACCATAGATCAATTCCCCAGCGTTTTACCAAGAAAGCAAGCAGAGCAAAACAAAATACGGTCAAAAAAGCTGACACTAATAAAGCCAGCCAAAATCCCCAGCGCTCAAGCATTGCTGGGAATAAGGCGAACATGGGCAGCGTTGGGAGCACATACCAAAAGGTATACCAAGCATGATTGGCCAGTTTGGCAGTGGGTTGGCCCTCAAAATAAAGCCACACCAAGACCATTAGTGTAACGACAGGCAGTGACGCCAATAGCGCCCCCACCCTATCACTCTGCTTAGCTAGCTCGGAAACCAAGACTATAATTGCGGCTGATACTAGGTATTTAATGACTAGCATTGACATAATTTTTCCTCCTGATTCCCTAGCCTAATATCAATCAATTCCTTTGAACTCACCAGTGAAGTTTACGTCGTACACGTTACCCGTGTTGGACATAAGTATATAAAGCGTTCGCTCCTCATCTTCATGATTCATAGCCACAATGTAATATCCGGGGCCAGATTTACTGATACCCACGCTCTCGTCGGGGATCTCTCTCCAGCTTTCGTCCAGTTTGCCAAATCCCATACCCCGATCTTCCTCGGTGAGCTCGACAGCCACATACTTGGCTACTTCCTCCGCCTGATCGGCGGTTACCGTGGCATGCCCTCCGCCGTGAGAAAACACCGGCGAGGCAAAACTCAAGGCCATCATCGTCATCAAGATTTTCATCCATCTCATAACATTTTCCTCATAAAAACAGATCAAATTTATTAATGTACATGGGCTTCGCCGTCACCATGGGCGTGAGGATTAGAGGCACTGTTTGGCAACTCCTCCGGCTCACGACCCTCTGTTTCAACCTCACCGTTAACACTATCCTCTGCATCCAAATCAAAGCGCTTCTCGTACCCGGACAGCGGAGAATTAGCAACCCCCATGTCTTCATGAGTATGCTGGTGATCATCCTTGTTCAGCGGAAATTCATCAGGATTGCTTGAGTGTAGATATCCATGCAGCTGCATCAACAGCAACAGCAACCCCAACACCATCAGCAGCCCATTGGTCGCTTGACTGAAGCGTTTGAACGATGCCATGCGGCGCCAACCAGACAATAAAAACAACATGATGGCCAGCGCAGCAATCTGCCCCAACTCTACGCCAACATTGAAAGCCAGGATGCGAAAAACCAAACCATCTTCTGCCAGAGGTAATTGCTGCAATCGCGTCGACAGTCCAAACCCGTGAATAAGACCGAAAGCGAAAACCATCCACATTAAGTTTGGTGACTTCATCTTCAGATAAGTCTTGAAACCGCCAAGGTTATCAAACGCCTTATAGCAGATAGTCAGAGCGATAACCGCATCCACTAGGTAGTAATTCGCCTGAATACTATAGAGGGTGGCAAACACCAGAGTAATCGAGTGGCCAATGGTAAACGCGGTTATAAAACGAACAATGTCACTGAAGCGGGTCAGAAAGAACACCACGCCGAACAGAAACAGTAAATGGTCATAGCCTGTGACCATGTGCATCGCTCCAAGCTCAATGTACTCCATGAAACCGGCATTGAGCGCCCTCGCCTTATCCTCTGCTGACATGCCATGCCCCATGGCGATGCTGCTTGCCAAAATGGATAGAAGACCAATCCAGTATTTCAATTTCACAACCTAAACTCCCTTGTTGTTGATTTGCTGCGCTGCCTTCCCATTGACCAGCCGGTACAGGGCTGGCAGGACAAATAGCGTTAGCAAGGTAGAAGAAATAATGCCGCCAATAACGACAGTCGCCAGTGGTCGCTGAACCTCAGACCCGATACCCGTATTCAGCGCCATCGGCACAAAACCCAATGATGCCACCAGTGCGGTGGTTATAATTGGCCGTAATCTGGTCACCGCGCCTTCAATAATCGCGTCATCCAGCGTTACACCTTCATGCATCAACTCACGGATAAACGACACCATTACCAACCCATTGAGGATGGCAATACCCGAGAGCGCGATGAAACCCACAGCTGCAGAAATGGAAAAGGGGATATCTCTGAGAAACAGCAGTAGCACACCGCCCGTCAACGCTAGCGGCACACCAGTAAAGATCACGAGTGAATCCTTGATAGAACCCAGTGCAAAATACAGCAGCGCCACAATCATCAACAATGTCAGTGGCACAACCAGCGTCAGTCGCTGACTAGCAGATTGCAGTTTTTCATAGGTGCCGCCGTATTCCACCCAGTAACCTGCCGGCACCTGTACGGTTTCATTGATGGCTTCGCGAATTTCCTCCACAAACGAACCTAGATCTCGGCCACGCACATTAGCGGTGACGACCACCCTACGCTTGCCATTTTCACGGTTTACTTGGTTGAATCCATCAACCAAGTCAATACTAGCCAGCTCGCGCAAGGGAATCGAACCGAAACCAGGAACCTGAATAGGAAGATATCCCAAGCCTTCCATGTCGGTTCGATATTTTTCAGCCAGTCGAACGACGATATCGGCTCGACGATCACCCTCATAGAAACGCCCTGCCACTTCACCCCCTAATGCTATAGACAACTGGGATTGCAGCGTTGACTTATCTAGGCCATACGACGATAACACTGACTCCTTAGGTGTAATCGTCAAAACAGGTAGGCCAGTTACTTGCTCCATCTGAATGTCCGCAGCCCCGTCTATTTCAGACACCACACTTTCAATCTGCTTTCCCACAGCCTCAAGCTGTTTGAAGTCATCACCGAATACTTTAATAGCCAGCTCCGCGCGAACACCGGCCAGCAGCTCGTTAAAGCGCATCTGTATCGGTTGCAGAAATTCATAACGACTACCCGGAACAGTATCGACGATGGCAGATAAATCCTCGACGACTTGCGCCTTGGATTTCCCTGGATCTGGCCACTGATCCCTAGGCTTGAGAATAATGAAGTTGTCCGCAACGCTTGGTGGAACGGCATCGGTTGCCACATCGGCTGTGCCAATTTTGGCGAAAACTCTCTCCACTTCAGGCATCTTCCGGATTTTTTCTTCCAGCGTTCTCTGCATCGAAATTGCCTGACCAAGGGAGGTTCCAGGGATGCGAAGGGCATGCATAGCAATATCCCCTTCATCCAAATTCGGCACGAACTCACTGCCAAGACGACTGGCCATAAACATTGATACGAGCACAACGAATACAGCTAAAGAGACAACCACCATACGTAGAGCTACGGCTTTTTTTACCAGACGTTGGTAGCCATTTCGCAACCCTATCATGGCTCTATTTTCCTTCTCTTCCACTCCATTGCGAAAAAGCAAAGCTACACAGGCAGGCACAAACGTTACTGACAACAACATGGCGCTAGCCAAGGCTATGATCACTGTCAGCGCCATGGGGTGAAACATCTTCCCTTCTACGCCGGACAAGGAAAATATCGGAAGATAGACGGCGGTAATGATAAAGACACCAAACAGTGCAGGCCGCATCACCTCTTTGGTTGCCGTAAAGACAATAACCAGACGCTCTTTCTGACTTGGTGACGACCCCGCCCCCTTCGCTTGGCTCAGTCGGCGCAGGCAATTCTCCACGATGATGATTGCGCCATCCACCAGCAAACCAAAATCTAGCGCACCCAGGCTCATCAAATTTGCACTTACTCGCGCATGTACCATGCCAGTAATGGTCATTAACATGGCGATGGGAATCACAGCAGCAGTTAGAAGCGCTGCACGAACATTACCCAGCAAAAGGAACAGGATAACGATGACCAGCAACGCCCCTTCCAATAGGTTTTTTTGTACAGTTTCCAGGGTTTTTTCTACCAGACCGGTGCGGTCGTAGACAGCGGTGGCGGTAATACCTTCCGGTAGGCCAGCCTTGATTTCCTCAAGCTTTTCACCCACTGCGCTAGCGACCGTTCGGCTGTTTTCACCGACCAGCATAAACACCGTACTCATTACCACTTCGCGGCCATTCTGGGTTGCCGCTCCCGAACGTAATTCCAGCCCCTCTTCTACCGTAGCCACATCCTTAAGTCGTAACCGACTGCCATCCTCTGCCGTCACAAGGGTATTGGAAAGAGCCTCAAGTGAGACAACTTGACCCGGCACCCGCAGCAACCATTGAGAGCCGTTCTGCTCTACAAATCCCACACCACGATTTTGATTATTGGCCTCCACAGCCTCTACGATCTGTTGCTGACTGATACCGGCTGCAAGTAACTTACCCGGATCAAGAGCCACCAAAATTTCCCGCTTATAGCCCCCAATGGGGTTCACCTCAACAACACCGGGCACACGCAACAATTGCGGGCGAATGATCCAATCATGCACTGAACGCAGGTCCGTGGGTGTAATGGAATTGCCCTGTGCATCAACGGCACCGGGTTCCGCATCCACCGTAAACATAAAGATCTCACCCAGCCCGGTAGCGATTGGCCCCATCTCTGGTTGCAAACCCATAGGCAGATCTGAACGGGCACCTGATAACCGCTCACTTACTAGTTGTCGAGCAAAGTAGACGTCAGTGTCGTCACTGAAAATTGCTGTTACTTGAGATAAGCCATAACGGGAGACCGAGCGGGTATATTCGAGCCCAGGTAGGCCAGCCAACGTGGTTTCAATCGGATAGGTAACCCGCTGCTCAACTTCCAACGGGGTATATCCCGGCGCCTCAGTATTGATCATCACCTGGACATTTGTGATATCCGGCACCGCGTCAATCGGCAAGCGACTGAAATTCCACAATCCAAGAAAAGACAGAAGAGCGACAACCACCAGCACCAAACGGCGGCGCTGGATGGCGTGTTGAATTATGATTTCTAGCATATCTACAGGCCTTTAGTGATCGTGGGAAGCGCCGGACTTTTCGACATCGGCCTTGAGAAGGAAGCTGTTCTCACTGACATATTCGGTGCCGGGCTTCAAACCACCGAGCACCTCCACCCACTCTTTATCCTGGCGACCCAGCTCCAGCATGCGCACCTCATACTGCTGCCCTACCTTGGCAAACACTACGGTAAAATCCCTGAATCCCTGCAACCCAATACATTTCACAGCAAGGTCGACCGGATGCTTAGCCACTTCGATTTCAGCAGCCACAAATTGCCCCGGCTTCCAGCCTAAAGGAAGCTTGTCTAGTTTTATTAGCACGTTCTGGGACTGGCCTGAGACAGCCATAGGTTCAATAAAGATCACCTCGCCAGACACCGGCGTCTTGCCACCTGCCTGCTTCAACATGACCCGGTTACCCTCTTTTACCCGCTGGCGGTCAAGAGGATAGACCGCGACTTCTGCCTGGGTTTGCTCGATATCTACTATGACGGCCAAGATACGTTCTCCGGTCGCCTCACCAGCCCCCCCATCCATAAAAGCGATCACACCGGGCATAGGGGCACGCAATGAGTAAGACCGTAGGCTATCGTTACTTTCGATAGTAAAAAGAATATCTCCACGGGAAACCGTATCACCAAGTTTTTTGTGCACACGGACAATCTGTCCTGTAAAACGAGCTCGCAGCTCTCGCTTTCCAGAAGGAGGAAGCTTCAGCTTTCCGTAGGCAGAAATAGTCTCATGCAAGAGAGCGGGACCAGCGACCTCCGTGACAACACCCATGGAGTCAGCGACTTCTTGATCGATGGTTGTGCGGCCTTCAAAACTGTCATACTGCCATTGGTAGTTCTTCCCCTGATATTGCGCGGTTACCGTCACCTTGAATGAATGAGGCTCATATATTTCCATATCTCCGCGCAAAAACGACTCCTGAACAGTAAAACCGATTTCATCACGCACGCCGCCAAGCCGTGTCAGCACAACCTCAAGTTCCACTACTTCCGGATCCACTGCCTTACCATCGTCAGTTATCCAGGCGCGATACTCTGGCGGCACTCCGGTCTCAAAGATAGCCAGCTCCACCACAAAATTTCCTTCGCGAAGCATCAGACCGTTATTGGGTCCCTTATCAGGCTCGGCCTCTTTATTTTCAACAGCACCAGCAGCAATACCAACAGTAGGGAGAATCGCCAATAGACAAACCACTAACAGCAGACCAATATTTTTTATTGCTACTTTCATTAATTTTTCTCCTTACTGTTTGCAGAGAGAGATATTCCGGTGAGACGTTCAATTTCTGTGAGATTAACGTGGGAGCTCAACTGCGCACTGATCAACGCCAATCGAGCATCCAGCAATTCCTGTTTAACGGATTGCCATTCCAGATAAGTAAAACGGCCGACCGAATATGCTTTATTTGCCTCAGCCACCGCCTTCTGTAGCCGAGGAATAATTTCTTCATGCAAGGTGCTGGTCTGATGCCGGCTGTGCTGTAAGGCTTGATACAACTCAAACAGCCTGGCTTTTAAACGCGATTCCTCGCTGATCGCCATGGCTTGATTGACTGATCGTTTAGCCTGCAATTCGCTGACCCTTACTTCATTGCGCCGATTTTTACCCAGAGGAATCGCAACACCGGCCACTACGCCAAAATCATCTGTCGCCTCATAGCGACGGACACCCGCAGAAAAGCGCCAACTTGCAAGCGCATCAGACTTGGCTATCGCCATCTCCGATTCATTCACCCTGGCTCGGGTTAGGAAGATTTTGACTCTAGGGCTGTCTTTGAGTCTGACTTTCAGATCCTCCATGGATACCAGCGTCTGATTTGTCTGAAGCTGTCCGAGGAGCTCAAAGTCCGCTGAATCACTGTTACCCCATTGCGCTGCAAGCTGCTGACGGGCTATCGCCAGCTCATGCTCCAGGTCTTCCACATCAAGTTCACGGCGACGCAATTCCACCTCTGTACGCAGGACATCCACTCGGGATGCCCCCCCTGCCCGACCACGGCGACGTATCTCTTCAAGAGATTGGGCCGCACTGTCTCTTGCCCCTTCGGCTACAGCCAATCGTTCCTGGTAAGACAGCGCAGTGAGAAATGCTTGTGCGGTACGCGCTCCTACATCAAATCGCTGGCGCTCAAGCTCGATGGTAACCAGAGACTGGCGCGCTTCAGCGGCGCCGACCCGACTATCTATCTGTTTACCTTCCAAAGCCCAGCTCAGACTCAAGGTCGCCTGGGCGCTGTCAGCCCCTTCGTAGACACCGCTACCGAGCGCATCTTCTACTTCGAACTGGACTTCGGTAGCGGTTCTTAATTTGGCTTGGTTAATTTGTGCCTGTGACGCGCCAGCACGAAATGACATGGCTTCCAGTTGCGGATGCTGAGTGAGGCTGCGCTCAATAGCTTGCTGTAGAGTCAGCGAGGCTGCCGCCGCATCCTCCACTAAAGCGGTCTGACCTATCAGCAGTAAAATGGGCAGCATCAAGTGCGTAAAACACCGATTGGCAATCGGTTTTTTACGCGTAAAAAAACAGAAATCCAGCTCATCTGAACTCTCTCAATGAAGGAAAAGGGTTTCGAATAAATGATGGAGCACGTCAACACCGGCCGCGCTGCTTAATGTTGCAGAAATAGCAAGCACTACAACAGTCACCACAGGCAAAGCACGATATTCACTGACGCCTAGCAGGTGATGAACACGCCGTTCAACCGCATGGCGGGCAAAATAGCTATATGCATCATCTGCTTGCCTGTCTTGAGCGTTTACGGCGATTTTCTCCACCTGGAGTAACGCCTGAGCGATAATTGCAGGCTGGGGATAGCGCTGCACAACCCACTCATCAGCCAACTGTTCAATCGCCAGCTCAAACTCGGCCTGCAGGAAACGGCGTACACCGGGGGGATACAGGCACGTCAACAGGGAGAAGGCGAACTTGGCCAACGGATCGCGGCGACAAATATGAGCCTGCTCATGAAGACTAATAACCCGCCGCTCTTTCGCACTGATTCTGGAGGCAAGGCCTCGAGTAATATAGGCCTTGGGACTCCACAAACCGGCCACAAACGCCATTGGCACAGGGGTGTCTAGTTCTGCTAGTCCATCTTTGTCGCGCTCACTGAGCAGTCCGAGAAGTTGCTGACGCTGAACTTCGGACACCCCTTGCCAGCCCCTCCAAGCAAACAAGGCCAGCAGCCCAATAAGGCAAAAAAGCAAGAATACCCCATGCCAGGATGCGGGCGAGAAAAGATAGGCATGATGCCAATGAATAATGTCGGCCAGCCACAGGTTCGCTTGAGGCTTCCACTCAGGGAGGTAGGAAAGCAACGCTGCAACCACCCCGGCAAACAGCGGAAAAACGGCAAAGGCCCAAAGTAGGTTTCTTCGTATAGCCAATTGATAGTGCGGCAGACGACTGGCAACCAGACGAACCAGCAGACTAGCCATCATCGTTCCTGTGACCATTCCCAAGATCAGGATCGTCAACAAGTGAAGAAACAACGCCGGATAGCCGAATATCATCAGCAACTACTCTTCGAGTCGGCAGCCCGGCGCGCTTCAATCAGCTTTTCCAGGGCCGAAACCTGATCATCCGACAGCTTTTCAGAAAAGGTGCTGAAAGCTGCAATAAGGGTACTGCCAGGATCCGCACTGTAATCTTCGCCAATTTCTTCGATAAGCTTGGCGATAAAAGCTTGGCGATCCATGGCTGCACTATATTGAAAGGCATGCCCTTGTTTTTCACGGGAAAGGAGCCCTTTTTTGAACAATCGATCCAGCGTGCTCTGGATAGTATTCAAGGTACCTCCGCGCTGCTTCTCGAAATGCGCATAGACAGACTTTGCGTCTGCCGTCCGCCCCTTCCAGAAGTATTGCAAGACTTGCTTTTCTAGTTCACCCAGCTGCATGAATCCTAACCACTTAGAGATTATCAATCTGGTAATCAGACTGACACACCTAAAACCGATCGTCAATCGGCTTTTGTATGACTAGCTCCCTCTCCCACCATCACACGGACAAATTTTGTCTTTAGCACCTGTAACCCCCCGCCGATTATTAGTGTCAGATCAGCACTGATCTGACACTAAGCAGGGTGCCAAGACCAGAAGATTGCGATCCTTATGTGCTCTATTTACTTATTCACAATCGCAACCACCCAAGCTTTAAGCTTGGTTAACCTGGATTCCTGTTGCGTCGTTGCATCAGCAGATAGGCTGCGGGCAGTACGAAAAGTGATAACAAAGGTGCTGTTACCATCCCTCCTACCATGGGCGCAGCAATGCGGCTCATGATCTCACTACCTGTGCCTCCCCCCCAGAAAATCGGAAGAAGGCCGGCAATAATAACAGCTACAGTCATCGCCTTAGGTCGAACACGTAATACCGCGCCATCACGGATAGCACCCATCAAGGCAGCTTCACCCTTTTGGCCCTGCTCCTGTCTCTCCTGCCACGCCTGCTTTAGGTACAGCAACATGATTACGCCAAACTCGGCAGCGACACCCGCCAGGGCGATGAAGCCGACACCAGTAGCCACCGACAAGTTGTAGTCCAGCAGATACAAGAACCAGATACCGCCGGTCACCGCAAACGGTAACGTCGCCATAATCAGCAAGGCTTCACCTACACGGCGAAAGGTCAGGAATAACAGTACGAAAATGATCAGCAAGGTCGCCGGCACCACCACTTTCAGTCTCGCATTGGCCCGCTCCAGGAACTCAAACTGACCGGCAAAGGACAAGCTGACCCCCTCTGGCAGCCTGACTCCATCATTCACTGAGACACGTAGATCATCCACTACCGAGGCCAGGTCACGCCCCCGCACATCGATATACACCCACCCAGACAGTCGGCCATTCTCACTTTTTAACATCGGTGGCCCATCGGTAATCTTGATATCCGCCACAGTTCCTAGGGTAATTTGTTTTCCTTCGGGAGTGACTATGGGCAAATCGCGTAAGCGATGCACCGTGTCGCGCCACTCGCGAGGATAACGAAGGCTGATCGGGTAACGCTCCAGCCCTTCCACTGTCTCACCGATGTTTTCACCACCAATCAAACCACTGACCACCGACTGAATATCCGCGATGTTGAGGCCATACTGAGCCGCAATGCCACGCCGAATATCGATATCCACATAACGACCACCAGTCAACCGTTCAGCCAATGCTGAGGAGACACCGGGTACTTGTTTGGCTACCTGTTCGATTTGACGGCTCACCTGGTCAATGATCTCTAGGTCATTACCCGCTACTTTGATGCCAATTGGGCTCTTGATGCCAGTGGCAAGCATGTCGATACGATTGCGTATCGGAGGAATCCAGATATTTGCCAGTCCAGGCACGCGTACAATACGGTCCAGCTCTTCGACAAGCTTCTCCGTTGTCATGCCTTCACGCCATTGGTCCTTGGGCTTGAAACGGATGGTGGTTTCAAACATCGTCAATGGTGCAGGGTCAGTCGCTGTCCGCGCACGCCCCGCCTTGCCGAACACCTGCTCCACCTCAGGCACCGTTTTGATCAACCGATCGGTCTGCTGTAGAAGCTCGGTAGCTTTTTGTGCTGACAAGCCTGGTAAGGCACTTGGCATATACAGCAAATCGCCCTCATCCAGCGGTGGCAAAAATTCACCACCAAGCTGACTTAGCGGCCAAAAGGCGGTAACAAAAACTAAACCGGCAACCAGCAAGGTGGTTTTCGGCCACGCCAAGACTCGCTCTAGTACGGGTTGATAACAACTAATCAAAAAGCGACTGATTGGATTACTTTCCTCGGAAGGTATCTTTCCCCGAATCCAGTACCCCATTAACAGTGGAACCAATGTCACCGATAGGCCGGCTGCCGCCGCCATAGCCCAGGTTTTGGTAAATGCCAGTGGGCCAAATAGCCGCCCTTCCTGTGCTTCCAAGGTAAAGACAGGAATAAACGACAAGGTAATAATTAGCAACGAGAAGAACAGCGCCGGCCCCACTTCGACAGCTGCTTGCTCTATGACTCGCCAATGCGCATTACCAGTCAGAGATTGCCCTGGGTTATCCCGATGCCAAATCTCAATTTTCTTGTGGGCGTTCTCGATTAACACCACTGCTGCATCCACCATCGCGCCGATAGCGATAGCAATGCCGCCAAGCGACATGATATTGGCATTGATGCCCTGGTAACGCATCACAATAAAGGCAGCAAGGATTCCCAGCGGTAGGGAAATGATGGCCACCAGTGACGAACGCAAATGGCCAAGAAACAATACGCACACCAGTGCGACTACAATGAACTCTTCAATCAATTTGTAACTTAGGTTTGTGACTGCTCGATCAATCAGCTCACTTCGATCATAGGTAGTGACGATTTCAACCCCTTCCGGCAAGCTTTCCCGCAGTGTCTCAAGTCGCTCATGCACGGCAGATAGCACAGCGCGGGCGTTCTTGCCCGAACGCAGAATGACGACCCCGCCGACGACTTCCCCTTCTCCGTCCAGCTCGGCAATACCACGCCGCATCTCCGGACCAAGGCGAATCTGCGCTACATCTCCAAGTTGTACTGGCACCCCATCAACCAGTTTTAGTGGGATTTTTCGGAAATCTTCGAGTGATTGAAGGTAGCCACTGGAGCGCACCATGAACTCCGCTTCGCCCAGCGTCAGCACTGCTCCCCCGGTTTCTTGGTTAGCTTGTTCTATCGCCTTGCGTACTTGTTGATGACTAATCCCATGGCTGGCGAGTTTGACCGGGTCAGGGACTACCTGATATTCACGTACCATGCCACCGATGGTTGCCACTTCTGCAACGTCAGGCAGAGTCTGCAGCTCGTATTTTAGAAACCAGTCCTGTATCGAGGTTAGCTGCGATAGATCATGCTGGCCGGTGCGATCGATCAATGCATACTGATAAATCCAGCCGACACCGGTAGCGTCTGGCCCAAGTGATGGTCGTGCTGTACGCGGCAATTCAGACTGGACCTGACTAAGGTATTCCAACACCCGTGAGCGTGCCCAATACAAGTCGGTACCATCTTCAAACAACACGTAAACATAACTATCACCGAAGAACGAGTAACCACGTACTGTGCGCGCACCTGGCACGGCCAGCATGGTGGTGGCAAGTGGATAGGTAACCTGTTTTTCCACCAGCTGCGGTGCCTGACCTGGGTAACTGGTGCGGATAATCACCTGTACATCGGACAGATCCGGTAAAGCATCTACGGGGGTATTGTTGATAGACCAGATTCCCCACGCACTCATGAACAGCGTCGCCAGCAGCACCAAAAATCGGTTAGCCAACGACCAGCGAATCAGGGTAGCGATCATGGTGCAACCTCCTGTTTGTCGAGAGACACCACAGTCAAGCCATTATCGGTATCTTTGACGCCGACGCGCACACGATCGCCCACTGCTATATCGCTGGCCACCTGTTCGCTGGCAAGACGAAAGCGCATGGTCATGCCAGGCATACCGAGCGTCTTAAAAGGACCGTGTTTAAGCTTGACCTTGCCGTCGGATAGCCCCTCGATAACCCCCTCGGCGTAATGCAACGAATTCACTTGGGTGTCTTTTTGTTCCGCCACCTGCTTTTCTAGGCGCTCCACAATCAACCCTTTGTCTGTATCACGAATGCCAATGCGCACGCGATCACCTACCGATATCCCTTTGCCTACTTGTTCATTCGCCAGGTTAAAACGCATGGTCATGGCAGGCATGGACAAGCTCTTGAAAGGGCCATGGTCCAGCATTATTTTGCTGCCATTCAGTTGCTCGACAACACCTTCGGCATAGTGCAGTGCGTTCATCATTTCCGTCTCATCTGACATAGCCAGCTCCTGAACGGCAATGCCTTGCAGGCTGGCTTCGGAATCGAGCAGGAACTGACCACTGACAACCACCTTCTGGTCTTCCTTCAGCCCTGCCAGGATCAGCGTTTGGTCTCCCAGCTCGCCCCCCGGCAACACTGCCTGCGGACGATATCGACCCTCCCCCTCATCAAGCATCACCAGGCTGCGCTTTCCTGTATGCAATAAGGCTGCGGTTGGTACGGCCAATGCTTTCTGTGTGGCTTCGCCATGAATGCGTACCTGAGCGCTCATGCCCGGACGCAGATCACCCTCGTCATTGGACAAGGTCACTCGCACCGGCACAGTTCGGCTGGACTGATCCACCAGAGGCAGAATGTCGGCAACTTGCCCCTCACGCAGTGCTGGCTTCACTCCTTGAACGGTCACGTCAACAGCGTTACCACTACTGACTTGCCCCAATTGGCGTTCCGGGACTGCTATCTCCACCCACACGGGGTTGAGTGACTGAATCTCCGCCACGGGAGCACCGGCCGACAGCGTCATGCCAGCACGAGCATTGAGACTGCGTATCACGCCATCATGCGGAGCTGTCACCGTCCAGGTTTCCAGCGGTTTACGTTGGCGTTCAATACTTCGGATCAGGGATGCAGGCATGCCCAATGACAACAGGCGCTCCCGCCCGGCGACGATCAGTTCGTTGTTGCCGCTGCCGAGCACGGCCAGCCATTCATGCTGAGCTCCAGTCCAGGCCGGAACTCTCAATTGCATCAGCGGCTGACCACTGGAGATAGTGTCGCCCTCAGCCAGAGGCCAGACCTTGTCTACGAAGGAAGGCGCGGGGCTTTGCAGGCGTGTCAGGGCGCGGTCGTTGTAAGCAATCAACCCCGTGACATCAAGCTGAGATTGTGACTGAGCCACGACCACCGAGGCACTGCGAATTCCCAGATTTTGTACCATGGCTGCATCAATACGGACCGTTGGCTGATCGCTATCATCACCACCATTGGCATAACGGGGCACCAACTCCATATCCATGAAAGGTGAGGGCCCGGGCTCGTCAAAGTGCTGCTGGGGATACATAGGGTCATACCAGTACAGCACTTCCTTTTCATCCGCTTTGCTGTTGGTTTCACCGCTGTCCATCGCCATCGATATACTGCTCTGCGAAGGGGTGACGTAACGGCCCAAATATATTCCGGCTAGCAACAACAGCGAGGCAGCCAAACCGATCAAGGCATTGCGTTTAATGTTCATTATCTTGCTCCTCGCCCACCATGCCGTGGTGGTCGTAGGTAAAATGGAGGGCGGCTGCCTGCTGGTCATACTGCCCGCTGAGATCAATCTCCTTCAGTTTGGCGTCCAGCCATTCGCTACGTGCCCGTACAAGATCGGCCAAACTGCCATCACCGCCGCGCCAAGCGGCCCTAGCCAATCCCACTTTCTCTTTTGCCAGAGGCACCAGTCGCTCCCGTTGCCGGGCAAGCGTGCGTTCCTGGCGTTCATATTCGGCCAGATCGCTCTGCAGCATCGCTTCATGTTCGCGACGTACCGCCTCTGCACGAGATTCCAGTGCTTGCCACTCAGCTTCCGCCGAGGCAATGCGAGGCCCCTGGCGCGACCGGCTGAACAATGGCAGGTCCACATTGACCTGTAGCATCGCCATGTCACTGAATTCTTCACGATTCATATAAGCCAGAGTTAAAGCCCAGTCCGGCTTCTTGGCGGCACGAGCCTCGTCCGCGTTAGCCTGGGCGACAGAAGCCTGACGCGACGCTATCTCAAGTTCAGGGTGCTTATGCAGGCTATTCAGTAACTGTTCAGCATTGATGGCGAAATCAGGTGCTTGGCCAGCCGGTGATTGCCGGCCGGCTTCCCCCAGCCAGCGTATTAAACGAGCCTTAGCCTGGCGTTGCCTGGCCAGAAGAGCATCTCGCCGATCCAGTAATGTCACGGCTTCCTGCCTGGGTGCCACGCTATCAATAGCCTTTCCTTGACCCGATGAAAGCCGGGCACGCACTGCCTTGTCGAACAAACGATTTTCAGCAATGAGTTCTTCCAGCAGGACTAGTTGACGATCCAGAGTGTGGAGCTCAATCCAGGCTTGAGCGGTCTGACGCAGCACGGCCAGACGAGTGGCCTCTTTCGTGGCCTCCGTTAAGCCGATTTGCTGTCTGGCACCTTCTGCCCTTGCTGTGCGTTTGCTGCGATTGGGGAAACGCTGGGTTACACCAATACGCTGCATGGTCATGAAATCACTCGACAGGCTGTAACGATCGGCGCCATCCACAGGTACATTGTCGAGGCCAAGAATCAGGGTGGGATCGGGCAAAGCATCGGCAGGCCCTTCTGCCTGCTGAGCGGCCTCGACGCGGGCCGATTCCGCCCGCAATTCCGGTGATTGACGTAAGGCGAGCTGTAGCGCCTGATTAAAAGTCAGGCCTTCTGCCCCAAACGCCTGGACACTAGCTAGCAGCAGGGAGGGCGCTAGCCAGCCGAGTGCGCGCCGATACCGGCCGGCGCTCAGAAATATCCAATACATGTGTCACTCCAACACGGATCATGGCGCGCAACGCGCCCTCAGTGGGCCCAGACCAGGCCGGACCCCGAAAAGATCAGTGAGAAAGTGCTAGAGGCGGTCGCCAGATGGTAGATAAGGCAAGGGGGAGATAGAGAGGGTTAGAAAAATGAGGGGTAGCCGGATTTGCTGCCTGAAAAGAAACCGCCGGAGCCGTATTCATGATCGAGAGCTGCCCAGCATGGCACTCCTGGCCAGGCTTGCAAACCGGGCCGCTGTGCGTGTTGGATTCACCATCCAGACAACAATCGTTTTGTGGCATGGCGGACATCATGCTGCAACGGTCATCCATGTCTGCCTGCATCATGGTTTGTTCCATGGGGCAAGGCTGCGCCAATTGCACCGCTGCCATCCCCTGCAAGGAGATGCTAAGCAGAAATAGGCAACTAATGAAAAACCGAGCAATAAACATATGGTGTCAGCATAGTCCGAAGCAATGTGCTATTAACAACATAAACCTTGGGGTAGCCCCCATGTCAACGTTTAATATTGAGCTATGTAACTATTGATCGCCAGCTCTGCTCCCTCTGGCATGCTCTTCTGCTACGCCACAGCCTTCAATAGCATTACTTGATGAAGCGTGAAAGTGTCTCTCGATGCCATTCCAGGCGCCTGTTGGCATGCTGGGTACCGAGGCTTATGTCGACAGGTGGCGGCGTGGTTAAGAACTATGGGTAAGCGGATTAAATGGTTGATCTTACCTTTGCATGAGAGTGAGACAGACCGGCATCTCATCGGATTATCTGGTTGATGCTTCACCTACTGCTGGTGCATGTTTCCTTCGCTAATTCCAGCAAGAACCCCACACGCCTCAACTTCCCGGTCATCGTTGCAACTCGCTCTCAGTGAAACGAGTTGTTTCTCAAGCGCTTGCAGAGCGGTTATCTGCGACCGCACATGAGAGATGTGATCATCGAGCAAGGTGTTGACGGCGGTACAAGGCTGATGAGGGTCGTCCTGATAGCTCTGTAGTTCGTGAATCTCAGCCAGTGACAGGCCCAGGATTCTGCAGCGACGGATGAAGGCCAGCCCCTCACCATGCTTCTCGGTATAGACACGGTAACCGTTGTCCTGCCGATCAGGCGGCGGCAACAAGCCCTGCTGTTCATAGAAGCGGATCGTCTGTGTTTCGACCCCTACCAACTGCGCCAACTGACCAATGCGCATCAGCCTCCTCCCCAACGGATTCTTTACTCTATTGACCTTATAGTAGCTTTATAGTTTTAAATGGTACCACAACATTGTTCAAGTGGAGTCGTATCATGAGCAAATCCTGTGGTGGCGCCTGTGGCGGTGATGCAACGTCCGCAGCGGATACCGATATACAGGCCTCCTCCGAGGCGCCAGGGAGATGGGTCAGTGTTTATGCCGTGCCGAAGATGGACTGTCCATCAGAAGAACGAATGATTCGCCTAGCCCTGAACGGCTTTGAGGAGATTCGGGCGCTGTCCTTCGACTTGTCGAACCGCCGGCTGAAGGTCGTGCATGACGGCGAGGTCGAGCCCGTCACCTCGAAACTGAAGACCTTGGGGCTAGGCGCCTCGCTTCAGGAAACCGTCGCTGCAAATCCGGAGACCATCAAGGCCGCCGAGTTTTCGGCAGCTTCTGCTAAGCAAGAATCCGGGACCCTGCGCTGGTTGCTCGGCATCAATGCACTTCTGTTCGTGGTGGAAATGACTGCCGGTCTGATCGCCCAGTCCACCGGCCTGATTGGAGAATCCCTGGACAATTTTGCCGATGCGGCGGTGTACGGGCTTGCCCTTTATGCGGTTGGACATAGCGTGAAAATGCAGGTACGTGCCGCGCATCTTGCTGGTGTACTGCAACTGATCTTGGCTGTGGGCGTGCTCGTAGAGGTGGTGAGACGCTTTGTATTCGGTAGTGAGCCTGAATCGCTGGTGATGATGGCTATCGCATTCGTCGCGTTGATTGCCAATACCAGTTGTCTGCTGCTGATAGCCAAACACCGGGAGGGCGGAGCGCACATGAAGGCAAGCTGGATATTCTCGGCCAACGACGTGGTGATCAACCTGGGGGTCATTACCGCCGGCGTTCTGGTCGCGTGGACCGGCTCCAATTATCCGGATCTGGTTATCGGTAGCATCGCGGGGCTCGTCGTGCTTAACGGTGCCAGGCGCATTCTGGCGCTCAAGGGTTAAAGCATGCCCTTTATTGGCAACAATCTCTCGCCGTATGTCCTGTTTTCCATATCCGGCCTGATAGCAGCATCGGACCAAACTGTAAAATGGCTGGTTCAACAAACAATGGCTTATGGCGAGTCGATCGCGGTGACCCCGTTCTTTAACTGGGTGCACGTATGGAACACCGGTGCCGCATTCAGTCTGTTCGCAAATGCTGGGGGCTGGCAGCGCTATTTTTTTATCGGAATCGCGGTAGTGGTCTCGGTCGTGCTGATCAAGCTGATTCGTGAAAAAGGTCATAATGGAGACGCCATCGCTTACAGTCTTATCCTCGGTGGCGCCATGGGCAATCTGATTGACCGGATCTTTCGCGGCTATGTTGTGGATTCCTTTGATTTCTATTGGCGAGACTGGCATTGGCCGGCCTTCAACCTGGCTGATATTGCAATTGTCCTCGGTGCCTTACTTTTCGTTTCCAGCAGCTTGTTGGGTAAAAAAGCAAACACCAATGCCGAGTCGGATGGATCTGACTGACACCTACGCCTATACAACACCATGACCGAACTTCCCGACAACATCCTTCACCTGCCGCAATACCAAGTACTGGGCTGCAAATCAACCGACGACGAAATGCACTTCCAGGTGGACGTGCCCGATCCCATCGCCTGCGAGGAATGCGGCGTGCAGGGTGAGTTCGTACGGTTCGGCAAGCGTGACGTTCCCTATCGTGATCTGCCCATCCACGGCAAGCGGGTCACTCTCTGGGTGGTCCGCCGCCGATACACCTGCCGGGCCTGCAAGACAACATTCAGGCCCCAGCTACCGGAGATGGTGGACGGATTCCGTATGACACTGCGGCTGCATGAGTACGTGGAGAAGGAATCCTTCAACCACCCCTAAACCTTTGTGGCGGCACAGACCGGCCTGGACGAGAAGACGGTGCGCGACATCTTCAACGCCCGCGCCGAGTTCCTGGGGCGCTGGCACCGCTTCGAGACGCCCCGCATCCTGGGCATTGACGAGCTATACCTGAACAAGCGCTACCGCTGCATTCTGACCAACATTGAGGAGCGAACCCTGCTCGACCTGCTGGCCACCCGCCGCCAGGACGTGGTGACCAACTACCTGATGAAGCTGAAAGACCGGCAGAAGGTCGAGATCGTCAGCATGGACATGTGGAACCCCTACCGGGCAGCGGTCAAGGCTGTGCTGCCCCAGGCCCGTATCGTGGTCGATAAGTTCCATGTGGTGCGCATGGCCAACGATGCCCTAGAGAGAGTGCGCAAGGGCCTCAGAAAGGAGCTGAAACCGTCCCAGAGCCGGACTCTCAAGGGAGACCGGAAAATCCTGCTGAAACGCGCTCACGAAGTCTCAGACCGGGAGCGCCTCATCATGGAGACCTGGACAGGCGCGTTCCCGCAACTGCTGGCCGCCTACGAGCACAAGGAGCGCTTCTACGGCATCTGGGACGCCACCACACGGCTCCAGGCAGAAGCCGCCCTGGACGAGTGGATAGCCACCATCCCGAAGGGCCAAAAGGAAGTCTGGAGCGATCTGGTCAGGGCAGTGGGAAACTGGCGCGAAGAGACCATGACCTACTTCGAGACGGACATGCCCGTCACCAACGCTTACACGGAGTCCATCAACCGACTGGCCAAGGACAAGAACCGTGAAGGGCGCGGTTACTCCTTCGAGGTGATGCGGGCACGAATGCTCTACACCACGAAGCACAAGAAGAAGGCACCGACTGCGAAGGTCTCTCCTTTCTACAAGAAAACCATCGGTTACGGACTGCCGGACTTCGCAGAGGAACTCAACTACGGAGTCGATCTATCAACCATCTGAGGGTGGTATCAGATTGATGGGGTGAAGGTGCCCCATCAACCATTAAATCCGTATACCCAGAACTATAAAATCGACACTTTGATCTATTGCGGTTGTACGATGCCTTCGCTGATGCCTGCAAGAACCCCGCAAGCATCAACTTCACGGCCATCGTTGCAACTCGCTCTCAGTGAAACGAGTTGTTTCTCAAGCGCTTGCAGAGCGGTTATCTGCGACCGCGCATCAGCAGACTTCCTGTTATAAGCAACCTGTTGGCTTTACACACCTAGAGAGTTAATCACAATGAGTTGGATTAAAGTTGAACGGGCTGAGCAAACCCCGTGGAACTTGATCACGGTCAACAGATCACGGATGAAGTCGCTTAAGGCGCCAGCTATGGCAAAATAGCCCCTACTCGAGGCTCCACGCCGATGGCCTAGGATTGCATGCCCAAAGATCCGGTAGGCAGGTATTTCCGTGCCCAGCTTCTCCTTCATCGTGGTTTTGACGTCGATTTCGATCAGCACCCCGAAGCAGTTATCCGTGAGAGACTGACGCGCTCGTTTGTCAACCGCCTCAAAATCAGCATCTTCTATGGTTCGATCAATAGTGTACGGCACCAGCGATTATTACTTAGGGCCAAGCTTGATAACTCGCAGGCGCAATGCATTCACAATCACGCTGAAAGACGACAGCGACATTGCAGCAGCCGCGAAGATCGGTGAAAGCAGTATCCCGAAGAACGGGTACAAAACCCCCGCCGCAATCGGAACGCCCGCGGAGTTGTACACAAAAGCAAAGAACAGGTTCTGTCGGATATTGCGCATGGTCGCCAGCGACAGACGACGCGCTTCTACAATACCCATCAAGTCGCCGCGCAGCAGCGTAATGCCCGCGCTTTCGATGGCCACATCTGTGCCGGTGCCCATGGCCACCCCCACGTCCGCCGTTGCCAATGCAGGCGCGTCGTTAACGCCATCACCCGCCATCACGACAACACCCCCTTCATCTTTCAGACGCTGGACGATCTTGCCCTTATCTTCCGGCAGTACCTCCGCTTCCACTTCATCGATATGCAATTTGCGAGCAACCGCCTCGGCCGAGGTGTAGTTATCGCCAGTCAGCATGACCACTCGAATGCCGTCTTTTTGCAGCGCGACAATAGCAGCGTGGGTCGTTCTCTTGATGGGATCGGAGATGGCCAACAGCCCAGCGATTTTTCCATCGACGGCGGCAAAAATCACGGTAGCACCATCTTTGCGATGCTCGTCGGCATCGCTGTCAAATCTAGTGGTGTCGACATTCTCCGACTCCATGAGAAGACGATTACCAAGCAGCACCCGCTTGCCGTCGATTTTTCCTGTTACCCCTTTACCGTTGGGAGAATCGAAGTCTTCCGCATCCGGCAGCTTCAGCTCCATGCCCTTGGCTTTGTCCAGAATGGCGTGGGCCAGTGGATGCTCACTGCCTTTCTCGAGTCCGCCCGCAAAACGCATCAAAGCATCGTCATCGTACCCATTCGCTGTAACAATTCGGGTGATTTGTGGCTGCCCCTCTGTCAACGTGCCGGTCTTATCCACTACCACCGTATCTACCTTTTCCATGCGTTCAAGGGCTTCCGCATCGCGGATCAGCACACCACTTTGGGCGCCGCGGCCAACACCTACCATGATCGACATCGGCGTTGCCAGACCCAGTGCGCAAGGGCAGGCAATGATCAGAACACTGACCGCCGCAATCAGCCCGAACGCCATGGGCGGTGTCGGCCCAAGGAATGACCAGGCTATAAAGGCAACAATGGCAATTAGGATCACGGTGGGCACAAACCAGCTCGCCACCTTATCGGCAAGCCCCTGGATCGGTGCGCGGCTGCGTTGGGCGCTGGCCACCATCTGCACGATTTGGGAAAGCATGGTGTCCCGGCCAACCTTGTCGGCCCGCATGATAAAGCTGCCCTGTTGGTTAATACTGCCGCCAATCACTTGGTCGCCAGACTTTTTGCTGACTGCAAGAGGCTCACCGGTCACCATGGACTCATCCACGTTGGAGCTGCCTTCAAGTAACTCACCGTCCAGCGGCACCTTGTCCCCCGGGCGCACTCGCAGGCGATCACCCACCTTGACCTGATCCAGCGACACATCGGACTCGTCGCCCTGGTCATCCAGCTTTCGGGCCGTCGCCGGTGCCAGATCCAGCAGCGCCTTGATCGCGCCCGAGGTTTTCTCCCGGGCCCGCAGTTCAAGCACCTGGCCTAACAGAACCAGCACCACGATGACCGCAGCCGCCTCGAAGTAGACGGCGACAGAACCGTCTTCCTGCCGAAAGGCGTCGGGGAAAATCTGGGGCGCCAGTGTCGCCACCAGGCTGTAGATCAGCGCCACGCCAGTACCAATGGCAATGAGCGTGAACATGTTCAGATTGCGGCTGACGACGGACTTCCAGCCTCTGACAAAGAAAGGCCAGCCACACCAGGCCACTACTGGCGTCGCCAACACCAGTTGAATCCAGTTGGACATTTGTGGGGCAACGATCTGGTCAAGGCCGGTGAGATGTCCGCCCATTTCCAGCACCAATACCGGCAGGGCCAGCACCAGGCCAATCCAAAATCGACGGGTCATGTCTTTGAGCTCTGCCGAGGGCCCGTCATCCAGACTTACCTGCTCGGGCTCCAGGGCCATACCACAGATAGGGCAATCTCCGGGGCCCTGCTGGCGAATTTCCGGATGCATCGGGCAGGTGTACATGGTGCCCGGAGCCACGGGTTCGTCCTGTTTCTGTTCTCCACTGAGGTAGTGTCCCGGGTCGCCGTCAAACTTCGATTTGCACCCCGAAGAACAGAAATACCAGGTTTTCCCGCCATGCTCGCTGCGATGTTCCGCCGAGTGTGGATTCACCGACATGCCGCAAACAGGATCTTTGACCGTGTGCTCAGCCGTCATGGCCGATCCCTCCCTATCGAGTTCTGGTGATTAGTGATGATGAGCATGAGATTCTTTGTGTCCCGCTTCTTCGGCTTCTGTGGCCTTTTTCAGGAACAGTTGCTCGGCCACTGCGATAACAATCATGGTGACAACCGCCACGCCAATAACAAACAGGTCAGTATTCAGTTTGACCCAAACGAAGCCACCAAGAGCGAGCAAATCCAGAACAATTGCCACCGTGGGCACCCACACATTGGCCTTCACATCCTCCCGTAAATAGCGCAGAACGCCCCAATGGATAGCAATGTCCATGATCAGGTAAAAAATGATGCCCAGCGCTGCAATTCGGGACAGGTCGAAGAAGGCCGTGAGGATAAGCCCAAGCACCACGGTATAAACCAGCGTGTGCTTCTGGATGCTACCGGGCATGCCGAAATGACTGTGGGGGACCAGCTTCATTTCAGTCAGCATGGCCAACATGCGTGAGACGGCGAAAATACTGGCCAGAATGCCACCGGCGGTGGCCATCATCGCAATGGCGACGGTAAACCAGACGCCGTAGTCGCCCAATGCGGGACGCGCAGCGGCCGCCAGAGAGTAGTCCTGCGTTTTGATGATTTCCGCCAGGGACAGGTTACTGGCAACGGCGAAACCGACCAGGGTGTAGATCACCACGCAGGCTGCGATGGAAATAATAATCGCTCGCCCCACGTTTCTCTTGGGGTCTATGACTTCCGAGCCGCTGTTGGTGATGGTGGTAAAACCTTTGAAGGCCAGAATGCCAAGGGCCGTTGCCCCCAGGAAATTGCCAAAGGTTCCAGCCTCACCGGGGCTAGAGAAATCAACAGAAACACTGTCGGCAATCCAGATACCCACCAGCCCGAAAACCAGAATGCCTCCGATCTTCAGGATACCTATAAAGGAAGCCACGCCCTGAATCATTCGGTTGCCCAACAGATTGATCAGAAACGCGGCCAGAATTAGTGAGACGCCAAGAATGGGCACCATGCGGCCACTTTCATCGCCATCGAACAGTTGCATGGTGTAAGAACCGAAGGTTCGCGCAAGAAAGCTCTGGGCAATCACCATCGAGAAATACATCAGCAAAGCATTGAAAGCCGTCGGTAACCGATTGCCATAGGCTTTGTGCAGGTACATGCCTATGCCCCCGGCTGACGGGTAGGCATTGGAAATTTTGATGTAGGAATAGGCACTGAAGCTTACGATTACCGCCGCGGCCAGAAACGCCAACGGGAAAAGAACGCCAGTCATCTGCGCCATCTGCCCGGTAAGGGCGAAGATACCGGCGCCAATCATGACACCGGTGCCCAGCATAACAGTTCCCGGAAGTGTAAGACTGCCTTTCTGATAGCGCGTGGTTCTGTCGTGCGTGCTGCTCATACAACCTCCTGTTGTTTTGAACGGCGTTTGATACTCAATAAATAGCCAATGCTGGCTTGGGTAGATCTCACTTGCATCAATGTCGAGAAAAACGGGCCAAAGAAATATCTTTAGCCCCTAAGTACCTGATCAGAGTGCGATGCGCGCTCCAATCACAGCAAACCAATCTGCTGTACTGCCGCCGTCCGCTTCGGCAAAGTCGGCACTATCGCCGTATTTGCGCTCATGCACCACGCCCACATAAGGCGAGAACGCACGGTTGATCAGATCATAGCTCAACCTGAGTCCGGTTTCGGTAGAAACCAGTCCTTTACCAACGCCAATTTCCCGGTCCTCGCTAAACGCAACCGTGGCATCCAGCGTTGCCGCCAGAATCCAGTAGTTGGTGAGAAGCAGCTCGTACTCTGCATCCAGTTCGGCTGACGTATCGCCATCCTTACTGACATACAGGTTTGCATCGATCTCAAACCATTGGGGAGCCAGCCCGGCTACACCGAGAACGGCATATGTACGGTCCGGCCCCTCGGGCGTATCGAAACGTACGCCCGCTTTGGCGTCGAAGAACTTGGAGATGGGGATCTGGCCGACCAGCTGGTTTTCCAGTGTTTCGTAGGCCTGCTCCTCTATCTCGTACTCCCCGGTTGTGAGCAACCGGACTTTGAACTCGTCGGTGCCATAGAAAGCATCCGCATTCCAGACGCCCAGTTCCTCGTCATCGTCGCTGTAGCGGTATTCAAACTCCTCGAATTGAACACCCCAGGTTGTGAGCGGCTGTTTACGAGCGGTGGTGTCGGAGATCATTTCCTGAGCTGTCACCGCCGTTGAGAATCCGATAGAGGCAAAGAAACTGACCGCAACAAGTGATCGAATACAACTCATGCCTCACCTCCTTCTTCAGCAGCCGCGTCTGTTTTGGCCTGCGTCGACTCTGGCCCACCTTCAACAATCACCTTACGGAACATACCAGCGGCCGCGTGGTAAGAGAGGTGGCAGTGGAACGCCCATTGGCCTGGCTCGTCGACTTCGGTTTCCATGTAAACGGTGGTGCCGGGCTGCACACTGACCGTGTGTTTGATCGGATTCCACTGGTCTGCGCCAACATCTAGAATGGACCACATACCGTGCAAGTGCATGGGGTGAGTCATCATGGTTTCGTTGACAAACTTGAAGCGGACCCGCTCACCATATTTCAGGCGGATCGGATCGGCATCTTCGTACTTAACGCCATTGATACTCCAGGTGTACCGCTCCATATTGCCGGTCAAACGAAGCTCTATTTCTCGAGTCGGTTCGCGGTCTTCATACAGTGGATCTTGGGCCTTGAGGTCAGCGTAGGACAGGAACTTGCCGCCATTGGCTGCCGTGGGGACGAGGCCACTTCCCTTCGCATAGAAGGGGTCGCTTGGACCTTCTTTTCCCATCGCCATGGAACCATGGTCCATGCCGGACGTGCCCGAATGATCCATTCCTTTCATATTTGAGTGGTCCATGTTGCTCATGTTTGCGTGATCCATTCCCTCCATCGAAGAATGATCCATTCCGGACATCCCTTCTGAGCTATTCATATCCATGTCGCCATGGTCCATACCGGACATACCGCCCATATCAGCCATAGTCAGGCGGGCCGGTTCACGCAGTTGCGGCACGAACGCTTCCATACCCTCTTCTGGGGCCAGTGTCGCTCTGGCATAGCCCGAACGCCCCATGGATTCGGCGAAGATGGTGTAGGCCTGCTCACCTTTCGGGCGGACGATCACATCGTAGGTTTCCGCCACACCGATCCGGAACTCGTCCACACTAACCGGCTGAACGTTGTTGCCATCAGCCTGCACAACGGTCATGTCCAGACCGGGGATCCGGATATCAAAGTAAGTCATCGCCGAGGAGTTGATGAAACGCAGCCGAATGCGTTCGCCCGGCTCAAAAAGCCCAGTCCAGTTCTGATCCGGCCCTTTACCGTTGATCAGCCCTGTAAAACCCTGCAAGTCCTCGACATCCGCTTTCATCATCCGCATGCCACCCCAGGCCATACGGTCCCGAACGGTGTTCATCAGGCCGTTCTCGGACACGTCAGAGAAAAACTCTCCGACAGTCTGCTGCTCGCGGTTGTAGTAGTCCGGCATCATCTTCAGGTTACGCATGATGCGATCACCGGAGTGCGGGTGCTTATCGGTTAGCTGAACTACGTATTCGCGATCGTAGCGGAACGGTTCACGTCCCTCAGGTTCGATAACGATGGAACCGTAGGCGCCATCCGGCTCCTGAAAACCGGAGTGGCTGTGAAACCAATAAGTACCAGCCTGCTGGATGGGAAATTCGTAGGTGAAGGTTTCACCCGGCTTGATGCCTGGAAAGCTGATACCAGGCACACCGTCCTGATCAAAAGGAAGGATCAGGCCGTGCCAGTGAATGGAAGTCATCTCATCCAGGTTGTTGGTCACGTTGATCTTGACGTTTTCGCCTTCCTTGAAGCGCATCACCGGCCCGGGAGATGCACCGTTATAACCGATGCCGTCTTTCACGAAATCGCCGGTGTCAATTTCGACCCGATCAACCGTGAGATTATATTCGCCAGCCATGACCGATGCAGACATCAGCAGGCTTAACAACACTGAACCTAAGCGGCTGTTCATACTTTTTGCTCCAAATCGCTCTTCACTAAGAACCCTCAAAATAAATACCTACAAGCCCACTGGATCAACGCCCCATTAGTGAACTCAGTTACTGGACCTTGACGTCACCGTACATCCCTGCCTGGTAATGACCCGGCACGTTGCAGGCGAACTCGATATTGCTGTTATCGGAAAACTTCCAAATAACTTCCTGCCTCTGGCCCGGTTCCAGCAGGACGCTGTTAGGGTCGTCGTGTTTCATGGACTGGCCGTTCCCCATGTCCATTTCCATCATGTCGTGGTTGAGCTTTCCGCCCTGGATGACGCCATGTTCGACCATCATCATCATTTCCTCCTGATGCCCCTCATGCATCTCAGGTGTGCCGATGTTGAACTCGTGAACGAGGTTCCCCTTGTTCTCCACCACGAACCGCACCGTTTCCCCGGGGCTTACGATGATTGATCCCGGTTCATAGTAATTGTCGTACATTTCGACTGTTATGGTTCGGCTGGCCTCTGAGGCTTTGCCGGGCTCACCACTCGCAGCGCCGTGATCATGTCCTCCACCATGGGTTCCAGCGGCAAAGGTGGTCGCCGACAATAAGATAGTTGCGGCAGCAACGAGGAATTTTGATACGGTCATATATCTTCTCCTTTGAACAGCTTTGGCCCTGAGGGCCGGGTTGTCTCACTCAAAACTTGAGCAATATCCAGAAGCGGTTGCTACCATCGCTCAGCAACCTGAATCCAGGCTGAAAATCGGAATTATTTTTTGTTCTGGCACAATTCAGCTTGGGCAGCGACACTGACGGACTCTGATGCTCAATTTAGAAAGGCAGTTCAGGAATGAGATTACTTCTGGTGGAAGATGACTACCTGCTGACAAATGGGCTAAGCGCCCAACTGGAAAAGGCCGGTTTCAGCGTGGATACCGCCCGTACAGCGCGGGAAGCCCGGCACCTCGGGCAGCAGGAAAGTTACCGCGCCGGTATTCTTGACCTGGGCCTGCCCGACGGCAACGGCCTGGACGTACTGAAACAGTGGCGGACGCATAAGGTCAGTTTCCCGGTGTTGATCCTGACCGCCAGGGGAGACTGGCAGGACAAGGTCAATGGCTTGAAGGCCGGCGCCGATGATTACCTCGCGAAGCCTTTCCAGACCGAAGAGCTGATTGCCCGACTTCACGCCATCGTCCGGCGAAGCGAAGGCAGAATAATGGATACCCTGACAGCGGGCCGGTTCGAGCTGGACGAAAATCGCCAGACGTTAAGGGCCGGTGACGAGACCGAACATAGCCTGACCGGTACGGAGTTCCGTTTGCTCCGATGTCTGATGAGTCGTCCCGGGCAGGTTTTCTCGAAAGAACAGCTTCTCGACCAGCTATACAGCATCGACGACATACCCAGCGAGAACGTGATCGAAGCGTATGTGCGGCGGCTCAGGAAGCTGGTGGGACCGGACACCATCAAGACCCGACGTGGTCAAGGGTACCTGTTCGATGCCGATAGCCGCTAGACCTCGCTCAGTCAGGGGGATGCTCCTGATTCTGCTACTTCCGGCCGGTATTGGTCTGATGGCACTGGCTTGGATCATCCATGGGGCCTTGCTGGAGAGGATGACCATGGACTTAGTAGAACGCCGCTTGAAAGATGAGGTAGCTTTTCTGGAACACCAGATCCGCCAATCCGGTGGCCAGATTGATACACTCCAGACCGGCGACTATTTTCAGGAAGTGCTCCTCCACGCCTTCGCCATCGCCATCGCTTCTCCGTCTGGGCAGTCCATCTCACCGGAGACCTGGACTCCGATTCTGAGGCCGTTGCTCACCTCCGGGCAGGAGGGAGCCGTGAGAGCCAGGGATGCTGAGGTACCATCTGCGCCTTCCCAAATGCTTGGGTATCGCCGTGCCTTCACGGTCGACGGAAACCCCTTCGTGATCATTGTTGCCGAGGATATGGAGGCGCTTCATCGGAGCCAGGCCAAACTCCATATCTGGACTGCCGTCGTCTCGGTTTTACTGGTCATTCTGATGATCGGGAGCATATGGCTGGGAATCACTCTGGCCCTGCGGTCAATAGCGGGCCTTCAGATGAACCTGAAAAAACTTCAGTCAGGCGAGCTCTCCCGTATTAACGCAGACGGCCCGGAGGAGTTCCGGCCCCTCGTCCGGCAACTCAATCGACTGCTGGATTCACTGGATGACCGGCTGGAACGCTCCCGTGACGCACTTGCCAACCTTTCCCACAGCGTGAAAACCCCCATAGCGGCTGTCAGACAGATCCTGGAAGACACCAGTCGCCCGCTCGATGAGAAGCTGAGATGGGAAATGGCGGCGCGCCTCGACGACATAGATGCTCAGCTTGAGGCCGAAATGCGGCGAAGCCGGTTTGCGGGTCCACAGGTCGGCCAAAGTGTATGTCCGATCAAACAGGCCCGGGATCTGCTGTGGATGCTTGGCCGCCTCTACCCCGATAAATCTTTTGAATTGTCAACGGATCTGCCTGAAAACCATCGCTGGCCTGTCGAGGAGCATGATCTGAACGAAATCCTTGGCAACTTGCTGGATAACGCAGGCAAATGGTCATCCCGCTGGGTGGAGCTCACGCTGAGTGAAGATCAAGAGCAGTTAAAAATTATCATCAGCGACGACGGAGCGGGCGTATCAGAAACAGCCCACTCACAATTGGGCAAGCGAGGATTGAGGCTGGACGAGCAAACACCCGGTCATGGATTGGGGCTGGCTATTGTCCACGCAATAGTTGAGCGTTATCAGGGACAGGTTCATTACACGTCCAGTAAGGTAGGAGGCCTTACTGCAGTTGTTGTAATCCCTGGTTCTGATCGATTCGGCGACCGGTCAGACAACTGACACCTTCACCCTCCATTCTCTATGCTTCAAGTCAAATTCATCAATAGTTGGGATGATGATTTGGAGTCTCGTCCAGCCTGTTCAATCTCGACCGCTCTATAATGAGCTTTCCCTGAAGGATACTGAATCTACACCCACTAACACTACTTGCTCTACTTGCAACCCAAAACAGCAAACCGATGCTTTTGATCATGAATTTTATACCCCCCCCCCTTTCACTGCATGCCAGAGCCCGCCTTGTGCGGGCTTTTTCATGCCGTTTTGGAGTTTCTATGGATATTCGAGCGAGCTGGGCCTGTACCACGTACAGGGCTACGTTAATCCTGAGGAGATTATCAGTACGGCGGCCACCATTTTGTATGGCTGAAAGGTGTCTAGCAAACCGGTGGCGATTCACACACCTGAACTGACTTCCCACTTAGTAATTTCATTTCTGTTACCTAGTCTACGTCTCGATTCCAGATTTTTTCACCTACATATCACCCCCATGAAGCCAGGAAGGAATGACCTTCCTGACCCATCGCATGGAGGTTTCATGATCATTCAATGTCCCAGCTGCCAATCTATCCGGATAGCGGCACTCCACAACGGACGCAGAGTGTGCGGCTCTGTCGGCACAGCTGCAGGTGCCGCTAGTGGGGTAGCTGCAGCCACCAGTGGTGCCCGTGTGGGCATGACACTGGGCTATGTCGCGGGCCCTGGAGGATCTCTGCTCGGCGGCATCGCCGGAGCCGTGATTGGCGGTCTGATTGGAGGTGTTGCCGGCGGAGAGGCCGGTGCAGCTCTCGGTGACAAGCTAGACCAAACCTTTCTCGACAATCTGCAATGCCTGGATTGCGGCCACGCCTTTCGACTCGACACCGATTAACCCGTATTTCGCATTTCCCCCTTTCACTGCATACCAGAGCCCGCCTTGTGCGGGCTTTTTTATGCCGCTTTGGAGTTTTTATGGATATTCCCACTTTCGTAAAGAACGAGCAGGGCCTGTACCACGTACAGGGCTGCGTTAAATCCGAGGAGATTGTCAGTACCGCTGCCACCATCCTGCTGAATGAGCTGACCGGTCGGGAGGCGCTCACTGCGCCTACCGATGTTGCCCAGTTCCTGCAGATGGCCCTGGCCCAGGAGAAGAACGAAGTCTTCGCCGCTATCTTCCTCAACAACAAGCACAAGGTGCTCAGTTTCGAGCCCTTGTTCAGCGGCACCATTGACGGCGCGGCGGTGTATCCCCGTGTGGTGGTACAGCAGGCTCTGGCCTGCAATGCCGCTGCCGTGATCTTCGCCCACAACCATCCCTCCGGGTGCTGTGAGCCCTCCCAGGCTGATCGCACCATCACTACTCGGCTCAAGGACGCTCTGGCCCTGATCGATGTGCGGGTCCTGGATCACTTCGTCGTGTCCCGTTCCGAGTGGGTCAGCCTGGCCGAGCGTGGCTGGCTCTGAGCTTTTCCTCTTCTGCTTTTGCTCTACCCCTGACTCAACCCCCTCTTCTCATTCGTTAAGCCGCCCGTTTCGGGCTCATTGCTATTTCTGGAGATTTACCATGGCACATCTTGTCGAAAGCATGGCCTATGCAGGCCGCACCCCCTGGCACGGGTTGGGTAACCAGCTCGCCACCCAACAACCCCTCAATGTCTGGATGCGCGAAGCCGGCATGGACTGGGAGATCCGTGAGACTCCTGTCCGCTTCATTAGTAGCGAGGCCGGGACTCTCGGGCAGATCTCATCCTTCCCGGATCAGAAGGTTCTGTTCCGCTCAGACAATCAGGCACCTCTGTCCGTAGTGAGCAACCGCTTCAAGGTGGTTCAGCCACGGCAGATCCTGGAGTTTTATCGGGATCTCACCGAGCGTTCTGGCTTTGAGCTGGAAACCGCTGGCGTCCTTAAAGGAGGCCGCAAGCTGTGGGCCCTTGCCCGCACCGGGCAAACAGGCTCCTTGGCAGGTAATGACCAGACCAACGGCTATGTGCTGCTGGCCACCGCCTGTGACGGCACTCTGGCTACCACTGCCCAGTTCACCAGCATCCGGGTGGTGTGCAATAACACATTGGCGGTAGCTCTCAATGGCGCCGGCCAAGCGGTGAAGGTCCGCCACAACACCACCTTCGATGCCCAGGCCGTCAAGAAACAGCTGGGTATCTCCGTCTCTGCCTGGGATGACTTCATGTATCGCTTGAAAGCGCTGAGCGAACGACGGATCACCCGCAAGACCGCCGAGAAGGTCATGCGTTCGGTCTTCACCGATGTGAACTACTCATCGGGTGACATGCTGGTGAAGCCCAACGAACAGGCCATGAAGAAGGCCATGTCCCTGTATGACGGGGCCGGTCGCGGCGCGGAGCTGCCGTCTGCCAAGAGCACGGCCTACGGCCTGCTCAATGCCGTGACTGAGTTCGTGGACCACGAACGCCGCGCCCGCAGCACCGACAACCGGCTGGATTCCGCCTGGTTCGGCAAGGGTGCCCAGATCAAGCAGCGGGCCCTGAGCCAGACCCTGGAACTGGTGTCCTGACTGATTCCCTACCCATTCTTTTCCCTCGGCTAAAGCCCGACCCGCTCTGTGCCGGTCGGACTTTTTATTGTTTGGAGCCTGACCATGACAGAACGTAATCCCGATAGCAGCGCGACACCCGAAGTCAGCCTCTCTGCGCCACCCCTCTCTCCCCATCTGGCCGCCATCTGGGGCGCCTTTCTTCATGAAGGGGTGATGCTGAACAAAGAGCGGGGCACCCGGCTTCTGGAGATCTGGGGTAATGGCTGTATCGAACTGATCAGCACCCTGTGTGACTTCATCCCCGATATCTGGAAACAGGTGCAACCCTATTGGTACGGCCCGCAAGGGTTTCCTGGGGTATTCGAGTACGAGGTGGTGTCCATTCTGGGCGAACAGCTGGGCACCTATCTGCTCGAGAATGATGGCAATTTGCCACCCAAGGACGAGATCCAGCAGATGATCACCGATCTGGTGGTCACCTTCTTCAGCCAAGGCGGCAGTCATGAGATCCCGTCGGATCAGACGCCCCAGACCCATCGGCTGATCAATCTTCATGATCGCTTTACCGAGCGGCTGATCCAACTGGAAGGAGGTCACTCATGAGCACGCCCCGCGCTATCAAACCCTCATCCCGTCCTGCCCTACGCCTGGTGTCCACCAAGGGCATGAACCGGGAACAGTGGCTCAAGGTCCGCAAGCAAGGTATCGGGGCCAGCGATGCCGCTGCGGCGGTGGGGCTCAACCCGTATCAGTCGCCCCTGGAGCTGTGGATGATAAAGACCGGTCGGGATGGGCTGTTACCGGCCCCCGACCCGGACGACATCCATACCCCGCTGTACTGGGGCAATCTTCTTGAACCCAAGGTGGCCGAGGCCTATGCCAAGGCGACAGGCAACAAGGTGCGGCGAGTGAATGCCGTACTCCAGCACCCGGATGCGGACAAGTCCTGGATGCTGTCCAATCTGGATTACTCGGTAGTGGGCAATCCAGAGGTGCAGATCCTGGAGTGCAAAACCACTGGCCTTAATGGTGCCCGGCTCTGGGCCGATGGCGTACCGGAGTACATCCAGTGCCAGGTTCAGCATCAACTGGCCGTCACCGGCAAGCAGGCAGCGGACGTGGCGGTACTGATCTGCGGGCAGGAGTTACAGGTGCATCGCATCGAGCGGGATGAAGCCGTCATCAAGCAACTGATCGAGCTGGAGCTGGCTTTCTGGCACTTGGTAGAAACCGATACGCCACCCGACGCCGATGGCTCCGACTCCGCCGACCAGGCGCTGCGGGCACTCTATCCCCATGACGATGGCGAATCCCTGGATCTCATTGACGACACTGCTCTCAACGGCGACTTCAGCGAGATGCTGGATATCCGGGAGCGGCTAGCCCGTCTGGCGGAACGGGAAGCCCGGCTCAAGCAACGCATCCAGCAACGCATGGGGGATGCCGCTCGGGCTTACTTCATAGATGGCCAGGTGAGCTGGAAGCGCAGCAAGGACAGTATGGTGCTCGACACTGACGCCCTGCTCAAGACTCAGCCCGCGCTACTGCAGCAATTCCCCAAGCATCGGGCCGGCAGCCGCCGGTTCCTGGTGAAGCCCAGCGCCTGATCGTTCTCGCATCACCTCACTCAACACGCCACGCCTAACAGCATAAACGCCGGGCCCTGCCCGGCGGCTGTGCGGTTTCTTTATAACAGGAGATTCCCATGATCAAAGGACTCGCGATTACGCCCACCCGTGATTGGCCGTATCAGTATTGGCCGCATGGTGGAAAAGAACGGCAAGCGTCTGCCGGAGAAAGACGACCAATTCACCATCACCACCCAGATCCAGACCCGGGAGGGCTGGCTACCGCATCCGCTAGATGAGGCCCTACGCCAGGAGGGTCAGGGCAAGAAGCTACGCAGCATTCCCGTCACCCTGCCCTTCAATGATCCGGACCTGAACCTGCGGGCGGAGTACACCTTCTTCGAGCGCAAGAGTGGCCGCCCGCTGTGCAGTGGCGACGGTGAGAGCTGTCGACGCCGCACCGACCAGGGCCTAGAGCAGTTACCCTGCCCGTCACCCGACCTATGCGAATTCGGCGCCCACGATCTGTGCAAACCCTACGGGCGGCTGTACGTGCGGATCGGGGAAGAGGATGAACTGGGCTGCTTCGTGTTTCGGACCACCGGCTACAACAGCATCCGCACCCTTACAGCTCAGGCTTGCGTTACTTCCATGCCATCTCTGGCGGCAACCTAGCCACCCTGCCCCTGGAATTGAAACTGCGCGGGAAGAGCACTACCCAGAGCCACCGGGCACCAATCTACTACGTGGATCTGACACTGCGCGCTGAGCAATCCATGGAGGACGCCGTCAGCTACGCTAGAGAAACGGCCAAGGCCAGGGAAAACCAAGGCATCAACCAAGCAGAGCTGGACAAGGTGGCCCATGCCGGCCTGCTCAACACTCAGTTCGAGTACTCGGAGGAGGAAGGGTTACAGGTCGTGGAGGAGTTCGTGCCGGAAGGGTCTGCCCCACCGGGCAATGCTCAACCGCAGTCGGCACAGGGACTCAGCCAGAAGCTGGCCGGAAAAAAGGCAGGCTAATCAATCATAGCCAGCAGACCTTGGCGGCGCTTAACGGACAGGCGCCGGTAGCCCTTGAGCAGTTGGGCTTCGGCGTCATTGCGTACCTGGGCGTCATACTTGGAATTCAGCTCTGAGGCACCCTCGACCGGATCACCGCAGATCAGATGATCCAGCGATACACCGAGGACCGCCTTCAACTTCGGCAGTAAACGAAATCCGGGCGAATCACGGCCATTTTCCCAGGCGGATATCGTGGATTTGGTCACATGAAGCTCGTCGCCCAACTGCTCCTGGGTCAGACCCAACGCCAACCGTGCCGCCTTCAGGCGCTCGGGAAAGCTCATCACGCCCACTCCATCAATCTGATAGAGCAACGCTACGGCACTGCCATACCTCTGTCGTACCGGAATACTTGACCCTCAAGGTATAGCATTGCAATACTTTGTGAGTCTTGAATTACATAACACTCAAACTGAGACACACCTTCCAAACCAGCGGACACAGCGCCTGGGGGAGACCGCTCTTCCCAGGCACAGCACTCGACCTGTGCTTGGCTAAAAACCATGGAAGGACAGCCACTACAAGGAATGAACAATGGAAAACAGCACCACAGGGAACGAGATCTGGTTCTACGAACTCAACGGGGAAAGGAAGGGGGGCATCTCTGAAACCGATCTCATCACCCTGATCAGGAACGGCACACTGCGCCACGGATCATCCGTCTGGAAGAAGGGGTTCGCGGACTGGACCAGCATCGAAGACACCCAGCTTCGAGAGCACCTTGATGATACGACACCACCGCCGCTAACCGGCGCCAAAGTCAACAACACCGTTGTATGGATTCTGGCGTTTGCCCCACTGATCGGTCTCACCCTGGAATACTTTGTGGCCTACATGGTGCACAGCAGCGAGTACCGTGCCGAGCAAGCCGTTGCCAGCGGCCATTTCATTTTCATCACCCTCATACTCAACATCGCCCTGTCTTTCCTGGATGAAAAGAGACTCAAGAAAGCCGGCACTGATACCAGCACATTTGGTGGATGGGTGTGGCTGGTGCCCGTCTATCTCTACCAACGATCCCAAGCCCTGAAGCAGAATCTGGCGTACTTCATCGTCTGGGTCGTCTGTTTCCTCTTAATTGTGGTTGGTGCTTAAGCCAATCACTTCATGGAACGATTTTAAAAGGGAACCATCATGAAAAACCGCAAAGTAGCGCTAGCATGCATTTCTCTGGCAGCCCTATCCGGATGTTCTTCTGAAATAGACGTCATTCGGGAAGGGCGCCTTGAATTACTCCCCGAATATACGGTTGGCCAGGCGCTGGATAACCGTAAGCTTTGTGAGAGCACAGACTGGTCTGTCATTGAGGACGAACGGGGCCGAGATGTCGTTCGTTACACCTGTGATTTCAAGGACATAGAAAAGAATTACAGGGATACAGCAAATGAAATGATCGATGCTGCAAAAAACGACAGCAGGCTGATCACATTGCAGGAAAGGTTAAACGAACTCGAATCAGAAATAGCGAGAGAAAAACAACTATTAAAGAAAGCCCAAAATCATATCGATAACGGGAATTCTTGGACTGAAAGGAAAACAGAAAACGGCTCCAGCTATACGGTTTGGCCTCGTGTGAAACAGCAATCAATAACCGATATAGAAAATCACGAAAGAGGAGTCCGGAGCATAAAAAACCAGATCTCGATGATTGAAAAAGAAAACCAGGATTCCCTCTCTCTGGCTCAGGAGACTCTTGAGAAATACAAAGGAGCCAGGGCCTTTGAAACCATTGACTGGGTAGTAATGGAGGACGGCAGTTTCATGGTCCTTTCCGGCAGCATGCATCACACCAACATATTCAAGGGCGTCATCGAGGAAACACCCCACGAAAATATACAGTCCGCCCTCTACCTTATCTACAACGAAAACTTCGACACGCTATTTGCTTATGAAGATGCGCTACAGCAGATAGCGGAGCTTTGATCATACTTCAATAAAACCCAGTCGCTGACTTGAACGGGCGGCGAATCTGCCCGTTTTATCACCTCTTCCAAAAAGGACAACTCAATGAGCAAAGATATTGACATCGAAAAATACACCTCCGAAGACATCACTACTGAAAAGCTTTCTGAGCTAATCTCCAAGAAAGCCTCTTTTCAAATTGTCGCGGTCAAAAATATTAGCTCCGTGGTAAACAAAGTCGAGGGCGCTATTGAAAAGAAAGGACTACGTTGCCGGGTATACACTGAATATCGGGCGGCCTCCCTGGCCAGCTTCGCCATCCCCACTGGATTTACCCAGGTTACCGGCTTCGCCTCAGCTATTGGTATTGCCGCACATAACCTCGCAACCTTTAACCCTGATTACGAGATCGGCAAGAACAAACCTGCCGGCAAAGTGACAGTGCTGTATAAGAAAGATTAGCGCCTTATTGGTAACAGCACCGTCACGCCGTGTGTGGATACCCGAGCAGAACATCTCTCGGATAGTCCCCGTTTTCCTCGCCTACTACGCTCCAAGGTCTCGATCAATTGGCATTAAACCTCCCCGGTCCTATTGGTACCGGGGTCTACCATTACAAATTGGAGCCCCCTCCTGCTTTCATCTGATACAAAACCTCGCAGCCATCCATGAACAACGAAAGTCCAATAGCCGGTCAATGAGGCACTTCCTGGCAATCCCTCTCCTCAATCCTCTCCAGAATCCAGGCCTCGATTTCATCAGATACCCAGCCAACCGTTCTTCCCCCAAGCGGCACGGGTTTGGGGAATTCCCCCTCAGCAATACGCTTGTAGATAGAAGAACGGCCAAGACCGGTATCCTTGATCACTTCTGTTAGCCTCATGAATCGCATGAAATTCTCCTCGTCATTCGTTCATGCGATAGCGCAGCAACGTAAAAACTTACTCACCTCCTCTCTGGCTACAGCCAAAGTTCCTAAACCCATCGTCATAAAGCTTGGTATCCACCTTTGCCAAGTAGCTCATGCGCCTGAACACCCCCTGATATTGCGTGGTATACATAGAAGACCCTTTTGAAATCAGCTGGACAGCGCTATCTGGGAAATGGACTAAACCGATTCCTTGACTCCCAGTCAGACCAAGAGTGCGACCCCAAGCTCGCTGAATACGCTCTGCCATGTTGCTAACTGCTTGTTCTTCCGCCAACCACCAGGGGAAGTCCGGCTCTTGCTGACCTAAGATACGCCCCAACGCGGAGTAAGCATCCCTATTGACCATAATGGCAATATGATAATGGGGCTGCCCTTCCCCACCGAACTCGCGACACCAGATCATACGAACATGGCAGTCATGAACCCGTTTTCCCTGGCCGCGCTTACGCTTCGAATCGCACCTGATCTGCGAACGAAGAGAGTTGATGAAGCCGCTTGCCTGCCCCCCTTTGGGACCTGACCAACCGTACGGCAGCCTAGCAACGAAATGGATGACACAGGTTCGTGGATGCTCATTTAAGGCCCGGTCCAAAGTAGACCGGATAGATTTGAGGTAATTCACCGCGAGTGGACGGTCAGGCCTTGCCAGTACCGGCAAGCCTTCCCAGACGGGTTCATAGTGGAGTTTGAGGTTGGTGTTGCTTGAATGTCGTTTTCTCATTGTCTGGCACCTATGGTTTCTTCATAGGTACCAGCGCACTGGTTGAAATTTACTCATGAGCAGGCTGGTTTGGTCCAGCCTGCCTGTTACTCAACCAACTGCACTTACCAGCCTTCACAAGTGGGCTGGCTAAGTGACTTTATGACTATATATATCTATTACCGACACTCAGAGCGGGTTATCAAGTACTGAAAGCCCACAACAGGGCCTTTACCCCACAGACGGGAGCCCAAATAGCGCTATCCAGTTAAAACAATCGATTACGAGTTCTGGAACGGGGTTATCGTACCCAGAAGGCCCACAAACCAATAACACTATTGAGCTTGAAGGCTGACATCAATTCACAGCTTAAATCAGTGCTATCCACGGTATGTAACTACCCCTCATCCTCAATACCAACTTCCGTGTCTACAACCTCCTTTTTGGTCTTTACACTTGGCTTAACAAGCAGGCCAATTTCATACTGCTCTTTTGTAGACAAGTCTACACGGTTGATTTCCTTAGTTGATTTTACATAATCGATTGAAGCCCCTTGGTAAATCCCCGGAGTAACATTTCTGCCTGGCGGCGGCGCAACCACAGCCTTTAAAATCAACAACTTACCATTCTCTGTTGATCGCAATATCGATATCCTACCATCTGGTGGCATAAGCAAACGCATCACCCCTAGTTTTTTGCTTAGCACTTCAGATTTCATGCACGCAGCCCTCCATATCCAGCCAGATAGGAACATCGCCGCTCTAGAGGCCGCCTCATCGCTACCCTTTCTCTCCTTTACACATAGCAATGCCTCCATTTCTAAGCGCAGATTGATGCTTGGTTCTGGTAGAAATTGACTGCCAATGAATAAGTATCTATCGGTCAATATTTGACCTACATAATCGTCTAAAACAGCCTGCAGATATTCTTCAAGCCCATCGAGCACAGCATCTTTGAGTCTTTTAGCAACGTCATCTTCACACTTCACCGGCAACAAATAGTTTCTACGGTCATATTCAATGGCAACGTAGGAATCATCCTCACAACCATTACTGAGAATCCTTATCAACTGAGGAATCTCTCGGCCCGGGTGGTACTGATCTTTTTTTTGTATATGAAGGACAAACGCCCGACCACACCAGCTAGCCTCAAAAATAGGGTGAGCCAGGTTGAGAAAATAGATGCTCGGGCACTTGCCGATTCCTATATCACTCACAATCCCAGCAACCACATCTCGCATGTACCCTAAGCGCCAAAGCTTCCTCAAATGCCGGCGTACTCTTTGAACTGACATCCCCACCTGCTTGGCCAAGCCAAAAGTCGAACAATTTCTGACTACACCGCAGGAATCCGCCTCAGTCAGCAACACTATAAGAACCAGCTTGCTACCGACACTCAGGGCATCAGGGTTGGGAGGGCCAAAAGTACGACCTTTCTTTCTCGTGACCTCCAACCCTCCAGGTGAGGGAATACTGAGCAGTGACTTTACCAGCCCCTCATGTCCCACACTCACTGGCCCAACCTGGAGATTCAACCGATCGGCAACGAGCTTTGAAAGTCGATAATCGTAAGACGGCCTTCCGGTCCTACCTTCAACGCGCCGGGCATCAAGAAGACCTTGGTCAACCAGTACCCCTATCGAATGACGGGCTAATCTCTCACTAACTCCCAACTTCCCCGCCAAACGGTCCAGAGACGTTTGAGCCCATTCGCCTATACCAAATTGATAGATAAAGGCAGTCAAAAAATATCGCTCAGCGGCCTGCAGCTCTTCAGACGACAAGCAGTTAAAGCTGGATACTAGAGCATTGCCAAGGTACATATTTGCACAAATGATATCTATTTTTGCCCATTATCAATTATGATCATATTTACGTCAATTCATACGGTATGATTTACTTGTCATGAAAATCTCAAGCATTAGGAGCATTGAAAGTGAAGAAACCAATCCCACCGAAAGAGTGGCTTGGCTCCGACAAGGACAAGTCAGATTGGGCCAGGCACTATTTGCGAAACAACCCCCCATCAGCCCTTTCAGTAAAAGCTCCCCACGAAGAGAACGAGCCGACCTTGATGACACTGGAAAGAATTTGGAATAACGGATTGGGGGCAGATGCTTTTGCACGCATCAAACGAGCATGGAATGCTTACAGCTACCGGAAGAACAAAAACAAGCGGACTTTCAGTTTTGTGCTACCCGTAGAAGAAGCTCTGTTTTTGAAACGTACGTCCAAATATCTAAAGGTGTCACAAAGCGCCCACCTGACAGCTCTGATTTGCCAGGATAGAACACATATCGAGAAACTGAGAAATGAGCATCAACAAAGACTCGAAGGCGCCAGAAAAACGCGCAATTCACTGGTAGAGGACAGAAAAACCAAAGAGCTAGGTCGCCTGCGGAAAGAAAATACGAGGCATGCGGGCATTCTCAAGCAATATGAAGAACTTATAAGAAAGCTAGTAGAGAAAGACCTTGTAAGGCAGGAATTAGAAAGGCAGGGATTGCAGGACCCCATACAACTCGATGCGAACAAAAGGGACGACCTGGACTCTCAAGCCAAAAAGCTGGCAGCAAGACACCTTGAGGATGCTCGAATTGACGCGTCTCGCACTTCTAACTACTCAGCGCCCTGACACCACCTCCAAGTGATCCACCCAACGCTGCAACTACAAGCGTCACCCAGCCTCATAGCTATGGAGTACCCTCAACCCCTTTTCTAGAGTGATCCGGCACAGCTTCAGCCATCTTGCCGGGCATCCAATACGCGCCAGGCCTTTGTAAACGGACCGCCTGACCAATCAGGGAAAACTAAAGGTCAGTGGCGCGTAAAGTAAAGGAGACAGGCCAGCCACAGGGATTAGCTATTGAGAAACGGTGACGGAACGGTGACGAAACACAGAAAAGCATAAGCGACGCCTAAAAACCAAAAAGGCCAGTCATCCATGACTGGCCTATCTCTTTGTTTTTCCGACCTTAATTTGGTCGGGACGGGAGGATTCGAACCTCCGACCCCTTGCACCCCATGCAAGTGCGCTACCAGGCTGCGCTACGCCCCGAGATGTGCTTGGCAGGCAGAGCTACCAAAGCGGCGGCAATCATAGCGGATTTGATGGGGGGATGGAACCGGTAAAGTGCTGTTTGGTCAGGGTTTGAGCGATGAAGACGCAAGCTTCAAGCTGCAAGGGACAACGCGGGAGGGGGGCGTGCCGACTGGAGTGCCTCGACCCGCGTCCATTAGCGTCGGAGTGCGGGATGAGCGGCGGCTATTCGTTTGGGTAATGGGGTCTTTTCTGGTGGGCCCGGTGGAGGGCTGCTGACTCTTCGCCATGCAAGCATGGCTCCAACGGCGACTCGCGGGCATGAAAAAGCCCCGGGAGCTGGGCTGCCGGGGCTTTTTCGCCATCGGGGATGGGGGGAACAGTTGGTGCTGGATCAGGAGGCTTTTAGGACGTCGAGGACCTCTTCCATCTCCACGATCATCTGTTTGATGAGTTGGTGGTACTGGGTGGCCTGTTCGGCGTTGGCGCCGCCGGTGAGCTGCTGGCGGGCACCACCGATAGTGAAGCCCTGATCGTACAGCAGGCTGCGGATCTGGCGGATCATCAGCACGTCCTGGCGCTGATAATAGCGACGGTTGCCACGGCGCTTGACTGGCTTGAGCTGGGGGAATTCCTGCTCCCAGTAGCGCAGTACGTGCGGTTTTACGTCACATAGGTCGCTGACTTCACCAATGGTGAAATAACGCTTCCCTGGAATCGCCGGTAATTCGTCGTTATGACTTGGTTCCAGCATAGTCCTCAACCCGTTGTTTTAATTTTTGTCCTGGACGGAAGGTGACAACCCGGCGGGCGGTGATGGGAATTTCCTCACCGGTTTTCGGGTTGCGTCCTGGCCGTTCACTCTTGTCCCTGAGATCGAAATTGCCGAAGCCGGAGAGTTTCACGGGCACGTTGTTTTCCAGCGAATGGCGGATTTCTTCGAAGAACATCTCCACCATTTCTTTCGCTTCACGTTTGTTCAGGCCAAGCTCCTCGAACAAACGCTCGGCCATGTCCGCTTTGGTCAGCGCTCCCATCAATAGCTCCCTAACCCTTCCTTAATCAGTCCCTTAAGGCGGCGTTAAACTGTTGTTTTAACTGGGATACTACGGCATCCACCAGGTCGTTTACCTCTTCATCCTTAAGAGTGCGTGAACGGTCCTGGAAGGTCAAGCCCAAAGCGAGGCTTTTGCGATTTTCCCCGATGCTATCACCTTGATATATATCAAAAATCCGCACCCCTGTGAGACGTTCGTCACAGGCATTCCGGACCGCGGCGACCAGCTCACCCGCGGGCACGCTGTCTTCGACCACGAAGGCCAGGTCACGGCGCATGCGGGGCTGGTCTGACACACCGGCAAAGTGCGGCAGTACGCCGTCCAACAGCGGGGCCAGGGCCAGTTCGAAAGCGTAGAGCTGGGCGGGCAGGTCCAGATCGGCGGCCAGGCGCGGGTGGATGCGACCCAGGTAGCCGACCACTTCGCCGTCACGCTTGAGCGCGGCGGTCTGGCCCGGGTGCAGGGCAGGATGCTCGCCGGGGGCGAAGCTGAAGGCGTCGGCGTCGGACAGGGTCAGCAGGGCTTCCACGTCGCCTTTCAGGTCGAAGAAGTCCACCGGGCGCTTGCCTTCCCAGTTCTGCGGCTGGGCGCTGCCGTAGAGCAGGCCGGCGATCATGGGGGTCTGCTCCAGGCTCTCTTCACCCTCAGACGAACCGGTGGGCACGAAGCGCAGGCCGGTTTCGAACAGGCGCAGACGGTCGGCCTGGCGGTTCAGGTTGTGGCGGGCGGTGCTGAACAGGCCGGCCAACAAGGTGGTGCGCATGACGCCCAGGTCCGTGGAGATGGGGTTGAGCAGCGGCAGCGGCTCCACCCGCGGTTCCACCTGCTTAAGCAGGCCCGGCTCCACGAAGGTGTAAGTGATCGCTTCCAGGTAGCCGCGGTCGATCAGGGCGTCGCCCAGGCGGCGCTGGTTGACGGTCTGCTCGGCGATAGGTTCGCCTGAGGGGGAACCGGCAGGTACACGGCTGGGCAGCTTTTCATAGCCGTAGATACGCGCCAGCTCCTCGATCAGGTCGGCTTCGATGGCCATGTCGAAGCGCCAGCTGGGGGCCAGCACCATCCATTCCTTGCCGCTTTCCTGGGTGGACACTTCCATGCCCAGGCGGCTGAGGATGTCTTCCACCTGTTCGGCGGGCAGGCCCATGCCGAGCAGGCCTTCGATGCGGTCTGCACGCAGGGTGATTTCTGCCTGGCCCGGCAGGTGTGCTTCGTCCACCGCTTCGCTGACCGGGCCCGGCTGACCGCCGGCGATCTCCAGGATCAGGGCGGTGGCGCGTTCGATGGCCTCGTTCTGCAGCTGCGGGTCCACGCCACGTTCGAAGCGGTGGGAGGAATCCGTGTGCAGGCCGTAGGAGCGGGCCTTGCCGGCGATGGCCAGGGGCGCGAAGAAGGCGCATTCCAGGAAGATGTCCTGGGTGTCGCTGGTGACGGAGGACGGCTTGCCACCCATGACACCGGCCAGGGCCAGGGCCTGGCTGTCGTCGGCGATCACCAGGGTGTCGTCGCGCAGGGTCAGTTCCTGGTCGTCGAGGGTGAGCAGTTTTTCTTCGGCGTTGGCGGTGCGCACGGTGATGCCACCGTTGAGCTTGGCCAGATCGAAGGCATGCAGCGGCTGACCCAGCTCCAGCAGCACGTAGTTGGTCACGTCGACAATGGGATCAATGGTGCGCAGGCCGGCACGGCGCAGGCGTTCGATCATCCACAACGGGCTGTCGGCGTTGACGTTGACGCCCTTGATCACGCGACCCAGGTAACGGGGGCAGCCCTGGCTGTTTGCCAGGTTCACGGTGAGGGTGTCGTCGATGGCCGGGGCCACCTTGTCGATAGTTGCATTGATCAGCGGGCTCTGGTTCATCACCCCGACTTCGCGGGCGATGCCGCGCAGGCTCAGGCAGTCGGCCCGGTTGGGGGTCAGATCCACTTCGATGACGGCGTCATCCAGCTGCAGGTACTGGCGGAAGTCGGTGCCTACCGGCGCGTCGTCCGGCAGTTCCATCAAGCCGTCGATGAGGTCTTCCAGGCCCAGCTCGGAGGCACCGCACAACATGCCGGACGATTCCACGCCACGCAGCTTGGCTTGCTTGATCTGGAAATCGCCGGGCAGGACGGCGCCTACTTGCGCGAAGGGGATTTTCAGGCCGGGGCGCACGTTGGCGGCACCGCACACCACCTGGGTGGTATCGGCGCCATTGCTGACCTGGCAGACGCGCAGTTTGTCTGCATCCGGGTGCGGCTCACAGCTTTCTACCTGGCCGACGACCACGCCGGTAAAGGCCGGTGCGGCGGGTTCAACGGCATCCACTTCCAGGCCGGCCATGGTCAGTTGCTGCACCAGGGTGTCGGTATCGATGGCGGGGTTGACCCATTCCCGCAACCAGGCTTCGTTAAAACGCATTGTCGAATTCCTTTAAATCATGGGAGTTTCTGTTTGGCCGCCGGGAGAATTCGCCTTGTGAACAAGGCTCCAACGGCGGCCTGACGGTACAGAAACGCCTTAACCGAACTGGGACAGGAAGCGGGTGTCGTTTTCGAAGAACAACCGCAGGTCGTTGACGCCGTAACGCAGCATGGTGAGGCGCTCCACGCCCATGCCGAAGGCAAAACCACTGTATTCGTTGGCATCCACGCCACCGTGCTCCAGCACGGACGGGTGCACCATGCCGCAGCCCATGACTTCCAGCCAGCCGGTGTGGGAACACACCCGGCAGCCTTTGCCACCACAGCTGACGCAGCCCACATCCACTTCGGCGCTGGGCTCGGTGAACGGGAAGTAGCTGGGGCGGAAACGCACCGGCAGGTCTTCCACTTCAAACACGAACTTGAGGAATTCCGCCACGGTGCCGCGCAGGTCGGCAAAGGTGACGCCCTTGTCCACCAGCAGGCCTTCCACCTGGTGGAACATGGGGGTGTGGGTCAGGTCGGAGTCGCAACGGTACACCCGGCCCGGGGCAATGATGCGGAACGGGGGCTTGCCCTGCTCCATCACCCGTACCTGTACCGGTGAGGTATGAGTGCGCAGCAGGCGGCCGTCACCGAAATAGAAGGTGTCGTGCATGGCCCGTGCCGGGTGATGGGAGGGAATATTCAGGGCTTCGAAGTTATGGAAGTCGTCTTCCACTTCCGGGCCTTCGGAAATATCGAAACCCAGGCGGAGAAAGAAATCCTCAATGCGGCGACGCATGCGGGTGACCGGGTGCAGGTTGCCAGGCAACTCGCCCCGGCCCGGCAGGGTCACGTCGACGGTTTCGCTGGCTAGCTGCTCGGCCAGGGCCGCTTCTTCCATGGCATGCTTGCGGGTGGCGATGGCATCCTGCACTTTCTGTTTGCCTTCGTTGATCACCGCACCGGCCTGGGGGCGCTCTTCCGCGCTCAACTTGCCAAGGCCCTTCATCAGGGCGCTGATCTCGCCTTTCTTACCCAGGTATTTCACCCGCACATCGTCCAGGGCCCGGATATCGCCAGCCTGTTCGACATCTGCCAGGGCAGCGTCCACCAGGGCGTTGAGATTTTCCATTTAAGACTCCGCAGTCTTTAAATCAGGAGAAAGTTGAAAGTTCAAAGTTGCAAAGCGCGATTCCAGACAGATGCCACCCGACACCACTAAAGCCGCGCCTCACCCATACACCGCGGGGAAAGAGCCACTCGATTGGCATTAAAACCCAACCGCGTTTCAACTTTATACTTTCAACTTTCAACTGGTCTTTTTTCAAACAAAAACGGGGGAAGAGCGCGAGCTCTTCCCCCGTTGAGTATGCTGCTCTGTCAGAGACAGAACAGTGAATCAGGCGGTGAGACTCGCTTTGGCTTTTTCGGCCAAAGCGCTAAAGGTTGCCTGATCGCGGACAGCGATGTCCGCCAGTACTTTACGGTCTACTTCGATGGACGCTTTCTTCAGGCCATCGATCAGACGGCTGTAGGACAGGCCGTTCAGACGCGCAGCGGCGTTGATACGAACAATCCACAGACGACGGAACTGACGCTTACGAACCTTACGGTCGCGGTAGGCGTACTGACCGGCTTTGGTAACGGCCTGAACCGCTACACGGAATACACGGCTGCGGGCACCGTAGTAGCCTTTAGCCTGCTTGAGAATTTTCTTGTGCCGACGACGGGCCTGCACACCACGCTTTACTCGTGCCATTTTTCAGATCTCCAAAAACCGTATCAGTTATGCGTAGGGCATCATGCGTTTAACCAGAGCTACATCAGAATCATGTACCTCGGTTTTCGGACGCAGCTGACGAATAGTCTTGGCAGACTTCTTGGTCAGGATGTGGTTTTTGAATGCCTGCTTGCGCTTGAAACCGGAGGCGGTTTTTTTGAAACGCTTGGCAGCCCCACGATTTGTCTTGATTTTAGGCATGGTACCTTCTCAAGTTGGTTAGTTAGTTCAACAACCGGTTACGGCTGTTTCTTCTTTTTGCCCGGGCTGAGCACCATGATCATCTGGCGCCCTTCCATGTTCGGACGTTGCTCAACGGAACCGTACTCTTCCAGGTCCTTCTCGATACGTGCGAGAAGATCCCGGCCCAGTTCCTGGTGAGCCATCTCCCGACCGCGGAAACGGACGGTGATTTTCGCTTTGTCGCCGGCCTCGAGGAAACGAATGAGGTTACGCAGTTTCACCTCATAGTCACCAATGTCGGTGCCGGGACGGAATTTGATTTCCTTGACCTGGGTCTGACGCTGTTTCTTGCGCCCTTCCTTGGCCTTCTGTTTGGCTTCGAACAGATGCTTGCCGTAATCCATGATTCGACAAACCGGCGGTTCCGCACCAGGGGAGATTTCCACCAAATCCATCTGCTTTCCGGTGGCTTTCTCCAGCGCTTCCTGCAGGGTCACAATACCGACCTGCTCACCGTCTACATCAATCAACCGAACATCGGTTGCCTGGATTTGCTGATTTATATTGGCGCGCTGCTCGCGGCCTTTGCCTCCACGCTTAATGTCGTGAACCTCCAATCTGTTATCGAAAACGAGGCAGGATGCCTCACCGCCTCAGTAAATAGGCGCGCATTGTATGCCACCACAACAGGCACAACAACCCCGACCCCAGTGGCCGGCGTGCGCAACTGACTGAAACGGAATGAATTCTGGCCGGTTGAGGGACTACCCCCACTCCAGACAACTGCGCAAACAGGGCCTGAATTCCGGCAAGGGAGCGTATTTTAAGCAAATCTGGACACTTTTCAAGCAGTGAATCCTGCCGAATGCCCTGTGGTGCGGCATTCCGGCTGGACGTTCCTTCCCGCGCCACACGTTCCAAAATGGGCCACTCGTACCACCCCACCCGCTCCAGGGGGCATTGGATCGCCCTCCTCCTATTCGATATATTTGAACCTGTTAACAATTTCAGGGGCAACAAGCTCTGCCCGGGGGAAGGTACACAGGAATGTCAGCAGCCGATCGAAGCGAACTTACCCATCTGGCGCGGGCAGAAAACGGTCAATCCAGTGCCGATCAGCTCGAAACGGACGACACCCAGGCAGATATTCTGGATAGTCTGGTCACCAGTCTTTACAGCTGTGTTGAACACAAGGACGGCTTCGACCTCTTTCTGCGCAACATCCGCGACACCTTTGGCCTGGTCAGCTGTTGCCTGGCCGTGATACAGAAAGAACCGCAACTGAAAGGGCTGTATGGCTGGGCCGTGGGCTATCCGCCCGGCATCGTCCCCCTGATGCTCAAGACCGGCCTGGTGTTCAAGGACAAGGCCATCGCCAGGGCACTGGAAACGGGCCCCAACGCCCTGTTCAGCTACGCCGATGGTGACCCGGAGAGTAACTTTCTGGCGGATATGTCCACCTTTTCCCGCACCTGGATACGCGCCGCTGGCATTATCGACAGTGCCACCATCGCGTTCACCAACAAGTACCAGCAGCACGTGGTGCTGGTATTCAACCGGCACAAAGACAGCCGCGTGTTCAGCAAGCCGGAAATGGCTATGCTCTCGCGGCTGAAGAAACACGCCGAAATTGCCCTCGATTTGTATGAGCGACTGCACCGCTCAGAGCAGAGTTTCAAGGACCTGCAAAGCAGCATCGCCGTATTGAAACAACCTGTTGCCGTGTTTTCGCCGGTTTCGCTCTTGGTGAGTGCCAGCCCAGCCTTTGTTGAGATTGGCAGACGCTACAAGGTATTCACCATTAATCAGGACAGCCGGGAAATCGTGTTCAGGGATCAACAGTTTGGCAAGGATTTCTACACCCAGCTGATGCTGTTCATTACCGGCAAGACCGGCGCCCTGGACGACAGCGACACCCTTTACCTGCAAACCAGCGCCCTGCCCCTGCGGATCTCCATCACCCCGGTACACAACCGAGAAAGCAACAACAGCAATGTGCTGGTGGAAATCTTCGACCCCAATGTCAGCCGCACCCCAAGCATTGCCGAAATCCGCAAGGTCATCAGCGCCACCGAGGCCGAGGCCCGCGTTTGCCTGTGCCTGCTCAAGGGGGCCAACACCGCCGAAGCTGCCGAGCAACTGGATTTGGCCATTAGCACCATTCGCACCAACATCAAATCACTGCTGCAGAAGAACAGCTTCAGCAGACAGGTGGACCTGATTACACACCTGATGCGGATTTGCTCTTAGGCTCTTCCCAGTGACAGCAACAGCCCAGGAAGAGAATAAAAAGGTCTGCGTATTCTGGATTATTCGTCCTGTCGCAGGCGAGGAAACAACACTTCTGCCCCAACATTGATCAGGCAAGCCTCCCAAGGGGGACAGGGCTGGGCTGTCCGACCGCTATTACCCCTCTATTACCGACAACCTGAAGGCGCTGGTGGCTGGTAAATCGGGGGCTCTTTTACTCATGTTAGCGGCCAGATCAACCCCTTACTTTGGCATCAGGGCCTCTGTCACTGGCGAAAGGAACAACACTTGTGCCCCAACATAAATAGCGCCATAACGGGTCAGATGCACCCGATCAGCACTTAACAATCTGCCGTTTTCATCGGTGATAAGCATGTTGCCATTCTGGTCTATCAGGGCATCAATGATGGACAAATAATGCTTTTTGGGTATCACTGCCCGGGCAAGACGCTCCTGCTCAAGCACCTCTTCAAGGATAGGATTGCGCAACAAAGCACGCTCCTGCTTTCTGGTGCGGGCAACCCAGTTAAGGTTATGTCCGAACTGTTTGGCGCCAACAAAGTAAACCCGGTTACCCTGCTCTGCAGACAAATCTATCACCCTATTGATACAAGAGGGCTCACCCAGACTATAATTTGACGCGAACAACACCATGCTGGCACTGGCAAACAGGCGTTGGCCAAGCTCAGACTCGACCAGGGAACAGTCACTGAGGTCATCCCGATAAATCAGGCCTACCGAGGTCAGGTCATAGGTCTCACGCACCACATTGACCAGGTCCCGACCGAAAGAATTGCCGATCACCAGCAGCTTTACCGGTACATCGGGATCAAACGCATCCTTCTTGAACAGGAAATTCCGCTCATTATAGGAAATGTACATATCCTCAGCTGCCGCCTGGTCCGGATCAAAGACCCGCGAGACAAACCCCTGGGTTTTATGGGCTGCCAGGCCGAAAGCCACCAGAAACAGCGAGGCACTGAACACGAAGATCCATAATGGCCGCGCCGCAACCAACGCCCTGTTCCTGAACGGGTTCTCGATGTATTTCCAAGACAGATAAGCCACCAAAAAGGTCGCCACCGTCAGTACAGCAAACGCCACTCTGCTCGGCTCTTCCACCATATAGATCCGCGCAAAAGCGAATAGCGGCTGATGCCAGAGGTAGGCCGAGTAGCTGATCAGACCAATTCCCACCAGCAACGGCAGACTCAGAAAACGCGCAACGAGGGTCCCTTCCCCGGCGAATAACACCAGCAGCACCACTCCGAGCACCGGCACCAGCGCGTAGAGCCCAGGGAAAGGCGTCGCGGCATCATAAGCGACCACCGAGAACATCACGCCCAAAAGCCCCAGTAAGGCCAGGCCCTCGTTGCTCCTGACGCCATATTTTTGCACCCAGAATGCAGCCACCGCCCCTGCCAACAACTCCCAGGCCCGGGACGTTATCAGATAAAAATTGGCGTCGGGGAAACGACTGCTGCCAAGTTCGCTGACCGCCAGACTAAGCAGTGCCAGAGCGATGATCATCCCCACTACCGATTTTTTGCCGAATTTCCAGCCTGCCAGCATGAGGAGCGGAAAGATCACGTAATACTGCTCCTCCACCCCCAAGCTCCAGGTATGCAGAAGCGGCTTGAACTCGGAGGCCAAGTCCCAATAGCCGGTGGTGATCATCAACAACACATTGTTGGCAAACAAGGTGGTGGCAACGATAGACTGACCAAAATTCTCAAGGGGGTCCGGCAACATCCACATCCAGGCAAACGGAATGCAGAACAGCATCATGAAAAATAGTGCCGGAAAGATTCGCCGGGCCCGGCGCTCATAGAAGTCAATGATACTGAAACGCTGCTTTTCAATATCTTCGGCAAGAATGGTGGTAATCAGGTAGCCACTGATGACAAAAAAGACATCGACCCCTACAAACCCCCCGGAGAATCCTTCAAAACCCGCATGAAAAAGAATCACCGGCACAACGGCCAAAGCACGCAGACCGTCAATCTCAGCGCGGTATTTCAAGGCATGCACCCTCTATCGATTCAGGAACGATTTATTCTTTTTCTCCATCATTCCCACTCAATGGTGGCCGGTGGCTTGGACGAAATATCGTAGGTCACCCGGCTGATGCCGGGGATCTCGTTGATGATCCGGCTGGAGACCAGTTCCAGGAACTCGTAGGGCAGGTGCGCCCAGCGGGCGGTCATGAAGTCGATGGTTTCCACGGCACGCAGAGCTACCACGTACTCGTAGCGGCGAGCATCGCCTACCACGCCCACTGACTTGACCGGCAGGAACACGGCGAAGGCCTGGCTGGTCTTGTGGTAAAGACCGGCGGCGCGCAGCTCTTCGATAAAGATATGGTCTGCCAGACGCAGGGTGTCGGCGTATTCCTTTTTCACTTCACCGAGGATGCGCACGCCCAGCCCCGGCCCCGGGAAGGGATGACGGTAGACCATGTCGTAGGGCAGGCCCAGTTCCAGGCCGATCTTGCGCACTTCGTCCTTGAACAGTTCGCGCAGGGGCTCGACCAGCTTGAGCTTCATATCTTCCGGCAGGCCGCCTACATTGTGGTGGCTCTTGATCACGTGGGCCTTGCCGGTCTTGCTGGCGGCGGATTCGATCACGTCCGGGTAGATGGTGCCCTGGGCCAGCCAGTTGGCGTTTTTCAGCTTGCTGGCCTGGTCGTCGAAGATATCGATAAAGGTGTTGCCGATGATCTTGCGCTTCAGCTCGGGATCCGCCTCGCCGGCCAGTTTGCCGAGGAAGTTGTCTTCCGCGTCCACGCGGATCACTTTCACGCCCATATTGTCGGCGAACATTTCCATGACCTGGTCACCTTCCTGGTGACGCAGCAGGCCGTTGTCGACAAACACGCAGGTGAGCTGATCGCCGATAGCCTTGTGCAGCAGCGCTGCCACCACGGAGGAATCCACCCCGCCGGACAGGCCCGAGGATCACTTCGTCAGTGCCTACCTGCTCGCGGATGGTGTCGATGGCATCATTGATGATGTTGCTCGGCGTCCACAGGGCTTCACAGTCGCACAGTTCGCGCACGAAGCGCTCTAGCAGGCGACCGCCCTGCAGGGTGTGGGTGACTTCCGGGTGGAACTGGATGCCGTAGAAGCGTTTTTCATCGTTGGCCATGCCGGCGATGGGGCAGCTGCCGGTGGTGGCGGTCGCCACGAAACCCGCCGGCATCTCGCCGACACGGTCACCGTGGCTCATCCACACGTCCAGGTATTCCTTGCCCTGCTCTTCGTGATCGACGATGCCGTCCAGCAGGCCGTTCTTTTCCGCCTTGGCGACCCGGGCGTAGCCGAATTCGTGCTTTTCACCGGCAATCACCTTGCCGCCCAGCTGCTCGGCCATGGTCTGCATGCCGTAACAGATACCCAGCACCGGGATGCCGGCGTCGAATACCGCATCGGGGGCACGGGGCGTTTCGGCGGCGGTGACAGACTCCGGGCCACCGGAAAGAATGATGCCCTTGGGCGCAAACTCGCGGATTTCCTCGGCGGTCATGTCGAAGGCACGGATTTCACAGTACACGCCGATTTCCCGCACCCGGCGGGCGATCAGCTGGGTGTATTGGGAACCGAAGTCCAGAATCAGGATGCGCTGGGCATGGATATCTTGCATGGCTCGCTTTCCGCTGGCGCCTGGCTGGCAGGCTGTAAATACAAGGGCCGGCTACGCCGGCCCTGAATCGTTATCGCTGACACTCGGTAGCGGGCTTCAGCCTACCGGGTAGTTCGGCGCTTCCTTGGTGATTGTCACATCATGCACATGGGATTCTTTCATGCCCGCGTTGGTGACTTTCACGAATTCCGGCTTGGTGCGCATCTCTTCGATGGTGGCACAGCCGGTGTAGCCCATGGAGGCGCGCAGGCCGCCCATCAGCTGGTGAACGATGGCGCTCATGGGGCCCTTGTAGGGAACCCGGCCTTCGATACCTTCCGGCACCAGCTTCTCGATGCCGGCGGCGGCATCCTGGAAGTAGCGGTCGGAGGAACCGGTAGAGCCGGACATGGCGCCCATGGAGCCCATGCCCCGGTAGGCCTTGTAGTAGCTACCCTGGAACAGCTCCACGTCGCCGGGCGCTTCTTCGGTGCCGGCCAGCAGGGAACCGATCATGATGGCGCTGGCACCGGCGGCTACGGCCTTGGCGATGTCACCGGAGAAGCGGATGCCACCATCAGCAATCAGCGGTACGCCGGTGCCTTTCAGGGCTTCCGCCACATCGGAGATGGCCGTGATCTGCGGCACGCCGATACCGGCCACGATGCGGGTGGTACAGATGGAGCCCGGACCGATACCGACTTTTACCGCATCGGCGCCGGCGGCAACCAGATCCCTCGCAGCAGCAGCGGTGGCAATGTTGCCGCCGATCACCTGCACCTCGGGGAAGTGTTTCTTCACCCAGGCCACCCGGTCGATAACGCCCTGGGAATGGCCGTGGGCGGTATCCACCACGATCACGTCAACACCGGCTTCCACCAGTGCGGCCACGCGCTCGTCGGTACCGGCACCGGTGCCGACGGCGGCGCCTACTCGCAGACGACCCTGAGAGTCCTTGCAGGCGTTGGGATATTTGGCGGCTTTCTCGATGTCTTTCACGGTGATCATGCCGCGCAGTTCGCCTTTATCGTTGACTACCACGACTTTTTCGATGCGATGCTTGTGCAGCAGGGCCTGAACTTCATCCGCGCCAGCGCCTTCCTGCACGGTCACCAGCCGGTCCTTGCCGGTCATGATGTCCTGCACGCACTGGTCGTAGTTGGTGATGAAGCGGGTATCACGGCTGGTGACAATGCCGACAACCTCATTGCCTTTCACCACCGGCACACCGGAAATGTTATTGGCTTCGGTAATGCGCAGCAGCTCGGCCACGGTGGTTTCCGGGCTCACGGTGATGGGATCTTTCACCACGCCGGATTCGTATTTCTTTACCATGCGCACGTTACGCGCTTGGTCGGCTGTATCCATGCTTTTATGGAGGATACCGATGCCCCCTTCCTGCGCCATGGTGATGGCCAGGCGGTGCTCGGTAACCGTATCCATGGCTGCGGACGCCAACGGAATATTCAGAGCAATGTCCCGAGTCAGTTTCGATTTCAGGGACACGTCCTTGGGCAGCACATTGGAATGGGCGGGAACAAGCAAAACGTCGTCAAACGTTAGTGCCTCTTGCGCAATTCTGAGCATATTGCACCGTAGGGAGTGAGGGGGCCCCTGGCAGGTCCGCCGGGTGGAGCGGCGGCACCTCGAGACAGGCACCCCGTTAAATTAGGCGGGCGATTATACGTCAAGGGCGGTCGGTCACACAATCACCGCTGGCCCACGGCAAAAAACTCGCTACCCTCCCGCGATGACATTTTCATCCCGCGCTGAACCGCTGTCCATCAGTCAACTGAACCTGGAAGCCCAGGGCCTGCTGGAAGGTTCCTTCCCGCTGATCTGGCTGCAGGGCGAACTATCCAACTTTTCCCGCCCGGCCTCCGGCCATTGGTACTTCAGCCTGAAAGACTCGCGTGCCCAGATTAATGGGGCCATGTTTCGAAATCGCAACCGGCTGCTCGACTTTAATCCCCAGAATGGGCAGCAGGTGCTGATCCGCGCCAAAGTCACTCTCTATGTCCCTCGTGGCAACTTCCAGATTGTCGTGGAACACATGGAGCCGGCCGGTCAGGGGGCGCTGAAGGCACAATTCGACGCCCTCAAGGCCCAGCTGCAGGCGGAAGGCCTGTTCGCTCAGGAACGCAAGCGCGCCCTGCCCGCCTGGCCTACCCAGATCGGAGTCATCACCTCCCCCAGCGGCGCCGCCATCCGCGATATTCTGCAGGTCCTCAAACGCCGCTGCCCGTCCATTCCGGTGGTGATCTACCCGGCGGCGGTACAGGGCGCCGATGCACCGGCACAACTGCGTCAGGCGCTGGATGTGGCGATTGCTCGGGACGAATGCGACGTGCTGATCATCGGCCGTGGCGGCGGCTCCCTGGAGGATCTCTGGGCGTTCAACGATGAAGCCCTGACCCGCGCCGTGGCCGCCTGCCCGATTCCCATTGTCTCGGCCGTGGGTCACGAAGTGGATACCGGCCTTACCGATTTTGCCGCCGACCTGCGAGCGCCGACTCCGTCCGCGGCCGCCGAGCTGGTGAGCCCGGACCTGTCAGTGGTCACGCAACGGCTGGGCGGCCTGCATCGTCGCCTGCGCTGGGTGATGGCCCAGCAGTTGCGGACGCCACAGGAACGTCTGCGCCATCTCAGCCAGCGCTTGCGCTCGCCGCGCCAGTCCCTGGAACAAAGCAGCCAACGGCTGGATGAATTGCAGGGCCGTCTGCAGCGCCATATGCAACAACGGCTGGCGCTAGCGCAAAGCCGCCTGCGCCCCAACCAGCAACGGCTGGCCCGGCTATCGCCGGAACGCCTTTTGGCGGACCGCCAGCAACGACTACAGACGCTGGAAAAACGCCTGCCGCAGCCCTTGCTGCGGCTGATCCAGCAGCAGCAGGTGCAACTGGGCAATCTGGGCAAACGGCTGCACACCGCCAGCCCCCTGGAGACCCTGGGTCGTGGCTACAGCATTACCTTCAAGGGGGACGAAGCGGTGCGCTCCGTCAGCCAGTTGCAGGCCGGCGATACCCTGACCACCCGCCTGGCAGACGGCGAAGTCAGCGCCCGTGTTGAGCGTGTTCAGGGGTCAGATAAGGGCTCAGCACCCGAGTAAGCTGCTGACGGCGGAAGGGCTTGGCCAGGTGGGCATTCATGCCCGCCACCATGCAGCGGTCGCGCTCTTCGTCCATGGCATTGGCGGTGAGCGCCACCACCGGGATTGGCGCCCGCCCCCGCTCTCTCTCCCATTGCCGTAACTCGCGGGTGGCTTCCAGGCCATCCATCACCGGCATCTGCACATCCATGAGAATGCAGTCGAAATCCCGCTGACGCACTTTTTCCAAGGCTTCGCGCCCGTTGCTGGCGGTCACCACGGTGACCCCCATGTGCTCCAGCAGCCGCCGCGCCACCAGCAGATTCACATCGTTATCTTCCACCAGCAGTACCAGCCCGAAAAGCAGGCCGCCGACACGGTCTTCCTCGTCGGCGGGCACCGCCAGCGGCGCCGGCGCCTGAGTGCGATAGAGCAAGCGCAAGGACAGGGTAAAGGTACTGCCGCCGCCCTCGTCGCTGCTCACTGTCAGGGTGCCACCGAGCATTTCACTGAGACGGCGGGCGATGGCCAGCCCCAGACCGGTGCCGCCAAAGCGACGTGAGGTGGACGAGTCGACCTGCGAAAAGGCTTTGAACAAATCACTCTGGCGATGCTGGGGAATACCAATACCGGTGTCGCGCACCGCCAGGGCCAGGTCCAGCCAGTCATCGCGAACCTGGGCGGTGGTGATCCCCAGAACCACGCCCCCTTCCTGGGTGAATTTCACCGCATTGGAAATCAGGTTATTGAGCACCTGACGCAACCGGGTGGGGTCGCTGCGCACCATTTTACCAGCCAGCTCCCCGGCGTTTTCCAGGCGCAGATACAGGCCCTTGCTTTCCGCCATGTAGCGGAAGGTGGCCACACAGTTTTCCAGCAGCGGCAGCAGCTCGAAAAACACCGGGTCCAGATCCATGCGTCCGGCTTCGATGCGGGAAAAATCGAGAATATCGTTGATCACATCCAGCAGGTGCCCGGTGGATTCCAGCGCGGCAAGGGTGTATTCGTGCTGCTCTTCGCTCTGCGGGGTTTCTTCCAGCAGTTGCAACATGCCCAGCACCCCGTTCATCGGCGTGCGCAGCTCGTGACTCATCATGGCCAGAAAGTCACTCTTGGCCTGGCTGGCAGACTGTGCCTGACGATGTGCATGACGGAGTTTGTCGATGGCAGTCTGCTGCTCGCGATGCGCCCCTTCCAGGCTGCTGGCAAGCTCGTTGATATCGTCCTGCAGTTCTGCCAACTCGCCGCGCAGGTGACTGCGGCCGCGGACCCGATAATCGCCATTGCGCAGGGTGCGCAACAGGCCGGACAGATAGCCCAGCGGGGAAGCAATCTGGCGGGCCAGGTAATGGGCGATCCAAAGGCCGATGATGGTAGCGAACAGGGCCGGCAACAGGCTTGCCAGCAGGATCTCCTTCTGCCGCGCCAGTAGCCGGGCACTGGACATGCCCAGCACCACTTCGCCGATTCGCTCGGGCTGGCTGTCGCTCTCTGCCCCTTCCAACAAATCGCTATCGGATACCGGCTGGCGATAAATGCCGGAGTGGAATTCCAGCACGTCGGCATGGTCCTGACGTTGACCACGCCCCTCGTAGAGCAACACCTTGCCTTCACCGTCGTGGAAGACCACGTATTGCAGGTCTGCCTGCTGCATGGCCAGGCGTGCCTGGCGGCGCAGATCATCATAGTTACCTGCCAGTACCCCATACTCCGACGAGGAGGCAATCTGCTGGGCCAGGTAGCTGCCCAGTTCACGCAAATCCCGATCGGCATCCTCGAAGCGCTGCCAGGTCAGCGCCACCAACAGCAGCAACAGCATGATCAGGGCCGGAATCAGCCCGAGAAGCTGCAGCTGCTTGCGGATGCCCGCCCCTTTTTTCATGGTTTCTTTCATGCCCTCTCTCATGGAGAAACCTCCAGGGCTTCACGAAGGGAGTCGATGTCGTGAAACACCATGTCGAAGCTGTTGGCCACGTGCTCATTCACAGCAACGGTGGGGGTATGCACAAAGCCGGAACGCCGCAACCGCTTGCTGCTTTGGAAAAATTGCAGATGCACCAGCGTCTCGGCGACCAGATCCGCACCGCTGGCATACAGGCTGGCCACGCTCCCCGCCTGCACATAGGCATGATCGGGACCGAACACCGGGCGACGCAGCCGGTAGCTGGTCAGCAACACCAGCTTGGCGGTACCGGGACCAAACAACTCGCCATCCACCGGTAACACCAGGGCATCAAACCTGGCCAGACTTTCGCGCAGGCGATCTCCCATCTCATCTACCGACGAGACCGGCAGTGCGGTCAGCCCCAGGCGACCCTGATAATCCTGCACCATGCCCGGTGTCCAGGCACTGTGCGGGCCGATAATCACCCCCACGCGGCGCGCCAGGGGCATCATGATCTCCAGCATGGCCAGCTGATCGTGCAATGCCACGCCGGCCCAGATGCCCTCACACTGGCATCGTTTGCGCTTGGCCAGGGTGACCGCTGACCGGCTCACGTAGACACCCAGTAATGGCTTGTCCAGTTTCTGAGCACGCCGGAACACCTGATCACCGATGGCGATCAGCAACTCTGCCTGTGTGGGATCGGCCACCCGGGTAATCGATGGCGTGGCGGCGTCGTCCAGCGCCTGAATAAAACTGTCGCGGAAGGGCCCATCCTCGGCAAGCACATGCACCGGCAGCGGGGTCTGGGCGCACAGGGACGGCGCCAGCCAGGCCAGCCACAACAAAAGGATGAGGCGTCCCTGCCGTTTCATTCCTCTATATCCTCACCGCCAGTCCCAACCAGAAACGGTCTTCCTGATAGCGGTTTTCCTCGAAGACCACCGGTTCCTTGTTCAGGGCATGCTGTACCACGCCCTTCCATTCCAGCTCCGTGTCGATCACCCGGTGCCGGAAACGCACCTGCAGATCCAGGCGCTCGAACACATTGTCGTTGTAGTCGTTGGCCAGGTAATAGGCGCTGGACAATCCCCAATGCTGGCTCAGCTGCCAGGCCCACAGGGCACTGGCGCTGTCACGGGCCGCCAGACGCCCCTCGGTCTTCTTGTTGACGCGGGTATGGATGTGGGCACCGGTAAGGCGCAGCAAGTGATTCACACCGGGCCGCCAGCTCAACTGGGCCTCCGTGCCCTGGTGGTCCACCCGGCCTTCGTTGTTGGGTTCGAACTCGAAGGGGTTGAGGGCATGGCTGAGCAGGTCAGTGAGCTCTTCCTGGAAATAGCGCACATCCAGCTCCAGGCCTGGGAACTGGCCGTAATAGCCCAGTTCCCAGGAGCGAATGCGCTCAGGCTTGAGAGTGCCGGGGCTGGTCTGGGTAATAAAGAAACTGGCCGGCGCCCAGCCCAGCAGGGCTTCGGTATTGTCGGCAAAGGGCGATGACAGTTCCCGGGCGCGGATATTGGTGCGCGCCTGGTCTTCGTAGATATCCGGGGTGCGCAGGGCCCTGGAAAACACATAGCGGAAGCTGTGCCCCGGCGCCGCTCGCCAGTTGAGCCCCAGCCGGGGGCTGAAATGCTGGCCGGAGATGCTGTCACGCTCCCAGTAGCCGCCCAGATTGAGGGTCACCGGGCGCAGCAGATCTACTGCCAGATTGCCAAAGGCGCGGTAACTGACATTGTCGTAGGTGCCGGACAGATAACTGTCGGAGCTGACCCGGTCGTGGCGCAGGTTCAGACCGCTGACCAGCCGTACCCGATCACCCATTTGCAGGGTGTCCTGGATTTCCAGGTCGTAACGCTCTTCCTCGATATCCAGCGCGCTGGCGGCACAGAAAGGCGCATTGGCGGACTGCAGGCTAGCGTACCGGTTGGCAAAATCCGGATCACTCTGCGCCGCCGCAAAGGTGGCGCCCACGTCCCGGTTATTTTCCAGATACAGCTCACGTAGCTCCCGGGAAAACAGCACCCCGCCGCCCGGCCCAGGCTGCCCGGTCAGAGGGTCCAGATAGCAGACCGAGAAATCCGTTACGTCGCGGGTGTACTGGCCATAGCCGGTAATCTGCAACTGGTGGTGCTGGTCGAAGGCATGCTGCCATTGCAGGGAGGCAAAGGCGCGCTGGCCTTTTTGTACCGGGTCCTGCTGGTAGATGCCGATATCCTGCACCCCGCCTTCCTGTTGCCGCTCCAGGCGGTTCTGGCTGCCGCCGGCCTGCATGATCAGGGTATTGCGCAGGTCCAGTTCACGGACCCATTCGCCATTGAGAGTTTCAATCCGTTTGGCGTCATTGAGCTGGCGGCCTTCAAAGGGTTCGTCGTAGCCGTCATCCGCGCGCCGTGACAGGGACGCCCGCCAGGCGCCAGCGTCATTCCGGCCGGCTGCAGAGGCATAGCCATCGCGGATGGCGTTATTGCCGCCCTGCACCGCCAGGGTGTGCTTGCTGATATCGCGGGGATCGCGGGTAATGATATTGATGACAGCGGTGAAGGCGTTGGCACCGTAGGCAGCCGCTGCCGGGCCACGGGTGACTTCGATGCGCTCCACATCGCGGATGTCCACGGGCATGTCGTTCCAGTTCACCCGCGCCAGACCGGGCTGATACTGGCTGCGGCCGTCCAGCAACACCAGCATGCGGCGCGAATCCCGGGCACTGGGTGCCGTGGTAGGCCACCGTGGGTACGTTGCCATCTACTTTGACCGCGGACATGCCCGGCACCAGCCGCAGCACCTCGTAGAGTTCCCGGGCGCCGCTGGCTTCGATCAGGTTACGGTCGATGACGGTGACACTGGCGGGCGCTTCAGACTGGGGCTGGCTGACCCGGGCGGGAGTCAGCACCATGGCCGGCTCATCGGCTAGCGGCATCATCGGCTCCATGGCCTGCACGCCCTGCGCACAGGCCAGCCCCAGCAGGCCTTGCCCCCAGTATTTGCCCCACGATCCCCGACGTTTGATGTGGCCCCCTCCCCCGTGCAGCGGGGTTACTTCTTGAAGCGTTTGATCATTCGCTTGCGCTTGTGCACCTGGCGATCCGTCAGTGTGTTCTTGCGCCCTTCAAAAGGATTGGAACCGGATTTGAATTCCAGCCGGATGGGCGTGCCGTCCAGTTTCAACAACTCGCGAAAGCGGTTTTCCAGAAAGCGTTTGTAGCTGATCGGCAGAGATTCGGTACGATTACCGTGCAAGATAATCGTAGGCGGATTATTACCGCCCAGGTGCGCGTAACGAAGCTTGGCGCGGAAACGACCATTACGCGGCGGCGGGTGGCCGGCGGTAATGCTTTCCATGATGCGCGTCATCTCGTTGGTGCCCACCTTGATAAAGGCCGAGTCCCAGGCTTTTTCAATCATGCCCCACAGATCGCCCACCCCGGTGCCATGCAGCGCAGAGATGAACTTGATCTTCACCCAGGGAGCGAATTCCAGGCGGCGCCCCAGTTCCACGCGCACCCGTTCCTTGTGGTCCGCATCCAGACCATCCCACTTGTTCACTGCAATCATCAGGGCACGGCCACTATCGAGCACATAGCCCAGCAGGTGGAGATCCTGATCGGTGATGCCTTCCCGGGCATCGATCACCAGCACCACCACCTGGGCGGCATCCACCGCCTGCAGCGCCTTGATCACGGAAAACTTTTCCACGGTTTCGGCAACCTTGCCACGGCGGCGTACCCCAGCGGTATCAATCAGGGTATAAGCTTTTTCCATGCGCTCGAAGGGAATCTCGATGGAATCCCGGGTGGTGCCGGCGTGGTCGAAGACCACCACACGCTCTTCCCCCAGCATGCGGTTGATCAGGGTGGATTTGCCCACGTTGGGGCGACCCAGCACGGCCACGCGAATGCTGCCGTCACTGGTATCCACCGGCTCACCCTGTTCATCGTAATAGGGTTCCAGATCCGGAAATGCCGCCAATATGATTTCGATCATGCTGCGCACGCCACGACCATGGGCAGCCGCGATGGGCAGCACGTCGCTGAGGCCCAGGGCATAGAAATCCGCCATGGCCGTATCCGGGTCGATGCCGTCGGTCTTGTTCACCACCAGATAGGTGGGCTTGGGCAGCTTGCGCAGCTCCATGGCAATCTGCTCATCGGCGGCGGTCAGACCGGCCCGACCGTCGACCAGGAACAACACCAGGTCCGCCTCGCCTACCGCCAACAATGACTGTTCTGTCATGGGCGCATCAATGCCATCGTCGTTTTCCCCGATGCCACCGGTATCCACAACGGTATACAGATAATCCCCCAGCCGACCGTCACCGTACTTTCGGTCACGGGTCAGGCCCGGGTAATCCGCTACCAAAGCGTCACGGGTACGGGTAAGTCGGTTAAACAGGGTGGATTTGCCCACATTGGGCCGCCCCACCAGGGCGATGACCGGTTTCATAGTTGTCTCTGCAAGGATGTCTGGGCGCTATGGTAACGCAATTCGGTGATAGAGGCGGAGAGAAGAAAATCAGGAAAACAGGGGCAGGCGCAATGGGAGCGGCCACTTGGCCGCTCCCTTTTGTTGAGATTAACGTTCTTTCAGTTGGTACGCGGCCAGTTTGCCGTCATAGCTGAGCACATAGAGGACACCATCGTAGCTCACGGCGGTGCCGGCAAAGCCATCCCAGTCGTGGCGTTTGCGGGCAACGATGCTGCCATCGTCCACATCCAGCCAGTGCAGATAGCCTTCGAAATCGCCAATCACCACGTGATTGCCCTGTACTGCGGTACCGGTAAGACGGCGACCATAGAGCTTGTCCTGCTTCCACAGAACCGTACCACTGCGCATATCCAGGGCACGTACCACGCCTGTGTCGTCAGCCACGAACAGGCTGCCATTGCTGGCACTGATGATCTGCGCGCTGGACAGTTCCTTTTCCCAGTAGGGGCGACCATTTTCCTGGTCCACCACTGCCGCCTTGCCCTGGAAGGTCACGGCGAACACGCCACCGCCTTCCACGATCAGGTTGCTGTCCACATCCACCAGGCGGTCCAGTTCGGAGCGTCCGGTGGGTTCGGCGATACGTTGCTCCCACAGCGGGATACCGTTCTCCAGATCCAGCGCCGCCAGCTTGGCGTTGGCAAAACCGGCGTAGGCCTTGCCGTTATCCAGGGTAGGCTGCGCCAGCCCGCGCAGGGTCAGGGTGGGCACCGGGGTCTCGTAGTCCCACAGCTGCTCGCCGCTTTCCACATCCAGGGCCGTCACATGGCCATCCTGGGTCTGGAATACAGCAACATTGCCGTCACTGGCGGGAATCGCCAGGGCTTCGCCGGAAAGCGTGGTGCGCCAGAGGGTATCGCCGGTTTCCATGGACAGGGCCACGGCCACCCCCTCGCGGGTACCGTAGAGCACCATGCCGTAGCCGGCATAGAAGCCACCGGCAATGCGGTCCTCGGTTTTCACCCGCCACTGGCGCTTGCCCTTGTCGCGGCTGACCGCATAGACATCGCCAAACACATCACCGGCAAATACCTGTTGCTCGGTCACCGCCGGGCGCAGGGACAATTGACTGTCCTCCACCCCGTTGCCGACGCCCTCTTTCCAGAGCCGCTTGACCTTGTAGCTGGCCTCGAATTTCGGCAAGTCATTGGGCTCAATGGCATTGGGGTTGGAGCTACAGCCGGCCAGCACGAGGCTGGCCAAAATCACGGGGAGAAGGAAATATTTCATTTAGCTCTTCAGGTCGTCCAGTTTCATCTGCACACGGTCTTTTTCACCACCGTCCTGCAGGACATCCAGGGCCTGTGTGTAAAGATCGCGGGCCTGTTCTGCCTCGCCCTGGGCCTTGGCCACATCGCCTCTCAGCTCCAGCGCCATGCCGTTAAAGGCCGACGGGAAGCTTTTGCCTAGCAGGTCATCGGCCTTGTCCCAGGCCTGCTGCTGCAGGAACACCCGGGCCAGACGCAAGCTGGCGGTGTAGCTCAGCTCATCGGTGGCACCATCATCGGCCACCGGCTGCAGGAAGCTCACAGCCTTGTCGTAGTCCGCGTCCTGCACAGCCAGGTTGGCCTTGGCCAGGCGGGCGTAATCCGCATAGGCGCTGCTGGAGAAGTCCTCCATCAGCAGGTCGGCCTTGTCGTTGATGACCGCCGCATCCATGGGGTTGGCGGACAGGGCTTCCACCATGACCTGGTAGTGAGCTGACGCTTCAGAAGCCTGCTCACCCTGATGACCCTGCCATTGACGCCAGCCAATCAGCGCAGCCACCGCCAGCACTACAGTAATCACTGCAGCGGTACCGTTTTCCTGCCACCAGGCCTTGATGCGTTCGACCTGTTCTTCTTCGTCGCGGATGTAATCGACCACCCTGCTCTCCTTTCGTTTTTATTGCCGGGAAGTGTTCTTCCTGACGCTTGGGTATTTCGTTTTTTCCGGTGCACAAATCAACGCCGGGGGTAGCAAACTACAAGCTGCCTATTTATTCCAGAAACGATATCAGTGCGTTGGTGACATCGCCCTGTGCAACCTGCTGCTGCTCACCTTGGCCTCGCAACGGCTTCACCGTGACGACCCCACTGGCCAGTTCATCTTCGCCCATGATCAGGGCGACGGCCGCACCGCTGCGGTCTGCCTTTTTCATCTGGCTTTTAAAACTTCCGCCGCCGCAATGGAGCTGAATGCCACGACCTGGCATGGCATCGCGCAGTTGCTCGGCCAGCGCCATGGCGGGGGGCAGTGCATCACCCATGGCCATTACATAGACGTCCACGGCGGCCGACAGTTCCGGCTTTTCCTGCTCGATCAGCAGAATCAGTCGTTCCACGCCCATGGCAAAGCCCACACCGGGAGTCGGTTTGCCACCCAGCTGCTCCACCAGGCCATCATAGCGACCGCCGGCACAGACGGTGCCCTGGGCGCCGAGGGCGTCGGTGGTCCACTCGAACACGGTCTTGCCGTAGTAGTCCAGGCCCCGCACCAGGTAGGGGTTCACTTTATAAGCAATGCCGTTGGCATCGAGCAAGGCTTTCAGGCCATCAAAATGCTCGCGGGCGTCTTCATTGAGGTAATCCGCCAGCTGCGGCGCATCCTTGAGCACTTCGCGGGTACCCGGGTCTTTGCTGTCCAGCACCCGCAGGGGGCTGCGCTCGAGGCGTTTCTGCGAATCCTCGTCCAGCTGTTCGAAATGGGTCTTCAGGTAATCCAGCAGGGCGTCGCGATAACGGGCCCGGTCGTCACTGTCACCCAGGGAATTGAGCTCCAGGGTGACCTTGTCGGCCAGGCCCAGGGCTTTCCAGAGACGGGCGGTGAGCAGAATCACTTCCGCATCGATGTCCGGACCGGTGATGCCGAACACTTCCACGCCAATCTGGTGAAACTGACGATACCGGCCAGCCTGGGGACGCTCATGACGGAACATGGGGCCGGTGTACCAGAGCCGCTGGGTCTGGTTATACAGCATGCCGTGCTGCTCACAGGCACGTACGCAGCTGGCGGTACCCTCCGGACGCAGGGTCAGGCTGTCGCCGTTACGATCATCGAAGGTGTACATCTCTTTTTCGACGATATCAGTGACTTCGCCGATGCTGCGCTTGAACAGGTCGGTCTGTTCCACCACGGGCATACGGATTTCCTGGTAGCCGTAGCTGGCCAGCACAGCGCGCACCTTGTCTTCCAGCCACTGCCAGAGACCCGTCTGTTCCGGCAGGATGTCGTTCATCCCGCGGATGGAGGTGATGTTTTTATTTACTGCCTTGCTCACAGAATGTCCTTAAAAAAACGCCGAACGCGAGACGCCTGACGCCTGACGCCGGCGCCGTTGTGGCATCTCGCGTCCGGCATCAGGCGTCCGGCGCCTTCTATTCACTACGCGCGATAATGCCTTTGGCTTCATCGTCACGCTGTTTCTGCACCTTGGCCCGTACCATGCGTTCCAGTTCATCGACCAGATTGTCCGCGGTGATGTGATGACTCTTTTCACCGTCTCGATACGCAAGATTGTTCGGTGTGCCCCCGGTCAGGCCCACGTCTACTTCACGGGCTTCGCCGGGACCGTTGACCAGGCAGCCAATCACCGCCAGGTCCACGGACTCGTTGATATCTTCCAGGCGCGCTTCCAGCTCGTTGACGGTCTTGATCACATCGAAGTTCTGCCGGGAGCAACTCGGGCAGGCGATGATGTTCACGCCTTTCTTGCGCAGGTTCAGGCTTTTCAGAATATCGAAGCCCACGCGCACTTCCTCCACCGGATCGGCAGCCAGGGAAATGCGGATGGTATCGCCAATGCCTTCCATCAGCAGCGCGCCCAGCGCCACAGCGGATTTCACCGTGCCGGAGCGGAAGGTACCCGCTTCAGTCACACCCAGGTGCAACGGCTGTTCCAGCTGGGCAGACAATTTACGGTAGGCCTGCAGGGTCATGAAGACATTGGAGGCCTTCACACTGACCTTGAAGTCCTGAAAATCATAGCGGTCGAGAATGTCCGCATGACGCATGGCGGATTCCACCAGCGCATCAGATGTGGGCTCACCGTATTTACGCTGCAGCTCCTTTTCCAGGGAGCCGGCGTTCACGCCAATACGAATCGGGATACCCTTGTCCTTGGCGCACTGGATCACTGCCTTGATGCGATCTTCGCGGCCGATATTGCCCGGGTTGATACGCAGGCAATCCACGCCACGCTCTGCCACAGCCAGGGCAATCTTGTAGTCATAGTGGATATCCGCCACCAGCGGCACATCCACCTGCTGACGAATCTTTCCGAAGGCGTCGGCGGCGTCCATGCTGGGCACCGAGACGCGCACGATATCCACACCGGCATCCTGCAGGCGGCGGATCTGGCCAACGGTGGCGTCCACATCGCAGGTTTCGGTGTTGGTCATGCTTTGCACGGAGATGGGGGCATCGCCGCCCACGGGGACGTTGCCGACAAAAATCTGCCGGGTCTTTCGGCGCTGGATTTTGACTTCCGGTTCCATGGTGTTTCTACCCTCGCGAATCAGGGAATGGAGACTCGCACAACTGTACCGGGGGAATTCGTCGGCAAGGTGACAACATCGCCATTGAGGATCAGTTCATCAACGGCCCCGGCATCGCCCAGAGTCAGGCTGAACGGCGCTTTGCCATCCAGTTGCAACGAGGCGCCGCCCTGCTGTTCACCCTGGCGCAAGGTGCGGCCAGTGGCGTCCTTGACGCTGATCCAGCAATTGCCGGAAAACGCCATCAGCAGGCGGTCGAGGCCGTTTTCGGCCAACATGCTCGGGGCAGGCTCGTCGCTGCTCTCTACACTATTTAGACTCTCGGCACTGTTACCGTCTGCCGCCGCCCCGGTGTCTTCAGGCTGGGCGTCGTTGGCAGTATCGTCAAGGGACTGGGGGGAAAGCTCGTCACCGGCGCCCTGCTCTGGCGCCGATTCCGGCTCACCGGGAAAAGGGCCAGTTTCGCCGCCGACCTCTTCATCAGCCTGCAGAGAAACACGTTCTTCAGGCGCATTCATTCCGGAGGTAGACAACGGCGCCAGCGCTTCTTCTTCAGGCCACAGCCAGATCAGCAGCGCCACCACAACCAGCAGGGCCACTACCGCCAGCAACGGCTTGCGCCACACGGACGGCGGCGGCGCCATTTTCGGCAGATCCAGCGGCTTATCGAAAGCATCATCGTTAACTATCTGCTGGAAGGTGTTGGCAATTTCATCCGCTGGCAAGCCGAGTAACCTGGCGTAATTCTTCAGGTAACCCTTGACGAAGGTTGCCTCAGGCAAACGCTCGTAGTCATCCGCTTCCAGGGCTACCAGGTAGCTCTGGGAGAGATGCATCTTCTTCGCCGCTTCGGCAGGGGTCCAGCCCAGTGCCTCACGGGCTTTGCGACAACGTTCACCCGGTAGCACGACCATGTTATCGCTCATTTCCCGCTCTCCTGAGAGGCTTTCCAATTCTGCCACTCACGGTATTCTCCGGAGCGGCGATGCATGTTTTCCAGTGCCAGCTCATAGCTGGACTGCTGATCTTCGTGACCCAACCTACTTGCCAGACGGATGCCGAGCCACAGGGATCGGGCACTCTGCCGACCACTGCGCTGTAGATACTGCTGGTAGTAATCCCAGGCAAGTCGCATGCGATCTTGCCGCTGGTACAGTTCGGCCAGTTCCAGGTTCGGTGTTACGGCCCTGGGGTCGAGGCGAATCGCTTTGACAAAGGCCTTTTCCGCGGCGTCATCATTGCCCAGCTGGCGATAACACCTGCCCATGTTGGCCCAGGCGCTGCCTCGACCCTGGTAGGAAGGATCATTGGCAGCGCGCTCGAATTTTTCCAGTGCGTCCTGGTAAGCACCACGACTGTAAAGCATGGTGCCGTAATTATTCAGCGCCGGAGCAAAGTTGCGATCTGCCCGTAACGCTTTCTTGTAATGAAACTCTTCCCGTTCGGGGTCATTTTCGTATTTGTAGAGCAGAGCCATGGCGTTGTGCGCCACCGCGCTATCATCGTTGTGGGCAAGAGCCCGGGAGAAATGCCGGCGCGCCTCGGAAGGATTGCCCTGCTGCATATACTGTAGGCCCGCGGCAACACGGCTGGTTACCGCATCGTCCACTTTGACTTCCCGTTGCCCCGAATCCACCGTCACACACCCGGTAGCCAACAGACTTGCGATCAGCAAGCCTGGAAAAACCCGAAAAAAACGTCTCATTGCGCTTGCGCTGTGTTGTTATCGGTTTGTTCGGAGCGGTGAAAAATGGATTGCTTCCAGCGCTCACTGCGCCGGGTCCGATCTTGCACCTGCCCCACCAGCTGACCACAGGCGGCATCAATATCGTCACCGCGCGTTGTCCTTACGGTAGTCAGCAATCCATTGTCATTCAGGTACTTATGAAACTCCAGAATATCGCTTTTCCGTGACCGTTCATAACCGGCATGGGGAAAAGGATTGAACGGGATCAGATTGACCTTCACCGGAATGCCGTTAAGCAGCTTGACCAGCTGACGGGCATGCTCCGGTTTGTCGTTCACATCACGCAGCATCACGTATTCCATGGTAATGGTTTTATGACGATGGGTGATGTTGTCGCTGTAGCGCTTGCAGGCCGCCATCAGTTCTTTCAGCGGGTACTTGCGGTTCAGCGGCACTAGTTCGTTACGCAGCTCGTCATTGGGTGCGTGCAGGCTGACGGCCAGCGACACATCCAGATCCTGGCTGAGCTGGTCCATCCTCGGGATATGGCCGGAGGTAGAGAGGGTGATGCGCTTCTTGCCGATACCGTAACCCAGGTCATCTTTCATGATGCGCATGGCGGTAAGCACATTGTCATAATTGAGCATGGGTTCGCCCATGCCCATCATCACCACATTGGTGATGGGGTGTTCGCCAAGATTGCGACGGGGACCAAAAGCGCGGCTGGCCTGCCACACCTGGCCGATGATCTCGGCGCTGGTCATGTCGCGCTGGAAACCCTGCTTGCCGGTGGAGCAGAAACTGCAATCCACGGCACAGCCGACCTGGGACGACACGCACAGAGTGCCGCGGCGACCATCAGGGATAAAAACGGTTTCCACAGAACCACCGCCGCTCAGTTCGAACACCCATTTGCGGGTGCCGTCACGGCTGATGCTTTCATGAGCTACATCCGGGCCACGGATTTCCGCCACCTCGGAGAGTTTCTGGCGCAATGCCTTGCCCACATCGGTCATTTGCTCGAAGGAATCCGCCTGATGGTGGTGGATCCATTTGAGTACCTGCTGGGCACGGAACTTCTTCTCGCCCATTTCCAGGAAGAATTCTTCCATTTGCGGACGGGAAAGACCGAGCAGATTGACCTTCTGTTGGGTTGTCATAGCATTCTCCAGTCAGACTGTTTAGTCAGTCTGTATACAAGTCTGCCACGGCAGGCGCCGTGGCAGACAGTGCACCGGCTGTTTTAGCGGGTGCGCGGGCAGAGTTCTTCGTCAGCGAAGAAATAAGCCACTTCACGGGCAGCAGACTCGGCAGAGTCAGAGCCGTGCGCCGCATTTTCGTCAATGGTCTGAGCGAAATCGGCACGGATGGTTCCAGCTTCCGCATCCTTCGGGTTGGTAGCACCCATCAGGTCACGGTTCTTGGCTACGGCGTCTTCGCCTTCCAGAACCTGTACGATTACCGGACCGCTGGTCATGAAGGACACCAGATCCTTGAAGAAGGGGCGCTCCTTGTGCTCAGCGTAGAAGCCACCAGCCTGCTCGTCGCTCAGGTGTACCATTTTCATGGCAACCACTTTCAGGTCGGCCTTCTCGAAACGGGATACGATGTCGCCAATTACGTTCTTGGCCACGGCATCAGGCTTGATGATAGAGAGGGTGCGCTCAACAGCCATCAGTCAGTTCACTCCAGAATTTACGTTAAATGGTCCCCGGGAACCCAAAACAAGCTCCTCCAGGCAGAGAAGGGGCAATCCGGCAACCTTGCGAACGCAAGAACCACAGCCACCCCTTTGGAACCGGCGGATTATACGCAAGCAGGGTGAATTATGATACCGTTGCCGCCCCGCCACGGGCCTGCCGCCCTGCCGCCACCGGGAGCCGGTCGAAAGCCCGCCTCTATATGGTCGATGGTCGACAGCGCTCACGAATGGCGTATAATACCTGACTAAATTACTCTGGTATTCAACATCAGGCCCTGACCTATGAGCCAAGCTGAACTGGACAAACTGATTCGCTCCAACTACGAGGCCGGTTTCTCCACCACGGTGGACACCGAAACCCTGCCCCCCGGGCTGAGCGAGGAAGTCATCCGATTCCTGTCCGCCAAGAAAGAAGAGCCGGAATGGATGCTCGAATGGCGCCTGGACAGCTACCGCAAATGGCAGGAAATGCCCTCCCCGGGCTGGGCCCACCTGCACCACGACCCTATCGACTTCAACAAGGTGTCCTACTATTCCAAGCCCAAGAGCCTGGATGACGCCCCGAAGAGTCTGGATGAGGTGGACCCGGAGCTGCTCGCCACCTATGAAAAACTGGGCATTCCCCTGCATGAGCAGGAGATGCTGGCCGGCGTCGCCGTGGATGTGGTGTTCGACTCCTCCTCCGTGTTTACCACCTTTAAAGAGAAGCTGTGGGAAGCCGGGGTGATCTTCTGCTCCATTTCCGAGGCGATCCAGAATCACCCGGAGCTGATCAAGAAATATCTGGGGAGCGTGGTACCCAAGGGCGACAACTTCTATGCCGCCCTCAACAGTGCCGTGTTCTCTGATGGCTCCTTCGTCTATATCCCCAAGGGCGTGCGCTGCCCCATGGAGCTGTCCACCTACTTCCGCATCAACGAAGCCAACACCGGCCAGTTCGAGCGCACCCTGATCATCGCCGATGAAGGCAGCCATGTGAGCTACCTGGAAGGCTGCACCGCACCCCAGCGGGACGAGAACCAGCTGCACGCGGCCGTGGTTGAGCTGGTCGCCCTGCCCGGCGCCGAGATCAAGTACTCCACGGTGCAGAACTGGTACCCGGGCGACGAAAACGGCAAAGGTGGCATCTACAACTTCGTCACCAAGCGCGGCGTTGCCCACGACAACAGCAAGATCAGCTGGACCCAGGTGGAAACCGGCTCCGCCATCACCTGGAAGTATCCGTCCGTGATCCTGCGTGGTGACAACAGCATCGGTGAGTTCTACTCCGTGGCCCTGACCCGCCACATGCAGCAGGCGGACACCGGCACCAAGATGATCCACCTGGGCAAGAACACCAAGAGCACCATTATTTCCAAGGGCATCTCCGCCGGCCGCAGCAGCAACAGCTACCGCGGCCTGGTACGGATCAGCCCTAGGGCAGAAAACGCCCGCAACTTCACCCAGTGCGACTCCCTGCTGCTGGGCGATACCTGCGGCGCGCACACCTTCCCGTACATCGAGTCGAAGAACCCCTCGGCCACCATCGAACACGAGGCCACCACCTCCAAGGTGAGTGACGACCAGATGTTCCTGTGCCGCCAGCGCGGTATCGACCCGGAAAAAGCGGTCTCCATGATCGTGAACGGCTTCTGTAAAGAGGTGTTCAAGGAACTGCCCATGGAGTTTGCCGTGGAAGCGGGCAAGTTGCTGGAAGTGAGCCTGGAAGGGGCCGTGGGCTAAGGCCATACCCTGAAGACGACACTGTAGGAGCCATGCTTGCATGGCGAACCATCGCGACCCCTTCGCCATGCAAGCATAGCTCCTACAACACCCTGATTAACCGGGCTGGAAGCCAGCCCAACCGAAAGGCGCATCAAAACATGCTGGAAATTCGTGATCTGCACGCCACCGTGGCGGACAAGCCGATTCTCAAGGGCCTGAACCTGACCATTAAACCGGGCGAGGTACACGCCATCATGGGCCCCAACGGCTCCGGCAAATCTACCCTGGCCAACGTGCTTGCCGGTCGTGACAACTACGCCATCACTGGCGGCGAAGCCCTGTTTGAGGGCAAGAGCCTGGCAGAGCTGGAGCCCGAAGAGCGCGCCCAGGCGGGCCTGTTCCTGGCCTTCCAGTATCCGGTGGAAATCCCCGGCGTCTCCAACATGGAATTTCTCAAGGCCGCGCTGGAATCGGTTCGCAAGGCTCAAGGCAAGGAAGAGTGGGACTCGGTTACCCTGCTCCGCCAGGCCCGTGCCGCCTGCAAACAGGTTAACCTGGACGCCAGCTTCCTCAAGCGCGGGGTCAACGAAGGCTTTTCCGGCGGCGAGAAAAAGCGCAACGAAATCATGCAGATGCTGCTGATGGAGCCGAAACTGGCGCTGCTCGACGAAACCGATTCCGGGCTCGACATCGATGCCCTGCAAACCGTGGCCAAGGGCGTCAATTCCCTGCGCAGCCCGGAGCGCGGCATCGTGCTGGTGACCCACTATCAGCGCCTGCTGGACTACATCGTGCCGGACTTTGTGCACGTACTGTCCAACGGCCAGATCATCAAATCCGGTGGCAAGGAACTGGCCCTGGAGCTGGAGAAGAAAGGCTACGGCTGGCTCACAGGAGAAGAGGAGTCCGCATGACACTCTCTGCAAGCGACCTCGCCATTGACCTGAAAAGCCAGGCCCTGGCCAACGCCCGCCGCCACGGCAGTGACGGCGATGCGCTGACCGACCTGGAGGCTGCCAGCTTCCCGGAACGCAAGACCGAACGCTGGAAGTACACCTCGTTGCAGGCCCTGGCCGACGGCCACCTGAACGCGGTTGCCGATGGCGAGATCAGCCAGCCCCTGCCGGCCCTGAGCGAGTTCGTGGTCACCATCAACAATGGCCAACTGCAGGGCAGTTCCCTGCCCGCCGGCGTCAATCTGCATCACGACGCGCCCGCGGTAAACGGTCTACAGACCCCCTTTGCCGCCTATAACGGCGCGGTGTGCGGGCAACCGGTGGTGCTGGAAGTGGCCGCCAATACCCGCATCGAACAACCGATTCACCTGCAAATCCAGAGCGCCAGCGAAGCGCCGGCCCACTGCAACCCGCGTGTCATCGTCAAGCTCAATGCCGGCGCCGAAGCCACCGTCATCGAGCACTATCACGCCGAAGGCCAGGCGCTGACCAATGCGGTCACCGCCCTGATCACCGCCGACAACGCCACCCTGACCCATTACCGGTTGCAGGGCGAGCAGGCCAATACCTTGCACATCGGCACCCTGATCATCGATCAGCAGGGCGTCAGCAAGGTAGACAGCTACCAACTGATGACCGGCAACCGCCTGCGCCGCAACGACGTGCGCGCCCTGGTGAACAAGAGCGGTGCCGAGCTGAACATGAAAGGCATCTTCGTGGTGCGCGACAAGAGCCACGTGGACAACCAGCTGTGCGTGGAGCACGCGGTGCCCAACTGTCAGTCCGATCAGAACTTCAGGGGTCTGGCCGGTGAAAGCGGCAAGGCGGTCTTCAATGGCCGCATCCACATTCACCCCTTCGCCAGCGGCACCAATGCGGAGCTGTCCAACAAGAACCTGCTGCTCAACCCCGGCGCCGAGATCAACACCAAGCCCGAGCTGGAAATCTATAACGACGATGTGAAGTGTGCCCACGGCACCACCGTCGGCCAGCTGGATGCCGGTCAGCAGTTCTACCTGCAATCGCGCGGCATTCCCGCTGCCGAAGCCAAGCGCATGCTGAGCCTGGGCTTCGTTAACGAATTGCTGATGGCCCTGCCCGACGCGGCAGTGACCGAGTGGGCCCAGCCCTGGCTGGAAGCGGAACTGACCCATGCCAGCCCGGCAGGAGACGCCGCGTAATGACGTTTGATGTGGCAGCCCTTCGCGCGCAGTTCCCGATCCTGGATCAACAGGTCAACGGCAAGCCGCTGGTGTACCTGGATAACGGTGCCACCACCCAAAAACCGGAAGCGGTGCTGAACGTGCTGGAGCACTACTACCGCACAGTGAACTCCAATGTGCACCGCGGCGCCCATCATCTCAGCGACCTGGCTACCGGCCAGTTCGAGGGCGCCCGTGAGACCGTGGCCCGCTTCCTGAACGCCAGCCGCGAAGAAATCCTGTGGACCAAGGGCACCACCGAGTCCATCAACATCGTCGCCCAGTGCATCGGCCGTGAGCGCCTGCAGCCCGGCGACGAGGTGCTGATCAGTACCAGCGAGCACCACGCCAATATCGTGCCCTGGCAACAGGCCTGCCTGGCCACCGGCGCGACGCTGAAGGTGATCCCGCTGCGCGAGGATTGCAGCCTGGATCAGGACGCCTTCGACCAGCTGCTCACCGAGCGCACCAAAATCTTCGCCATCGGCCATGCCAGCAATGCCCTGGGCACCCTGAACCCGGTGCAGGAAATGGTCGCCAAGGCCCGTGAGGCAGGCGCCATTACCGTAGTCGACGGCGCCCAGGCGGTGGCCCACTTCCCGGTGGATGTGCAGGCCCTGGACGTGGATTTCTACGCCTTCTCCGCCCACAAGTTGTTTGGCCCCACCGGCATCGGCGTGCTTTACGGCCGTCGCGAGCTGCTGGAGGCCATGCCGCCCTACCAGACCGGCGGCGAGATGATCGAAACGGTGAGCTTCGAAAAGAGCACCTGGAACCAGCTGCCCTACAAATTCGAAGCCGGCACCCCCAATATTGCCGGGGCTATCGGCCTGGCCGCTGCTATCGACTGGTTCAATCAGCAGGACCGCGAAGCACTACAGGCCCATGAAGATTCTCTCTTGGTCCATGCCACCAAACAGGCAGAGGCTTTCGATGGCTTGAAAATCATCGGCACCGCCGCCAATAAGGTCAGTGTGCTGTCCTTCCTGCTGGAAGGCGCTCACCCGGCGGATGTGGGCATGCTGCTGGATAAACAGGGCGTGGCGGTTCGCACCGGCCATCACTGCACCATGCCGCTGATGGACACTCTGGGCATTCCGGGCACTGTCAGGGCCTCGTTCTCCATTTATAATACCCTTGATGAGGTGGATCGCCTGTTCGAGGCGCTGGAGAAGGTGAAGACCTTTCTCTGAGCCCGGCACACACCTCACCGTAGGAGCGTCGCTTGAGACGCGAACCCTGCTCGCGACAGGCTGCGCCAAGTACGATTCGCGTCTCAAGCGACGCTCCTGCGGCAATATCAACCATGCGCTAATGCAAGGTAGGTAATTTCATGACAGTTCAGACATTCCAACCCGGCCAGGTCACCCTTAACCTGACCGAGGCTGCCAACCAACAGGCCCTGCGGGAAATCCAGCGAGCCAGTGCCAGCGGCATCCGTCTGGATCTGGACGAATCCGGCTGTTCCGGGTTCATGTACACCCTCGATTTTGTGGAAGAACCCAAAGACGGCGACAAGCTGTTCGAGATCGACGGCGTCAACCTGTACGTGCCGGAAAAGTGGCTGCCCATGCTTAATGGCCTGGTCATCGACTACGTCACCGAGGGCGTCAACAGCCTGTTCAAGTTCCGCAATCCCAACGCCACCGGTGAGTGCGGCTGCGGCGAGAGCTTTACCGTAGACGAGGTCTGAGTTGGCGCAAGAACAGAGAACGGTTGTCGTCCAGCGTGATGTACCGGCCCGCAAGGTGCCGGACGGCACCCGCATTACCATCCCCAAGAACAGCTTCGTCAATCTGAGCCAGGCCCTGGGCGGCACCTACACGGTGACCATCAATGGCAACATGGCACGCATCGACGGCACCGACGCAGACGCCATCGGCCAGCAACCGCTGAAGCTGGACTTCGCGCCCGCCAACGAGGACGGCAGCGTGCGCCAGGACGACCTGGACAGCACCCTACAGACCATCTTCGACCCGGAGATTCCGGTGAGCATCAAGGAACTGGGCCTGGTCTACGGCTGCGATGTGATCCAGCGCGATGGCGAAAACGTGGTGCAGGTCCGCATGACCCTCACCGCCCCCAACTGCGGCATGGGCCCGGTACTGGTGGGCGATGTGGAAGACCGGCTCGGCAAGGTGCCCAACGTGGACAAGGTGGAAGTGGCCCTGGTGTTCGATCCGCCCTGGAGCCGCGATATGATGAGTGAAGAGGCTCAACTCGAGTTGGGAATGTTTTAGAAGCTGCAAGCTACAAGCTTCAAGCTACAAGGGGAAAACCCGGGTTTAGCTTGCGGCTTGAAGCTTGTAGCTTGCAGCTATCTCTGGAGTGCAAGCGACGTGTTCGATATCCACAACATCACCCTTGGCGAAAAGATTACCGCTGAGGACATCAGTGAAGACCTGGAATTCCTGGATGACTGGGAAGAGCGCTATCGCTATATCATCGACCTGGGCAAGCAACTGCCCGAGCTGCCCGATGAACTGAAAACCGAAAACCGCTTTGTGCGCGGCTGCCAGAGCCAGGTGTGGCTGGAAACCGATTACGACAGCGACGCGGACACGCTGTACATGGCGGTGGATTCCGACGCCCTGATCGTCAAGGGCCTGGCCGCCATCGTACTGGCCGCCCTGAACCGCCAGTCTCCCCAGGCCATCCACGATTACGACATGGACGCCTTCTTCGATCGCATCGACCTGCTCAACCACCTCAGCCCCACCCGCGGCAACGGCCTGCGCGCCATGGTCGGCAAGATCAAACAACAGGCCCAGTCACTGACTGCCTAGCCTCCCGCTACGCAAAAAGCATTTTCACCACAGAGGACACAGAGCTCATAGAGAAAGAATGTTTATCCTCCGTGAACTCTGTGTCCTCTGTGGTAAATCGCTTTTGACTTGGTTCTGGAACTTGTCGTCCGAGAAGACGGTACAACACTACGTCCGCCTTACACCGCCTCCAGCGCTTGCTGCGTCTTGTTCGGCTGGATATGGAAGACAAACCGCTGCTCCCCACCCTCACCCGCTTCCGAGCCAAGCAGGCTGGCGGTTTCATTGAAATAGGCGGCAACCCCCTTCACCGAGCCATGAATCATCGCCGCCATATTGCGGTGGGAGTGGTAGTGGATTTCCAGGGTATCGTCGCCGCGCTTGTGCACCTCAATCTTCGGTGCTGTCGCCGCCGGGTCCTTGAGGCGCAAAATGCGTTCGTGGATCTGCTGCATGTTCAGCAGAAATGTCATGGCATCCCAGCCCGTGGGAATCATCGGCTGGTACATAGTAATCAGCGGGCCGATCACCCACTCACCGAAATCCGCCAGCAGGTCATCCCGGCGTAGCCCGGTAGCAGATTCCGCCGCCCGCAACAGCGCTTCCATTTCCTCATCCGGATACAACGCCACCGGCAGGTAGGTCTTGCCCTGCAACCCCGCCGTGGAGACCACTTCGCCCCAGGCGTCGGTACCCATGAATTCATCCAGATACCGCTTGAAATTGGTCACGATCACGCCATGCATGTCACTGCTCCCGAGCCGGCTCTCCTTCTCCCTCTATAACAGCAAGAGCTGTGCCGCATGTACGACCGTCCAACCAGCCCGCACCACCACTGGCCCGGCGAATATCTACCCCTTCACAGCCAGGTGACATAGCCGGTCACATTTTTCTGTTTTTGCGCGATTTATCCCCCTGACGGGAAAGCCTAAGGGCGATGAAAGAAAGGACCGTTGGAGCCTTGCTTGCAAGGCGAAGAGCAAAACGCTGGCACCGTGCCAGACCAACCTCTTTCGCCTTGCAAGCAAGACTCCAACGGATAATGAGGCAACGGCGCGTGCCTTTCAGACCGCATCCCGCTGCGTCTGCTCACCGGCAGAGATCCGCATGATGAAGGTCCTGTGGGTACCCACCACCCGCTTCTCCTCCATCAGCGCTGCCTTCTGCCCATAGTACTCGGCCACACCATAGACGCAGCCCAGCGCCAGATAGCTCATGTCCCGGTGCGACTGATACTCCACCTCCAGCAGCCCCGGGGAAATTTCCGACACATTGATATGCGGCGGCTTGGCGTTGGCATCTTTCATGCGCACCACCCGCTCGTGAATGCGATCGTCGATGTTTTTCAGGAAGGTCACCGCGTCCCAGTCATCAGGAATAAAGGAGCGGTACATTTTCATTAGCGGGGGAATCACCCAGGCACCGAAATCCTTGAGTATCTCGTCGCGGCCCTGGCCGGTGACCTCCACCGCCGCCGCCAGAAGATCCTCAAGATCACTGTCCGGGTACATGCTGATAGGAATAAAGGCCTTGCCAGGCAGCCCGGCCTTGTCACGCAGAGTGTCCCAGGCGTCCTCGCCCAGTTTTTCTTCCACGTATTTTTTCAGGTTAGAAATAATGACGCCATGCATGGAGCTCCCTCCCACTCAGGTGTTTATTCACCATAGCAGGGAGGTACTACCGTGCAGAAAACCGCTCGGGGCATAAAACGCGCCGCCGGTTAGGATTAACCGGCCACCTTTCTCAATCGCGGAATCACCTGGGTCACATTGTCGATCACCCGGTCAATATCCGCCTCCGAGGTAAAGCGCCCCACGGAGAAGCGAATGGAGCCATGGGCCAGTGCATCCGGCACGCCCATGGCTTTGAGCACATAGGACGGCTCCAGGGACGCGGACGTGCAGGCGGAGCCGGAAGACACCGCCGCCTGATTCATGGCGGTAAGCAGCATTTCGCCATCCACATCGGCAAAGGCCACATTGAGGTGCCCCGGCAAGCGCGGCGCACCGTCGCCATTGATGCTCACCCCATCCAGCTGGCTGATGCCCTGCCACAAACGATCACGCAGCCCGGCAATACGGGGACCTTCCTCGTCCCTTAAACGGGCTGCCAGGGCAACTGCTTCGCCCATACCGACGATCTGATGGGTGGCCAGGGTGCCGGAGCGCATGCCCCGCTCATGGCCGCCACCATGAATCTGGGCGGCCACCTTCACATCCGGCGAGCGGCGCACATATAACGCGCCAATGCCCTTGGGCCCATAAATCTTGTGCGCGCACACGGACAACAGATCCACCTGCAGGGCCCGCACATCCAGATCCAGCTTGCCCACACTCTGGGCTGCATCGGTATGGAACAACACACCGTTCTCGCGGCACAGGGCGCCGATGGCGGCGATATCGTTGATCACCCCGGTCTCGTTGTTGGCATGCATCACGCTCACCAGCACGGTGTCCTCACGGAGCGCCTCGGCCACGCTCTGCGGATCGATGCGACCATCCGCAGCCGGTTTCAGGTAGGTCACCGGGTGGCCCTGCTTTTCCAGCCAGCCACAGGCATCCAGCACCGCCTTGTGTTCGGTGGCACTGGTAATCACATGCCCCCCCCCCACGGGCTTCGATCACGCCCTTGATGGCCAGATTGTTGGCCTCGGTGGCACCACTGGTCCAGACGATCTCCCGCGGGTCCGCCTGCAGCAGGTCCGCCACCTGACGGCGGGCGGATTCCACCGCCTCTTCCGCCAGCCAGCCATACAGGTGGCTGCGAGAGGCCGGATTGGCAAACGTCCCTTCGGGACCGAGATGACGGACCATCACATCAACCACCGCCGGGTCCACCGGGGTCGTTGCCGCGTAATCGAGATAGACAGCTTGGCTCATGGCGACTTGGCTTGTAACGATTGGGAGTTGGCGAAGCAACGGAGACGAAATTATACCTGAATCCACACCGTCAGCGTGGCGACCGGGCAACGACCCGTCGCCGCCACGGGATGATGGTGGGGTGTAGAAATTGCTTACAGGCTACTGACGGGTAGGCGCTGGTGCTGACGGTCCTGGCGCTGGGCCACCTGCTTCACTTCCTGGCGAGCCACCAGCTCACCCAGGGAAATGCCACTGAGGAACGCCTGAATCTGGTCGGAAAGATCGCACCACAGGTGATGGGTCAGGCAGGTGTCGCCCTCCTGACAATCCCCGTGACCGCCACAGCGAGTGGCATCCACGGATTCATCCACCGCCGCAATTACTGCAGCCACATCAATATCCTCGCTGGGCCGGCTGAGCTGATAGCCCCCACCCGGCCCACGCACGCTGTTCACCAGGCCACTACGGCGCAACTTGGCGAACAACTGCTCCAGATAGGAAATGGATATGCCCTGGCGATCGGAAATATCCGCCAGCGATACCGGGCCCGTGGCCGCATGCAATGCCAGATCCAGCATCGCCGTCACCGCGTAGCGACCTTTTGTAGTCAAGCGCATATCCACACCCTTATTGCGTGTATTTGACGTGAAGCGTAGTAATCCTGAGCGTTTTGGTCAAGTATTAATGGATTACAATTAAGAATCATTTTCATTTGACCTGCAACTATGGCAGAAATTCCCTTCCCCTGCCAACAACTGATCAAACATTGCCCACACACGCACCCAGCGCTTGACACCCACCCCTCCCTCGCGGAAAATTCGCGGCCTCAAATGGCAAGGTAGCTCAGCTGGTTAGAGCACAGCACTCATAATGCTGGGGTCGGCGGTTCAAGTCCGCCCCTTGCTACCAAACGATGAAAAAAAGGGCTGGAGAGTGATCTCCAGCCCTTTTTTTACCAAGAGAAAAGCAGACATCCAGGATGGGGCTTGGCCAACCTTCTCGCACGCAAGGGGCTGATCGAGGACTCCATATGATCAAGAGAACAATCTTGTATTATTTGTATTGGATACAATACAAATAATACAAGCTGGACGAAGTCGAGGTTTGCTAGCTGGCTAACTGCTCCAAATCACACCCGCTAAAGAGATAATGACCGCAACTGCCGAAACCGCAATCGGCAGCATAAATCGCCAATGAGCCCCCTCTAAATCTGCAAGCACCCCCTCCAGAAGAGGGAAGTTTATCAGGTGCCGATCTTCACCCATTCGAAGAACAAACAGAGGAACCAAAGCCCCATCTGGTTGCTTATAGCCGTATTTCTTGTCCAAGTGGTAATAAAGTCGGCCAAAAACAAGACCTGGGTTTATCCCAAGGTAACGCCCCACCCTCTCCATATCTACTGGCACAAAGTTTTTTGTCGTTCTTACTGGATTATCAACATCAAAATCACAGAACTCACTGTAGTGCACCTTGTATATCTTCTTTAACAACGCCCTATCTGAAATGATCTTTGCCATGCCCCTCCCTGCCTTTGAATCTACACTTGAATCGCAACGCCTCTAAGAGTCACCGTTTCCCGCCCTCATATGCCTGATCTTTCACAGATTAGATTCAATACGTATAGTTAGCCGCTTAGCGTATCAATGCGAAGGGAATCCATGCTAGATCAAGAAAACTGGACCTGGACGGATCCAGAGAGCGAGGAAGTTTATTCCCTCGGTCATTTAGAGGATTATCTCACCAACTTTGAGATTTTGGTCGGGGGCGAACTTCGTCAGCTGGAAACGCGTGTCGTTTTCTCAAACCACTGCTATACCAGGTCAATGTCAGACGATGATGACCCTCGACAGATTGTTGATGAGCAACATAAAAGGGACGGCACAGTAGACACAAGGGTCTTCTGCGAGAAACGCTGGGAGTTCTCTTTACGATTGCAAGACATCATAAGCGAGATACACGACAAACTATGCTTCCAAGGTAATCGTGGCTCCGTAATATATCGCCAGGAGGACAAGCCGAGCCTGCAAAGCCATGAAGGTTGGTATCTATGCTTGGATTTGGAGTACAAGCCAGGTTCGGACCCCGAACTCACAATATGGGTTAGAAGTGTTCACTACAGAACAAACAGGCCAGCTAACATTCGTCCAAAACCGAATAAATTCAAGATCCTGGCGAAGCGTTTCCTAGAATCAAAGATCCTTTAAACACAAAAGCCCCGCATAAGCGAGGCTCTGTGTGAATCGAGTTACTGTCGGGCGTCTTGGATATAACCACTCATTGGTGGAAGCCAGAATATGGCGCCATGCTAGCTACCCATCCTCCTCAGATGGGACACCGACTTTCGCGAGCACGAAACAAATATATTAAAACTCCATCAGCATGTCAACCTCCCCCCAAAAGCCTTAAGACTAGGGGTAAGCCTTTCAATTTCATAGGGTTAGCCACCCCCTCCCTTTAGAACAAATAGCTTACAGGAGGTATAAGTGTTAAGGACTGCACAGCTAATCTTAGCCCATCGTGGCCTAGTAGCGGCAATGTAATCAGAAAGGTGCGCAAGGTACTGATTCAGGGCACAGCAAATGTCTAACGTTATGATTTCAAAGAGGAAATCTGTTATAATCACTCTTAACAACAGCCTTGAAAGAGTGATTATGATGACCAGGAAAAAAACGGTAAAGAAAGGGAAAAGGCAGTTGACTAGCCGCACTGTCAATATGCACAGTACTTTTAGTATTTCAAATTAATCCGTGTCTGGCTAGATCAAGAGCAGCTCCGTTCGCTGAGCCATCGGAGAGAAATCTAGAACACGGGCAAGGTGATCCGGCGAGAGGTGCGCGTAGCGCATTGTGATTTTTAGGTCGGTGTGCCCCAGTATTTTTTGCAGTTCCAGTATACTGCCCCCGTTCATGATGAAGTGACTTGCAAAGGTATGACGCAGGATGTGCGTCGGCTGTTGGGGCGTTTTGAGCCCAGTACGCCGGTAGGCTGAACGGAATGCCCCACTGCTATAGCTGAACAGCTGCTCCCCTTCCTGCCCCACTGATAGCGCCTCAGCATGCAGCTCAGGAGATAGCGGCATGATGCGCACCCTGCCATTTTTGGTATTAGCATAGCGCACCCTACCCCCTGCCAGATCCGCACGACGCAACCCCTCCGCCTCACACCAGCGAGCACCAGTAGCAAAGCAGATTTTGTGGCGTAGGGGTTACGAGAGGTGCGGCACTGACGCAGCACTAGCTCAATTTGGTCAGGCGTCAGATACTGCAATTCCTGCTCAGGTATGGGGATCTGGCGAATAGCCTGCAACGGGTTTGCCCTGGTCCAGATGTCGAACCGGATAAGCTCGTTAAGGGATCCGGGGGCAGGTCTTGCCCTGTGCCCCCAAGTAACCTCCTCACAGTACCGCGCGCCAACAGCCGATCAGTTAAACCGATACTCCAACCCCAGCGTATACGCCTCCACATCCGCGTCATCCAGTGAATAGCGGTCCACGCTGCCGCGGAATTTCAGGTTGTCGAGGCCGTAGCTGAAGCCCACACCCCAGAAACCGTCGGTGCCGTCTTCGTCGCCGCCGTGGTCGAATTCCGCGTCCCAGCGCAGGGCGCCGGCGCGCAGGAACAGGTCGGTGCCGGTGGCGATGCGGGCCTTGCCGATGGCGGCGGCTTCGATGCCGGAAATATCGACTTCATTGCCGTCGCCGTAGTCACCCAGCCATACCGCGCCGCCTTCTACGCCAACGGAGAAGCTATCGCGGGCCAGGGGAAAGCTGACACCACCCAGCAGCGAGACGGTGGTATCGGTGGTGTCCACTTCGGAGGGGATATCCCGGTCATCCAGATCGGTCCAGCCGCCTTTGAGCACGCCATAGACACTGTGAGAGGCAAAGACCGGGGTGGAAAGTGTGATAGCGCTGAGGATGGCGGTGGTAGCAAGCAAAGGGGTTTTCATGTGTCGCTCCCTGCGATCATTGTTAGATTCAGGTACGACTTTATCACGAGGCAGGAAGGATGCCAGAGGGCAAACCCCGGTGCGGGCGTCAGGGGATTCGCCTGTGAAGGGTTACTGCGCTCCGGTTGCAGACATCAGAGGCTGTCGCACGATCAACAACGTCGCTCAGGGACGGATCACGAAGTAATAGTCGCCGCTGAGTTTCAGGCGCATGCAGCCGTGGTCATCGGGGAGATCGTTTTCCCACTCCACGTCCTGGACGCCCAGATCGAAGGCGGCGGTGTTGCGGGCGATGGCTTTGAGGCGCTCCACATCGTTGGACTCGGTGATCAACACCGGGGGGATGGCAGCAGCGCTCTTTTCGCGAAACAGTCTCATCGTCTCTCTCCTCGCTGTGTCAAAGCAGCTACATCAAGGCCCATGGCGACCCTGCTTTGAGGTGACGACCGCTCAGTCCTTGTTCGGGGTGAGCCGGTATTTTTATTCGTGCGTTTTACCTTTGCTCTCTCTTGTTACCGGAACCTTTTACCCGGTGCAATAACCCTGTTTGCTCATATTCAAGAAAATGCGAAGTGAGTCAACCGCCTGATTTCACAGTAAAAAAGCCTGCACAGGGCAGGCTTTTTCTCAAGAAAATGAATGAGTTAACCATTCGTCGGTCAGAGCATGATCAAGTGGTTCGGCAGCTCATTTTTTTGTTCCGTGGCGGGCACGTGGGTGGCCAGTTTGTCGCCGCAGGCGGCCACGCATTCCTGGAAGCCTTCCGCTACCCGGCCGGCTTTCACCCGGGCGATGAAGGCATCCACGATGGTCTGCCACTCGCTGTCATCCACATGGCGAGCAATGCCCTGATCCGCCAGGATTTCCACGTAGTGTTCCGCTTCGCTGACGAAGATCAGCAGGCCAGTGCCGCCGCGGGTGCGGTGCAGGCCCTGCTCGAGGAACGCCTGCCGGGCCAGGCCGGCGGCGCGCATGCGTTGCAGGCGACGAGGCACGACCCAGAACTGCACCGGCTTGAGGCGGAACAGCACCGCCAGCACCAGCAGTACGCCCCATTGCAGCAGCAAGGCTTCAAAGGGGGTCAGCCAGACCGGCAGGAAAAGCAGGGCCACCGGCACCAGCAGGGACAGCAGCGCGGCCCACAGCAGGGTCACATAGCGGTAATCGTCGGCCTGGCGAGCCAGCACCGTGACCAGCTCAGCGTCGGTGCGTTTTTCCTGTTCGCCGATTGAGCGGGACAGGGTTTCCTGTGCGTTCTTGTTCAGCAACATTACCAACCTCCCGAGGCGCCACCGCCTCCGAATCCACCACCGCCGCCGCCGAAGCCGCCGCCACCGAAACCACCACCGCCGCCAAAGCCGCCCATGGGCACCGGCATGAACATGCCGCCACGGCGGCCACCCCGGCCCCCACCGCCACCAAAGGACAGCAGGAAGGTGACCACGACCATGCCGATCAGCATCAGCAGGGCCTTGAGGCCGCTGGGTTTGTCGCGGGGTTGGCGTTCGCCTTGATATTCGCCCTTGATGGCCGATTGAATGGCGGTGACACCGGCCTGGATACCACCGTAGAACTGACCCTGGCGGAAGGCGGGCAGGATTTCCTGCTGGATGATGACGCTGGAAAGCGCATCGGTGAGCACCCCTTCCAGGCCGTAACCCACTTCGATGCGCACCTTGCGATCCTTGGGCGCCACGATCAGCAGGACACCGTTATCGGATTCCTTGCTGCCGATGCCCCAGTGGCGGCCCAGCTGGTAGCCGTAGTCGGCGATCTCATAACCTTGCAGATCCGACAGGGTGACCACGACCACCTGGTTGGAGGTGTTCTGTTCCGCCGAGGCCAGTGCCTGGGTCAGGCTCTGACGCTGGGCGGCGGTCATCAGGTTGGCGTTGTCCACCACCCGGCCGGTGAGTTCGGGAAATTCCGGCGCCGCCCACAGGGGCGACGACAGAAGCAGTATCAGCAGGGTAAATAAGCGCATCATTCGAAACTGACGGCCGGCGCCTGATCCGCATCTTCCGCGGTGGCTTCGTAGGTTTCACGCATTTCCATGTCGCTGTACAGGAAGCTGTGCCACAGCCGCCCGGGGAAAGTACGGATTTCGGTGTTGTACTGCTGCACGGCGGCGATGTAGTCACGGCGCGCCACGCTAATGCGATTCTCGGTACCTTCCAGCTGCGATTGCAGCGCCAGGAAATTCTGGTTGGCTTTCAGGTCCGGATAGCGTTCCGCCACCACCATCAACCGTTGCAGGGCCGAACCGAGCTGACGCTGGGCCTGCTCGAACTGTTTCAGTTTTTCCGGATTATTGAGCATGTTCCCATCCACCTGGATGGAGCCCACCTTGGCGCGGGCCTGGGTCACTTCCACCAGCACTTCCCTCTCGTGACTGGCATAGCCCTTCACGGTATTGACCAGGTTGGGGATCAGGTCTGCCCGGCGCTGATACTGGTTTTCCACCTGCGACCAGGCGGCTTTTACCTGTTCGTCGTAGGTGGGAATGTTGTTGATGCCACAGCCGCTGAGCCAGCCGGCCAGCATGACCAGAAAAAGGCTACGCCAAAGTGTCATGGTTCTCTGCTCCTTCAATCCAGAATGACAGCGGTTCCTTGCGCTTGTCGTCGCGCAGGCTCGCCAGTAACTGCTGTTTTTCGCTACGGGTCAACCGCTTGAGCCGGGCTTCCAGCCGCGAGGCGGAGGCTCGATCGCCGGCGGGCACCAGCAACACCGGCTGTACCGGTCGGCGGGCACGGGTGTAACGTGCGCCCTTGGGGCTGTAATTATGCTCGTGAAAACGCCGGGCCGGTTCGGTACTGATACCGGTATACAGTGTCTGGTCCGCACAGCGCAGCATATACACCCACCACTCTTGCATGGTTTTTACATCCCACTTTTTACTGGCTGCTATGATGCCAGAGACGTTCAAGACAACAAGGATGAAAAAATGATTACCTACCTTTATTGGTTTCTCGTTGCAGTACTCGTCATCGGTGCCCTGTTCGGTATCGGCGTGCGTCTGGGCAAATGGAAGCCGGCACTGATTATTGCCGCCGTGATCTGGTTGGTGGCCACCCTGGCCTACTACTTCTGGCTGGAACAGATTTTTGTGAAACGCTTTGGCGGCACCATGAATATCAAGGTGCCCGAAGAGCAGTACCACATCGGTGCCACCTGGAAGGGCGACAACCTGTGGATCCAGAACTACAACCCGGAAACCAACGAGTGCATCTTCCAGGAATACTCCCGGGGCAACATGCTCGAAGGCAAGGTCGTGCTGAAGAACTGTGACCCGCTGCAGGGCACCGGCATGGTGCTGCCGAAAGACCCGGCGCTGAAGTAACCGCCTCTTTGAAAAAGGGACGTGCCAACCCCCACCGTTGGAGCCTTGCTGGCAAGGCGAATGCCAAAACTGGTCAGGCAACCTCTTCGCTTTGTGAACAAAGCTCCAACGGGTAACCGTAGCCGCCCCTTCCCCTGTTCCGGTGATGCGGCTACCCTTCCGCTTTTCACTGACCGGAACAGGACGCCCCATGAGCAATTCCCTTCAAACCCTGATGTTTGCCTTGAACCTGGTACCCGATGCTGTCGCCTTCGAGCAGGTGCAAGAGGTGATTGCCGAGCACTACACCTACACCCCTACCCGCTTTACCAACGGCAGTGGCAATGACCAGGTGGTAAATGAGGCAGGCAGCAATGAGGGATCCTGCAAGATTTTTGCCTTCGCCAAACTCAACAACCTGTCCGACGCCCAGACCCTGGCCTGCTTCGGGCATTTCTATCGGCATGACGTTCAGGGCAACCCGGACGGCACCGACCACGCCAACATCCGCACCTTCATGCGCCACGGCCTGAGCCAGGTGCAGTTCGATGGCGACGCCCTCGTTCCTCGATAATGTGATCCCCTTCGCGCCATCTTGATCCGCTTTCGTGAATCCTGTGCAGACAATTTCATGGAGAGATGATCATGGCGCGCTATCTGGGCCTGCTGTTTGCCTTGTTACTGCCCCCCGCGGTGCAGGCGGCGGACGGCTGTGCCGACGCCCTGGATACCACCGTCAGAAAGCTGCATTCCCAGCAGACGCTGGATCTCTGTGCTCTCACCCGCAACAAGCTGACGCTGGTGGTGAATACCGCCAGCCAGTGTGGCTACACCCCGCAGTTCAAGGATCTGGAGGCGCTGTACCAGACCTACCGGGAGCAGGGCCTGCTTGTGGTGGGCTTCCCCTCTGACGACTTCCGCCAGGAGTTGAACAGCGAGTCCGATACCGCGGAAGTCTGTTATGTGAACTACGGCGTCACCTTCCCCATGGCCGCCACCAGTTCGGTCAAGGGCGACAACGCCAACCCGGTATTCCGGGCCCTTGGTGCCGCCACCCAGGCGCCGGGCTGGAACTTCAACAAGTATCTGGTGGCGGCGGACGGCTCCCTTATTCGCCATTTCCCGGCAACGGCGGAGCCACGCGGTGGTGAGCTGGAAGCGGCCATCCGCGATGCATTGACCCGGTGACCTGGGCAAGGAGGTAGATGCCTCCGGCAGAGGCTGATATTGTGAACGGTCACCCATTATTACCCGGCGGTGAGTCCTGTGAAGGTTCGCAGCAGCAAAGAACAGCAACGCCATCAGCTTGAGCGCGATATGGAGCGCTATCTGTCCAAGGGCGGAGAGATCAAGGAGATCCCTCGTGGCGTCAGTGGTACCGATCCCGTGCACGGGAAAGGTCACCAGACTGTGCTGTTCAACGGCCCCCGCCAGCCCCAGCGCACCGATCTGAGCCAGGTGGCCGCCACCATCGACGCGCGCAAGCACAAACCCCGCCGCCAACGACTCACCCACCGCCCCACCCGCAAGCTGATTTATGATGATTTCGGCGAACCGTTACGCTGGGTGTGGCACGACTGAAGAAGGATCTGCAATGAAACGGCTTCTGCTGTTGGTATCCCTGTTTATGATGAGTCAGACCGCGTTCAGCGACATCATTGAAACCCAGGTCACCCTGCCCGACGATCTGGGCACCGGGGTCATGTACCTGAATGACAAACAGAAAAAACCTGGGCCCGGGGTAATCGTGATCCACGAATGGTGGGGCCTGAACGATTACGCCCGCGATCGCGCCCGCATGCTGGCCCGGGCCGGTTATACCGCCCTGGCGGTAGACATGTATGGCACCGGCAAGGTGGCCACTCATCCGAAGGATGCGGAATCCTTCATGAAATCCGCCATGGCCGAGCCAGAAAAGATGAACGCCCGCTTCGAAGCCGCCCGCAAGATGATGCTGAAACAGCAGCAGGTAGAAGCAGGCCGTCTGTTCGCTATCGGCTACTGCTTTGGCGGTGGCGTCGTACTGAACCAGGCCCGCATGGGCACCGAGCTGGCCGGCGTGGCCAGCTTCCATGGCACCCTGGGCACCGACACTCCCGCGCAACCGGGTGACATCAAGGCGCGTATTCTCGCCGCCACCGGCCAAGCCGACCCGATGATTCCCGCCGAACAAGTCACCGGCTTCGTGAAGGAAATGACCGAGGCCGGCGCCGACTTCCAGCTGCTCAGCTTCCCGGGCGTCAAGCACAGCTTCACCAATCCGAAGGCGGATGCGGTGGCAGAACGCTTCGACATGCCGGTGGGCTATGATGCCCATGCGGACCAGGTGAGCTGGAAAGCGCTGGTGGATTTCATCGAACATAAATCCCACGCGGAATAAGCGCACCAGTTAGGGGCATTGAACAACGCAATGCCCCGTCACTGCCCATCTTTCTGCCCGATTCGTTTTTCTTCTGTGCCAAACCCCCTGATTTTCCTCACTCTCACCACTTGGCATTCCCTTTGCTTTACCAAAAGAAGAGGAATCGAATGGCCACGTTGCCATTAAGCACTCAATACAATTTGAACCAATAGACCGCTAGGGTTCCGGTCGCCTGCGCCGACAGACAGCGTGCAGCCGATGCCTGGTCCGAGAGCAGTCGACCTTCTTGCAGTCGTTTCGCAGCACATGCGGCTGAAGGTTACACGGCGGGACAAAAGCCCGGGAGGACACGATGACCGCGTTGTCATTGGATTCCTCATCGTCCGTAGCCAAGGAGGTCCGAGATGACCCTTTCCGTACGTAAGACCGCTGCCGTTGCAGCACTTGTCCTTTCCACATCCCTGATGCCGGTCACCGCACTGGCCAAAGATTCCTTCAGCATTTGCTGGTCCATCTATGTGGGCTGGATGCCGTGGGATTACGGTGCCCAACAGAAGATCGTCGACAAGTGGGCCGACAAGTACGACATCGAGATTGATGTAGTACAGATCAACGACTACGTGGAATCCATCAACCAGTACACCGCCGGTGCCTATGACGGCTGCGCCATGACCAACATGGATGCGCTGACCATTCCCGCTGCTGGCGGCGTGGATTCCACCGCCCTGATCGTGGGCGACTTCTCCAACGGTAACGACGGCGTGGTGCTCAAGGGCACCGACAAGCTTGCCGACATCAAGGGCCAGCAGGTCAACCTGGTGGAACTGTCGGTATCCCACTACCTGCTGGCGCGGGCGCTGGAAACCGTAGGGCTCACTGAACGCGACCTGACCGTGGTGAATACCTCGGATGCGGATCTGGTTTCCGCCTTCACCACCAAAGGCGTCACCGCCGTGGCCACCTGGAACCCGCTGCTCAGCGAAATCACTGCCATGCCGGACAGCCACAAGGTGTTCGACTCCGCGCAGATCCCTGGTGAAATCATCGACCTGATGGTGGTCAACACCGACACCCTGGAAGCCAACCCGGATTTCGGTAAGGCGCTGACCGGTGCCTGGTACGAGATCATGGCCACCATGTCCGCCGATGATGAGGCCGGCAAGGCCGCCCGTACCTTCATGGCCAATGCCTCCGGTACCGACCTGGCCGGCTATGAAGCCCAGCTGGATTCCACCCGCATGTTCTACCAGCCCGCCGAGGCCGTGGCCTTCGTCAACAGCCCGGCACTGAAAGACACCATGCAGAAGGTGGCGGAGTTTTCCTTCCAGCACGGTCTGCTGGGTGAAGGCGCCCCGGACGCCGGCTTTGTGGGTATCGAAACCCCGGCGGGCATCTATGGCAGCGACAGTAATGTAACGCTGCGCTTTATCCCGGATTACATGGCCATGGCAGCCGAAGGAAAGCTGTAACAACGCAAGCACGTCGCACGCTGGCACGTACCACGCCAGCGTGCGGTGTCCGCCCTGTTGCGAATTCAATCACCGGGAATTGCCATGAAAAAACTGATCAACCGTCAACCGGGACGTGTCGGTGCCTGGGCACTGGGCCTGCTGCCTTTCGTGCTGCTGCTGATTGTCTATATGGTCGCCTCCGATGCGCGCCTGACGGAAAACCCCAACGACAAATTGCTACCGGCAATGGGCAGTTTTGTGGATGCCATTCAGCGTATGGCATTCGAACCCAGCAAGCGCAGCGGCGACTATCTGTTGCTGAACGACACCCTGGCCAGCCTGCAACGGCTTGGCATCGGTGTGGCCATCAGTGCGCTGATTGCCCTGGTGGTGGGGATCGGCAACGGCACTATTCCCTATATCCGCTCTACCCTGTCACCGCTGGTGACCGGCATGTCACTGGTACCGCCCATGGCGATCCTGCCAGTGCTGTTCATTATTTTCGGCCTGGGTGAACTGGCCAAGGTAATGCTGATCATCATCGGCATTACCCCCTTTCTGATTCGTGATCTGCAGCAACGGGCGCTGGAAATTCCGGAAGAGCAGATCATCAAACTGCAGACCCTGGGCGCCAATACCTGGCAGATCATTACCCGCCTGGTCTGGCCGCAACTGATGCCGCGATTGATCGGCGCCGTGCGGTTGTCACTGGGCCCGGCCTGGCTGTTCCTGATCGCCGCCGAGGCCATCGCCGCCACCGAAGGGCTGGGCTATCGCATCTTCCTGGTGCGGCGTTATCTGGCCATGGATGTGATTCTGCCCTACGTGGTGTGGATCACCCTGCTGGCCTTTGCCATCGACTTTCTTCTGCGTCGCTACTCGCAGTGGCGCTACCCCTGGTTCCATCAACAGGCTCATTAAGGAGATCCGTGGTAATGGCTATCATCGAAATGAAAAACCTGTGGAAGGAATACGGCGACCAGGTGGTGCTGGAACGGCTCAACGCCACCGTCCAGGAAGGCGAGTTTGTCACCGTTGTCGGCGCCTCCGGCTGCGGCAAGACCACCTTCCTGAAACTGCTGCTGGGCACCGAACAGGCCAGCCGTGGCGAACTGCTGCTGGATGGCCAGCCCCTGCCCGGCGAACCGGATGACAGTCGTGGCATCGTGTTCCAGCGTTACTCGGTGCTCAACCATCTGACCGCCCTGGAAAACGTCATGCTCGGCGGCGAATTGCAGCACAGCCCCTGGCTGGGTTTCAGTTTCGGCAAGCGCCGCAAACAACTGCAGAAAGACGCCCTGGCCATGCTGGAAAGCGTGGGCCTCAGCCACGCCGTGGACAAATACCCCCATGAACTCTCCGGCGGCATGCAACAACGGCTGGCCCTGGCCCAGGCGCTGATCAAGAAACCCCGCATCCTGCTGCTGGACGAACCCTTCGGCGCCCTGGACCCGGGCATTCGTGCCGACATGCACAAGCTGGTGCTGTCGTTGTGGAAAGAACAGCGACTCACCGTGTTCATGATCACCCATGACATCAACGAAGGCTTTTACCTGGGTACCCGGCTGTGGGTGTTCGACAAGCCCCGCCTGGACCCGCAGGCCCCCGGTGCCTATGGCGCCCGGGTGACCTACGACCTGCCCGTGGGTGACTGCGAAACCGGCACCCTGACAAACATTAATCAAAGCGTGCGCAATACCAGCCGCGCTCTCCATGACACCCTGTAAGGAGCGCCCGATGAGCGACAGCCTTTACACCACTACCCTGCCCGGCAGCGCCCACTGGTCGCTGCGGGTACGCCGTGGCATGCAACTGCGATTTACCGACGTGGAAGGTGGCGCCAACCTGTCCCTGCTGATGTACAACCCGGAAGACCTGCTGGAACGCTACAACGCCCCGGACACGCTCAAGGGCCAGCACACCTTCAAGCTGACCCGCGGCAACTGCCTGTACTCGGATATGGGGCGGGTGTTTGCTTCCATGGTCGACGATGATTTCGGCTGGCACGACACCGTCTGCGGCACGCTCAGCGAAAAAAGTCTGCAGGAAAAATACCCGGTCAGAACCTATCAGGATCATCACAACCACTGGACCCTGAGCGGCGAGCACAGCTTTCTCACCGAGCTGGCCAAATACGGCCTGGGCGAACGGGATCTGGCCGCCAACCTGAATCTTTTCTCCAAAGTCATCACCGACGATGACGGCAACCTGATCTTCGATGCCAGCGCGGCCCGCGCCGGCGCAAGCGTCACCCTGCGCTTTGAAATGGACACCCTGGTGATCCTGCATACCTGCCCGCACCCGCTGAACCCGGCGGCAGACTATCCGATGAAACCGGTACAGGTGGAGATGCTCAAAGCCGCCCCACTGAGCGACGACGATTACTGCAAACACTTCCGCCCGGAAAATGGCCGCGCCTTCGAGAACAATCGTCTGTACCACCTGGGTGTATAACCCGCTCCTGTAGGAGCGCCTCTCGAGGCGCGATAACCAAGGCAAAAAAGGATCCACCATGATCAAAGAAAGCCACCGACAACCGGAACAGACCAGCTTCCGCGAAGTGGTCGCCGCCGGGGATTATTTCATTCACACGGTAAAAAAAGGTCAGACCGTTCGCCTGCTCGATCTGCAAGGCAACCAGGCCGCCGACACCCTGTTCTACAGCGCCGCCGACCCGGCGGAACGCTACAGCGCCATGGATACCATCCGCGAGCAGGGCAACGTCTACCTCACCGCCGGTAGCGTGCTGATGTCCAACCGCATCAACCCGCTGCTGGAGATCGTGGCCGATACCTGTGGTCGCCACGACACCCTGGGCGGCGCCTGCGCCACGGAAAGCAACACGGTGCGCTACGACCTGGAAAAGCGCTGCATGCACGCCTGCCGGGATAGCTGGATGCTGGCCGTGAACCAGCACCCGGAGTTTGATCTGGGCAAACGGGACATTACCCACAACATCAACTTCTTCATGAATGTGCCGGTCACCGCCGACGGCGGCCTCACCTTCGAGGATGGCATTTCCGCCCCGGGAAAATACGTGGAACTGACCGCCTGCATGGATGTGGTGATGTTGATTTCCAACTGTCCACAGCTCAACAACCCCTGCAACGGCTACAACCCCACACCCATTGAAGTGCTGATCTGGAACCATTGATTCTGATTGACCCGCACTTCCCCGGGGACGACCCCGGCGGCCAAAGAATGCAATGACGGGACGACCCGTCAGCCGTCAAAGAGACATCGCCATGTTCAACAAAGTGTTGATTGCCAACCGCGGCGCCATTGCCACCCGTGTGATTGCCACCCTGAAAAAACTCGGCGTTACCGCCGTGGCCGTCTATGCCGAAGCGGATCGGGATTCCCTGCATGTGACCCAGGCCGACGAGGCCTACTGCCTGGGCGACGGTGGCGCCCGCGACACCTATCTGAATCAGGATGCCCTGTTTGCCCTGATGGAGCAGCACGGCATCGAGGCGGTGCATCCCGGCTACGGGTTTCTCAGTGAAAACCCGGACTTTGTGCAGGGCTGTGAAGCCCGTGGTATTGCCTTCATCGGCCCGACGCCACAGCAGATGGACACCTTCGGCCTGAAACACACCGCCCGTGCCCTGGCAGAAAACACCGGCGTTCCCCTGCTGCCCGGTACCGACCTTCTCACCGACAAAGAGGCTGCCCTGACAGCGGCAGACCAGGTCGGCTACCCGGTGATGCTGAAAAGCACCGCTGGCGGTGGTGGCATCGGAATGCAGATTTGTGAAAACGCCGCCAGTCTGGACAAGGCCTGGGACACGGTACGTCGCCTGAGCGCCAATAACTTTTCCAACGATGGCGTTTTTATCGAAAAATATATCGCCCGTGCTCGCCATATCGAGGTGCAGGTTTTCGGTGACGGCCAGGGCCATGCGGTCACCCTCGGCGAGCGCGACTGCTCCGCCCAGCGACGCCACCAGAAAGTGCTGGAAGAAACTCCCGCGCCCAACCTGCCCGATGCCGTTCGCAGCGAACTGCAGGCCACCGCCAAAACGCTGATGGAAGCGGTCCGCTACCGTAACGCCGGCACCGTGGAATTTATTCTCGACCAGGACAGCAACGCCTTTTATTTCCTGGAAGTGAATACCCGCCTGCAAGTGGAGCACGGCGTCACCGAACAGGTTTACGGCGTAGACCTGGTGGAGTGGATGCTGAAACTAGCCGCCGGCGAGTTGCCCTCGCTGGAGAGCCTGGCCGCCACCCTGACAGTCTGTGGCCATGCCATCCAGGCACGGTTGTATGCGGAAGACCCGAACAAGGATTTCCAGCCCAGCGCCGGCCTGCTTACCGCCGTCACCTTTCCCATGGCCGATGGCAATGCCCTGCGTATTGATCACTGGATCGAAGCCGGACTCACCGTCTCTCCACTGTTCGATCCCATGTTGGCCAAGGTGATTGTTCATGAAGCCAGCCGCGACGCAGCCCTGGCCGCACTGGACAAGAGTCTGGAAGAAACCTGCATCGAAGGCATCGAAACCAATCGCGATTATCTGCGCAGCATTCTTGCCGACCCGGTGTTTGCCGACGGGCAGATGACTACCCGCTACCTGAATGACTTTCGCTACCAGCCGTTCACCCTGGATGTACTGGCCGGCGGCACCCTGACTACAGTGCAGGATTACCCCGGCCGCAGTGGTTACTGGCCGGTGGGCGTACCGCCATCTGGCCCGTTCGATGCCCTGAGTTTTCGTTTGGCCAATCGCCTGCTGGGCAACGAGGAAAAGGCAGCGGGGCTGGAGTTCACTCTCAACGGCCCGACCCTGAAATTTAATCAGGCCACCCGCATCGCCCTCACCGGCGCAGACATGCAGGCAACCCTGGATGGCAACCCGGTTCCCGGCTATACCGCCATTGCCATACAGCCGGGCCAGACCCTGAAGCTGGGCAAGGTAGTCGGCGAGGGGGCCCGTGCCTACCTGGCCATTGCCGGCGGCATCCAGTGCTCTCCCTATCTGGGCTCGCGCAGCACCTTTACCCTGGGTCAGTTCGGTGGCCATGGTGGCCGCGCCCTGCGCACCGGGGATGTGCTGCATTTCTCTCCCGACAACGGGACGGACAGCGATCTTGAGGTACCGGAGACGCTGAAACCCTCACTGAACAACCAGTGGACCCTGCGAGTGATCTACGGCCCCCACGGTGCGCCGGACTTCTTTAACGACGACGACATGGCCATGTTCTTCAGCACGGACTGGCAGGTGCACTACAACTCCAGCCGCACCGGTGTGCGCCTGGTGGGTCCCAAACCCGGCTGGGCACGCAGCGACGGCGGCGAAGCCGGCATGCACCCGTCCAACATCCATGACAATGCCTACGCCGTGGGCACGGTGGATTTCACCGGTGACATGCCGGTGATTCTGGGCCCGGACGGACCCTCCCTGGGCGGCTTTGTCTGCCCGGCCACGGTGATTCTGGCGGACCGCTGGAAACTGGGCCAGCTCAAGGCCGGCGATACCTTGCGCTTTGAGACCATCAGCCTGGCCGATGCGGATGCACTGGCCGCAGAACAGGACGCCTGTGTGGCCGCCTTGAGCGCACCGGAACAACAAGTCAGCCCGGCGCCGATCACCACCCCGATTCTCAACCGCCTGAGCGAAAGCGACGCCGGAGTGGAGGTGGTCTACCGAGCCGCCGGCGACCGTTACCTGTTAGTGGAATACGGCCCCTTGGTGCTGGACCTGCGCCTGCGTTTCCGTGCCCATGCGTTGATGCTATGGCTGCAGGAACAGCAACTGGATGGCGTCATCGAACTGACCCCGGGCATTCGCTCCCTGCAGATTCATTTCGATCCGCGGCAACTGCCCCGCACAGAACTGCTGGAAACACTGGCCCAGGCAGAACATGCCCTGCAACAGCAGGACGATCTGGAAGTGCCCTCGCGCATCGTGCATATCCCGCTGAGCTGGGATGACGAGGCCTGCCATCAAGCCATCGAAAAATACATGCAGTCGGTGCGCAAGGACGCTCCCTGGTGTCCGTCCAATCTGGAATTCATTCGCCGCATCAACGGCCTCGACAGCATTGATGACGTTAAGAAAATTCTGTTCAGTGCCCGCTATGTGGTGATGGGCCTGGGCGATGTGTATCTGGGTGCACCGGTGGCAACGCCTTACGACCCTCGCCACCGGCTGGTGACCACCAAGTACAACCCGGCCCGCACCTGGACCGCGGAAAACTCCGTGGGCATCGGCGGCGCCTACCTGTGTGTGTATGGCATGGAAGGCCCCGGCGGTTACCAGTTTGTCGGCCGCACCCTGCAGATGTGGAACCGTTACCGGCAGACCGAGGCGTTTGATCAGCCCTGGCTGCTGCGCTTCTTCGATCAGATTCGTTTCTATGAAGTGAGCCACGAGGAACTCAATCAGATTCGCCGGGATTTTCCCAAGGGCCAGTATCCGATCCGCATCGAAGAGACCACCTTCAGCCAGAAGGACTACCAGCAGTTTCTGGATGACAACCAGCAGGACATCACCACCTTCACCGACGCCCGCAACCAGGCCTTTGATGAAGAACTGCAACGCTGGGTGGCCAGCGGCCAGATCAACTTCCAGTCGGAGCAGGATCTGGATGCGGACAACAGCGCCGAGTCGGTGGCGGGCACCCCGGTGGAATCTCCGGTGGCTGGCAACATCTGGAAATTGAATGTGGCCGAGGGCGACAGCGTCAACGCCGGCGATGTGGTGGCGGTGCTGGAATCCATGAAGATGGAAATCGAGATCAGCGCCCCGGAAAGCGGCCAGGTGGTTGCCATCAACCGCCAGGAAGGCCAGCAGATCAATGCCGGCCAGGCGATCATGGTGCTGGACTGAACCGAGAGAAAGTCATCATAGCGTCGACGGGAACAAGGCTGGGTAATGCGCCAGCCCTGGTTACCCTCAGGTCTCAGCCTCTCGCTGTCGCAATTTCCTTAAGGCAGAGGGACTCAGCCACCTTCGTTACTGGCCTCCTGGCGACGGGGGCGGCGCACCAGTTCCCCCGGCAATTGGGGCAACGGCTGGCATGAACGGTGCAACAATCCACACAGTACGTGCATTCGTAGGAACAGATGTAAGCTTCTGCCTGGGCCGGCAGGGAGCGCTGGCAGGTCTCGCACTGTGTTTTCATTTTCAGCATGGGAACGTCCTTGCAGGCTGCTAATGCGCCTTCACTTTCTGTTTGTTGCAGCGTTCGCAACGATACACCGTCACCAGCTTTCCCTGCTTCACATCGAATTGCTTGTCCTTGCACACCACCCACTTATGAAAGCCATGCTGGCACATGCCTTTGCGCGGGGTTTTCTTTTCCGGTTTTTTGAACGGCAGAATATCGCCCATGACCACATTACATCTTGATAACGATCCACCGAGGATAGCGTAATTTCCCGTTCAAAGCGCCAGCAACAAGCCAATCCCCAGCACCACCTCGCCGACAAGAAACAGGGCCGGAAACCGTTCCAGCCGACCATCAACCCCCCAGGCAACCAGGCGACCCACCGCCATGCCCAACAGGGCCACACCGACCGTCAACACCACCCCCGGCTGCCAGTGCGACCAATGGCCGCTGAATAACAACAAGGCGCCCATGGCGACACCAAAACCGCCATACACCGCCCGAACTTCGTTGCGCGCGGCCATGGGCAATGTGGGCAGATCCACCATTCCGGTGATGATTTGCGGAGCGATCAGCGCCAACAGGCCCATGGCAAGAAAGGTGATTGCAGCAATCAGTATCATCAGTGACTCCCCTATTCAGATAGCGGTAGCCGGAAGCACGTAAAGTCGTGATGCGCCGCCGGTATGGTTAGGATAGATTCAGGTCAGAGTCCGCTGATCAGGGAAGAGGAACAATTACCTCAGAGGTAATGGTGAAGCCTGTCGCCCTCTTTCATGCTTATCCGGAACTCAGACAACCCCGCTCCAGGAGAGCCCATGCAAACCGGACAGATACTCGCTGAACTGCGCAAGACACGACGCCTGAGCCAACTGGATCTGGCCCTGCGTGCGGAGGTGTCCAGCCGTCACCTGAGCTTTATCGAAACCGGCCGCAGCCAGGCAAGCGCCCCTATGCTCAAGCGGCTGGCCATGGAGCTGGAGCTGAGCTGCCGGGACACCAACCGGCTGCTGCTGTCCGCCGGCTATGCTCCGGCCTTCAGCAACACCGATCTGGACAGCGACGCCATGGCACCGGTGCGCCAGGCGCTGGAGATCATGCTGGTCAATCACAACCCCTTCCCTGCCGTGGTGCTGGATGCCCACTGGAATGTGCTGATGGCCAATCAGGCCCAGCAACAACTGATGAGCCTGATGATGCAGGAGCGCGGCCCCTTCCCACAGACCGCCAATGTGGTGGAGCTGGTGTTTCACCCCCAGGGCTACCGGCCCTTTCTGGTCAATTGGGAGGACGTGGCGAGCTTTCTGTTACGACGCCTGCACCGGGACCACCAGGCGAGACCGGATCCGGGGTTGGCTAGCCTGCTCAAACGCCTGGGTGAACTGGCAGATGTGGAGGCTCTGCTCCACCAGGAGCCGCCCGGTGACCGCAGCGAGCCCATGCTGGCCCTGGACATCGACCTGGCCGGGCAGCGCCTGCGCAGTTTCTCCACCCTGGCCAGTTTCGGCACCGCTCTGGATGTGGTGATGGAAGAGCTGCGTATCGAGCATTATTTCCCCGCCGATGACGCCACCCGCAGCTGGTTTCGCAAGCAGATTCAATAACCCCATCGAAGGGGCAGGCGCAAACCCGTATAATTCGCCCCCCGAGAATCAACCGGCAGTGATAATGACTGATTTTACCCCCGGCCAGCGCTGGCTGAGCGAATCCGAAACCGAACTGGGCCTCGGCATCATCAAGGAATTGGATTACCGACTGGTCACCGTGGGCTACCCGGCGGTAGAAGAGGAGCGCACCTACGCCATCAACAATGCGCCCCTGTCGCGGGTCATCTTCAGCACCGGCGACACCATCCGCACCGCCGACGAACTGGAGCTGGTGGTTACCGAGGTCAACGAACTCAACGGCCTCAAGGTCTACATGGCTCACCCGCTGGGCCAGCCGGAAGATATACAGCCGGTGCCGGAAACCCATCTGGGACACAAACTGCGCCTGACCACAGCGCTGGATCGCCTATTGTCCAACCAGCTGTCCTCCAATCGCTGGTTTGAACTGCGTGTGGATGCGCTAAACGCGCACTGCCAGCAACAGCAGTCCACCATCAAGGGGCTGCGTGGCCCGCGCATCGACCTGATCGGCCACCAGCTCTACATTGCCGACCAGGTGGCCAATCGCTTCGCCCCCCGTGTACTACTCGCCGACGAAGTCGGCCTGGGCAAGACCATCGAAGCCGGTCTGATTCTCCATCAGCAATTGCTCAGCGGCCGCGCCAAACGAGTGCTGGTGGTGGTGCCTTCGCCGCTGGTGCACCAGTGGTTTGTGGAAATGGTGCGTCGTTTCAATCTGCACTTTTCCATTTTCGATGCGGAACGGCTCAACGCTCTGCAGCCGCAAACCAGCATCAAGGACATGCTGGCGCAGATTATCGAAGAGGAAAAAGAGGCGGCGGAAAGCGAGGACGAGGATAACGAAGAAGACGCGCAGCAGACCTGGGACAACCCTTTCCTCAGTGAACAGCTGATCCTGTGCAGCACCGATTTTCTTGCCGAGTGCGACATCGACCAGCTGGCGGCAGCGGACTGGGATTTGCTGGTAGTGGATGAAGCCCACCACCTGGAATGGGCACCGGATGCCCCCAGCGACGACTACCAGCGGGTGGAAACCATCGCCCGCCAGGCCCGCGGCCTGCTGCTGCTCACCGCCACCCCGGAACAGCTCGGCCTGGAAAGCCACTATGCCCGCCTGCGCCTGCTGGACCCGGATCGCTACCCGAGCCTGGAGGCCTTCCGCGAGGAGCAGTCCCACTACCAGGAAATCGCCAGCCTGGCCGGCAAGCTCCATGACGAGGCCAGCTGGTCCGCAGACCTGAAAGCCGAAGCGGCCCGCCTGCTACCAGACATGACCATCAACGAAGACCAGCGCGAGGCGATCCTGGCCGAACTGCTGGATCGCTCCGGCCCGGGCCGGGTGATGTTCCGCAACACCCGCCACAATATTGCCGGCTTCCCGGCGCGCCACGTCCACGGCATTCCGCTTCCCCTGCCGGAGGAGTACCACTACGAAAGCGACGAGGAGCGGGAAGGTCACCTGCACCCGGAAACCCTGTTCCATGACGATCGCTGGTGCACCCTGGACCCACGGGTGAACTGGCTGGAGCAGTTCTTCAAACAGCACCGCAAAGAGAAGGTGCTGGTGATCTGCGCCAACCGCCATACTGCCACCGATCTGCATGCTCACTGCAACTACAAGCTGGGCATGAACGTGGCCATGTTCCACGAAGACATGGACCTGATCGAGCGCGACCGCGCCGCCGCCTTCTTCGCCGATGATGTGGATGGTGCCCAGGCGCTGATCTGTTCTGAAATCGGCTCAGAAGGCCGTAACTTCCAGTTTGCCCACCATCTGGTACTGCTTGACCTGCCGCTGAACCCGGACCTGCTGGAACAGCGTATCGGCCGGCTGGACCGTATCGGCCAGACCGAAGACATCCAGATCCATGTGCCCTACTTCGAGGCCCACGCCCAGGAAGTGCTGTTCCGCTGGTATCACGAAGGCATGGACGCCTTCGAACACACCAACCCGGCTGGCCACGACATCTACCTGCGCAGCCGCGATGCTCTGGAGCCACTACTGTGTGGCGACCCGGAATACACCGCCATTGATGCCCTGGTGGCGGAAACCCGCACCGTTGCCGATGAGCTGCACACCCTGATGGAAACCGGCCGCGACCGTCTGCTGGAACTGAGCTCCTTTGACAGCGAGCGGGCCGAACAACTGAAACAGGCCCTGGCGGACTGTGACGACGACAGCCCCCTGCCCTTCATGCAACGCGTATTCGACCGCTATGGTGTGGATCAGGAAGACCATTCCGACACCGCCGTGATCCTCAAGCCCGGCCAGCACATGCGTGATGCCTTCCCGGGGCTTCCGGAAGAAGGGATCACCATGACCGACAGCCGGGCCACGGCCCTGGCCCGGGATGACATGCAGTTCCTCACCTGGGAACACCCCATGGTCACCGGCAGCCTGGAAATGCTGCTCACCGAACACCGTGGCAAGGCCGCCGTGAGCCTGCTGAAGAACCCCAAGATCAACCCCGGCACCCTGTTGATCGAGGCCATCTACACCATTGATGCCGTGGCGCCTAAATACCTGCAGGCGGACCGCTTCCTGCCTACCACGGTGATTCGCCACCTGCTCGATGCCAACGGCAAGAACATCAGCCAGGCAATCAGCCACGACGGACTCAGCCAGCAGTGCCACAAGATGGACAAGCCGCTGAGCCGCAAGATCGTCGGCAGCCAGAAACCGCTGCTGGATAAACTGCTCAAGGCCGATGAAGCCCGCGCCGTGGAAGAAGCCCGCGGTACCATCGACGGCGCCCTGGAAAAAATGCGCCAGGAACAGGGCCATGAACTGGCTCGGCTGAAGGCACTGCAGGCCAAGAACCCGGCGGTCCGCGACGAGGAAATCCAGGCCCTGGAAGCCCAGACGGAAGCCCTGGAGAAAGTGCTTGGCGAAGCCCGCTGTCAGCTGGAAGCGGTACGTGTGATTGTAGCCGGCGGAGCGTAAAAGCGATCCACCGCCCTCGAACCTGGCGTTGGAGCCTTGCTCGCAAGGCGAAGGCTTCATGGGAGGCGAGCTTGACTCACCCCTTTGCCTTGCAAGCAAGGCTCCAACGAAGAAGAGCGGCCCCATGACAGACAAGGACAAAGCATGAGCGAACTGTTGAAGTGTGTGGAAATCGAGCCGGCAGGCGACGCCACGGCTACCGTGATCTGGCTGCATGGCCTGGGGGCCAGTGGTAATGATTTCGAGCCCATCGTGCCGGAGTTACAGTTGCCCGCCGGGCTGGATGTGCGCTTTGTGTTTCCCCATGCCCCGCAGATTCCCGTCACCGTCAACGGCGGCATGGTGATGCCCGCCTGGTACGACATTCTTGCCATGGATATCGACCGCAAGGTGGACGAGGCCGGGGTACTGGCGTCCGCAGATGCGGTAGATGCCCTGATCGAGCGCGAAATCCAGCGAGGCATTCCCGCCGAGCGGATTGTTATCGCCGGCTTCTCTCAGGGCGGTGCCGTGGCCTATCAGGCCGCATTGCGCTACCCGCAACAGCTGGCCGGCCTGCTGACCCTGTCCACTTATATGGCAATGCCGGTCACCCCCTCTACCGCCAATGCGTCCCTGCCGGTGTTGGTCTGCCACGGCAGCCAGGACCCCATGGTGCCGGAAGTGCTCGGCCGCCGGGCAGTAGATACCCTGACCAGCCTGGGCTATCAACCGGAATACCTCACCTACCCCATGGAGCATATGGTCTGTCTGGAGCAGATTCGTGATATCGGGCAATGGCTGAGCAAAGTGCTCTCGGACTGATCCTCCTCTTGTCAGTTACTCTATTGAAGCCTTGCTCACACCATGCGAGGTCGAAACAAAAAAAGCCGCGCCCCTTTCGGAGCGCGACTTTTTTCGTGTTACCTGCAGCGTGTAGCGTGCTGCGACCTGCTTACAACCAGTAAACGGTCACGAACAGGAACAGCCATACCACGTCCACGAAGTGCCAGTACCAGGCACCTGCTTCCCAGGCAAAGCAGTTATCCGGGCTGAAGTGCCCCTTGATAACACGGATCAGGGTGATAAACAGGAAGATGGTACCGATGGTCACGTGGGCACCGTGGAAACCGGTGAGCAGGAAGAACAGGCTCCCGTAGATACCCGCATCCAGGGTCAGACCCATGTCATAGGCGTGCACATATTCCAGGCCCTGCAGGCCCAGGAAGATAACACCCAGCACCACGGTAATGGCCTGGAAAATGATCAGCTTGCCGCGCTGGTTTTCCAGCAGGGCATGGTGAGCAATGGTCAGGGTAATGGAGCTGACCAGCAGGATGGCGGTGTTGATGGCCGGCAGACCCCAGGCACCCATGGGGGTGGTGGTGGTACCGTCCGGGGTCACGGTCAGGGGCCACATGGCCTGGAAACCCGGCCACAGCACTTCGTGGGTCATGGCATTGGAGCCTTCACCAGACAACCACGGAATGATCAGCCAACGGGTGTAGAACATGGCGCCGAAGAAGGCGGCAAAGAACATCACCTCGGAAAAAATGAACCACAACATGCCCTGACGATAGGAGCCGCCCAGCTGATTGCTGTGCAGTCCGCCCACGGATTCCTTGATGGTATCGCGCCACCAGGCAGCAATCACCAGCAGCAACCAGGCCAGACCGATGAAGAACAGCGGCTTGCCGAAAAAGCTCGGCTCCATGGTGTCCATGGTGCTCTGCTGAATGAATTTGGCACCGCCAATGGCGGTCAGGAACAGGCCGATGGACGCTGTCAGCGGCCAGGGGCTGCTCTCGGGAACGTAATACTTGTCAGTAGCCATTCGAAAATCTCCTCTACAACCGGCTGTTATCAGTTCACAGCCACGCTGTTATTTTTACCGGCGACCCGCTCTGTCACATCGAAGATCGTATAGGACAGAGTGAATTGGTTTATATGACGTGGAATTTCCGGGTCCAGATAGAAAATCATCGGCATGTCCTTACGCTCCCCTGCGGCCAGGGTCTGCTGGTCAAAGCAGAAACACTGGGTCTTGTGCAGATAGCGCGCAGCCTCCCCCGGAGTTACCGAAGGAATGCTCTGGGTAATCATGTCCTTTGAGGTCGGGTTGCTGGCATAAAAATGTACCAGGGTAATTTCCCCCGGATGCACCTTGACCCGCTTGGTCTCAGAGGTGAATTCACCGCTGATGCCGTCGCCTTTCTGGGTAATGAATTCCACCGTCACGGTACGATCCGCCACCACCTGTTCGGGAACCTCGGTGGCGGCCGTACTGGATGTCTTGCCGTTCAGGCCGGTGATGTCACAGATAACGTTATAGAACGGCACCATGAGGAAGGCGAAGCCGAACATGGCTACCGCCCAGATCAACAGCTTCTTCAGCGTACGCTTGTTGCGTTCTTCCACGCTGAGCTGTTTTTCACTCATGGTGCCCGCTCCTGTCCGTTACCGGACTTACTTGACCACCGGCGGGGTGTCGTAGGTGTGGAACGGCGCCGGAGACGGCACTTCCCATTCCAGACCTTCGGCCCCATCCCACGGCTTGGCCGCTGCTTTTTCGCCTTTCTTCATGGCGCACAGCACGGCGACCGCCAGGAACAGCAACTGGGACAGACCGAACCAGAAGCCACCAATGGAAATCCAGAAGTTGTAGTCCGCAAACTGTAGCGCGTAATCAGCGTAACGACGCGGCATGCCGGCCAGACCCACGAAGTGCATGGGGAAGAACAGCAGGTTGGCGGAAATCAGGGAGTTCCAGAAGTGCAGTTCACCCAGGGTCTTGTTGGGCATCACGCCGGACCACTTCGGCAGCCAGTAGTATGCAGCGGCGAAGATGGAGAAGATGGCGCCGGTCACCAGTACATAGTGGAAGTGAGCCACTACGAAGTAGGTGTCGTGGTACTGGAAGTCCACCGGGGTAATCGCCAGCATCAGGCCGGACAGACCACCACAGGTAAACAGCACCACAAAGGCAATCGCCCACTTCATTGGCAGCTCAAAGCTCATGGAGCCGCGCCACATGGTAGCCACCCAGTTGAACACCTTCACACCCGTGGGTACGGAGATCAGCATGGTCATGTACATGAAGAACAGGGTACCGGCCAGCGGCATGCCTACGGTGAACATGTGGTGAGCCCATACCACGAAGGACAGCAGCGCAATGGACGCGGTGGCGTACACCATGGAGGCGTAACCAAACAGCGGCTTGCGGGCAAAGGCCGGAATGATCGCTGACACGATACCGAAGCTCGGCAGGATCATGATGTACACCTCGGGGTGCCCGAAGAACCAGAACACGTGCTGGAACAGTACCGGGTCACCGCCGCCGGCGGCATCGAAGAAGCTGGTGCCGAAGTGACGGTCAGTCAGCATCATGGTCACTGCACCGGCCAGTACCGGGATTACCGCGATCAGCAGGAAGGCGGTGATCAGCCAGGTCCAGACGAACAGCGGCATCTTCATCAGAGTCATGCCCGGGGCACGCATGTTGAAGACGGTAACGACCACGTTGATGGCGCCCATGATGGAAGAAATACCCATCATGTGAACGGACAAGATGAACAGGTCCGTGGAATCCGGGCCATATTTGGTGGACAGCGGTGCGTAGAAGGTCCAGCCGAAGTTCGGCGCACTGGGGTTACCGTCACCAAAGGCACTCATCAGCACAGAGCCAATAAGAATCGTGAAGGCGAACGGCAGAATCCAGAAGGACCAGTTGTTCATCCGCGGCAGCGCCATATCCGGCGCGCCGATCATCAATGGAATCATCCAGTTGGCCAGGCCAACCGTGGCGGGCATTACCGCACCAAACACCATGATCAGACCATGCACGGTGGTCATCTGGTTGAAGAATTCCGGATCGACAAACTGCATGCCGGGCTCGAGCAGCTCGGCACGGATTACCATGGCCATGAAGCCGCCAGCGAGGAACATGGCAAAGCTGAACCACAGGTACAGAGTACCGATATCTTTGTGGTTAGTGCTGAACAGCCAACGTTTCAGGCCGGTCGGGGCGTGGTGATGATCGTGATGATCATCATGGGTTGCAGCTGCAGTAGACATTGCTATCCCCTCCCTTATTCGTGGTCGTTAACGTCGGCGGGCTGGATCAGATCGCCGGTATCGTTGCCGAAAGCGTTACGCTCGTAGGTGACCACTGCCGCAATCTGGCGCGGGGTCAACTGAGCCTTGAATGCGGGCATGGCAGCACGGCCATTGACCAGCACATCGATGTGTTCGTTCAGGTATTCCGGCTTGGTCGCGAAGTCAGTGCCCGCAAACGGCAGACCGATACCGCCTTCACCATTGGCACCGTGGCACAGGGCACAGGCGCTGGCGTAAGTCTGCTTACCTTCTTCCATGGCCTGATCAAGACCGGTGAAGGGTGTCAGATCCGGCCCGGAAGCGGCTTTCTCTTTCTCTTCAGCAACCCAGGTCTTGAACTCGTCTTGAGTGACCACTTCTACAGCGATGGGCATGAAGGCGTGGTTCTTGCCACACAGTTCCGCACACTGACCGTAGTAAGTGCCTTCTTTACCTTCCGGTACCAGCGCCCACATTTCATTGACGAAACCAGGGATAGCGTCTTTCTTGCCACCGAAATCCGGAATCCAGAAAGAGTGAATCACATCATCAGAGGTGACCAGGAAACGAACTTTCTGACCCGAAGGAATGATCAGTTTGTTATCCACTTCCAGCTGGTAGTTGTGGTCTTTCTCGGGAGCTTCTTTACCAACCAGCTCTTTCGCAGTGCCATAGGGGAACAGACCACCGGCCAGAACCGGGTTGTGGTACTGCTCCGGCGGCGTGGCCAGGTTGGAGAAGAACGACACACCAATATCGTTATCGTCTTCGTAGGTCAGATACTCGTAGCTCCACTTCCAGCGGTAGCCGGTGACCTTCACCGTCAGCTCGGACTCGGCGCTGTCGTCAATCTGCACCAGAACGCGGGTAGCAGGCACCGCCATGGCAATCAGAATCACGAAGGGGATCACGGTCCAGAGCACTTCCAGGAAGACGTTTTCATGGAAGGAGGACGGATTGGGGTTCTTGGCGCGGCGGTGGCTGATCATGGAGTACACGATCAGGCCAAACACCAGCAGACCAATGACGGTCACAATCCAGAGAACGGTGGTGTGAAGATCTTGAATATCCTGACTGACCTGGGTCACCCCTGGTCGCAGGTCGAGTTCGGAACGTTCGGTCCAGTCGCTGGCGAAGGTCATACCACTGATCATCAGTGACGTCAGACCAACCGCCGCGCGGTGGAACAGAGTTGACTGCATGCGTTTGCTCCCTGTTTTCCCCAGCATGGCCTCGTAGGGCACGCTTGTTCTTTGCCGTCACCGGCACCTGGAAAGCGAAGTTTCAGGATGATGCCGTGGAGCCGCAGCCAACGCCTTGTCACGCAGACCTCAGTGACCAAGGGGGCGGCCACTAACAGGGATCGTGCGGACGGCAAAACCCAATAAAATCAAATAGCTAGAAATCAGCACGGTCGATTTCACCAGATCGCCACAGGTGCGGCAAATTGCCCCACTGCATATATGGGCGCCAACTCTAGTCATTCGCTTGGCCAAAGTCCAGCCGAAAGGTAGGGTTTATCAAGCCTTTCAGGCAGATACGAGCCCTCCTCATCGTGCTAGACTCCGCTCCCCTTTACCACACACAGCTTGTACCACATCCATGTCAAAACGACGTCAAATCTACCGGGTGATATTCCAGAATCAGGGTCATGTTTACGAGATCTATGCCTCGCAGATATACCAAAGCGACCTTTATGGGTTCGTCGAGGTAGAGGAGTTTCTGTTCGGGGAAAGGGCCAGCCTGGTGGTGGACCCGGGAGAGGAAAAGCTAAAACGGGAATTCAACGACGTGATGCGTTCCTTTATTCCCCTGCACGCGGTGATCCGTATCGACGAGGTGGAAAAGGAAGGTGTCGGCAAGATCATCGAATCCAGTGGCGGCAACATCACGGCCTTCCCCATGCCCCCTGGGCCGGCGCCAAAGAAGTAAGGCCCCTCCTCTGTGGGCAACAGGCAAAAAAGAAGGGCGCCAGTCTCGCTGAACGCCCCGAGGGTTGCCTGATGTTACAAGAGGAGAAAACGTGTCTTGCTTACATGATTTGTCCGGCGAGAACGATAAAGGTTCCGTCAGCGGATAAAAAAACCACTATCGGCCTCAAACCCGGGATTTGAACGAATCCCGCAACGGCTCGCCGGTATTCAGCGCCACCTGCTCGGCGCGGGCCAGCAGCCGCACGAACAGAACCACCATCACTCGGATCATCCATTCCATAACGCAGCCTCCAGACAATGAAAGGGGTGGGTGAAGCGCATCCTGCTCCCTGGTCATCCGTAACTGACCCTTCACCACATTTGCCCGCACCCGGCGGGCTCAGCAAGTCAGAGGTCCGCCAGAAGGATAAGTTCGAGGTGATAACGCGCTTTTACCTGACTTTTACAACCGGCTTCTATTAATAGAAGGGTTATTGCGCCTGGTCAGTCTGCTCAATGGGCTGGCCGTAACGCTTGGTGGGATTCACATCATGGGGCTGAATCCAGCCCATCACCATGCTCAGCAGAATGAACAGGAAGATCACCGCCGAAAAGCCTACCCGCCAGGCCAGGGCACGCATGGTCTTGCCGGACTTGCCGTCGTCCTTGACCAGAGAGAACAGGGCCCGCCCCAGCGAAACCACTGCCGCAATCAACAGCACGATGACAATCAGTTTCACCCACCACATAAAATCACTCCGTCTCGATGGCCCTTCACCCTCACTTGGCGGCAAATCGGGTTTTACTATGTACAATGTGCTGCCATTGTAATGGCCGCACCTGCCAGTGCACGCACTATTGCGCTGCACCCCGTTCAGAACGGATGCTGCAGCCGCGAGAGCAAAGATCATGTCAAACACCAAGAGCCGCAGCCCGGTTCTGTCCTGGATCGCCTTTCTGGCCACCCTCGCGGTTGTCGCCCTTTGCCTGCGGCTGAGCTGGTGGCAACTGGAGCGGGCAGAGGAGAAGCGACTGTGGCAGGCCTCACAGGAAGAAAAAGCCCGTCAGCCTGCGGCAGATCTGCCTGCCTTGCTGGCCGACCCGGCGCCCCTGCACCGGCAAGCCGCTGTCTCCGGCAAGCTGGACAACGCCCGTAACGTGCTGCTGGACAACCGCATCCGCAATGGAATCGCTGGCTACCACCTGTTAACTCCCTTGCAGACCCGGGACAACCAATGGGTACTGATCAACCGGGGCTGGCTGCCTCGCGGAGCCCGGCGGGAACAATTACCCGAGATCCCCGCCATCAATGGCCGGATAACCGTGGCAGGAACGGTATATCGCCCCTCCCGGGAGACATTTGTACTGCAGAACGCTCCATTGCCAGACAATCAGTGGCCTTTACGGGTACAGAAAGTGGATTTTGACGCCATTGGCGAAAAACTTGGGGTAGAATTGGCGCCCTTCGAAATCCGGGTGCGCCCGGATCTGGCTCTGGGCGGTCACCCTCCCTTGCCACGCCCCTGGCAGGACATCGCCCCCATGGGCCCGGACAAGCACAGGGCTTATGCGCTGCAGTGGTTTGCGCTGGCAATGGCAGCCCTGCTGATATATGTTGCCGCCGCCGTGCGCAACCGGCGAAAGACGCGAGAGGAACACTCCTAATGTCTCCACGCACCAAGAACATTGCCACCCTGTCGGCGATCGTTGCTCCTTTTGTCCTGTTCTTTCTGGCGGGCCGCTTTCTGATCGATCCCTGGGAACTGCCGCGGGAAAACAAGGGGCAGCTACTGATTCCCCATATTGCCATGGCCAATCTGAAAGCGGTCAATGACGATGGCGACGCCTACACCGGCGACGACATGGCTGGCCTCTGGACCATCCTGTATGTGGCTGGCAGCGAATGCGATACCCGCTGCAAGAACGGCCTGTATTACCAGATGCGCCAGGTGCGCCAGACGCTGGGCGCGGATGTGGACCGGGTGCGGCGAGTAATCCTGCATACCGCTACGGCGGGCGACGACCTCAACGATTTCTTGAACAACAATGTGAAAGGCATGGTATCGATTCATGCCGAACCACAAACCGTGAACGACGCCCTGGCGCCGGTGTATGAAACCACCGCCGGTGAACCGATTGGCGATATTTTCCTGGTCAGCCCGGACGGCCAGATCTTCATGCGTTACCCCACGCACGAGAACATGGATGCCACCCTGGAAGAGGCGGAAAACATCCGCGTCGATCTCAAACGCACCCTGAAAGGGTCTCTGATCGGTTAACGGAACGCTATCTATGCAAGCGCTTACTCCTTCACAAATCTGGCTGCGCCGGCTGTCATTGCTGGCCGTTTTCATGGTTGCCGTAGTGATTATCCTCGGCGCCTGGACCCGCCTTTCCGATGCCGGCCTGGGCTGTCCGGACTGGCCCGGCTGCTATGGCCACCTGGATGTCCGCAAGGCCATCAACCATGTGAATACCACCAACGAAAGCATGCCCGGCAGCCTGCGCGAAGCTCACAAAACCGTGCCGGAAATGGTGCACCGCTATTTCGCCTCGACCCTGGGCCTGGTAATCCTGATCATCGCGGCTCTCTCCTTCATCAACCGCAAGCAGGAAAAACAGCCCCTCAAACTACCCCTGTTTCTGGTGGTGCTGGTGATCTTTCAGGGCATTCTCGGCAAATGGACGGTGACCATGGGTCTGCAGCCCACCATCGTCATGCTGCATCTGCTGGGCGGCTTCACCACGTTTACCCTGCTGGTATTACTGACTGCCCGCCTCTACCGCTGGCCCCGCTTTCTCAATGATTGCGACGTGCGCATGCTCAAGCCGATTGCCTCCATCACCCTGGTCGCGGTGATCCTGCAGATCGCCCTGGGCGGCTGGACCGCCAGTAACTACGCGGCGGTGGCCTGTACCGACCTGCCGGTGTGCGAAGAAGGCTGGCAGGATCGCCTGGATTTCGACGAGGCCTTTATTTTCTGGGGCCACGAACATGACAAGCCGGACTACGAGTTCGGTGTGCTGGATAACGATGCCCGCACCACCATCCACGTGATGCATCGCTTTGGCGCTTTGCTGGTGACCTTGCTGGTGCTGGCACTGGTAGCCAAGATTCTGATCCGCGCACGCAGTGTATTCTTCCGCAATTTCGCACTGGGAATCTTCGCCTTGCTGGTGGTGCAGATCGCTCTGGGGCTGAGTAATGTGATGTTTGCCGTGCCTCTGGATGTGGCTGTAGCCCACAACTTTGTGGCCGTACTGCTGCTCGCCAGTCTGGTACTCTTCATCCGCGCGATTAACGTGAAATGCGGCCAGAGCCAACCGTCTCCGTCCACATCGTCCAAAGCGCAAGGAGCGTGACCATGAGCCAATCCACCACCTGGCGCGACTATCTGGCCCTGACCAAACCCGGGGTTGTCATGCTGCTGATGGTGACCGCCGTGGCAGGCATGTTTCTGGCCACCGAGCCGGCAGGCATGGTGCCGATGCACATCTTCATCCCGGCCTTTCTGGGGCTGACCCTGGCGATGATGTCGTCTGCGGCCATCAACCAGATCATGGACCAGAAAATCGATGCGATAATGAAGCGCACCGAGAAGCGCCCACTGGTGGCCGGCAAGCTGAGCCCGAAAGCGGCCATTGCCTTCGCCGTACTGCTGGCGGCGGCATCCATGGTCATGCTGTATTTTCTGGTCAACCCGATCACCGCCTGGCTGACCCTGTTCGGCTTTGTCGGCTATGCCTTCATTTATACGCTCTATCTGAAACGCGCCACGCCGCAGAACATCGTGATTGGCGGTATCGCCGGCGCCATCCCGCCGTTGCTGGGCTGGGTCGCTGTCACCGGCGAGGTGCATCCCTACGCCTGGCTGCTGGTGCTGATCATCTTCGTCTGGACGCCGCCGCACTTCTGGGCCCTGGCCATTCACCGCCGCGATGAGTATGCCAAGGCGGATATCCCCATGCTGCCGGTGACCCACGGCATCCCGTTCACCCGGGAGTCGGTGCTCTACTACACCATCCTGCTGTTTATCTGCACTCTACTACCCTATCTGACCGGCATGAGCGACCTGATCTACCTGCTCAGCGCCCTGATTCTGGGGCTGGTGTTTCTTTACCATGCCGTGCGCCTGCGGTTTTCCACAGACCCCAAGCTGCCGATGAAAACCTTCGGCTATTCCATTACCTACCTGTTTGCGCTGTTTACCGCGCTGCTGGTCGATCATTATCTTTCGGTGACACCACAAACCGTGGCCGCGTGGCTGGGGGCGTAAAAAGACCAATTGATAATTGAGAATGGAGAATTGATAACTGGCGCGGGCCAGTCTTTTTCAGATTCTCCAACGCAGGAGGCCGCGCTCAATGTCTGGGCGCGGCCTCATTGCTTTCAGGCTACTGAGCAGCCCATCCGCGCCGTTATCAATTATCAACTATCCACTATCAATTGCCCCTCGCATCCCGCCCACCAGTTGGCGTTATACTGGCTGTATAACCACAACCCGGGAGGACATCATGACAACGCGCAGCATGGATGAGTGGCTGGACGCCTACGGCGAAAGCCACCAGAACCCCACCAACAAGAAAGTCCACTTTGCCTGTGTACCGGTCATCTTCTTCAGCATCGTGGGTTTCCTGTGGGCCATCCCCGCCCCCTTCTTTGCCGGCTTCTGGGCGTTCCTCACCCTGGTTGGCGTCACCCTCTACTATGCTCGCCTTTCCCGTCCTATTGCCCTGGGCATGCTGGTTTTCAGTCTGGCCTGCCTGTTCGTCCTGTCACTGATCGCCGCTAGTGGCGCCAGCGTCTTCTGGGTATCACTGGTTCTGTTTGTGGTGGCCTGGATCGGCCAGTTCTGGGGACACAAGGTCGAAGGCAAGAAACCCTCCTTCTTCGAGGACATCCAGTACCTGATGATCGGCCCGGCCTGGATCATGGGGTTTCTGTATCGCAAGTGGGGTATCAAATACTGAATCGCCCCGCAACAACGCCGCTGTAGGAGCGCCGCTTGAGGCGCGAACCGAGCGATAGCGAGGGATGCGTTAGAGGTTAGCGCCAAAAGCATTTTATTGATAAAGCATTGAAGCAAGGATCACCGCTACTCCTTCGCCAGGGCTCAGATTCGCACCTCAAGAGGTGCTCCTACAGGCGCCTGGTAGCACCGCCTTTCCCCATTAACACTTTTGCAGTAGTTTATAGCCACAATAAAACTGCACGGGGAAGGCTATCGTCATGGGGACTCTTATTTTTATCGGCGTTATCGTCGCCGTTATCATCTACATCATTGCCATCTACAACCGCCTGATTGCCCTGAAGAACCGTTTCAAAAACGGCTTTGCGCAGATTGATGTGCAGCTGCAGCGCCGTCACGATCTGATCCCCAATCTGGTGGAAACCGCCAAGGCTTACATGAGCCACGAGAAAGACACCCTGACCCAGGTGATCGAGGCCCGTAACCAGGCGGTGAGCGCCAAGAAAGCGGCAGCCGAACATCCCGACGATGGTGGCGCGGTAAGCAACCTGGGCAAGGCCGAATCCCTGCTGTCCGGCTCCCTGGCCAACTTCTTTGCGCTCAGCGAAAACTACCCGGACCTGAAAGCCAACGACACCATGGCCCAGTTGATGGAAGAGCTGAGCAGCACAGAAAATCGCATCGGCTTTGCCCGTCAGGCATTCAATGATGCGGTAATGAACTACAACACCTACCGCGAACAGTTCCCGCAGAATTTCATCGGCGGCCTGTTTGGCAGCTTCAAGGAAGCCCAGCTTCTGAAGATAGAAACTGAGGAAGCCCGCAAGGCAGTGAAAGTCAGCTTCTGAGTCGGCGACCATGGATTTCTTTCAACATCAGGAGCGAGCCCGCCGCAAGACCGGGCTGCTGGTCCTGTATTTTTTCCTGGCCGTTGTTGCCATTCTGGTCTGTGTGAATCTGGCACTGCTGCTGGCATTTGCCTGGATGGACGTGCAGCTTCCTCCCAGCCAGTGGCTCACACATCCCATGACGCTGGGCATCAGCCTGTTCACCCTGCTGGTGATGGTGTGCGGCTGCCTGTTCAAGACCTGGAAATTACGCCGCGGCGGCAAGGGACTGGCCGCCATGCTCGGCGCTCGCCCGATTGACCCGGACACCCGCCACAGCGACGAAAAGAAACTGATCAATGTGGTGGAGGAAATGAGCATTGCCTCCGGCATCCCCGCCCCACAACTCTATGTACTGGACAAGGAAGAGGCGATTAACGCCTTTGTAGCCGGCTTTCGGCCTTCCGAAACCGTGCTGGTGGTCACCCACGGCACCTTGAAGAAACTCGACCGGGACGAACTGCAGGGCGTCATCGCCCACGAATTCAGCCATATATTCAATGCCGATATGCGCCTGAACTTGCGCCTGATTGCCGTGCTGGCGGGGATTCTGGCCCTGGGCAAGATCGGCGAATTCATGCTGCGCGGCTCTTCCCGGCGCAGCTCCTCCAATCGCAAGGGTAACAGCCTGGTGCTGGTCGCCCTGGCACTGGTCGTGGTGGGGTATCTGGGGTTGTTCTTCGGGCGGCTGATCAAGGCCGCCATTTCCCGACAGCGTGAGTTGCTGGCCGACGCCTCGGCGGTCCAGTTCACCCGCAATCCGGCTGGCCTGGCCGGTGCGCTGATCAAGATTCGTAACGGCAATGGCTCCCACCTGGATTCCGTGCACGCCGAGGACATGAGCCATATGTGCTTCGGGGAAACCCTGGGTTTTCGCTTTCGCAACCTGCTGGCGACTCACCCACCGCTGGACGAACGTCTCGGGGCCCTGGGCAGTGACTGGGTGGCCCGGGCACGCACTCGGGCGCGCAGTGCCGGTCAGCCAGATGTCTCTCCCTCGGCGTCGGTACCGGAAGGTGTTGCTGCGTTCAGTGGCGGCAGTGATGCCAGCAGCAGCGTCTCAGAAGGATCCGGTCCGGCAACTTCAAGCCGGGTAGGCACAGTCAGTGAGGCCGATGTGGGCTATGCCCGTTCGCTGCTGGAAGCCATTCCCGCAGATCTGCACAAGAAACTCCACAACCCCGTTCAAGCAGAACTGGCCTTGTATGCCCTGATCATCAGCAGCTCGGACAGCGATCCGCAAAGCCTGCTCAAAAGCGCCGGCATGAGCGAACACCTGTCCGCTTTACAGCCGTTGAGCCAGCAGCTGTCCGAACTGGGTAGCCGCCTGCGTCTGCCCATCATCGACCTGGCATTACCTACTCTTAAAGGACAACCCTCGGCCCAGCGCAGGGAGATTCTGGAGCGACTGGCTACCCTGACCCGGGCAGACCAGCGCACCACCCTGTTCGAGTGGGCACTGGTGGCCCTGGCCCGGCAACAGCTCGACGACCACGCCAGGCGCAATCGCCATACCCGTTTCCACCGCTACCGCGCGGTGACAGGCGAGCTGCAACTGGCGTTCTCGGTAATGACCTGGGCCAGCGGCGCCCGCGACGAGCAGGCCCGGGCCTTGTTCCGGCAAGCCAGCCATGGGCTGCTGCCCGAGGCCCGCACCTTGCTACCACTGTCCCAGTGCAGCAGTCAGCGACTGGGACAAGCGCTGGATCGACTTGCCGACCTGTCTCCCCTGCTCAAAGGCCCGGTGATCGACGGGTTGGCGGACCTGGTGCTAACGGATGGCAAGGTGCAGGTGAGCGAAGCCGAGATGCTGCGAGCCATGGCAGCCTTGATGGAGTGTCCGCTACCGCCGCTTTTTGCGGGCAATCAAAATCAATAAATACGCAGTTCAAAAAAATGAATAATGTTCATTTGTGCGATATTTCCTACACTCTTTGCAGCAAATCACCTCTGTGTTTGCCTGAGATTGCAGGCAAAATGCAGTCATCGCCATAATCCTGCCACCGGTCGCAGGCGGTGTGATAAGCCGTGAATATTCAGGGACGATCCAAGAGCAAGGCCGAGGAAAACGCCATGGAACCGAACAAAGCCAGCACCCGCAATGCCTGGGATGCCGTCGCCAGCACTACCACACAACTCAGGGACGGCAGCCTGGACCCTGCGCTGACCGCCTGGGTGAAAACCCGGGGGTTCAATATCAACAGCACGGTCTTTTCCAGCGTCTGCCGTTTTGACGACGGAATTTATACCGGCACCCTGGTGGATCATCACGGCCATGCCTGGGAGTTTCTGGCAGACCTGAATGACCCGGAGGGCTGTGACCTGGAAGATGTCACCGCCAGCCTGGGCCCCAAATCCCCGGACCACCCCAACGCCGATCTCTGCGACCTGGTCACCATGGCCCTGTACTACCAGCGCGAGCAGCAAGTGGCGGCCTGACGCCAATGATGGGCCCCTAGAGCGGAATCCGGGTTGCTGCCGTAGGAGCGTCGCTGGCGGCGCAATTCGAGCCTTGGTGAGGATTTGAAGATTTAATGTAGGAGCACCGCTTGAGGTGCGAACCGAGTGCAGCGAGGGGGTAAAGTTCAAAGTCTGTCCGCTGCTTTCGGAAACCTGTCGAGCTCTGAAATGCCTGATCGCCCTGCGGGCGATTTCCGCGCAGGCGCGGTTCGCGGCTCATACCCGCAGGGCACAGAGAGCGCCGCTCCTACAGCGGCTTCATAGACATGCCGAGGTCTGAGGAACTTTCCACCCTTTCCCTATCCAACGAGCGTAGCTCGTAGCTAGTCTCCGCCCCCTTTCCTGAACGGCAGCAAGCTGCGCGCCTCTTCCCGGTAACGTTGCACGTGCACCGCTTCTTCCCGGCAGAAATCTGCGATGGCGTTATGAAAAGCCGGCTCCCGCAGGTGGTGCATGGACCAGGTAATGACCGGCTCGAAGCCGCGCAGAATCTTGTGCTCCCCTTGCACCCCCGGATCAAACGCCGCCAGCTGTCGCTCGATGGCAAACTCAATGCCCTGGTAATAGCACAGCTCGAAATGCAGTCCGTCCCGCTCCTCCAGGCAACCCCAGTAGCGCCCGTAAAGACAGTCCGCATCAAAAAAATACAAGGCGGCGGCCACCGGCCGGTCTCTGTCCCGGGCCAGTACCAGCATCAGCTGATCGGCCAACCGCTCACCGACGGTAGAAAAGAAGGCTTCGTTTAAATAGGGCAGCTGACCCCGTTTCAGGTAGGTGCTGGCGTAGCATTGGTAGAAGAACGCCCAGTCGTTGGCACTGATCTGCCCTCCCTGATGACGGGTAATGGTCAGCCCCTGTTCCTGAACGCGCCGCCGCTCCTTGCGCAGGTTCTTGCGCTTGCGGGACTGAAACTGGCCCAGAAAATCATCGAAATCCCGATAATCCCGGTTAACCCAGCGAAAATGGCAGGCCTGCCGCGATACCAGCGGCAGTTCCTGTAACTGTTCCCGGCAGGCCGTATCCGGAAAAAGCAGATGCCAGCCACTGGCCTGCTGCTCGCGCAGGGTCTCCTGCACCCCACCCCAGAGCGAATCCGCAGAAATGTCACCCTGCCAGCGAGCACCGGTGACCGGCGTAAAGGGGATCGAGGTAACCAGTTTCGGGTAGTAATCCAGGCCATGGCGCTGATAGGCGTCCGCCCAGCTGTAATCGAACACATACTCGCCCCGGGAATGGCTGCGCGCATAAAGAGGCATCCAGCCGCCATCGACTTCCAGGTGGCAAGGCTGCCAGCCGGTTTTCGGGGTAACGGCGCCACAGCCCTGCAGGGCATCGAAAAAGGCGTCGCTCAGGAACGGATAAACAGACACTGTCACTCCAGTTGGGCTCTTGCAGGCTGCTAGGCATGAGTTTCGCCGCTGGCTTGGGTACAATGCGCGGATTGTACGGTTCAATAACCTGTGCCGACGGCTGGGATCTCGTCGCAAACAGTGCCGCCGTGCAATACCGCCTCGTTTTCCGGCGGGTTTACAGAGACTGTTTCAGGCCAACGCCATCCATTGTGACCGCATATTCTCCGCGAAGCAGCGGCGTAATGGCCAGAAGCGGCTACTTTTATCACTCATTGCTCAACAAGGTAACGTCAATTTCATGAATGTCTCCAAACCCCTGACCGTTTTTTATGTCGTTGCAGCCCTGTTACTGGCCATTCCCGGCGCCTGGCTGCTGTTCGCTCCGGAAATGGCACTGGTCACCCTCCACGAGAATCTCGCCGTGGTGAAAATTTCCAACATTCACAGTCAACAAACCGGCCTGGGCCTGTTGCTGGCGGCCGTGGTCAACCTGGTCTGCCTGCTTGGCGGTGGTCAGCGCCTGCCTCTGCATGTGGCGGTGTTTTTCTACCTGGCCGGCCTGGTGGCCAGCCATGGCAGCGTGGTGTTCGCGGATCAGTGGTGGCTGTGGCTGCCGGTGCTGGTCTACCTGCTGCCACTGTTGCCACTGGGCAAACTGATACCGGCCAAACTGCCCCTGGGCGGCAACGGTCAGCAGCGCGGCGAAGTAAAGTGGTTCAACCCCAACAAGGGTTTCGGCTTCATCCTCACCGACAGTGGTGAGGAACTGTTCGTACACTTCAAGGCAGTCCAGAACGGTGGTCGTCGCAGCCTGCGCACTGGTACCCGGGTCAGCTTTGATACTCGCATGTCCGACCGCGGCGAACAGGCCGATAACGTCTACATCGAACAGTAACGCATCACGCCACACGCAACATGCTGCACGCCGCGGTGTGTTGCGTGCAGCATGCTGCCTGTAGTGGAAAATAATAATGACATTGGCAACGGCTGACTGGGTGGTCCTGGCGGGCTACCTGTGTGTGGTATTGGGCATCGGCATCTACTTTTCCCGACGCAATACCAGTACCGAGGAATATTTCGTTGGCGGCCGTCGCTTTCGCGGCTGGGTCATCGGGCTGTCACTGGTGGGCACTTCCATCAGCTCCATTACTTTTCTGGCCTACCCTGCCGACGCCTTCAAGACTGACTGGTTACGCTACCTGCCCAACCTGGCCCTGTTGCCGGCCATGCTGGTGGCGGCCTTTGTCTTCCTGCCCTATTTCCGGCGCGGCAACATGACCAGCGCCTACGAATTTCTGGAACAGCGCTACGGGCCTTCGATCCGGGTCTATGGCGCGGTCGCCTTTCTGGTGGCACAGGTGGTGCGCCTGGCCATGATCCTGTGGCTGTTGTCCCTGCTGATTCAGCAGGTCACCGACCTGTCCCCTGCCACAGCCATTGTGCTGGGCGGCCTCTTTGTGGGGTTGTACACGGTGATTGGCGGGATCGATGCGGTGATCTGGACCGACGTGCTGCAGACCGTGGTGCTGCTGCTCGGCGGGTTGCTTTGCCTGTGGGTGATCCTGGATGCTCTGCCCGGCGGACTGGGGCAAATTTTTGATCAGGCCGGCAAGGCCGGCAAATTTGCCCTGGCTCCCTGGGAAGACGGCGCCCCCGGCGAGACCTCCTGGTCGCTGTCGCTGAGCGAGAAGACTGCCACCATGATGTTGCTGATCGGCCTGACCAACTGGCTCACCGAATACTCCAGCAACCAGAATACGGTGCAGCGTTACTGCGCCTCCCAATCCACCGCCGAAGCCCGCAAGGGGCTGTGGGTGTACCTGTTCACCGCCCTGCCGATCTGGGCCTTCTACATGTTTCTCGGCACCGCCCTGTGGGTCTTCTTTCAGGTCTACCCGGATGTGCAGGCCGGCGCCATTCTCAGCGGCGAGGCTCGCGCCGAAACCCTGATGCCCTACTTCATCACCAATTACCTGCCCGCAGGCGTTGCCGGCCTAGTGATCGCGGCGGCGTTGGCGGCAGCCATGAGCTCGCTGGATTCCAGCATCAACTCGGTAACCACGGTGAGCGTGGTAGATCTTTACCGACGCCATTTCAACCCCGGCCAGGATGACCGCCATTACCTGAAAGTGGCCTGGGGCATCGCTGTGGCCGTCACCGGCCTGATGATTGCCGGGGCCCTGTGGCTGAATCAGGCGGATACCAAAACCCTGCAGGACACCTCCACCATTCTGGTATCGCTGCTGGGCGGCGGCATGCTGGGGCTGTATCTGCTGGGCTTTTTCAGTAACAAAGGGGATGCAAGGGCAGCCTGGTGCGGCATTGCCTGCACCCTGGTATTTACCGGCTGGACGATTCTCACCAACAAGGGGATGTTGCCAGAAGCGCTAAGCGCCCCCTTTGACCTCTACTACACCGGCCTGATCGGCAACCTGTTGATGTTTGTGGTGGGCTATCTGGCGGCGAGTGCTCTAGGCGGAAAATCCGGCGACACAGAAGAACTGCCAACGCGTTAAAATCACGGCGAGAAAGCCCAGGACCAAAAGCCTTTTCACCACAGAGGGCACAGAGCACACAGAGAAAAACTTGTCTTTCCCTCGGTGATCTCTGTGCCCTCTGTGGTAAATCCGCCTTTCAGCTTTTGGATGATCGCGCCGCCAGAGCGTTGTCGGCAGATTCCCGCGACTGATTGCCTGACGCTGATGGCTGTTGTGGAGCGGGCATGGCCCGCGCCTGCAGCAGACGATCACGGATCAGCCACCCGGCCGCCCAAAGCACCAGCCAGGGATCGATCAGGTAATCCCACAGGTTGTCGCTGACCAGCAGATCGGCACCAAATGCCAACTCCGCCGCCACCAGGATCAGACAGGTGGCATAGGCGCGCAGCACCCAGGCCAGCAATCCCAGCAGCAACAGCGCGGTACTGAAACCGAAATTGCCGAAGCCCAGGGCATAGGGATCGGCATAACTGGACCCCATGCTCATCGGGTAGAACCACAACGCCATCAATACCAGCATCAGGCAGGCGCCCCTTAGCTGTTTCAGGGGGAGCCAGTAATGGCCGGCAATGCGATGCTGGATCGCCAGGATTGCCAACAGACCGGACGTGATACTGAAGCCTGCCAGATAGCTGATCACCCACGGTGCCAGCCCCCACGGAAACGGCAACACCGCCCAGACGAACACCACCACGGACAAAATGATCCGCCCGCGCACGGATAACAGCGACGCGCTGATACGCAACTGTACTGCCACCAGCACCAGAGCACAGACCAGAATATCAAGCGTCATTATTCTGCTCCTTGCCGATGTTCTTGCTGGCAGAATCCGCTTTCAGCCAGACGTGGCGAATCGCGGTTTTGTTCCAGGTGTACACCATGTGCAGATCACCATTGCGGGAACGAATCATGTAGGGGTAGTCGTACTGGAATTCACAGCCGAGCCGACCGTCACACTTGTTGTGGCGGGCTCGATCCAACAGCTGCTCTTCTTCATCCGGCAGGACATCACTGTTCAGCTCCGGCTCAATCAACGCACTGAATTGCTGCTCGGTCATTTCCTCACCACGCCAGCGCTCCCGGTCATGGAAAGTCCAGCGTTCCTGCCAGCTGCTGCCACCATCACGGGTTTCCCGTATGCACAGATCATCCCGCTCAAGGCGATTGCAGTTTGCCGCCACCAGCCAGTGCCCTTCATCCATGGCCAGACCGCTCAACGCAGCACTGGGGTTTTCCAGAGAAGAATATTCCAGTGCTTCCCATTGCCAGCCACCGTCGTGGCTTTCTGACTGATAGAGAAAGCCGTTGTTGGGTTCATGCTCATTACGCAGGAAAGCAACCGCATGGGTTGGACTATCCACCAGCACCAGCGGCTGGATGGCCTTGCGACCATGGCCGATACGGGCCTTGCCGAGAATCTGGCTGTCTTTGTCCAGCCGCAGAATTTCGCCGAACTTGCCAATCATTTCGTGATAGACCGGCAGACCGATGGTGCCGTCGCTGTAACGAATGGGTGCCGTTTTCACCAGGGTGCTGATATTGAGGAAGGGGGTGGTGACCAGTGCTTGATCGAAGCGCCAGTTCTTTCCCTGATCAAAGGATTCCATCACCACAAGTCGACTTGCTGCCCAGCCGCCAAAACTGACCGCCACCACGAACAGGCGCATGCGACCATCTTCATCAAGAGCCGGCACCACATTGCCCAGCTTGCGTACATGCCGCCCCCACCCCTGGCCAATCTGCTCCCGGGTGATTACTGGCTCTTCATTGGACCAGGAACCCGACTGCGGATCGAACACCGAAGAATGGATGGCCACATCCGCCGCACCTTCACGGCTGCCAGCGAACCAGAAGGCGCGAAGGGTGCCATCCGGCAACTCCACCATGGAAGCAGCATGGACCAACGGGGTGTCGCCATCGGACACAAAGGCGCTGCGCCATTGAGAGTTGTCCGGCACCTTGCCCTGTGGTTCCACCACCATGGTTGGGGCGGGCTGCCAGAGATGGGACGGTGAAGCGGCAAAATATCCCGCCACCAACGCAGCCCCAACAAATAGATGAAATGCACGTTTAAGCATAGATAGCTGACCAAAAACCTTTTTATTGTGTCTGCGAATCAGGTGCGCCGACCTTCGGCAGGCAAGTCTAGCAAACCCGCATAAAATTGCCTGCCATCGAAACGCCGAATGACAACCGATTATCCGAAGCATGCAGCAGAAATATACTGCAACGGTCAAAATATGTTCAGCGGCATCTCAATAATGGCATAATGCCGCCGCACCTTATTCCAATAACAGGCATGCAAGGATTTCCCTTTTTTTATGGACAGACTCAGTGTTCTCTTTCTGGCTCTCTTTGTTGCCATCTTTGCCCGAGCTGCCGACAGCAACGAGCTCGAGGACTGGAAACTGGTCAGCGACCGTAATGATATCCAGGTCTACATGAAGCATCGGGATGAATCCCGGCTGAAGACCTTCCGCGGGGTGACCCACTTTACGCTGGCGGATGAATACTCCCTGGTCGCCCTGCTCAATGATTACCCCTCTTATCCGAAATGGCTGCATTTTGTTGACAGCGCGGAAGAGTTCAACCGGATCAATCCGCTGGATCGCTCCCTGCGCTTTACCACCCAGCTGCCCTGGCCACTGGCAGATCGTGAAGCCGTTTTGCGGGCCAAGGTCACCCAGACCATGACTGAAGACGAAGAATCGGTGATGGTGGATCTGATCAATCGCCCCGATGCTCTGCCCCCCAATAATGAGTATATCCGCTTCCCGGAAATGACCGGCAAGCTTGGCTTTCGTCGCTTAGGCGGCAAGAAAGTGGAAATGACCTACGAGCTGATTCTCGACCCCGGCGGCTACATTCCCGCCTGGATCGCCAACATCCTGCTACGAGACGCCCCCTATTTCACCCTGGAGCGTTTACGCCGCATCGTCAGCAAGCCCGAGTACCAGAATCATTACTACGATTACCTGGACCTGTACGGGCCGGGTCGCCCGGCGGCGGTTGTGGGCAGCCGCAAATAACCAAAACGTAACAAAGTGATTATCAGTCTGTCATTTTCGGCCAGCTCTCCATTACCATAAGGAAAACACCTGAACAGGTTACGGAGAGCCCCCTCATGCGGCTGTTTTCCTTCCTCTATAGCTGGCTTGTCGTTGTTCCGCTGATGACAGCCACCACCCTGCTATTCGGGGCACTGTGTCTGTTGCTGGTGCCCTTCCTGCACCCCGATCGGGTGGCCCGCCTGACTGCTGTTCCCTGGGCCAGGCTATGTCTCTTTTACAGCAACGTGCGTGTGGATGTGCATGGCAGCGAACACCTGCAGTCGGGTCAGAGCTATGTCATCGTCGCCAACCATCTCAGCCAGTTCGATATTTTTGTGCTGTATGGTTATCTCGAGGTGGATTTCCGCTGGGTGATGAAACACGAACTGCGGCGGATGCCGGTAATCGGTATCTGCTGCGAAAAGCTCGGTCATATCTTCATCAACCGCTCCGACACCCAGGCAGCCATTGCCAGCCTCAACCAGGCCCGTACCCGCCTGGCCAACGGTGCCAGCGTATTGTTTTTTCCGGAAGGCACCCGCAGCCGTACCGGGCAGATCAAGCCGTTCAAGAAAGGCGCCTTCAAGATGGCCCAGGAGCTGCAACTGCCGGTGCTTCCCGTCACCCTGACCGGCACCTTCGAAATATTGCCGCCGGGAACCGTACGGCTACGCCCCGGCCAGCATGCGCAGATTACCCTGCACCCTGCCATTGTCCCGGTGGGCTCCAGCGAGGCGGAACTGGTTCAGTTAATCCACCAGAGCCAAACAGCTATTGCCGCCCCACTTGGCGAGGCCTGCCCGCAACTCAGTCTCTGATCCGGTTATCCTCAGCGCCACCTCCGGGCGGCGCCATCGCCACGCCAGCCCTTCCTTGTCTGACAAGATTGGCCCATTCTGCAGTGACAAAGTGTCTACACTCGGTCGCCGAATCGAGTTGCAAGTTGAAAGTTCAAGGTTGAAGAGCGCAGGGGCCGGCCGTACCAACGAAAACCGCTGCCCTACGCCGCTACAACGTTTGTGTGCGGGCATGGCATCTCAGTCGCCAACAAGCCCGCCCGCGCCTTGAAACTTTCAACTTGCAACTGAATTAAGCGGATACAGGAGTCATCATGAAGAATTTTAAAGACAAAGTTGCCGTTATCACCGGTGCCGGTTCCGGCATTGGCCGTGCTCTGGCTCAGGAACTGGCGTCCGCCGGTGCCAAGCTGGCCCTGTCCGACATCAACGAAGCCGGCCTGAAGGAAACCGCCGACCTGCTGGGGCTGGGCGAAGATCGGTTGATGACCCGCAAACTGGATGTGGCCGACCGCCAGGCGTTTTATGATTTTGCCGACGATGTGGTCAACCACTTCGGTTACGCCAACATGATCTTCAACAACGCTGGCGTGGCACTGGGCGCCACCGTAGAGAAAATGAACTACGACGATTTCGAGTGGTTGATGAACATCAACTTCTGGGGCGTGGTTTACGGCACCAAGGCATTCCTGCCCTATCTGAAGGAAGCCGGCGAAGGCCACATCATCAACGTGTCTTCCGTGTTTGGCTTGATCGGCATTCCCACCCAGTCCGCCTATAACGCGGCAAAATTTGCCGTGCGCGGTTTCACCGAATCCCTGCGCCTGGAGCTGGAAATGGAGCAATGTGGAGTGTCTGCCACTTCCATTCATCCGGGTGGCATCAAGACCAACATCGCCAAGGCCGCCCGTATCAGCGATGACGTGGCTGCCATCACCGGGTCCGATCCGGAACAATCCAAGGCGGATTTCGAGAAGATGTTCCGCACTACACCGGAAGAAGCCGCAAGCACCATCCTCAAGGGTGTTCGCCAGAACAAGCGTCGGGTTCTGATCGGTTCTGACGCCCTGGCCATCGATACCATGCAGCGCCTGATGCCCACCAGCTACCAGCGCCTGATGGTGATGGGCCAGAAGTTCATGAACAAGAAGTAATGACCGAGCGCCCCTACTCGCAAGCCGCTGAAAACAACAAGGCCCCGATCCTTTCCGTGCTGCAACAGCATTGTCAGGTCCCGGGCGCCTTGCTGGAGATCGGTGCCGGCACCGGCCAGCATGCGGCCTGGCTGTCGGGGCGCCTTCCCCATCTGCACTGGCAGCCCTCCGATGTGGCCGCCAACCTGCCCCATATACGGCAATGGCTGAGTGACCCGGGCAGCCAGGCTCTACCGCCGGTGGAACTGGATGTGGCCGCTCAATGGCCCGCCGGCCCTTTTGATTACCTGTTTACCGCCAACACCTTCCACATCATGGCGGCGCCACTGGCGGAAACCTGTATCCGGGAGGGCTGCCGGCAACTGACGGGTCAGGGCAAATTCCTGGTCTATGGTCCCTTCAACTACGACGGCCAGTACACCAGTGACTCCAACCGTCAATTTGATCAATGGTTGAAGGAAATGGACGACAATCGCGGCATTCGCGACCATGAATGGGTGGTGGAACAGTTCGCCCGCCAGCACCGACAGCTGCTGGCCGACCACGAGATGCCCGCCAACAACCGGTTGCTGGTATTCGGCCGGGACTAGGCCGGGACTAGCTAGCTACACCGTACGCCGAATGGTACGCATTCTGGGCTTGAGATAGGCCACCCCGAAGATCATGATCATCAGGGCATCGCGCCAGTGAAACAGGCCGCGTCGGCGGATCCACACCATGAAGCCGATGCATTCCAGGAGATGCAGCACCGCCACCACCAGCCCGGCACCCAACAGCAATCGATCAAACGGGGACGGCAGATCCAGGAAAATGGCTAACCCTACCGCCACCCAAAACACTACAATAACGCCGCGAAGCAAGCCCATAGGAAACATCCTCTGACAGCGCTGGTTAATTTTTCTACAATACCCCGTTTTCAGCAGGAACGGGTGCCCTACACGGTGGCACCAACACTTGCATTCAGACTGAGCGAATACATGCAAAAAGACAACACAAGCACCTGGACCCTGGATCAGTTCCCGGTGCCGGAAAAAGACGGCGAAACCCGCTTCCATGATTTCGATCTGGACCTGAGCCTGATGCGTGGCATCGCCGAGCAGGGCTTCCAGTACTGCACCCCCATCCAGGCGGAAGTGCTGGAACACACCCTGGCCGGCGCCGACGCCATCGGCCGGGCCCAGACCGGCACCGGCAAGACCGCGGCCTTCCTGATCACCGTGATCAACGACCTGCTGCGCCACCCCATTCAGGTTAAACGCTACGCTGGCGAGCCCCGCGCCCTGATTGTGGCCCCCACCCGGGAACTGGCCATGCAGATCGAGAAGGACGCCAGAGCCCTGGCCAAGTACACCGATCTGCAGGTCATGAGCGTGGTCGGCGGGATGAACTTCAACCGCCAGCAGGAACGTCTGCAGAACGAATTGATCGACATCCTGGTGGCCACCCCCGGTCGCCTGCTGGATTTCGCCAAACGCCGCGACCTGTGGCTGGACCGGGTGGAATTCCTGGTACTGGATGAAGCGGATCGCATGCTGGACATGGGCTTTATTCCCGATGTGAAACGCATCGTCGGCATGACCCCGAAGCCCCAATACCGCCAGACCCAGCTGTTCTCCGCCACTTTCAGTGACGATGTGATGAACCTGGCCAGCCGCTGGACAGAAGCCGCGGAAGTAGTGGAAATCGAGCCCACCCAGGTAACCACCGACACCGTGGAACAGAAGGTCTACATCACCAACGCCGACGACAAGTTCACTCTGCTGTACAACTTGATCACCGGCATGAACATGGACAAGGTGATCGTGTTCGCCAACCGCCGGGATATTACCCGCCGGGTCAGCGACCGGCTGCAAAAGAAAGGCCTGAAGGTATCTCTGATCTCCGGTGACGTGCCCCAGACCCAGCGCATGAAGACCCTGGAACGCTTCCGCGCCGGTGATCTGCAGGTGCTGATCGCCACCGATGTGGCCGGCCGCGGCATCCATATCGACGGCGTGTCCCATGTGGTCAATTACAATCTGCCGGAAGACCCGGAAGACTATGTTCACCGTATCGGCCGCACCGGGCGGGCCGGTGCCAGCGGCATGTCCATCAGCTTCGCCTGTGAAGACGACGCCTTCCTGCTGCCGGAACTGGAAAACGCCATCGGCATGAAACTGGAGTGCGAGTACCCACCGTCGGATCTGCTCGCCGAGAAGGACTCAAAGAATGGCAACACGCATCAGCCCGGATGAGGGTAAAACCCGCTTCGAACAGGGCGATGCCCTGTTCGTGGACATCCGCGACCCGGCCAGCTTTGCTGCTGGCCATTTGCGCGGCGCCGTCCATCTGACCCAAGCCAACGTGGAACCGTTTCTGGCCGATACCGCCCCGGAAAAACCGCTGGTGATCTACTGCTACCACGGCAACAGCAGCCAGGGCGCCGCCGATTGGCTTGCCGAGCAGGGGTTCAGTGATGTGGTCAGCCTGGACGGAGGCTATGAAGTCCTGCGCCAGCGCTTCCCCGAACTGCTGGAAGAGATGGCGTAACCACGCGAAGGCAACACGCCAAACAACAAAGTTTCCCAAAAACAGGACGGAGATGATTCCGTGCGCTCATTCCTCCGGGCGCACACTCACCTCCGCCACTCTTACGTCTGCAGGGCGCAGCCGGTGCATGAAGTGCCCAGCGGCCTTCAGAACCGGTAGCCCAACCCCACCATGTAGACCCAGGGATCGATTTCCACATCGATCTTGTCCACGCGGGCATTATTCACATACAGCCGCGCCTCGGTATCAATGTCGATGTTCCAGACGCTGACGTTGAACAACCAGTTTTCGTCGAGAGCAAAGTCAGCCCCCACTTCCCAGGCGAAGCCCATGGAGTTACTCAGCTTCACATCGGCATCGGCACCGCCCAATAGCGGGCTCACCACAGAATCATCGATGCTGTCGTCAAAAAACAGCGTGTAATTCAAACCCGCGCCAACATAAGCCCGCATAGGTCCGATCTGTGGCGCATAGTATTGTGCCAGCAGCGTCGGTGGCAGGTGGCTGGTTTCCCCAATGGCAACATCACCACCTCCGGTTTCCAGGAGGATGTCGTGGGTAAAGGGAGTCGCTCCCACCAGTTCGACACCAATGGAGTCGGTTACCATATAGGCCAGCGTCAGGCCCACCTGGGTGTCGTCATCCACGTCGACGCCAAGGCCACCCACTGCCGGCAAGGCCGGGTTAAAGGTTTCACTGCTGGCATCCGGCTCAACCTTGATTCCCCCCAGACGCACAATCACGTCCCCCGCCTTATGGGCCATGGCAGGCCCGGCCATCAACATCCCGGTTAGCAGCAGCGCCGCTTTTCCTTGTCCTCGCAGTTGCATACAGTTCCCCTTTCTTCCAGCAAGATAGAGTCAGCGACCAGAAACCCTCACAAGGCCACCGCACCGGAACTATTAAACGGCCATCGCCGATTGAGGGTATTGCTCTGAATCAATAAAAAGAGGTTTTACTACCATGTCATCCGCTCAACTGATCTCCGCCCTGCGCGATGCGCACCAGGCACACCTTTGTGCACAACTGCAAAACGAGGAACACTGGCAGGCCCTGATGGCCCAGGCCAGCGGCAGCCTGGGCGCGGTACCGCTGGGCAAACTGGTAGACAGTGACTCCCTGACCACCGTAGTGGATCAATGGCTGCAACAAGCGCTCAGCGCCCAGGGCCTGCAGGGTGTCGTCAGCGACGTCAGCAAGGCGGTCTGGGAAGCCGCCGAAAAAGACCCTGCCACCGTGGGCGAACTACTCAGCGAAGACCATTTCGAAGCGATTCTGGAGCAGGTACTGAAGCTGCAGACCCTGCGCGAGAAAGCCGTCCACGCCGCCATGAACCATCCGCTGGTCAGCGAAATGGTCAGCGAAATGCTCTACACCGGCATCAAGAACTTTCTGTTGGAAGAGAACGCCCTGGCCAAACTTCCCGGCGTCAGCAGTGTGATGAAAATGGGCCGCAAGAGCATGGTCGGCAAGGCAATGGGCAGCATGGAAGAATCCATCCGCGACTATCTGCGAAAGAATATCCGCGTCACGCTGAAAACCGGCGAGCAGTGGCTGAACAAGCAACTGACCAACGAGCGCATAGAGCAACTGGCCCGGGACGGCTATCAGCGCGTGGCTCCTCTCAAGCCCGCCGACTATCTGAAGCTGGTACCCGCCGGCACCATTGATGAAGTGGTCAGCCAGAGTTGTGCCATCGGTGACGAAACTGCCCGTCTGGATTACACCCGCCAACTGGTCAGCGTAGGCATCCACGCCGCCGTTCAATCCCTCAGCGACATGCCCCTGCAAACCCTGCTGGAAGGCATGAAGATCAGCGAAGAGCAGGTTCGTGAAATCACCGCCCCCGCCCTGGCCCGCGGCGCTACCGTCCTCATTGAACAGGGCGTGCTGGAACCGTTTATTCAGTGGGTGCTGGATGATTTTTATCAGTCGGAAGCGTGTAAAAAGATAATTGATAATGGATAGTTGAGAATTGATAACGGCGCGATCTGCGCAATCTTGACTGAAACAGCAGAGGCCGCGCCCAGAGTCTGGGCGCGGCCTCTTACGTTGGGGTCATGCCAATCATTCATGGCCGACGTTATCAATTATCCATTCTCAATTATCAATTAAAGAAACTGCTCCGCATATTCCGCCAGCAACGACCTCGGCACCCCGTTCAGCTGAACCGAACCCCCATGGACGAAGCGCTTGAAACGTTCGGTCATGTAGGTGAGGCCGGAGCTGGTGGGTGACAGGTACGGGGTGTCGATCTGGGCGAGGTTGCCCAGGCACACCACCTTGGAGCCTTCCCCGGCCCGGGTGATGATCGCCTTCATCTGATGGGGGGTCAGGTTCTGGCTTTCGTCGATCAGGATCAGGGATTTCTGGAAGCTGCGCCCGCGGATATAGTTCATCGCCTTGAACTGGATATTGGCCTTTTCCTTCACATACTGAATGCTGCCGGAAGGGTTTTCATCGTTCAGGTGCAGCGCCTCTATGTTGTCGTTGATGGCCCCCAGCCAGGGATCCATTTTTTCCTCTTCGGTGCCCGGCAGGAAACCATGCTCTTCTGCCAGCGGCGGCGTGGAGCGGGTGGCAATGATCTTGTTGAAGCGTTTCTGCTCCACCGTCATTTCGATCGCGGCGGCCAGCGCCAGAATGGTCTTGCCGGAACCGGCCGCGCCGGTGAGCGTCACCAGATGCACATCCGGATCCATTAACAGTTGCAGGGCCATGGCCTGCTGCAGGTTCTTCGGCCGCAAGCCCCAGACCTCCTGGTCGAGCAGACTGTCCGCCTTGTAATGGCGTAGGGTCACCACGCCGTTGTCCACATCCAGCACACGCCCGACGAACCCCTGCTCATCGATGATGTACTGGTTGGGATAGACTTCTTCACCCAGAATCTCGCTGACCAGCAAGCCGTGGGATAGATGGTGCAGGGTATCGGCGCCCACCTGCTCGGTTTCCACCTGGGTCACCTGATCCCAGAAGGAGCCGGGCACCTCGAAATAGCCACGGGTTAGCTGCTTGATGTCCGTCACCAGCTGATCGTTGTGATAATCCTCCGATTCGATGCCACAGGCCCGCGCCTTGAGGCGCATGTTGATGTCCTTGGTGACCAGAATAAAACGCCGCTCCGGCTGACTGGCCTGCATGGCCACCACATCATTGATGATGCGGTTGTCGTTGAGGTCATTGGGCAGGGGGGCATTCAGCTCGCCGGTTTTCGACATCAGCACCGTCAGCGTGCCCTGGGTGACTGTCTCCGGACCGCGGGGAATGGGGATGCCCGCTTCCACCTGCGCTGGCGTGGCGCTGCCCAGCACCCGGTCGATCTGGCGAATGGCTGCACGACAATCCGCCGCCGTGTGGGATTTGTTACCGCTCTTCAGCTTGTCCAGCTCCTCCAGCACCGTCATGGGAATCACCACCCGATGTTCCTCAAAGTTGAGCAACGAGTTCGGATCGTGGATTAACACGTTGGTATCAATGACGTAGGTTTTTTGTTGCTCTTGGTCGAGGGTTGAATCGTTCTGGTTGGCGCTTGCGTGGTTGATGGAGAGGGTGTGAAGTCTGGCCGCGCGCTCTTCCATGCGTATCCCCTGTGGGCATCAGTGGGCGGCATTCGGCTTGGGCGTCAGATCTGGCTTTTGGTCTGAGAAAGCGAGAGTGACGCCTGCGCCTGCCGCCGTTGGTTTAAGCCTTCTGGCGGTTCAGTTGCAGCAGCTGTAACAGCTTTTGATCGCGATCACTCCCGCAATGGCGGGGGTTGGAATTACCATAACCCAGCTTTTTCGAAATGATCAATAGAAAACCTCGCAAAGTTTGCCGACGGGCAGGCAGACGGTTGTCATAGCGTTTAGAATTCCCACTGGTTGTTTCTCTCCTTTTTCTGAAAACAGGTTATCGCTATGCCCCTTGAGCACCCGCACGTGATGATGCCGCCGCCGGCCCTGTACCTGGGCGGCTTGCTGATGGGCTATGGCATTGATCAGGCCCTTACCCTGCCCGCTCCCACGTTCCCCGGGGACCGCTGGGTGATACTGGCCCTGGCCGTAATCGGCACCGCTCTGGTGTTGGCCGCGGTCCTTCAGCTGCGCCTGGCGCGCACCACTCTGGTCCCCCATCGCCCTGCCAGCCAGCTGCTTACCGGTGGTGTGTTCCGGCTGAGCCGCAACCCGATCTACCTGGGTTTCACTGCCCTGTACCTGGCCATGGCCCTGAGCCAGCACAGCGCGGGCATGCTGATCATGCTGGTGCCGATTGTCTGGGTCATCCAGCAGCATGTGATTGCGGCGGAAGAAGCGTTTCACGCCCAGCAGTTCGGGGAACAATGGCAGGCGTATCGGCAACGGGTACGGCGCTGGTTGTAGCACTGACACGGGCGTGGATAGCGATTGCCTGCGACCCGGCCTTGAGAAATTCCACCGCGCCCAGCTTGCCGTGTTGCAAACGCATGTGGCGCGAGCCGAAATGGCCCGGCACCAGGCTGCTGGCGCGGGTCTGCCGGGGCAGCCACCCTAGCCGGCGGTACAGTTCGGCGACCAGCTCCGAACAGAACCAGCCACGCTGATCCGGCTTGCGGGTAAAGCCTGTCAGCACGTCCAGGGCGTTGCACAGCACGTAGTTCTTGTAGGGACGATGAAGCAGGCGCTTCACCATCCGCGCCAGCAGTTGCTGCTGCCGGTCACTCAAGGGGGGGCCATGCCGACGGCGCAACGCCACCGTGCCGGGGTAATCACGCAGCTTGTCCGCCAGCGGTACCAGCGCCACACCGGCCACCGGGCATCCCAGAGTTACATCCGACGATTCACTGAGGGTGGTGGACTCAAGAACCAGAGGGTCGGGATTGCCGGGCAGGTGCACCACCATACCGATATGACTCCAGGGGCTGCGGGTAAAGACCCGGATCACCTCACTGGTAAAACCACGGCCAGAGAACAACAGCAGATCCCCGGTTCGCAGTGAGCAAGCAGACTCAAGAGGCATTGTCATGGGCACAGCCACAGGCTCTTATCCGTTGCAGGACTATCCTGAGGCCACACTAGAAAAATGTCGTGACGGTTCGCTGACAGTGGCGTCACGGTTTGGTGAAGAAAAAGTGCCTATCTCTCTACAGCGCCGCCGTAGGAACGGAGCGTAGCGGAGTAACGCCCGCAGGGCGGCCCCGAAGGGGTGAGCGCAGCGAATAACACCTCTTGAGGTGCGAATCCGAGCGACAGCGAAGGAAATGTACCAGGTAACCACCGGCTCCTTCTAAAGACACCTGTCGAGCCCGGAAATCCCTGATCGCCCTTCGGTCGATTTCCTCGCTTCGCGAGGTTCGCGGCTCAAGATCCGCTCCTACAGCGGCTTCGTAGATACCCGGGGGATAACATGCAGGTCAAACATCGTCACATTCCTGTTATCTACCGTCGTTACCCTGTGCAATCATCTTTGCCGGTCCCGCCCCCGCCTATGGAAGACAAGCTCTACCTGCTGCAACGCCATCTGCCCGAGCTTCTGCACCTGGATGCACTGATTCGTCATGGTGAGCGTCACCTGCGTGTGTCCACGGTTCATAAGGTGCCAATGGGTGAGTTGTCATTGCCGGTGCGGGTAATCGAAATGGGCAGCACTTCTCCCGGCGTGCCGGTCATCGGTTTTTTTGGTGGCGTTCATGGCGTGGAGCGGATCGGCAGCCAGGTGTTGATGTCCTGGCTGCACAGTCTGATTCATCGTTTGCAGTGGGACGACCAACTGCATCGGCGGCTGGAGCAGGTGCGACTGGTGTTCATGCCGATGATCAACCCCGGCGGCATCTGGAAGCGCACCCGCAGCAACCCCAATGGCGTGGACCTGATGCGTAACGCCCCTATCGATGCCATGGGCCGGGTGCCTTTTCTGGTGGGCGGCCACCGCATCAGCCGCCATCTGCCCTGGTACCGGGGCAAAAGTGGCGCGCCCATGGAGCCGGAAGCCCAGGCGGTCATCCGGGTGGTGCGGGAAAAGCTGATGCCGGCGCCGTTTTCCATGAGCCTGGACTGTCACAGTGGCTTTGGCCGGCGCGACCGGATCTGGTGCTGTTACGCCCGCAGCCATCGCCCCATTCCCCATATCGGCGAAGTATTCCGGCTCAAGCAGCATTTCGAAGACACCTATCCTCACCATCATCCCTACCTGATCGAGCCGCAGTCGGTGAACTACACCACCCATGGCGACCTGTGGGATTACCTTTACGACGATGCCCAAGATCGGGCACCGCATCACACCTTCCTGCCGTTTACCCTGGAAATGGGCTCCTGGCTGTGGGTACGCAAGAACCCACGGCAAATGCTGGATTTTTTCGGCTATTTCAATCCGGTAATCGGCCACCGCCATCATCGGGTACTGCGCCAGCACCTGCCCCTGTTCGAGTTTCTCACCGCCATGACCGCCAACGCCGGTAACTGGCTACCCACTACCCGGGAAAAATCGGCGCTGACCCGGCAGGCCATTGCCCACTGGTTTGGGGACGCTGACTAGCCGCTGAGCATCTGCAAAACGCCCCTCTCAGTGCATTGTATACCCAAGACGCCATTCATGGCCCCGACCTTGCAACAGAAAAGCCCATTGGGTCCGCCGCCCGGCTGACTTACACTTTGCCAAACGCCTCGATAAGGACACACCATGAAAGCCCTGATTCTTGCCCCCCTGGCCCTGCTGGCCGGTTGTCAGCACCTGAACTACCAGCCACCGACCAGCGGCGATACCGCCCAGGTCACCTTCACCAGCAACAACACAGCAGCTCAACCGGTGGTCTGTGTGCCCGGCAAGGGCTTCAAGTCAACGGAATACGCGCTGTCGCAAAACCCGGTGAGCGGTGGGGCTCTGGACGACTTACTGAAAACCATGAAGAAAAGTCCCCAGGTCACCACCACTGTCGACATTGCCCCAGCCACCCGCATTGGCGTCATCTATAACCGCCGCCAGGCTGACAATAGCCGTGACCGCTGCAAAGTGGCCCTGCAGTTTGCCCCTCAGGCCGGCGGTGACTACCAGGCACACTTTGTCCATGAGAACGGTCAATGTGGTCTGTCACTGAAAGATGCCAGCGGCGCCAGTGTGGATGCCGTGCTGACTGACTGGCAGTGCCCATAATATGCGCACCAATGCGGTGCGCGGCACCAAGTTCGCGCACCGCATTGTCTGTTTCCCCTTTGTTAAATCTCCCCTTTCCTCGTCACAAACTATCAAGTCACTGTTTTATATAAATAAAAAATAGTTGGCACGCTCTCTGCAATATCTCTTTCGAGCCGAAAAGGCGGTGCGTCACCAGCGCACATTGAACGAATTAGACTTGTTAAGAGGGTTGCACATGAAAAACGTATTTGGTCTGAAGAAAACCGTTTTGGCCGCTTCCATCGTGGCTGCCAGCCTGGCTCCGGCCATCGCTGCCGCTGAAGTCAGTGGTACCCTGGGCGCTTCCAGCCAGTACTTGTGGCGTGGTCAGCAACTGACCGACGGCGCTGCGGTATACGGTAGCGTTGACTACTCCCACACTTCCGGTCTGTACGCTGGTGCCTGGGCATCGTCTGAAACCGACGACACCGAGTACGACCTGTACGCCGGTTTCGGTGGCGAGATCGAAGGTCTGAGCTACGACATCAGCTACATCGACTACAACTACACTGCTGGCGGCACCGCAGGCGATAACCCTGCATCTGGCGCTGACTTCCAGGAAGTACACCTGGGTGTAGGCTTTGCCGGCCTGAGCGCTGACGCCTTCATCGGTGTAGGCAACTCCGGCAAGGGCGGTGATGAAGACTACGAAAGCGACTACTTCGCTGTGGGTTACGGCTACGACAAGTACTCCGCCACCGTAGGCTTCTACGACTTTGAAGCTGATGATAGCGACTACACTCACGTGGATCTGGGCTACGCTGTTACCGATCAGTTCACTTTCACCCTGTCCAAGATCGTTGATCAGGAAGAAGACAACACGTACGACGACGATCTGGTCATGAGCGTTTCTTACGAGTTCGCGCTTTAAGCACCAAGAAAACGGGCGGCTCACGCCGCCCACTGTTTAACGCCGCGGGGCTCTCCCTGGTCCTCGCAAACACGCAAGCAACCCCGCGGCGTCTTTTTACTTTCTACGTAACATCCCCAACGCTCCGGGCAACACACCGACCCTGTCGTTATCTCCCCGCAGAAAAGTACACTACCAACGCATCATGATCAGACACTGGCGCTGCCCCCTGGCTGCCATAGAGGCTGTGATAGCGACCTGCATTGCCACGACCTACCGCCATTCTGCTGACAGACGTTTTCAAATCCGGTGACACCCAGATATGGTCCAGAGCCTGCGGTCGGCAACGGTGTCGAAAACTGTAACGTTCCCGCTTCGGCAACCGTTGCCACAGATTGAACAGACCCGATTGCGCAAAACGCGCATAGCTGGCAGAGAGGCGCCCGGCATCCCAGGTGCTGTTGAAGTCGCCGGCCACCACCAACGGAACATCCTGCTCGGCGGCCCAGTTGGCCAGCAGTGCGGCCTGGCTCTGTCGTTTCTCATGGACCCGGGGTTTCTGCAGCCCCCGCGCACTGCGCAGGTGCACAACCACCAACTGTAATTGCCGGGGTGCTTGCACTGTCACGCGCAGGGGCGGACGGGAAAACAGTGAGTGGCCGTGAAAACTCTGCTCCGCGAACAACCTGTCCACCGAGGCAATCTGCACCGGCTCCCGATAAAGCAGCCCCACATCCATGCCGGAAGGATCATTGCCCTCTTTCAGTACCACGCGGTAACGCCAGCCCTGCCGGGCAAGACCTGCCGCCAGGGCGTCGAGCAAGTCGCGGTTTTCCACTTCCTGTACTGCCAGCATATGCGGCACCTGCAAAGGGCCGGCAATGAAATCTACCAGCGCCTGTATTCGCCTATCCAGTACAGCCGAAGAAAGCGGCTTATCCAGGTGGCTGTCTTTGCGGGTATCGCGAAGCCGCCACAGATTCAGGGTTGCCAGAGTCCACTCATTCTCTGCAGGGGCAGGCACACCACGGGCGGGAGCAAGACCTCGGCAATCCGCCGACAGGCTCAAAGGAACAAGAAGCAGGTAGACGATCAGTAAATAGCGCATTGACGCAGTTTATGAGGTGCCGGCAAAGCACAGCAGAGGCGAAGTCTCAAACATGGGTAGGAAAGAGGACCGACAGCTGCAGGAGATTTCTGCCATTTTGGCACTGGCTTGCCCCGGAATTTCTTCCGGATAACATGGCCCCGACTGTGAACCCCTGACCGCCGCCAATAGCGTAGGGTGTCACTGAGCCTGGGGCGAACTGCACCGATTCGGCGTTTGATGGTGCAGTTCGCCCTAGGCTCAGTGGCACCCTACGTTTTGCAACACTGCCGAGGGCGGATACGACCATAAAAAAGCCCGCCGAAAAGGCGGGCAAGGGGTATGTGAACAACAACAGAAAACGTCAGGGTCGATAGACCACTTTCAGGTCCGGGGTCACCAGTGATGCATCCAGATAACCGACAAAGTTACGGTTGCTGCCCACCAGCATAACCATCTCCTGTTCACTGGAGACTTCCCGGGGCGGCATGCCCCGGCCGGTAAAGATCATCCTCGCCCAATAACTTTTCATCTGCTCGGCGCTCTTGCCGAGCACCTGCTGGTAAAAACCATCTCGAGCACGGCCCCGTGACGGCAAGTCCAGCGGTTTCACCGAGACACCGGATACCCGGCGGGTCTGGCCATTGAAGATCTGTCGCACTTCATCCTGAGTCAGTGCATCGAGACCGCTGTTGGCGGACACCACCACCACCGGTTCTGCCTGGGCCGCTGCCGCCAGCATCAGGAGGAATGAAAATAGTATTTTTTTCATGGTCATTCCCCCTTAAAAAACCAGATCCGCACTGAGGCGAATCACCGTGGCATGATCGTCTTCAAGCTGGCCACCGTCGGTGAAGAAGAACCCCGACGTAGTAACATCACTATCGGAAAAATCGTAGTAATAACTCACCTCCCCTTTCAGGGCGATGGAATCAGTGAGGGAATAGCGCAGCCCACCGGTCCAGCTCTTCTGTTGTTCCGCCAGGCCATTATTCAGGGCAGCCGGAAGGCTGCTATCCAGATCACGAGGCGTCACTTCTGCCCAGGTGACCATGGGCATCCACTTGCCCAGGTATTTGCCCACTGTGACGTAGCCACTCTCGCTGCTCGGGTACCAGTTACCAAAATCCAGCCGCGCCTTTTCCACGGAGAAAAACCAGCTACCGTCATCGTATTGCAGACCGACACCCGCAAAATAGGTATAAACATCATCAAAGGAGAGACCCAGGACGGCAGGCGGAAAACCAAGGGCACCTTGCAAGTCCTGCTGGCTGACGGAAACGTCAGCAGCGGTGTAGGCGGCTCTCGCCGTCCAGTTACGCCAGTAGCTGGTAAAGTTCACACCGCTCAGGTCATCGGCCTGGAACTGGGCATTGGCCACACGCTCACCGCCATCCACGGTACTGGAACCCCAGAACCCGGAAAGACGATGTGACACGGGCCCGCTGGTGAAACGCCAGGAGGCTTCTACCGCCTCCATGGTTTTCACCGGTGCCAGTTGATACACCTCCGCCGGCAAGCTGGCCCACGGGTAGGCATAGCCCACATCGATGTATTGGGAATGCATGTAGAACGGCGCCACGATACGCCCCGCTTTCATGCTCACAGAATCGCTGACCTGATAATCCAGATAGGCCCACTGCAATTCCGCATTGAATTCGTCATCGCCGTACGCAAACAGCTGCACTACAGCTTCCGCCCGTTCGCTGAGTTCGGCATTAAACTGCACGCCAGCGCGAGTCAGGGAATCATGGCTCCATTTATCACTGGCGCCATCGATGTAGCTGGCAGAACCAGAGGTGGTGTCCACCTCGGCCCGGGACATACCCGCGGAGAGAAAACCGTTGATACGGATCCGGTCAGCAGCATCGCTGAGGGTATTATCAAACTGCTGCTTTTCGAGCTGTTCCAGGCGCTGCTCATAGTCCTGCAGCCTCTGCTGGACATCACTTTCCGAAGTCTGGGCCCAGGCCGGGCTCGCACTCAGGGACGCACCCAGCATCACGGATAATGCCTTTCTCATAGATCCCCCACGCTTTTATAGCCGTTTTAACCATACAACGACTACGAATAAAGCATGGCATTATCCGCAAAAAGAAACCGGGTTCAACCGTCAGATTGGGACGCCCGTTTTACCGGGAACGCCGCGCAGGCGTCCTGCCCGCCATTCAGATGAAAGCAGATCTCCACCTTGTCACCGGGAGCCGGGACCTGTGTGAGCTTCATCAGCATCAAATGCCTGTCCCCCGGTGCCAGCACCACACTGTCTCCGGCCGGGATTTCCAGGTGATGCAGGTGCACCATCCTGCGGCTGCCGTCCGCGGCGGTTTCCACATCATGCAGCATGGTGTGGCCGGCAACAGGAGTACTGACACCGGTGATGATCACGGTATCCTCGCCAGTATTGTTCAACGTCACATAGCCCGCCATGGTCGGCGACACCGGCGGTACCGCGCGTAACCAGGGATCGGAAAACGTCAGCTCCGCATGGGCGGGCACGGCAAGGGCCAACACCGCGCCTGCCAACAGAGTTTTAAAGCAGGCTCTTGGCATCAGTTACCACCTCGTCAATGGTGAAATCCGCCGGGTAGAGTTTGCGCACCCGACCCTGGTCGTCCAGTAGATAAATATAGTCACTGTGAGTGAACAGGTAATCCTGCTCCTCCTGATCCTTGATAAACACCACCCCGTATTGCGTTGCCACCTCGCGGATTTCCGCTAGGCTGCCGGTCAGGCCGATGATGTCCGCCTTGAACCAGGGCAGATACTCATTCAGGTGCTCGGCTGTATCCCGCTCCGGGTCGAAGGTAATAAACACAGGCTGTACCTGGTCCGCTTCACCGGCCTCTTGCAACTGCCGATAAACCTGGGCCACCCGGGCCAGCACCGCCGGGCAGATGTCCGGACAATGGGTGTAACCGAAGAACAGGATGGATACCTTGCCCTTGAGCTGTGCCTGGCTGAAAGGCTCGCCGTTGTGGTCAGTTAGTGTAAACTCACCACCCAGCCTTGTATTGACTGGTAAGTCGCTTTCCTGCTTGCCACAGCCGGCAACCAGAAGAGCCAGAAGCAATGGCAGGATGTACGGCAGTTTTCGCATGATCTCTCCGGTTGGTATAATCCGCGCCCATTTAAGCGGACTCTAATTGCAGCCGCGCCCATTTTCCCTCTATTCAACGGTTAGGCAACCCATGGCACGCAAGCTTTTCATTCAGACCCACGGCTGCCAGATGAACGAGTACGATTCCACTCGTATGGTGGACCTGCTCGAATCCAGCCACGGCCTGGAGCCCACCGACAATCCGGAAGAAGCGGACGTATTGCTGCTCAACACCTGCTCGATCCGGGAAAAAGCCCAGGAAAAGGTCTTCCACCAGCTGGGCCGCTGGAAAAAGCTCAAGGACGCCAAGCCGGACATGGTAATCGCGGTAGGCGGCTGCGTGGCCAGCCAGGAAGGCGATGCCATCCGTGACCGGGCCCCCTACGTGGACGTGGTGTTCGGCCCGCAGACCCTGCACCGCCTGCCCGGCCTGATTACCCAGGCCGCCACCACCCGCAAACTGGCCATCGATGTGACCTTTCCGGAAGTGGAAAAGTTCGACAACCTGCCGGAACCCAGCGTCGACGGCCCCAGTGCCTTCGTGTCCATTATGGAAGGCTGCTCCAAGTACTGCACCTTCTGTGTGGTGCCCTACACCCGCGGTGAGGAAGTCAGTCGCCCGGTGCAGCCAGTGCTGAAGGAAGTGGAACACCTGGCTGAGATGGGCGTGCGCGAGGTGAACCTGCTGGGCCAGAACGTGAATGCCTACCGGGGTGTGGGCGCCGACGGCGACACCCTGGACCTGGCCGACCTGATCCGGCTGATCCGCGACATCGACGGTATCGATCGCATCCGTTACACCACCAGCCACCCGGTGGAGTTTTCCGACGCCCTGATTCAGGTCTATGAGGATGTACCGGAACTGGTCAGCCACCTGCACCTGCCGGTGCAATCCGGCTCGGACCGTATTCTTGCCATGATGAAGCGCAACCACATGGTGCTGGAATACAAGAGCAAGTTGCGCAAGCTCAAGCGCATCCGCCCGGACATTTCCTTCAGCTCCGATTTCATCATCGGCTTTCCCGGGGAAACCGATCGGGACTTCGAAGATACCATGAATCTGATCCACGACATCGGCTTCGACATGTCCTTCAGCTTCATCTATAGCGCCCGCCCCGGCACACCGGCGGCGGACCTGCCCGATGATGTGCCCATGGAGGTGAAGAAACAGCGCCTGGCGATTCTGCAGCAGCGCATCACCCAGAACGTGCAGGACATTTCCCGCAAGATGGTGGGCAGCACCCAAAGAATTCTGGTGGATGGTTTCTCCAAGAAAGACCCGGGCCAGCTCAAGGGCCGCACGGAGAACAACCGGGTGGTTAACTTCCGCAGCGATGATACCGACCTGATCGGCAAATTCGTGGACATCACCATCGACCAGGCCTACAGCAACTCTCTGCTCGGCAGCGACCCGCGCAACCCGGGCTGACCCCAGGTTGCAACGTTGCCTGCTGCGCGGCCTAAATCGCCACCGCCCGGCCAATGAACAGGACCGGCCCGGTGGGTCGGTCAGCCGGGGAGCCACCCGGCGGCTCCAGCGTCAGTTCAAACAGCTGGCCACTCTCCACACCGCCCACGCGGCTGGCCGGTAACACCAACGACTCACCCGGCTGCACCAGCCCAAGGGAACGGGGGCCCAGTGCCGGGTCCGACAGGGTCCAGAACTGGACACTGCGATCCGCCGGATACTCACTCTCTGACAGCGGCGTCAGCTGCAAGTCTCCCTGCGCAGACACGGTCACTCTCCAGCCCGGGCTGGCGGCCTCACCCGGTGCCTGCAGCACCACGGTGTAAACCGGCGCCGGCACCCGCAGTGGCCCCAGCAGCAACACCACCGCCACCAACAAGGCAACACTGACGGTTCTCCAGAGCGTCAGGCTCTGCCACAACCATTGCCAGTCGAATCGACCACGGGAGTCCTCCGAGGCGGTTCGCCGGGAAATCTCTCGCCATAGTCGCGGCGGCAGCGGTACCGGTTCCAGCAACTCCGCCGCCCCCAACCAATGCTCCCGCCAATGGTTGGCCAGGCTCGCAGCGTCGTCGTCCTGTTCCAACCACTGCTCGATCTCTGCCGACTGCTCACGGGAATGCAGGCCGAGGACATACTCGGCAACCAACAGACGCTGTGCTTCAGGCTGTTCCGGAATCATAGTCGCAGACACTCCTGCAGCCCTTTCAACCCGGATCGAACCCGGCTCTTGATGGTGCCCAGGGGAATGGCCAGGGTTTCGGCAATCTGCTCGTAGGTAAACCCCTGGTAGAACGCCATAAGAATGGGGCGACGACGATCCATCTGCATTCCTTGCAGGCAATTGATGATCGCACGTCGTTGATCGTCCTCCACCGAGCATTGCTCTGGGGAGGGGCCCGAATCAGGCCATTGGTCCCCTGGCAGGGGCTCGAACGCATCACGTCGGGAACGGTGGTGTTGATTGATCAAGCGATATCGCAATAATCCAAACAGCCAGGTCCGCGCGCAGCCTCGCTGGCTCTGAAAGCGCCTGGCATTTTCCCAGACCTGGATGAAAGTATCCTGCAAGGCATCCTCAGCCAGTGATGACTCGCCGGTAAATCGGCGCGCCAACGCCAACATGCGCGGAGCTTCGTTGAGGTAAAGCTGATGAAAAGCCTGCCGGTCGCCACTGGCACATGCCCGTAACAGGACATTGCCTTCTTCCAGCTCAGCGCGTGAATCGTCCATGAACCTGCGTATCCAGTAAGAAGCAGAATGAAGATGATTCACCAGAGTACGAGAAGAATGTGTCAACAAGAGGAAAACCGGGCCGCCGAAGCGGCCCGATACAGGGAGCGGGAAAAGTGCTCCCCCGTGCTTACTCCGGAGCGCGGCCAAGATAATCCGCAATCAGCGACACCGATTCCGGCGACGACTGCATCCAGGTCTGCGAAGGCGTTACGTCACCACCGGCAGAATCGAGGATATTGTCAAAGCGCAGCACCATGCCCTGGGATTTCTCCGCCACATAGAGGTGCTCGCCATCAAAGGCAATATCCACCGGATTACCGAGCTGGGTGTTGCCCACCGTACTGTTGTCGCCGTTATCGATATTCACGGTGACATCGGTGATGCCATCAGCGGTTGAGCCGTTGTCCAGCACATACAGCTTGCCGTCGGTAGGATTCGCACCGCTGCCCACATCCGACAGGATCAGCTGGTCGGTTTCCGCCACATAGACAATGCCGTGCAGATTGGTCGGAGCGGCAAACGCTACACCCGCCTCGGCAGGGGTAATCACCCGGTCGGGGCCGGCACTGCCACGCGCCGTGCTGTAGCTGTCAAAGACCGCTACCGTGCCATCGGTGAGGGCCACGAAGAGCTGATCGGAATCCGGGTCGTAATCCAGATCCCAGGGCGCCACGGACAGGCTGGTCGTGAACAAAGGAGCGGCATCGCCACCGGCCTGGGCGCCGAACACCCGCACTGACGAGTTACCGTTATCGGTGACCAGCACCCAGCCCAGCGAGTCCGCCACATCAAAGCCTTTCGGTGCCATCAGCCCGGTGCTCGCGCCTTCAATCACCCGGTCACGGCTCACAGAGAACATCTCGCCATCGCGATCCGTCGCCAGGCGGTTGATCACAGCCAGGCCGGAGTCGTAGGTAATGTAGGCATCGCCCAACTGGTTGAATGCCAGGCTTTCGCGATCCTGGTTGGTGGAAAAGCCGCGCTGCATGGCGCCCAGATCCAGGTCCAGTACCACCACATCCGGGTCGCCCGGGGCTGCCGGCGGATTACTGGTTACCGCCACGCCGGTGAAGGTGGTGCCAGTGGTATCGAGATCGGAAAGGTCCGGTTGCAGCTCGGGCTCAAGAATAATGGCCAGGGATTCCGGTTTGATACTATCGACGACCTTGTTCGGCGCAATGTCCCCGGAACCGCCGGAAAACACGTTGCGGTACACCAGAATGGCATCGTTGGATTTTTCCGCGATGTAAACCGTGTTGCCGTCCAGCACCAGGTCCACCGGGTTGCCCAGCTTGGTCGCCGGGCCGGCCAGGGTCCGTACAGGCGTCACCGTGCCATTGGCCGTGGAAGCATTGCTGATCACATACAGCTGGCCATCATCCGCCACGGCAGCGTCACCCACATCACTGACTACCAGGGTGTCAGAGTCAGCCCGATAGGCGATGCCATGCATATTGGAGACGGTGCCTGCCGTATCCGGGGTAATCACCCGGGCGGGGGTCGACATGAAACCACCCGCAACATAGTCATCTACCACAATCACGGTGCCATTGGTCATGGCCAGGAACAAACGATCCGCCGCTTCGTCGTAGGCCAGATCCCAGGTATTTCCCGACAGGGCGGTACTGGCAAGGGGCGTCGCATTTGCCCCCGCTGCAGTGCCGTACACTTCCACACTGTTGCCGCCGATGTTCGCTGCCATTACCAGCCCGGCTTCATGGGCGATGGCAATCCCTTTGAGCGTCATGGACCCCGGTGCCGCCACACTACGGTCCAGCGTCGGCACCGCCGCGGAGCCGTCGGTTCGCTCAGCCAGCTGGTGCAGAACCTGTACAGTGCTGGGGGCCCCGGCACTGTCGTTGGCAACGTAGAGATTGCCCAGCAGGTCCAGCGCAATACCCTCATTGGCATCGGCATTGAACGTGCCTTGCACGTCCAGGTCAGCATTCAGGCGGTCGATCTGACCGGCATTACCACTGCCATTGTGCATCACCAGCAATGACGGCCCCTGGGCCACACCAGGGGAATTGATCAGGGATCGGTCACTGCCATTACCCCCACAGGCTGCCAGCGTTACCGCAACGGCCAGTGGCGACAGCCACAGCAAACCTTTGCCATTCACATTCATCTCATCTCTCCTTGGATAGCGATGCCGGCTTTACGCCGGTCAGTCAGGACAATGCGTCCTACTGCTGATACCGCCCCCGCACAGAAACGGATGTAACAGCGCGTAATAATTCTCGTTTGAAGTGTATCCGCCACAGAAATCGCGCCGCCCTACCGGTTGTCCGACACCCCGCCATCAACGCTTGCGGCCCGCCACCCTCCGGGGCTAGGCTGCGCGGGTAATTTTTCTTCCCCGTAAACACGCTTCGGGGTATTCTGAAACTCTCCGCAACAGCCCGAGGGGCCACGTTTTCCATCTTGGACACACCACTCGCTTCCCAGCACATCAGCCTCGAACCCAACGATTCCCGTCGCCTGGCCAGTCTCTGCGGCCACCTGGACGAGCACATCAAGCAGATAGCCCAGCGCCTGCATGTGGATATCCACAATCGTGGTAACCAGTTTCATCTGGCAGGGCCATCCGCCTCCGTGGAAGCCGCCGGGTCAATCCTGTATGAGCTTTATGATCAGACCCGCGATGGCACCGACCTGACGCCGGAAATGGTGCACCTGCAGCTGCAACAGTCCAACGTAGCCGACCATGCTGCTGCAAAAAGCATCGACAATACCAGTGGCGTTCCCCAGTGATGAAGTGGTGGTTCGTACCAAGCGGGTTCGTATAAAGCCCCGTGGCGCCCACCAGCGCGAGTATGTGAAACAGATCCGCAAAAACGATATCAATTTCGGCGTCGGCCCGGCCGGCACCGGCAAAACCTGGCTGGCAGTCGCCTGCGCCGTGGATGCGCTGGAAAAAGCGGAAATTCAACGGATCCTGCTGGTACGTCCGGCGGTTGAGGCCGGCGAAAAGCTGGGCTTTCTGCCCGGGGACCTGGCAGAAAAAATCGACCCCTATTTGCGCCCTCTCTACGATGCCCTCTACGAAATGCTCGGCTTTGAAACCGTGGCCAAGCTGATGGATCGCATGGTGATTGAAGTGGCACCGCTGGCCTACATGCGCGGGCGAACCCTGAACAACAGCTTCGTGATTCTGGATGAAGCCCAGAACACCACCCCGGAACAGATGAAGATGTTCCTGACCCGCATCGGTTTCGGAACCCGCGCCGTCATCACCGGGGATGTGACCCAGGTGGATCTGCCCCGTCATCAACGCTCCGGCCTGGTGAATACCCTGGAAGTGCTCGACGGCGTAAAAGGGATCGGCGTGACCCTATTCGACAGCCGCGACGTGGTTCGCCACCCGCTGGTACAACGTATTGTAGAGGCCTACGACCGCCATGAACGGGATACCGACACCCAGCGTTGATATCCAGTGGGCCAGCGACGCCCCGGACGCTCCCGACGAATCCCGGTTATGCAACTGGGTACGCCATGCTGCCCAGGTAGCCGGCGGCGTGGTCGGCGACATCACCCTGCGTATCGTCGATGAAGACGAAATCCGCACCCTCAACCGGGACTACCGCGACAAGGACAAGCCCACCAATGTGCTGTCCTTCCCGTTTGAGATGCCCGAAGGCCTTCCCGAAGATGCCATGGAGCCGCTGCTCGGCGACATCATTCTCTGTGCCCCGGTGGTACGCCGGGAGGCCGCCGAACAGAACAAGACCCTGCAAGCCCACTGGGCTCACATGGTCACCCACGGTGTACTGCACCTGCTGGGCTACGATCACATTGATGACGAGGACGCGCAGATCATGGAAGCCATGGAAATCCGCGCCCTTAACGAACAGGGTTTTGCCGACCCTTACAACATTGAGCCACACACCAATATGGAGCTTCACCCCTGATGTCGGACGACTATTCGGATAACGGTACCAGCCGAAGTTGGTTGGAGCGTGTCGGCCAGTTTTTCTCCTCCACGCCCGGCGACCGGAGTGAACTGCTGGACCTGATGCGCTCCATGCGCGATTCCCACATTATCGACGGGGACACCCTGGGAATTATCGAAGGCGCCGTCTGTGTCGCCGATATGCAGGTACGCGAGATCATGATTCCGCGCTCCCAGATGGTCAGCATCAAGGCCAGCTCCGACCCGCGGGATTTCCTGCCCACCATCATTGATTGCGCTCACTCCCGTTTCCCGGTCCTGGGCGACGACCCGGATGAAGTGATCGGCATCCTGCTGGCCAAGGACCTGCTACCGTTAATCCTCGATCCGGCCCGCATGGACCGTTTCGCCATCAAGGATCATATCCGCTCTGCTATGGTGGTACCCGAGTCCAAACGGCTCGACTCACTGCTGCGCGAATTCCGTATCAGCCGCAATCATATGGCCATCGTGGTCAACGAATATGGCGGCGTGGCCGGGCTGGTCACCATTGAAGATGTGCTGGAACAGATCGTCGGGGAAATTGAAGACGAACACGACGTAGAAGAAGAGGACTACCTGATCAAGGATTTGGATAATCAGGAGTACACCGTCAAGGCGCTGACACCCATCGATGATTTCAACGAGCACTTCCACTGCCAGTTCAGCGATGAGGAATTCGACACCATCGGCGGGCTGGTGATGCAGAAGTTCGGCCGCTTACCCGGCCGCGATGAAAGCGTGGAACTGGATGGCTATCTCTTCACCGTGCTCAGCGCCGACGGCAGAACAATAAGATTGCTGCGGGTTACACCGCCGGGGGAAAACCAGGATGCCACTGCCACAGAGGTCGAAAGCTGACACCATCTCCGCCCTGTTAAAAGCACCGTGGGTGACGGCCGTGATTGCCGTTGCCCTGTTGCTCGGCGCCTTGCTCAACCCGGCTAACGCACCCCAGCCGGTACTTGGCTGGTACGTGGACAGTGGTCTGAAAACCCTGGAATGGGACAACTACCTGTCCTGGCTACGCTTTAACGGGCGTGGCGAACTGGCCGGCCAGCTGGAACAGCAGCTCGCCAGCGGCGATAGCCACGCTTACAGCGCGGCGCTGCTGTCGCCCAGCTTCGTCAAAGACAGTGACCTGCGCGCCCGGGACTTCTGGTCACCGGCCCAGATAGAAAAGTGGAAAACCCTGCGCCAGCAAACACAGGATCAACTTGCCGCCAGCAACTTGTACCGCTGGGGGCTACCAGACAACAGCCCCCGCCCGGCCCGTTTCTTTACCTCCCCCTTTGCAGGTGGCTCCCTGTGGCTAACCGCTCTCACCGTGTTTCTGCTGGTGCCACTGGCATTCCCCCTGGAGCGTCAGCTTGGCCATGGCCGGGTACTGACCCTGTGGCTGCTGGGCTGCCTGCTGGCCGGTGCCGGCTACCTGCTGGTGGCTCGCAGCGGGCAGCTGCCGTTTCATGGCGCCGTCGCACCGCTCATGGTCTGGTATGGAGCCTTCCTCGGCTTGCAGGGCTGGCGCACTTCCCTGCCGGTCTGGTTACCAGGCAAGGCAAGGACATCCATATCCCTGCCCACCCCGGCCCTGGCGGCAATGCCGCTGGTACTACTGGGGTTACTGGCCTGGCAAGCCCAGCCGGCCATAGCCAATCTGGCCGCCGGCGCACTGGCCCTGGCCGGTGGCACCCTGCTGATCCAGCTCATGCGCCCGGCGGAGCCGTCCGTGAACACCGAAACAGCCACGCCTGCGGATCCACAGGATCAACAGGGGCTGCAACGGGGCTGGGATGCCCTCGCCCAGCTGCAGGCGGACGCTGCCAGCGAGGCCTTTCAGCAAGTACTGGACCGGCAGCCGGATCACTTTGATGCCCTGACCGGCCTCTTCAATGCCCGCCGCATGGGCCAGGACAGCAACGGCTGGGTCGACATCTCCCATCGCCTGTTTGCCCACCCAGCCAGCGAAAAGGGACAAGCCCAACAAGTTGTCGGTTGCTGGCAGCAGTTCCGCCAGCAGCAGGGCGCCGAATTACCCTCTTCCGTTGGTTGGCATCTGGTAACCACCCTGACCCGGGCCGGTGAATTTGCCCAGGCAGAAGCACTGGCCGTCAGTCTGGATCACCACGACACTCGCAAGCCTGCCCTGCAGGTCTTGCGCGATGCACTCCATCGGGAAGGTTTGGGTCACCGGGCCAAGGCGCTGGAAGTGTAGCGGCGAGCCCCAAGTTGTAACGCGGACTGGGCCATGCTGGTCGAATAACGCCCTGCCCGCGTTTAACGCAACAATCCGATCTGTAGGAGCGTCGCTGGCGGCGCGATTGAATGTAGGAGCACCTCTTGAGGTGCGAACCGAGCGCAGCGAGGCAACAGAGGATTGTCTGTCAGCCGTTCTTTCTGAAACCTGTCGAGGTCTGAAATGCCTGATCGCCCTGCGGTCGATTTCCTTGCTCCGCAAGGTTCGCACCTCAAGAGGTACTCCTACAGCGGCTTCGAAGAAAGCTCGGAGGTTGAGGAACTTTCGGATCTTTCTCTATCCCACGAGCGTAGCTCGCCCCTACCCCCACGCGGCCCGGTAGTCCGCCACCTGCTTGCGCAGTTTCGCATCCCGGCACTGGCTTTCCACAAATCGCAGGTACTGCTCCGCCTTGCCGGCGAGTCCGAATTGCTCGGCGAGAATCTTTGCCAACAACAGATAGGCGTCGCCTAATTCGCTGAAATCCGGGTGCCGATCATGCAGGTCCTTGAGCAGCCCCACGGCTATTTTCGGCTCCTGTTCGTGGATACCCCGGGCCAGGGCCAGACGCAGGGAGGGCGATGCGGGCAGCCAGGTTGGCTCTACATCTCGCTGACGAGCCAGCAACGCCAGCGCCTCGGTCCAGGCGCCGGACACCACCAGCATTTCCAGATAGGTGGGCGCGGCGCTGCGGCGCTCATCGTGCCGGCCGGTAATATCCAGAAGCCGGTCATAACGTTGCCAGTCCGCCACGGTGGCCTTTTTGCTCTTCAGGGTTTTGGCCGTGCTCAGCAGCACCTTGTCAAAGCGCCCGGCACAGAGCTGAACCCGCTGGCGCCGCTCTTCCAGCGAGGTGGTCACTTTCTTGCCTCCCTGATCCAGTCCCCAAAGACGGCCATGACGGGCCAGGATATCGCCGCACAGGCAGGCCAGGGCGAGCCACCAGACTGCCGCCAACGCCCCGGCCAGTCCCTGGGCAAGGGGTAGCGGCATCACATCCACGGCCACGGCAACCAGCGCTACGCCCAACAGCCACCCCACCGATGCCAGAAGGGCAGCCACCGCATAATCACGCGGTGCGGAGAAGATATAGGTCAGTGCCGCCGCATAGGAGCCGGGCTCCGACCCACTGGGCCTGAATGGCGAGCCAGAAAGCCGGCACCAGCAACAGGCCGACAGCACCAATCAGCAACCCCGCCGGCACCGACACCATCAGCAGCACAAACCCGGCCGGCACCATCACCAGCAGGGCCGGCAAAGCCTGCAATAACGCCGCCCTCCAGCCCGCCATATCAGTCAGGCAATCCCAGCCCGGAGCACTACTTTTCCGGGCTTTGCCGGGGTGGCTGCGCAAGGTCATCACTGCCCGGGCAAAGCCCCAAGTCGGCAGCCCTGCCAGCAACACCACCGGCACCATTACCGGCAAGGGCGGCACCAGCGACGCCAACAACGCCCACAGCACCAGCAGCGGTAACAGCACAGGGGCAAACGGGTAGCGCAGGTAACGATCCAGTTGCCGCCACAGAGGGCCACCCTGTCCCTGCTCACTGCTTTCCAGTTCCTGGTTGCAGAGCAGGCAACGGGCCTCTATCAGGCTGTCATTACGGCCATCCACACATTGCTGACACAGATACAGCCCATCATGGCTGCAATACCAGAGCGCTTCCGCCCCCGGATGGTACTTGCAATAGCGATTCACTATGATGCCCCCAAGCTTTCAGTTGAAAGTTCAAAGTTGAAAGGCGCGGATTGAGTCGTAGCCACTCGAACAACGTCAGGCCCGCGCCGCACTCTTTTGAAGGAACAGCGCGGGTACGGCCTTTGCCGCTTCCATGGCCTGTCCCGCGCTTTTAAACTTTGAACTTTCAACTCACCCCGAACACGGCCCGTAGAGCAAAGCCGTTAATTGATTTTGCTTGCTACTTTATTCGTATTATTGCACAGACTCTAGCCGTAACCGCCCAGCGGCCTGGCCGCCATCATGAAACGAGGAATTCCATGCGCCACCGTTTGCTGGCCCTGATTGCCGGCCTGCTTTTCCCCCTTGCCTTCGCGCCCTATGACCTGTGGCCGCTGCTGTTTGTCAGCGTGGCCGCCGGCTTCTGGTGTCAGCAGCAGGCCGGCTCCGGCAAGGAAGCCTTCCTGCGCGGCTGGCTCTATGGCCTGGGCATGTTCGGGTTCGGCGTGTCCTGGGTGCATGTCTCCATGCACGACTATGGCTACATGCCATTGTGGATGGCGATTCCCTTTACGGCGATGTTCGCCGCCTTTCTGGCTCTGTTCTACGGCCTGACGTTTTCCCTGAGCTGGCGACTGGGGCGCTCGGCACTGGTGTTCGCCGGTATCTGGCTGCTGCTGGACTGGCTGCGCGGCTGGCTGCTCACTGGTTTCCCCTGGCTGTATGCCGGGTACGCACTGATTGATACCCCCCTGGCCAGCCTGGCGCCTCTGGGCGGGGTCTGGCTGCTGAGCCTCGCCACGGTACTGCTCAGCGCCACCCTGATTCAGCTTCGCCAGCCGGGCCCGCTGCGCTGGGTTGCCGCCGGCCTCTCGGTACTTGTTCTGCTCACCGCCATTGCCAGCCATTTCCTCACGTTTACCCATGCCAACGGCCCGGAACAGAAAGTGGCGTTGGTGCAGGGCAATATTCCCCAGGACCTTAAGTGGCAGATTTCCATGCGCGGCGAGACTCGCCGTATCTATCACGAGCTGACCCGGGAGATTCCCGCCGACACCCTGGTGCTGTGGCCGGAGTCGGCCATGACCGAGTTCTACCAGACCATTACCGATTTCATCGAGGATGAAGGTAACCAACTGGCAGACCGTAACGGCGCCCTTATCACAGGCATTCCCTGGCGCAGCGTCAGCGACGCGGACATTACCTATCGCAACAGCATCGCGGCCATTCCGCTTCGCGACAGTGAGAACGACAGCGAGCGGGTCTACCACAAGCAGAAGCTGGTGCCCTTTGGCGAATACGTCCCCATGCAATCGCTGATTCGCGGCCTGATCCCCTTCTTCGATTTGCCCATGTCCGGCTTTACGCCGGGGGATCCCAGTCAGCCCAACCTGCAGGTACTGGGCCATACCGTGGCGCCCTTTATCTGCTACGAGATTCTCTACCCGCAACTGGTGGCCAGCCGCAGCCATGATGCCGATGTGCTGGTGACCATCAGCAATGATGCCTGGTTCGGCAGCTCCGCTGGCCCGGTCCAGCATTTCCAGATGGCCCGTTTACGGGCGCTGGAAACCGGCCGCTGGCTGCTGCGCGGCACCAACAATGGCGTCACCGCCGTTATCGACCACCAGGGCCGGATCGTGGACGCCCTTCCCCAGTTCGAGCGTGATGTGCTTTACAGCCATTACCAGCCACGTACCGGCATCACGCCATTCATGGCCCTGGGCGTCTGGCCCTGGCTGGTGCTCTCGGGGCTGTTGTTGCTGCCCGCCATGCTGGGAAGGAAGAAGAAACACCCCTATATATAACTTTACAGTATAAGCTTATTACTAATTTGACTTTGCTTGAATTCCCTTCTATAACTGTGCATGAACGCTGCCCAGTCACAGGAGGGAACAAGCCATGTCTCGTCCAACCGTCAAAGCTTTTTTCGACAACGACACCAACACCGTCAGCTATGTGGTGACAGACCCGCAAACCCGGCAATGCGCCATTGTGGACTCTGTGCTGGACTACGACCCCAAAGCTGGACGTACCCGCCATGACAGTGCCAGCCAGATTGTGGCCTACGTCAAACAGGAAGGCCTCACCGTAGACTGGTTGCTGGAAACCCATGTGCATGCGGATCATCTTTCCGCCGCACCACTGGATCCAGCAACAAGTGGGCGGCAAGCTGGCCATCGGCGAGCATATACGCACCGTGCAGGACACCTTCGGCAAGGTCTTCAACGCCGGCACCGAGTTCGCTCGTGACGGCCGTCAGTTCGATCATCTGTTTGCCGATGGCGACACCTACAAGGTCGGCAACATTGAGGCGCGGGCCATTCACACTCCGGGGCATACCCCGGCCTGCATGAGCCATGTGATCGGCGATGCGGTGTTTGTCGGCGACACCCTGTTCATGCCGGATTATGGCACCGCCCGCTGCGACTTCCCCGGCGGTGATGCCCGCACCCTGTACCAGTCCGTGCAAAAGCTGCTGGCCCTGCCGGACGACACCCGCATGTTCCTCTGCCACGACTATCTGCCGGAAAGCCGCAGCGAATACCAGTGGGAAACCACCGTGGGCGATCAGCGTCGCCACAATATCCACGTGCACGAAGGCGTTTCCGAGCAGGAGTTCGTCAGCATGCGCGAAAAACGCGATGCCACCCTGGATATGCCGCGACTGATTCTGCCTTCGGTGCAGATCAATATGCGCGCCGGCCACCTTCCTCCCGAGGAAGACAATGGCATTAGCTACCTGAAAATTCCGCTGAACGCACTGTAAGAGGCGATGACCATGACACCGACTCTGTGGGACGTAGTGGTGATCGGCGGCGGTGCCGCCGGCATTGCGGTGGCAGCCAGTATCCTCAAGCGCAAGCCGCACCTGTCCGTGGCCATCGTGGAGCCCAGCGACCGCCACTTTTATCAGCCCGCCTGGACCCTGGTGGGTGGCGGCTGTTTCAACCCAGCCAATACCTGCAAAGCCACCAGCAAGCTGATCCCAAACGGTGCCAAGTGGTTGCGCAGCCGGGTGACTGAAATGGAGCCGACGCACAACCGGGTAACTCTGGAAGACGGCCAGTCACTGAATTACCAGTTTCTGGTGGTTGCGCCGGGACTGGAGCTGAACCTGGGCGCCATCGAGGGCCTGGAAAGCAGCCTTGGCAAGCACGGCGTTACCAGCAACTATCTCTTTGAATTGGCGTCCTATACTTGGGAATGCGTGCGAAACCTGCAGCGTGGCCGAGCTCTGTTCACCCAACCGCCCATGCCTATCAAGTGTGCCGGCGCGCCGCAGAAGGCCATGTACCTGTCCTGCCACCACTGGGAAGAAACCGGTACCCTGGGCAACATTGATGTGCAGTTCCATAATGCCGGCGCCGTACTGTTCGGCGTGGCGGATTTTGTGCCGCCACTGATGGAATATGCGAAGCGCTACAACGCCAATCTGAATTTCAATAGCACCCTGATCGCCGTGGATGGCCCGGCCCGCGAAGCCACCTTCCGGCGTACCAATGGCGATGGCACCAGCACCGACCACACCGAGCCCTTCGACATGCTGCATGTGGTACCGCCGCAACGGGCCCCACAGTTTGTGCGCGACAGCGAGCTGGCCAACGAGGCCGGCTGGGTCGCCGTGGACGAAGCCACCCTGCAGCACCCCCGTTTTGCCAATGTATTCAGCCTGGGCGATGCCTGCGGGGCCAGCAATGCCAAAACCGCCGCCGCCGTGCGAAAGCAGGCGCCGGTGGTGGCCGAAAACCTCTGCGCGGTGCTGGAAAATCGTGCGCCGACAGCTCGCTATGAAGGCTATGGCGCCTGCCCGCTGACCGTGGAAAAAGGCAGGGTCGTGCTGGCCGAATTTGGCTATCAGGGCAAACTGCAACCCAGCTTCCCGCTCGATCCCACCGTACCGCGCCGGAGTATGTGGTGGCTGAAACGTCATGCCATGCCAAAGATCTACTTCGAGCTGATGCTAAAGGGCCATGAGTGGCTGGCCAGGCCAGGCAAACTCTGACGCGTGACACAACAAGGGATGGCAAGATGAAACTGCCTGCCTGGTTGGGCGCCGCCCAGTGGCTGCCCCACTACAACCGCGAGACCGCTGCCCGGGATAGCGTGGCAGCGGTGATCGTCACCATCATGCTGATTCCCCAGAGCCTGGCCTACGCCATGCTCGCCGGGCTGCCGCCGGAAGTCGGTCTCTACGCCAGTATCCTGCCACTGGTTGTCTATGCCCTGCTCGGTTCCAGCCGAACCCTGGCGGTTGGCCCGGTGGCAGTAGCCTCGCTGATGACTGTTGCTGCGGCCAGTCAGGTAGCCACGGCCGGCAGTCAACAATACCTGGCAGCCACTATTATTCTGGCTTTTCTGTCCGGCACCATTCTTCTGGTGATGGCTCTGCTTCGACTGGGCTGGATTGCCAATCTGTTATCGCACCCTGTGGTGAGCGGCTTTATCAGTGCCTCCGGCCTGCTGATTGCCGCCAGTCAGCTCAAGCATCTGCTGGGAATCCCCCTGTCGGGCCACAACCTGGTAGAGCTTGGCCACTCCCTGGCACAGCATTTTCCTGAAACCCATTGGCCCACAGTGGTGCTCGGCACGCTGGTTACGACCTTCCTGTTCTGGGTACGCAAGGCGCTCAAGCCGCTGCTGCAAAAACTCGGCTTCAATGCATTCTGGTCCGACCTGGTGAGTAAAGCAGGACCAGTCATCGCCGTACTGGGATCCACCCTGGCCGTGGCCATGCTGGAACTGGATAGCGGCGGCATGGCCATTGTCGGTCACATTCCCGAAGGCCTGCCCTCACTGTCATTACCCGTATTTGACGCTGACCTCTGGCAGGCACTACTGCTGCCCGCTCTGCTGATCAGCCTGATCGGCTTTGTGGAATCCATCTCTGTTGCCCAGACCCTGGCGGCCAAACGTCGCCAGCGCATCAATGCCAACCAGGAACTGATGGGGCTGGGCGGCGCAAACCTGGCCAGCGCCTTCAGCGGCGGCTTTCCGGTGACCGGAGGCTTCTCCCGCTCCGTGGTGAATTTCGATGCCGGCGCACGGACCCCCATGGCCGGCGTATTCACCGCCATAGGCATTGCCCTCACCGCGCTGTTTTTGACCGGCGCTTTCACCTACCTGCCCAAGGCAACCCTGGCCGCCACCATTGTGGTCGCTGTGCTATCGCTGGTGGACCTGCCGGCGCTGAAACACACCTGGCATTTCTCCCGACTGGATTTCACAGCCATGGCCATCACCATGGTCGGAGTACTGGGCTGGGGCGTGGAAGCCGGTGTGCTGGCCGGGGTGGTCACCTCCCTGGCGCTCTATCTATGGCGCACCAACCAGCCCCATGTCGCCGAAGTGGGCCAGGTTCCCGGCACCGAACATTTCCGCAATGTGCAGCGTCACCAGGTACGGGTGTCTCCCCGTGTGCTGAGCATGCGTATCGATGAATCCCTGTATTTTGCCAATGCCCGGGGCCTGGAAGACCGTATCTACGATGCTGCACTGCTGCGTCCGCAAACAGAACACGTGGTACTGATGGGCACCGCCATCAATCACCTGGATGCCAGTGCCGTGGATAGCCTGTTGAGCCTGAACCAACGTCTGGATGATGCCGGTATCCGGCTGCACCTTTCCGAAATCAAGGGGCCGGTCATGGACCAGTTGCAACACACCGCCCTGCCGGCATTACTGACCGGTCAGATATTCCTCACCCAATATCAGGCCGTTCGCACACTGGCACCGGAAAGCATCGAGGAAAATCCCGCTCCCCCTTGCAGCCCTGTCTGACACGGTTAAGCTGAGCGTTCATTCGCAAGGAGTTTTCATGGCTACCATCAATCGCCTTAACGAGAGTCTGTCTGTGGCACCGCAGCTGCAGCCTGAGGATATGGCCGAGCTGGCCAAGGCCGGGTTCAAGACCGTCCTCAACAACCGCCCCGATGGCGAAAGCGAAGACCAGCCCAGCAGCGCCGAGCTGGCCGCCGCGGCAGAAGCCGCTGGCCTTGAATATGCCCATCAACCGGTGGTCGGCAATAACATCAGCGACGTGGACATCGACGGTTTTGACGCCATCGTTTCTCTGGCAGAGCAACCGGTACTGGCCTTCTGCCGCACCGGCACTCGCTGCACCACCCTGTGGGCCCTGACCCAGGCGGACGAGCAGGATAACGCCAGCATCCTGGCCACCGCCGAGCAGGCCGGCTATGACCTGAGCCAGCTTGCCGACCGACTCGACCAGCGCCGGGGCCAGTAAGCATGGCCGATGCCGGCCGCCGGTTTCGCTGGCTGCCGGCCAGTGACTGGCTCGCCAGCTACAACCGCGAGCAGGCGGCCGGGGACACCCTGGCTGCCATCATCGTCACCATCCTGCTGGTTCCCCAGGGTCTGGCCTACGCCATGCTCGCCGGCATGCCGCCGGAAACCGGCCTCTATGCCAGCATCCTGCCGCTGATTCTCTACGCCCTGTTCGGCACCAGCCGTACCCTGTCCGTGGGCCCCGCCGCCCTCACTTCACTGATTACCGCGTCCGCCGCCGGCACCCTGGCCCAGGGCGATCCGCAACTGTTCATCCAGGCTGCCATCGGCATGGGGCTGCTGTCCGGGCTGTTTCTGGTGGCCATGGCCATATTGCGGCTGGGCTGGCTCACCAACCTGCTCAGCCACCCGGTGATCACCGGCTTCATCAGTGGCTGTGCCATTCTCATTGCCGCCAGTCAGCTCAAGCACCTGTTGCGCATCGACGCCTCCGGCGAAGAGCTGGTGACACTGGCACAGACCCTGGCGCAACAGCTGCCGCAGACTCACTGGCTGACACTGGCCATCAGCCTGATCGCCATTGCCTGCCTGCTGATCCCGAAATACCTGGCCACCCCCCTCAAGGCCACGCGACTGCCCGGCTGGCTGGTGGCCTTTATCAGCAAATGCGGACCGATTCTGGCCGTACTGGTCACCACCCTGCTCACCGTGACCCTGTCGCTGGATAGCCGTGGCCTTGCCGTGGTCGGGGCGATCCCCGCGGGGCTGCCCGAATTCACCCTGCCCGGGCTGGGCCGCGAACACTGGCAAAGCCTGATTACCCCGGCCGCGTTACTGGCGCTGATCGGCTTTGTGGAATCCATTTCCCTGGCCCAGGCCCTCGCGGCCAAACGTCGTCAGCGCGTGGATGCCAACCGGGAACTGATGGGGCTGGGTCTGGCCAACATCGGTAGCGGCCTGTCCGGCGCGTTCGCCGTGACCGGCAGCTTTTCCCGCACCACGGTGAATTACGACGCCGGTGCACGCACGCCCATGGCCGGCCTGCTGACCGGTATCGGTATCGCTCTGGTGGCCCTGTTTTTTACCGGTTGGTTCCAGTACCTGCCACTGGCATCCCTGGCCGCCATCATCGTGGTCGGCATCCTGCCACTGATCAATCTGTCGGAATTGAAACACCTGTGGGCATTCAGTCGCCCGGATGCCCTGGCCATGGCTGCCACCCTGGCCGGGGTGCTGCTGATCAATGTGCAGAGTGGCTTATTGCTGGGGGTAGTGCTTTCCGTGGCCCTGTTCCTGTGGCGCACCAGCCAGCCCCATGTCGCCGAGCTGGGCCGCATTCCCGGTACCCATCATTTTCGCAACATGGATCGCCATAGCGTTGAACTCACCGAGGAGGTGCTGTCCATCCGGGTGGACGAATCCCTCTATTTCGGCAATGCCCGCACCCTGGAGGACCGTATCTACGACGAGGCCCAGGCGCACCCTCAGATTCAGCATGTGGTGCTGCACTGCTCCGGCATCAATCACCTGGATGCCAGCGCCATGGAAAGTCTGGAAAGCCTGAACGAACGATTGAAAAACGCCGGAGTGACCCTGAACCTGTCCAATGTGAAGGGGCCGGTAATGGACGTGCTGGTAAAAACCGACTTTCCGAAGGTGCTGACCGGCAGGGTCTATCTGAGCCACTACCAGGCCATGGAAGTACTGGCGCCGGACAGTCTGCAAGAGCAGGATCCTGACGCCTGACGCCTGACGCCTGACGCCTGACGCCTGACGCCTGACGCGAATCAGTTTAAACGTGCCCTGAGAGCATCAAGCGTTTTGCGATTTTTTGCGTCCGGCGTCGGGCGCCCAGCATCTCCTACAAATACCGCAGGTGATACCACACCAGCGCCAGCCATTCGTACCAGATCTCCGGCACCATGGATAACGCCCCGGCGGAGGGCACCCACTCCTGCTTTGGCAACCGCTTGCGCCAGGCAGCCTGGGCCAGCACCCCCTGGCTCTGAAAACACAGTAGAGCCCGCGGCAGGTGAGCCCGATCGCTGACCAGGATGATCTCGTCGATGCTACGCTGACCCAGCAGCTCACCGCTGTACACGGCATTTTCCCAGGTATTACGGCTTTTCCCTTCCTCCAGCACCGTCATGGTCGGCCAGCGTCGGCGCACCAGTTCCGCCATCAACTGTGCTTCGGAAGGCTCGTTATCCGCATGGGGAGTGGTGCTGATGCCGCCACTGACTACCAGCGGCAAACTATGCTCATGGGCCATTTCCGCGGCCAGCTGCAACCGCCGCAGGCCACGGGTGGTCAGGGAAAACTGGCCATCACGTTGGCGCCGTCCGGCACCCAGTACCACCACCGCCTGGGGAGTAATACCGGTATTGCGTCGCGGCAGGGGCGGCAACAGGCTGCGGACCACTGCCGGCAGGGTTCCCCCCACCAGCACCAGCAGCACCAGGTAGGTCAACGCCATCGGCACTCCCGTTTGCGGTGATTATTCAGCCAACACTTTCGCGGTGCAGACCAGTGAGAAATCCGGGCTGAGCTCATGTATCCTATGTCCCCTTCGCAACCGCGATGTTCCCGTAAGTTTTTTTGATCAGTAGAGAGCCGATGGACGCACAGTATCGCCCCGATCAAGTCGAAGCCCAAGCCCAGCAGTACTGGGAGGATAACCAAAGCTTCAAGGTCACCGAAGAGGCCGGCAAGGAAAAATTCTATTGCCTGAGCATGTTCCCCTACCCGTCCGGGCGGCTACACATGGGCCACGTGCGCAACTACAGCATCGGCGATGTGATCAGCCGCTACCAGCGGATGCAAGGCAAGAATGTGCTGCAGCCCATGGGCTGGGACGCCTTCGGCCTGCCCGCCGAGAACGCCGCCATCAAGAACAAGGTGGCTCCGGCCAAGTGGACCTTCGAGAACATCGACTACATGCGCGGGCAACTCCAGCGCTTGGGCTTCGGCTACGACTGGGATCGTGAGCTGGCCACCTGCACCCCGGAATACTATCGCTGGGAACAGTGGTTCTTCACAAAGCTCTACGAGAAGGGCCTGGTGTATCGCAAGATGTCAACGGTGAACTGGGACCCGATCGATCAGACCGTACTGGCCAACGAGCAGGTGATTGATGGCCGCGGCTGGCGCTCCGGTGCCCTGGTGGAACAGAAAGAGATCCCCCAGTGGTTCATCAAGATCACCGACTACGCCGATGAATTGCTGACAGATCTGGATCAACTGGATGGCTGGCCGGAACAGGTCAAGACCATGCAGCGCAACTGGATCGGCCGCTCCGAAGGAGTGGAAATGGAGTTCGCCATTCAGGGCGAAGCGCCTCTGCGCGTCTACACCACCCGCCCGGACACCCTCATGGGCGTGAGCTACGTGGCCGTGGCAGCAGCGCATCCGCTGGCGAAGAAAGCCGCTGCCGCCAACCACGAAGTGGCGGACTTTGTGGAAGAGTGCCTGCACAACAAGGTGGCCGAAGCCGATATGGCCACCATGGAAAAGAAAGGCATCTACACCGGCCTCACCGCGACTCACCCGATCAGCGGCGAGCAGGTACCGGTCTGGGTGGCCAACTTCGTGCTGATGAGCTATGGCACCGGTGCCGTCATGGCGGTCCCCGCCCATGACCAGCGCGATTACGAATTTGCGAAGAAATATGGCCTGCCCATCAACCAGGTGATTGAGCCTGCCAATGGTGAAGCCATTGACCTGGACAGCGAAGCCTTCACCGAAAAGGGCAAGCTGGTGAACTCCGGGGAATTCACCGGCAAGACCTCCGCCGACGCCTTCGACGCCATCGCCACCTGGCTGAGCGAACGCAACTTGGGCGAGAAGAAGGTGAATTACCGCCTGCGCGACTGGGGCGTCTCCCGGCAGCGCTACTGGGGCGCTCCCATTCCCATGGTGGAAACCGAAGACGGTGAACTGCACCCCACCCCGGAAGACCAATTGCCGGTGGTGCTGCCCACCGAGGTGGAAATGGACGGCGTGAAAAGCCCCATCAAGGCCGACCCGGAATGGGCCAAAACCACCTTTGACGGCCAGCCCGCCCTGCGCGAAACCGACACCTTCGACACTTTCATGGAATCCAGCTGGTACTACGCCCGTTACTGCTGTCCGCAGAACGATCAGGCCATGCTGGACCCGGCGGCCGCCAACTACTGGCTGCCGGTGGATCAATACGTGGGCGGCATTGAACACGCCATCCTGCACCTGCTCTACTCGCGCTTCTTCCACAAGCTGCTGCGCGACACCGGCCTGGTGGAATCCGACGAGCCCTTCAAGCAACTGCTGTGTCAGGGCATGGTGCTCAAAGACGGCGCCAAGATGTCCAAGTCCAAGGGCAACACCGTGGACCCCCAGGAAATGATCGAGGAATACGGTGCCGATACCGTACGCCTGTTCATGATGTTTGCGGCGCCGCCGGAGCAATCCCTGGAGTGGAACGATTCCGGTGTGGAAGGCGCCTTCCGTTTCCTCAAACGCCTGTGGCGACTGGTGGCCGAACACGTTGAAGCCGGCAATACGGGCGCGCTGGATCCGGCCTCCCTGGACGATGCCGGCAAGGCCCTGCGTCGCAAGACCCACGAAACCATCCAGAAGGTCAGCGACGATTTCCATCGCCGCCACACCTTCAACACTGCCATCGCCGCGGTGATGGAACTGATCAACGAGGTGAGCAAGTTTGAAGGCGAGCCTGCCGTGCGCCAGGAAGCCCTGGAAGCCGCTGTGCTGCTGCTCTCCCCCATCACCCCGCACGCTTCCCACAGCCTGTGGCAGGCGCTGGGCCATGACGAGGCAGCACTTAACTCCGCCTGGCCCCGGGTAGACGAAAGCGCGCTGGTGAAGGACAGTCTCGAACTGGTGGTGCAGGTAAACGGCAAGGTACGCGCCAAGCTCGAGGTGCCCGCCAACGCCGACAAGGACACCGTGGAAAACCTGGCCAAGGCCGAGCCCAATGTGCAGAAATTCACCGACGGCAAAACCATCCGCAAGGTGATCGTTGTGCCGGGTAAACTGGTCAACATCGTTGCCAACTGAGAGGCGGTTATGACATCCAGCTTGCGCGCCACATCCCGTCTGACCCTGCTTCTGGTGCTGGGGCTTGTCCTCAGTGCCTGCGGCTGGCAACTGCGCGGCACCACCAGCACACCGTCCATGGAAACCCTGACGGTCAGTGGCGCCTCCACGGAGCTGCGCTACACCCTGGAGGACGAGCTGGAAGACCAGGGCGTGCTGGTCCACAACGAAGCACCCTACATCCTGGTCATCGATGACGAAGACTGGATGCGCCGCACCTCGGCGGTGGATGCCCAGGGTCGCCAGGCGGAAATCGAACTGCGCTACACACTGCGCTGGCACATCAAGGACCGCAAAAGCGGCGCCCTGCTGACCACGCCAACGCGCATGATGACCCTGCGCAACCTGCCCTGGTACCCGGAAAACGCCACCGCCTCCTCCGACGAGGAGCAACTGGTCCGTGACGACCTGTTTCTGGACATGGCCTACCGGCTGATCAACCAGATCGCCGCTGCCTCCGAGGGCTGGGAGACCTACTGATGCGTCTGCGCCCGGAGCAGCTCGGCAAACACTTGGCCGATCGACTGCTGCCCGCCTACCTGGTAGCCGGCGATGAGCCGCTGCAACAGGGCGAGCTGCTTGACGACCTGCGCCGCGCTGCTCGCGATCAGGGCTTTGACGAACGTCACCGTTTCTCCTCCGACACCGGCATTGACTGGAATTCGCTGCTCAATGAATCCCAGAGCATGAGCCTGTTCGGCGGCCGCCGGATTCTCGAACTGGTGCTCAACGACAAACGACCGGACAAGGCCGGCAGCCAGATCCTCCGTGATGTTCTGGCCAATCCCGGTGATGACACCCTGTTATTGATCCGCTGCTCCCGGCTGGATCGCCGCAAGGACTGGAACAGCGCCTGGGTGAAAGCCCTGGACGCAGTGGGTGCGGTCATCGAAGTCTGGCCGGTGGAAGGCGCCGGCCTGCGCAACTGGCTGCAGGATCGCCTGGCCAGCCGCGGACTCAGTGCCAGCGAAGACGCCTTGGCCCTGCTGATCGAACGCAGCGAAGGTAACCTGCTGGCCGCCGCCCAGGAAGTGGACAAACTGACCCTGCTGGTGGAAGACGGCCAGGTGGGACCGGAAGACGTGCAACAGGCGGTGGGCGATTCCAGCCGCTACTCGCCGTTCGATCTCACCGAAGCCACCGCCCAGGGCAATGCCCAGCGGGTGCTGCATATCATTCAGACCCTGCGCGCCGAGGGTGTGGAGCCGCCAGTGTTGCTATGGGCCCTGAGCCGCGACATCCGTATCCTCGACGGCATGCTCAGCGGCGGCCCACCACCCCGCTTGCCCCCTCAGCGGGTACGCGCCATGCAAGCCCAGGCCCAGCGCCTCAACCCGCAACATCTGAAGGCCGCCCAGGCCAGCGCCATCCGCGCCGACCAGTGCGTCAAGGGCATGGCCAAAGGTGATCCATGGCAGTACATCACCTCGTTGGCACTGCGCCTTGCAGGACATCCGCTACCGCGTAGCATGGAACGGTAAAGGCCGCTGCAAACGACAAGCTTCAATCTGCAAGGAGCTGGAACCATGCCCACCACCCTGATCCCCATCGCTGATGGCAGCGAAGACATCGAGACCGTCACCCTGATCGACGTGCTGCGCCGGGCGGGCGTAGAGGTAACCGTGGCCAGCGTCACCGGCAGCCCGCACATCATTGCCGCACGGCAAACCCGCATCGAAGCTGATGCCCTGATCGACGATGTGATGGCACAGGATTTCGATCTGATCGTGTTACCCGGTGGCATGCCCGGAGCTCAGGCCCTGGCCGACAGCGACAAATTGATCGATAAACTCCACGCCCAACGAGACAGCGGACGTCTTTACGGCGCCATGTGCGCCGCCCCCGCGGTGGCCCTGGCGCCCCACGGCCTGCTCGATGGCGTTTCCGCCACCGGCCACCCGGGCTTTACCGATGCTCTGCCGGACAAAAGCAGAATGGAAGAACGAGTAGTCCGTGACGGCCAGTGCCTGACCAGCCGCGGCCCGGGCACCGCTCTGGAATTTTCTCTGACGTTGGTAGAAACCCTGTGCGGCAGGGAAACGCGCGATGCGGTGGCATCGCCCATGGTTCTTTGAGCCCTGAAACCACCGGCAATTTGGCACAAATTGCCATCACTCAATGGCATAATTCTGCTAGCCTGTCAGGCTTCAGCCATAACCAGCCAGAACAACAATGAGTGAACCCCGGGATACTTCTTCCATCAGTTTTACCGCCCTCTACACCGGCCACGTGTGGACCCGCGACGGCATCTCCGCGCCCTTCTTCCGCACCAAAGGCGGTGCCTTCCTGTATGGCGCCCTGGCCCCCTTCGAGTACGTGGGCCGGCATATCGTCGGTGGCAACATCCGCACCTTTCTGTTGCAGCGCCACCACCTGATCGACCACCGGCTGCATCAACTGATCGACGACGGCGTGACCCAGGTGGTGGAAATCGCCTGCGGCCTGTCACCCCGGGGACACCGTTTCTGTGAGCAGTACCCGCAACTTACCTACATCGAAACCGACCTGCCGGACATGGCCCTGCGCAAGCAGCAACTGTTGAAAGAACACGGCGTGCTGAGCGAGCGCCATCGCGTGCAGCCTATCAACATCTTCGCCGAAGACGGGGAACTCAGTCTGGATCATGTGCTGGCCCAGCTGGATCAGAGCAAACCTGTGGTAGTGATTACCGAAGGGCTGGTGAATTACTTCCCGCTGGCGGTGATTTCCGACTTCTGGCGCAAACTGGCCAGCGCCCTGGAAGCATTCCCCCAAGGCACCTACCTGACAGACAACTACCCGCTCTACAAAGGCATGCCCTTCTACCGGACCCTCAAGGTACTGGGGAACATGCTGGGCACCGTGTCCCGCAGCCAGGTCGGCTTTCACTTCCACTCCGACATGGAAGCCGTGGATCATTTCCATAGCCTTGGCTTTCACAGCCTGACCATCCACAACCCGACCGACTACTACGATCAGCTACCGATACCCAAGACGCGGGGCAATCCGATGGTGAGGATCATGGAAGGGACGGTTGGATCTAATTGATAGTTGATAATGGATAATTGATAACGTCGCGAGCCAATCTCGCAGTTATCCTGAACGGCAAGAGGCCGCGTCCAATGGCTTGGGCGCGGCCTCTTTACTTTCAGATTATGACTGCGCTTGGTCGCGCAGTTATCAATTATCCATTATCAACTATCAATTGCTTCTTTCATCCATAAATCCGATGCACATTCCCCTCGCTGTCCTGGCGCAGAAAATATTCGCTGTCTTTCAGCAGCTCGGTGAAACGTTCTGCCGCCTGGATGTTGCCGTGCTTGAACAGGCAGCGCAGGTAGCCGGCACCATCGTAATCGAATACCAGCAGCTCCAGTTTCAGCTCCGGACTCTCCATGTAGAGCGTGCAGTCACGGGCGTGGTCGGCAATGGAGAAGCCGGGCTCGCTGAGTTTGATCAGGCAGCCGAAGAAGTTGATATCTACCACCTGCACCGGCTTGTTGAACCGGAAGCGGTCGCCCACCCGGGATTCGCTGGTCACGTGGCCATGATTGTTGCATGGCACCAACCGCTCGGCACGGCGCCGCTCGATGCGGTTGCACTCGCCTTTGCCGAAACGACGGATACCTTGCACGGTGTCCAGTGATTCGCCGCGCAGGAAAGTGGAGAACAGATCCAGGGACACTTCCCGCTTTTCCAGCTGCGGCAAATGATCCGCTCCCTTGATCAGGGTGAACTGGGCATTGGGACATTTTTCAGCGAAAGAGGCGTTTTCCCAGGGCAGGGTAAAACTGTCGAACTCACCGGTGGTGACCAGCGTATCGCACTCCGGATAGCCCAGCAGACCTTCCACGGACAACAGCCGGCGGCCATTGATCTTGTAGCGCTCACGCTCGTTGTCGGAAAGCCGCTTCATCTGCCGATAGAACAGCTTGCGGGCGGTGGGCGTAATACCGGTTTCCTTCATCTTGTCGTAGTTGACCAGATAGAGCACCACTGCCTGACTGAACTCATCCATGCGACCCTGTTCCAGGACTCGCACAGATTCCTCCACCAGCATGCGCCAGCTTTTGCGCGGCCGGGTGACGATACCTGCCACGATCAGCTTATCGGTGGCCTCAGGATACTTGTAGGCAAAGGTACTGGCCACCGCAGAGCCCAGCGACAGCCCCATTAGGTGCACTTTTTTCAAGCCGGTTTGGCAGGTGAATTCGTAAAGCAGGTCTGCCAGATCCTCCATGCTGAGGTCCGGGGCGATCTGTGTGTTGTTGCCCAGGGATGGCAGGTCCACCAGCACCACCGGAAAATCCTGGTAGATGCGTTCGACACAATATTTGTAGGAGGTAAAATTCTGGAAGGCACCACCCACCACCAGCAACGGCGGTTTGTGGGCATTGTCCGGATGCGAGAACGCCAGGTAATCAATACGCCACTGACCTACCCAGAGCTGAAACGGGGCGGCTTTAATGGCGGAGCGGGTATATTCCTGGTAGCGAATGGCCATAAGTGTCTGGCTCCGTTCAAGTTTTTTCTTGTTGTATCGGCTACCCTTTACCCGTCAGGATGAGGCAGTCCGTGTTGCGCCACACAAACAGTACATTCGTACCACAAAATCAAGGATTTAGGCCCTATTGTGTAGCAAAGGTTTTCAATTCTTCACCATTTGTGTGCAAGCGTAAAGAGCCGGTTGTCGTTATAATCCACCTCTTGACCACTTTCAGCTTTGAGAATTATGGATATCCAGCAATACATGCAACGTCTTGGCGAACAGGCCCGTACGGCCTCTCGCGCCATGGCCCGGGCCAGTTCCGGTGACAAGGACAAGGCCCTGGCTGCCATAGCCGGCGCTCTGCGCAGCCACCGCAACGCGGTACTGCAAGCCAACCAGCAGGATCTGGATAAGGGACGCGAAAGCGGCCTGGATGCCGCCCTGCTTGATCGCCTGGAACTGACACCGGCTCGTTTTGACGCCATGGTGGAAGGCCTGGAACAGATCATTGCTCTGGCCGACCCAGTGGGTGTGATAACCGACCTGGCCTATCGCCCCTCAGGGATTCAGGTCGGCAAGATGCGTGTACCGCTGGGTGTCATCGGCATTATTTACGAGTCCCGCCCCAATGTGACCATCGATGCGGCAGCCCTGTGCCTGAAATCCGGGAATGCGGCCATCCTGCGTGGCGGCTCCGAAGCCATCAACGCCAACCAGGCCATCGCCGAGTGCATTCGTGTGGGCCTGCGCGAAGCCGGCCTGCCGGATACTGCGGTACAAGTAGTGGAAACCACCGACCGGGCAGCGGTGGGCGAATTGATCACCCACCCCGAGTATGTGGACGTTATCGTACCGCGAGGCGGCAAGGGCCTGATCGAGCGCATCAGCAATGAGGCGCGGGTACCGGTGATCAAGCATCTGGATGGCAACTGCCACACTTATATTGATGACCAGGCGGATATTACCAAGGCCATCAACGTGGCCTACAACGCCAAAACCCAGCGCTACGGCACCTGCAATACCACCGAAACGCTGCTGGTGGCCAACGCCATCGCCCAGCAGGTACTGCCCGAACTGGCTGCCAAATACCGCGATGCCGGTGTGGAGTTACGCGGTTGTGAGAACGTTCGCAGCATTGTCGAGGGTATCCAGGAAGCCACCGAGGCCGACTGGGGCGAGGAATACCTGGCGCCGATTCTGGCGGTGAAGCTGGTCAAGGATCTGGACGAGGCGATTGATCATATCAACCGTTACAGCTCCGGCCACACCGAAGCCATCGTCACCGAAAACTACACCCGGGCGCGGCAGTTCCTCACCGAGGTGGATTCCAGCTCAGTGATGGTGAATGCCTCCACCCGTTTCGCAGACGGTTTCGAATACGGGCTGGGTGCGGAAATCGGTATCTCCACGGACAAGATCCACGCCCGTGGACCAGTGGGACTGGAAGGCCTGACCAGCCAGAAGTGGGTGGTGCTGGGCGACGGCCACATCCGCCAGTAGTGCGCGCCACTCACGACACCACACCGCTGGTGCTGTTCGGCGGCACCTTCGACCCCGTCCACCGGGCCCACATCAGTGCGGCCCGGTCGGTGTCCCGGGTGCTCGGCAATGCCCCCGTGCATTTGCTCCCCAACGCGGTGCCGCCGCATCGCCCGCAACCCCTGGCCGATGGTGAACAGCGTCTGGCCATGCTGGAGCTGGCCTGCGCGGACCACCCCTGCCTGATTCCCGACGACTGGGAACTGCAACAATCCGGCCCCAGTTACAGCCTGCTGACCCTGCAACACTACCGTGCGCAGATCGGTAATCGTCCGCTGGTGTTCATGATCGGCGCCGACAGCTTTGCCAGCCTGCATCACTGGCACCGCTGGCAGGACTATGCAGACCTGTGCCACCTGGCGGTGGTACCGCGCCCGGATAGCCCGCAGGCAACAGACACGGTGCTGGCCACCTTCCCGGAAACGCAAGCCGATCGCCTCATGCGTCACGCCAACGGTCTGCGCCTGATGCTGCAGGGGCCGTTTCTGGATGTGTCCGCCACCGCCATTCGTCAGGCGCTGGCAGAAAAAGGCGATTGCCCGGCCCTGGAGCCGGCAGTTGTTGCCCATATTCACCGCCACCATCTGTATAATGTGGCGAAATCCTCTTCCCCCGAATCAGACACGAGGCCTCATGAGCGCTGACACCCCGCTACTGCAACTGGTTATTGACGCACTGGAAGAAGTCAAAGCCCAGAACATTACCCAACTGGACGTGCGTGAAATCACCAGTGTGGCCGACAACATGGTCATTGCCAGCGGCACCTCCAATCGCCACGTGAAAGCGTTGGCAGACAATGTATTGGAAACCGCAAAAGAAGCGGGTCACGAGCCTCTGGGCAGCGAAGGCCAGGACACCGGCGAGTGGATTCTGGTGGACCTGGGCGATGTCATCGTGCACCTGATGCTGCCCGCCACCCGCGAGTTCTATGACCTGGAACGCCTGTGGCGCAATCCCCAGCATCACCCGGACCGTGAAAGCAAAGAGTAATGCGTCTTTTCCTGCTGGCGGTGGGCACCCGCATGCCCGCCTGGGTCACCGAGGGCTTTGCCGAATACCAGAAACGCATGCCCCCGGACATGCGTCTGGAACTGGAAGAAATCCCTCTGCCGAAACGGAGCAAGGGGGATACCGCCAGCCAGGTTCGCAGCGAGGCTGACGCCATCCGCAAACGCCTGGAAAAGTACCCCGGCGCCAAAATCGTGGCACTGGAAGTTAACGGGCGAGCGCTGGACACCCCCGCACTCAGCCGTAAACTGGGCGAACTGAAAGATCTGGGTCAGGATCTGGTCCTGTTGGTAGGGGGGCCGGACGGCTTGTGCCCGCAATTGTCCGCCAGCGCCCACGAGCGCTGGAGCCTGTCGACCCTGACCCTGCCCCACCCGCTGGTGCGGGTGCTGTTGGCCGAACAGCTGTACCGGGGCTGGACGCTGCTCACCGGGCACCCCTATCATCGCTGACCTTCGCCCCCTGACACAGACGCCACCATGCGCCGACCTTTAACACTGAAAGATCACCACCACGAACAGCGTATCTTCAGCGTGCGCCTGGTCGTGGCTGTCTTTCTGGTGTTGCTGCTGACCCTGATTCTGGTCAGCCGGATGATCTGGCTACAGGTGATCCAGCACAGCCGCTATACCACCCTCAGTGACAACAACCGGGTACAGACCCTGGCGGTATCACCACCGCGGGGGCTGATCACCGACCGGGACGGCGTTATTCTGGCCGAAAACCGGCCCGACTTTTCCTTGGAGTTGATCATTGAGCAGGCCGGTGAGCTGGACCAGCTTATCGGCGAGCTGGGCAAGTTGATCGAGCTGGACGAGGGCGATCTGGAACGCTTCCAGAAACGCCGCCTGACAGCGCGCCGCCCCTGGGAACCGGTGCCACTGCGCGGCCGTCTCAGCGAAGAGGAAATCGCCCGACTGGTCGTCAACCAGCATCGCCTTCCCGGCATCCGCATTTCCGCCGATCCGATCCGTCATTACCCCCATGGCATTCTGTTCTCCCACGTATTGGGCTATGTAAACCGGATCAACGCCCAGGATCTGGAGGCCATGACCCTGGACGAACAGCGCGACTACGCCGGCACCCACTTCTATGGCCGCTCCGGTATCGAGCGTTTCTACGAGAACCAGCTCCACGGCCAGGTGGGCTACCGTCAGGTGGAAACCAATGCCCGAGGGCGCATCTTGCGTGTCCTCGAAGAACAACCCCCGGTACCGGGCGAAGACCTGCGCCTGCGCCTGTCCATGCGCGTACAAAAGGCGGCCTACGATGCGCTGGGCGATCGGCGTGGCGCCGTGGTGGCTATCGACCCACGCGATGGCAGCGTGCTGGCCTTTGTCAGCCGTCCCGGTTTCGATCCCAATCTGTTCGTCACCGGCATTTCCTACAAGGATTACTCCGCCTACCAGAGCGACCCTGACAACCCGCTGTTTAACCGCGCCCTGCAGGGCCGTTACCCACCCGGCTCCACTATCAAGCCGATGCTGGGCATTGCCGGCCTGGATGCCGGCGTCACCAACTGGCAACGCACCATCTCGGACCCCGGCTATTACCAGTTGGAAAACGATCCGCACCGCTACCGGGACTGGAAACGCTGGGGCCATGGCCGCGTCGATCTGCACAAAGCGGTGGTTCAATCCTGCGACACCTACTTCTACGATATGGGTTTCAAGCTGGGCATTGCCCGCATGCATGAGTACATGAGTCAGTTTTCCCTGGGGGCACCGACCGGCATCGACCTGTATAACGAATCCAGCGGTATCATGCCCTCCAAGCAATGGAAGCGCGCTTACCGCAACCGGCCCTGGTTTCATGGCGATACCATTAACGCCAGCATCGGCCAGGGTTTCGTGCTCACCACACCGTTGCAGCTGGCCACCGCCACCGCCATTACCGCCAGCCATGGCAAGAAGGTGGTGCCGTCTATTGCCGGTGAAAAACAATCGGTGGAACGCACCGGCATCACACTGAATGATGAAAGCAACTGGGAAAAAATGACCGACGCCATGGTCGCCGTCACAGGCCCCAGAGGTACCGCCAGGGTAATGGCCGTAGACGCCCAATATGCCATTGCCGCCAAATCCGGCACCGCCCAGGTCTTCTCCGTAGGGCAGGACGAAACCTACAACGAGGACGAACTGGCCGAGCGAATGCTCGACCATGCCCTGATGGTCTCCTTTGGCCCTGCTGAACAGCCCGCCATCGCTGTGGGCGTATTGGTGGAAAACGGCCGCCACGGCGGCTCCACCGCCGGTCCCGTGGCCCGCCAGGTCATGGATGCCTGGCTGCTGAATGAAAACGGAGAGCTGGAGGTCCCGCCGGTGTTTGAAGAACACCCCGCACCTCCCGCCGAGGTCAGTCCATGAGTCAGCGCGAATACCTCCGTCAGATGCCAGGCCAGACCGGCGCCACCCTCTCCCCGGGGTTGGCCATGCGCCTGCACCTGGATGCGCCCCTGCTGGCCGGCCTGTTCGTGCTGATGCTGGGTGGGCTGGCGGTGCTGTACAGCGCCGGCGGCGAAAGCCTGGAAATGGTCATTCGCCAGTGCATTCGTTTCAGCGCAGGGCTCACCGCCCTGTTCCTGCTGGCCCAGATTCCGCCGCGCAGTTACCGCTTCTGGGCTCCTTTCCTTTATTGCGGAGGGCTGGGCCTGCTAGTGCTGGTGTTGATTGCCGGCACCGAGGCCAAAGGCGCCCAGCGCTGGCTCAGTATTCCCGGCATCGGCCGTTTCCAGCCAGCAGAAGCCATGAAGCTGGCAGTACCCGCTATGGTGGCCTGGTATTTCAGTGAGCGCACCCTGCCCCCCAAACTGCTGGATGCGCTGGTTGCCCTGGCACTGCTCGGCGTACCGGCGGCCCTGATCGGCATGCAACCGGATCTCGGCACCGCCATTTTGATTGCCGCCAGCGGACTGGTGGTGCTGTTCATGGCCGGGTTGTCCTGGCGACTGATTGCCGTGGCGGTACTTCTGGTAGTAACCGCCGCACCGCTGATGTATTTCTTTGTCATGCACGACTACCAGCGCAACCGGGTCGATACCTTCCTCAACCCGGAAGCGGACCCGCGCGGAACCGGCTGGAACATCATCCAGTCAAAAACCGCTATTGGCTCTGGTGGCGTGGATGGCAAAGGCTGGCTGGACGGCACCCAATCGCGTCTGGACTTCCTGCCGGAGTCCTCCACCGACTTTATCCTGGCAGTACTGAGCGAAGAATTCGGCCTGGTGGGTGTCAGCGTTCTGCTGATGATCTACCTGGTGATTGTCGGGCGAGGCTTCTTTATCAGTTGGCAGGCACAGGAGACCTTTTCACGCCTGCTTGCCTCCAGCCTGACGATGACATTTTTTATTTATATTTTTGTGAATATAGGCATGGTGTCCGGACTCTTGCCCGTGGTGGGGGTACCGCTACCCCTGATCAGCTATGGCGGCACCTCCATCGTTACCCTGCTGGCCAGCTTCGGCATGCTGATGTCGATCCACACCCATCGGCGGCTGATGAGTTACTAGCCGCGAGGAGCGAAACCCTAAAAAAGATGGTTTTGCTCTTCGCTGCTTTCAACTGGCAACGCGTTTCTCGCCTTTTGCATTCAGCCGGGCACCAAACCGCTCTGACACGGTCTATGGGAATAATGAAAACAGGAGATCACCCTTTGCGTCGTTCCTACCAGGCCATTCTGGCCGCAGCACTGTCATTCACGTCCCTGCCAGCCCTGGCAGAGCACACCTGCCCGGAAAACAATGATTACCTGCAGCGAGATCTGGCCAAGACCATGATCCGCGAGCTGGTTTCCGAGGGTGGCGATGAAGCGCGCATCCGCCAGGTGCTGGGCAGCGCCCAGTGCCAGCCCAAGATCCTGGAATCCATCGCTCGCCCGGCAGAAAGAACCCATACCTGGGCCACCTATCAGAAAATCTTTCTGCAAGAGAGCCGCGTGCAAAAGGCGGTGGAATTTTCCCGCCAGCACGCAGACACCCTGGCCCGTGCAGAACAAACCTACGGCGTCCCCCGGGAAATTATTCTTGCCATCATCGGGGTGGAAACCCGCTACGGTCAGCACATGGGCACCTATCGTGTCGTCGACGCCCTGGCCACCCTGGGGTTTGACTATCCGCCCCGGGCCAGCTTCTTCCGCAAGCAGCTGAAAGCCCTGTTCGAACTGGAACAGCAGGCCCATATCGACGCCGACACCATTACCGGCTCCTATGCTGGCGCCATGGGTTACGGACAGTTCATTCCCACCAGCTACCAGGCCTATGCGGTAGATTTCGACAATGACGGGATCACCGATCTGGTCAACAACCCGGTGGATGCTATCGGCTCGGTGGCCAACTATTTCCATGAGCATCGCTGGCAGCCGGGTCACCCCGTGGCCGCCCGCGCCCGGGTGGAAGGGAACGGCTATCAGCCACTGGCGAAAAAAGGCTACAAGCCCTCCTTCAATCTGGACCGCGCTGGCCAGGCGGGTGTCACGGCAATCAGCTGTCAGGGCAGTGGCGTGATCAGCGAATACTGTTTTGATCTGCCAGGAGACACCCGCGTCGCCCTGTTGGACCTGGAGGGCCTGCAGGGCACCGAGTTCTGGCTGGCCACTGATAATTTCTATGTCATTACCCGCTATAACCACAGTCGCCTGTATGCCATGGCCGTGCTACAACTGTCCCGAGACATCGCGGCAGCCCTGGAGAGCCCACAATGATGCGACTGGCTTGTGCCGTAGCCACCTGCGCCCTGCTGAGCGCCTGCGCCACCAGCCCCGGGCCATCCTCGTCCGGAGGCCCGGTTAATAACGGTGCGCCGGGCTCGGACCGTTACAGCATGGCCCAGGACACCCCGCCCGAAGAACGGCGCGACATCTCGCAACTGCCGGAACCGGTACCCAAGAACGAGCCACGCAGCCGTTACGGCAACCCGGACACCTACAGTGTCTGGGGCAAGACCTATCGGGTACTGCCCAGTGCAGAGGGTTACCAGGCTGAGGGCCTGGCCTCCTGGTACGGACAGAAATTCCATGGCCACCGCACGTCCAGCGGTGAATCCTTCGACATGTACCGGTTCACCGCCGCCCATCGCAGCCTGCCTCTACCCACCTATGCCCGGGTTACCAACCTGGATAACGGCAAAAGCTTGGTGGTCCGTGTCAACGATCGGGGCCCCTTCCATGAAGATCGCATCATCGACCTGTCCTGGGCCGCCGCCGTTCGGCTGGGTATAGAAGACGCCGGCACCGGCCGGGTCAGGGTGGAGACCATCAGTGCCACCCCGGCGCCCAACACACCGACCAGCAAGGTACCCACCGCAGTCCGCGCCGCAGTGGACAGCCCGCCACCGAACGCCGCCAGTAATACCCGGCTGTTCCTGCAAGCGGGAGCCTTTCAGGATCGTGCTGCCGCCGAGCGGATGCAGCAGACCCTGCTTGAAGAGCTGGGACTGGGCAGTGAGATTCGCTCGGTCAACGCGCTACACCGGGTCTGGATCGGCCCCTATGCGGACGATCAGCAGCGCCAGCAGGTGCGCCAGAGCATGGCCGACGCGGGTTTCGAGCGGCCTGTGCCGGTCACGCCCTGAGGTGTTTGCGCAAACTAAGCCGTTCCTCCGGTTAACAGCTCGGTTGCGCTCCTCTAGAATGCAGCCATCCCGTGATGTCAGGGGACGTTTTGCCCTTATCTCTGTCTAAGACGCTCAGGGCTTCCCCCTCGACTCACAAATCCCTGAATTTTCAGGCCGACAAGGACACAACAGGCAGGAAATCCATGCGCCCCCAGTCGTTTCGCTCCACCCTCTTTATCGTATTTGCCATTATCGGCACTCTGATTTCCGTGCAGGCCCAGGCGAACACCGTGCCTCGCGCCCCTCAGATTGATGCCCGTGGTTATCTACTGATGGATGCCGCCAGTGGCAACATCATCGTCGAGCACAATGCCGAGCAGCGCCTGCCCCCGGCCAGTCTGACCAAGATGATGACCGCCTATATCGCCGAGGCTGAACTGCAGAAAGGCAACATTTCCGAACAGGATATGGCGCCTATCAGCGTGCAGGCCTGGAAAATGGGGGGCTCGAGGATGTTTGTCCGCGAAGGCACCCGGGTGTCCGTGGGGGAACTGCTGCGCGGCATCATTATCCAGTCCGGCAACGATGCCAGCGTGGCCATGGCGGAATTCATCGCCGGCTCCGAGGATGCCTTCGCCGATCTGATGAACCAGCACGCCCGCCGTCTGGGCATGAATGACAGCCACTTCGTCAATTCCACCGGCTGGCCCGCCGAGAATCATTACACCACCGCCCGCGACATGGCCCTTCTGGCTCGCGCCATTACTCGCGACTTTCCCGAACACTACGACATCTACGCGGAAAAGGAATATACCTACAACGGGATCACCCAGCAGAACCGCAACCTGCTGCTATGGCGTGACCCCAGTGTGGACGGCCTGAAAACCGGCCATACCGAGGAAGCCGGTTATTGCCTGGTGTCTTCCGCCAAGAAAGACGGCATGCGTCTGATTACCGTGGTCATGGGCACCGACTCCGAATCCGCCCGCGCACGGGAATCCCAGAAACTGCTCACCTACGGTTTTCGCTTCTTTGAGACCTACAAGGCCTACAGTGCCGGAGACATCCTCGACACCGTGGATGTCTGGATGGGCGAGAGCAAACAGCTGCGCCTGGGCCTGGCCGAAGACCTGGTTCTGACCATTCCCCGTGACAGCCATGAAAGTCTGAAAGCCGAAATCACCGTGAACCCGCAACTGAAAGCCCCCATCGCGCAAGGTCAGCAATACGGCACCGTGACGGTACGCCAGAACAATGATGTACTGATGGAGAAGCCGCTGGTGGCCCTGGAGAACATCGAAGAAGCCGGTATCTTTACCAAGCTCTGGCATCATGTTCTGCTGTTCTTCAAGGGGTTGTTTTAAGCACGCCTGACGCTCGACGCCTGACACCCCGCTGGCGGCACCGGGTGTCAGACTCGTCAAAGGAAACGACATGTCCCAGGTCTATCTCAATGGCGCTTTCATGGCGCTGGAAGAGGCACGGATCTCCCCAATGGATCGGGGCTTTTTGTTTGCGGACGGCATTTACGAAGTGGTTCCGGCCTACAACAGCGTACTGTTCCGTTTTGACCAACACCTGGAACGCCTGGAACGCTCCTTGCGGGAAGTGGAAATCAGTAATCCCCATGACCGCCAGCAGTGGCAGGTTCTGTGCGAGGAACTGATTGCACGCAATGGCGGCGGCAACCTGTCTGTGTATCTACAGATCACTCGGGGCGCCGCCACAAAACGCGATCATGCCTTTCCCGAGCCGCCGGTTGCCCCCACCGTTTTCATGATGACCAGTCCCATTGCCGTGCCCGCCGCCGACAGCCCGGACACCGCCAGCGGGGGCAAGGCAATCACCCGGGATGACACCCGTTGGGCCCGCTGTGACATCAAATCCATCTCGCTGTTGCCCAACAGCCTGCTGCGTCAACAGGCCGTGTCGGCCGGCGCCATGGAAGCCATTCTGCTGCACGATGGCTTCGTCACCGAAGGCTCCGCCAGCAATGTCTTCATCGTGCACGACGGTGTGATCGTTACCCCACCAAAAAATCATGCCATTCTGGGCGGCATCACCCGCGACCTGATAGTAGAATTGTGCGGACAACATGGCCTGCCCTTCGCGGAAAGGGAAATCACCGAGGCAGAACTGCGTCAGGCCGATGAGATCTGGATTACCAGCTCCACCCGGGAAGTCGTACCGATCACACAACTGAACGAGGCGGCGGTTGGCGATGGCAAGCCTGGCGCCATGTGGAAAACAGTGGCCCGCCACTATGTGGATTTTAAACGCCGCCTGTGCGGCCTGGAGCAGGAGTAACCAATGGCGATTCAGGAACATCTCTGGGAATTTCCCCACGACATGCAGCTCAAGGTCATGGGCCTGACGGACTCACCGCTGGAAACCGCAGTGATCGAGATTCTCGAAATGCATCTGGAGGATTTTGACGCCGACAAACATCTGGCGAGCAAACCCAGCAGTAAAGGCAACTTTGTCTCGATCACCGCCCAGGTGACCATGCGCAACCGCGAACAGGTGGAAGCGATTTATAAAGCGCTCAATGAGTGCCCCCATGTGAAGATGAGCCTCTGATTCCGGCAAACCAAAGCCATTCCTGAAAGAGCGGGTGCAAGCCATGACGGCGTTACCTCTCACCCGCTACTCGCTTCTCGCTCCTTTTTACCTGTGACTGGCCATCGTCCTCATTACACAAATTAACCCTCGGTCACAGCCCGACACGCAAGCCTCACCAAGCCACCATTGGTTTGGCACCTGCGTGCCCGTATCGTGATTCTTATAAGAAGAACGTAACGGGATCACAAAAATGAAAATGCTGACCTTGCTGTGCTTGTGCAGTTGCTTGCTTATTCTGGTCGCAGCTGATCTACCGAGCCACACCCCCCAGGTTGTCCATACCTCCACCATGCCCAATTCTGCGGACATTATTCCGACCATGCCGCGCAGCCCGCATATCCAGCAAAGCGTGCATGGCACCCCCGTTCATTTCGACGCCTTTGAAACCATCAAACTCCGCGAGCAGGACCAGGACGGTATCGAGTTCGGCATCAGCGTTCAGGAACTGAATCTGCATCTGGTAAACCAGAGGACAGGGAATCGCCTGATATAGGCTAGTTATTCTGGTTCGATCGTTGTTACCCCGTAAGGGGTCTGCCTTAAGCCCGGCTTTGCCGGGCTTTTTTTATGTTAGCTGCACGCGACAAGCGTCAACACGTCGCTGAGCGTGGGTCGAGGCCTCTGTGTAGGAGCTATGCTTGCATGGCGAACGGGTTGGGCTGGCACCGAATCGGCATGATCTGGATGGACCTGTCGAGCTCTGAAATTCCTGATCGCCCTCCGGTCGATTTCCGCGCAAGCGCGGTTCGCACCTCAAGAGGTACTCCTACAGCGGCTTCGCAGAAATGCCGAGGTTCAGGCCTTTCCCTATCCAACAAGCGTAGCTTGTAGCTTGTAGCTTGTAGCTGCCTTTATACTCCCCCCATGAACGACGCCTTGATTCGCTATTTCCCCCGGGTGGATTACACCCCCTGCTGGCAGGCCATGCGCACGCTGACCGATGACCGTACCGTCGACACTGCCGACGAGCTCTGGGTGCTCGAACACCCCCCCGTGTTCACCCTGGGTCAGGCCGGCAAGCCGGAACATGTGCTCAATGCCGGGGAGATCCCGGTGGTCAACAGCGACCGTGGCGGACAGGTGACCTACCACGGCCCCGGGCAGACGGTGGTCTACCTGATGCTGGACATCAAACGCCTGGGGCTCGGTAGTCGGGGGCTGGTCAGCGCCATCGAACAGGGCATCATCGATTTTCTGGCCAGCCACGGCATCAACGCCGCGAACCGGGACGATGCTCCCGGTGTCTACGTCAACGGTGCCAAGATCGCCTCTCTGGGGCTGCGCATCCGCCGGGGAGCCAGCTACCATGGCCTGGCCATCAACCGGGACATGGATCTGTCACCCTGGCAGCGCATCAACCCCTGCGGCCATGTGGGCCAACCCATGACCACCCTCAGCGAGCAGGGCGTGGTGCTGGATCGTCACACCATGGAGCAGCAACTGGTGACGTTATTAGCCAAACGTCTGGGCCTGATGCCACGGACAGCGCCCGCGCCCGACTGGTACAATGACATTTCCGAATTTCCGCCGGCCCAACACAGCCCGGCACCCTGACAGTAACGGACACCCCATGAGCGAGCAGGCACAGGCCAAGCGCAAGGTTCAGATCGGCGACAAGCTGCGTGGCGCGGACAAGGTACGCACCATTCCCATGGTCAACGAAGAGACCGGCTACCAGCGTAAACCGGACTGGATTCGCGTACGCGTTCCCGCCAACGGCGAAATCCAGCGCATCAAGTCGATGCTGCGCGAGCAGAAGCTGCATACGGTCTGCGAGGAAGCCGCCTGCCCCAACCTGCCAGAGTGTTTCGGTGGCGGCACCGCCACCTTCATGATCATGGGTGACATCTGCACCCGTCGCTGCGCGTTCTGTGATGTGGGCTTCGGCCGCCCCAACACGCTGGACCCGGAAGAGCCGCTGCACCTGGCAGAATCCGTGGACAACCTGGGCCTCAAGTATGTGGTGATCACCTCCGTAGACCGGGATGATCTGGCCGACGGTGGCGCCGAGCACTTTGCCGAATGCATTCGCCAGGTACGCTCCCGCACCCCGCAGACCAAGATCGAAATCCTCACCCCGGATTTCCGTCCCTGCCTGGATACCGCGGTGGATATTCTGGTGGAAACAGCCCCGGATGTGTTCAACCACAACATCGAGACCGTCCCGGAGCTGTACAAACACATTCGCCCCGGCGCCCGCTACCAGCATTCGCTGGACCTGCTGCAACGCTACAAGGCCCGCCGTCCGGACGTGAGCACCAAGAGCGGCATCATGGTGGGCCTGGGCGAGACCTACGAGCAGGTCATCAACACCATCAAGGACCTGCGTGCCCACGATGTGGACATGCTGACCATCGGCCAGTACCTGCAGCCCAGCAAACACCATGCCCCGGTGGACCGTTTTGTCCACCCGGACGAATTCCGCGACTACGCCCGTGTCGCCAACGAGCTGGGTTTTCGCTCCGTGGCATCCGGCCCCATGGTGCGCAGCTCCTACCATGCGGACCTGCAACACAAGGGTATTGATGTCGGCATGCATAAACCCGACTGATCTCTCACCATCATGAGTACGCAACCGGCGATGAAATTTACATTTCATCGCCACTCCCCCGCTGACCCGGCACCGGCTTTGGTTTAGTCTAGGCCCAGTCGAGTTGTTCTACTTTCTGCCATTCCGTGGCCAGGTCCGCTAATGTCTCACCCAGTTCCCTTCAGGGCGCGCTTTTTCCAGTTATTCCCCGCCCTGTCATGCCTCGTCCTGCTTGGCGCCGTGGCCGCCACACCGGTCCATGCCGGTGCCCCTACGCCCTTGCTGGCACCGGTACTGGAGGCCGCCAGAAACCTGAAATTGGCAGACGAGCATCTGGCAGTCACCGCCATCCCCTTGAACGGCCCCGGGGACGCCCGCTTCCTGAATGCGGATATGCCCTTCAATCCCGGCTCGATCATGAAGGTAGTGACCACCTATGCGGCGCTAGAACTGCTTGGCCCTACCTACCAGTGGCATACCCGCCTGTACACAGATGGCACGATCAGTGACAGCACCTTGCACGGCAACCTCTACTTTGTTGGCAGTGGCGACCCGAAACTGACTGAAGAGCGTCTCTGGCTGCTGATGCGCGAGTTGCGCGCCATGGGCATCGCCCATATCCAGGGTGACCTGGTACTGGATGCCAGCGCCTTCAATCTACCCAACGGCATCCCCGATTTCGATGACGATGGCGACAACCCCAACGCCCCCTTTCTGGTTAAGCCCCATGCCCTGCTCACCAACCTGAACGTATTGCGCATTCGTACTCGCGCTGATGCAAGGGGCATCCATACCTGGACCGAGCCCACCCTCAACGGCGTGGAGATCGATAACCGTATGGTCTTCAAAGACTATGGTCACTGCCCACGACGCTACCAGTTCGACTACGAGCCGACGCTGACCGATAGTGGCCATACCCGCATCACGCTCACTGGCGTCTTGCCCAAGGGCTGCTCCACCAGCAGCTACCTGTCGGTGATGGAGCAGGGTGACTACACCGGCGCCCTGCTCACCGGCCTCTGGCAGCAACTGGGCGGCACCCTCACCGGCCAGATCCGCCAGGGCCTGCGGCCCCGTGATGTCGATACCGAGCTGCTGGCCACCACCTCCTCGCGGGATCTGGTGACGATGGTTCGCGACATCAACAAGTGGAGCAATAACGTGATGGTGCGCCAGTTGTTCCTCAGCCTAGGCGCCAAATACCGTCAACCCGGCGATCGGGACGACCTGGCCGCAGCGGAAAGAACCATCCGGGAATGGCTGGAAGCCAAGGGCATACTGAGCCAGGGTATCGTTTTCGAAAACGGTTCCGGGCTGTCCCGGATAGAGCGCATTTCCGCACGACAGATGGCCAGTCTGTTGCAGCAAGCCTGGGAAAGCCGCTTCGCCGCCGAGCTGATTGCGTCCCTGCCGCTGGTGGCCATGGATGGCACCATGCGCCGCCGGCTGGGCAAAGCGGGGATGGCCGGCATGGGCCATATCAAAACCGGATCGCTCAGGGATGTTCGCTCCATTGCCGGCTTCACCCGTGACGAAAACAACACCACCTGGGCGGTGGTGGCCATGGTCAACCACAGCCAGGCCTGGCGCACGGAAACCATCCTCGACTCGGTGATCGAACAGGTGCATCTGGCAGCACGCCCACCCAGTATCGATACGGCCGGACACTGACGCCTGACGCAAATCAGTGTCAAGGCGTCTTTTGCCGTCAAGCTTACTTCCTGCTGTCTTTGCCCTGTGTCGACCCCCTGGCGTCAGGCATTCCTGTCACACCAAGTCTGCTATGCTGCCCGGCAACATCGTATTTGCGAGGCAGCCCATGATTACCCTTCACCACCTGGAAAATTCCCGCTCCCTGCGTATCGTCTGGCTACTCGAAGAACTGGGGCTGGACTACGAGATTCGCCACTACGCCCGCGACAGCAAAACCATGCTGGCTCCGCCGGAACTCAAACAAGTGCACCCACTGGGTAAATCCCCGGTAATCACCGACGGTGACATCACCGTGCCTGAGTCCGGCGCCATCATCGAATATCTGATACAGCGATACGGCAACGACAGCTGGAAAATCAGCGCCGACGACCCACGCTGGGTGCAGGAACGCTACTGGCTACACTACGCAGAAGGCTCGCTGATGCCCCTGCTGGTGATGAAGCTGGTATTCAGCCGGATTCCCAAATCACCCATGCCCTTTATCGCCCGCCCGGTTGCCAAGGGCATCAGCGGCAAGGTCATCGGCACCTTCATCGACCCGCAACTGGAAAACCAGCTTGCCGTTATCGAAGCACACCTGGGCACCCACAGCTGGTTTACCGGTGACACCCCCAGCGCAGCGGATATAATCATGAGCTTCCCACTGCAGGCGGCCTCCGCCCGCGCAGACCTGAGTCAACTACCCGCCATCCAGCGTTTTCTGCAACAGATGGAGGCGCGCCCGGCCTACCAGCGGGCCGTGGAACGGGCGGGCCCGCTGACGCCCATGCGTTAACAGGCACCATTACACCGGAACAACGCATCCTTGCCAGCTGGCATGACAATGCCATGCCCTGGATACGCCTGATACAGGAACAGGGCATTGCCAGCCGCCGCACCAGCGACCCGGCCATTGAACGGGCCATCATCGCCCGGCAGGCAGGCCGGGTTCTGGATGTGGGTTGTGGCGAAGGCTGGCTTTGCCGCCGCCTGGCTGCCCGGGGCATTCACACCACCGGCATCGATGCCATCCCCTCCTTGGTGGACAGCGCCCGCCAGCAGCATCCGGAGGGGGATTACCGTTGCCTGTCATTCAGCGAACTGGACACCGACCTCGCCGAGTCCTTCGATCTGGCCGTCTGCAATTTCTCCCTGTTTGGCGAGCAATCCGTGGAGCAGTTGCTCGCCACCCTGCAGACACGACTGACCCCCAGCGGGGTGCTACTGGTACAAACCCTGCACCCGTTGATGGCCTGTGATGGGGACTACCGGAGTGGCTGGCGGGAAACCCGCTGGCCCGGGTCCGGCAGCGATTTCGGTGCAGCTCCACCCTGGTATTTTCGGACCCTGGAAAACTGGCTCGCCCTGTTTCAGCGCGCGGGCTACCGGGTCAACCTGGAAGAACCCCTGGACCCGCAACAAAAGCTGCCGGTATCGGTGATCTTTCACGCTGTCGCCGACCATCAATAACAGTAAACCAACAACTGATAACAAAGTGTTGCTGGTTGAAACCAGGATCCAGCCCTAGCCTGTTGGCACAACAAAAACAGGGTGGATGAGGCATGATTCTTCTTTATTTCCTGATTGTGTTTGTTTTCTTTCTTGCAATCATGCAGTGGGTTTTTCGCCGGATCGACGCTCGTCACAGTCTCTCTTCAGCGGCTGGCGCCGAGAGCGTGCTGTCTACAGAACAACGCGCAAACACACGATAGAATTATCAAAAACTGTTAAAACGGCGAACCAAACACAAAATCTTTATTCTAAGCAGTATCTTTACAGGAGCTGTCAGGGAGTAAACGACATGAAAACTTATCTCGCCGCCGCCATCTTGGGTAGTGCCGTCCTCGTTACCGGCTGCCAGAGCCAGCAACCGGAAGAACCCATCAACCCCACTGCCCAGAAAATCATTTACAGCGGCATGCTGCCCTGCGCTGACTGCTCAGGTATCCGCACCACCCTGACGCTGTATCGGGATCAGTACGACAACCCCTCCCGCTTTGAGCTGCGCGAAGAATACCTGAGCGGATCCAAGGTGGAGCTGAGCGCCTCGGAGCGAGGCAGCTGGGAATCCGAAAAGCGCCTGCAAGGCAACATGGAATACGACGTCTACACGATCAATCCTGACGACCCGGATGCCGATCGCCAGTACATCAAGGATGCCGTCAATGCCATTGAACAACTGGACCAGAGCGGTAACCGCATCGAATCCAACATGAACTATCGCTTGCTGCTCAAGTAAGCCTGTGAGGGCGCTTCGGCGCCCTCTGCATTTCATGATTCTCCCAAAACGGCTACTACAACTCTGCCGCCCCAAAACCTCCCTCTATGCCCTTGCCAGCAGCTAATTACCCTTATCCCCAGTAACGAAAAATCACTATTCCCTGGTACGTCAGGCCATTACCGTGAATAGACTGCAAATAGGAATGACTTGCATTAAGGCGCCTATGAACCTATCATTGCGAACCGAATTCGGGCCTTCGCGCTGAGGGCCACAAGTCTGTGTTTCCCGGTTCCTTTCTCAGTCACCGAGATGCCACAACCGCGTGCCAGACTCTACGCACGCTTTTTGTATTAATGACCGGGCCTTCAATTGATTCGCCCGCAGCAGGAGTGTTTCCATGCCCCCGATTTCCCTGCACCTGCCCGACTGGTTTGTCAGCGGTGGCGCCACCATGTGGGTCCTCGCCTTCATGTCCGTGATTGCCCTGGCCACCCTAATCTCCAAGATCCTGCAGTTCGCCCGCGTTCGCCCGGGCAGCGCTCGCCAGGCAGACCGCCTGCTGGACGCCCTGGCCAAGGGTCAGCAGCCCGGCAAACCCGGCAAACTGACCAGCCCCATCGACCAGGTGGTATGGCAATGCTGGCAGAACAGCAAGCTGGAAGAAGCCGCCTGGCAAGAAGAAAGCCTGCGCCTGGCTCGCAGCTCTCTGGACAACCTGCGCGGCGGCCTGCGCATCCTCGAAGTGATCAGCGCCGTAGCGCCCCTGCTCGGCCTGCTGGGTACCGTATTCGGCATGATCGGCGCCTTCCAGGCCCTGGAAACCGCCGGCTCCCAGGTCGACCCCTCCATCCTCTCTGGCGGTATCTGGGAAGCCCTGCTGACCACCGCTGCCGGCCTGACCGTGGCCATTCCCACCCTGGCCGCCTTCCACTGGGCGGATCGCAGTCTGGAGCTGTGCCGGGAAAAGATGCAGGACCGTCTGTCCCGACTGAAAGTCCTGCGCAACAACCACGCGGAATCCGAACCCCTGGAAGAGGACCGCGACCAATCGGTGGCGCATGCATATTGAACCGGAGCGTCACCGCACACCCTTCATAAGCCTGACGCCACTGATTGATGTAGTATTTATTCTGTTGGTGTTCTTTATGCTGGCCACCCGCTTCGGGCAGTTCTACGACCTGCCCGTCAACGTGCAGCCCGCAGACAGCATCAACAAACCCGATGACAAGTGGCTGGTGATCGAAGTGGAAGCCGACGGTGACCTGAACCTGAACGGTGTCAGCTTTACCCCTGATGCGGTAGCCGATCGACTCGACACCCAGAAGAGCAAGGTGTGGGTCACGGTCAGCGCCGATGCCACCCTGCAGCAGGCCCTTGCCGCCGTGGACGCCATCAAGGCCGCCGGCGTCAAGGATGTACAACTGGAGCTGTTGCCGTGATGATCATGGAAACGTCTTCCCGTCGCCCGCCGCTGGAACCGGTGTTACCGCTGATCAATGTGGTGTTTCTGCTGTTGATCTTCTTCATGCTGGCCGGCCAGCTGGCCAAAAGCCCCTCCGTGTCCGTGGATACCCCACTGAGCCAGAGCGCCAATGGCCCTGAAGCCCGTGACAAGCTACTGCTGGTGTTGCAGCAGGATGGTCAGTGGTTTGCCGAGGACAACGATACCGCGCTCACTGAAGCGACACTGCAAGACTATCTGAGCGAACGCCCGGAAGGTGGGGAAGTGCGCCTGTTGGCGGACGCCGGTGTCACCATGACCACCCTGCGCGAGCGTCTGGAAATCCTGCAAGGCCTGGGCGTGGAACAGGTACGCCTGGTGACCCGCAACGACGGGGGTGACCAATGACATCCCGTACCCTGTTTGCCTGGGTCGCCTCTGTCCTGATTCATGCCAGCGTACTGGTCACCGTAGGTGCACTGACCCTGGCCGGCGGACGCCCGAGCAAACCCGGCGTCACCGAAATGGTAGTGAACCTGTCTGCGCCGCCAGCGGAAAAGCCTGCTGCGCCGCCCGCACCGGCGAAACCGGAACCGGCCCCGAAACCCGAGCCGAAACCCAAGCCCAAGGTAAAGCCAAAACCGAAACCGGTGGCGAAACCCAAACCGGAGCCGAAACCGGAACCCGAGCCTGAGCCTGAGCCTGTAGTGGCCAAGAGTGACGTCGTAGAGGAACAGGACACCCAGGAAGACGCCGAGAGTGAGCAGGCCGCTGCCAGCCAGACGCAGCAAGTGGGCGCCAAGGGCATGGCCGGAGACCCGGGCGAAGGGGTGCATCAATCCGGAGACACGGAAAACGCCCTGAACAAGTACCTGGCCAAGGTGCGCGACACCATCGACTACAACAAGCAGTATCCGCACCGCGCCCGCATGCGTCGCCAGGAGGGCACCGTAAAAGTGTCGTTCTGGATCAACGCTGCCGGGCGGGCGGAAAAAGTGGCAGTGGTAGAAAGCTCTGGCAGCCGTATCCTGGATCGGGCGACCCAGGAGCTTGTCTCCCGTTTGCGCTTTGATGCCCCACCGAAGGATCTGGACAGCATCCCGGTGGAAATCCTCGCCCCGGTGGATTACGACCTCAGCAACAGTTGATCCCTGCTCTGCCAGTCTTTATGTTCGACCTGACCCGCTAATTTCCACATGGGCTCAGGTTGAATGTATGGCGGGTACTTGCCTGTCCCATCCCTGCAACAAGGATGCCCTCCCCATGAGCGCTCTGACCCTCGCCTTATTGCTGAGTCTGGCCGCTGGCCTGAGCATGGCCGCCGGCGCCCTTATCGGCGTCAAACAACACATCGCACGGGGCTGGCTGGAGCAGGAAGTCCGCCATACGGTTATCGCCTTCGGCGGCGGCGCCCTGCTGGCTGCGGTAGCGCTGGTGCTGGTGCCGGAAGGCGCCCAGCACCATACCCCCTTGTCCGCCACCCTGCTGTTTGTGGGCGGCGGCATTGCCTTCATGGTGGTGGATCGGGCCCTGGCCGCCCATGGCGGCGCCATGTCCCAGCTGCTGGCCATGCTGCTGGACTTTGTTCCTGAAGCCATCGCCCTGGGGGCAGCACTGGCGGTGGGTGGCGGCCAGGCCTACCTGCTGGCATTCCTGATCGGCATGCAGAACCTGCCAGAAGGCTTTAACGCCTACCGGGAAATCCGCAACAGCAAAGGCAACACCCTGTCCTCCACCAAAATCATCCTGGCGTTCGCCGCCCTGGCCCTGCTCGGCCCGGCCAGCGCCGCCCTCGGCTTTCTGGTACTGGTGAACAATCCCCTGATTCTGGGCGGTATCATGCTGTTTGCCAGCGGCGGCATTCTCTACCTGGTGTTCCAGGACATCGCCCCACAGGTGCCTCTGAAAAAACACTGGGCTCCCGCCCAGGGAGCGGTAGCTGGTTTTGCGTTGGGGTTGGTGGGGCACCTTCTGGTGCATTGAAACGAAGCCCCGTAGGAGCGCCGCTTGAGGCGCGAACCTTGCGAAGCAAGGAAATCGCCCGCCGGGCGATCAGGTTTATCAGGGTCTGACAGGCTTCTGATCGAATAGCGGATAGGGCTTGTTACTGCTGCCTCGCTGTCGCTAGGTTCGCGCCTCAAGCGGCGCTCCTACGGGGCTTCGTAGAAATGAAAGCGAGTAGCTGCTTGTGTGGCTTTGTAGAGTGAGGAACTCATTCCCCCCAGCGCTTCACCAGCGTCTGTTCTACCCCCAGATGATCCAGTAACCGGGCGACAATGAAGTCCACCAGATCCCCTACCGTCTGCGGCTGGTGATAGAAGCCCGGCGCCGCCGGCATGATGGTGACGCCCAGGCGAGACAGCTTGAGCATGTTTTCCAGATGGAGGGGAGAGAACGGCGCTTCCCGGGGCACCAGAATCAGCTTGCGGCCTTCCTTGATGGCCACGTCCGCCGCCCGTTCGATCAGATTGTCACTGGCGCCACAGGCGATGGAGGACAGGGTGCCGGTGGAGCACGGGCACACCACCATGGCGGCAGGCGCACCACTGCCGGAGGCCACCGGAGAGGTCCACTGCTCCAGCCCACACACTACCAGGGTGCCACGGTCAGTCTGCACCCAGTCACGCAGGGCCTGTTCGGCCTTACCGGTGCCGGCCGGCAGCTTCAGCTCGGTTTCCATGCCGATCACCACCCGCGCCGCCTTGGACAGAATCACGAACACTTCGCAATCCGCTTGCAGCAGGCACTGCAACAGGCGCAATCCATAGGGCGCTCCTGAGGCGCCGGTAAAAGCCAGGGTTATTCGTTTGCTCATACACCCATTCCTACACCACGGGCCATCAACGCCGCGAGAATTGGCATCAGTACCACCAGGTGGAGTTCAGCGACCAACACACCGCGCAGATTGCGTTGCAGCGTGGCATCAATCTCGGGGACATGTCCGGCCTTAACGGTTTTCCGCCAGCCCAACAGGACCTTGGTGGGATACAGACTCAACAGCGCGATCAGAATAAACAGGGTTACCTTGCCATGAAACCAGGGGCTGGAGAGGTAAAAATCCCAGCCCTTTTCCGTCCACCCGGCCCGCGCAATACCACTCACCAGCACAGCCAGCGCCGAGAGACCATAGCCGATATCCAGCCACAGAAGAGTACGAATATTGCGTTCGTTGATGCCGGTTCGCCACAACAGGAGTTCCCCGTATAGAAAACCAAACAGCATCAGAATGCCGAGGTAATGCACCGATGCCCAAAATACGGACCAGAACATGACAACCTCCCGTGTTGATTCACGCCGAACACCAAGCTAACCGTAAAGCCGGCCACCGTTGGAGCTTTGCTTGCAAAGCGAAAGGCCCGGCCCCTGAGAGAATTCGCCTTGCGAGCAAGGCTCCAACGAACCCTCAGGAATAACATGCGGTAAGGGGCTTATGCTTTCAGCGCATCCAGCAATTTCTGATGAATGCCGCCAAAGCCACCGTTACTCATCACCACCACGCTCAGTGGTTTGCCTTTGCGTGCCACCACCCGGGCAATGATGTCGTCAATGTCATTGCTCACCGATGCCGGTACCGGCGATTCGCTAACCACCGGGTCGAGAGACCAGTCCAGCCCCGGCGGCTGATACCAGATTACCTCATCCGCCGCCCCGGTGCTGGCCGCCAGCGCTTCCTTGTGGCTGCCCATGCGCATGGTGTTGGAACGGGGCTCGATCACCGCGAGAATCTTCCCGTCTCCCACCTTGCGGCGCAGGCCATCCAGGGTGGTGGCAATGGCCGTGGGGTGATGGGCAAAGTCGTCGTACACTCGCACACCATCCACTTCCCCACGCAATTCCATACGCCGTTTCACGCCCAGGAATTCGCACAGGGCGGCAGCACCATCCGCCAGGGTGACTCCCACATGGCGGGCCGCCAGCAATGCAGCCATGCCATTGTTCACACTGTGCTGGCCGGTCTGGTCCCAACGTACCTGGGCCACCGGTTCACCATTTTCCAGAACGGTAAAGACGGACCCGTCCGCGTTATCCAGGCGATAACCCAGGGTCTCGTTTTCGCCGAAGCGTTCAATCTCGCTCCAGCAGCCTTTCTCCAGCGTCTCTTCCAGGGCCGTTTCACCGTGCGGAAGAATCAGCCGCCCGGTGGCGGGCACGGTACGAATCAAGTGATGGAACTGGGTCTGGATAGCGGCCAGGTCGGCGAAGATATCCGCGTGATCGAATTCCAGATTATTGAGAATGACGGTGCGCGGGCGGTAATGAACAAACTTGCTGCGCTTGTCGAAGAAGGCGGTGTCGTATTCGTCCGCTTCCACCACAAAAAACGGTGTCTCACCGAGGCGGGCAGACACCCCAAAATTGCCGGGCACACCACCAATCAGGTAGCCGGGGTTGAGCCCGGCGTGCTCCAGAATCCACGCCAGCATGGAGCTGGTGGTGGTCTTGCCGTGGGTGCCGGCCACCGCCAGCACCCAACGACCGGGCAAAATCACATCCTCCAGCAGCTGGGCGCCGGAGGTATAGGGCAAGCCCCGATCCAGCACGGCTTCCACGGCTGGATTGCCTCGGCTCAGGGCATTGCCGACCACCACCAGATCCGGCGCCGGTTCCAGCTGCGCCGGATCATAACCCTGGGTCAGTTCGATGCCCGCCGCTTCCAGCTGGTCGCTCATGGGCGGATAGACGTTTTGGTCACTACCGGTAACACGATGGCCCTGGGCCTTGGCCAGCTGTGCCAATGACCCCATGAAGGTGCCGCAGATGCCGAGGATATGGATATGCATGGGAATAAACCGATGAAAAGAATCCCTGCACCTTAACGGCAAGGGGCCTTCAGGTGAAGGGATCAGTGATCCCCTCCCACCAGAATCCGCACCTGTCGGGAGCGGCGCAGCACCGCCGAGGGGCTCATGCCGAGCATGCTCTTGAATACATGGGTCAGATGAGAGGAGTCGGAAAACCCTGCCGCCAAAGCCGCATCCGTCAGCGTGCTGCCCATGGCCATCATTGATGAGGTGACGAACAGCCGGTGCCAGAGACGATAGCGGCGGATAGGGATACCGGTGGTCTGCTTGAACAGCCGCTGCAAACGATCCCCGGACAGCCCCACCTGTTCTGCCAGCGCCTCATTGGACAGGTTGTCCGCCGGGTCGGCGCGGATCAATTCAACCACCTGGGCAATCCTGGCATCCGGTTCAAAACCGGCCACCGGCTCGTTATCGCCGGGGAAGACCAGCCCCCGCAGTCGGGCATAGGCCTCGGCAGCTTCAGTGGCACCGTCGTGGAGAGTCCGCAACATTGCCAGTTGATCGACTTCCCGGATGGAATCCCGATAAACGCCACATTTCTCTGCGGTCATCGTCGGCGCATGAAACAGCAGGTCCTTGCCCAACGGGTCCAGAAAACAGCAGGCGATACGCTTACCCAGCGACTCCGCCGAGAACAGTGCCCCTGCCGGAATCAGGTAGGAGCGCGCGGATAAGGTCTGCCCCTCTACCGTCAGCGGAATCACATCATCCAGCCCGAACAGCAGCGTATGCGCTCCCTGAGAGTGTGATGACAGGCGTTCAATCCGGCCCAGATAAAGCGTTCGCTGCCGCCACAGATACAGCGTAGACGCAGGCAAACCGGGTTTCGCTGACAAGGTCATTGTTGTTTTTTTCCGAGTCGTCAAGCACGCGACAGAATCGCGAGCGGGATCACAGTTTTTCTGTTTATGACAAAACGAGGCACCAATTCCTACAAGTTACTACCACCCAACCTGCTTATAGTCCAATCGTCGACAAAAAACACAGCCCTGGCGCCGGCTGTCTATGAAGGCCCAGAGAGGCCGAAAAATAACAACACAGGAGAAACCCATGTCGATCCGACTCCCCGGGCTGCTGGCAGCCCTGACTCTGCTCGTTACCACCACCCAGGCCCACGCCTGGTGGCCATTTGGCAAAGACAAAAGCTACGCCGATACCCGTTACCCCATCGTGCTGGTCGGCGGCATTATCGCCTTCGATGACATCCTCGGTGTGGACTACTTCTACGGGATTGCCGACAACCTGCGTGACTATGGCGCCCAGGTGTACGAAAGCAATGTCAGCGCGCTGCAAAGCAACGAATACCGCGGCGAGGAACTGATCGTCCAGATCGAAAACTACCTGGCGGTCACCGGCGCCAATAAAGTGAACCTGATTGCCCACTCTCAGGGCGCGCCCACCTCTCGCTACGTGGCGGCGGTACGGCCAGATCTGGTGGCATCAGTCACCTCCGTGCACGGCGAAAACCGCGGCACGGTACTGGCCGATGTTATTCGCGGCCTGACGCCGGAAGGTGGCATTGGTGAAGGCCTGGCCGACAGTATCGCCGGCGCTTTCGGCGCGCTGTGGGAATTTGCCTCCGGCGGCCCTAATCCGGATAACCAGTCCGCCAGTACCGTGCTGGCAGCGTCCACCACCGAGGGCATGGCCGCCTTCAACCAGCGTTATCCCCAGGCACTGCCCACCGATGCCTGTGGCACCAGCGGCCAGCATAGCGTCAACGGCGTGCGCTACTGGTCCTGGGGCGGCACGGGGGTACACACCAACCTGTTCGACCCGTTCGACAGCATCATGGTCACCGTCACCCGGTTGGCCTTCCCCTCCGGCGTCAAACATGACGGCATTCTGCCTCTATGCGGCATGTACCTGGGTAAACCCATCCGCCACGACTACCGTCACAACCATGCGGATGCCATCCGTCACCTGTTTGGTCTGATGGGCTGGGAAACCGACCCCAAGACGCTCTACCGCAACCACGCCAACCGGCTCCGAAACGCGGGCCTGTAAAACCGACCCGCAGGGCCTGGTGCCCTGCGGGCCAACCGGAACAGGAGAGCCGTTATGAAACGCCATCTCACCCTGCTGGCCACTGTCGGGTTGTTGGCCGCTGCTGGCTTCTGGGGTCTGCCACAGATGTCTGCCACCACCCCCGGAGAAACCCAAGCGGCTGACACCCTCCCGCAAGCTGCCCGCACTGATAGACCCACTCCCCCCCAGTCTTCACTCCCGGCTGCCCAAGCACTGGCCAACAGTTCGCTGGCCGGCACCACAGTCCCTGCCGATCTGGTCATGGACGGCGAGGGGCAACTGATCGTGAACAGCAGCACCCGGGCCATTCTCGAGTACTTTCTATCGCTGAGCGGTGAGCTGCCTGATGAGAAGATCCGGCAGCTGATCCAACAATGGGCGAAAGACAACGCCAGCTCCCGTGCGGCCAGTGATCTGCTCGCGTTGCTGGATCGCTACAACGATTACCGCCAGCGTTATGCCAGCGGCGATTTTGCCGCCAGCGCTGAAAGCGATATCGCCGACAAGCTGAACCAGCGCCGACAATGGCGTGAACAGATATTCGGCGCCGATGCCGCAGCTCTGTTCGCTGACGAGGATCGCTATGACAATTTTAGTCTGCAGCGGCAGGACATCCTCACCAGCGATATGAGCGATGCGGAAAAAGAGCGTGCCATGGAGACTCTGCATGCATCACTGCCGGCGCACCTGGCAGATCAGTACCGGCAACAGCAGGCCCTTCAGCACCTGCAAGACACAGAGCAATCCATCGAGAAAACGGGGGGAAATAGCGCAGACCGGTTTGCCTACCATCAGCAGGCCTTCGGCGATGAAGCCGCGCTTCGTTTGCAGTCTCTGTCACAGAAACGGCAGGAATGGCAGCAGCGTTATCAGGACTATGCGACACAGCGGGATCGAATTCTGCTATCCGGCCTGGTTGGCGACGACAAACAGCAACAGCTGGAACAATTGCGGGCCAGATTGTTTGCAGAAACCGAACAGCAGCGGGTAGCTGCCCTGGACCGGCTTGATGAGCCCGCCAGCGAATAACCCGACCCGGAGACTCGAAGGGTGGCGATGCGGACCATACTGACGGTCAGGACAAGCAGCCTGACCTCGGTGCATTCCTGTGCTGAAAGCGGATCAGCGAGTCACAGTGACCACTTCCGGCACCAGCATCACCACCGCCGCATAGCCAGCCACCAGCAGGGTCAGGGCAATACCCAGGCCCAGAAACGGCCCCACATTCATGGCTCGGTGGTAGACAAAACTCTGCGCTGCCAGCTGCCAGCTCACCAGCACCAGATACAGCCCCTCGATCCAGCCCAGGGACTGCTCCGCACCCGCATTGATCGCCAGCAGTGGCAGAGTCACCAGGGTCAGCACCACATCGATGCCCACCAGCGACAGGGCTGTCTGCAGCCAGCGGCTTTGCAGCCCCTTGAACCCCAACAGCACAAAGATGCCGGCCAGAATCACCGTCATCGAGGTGAGCTGGCTGCTCAGCAGCACCAGTACCGGCAGCGCCGTCTGCAAGCTGCCAACCAGCAGTTGCAGGGCACACCAGCCCAGCAACACCAGGCCCAGCAGGCTGGGCGAGTAGGGAGCGTTTTCGGGGCCGGCACGAAATATGGCCAGCCGCCAGAACAATGTCATCAATGCAGTCATGGATCCTCCGGCCGGCTATTGTTCCAGAGCCGGGGAGAAACAGCCACTAGCTTCGAGCTACGAGCTGAAACGTGCGCTTGTAGCTATAAGCTCGAGGCTAACAGCTGTTTCCTTTCGTCCGACAACACCGGGTGTGTTTCATGGGCTCCTTCGCTAGAATGCACGCAAATTGAATCAAGGGGTCTCTCATGGCGCGTAAAAACGCTTTCTATGCTCAGTCCGGCGGTGTCACCGCTGTCATCAATGCTTCCGCCGCCGGCGTGATCGAAGCCGCCCGCGAAAACAAGGATGTGATCGGCAAGGTCTACGCTGGCCGTAACGGCATCATCGGCGCCCTCACCGAGGAGCTGATCGACACCAGCAAAGAAAGCAAAAGCGCCATCGACGCGCTCAAGCATACCCCCGGCGGCGCCTTCGGCTCCTGCCGCTACAAGCTGAAAGACCTGAAGACCTCCCAGCGCGAGTACGAGCGTCTGATCGAGGTGTTCAAGGCCCACAACATCGGCTACTTCTTCTACAACGGCGGTGGTGACTCCGCCGACACCTGCCTGAAAGTGTCCCAGCTCTCAGAAAAGATGGGCTACCCGATCCAGGCCATCCACGTGCCCAAGACCGTGGATAACGACCTGCCCTTCACCGACGTGAGCCCGGGCTTCGGCTCCGTGGCCAAGTACACCGCGGTGAGCTGCCGCGAGGCGGCCCTGGACGTGGCCAGCATGTGCGCCACCTCCACCAAGGTGTTCGTCATGGAAGTGATGGGCCGCCACGCCGGCTGGATTGCCGCCGCTGCCGGTCTGGCAAAGGAAGAGAGCGACGATGCGCCTCACCTGATCCTGTTCCCGGAAATTGCCTTCGACAAGGCCGCCTTCATGAAGAAGGTGCAGGCCACCGTGGAGAAGGTCGGCTACTGCGTGATCGTGGTGTCCGAAGGCGCCCGCTACGAAGACGGCACCTTCCTGGCTGACGCCGGCAACACCGATGCCTTCGGCCACAAGCAGCTTGGCGGCGTGGCCCCGGTGATTGCGCAGATGGTCAAAGACGAGTTCGGCTACAAATACCACTGGGCGGTGAGCGACTACCTGCAACGGGCCGCCCGCCACATTGCCTCCGCCACCGACGTGGAGCAGGCCTACGCCGTGGGCCGCGCTGCCGTGGAATTTGCCGTAGCCGGCAAAAACGCGGTGATGCCCACCATCGAGCGCAAGAAAACCAAGAAATACAGCTGGACCATCGGTGAAGCGCCGCTGAAGAAAGTGGCCAACGTGGAAAAGAAAATGCCGCGCAAGTTCATCACCAAGGATGGCTTCGGCATCACCCCCAGCGCCCGCGACTATCTGGCACCGCTGATCGGCGGCGAATCCTATCCGCCATACAAGGACGGTCTGCCGCAATTCGCCAAGCTGAAACTGGCCCCGGTGGCCAAGAAGCTGAACGACGCGTTCGAGGTGTAAGCGCACCCCGATACGAAAAACGCCCCGCATTGCGGGGCGTTTTTGTATGTGCTGGTCTATGCCTATAGCGGATACACCGCTTTCACCGCCCCCCACAAGCATTCTATCTGCCGCCCAAACACTGCAACTTCACCGCTGGTGTGAAACGCTTCTGTGCCGATGCTGTCCGAATCCGCCAGCAAGCCCTCACACTTCAGTCGCCGCACCACTTCCCGGGCCACCGCCGACTCGGTACTGACAATCTGCACATCCGGCCCCGCCACCTGAGCAATGCGCCCAGCCAGATAGTTGTAATGGGTACATCCCAGCACAATGGTATCTGCTCCCTTCCCCAACAGCGGTGCGATATAGCGATGCAGCAGCTCCAGGGTCCTGTCATCATCAAAACGCAACGCCTCAATCTGGCCCACCAGATCCGGACAGGGCTGTACCGCAATACTCACCGTACTGGAAAACCGCGCCGCCAAAGCGCTGAAGGAATGGGTCTGCAAGGTTCTGGGCGTGGCCAGCACTCCCACCACCCCGCTACGGGTCGCCAGCACGGCCGGCTTCACCCCCGGCTCCACGCCGATAATCGGCACCGACCAGGTGCTCCGTAGCTGCGCAATGGCGGAGGTGGTCGCGGTATTGCACGCCACCACCACGGCTTTGGCACCCTGCCCCAGCAGGAAATCCGTCACCGTGTTCATTCGCTCCAAAATAAAGTCATCAGATTTGTCGCCATAGGGCGCATGACGGGAATCGGCCACATAAAGGATATCGTCGGCAGGCAGCAGCTCACGGACTTTCGCGGCCACGGACAGGCCACCGATGCCGGAGTCGAAGATACCGATGGGACGGGAATGGGGCATGGCAGAATCTGGGGGTCGGGTTTACCTTGGATGGATAGTGTACTCGACCGGGGCGGAAACAGGGAAAGAGTTGGGGTTGCCCTGAGGCCAAAGCACAAACAATGATTCTTAAGAAGGCGGTACAGATGGCGGATATTGTGGCGTTTACACTGCAAAAGTCACTGCCGTGCACCTGTCACTGTTCTCGGGACCACAGCGGTGGTAGCGTCAGAAAGTAAAAAGGAGAACCCGTGAGCAAAACACTCGACGAGTTGTCAAAACAGGCGTTCGTGTATGAATGTGCCAGCCGCGCCCTAGCAAGGGGCAGCCAAGCCTTCTATTGCCAGCATGGTCCGGGATGCAGAAAAGCTGTGGGACGAGTTGCAGGAATGGCAAAACCGACAGGAGTCAGAATGATGAAACGTTTCAGCCTGGTCTTACTGGTGCTACTGAGCACCCTCTCCGCGCCGCTATGGGCCGCCGACAGTATCAGCATCAACGAACTCAAACAGGCCATGCAGGCCGACAAGGCTCCCATCATCATTGATGTCCGTGATGAGGACGAATACCTGGCTGGGCATATTCCCGGCGCCATCATGGTGCCGGCCAAACAGATGGACCAGCATCTGGATATGCTCAAGCAATACCGTAAGCAGGAAATCGTGCTGTACTGCGTATCCGGCCGCCGCGCCAGCGCCGCCGCCACCGTGCTGGAGGACGCCGGTTTCAAGAAGGTGCGGCTGCTTGAAGGCAACTACCCCGGCTGGAGCGAGGTCCAATAAGCCTGCCCGAGCCCCCAGGGAGCCCGTCATGGGCTCCCTAACTCCTTGACCATAAAGCCATTATCCTTAGTCCTTAGGCTACGACCTTCCGCCATTAGCCGGAACCGCCCTGCATTGCTATAATCCGCGCCCACCACCAACCCTGTTTGAGAAGGATAGATCATGGATTTTGCTAAGGTTCCCGCCGGGAAAGAGATTCCGGAAGACATCTACGTGGTCATCGAGATCCCGGCCAACGCTGACCCGATCAAGTACGAGATCGACAAGGACAGCAACGCCGTATTCGTCGACCGCTTCATGGCAACCCCCATGTTCTACCCGGCCAACTATGGCTACATCCCCAACACTCTGTCCGAAGACGGCGACCCGCTGGACGTGCTGGTTGTGACCCCTTACCCGGTGGTTCCCGGTTCCGTGATCCGCTGTCGTCCGGTCGGCATCCTGAACATGACCGACGAAGCCGGTAAAGATGCCAAACTGGTGGCGGTACCGCACACCAAGCTGACCAAGATCTACGACAACGTGAAAGACATCAACGATCTGCCTGAACTGCTGCTGGCTCAAATCAAGCACTTCTTCGAGCACTATAAAGAGCTGGAAGCTGGCAAGTGGGTGAAGGTCGATGGCTGGGACGGCGCCGAAGCCGCCAAGGCCGAGATCCTGAAATCCGTGGAAGCCTACGAAAAAGGATAAGGCAAGCCACAAGCTTCAATCTGCAACGCGAGATAGTTTCGCGGTAAGCAGAGAGCAAAAAGGCCGCGCCCCTTCAAAAGGGCGCGGCCTTTTCTTTTTCAGGATTTTTCCCTGCCAAATCCGGCGGCGCGGCATAAACGCTAATCAGCGTGGCTACAACCGCAAGCCGCGCCTTGTAGCATGAAGCTTGAAGCTTTCTCTTACCTCTGCTCCCGGTAGGCCCGCGGCGTGACCCCACTCCAGCGCTTGAATGCCTTGGAAAAGTTGGCCACATCACTGTACCCCAAGGAATAAGCCACCTCGCTGATGCTGTTATCCGGCTTCGCCAGCAGACGCTGTGCCTGGCGATAACGCTCCTGATCCTGAAGTTGTCGATAGCTAAGCCCGGATTGTTGCAGATGGCGCTTGAGAGTGCGGGGGGAGACTGACAGCTTTTCCGCCATGGCCTCCAGGGACGGCAACGGCGCCGTTCGATCCTGCAAGGCACTGCGGATACGCTCTGCCATGACACCGTCTTCCTCGGTACGCCACTGACGGAACTCCAGCTCACACTGCTCCCTTGCCAACGCCGCCACCTGCGGATCAGCCAAGCGTGGGCGGGCAGCCAGGGCGGGCAGCGGAAAGACCAGGGCATCCTCATTCTGATCGAACAGAACTGGCACCCCCACCTCTTTTTTAAGCGTCGACAGATAGGCCGGTGCACTTCCACGGCGGCGGATCTCCAGCCCTTCCGGCGGTGCATCCAGCAACTGTTCGATCATGAACGCCAGCCCCACCAGCATCGCTTCAATAACAAAATCATGGGCCACGCCCAGTGAAGCCGTACTGCGAAGTTGCACATGGGCCAGTTCGCCCTGACGACACTGGTCAATCACCAGGAAAGGCGCCCGCAGACCGAGGAAGCGGCAGGCCGCATCCAGGGCATCCTGGGCACTGGCACTGGACAAGGCCAGCAGGCCAACCGGGCCATGCAGAGTGATGCTCATGGCCCGGGCATAGCGGAACCCCAGCCCTCGCTCATCAACCATGGCCACCCCCCGCTCGGCCACGGTCTGGGCCAGGGACATGGATACCCGCCGATCCGGGGCCAGCAACTCGTCGCGGCTCACTCCCAACCCCGCCAGCAGGGACGTGGCATCCAGCCCCATGCCCGCCAGCACGTCATAGAGCAATACCACGTAAATACCCGGTATCCCGGCACTTCCCCAGGGACGGCCCGAACTCACCATTTGTTGGCCCTCCACGACAAGACCTTGATTGCAAGACTGAGCATAGTAGTTGTCATTGAACGATGTCATCAATGGCATTTGTACCAGGAGACACTGATGAATCTGAAGCTGGTGAAAAAAAAGAAACACCCTTCTGTGCCCATTATCCCGCGTCGCATGGGATTTTCCTTCGACGGCATACAGCATGATGACTACTGGTTCGATAACGACCCTGTGCTGACCCATCTGTTGAATATCCTGTCGCTGACCTTCCCGGATGGCGAGCGTTTCTTTGTGGATTCTGTTCGTGCCCTGCGGGACAAGGTAGAGGACAAGGATCGTCAGAAGGATATTTCCGGCTTCATTGGCCAGGAGGCCATGCACTCCCTGGAGCATCAGGCATTCAACGACCTGATTGCTGACGGCAAGTATGACGACATCGTTGCCCATGCGCTTGCCGTCACCAACAAGCTGCTGGCCGGTGCCCGCAAGTACATGAGCAAACGTCAGCAGCTGGCGGCTACCGCAGGCCTGGAGCACTTTACCGCCATTCTTGCCGACGCCATCCTGCGCCGCCCGGAGTTGCTGCAAAAGATGGACCCGGCAGTCCGTGACCTGTGGGTGTGGCACGCTATCGAGGAAACCGAACACAAGGCCGTAGCCTACGATTTGTACACGGATGTCAGCGGCAACTATCTGGAGCGCCAGCGACTCTTCCTCTCCAGCACCGCCTACCTGATCGGCTTCTCCAGCTACTTCACCTGGCAGATGCTCAAGCGGGACAATGTTCACCGTAAACCACTCACCCTGGCCAAAGGGCTGTGGAAAGGGTTCGGTTACAAAGGTGTGATCAGCAGCATCATCCCTGCCTGGTTCAGCTACCTGAAACCCGGCTTTCACCCCTGGGATGATGACAACAGCGCGCTGATTGAAAAATGGCGGGCAAGCCTGCCTCAGCCCAAGGAAAAGAATGCGGCGTAAAATAATTGATAGTTGATAATGGGTAATTGATAACTGCGCGATCAGGCGCAGTCATAATCAGAAAGCAAAGAGGCCGCGCCCAATGACTTGGGCGCGGCCTCTTTCGTTCAGGATATCCGAGAGACTGGCTCGCGACGTTATCAATTATCCATTATCAATTGCCTTTCTCACCCTTCCTGCAACAGTTTCCGCAGATCCACCAGTGCCGCATTGGCGCGGGACACATAATTGGCCATCACCAGGGAATGGTTAGCCAGCATGCCAAATCCATCGCCGTTAAGAATCAGCGGACTCCACAGGGTTTCCTGGGTCGCTTCCAGCTCGCGTACCATCTGGCGAAAGCTGACAGTGGCGTTCTTTTTCCGTAGCACTTCGGCGAAGTCCACCTCGGCAGCACGCATCAACTGGGTCAACGCCCAGGTTGCGCCCCGTGCTTCATAAAACGCATCGTCGATTTTCAACCAGGGCGTTTTCACAAAGTCTTCTTCATTACCGGGCTTGGCAACGGACTCGGCACTGCCCACATCCATATTCAGCTCACTGCGCCCCACACTCTGGCTCAATTTCAGGCTCAGGGAGCCCAGCCGGCTCTGCACTTCGTTGAGCCAGTAGTTGAGGTTATCCGCTCGGGCATAAAATTTGCCGTCGCCTTCGTTGGCATCGGTAAGGCGATCCAGATAGCTTTGCAGCGCCTTGATACCCCGGCGGTATTCACTTTCCGTGGCGGGCATAGCCCAGCTCTGTGCATCAAAGTTGAATTGGGGCTCGGCAATGGCCAGATCCCGGTCTTCCTGACTCTGGGACTGGGAGCGACTCATATCCCGACGTAGCACCCGGGTAAAATCACGCACCTGCACCAGTACGCCGTACTCCCAGGCGGGCATGTTATCCATCCACAGACGGTGGGGCAGGATATCGTTACTGAGATAGCCTCCCGGCTTGGACAGCAAGGTGTCAGAAACGAAGATAAGTTCACGGGCAATGGTTTCGCCGGCGACCACGTTTTCGCGACTGGGCAATTCACGCAGATCAGGCTCCTGGCTCCAGTACCAGCTCAGCAGAACATCCACCAGCAGTAGCAGCCCCAGCAACCACAGCACCCCTTTCCAAATCCGGTTATGGCGGGGGTCGAGCATGGCGTCACCCATTTTTTCGCTGAATTTTTCGTTACTCATGATCACTCCCAAGATCGACGAACCACCACTATAACCCAGGCATTTCAGTAGCGGCAGGGAGTAACACGATAGCAGCTGCAGGAGAGTCCGCACACCGTTTACGATAAGACAGGCTTCCCCCATAGAGCGACAGGATGCCGGTGACGATAGACAGCCCCAAACCCGCGCCATCCTTATCGGAGTGACCGCGGCTGAAACGTTCCCCATAGCGATGCCCCTGATCCTGGCTCAGACCTTCACCGCTGTCAGAAATCGCTATGCGCACGTGATTGCCCTGTTTCTCGGCGTTCACGCCAACGATACCAGGATCGGCATAGCGACAGGCGTTATCGACCAGATTGCGCAACACCAATCGCAGCGCCTCCTCGGGAATAGCTACCCAGAGGGAAGTATCCAGACACAACTCCAATTGCTGATGGAGACGATCCGCCACCGGCACCAGGGACGCCAGTGTTTCCCTCGCCACTCTCAATACGTCGACACAGCCACCCTTCTCAGGAGGCCCGAGAGCAGGATCCAGACGGGCCAGCACCAAAAGCTGCTCAAGCATGCGCTCAGCCCGCCCCACCGCCTCCTTCAGTGCCTGCAGAGAGGCTTCCCGCTGCTGAGGGTCAGGCAAGGAGATCGCATTCTCCACGTGCAATTGCAATACCATCAGCAGGGTTCGCAATTCGTGGGCCGCGTCCGCAGTAAAACGCTTTTCTCGCTCAATACCGGCTTCCAGGCGCTCTAATAATTGATTGATGGCCTCCTTCACTGGCTCCAACTCTCGCACTTTTTTGCCATCGGACAGCCGGGTCAAGTTATCCGGTGAACGTCTGCTTACTGAACGAGCAAGATCCGATAGAGGCGACAGGCCTACACGTATGGCCAGCCACACCAGCAACATGATGAAAGGCACGCTGATCAGATAAGGCGCCAACAACGAACCTGCCACGTTCCTGACCATTGAGTGACGAGCATAATCACTCTCCGCCAGGATCAGCCAGCGCTCATTGGCCAGAGGCAGCGAATAAGCATGCCAGCCTTTTTTTTCCTGATACAGCGGCTGACTATTCAGCGCGATCAACGGCATCTCGGGAGAGCCCTCGCTGGCGGCGACCAGGTTGCCGTCTTGCCAGAGCTGATAGATGAAATAACGCAGGTAGCGAGACTCCTGATTATCCAAAACCGACAGAGACGCATCTGGCGGATATCCCTCCCGCCAGAAACCCGCCAAGAGATGGGCGCTTTGCACCAGCTCCGCGTCGTACTGCTCATCCAGTTCGTGATAAAGGGTTCGGTAGGCAAATAAAGCCTGTAACAGGCCACCTCCAACGATGACCATCAGCAGGGACAAGATCAAAAAACGGCGAATGGAAAAAGTCATCCCGTCTCACCCGCCAAGCTGTAACCCACCCCCCTGACCGTACGAATCAGACCACTCCCCAGCTTTTTACGTAAATGGTGGATATGTACTTCCAAAGCATTGCTTTCCACATCCTCGTTCCAGCCATACAGCCCCTGCTCAAGCTGGTCACGAGTAAGAACACGACCACGATGGCGCACCAGCTGTAATAGCACACTCATTTCCCGTCGTGACAGGTTTACCGGCTCGCCGCCAAGTGTCACAAGGAACCGCTCGGCATCGATTTCCAGTTCACCGATCTTTAGCGTTTCCGTTCCCGGGGCTTCCCGACGGCGTAGTCGTGCACGAATCCGGGCGATCAGCTCCATAGAGGAAAACGGTTTCACCAGGTAGTCATCTGCCCCGCTATCCAGCCCGCTGATGCGGTCTTCCAGAGCATCTTTGGCACTGATGATAATCACCGGAATCTGTTTATCCTGTTGCCGCAAGGCTTTTAATGCAGCCAGGCCCTCCAGCCCAGGCAGGCCGAGATCTAGCAGCACCAGTGCAAAACCGCCGTCTTCCAGTGCCGGCATCACCAGATCACCCCGATCAATGTGATCCACCGTGTAACCTTCTGCACGGAGTGCACGCTGCAAGCCATCAGCTAACAGGGCGTCGTCCTCAACCAGTAGCAGGCGCATCGTCCCCCCATTGAATCCAGTATTGCGCACCGGCTTCATCAAGCAGGCGCTCGGCATCTTTTCCCTGCAAAATAGCCAGAGTTGAAAGCAGTCCTGCCTGGGTACACTGTTGTCCAAATACGGTGACGGCACGGGGAGCACTGGAGACAGGCCAGCCGCTGCGCGGATCCAGCACATGACTGTAACGAATCCCGTCACGCAGTAAAAAACGGCGACTATCGCCGCTTGTGGCCAGCGCTCCGGTAGTGAATTGCAACCGCCCGGCCAGAGGCCTGGCGGTGCCCTCCATGCCGACCAACCAGGGTTCCTGCGAAGCCCGCCCCACCAGATCGCCGCCAAAGTTCACCAGCAGATCCGCCTCAGAGAGCTGTCCCGCCAGATTGAAAGCGCGATCAACCGCGTACTCCTTACCGATACCACCAAGATCCAGCTCCATCCCTGCCTGCAAACGAATGCTATGAGCCCGCCGATCGACTTTCTGCCAACCCACCAATGGCAGCAAGGTATCGATCTGGGCCTGCTCGGGCAGACAGTCTGAGCCATCAAACTGCCAGGCACGGCGAAGCACCCCCGAGGTAATATCAAAGGCGCCCTCACTGAGTCGCCAACACTGATCGGCAAAATCCAGCAAACGAGCCGTCTCGTCATCCAGGGCCACCCACTGCCCGCTGGCGTTATTGATGGTCGCCATCAAATTGTCATCCCGATAGCGGGAAAACTTGTGCTCGATGCGCCAGACCTCTTCGGCCACACATTGGATCGACCGCCAGGCAAGGCTCTCGCTGACACCTCTAATCAGACATTCGCAGGGGCTGGCCATGGCAGCAAAACGGCCCCGCCAGAGAGGGCCATCCTGTTCCATGATGATATCTCTGCCCTGGCTCATACGGGCTCCATCGCAACGATTACCAATAGAAGGTATACCCGACCTGCGTAATCAGCGCATCCAATTCCGAGGCATCACTGTCACCGCTCTGCTGGAAGCTTTCCACGCGCAAGCTCAGCTGCTGGTTGTTCTTCCACTGCTTGCCAACCTTCACCCCATAGGTGGTATCGGTAAGATTGCCCAAGCGATAATCCGCCGACACTTCGTCGAGAGAGCCCACCTGCGCAGCAGTAACAGATTCCTGGTAGAAATCGGCTTCCCCCTGGTCATACCAGCGCACATGCGGTTGCAGGAACCAGCCATTGTCGAACTGAAAGCGATATTTCACATCCAGAGTATGTGACGTAATGCCCCAATCGTCCGACATGAAACGATAGCCCACCGCCAGCACATCACGATTGAAGTGATAGCGATTCTCCCAATAAAGCGCATTTTTGGTGCGTGAATCCGGCCGCAATTCGAAAATTTGGGCGTCGCCGGCACCAATGTCCATCGCACCAAAACTCTCCGCTTCCAGCGGGTCGCCATTGGCACCAACCACAGTGACGATTTTGTAGGGATCAGTGTGATAACCATCCGAGACCGACACGTTGTAATTTAGCTGCATCAACCAGTTACGGTTGATCACCTGGGTAACACCAAACAGCAAATCATTGATTGAACGGTCTTCCGAACCATCGGTTTTCTGCTGATCACTCTGGAAAGTCAGCCCCACCGGGCTACCCCCTACCGGATCAATGGTGTCCGCCTCATGGGCCAGACCAAAAGTCAGGGTCGTATTTTTGTTGTTCAGGTCCCACAACAGGCCGGCATTAAGGCCCATGGAGGTAAAGTCATACTCGTTGGAAAAGTTCATTCCTGCAGTCCAGCGTAACGTCCGGCTGAACGGACGCGTATACTGCATGTTGGCAGCAACCCGGGTATCTTTGAAAGAGTCATCCAGCGGCACTTCGTTAGTGACCTGGTATTGCTGACCGCCTGACGGGGACGTAAAGGTCTGCGGCTTGTCTGATTTGATTGCCCCGTTATGGGAAGCACCGGTCAACGAATCCAGTGTCAGCTTGAGCTCCAGCTCGCTGTCATCGGAAAACTGTTTCTTGCCGCGCACCACCGGCTCAACCGCCGTGACTCGATCTTTCTCGCTATAATAAAGCACGGCAGAGTCGAACTGCCAGGCATCCGCATCCCCCTGGGCCAGGGCAGGCTGCCCCAGCAAGGCGCAAGTTGCAGCGGCAATTCCGACACCGATTTGTTTTCCATCCAGTTTCTTTTGCATTGTCATTCCCTCAGTTACAGCCGCAGCCACCACCACCAAAACCGCGCCCACCACTGGACGCTTCCTTGCTGAAATAGATGTGATCATCCAAAGCATCATCCAGACCGTCAGCAGCGCCAGGTGTCATCACCGGCTTGGCCATAAGGTCCCTCTGCCAGGGCTGAACGCCGAGATTTTGACAACCGCTCAAGCCAGCCAGTGCAGCCAGCAGTACGGTAAAGGTAAATAGGGTTTTCATTGTTGAGACTCCATCAGACGGACGATTTCCTTCTCGTATTTGTCGCTATGCTTGGCGACAAAACCGATATGCCTGGATAGCTCGCTTCCGTTTGCCGCCAGTAACACTGCGCTCGGCATTCCCTCTAGTTGATATCGGGAAGCCAATTCGCCATGAGGATCAAACACCAACGGAAATAGGGCTGGATAACTGGCCAGGAATCGCTCGGCATCAGCCCTCTCCTGATCTACATTGATACCAATCACCGTAAACCCCTGATCGCCATATTTTTCCTGCATTTGATTGAGCCAGGGAAAGGAACGACGGCAAGGCACACACCAGCTGGCCCAGAAGTCCACGTAAATCACTTTTGCGTCACCGACCTGCTCCGGCGAGAATGGAAGGGGATCGGCATGGGCTAGCCAGGGAATGGCCAGCAGAACAAGCACCCGTAAATAGCGCATGAGGCTCTCCTTATTGTGAGCCCACAGCTTCCACCGGACGCCTTAAAGGAACCTTAAGGCACCGTTAATAAACACCCCTGAAACTAATTCGCCTATTCGGCATCGAAACTGTGCCGGTAATATCTTTGGGGTTTGAGGAGACAGTAATGCAGAACAGCTGGCAGCGACTGGGGCTTTTTCTTTCACTGTTTTGTTTATGGCCTATTGCCATCGCGCAAGACCTGTTTGGCGAGCAGCCTCTTCCTGGCGTCGATGAAGCCATTCAATTGATCACCGATGCAGACTGGGACAACCAGCAACTGCTGCTGGATTTCGAGCTTATGGAGGACGTTTACCTCTATCAGCACCGTTTCGGCTTCAGCCTGCGTGACCAGAACGGCAACGTGCTGGAGGATTTCGCTGACTACGCCCTGCCTCCCGGCAAGGACAAGACCGACGAGATTTTCGGGGATGTGGAGGTGTACTACGACCGGCTTACCCTGAACTTGCCAGTGACCAGCGTACCGCTGGTGGCGACCGAGCTGGAGGTGCGCTACCAGGGCTGCATCGAGGACACCCTGTGCTACCCGCCCACCAGGAAAGTCATCCCGCTGGCCAACCCGTCACCGGCAAAAAAGCCCCCGGCCGCTCAGGCGGCCCGCCCCGCTGATACCACCAGCAGCAATAACGATGACGGCGGCTTCCTCAGCACCCTGCAATCCGACGATGCCAACGCCTTCAACCGCTGGATGAACGACCGCTCCCTGGGCCTGGTAATCGGCCTCTTTTTTGTCGGCGGGCTGCTGCTGGCGTTCACCCCTTGCGTGTTCCCCATGGTGCCGATTCTGTCCGGCATTATTGCCGGCGAGAAGGAGCCCAGTGCCAGCCGTGGCTTTGTACTAAGTACCAGCTATGTGCTGGGCATGGCGGTGCCCTATACCTTTGCCGGCCTGCTGGTTGCGGTATTTGGCGCCGGGCTCAACCTGCAATTTATGTTGCAACAGCCAGCGGCCATCATTACTTCCACCGTGATCTTCGTGCTGCTGGCGCTGTCCATGTTCGGCCTTTATGAGCTGCAACTGCCCGCCTTTCTGCGTAACAAGTTGCACCAGCCCGGCGAGAGCAAGCGCGGCAGCCTTTTCGGTGCCGCTATCATGGGGGCCATCTCTGCCCTGGTCGTGTCTCCCTGTGTTACCCCGATTTTGGCCGGTGCACTGATCTATGTGGCCGCCAGCGGTGATGCCCTCACCGGCGCCGCCTCCCTGTTTGCCCTGTCCATGGGCATGGGCTTGCCGCTGATCATCTTTGGCACCGGCGGCGGCAGCTTGCTGCCCCGGGCCGGCATGTGGATGGAAGAGATCAAACGCTTCTTCGGGGTGGTCATGCTCGGTGTTGCCATCTGGCTTCTGGATCGCATCATCAACGGCACCATTACCCTGGGCCTTTACGGCTTGCTTCTGGCGGTCTACGGCGTGCAGCTCGGCGCTCTGGAAGCCGCCGGCGAAGGCATCGCCCGGCTCAAGCGCGGCATCGCCCTGGTGCTGGCCCTGTATGGCTCGGTGATGATCGTTGGTGCGCTCAGTGGCGGCGACGATCCACTCCAGCCCCTGGCGCCGATGACGCAATCGGCACCGGCCGCGGCCACCGCCAGTGCCCCGGGGGACCACGGGCCCTGGCAAACCATCTTGGGACGCGACAATCTGGGCACCGCCCTGGCTAATTCCCGCCAGGCAGGCAAACCGGTGCTGGTGGATTTCTTTGCCGAGTGGTGTGTGGCCTGCAAAATACTGGAGGAAACCACCCTCAGCGACCCGCAGGTACTCGCCGCCATGAAAGACTTCGATCTCTACCGGGTGGACATCACCGAGATCAACGCGGACAGCCAGGCGATCATGGAGCAATACAACATCCTCGGCCTGCCGGCGCTGGTGTTCTTCACCCCGGAAGGCATGGAACTACCGGAATCCCGGGTGCTGGGGGAAATGAAGCCGGACCGGTTTCTGGAACACCTGGATAAGCGGGTTATGCCGGGGCTGTAGCAGGTAATATCGACGTAGCTGCCGTAGGAGCGGCGCTTGAGCCGCGAACCGCGCTTTGCGCGGAAATCGACCGCAGGGCGATCAGGAATCCCAAAAATCGACAGGTCTATCCACGATAGCGTCGCGGATACCCACGTCTTCGTCGCCTCGCTGACGCTCGGTTCGCGGCTCAAGCGCCGCTCCTACAACAGCCCTGTTGAAATGTTGTTGTTCCTGCATCTAAACAAAAACCGTGAAACAGTACCGATTGCCCGGCATCTTCCGGTAACTTGTAACGAATGTTGTAAACCCCTTTTTTCTGTCATGATTTCCCCCTAATATTGCACAAGTGCCAGAAACGCCGGGATAACCGGTGCATTTCCTGCACGTTCACGGCAGATAACGACAAATTCCCCAGGGGGACCTGTTTTGGCTTCCATTCTGGTCTTACACGGCCCAAACCTGAACCTGCTCGGCACCCGCGAGCCGGACAAGTACGGCCATACCACCCTGGCCGATATCAACCAGCAATTGCAGGCCCAGGCCAGCGATGCAGGCCATCACCTGCAGCATCTGCAAAGCAACGCGGAATACGAGCTGGTTGAACGGATCCACGATGCCCGCACCGAAGGCATCGACTTCATCATCATGAATCCGGCGGCATTCACCCATACCAGCGTGGCCCTGCGTGACGCCCTGCTGGCGGTGGATATCCCCTTTATCGAGGTGCACCTGTCCAACGTGCATGCCCGGGAAAGCTTCCGCCATCATTCCTATTTTTCCGATATTGCCCGGGGCGTGATCTGCGGGCTCGGCGCAACCGGCTACCAGCTGGCGCTGACCGCCGCCCTAGAACAACTGGATGGTTAATACATGGATATTCGCAAGGTCAAGAAACTGATTGAGCTGCTGGAGGAATCTGGCATTGAAGAGCTGGAGATCTGCGAGGGAGAAGAGTCCGTGCGCATCAGCCGCGGCTCCCGCCACCCTGCAGCGCCGGCACATTACTATGCCGCACCGCAGGCCGCCGCGCCCGCTCCGGCCCCGGCCCCGGCTCCCGCCGCTGAAACACCGGCACCGGCTGACAACACCCCCAGCGGCCACTTGGTGCGCTCGCCCATGGTCGGCACTTTCTACCGCTCCCCGTCGCCGGGGGCCTCCTCCTTTGTTGAGGTAGGCAAGAAAGTCCAGGCCGGCGACGTGCTGTGCATCGTCGAAGCCATGAAAATGATGAACCAGATCGAAGCGGACAAGTCCGGCACCATTGATGCCATCCTTGTGGAAGACGGCGAACCGGTTGAGTTCGATCAGCCTCTGTTCTCCATCGTTTAACGGAGGCATCTCATGCTGGAAAAGGTTGTCATTGCCAACCGCGGCGAAATTGCCCTGCGTATCCTGCGCGCCTGCAAGGAGCTGGGCATTCGCACCGTGGCGGTTTATTCCAAGGCGGACCGGGATCTGATGCACGTGCGACTGGCCGACGAAGCGGTCTGCATCGGCCCGGCCTCGTCCACCGAGTCCTATCTGAACATCCCGGCGATTATCAGTGCGGCGGAAGTCACCGACGCCGACGCCATTCACCCCGGTTACGGCTTTCTCGCAGAAAATGCGGATTTTGCCGAAAGCGTGGAACGCTCAGGCTTTACCTTTATCGGCCCCAAGGCGGACACCATTCGCCTGATGGGCAACAAGGTGGCCGCCATTGAAGCCATGAAAAAGGCCGGCGTCCCTACCGTACCCGGCTCCGACGGCCCCCTGGGCGACGACGGCGATGCCTCCCTGGCCATGGCGGAGAAGATCGGCTACCCGGTGATCATCAAGGCCGCCGCCGGCGGCGGTGGCCGTGGCATGCGCGTGGTGGAAGAAGCCAAGCACCTGCTGAACGCCATCACGCTGACTCGTTCCGAAGCCAAGAACGCCTTCGGCGACGCCACCGTCTACATGGAAAAATTCCTGCAGAAACCCCGCCACGTGGAAGTGCAGGTGCTGGCAGACGGCGCCGGCCATGCCATTCATCTGGGCGACCGGGACTGCTCCCTGCAACGTCGTCACCAGAAAGTGGTGGAAGAAGCACCAGCGCCTGACATTCCCCAGCACCTGAAAGACGAAGTGGCCGAGCGTTGCGTCAACGCCTGCAAGGAAATCAATTACCGGGGTGCCGGCACTTTCGAGTTCCTCTACGAAAATGAAGGTTTCTACTTCATTGAGATGAACACCCGCGTGCAGGTGGAACACCCGGTCACAGAAATGATCACCGGTGTCGACATCGTCAAGGAACAGCTGCGTATCGCCAGCGACGAAGGCCTGCAATTGCAGCAGACCGACGTGAAGTTCCAGGGCCATGCCATCGAGGTGCGCATCAACGCTGAAGATCCAGTGCGTTTCACTCCCTGCCCCGGCAAGATCACCTATTTCCATGCCCCCGGCGGTAATGGTGTACGGGTGGATTCCCATATCTACAGTGGCTACACCGTGCCCCCCTACTACGACTCCCTGATCGGCAAGCTGATCACCTGGGGCGAAAACCGCGAGATCGCCTTCGCCCGCATGAAAAATGCGCTGGACGAAATCGTGGTGGAAGGCATCAAGACCAATGTGGAACTGCACCGCAACAAGATCTTCAAGGACAAGGCCTTTATTGCCGGCGGGGTGGATATTCACCATCTGGAGAAGAAGCTGGGACAGGATACAAATTGATAATTGAGAATGGATAATTGATAGTTACGCGCAAGAGCTGATCTGCGATCCCAGCCATGAGGCCGCGCCCAATGCTTGAGCGCGGCCTCATGCGTTGAAACACCGGTCCAAATCCAGGTCGCGAGTTATCAATTATCAACTGTCCATTCTCAATTCGGAGAATCCATGGCCTGGCTCCAGCTACACCTCGCCACCACCGAAGCCCACGCCGATGCCTTCCAGTCCGCACTGGAAGATATGGGGGCTTGTGCGGTCACGCTGACTGATGGCGCCGATCAGCCGGTGTTTGAACCGCCCCCCGGTGCCCGCCCGCTGTGGCAGAACACCGTGGTCAGCGCCCTGTTCGATGCTGACCGTGACCCGGCATTGATCCTCGCCGCCCTGCAACAACAGGGACTGGACGCTCAGGCCCATCACCACGAGACATTGGATGACCAGGCCTGGGAACGGGCCTGGATGGATGACTTCGCTCCCATGCGCTTCGGCGAACGGCTGTGGATCGTCCCCAGCTGGAGTGAGTCACCGGATCCGCAGGCCGTGAACCTGAAGCTGGACCCGGGCCTGGCCTTCGGCACCGGCACCCACGAGACCACCGCCCTGTGCCTGGAATGGCTGGACCGGACCGACCTCCAAGGCAAGGCGGTGCTGGATTTCGGCTGTGGCTCGGGGGTGCTGGCCATCGCCGCCCTGCTGTTAGGCGCAGGCAATGCCACCGGTACCGACATCGATTCCCAGGCACTCACCGCCAGCGAGGATAATGCCCGCAATAACGGTGTCGCCGACGGTCTCAGCCTTTACCTGCCGGAAAATCTGCCGGCGGATTACCGCTGTGATGTACTGGTCGCCAATATCCTGGCCGGCCCGCTGGTGGAACTGGCCGACCAGCTTGCCGGTTATTGTCGCGCCGGGGCCAGCCTGGCCCTGTCCGGCATTCTTGCTGAGCAGGCAGAGTCGGTGCGCAGCGCCTATGCCCCCTGGTTCGACCTGAATCCCACCAGCCAACAGGGCGACTGGGTTCGAATCGACGGGGTACGACGCAAAACTGAGTGACAGGTCCTTGCGGCCTGTCCTGCTTTTTCTGTAAAACGTAGTTGCCTGCACACCATCTTGATTCCCTGGCTGCGTGGTAGCCTGTTGCGTGCAGCTTGTTGCGTCTCATCACCAATAACAATCAGGCGAAAGCCATGGCCGCCCAATACAAGACCCGCTGCCCGCACTGTGCAGCCCAGTTCAAGATTACCGAAGAACACCTCAAGCAGGCGCGCGGCGCGGTTCGCTGCGGCTCCTGCCTGCAGATTTTTCAGGCCAGCGACTACCTGATTGATCCGCCTCTCGCCCAGGAAGAACCCGCCGGTGACCGCTGGGCCAGAGCCCTGGAAAGCGAAAGCACCAGCGTACCGGATAGCGCCGAACAAACCTTCACCGATGACGATGATGGCGCCTCCTCCAGCCCCAGCATTGAGGGCATGGAGCTAAGCGACTCTTTCATCAATCTGGATGAAGATGCTGCCGAATCCGGTCTCGGCGAAGACTTCTCCGATATGCACGGCGCCGGTCGCGCCAGCCACCACGAAAATGCCGACGAGGCCTGGGCCGAAGCCCTGCTCAAGGAACTGGAAGAGGACGAGGACCAGCCCGCCAAGCAGGAAACCCGTCAGCCTGCCAGTTTCGGCCCCCGGGAAAGCCAGGCAGACAAACGCAAAGCGCCTTCACCGCCACCACAGGCGAAAAAGAAACCGGCCCCCAAACCACCCAAGGATGACGACGAAGACGATTTCTTTGGCGGCCTGGACCTGTTTGGTGACGACCTGACCGAGGAGCCGGTGCCGCTGTCCCGGCCAGTACGCGAACGCGACACCCCCTTCCGTCAACAGCGCGACTGGGGCGGCCTGCTCAAGTGGAGCGGCCTGTCCGTGCTGGCCCTGGTGGTACTGGTGGGACAATACGCCTACTTCAATTTCGACGACCTGGCCCGCAGCCCGCAATGGCGACCGCTCTACCAACAGGCCTGTGGTGTACTTGGCTGTCGGCTCCCCAACCGCACCGACATCAGCAAACTGCGCGGCGCCAACCTGGTGGTACGCAGCCACCCGGATTACGCCAACGCCCTGATCGTGGACGCCATCCTGTTCAATGAAGCCCGCTACCCGCAACCCTTTCCGGAGCTGGAACTGAGCTTCAGCGCCCTCAACGGCAACCCGGTAGCCAGCCGCCGCTTCAGCCCGGCGGAGTACCTGCGTGGCGACCTGACCAACCTGGAGGCCATGCCGGTGAACACCCCCCTGCACATCTCCCTGGAAATCGTCGATCCTGGCGAACAGGCGGTAAACTATAACCTGCGTCTGCTGCCGGCCGTGGAGGCTCAGGAGCGGGTGAGCCAGCGCTAACACGCCCCCGCGGATCAACGAGTCACGAGGGACGAGTCTCGAAAAGCCAAGCCTTTCGAGACTCGTTCCTCACCACTCGTCATCCGGATAGCTCCATCACATTCATCCGTAATCGCGCATTTTTTACCCTGTGCCCTTTCATCCCCGCGCGCCGCTCACTATCATTAGCGCCCCTTTCACACATGCCATTGCGACCCTATGCAGATCGGCCCATATACCTTGCCCAATTCGCTGATTCTGGCCCCCATGGCCGGCGTCACGGATCGCCCTTTCCGGCGTTTGTGCCGGGATCTGGGCGCTGGTCTGCTGGTGTCGGAAATGGTGACCTCGGACACCCGTCTGTGGAACTCTCGAAAGTCACGCCAACGGCTTGATCACAGTGGTGAACCCGGCCCGGTGTCGGTGCAGATTGCCGGCGGTGAGCCGGCCATGCTGGCCGATGCGGCCCGCGCCAATGTGGATCATGGCGCCCAGATCATTGATATCAATATGGGCTGCCCGGCAAAGAAAGTGTGCAAACGCGCTGCAGGCTCTGCCCTGCTGGCGGACCCGGACCTGGTGGCCCGCATCCTGGATGCGGTTGTCGCTGCCGTGGACGTGCCGGTGACGCTGAAAATCCGTACCGGCCCGGATCGCGACCATCGCAACGCGCTGGAGATCGCCCGTATCGCGGAAGCAGCGGGCATTCAGGCCCTGGCCATCCATGGCCGCACCCGTGCTGACAAGTTCAACGGTGACGCCGAGTACGCCTCCATCGCCCAGGTGGTGGCCGCGGTGAATATTCCGGTTATGGCTAACGGTGACGTGGATAGCCCGGAAAAAGCTAAACGGGTACTGGAATCCACCGGCGCGGGTGGTATCATGATCGGCCGCGCTGCACAGGGGAACCCGTGGATCTTCCGGGATACCCTGCATTACCTCGAGCACGGCTCGCTACCCGCAGCGCCGTTCGTAACGGAAGTCCACGATTGCGTGCAACAGCACCTCGCCGAACTCCACCAGTTCTACGGAGAGTTCATGGGAGTGCGTATCGCACGCAAACATCTGGGCTGGTATACGCAAAACCTGCCCGGTGGCGAAGACTTCCGGCGCGGATTTAACACACTGGAAAATGCCACCGATCAACGGTTGGCAATCGAGCAGTTTTTCCAACAGATAAACGCCACGACCGACCGGGTACGATTCGGTTGTTATGGCGAGGTGTCTGCCCGGAAGAAAAACGGAGCCTTGGCCGCATGACCCTTTCTTCAGTTAACACAGCCGCTGCACGGACACTTACTGAAATGAACACCGCAGAAGCACGAAAGCCGCACCTGACCATCGCGCGCAGCGAAACCCACGACACTCTGCGCAATTGTGTGCGACGTTCGTTAAACGATTATTTCAACCAGCTGGACGGTGAGGCCGTAAGCGAACTCTACCCGATGGTACTGGCGGAAATGGAAATCCCGCTGCTTGAGAAAGTGCTCGAGTACACCCGCGGCAACCAGACCAAGGCCGCCGAGCTGCTGGGCCTGAACCGCGGCACCCTGCGCAAGAAGCTCAAGCAGTACGGTCTGCTTTAAGCACGACCCCAGCGATAAAGGGCAGTCCTTACTGCCCTTTTTTTGTTTTTAAATGAACCACTTATCCCAGAACGCAACTTGGTGAAATCCCATGAGCAACGCGGTTGAACGTGCACTGATCAGTGTTTCCGACAAGACAGGTATCGTCGAATTTGCAAAGGCACTGGCCGAGCAAGGCGTGGAAATTCTTTCCACCGGCGGCACCTACAAGAAACTGCAGGACGAAGGCATCGCCGTGCGCGAAGTCTCCGACTACACTGGTTTCCCGGAAATGATGGCCGGCCGGGTGAAAACCCTGCACCCGAAAGTGCACGGCGGCATCCTTGGCCGTCGCGGCCAGGACGAACAGGTCATGGCCGACAACGACATCAGCCGCATTGATCTGGTGGTAGTCAACCTCTACCCGTTCGAAGCCACCGTGGCCAACCCGGACTGCTCCCTGGAAGATGCCATCGAGAACATCGATATCGGCGGCCCGACCATGGTGCGTTCTGCAGCCAAGAATAATGCCAGCGTGGGCATCGTCACCAATACCAGCGACTACCAGCGTGTGCTCAACGACATGGCTACCCACAACGGCGCCCTGTCCGACACCCTGCGTTTCGACCTGGCCATCAAGGCGTTCGAACATACCGCCGCCTATGACAGCGCCATTGCCAACTACTTTGGCAAGAAGGTGGGCGAGAACAATGCTGACTTCCCGCGCACCATCAACCTGAATTTCGAGAAAACCCAGAACATGCGCTACGGCGAGAACCCGCACCAGAAAGCGGCCTTCTACACCGAGCGCAACCCGGCACCGGCCTCCATTGCCACCGCCAAGCAGCTGCAGGGCAAAGAGCTGAGCTACAACAACATCGCCGATACCGACGCGGCGCTGGAATGCGTAAAAGGCTTCACCAAGCCCGCCTGTGTGATCGTCAAACATGCCAACCCCTGCGGCGTGGCGGTGAGCCTGGACGGCATCGGCAAGGCCTATGATCTGGCCTTCGCCACCGATACCGAATCTGCCTTCGGCGGCATCATCGCCTTCAACCGCGAGCTCGATGCGGCCACCGCCCAGGCCATTGTCGACCGTCAGTTCGTGGAAGTGATCATCGCGCCTTCTGCCACCGACGAAGCCCTGGCCATCACCGCCGCCAAGAAGAATGTGCGGGTGCTGGTCTGTGGCGAGATCGAGGGTGCGGCCGCTGAAGGCCTGGACTACAAGCGCGTGAATGGCGGCCTGCTGGTCCAGGACCGCGATATCGGCATGATCACCGAAGGTGAGCTGAAAGTGGTGACCAAGCGCGCGCCCAGCGAAGCCGAGATGCATGACCTGATCTTCGCCTGGAAGGTGGCCAAGTTCGTCAAATCCAACGCCATTGTCTACGCCAAGAATCGCCAGACCGTAGGCGTAGGTGCCGGCCAGATGAGCCGCGTCAACTCCGCCCGCATCGCCGCCATCAAGGCCGAGCATGCCGGCCTGCAGGTAGAAGGCTCGGTCATGGCTTCCGACGCCTTCTTCCCGTTCCGCGACGGCATCGACAATGCCGCCAAGGTAGGCATCAGCTGCGTGATCCAGCCGGGCGGCTCGATCCGCGACGAAGAAGTGATTGCTGCCGCCGACGAAGCCGGCATGGCCATGGTCTTCACCGGCATGCGCCACTTCCGTCACTAAAACCAAAAGCGGCTGTTACCACAGAGGGCACAGAGGTCACTGAGATAAACCCATCCGGCTTTGATAGCCCCGGTTTGCTCCCTTGAGCTCTGTGCCCCGTGGAAAATTCGAATCAGTCCTGGCAGGCCACGACAAGCACAGGAAACGGAAGACAATGCCCTGATCGGTATTCTGTTTTTCCTCAGTGACCTCAGTGCCCTCTGTGGTAAAAAAGCATTTGATCTTACAAGGTTGAAGCAAGATGAAAGTTCTGGTGATTGGCGGCGGTGGCCGCGAGCATGCGCTGGCCTGGAAAGTGGCCCAGGCTGAGCAGGTAGAAAACGTGTTTGTGGCGCCGGGCAATGCCGGCACTGCCCGCGAAGCCAAGTTGGAAAACGTGGCCATTGATGTGCTGGATCAGCCTGCCCTGCTGGCATTTGCCCAGGACAATAACATTGACCTGACCATCGTCGGCCCGGAAGCGCCACTGGTGGAAGGGCTGGTAGACAACTTCCAGGCCAATGGCCTGAAGTGTTTCGGTCCCAGCAAGGCGGCGGCGCAACTGGAAGGCTCCAAAGCCTTCACCAAAGATTTCCTGGCCCGCCAGAACATTCCTACCGGCGCCTACGGCAACTTCACCGATATGGACGAGGCCCTGGCCTATGTCCGTGAAAAGGGCGCCCCCATCGTCATCAAGGCCGACGGCCTGGCGGCGGGTAAAGGCGTGATTGTCGCCATGAACCTGCAGGACGCCGAAGACGCCGTGCGCGACATGCTCGACGGCAACAAGTTTGGCGACGCCGGCCACCGCGTGGTGGTGGAAGAATTCCTGGAAGGCGAGGAAGCCAGCTTTATCGTCATGGTGGACGGCAAGAACGTGCTGCCCATGGCCACCAGCCAGGATCACAAACGCGTCGGCGACGGCGACACCGGCCCCAACACCGGCGGCATGGGTGCCTACTCCCCGGCCCCGGTGGTCACCGATGCGGTCTACCAGCGCATCATGGACGAGGTGATCACTCCCACCGTGGAAGGCATGGCCGCCGAGGGTATGCCCTACACCGGCTTCCTTTACGCCGGGCTAATGATCAACCCGGATGGCGCCCCCAAGGTCATCGAGTACAACTGCCGCTTCGGTGACCCGGAAACCCAGCCGATCATGATGCGTCTGCAATCCGACCTGGCCGCCCTGTGCCTGGCAGCACTGGACGGCAAGCTGGACCAGACCGAAATCCAGTGGGACCCGCGCCCCACTCTCGGCGTGGTCATGGCCGCTGGCGGCTACCCGGACAGCTACGACAAGGGCGACGTGATCGACGGCCTGGATCAAGCCGATTCCGACACCGTGAAGGTATTCCATGCCGGTACCGCCGAGAAAGACGGCCAGGTCGTCACCAGCGGCGGTCGCGTTCTCTGCGTGACCGGTGTCGGCGATACCGTCAGTGAAGCCCAGGCCAATGCCTACTCCGGTGTGAAGCAGATCACATGGCGCGACGCCTACCACCGCACAGACATCGGTTACCGTGCAGTGGCCCGCGAAAAGTCATAAAGTAATAGCCTCTACGAAATAAAGGTGAGCCTACTTTGGCTCACCCACTAACGAAGCACCGGGGGCTACCAATGAGCGATGTCGTCGCCGACATGTCTCGTCTCGAGAATTTCATTCCCTTTGACTGCCTGGGCGAATCGCATCTGAAGGAAATCCAGGGCCAGTTCGAAGTCATCAAGATCGACCCCGGGCGACTGCTGTTCAAACGCGGGCAGACCAGCCACAAGGCCTATTTTCTGGTGGAAGGTTCTCTGGATCTCACCGACGCCAGTTTCCAGGTACGCCACTTCGCCGCCGATGACGACGAGAATTACCTGGCGCTGGACAACTATCCGGAACACACCATCAACGCCATTAGCGCGGAAACCACCACCCTCTACGCCATCGACCGTAACAAGCTGGATCTGCTGATGACCTGGACCCAGGCCGCCGAATCCATGCTTGATGAAGACGATGACGAAAGCGAACGGGACTGGATGGATGCGCTATTGTCCTCGGAACTGTTTTCCGCCATACCACCGGCCATGATTCACAGCCTGTTCGTGAAATTCGAGGAACGTGACGTTCAGCTTGGCGAAACCGTGGTCACCGAAGGCGAGGATGGCGACACCTTCTTCGTCATCAAGCAGGGTAAGGCCATGGTCACCCGCTCCAAGGGGGCCAAACAGGAAACCCTGGCAGCCCTGTCCGCCGGGCGCTTCTTCGGTGAAGACGCCCTGATCAGCGACAGCCCCCGCAACGCCACCATCACCATGAGCAGCGACGGCGTACTGATGTGCCTGGGCAAGCAGGACTTCCAGTCCATCCTGCAGGACTCGGTAATCCGCCATCTTAGCGAAGACGAGCTGGATACCATGGTGCTCGAGGCTGAAACCGCCTGCATCCTGGTGGATGTGCGTCTGCCCATGGAGTTCCGCCACGACCGTACGCCGGGAGCCCGCAACCTTCCACTCAACGAACTACGCCGCGAAGTTCACAATCTGGAAAAGGATTTTTTCTATGTGGTGTGCGGAGATGGTCGACGCAGTGAGCTGGGAGCCTATATCCTCTCGGAAGCAGGCCTGAATGCCTATGTGCTGGACCGGGGAAAAGCGACGGATGCAAAAAAACCAACGGAAGTGGCCTGACTCTTTTCTGTTCAGAGGCGCTCTGATACTCCTGCTGGGCCTGGCTGGCAGCCTCTGCCGGGCCAACCCGGAACCACCTCCACCCTTTGTGATCCACAGCCTGCCAGATCAGGCGCGGATTACCATCTACTCCGAATACCTGCGCGACCCCTCCGGCGAGCTGGACATCCATACCGTCAGCCAGCTACCGGCCATGGATCACTTCCAGCCGGCCACCCGCTATATCGAACGCCTGGGCATTCGCAACGGTCACTGGTGGGTGCGCGTAGCTATCAAGAACGAACTGGGTAATCAGCACGATTTCGCCCTGCACCTGCGCGGTAATCCGGCGGCACAACTCTATCTACCGAACGCAGACGGCGTCTACCGGCAACTGGAGCCGGAACAGCGTATTACCGGTCGCGGCAGCAGTTTCCAGGTGCACCTACCCACCGGCGAAACCCGACTTGCCTATTTGCAACTGCCACCCCGGGCCTATCTCACTTACGGATTGACCCTGACCACCGTCAACCACTTGCTTGAGACCCAACAGCAGCAAAATGCCATCTACATGTTACTGGCCGGCGCCCTGTTGATCCTGGCGATTTATAACCTGATTGTCGGCGCTCTTCGCGGCGGAGCCACCTATTACTACCACTGCGGTTTTATCCTCAGCATTCTGTTGATCGGACTGACCCTGGCGGACTTGCTCCCCTGGGATCTCAGTCAAAATAACCTGCTTCATCCACGACTATTGTTTGCCGGCATGATGCTGGCCATGTGGTCGGCCACCGGCTTGTCACGCAGCTTTTTCAACCTGTCGGACCAGACCGGCTGGCTGCATTACTGCACCCGTCTGCTGCAGATGCTGGCCCTGGCCAATCTGCCTTTTACCGTGATTCTACCGCTGGCCGCCGCCGGCTACATCAGTTTCGCCCTGGTCACCATGGCCACCCTGTTTCTGCTCACCATGGGCTACACCGCCTGGCACCGGGAAATCACCGGCGGCGGCCTGTTTTTCCTGACATCTCTGCTGATCAGCTTTCCTGCATTGCTGATATGCCTGGCCTGCCTGGGAATCGTACAAACCGGCGCGGAACTCCCCCAATGGCTACTGGGCGCTACCGTGCTGGAGGCAATGACTCTGGGCATCGGCCTGCGGCTACAACACAGCCAGCAGGCTCGTATGCAGATCGAGAAGAAGCGCTCCGAGGCGGTTGCCGAAACCGTGGACAGCACCCGCCGGGAAACCCTGTCACGGATCGGCCATGATATTCGCACCCCGCTCAGTGGCATCCTGGGCATGGCGGAAATTCTTGGCGACACCCCGCTTACCCCCAACCAGCGCGAATGCGTCGGCGCCATCCAGAATGCCGGCGACAGCCTGCTGCGCATCATCAATGACGTACTGGAGCATTCGCAGCTATCCACCCAGGGGGCCGATATCAATCACAGCGCCCTGGACATCCATGACCTGATCATGGAAGCCATCGACCTGTTCAAGGAAAAGGCCGAGGAAAAACAGATCGAACTGATCACCCACGTGCATACCAATGTGCCCACAAGGGTAATCGGTGACGCGGGGCGACTGCGCCAGATCCTCACCAACCTGATGGGCGCTTTGGTACGCCATGGCAGCCACGGGGAACTGGTGGTGGATGTCTCCATGGAGCCCACCGGCCAGGCGGACCGGGTGCGCTTCGGGTTCTCCGGTAGCGCCATCAGCGACGACATTCTCAAACGCCTGCGCAGCACCACCAAACAACCAGAAAGCAGCCACCTCAGCCTAGCCATCGCCGAGCAGCTGGTGGAAGCCCTGCACGGCCGCATGGGCACCCTTCAGGATCAGCGCGGCGCCCATTACTGGTTTGTGGTTCCCCTGCCGCCAGAAATCACCGATGCGCCATCTCCTGTAATGGTGGATACCTCCGCGCTGGAAGGTCGCAGCCTGCTGGTAGTTGATGATTCCAGCACCGTAACCCGGGTGCTTCGCCATCACGCCCTGTCCTGGGGCATGCGTGTCACCGCCTGCCACGACCCCCGTGAAGCACTGGCCTCCCTGCGGACCCAGGCCAACATCAACGAGCCCTATGACGTGGTGGTGCTGGACCACAACATGCCCGGCATGGACGGCATGCAACTGGCCGCTCGGATCCACGAGGACCCGGTGATCATGCATCCCACCGTGCTGGTGATGCTCACCGGCATCAGCCTGGCCCCCACCGCCACCCAGGCCCGCAACGTGGGCATCCACCGGGTGCTGTCAAAACCGGTTTCCGCCCCCCGTCTCCGCCAGGTACTGGCCGAGGAACTGGGGCTGGGCCACCGCCCCATTCCCACCAAGACCGAGCACAAGCCCGACCCACAACTGAACATCCTGGTAGCAGAAGACCATTACCTGAGCCAGAAAGTGATTCGTGGCATGCTTGCCAAACTGGGCCTCAAGGCTGACATCGCCTCCAACGGCCAGGAAGCACTGGCCCTGGCCGAGAAGCACCGCTATGACCTGATCCTGATGGATTGCGAAATGCCGGAAATGGACGGCTTCGAGGCCACCCGACGGATTCGTCAGTACGAGCAGAAACAGGGACTTCCGGCAGTGCCCATTGTCGCCCTCACCGCCCACATCCTGCGCGAGCACAAGGAACGCAGCCTGGCGGCGGGCATGAATGCCCACCTGCCCAAGCCGGTGGAGTTGAATGTGCTTCGCGATACCCTGGTGCGCTTTACCCGCCCCGACGCCACTGATTCGGACTTGTTCCTCGCCAACGACGAAATGCCCGACTGAAAGAACTGGATTCGGCGAAGCCCAGCAGCAGGGCGATTTCGGTCAACGACAGCGCCGGGTCCTGCAGATACAGCTCCGCCAGACTCTGGCGCAAACCATCCAGGATTTCCGCAAATCGCAATGAACGGCGCGCCAGCCGGGCGCTGAGCGTGCGGGCGGGCATACCCAGGCTATCCGCCACGGATTCCAGCGATGGCTCGCCATCCGCCAGCTGCTGATAGATGCGGGCGCGCACGGCACTGACCAGATTGGTATTAGCGTCAAAGTTGGCAAGCAGGTCACGGGCCTCGCGCTCCATCATGACCGACAACCCAGGATCTGCCGATTCCAACGGCAGCGACAGGTACTCCGCCGGCAATTCCACCCCGTCGAAATCCGCCGAGAACCGCACCGGCGCATCAAAAAACGCCTGATAGCGTTGCTCATCCTCCGGCGCCGGGTGGCGAAAACACACCCTGGTAGGACTCAACTGCCGGGCTATCAGCGGGCGCATAAACGCCACCCAACCGGTTACCGCCGCCTCAGTGAGATAACGGCCCGGCTCGCCGGCCAGCGGGCACTGCCAGCTCAAACGGACTGTGTCGACATGGTGCGACAGTTGCGTCTCTCCCAGCTTGCCGGACAGGCTTTCAAAGCGGATCAGACGCTCGATGGCCTGGCCCAGATCGCGGCTGGCCAGAATCACATAACCCAGCACTTGATAAGAGCGCGGCTTAACCCGCTTGCCGATTTCGAAGCCCAGCCCGGAATCGCCGCAGGCCTGCAGAATCACCAGGAACAGCCGCAATACATCCACCAACGGCAGCAACTGTCCCGGCTCCGCAAACGGTGTCTCGCTGAGCCCGGCCTGCTCTAGCACCGCGTCCCGGGACAAACCGTAATGATCCAGCAACGGCGGCAGCACCGCATCCACATAGGCCGCAGTGAGACTGCGATCAGAGCCCGCCAGGCCGGGATCAAGCACCGGCATGAACCGCCCTGCCCTGGCACCACTGCCGCAGCCGCGCCAGGGATTCCGCCATGGTCACCGACAGCGGCACGGTGGCCGCCAGCTCAGCCTCCAGCAGCGCCTGGTCCAGCACGCCATCGGCAGCGCTGGCACTGTAGAGACCGGCCACCACGGCCTGTTCGATTTCCGCCCCGGTAAACCCGTCGCTGTGCGCAGACAGGGTGGGCAGATCAAATCGCTCCGGCGCCTGGCCGCGTTTTTCCAGGTGAATGCGGAAAATCACCTCGCGCACCGCCGGCGATGGCAGATCCACAAAGAAGATTTCGTCCAGGCGCCCCTTGCGGATCAGTTCCGGTGGCAGGCGCTCGATATCGTTGGCCGTGGCCACCAGGAACACCTGGCTCTGGTTTTCCGCCATCCAGGTGAGCAGGGTACCGAGCACCCGCCGGGAGGTGCCGCCATCGTTGTCGCCCACGGCGATGCCCTTCTCGATCTCATCGATCCACAGCACACAAGGGGACATGGTTTCCGCCAACTCCAGGGCCTCGCGCACGTTGCGCTCGGATTCGCCGAAGAACTTGTTGTAGATCGCCCCCATGTCCATGCGCAGCAGTGGCAACCCCCACAATCCGGCTACGGCTTTGGCAGCCAGGCTTTTGCCGCCGCCCTGCACGCCCACCATCATGATGCCCCGTGGACTGTCGATATCGGTTTGCCCGTGAAACGCTTGCTCTCGTTTGCCCAACCAGTCTTTCAGACCCTGCAAGCCGCCCACGTCGGCAAAGCTTTCCGTGTCGTACTCATAGCTGAGCACGCCGTCCATTTCCATCAAGGCAAACTTGGCCTTGTTGATCTCCGGCAGGTCCGCCTCGGTAATGGCACCGTCATGGATAATCGCCCCCCGGGCCAGCTTGCGGGCATCTTCCACGCTCAGGCCACGCAGGTTGCGCACCAGTCGATCGAGTGAGTTCCGGTCCGCGCGCACCCGCTCGCCTTTCTCCTGTTTGAACCGACGGGCCTCATCCTGAACGATGTGCTCCAGCTGCTTCTCGTCCGGCATGGACAGGGAAAAACGGGTGCAGTAACGACGGATTTCCGGGGGAATGGAAAACTGGTGGCTGATCAACACCAGGGTGTGATGCAGGCGCTCATGATGCAGGGCAATTTCCTTGAGCAGGCGCACCTGTTTGGGCTCACCCTCCAGATAAGGATGCAAATCACACAGGGCATAAATGCCCGGCTCATTGGTGCCACGAATCTGGCCCAAAACGGCGTCGGGTTCCACCGTATGCTTCTGGCTGGGCGCCTCCTCGAATTCCAGCCGGCGCAGGCCATCCACCCCGTTCCAGGCGAACACCGGCCGGCCCTCGCGCATTCCCAGGCGGCGAATCAGATCCAGCGCCCGCAATTCCTCCCAGGTCTCGATGACCACGATGGGATAGCGGGATTCCAACAGCATTTTCAGGTCGTTCAGGTCACTCATGGTTTTACGCTGGCACGCCTCACGCAACAGGCTTCACGCTGGCTTGCATCGCCCTTGTTATTTTGTTTTGTCAGTAGGAGCGACGCTTGAGTCGCGAATCCGGGCTTGCCTCGCACAATTCGCGACTCAAGCGTCGCTCCTGCAGCACCCCCACACACCCCAGGGTGATTTAATTAAAGCGCTCTTAGGCTACACTAGGAGTCCCTTACTTTTCACGCGTGCAAGCATGTTGCATGTTTGCGTGCCAGCGATCATCTGCCATGACCGAACGTCGACTGTCACCGCTGGATAAACTACTGGCCCGGGCCGATAACGCCCTGCGCACCCTGACGCCGGGTACCATCCAGGCGGAGCGCGCCCCTGCCCATGCGTCCGCGGAGCCGGATGCCCCCGAAGCCGGCAGCCTGCCCACCGACAAGCGCCGTCATGTGCTGGGACTGATGCGCATCAACCATACCGGTGAAGTGTGTGCCCAGGCCCTGTATCAGGGCCAGGCCAGCACCGCCAGCCTGCCCCATGTGCGCCATGCCATGGAGGAAGCAGCCCGTGAGGAAGAGGATCACCTGGCCTGGTGCGAGGAGCGGATTCAGGAGCTCGGTGGTGTCCCCAGCAAGCTTAACCCGCTGTTCTACGCCATGAGCTATGCGGTAGGCGCCACTGCCGGCCTGGTCGGCGACCGCTGGAGCCTGGGCTTTGTGTCGGAAACGGAAAACCAGGTGGTCAAACATCTGGAAGCCCACCTGTTCCAGGTCCCGGAAAGCGACCTGCGCACCCGCGCCATTCTGGAACAGATGAAAAGCGACGAACTCAAACACGCCGTCACCGCCAAAGACGCCGGCGGCGCAGACCTGCCCCCACCAGTTCGCCACGCCATGACACTGATGAGCAAGGTGATGACGTTCACGACTTACAGAATCTGATCGGCGCGCTGAAAAAGCACCTGTAGGAGCGCCTCTTGAGGCGCGAACCGAGCCTTGGCGAGGCAACCCTTCAAAACCCTACTGATCTTTCTATCGAAACTCTGTCACGGTTTGGAGTGTTTGATCTCCCTGCGGGCGATTCCGTGCTTCGCACGGTTCGCGCCTCAAGAGTCGCTCCTACAGCGGCTTCGTAGCCAACAACAAAAAAGCCGCACCCAAGAGGATGCGGCTTTTTTGTTTTGCTTGGAGCTTGAAGCTTGTAGCTCGAAGCTTCCTTACCCCATATTCCGGCTGTAGAAGATCTCCAGCATCTCGGTGCGCAGGCGCTCCTCGATCTGCTCCAGCTCTTCCTTCTCGAATTCGTCACTGCCGGCACCGAACAGATAGTTGTCGATGTCGAAGTCCTTGAGCAACATCTTGGTGTGGAAGATGTTCTCCTGGAACACATTCACGTCGATCATCTGATAGGCGTTCTGGGTGTCTTCGGTGAGGAAGTTCTGGATCGAATTGATGTCGTGATCAATGTAGTGCTTGGTGCCATCCAGATCCCGGGTCATGCCCCGCACCCGATAGTCGACAGTGACGATATCGGAATCGAAGCTGTGGATCAGGTAATTCAGCGCCCGCAGGGGTGAAATCACCCCACAGGTGGACACATCTACGTCCACTCGGAAGGTGGAGATACCGTTATCCGGGTGGGATTCCGGGTAGGTGTGCACCGTTACATGGCTCTTGTCCAGATGCGCCACCACGGAGTCCGGCAGCGGGCCAGGCGCTTCTTCATCCCAGTCAGTGCCATCCGGCGGACTCTCATGCTCGGCAATCAGCATGGTCACGCTGGCGCCCTGGGGATCGTAATCCTGGCGAGCCACGTTGAGCACGTTGGCGCCGATGATCTTGGTCACGTTGGTGAGAATCTCGGTGAGACGCTCGGCATTATACAGCTCGTCAATATACTCGATGTACTCCTTGCGATGCTGTTCCGTCTTCGCATAGGCGATATCGAAAATATTGAAGCTCAAGGATTTGGTCAGGTTGTTGAAACCATGAACCGTAATCTTGGGATTGGGATCTTTCACCACAGCTGTACCCCGTAGGCGTCACCGCCACAATAAAACCAACACACCACCGCAGACTCTGCGGCTACCTGTTTGCGAGACCTCAGGGCCTCAGCTTGCCTCCGGCTTGCGCCGGACCGTTGACCGGGCAGGAATCAAGCTTCCTGCCCCTCAATGGTATAACTATGGGTGATCTCAACACCACCTCGGGTCAGCATGATGCTGGCCGAGCAATACTTTTCAGCAGACAGCTCCACCGCCCGCTTCACCTGGTTTTCTTTCAGGTTATTGCCGCTGACGATGAAGTGCAGATGAATCTTGCTGAATACCGCCGGCACCTCATCAACACGCTCGGCGGTCAACTCACAGCGGCAGTCCGTCACGTCCTGGCGGGACTTCTTGAGGATATGCACCACATCAAAGGAGGAACAACCGCCAACACCCAGCAACAGGGTCTCCATGGGACGCGGTCCCCGGTTCTGACCACCGTGATCCGGCGGACCATCCATGAGCACCGTATGGCCGCTTTCTGTCTGCGCTTCATAGCAGGCTTCACCCTGCCATTTAACCACTGCTTTCATGGGGGATCTCCCAGGTTCCAGTCACCGCTCCAGGCTGCCTTTATCCAGCCCCGAAAGGGGGCGCAGAGTACCATAGCGCGGGGGCGCCGCCACCCCCCTGACAGCCCCGGATGGCAGATAATTTTGCCACCGGGCAGCCCTCCCCATTGCCTGCTGATCCGGTGCCGGTCAGCCATAAACCACCGCTGAGCCTGTGAAAATTGAGAGTGAGAGCCAGTTCCCTTGGCATCAATGATAAAAACAGGCAATATCCTTACGCTTACCAGCTAAGACATTTTTCTGGCTTAATATTGAGCACCCATGACTGACGGCAACAAAATTATTCCAAATCTGGACCAGTTTCTGGCCCACTGCCATCGCCGCAAGTACCCGGCGAAGAGCACCATCATTTATGCGGGTGATGAATCGGATGCGCTTTACTATATTTTGAAGGGCTCCGTGACGGTCATGATCGAAGACGACGATGGTCGCGAGATGATCATGGCTTACCTGAATGAAGGGGATTTCTTCGGTGAAATGGGGTTGTTCGAGAACGACCCGTCACGCTCTGCCTGGGTAAAAGCAAAGACTGAATGCGAAGTCGCCGAAGTCAGCTACGGCAAATTCAAGCAACTGGCCCGGGAAGACGCCGACATCCTGTTCGCCGTCTCCGCCCAGATCGCCGGTCGCCTGCGCGCCACCACCCGCAAGGTGGGCGATCTGGCGTTCCTGGATGTGACTGGCCGTGTGGCTGGCACCCTGCTGGACCTGTGCAAACAGCCCGACGCCATGACCCACCCGGACGGCATGCAGATCAAGGTCACCCGCCAGGAAATCGGCCGCATCGTCGGCTGCTCCCGGGAAATGGTCGGCCGGGTACTGAAGAACCTGGAAGAACAGGGGCTGGTGTCTGTTAAGGGCAAGACCATGGTGGTTTACGGAACGAGATAAGGCAGTTAACAGTTAATAGTTAATAGTGAACAGTTAACAGCGCCGCGGACCAGGTTGTTCTGTCATTAAACGCAAGAGGCCGCGCCCATCATCTGGGTGCGGCCTTTTTGTATCTGGCACTCTACCTCACTAAATGCCATCCACTGAGGAATGCACCTGCAGGAGCGCCTCTCTCTGTGCCCCGCGAGTATGAGGCGAGAGCCGTGCGTAGCACGGAATCGACCGAAGGGAGGTTGGGGCGCCCTGACTGGATCGAGAGGTCTGGCTGGATCTGCAAGGATTGCCTCGCTGTCGCTCGGTTCGTCCCCTGAAAGGGAACTCCTACAGCGGCTTCGCAGATATGGGCTGTCCAAAACAAAGGGCCGCACCCTCTTCATGGGCGCGGCCTCAAACTTCTCTGCGCGGCACCAACCTTACCCGCGCAGCTATTAACTATTAATTATTCACTATTAACTAAAAAAACAAGGCTTTAAGCGCCGCCCCCGGGTCCTCCGCCCGCATGAAGGCCTCGCCCACCAGGAACGCATTGATGCCGTTCTTGCGCATCAGCGTCACGTCTTCCGAGGTGTGGATACCGCTTTCGGTGACGATCATACGGTCGCCGGGGACCTTTTCCGCCAGCGTCAGGGTAGTATTCAGGCTGGTCTCGAAGGTATGCAGGTTGCGGTTGTTGATGCCGATCAGCTCGGCGTTGAGCTTGACCGCCCGCTCCAGCTCTTCTTCGGTATGCACTTCCACCAGCACATCGCAGCCGGCCTGCTGTGCAGCGTGGTACAGCTCGTTCATCTGCTCATCAGACAAGGCCGCCGCGATCAGCAGAATGGCATCAGCCCCCATGGCCCGGGACTCGAATATCTGCCAGGGGTCGATCATGAAGTCCTTGCGCAGCACCGGCAGATTGACCGCGTTACGTGCTGCACGCAGGTAATGCTCATCACCCTGGAAGAAATCTTTGTCGGTGAGCACCGACAGACAGGCCGCGCCGTTTTTCTCGTAGCTGCGGGCAATCTCCACCGGATCGAAATCATCACGGATCACACCCTTGCTGGGGGAGGCCTTCTTGATTTCGGCGATCACTGCCGGCTGGTGGTCACGCACCCGGTCAAACAGGCTGGAAATGAATCCCCGGGACTTGCGCTCGTTGGCAGCCATGGCCTCCAGCTCACCCAGGGTGTAGTTGTTCTTGCCGACCGCAATTTCTTCCTGCTTGCGGGCAATGATCTTGTCGAGAATGGTGCCTGTGCTCATAACCGCTCTCCTTATCAGTCCGCAGCGGTGAGGGCCGTGCTGTATTGAGCCAGTTCACGCATGCGCTCTGCTGCCTCTCCATTGTGTATCAGGTCTTCGGCCATTCGTACCCCTTCTTTGTGAGTCCGGGTAATGCCGCTCACATAGATGGCCGCCCCCGCGTTCAGGGCAATCATGTCCGCTGCCTTGCGGGCCGCGTCACTGCTGCGTTTGCCGAAGGCATCGCGAATCAGGGCCAGGGAGGCGTCGGAGTCGGTCACATCCAGGCCGACCAGTGAATCGGAGTCCAGCCCCAGGTCTTCCGGCGTCACCTCGTATTCGCTGATTTCCCCGTTACGGCATTCCGCCACATGGGTACGGGTGGCCAGGCTGATCTCGTCCAGGCCATCCCGGCTATGCACCACCATCACGTGCTCGGCGCCCAGCCGGCCCATCACCTCCGCCATGGGGCGGCACAGTTTCTCGGAGAAGACCCCCACGACCAGACGCTGCACGCCGGCCGGGTTGGTCATGGGGCCGAGAATATTGAACAGGGTGCGCATACCCAGTTCCTTGCGCGGGCCCACCGCGTATTTCATGGCCTTGTGGTGGTTGGGGGCAAACATGAAGCCCACTCCCACGTTATCCACACAGCTGCCGATCTGTTCCGGGGTCAGGTCCAGGGCGATTCCAGCGGTTTCCAGCAGATCCGCCGAGCCGCTTTTGGAGCTCACCGACCGGCCACCATGCTTGGCAACCCGGGCCCCGGCCGCCGCCGCCACAAAGGCGCTGGCAGAGGACACATTGAACAGGTTGGCGCCGTCGCCACCGGTGCCGACGATATCCACCAGGTACTGGCGGTTCTGCACCGGCACGGCGGTAACCAGCTCGCGCATCACCTGCACGCCACCGGTGATCTCGTCCAGGGATTCGCTCTTCATGCGCAGGGCTACCAGGAAGCCGCCGATCTGGGCGTCAGTAGCGCCGCCGGTCATGATCTGACGCATCACGTCCTGCATTTCCTCAATGCTCAGGTCGATCTGCTCGACCACCTTGGCCAGGGCCTGCTGGATATTCATGCGGCGTCCCCTTGTTGTTCGTTGTTCAGAAAGTTCTCGAGCAGGGCATGGCCATGCTCACTCAAAATAGACTCGGGGTGATATTGCACCCCTTCGATGGGCAGGGTTTTGTGCCGCATGCCCATCACCTCGTCCACACTGCCGTCCTCGTTGCAGGTCCAGGCGGTCATTTCCAGGCAGTCCGGCAGACTGTCCTTTTCCACTACCAGGGAGTGGTAACGGGTGGCCGTGTAGGGAGAGGGCAGGTTGCGGAAAATACCCACGCCACTGTGGTAGATCGGTGAGGTCTTGCCGTGCATCACCTGGCGGGCGCGCACCACCTTGCCACCGAAGGCCTGGCCGATACTCTGATGGCCCAGGCAGACCCCGAGAATCGGCAGCTTGCCGGCAAAGTGCTGAATGGCGGCAATGGAGATGCCCGCCTCGTTGGGCGTACAGGGGCCCGGAGAAATCATCAGCCGGTCCGGATTCAGCGCTTCAATCTCGTCGATGGAGATCTGGTCATTGCGGTGCACCAGCACCTCGGCGCCCAGCTCCTGCAGGTACTGCACCAGGTTGTAGGTAAAGCTGTCGTAGTTGTCGATCATCAGCACACGCATTACCGCTGCCCTCCGTCTGCCAGGTTGAGACCACCCAGTGCCAGATTCACCGCCCGAAACACGGCCCGGGCCTTGTTCATGGTCTCGTCCCACTCGGACTGGGGCACGGAGTCGGCAACAATGCCGGCGCCAGCCTGTACGTAGAGCCGTTGATCCTTGACCACGGCGGTACGGATGGCGATGGCGGTATCCATGTCACCGTTGAAACCGATATAGCCCACAGCACCGCCGTAGACGCCCCGCTTGGTGGGCTCCAGTTCGTCGATGATTTCCATGGCACGAATTTTCGGCGCGCCGCTCAAGGTGCCCGCCGGGAAGGTGGCGCGCAGCACGTCCAATGGCCCCAGGCCGTCGCGCAATTCGCCTTCCACATTGGAGACGATATGCATGACGTGGGAGTAACGCTCCACCACCATCTTGTCGGTGAGCGTGACCTTGCCGGGCTTGGCCACCCGGCCCACATCGTTACGGCCCAGGTCGATGAGCATCAGGTGCTCGGCGATTTCCTTGGGGTCGGCCAGCAGGTCTGCTTCCAGGGCCTGGTCTTCCTCGGCATTGGCACCGCGCTTGCGGGTACCGGCGATGGGTCGCACGGTGACGGCGCCCTGCTCTGCCCGGGTGAGAATTTCCGGGGAGGAGCCAGCGATATGGAAGTCCCCCAGATCCAGATAAAACATGTAGGGCGACGGGTTCAGGTAGCGCAGGGCCCGGTACAAATCCAGGGCCGGCGCCTTGAAAGGGCAGCTCATGCGCTGGGCCGGCACCACCTGCATCACGTCCCCGGCGAGGATGTACTCGCGCACCTTTTCCACACCGGCCTTGAACTGCTCCTCCGGGAATTCACTCTGAAAATCGCTCTCGTCCACGGGCTCGCCATAGACGGTATGCTCCGGCTCCGGCAAGGGCGCGCGCAGCAGGGTTTGCAATTCGTCGAGACGCTGCGCGGCCTGCTCGCCGGCGTCCGCGTCACGGGGATCCACATGTACCACCAGAAACAGGGCACCGCGCAGATTATCGAACACCACCACTTCTTCGGAGCGCATCAGCAGGATATCCGGCACGCCAAGCACATCCTCGCCGGGCGCCGGGCCCAGCCGGGGCTCGAAATAACGCACGCTGTCATAACCGAAGTAGCCCACCAGGCCGCCGTTGAAACGGGGCAGCCCGGGGATTTCCGGTGAGCGATACTGCTGACGGTAGTCTTCAATCCACTGGATCGGGTCAACCACCTCGGTGGTGGTTTCGCCCTGTTCATTACTGACAGTAACGGCCTGGCCGGTGATGCGAATCACTTCCGTGGCCGGCAGCCCGAGAATGGAATAACGGCCCCAGCGCTCGCCCCCCTGAACGGATTCAAACAGGTAGCTGTAAGGCCCCTGGGCCAGCTTGCGGTAGGCGGTCAGCGGCGTATCCAGATCCGCCAGCACCTCGCGTACCAGCGGCACCCGGGTATAGCCCTCTTGGGCATAACGATCCAGTTGCTGTTGTGACATGGTTGTCCCTATTGGTCTTCGCTCGGCCATTCAAACGCACAGGCCGACAAGTGCAACAATTGTAGAGGAAAAACAAGGCAAAAAGGGCGTGTCCGTGCAAGCGTTCAACACAGGCACAGAGGGAGCGTCACCATCGCCAGCTGGCGGGTGCGGAGAGGAAGGCAAAGCTGTTGATCAGGGCACGGTCCAAGGGGGACGTCCTTTCTCAAACGTGAAGATTCGGGGAATTCTAGCTAATGATAGCGCCCGACGCCAGACACTCCCCCCAGACCATGCCCCCGTTGGAGCCTTGCTCGCAAGGCGAAGGTTTCAGTGGGCACCAGGACGGATTCACCCCTCGCCTTGCGAGCAAGGCTCCAACGGCTATCGCCCCCTTAACAACGGTGGATTCAAGCGCGTTTTGGTAGACTGTTGCCTGAATGTCTGTGTTAGCCTCCGGCCTCAACCCAGGAGCCCCATGAAAATCCTCGCCCTTTACACTGCCAGCGAATCCCGCGGCCCTGTGGAAAGCCAGCCCGCCGTGCAGCTACGTGCCGGGTGCGGCATCGTTGGCGACCGGCATTACAAACGCAATGCAAAACCCGCCGAACAGATTACCCTGATCGAATCCGAAGCCATCGCTGCCTTCAACCGTGATTATCAACAGCAGGTTGAATCACACACCCTGCGCCGCAATGTCCTCACCGAGGGGGTGGACCTGAATGCCCTGGAGGGCCGGGAATTTCTGCTCGGCGATATCCGCCTGCGCGGCATCGAACTATGCGAACCCTGCTCCGTGGTGGGCAAATTGCTGGCCGGCGACCTGACACCCCCTCAGGTGGTCAAGGCCCTGCTGGGCCGGGGCGGCCTGCGTTGTGAAATCCTGTCCAGCGGCGTGGTTCGCGTGGGCGACAGCATCAAGACTGAGACCCCATGAATACCACTACACCGCAAACCGTTATCAGCACCACCCGCCAGTGGCTGGAGCAGGTCGTCGTCGGCCTCAACCTGTGCCCCTTTGCCCGCAAGCCTCTCGGTGCCGGCCAGGTTCACTTTGCCGTCAGCGACAGCCGCAATGTGGAAACCCTGCTGGTGGACCTGTACGACGAGCTGGAACGGCTCGATCACACCCCCGCCGAGCAGATCGACACTACCCTGCTGATCATCCCCGACCAGCTGGAGGATTTTCTCGACTATAACGACATGCTCGATCTGGCCGATGGCTTGCTGGAACAGCAAGGCTGGGAAGGCACCTATCAGATTGCCAGTTTCCATCCGGCCTATCAGTTTGCCGATACGCAGGTGGACGACCGGGAGAATTTTACCAACCGGGCGCCCTTCCCGATCCTGCATATCCTCCGTGAAGCCAGCCTGGACCGGGGCCTGGCCAGCTACCCGGACCCGGAACAGATCCCCGAGCGCAACATCGCCACTCTCAACGGCTTCAGTGACGACCAGTGGCGCAGCCTGTTCGGCAACCTGACAGGGAAAAAACCATGAGTCTGGATTTGACAGATATCGGCCTGGTCACGGCGGTGGTGGTAATCGCCGCCCTGTTCTGGCGCTCCCACGGCATCCGCGAACGGGCGTTGATTTACACCCGGCGATTTTGCCAACGGGAAGAGGTAGAGTTTCTGGATGATACCGTAGGGCTGGAAAAGCTGGCGCTGATGAAAGACCGCCACGGCAAACGGCGCATCACACGCATCTACCGCTTCGAATTCACCGTCACCGGCGGCGAGCGCTACCCCGGCCACACCTATGTGCAAGGCGGCCAGGTGCAGCGGGTCGAGCTGCCGCCCCACCGCTACACCCCGGACCCGGAACAGCTGCACTGAGCCGTACTGTAGGAGCGTCGCTGGCGGCGCGATTCCATATGGTGGCTATCGCGCCGCGAGCGACGCTCCTACGCGGCGTTGTTGAGAACTTCGAGGTTATTTAACGCGCTGCTTGCCCAGCTTCCTGGCCAGGGTGCGGCGGTGCATGCCAAGACGTCTGGCGGTTTCGGAGATATTGAAGCCGGTCTCTGCCAGGGTTTCGTGAATGCGTTCCCACTCCAGGGTTTTCAGATCGGTTTCCCGGGCGGTGAGGGCCACATCCACGTCGCCCTCGGCACGCAGGAAGGCGGCTTCAATGTCATCGGTGTTGGAGGGTTTGGCCAGGTAATGACAGGCCCCCAGCTTCACCGCTTCCACCGCCGTGGCAATACTGGCGTAGCCGGTGAGCACCACGATCAGCATATCTTCATTGTGCTCGTGCAGACTCTGGACACAGGCCAGGCCGGAGGCCTCTCCTTTCAGCTTCAGGTCGACCACCGCGTAACCCGGATCATGGTTTGCCAGCAGGGCATCCATTTCTTCCATGCCGGCAGCATGGATCACCGTATAGCCGCGTCGCTCAAAGGAACGGCTGAGGGTACGGGCGAATGCCTCGTCATCTTCCACGATCAGCAGCAACCGCTCTGTCTGTTGATCAACATCACTCACAACTTATTCCTCTTCCAGGATGACTGCGGACAGGGGCAACGACAGCATTACCACGGCACCGCCCTGGACCAGATTGCGGGCGCGCAGGTTGCCGCCCAGGGTACGCAGCACATTCATCACCAGGAACAGGCCCAGCCCACTGCCCGATCGTCCCTTACTGGATTGGTAGGGCCGCCCCAGGCTTTCCAGCATGGCCGGCGGGAAGCCAGGACCTCGGTCGGTCACCGAGATCACCAGGGTGTCGTCGTCACGGTGCACATCCAGACGCAGCCATTGCGGGGATGCCTCCAGGGCATTGTCCAGCACGTTATGAATACTTTGCTTCAGGGCCGAATCGGAGACGATGCTCAGGTCCTGGCCGAAGTCATTGCGGTAGATAAAGTCCTTCACTGGCCGGGTTTCCCGCCATTCGCTCACCAGGTCATCCAGGAATTCCCGAGCGGTGGTTTCCTCGGAGGATTCTCCCCGGGCCTCACCGGCGGACAGCAGAATGCCACTGACGATGGATTTGCAGCGCAGCACCTGGGTCTGCATTTCGCCGATTTCCTGGGCCATGTCCGGGTCGGATTTGAACGGCTCCATGTGTCGCCAGTCACCGAGAATCACCGACAGGGTGGCCAGCGGTGTGCCCAGCTCGTGGGCGGCACCGGAGGCCAGCAGCCCCATACGCACAATGTGCTCTTCCTCGGCGGCGCGCTGGCGCAGCTCCGCCAGATGCTCGTCGCGCTGGCGGCGATTGCGAGTAATGCGGTTGATAAAGATCACCAGCAGCACCCCGTTAAGCACAAAGCAGATGATCATCCCTTCGATATAGAGACTGAACAGCCCTTTTGAATGATCCAGCGGCAGCGGCAGCGGCTTGCCCGACCAGGCCAACCAGGCAAAACACAGGGTGGTGGTAATCAGGATCACCCAGGTGGACCACACCTTGAGCAGCACTGCACCAAGAATCACCTGCAACAGGTAAAGAAACACAAAGGGGTTGGTGGCCCCACCACTGAGATACAGCAGGATGGTCAGCGTCGCCACATCAATCAGCAGCGACAGAAACAGCTCGGTATTGCCGATGCTTTTCGGCAGCTTGAGGCGCAGCAGACTGACCGCGTTGAGCAACAGCAAACCAAACAGCACCACCAGCATCTGCCCCAGGGGCAGGGTGATGCCGAAACCAAAGTGCACCAGAAGGATGGTGGCCAGCTGACCGCCCATGGCGATCCAACGCAGCTGAATCAGCAGCTGCAGGTTCTTGCGGCCGGCCACATCTTCACTGGAACGGCGGATGGCCGCCAGGGGCGGGGTGCCGGCGGGAGCTGTCATTGTCAGTTTTTCCATGGCGAGTCAGTTTACCGACTTCGGCGTGAAGGTGTGAGGAGGTTATGGACCGGGCATGATGGCCGCCATGGCGAGGGCGGGTTCGCCATGCAAGCATAGCTCCTACAAAAAACGGCTTCAGCGCTTGCGCTGTTCGCGTACCACCAGCCAGGCCGCCAGGACCACACCCATCGCCAGGGCAAACCAGGTGATGGCGTAAACCAAGTGATTATTGGGGAAACGGATTACGGTGAGCCCACCAATCGGTCCGGGGTGGTCGCTGGCATCCGCATCGATAAAGAAGGGGGCCACCGGTGCCAGCCCGTGCCGCTCCCCCATGGCCAGCACATCCCGGGAATACCAGCGGTGTTTCGCGGGCACATTGTCCCGCAACAGGCCTCCGCCCGGTTCGTTGAGACGCAGCAAGCCGGCCACAGCAATCTCGCCGTCCGGAGTAAAGTCTCCCCGGCTGGCTTGCGCCCGCTCGGCCTGGGGCACGAAACCCCGGTTGATGTAGATCCAGCTACCATCCGCCCGCTGCAACGGCACCATCACCCAGTAGCCCTGGCCTTTTTCCGTGGCCGCCGCTACCAGCGAGATGCCGTCGGCAAGATATTTCCCGGTTAACTGAACACGCAGATATTCATGGGAGTCTTTACTGACGGCGGACCAGTCACCCTGCCCGGGCGCGTCTACCGGTAGCGCATGGACACGGACATCCACCCGGGCGATCAGATCCTCTTTCCAGCCCAGACGCTGCACCTGCCAGACGCCCAGTGCGATAAAGCCTGCAAAGGCCGCCAGACAAAACAGCAGAAACAGGAAAGAAAGAAGACGCCGACGAGCCATGGAGATGCCTCTTCAAACGAGGGAGAAACCTGTAGGAGGCTGCTTGCAGCCGAACCGTTTTACCTCTCAGGTCGGGGAGAGGGTTCGCTTGCAAGCAAGCTCCTACAGGGTGCGGGTTTCGTCAAACCAGGGAGCCCGTGCTACCCCATCATGCCCGGCATCATATTGTTGTTCAGGCTGATCATGACCCACAGGGAACCGGCCAGGGTGATGAACACCAGCACCAGGGTGAAGATCAGTGCCAGCATGTTCCAGCCCCCTTCCGAATGGAAGTTCATGTGCAGGAAAAACACCATGTGCACAACGATCTGCACCACCATGAAGGACAGGATCAGCAGCGCCGTGGTGGTAGAGCTTTCAAACACATTGCCCATCACCAGCCAGAACGGGATCACGGTAAGAATCACCGCCAGCACAAAGCCGATCACGTATTCCTTCAGGCTAACGTGGGGGCCTTCCGCCTCGTGATGATCGTGGTCGTGTGTATGCTCACTCATGGCAGCACTCCCATCAGATAGACATAGGTAAAGACACCCACCCAGACCACGTCCAGGAAGTGCCAGAACATGGACAGGCAGAACACCCGGCGCTTGTTCTCGGGGATCAGGCCGTGCTTCTTCAGCTGGAACAACAGGGTCACCAGCCAGACGATACCGAACAGCACGTGCAGGCCGTGGGTGCCCACCAGGGCGAAGAAGGCGGTGAGGAAGCCACTGGTCTGCGGCGTCGCACCGATGTGGATCAGGTGATAGAACTCATACAGCTCCAACCCCAGGAAGGCGGCGCCCAACAGGCCGGTGATGGCCAGCCAGAACAGGGTGCCCCTCAGGCGGTTGGCCTGCATCTGCAGCATGGCAAAGCCATAGGTGATGGAGGACAACAGCAGGAACGAGGTATTGATCGCCACCAGGGACAGATCGAACACTTCCATGCCGGTGGGCCCACCGGCATAGCTGCGCGCCAGCACCCCGTAGGTAGCGAACAGGGCGGCGAAGATCAGGCAGTCGCTCATCAGGTAGAGCCAGAAGCCCAGCAGGGTACCGTTCTGGGGGTGGTGATCCCCCTTCACCAGAAACTCCAGCTGGCCATCCTGCGTTTTCACGTCAGCGGTCATGGTTGCTTCAGACATTGGCAAGCACCTTGGTTCGTTCGGCTTCAATCCGTTCTACTTCCTCCGCGGGGATGTAGTAGTCACGGTCGTAATTGAAGGTGTGGTAGATGGCCGTGCCGATCAGCGCCACAAAGGTCACCGCCGCCGCCAGCCACATATGCCAGATCAGGGCGAAGCCACAGGCCACGCTGATCGCCGACAGCACGATGCCTGCCCAGGTGCCCTTGGGCATGTGAATCGGGATAAAGCCGGATTCCGGGCGCTTGAAGCCGTGCTGTTTCATCTGCCACCAGGCGTCCAGATCGTGCACACGCGGCGTGAAAGCAAAGTTGTAAGGCGGTGGCGGCGAGGAGGTAGACCACTCCAGGGTACGGCCATCCCACGGGTCACCGGTCTCGTCGGCCAGCGCTTCGCGGCGACGGAAGCTGACAATCAACTGGATCAGGAAGGCAGCGATACCCACCGCGATCAGCACCGCACCGAAGGCGGCAATCTGGAACCAGATCTGCAGGGACTGATCCTCGAAATGGCTGACACGACGAGTCACGCCCATCAGGCCGAGCACGTACAGCGGCATGAAGGCGAAGTAGAAACCGATCAGCCAGAACCAGAACGACAGCTTGCCCCAGAACTCATCCAGCTTGTAACCGGTGGCTTTCGGGAACCAGTAAGTGATACCGGCAAACAGACCGAACAGCACGCCACCGATGATCACGTTATGGAAGTGGGCGATCAGGAACAGGCTGTTATGCAGCACGAAGTCCACCGGCGGTACCGCCAGCAACACCCCGGTCATGCCACCGATCACGAAAGTGACCATAAAGCCCAGGGTCCACAACATGGGCACATCGAACTTGATGCGGCCACGGAACATGGTGAACAGCCAGTTGAAGATCTTCGCCCCTGTCGGTATCGAGATAATCATGGTGGTGATCCCGAAGAACGAGTTCACGCTGGCCCCCGACCCCATGGTGAAGAAGTGGTGCAGCCATACCAGGTAGGACAGCACGGTAATCACCACGGTGGCGTAGACCATGGAGGTGTAACCGAACAGCGGCTTGCGGCTGTAGGTGGCCACGATCTCTGAGAAGATACCGAACACCGGCAGGATCAGGATGTACACCTCCGGGTGACCCCAGATCCAGATCAGGTTCACGTACATCATGGCGTTGCCGCCCATGTCGTTGGTGAAGAAGGCGGTGCCCAGATAACGGTCCAGGGTCAGCATGCCCAGCACGGCAGTCAGTACCGGGAAGGCCGCCACGATCAACACGTTGGTACACAGGGACGTCCAGGTGAACACCGGCATCTTCATCAGGCTCATGCCCGGAGCACGCATCTTGACGATGGTCACCAGCAGGTTGATCCCCGATAACAGCGTACCCACACCGGCGATCTGCAACGACCAGATGTAGTAATCCACCCCTACCCCGGGACTCTGCAATATCCCCGATAGTGGCGGATACGCCAGCCAGCCGGTCTTGGCGAACTCGCCGATGAACAGGGACATCATCATCAGCACGGCGCCACCGGTGGTCATCCAGAAGCTGAAGTTGTTCAGGAACGGGAAGGCCACATCACGGGTGCCGATCTGCAGCGGAATCAGATAGTTCATGATCCCGGTCACCAACGGCATGGCCACGAAGAAGATCATGATCACGCCGTGGGCAGTGAAGATCTGGTCGTAGTGATCCGGTGGCAGATAGCCCATGTTGTCGCCGAAGGCGAAGGCCTGTTGCAGGCGCATCATGATGGCATCGGCGAAGCCGCGCAGCAGCATCACCAGACCCAGGATGATGTACATGATGCCGATCTTCTTGTGATCGATGGAGGTGAACCACTCGGTCCACAGATAGCCCCACAGCTTGTAGCGGGTCAGCGCCGCCAGCATGGCCACACCACCCACTGCCACCACGGCAAAGGTGGCCAGAATGATCGGATCATGGAACGGAATGGCGTCCCAGGTGAGCCGGCCAAAAATGAGTTTGGTCAGGTCCAGGTTTTCAAACATGGTCGACACCTACTACGGCTGAATTCGGGGAAACACACTTATTCATGGTGGCCTCCATGCGCGTCATGGCCGGCATGGGCATCGTGCCCTTCAGCGGAATCCGCTTCCTGCTTGCCATGGCCGCTGTGGTACATCATGTCTTCCATGCACACGGTGCCCGGGTCCACGCAGCGGTTGAGGATCGCGTGGTACAGGGTCGGATCAACGCTGGCATAACGTGTCACCGGGTCCTTGATGCTGGGCACTTCCAGCTCCTTGTAGACCTCGCGGCTGAGGGTATTGCCGCTGGCCTGGTTCTTTTCTACCCAGGCCTGGAAGTCCGCCTCACTAAGGCCATGGAACTGGAACTTCATGTGCGAGTAGCCGGCACCACTGTAGTTGGCGGACAAGCCCTGGTAGACGCCCGGCTCGTTGATCACGCCATGCAGCTTGGTCTCCATGCCGGCCATGGCGTAGATCTGCCCGGCCATGGCGGGAATGAAGAAGGAATTCATCATGGTGGAGGCGGTAATCTTGAAGCGGATCGGATGATCCACCGGCGCCGCCAGCTCATTCACCGTGGCGATGCCCTGCTCCGGATAAATGAACAGCCATTTCCAGTCCAGCGCCACCACTTCCACGGTGAGCGGCTCCAGATCCGCCGGCACCGGAGTGCTGGCATCAATGCGATCCAGCGGCCGATAAGGGTCCAGCTTGTGGGTATACACCCAGGTCATCGCCCCCAGGGCGATGATGATCAGCAGCGGCACCGCCCAGATCACCAGTTCCAGCACGGTGGAATGGGTCCAGTCCGGTTTATAGGTAGCTTCTGTATTGGAGTCGCGGTAACGCCAGGCGAACCATAGCGTCAGCACGATGACAGGAACGATGACCAGCAGCATCAGGATGGTGGACCAGACAAGCAGGTCCCGCTGTTGCACTGCCACATCACCAGAGGGGGACATCACGACTGCATCGCAACCCGACAGCAGGGCAGCGACAAGCAACGTCAGCGACACTCCACGCAAGTATTTGAATATTTGCATTGGCGGCTATTCTGGTTGGCTTATGGGATAGGGGAACTCTAGCCAAGGCAATGGGGAGCGGGTATTGGACATTTTGTCCCATGGCCTTAAAGTGCTAGGGGAGCGGCGTTATTCCCACCGTTGGAGCCATGCTCGCATGGCGAACCTGGCAGAGCCCTTCGCCATGCGAGCATGGCTCCAACGGGAAAACATCCGCATCCATCACTGAACGGGCTCTGAAGCCCAGGCAGAACAAGAGCGCACAACATGTCCCAACCCCAGCAGTCCCACGGTTCCAGCCATGCCCCGGTGGCACCCAATGAAATCGCCGTCGGCGTGGTCATCGGCCGTACTTCCGAATACTTCGACTTCTTTGTCTACGGCATCGCCTCGGTACTGATCTTCCCGCAGGTGTTCTTCCCCTTCGTCGACCAGCTACAGGGCATGCTCTATTCTTTCTCGCTGTTTGCCCTGGCCTTTGTGGCGCGGCCCTTTGGTACCGCTCTGTTCATGGCCATCCAGCGCCACTGGGGCCGCGGCATCAAACTCACCGCCGCCCTGTTTCTGCTGGGTACCGCCACCGCCGGCATCGCCTTCCTGCCCGGTTACGAGAAACTGGGCGGTTACGCCATCGCCCTGCTCGCCCTGTTCCGCATCATGCAGGGGGTCGCTTTCGGCGGCTCCTGGGATGGCCTGCCCTCGCTGCTGGCTCTGAACGCTCCAAAGGAAAAGCGTAGCTGGTACGCCATGATCGGCCAGCTGGGTGCGCCGCTGGGTTTTGTGATCGCCAGCGCCCTGTTCCTGTTTCTCTATAACAGCCTGAGCGCTGCGGACTTCCTGGGCTGGGGCTGGCGCTATCCGTTCTTCGTGGCCTTTGCCATCAACGTGGTCGCCCTGTTCGCCCGCCTGCGTCTGGTGCTCACCGAGGAATACACTGAAGCCCTGGAAGAAAGCGATCTGGAGCCCATCGGCACCACCGAGATGGTGCGCAAGCAGGGCTACAACATCTTCATCGGCTCCTTCGCCGCCCTGGCCAGCTATGCCCTGTTCCACCTGGTGACCATCTTCCCGCTGTCCTGGATCGCCCTGCAGGGCAGCCAGACCACCGGCCAGGTGCTGACCGTACAGATCGTCGGCGGCATCGTCGGCATTATCGCCACCATCGGCTCCGGCTGGATCGCCGCGCGCATCGGCAAACGCACCACCGTGGGTGCCCTGGCGGCGATCATCGGCGTATTCAGCCTGCTCACCCCGCTGTTGATGGGCGGTAGCCCAGCCATGCAGGACACCTTCATCCTGCTCGGTTTCGCCCTACTGGGTGTGTCCTACGGCCAGGCCTCCGGCACTGTCACCGCCAACTTCGAACGCCGCTTCCGCTACACCGGCGCCGCCCTCACCTCCGATTTCGCCTGGCTGTTCGGCGCCGCCTTCGCCCCGCTGGTGGCCCTGGGCCTGTCCGCCAAATTCGGCCTGCTGTCGGTAACCGTCTACCTGCTCTCCGGCGTCATCTGCACCCTGCTGGCCCTGGCGGTGAACCAGACCTTGTCGGATCAGGCGGAGGATTAACCACCTGTAGGAGCACCTCTTGAGGTGCGAACCAACCCAAACAAAGAGGCCGCACCCGGAAATCCAGGCGCGGCCTTTTTCATGTCCGATGGTTCTCGTAGGAGCGGCGCTTGAGCCGCGAACCGCGTGCAAACGCGGAATCGTCCGTAGGGCGATTAGGGACATCAGAACGCAACAGGGCTTCCGATAGAGAGACACGAGCCAACTGACAACCCCTTCCTCGCTGTCGCTCGGTTCGCGCCTCAAGAGGCGTATTCGCTTCGCTCACCCCTTCGGGGCCGCCCTCCGGGCGTTACTCCGCTGCGCTGCGTTCCTACAGCGGCTTCGTAGAAAGCCCAAAACAAAAAAGGCCGCATCCAACATCTGGACGCGGCCTCTTTCTTATCGGACCCGGCAAACCCGGCCCGCGTTTTCCTCGCAGCTAGTAGCTAGCCGCTATCAGCTCAAACTCCCCAACGCCTTCTTGGTAAACGGCGCAATCTCTTCCTCACGCCCTTCCTTCACCTTCACCAACCAGCTCGGGTCCTGCAGCAGGGCTCGGCCCACCGCAATCATGTCGAACTCATCGTTATCCATGCGCCGGGTCAGCTCATCCAGCGCCGCCGGGTTGGCGGTACCGCCCATGCCTTCCGGGCTGTTCAGGAAGTCACCATCCAGGCCCACGCTACCCACGGAAATGGTGGGTTTGCCGGTGATCTTCTTGGTCCAGCCGGCCAGGTTCAGGTCAGAGCCTTCAAACTCCGGCAGCCAGAAACGACGGGTGGAGGCATGGAAGATATCCACCCCGGCATCCACGAACGGCATCAGGAAGCGTTCCAGCTCTTCCGGGTTCTGGGCCAGCTTGGCGTCGTAATCCTGCTGCTTCCATTGCGAGAAGCGCAGCACAATGGCGAACTCCTCACCCACCGCTTCGCGCACCGCCTTGACGATCTCCACGCCGAAGCGGGCCCGGTTCTCAATGGAGCCACCGTACTCGTCATCGCGCTGGTTGGTACCTTCCCAAAAGAACTGGTCCAGCAGGTAGCCGTGGGCACCATGAATCTCTACCCCGTCAAAGCCCACCTCTTTGGCGGCCCTGGCGGAGTCGGCAAAAGCCTGCACCACGTCCTGGATATCCTCATGGGTCATGGCGTGGCCGTTTTCCTTGCCCGGCTTGAACAGGCCGGATGGCGAATGCCCGGGCACGTCCTTGTCCGGACCAATGCCGGGCTTGCGCACCGAGCCCACGTGCCACAGCTGCGGAATAATCTGACCGCCGGCCTCGTGGACCGCATCCACCACCTTCTTCCAGCCCGCCATGGCCACATCACCATAGATCGCCGGCACCCGCTCATAGCCGTTGGCCGCCTTGTGGCCCACAAAGGTCCCCTCGGTGATGATCAGGCCCACCTCGCCTTCCGCCCGACGGCGGTAGTACCCCACCACCTCGTCATTGGGCACATAGCCCGGCGAGAAGGTGCGGGTCATGGGGGCCATGGCCACCCGGTTACGCAACTTCAGGGATTTATGCTCAAAAGGACGCAGCAGGCTGTCCAGGGAACCACTCATGATTACTCTCCCGAATTTCATTTCACTCTGGCGCTCAAGGGAGCGCGATAAAAAACAACAGAATCAGCGAGGCCATCAATCGACGGCCCTCAATTTGGTTGCGTTATAAAACCTTATTTGGTTTCGTTATGCAACCTTTCTGGCGTACAATGCCACCCATGACACGCAAACGTTTCGATGAAATGGGCTGCTCGGTAGCCTGCGCCCTCAATGAGGTCGGTGACTGGTGGTCCCTGCTGGTGGTCAAGCAGGCCATGCTGGGCACCCGCCGCTTTGTAGATTTCCAGCACAACCTGGGCATCGCCAAGAACATCCTCTGCAACCGCCTCTCCCGCCTGGTGGACAACGGCGTCATGGTGCGCGTGGACGTGGGCGAACATGGCAAGCGCTACGAATACCGCCTCACCGACAAGGGCCGCGACCTGTTTACGGTAGTCACCGCCCTGCGCCAGTGGAGCGAACGCTGGAACGGGGAAAAGGACAGCATGCAGCTGGTGGACCGCCAGACCGGAGAGCCGCTGGCGCCGGTGGTAGTGCAGAACCAGCAGGGCCAACCCCTCACCGTGCGGGATGTGCGTTTTGTGGATGAAGACGGCAGGCCATTAGAGGAAGCGGGATGACCACCGCGTCAGCGCTACAACAACGATGGCGCACCATCGTCGCCCCGCTACTGCCTGACCCGGAGCCCACCTGGCAACAACTGGCCACCCGCTACAACGAACCCCATCGTCACTATCACACCCTGGACCACGTCGCCGCCTGCCTGGGCTGGCTGGGCTGGCTGGATCACTACCGACACCTCGCTGAAGACCCGCCCTGCCTGGAACTGGCCCTGTGGGCCCACGATGTGATCTACGATCCCCGCGCCAGCGATAACGAAGCTCGCAGCGCAGACTGGTTTGCCCAGCAGTTTGCTGTCAGCGATCTGACCAACTCACAGAGAGCCCGGGTGCACGAACTCATCCTGGCCACCATCCACCCGCACCCACCCACGGACCCGGACATGGCCCTGCTGCAGGATATTGATCTGAGTATTCTTGGGGCAGATGCGGAATTGTATGACCGGTATGAAGGGTGGATTCGGCAGGAATATGACTTTGTGCCGGAAGAGGCGTTTCGGAAAGGGCGGAGTGCGGTGTTGCGGAGTTTTCTGGATCAGAGGGTGATTTATCACACCGCTGAGCTAAGGGAGAAGCTGGAATTGCCAGCCAGAGAAAACCTCAGTAGCGCACTGAAGAATCTGCGAGATTAACGCCCTATCCGTAGGAGCGTCGCTCGCGGCGCGATTTCTAAAAATCGGGATCGGGTCTTGAATGTTGCAATCAAACGCACGACGCAAGACCTGACCCTATAACCGGGAAGTGTCGGCGCGGGACAATCTTAGTCGGGCTTTGGGGAAGCTTTCAGAGGACTGATTGCCGCACGCTTTGAGAAAGGGAAGACCTGCCACCGTGTCCTAAGGCAAGCCCAAGTCACATTTTTTCTTATTTCCCCCTCTGTCTTTTCCAGACTTCAAGAATAATTGACACTAAAAATGAAAATACAACCACTACTCCATTAATCTCAATGTAATCGTCTAGTGTCACATGCTCACCCGTCCTCGCATTTATCATAGGACTATTCATCTGCCAATCAGCCACACTAACGATGGCCAGCATGACGCCCAGAGCAAGCATCAAGGCTGCATTTGAAGACGCCATCAGGCCGCTTCTCGTCAGAAACTCCAACAAGCCCCAGGCGAAAAGTATTCCCAGGAAGTACAGAAAAATCGGATGCATGTGATTACCACTATCTTTATTTAGTCAACAGGTGCGGGCCACCCATTTTCCATGGCCGATGGGAACTGGGAGACCTGACCCCATTGCTCTCCCATTATGAAGCTGCTAAGTCGACTTTGAACTTCCGAGAAGTATATGGTCTCGCGTCCCGAATTAGCAGCTATTGAGATGGCTATTTTTTTTATGTCCTCCAGGCCTTCGACCATTTCAGAAACCGGAGCATAGGTCGACAGAAAATTATCGCCGTCATCAAGGACAAAGGTGAAGCTAAAAGCTACCGGCGACTTCAGGTATTGAATCAACCCTTCAGACGCAGATCGGCTTTTCTTGATGTCAACTGGAGCTTGATTATCGATGTAGATAAGGATGGTTTCTAACTTGTCATGATGGAGCAGAAGAACGAATGAGGCTGTGTCATGACGATCCGGATTGCCAAAAACGTAGTCTGAAATGACATACTAAGCTGCCCCCTTGGGGAGAGGATCAAGCCAATCAGAGACGGCCTTTTGGGCATTCTGATTCAGCACCCTCTGCAAAGCCAGTATGACATCGAACATATGCTTTCCGGCACTCTTTTTCAGGCAACTCTAAGACGCCCCATCATTCTGGGTAAAGACTATTTTTGACCAATTTTTTTTATATTTCTTCGAACTCAATTGCAAACGCTCCATATTTACGTTGTGCTTTATAGAATTTAACTCTATCCGCCGACAGGATATTTTTTACCCTTTCAATGCTTTCCTCAGCAGAACGAAGACCAAAGTATATCGCTGTAATTGGCGCCGGTAGAGGAAGAGCAACATTTCCTTTTTTAGCCACAAGCCTCCATTCAGCCTCATACTTCCAACCCTCAGCTTTGGTAAACAAATTAACATCTAGCAAATCGATGATTCGATGAAGATTTGGGTAATCACCAGTATACCTCACCTTTCTACACATAAAGTGGCTGAGAAAATTATCTTTTATATTTCTTCTCTCAAACTCCACACAAAATCCAGTATGATTATTCGCGTAGTGAGACCACATAAGTATTTCGTCATTTTTCTCACTCAACGAGAATACACCTGACTCTTTTGCCTGAATCATAGCTTTTTCGATTGAGTTATCTTCCACTTCCTCAATCGGCTTTATCTGATTCATTTCAACAATATCATTGATTTTCTTATCGGCCTCTTCGGGTTCATAAAGCTCCCTAATTAGATCACTCAACTGATGAAGTTGATCAGCAGTAGTCTTCGGCTCTCCGGGCGTTAGCGCACAATCAAAAGGGTCATTGAAGCTTTCTGGCTTCGCAAGCCACATTTCCCTGTTAACAAGCATTCTTAATGAGAATTCATTGAAAGCACGATACTTGTACAACTTCGTAACTTCCGGATGTTCCATAAAAAATTATCTTCCCTACCAGAAGTAGACACTTATTTAATCACACATTTTCAGGCATTCAAGCTCATAAGTAATTGGTCTTTTGCAGATATCTGCATGGGGTCAGGCCTTCCATTTCCCAGGCTGTAGGCTTCATGGGAATCGGGAGACCTGAACCCATTGCTCGTTCAACAGACCAACAACTAAACCGTTTTAAATATCACGATAAGGCTCCCAGAGAGTTTTCGCCTTCTCAAAAAGAAATCTCGATTTAACCAGATTCTGGTGCACAGATATTGCCGCTTGCACGGCGAAAACCTAATTCCCGCTTAAGTGGATAGCAACGCTACCGCAACTCTCAATCATTGACCTATAAAAAGGGGAATAAAACCAAAACATCCATGCGCTGCGCATATATATTAAAGTGTTTATTATGTGGATTATTATTTTGCCAGCTCCTCTAAGTCTATGTACTCAAGTAGTTCTGGTAATTCTTGGAATTGCTTCCAAAGCAAAAATGATTTATCGACCACCTTTACTCTTGAGCGACTGGAATCGTATTCAAACACTATGGGCTTAGTGCGATTATCGAGCTGCAAGCTAACTGCTTTATTTAAAGCACCAGAGAGCTTCTTGACTGAAACTTCAGATTTTTTTGGATGAGCAGTCTGTATTTGTCGCCTCAGCGCCTGTATCGGAAGGCCTTCAAGAAGAAATTTTTCGTCGATTGTAACCAGAGCAAACAAAATCCATTTATATAATTCCAGCTCTGTCGGTTGAAACCCTGCGCTAAAATCCATTAAGAATTTGGTAAACCTGCCAGTATGCATATCTAATACAGACTTAATTTCATCTGTAATATCGATATTTTCCGCCACTACTATTTGCTCTTCCTGTGTTTTGCTTATGCTCTGGGCCTCACATACCTTCATACACAGTTGCTGTACGAGAAAAATGCTGCCATTACACTTCTGTTTAACACAGTTTTTAAAATTTTCAGTAAATGAAATATTCAGGAGAGCTTCGCTAACGGTGAAGAGTTCATCTATATTCTCATCCAACCACTTATCTGCGTTGATCGATACTATTCGCCCAGCTAGATCACCATTAAAAGTGGTCAGTCTGTCATCTTCAAGCCACACACCTACGATAATAAAACAAAGTGAGCTTTCTTCGTGGTAAGCCTTTAAAGCAATCGAAAAGTCAACTTGCGCATCTATTTCAAGATAATGAAAGTCTTCTAATACAATGAATTTGTCAAAATCAATTTCTTTTAGTGCACTAATTACATCATTGGTATTTTCCAGATCAAGCTCTAAACTCTTTTTGTTTATCTGCCTAGCTAGTTCCATTGATATATCTGAACCAATTTTGGTATCTGTTAACCCAACAGATAATGATACCTTACTAGTTCCTTTGATCGTTTTCGATTCTGAAACGGTGATTTGATAACCTGCACGTTTTAAAATAGATTCATTGATATCCGCAATACTCCAAGTATTGCTGCACGTCACCGAAATATAGTCACTTTCGAGTAAGTTCTTCTTTCTTAAAGAAGTCTTTCCCTGCTTTGAACTCCCATGAATCACTATGTGAGTCTGTTTTACCAATGAATCAACAAAGAGATCATCGACATGAGATCTAGATATATAATTCATAGGTAAATCACGTGAAGTTCTAAAAACCTCATCTACTAGTACGATATTTTCCAATTCCCCGCCCCAACTCGTATAACAGCGAATGCAGTTGCACATGCGATATATCACTTTGCAATATATCCCCAGCCTCAAATCACGCCAAAACCCAACCGGTTCAATCAAGTACCAGAAAAAAGGAACCACTCCCACCTGATTTTTCTCGCACCCCCAAACCCGAAAATTCACTTTATCTCAGCAACTTACAAAAATATGTAAGCTATATCCTACAAATTCAACTTGCGCGCGGGTGAAAAACGGGCGGTGGAGTGGCCACATATCAGGACGACAATAAGCGGGACGCTTCGGGTGCAACGGATGAATTGGGGTTTGCGTAGGGAGCAGGCGAACTGCACCGCATGGGCGGGAAATGGTGCAGTTCGCCTTAGGCTCAGTGCACCCTACTCGTTCGTCAAAGGGGTGGGAGCAGTAACGCTAGATGGAACAAAAGGGGGCACACGAGGTGGAGCGTATTACAGGCCTGCCAGACGGCGTGCCTGCCAGTAACGCTGGCGCCAGTAGGGATTGCTCAGGGATGAGGTCATCACGCCTTGGCTGGAGGACGCATGCAGGAAATCGCCGTTGCCCATGTAGATGCCTACATGGCGGTTGCCGGGGCCGGTGCGGAAGAACACCAGGTCGCCCACGCGGATCTCATCACGGCGGACTTTTTCGCCGCTTTTCAGCAACTCGGTGGTGGTGCGCGGTACCTGCATGCCCAGGCGGGACAGGAAGGTGAGGTAGACGAAGCCGGAGCAATCCACACCCCGGGGGCTCAGGCCGCCGTAGCGGTAGGGGACGCCTTTCCAGTCTTCGTGCTGGGCTTGCAGGGAAACGCGCAGGGGCGGCGCTTCGGACATGACTTCTGCCACCAGCGCATCCAGTTCCTGCTGGGACTGGAGATCCGGTGCGCTGCCGGCAAATGCCGAGCCGCCAGGGGCAACGGGAGCGTGCGAGGATGGCGGCGCGTCAGCGGGCGTCCTGCCGGCACAGCCGGCCAGCAGGAGCAGCAAACAACACAGTGAGGGAATGGCGTGGCGCATGGAGGGATAAGGCAGCGGCAGGGCCATTCGGTTCCCTCCTGAGTGGTGTAGGCCCTCAGGCCTGCGCCAGCTCCTCGCGCATTTGCTGGATGACGGCGGTGTAGTCGTCCTTGCCGAAGATGGCGGAACCGGCCACGAAGGTGTCGGCGCCGGCGGCGGCCACTTCACGGATATTATTTTCAGAGACACCACCATCCACTTCCAGGCGGATATCGCGGCCGCTGGCGTCGATCAGCTCACGCACGACGCGGGTCTTGTCCAGGGTGGTGGGTATAAACTTCTGCCCGCCGTAGCCCGGGTTCACGCTCATCAGCAGGATCATGTCCAGCTTGTCCATGACGTATTCCAGGCAATCCGGGCGGGTGGCCGGGTTGAGCACCAGGCCGGCTTTGCAGCCGTGGCTCTTGATCAGCTGCAGGGAGCGGTCCACGTGCTGGCTGGCTTCCGGGTGGAAGGTGATATAGCTGGCGCCGGCTTCGGCGAACGAGGTAATCAGGTCATCCACCGGGCTGACCATCAGGTGCACGTCGATGGGCGCGGTGATGCCGTGGTCGCGCAGGGCCTTGCAGACCATGGGCCCGATGGTCAGGTTGGGCACGTAGTGATTGTCCATCACGTCGAAGTGGATCACGTCCGCCCCGGCGGCCAGTACGGCATCGCACTCTTCCCCGAGACGGGCGAAGTTGGCCGCGAGAATGGAGGGGGCGATCAGATAATCCTGCTTGGGCATGACAATTCCTCAATTACAATTTTCCGTAGGAGCCATGCTTGCATGGCGAACAGACGCCTGCGGGTTCGCCATGCAAGCATGACTCCTACAGCCGGGTTTTCTTGAGCAGCGTATCCAGTTCGTCCAGGCGTTCCGGGGTACCGATGTCCCACCATTGGCCGGGGTGGTGCTCGCCGCTGACGGCATCGTCTGCCATGGCGGCGCGCAGCAGCGGCGCCAGTTTCGCTTCGCCATCGGGCAGATCCCGGAACAGGGCCGGATCGAACCGCCCCATGCCCGCATAGGTCAGCCTGGGTTCGCCATTATCGCGCACCCGGCCCCCTTCTGTCAGATGAAAATCCCCGCCCGGGTGGTGGTCCGGGTTATCCGCCAGCACCAGATGCACCGGGTCAGGCCGGTCTGCCACCAGCCGGGACAGGTCGTAATCGGTCCAGATGTCACCGTTGACCAGCACAAAGGGCGCATCGCCCAGCAGCGGTAGCGCCCGGCGAATGCCGCCGGCGGTTTCCAGCGGGGTGCCTTCGTGGGAATAGGCGATGGGGATGCCAAAGCGCCGACCATCGCCCAGGGTGGCGGCCAGTCTGTCGCCCAACCAGCCGGTGTTGATCACCAGGGAGTCGATACCGGCATCGCGCAGTTTTTCGATGTGGTATTCGATCAGCGCCTTGCCCCCGGCCTGCAGTAACGGCTTGGGGGTGTGGTCGGTGAGGGGCCGCATGCGCTTGCCGTAGCCGGCGGCCAGGATCATCGCCTTCACTCGTTGTCCTCGAGCTGATCCAGGATCCATTCCAGGTCCGCCAGCTCCGGGCGGCGGGCGATGACGGTGCGCAGGTAGGCGAAGAACCGGGACACATCGCCCAGGTATTTGGGCTTGCCGTCCCGGTGGCAGATGCGGGCAAAGATACCGATCACCTTGAGGTGGCGCTGGGCACCCATCAGGTCGCAGTGGCGCAGGAAGGTGTCGAACTCCGCCGGCACCGGCAGGCCTGCGGCGGTGGCCTTATCGAAATACTGGCGCAGCCAGCCCAGCACCCGTTCTTCCGGCCAGCTGATAAAGGCATCCTTGAACAGGCTGATCACGTCATAGCTGATGGGGCCAGCCACGGCATCCTGGAAGTCCAGCACCCCGGGGTTGGGATCGGACACCATCAGGTTGCGGGGCATGTAGTCCCGGTGCACAAAGACCTGCGGCTGGGCCAGGGCCGAGTCGATCAGCACAGTGAACACCCGGTCCAGGCGCTGGCGCAGCTCGCCGGTGACCACCTTTTCCCGGTGGCGAAACAGGTACCACTGGGGGAACAACTCCAGCTCGCGTTGCAGCAGGGCCTCGTCGTAGACCGGCAGGCCGCTCACATCGGTATGCAATTGCTGGGTAATCAGGGTATCGATGGCGGCGCTGTACCAGGCATCCGCATTGTTTTCGTTCAGGGCGGTCAGCCAGGTTTCATTGCCCATATCGGTGAGCAGCAGGAAGCCCTGGTCCAGATCCTGATGGACGATTTCCGGCACATGCAGGCCGGCACGCTGAAGACGCTGGGCCACGTCGATAAAGGGGCGACAATCTTCCTGGGCCGGCGGCGCATCCATGGCGATCAGGCTGCGGCCACCATGCTGATAGCGAAAATAACGACGGAAACTGGCATCCGCGGAAGCCGGCTCACCCGCCACACCGGCACCGAGGTAAGCACTCACCCACTGGTCCAGAGCGACCTTGCGGGGGTCGACCTTATTGTCGGATTTACTTTTATCAGGCTGCATTGCCTTCCTTGTTCGATTACACTGCCGCTTTTACAGGGCGGAATTGCCGCCGCTGTACAAAACGGCCTTTTTACCTGTTCTGAGCAGCCGATGCCACTGCCCGTACAACGAATTCTTATCCCCGGCCTGCTGCTTCTGGCAGGCACCAGCACCGCGGACAACGACCTGAACTGGGTTGACCGCGAAGAAATGGCCACGTTCCCTGCCGTGCAACAGCGCAGCATCCCGGAATGGTGTGGCGGCATCTACTATAACCCTGCCGTGGGCATTCCCGTGGCAGGCAGCGACACCGTGGTCACCGCCGACCACTCCACCATGTCGCAGAACGGCCTGATCGAGCTGGACGGCGACGTGCTGATCGAACAGCCCGGCAGCCGCATTACCACTGACAGTGCGCAACTGGATCAGGCCACCGGCAAGTTCCAGCTGGAAAACGGCATGCGCCTGGAAAGCGACCAGGCCACCTTTATTGCCTCCAGCATGAGCGGCCAGACCCGCCGCAAGGAAGGCAGCCTGCTGGGCGTGCGCTATTCCCTGTTCAATACCGCCGCCCGCGGTAGCGCCGACTATATCTTCCTCAACGAAACCACCACCACCATTACCCGTGGCACCTACACTACCTGTGCGCCGGGCTCCAGTGGCTGGTCGCTGGAAGGAGAACGGATTTACCTGGACCGGGAAAAAGGCTGGGGCGAAGCCAACAATGTGGTGCTGAAGGTAAAAAGCATGCCGATCTTCTGGCTGCCCTGGATGACCTTCCCCATCGACGATCGCCGCAAGACCGGCCTGCTGTTCCCCACCATCGCGATCGGTGACAGCAGCGGCGGCCTGGACATTACCCAGCCGATCTACGTGAACATCCACCCACAGCTGGATGCCACCATCGGGCCCCGCTTTATCGATGGCCGTGGCCAAGGGGTGGACTCGGAATTCCGCTATCTGACGCCCTGGGGTCAGGGCGACATCAGCTATGGGGTGCTTTTCAACGACCGTAAATTCGATGACGAAGACCGGCAGGTGGCCCGCTGGACCCATAGCGGCAATATCAACCGCTGGAACCTGAAGACCGACTTCAATTACGTGTCGGACGACTTCTATTTCAAAGACCTGGACACCGGCCTGGAAATCAGCTCCCAGACCCACCTGCCCCGGCTGGCGGAAGCCCGCTATTACGGCCGCACCTGGCAGGTACTGGGGCGCATGCAGTCCTGGCAGACCATCGACCCGACCCTGGCGGATCAGGATCTGCCCTACCGCCGCCTGCCCCAGTTGCAGCTCACCGGCGACCCGACCCTGTATGGCCCTCTGAAAGGGCTGTGGCTGTCCGATATCACCGCCTTTGAACGCAGTGGCTCCGATGAAAGCGGCAAAGCTACTGGCCTGCGGGCTCACATGGCTCCAGCCCTGAACCTGCGCCTGCAGAATTCCTGGGCTTACCTGGAGCCCCGCGCCCGGCTTTACCACACTCGCTATGAGCTGAGCAGCGTGGAGGCCAACGAGAAAGACAACCCGGATGTCACCACCTGGGGCGCCAGCGTGGATTCCGGGTTGTTCTTCGAGCGCCCCAGCCGCTGGTTTGGAGAGGACTTCACCCAGACCCTGGAGCCTCGCCTGTTCGTTAACAAGGTGGAATTCAAGAATCAGGACTTCCTGCCCAACTTTGACAGTCGCGAGCTCACCTTTTCCTACAACTCGCTGTTCCGGGAAAACCGCTTTATCGGCTACGACCGCATTGGTGACGAGGAAAAATTGGCGCTGGGCCTGACCAGCCGTTTCCTCCATGATGCCACCGGCCGCGAACAACTTCGGCTGCGACTGGCCCAGGGCTTCTACTTCGATGACCGAAGGGTTATCACCGAGCAGACAGTGGAAGACCCCACCGATGACCAGACGCCGCTGGTGGGCGACGCCAGATGGAACTTTGCCCGCGACTGGTACCTCTACACTGAAGCCCAATGGGATCTGGAAGAAAACGAGCGGGAACGCTCCAGCTTCCAGATCGGTTACAACGACCGGGAACGCCGGGTGGTCAATGTGGGCTATCACGACCGCCCCGAAGACGACATCCGCGAATCGGAACTCAGCGGCATCCTGCCAATTCATCGCCACTGGCGCATGGTAGGCCGCTGGATGTACGACCTGGAAAACAAGCGCACCCTGGAAACCATAGCCGGGGCCGAATACCGCAATTGCTGCTGGAAACTGCGCCTGCTGAGTCAGCGGGAACTGGTGGATGATGATGGCGATGGCGATCTCGAAGCCGACAGCACCATCTGGATACAAATTCAGATGGTTGGCCTGGGCGGCTTCGGCGGCCAGGTGGATGCCCTGCTGGAGCGCAGTATTCCGGGATACAGGAGACAGTATGATTGATAGAACGCTGCACGCTGCACCACGCACGCTGCACGCCAGACACACCCTGCTTGGCCTGCTGGCCATGGCCGTGCTGATGTTGCCGGCCTGGTCCCACGCCAAGGTGCAGATGCTCGACCGCATCGTGGCCGTGGTCAACGACGGCGCCATCATGGCCAGCGAGCTGGACGAGCGCATCAACACCATTGCCCTGCAATTCCAGGAAAAGGGCCAGCCACTGCCGCCCCCGGCGGTAATGCGTGAGCAGGTGCTCGACCGCATGATCCTTGAGCGCATGCAGCTGCAGCTGGCCGAGCGGGGCGGCATCAAGGTAGACGACGCCACCCTCAATCAGGCCCTGGCCGGCATTGCCCGCCAGAACGGCATGACCCTGGAAGATTTCGCCGCCGCCCTGCGCCAGGACGGTTACGACTGGGCCCAGTTCCGTGAGCAGATCCGCCAGGACATGCTGATTTCCCGCCTGCAGCAGCGCAGCGTTGCCTCGCGCATCCGCATCACCGACCGGGAAGTGGACCGTTTCCTGAATTCGGAAATGGGCAAAAAGATGTTCGAAGCCGACTTCCGCCTTGGCCATATTCTGGTGCGGCTACCCGCCGGCGCCAGCCCGGAGCAAGTCCAGGACGCCAAACAGAAAGCCGAGAGCATTGTGGAACGCCTGAAGCAGGGCAGCGACTTCCAGCAGCTGGCCACGTCGGAATCCGACGGCCCCAAGGCCCTGGAAGGCGGTGACCTGGGTTGGCGCCCGGCGGCCCAATGGCCCAGCCTGTTCGCAGAAACCGCCATCGACATGAACAAGGGCGAGATTTCCCAGCCGCTACGCTCCGGGGCCGGCTTCCATATCATCAAGATGATGGACCGCAAGGGCGGCATCGAAAAAGTGGTCACCCAGTACCAGGTCCGCCATGTACTGATCAAGGCCGATGCCCTGACCACTGCCCAGGAGGCGCGTTCAGAAGCCATGCGTCTGCACGACAGCATTGCCTCAGGCCAGCAAGAATTTACCGCCGTGGCAGCAGAGCATTCCGACGATCCGGGCAGTGCCCGTAACGGTGGCGAGCTGGGCTGGATCACCCAGGGCGAGATGGTGCCGGAATTCGAGGACATGATGCTCAACACTCCGGTGGGCGAGCTGTCGCCGGTGTTCGAGAGCCAGTTCGGCTTTCACTTCCTGCGCGTGGACGGCACCCGCGACGCGGACATGAGCGAAGAATTCCGTCGCATGCAGGCCACCCAGGCGCTGCAGAAGCGCCGTTTCGAGGAAGAGCTGGAAACCTGGCTGCAGGAGCAGCGCAGCGAATCCTACGTGGATATTCGCTTATGAGTCTGACGTCTGACGTCGGACGTCTGACGCCAGAGCGTCCCATCGCCATCACCTGCGGGGAACCCGCAGGTATCGGCCCCGATCTGGTCCTGACACTGCCCGCCTCCTTCCCGGATGCCCCGCTTGTTGCCATCGGCGACCGTGAGGTGTTGGCCCAGCGGGCCACGCAACTGGGCCTGGAGGCGCCGCTTTCCGACTGGCAGCCAGGGCAACCTCTGACGCCAGGCACCCTGTCGGTCTGGCACACCCCGGCCGGGGCGCCGGTGACAGCCGGCCAGCCCGACCCGGCGACCGCCAACGGCACGATCACCATGCTGGCCCGTGCCGCTCAGGGCTGCCTGGATGGCACCTTCGCTGCCATGGTCACCGCTCCGGTGGCAAAGAATGTGATCTGCGACGGTGCAGACCCGGCCTTTACCGGCCATACCGAGTTTCTCGCCGAACAGGCCGGGGTGGACCGGGTTGTGATGATGCTCACCGCCCGCGAACTGCGGGTGGCCCTGGTGACAACTCATCTGCCGCTCAGTCAGGTGTCCCGGGCAGTAACCCCAGACAGCCTGACCCGCACCCTGACCATTCTGCGCGACGACCTGATCGGCAAGTACCGTATTGAGGAACCCCGCATTCTGGTGCTCGGGCTTAACCCCCATGCCGGTGAAGGTGGCCATCTGGGCCGCGAAGAACTGGACGTGATTATCCCCACTCTGGACGCCCTGCGCGCCCGGGGCATGGCGCTCACCGGCCCGCTGCCGGCGGATACCGCCTTTCAGCCGGACCTGTTGGCACAACACGATGCGGTGCTGGCCATGTACCACGACCAGGGCCTGCCCGTGCTCAAGTACGCCGGCTTTGGCGAAGCCATCAATATCACCCTGGGGCTGCCCTTTATCCGCACTTCCGTGGACCATGGCACCGCCTTCGATCTGGCCGGCACCGGCCAGGCCAAGGCCGGCAGCCTGATCGCCGCCACCCGACTCGCTCTGGAGCTTGCCGCCACATGACAGAACACCGCACCCGCAAACGTTTCGGCCAGCACTTTCTGCACGACCGCAATCTGGTGGACCTGATGGTGCGTACCCTGGGGCTGCAGAAAGACGACACCCTGGTGGAAATCGGCCCCGGCCGCGGCGCGCTCACCTACCCGCTGCTGGAAGATATCCCTCACCTGCATGTGGTCGAGCTGGACCGGGACCTGATCGCCCTGCTGCGCCAGGAAAACAGCCCGGAGCGGCTGACCATCCACGAAAGCGACGCCCTGCGCTTCGATTTCCGCACCCTGAAGCCGGCGGACAAGCCGCTGCGGGTGATCGGCAACCTGCCCTACAACATCTCCACCCCGCTGATCTTTCACCTGCTCAGCCAGGCGGACGCCATCAGCGACATGACCTTCATGTTGCAGAAAGAAGTGGTAGACCGCCTCACCGCCAGCCCCGGTACCCGTGACTGGGGGCGCCTGTCGATCATGGTGCAGTACCACTGCCAGGCGGATTACCTGTTCTTTGTGCCCCCGGAAGCCTTCAGCCCGCCGCCCCGGGTAGATTCCGCCGTGGTCCGGCTGATTCCCCATGCCAGCCCGCCCCACCCGGCGGACGACGAAGAGCACCTGCGCCGGCTGGTGGCCCAGGCCTTCACTCAACGACGCAAGGCGATCCGCAATAGTCTAAAATCACAGGTCACGCTGGATCAGTTCGAGCAGGCTGGCATTGACGCCGGCCTGCGTCCGGACCAGCTCTCCGTGGCAGACTATGTGGCCTTGGCCAATATCACCCGACCGGACAGCGCCAAGGCCTGACCGTTCTCTGCTACACCTAAGCCTGACAACATCGGCTCACAATCCATTCAGAGCGATTCACATCAACGGAGCAAACATGACCCCGCGCCACAATATCCAGGTTTCGGTAGATACCGAGTTTCTCGCCGATCAGAGCGATCCGGACAGCCTGCGCTGGGTGTTTGCCTACCACATCACCATTCGCAACGAGGGTAGCGTCAGCGCCCGTCTGCTGACCCGCCACTGGGTGATCACCGATGGCGAAGAGCGCGTTCAGGAAGTCCACGGCGAAGGCGTCATCGGCGAACAGCCACACATCGCACCGGGGCAGACCTTTTCCTACACCAGCGGTGCCATTCTGGAAACCGAAGTGGGCAGTATGCGCGGCAGTTACCAGATGATTGGAGAAGATGGCACACACTTCGACGCACACGTTCCCATGTTCACCCTGGCGGTACCGCATGCGTTGCATTGACCCGGGACGCCAGACTCAAAACACCAGACGCCTTATCCTGCCAAGACCCTGTCCATCTTGCCGGGGAGAGTTAAGCGCGTCAGGCGTCCCGCGTTATGCCGGAGGCGCCCTGTGAGCGATTACGCCATCGGTGATTTGCAGGGTTGCCTGGAGCCTTTCAACTGTCTGCTTGAGCGTATCGGTTTCAATGCGGATCGCGACCGGCTGTTCCTGGCAGGCGACCTGGTCAACCGGGGCCCGGATTCCCTGGGGACCCTGCGCCGGGTTTATGAGCTGCGCGAGAATGTGCACGCCGTACTGGGCAACCACGACCTGCACCTGCTGGCGGTAGCCCAGGGCAGCACCGACAGCCGCCGCAAGGACACCCTCACGGATATCCTCGAGGCACCGGACCGCGATGCGCTACTGGGCTGGCTGCAGAACTGCCCGCTAATGGTGGATATACCGGAACATCAGGCGGTGATGACCCATGCCGGCATTCCACCACTATGGACACTGGCACAGGCCCGAGGCCGGGCCAGAGAAGTGGAACAGGTACTTCGCAGTTCACAGGCCAACGAGTTTTTTGCCAATATGTACGGCAACCAACCGGCGGGCTGGGACGACGGCCTGGCAGGATCAGAGCGCTGGCGGGTAATCACCAATCATTTTACCCGCATGCGTTTTGTCAACGAGGCTGGCGAGCTGGACCTGACCAGCAAGGGGGAACCCGATGCCCCTCCGGAAGGCTTCATGCCCTGGTTCCACCACCCCCGTCGCCTCAGCGGCGACACACGCATCCTGTTCGGGCACTGGGCCGCCCTTGAAGGCTACGCCGACAAGTTGCAGGTGGAAGCGCTGGATACCGGTTGTGTATGGGGCGGCAGCCTCACCGCCCTGCGCCTGGATGACCTGACGCGGATTGCGTGCCACTGCTGACGCCTCACACTACTGGGGAAACCCTGCCATCAGCGGCCGCCATCCTCGGAGACCGCTACTCACATCAGCCAACCGGAACCGGTCGCAAACAATTCCTTGTAACGCCTACCGATTTCGAAACCACCACAGCAATAGCCAAACCGAACACAACCAAAAGCCCTTCCCGGCTGGCAATAGTCCTGGAGCGCATAGCAACGCTCAACTGTCAATTTGCAGCTGCCTGAGCGACCGTCGTACCCGATGATCCCCCAGCACAAACAGAGACAACGCCAATACAATCACAGCCGCACCGATCAGCACCATACCGCCCAGACTTTCCCCATTAAGTAAACTCCCCAGCGTCAGGGCCAACACAGGGGTGATCAACGTAACCAGAGCTACGGTGGCCGCAGGCAGCCGCGATAGAATCTGGAAATAACAATAGAAGCCCAACAGTGATCCAAACACCGCCAGATAGATAATGGCGGACAGCCCGCGCAGATCACCGCTATAGGCAAAGGACTGGCCGGCAATCAGCATGGCCAATGCGTAGCACGGCAATGACAATATCAGGCCGCCGACGGTCTGCTGCATGGGCTGCAGACCGGCGCCCACCCGCTGCACGGCAATGCCGCCACCGGCAAACAGGGTCACCGCAGACAACATCCACAACAGCCCCGTGCCGCGCTCACCCATATCCGCGCCGGCCAACAGGCCCGCCAGGCTTTCATCAAACACCAGTGCCAGCCCGAACAAACCCAGCAGGCAGGCGCTCCAGTGCCAGCCATTCAACCGCACGCTGCCCGGCAAAGATTGCATCATCAGCCCGGAGATTAGTGGTGCCAACCCGAAAATCACCGAAATCAGACCAGAAGGGAGATGTGTGGCCGCCATGTAGCTACACGCCATGGCGCCAAAAATACCGGGCAAGGCAACGGTATAACTGAGCACAGCGCGACCATGCAGCGGCAGACGCTGACGCCTCCAGCACAACCACAGCAAACCCAGCAGCGCAGCAATGGCCATACGCACCCCGGCTGCCGCCAGCGGTGCCATGGCATCACCACTCCATTTAATCCCCAGCGGCGTGGTTGCCCACACCGCCACCACGATCAAATACGCTGCCAGGGTTGGCATGTCGTTCTCCTTTGTTGAGGAGCAAGTTGAAAGTTCAAAGTTGAAAGGCGCTGTGGATACTGGTGCCAACCGACAACCTCCTCAGCCACGACGCAAAGCGAGAAAACCATGTTTCACAGTCTTTACCTTTGCGGCGAGGTGGTCGCGATCAATGATTGGCAGCTGCCTTTCACGCGCTTTTCAACTTTGAACTTTCAACTTGCAACTGATTAACGACCTGCCACCTTTCCAAAAACACAAAAAAGGCCGCAGGTCAGGGACGCTGCGGCCTTTTGCAGAACTGAAACTATCAGTCACACAGCCGCGGTCCCTGCGCACGCCATTTGCGTGCACAGCGGTCTGCGACCAGCATGTGTAGTTTCAGTACGATAGAAAGCATGCGACCATTCTGTCCAAGATAACAAGAGCGCACAAGATGAAAATTTATCTGGTGGGTGGTGCCGTGCGGGATGCATTACTCGGGCTGCCAGTGACAGAAAGAGACTGGGTCGTCGTCGGTGCCACGCCGGACGAGATGCAGGCCAAAGGTTATCAGCCAGTGGGCCAGGATTTCCCGGTATTCCTTCACCCGAAAACCAAAGAGGAATACGCCCTGGCCCGCACGGAACGCAAATCCGGGCATGGCTATGGAGGCTTCACCTTCCATGCCGCCCCCGATGTCAGCCTGGAAGACGATTTGGTGCGCCGTGACCTGACCATCAACGCCATGGCCCAAGAAGAAGGCGGCCTGGTGTTTGATCCCTTCAACGGTCGCATGGACCTGAAGGCCCGCCTGCTTCGCCATGTCTCCCCCGCCTTTGCGGAAGACCCCTTGCGGGTATTGCGGGTGGCACGGTTTGCTGCCCGCTACCACTGGCTGGGTTTTCGGGTCGCCGATGACACCCTGGCGCTGATGCGACAACTGGCTGACAGCGGCGAGCTGGATTATCTGGTGCCGGAACGGGTGTGGAAGGAAACCAGCCGGGCGCTGATGGAGCGGGATCCCCAGGTGTTTTTCCAGGTGCTGCACGCCTGTGGTGCCCTGACAGTGCTACTACCCGAACTGGCCGCGCTGGATGGGGTTCCGCAACCGGAGCAGCACCACCCGGAAGTGGATACGCTGGTGCATCAATGGCTGTGCCTGGAACAGGCCAGTCGACTGAACCTGCCGTTGACGGCCCGTTACGCTGTGCTTTGTCATGATCTGGGTAAGGGCAAAACGCCTGAGGAAGAATGGCCCCGGCACATCGCCCACGAGATTCGTAGCGCCCGGCTGGCGAAAACCGTATCCAAGCGCTGGCGCGTCCCCAAGGACGCCGCCACCCTGGCTGCCCTGGTGGCGGAATACCATACCCATTGCCACCGGGCCCTGGAGCTGAAACCCGCCACGGTCTGGAAGCTATTGAAGACGCTTGATGTGATACGCCGCCCGGAACGGCTGGAAGATTTTCTGCTCGCCTGCGAAGCCGATGCTCGCGGTCGTACCGGGCTGGAAGATCGCCCCTACCCCCAGGTGGATTACCTGCGTGGCGCGGCGCAGGCAGCCAGCCATATTGATGTGGCAGCACTGCGGCAGAGAGGCATTGAAGGACCGGCACTGGGCGAGGCCATTGAAAAAGCTCGCATTCATGCAATCTCGGAGTTTAAAAAAACATGGCAGACCCCGTCGCCCTGATTACCGGTAGCGCCCGCCGCATCGGCGCAGAAATCGTTCGTACCCTGCACGCTAATGGCATGCGGGTGATCATTCATTACCGCAACAGCGCCCAAGAGGCTCGCGCTCTGGCGGACAGCCTGAATAGCTCGCGCCCGGATAGTGCAGCCATTCTTCAGGCGGATCTGGATCAGCCCGACCAGGTTCGGCAACTGGCCCAGGACGCCCAGGGCTACTTCGGTCGCATGGATCTGCTGGTCAACAATGCCTCCAGCTTCTATCCGACCCCCGTCGATCAGGCCGATGATGCCGACTGGGACAGACTGGTTCACAGCAACCTGCGCGCCCCCTTTATTCTCAGCCAGAAACTGGCCGACGCTCTGCGCCAGCAGCAGGGCTGTATTATCAATATTGTGGATGTTTACGCGGAAAAACCGCTACAAACCCATACCCTGTATTGCATGGCCAAGGCCGGACTGGCGATGATGACCCGCAGCCTGGCCCGCGAACTGGGCCCGGATATCCGCGTCAACGGCGTGTCGCCAGGCCCGATTTTGTGGCCAGAAGCCGGACAGATTAATCAGCAGGCGATTCAGGATGCCACCGCACTGAAACGCTGCGGCACCCCGCAGGATATTGCCCAGACCGTCTTGTGGCTGGGAACACAGGCGCCGTTTGTTACCGGCCAGATTCTGGCTGTGGACGGCGGCCGCTCACTCACATTACAGGGCAGTTAAACGTTTTCTGGGGGGACAGAATGAAAGGACTCATTACACTACTGGCATTGTTACCGCTACTCGCCAATGCAGAGGTGTACCGCTGGCAGGATGCCGACGGCAACTGGCACTTTGGCGATCAGCCGCCACAGGAACAGCACGAGACACTGGATATCAAGGCGCCGCCCAAGATCGGCCAGGGCGAACGGGTCCGGGAAATCAATCAGCGCACCCTGCGACTACGCGAAAGCGAACAGGCCAGGGAGCAGGAACAGGCGGCCAGAGAGCAAAAACAACAAGATGCTCAGGATAAAAAATGCCGAGACGCCAGGGCAAAATTGAAGCGACTGCAGGGCCGTTTTGTCTACCGGGATGACGACGGCAATGTCACCCATCCCACCATGGACAAGGTCAAAGCTGACCAGGACGACGTACGCCAATGGATACAACAACACTGTACGCCCTGATCCGCAGCGGCCTTTGCCTGGTCGCACTGACAACATCACTGGCGGCCCATGGGGATATTTTTCAGTGGCGCGATGACAACGGCAAGCTGCATTTTGGTGATCGTCCGCCCGAGCAGGTGGACAGTAAAAAAGTCACCCCAAAAACGTCGCCCATCATGCAGGAACTGGAGATTATCTTACTGCGGCAGGACTTCACTCTGCCCGACGGACTCCATGAAAACACTCTGCAGGCGATCCGCAACATTTACCGGCGTTACCGCAACGATTTCGGTCTGGACCTGCATGGCACCGCCCAGGTCAATCTGTATCTGTTCGAACAGCAGGCAGATTTCCGTCAATGGATGGTCGACCGTATCGGCTCCAGCAACCCCAATTATGGCGGCGTGTTTATCCCGTCCAGTAACGAGGTGGCCGTCTGGCGCTGGGGAGATGATCAAGACGTGGCCCAGACGGTTCTTCATGAAAGCAGCCATGTGCTTCTACATCAGTTATCTCCAGCCTCCCCGGTGTGGCTGCATGAAGGCCTGGCTCAGTACTTTCAGACTCTGAAAATTCAGCCCGATGGCCGCCTGAAAGTCAGCGCTCTGCCTGACGCCCAGGCACGCATCCAGCAATGGATAGATGAAGGACGGCTGATCACTCTGCGACAGTATCTGTCCCTGGGTGATGCTCAGTGGCAGCGCATGGCCCACGAACTTGATGCCATTCCCTACACCGTCGCCTGGGCGACTACGGCGTTTCTGATGTCCAAACCCGTAGGCCGCAGCACATTGCGCCAGCTGCTTCAGGAACTGGAAAAGACCGACCGCCGCCCCACGCTGAGAAGGATCGACCAGATCTATCCGGGTGGGCTGACACGGCTGGAGTATGATTTTTTCCGCTGGGCGCAGAGTGACATGGCACCGCATTGGTATTGAACACAGCGGTAGGCTGCAACGCGAGAAAGGTTCAGTAAAACGATCACCGTCCTGCCAGCGAACACAGGTTCAGCGCCCTATAAAGCTGGCTACAAAGCCGCTGTAGGAACGGAGCGTAGCGGAGTAACGCACGAAGTTCCGTGCGGCCCGAAGGGTGAGCGCAGCGAATAACACCTCTTGAGGGACGAATCCGAGCCTGGGCGAGGCGACAGAGATCGAGGTGCCGGCCATTCTTTCTGAAACCTGTCGAGTCCTGAGATTCCTGATCGCCCTCCGGGCGATTTCCACGCAAGCGTGGTTCGCCATGCAAGCATAGCTCCTACAGAGGCTTTGTAGAGAACAGGGGGCGGATCAATTTCTGGCCATTCCTTATCCCAAAAGCCTAGCTCGTAGCTACGCCTCCAGCTCCACCACCCACAATGCCTGTCCGGAAAAATCTGTCTCTTCCAGCAACTGCCGGTAGGATTTGCCGATTTCCGGGTGGATGGCGTCGGGAGCCAGATCCACCAGGGGCTTGAGAACAAAGGCGTGTTTGAGGATTTCGTCACGGGGAAGTTGCACCCCGTCGATATCGCCGGTGAGGTCGTTGTAAGTGAGAATGTCGATATCCAGGGTCCGGCTGGAAAATTTCTTTTCCCCACGCACCCTGCCATGGTCTTTTTCCATATCGCGCAAGACGGCGGCCAGCTCACCCACGGACAAGGCAGTGTCGATTCCGACCACCAGGTTGTAGAAGGCATCGCCAGAAAAACCCACCGCTTCGCTTTCGTACACCGGGCTGACCGCCAACTCACCGAAGGCGGCAGCCAGTGCCTGCAGACCGGAACGGATATTGTGCTCCCGGTCGATATTGGAGCCCAGGCTAAGGTACACCCGGGCGGATTGATCCGTATTACCCATTGGGTTTTTGACCCCTTTCGATGATCACGCCCACATCCCGCGACCCACGCAGGGCGCCGGGCTTACTCAGCCGCAGTTTCAGCCAGGGCACATTGAATTCACCAATCACCAGCTGAGCCACGTTTTCCGCCAGGGTTTCCACCAGCTGGAATTCGCTGCCTTCGATAAACGCAATCACACGCTTGCCGATGGCCTTGTAGTCCAGCGCATCGTCGATATGGTCCGACGCCGCGCCTTTGCGGATATCCGCTGCCATTTCCAGATCCAGGCTGACAGTCTGACGAATACGCCGCTCCCAGTCGAAAATCCCGATCACGGTATCCACTTTCAAATCATTGATATAAACAATGTCCATACTCGCCCTCTTGGCGCAGATTTCACGGGGAAGCGACTTTCCATCTTCATGAATCCCACTTTGGGTAATCAGATGTTACGCTTGCAACGCAGGCAGGCGTGTCGCCGTGTGTACAATTAACGCCTGCCAAGCATGCAGAATTCGCCACCCCGGCGATGTGAAGGGAGATTATAGCCGGTGCAAGCAGGGACATTACAGGATGTGTGGTATTGGCTGCTGCCATTGTGCGTGGCCGGCTATCTGATGGGCTCCATTTCCAGTGCAATTCTGGTGTGCCGACTGTTCGGCTACCCGGACCCGCGCACCGAGGGCTCCAACAACCCGGGCGCCACCAATGTGCTGCGCATCGGCGGCAAGCCCGCCGCGGCGCTGACACTGCTGGGCGATGTGCTCAAAGGGGTGATCCCGGTGGTGCTGGCCCACTATCTGGGCATGGGCCCGTTCGTGGCCGCACTGGTGGGCACCTTTGCCTTTCTCGGCCATCTGTTTCCGGTATTTTTCCACTTTCAGGGCGGCAAGGGTGTGGCCACGGCCTTTGGCCTGTTGTTTGCCCTGCACTGGCCCAGCGGCCTGGTGGCGGGTATCGTATGGCTGCTGGTCTTCGCCCTCACCCGCATTTCTTCCCTGGCCTCGTTAAGCGCCTTCGTGGTCGCCCCGGCCTGCATCTTCGCGTGGCTGCCCCAGGCCTTCTGGCCGATGCTGGCACTGTCACTGGTCATGATCCTGCGCCATCGCAGCAACCTGCAAAAACTCCTGCGCGGGGAAGAATTGGGGTTCAGGAAGAAGGATTGAGTTGCAAGTTTCAAGTTGAAAGTTACAAGGCGCGGATCACGGCAGCAGCCAACCGTTAACCAGTATCGCCGCGCCTCTGGGGAAGGAAAGCGCTCCCTCGTATCTTTGTGCTCGTTTCTTTAGTGCCTGGCGGCGCGGATCAGAAGTTGCCGAATAGCACCGGAATTGGCTCGCGCCTTGCGGCTTTCAACTTTCAACTTGCAACTTCTCCAGCTCCGTCAGCGGCCAGCGCGGCCGGACCTTGATGGGTAACTCCGCACTTTCCCCCGCCTGCAGGCGCAGGGCGCCGGCAAAGGCGATCATGGCGCCATTGTCGGTGCAGTACTGAGGCGCGGGGTAGAACACCTGCACTCCACGCTTCTTCATCTGCTCGGCCAGCTTGGCCCGCAACGCCCGATTGGCACTGACGCCGCCGGCCATTACCAGCCGCTTGTCGCCAGTCTGCTCCACCGCCCGGCGACACTTGATTACCAGGGTATCCACTGACGCTTCTTCGAACGCCAGGGCAATATCTGCCCTGTCCTGCTCGCTGAGCGCATCCTTGCCGCCCAGGTCGTTGATGGTATTGAGTGTGAACGTCTTCAGGCCAGAAAAGCTCATATCCAGGCCAGGACGGTCCGTCATCGGTCGGGGAAAGCGGAACCGCCCCGGTGTCCCTTGCTCCGCCAGGGCGGCAATACGCGGCCCCCCCGGATAACCCAGCCCCATCATCTTGGCGGCTTTATCGAAGGCTTCACCGGCGGCATCATCCACGGATTCACCGAGAATGGCGTAATCGCCCAGAGAGCGGGCCTCGAGCAGCAGGGTATGGCCACCACTGACCAACAGGGCCACAAAGGGAAAGGCCGGGGCATCGGGCTCCAGCAATGGCGCCAGCAGGTGGCCTTCCATATGGTGCACTTCCACGGCGGGGATCCCCCAGCCAAAGGCCAGTGAACGGGCCACGCCGGCGCCCACCAGCAACGCCCCGGCCAAACCCGGACCCGCAGTATAGGCAATACCATCAAGCTGATCCGCAATGGTATCGGCGTCCGCCATCACCTGTTTCACCAGGGGCAGTACCCGCTGCACATGGTCGCGGCTGGCCAGCTCCGGCACCACGCCGCCAAAGCGGGCATGCATCTCCACCTGGCTGTACAGGGCCTGTCCCAGCAGACCGGCATCGGTGTCATAAATGGCCACCCCGGTCTCGTCACAGCTTGATTCAATACCCAATACACGCATGATGCTCACCCCTTGAAATACGGGCGCCATGATAGCGCCGGACGACCGGATTTGCATTTATTCCTAACTCAGGTAGAATCCCCGCCCTCGCCGCACCCGGGACCACCTGAGCCCGCGGCGAATCCATATAACCCAAAGACTTTTAGGAAGGTGATTCTTCATGCCTCAGGTGAAGGTGAAAGAAGGCGAACCGTTTGATGTGGCCCTGCGCCGTTTCAAGCGTGGCTGTGAAAAAGCGGGTGTTCTCTCTGAAGTGCGTCGTCGCGAGCAATATGAGAAGCCCACCCAAGAGCGTAAGCGCAAACGTGCCGCAGCCGTCAAGCGTCACCTTAAGAAACTGCAGCGTGAGCAGCTTGCACGCAAACGTCTCTACTAAGGTAGACGTCTGAATGAGTGCGCTCAAAGAGCAGCTCACTGCAGCCATGAAAGACGCCATGCGTGCTAAAGAAAAGGCACGTCTTGGCGTTTTTCGTATGGCGCTGTCAGCGATCAAGCAAATCGAAGTAGATGAGCGCATCGAGCCCGATGACGCCCGTGTACTGGCGTTGCTCGACAAGCTGATCAAGCAGCGCAAGGACTCTGCGACTCAATACCGCGATGCGGGCCGTCCGGAACTGGCGGAAACCGAAGAAGCGGAAATCGTAGTACTCCAGGAATTCCTCCCCACCCAACTGAGCGACGCAGAAGTGGACGCTCTGATTGATGATGCCATCTCCCAGACCGGTGCCGCAGGCATGCAGGACATGGGCAAGGTAATGGGCATCCTCAAGCCGCAACTGCAGGGCCGTGCCGACATGGGCGCCGCCAGTGGCAAGGTTCGCGCCAAGCTGAACTGATCCCCACGGTCACCCAGCCTGACCGGTTTTATTCGACTCTTTTCCTCTCAATCCATACTGACTTCGTACGGCGAACGGAACTACCGCCAGTTACCGCTTTCTGTTTGAATAGCCTCCCATCTGGCAGAATCTGACCCATGGCACGCATCCCGGAAAATTTCGTACAGGACCTGTTAGCCCGCACCGACCTGGTGGAGCTGATCGACTCCCGCGTGCCCCTGAAAAAAACCGGCCGCAACTACAGCGCCTGCTGCCCCTTCCATCAGGAAAAGACCCCGTCGTTCACGGTCGCCCCGGACAAGCAGTTCTACTACTGCTTTGGCTGCGGCGCTTCCGGCAATGCGGTGGGCTTCCTGATGGAATACGAACATCAGAGCTTCCCGGAAGCAGTGAAACAGCTTGCTGGCCGCGCCGGCATGGAAGTGCCGGAAAGCCGCCCGGAAACCCCCGCCGACCGTCAGAAAAAAGACCGCCTGCAATCCCTTTACGACCTGCTCAGCCGGGCTGAAAAGTTTTATTGCCAGCAACTGCGCCAGGCGCCGGAAAAGCAGAAAGCGGTCACCTATCTGAAGGGGCGGGGACTCAGCGGGGAAATCGCCAAACGCTTCGGGGTCGGCTTTGCGCCACCGGGTTACGACAATCTGATTGGCGGTTTGTCGCTTACCGAAGCCGGCCTGGAGCAGGCCCTGACCGCCGGTTTGCTGGTGCGCCGGGACGACACCGGGCGCACCTATGACAAGTTTCGCGACCGCATTATCTTTCCGATCCGTGACTCCCGTGGGCGCACCATCGGCTTTGGTGGACGGGTACTCGGCGACGGCAAACCCAAATACCTGAACAGCCCGGAAACCCCGGTATTTCACAAGGGCCAGGAGCTCTACGGTCTGTGGGAATGGCGTCAGAGCCGCGACCGCAGCGACCGGCTCTACGTGGTGGAAGGCTACATGGACGTGATCGCCCTGGCCCAGCACGGGGTGCCCAATGTGGTCGCCACCCTGGGCACTTCCACCAGCGAAGATCACGCCCGCAAGCTGTTCCTCCAGGTCAACGAAGTCGTGCTCTGCTTTGACGGCGACAAGGCCGGGGTCAGTGCCGCCTGGCGCGCCCTGGAATCCCTGCTGCCGGCACTGGACGACGGCAAACAGGTGCGCTTCCTGTTCCTGCCGGACGGCGAAGACCCGGATACTCTGGTCCGACAACAGGGCCCGGAAGCCCTGCGGGCGCTCACGGATAAGGCCGACGCGCTCTCCACCTACCTGTTCCGGCATTTGTCCGAAGGCCTGGATCTGGCCACGGTGGATGGTCGCGCCCGTCTGGCCCGACTGGCCCTGCCCTACCTGGACAAGCCCGCCGGACCGGTCTACCGGGCACTGCTTACCCAGGAACTGTCGCAACTGACTCGTCTGGACAAGGAGTCGCTGACGCAATTGAAGCCGGCCCCCAAAACGGGGCCTGCTCCAGCCCCGCGCCCCAGGCCCGAGCCGGCACCGCATGACGACTTCATGCCCATGGATGGCGGTGAATCGATGCCGCCACCGGACGACTACTACCCGGCAGATAACCACTACTCGCCACGACCTCCCAGCCGCCCCGCCCGCTACCAGGATGGCAGCCGCAAGGGCCCCATGACCCTGCCGGAACGGCTGGTATTGGTACTGCTGGATTACCCGGAGCTGGTGGAAGCGCACCCTCTTCCCGACGGTGTAGAGCTACTCCCCATGCCCCACATCGACCTGCTGATACAGGTGGCCGGCCTGTGCCGGCAGAATCATGGGCCCGCCGCCCTGCTGGGCGCCCTGATGGCACTGGAACAGGGCGAAACCCTGTCCCGTCTGCTCAAGGCCAGCCTCAAACCGCCCATGCAGAAAGAGATGGCCGCACGACTGTGGCAGGATGCCCTATCCCAGCTGGAAGTCGCCCGCCTGGAAGCCGCCCTTCACGAAATGGAGCAGGCCGGCATCCCCGACACCGCCCAGTGGCAGGAGCTGCACAGAGCTCTGGCCGAAGCTCGCCAGCACGCTCGCCAGCCTCTCAACTAGGAAAAACACATAAATATATGATTTTCTTAGAAAAACAAACTGACAATAATTCAGCACCATCAGGCCGGTAGTCTTGCAATTACTGGCCGAGATCCCCATATACCGGTATAATACGCCGTTTTCCCACGCCACAATCCGCTAGTCAGCCACGGCAAGCTAGCACGACGTTACGGGCTTTATTGCATGACGACTCAAAAGCAGCAGCAACAATCCCAGCTGAAGCAGTTGATCGCGCTCGGCAAGGAACAGGGTTACCTGACCTACGCCGAAGTGAATGACCACTTGCCGGAGTCCATTACCGACACCGATCAGGTGGAAGACATCATTCAGATGATCAACGACATGGGCATCACCGTGGTGGAAAAAGCCGCCGATGCCGATCAGTTGATGATCGAGGAAAGTGCTGACAGCACCGACGAAGTTGCCGCCGAAGAAGCTGCCGCTGTTCTCGCCTCTGTAGAGAGCGAGCCCGGCCGCACCACCGACCCGGTGCGCATGTACATGCGCGAAATGGGCACGGTGGAACTGCTGACCCGTGAAGGCGAAATTGAAATCGCCAAACGTATTGAGGAAGGCACACGGGAAGTCCTGCACGCCCTGGCTTTCTGGCCCGGCGCTGTGGACATGCTGATTACCGAATATGCCCGCGTGGAAAACGAGGAGCGCAAGCTCACCGACATTATCGCCGGTTACCTTGATCCCAATGATGACGGCGCCGCCGCCACCAATGCCAACAAGGAACCGACTTTCGCAGAAAAAGCCAAGAAAGCCGCTGAAGCGAAAGAGAAAGCCAAAGAGAACGGCGATGACGACGACGCTGACAAAAAAGACAGCGACGACGATGATGACGATGAAGATGAAGGCGGTCTGGATCCGGTACTGGCGGCAGAGCGTTTTGCCGAGCTGAAAAAACTGCACGAGAAAGCCGAACGCGCCCTCAAGCGCAACGGCCGTGATCATGCCAGCTCCGCCAAAGCCCTGGAAGCCCTGGCCGAGCACTTCACCCTGTTCAAGTTGGTCCCGCGCATCTATGACGAAATGCTGGTCGGCGCGCGCAACAACCTGGACCTGGTGCGCAAGTTCGAGCGTCAGATCATGACCTCCGCCATCCGCCGCGGCGGCATGGATCGTCGGGACTTCATCAAACTGTTCCCCGGCAATGAAACCAACATGGGCTGGGTCGATCAGCAACTGAAAACCAAAAAAGGCAAGACCATTGCCGACAAGCTGAGTGTCGTCAAAGAAGACATTCAGCGTGCGCAGCGCAAGATCACCACCGTCGAGGAAATCATTGGCCTGCCGGTAGGTGACATCAAGGAAATCAACCGCCGCATTTCCATCGGTGAAGCCAAGGCTCGCCGTGCCAAGAAGGAAATGGTGGAAGCCAACCTGCGTCTGGTAATTTCCATCGCCAAGAAATACACCAACCGCGGCCTGCAGTTCCTCGACCTGATTCAGGAAGGCAACATCGGCCTGATGAAAGCCGTGGACAAGTTCGAATACCGTCGCGGTTACAAGTTCTCCACCTATGCCACCTGGTGGATTCGCCAGGCCATTACCCGCTCTATCGCCGACCAGGCGCGCACCATCCGGATTCCGGTGCACATGATAGAGACGATCAACAAGATCAACCGGGTACAGCGTCAGATGCTCCAGGAAATGGGCCGCGAACCGACTCCGGAAGAACTGGGCGTGCGCCTGGAAATGCCGGAAGACAAGGTCCGCAAGGTACTGAAGATCGCCAAAGAGCCGATCTCCATGGAAACCCCCATCGGTGACGATGAAGATTCCAGCCTCGGAGACTTTATCGAGGACGGCAACATGGAATCCCCGGTGGATTCCGCCACGTCCCTGGGCCTGGAAGAAGCCACCCGCGACGTGCTGGCCAACCTGACTGCTCGGGAAGCCAAGGTCCTGCGCATGCGTTTCGGTATCGACATGAACACTGACCACACCCTTGAGGAAGTGGGCAAGCAGTTCGATGTCACCCGGGAGCGTATCCGTCAGATAGAGGCCAAGGCGCTGCGCAAGCTGCGTCACCCCAGCCGCAGCGAACACCTGCGCAGCTTCCTGGATGGCGACCTTTAACGCTTGAAAAAAATTGCCGGCCCCCGAATAATCGGCGGCCGGCATTTTATTGTCCTTCCGTTTTTTTCGGGCCTATAGCTCAGCTGGTTAGAGCAGTCGACTCATAATCGATTGGTCCCAGGTTCAAGTCCTGGTGGGCCCACCAATTCCCTTGTTATCTCGCACATTTGTGGCGTAAAGCATAAGTTGCCCGAAACTGGCGACTTGTACTTCGCAGGCCGCATAAAGTGACCGCCACACCTTTATTTTTAACAGGTTATCGCCGCCCTTTAGAAAAAAGCGGCCCCATCTGGACCGCTTGCATACCACTCACTGATTACCTTATCGGCTGGAAGCGCATCAGGTCATCAATACTGGGCGGTGTCCGGAACTCGGAGAACAGGGGAACGGGTGAAAACAGTTCGGGCCAGTTTTCTTCGCTGGGCGCAAACTCCATGACAATACGCGTCTGCAATTCATAACCCTCATTCTCGTCACCTTTACGCTTCTGCACGGTGATCTTTGCTGGCGCGCCCTGTCTGTAGGAGACCAGCGTTCGCTCCCAGGGGACGTTGGAGTCACTAGCAACACGGTCAACCTGCTTCAATTTCCCATCGTTGTAGTAACTGTACCTGCGCATTATCGAGCCGAAGTAGCCGACTTCAGAGAGCCTGCCGTTGCTGTCATAGTGATAACTCTCACGCGTTTCATGCCGGTCGTCTTCTGTGTCCCAAATCCCGTCTTTACTGTAGGAACTCCGCACCATGGACGTCACTTGCTCTGACGCATTGAAGAGATAAGAATCGTAATAGTGTCCCGACTCAGGACCGGCATCGGCGGTGCCGGGATGGACGATCACGCGATCGGCCAGGCGAGTGGCGGTGTAGTTGTACAAGTCTGCGGTCGTTGAGCCGTTGTAGCGTTGAACATCCTGTTCGACGCTATCGCCCAGATAGCGATAGGACCGTGTTTGGCGAGCGGAAGAGCATCCCCTCAGCAGCTTGAGGGAGACGGCAATGGGAGCCACCTCCATGCAGTACTCATCCAACACAGCCGTCCAGGTGCTATCGGCAGCGAGGTCAATGCTCAAAGGGCGCTGCTCGGCATCGAAGATGACGGTATTAGTTTGCGTATGGTCGACGATGGCTGGCAGATCAGGCTCATCCACAGTCGCAAGGTCGATATCAGAGGTAAATTCTGACAACGCCAATATCTCCGCAACCGTCGTGTCCAGGCCGACAAATTCGTAGTCGATCACCTCCGTTGCGGTCCCGCCAAAATGCTCAAGGTCGGCATTGATGGAGTAACTGAAAATAAAGTCCGAGCTAGGCGTGAACAGGCCGGTGACGTATCCGGACTCTTGCTGTAGCCGTCGTCCGCTACGCACCGGGCACTTCATCGGGCCATTATTCGAAAGACCTAGTACCGCCAGTGCTGTAGCGCCCGTAGCCGAACCTGACATACCGAGAAAATACAGATCCGGATAGCGCAGCAACGGGGTCGACGCCGACATGTACTGGCACTGAAGATAGGGATGAGACGTATCATCCCCGGTAGCCCAGGCCATATCTGGCCCGACAGATTGCAGCTGCACGTTAATCGTCAGTTCGTCGGGGTATTGGAACTGCATACGCGCCACCGGCTCGCCGTCAGCGTCATAAAAATAGGCGCGGCTTGGTGCGCTGCTTGTGGTTTCCGTGACGGCGCCGCCACTGGATGAAGATCCTCCTCCACAGCCGGTCGCCATCAGGGCGACCAGGCATGCCAGGCTGTAGCGCAGTGTTGTTGTCATAATGCTGTCCGAGAGATGTCAGGCTGAATAGCAGCCTACTGATGGTGATGGCCGCGAGCAGCGATGTCACTTTTAATGGCAGCGCCGCCTTATCAATCCGGTGACGCGCATCTTCGTTTATTTTTCCCCGGGTGCATAATAATCCACTTTCCCGAAACGATCATGCTCACACCCAACAGAGTCTGACGGGGCATGTAAATCGCACGAACACGCTCAGCGCTCGCAATCATTTGATACTCAACGCTTTGACAGCTTATTTATCGAGGAGCTTGCTGATTCCGGAAACCACCATCAGCACGATAGTTCCTGCCAGTACGCCGCCCACCAGGTTGATCAGCAACGGCACCAGCCATGACACGGCTCCCGCCATTTCCTGCAAAGCGTGAATCCAGTCATGAGAGCCGGGAATACCGTGCACCAGAATCCCGCCACCCACCAGGAACATAGCGGCGGTACCAACCACGGACAGGGTCTTCATCAGCCACGGCGCCACCGTCAGAATGGCTTGCCCGAAGGCAATACGGGCCCCTCCAGCGGTACTGTCCGCGGGCGTCTGCATCAGATGCTGGCCGGCATCGTCCAGCTTCACGATGCCCGCTACCAGCGAGTACACGCCCACCGTCATCAATACTGCAATGGCGCAGATAGCCGCCACCTGTACGCCAAAAGTGGCGCTTTGCACTGCCCCCAGAGAAATCACGATGATTTCCGCCGAGAGAATAAAGTCTGTGCGGATTGCCCCCTTGATCTTGGACTTCTCGAAGGCCACCAGATCCACGCTTTCATCGCTCAGCGCCTGCAGGCGATGCTGATGCTCTGCCTCTTTCTCATCTCGACCATGCAGAAACTTGTGGAGCAGTTTTTCACAGCCCTCATAACAGAGGTAAGCGCCCCCTACCATGAGCAGCGGTGTAATCAGCCAGGGCAGGAACACACTGATCAGCAACGCGGCCGGCACCAGAATCAGTTTGTTGACGAAAGATCCCTTGGCCACCGCCCAAACCACAGGCAGTTCCCGGTCTGCTTTCACACCGGACACCTGCTGCGCATTCAGCGCCAGATCATCCCCCAGCACACCGGCGGTTTTCTTTGCTGCCACCTTGGTCATTACCGATACGTCATCGAGAATGGTGGCAATATCATCAAGCAATGCCAGCAAGCTGGTTCCGGCCATGAGACTCTCCTTTCAATAATCAGTACGTCTGTGCGCAGATACCGCACCGAGTCTACCGGCACTTACTTCTCAACGCACCGCGCCCCCTCTTTACGCCGCGAGTTTGCTATAGTGCAGCAAAGCCATCGACAGCCCATAAATCATGCCGGAATATCAGCGCCCACAATGCCTATCCAATATTCATCGCGAGGAAATTGCCGATGGACTGGTCCGTGTTGGCTGCCACTATGAAATCGAAAAATTGCGTGATGACAGCTTCCTGCGGACGGATATTCCTTTACCGGCCTCGCTGACATCTTCGGTCGACAAGCGCAAAACCGAATACCTGGCCGGGCGCTGGTGCGCCCGGGAGGCGCTTCGGATTCTGGGCTTCGAGGGGATTCCGGGCATGGGCGCCGATAGAGCCCCCGTCTGGCCTGGCGGTACCGTAGGCAGTATTACCCACAGCAAGGGCACGGCCGAGGTCATGGTGGCAGATGCCCGGCACTGGCTGGCAGTGGGAGTGGATACCGAGCAATGGCTAACTGCAGAACGCGCAGACCGCCTGTGCCGTGAATTGCTGACCAGCGAGGAAAGGGACAACCTGAAAGGGCTCACCCCGATACAACGGGCGAACCGGATCACCCTGATCTTTTCCGCCAAGGAATGTCTGTTCAAGGCGCTCTACCCCCTGACCGGTAAACGCTTTTACTTCCATGACGCCGCCCGCCGCAACCCGCGCTCACTCACCCTGCTGACAACGCTGACATCGCAATGGAAGCACGGTACCGAGGTGCCCTTTCGCTGGCGAGAACGTCAACAGGGCGTACTCAGCTGGATTGCCTTGCCACGTTAGCCATTCAGCCACTCTTTACCGCGAGCCTTGCGGGATCGATATCACCGACATCACCTTAGCGGCTGCCGACACTCAGCCAAGGCCGGAAAAGCACAATAGACAGGGTTTATTGCTAACACACCGCATGCTCAGTACCATTTCTCAAAATTAACTCTTCGGCCTTTTAATGCAGCAGCAGCCCCTTAGCCAACGCGGCCAGAAACGCCGAGAAGCTATTCTTGAAGCCGCCACCGATGCTTTTCTTCAGCACGGGTATGACGGCACCACTCTGGATATGATCATCACCAAGGCCGGCGGCTCCCGGCGCAGTCTCTATGACTATTTTGGTGACAAGCAAGGACTATTCGGCGCGGTGATTCGTTATCACGCCGACAAGTTGGTCGAAGAAATCCGCTCTATCGATGTCACTGGCATGTCTGCCCGCGAGGGGCTGACGATGCTGGCAAATAACTTTGTGTTCGCCCTGCTGGAGCCGCTCAATCTGGAGTTATACCGCCTACTGATCACCCAGGCCCCGACCTTTCCGGATCTCGGACGCACGGTCTACCAGGCCGGGCCGGAATTACTACTGAGTGAGCTGGAACAATATTTGAAACACCTGCAGCGAGAGGGACAACTGCCTGCCAAGCTGCCTACCCCACACACCGCCCGTCAGTTCCTGGGCATGGTCAAGGCGGAGTTCCAACTATGCGCCCTGCTGGCCCCGGAGCAACTACCACCAAAGAGTGCGATCAGCGCACATGTTCAGGACTGCGTAACATTCTTGTTAGACAACCGTTAGTCCTGCCATTGGCACCTTTCATCACCCCGGTATACATTATAATTAGATGTCACTCTGGCTTTGGGGGCTAAGATGGCAAGAGCAGACATGTGACGGGGCTCACAATATGAATAAGTTTTCACTGGTGCTGCTGGCATTCTTCTTGCCTGTAGCTACCAGCTTTGGCGACACACCTGAGAAGATGTTTCTCGAGCAGGTATACGCCAACGGCGGCAAAACGCTGTATTGCCAGGAAGCGTTCCAGGCCGATGATCGGGTTTCTTTAGAACACATCTATGACGAGCGCCGGCTTGCGCAACATTTCGGCTGCCGAACCAGCCGGTTGTGCCAGAGCAGTCACCAGTTTGTCGAGGTCTCACGGGACCGCCACAGCCTATTTCCGGTAACTCGACATGCAGAGCTTGACCGTCGCCGAACCCTCTTGGGCGATCTGCCAGCCACCACAGCCACGGATCCGCAGTGTGGTTACAAGCAAGCCTTTCAGGTATTCGAGCCACCAAAGTCCGCCAAGGGAGATGTGGCCAGGGCCATGCTGTATCTGTATGACAGATATGACATCCCCTTGCTTGGCACCCTGGAGATGTACCAACGCTGGCACCGGGATGACCCGGTGGACGACGAGGAACGTCGCCGCAACAACGTGATCGAGCAGGTGCAGGGTAACCGTAACCCTTTCATAGATGATCCGAATCGGGCGGATTCACTACAGGGCAGTTCGCCGCTGAATATGCAGTTTCCGTAAGGGCAGCTACGAGCAGCTAGCTTCTAGCTTCAGGAAAGCATCCAGCTAACGATCAGCCTTTTGGCCCCGCGCCACCCCAAAAAAACCGCGCCCGTGAGGGTGCGGTTTTTTGTAGCTCGTAGCTCGTAGCTATTTAGAACAACTCGCCGTCCAGACCCATCATGGTATCCGCGCCACTCTTGATCTGAGCATACAAGGCATGGGCCTTGGGCAGAATGCGCTGGAAGTAGTACTGGCAAGTGATGCGCTTGGCCTTGGCGAAGTCATCATCACGACCATCGGTGGCCGCCAGCATCTGCGCCCACAGCCAGGCGTAGAGCACATAGCCGAACAGGTCCAGATACTCCACTGCGGCAGCGCTGATCGCGTCCGGGTTGTTGCCTGCCTGGGACAGCAGTTCGTCGGTGGCGTCCTTAAGCAGGGTCAGTGCCGCCTGCAGCTCGCTGCTGATGGCAGCCAGTTGGCCATTACCGCTGTTTTCTTCAACCCAGGCCTGGGCATCGGCCAAGAACGCATCCACGGATTTACCGCCGTTACGGGCGACTTTACGGCCCGCCAGGTCCAGCGCCTGAATACCGTTGGTGCCTTCATAGATCTGGGAAATCCGGCAATCGCGCACGAACTGCTCCATGCCCCACTCACGAATATAACCGTGGCCACCGAAGACCTGCTGCCCGGTGATAGTGGTATCCAGACCGCGATCGGTGAAGAAGGCCTTGGCTACCGGTGTCAGCAGGGCCACCCGGTCTTCCGCCTTTTTCTTGGCGTCCGCGTCTTCGCTGAACTTGGCAGTGTCCAGCTGCATGCCCACGTAGGCAGCCAGCGCACGGCCACCCTCATTGATGGCACGCATGTTCATCAGCATGCGCCGTACGTCACCGTGAACAATGATCGGGTCCGCCGGGCCATTGGGATTTTTTGCGCCGGTGGCGCTGCGGCCCTGCAGGCGCTCGCGGGCATAGTCCACCGCGCTCTGGTAGCTCACTTCACCCAGTCCCAGACCCTGCAGGCCGATGGAAAGGCGCTCGTAGTTCATCATGGTGAACATGCAGGCCAACCCCTGGTTCGGTTCGCCGATGATCCAGCCCTTGGCGTCGTCGAAGTTCATCACGCAGGTAGCCGAGCCCTTGATGCCCATCTTGTGTTCGATGGAGCCACAGGTCGCACCGTTGCCCTCACCCGCGTTGTTGTCCGCGTCGGGCAGGAATTTGGGTACCAGGAACAGGGAAATTCCCTTGGAGCCAGCCGGCGCATCCGGCAGCTTCGCCAGCACCAGGTGAATGTGGTTGCTGGTCATGTCGTGCTCACCACCGGTGATGAAGATCTTGGTGCCGGTGATGTTGAAGGAACCGTCGTCGTTGGGCTCGGCCTTGGTGCGCAGAATACCCAGATCGGTACCGGAGTGAGGCTCAGTCAGGCACATGGTGCCGCTCCACTCACCACTGTAGAGCTTGGGCAGGTACTGCTCTTTCAGTTCCTGGCTGGCGTGGGCATCGATGGCCAGGCAAGCGCCGCTGGTGAGCGCTGGGTAGAGGGCGAAGGAGGAACAGGCGCTGTGCATCATTTCCTCGAACAGCACCGCCAGGGACTTGGGCATGCCCTGGCCACCGAATTCCGGATTACCGGAAAACGCGCTCCAGCCATTTTCCGCAAAGGTCTTGAAGGCATCCTTGAAACCGTCCGGGGTGGTCACTTCACCGTCGTTCCAGGTGCAGCCCTGCTCGTCACCGTTACGGTTCAGCGGGAACAGCAGGCCTTCGGTCATCTTGCCCGCTTCTTCCAGAATGGCGTCGGACAGGTCGCGGGTAACCTCGGCGGTGGCAGGCATGGAGGCCCACAGCTGATCCGCTTTGAACACATCGTTGAGAACAAAACGCATGTCCTCGAGGGGCGCTTTATAGGTCGCCATTTGCACATCTCCCGAAAGTTGGCAGGGCGCAAATTTTAGGCAGGCAGGGCCTCAGGTAACAGGGTTATTTGTGACCCGCCGTTCATGGGCGCCGCCACTAACGCAAGAATCACGCTTTGTGGGTGAAATTGGGAACATTGAGGGCTGTTGACGCACTTTTGCCTTCATTTGCGCCGTATTCAAATAAAGCCTTATGCCTATTCCAGCGGCTCCGGTCGGCGCCACATCCACAGCAATACCGCGCAGAGAAACAGCGGCACAGCGATTTTCACGTAATCCGGCGCCGTAGACAGGCTGATCAGGCCGATACTGATTAACATCATGGTGGAGGCGGCGCACTTGGCGCGGCGGGGAATGGCACGCTGTTCGCGCCACTGACGGATGTGGCCACCGTGGCGGGGATGGTGCAACAACCAGTGTTCAAGCTGTGGCCAGCCATGGCTGCCCGCCCAGGCGGCCAGCAACAGAAAGACCACGGTCGGCATACCCGGGACCACCACACCGATCATGCCCAGCAGAACGAACAGGATCGCCGTTGAGCGCCAACAAAGCACCCTGACTGTCTCCATGTCTCCCCTCCTTAGAACAGGCAATCGCCCCGCGAGAGAGTCATTACAGCATGCCCGATTTTCGGGGAATAAAAAAACCCGCCAAACGGCGGGTTTTGCGGATCAATCGACTTGGTAAGCCAACGGATCGTCCAGGGCCGTCTCCGCTTCAGCCGCCTCCGGAGTGCCAGCAGGCCCGGAAACCGCTTTCATGCGCTCCTGCAGCTCTTCAGCGCTCACTAGCTGGCCATTGAGGCTCAGGGCGCCGCCATTGGCGCTGATCACACTGCTCCAGCGCTCGCCCTGCCTTTCCACCACGCCCTGCTCGGCCAGGGCTGTCAGCCTGGCGACGTAGGACGCCGGCACCAGTGACTCGTGCATATCCACGCGCACCTGCACATCCAGCATCTGCTGAATCTGCGCCTCACTGAGTGCCATCAGCTCGTCAGCCGGCAGGTTGTTGCCATCCAGCCCCAGGTAACGGGCCTTGCTGTCGACGGTGAGCTGTCGCTCGCCCTGGTGGTCCACCAGCATCTGCAGTGACAACTCACTGTCACCCGGATGCAGCAGTTGTTCCGCAGCCACCTGGGTCATTTCTGCCAGCAAGGTCTGGATACGAGCCATCTGCTGTTCCATATCCTGCTCGCCATTGCCGGTCAGGGCGCCCATCAGTGCCCGGGTCTGGATTTCATCCATCTCCCGGTTGAGTGCGTGCACCTTGACCAGTGCCTGCCGGTCCAGACCGGCGTAGTCCATACCCAGGTAAGCGCTGTCCATGGGCAGCGGCACCATTGGCCCGCTGATATTCTCCAACCATAAGCGGCTGTCGCCACTAAGCGTATCACCGTGATCCTTACTGTTGCCCTGCAGGGTCAGATCAAACGCCAGCATCGGCTGCTCCCCCTGGGACCAGCGCAACTGCTTGCCGGCCAGGTTAATATCCGCCAGCGGTAATTCACCGCCCAGCATGGCAACGATATCCACGGCGCCAGTGAGTGAATCCACCGCGAAACCCATTTTCGGGGAGGACACATCCAGCCCCTGCAGGGACAGGTAAGTGTTGAGCGGATAGGTATCAGCGGTTGGCCGCAACACGTCCAGCTGCAACTCTTCGAGCACCACCTTGCCCATGGGTGCCTCCAGATTTACCGGCGACACCGCCACCTTCATGGTCAGGCTGCCATCAAAGCCATAGCGGCTGTAACCGGTCACCGGCGGCTTGCCCTGAAAGATCTCATTGACCATGGCCGCCATTTCCGGGGGCAGCTCACTCAGATCCAGGACTTCCTCACTGGCGGCAACCCCCACAAACAGGCCCTCATCGGTCCAGGCGAAGGGACCGTGGTGAATGGTGCTCAGGGAGCAGATTTGCCCGGACAACATCGCCATGTTCGGATTGGATGCCAGCTCGCCCTGGGCGATCAGGCAGGTCACCGCCTCGGACCGAAACAGCCCGCGATCATAACGAAGCACGTCAAAGACAATATCGCTCTGCCCCGGAATCACTTCCAGGCCGGCCACTTCGTCGCGAACCAGCGTCTCGGCGCGCATGCCCACATAAAACGTGGCCCCCAGCCACGCCACAACCAGCACCACAATCAGTGCAACAACCTTCTTCATGGATATATCCCCCTCATCCCTGTGACGTCTTTTTTGTGTCGACACTATAACGAAAAACCACCGTTTACGTAGCCTGGGCGGTTTTCAGGCAAAAAAAAGCCCGCCGAACAAGGGCGGGCTTTTTTTCTGGCACTGACGCCGGATCAGAACGCGAAGTGTTCTGCGTCCAGTTCCATCAGGCAGTCCAGGCCGCCTTCGATGGCGCCCTTGTGACCGGCCGCACGCGGCAGGATGCGCTTGAAGTAGAACTTGGCCGTGCTGATCTTGGCCTTGTAGAAGTCCTCATCACCAGCACCGGATTCCAGCGCAGCGTGTGCCACGGCTGCCATGCGGGCCCACAGGTAGGCCAGGGTCACGTAGCCGGAATACATCAGGTAATCCACGGAAGCGGCACCCACATAATCCGGATTCTGCATGGCCTGCATGCCGATGGCCTGGGTCAGCTCGCCCCATTCCTTGTTGTAAGCGGCCAGCGGCTCCAGCAGTTCCTTCAGGTCCGCATTGTCCGCGTTGGTTTCGCCGAACTTGTGCACGACCTTGGTGAAGTTACGCAGGGCCTGACCCTGGGTCATCATGACTTTACGACCCAGCAGATCCAGCGCCTGAATGCCGGTGGTGCCTTCGTACAGGGTGGAGATACGCGCATCACGCACGTTCTGTTCCATGCCCCATTCACGGATAAAGCCGTGGCCACCGTAGATCTGCACACCGTGGTTGGCCGCTTCCAGACCGGCTTCGGTCACGAACGCCTTGGCGATTGGCGTCAACAGGGCCATCAGATCGTCGGCTTCCTTGCGGGCCGCCTCATCTTTCTCCAGCTTCACCTTGTCACCCAGCTGGGCGCACAGGTACACCAGTGCACGACCACCTTCGGCGAACGCCTTGGAAGTCAGCAGCATACGACGCACGTCCGGGTGAACGATGATCGGGTCGGCGGGGCCTTCCGGGTTTTTCGGGCCGGACAGGCTGCGCATGGCCAGACGATCCTTGGCGTAGGTCAGGCCACCCTGGAAACCCAGCTCGGCATGGGCAACACCCTGAATGGCGGTACCCAGACGGGCAAAGTTCATAAAGGTGAACATGCAGTTCAGGCCTTTGTTTTCCGGGCCGATCAGGTAACCGGTGGCGCCGTCGAAGTTCATTACGCAGGTGGCGGATGCCTTGATGCCCATCTTGTGTTCGATGGAACCACAGGTCACCGCATTGCGCTCGCCCACACCGCCGTTGCCGTCGGTGAGAAACTTGGGAACGATGAACAGGGAAATACCCTTGGTGCCTTTGGGCGCATCAGGCAGGCGAGCCAGTACGATATGGACGATGTTCTCGGCCATGTCATGCTCACCAGCAGAGATAAAGATCTTGGTGCCGGTGATGCTGTAGGAGCCGTCAGCGTTGGGCTCGGCCTTGGATTTCAGAATACCCAGGTCAGAACCACAGTGGGGTTCGGTCAGGCACATGGTGCCGGTCCACTCACCGCTGGTCAGCTTCGGCAGGTAGCCATTTTTCTGCTCGTCGGTACCGTGCTCTTCAATGGTCGCCACCGCACCGTGGGACAGGCCCGGGTACATGCTCCAGGACCAGTTGGCGGTACCGGTCATTTCAGAGATAGCGATGCCAGCGGAGCCGGGCAGGCCCTGACCGCCGAATTCCGGATCGCCGCCCATGGCCGGCCAACCACCTTCCACATACTTGGCGTAGGCTTCCTTGAAACCTTTCGGCGTGGTTACCACACCGTTGTCGAAACCACAGCCTTCCTCATCACCGGAACGGTTCAGGGGAGCCAGCTCGTTTTCGGAAAACTTGGCGCCTTCTTCCAGAAAGGCATTCAGCAGTTCGCTGTTGATCTCTTCCAGACCCAGACCCTGGTAGTGGCCGTCCATGTCCAGGACTTCATTCAGTACAAAGCGCATATCGCGCAGGGGAGCCTTGTAATCCGGCATCTCAAATCTCCCTAAAGAAACGGTGACAATGAGGCGGGCCATGGGCCCGCCATAATTTGGGACGCTAATCTTAGGTCAGGGCTCCTGCACCGCTCTACCCCTATTTGTGACCCGTGAGTCAAACAAGCGTTTGAAACTACCGTTTGCCTCTCTAGTTAACTGTTTTAACAGCTTTTTCGTAAAAAAAGGCCGGAGTTGCGGCGGTATCCTCTCCCCTGCCGTGGACATTGGGTATACTCGCCGAAGACTGCTGAATGACTGCTTAGGAACCCGCCAATGATTGATACCAACCTGCTAGACATCCTGGTTTGCCCGGTCAGCAAGGCACCCCTGATCTATGACGACAAGGCCGGCGAACTCAAGTGCAAGGCCAGTGGTCTGGCCTATCCGGTGCGTGACGGTATTCCCGTCATGCTGGAGGATCAGGCTCGCTCAATGAGCAACGAGGAAGTCAGCAACCTGTAACCGGATGCTGGCCGTGCCAGACGGAAATATCGGCAACGTAAAGGATCACCGCATGTACAAGTCCCTGGTGCTGGCCCTGACATTGATCAGCGCCTCTCTCTGTGTCGCCACCCTCCATGCCGAAGAAAGCCCGCAAGCATCCGAACGTGAGAAAGAGGAAAATGCCCAGGCATCAGACAGTGATAGTACCCCGGTGCCGGATGAATCAACGGAGGCCATGAGCAAAACCCAGCAGCAGAACGATTGCCTGTTGCGAAGTGCTCAGACTGCCAATGAGCAGGTCACCCTGAAAGAGCTGCGCGGCTGGTGCCAGAACGGCGAAGAACTGCCCGGGGATCGCACCAACGAGGATGCCCTGCGCGCCCGCCTGGCGCTGGAAAACACCACCCGAGGCAACCCCTTTGTGATTACCCCGCACCGCCGCAATTACCTGCTGCCGTACAGCTACTGGTCCAACCGCCAGTGGAATGACCCCGACAAGGATGACCGGGACCTGCAGCCCAACGAGGTGAAGTTCCAGCTCTCACTCAAGGCGCCCCTGAAGGAAAACATCGTCGACGATGTGACCTTGTGGATGGCGTTCACCGGTACCTTCTTCTGGCAGGCCTACAACAGCGAGATCTCCGCGCCGTTTCGGGAAACCAATTACGAGCCGGAAATCTTTATTTCCAAGCCTATCGACTGGCAGATTGGCCCACTGGATTCCGAACTGCTGGTGGCCGGCTTCAACCACCAATCCAATGGCCGCGATGTGCCGGTGTCGAGAAGCTGGAACCGGGTGTTCATGAATTACGTCTTCAAGACCGGCGACTATTACTGGTCCGTGAAACCCTGGTACCGGATTCCCGAAGAAGAGAAAGACGACCCCCTGGAGACCTCCGGTGACGATAACCCGGACATCGAAAAGTTCATGGGCAATTTCGAGCTGGAAGTAGCCTACCCGTTCCGCAACCACGTACTGGAACTGATGGTGCGTAACAACTTGCGCTCCGACAACAAGGGCGCCGGCCGCATCAACTATTCTTTCCCGCTCAGCAAGCGTTTCAAGGGGCTGGTTCAGGTGTTCAGTGGCTATGGGGATTCGCTGATCAACTACGACGATTACGAAAACCGTTTCAGCTTCGGGATTTTGCTGACCGACTCGTTGTAAGAGACAACGCCGGAAAAATTTTGCAGGAGCGCCGCTCGCGGCGCGATTCAGGCGAAAGAACCGGGCTTCGCTGTAGGAGCCATGCTTGCATGGCGAACCGAGCGTAGCGAGGCGGCAGAGATCAACCTAGCCGCCATTCTTTTCTGAAACCTGTCGAGCTCTGAGACTCCTGATCTCCCTCCGGCCGATTTCCGCGCAAGCGCGGTTCGCCATGCAAGCATGGGCTCCTACCGCGGCTTCGTAGAAATACCGAGGTCCCAGGAACTTTCCATCCTTTCCCTATCCAACCAGCGTAGCTCGTAGCTAATACCACAACGTAAACAGCAGTCGGGTTACCGTGGCATCAAAGCTGTACAGCGGTTCGGTGCCCGGGGTGGAAGCGACGCGAATGTCGCGGAAATTCTCGTAGTCAAAGCTGAAGCGATCCACCCACAGATTCAGCCCCGCCCGGTCGAAGGTGTCCCAGTTTGATTTGCTGAATTCGAAGCCAATCCCCACCCCCACCACGGTAGAGCTGAATTCGCTGAGTTCCTTGTCTCTGGCAAGAAAATTCTGGGCATTCTGGAATGGAAATAGATCCGCATAAAAATCCGCCTGGCCTTGCTGGTAGGCCCGGTAACGCCCTTCCAGAGTCCACTTTCCTCCCAGCGGCTGTATCAGCTTCAATTGCCAGCTATTGGCATCAATACCCCAGGAATCGTTATACAGCCGGTACTCGCCATGCAGGCCGGCCCGCCAGGGCAAGTAGTAGGACAGCCGTAACGAGGTAGCTTCACTGGTACGGGTTTCTGGATAGCGCTCCGGCTCAAAGCTGTAATTGCCACCACCCGTCAAATAACGCACGGAGCGGTAGGGATTGTTCAGGTAGCCTTCATCGGTGATCAGCTCATGGCCCAGGCTAGCCCTCAGATTGCGGGTCAGAATCTGCGATATATTGATCCGAAAATGCTGCCGATCGGCTTCTTCAGCGAAGGTATTATCATCACTTCGAAACACTTCATCCCAGCCTTTCGAATAGCCAAAGCTCAGGGTTGTCAGATCGCCAAAGAAATCCTGGCTCATGTCAAAGTGTACCGAGTTCGCCTCGAAATCATTTTCTTCGCTGTTGGCGTAACTTAACGAATAGATGGCCTTGCCATGCAGATAATCCACGCCAACACTTTTCTCCGTGCGCTCTTCTGAGTAAGGACTGGCACTGACCAGCACATCAATGGAAGCAGCGGAGACTTCATCCACATAATAATTGGCATGCACCGCTACCTTGTCGGCCACCGACTTTCTTACCAGCACCGACGGGCCATTGATTTTCATACCGCCCCCCTCGTACTGGTGGTACAGCACATCAAGCCGATCCTCCGGCAATACCGAGGCTTGCAACAACGCGCTTGAACAGATCAGCACTCCCACCAGCAACGTACGCATCAGTTGCATCCGCAGCCTCCACCGGCACTGCCTTCCGCCCCACGCATGCTTTCCCGCGCCTGATGCACATGGCCCATGTAGCTTTCCGCCACCGGGTGGGCAGACACGTTCATCACCGGGTCCGCCAGGCGGGCACGCTCGTAGGGCTTTAGCCAGGGTTTTACGGCACAGCCGCTGGCGGTGAACGCCAGCAATAGCACAAGACCGGAGAGACGCATCATTCCCACTCCATTCATTCCAGCACCAGCGCCTTCACCTGGTCTTCGTATTTATCCATATAGCCGTCCTTGTAACCACGATGGTGATGACGGACCACACCATTACGGTCAATCAGTACGGTGGTGGGCATGGCATCCACGCCATAGGTTTCACTGGTACTGTTCTGCGGATCAAACAACACCGGGAAGGTCACCGGAATCTTGTCCAAAAGACGATCCGCCTGGTCACGATTCTCATCCAGGTTAACGCCCAGCACGGTGAAGCCGTAGTCGCGATACTCCTGATAAAGATCGTCCAGCAACGGCATTTCGGTACGGCAGGGTCCGCACCAGGAGGCCCAGAAATTCAACAGAATCACGGTTCCCCGCTGCTCGCTTAGCTTCAGGTTGCTGCCATCCAGGGTCTTGAGCGTAAAGTCCGGTGCTGGCGCACCTTCCTCTGCGGCAAGCGCATTGCTGGAAAAAATCAGCGCCAACGCGCCTATCACTAGCATCAGTGTCTTTTTCATTATTGCTCCCCCCATTTCTTATTTTCAGAAAAACAGACTGACACCCGCGGTCAGCTCCAGATTGTGCGTGGTCTTATCCTCGCCAAGCACATCCAGATTAAAGATATGGTCTTTCATATCCACCCGCACGGCGATCAAATCATTGACCAGCAGGCGGTAACCCACACCGACCCCCAGGGTGAAATGCTCTTCGCCGGCGAAATCGGTAATCCCGGCTCCACCAAGCAGATAAAGGGCGTTATTGAACGTTCGTCCGCCAGACAGAAAGGCCTCGCCGGGTAGCAGGTTGTACCCCACCGACGCCTGGTAATAAGTGAACTCACGCTCATCATCATTCAGCAGACGCACCCCCGCATTAAGGGTTTCGAAACTGGTTTCTCCAGCCTCGGCGCGGCCCAGCACTGCCTCGAAGAACACATCCTCGGACAAGTGATAGTCCAGCCGCACGCCCACCACTGGCTGAGCACCAAAATCTTCAATCGAGAGAATGCCTGCGTACACACCCGCCTCGAAGTTTTCGCTATCGATATCCGCTTCCTTGATACGACGCCGCTCGATTTGCGGATCCAGTACCGATTCCGGGTCTGCGTCGCGCACAGCGGATATATCGTCTGCCGTTTCAGCTATTGCTACTGCCGGGAGTAATAGAGGCAGGATCAGAAAAGCAGGGAGAAACCGAGTTTCCATTCTTCCAGATTCCGGTTGTCGTTTTCTTCGGTGAACAGCACATAACTTCGGTATTCACCCCGTAATACAAAACCGCGAGCCAGGTAGGCCTTCAGCCCGGCGCCGGCAAAAGCCAGCGTTTCGTCACGATTTTCCGGGCGCACCAATGTCGCCCGGGGTTCAATACTGGCGCGGCCGGTTCCCAGCATCGTATAGGGAGAGATTCTCCAGCGCGGAAACAGCTGATGCTGAAGGTTGAAATCAATCAGTTTGGTATTGGAAAAATTCCCACTGGCCTGGGTAAACATCGCCTCGGCAGTGAGGTTTCCTGTGAACCGGTAGCCAAGCCCCACCGCCAGCGAGGTGACACCTTCAAGTTCTCCCGCCAGCACCGATGCCTGCCAGTGCCCACCAGTAAAATCCTCGTGACCCAGATTCTGCAGTTCCGGTGTCTCACCGCTGCCGTCCAGGGTAGACAGTAACGCCTTGCGAGGCACCCAGCCGATGCGGCCACGGGCGGTTTCAACCTTGATCCAGCCGGCGCGCTGGAACAGCAGGGTCAGCGGCGCATGGCGCTCTACCACATGGAAAACCGGGTAACCGCGACCGGGCCCGGTATGGATATCCACATAGGGCTCCGCAACCTTGACTTGCAAGGGAGGTGACGGTTCGGATGAAACCGCTTTTACCGGTAACAGCACCAGCATGGATAACAACACAACTACAAGGCGCAACGGGTGCGTCTCCCCTTTCAATCGGACATCAAATAAGCCCGGCATGTCGATTCCGGGCTTGTTTTCATGGCAAGACTTTTACGCCATTCGCCTTGCGAACAAGGCTCCAACGGCACCAGTCAGGTTATCCAGACTTGGCGCTTTATCAGTTTTCGGGCACCCGGAACGGGTCGTTATAGAGCTGCGCCCCAAGATCGGCCCATTCCGCCAGCAACCGCAATTCTTCCACCTTCAGCCAGTCGTCATGGGCACCGCCCTGTACAAAGATATCAAAGAATGCGTCGGAATTGCGCGCCTGGCCAGCCCGAATAAGTGCCGAGACCGGCACGGTTTCCGTCACCGGAACAGGATTACCCATGTTATCCAGAATCAGCTCGCCGTCTTCATCAGTTTGGTAAACCACATTGCCTTCACCGTCAGTGACGATCTCCAGCCGGTCGACCAAGGCGCCGTCTTCCAGCACCAGCTCGTTGTCATTGAACAGCAGTTCCCGGTAGCTGGTGGGCTGTAACGGCTGATCTGCAGACGCCTCACCAGTGAGCTCCAGCTGCGCCGGCGGCACCTGCAACGCATTCATGGCATCCCGGCGATTATGGCAAGAAGAACAGGTAACATCCTGCAGGCTGCCACCCACGTCCGCCTGGCGTGGCAGATCCCAAAGCGGCTGAATGTGGTCCTGATAATGAATCACCGTGCGGCATTCCGCCTGCCATTGCTGCTGACAGGGCACCGGGGCAGGCGCCAGTGTCTGCAGGTCCGCATAGGCCAGCAACAGGTCTTCAGCCGGAGCCGGATCGCTCCAGGCATCAAAGCCGCGCATATCAATGGCCGGGATTTCCCGTTCCGGATAGAGCCGGGTGAGCGCCTGAGCCATGGTTTCGCCGGCATCGGCAAACCCGACCACATCGGTGCGGGTATTTGGGAAGGGCTGCCCGGTCAGGGGAGCACCCGCATTGATCGAAGGTGCCATGCCATCAGTACGGCCATGGGGCAACGGCGAATTGTTGGCGTGGCAGCCCTGGCATTGCAGGGTTTCGCCCGGGCGCAGATTGATCCATGCACCATGGCGGCTGTACACCGCCTTGCCCGTGGCATCGACCAATTGCAGGCCCAGCGGCGCGTCAGCGGGTACCCGCGCTCGCACCGAGCCGTCCGGCTCTACCGGCACATAGCCGACAATTTCGCGCATGCCGAAATTAGCCGCCCGCCCGAACTGGGCTCCGGCGATATCCCGGACATCCTCGTCGGGGATCAACACGCCCTTGGTAATCCGCAGAAAACGCACCTGCCGCTCTTCCGGGGCCACCAGGGAAGGATCCCGGAACTGCTCGAGCGTGGAAATACCGGGAAGCCGAGGGTTATTGAAACTGACAAACCGGCTATCCATGTCGTAGACACTGCGAATATCCAGTCGCGCCAGGTTGTCTTCAGCGAGGGCATCGTCCCGCTCATTGGCCACGGCCTGCGTTGGCAGGGTTCGCGACGTTGCCACAGCCAGTTCTGTGACCCAGAGATTCGCCTGCGGGGTGACCACTGGCCGCTGAGTTCCCTCGGCCGGGTCCAGAATCCATAGACCGAAGGCAGGCGGTGCTTCCGGCAGTCCCTGATTTAGATACTCGGCGGTACAGGGCCGCAGGGTTTGCCCCTCCCGCAAGCGACAGGGAGACCAGGCGATCAAAAAACGACCGGAGCCATCATCCATGCTCACCAAATCCGCCAGTCGCCCTTCCACCGCCACGGCATCACCCAAAGAGCTGGCCGGGCCCGGCAACGCCTGCTCTGCCTGACTACCAACCCGACCAAACAGCGGGCCCTCACGATTCACGAAGTTGCCAATATCGATGGCCAGCGGCTGCATCTGCCCGGCTCCGGCCTCGCGCAAACGTGCAGCGGTGAGCAGACGACCATCGCCCATGAGCGAGAGGGGCAGGAATTCCCGAGTGCGATTATTACCGGCGTCATGGCTATCGGCACCGTATAGGGGGGTAAGCCCGGTTCCGTCCGGGTTAACCCGGTACAGATCAAAGCGGTTTTCATTATCCTTGTTATCCCAGCGCAGGAAGATCACCCGCCCATCGCGGCCCACCAGGGGCGCCACATCATGGCTCATATTGAAGGTGATCTGCTCAATCTCCACGCCGTCCGCACTCATCACGTGCAGGGCGAAGGCATAAGTATCACGGCCTTCTTCCAGCGGGGTGAACTGGGGCTTGCCCTCATCCAGCAACCTGGCCCGGGCCTGGCGCTGGCGGGTTGAGGCAAACACGATACGGCCATCGGGCAAATAGGCCGGATAGCGATCCTGGCCTTCTTCTGCGCGCAGGTCGCTGCTGATCAGCCGTCGCGCGACGCCCGTTTGAAAATCATATTCCCACAGGTTCCAGGTAGGCTGCTCATCCTCATCTGCATCGACAATTTCCGGCGCCCGAGCGGAAAATAGCAGACGACTGCCGTCGTAGCTCATGGTGAGATCACGGACGTCGTGGCCGGAACCGAAGATCGTCGTGGAGACATCACGAGTCACAGCACGGGAGGAAGCGCTGTCACGCACCATCAGCCTGGCCCCGGCCTGGAACGCTGCCGGTTCTTCCAGGGACTCAACCACAATCTCACCGTCGTCATCCCTGGGCAGCGAACGCTGCACATACGCCACCGGGATATCGGTTACCGTGGGGTCCTTCTGCTGATCCCCCCGTCCATGCCTCCGCAGCCGCTTATCCCCACAAGCAGGCCCAGCAGGACAGGTACCCTCATTATTTTCACCGTTCGTCCGTTTTTTTCTGGTTTGTGTCAGTATCGCGAATCTGTTGTTGATTTTCTGGGCCCCAATTCACAGAGCCTGATGCAGAATGTCATGGACAATGATTGCGGGAAACGGGAAATCTGTTAAACGGTCGATCTGTACTGCCAATCAATGACAGACGGACGACACCGTATCAAAGAAAAAGGATACAGCCATGAAAGGCTATCGGGGGATATTTCTGGTGACGCTGGCTCTCAGCTTGCCTGTGACAGGCATGGCCAACAGTCGCGACCAGGCACAACGCATTCACAATCGTCTGGCGGGTGTACCGGCGGATGCTGCCACGCTCACTACCATGGCCAACCTGATCCAGGGCAACCCTACCAGCGGCCCCCGTGACGCGGCGGAACTGGCCATGGACCACCCGGCGTTCTATAACGTCACTGTCAAGCAGTTCGCCACACCGTGGACCAATGAGGCCCAGGATGTGTTCGCGCCATTGAATGACTATACCGCCACGGTAATCGGTGCCATTCGCGATGATCTGGACTTTCGGCGAATCCTCTACGATGACCTGCTTTACGTGGGCAACGTCACCCCAGCGGCGTCTGCGGACAGCAATGCCCATTACCGCAACCTGGAGAGTCAGCACGCCAATCTGGCCGATGTGCTTTCCGCCAGCAGCCAGGCCAGCCAGTACGGCACGCCGTCACAGGCCGTTGCCGGGGTGCTGACCACCCGTGCCGCTGCCAACGCCTTTTTCTATGCCGGCACCAACCGGGCCATGCTGCGCTTCACCCTGATGAACCATCTCTGTCGTGACCTGGAACAGGTGCAGGACACCACTCGCCCCTCCGACCGCATCCGTCAGGATGTCAGCCGCAGCCCCGGCGGCGACAGCCGTATTTTCCGCAACAACTGCATCAGCTGTCACAGCGGCATGGACCCGCTGGCCCAGGGCTTTGCCTACTACGACTGGGAAGGCCCGCAGGAAGGCGATGGTGGCCGCATGGTCTACAACACCAGCGCCGATCCGGATACCGGCACCCGGGTGCAGGGCAAATATCTGATCAACAGCAACAACTTCCCCTGGGGGTACATCACCCCGGACGACAACTGGGACAACTACTGGCGAAAAGGCCCGAATGCCAACCTGGGCTGGGACCCGAATCTGAACGGCAGTGGCAGCGGCGCCGCCAGCCTGGGCCGAGAACTGGCCCACAGCGACGTGTTCGCCACTTGCCAGGCGGAAAAGGTTTTTCAGGCGGTGTGCCTGCGCAAACCCGCAGACAGTGCCGACACCTCTCAGCTTGAGAACATGACGAGCCAGTTCAAAAACGATAACTACCGCATGAAGACGCTGTTTGCCGATGCGGCCACCTACTGCATGGGGGACTGAGGCGATGCGATACTTACCACTTGCCAGCGCTCTCCTGGCCGCGTTGATCAGCGGCTGTGGCGGCAGCAGCAGCGGCTCCGACACCACCCCGAACGTTAACAATGGGGGCGGCAACAACAACGTCAACTACGACGGCCCTGCACCACGCAATGCTGACGTCTCCGCTTTCAAGATCTATATCTGGAACAATATGGTCAGCGAGCAGCGCTGCGGCGCCTGTCACCGCGATCAGCAGCCTGCCTTCCTGCAGACCGGCGATATCAACCAGGCCTATGCAGCAGCCAACCCGCTGATCAACCTTAACCAGCCAGCGTCCTCGCAGATGGTGCAGAAAGTCGCCGGTGGGCATAACTGCTGGGAATCTGATTCGCAATTCTGCGCCGATCAGATCAGTACCTGGATCAGCGCCTGGGCTGGCGAAAGTCTGGGGCTGGGGGGCGGCACCACGGAACTGGAAGAACCGCCGATCAAGGACCCGGGCAACAGCAAGAATTTCCCCCAGGACCCGAGCCTGTTCCAGACCCATGTATATCCGTTGCTGGACGACCATTGCAGCGACTGTCACCAGAGTGATGCCAACACCCCCCAGGGCCCCTATCTGGCTGCAGATGATGTGAACGAGGCATACACGGCCGTGCGCAGCAAGATCGACCTGAACAGCCCGGAATTGAGCCGTCTGGTAGAGCGTCTCGGTGAAGACAGCCATAACTGCTGGAGCGATAACTGCGACAGTGATGCCCTGGCCATGGAAAATGCCATTCGCGCCATGGCGAACGCCATTGTCCCTACCGCCCCCGATAACGATCTGGTGCTGAGCAAATCACTCAATGTGGACGATGGCACCCTGGCCGCCGGCGGCGGCCGTTACGAGAGCAACATCATCGCCCGCTATGAATTCAAGACCGGGGAAGGCCTCACCGCCTTCGACAGCTCCGGAGTAGACCCGTCCATCCACCTGCAATTCAATGGCGACGTCACCTGGGAAGGCGGCTGGGGCATTCGTCTCAACAACGGCAAAGCCCAGGGCAGCACCGCCACCAGCAAGAAGCTCAGTGACATGATCCGCACCACCGGCGAACTGACCCTGGAAGCCTGGCTGGTGCCCGCCAGCACCGGCCAGGATGATGCCCATATCATCAGTTACTCCGCCGGCCCGGATGCCCGCAACCTGACACTGGCGCAAAGCGGCAGCAATTATCAGCTGTTCCAGCGTATCGGCGAAGCCACTGACGGCAACGGCGAACCGGTGCTGGAAACGGCTGACGATCCGCTGCAGGCCAGCCTGCAGCACGTGGCGGTGACCTTCGACCCGGTAAACGGCCGACAGATCTATATCAATGGTGCCCGCAACGGCGCCACCGATCCGGTCATCCCCGCCCTGCTCAACACCTGGGATGACACCTTCGCTTTAGTCCTGGGCAACGAAGCCTCCAGTGACCGCCCCTGGGAAGGGGTAATCCGTTTCGCCGCCATCCATAACCGGGCACTCACTGAAGAACAGATTCGCACCAACTTCGACGCCGGCGTCGGCGAGCGTTATTTCCTGCCCTTCTACATCGGTCATCTGATCGACCAGCCCGGCGCCTATGTGGTGTTCGAAGTGTCCCGCTTCGATAACTTCAGCTACCTGTTCGCCGCGCCCTACTTCATCAACCTGGAGCAGGACATCGTCAGCGAAGAAGTCCCCCTGGCCGGCCTACGTCTGGGCATCAATGGACAGGTACCGGATGTGGCACAAGCCTTCGCCACCCTGGACACAGAGATCGGCGGCGACGGCTACAGCGAACAGGGAGAAACCCTGTCCCGCCTGGGCACCTTGCTGCCGGTGGAGCAGGGCCAGGACAACGATGAATTCTTCCTGACCTTCGAGCGGCTGGGTAGCCATACCCATGTGCACACTGAACCGCAGCCCTTGCCGTTGACCCCTAACGAATACGGCGAACAACCACTGGCAGGGCTACGCAACTTTGCCGAAATCAACGCCACCATGAGTGTGCTTACCGGAGTACCAGAGGGTTATGGAGACGTGCCGGACACCTATCAGCGCCTGCGCACCCAGCTTCCCAGCGAGGAAAACATTGAAGCCTTCCTCACTGCTCATCAGGTCGGCGTGGCGCAGCTGTCGATCGAGTACTGCAACGCCCTGGTGGAAGCCGAGCGCACCAATGATGGCAGCATCACACCCCTGTTCTCAGGGCTGAACTACAACGTTGGTGCCGACACCATTACCCAGCAACAATGGCGGGACTGGGTCATTTCACCATTGTTTGAACGCATGGTCGGCAACGGCCAGGCGGATCAGCCAGCCCGGGCCGATGTGGAGGGGGAACTGGAAAGCCTGCTGTTCAACACCAATCTGACACAGTGCAGCAGTGACTGCGTGGAACGCACCGCCACCGCGGCAAAGGCGGCCTGTGCCGCCATGCTGGGCAGTGCCACCATGCTGATGCAATAAGGGGAAAATCATGAAACGTCACTTTCTAAAAAAACGTACCCAGCCCCTGCATCCGGATGCACCCTTGTTGAATCTGGGCCACGGCAAACCGGTCAGCCGCCGGGACATGCTGGGCCGCGGCTTGCTCACCGGCGCAGCGTTCGGCAGCGTCGGCATGTTTGGTTTGTTCAGTAATCCTCGCGACGCCATGGCGGCACTGTCCGGTGATCTGGAAGGCATGAAAACCGACTGCGGCATCGCCGCCGCCGGGGCCGGCAAGATCCCCTTCATCTGTTTTGATCTCGCCGGTGGCGCTAACATTGCCGGCTCCAACGTGCTGGTTGGTGGCGAGGGAGGACAACAGGATCTTCTCAGCAGTGCGGGTTATTCCAAGCTTGGGCTACCGGGCAACCTGGCACCCAATAATGACCCGGGCACCATCAATACCGAGCTGGGGCTGGCATTCCATAGTGACTCCCCTTTTCTGCTTGGCATTCTCGACAAGGCACCAAACGCCACCGCCAATGTGAATGGCTGCGTGATCCCGGCACGCTCGGAAAACGATACCGCCAATAATCCCCACAACCCCATGTACGGTATTTTCAATGCCGGTGCGGACGGCGAACTACTGTCGTTGATAGGCTCTCGCAGCTCCATATCCGGTGGCAACTCCATGTCCCCGGATGCATCCATCATCGCCTCAGCCCGTCCCACCAAGGTAGACCGGCGCTCCGATGTGACCGGCCTGGTAGACACCGGCAAACTGGTCGGCCTGCTCGACCAGGCCGATGCCGTGTCGGTAATGGAATCCATCGCCCGCATCAGCCACAAACGCATCGACCGCATCGACAGTGGTCTTACCAATACCAACCGCCGCGACAACCTGCGCAACCTGCTGCGTTGTGGTTATGTGGAAGCGGCAGATATCACCGACCGCTACGGCGACCCTTCCACCCTGGATATCCGCCAGGACATGGACATTCTCGGCATCTTCTCGGACGCCGAGTTGAACGATCGGGAGTTTGAGAAAACGGCCTCGGTGATGAAGCTGGTGGTCAACGGCTACGCCGGTGCCGGTTGTATCAGCATGGGTGGTTTCGACTATCACACCGGCGAACGGGGAACCGGTGAAATCCGCGACCGCCGTGCCGGGCGGTGCATGGGAGCCTGCCTGGAGTACGCTCGCCGCAAGGGAGTGCCACTGATGATTTATGTGTTCAGTGATGGCTCCGTGGCCAGCAACGGGCGCATCGATGACTCTGCCGAAGGACGTGGCAAGGGCGAATGGACTGGCGATAATTCATCGACCGCGGCGTCCTTCTTTCTGGTTTACGACCCCAATGGCCGCCCCACCCTCAATACGGCGGGCAGCACGGCGGAACAACATCAGCAGCTGGGCTGGATGCGCCCGGATGCCTCGGTGGAAACCGCTGGCACCCCGGCCGCCAACAACGTCAACCTGTTGGCGGAAACCGTGTGGCTGAACTACATGGCGCTTCATGGTGAGCAGGGCTTGTTCTCGGAGAAGTTCCCCAATCACAGTCTGGGCAACAGCGACTCAATGGACCGGCTTACCGCCTTCGAGCCCATCGTTAGTGGTACCATTACCTGACGGCAACCGTTGGAGCTTTGCGAGCAAAGCTCCAATATCTACACACTGGATCTACACACTGGTCCCGGATACACCGATGCATCGCCCTCGCCCGCTTCGCTCCCTGCTTGCCAGCCTGCTACTGCTGCTGGCGCTCCCCGTGCACGCCGACTGGCAACAACACGATTGGGATGTGATGGGCACCCGCGCCAGTGTTTCCCTGTGGTCAGAGAGCAATGCCGCTCCCCTTTTCCAGCAACTGGAAGCGGAAATGGAGCGGCTCAACCAGTTACTGTCGCCCTGGGTGGAAGACAGTGAACTGGCTCGGCTTAACCAGCGTGGCCATGAAAAACCGCAAACCATCAGCCCCGAGTTCTATCGGTTACTGGAACGGTCCCTGCATTTCTATCAGCTCACCGACGGCGCCTTCGACATTACCTTTGCCAGTGCCGGCCATCTCTATGACTACCGGGAAGGTAAGGCGCCAAACGCTTCCCAGCTAGCCGATGCGGCCGAGCACATCGGCGCCGACCGCATTGAGTTACTGCCGAATCACCGGGTGCGCTATCGCACACCCGGCACCCGCATCGATCTGGGCGGCATCGCCAAGGGCTATGCCATCGACCGGGGTATCGCGCTGTTGAAAGAGGCGGGTATTAAGCATGCCTGGCTGTCCCTGGGCGGTGACAGCTATGTGCTCGGTGACCACCGGGGTCGCCCCTGGGAAGTGGGCATCCAGCACCCTCGTAACCAGGAGAAGGTGGCCATGCGCCTGCCCATCAGCGACCTGGCCATGTCCACCTCCGGCGATTACCAGCGCTACTTCATCCGTGATGGCCGCCGCATCCACCACATCCTGTCACCGCAGACCGGCAAGAGTATCGATGGTCTGGCCAGCGTTACCGTGCTCGCGGACAACAGCCTGGATGCGGATGCTCTCTCCACCAGTGTCTTTGTGCTGGGAGTAGAAAAAGGCCTGGCGCTGATCAACCGGCTAGCGGATACCTCGGCCATCATCATCGACCGCAATGGCAATGTTTTTTATTCCGACGATTTAACGACACCGGAGTAACGGTGGATTACGCCTAGGGCTAATCCACCCTACGGGCCTACGGGCGAGTCACCAGCCAGGTGCCGGCGCCGATCATGGTGCCGCCAGCGACGATGCTCAGAGGTTGTTGCAAACCGGGATTGCGGTGGCGGGTAATCCGTTGGGCCAGTAATGCATAGACAGCCTTAACGCCGCCCACGCTGAAAACCGTAATCAGCAGCACCGCGACAATACCCATCGCATCCGGCGAGTGCATATCCACAAACAGGGGAAACAGGCTGGCATAGAAAACGATGGCCTTGATGTCGCCCAGGGTCACCGCTAGGCCGGCGAGAAAACTGACGGTCCTGCTACCACCGGCAAACGGTTCGACTTGCAATGCAGCCCCACGATGCCGGATCAGGTTGATGCCGAACCACACCAGCCAGAGCCCGGCGGCAATACGGACCGGGGCAAACAAGCCACCCAGTTGCTGGGCCAGCTCGCTCATTCCCCACAGGGCAAGCGCAGCGAACAACAGATCCGCCACCACAATACCCGCGGCCACCCACAGGCCCTGCGACAATCCCAGCCGGGCAGAACGCACCACTACCAGGGCCACACTGGTGCTGGGCAGTGCCGCCAGCACCATCATCACCGGCATCAGTAACAGTAACCCGTATCCATCCATGGCCATGCCCTGCGATAAAACCCGTTGCCTTGCGAACAAGACCCCCACTAAATCGTTGGTCTCGACACAAACAACACCGTTGGCGCCTTGCTGGCAAGGCGAAGAGGCCGATTCCCTCTTACTCTATGGGCGCCTCGGAACCACCAGCCGGCGGCTCACGCCGGGTCCGCAACGCCTTGTTGTACAGATCGGCCAGTCCTTCATGGGCTGCCGCACTGAAACGCTTCAACCGCTTGCGGGTCACTGTGACCTGCTCAAACGCGGACGCCTGCAGGGAATATTGCTGACGCCGCATCAGCCGCTCACCGCGCTTTTGCAAGCTGGCCAGCTCCTGCTCCAGAGCGGGCAGTTCCTGGCGGAAAAAATCCAGCCGCTGGACCCGGTTACTCGCCACCATGACCCGGCTACGCAATTCACGGGTCTGGTCGAGCATGGCGCTGATGTCGTTCAGTTCCTGCTGGCGCTGCCACTGGCGAGGCACGATATCCTGCTGCATTTCCCACAAAAGAACCCCCTTGTAGAAATCCAGCTTGGCGGTCATATCCGGCCGTTTACGCTTGCCCCAACTCCGGGTTTTGCGTTCGGCCTCCTGCTGAGCCTGCCAAAGACGCTGCTCATCGTCAGTGGCAAAAGGCAGCGGCTCCTGATCAGATACAGCAGTCCGGTAATCACCCTGCAGGCGGGTAAGGCGACCCTGAAAATCTTGCTGTGACAATTCCCGCAGCAGGGCCTGAGCCTGGGGCCTGACTTCCTGATGCTTGCGCTCATGGGCGTCGAGCATGGTCTGCATGGCGGGCAAGGTATTCTGCCATTGAGTCAGCAGATTCCGTTGGCGCATCAGCTCATGGTAGTTGTGCCAGCCATGCTGGAACTCCCTGGTGGCAAACCATTCGTAGAAAGTCGGAAAACTCTTCACCCGCTTTGGTAAAAACGGCGGCACCGGGTCCATGGCGGTGGACCAGCGTGGCTCACCGACCATTTCCGTAAACCAGTCACCATTGGCAATCCGCGCCTCCACTTCCAGCAGGTACTCTTCCAGCCCGTCGAAGCGTTCCAGCGCAGTCTGGAAAGCCTGACGAGCAGAACGCTGATCGCCCATCTGTTCGTACAGATAGGGGATCGCCAGCTGCGCTTCCTGCACGGTGGAACGCTGGATCGATTTACGGTCCAGTTTCTGCAGCACCGGCAACGCCCTGGCCGGCTGATTCTCGATCAACAGGGCACGGGCGTAGAGCAGCAGGGAGACATCAGCGAACGGCCCTTCCAGGCGGGCATCGCGCAGCAGCTGCAAAGCACGGTCCTCCTGATCGCTGCGCAGCATGTAAATCGCCAGCGCCAGCATGGCCTTGTCCTTGATCGCGTTCACCTCCGGCGCACCGGGCGGCAGGTTGGCTAGTTCCCACAACCATTCCTGGCCCAGACCAGGGTGCTTGCCGTTGATCCAGCTGATCGCCAGGTTATAGCGCAGGTAGGCATTGAGCGGGTGATTAGCGGCAAAGGCATCCAGGGATTCCGCCGCCTCTTCATAGCGGCCCAGACGCATCAGCACCCGCGCCCGCAGGCTGTGGTAAACCTCTTGCAGGTCCTCAGGCGGCGTACCGGCCTGCTGCTCAAGAGTTTCCAAAGCGCGAGCGTATTTCTGTTGTCGGTAGTAAAGCCCGGCCAGATGAATCCAGGCCCGCTGGGCCACCTCGCCACTGACCTGCTGGTCCAGCAACGCACTGAACACCCGCTCGGCATCCTCCGGCATACCGTAGGCGCTGTACATGGCGCCCAGCAGCACTTCCAGATCTGCCCGGTGCACATCCACCTTGCCGCGCTCAAGGGCCATCTGTGCCCGCGTCAGGGCAGCGAAGTAATCCCCCTGCAGATAGAGATATGCCACCTCCCCATAGGCCAACTCCTGCACCTGATGCGGTTTGTCCAGCCGCCCCCAGGCCAGTGAGCTGATCAGCAACAACACCACGCCAGACCACTTCAGCATGTTCGCCTCAGCGCCAGTCACGGAACAGGAGACGAGGCTGCTGTTTGGCCTTGTCATCCTCAATATGCAGCTGAACGAAATGGCGGCCATGGCGCTTTTCAAACTGCCCGGTGACACCCCGTCGAATTTCCCTGTCCTCTGGCCCCATGCCGGTCACAAAGGCGGTGATTTCGTGCTCGCCGTTTTTCACGTTGGCCAGCGCCAGTCGCTGCACCGCACCATTTTTCAGGGCCCGGATTTCCCGCTCGGTGTACAGATGGCTGGCCAGGACTTCGCCATCCAGCTCCAGAGTAATGCTGTCCGGCTGGAAGTAATGGCCCACATCCAGGGACACATAGATGCCCACCTGGGTATCGGCAGGAAACAGCAGTTCCTCCTCCAGCAATAGCAGACGCTTATTGACTTCCAGTACGTCGCGCTTGAAGTCCGCCAGCTCCTGATCCAGCTCGGCCCCCTGAATCTGGCTGGCAACCAGCATCAATAGCAACACTACTACTTGGCGCATTGCGCTCCCCCAATCCCGATGGTTTTTTGGCAATCTACCATAGCCATGCGACTTTGACTGTTGCGATCGTCACACCTGATCGGTTCTTCACGTTAACTTGTCCGATCAACGGCGATTCTTCGCCCATGACATCCCCATCGCGTCCCTATCCAGTACTGATTACCGGTGCCAGCTCTGGCATCGGTCTGGCACTCACTCGCCTTCATCTGGCGCGAGGAGATCAGGTTATCGCCAGCAGCCGCGACCCTGACAGCTCGCCGCTGGCGGCACTGACCGCCCGGCATGACACGTTGACGCTGGTGGCGGCGGATCTGACCGACCCACAGGGGCCTGCAGGGCTCGCCGAGGAAGTCAAAACACACACAGAGCATCTGTCGCGAGTGATTCATTGTGCCGGGGTGCTACACGATACCCGCCGGAATCTGTCACCGGAAAAGCGACTGGAAGATCTGTCGCTAGAGAGCCTGGAATACAGTTTCCGACTGAACGCCTGGGCCCCGATGCTGCTGGCCCGCAGCCTGCTGCCACAGCTACGCCGCCAGCCGGCAACCTTCGCCGCCATCTCTGCCCGGGTCGGCAGTATTACCGACAACCATCTCGGCGGCTGGTACAGCTATCGCAGCAGCAAGGCAGCGCTGAACCAACTGATCCGCACCTTTGCCGTGGAGGCTCGACGCCGGGCTCCTCAGCTCACCCTGCTGGCATTGCATCCTGGCACCACTGACACCCCACTATCCGCTCCCTTCCAGTCCCGGGTCCCGGAAGAAAAGCTGTTTTCTGCAGACTGGGTGGCAGAGCAATTGACAGTTCAGCTGGACCAGGCAACACCGGAACAGAGCGGCAGTTTTATTAACTGGCGGGGCGATCCGCTACCCTGGTAGCAGATACAAATTTTCCACACTTGTCGCTTGCCATACCCTGCCTGCTCGCGCCACTATCAACGGGCTGATACACAATGTGTATCGGCACTCATGCCGGCGGCCCGGTCAGGATGCCGCGCCATGCGCGCCCCATCAGGGGCGCGGTGGCGTGGCGGGAGATCGGGCCGTTCGGCATGCACCTATCCCGCTTCACCCCCGCGACGAATCATCTGCCCTTCATTGATGCAACTTTCCCGCTATGCTTGCCTCTAACAGAGCCAATGCCAAGGAGTTCGGGAATGAAAAAAGTACTTTCGCTATGGCTGATCACGGCCACCATCGTGCTGGCGGGCTGTCAACGACTGGGGTCGCTAGAGGCGCCGGAAGTCAGCGTATCCGGCATTGCCCTCAACAGTATCAGCCTGTTTGAACAGGAATGGGGGCTCACTTTGCGTGCCCGCAATCCCAATGACCGGGAACTGACGCTGAAGAGCCTGGACTATGAGATCTTTATCAACGGCGAAAAGTTTGCCCGCGGCCTCACCGGCGACAGCGTCACCCTGCCCGCCATGGGCGATGCCCAAGTGACCACCACGATTACCACCAGCCTGCTGAGCAGCCTCAAACAGTTGCAGAAAATCCAGCAGCAACAGGACAAGCCGCTGCAGTATCGCCTGGTCGGCAAAGCCAGAGTCGCCGGGGTACCCTTGCCCCTGTCCTTCGACAAGGAAGGCGAAATGAAACTGCCGGCGATGCCTTGACCCTTCTTTGAAAAGCATTTTTTTACCACAGAGGGCACAGAGCACACCGAGATAGAACAGTGGTGTTACCTGTGCCCTTAGTGGTTAACCAGACAGCTTCTCGTTTGCTTGATAGTTCCCAACCCAAACCGATTTTTCCCTCAGTGTCCTCTGTGCCCTCTGTGGTAAAAAATCACTTCCCCTGACGCTCGCGTCGAAACCGGGCCGGAGTCTGCCCGGTCCAGCGGCGGAAAGCATGATTGAAGTTGGAGAGTTCGGAGAAACCCAGTCGATCGCTGATCTCTTCCATGCCCAGCCCGCCCAGAATCAACCACTGCTCCGCCAGCATCCGTCGCACTTCATCGAGCAACTCCCGGTAACCGGTGCCCTCAGTGCGCAGCTGCCGACGCAGTGTGCGACTGGTCACACCCAACTCTGATGCCATGGCTTCCATATCCGGAAAGCGGCCCGGCTGGCTAAGCAGGCGGCGGCGCACCCGTAACGCCACCCCACCCTGTCGATAGCGCTGCACCAGCAGTTGCTGGCATTGCTCCTCGCAGAGCCGGGCGGTAACCGGGTTGGCCTGAGGCAAGGGCATATCCAGAAGACCAGCGACAAACCGGGCCTGACTGTGAGACTGATCGAAACAGGGCGGCAACCCGAAAATAGCGGTAAACGGCGCAGGATCCTGCTCAGGCAATCGCAGGGCCAGGGAGGACAGCGGAATACGGCTGGCGAACAATTCTTCCTGGACCATCATCACCGCGCTGGCATCCCGTGCCAGCAGGTAGGGGCGAATGGTTTCCGGTAACCCGCTGTCATCCAGGATCAACACCGCCTCCCCCTGCTCCTCCTCAAGGCGGATATCCAGGAAGGCAAAGGTCAGATCCAGATAGCGCACCCCCAGCTCCACCGCCTGCCGAAAGGTAGGGCTACTGAGCAGGGCAAAGCCCCACACCCCGTAACTGCTCAGGTGATAACGCTGCCCCATGGCCAGGCCATGTCTGACCGGATCATCCAGCTGCGCACAAAGGTTCTCCACCACCCGGCGCTCCTGGGCCCGCTCGATGGTCGCCTCCGGCCGATGCAGCATTGCCGGGTCAATATCGCTGCCTGCCAGACAGGCCTGCGCGTCCAGCCCCTGTTCGGCGGCGTAGGCCATTTGCAGGCGCACACTGGTGATGGCACGACGTACATCCATGAAATGTCCGTTTCCCACAATTTTCTGTCCCAGAATGCCATAAACAAGACGTATCCGTCCCGTTAGAGTAACCATCAATAAAAGACTATTGGGATGTTTACCATGCAAGTGACCCACAACGTGGTGATTATCGGTGCCGGCTTCGGCGGACTCGGCATGGCCATTCGCCTGAAAGCCCAGGGCGAAGAGAATATTTTGATGATCGAGAAAGGCCACGACGTGGGTGGCTGCTGGCGCGACAACACCTACCCTGGCGCCGCCTGCGATGTGCCTTCCCATCTGTATTCGTTTTCCTTCGAGCGCCATTACCCGTGGAGCCGCCGCTTCGCGCCGCAACAGGAAATCTTTTCCTACCAGCAATACTGTGCGCGCAAGTACGACCTGTACCGGCATATCCGCTTCAACACGGAAGTCGCCGACGCCCGCTACCAGGATGAAGACGGCATCTGGGAATTGACCCTGACCAACGGTGACACCCTCACTACCCGGGTACTGATCACCGCCACCGGCCAGCTCAACCAGCCCGCCTACCCGCCGCTGTCCGGTATCGAGGATTTCGCTGGTGCGCATTTCCACAGCGCCCGCTGGGACCACGACGTGGACCTGACCGGCAAAACCGTGGCCGTGGTGGGCACTGGCGCCAGCGCCATCCAGTTCGTGCCGGAAGTGGCCAAGGTGGCCGGCAAAGTAAAACTGTTCCAGCGCTCCGCTGCCCATGTGATTGCCAAACCGGATCGCGCCTACAGCAAACTGGAACACCAGGTACTGAGCAAGGCACCCATTACCCAGACCCTGGACCGGCTACGCATTTATGCCACCAACGAATCACGGGCCCTGGGCTTTACCACTTTCCAGAAGGCCATGAAGGTGTACGAGTGGCTGTTCAGTCGGCACCTGAAGCAGCAGATCAAGGATCCCGCCCTGCGCGAGAAACTGACCCCGGATTACCCCATGGGCTGCAAGCGCATTCTGATGTCCAACGATTACTACCCGGCCTTGGCACAGGACCATGTGGAGGTGATCAACCACGGCATCAGTTCGGTGGACCAGCGCGGCCTCACCGACAGCACCGGCACACATCACGACGCCGATGTGATCATCTACGGCACCGGCTTCAAAGCCACCGACTTTCTCACCCCCATGACCATTACCGGCCGTGACGGGGCAGACCTGAACGCGGTGTGGAAAGATGGCGCCGAAGCCTACCTGGGTATCACCGTGCGCGGCTTTCCCAACCTGTTCATGCTCTATGGCCCCAACACCAATCTAGGCCACAACTCCATCATCTACATGCTGGAAAGCCAGATTCACTACATCCTGCAATGTGTAGCGGAGATGGACGAACAGGGCATCAAGGCACTGGAAGTCCGCGACCGGGTTCAGGAAGACTTCAACAAGACGGTGCAGGACAAAATCAGCAATACCGTCTGGGACAAGGGTTGTCATAGCTGGTACAAAACCGAAAGCGGCAAGAACACCAACAACTGGCCCGGCTTCACCTTCGACTACCGCCGCCAGACACGGACCCTGGATTTGAGTGACTATGAGCTCCTTCGTTGAACGAATCAGCCGGGCCCAGTCCGGCACCCAGCAATTGCTGGCAGGCGCCCTGCGCCAGTCCCTGGCAATGCTGTTCAAACCGGTGGCCAACCCCCGCTTCAGCGTCAAGACACAGCGGCGCTGGCTGGACATCATGGCCAAAACCACTCTGGTCGCCCGGGATGTGCCCTGCCATGAGGCTCCCCTGGGGGACGTACCCTGCCGGCACTATGCGCCGTTGAATGCCCAGGGCACCGTGCTTTATCTGCACGGTGGTGGTTATGTGGCTGGCAGCCCGGAAAGCCACCGCTCGGTTACCTCGCACCTGGCAAAATTCGCCAATGCCCGCGTGGTCGTACCGGACTACCGGCTGGCGCCGGAGCATGCCTGCCCCGCCGCCATTGAGGATGCCGTAGCTGTGTATCAAGCACTGCTGGAAGAGGGCCTGGACCCGGCCACCCTGACCATCGCCGGCGACTCCGCTGGCGGCGGTCTTGCCCTGGCCACCCTGCAAGCTCTGAAGGCGGAAAAGATCGCCCTGCCCAGCAGCACCATCCTGATTTCTCCCTGGGTGGACCTGAGCCTCAACCACCTGTTCGACACTGACCGGGACATCATGCTCAGCCACGCCTGGCTGGCCAGTGCCGCTGGCGCCTATGGCGGTGATGATCCGACTCGCCCGGCCTGCTCCCCGCTCAATGGCGACCTGACGGGCCTGCCTCCGGTATTGATCCAGTCCGGTAGCGACGAGATCCTGCTCAACGACAGCCACCGCCTGTGCGCCGCCCTGAACGACGCCGGCACCCCGGCCCGTCTGCAGGTACACCCGCAACGCTGGCATGATTTCCAGCTCCACGCCGGTGTACTGGCCGATGCGGATCAGGCGCTGATGACCTGCGCCCGCTTTATCCACCAACACTGGAACCCCGCCGCATGAAACGCATCCTGATCACCGGCGCCGCCAGTGGCATCGGCCTGACCACCGCCAAACACTTCCACGAGAAAGGCTGGCGAGTGGGCCTGACCGACGTCAACGACACCGCCCTGGTGCGGCTGGCGAAGGAACTGGACAACAGCTGGTATCGGCCCCTGGACGTGACCGACAGCATTGCCTGTCAGCATGCCTGCAGAGACTTTGCTGAAGACTGCGGTATCGACGTGCTGTTCAACTGTGCCGGTATTCTGCGCATGGGACCCTTTGAGTCCATCAGCGCGGAACAACACAAGCAGATCATCGACATCAACGTGACCGGCCTGATCAACATGAGCCTGGCTGCCCACCCCTTCCTGCAAGATAGCAAGGCCGCCGCGGTGATCAACATGAGTTCCGCCTCGGCCCTGTACGGGGTGCCGCATCTAGCCTCCTATTCCGCCAGCAAGTTCGCGGTGCGTTCGCTCACCGAATCGCTGAATATCGAATGGGGTCGGCAGGGCATCCGCGTGGTCGATATCATGCCGCCGTTCGTGAAGACCCCCATGGTGGAAAAGGCCAGCTTCCGGGCACCGGTGGTGGACCGCATGGGCGTCAACCTGAGCGCCGACGATGTGGCCAAAAAGGTCTGGCAGGCCGCCAATGAAAAAGTCCCGGTACACAACCCGGTGGGCCTCACCTTCAAACTGATCAAGCTCCTCGACAAAGCCCTGCCCAGCGCCTCGACACGGTTGTTCATGAGCTTTCTGAGTCGGGACTGACCCTCCCACCTCTGTAGGAGCGGCGCTCTCTGTGCCCCGCGGGTATGAGCCGCGAATGGGGCGTGGCGGCCCCCTTCCGGGTTATCGGTGCTCTACTCGGAGAAACCTGCCGAGCCCTGCAATCCCTGATCGCCCATGGCCGATTCCCTCGCAAGCGAGGGTTCGCGGCTCGAGCGCCGCTCCTACGACGGAGGTGATAGCAAGCTACTCCCCGGCCTGAGGAGCCTGAAAAGTAATCTTCACCTTCCTCCGCCCCCATTCCCGGGCCGCCTGCACATCCTCGCCCATGTAGATATCGATCTTCTTTTTCCAGCGCCAGTGCATCTTGTCCTTCACCACCCAGGTACCGGGCAGGCCTTCGATCTGCAGCTGCGCGTTATGACCCAGCCCCATGGGAATCAGATCCCGCGACACCGCAATGGACTTCATTCCTGGTTTGAGGCGATCCCCCCAGGCAGCCAGGGCATGGTCCGCTCCCGCCCCCTGGCCGTGCAGGGAATTGTAGGCCGTGGCAGAGACCATCATGGTCACCGTGTTCGGTGCGGGCTCGGCAGGCTTGCGCTGATCCGCTTCGCACCGCGCCACCAGCCAGGTCAGTGCCACCAGCACCAGGGTAAAATCGGCGGCATTCACTCGCCGTTGCGGGCTGACTGCTAGGCTCATGGCATGATTCTCCGTCTGGTCACTCTTATTATGCTTCACGGTCTGCTGTCGGCCTGCAACCTGGTTTCCGACAAGAGGGCGGAGGACACGGCTGCGCCCGCAGCCCTCACCGACACCCTGCGCCACTGGCAACCCGCCGACAATCCCGATGCGGTGATCCTTGGCCTGCACAGCTTTGGCGATTACGGCGCTGCCTTCGACGCGCTGGGCCCCTACTTTGCCGACAACGGACACCTGCTGGTCAGTTATGACCAGGCCGGGTTCGGCGAACGCGCCCAGCAAGGGCAGTGGGCCGGGGAAGACCAGCTGGTGTCAGAAGCGGTCTATCAGATCGAGCAACTCTATGAACGCTATCAGCGCCCGGTGTTCCTGGTGGGTGAAAGTCTGGGAGGCGCCGTGGCGATGCTGGCAGCGCTGGAGGTGCCTGACAAAGTGGCCGGCATCGTGCTCGCCGGGCCTGCCGTGCGCGAGGGCATCCGCCTGCGCTACGGCTGGAATGCCGCCATCGCCAGCGCCGCCTTTCTGGCTCCCGGATACCAGCTGACGGTAAACCGCGACCCCGATGACCCCAACCTGGCGGCTGACAGCGCCCAACGTCTGGCCAACGACCCTCGGGTGATCCGCGAAGTCCGCATGGATGCCTACTGGGGGCTGATCCAGCTGGCCGACAGTGCCAGCGACCAGGCGCCATCATTACAGGTGCCCTCGCTGCTGCTCTATGGCGGCAAGGACAACTCCGTGCCGGCAGCCGGCATCAGCCATCTGCACGACCACCTTGCCGACCGAGGCGAGTACCGCTTCTACCCCCAGGGCCCGCACCTGCTGCTGCAGGGGCCACAGTGGCAAAACGTCGCCGACCATATTCTCGACTGGGTCGCCCGCACTTCCCCCTGAGATTGGCCTCACAGGACACAGCCATGCTGTTAAGCTGGCGCAAACCCTAGCGGAGCAAACCATGAGCAAGCGTGTTCTGATTACCGGCGGCAATTCCGGCATCGGCTACTGTACCGCCGAACAACTGGCCGGCCACGGCGCGGAAGTGTCCCTGGCCTGTCGCGACCAGACCAAGGGCCAGGCCGCCATCGCTCGCATCAAGAACCGCCATCCGGACGCCAAAGTGCGACTGTTTCCGCTGGACCTTTCCGATCTGGAAAATGTGCGCGACAACGCGGCTCTGATCTACCGCGAACTCGGTGAACTGGACGTGCTGATCAACAACGCCGGCGTGGTGCCGACCCAGCAGGAATTCACCCGCGACGGCTACGAAATGCAGTTCGGCGTCAATTACCTGGCCCCGGTGCTGTTCACCCACCTGATGTTGCCGTTGCTGAAGAAAGGCAACCAGCCGCGCATTCTGCACGTGGCGTCCGTAGCCCACTGGCTCGGGCGCATCAACAAGAAAACCTGGCGTGGCCGCAAGCCCTACCTGGTAATGGATGCCTACGGCCAATCGAAACTGGGCAACATCCTGTTCAGCAATGTGCTCGCCGAGCACCTGCAGGAGCTCGGCATCACCAGCAACGCCCTGCACCCGGGAGGCGTGGACACACCGATATTCCGCCATGTCCCCAATGCCGCCATGGCCCTGATCCGCCCGACCCTCACCACCCCGGAAAAAGCCGCCACCCTGCCCGTCAGCCTGGCCCTGGATCCGCAGTACGACGGGGTAACCGGTGAATACTTCGCCAACCACAAACCGGCCCTGCGCTCACCCCGGGCACGCAATGCAAAGCTGGCGGAAGAGCTGTATTACGACACCATGGCGGAGTTGGATCTGCCCACGCTGTGAAAAACCCACCACAGTGGTAACAGCGACAACGCTTTTCCCGTAGGAGCTATGCTTGCATGGCGAAAAGGACCCTCTGCTTGCAAGGCAACCTGAAACCTTTTTCGCCATGCAGGCATAGCTCCTACAAAGAATGCTATTCCTCCACCCGTGCGGCTTTTACCACGCCCTGAAGCTCGGGATAGAAATCCAGAAACCCCCGCTCCAGCTCCTGATAGCGGGGCTCGATTTCCTCGACGATGCCGGCAAAATCATTGGCAAAACGAATACGCCCGGCGATCACATCCAGCGCCTGCCCCACCCGCTCCAGCTCACGGTACTGATTGAGCAGGTCGTGCTCAATCAGCCGTTCCACTCTTGCCCGCATGGGCGCATGCATCAGCCCCAGGCCGGACTGTAGATGCTGGTAGTGGCGGGTAATGGCCGCCTCGCGGTCATGGTCATAAAACGCCGACCAGTGCTGCCACAGAAAATGGTCAAACAGCACGTCCAGGGCCACACCGGCAAAGCGGCGCCGTGTTGACGAGAAGCTGCGCCGCTGAGCCTGCACCCAGGGGTGGTTATCGGTGAAACGGTCCACCAGACGGTGATTGTCCAGGCCCCGTCGCACCGGCTCACTGAGCCGGGATCGTTCCACCCCATGCATGAAATCCCCCAGCACATTGCCGACCTTGGATGGCACAGACGGCCGAGCCAGGGAGAGGTGTGCCAGATAATTCATGGTCGCTCCTGGAGGCGGCGCACAATCAGCGCCAGGCCTTGACCACCTTCAGCCCGGCGGCCAGCTAAACGAGCGGCCACCCAGAACGTGTACATGCAGGTGGAAAACGGTCTGGCTGGCGCCGGCTCCGTTGTTCACGTTAAGGCGGAAATCTTCCAGCCCTTCCTGTTCGGCAACACGGCTTGCCACCAGCAGCAGGTGCCCAAGCAGGGCCTGATCCGCCTCTTCGGCATCAGACAACTTGGGAATGGGCTTCTTGGGGATCACCAGGAAGTGGGTGGGCGCCTGGGGGCTGATATCCCGGAAGGCCAGGCACTGGTCGTCTTCGAAGATGATATCGGCGGGAATCTCGCGGTCGATGATTTTGGAAAAAAGGGTTTCAGCCATGGTTCGAATCGCTCCGGATAGGCAAGGCCGAGCAGTTTTCAGGGCCGAAGGGTGTGCCCCGGTTCACAGCTCGCACGGTAACTGCGCGTAAAATGTTCGGTGTGTGTGGCGCACACCTTAGCGGCAGCCCAGAATAATGGCATTATAGCACTGTCGAAACCCAACCTTATTCCACCGGAACCGCATGGCCACTCTTTTTGTCGAAAATTTAACCGTCGCCGATTTCTCCTACCTGCACCCCAAGCGCGGCATGGTCGGCGAGTCATGGCTGGTCGATCTGGAATTGACCGGCGACCTGGATCATCAGGGCATGGTGTTCGACTTCGGCCATATCAAGAAGCGCATCAAGCAGATCATCGATCACAATGTGGACCACAGGCTGCTGGTGCCGGTGGACAGCGAGCACGCCACGGTGAGCGAGCGGGACAACAACACCAGCCTGGAATGGCTCTACCGGGGCGGCACCATCCGCATGGTAGCGCCCAGCGAAAGCCTGCTGCTGATGAGCGGCCCGGAAGTCTCCAAGGCCAATCTGACCCTGTTCCTGATGGACCTGGTACAACAGGTGGTGCCGGACAATGTGGCCGAGGTGCGCATCGTGCTGCGCGAGGAAGATACTGGGACCGCGCCTTTCTATCATTATTCCCATGGTCTGAAGAAACACGACGGCAATTGCCAGCGCATTGCCCACGGCCACCGCTCCGGCATCCATATCTTCGAGAATGGCCGGCGCAGCCGCTACTGGGAAAAGCTCTGGGCGGACCGCTGGGAAGATATCTACCTGGGTACCGAAGAAGACCTGGAAGGGACCTACTACATCGAGGAAATCCCCCACCACCGCTTCCGCTACGATGCCCCCCAGGGGCACTTCGAACTGGTGATCCCGGAAGATCATTGCTACCTGGTCGACACAGACACCACCGTGGAGCAACTGGCCGGGCACATCGCCGAGCAACTGGCCACCGAAGCCCCCGGCAAGCACTTCCGCGTGCGTGCCTTTGAAGGCATCGGCAAGGGCGCCATCGCCGAAGCCGGCGAAAACATGCCCGGCAAGACCCACAGCGGCTGGCTCAGCGGCGCGACGGTGATTTGAGAAGTAGCGGCTACCTAAGAGCTGTAACGCGGGAAGGACTGCACCCCATTAACAGGGCCGTACCCGCGACCCAAAGGCTGTAGGAGCGGCACTGGCGGCGCTATTAAATGTAGGAGCACCTCTTGCAGGTGCGAACCGAGCGTAGCGAGGCAACAGAGGGTTATCTGTCCGCAGTTCTTTCTGAAACCTGTCGAGCTCTGAGATTCCTGATCGCCCTGCGGGCGATTTCCGCGCAAGCGCGGTTCGCCGTGCAAGCATAGCTCCTACAAGCGGTTTCGTAGAAATGCCGAGGTCTGAGGGACTTTCCACCCTTTCCCTATCCAACCAGCGTAGCTCGTAGCTACTCCTCCGCCAGAATGCTTTCCGCCTCTTCCTGAATCAGTCTTCTCAACCAGCGATGGGCCACGTTGTGGTGTAGTAACGACGACCAGGCCATTTTCAGTTCGAACTGGGGAATGTCGAAGGGCGGCTCCTTGATCAGCAAACGTTCGTTCTGTGCCTGCATGCGCGCCACGCGGCTGGGCAGGGTGGCGACCAGGTCGTTGTTCATGGCGAGCAACGCGGGCATCTGGTAGTGACGGGTAAAGATACTGATCTTGCGGCTCTTGCCCAACTGCTCCAGGGCATGATCAATCCAGCCCAGCCCGCCGAGTTTTTCCGGATTCATGCCGAAGCCCACCCCGAAACCGGTTTTCGATACCCAGATATGCTGTGCCGACAGGTAGCTGTCCAGGTTGAAATCGCTGGCAATGGGGTTATCCCGATTTAACAGACAGGAAAAGGAGTCCTTCCACAGGCTCACCTGATGAAAGGAGCCGGGAATCTCGTTGAAGCGGTTCACCGCCATGTCCACCCGGCCCTGCTCCATGTCCTGGTAACTGACATCCGACGGCGTCAGAAAATCCAGCACCACGTTGGGGGCTTCGGCACGCAGGCGGCGCACGATATGAGGCACCAGGGTGGCTTCCGCATAGTCGCTGGTCATGATGCGAAACACCCTACGACTATCCGAGGGCTTGAATACATCTTCCGGGGTAAACAACTGCTCCGCCTGAGACAGAATCTGGCGAACCAGCGGGCGTAATTCCTGAGCACGCTCGGTTGCGGTCATGCCGTCACTGGTGCGAATCAGCAGCGGATCGCCAAACAGTTCGCGCAGTCGCTTGAGTGAATTGCTCATGGCAGGCTGGGTGATGCCCAGTTGCTCCGCCGCCCGGGTCACATTCTGCTCGCGCAACAGCACGTCCAGGTACTTGAGCAGGTTCAGGTCAGCCGCGCCAATATTCATGGTGTGAATCATCACTCAAGGAAGCATCATTGAAATGGATTCTAGCGCCCGGCAGCGAGACTGTCACATGAGAACAGCACATGTTTTATGCATCACGCAACATTCGACATCCCATCCAGCAGCATCCGTGGCGCATGTCGCATGGAGCGTTATTCAATGTAAAAGCAATTTTTACCGTTTTCAGTGTTAACCGGGTCGCTGTTTGAGGCTTAATGGCAAGCTGCCAGTATCGCCTAAAGGCAAAAAAATGCGTAAGGTCTGAAGCATTGTTAACACTACACCCTGTCGTGTTGTCTAAGCCGGCACTCTGCCATCAGAGTGCTGAATATTGTTCGCGGGTGTGATTCAGACCTGAATCTGTGACTTCAGCGTGGATGCATGGCGCAAGAGTTAGTTGTCACAGGGCCTTTTCTGAAGAAGCACCATATCAGGGGATACGGTCGACTGAAGAAAATGTTCTGTGGCGGCAAAGGCTTACGTCAGGCGCCGCGGTGAAGTCACGGATTCAGGTCAGAGGTTACTATGACAAGCAGCGCAACCACGCGAGCCGAGAAGTTCGTGGTTCGATTTCCCAATGGCATGCGTGGCGAAGTGGCGCAAGCCGCCGGCCTGAGCCATCGCAGCATGAATGCGGAGATCATTGCCCGCTTGCAGCACAGTCTCAGCAATTGGCCAGCTACTTTGCCCCATGGCGAAACAGCAATTCCTGACGGCAACGAGGAAGCGTACCTGCTGGAACGCTTCCGGCGCCTGCCAGCGGGGAAACAACAGGCACTTCTGGCCCTGCTGGACTGAGCACTAACGACCTTCTGTCCATACAATATGCCGTTGGCGGCCTGTGATTTTTTTCAATAACGGGCATACTCTATGATGAAACATGGCCGCCATCGACTCACGGACAGAAAGGAGCCTTACCGGCCGTGACAGCTCCCCAGAACCAAAATCCACTTCCCACTGGCAATGACATCAGCTTGCCGTGGCATCTGCGTCTGCCCAAGCCGCTGGAAAAAGATTTTCGCCTGTATTTTCTGGCCAGCGTGTCGAAGGTGGCACCCTGGGCGCTGGGACTGGTCTCCATTCTGATCGCCACCGCCATGCTGATCGAATCCTGGATCGGCACGGATGTGATCACCAATTCCTGGCGTCCCCGGCTGTTCACCCTGATGCTGGCCGGCGGCTGCGTTATCCTCGCCCGCACACTCCAGTGGCGGGAGTGGCTTCACCCGGCCACGCTGGCACTGGCCTTCGCCATCGCCCTGACCGGCAATTATCTGGGCGTGCATGTTGAACACCCGCTCTCCTATACCTTTTTCCTGCACACCCCGATGTCGATCATCATGATCTGCATTCTGGTTCGTGTGCCGTTCTATTCCGCACTGCTCAGCTCCACGGTGATGATCGGCGCCATGGTCGCCACGCTGATCGCCAACCCGGAACGAACCCCCTTCGAGGCCACCACCCTGACCATGGTGACTCTGGCCTTTGCCAGCATGAGCCTGTTTGGCCAGTACGTGTATGAGCGGTTGTTGCGCCAGCACTTCCTTTCCGAGCACGTGCTTTACCAACACCGCAACGAGCTGCACTCCGCCAACCTGGTGCTGGAAAACCAGGCCACCGTGGATGGCCTCACCGGCTGCATCAACCGGCGCGGCATGGAGTCCCGGCTCAATCACCTGTTCCATCTGCACAAGCAGGGAAACCCGGATGCACCGGAACGTATCAGCCTGCTGCTGTTCGATATCGATTTTTTCAAACAGTACAACGATACCTACGGCCACCCGGCCGGGGATGAATGCCTCAAGAAAATATCCAACGTCCCCCTTTCCATGGTGCAGGCGGACACCGATTTTGTGGCGCGCTATGGCGGCGAGGAATTTGTCATCGTTCTCACTGACTCCAGCTTCAACGATGCCCTGGTGTTTGCCGAACGGATGCGTAACCGGGTAGAGCAACTGGGTCTGCCCCACAGCGGCTCCCGGGTCAGCCAGGTGGTCACCATCAGCGTCGGAGTCTCCTGCTCCGACCACGGCGCCAGCAACAGTGCCGAATTGCTCAAACAGGCCGACGAAGCCCTCTATCAGGCCAAGGGTGCCGGGCGTAATCGGGTGGCGCTGATGAACAGTCAGGGGTTGGTGGAGATGTTGAGTTAGTTGATAATTGAGAATGGATAATTGATAACGCCGCGGACAAGACCGGTTCGTTTTTAAACGCAAGAGGCCGCGCCCGGAATATGGGCGCGGCCTCTTGCGTTTAAAATTGCAGTAACACCGATCGCGCAGTTATCAATCATCCATTTTCAATTATCAATTCATCGGCGGCACCACCGTCACCGGATCCAGCTTCACCTCAAACCAGTTCAATCGCCAATCCAGGTGCGGACCGGTAGCGCGGCCGGAGGCGCCGACTTTGGCCACCGGCTCGCCCTGCTTCACGGTCTGCCCTTTTTCCACCAGTACCTCGCTGAGGTGAATCATGGTGGAGGACACGCCATAGCCGTGATCCATGATCAGGGTGCCACCGGAATAATAGTTATCCCCCTGCACCAGTGTCACCACCGCATCTGCCGGCGCTACAACAACCGTGCCGGTAGGCCGGGCCACATCCACGCCGAAGTGCGGACGGCCGGGTTTCCCGTTATAGACCCGCTGGCTGCCATAAACACCACTGATGCGCCCGGTAAGCGGCCACTGAAAATCACTGAGGAAGGCCAGCAGGGCAGAGTCGGTATCCCGCGCCGTTTTAATCTCGGCCACCTCGCGACGAATCCGCTTGAGCACCGCTTCCGGCGGCGGCTCCACGGTACGCTTGGGCACCCCTTCAATCCGCTGGATGTCATAGTCCCGCTTGCTGAGGGTCACGGGTACCTGTTGGGTTTCGCCCTGCTTTTCCAGCACCAGGCTCTGCTGCAGCGCCGCATCACGGCCAAACCCGACAGCAAAAAAACCGTCACCGGTAACTCGCACCACCCTGTCATCCAGTTTGACGGCCACCCCCGGCGCCACCTGGCCACGCAGCAAGGCCCCCTGGGTACGCTCCCCTTCCAGGGACAATAGCCAGTCGCTGGCCATCACATTATCCGCCAGCAGCACGAGCAAACCTACAACAATTCGCAACATCGAATACCTCGAAACGGTTACCGGGATCAGAGGAGAACCGGCGCTGAATATATACGGAGAACCTGTCTGGGGATTCATTGGAAGGATCTGTCGAGTGCTGAAATCCCTGATCGCCCTGCGGTCGATTTCCGCGCAAGCGCGGTTCGCCATGCAAGCATAGCTCCTACAGCGGCTTCGTAGAAACACCGGGCCCGGGAACTTTCCAACCTACCAGTATCCAGCGAGCGCGGCTCGTAGCTCAGAGAAAAGCGCTGCCATCCTCAACATCCAGCTGCACCGGATCCAGATGTTTCTCGGCGTACTGGCGCCACACCCGGGAGCGGATGAACAGACGATAAAGATCCGGGTCCAGGTGATCGTTGTCGCGCATGCGTTGCAAGATGCCAAGGGCTTCGCTGAGTTTCAGTGGCGTCTTGTAGGGGCGCTCCTTGGCGGTAAGGGCCTCGAACACATCAGCGATGGCCATGATCCGCGCCGGAATCGACATCTGGTCGCGGGTCAGCCCCAGCGGAAAGCCGGTGCCATCCATTTTTTCATGATGGCCGCCAGCATATTCCGGCACCTGGCGCAGCTTGGGCGGGAACGGCAACGAGCCAAGCATGTCCAGGGTCACATCCATGTGGCCGTTGATGATTTGCCGTTCTTCTGGAGTCAGGGTGCCGCGAGGAATGCACAGGTTGTAGACCTCGTCGTCGGTGAGCAGGGGCTTTTTCTGACCCCAGGCATCGGTCCAGCGCCGCGCGGCGATATCACGCACCCGTTGCTGATCCACCTCAGCCATGGCCTCACCGCCCCGGTTGATCCGCTCCAGAAACGCCAGCTCTTCCTTCAGCTGGCCGATTTCCGCTTCCATGCGTTCCCGGCTGGCAGGCTCGTCAGCGGGATCAAGCAGACAGGCCTTTTCGTAACGAAACTGGATCTCTGCACGCAGGGCGGCAAAGCGGCTGGCCACCTCATCGATGCGATCATGGAGGGTGTGCAGTTTGGTGGACTTGTCCAGTACCGAGTCCGGGGTAGCCAGCTTGCCGCAATCGTGCAGCCAGGCCGCCACGTGCAACTCGTACCAGCCATCCTCATCCAGGGAAAAATCCGCAAAATCCGAATTATCCTCACAGGCCGCCTGGGCCAGCATCTCGGTGATCACCGGCACCCGCTGACAGTGGGCACTGGTGTGCGGGCTCTTCGCATCAATGGCCTGGGCCAGCACCTTGATAAAGGCATCCAGCAGTTCCTTGAGTTCCTGCACCTGGCTCAGGTTGCTGAGGGCAATGCCCGCATAGGTGAGCAGGGACTGGAAGATCAGGTCGCTGTGCTTGCCCAGCCGGTGCAAACGGGCCGGTAGCGCGCGGTTATAGGCCAGCTGCAGCACACCGATGACCACCCCTTCGTGGTTCCGCAGGGGCCACAGCCGCAACCCGCCGGCATCCGGGGCCAGCGCATCCAGTAAGTGCCGATCCTCCTCGCTGAGGCCGTTCTCCGACAGGTCCACCGCCAGCGGCTTACCGTCTTCGTAACACTGCTCGGGCAACCCTCGTTTGCGCGCCATGGGGCAGAACAGGCTGGCCTCCTCGTGCAGGAAAGCATCACCGGAACGGCGGCACAGGCAGCTCAGCCCCGGTTCGGGCTTACCATCTGCATACAGCCATACCCAGCCGGTATCGGCCTCACACAGATACAGGGCCTCATCCAGCAACACCTGCAGCAGGCGCGGTACGTCCCGCTGCTCGCTGAGATGCTGCGCCACCCGCAGCAACCGCGGCATCAGGTTTTCATCCGTCACCGGTGTGGTATCGGGCAAAGAGGAATTCATGAGCAATCCAGCTCCCAATGATCATCCGTAACAAAATCGTGTATTTACCCAGCAAGCATAGGCTGAGCCAGGATTTCAGGCAAAACAGGCCGCCATACGTCTATTTCCCTCCGACCGGCGCATATACCGCCGGTTCCGGTTGAAGCTCTGGTCTGGATTGCCTACCATCTGCCGGTTCCGAGCCAATCTGGATTCCTACCTCTCATGAGTGTCAGCTATCAACTGCCCGACGGGGCAACCATGGCGTTTGATCAGCCGGCGTCCGCCCTGGACATCGCCGAGCGTATCAGCAAAAAACTCGCCAAACAGGCACTTGCCGCCAAAGTGGACGGCAAGTTGATCGATGTTTACCTGCCCATCGACGATGGCGCCACGGTGGAAATCATCACCCGCGACACTGATGACGGACTCGATCTGATCCGCCACGATGCTGCCCATGTGATGGCAGAAGCCGTGCAGGAGCTGTTTCCGGGAACCCAGGTCACCATTGGCCCGACCATCGAAAACGGCTTTTACTACGACTTCTATCGGGAGGATTCTTTCACCCCGGAAGACCTCAAATCCATCGAAAAACGCATGATGGAAATCGTACGTCGCAACGAGTCTATACGGCGTGAAATCTGGGATCGGGACGAAGCCGTCAGCTTCTTCCTCAAAGAAGGCGAGGAATTCAAGGCGGAGATCATCCGTGACCTGCCCGCCGACCAGGAAGTGAGCCTCTACCGCCAGGGCGATTTCATCGACCTGTGCCGTGGCCCACACCTGCCCAGCACCAGCAAGCTGGGCGACGGCTTCAAGTTGATGAAGGTGGCCGGCGCCTACTGGCGCGGCGATGCCAGCAAGGCTCAGCTTCAGCGTATCTACGGCACCGCCTGGCGCGACAAGAAAGAACTCAACGCCTACCTCAAACAGCTTGAGGAAGCGGAAAAGCGCGACCACCGCAAACTGGCCAAGGAAATGGGCCTGTTCCATATCCAGCAGGAAGCGGTGGGCAGCATGTTCTGGCACCCGAAAGGCTGGCGCATGCGCAAGAACCTGGAAAACTACATCCGCGGCAAGATGGAAAAAGGCGGCTACCAGGAAGTGGCCACCCCGCAGATGATGGACCGCATCCTCTGGGAAAAGTCCGGTCACTGGGACAAGTACGGCGACGACATGTTCACCGTCTGCACCCACGATCACCGGGAAATGGCGGTCAAGCCCATGAACTGCCCGGGCCACGTGCAGATCTTCAATCAGGGCATCAAGAGCTACCGGGACCTGCCCATTCGCCTGGGCGAGTTCACCACCCTGTTCCGTAACGAAGCTCACGGCGCCCTGCACGGCCTGATGCGCGCCCGCTCCTTCAGTCAGGATGATGCCCACATCTTCTGTACCGAAGGGCAGATCAACGAAGAAACCGCCGCTTTCATCACCATGCTGCGTGAGGTCTACAAGGACTTCGGCTTCGAAAGCTTCCGCATCAAGTTCTCTGACCGCCCGGAAAAACGCGCCGGTGCCGACGAGACCTGGGACAAGGCCGAAGGCGCTTTGCGCGAAGCGGTGGAATCCCTGGGGCTGGAATGCGAATTGAACCCGGGTGAAGGGGCCTTCTACGGCCCGAAACTGGAATTTGTCCTGCGCGACGCCATTGGCCGTGACTGGCAGTGCGGCACCCTGCAGGTGGACTTCGTGCTGCCCGAGCGCCTGGATGCGGAATACGTGGCCGAAGACGGCTCTCGCCAGCGTCCGGTGATGCTGCACCGTGCGGTGCTGGGTTCTCTGGAGCGCTTCCTGGGCATCCTGATCGAATCCACCGCCGGCCACCTGCCCCTATGGCTGGCACCGGTGCCGGTGGCCGTTTGCACAATCACCAATGCGGCGGATGACTACGCCCGCAGCGTGAAGGAAAGACTGGAAGCGGCCGGCATCCCGGCGGAGCTGGACCTGCGTAACGAAAAGATCGGCTTCAAGGTGCGCGAGCATTCCCGCGCCAAGGTGCCGCAGATCTGGGTCATTGGTGAAAAGGAAGCGGAAGAGCAACAGGTCGCCCTGCGCCGCCTGGGTTCCCAGGCCACCGACACGGTAAGCCTGGACGCCGCCGTCACCGCCCTGGCCAACGCCACCCGCCTGCCGATCTGAAGCCACGAAACACCGTTGGAGCCTTGCTCGCAAGGCGAATAGAGGGTTACCCCTTCGCTTTGCAAGCAAAGCTCCAACGGCAGCATTCAGCCCCCGGAGGCGTTCATGTTCAAAGACAACGAACAACAGCCCGAAGGCTTTCAGGTGCCACTACAAGAGGCCCTGGACAACCTGAAGCTCACCGACGACGGCCTGATCGCCGCCATCGCCCAGCAGCATGACACCGGCGAAGTGCTGATGATGGCGTGGATGAACCGGGAAGCCCTTGAGGAAACCCTTGCCACCGGCCGGGTCTGCTACTTTTCCCGCTCCCGGAAAAAACTCTGGCGCAAAGGCGAGTCCTCCGGCCAGGTGCAGATGCTGAAAGAACTGCGCATCGACTGCGACGCCGACACCGTGCTGGTAAAAGTGGACCAGACCGGCCCCGCCTGCCACACCGGCCGCCGCGACTGCTTCTACTGGAAAGCCGACGCCAACAACGTGACCATCGACAAGACGCCGATCATCGATCCGAAAGAGCTTTATAAAAAATGACTCTCAAGCTGCACAACACCCTCACCGGGCAGAAGGACGACTTCATTCCGCTGGATCCCAACCGCATCACCCTCTACGTGTGCGGCCCCACGGTCTATAACTTCGTCCATATCGGCAACGCCCGCCCGGTGGTGGTCTTTGATGTGCTGTACCGGCTGCTGCAACGGCTCTACCCGGAAGTGGTCTACGCCCGCAACATCACCGATATTGATGACAAGATCATCAAGGCTGCGGCGGAAAACAGCGAAGACATCGGCGTGCTCACTGAGCGCTTCACCGCCGCCTTCGCCGAGGACATGGCGTCTCTGAACGCGAAAACCCCGAACATCATTCCCAAGGCCACCGACCATATCAGCGAGATGATCGCCATGATCGAGACCCTGGTGGAAAAGGGCCACGCCTACGAGGCCGACGGCCAGGTGCTGTTCGCGGTGGAATCCATGCCCGACTACGGCAAGCTTTCCGGTCGCAAACTGGAAGACATGCTCGCCGGTGCCCGGGTGGAAGTGGCCGACTACAAGCGCCACCCCGGCGATTTCATCCTCTGGAAGCCGTCCACCGACGAGCAACCGGGCTGGGAGTCTCCCTGGGGCCGTGGCCGCCCAGGCTGGCACATCGAGTGCTCCGCCATGATTCACAAACACCTGGGTGACGTGATCGACATCCACGGCGGCGGCCAGGACCTGATTTTCCCGCACCACGAGAACGAGATTGCTCAGGGCTGCTGCGCCCACGGCACCGATTACGTGCGCTACTGGATGCACAACGGCTACATCAATATCGACGGCGAGAAGATGTCCAAGTCCCTGGGCAACTTCCGTCTGGTCCGCGATCTGCTTACCCAGTACCACGGCGAAATCCTGCGCTTTGCCCTGCTTTCCAGCCACTACCGCTCGCCGCTGAACTTCTCCGCGGACGTGCTGGATAACGCGGAGAAAGGCCTGGATACCCTCTACTACGCCCTGCTCGGTCGCGGCGAAACCGTAGCGCCGGCAGCGGATTACCAACTGCCGGACAACCACCCGGTGCTGGAAGCCCTCAAGGATGACCTGAACACCTCGGAAGCGGTCAGCGCCCTGCACGCCATCGCCGGCGAACTGAACAAGGCCGAGCAGGCCGACAAACCGGCCCTGAAAGCCGAACTGCTGGCCGCCGCCGACCTGCTCGGCCTGCTCACGGTCGAGCCCACCGCCTGGTTCCAGAACAAGAACGTGAGTGAAGACGGCCTCAGCAACGAAGAGATCGACACCCTGGTCGCCGAGCGCACCCAGGCCAAGAAAGACAAGAACTTCGCCCGCGCCGACGAGATCCGCCAGCAACTCACCGACGCCGGCATCCAGCTGGAAGACACCCGCGAAGGCACCCGCTGGAGTCGCTAACCCCCTGTAGGAGCCATGCTCGCATGGCGAACCTGCTAGCGATAACGGCCAATCACCAAAAGGCCATAGCGGCAAGCTTCAAGCTGCAACGCGATAGAAAGTTGTCATGACCTGAAACGCAAGAGGCCGCACCCAAACCCTGGGCGCGGCCTCTTGCGTTCAACAACCCATAATCCTGCATCGCCTCTAGCAGCTAGAGGCTAGAAGCTCAAAGCTTCAATCCCTCCATCCCCGGCAGTTCCGGCAAATCCCCCCGCGTCGCTTGCGCAAACCGCGGCTTCTCCAACTGCTCCTTCAATCCCTCCAGGGTCACCAGTGGCGCCTTGGTGGAGACCAGGTTGGCCAGCCACACCGGCACATTGCCACCCGGGTCCACGAAGGTCTCGAATTTCACCCGTACCCAGCCGTCCGCCAGCGGGGTAATCACGAACTGGTTATCCAGAGCCGGAATACGGACAAAGCCCTGCTGCTTGTCCTTGAAGCCCTCGGCGTTCTCGCTGTGCAGGTGAATCTCGCCATCGGCGGTCTGAGTCAGCGTATTGGCCAGCACCACGTCCCGGTCCGCCACCGGCCAGATACCATTGAAACGCATGTGGATACGCTCTTTTTCCTTGATGCTGAGCCGGTCCGCCCCCTGGCTCTGGAAGATCCATTCCTCAAAGGTATCCACCGCCGTAATCACCGCCAGTACCGAGGTAGCACTGGTCTGCAACTCCACAACGCCCTTGAAGGCCTTCACCGGGCTGTCAGACACCTCGCGCACATAGGTCCTAACCTCACCCCGCTGCGCGCCCTCGTGGTTCAGTTCCCAATCCGCAGCCCAGGCAGGGGCCGCCAGCATTAACAACGCCACAACAACAGCTTTCACAACAACACTCCTCAATCATGTCCGTGGCGCAGTATGCACCGCGCTTGCCGCCAGACAAGGCCCCTCCCGCAAATTGGCACAACCGGCCAACGCGTCCCGTAGGAGCCCATGCTTGCATGGCGAACCACCCCACCGGTTCGCCATGCAAGCATAGCTCCTACAGGGACAGAATCAGCCCGCCCCCGCATCAAGGTGGCATCCGCCACCAAATTAGCCGTATCATGCCCCGTTGAGTTGACACTACACAGGTCTTGATACCGTGAAATCGCTTCTGCTCGGCATGCTCTGGTTGTACCAGAAGCTGCTGAGCCCCTGGATCGGCAACCAATGCCGCTTCTACCCCACCTGCTCGGAATATGCCCGGCAGGCGGTGGAAGTCCATGGCAGCCTGCGCGGCAGCGCGCTGGCAGCGAAGCGCCTGTGCAAGTGTCACCCCTGGCACCCCGGCGGTTTTGACTATGTGCCGGGCACCGAGCCCGGCGAGGAACAGCACCGCTGCTGCGACCACAGCGCCCCGGGGGAGAACGCATCATGATGCGCGCCCGCCACGGCCTGTCGCTGTCATTGATTCTGGCGCTGTTCTGCGCCCAGCTGCTGCTTGCCTGGCATGCGCCCGCGCACATTGATGCCCAGCCCCACGATCCGCACAAGGAACTGCTGGCCGCTGCCGATTGCCAGGTCTGTACCCACGGCCAGGGCATGCTCGCCCTGCCCAGCCACTATGTCCACGTGGTTTCCCAGCACGCCGAACCGGCCCCGGCCCCCGTGGCTGCCCCGGTACGACGCACCCTTGAACGCCTTTCCCACCCCCCGCGCGGCCCACCCGCCTCTGCTTGACACCGTTTGTTCAATCCGACAGCCACCGCACGGTTCACCGTGATGGTCGGCCGTGCATAACGCTGTCGGACACCCGTTCCGGACCACGACACCAGGACCCTTGAATCCACCGTCGTGGCCGCTCAAACGTGAAGACAGAGGTTTCTATGAATTCTCGACGCCACACCCTGGCCGGGTGCGTCGCCGTGGCGCTGGCAGTATCGCTGGCCCCAACGGTCGTTCAGGCCGACGACACTGCACCCTCCAACAGCAATGAACTGGAAGCGGTGAACGTGTCCGCCCTGCCCCTGGGCAGCGGCAGCCCCAGCACCCCCTACTCGGTGATGGACCAGCAAACCCTCACCCAGAAAAACGCTGCCACCCTGGGCGAGACCCTGAACAACCAGCCCGGCGTGCACAGCGATACCTTCGGTGGCGGCGCCAGCCGGCCGGTCATTCGTGGCCAGAGCGGCCCGCGCGTGGGTGTACTCAACGACGGCTCCGCAGTGCTGGATGCCTCCAGCATTTCCCCGGACCACACCGTCACTGTGGACCCCATGCTGGCCCGCCAGATCGAGGTCCTGCGCGGCCCGTCTACCCTGCTTTATGGCAGCGGCGCCAGTGGCGGCGTGGTCAATGTACTGGACAGCCGCATCCCCACCGAACGCCCCCGTGAGGAGGTGGAAGGCTTCGTCGGCGTACGCGCCAACACCGTGGCCGATGCAAACGCCACCGCCGCCGGCATCACCTTCTCTGCCACAGACCATCTGGTGTTCCGCGTGGAGGGCAGCCGCCGCGACGCCGATGACTACGAAGTGGACGGTTTCGACCGCCTAACCGTGCCCGGCACCTTCGCCGAAAGCGACAACAGCAGCATCGGTGCCTCCTGGATCGGTGATCAGGGCTTCTTCGGCATGGCCTACAGCTACCGCCGCGATAACTACGGCCTCCCTGGGCACAACCATGAATTCGAGGAATGCGGTGTCAGCCGCGGTAGACTGGACTGCCCGGACGAAGAGCACGACCACGAGCACGGCGAAAAAGTGACTCCCTTTGTGGACCTGGCCAGCCGTCGGGTGGACGCCCGCGGTGAATACCGCAACCCCATGGACGGCATCACCGCCATCCGCTTTCGTGGCAACCACACCGAATACCGCCACCATGAAATCGAGGAAGGCGAAATCGGCACCACCTTTCGCAACCGCGGCGGCGATGCCCGGCTGGAAGTGGAGCACGCTCCCATCGGCAACTGGCGGGGTGTGGTCGGCATGCAGTACACCGACTTTGACTTCAGCTCCATGGGGGGTGAAGCCTTCGTGCCAAAAACCGAAAGCCGCTCCATGGCGTTGTTCGCCGTGGAAGAGTACCGGCTCAACGATCAATGGCGTTTCGAGCTGGGGGCCCGCCAGGAGCACCAGCGACTGCGCCCCGAAGATCGTCCCGGTGAAGCGCTACCGGATCTGAAGCAGGACAGCACCTCCCTGTCCGCCGCCGCCAACTGGGCCTTTGTGCCGGGCTATGAACTGGTGCTTTCCCTGGGCCACTCCGAGCGCGCTCCCAGCGCCCAGGAACTGTATGCCGAAGGCGTACATCTGGCCACCAACACCTACGAGTGCGGCCTGTTCAGCGCCTGTGGTGGCGGCCAGCGGGATCTGGACGACGAAATCAGCCTCAACGCCAACCTGAACCTGCGCAAGACGCAGGGCGACTGGCTGTTTGACCTGGGCGTGTTCGAGAACCGCATCAACAACTATCTCTATGCCCGCACCCTGGACCAGATCGAAGACTTTCGCCTGATCAAGTACAGCCAGCGCGACGCCACCTTCACCGGTGCCGAAGCCTCGGTGAGCTACTACGGCATCGACCCCATCGGCATTACCGTGTTCGGCGACATGGTGCGCGCCACCTTCGATGACGGCGGCTACCTGCCACGCATCCCCGCCAAGCGACTGGGTACCCGGCTCAACACCTACGTGGGGCATTTCGATGCCGAGCTGGAGTATTACCGCAGCTTCGCCCAAGACCAGATCGCCGGTTTCGAGGACCGTACCGCAGCCTATGACATGGCCAACGTCACCGTCAGCTACCGACTACGCGGCGACCAGCGCTACACCTTCTACGTGCGCGGCAACAACCTGCTCGGCGAGGAAGTATTCAACCACTCCTCCTTCCTGGCCAGCACCGTGCCGGAACCGGGTCGCAATCTGACCGTGGGTACCCGTATCGAGTTTTAACGCCTTGATCGTTCAGTGAAAACGACTCACCCCGGCGCCTTTACTCCGCCGGGGTCGCGAACCGAATTGGAGAACACCATGCAACGCTTCAAACACGCAGCCAAGCGGGGCCCGGCCCTGCTTATCTGGATGCTGGCCGCCCTGCTACTGGCCGGCTGTGAAAACGAAACCGGCAGCACCCCGCTGGGCGGCGGCGAAGACGACGCCCATGACCACGAAGAACATGGCGATCATCCGGGCCGTCTGGCCATCCTGTCCCGCGACGGGGCCGGCGATCAGCTGTACGCCTACGACCTGGAAGAACAGGCCCAGCTACCCGGCAGCCTGGCTCTGAACCACGCCCCCAGCGCCCTCTACACCAGCCCCGGCAAACGCTTCGTGCTGGCCATGCAGCGCAACGCCAACCAGGTGCAGATCATCGACGGCGGCCTCTACCGCCACGACGACCACGTGGATGAAGTGGCCCCCCACCTGGTCGGCACCCTCACCGGCCCGCGCCCGACCCACTACCGGGTTCACGGTGAGCAAGCCGCCCTGTTCTACGACGGCGACGCCGGCAGCGCACTGATGGCGCAGGTGCAAGTACTCACTGACCACTCCCTGGAAAGCGCCAGCATGGAGGCCGACCATACCTTCGCCAGCGCCCACCACGGTGTGGCCGAACCCCGTGGGGAAATCGTGCTGGCCACCCATCGCACCGCCGCCAGCGGCCTGCCGGAAAAAGTGGACATCCTCCACCAGCACGGCGACCACTACCACGGCGAAGGCACCATCAGCCTGGATTGCCCGGACCTGCACGGTGCTGGCTCCAACGAGGAATACTCCGTATTCGGCTGCAGTGACGGCATCCTCATCGTCCACCAGGATGGTGAAACCTTCACCGCCCAGCACGTGGATAACGCCACCCTGGGCATGGCCGCCGGCGAGCGGGTCGGCAGCTTCGACAGCCATCACGAACTGCCCCAGTTCGTGGCCTACGCAGACGACCGCATCCTCATCATCCACCCGGACCATGGCGACGCGGAAGAACTGGACTGGACCGAAGGCGCCGCCGTCAGCCTGGACAACCATGCCCTGGACAGCCACGGCGAGCATCTGATCCTGCTGGATGACAGCGGCGACCTGCGCATCGTCGACACCGCCGACTGGAGCGAACACGCCCACGTGGAAAACGCCATCAACCCGGAAACCGCCGCCCCGCCGGCCAGCGGCCACGGCAGCCGCGTTTCCATGGCCGTCGGCGGCGAACCCGCCCAGGTGTTCCTGTCCCACGCCGACAGCCAGTCCATCATTGTCGTCGACGTGGAAACCGGCGCCCTCGCCACCCCGCTCAACCTCACCTTCACCCCGGGCCAACTCACCTGGGTAGGCCTGAGCAGCGAAGAGGGCGACCATGAACACGAGGAAGACGACCACGATCATGACGATGAGCATGATCACGACCACTAACCCTTAACCCGACACATCAACCTCTCTGGAGGGTCCCCTCTCCCGCTTGCGGGGCTACGGCGGATAAAGCAAAGCACTGCTTTGGCCGCCGTAGCACCCTTCGCATACCGGCGAAGGGCCGGGGGCACGGAGTGCGGGACAGGGAGAGGGCATCACCCACCTCCCCACAACAGTCTCCCCCTCAGCATCTACAACTACCCCACTCCCCCGGTCGCCGTAGCACCCACTTTTCACTACAATCCGTTTCATTACTTCGTCATACACATGACTCAAGCGGGAGACACCATGAAAAAAGTACTGCTAGCTGCCACCCTGGCTCTGCCCATGTTCGCCCAGGCAAGTGGCTACGCCGGTCTGGAAATTGTCAGCAGCAAGATCGAGCCGGACAACACCAGCTCCTCCGCCAAGCCGAACGCCCTGCAATTCAAATTCGGCACCTGGATCAACAAGGATGAAACCCTCGGCGGTGAACTGCGCCTGGGCCTGGGCGTCGGCGATGACGAACTGAGCAACAACGTGGACCTGGAAATTGACCGCATGTACGGCGCCTACTTCCGCGGCCAGTTCCCCAACACCCTGCCGGTACGCCCCTACGGCCTGATCGGTGTGTCCTACATCGAAACCACCGCCAACTTCCCCGGTGGCGGTTCCGACGGTGAAAACTACAAGGATCTGTCCCTGGGCCTGGGCGCCGACATCACCATCACCAACCAGATCTTCCTCAGCGTGGAATACCTGCGTGCGGTGGATCGTAGTGGTGATGAAGTGTCGAACCTTGGATTCGGGATTAACGGGCGGTTCTGAGGTCTGTTGATGACTGAAGGCTGAACGAGAAACGCCCACCGGAAGGTGGGCGTTTTGGTTTGGGCCTGTACATCGCCCCGCGCTAGTGAACTAGCAATAAGTCAACAGGCTAAAACGAGGCAGGGCCCAGCTCTGACTTTTCAGGCTACGACTACCTGAAACGCTCATTCCATCTTCCATCATTGTCATTATCGCAGTCCTCTTCCGTATCGAAGCGCACCTGCTGGCGACAATCTTTCATCTTGATACCAATTGACGCCAGTTTTTCTTTGATAAGCACACGCATGCCTTCCTTATCCGTTTTGGCGAGATGGGCATTTGTGTCATACACACAGACAATCGACAGTGACGCGGGGAAATCACTATAGTTCACAAAGTGCGTCAGCCACTGGAACCCTTCGTATTTCTCCAATGCTGTCTCGCAAGCTTCGGTCAGCGCCTGCCTCAGAGCGTCTTCTCTTTTTTTGTCAGTCTTTCTCATTTTGAACGCCAGAGCGCACCGGCGCACTTTAGTGCGTCCGAGTGCCGCGAATTGTTAGCTATAACCAAGCTTCTGAACCAAACAGTAAGCCATCCAGCTTGTCTCTTTTCGGCATTTCTTCGTCCCTAATTGCCTTTATTAAGACTTTTCTCAGCAATTCAAAAGTCGCTAGCAAATCTTCTGGACCATGTTTGGGCTTTCCGTGCGCAGCCGCAGAACGTTTATCGTATAGCTTTGCTATCTCTTTTTGCTTGGATGCCCTATCTGTACCCGGAGGGTGAAGGTAAGAAGCTACTAACGATGAGACTCGAAATTTAAGCTCTGTGGTTGATGGCGAAAAGATAGCCTCGATCGCCCCCCACAAGGAAATCATTGTTAGCGCGTCATTAGGGACAAATTGCCCATTCGTGAGTGCATCTGCTGCTAACCTAAACTCTGTACTTGAGCAGTACAGCTTATATGCAGATTGCCAGTTATCGCGTACCCACTCCAAACTCTCGTGGACTTTAGTTCCGTCAATCAAACCCAAAGCGAAACTTCGAGGGTAGACTTCTGCGGGTATCAGGCTTGCCACTCCCTCTCCAGCCTCAGATATCTCTGAAAAAGGGTGGCTCGAAAAGACATGGAGCACAATTGAAGGGTTAGACCACAAACGCAGAACGAATAGAACAACTCTCGCGACTTCCATTCGAGATGGTAGGTCAGATCCCAACTCGGAAGAGATGGTGAGTTGCGTCGTAATATCGTAAGCGACTCCACTTGCAGCAGACATCCACGGCCCAGGGTGGTGTGCGCCAGGTCGCTCTGGCCTTTTGAAGGCCAAAGTGTAGGGAGCCATAAAATGCACATATGTTTTTTTCGAGAACGGCTCCACCACTCAGATCATATGTGCTTCCCTCAAAGTCCAGACCACTCAGTCCAGCGTAAAGGGCTTTATTCTCCAGTTTTGACATAGGCATCTTTTGCTAACAGCGTATTCAGTCGAACGATTCGACATAATTCTTAACTGGCTACGACATATAGTTCCAAAGAATCCACTATCTTCATTACCTTACGGAAAAAATGGCAACCATTCCCATTTGACAAAACTCGAACGAGCGGCCTATTTCCTGGATTTCCCCGATATGTCCCCTTTCTAAAAAGCACCTTATATCAAACGCTTAGTTTTTTCTGTAAGCCATATCCTACAAATTTATCGTTCGTTCTGTTGAGCACGGGCGATTTTGGAGGGTTGCTGTCTGTGGATAAGGGTTCGCCATGCGAGCATGGCTCCAACGGAGGGAGAGTGTTTACCTGGTGCTGGGGCGGCAGTGCCAACTAGGTTTCGCGGTCGAACGACCGCTCCCACAGAGTGGTGATGTGGCGGGCATAAAAAAAGCCCGGGCAGCTTGTGGCTGCCCGGGCTTGGTAGTGGCGGGTTAGCGCCGCTCTCCCTTAACGGTCTTCGTAACGCTGGTGCTTGAAGAAGATGCCGGTATCACCGAATTGAGACAGGGTGAACTCGGACTGGGTGACCAGTTCGCCGATTTTGACGGCGCTGTTGCGACGCTCGCGGGCGTAGCGTTCGGTGACCCAGGGCCAGATGGATTTTCGGATCTGCCTATCGGTGCCGTAGACGTCGTACACCTTGGTGCCCGCCGGGATGGCCGTGAGATCATCACGGAAATCGTGAGGGGCGGTGCTGATGGTGTTTCTCAGATCCGGGTTGGGCACGAAGTAGACCTGCGTCGGCGTTTTGACGCTGCCTGCGGCGCTGCCGTCCTGGTTCACTTTGGCCATGTCGCTCATCACCAACAGCGTTGGCTTGGTGGAGACCAGCGAGAATAGCGCGGTGGTGCCCAGGGTTTCATTCACTTCCGCCTGCACGTAGTTGGACAGTTCGTTGGCGAAGATGTTGTGGTTGTCGCCCTGCCCGCTGAGGGTATAAAGCGCCGACACGTTTTCGGAGCGTTTGCCATCCACCAACAGTTTCAGCGCCAGGCCGGGGGCGAAGCCTCGGTCGGACGGGTCGCCGGTGACGGACAGGCGCAGCAGGCCGTGGTCGGCGCCCTGGAACAGGCCGCTGTAATCATGGCCGGCGGCAGACTGGAACTGCACCTTGGCTAGGGCACCGCGCGGGTGAATCGGCTTGCTGTAGCCCGGGGGCGCCACGTCGGTGACATCCTGCACTTTTTTCCACAGTACCGAGTTGATCAGGCCGCCGATGTCGATGGGTTCGATGGCGGGCACGTCACTTTCTTCGTAGCTGGTGCGCAGGGCGCCGTTGACCCACAGGTGATCCTGCTTGGCTTGGGCGGACCAGTCCTGATAGTCGTCGGGCATGTTCAGACCCCAGGGTTTGAAGGCGTTGTTCATGCCCACCAGGCTGGTGGCCAGTGCCGGGAAGTGACGACGTATCACGTCTACCATGGTGTGGTCTTCCACCCAGTCGATACCGCCGGCGGTGTAGACCTCGTCGGTGTAGTCGGTGGTGAAGAAGCGGTCGGTCATCAGACGACGGGAGGCATTGAGGATGAAGATCTGGAATGAAGTCTCGCCGAAGCCGAAGCCTTCCGGACGGGTTTCTTCCGCCAGTTGCCCGACCAGGGTGTCGATCATTTCGATGTCGTTGTTGTAGAGCGACTTCAGATCCGCCAGCAGCTGGGGATCGCTGGTGAGATCCTCGAAACTGGTGATGGGCTTGAGGCCGATCTGGCGACGGAATTCGTTGTAGCGCGGCACACCGCGTTCGCGATCACGCAGTACGTCGATAGCAGCCATGTCGATGTCGCCGATCAGCGGCATGGACAGGTTACGCAGGAAGTCCGGGTAGTTGTTCAGGGTCAGCGAGCCCGGGTGGGTGATGCCGAAGGAATACCACAGGCGATCCTGGCCCACGTCGCCGAGCAGGTCTTCCGCGTCGCCGTTACGGGTGTCCTCAATAGGAATTTCCTGATCGACGATGTTGGAACCGATGTCGTACACCTTGATCTCGTCGCGCAGCAGCGGGTGCATGCGGTACACGGAGACAAATTCTTCGGTCAGGGTGTAAGGCACGCCGTAGTTGTTCGGGGTACGCGAGCCGACCAGGCCGGCCAGGGCGTGTTCGATGGAACTGGTGGGGCTGTCGCCCAGACCGGTGTCGATGCCGACCAGATCAAACAGGCTGCCCAGTTGACCCAGGTTGTTGTTGAGCACGTCCAGGTCTTCCTGGAATTTATCACGGGTGTCGCGATCGCCGCCCAGGCCCCACCAGTTGGCGTACATGGCCCGCTCCAATACCGGGTTGGCCAGAATCGCCGGGGTCCATTCCACGGTGTGGATCTTGGCCATCAGCGCGGAGTTGATCAGGCGCGCCTTGTCGAACAGCCACTGATCGGACTTGCCCGGGTTGTTGGCCTTGAGCATGTCGGCAATGGCGTTGTGCTCCAGGGTGAACAGGTGGTGCATCATGCTCAGCCCCACCCACCAGTTTTCATTGAACCCGGTGATGGGTTTGCCGCTGAGGAATTCCGTGGGCAGGCGGCCGTTGCCGTCCACTTTCAGCTTGCCGTCCACGAACGAGCGCACTTCGTCGTTGGTGTCCTTGTCGCTACCGTAGAGCTGGGAGCCATCCCACCAGTGGGTGTTGATGTTCTCGTAGGTAACGATGGATTCATCGCCGCTGACGTCCGGGTCCGGGCGGGTACGCTGCACGGACATGGTGCCATCGCCCAGCACATCGCCAGGCGGCAACGGGAATTCAATCGGGTTGGCCTCGGTGCGGGGACCGTGGTCGAACCAGTCGTGCACCATGAACTGAATCCAGGAGGTGGCGATAAAGTTCAGGGTGGTAGCAGGCTTGAAATCACCGCCACGGGACATGATCAGGTTACTGACTTCCCGGGGGTTGGGGGTCAGCAGGTTGCCACTGGCGTTTTCCGCATACACCGATGCCGGGTCTACGTTACGGCCGAAGTTGGCATGGGCGGAACCTTCCGCCGGATTGTCGAGAATATTACAGGTGCCGTCTTCGGTACGGGCGGTGAGACTGCGTTCGTCGCAGACAATGCTGGCGTTCTTTTCGTCCCAACTTTCCATGTCGAACATGTTGTTTTCGAGCAGGTCTTCCCGCTGCCCGGCCAGTACCAGCAACGCACCCATAACGCCCAGGGTGCCGAATTTGGTGAGGGCCGGCCAGGTAACCCAGGGGGTCATAGCCATGATAAGCCTCCGTCTTTTGTTCTCGGGTATGTCGGATGACAACGCCCGGACTCTAGCAACGGGGTCGACCCCTCCACCCCCTCCTGCGGGAGGGGGTGAGCGGAAATCGCGAACCGGGTCATGGTTTGCAACGATAGGATTAAGGAGCCTCTGTAGGAGCGGCGCTTGAGCCGCGAACCGAGCGTAGCGAGGAAATGTTTTCCCGAGTACGGTTCGCGGCTCAAACGCCGCTCCTACAGGTGGGGTTTAGAAAGGCTATCGTGGTGCGGCGCGCAGGACGGCTTCGGTGCGGCTGGAGACGCCGAGTTTGCTGTAGATGTTTTTCAGGTGCCACTTGGTGGTGGTGACGGAGGTGCCGGTCTTTTCGCTGATATGGGCATTGCTCAGGCCGCTCTGCAGCAGCTCGAAGATCTCCAGCTCTTTCGGCGTCAGTACCGAGTCCGGATCTACCGCCAGGGGATCGTTGGCGGGCGCCGCATCGAAGACAGAAGGGAACAGCTCGGTATAGAAATCCGGCAGCATCAGGGCTCCACTGCCCCATAGCCGCTGCATCAGGCTGGCCAGCCCCGGCGCTTCGTCAAACACGGAGCGGTTGATGTTGAGCAAGCCGTAACGGGTAATCAGTTCATCCACCCGCTTGGCTTGCTCGCTGGCAGAAAGCCCCTTGCCGGTGATCACCAGCAGGTTGGCCTCGATGATGGAGGCCCGGGTCATGATGCCCGCCGCCTTCACCACCGCCAGCAACCGCTGCAACACGGCTTCCGCTTCGGCAAGACGGCCATTGGCGATCAGCCAGTAGGCCGCGGCCAGCCCTTTGCGCTCCCAACTCTGGCTGTAGGTGGGCGGGGTGCGCGCGGCGTTTTCAGCGACCCAGCCGGCCAGATCAAACCGTTCCGCCACCGCATCCAGTCGGGCCCAGTGGCCGGTCGTAAACGCCTGGCGCATCATTTCCAGCACCGCCATATTGACGAAGCGTTGGTAATTTCCCAGCTGCAGGATGCCGAGCAGTTTTTCCAGCATGCGCTCGGAGGGTTTCTGCTTGCCCTGCAAGTGTTGCAACCGCGACAGCGTCAGGTAGACAGTGGAAATCACTTCCGTGGCCGAGGCGGATGACACCATGGGCAACAGGTCTTCGCACAGTTGCTGGGCTTCTTCCAGCCGGTTCTGGTCGTACAGCACTACCACCATGCCCGTCGCCCACAGGGACCAAGTGGGGCAATCCCGCGAGGTGCCGTGAAAGTGTTCATTGATAAAGGCCACCGCTTCACCGATATGGCCAAGCTGGTGATTGGCCAGGGCGGTAATCAACCCGGCGTAACCGGCGGTGAAATGATGCCCCAGCCGCAGCAGCACGTCCCGGGCCTGACAGGAAAACGCCAGTGCGGATTCCAGACGGCCATGCTGCAAATGGTAATAAGCCACCATGGCCAGGGAGAAGGCGCGGATATCCCGGTGCCCGCTACTTTCCATCAGCAGCGACAGATTGGCGCCTTCCATGAAGTCGGTGTCGTGTTGAAACAGTTGCAGGTGCATTTCCAGAAAATCGATCACCCGGGCATGGTTTCCCCAGGCAGCTTCGCCAGTGCGTGTCGCCTCCTTCAAGGCATCCAGGTAATAGCGGGCGCGAAAGAAACGGCGTGACAGGGTCAGGGTGCTGATCAGGGGCGCGGACAGCTCGTCGCGACTGAGAATCACGCTATCGGGCAGAGTTTCCGCCCAGTCGAGAATATGGGCGGTGTAGCCTTCGCGCAGCCAGTAATCGAACGCCTGCTCCAGGCAGTGAATGAACAGGCTGTCGTCCCCGGCCCGCTTGGCATGCCACACCGCCTGACGAAAATTCTGCTGACGCACGAAATAGCGGGTGGCCCGGCGATGAATCGGCGCGATGCAGTCGGGCATGTCGATGGCCACCCGGGCACGCAGGAAATCCTTGAGCAATGCATGGTAACGATACCAGCCGGGCTTGCCGGGTACCGGGATCAGAAACAGCTCCCGGGAGGTGAGCTCTTCGATCAGGCGGGCGGCGCGATCGCTTTGCAGCACCTGGTCACACAGCTCGGCATTGAAACTGTCCAGTAGCGAGCTCTGCATGAACAGGGTGCGGGCGGTATCGGGCAGGCCCTTCAAGACCGCATGGCCGAAGTACTCCATCAACTCCGGCTGGCTGGCATCAAAGTCCTGAAGGGTCTGCATCCCTGAGCGCATGGCCGCCAGCAGGGCAATCTTGACCCCAGCCATCCAGCCTTCGGTGATGGTGAGCAGGTGGGCCAGCTCGTCCTCGTCCAGGGCCTTGCCACCCAGGCCTTCATTGAGCGCGGTAACTTCCTCGCGACGGATCTTCAGGTCGACGGCGCCGATCTCCACCACCGCGTCATCCAGTCGCAGGCGACTGACATCGAAGGCCGGCTGGGTGCGACTGGCAATAATCAGGTGTACGTCTGCCGGTGGCTGGTCCAGCAGGGTGCTGATGACGCTGAGGGTTTCCGGGCTGCGGATATGCTGAAAGTCATCAAAGACAATGAACAGGGGCTCACGGACCTGCTCCAGCGCATCAAACAGGGCATCGGCAATGGAAGATGGTGGCAACTCAGCCACGTCAAAAGGCATGAACCAGGAGGTATCAAAGGCCGGCACCACTGCCCGGGTGCGTTCGGCAAAACGGCGCAGGAAGCGCACCGGATCATCATCCGCCGGGCGCAGGTTCAGGGACACAACCGCACGGGACTCGCCCCCGCTCTGCCACTGGCTGAGCAGCGTGGATTTGCCCGCCCCGGCCGGGGCCAGCAACAGGGTCAGCGGAACCCGGACACAATGATCCAGCAATGCCACCAGTTCCTTCCGGTAGAACCGACCCGCAGCGGGCCGGGACGCATCAGTCGTACTCATTTCTGGTCTGCCTAGCGTGTTTTTATTGTTGTCGGCCTGGATGGGACGTCAGTACCGATATGCAAACTAGCGGATATCGATACGACCGGCCCGGCATTTGATCACAACTTGAGCAACCGGGTAGCACCGTGGCCGCAAATCACAAAAGGGGGTCGCAACGAAGGGGACGGGGAAAAATCGAAATGGTGGAGCCATCAATACGCTAACGGTGCCAGCCCTTCGCGATGCAAGCATCGCTTCCCACAAGGACCTGAAGGCCCCGGCAGCCACAAAAAAGCCCCCTTCCCGTTAAGGAAGGAGGCTTTAAAGAACTCCCTGAGAGGATCAGGGAATCGGCAGGTAGCCACCGTCCACTTCTTTGGTGACGATCGCCACCGCGTTGTGGGCATGCAGGCTTTCCAGGTGGTTCACACGCAGCCAGAAGTCCTTGTAGCACCCCTGCGGGTTCAAGGCCTGCTTGAGACGGCGCGCCGCATCCTCGCAGAACATCAGGTTCTGACCGTTAAGCAGGGCAAATTCCTGCTCGTCCACCCGTTTCACGGCGGTCTGCACCGGCGTTTTCAGGGAACCCTCGATGGAATCGATCAAGGCGGTGATCGGGAAGGCATCCCCTTCGGTGTGGTCCAGCAACACCCGCACCTGGGCCACGGAGCGCTGGCTGTGTGGGGTCGCCAGGATGCCCTCTTCGGTACCAAGCCATTCGAACACCGCATCCGCATCCACTTTGCCTTCGGCAAAATCGCGGCGGAACTGTTCCTGAATCAGCTGGCGGGACAGCGCTGCAGAACAGGGGCAGGTAGAGGAATATGGCACTTCCACGTACATCTCGATACGCATGCCTTCTTCACACAGGGTGCCCTTGATGCTCACCGGATAGCTCTTCCAGCCGGAGTAGCTGCTTTTCAGGGCCGGGCGACGCATGGAGTATTCAAAGTCCAGCTGCACAAAGCCACGCGTACTGAGGCCTTCATGGGTCTGCAGGAAATTACGCAGCAGCTGCTCGATGGACGCGGCACTGACCGAATGGTCGCCGAAGGTCTCTTCCAGCATCAGGAACAGCCGGGACATATGAATGCCCTTGGCGTCCGGATTGGCCAGGTTCACATAGGCCTGAATGGACGTGCTCACCGGGCGCTCGCCGGCCAGGGTGTCACTGACCCGGGCTGGCAGATGAATTTCGCTCATGCCGACCCAATCCAGGGTGCTATGGATGTGATCCACCATGGAATTGGACGCAACGTCCGGCATCTGTTTGGTGCCACCGGCACCCGTTTCACGTGTCATGGGATTCTCCATAGGGGCGTGCAAGGGGCCATGATAGGACCCTCCGGGTGAACAAAACGGTAACCCGGCCGTCATCGCCCTGACTGACAAGGGGGGCAAGTCTAGCAGAAAGTATCCCGCAAATTGACCATTTGCGGGCGCGGCTTTGTCTATGGGATTGACAGAAGCGGGCTATCAGTCAGCCAGGCCGCTATCGTCAGTAACTCCAACCAGTTCCTGAAAGCGGGCCAACTCGTGCAGCGGCCGGAACATTTCTTCGCTACGGGCGTGGCGACGCAGGGTTTCCGAGGTCTGGATGGCAGCCTCCAGATCGGTAAAGGCATTATCGATTTCGCCCAGCCCGGCCCAGGCGCAGGCGCGCTGGTATAGGGCATGGGAGTTCTCTTCATCCACTTCCAGTACCCGGTCGCACAGGCTCAGGGCCCAGCGCTGCTCCCCCAGCTCCAGGGCCGCATCCGCCTTCCAGGCCAAGGCTTCCGGATCGTCCGGGCGCAGTTCCAGAATCCGGTCGTAGAGCTCGATCTTGGCCTGGGCACTGGGCTCTTTGGTGGCCTTCAGCCAGAGGCTGTGGATCTCGTTGGTACGCTCGATCTCTTCCTGGTTTTCGGCGATGGTCAGGGACTTCTTGCGCAGCTCCCGTTCCAGGTCCGCCAGGCGAGCCTCGTACTCACTGGTGAGGCGGGCCATTTCCTTTTCCGCGTAGACCCGCACGTTGTCCTTCAGGTCACGGATGGTGGACCAGCCCACCAGGGCCAGAATGGAGGCGGCGCCAGCAATCAGGTAGAAGAAATAGGTCACCGTATTGGTGGCGTAGCCCATGGCCTTGTCGGCCACTTCCAGCTCCCGGTCGGTGACCAGCAGGTTCATCTGGTTACGGTACTCCATCATGTCCTGACGGAGGTTACGCAGCTCGCCAAGGATCCAGTTTTCCCGAAACTGGGAAATCACCGGCCCCTTCTCGATTTCGCTTTCAGCTTCCTGGCGGGGAGCCTCGTCGGTTTCCGCCAATACCGTGGGCACCAGGCCCATAAACAACACCCCCAGCAAAGCCAGGCGCGCAAGTCGCATTGTCTGCAAGACTCTATCCTCAATCTGTCGACTTACGTTCAAAAAACGGCCCCGAAGCGGTCACTTCAGGCCCAGGGTATGGTCGCATTAAGCCCTGCCATGCGCCACCACTGTGGCCACATTGGCCAGGACAGCTCAACCCCGGGAACGGTTTTGCCCAGCGCGCAATATTGATTCAACAAGGGAGGGGTTTCGGCCCATGACAGGGCTTGAGGCAAACCCCGCGCAGGCCAGAGAAGACGTAGAGTGGCGCGGTTTTGGCGGGTTCCCGCCGGCAGTTACTTTGACTTCTAAATGTTTTATCTCTAAAATAGCTTATCACTTTTAGCAAGGAATTACTTGGCGTTGCCCTGAACGGTGCGAGGTCAAGGAGCCTCTGAATAACTCCTTGCATGCTCAGTCTTTCAGGCTGGTTCGTAATCTAGGCGCAATTTCGAAGGTGTGTGTCCACCCATCGAGACATTGCAACAACGAGTGCGGGCCAGCATGGAAGACCCGGAGGGCGCGGCCTGAAGGGCACATCTGCTGCGCTTTGTCGCTAGGAAAGGGAACCACCCTGACCGTCGCAACAAAACGCAACAGCTGCACCCTTCAGGCCACGCTGAGTACGCAAGGAGTTACTCAGAGGCTCCTTAAATCCTTACATCTCAAAGGTGATTGCAGACATCCTATGTCTAATAACGGTCACATTACTTTGTTATCAAGAGAACTCACGGCAATGGCCAGACACGAAGACGTGCTGATCGCTTTACGACAGATTATTCGCGCCACCGACCTCTACTCACGGAAATTGAGCAAGGTCTCCGGCCTGACATCGCCGCAACTGCTTATCATGCAGGCGATCTCTGCCCACGGTGAAATCACCATGGGCGACTTGGCTAATGAGGTTTCCCTCAGCCAGGCCACCATTACCACGATTCTGGATCGCCTGGAAAAGCGGGCCCTGGTGGAACGAAAGCGCGGCGAGCAGGACAAACGCCGGGTGTATGCCCACCTTACCCGGGCCGGCGACGAAATTATCGACAAGGCCCCTACCCCGCTTCAGGACGAATTCATCGAGCGTTTTGACCGCCTGGAAGACTGGGAGCAATCTTTAATACTGAGCTCCTTGCAACGGGTGGCCGCCATGATGAATGCCGGAGACATCGATGCGTCTCCGGTACTGGACCTGGGCGCTATTGACCGCGCCCAACCAGCGGTGGACTTAAGCAGCCGCCGCGAACGCGAAGCCAACTCTTTCTCTAAAACGGACCAAAAGTGAAACCATGGTTGCAGACAGTGCAAAGAAAACGGGCTCATCCACCGACAATCAGGATGACATTACTTTCCGCAAACCGGAAAGCCAGGACGGCAGCCGAGTGCACAAGCTGATCAGCGAGTGCAAGCCGCTGGACGAGAACTCCGTCTACTGTAATTTGCTGCAATGCACGCACTTTGCAGACACCTCTGTCGCCGCAGAAATGGATGGCGACCTGGTGGGCTTCATCTCCGGCTACATTCCACCCAAGCAGCAAAACGCGCTGTTTGTCTGGCAGGTGGCCGTGCATGAGAAAGCCCGCGGCAAGGGTCTGGCCAAGCGCATGCTGGCCGAGCTGATAGAGCGCGAAGAAAGCGCCGACGTTCAGTTTATCGAGACCACCATTACCCCGGACAATGAAGCGTCCTGGGGAATGTTCCGCAGCTTCGCCTACCAGCGCAGCATACCCACGGAAGAATTTATTCTGTTCGATTCGCGCATTCATTTTGCCGGCGAACACAATGACGAATACCTGCTGCGTATCGGGCCGTTCAATAGAGACGAAGCCTGAAACCCAGACCAGAACGAACAAGCACCGAATTCACGCGAGGAACAGGAATCATGGATACCGACATTTTTGACAGTCACGAATCGGAAGTAATGAGCTATGCGCGCAGCTTCCCGGTGGTCTTCAACCAGGCCAAGGGCAGCTACCTGTATGACGAGAACGGCAAGGAATACATCGACTTCCTGGCCGGCGCGGGCACCCTCAACTATGGCCACAACAACCCGATTCTGAAAGAGAAGCTGCTCGAGTACATTCAGCGTGACGGCATTGTTCATGGCTTGGACATGCACACCACCGCCAAGCGGGAATTCATGGACGCTTTCTATGAAGTGATCCTGAAGCCCCGCGACATGGACTATGTCATGCAGTTCACCGGCCCCACCGGTACCAATGCGGTAGAAGCGGCACTGAAGGTTGCCCGTAACATCAAGGGTCGCGAGAACATCATCAGCTTTACCAACGGCTTCCATGGCGTGAGCCTGGGCGCCCTGGCCACTACTGGTAACAGCCACCACCGTGGTGTTGCAGGTGTCACCATGGGTGGTGTCACACCGATGCCGTACGACGGCTATCTGGGCGATGCCTTCGACACTACCGAGTACCTGGACAAGGTACTGGGCGATTCTTCCAGCGGCGTGGACCACCCGGCTGCTGTGATTGTAGAAACCGTGCAGGGCGAAGGCGGCATCAACGCAGCCAGCTTTGACTGGTTGCGCAATCTGGAAAAAGTGTGCCGCAAACACGACATGCTGCTGATTCTGGATGACATCCAGGCTGGCTGTGGCCGTACCGGCACCTTCTTCAGCTTCGATGATATCGGCATCACCCCGGACATTATCACTCTGTCCAAGTCCCTGAGTGGCTACGGTCTGCCGTTTGCCATGGTGCTGCTGAAGCCGGAACTGGACATGTGGAAACCCGGCGAGCATAACGGTACTTTCCGTGGCCACAACCTGGCGTTCGTGACTGCTGCCGCTGCGCTGAACCACTACTGGCGCGACGACAAGTTCGCCAAGGAAGTACAGCGCAAGGCGGACATCATCACCGACCGTTTCCGCGAGATCGCCAACACCTATGACGACCACTGGTTCTACCTGAACGGTCGCGGCATGATGCAGGGCCTGGTAGCTCGCGATGGCGAAGTGGCCGGCGAAATCACCAAGGCCTGCTTCAAGCGCCAGCTGGTGATCGAGACCTCCGGTGCCGATGATCAGGTGATCAAGACCCTGTGCCCGCTGACCATTGATGAAGAAGACCTGACCCGGGCTCTGGATATCGTCAAGGAAAGCGTTGCCGAAGTGATGACTGACCGCATCAAGCGCGGTGAAGCGCACTCTGTTGCCAGCATCTCTGCCTAACAGGCTGCCCGCTCCCCCTCCCCGGGGGAGCCTTTCCTCTCTCCCTTTTTGCTCAGGAGTCATATTCATGATCGTTCGTACTCTGGCTGAAGCCGAAAAATCAGAGCGTTGTGTCAAAGCCGAAAACGGCAACTGGCAGTCTGTGCGCCTGTCTCTGAAAGATGACAAGATGGGTCACTCCTTCAACATCACCACCATCTTCAAGGGCACCAAGACCCACATCCATTACAAGAACCACTGGGAATCCGTGTACGTGATTTCCGGCAACGGCAAGATCGAAACCATCGCCGACGGCAAGGTCTATGATCTCACCCCCGGCACTATCTACCTGCTCGACGAACACGACGAGCACTGGCTCTACGGTGGCGACGAAGACATGGTGGTGGCCTGCGCTTTCACCCCGCCCCTGAGCGGCAAGGAAGTGCACGACGAGCACGGCGTGTACCCGGCGGATCTTGATTAAGAGACGCAGCTACACGAATGCACGTAAAAAAACGGGGCGCTTTTCAGCGCCCCGTTTTTTATGTGAAATAAACATCTTTTCACCACAGAGAGCATAGAGGGCCCAGAGTGCAACCCTTTTCTCTATGCGCTCCGCGACCTCTGAGGTGAAATGTTTTCTTTAGAATGCGTACTTGGCCGTAAGCTGTACGCGCTTCAGGTTACCGTCATCACCGGCCTCGGTTTCCCGCTCGGCATAGATCAACTCGCCCCCCAGAGACAGCGGCTTGGCCACCTGCCAGATCAGGTTGGCATGGGCGCTCTGCACGCTTTCATTACTGGTGCCCGCCACAGTGTCCGGGTTGTCCGCTTCGCTCATGGATACCGCAAAATTGGACCGCCAGGTATCATTCCAGTGGTGACGCAGGGCCAGAACCGCACTCCACTGATCAATCAGATCGATATCACCGTCCGCTTCAATCTGCCCGGAGCGGAACGCATTCAGCGTGTGGTAACGGCCAATGGCGTTGCCGTAATTGAGCTGGAAGCGCACGTCGTCCATCTCGCCCAACATCATCTTGCCCGCCAGAGCCAGACCATAACCGTATTCGCTTTCGTCACGGTCCTGCCCACCAATATTGTCCTGATAGGCCAGCTCACGCCCCATGCCGGAAAGGCTCACATTGCCCCAGTCGCCGGTCAGGTTGTAGCGCAACACCACATCAGGCACACCGTTATCGTCGTAGGGATTTTCCGCACCGCCGTAGAGGGTGGTGGACGGGTTTTCCAGGGCCAGCATGATTGGGCCAGTGGTGTAGCGAATCTGCGCTTGCCGCTGGAACACGGTGCCGGCAGCCCCGACAAAGTCCAGGGTTTCCGGTAGCGCGCTCACATTGAAGAAGGTGGACCAGGTTTGCCCGAACAACCATTTGTCCCAGCTCAGATAGGCATGGCGAATCCGCGGCGCATAGCTGTTGGTAATACGCTCATTACCCAGGCCGTTGGTCTGAAAATCGATCTCGATGTGGCCTTTCACATCCCCCACCGGGGTATGCGTCACGCTCTTTAGCCAGAAACGGCTTTGTTTGGCGATCATGTGCAGCTTGCCGGAACCCTCTTCACCGGCGACGGGAATGGTAGAGGGCACCATAAAGTCTTCCCCGATTGCCGACGATGCTTCTTCCCCATCACTGTATTTGCTGAAAATGGTATCGGCTTTGATAAAACCGCCGAAGGTGATCTGACTATTGCCACCGCTGTGCTGCAGCTTGTTCTCCAGATCGGCAACGCGCTCCTCCAGCGTTGCGGCACCTGCGATACCCGCGTGGGCAAACAAAACGGCGGCACACAGGTACGTGGGTTTTATTGCTGTCATGGCCCTGTCCTCTTGTTTTCATCAACACGTAAGTCACTCCACGAACAGCTTGCTCGGACCCTGTGTGCTCAACTATTAGCCATAGGTCGAAGTCCGTGACATGCCAGAAGCCCGGAGCAGCAGGCCCACTACGATGCCTTGCCGGTTTTGCCTTGTTGCCTGAAGCCTGCCGCCTGTTGCGCTACTAAGACCAAGGTCTAATTCAGACCCCCGTCGTGCTTTCGCACACTGGCAATACTCCTATAACAACTGCATCACATCAGTGAGGAAGCCCCATGGAAACGGGTAAACGCGTGCCGGTAAAAGCCGCACTGAAATCCCATTGCTGGATAGACGCCAACGACTACCAGTCTCTCTATCAGCAAAGTCTGCAGGACAGTGTCGGTTTCTGGCGCAGCCAGGCTCAGCGAATCGACTGGCTACGCGAGCCGCAGCAAATTCGCGATACCCGCTTCCACCCGGATGATGTCCATATTCGCTGGTTTTATGACGGCGAGCTGAACGCCAGCAGCAATTGCATCGACCGTCACCTGGCCGGCAATGGCGATGCGGTCGCCCTGTACTGGGAAGCGGATGAACCCGGCCAACCGAGCCGAGAGATCACCTACCAGGCTTTGCACCTGCATGTCTGCCAGCTCGCCAATACGCTCAAGCGACAAGGTGTCAGCAAGGGCGACCGGGTGATGATCTATATGCCGATGATCCCGGAAGCCGTTTTCGCCATGCTGGCCTGCGCCCGCATTGGCGCCATCCATTCCGTGGTGTTTGCCGGCTTTTCCCCGGATGCGCTGGCCGGTCGTATTGCCGACTGCGGCGCCAAAATGGTGATCACCGCCGATGCCGGTCGCCGCGGCGGCAAGCCGGTTCCACTCAAGGGCAATGTGGATGAGGCCCTGCTCCAGGACGGCACCGATGTGGTGGAAAAAGTGCTGGTCGTTCGCCACGTGGGCAATGACATCCACTGGCAGCCCGGTCGCGATCTGGACTACACAGAGGAACAGGCGCAGAGCGACAGCCACTGCCCGGCGGAAGCCATGAACGCGGAAGACCCGCTGTTCATCCTGTATACCTCCGGCTCCACCGGCAAACCCAAAGGCGTACTGCATACCACCGGCGGCTACATGGTCTACGCCTCATTGACTCATCAGCTGGCATTCGATTACCAGCCCGGCCAGGTGTACTGGTGCACGGCCGATGTGGGCTGGATCACCGGGCACACCTATCTGGTCTACGGTCCTCTGGCCAACGGTGCCACCTGCGTCATGTTTGAAGGGGTGCCCAACTACCCTAACGATCAGCGGGTGGGCGATATCATCGACCGCTACGATGTGGAAATTCTCTATACCGCCCCCACCGCGATCCGAGCCCTGATGGCCGGCGGCGATCACTGCTGCCAGAGCAGTCGCCGTGACAAACTGCGTGTGCTCGCCACCGCCGGCGAGCCGATCAATCCGGCGGCCTGGCAGTGGTTCCATGATGTGGTCGGTAACGGCCAGGCGGCCGTGGTGGATACCTGGTGGCAGACAGAGACCGGCGGCATCATGATCTGTCCGCTACCGGCAGCTATTGAAGCCAAACCCGGTGCTGCCACCCTGCCCTTCTTCGGCGTACAACCGGCCCTGGTGGACAACGATGGCAACCTGCTGGACGGCCCCGCCGAGGGCAATCTGGTGATCACCGACAGCTGGCCGGGCCAGGCCCGCACCCTGTGGGGCGACCATGAGCGCTTTGTGCAGACCTACTTCAGCAGCTTTCCCGGCTACTACACCACCGGCGACGGCGCCCGTCGCGACGAAGACGGTTACTACTGGATCACCGGGCGAGTCGATGATGTGCTCAACGTGTCCGGCCACCGCATGGGTACCGCCGAAGTGGAAAGCGCCTTGGTCGCCCACCCGCAGGTGTGCGAAGCCGCCGTGGTCGGCTACCCCCACGACATCAAGGGCCAGGGCATCTATGTCTATGTGACCCTCAATGACGGCGAAGCCGCCAGCGATGCCCTTCTCCAGGAACTGCGCCAGTGGGTACGCCGGGAGATCGGCCCCATCGCCACACCGGATCTGATCCATTTCACTGCCGGGCTACCGAAAACCCGCTCCGGCAAAATCATGCGCCGCATCCTCAGGAAGGTTGCCGCCAACGAGCACGACAGCCTGGGAGATATTTCCACCCTGGCAGACCCGGCCGTGGTGGCCAGCCTGGTGGAGACCCGGGTGAACCGGTAATTTCATGTCAGCACAGGGAGCCCTGAGCGTGCACAACCCGACTCTCAGGGCTCCATGCATCAAGAGCCAGAGAATTTACGCTGAAGGGAGTCTGTTGTTTTATTGTTTTTCCACCTTCAATGCTGCCCGCCAGGGCAGCATCTTTTTTCTTTCATGATTAAATCGAGGTCATGACAACAATACTGATAGCCGATGACCATCCCCTTTTCCGCGCTGCCCTGAAACAGGCGGTGGAGGCCAGCTTTGTCGATGCCACCATCCACGAAGCGGACTCCCTGGCCACCCTGGAAACCCTGGGCCAACAGGCCATTCCCTTTGATGTGATTCTGCTCGACCTGCACATGCCGGGTACCCATGGCTTTTCCGGCCTGGTCTATCTGCGCGAGCAGTATCGCAAGGTGCCCCTGGTGGTCATTTCCGCCACCGAAAGTGTCGACGTGATTCAACGCGCCATTCACTTTGGTGCCGATGGGTTTATTCCCAAGTCGGCCTCCATCGATACCATGACCGATGCCATGCGCAAGATCATGGAGGGTGAGCGCTGGCTCCCCGAACATGCCCGCCGGGCCATGCCCCCCACCCTGCCCGACCATTCCGCCATGAGCGAACGCATCGCCAGCCTCACCCCCCAGCAATTCCGGGTGATGGGAATGTTGATGGAAGGTATGCAGAACAAGGTCATCGCCTACGAGCTGGATGTCTCGGAAGCCACCATCAAGGCCCACATGACCGCTATCTTCCGAAAACTGGGCGTACGCAACCGCACCCAGGCTGTATTGGCCTTGAAGGATTTGGCGATTGAACCGCAAGGGATGGAAGGGAGTTAACAGTGAACAGTTAATAGTGCGCGCCGAGCGCATGTGTTTCTAATACGCATGAGGCCGCGACCATGGTTTGGTCGCGGCCTCATGCCTTGAAGAAAAATAAACACCAAACCGCGAGCTGTTCACTGTTCACTGTTAACTATTCACTGCTTCTAACGTTCGCCGCAACATCCCCTCCGTCAACGGCTTCTGCAAAAACCCAATCCCCTGTTCTTCCGCGCGCTCGCGTACGGCCGGGTTGCGGTCGGCGGTCATCAGGATGGCGGGGACCACGTCTTCCCAGCCGCTGTCCAGGCCGTCGATAACAGTAAAGCCGTCTTCATTATCCAGCTGATAATCCACCAACAGCACATCCGGGACCGGGCAGGTGGCGGCTTTTTTCAGGGCGTCATCAAGGCCGCTGGCGGCGATCACCTCACAGTCGAGCATCTCCAGGGCAGCCACCAGGCTGGCGAGCAGCGCCGGATCGTTATCCACGCAGAAAACCCGCATGCCTTGAATGCCCTGGCTGACGGTGTCTGTTTCCTGCAGCACCGGCGGCACCTCACCCTTGGCCAACGGCACGGTGACACTGAATACGGTGCCCTTGCCCGGCCAGGAGCGAACCGTTAAACGATGTCCCAGAAGACGACAGATGCGATCGGCAATGGCCAGGCCCAGCCCCAGGCCCTTTATCGATTTACGGCTTTGTTGCGGCAGGCGCTGGAATTCCCGGAAGATCGCCTCGTGCTGATCATCGGGAATCCCCGGGCCTGTATCCCACACGTCAATGCGGATGGCATTGTGCTGGCGACGACAGCCAAACAGGATACGCCCCTGCTCGGTATAGCGAATGGCATTGGAGAGCAGATTCTGCAACACACGGCGCAACAGGCCTTCATCCGTTTCCACCACGGCGTTACAAATGACAGCCCGCAGACTGAGGTCATTGGCGGCGGCCAGCGCAGAAAACTCCTGGCTTAACGGTTCCATCAGACTACCCAGGCGCAGCGGGTGCACGTGGGCGGGCATGGTGCCGGTATCCAGTTTGCTGATTTCCATCAGCGCGCTAATGATCTGCTCGGCGGCCTGCAAGGAGGTATCCACATGCCCGAGCACAGCCACCTCATGGGCAAAGCCACCACCATCACGCTTGATCAACTGCTGGCGCAGTGACGAAGTAAACAGCTGGGCCGCATTGAGTGGCTGCATCAGGTCATGCCCGGCGGCAGCCAGGAAACGGGTCTTGCCATCGTTGGCGCGGGCCAGTTTTTCATTGACCTCGGTAAGCTTGCGGGTGCGCTCGGAGACCATGTTTTCCAGGTTTTCGTTGATCTGACGCAGGGCCTGTTCGTCGCGTTTTCGTTCGGTGATATCCATGTAGGTACTGACAAAGCCACCCCCGATCATCGGCGTGCCGCGCACTTCCACGACGATGCCGTTGGGCAGCTCCCGCTCGAACTGGTGGGAGTGACCTTCGCGCAGCAACTGCACCCGCTTGCTCACATCCTCTTCCAGGTTGTCACCCTCGTAGTAGCCGCGCTCCGCGTTATAGCGATACACATCCTCAATGGACCGCCCCAGCCGGATCAGCCCCTCCGGATAATCGAACAGCTTCACGTAGGCCTGATTCCAGGCCACCACCTGCATCTCTCGGTCCACCACACAGATACCCTGGCTGATGGTTTCGATGGTGGTGCGCAGCAACTGGTGATTGAACTGGATGAGCTCGGAGGCCTCATCCATCATCCGCACCACATCGTCATGACGGCTGTTCTGCTTGCGCAGCAGGGTGCTCATCACGATCCGTGCGGTAGACGCCCCCATGGTGCCCGCCAGCAACCGCTCCACGTAGCGCACCAGATGCAAAGGCGCCGGTAATGCCAGCTCCTCGGACACACTGCGCCGACGCATGTAATCGAAGAACAGCGGCTCGGCTCGGGGATGGCCAAGCCCGCGTTTGCACACTTCCAGCAGCTCTGCGGTAGTAATGGACGGGTGGCCAATCCCTTCGCGCCACCAGTCCATGGGCATGTCCACAAACCGGGCCGCCTGAGCCTCGTCGAGGGCATCGTGGGTCGCACGTCGGGAAAAATAGATAAACGCTGCCAGGTTCCCCAATAGAGACCAGAACACGCCATGGGTGAGCGGCTCCAGCCCCTCGATGCCAAACAGGGCATGGGGCCGCAACAAGCCCAGTCCGAGCAGGCCCCGTTCGTTTAGCACCTGCACCCATTCCATGGGCAATATCACCGGCACCAGCAAACAGTAAAACCACAGCAGAAAGCCGACACCCAACCCGGCAAAAGCGCCCTGCTTGTGACCGGTGCGCCAATACAGCGCCCCTACCAGCGCCGGGGCAAACTGGGCCACCGCCGCAAAGGACAGCAGGCCAATACTGGCCAGCCCATCAAAACGGTCAATCAGGGTATGGAAGGCAAAGGCCAAGCCCAGCAATACCAGAATGCTGGCCCGGCGCAGGAATCGCAGCTGCCGGCTCAAGCCGGCCAGTTGATCCTTTTCATGGAGCCGGGACTGCAACCACAAGGGCAACAGCACCTCGTTGGTGAGCATGATGGCCAGCGAGATGGTGGACACAATCACCATGCCGGTTGCCGCCGCGATGCCGCCAATAAAGGACACCATCAGCATGGCGGAATTGTCCTGGGCTATGGGCAACGACAGCATATAGGTGTCTGCCTGACCAATCAGATAAGGCTGGGTGATGACCCCGGCCACCACGATGGGCAGCACAAAGATGGCAAACATCAATAGATACAGCGGAAACAGCCAACGGGTGGTGCGCAGGTGTCGCAGGTCATTGTTCTCCACTACCCCCGCATGGAACTGACGAGGCAAACAGAGGATCGCGACCATGGACAGCAACAGGGCGGTGACAAAACTCTGCGAGAACAGGGTGGGCTCGAAAATCTGCAGCACGTCACCTTGCAACTCCAGTTGCTGCCACATATCCATGGGGCCATCGAAAATGGCATACAGGCAGTAAAGCCCCAGCAACACAAAGGCCACTACCTTGATAAAGGACTCGAAGCTTACCGCCAGCATCAGGCCGGACTGGTGTTCGGTGGTATCGATATGGCGGGTACCGAACAGCAGGGTAAAGACCGCCATCAGTGCCGCCACCACCAGGGCGGTATCCACCCCGTACTGGGCGGAATCCTTGAGCACATAATCAAACGACAGGGTGACGGCTTTCAGCTGCAGGGCGATATAGGGGAGCACACCGATGATCGCCACCAGGGTGACCAGGACCGCCAGCCGGCGGGACTTGCCGTAACGGGCAGCAAGGAAATCGGCGATGGAGGTAATATGATGCTGCTGGGCCACCGTCACCATCTTGTAGATCAGGGCACCGCCCAGCAGTACCGTGAGAATCGGGCCGAGGTAGATGGGCAGGTAGTTCCAGCCGTTCTGTGCGGCTTCCCCCACCGCCCCGTAGAACGTCCAGGAAGTGCAATAGACACCCAGACCCAGGCTGTAGACCCAGGCATTCTGAAAGGTTTTGCGACCCTTGCGTGCCGCCCGGTCGCCCCACCAGGCGATCACGAACAGCACCAGCACATACCCCAGTGCCAGGCCACTCAGCTGCCACAATGAAAACACCGCCGCTCCCGGTTAACGGATACAGATTTCAGCTTATAGCAACGCCTGAACGAAACGTAGCGCCACCGCTACCAGCAATAGGGCGACGCCTGCCCGCTGCCATTTGAATTCACTCACAGTGAGTGTCATTTCCCGTCGCCAGAACATCAGCAGGCCACGGGTGTCCCGGGTCCGTTGCCAGTAACGCAGGTAGGCATACAGCACGATACAGAGACCGGCGATCAAGGCCAATTTTTCTGCGTAGAGCATTTTCCTCTCCACCATCGTTGTGTTGGAGCCTTCCTTGCAAGGCGAAAGGCCAGGCACTTATGACCGGTCGGAGTTATTCGCTTTGCAAGCAGAGCCCCAACGGTCAAGACGTCCTGACCACGGCGTGATCCATCACCTAATTCATCGTCGACTTCTGCAGCTGCAGATACATCAGTGCCGCGGTCACTGCATCGCCACGGGCGGTATGCCGCTCCATGACAGGAACCTGCAGGGCGGCGGCCATGGCATCAAAGTGCAGATCCGGTTCCAGCTCCGGCTTCCAGTGGCGCATTTTTTTCTGGTACAGGGACGACAGCTCGATAGTAGTGTTGGGCAGATCAAACCCCATCAGCGGGCGCAGATAGCGGTTGACCATGGCCACATCGAAATCCACGCACCAGCCCACCAGGGGACGATTGCCGATAAAGTCCAGCAGCTGCTCCAGTGTAGCGACTACGGACTCCCCCTCATCCAGGTCCACCGGCCGCAAACGGTGAATACGAATGGAACTGCCTTCCAGGCTATCCGGGGCTTCCAGTTTGATATCCAGCGCCTGGCTGGTCAGCACCCGCCCCTGCTTCACAGGCACCGCAGCAATGGATACCAGTTCAGCATGGCGGCTATCCAGACCCGTGGTTTCACAATCGATGGCGATCACATCGCTGCCTTCATAGGGCATGAACAGATGTGCGAAAGGCCCATGAGCGTGGCGGTGTCTATCACTAAAACGTCGCAGTTGTCTCAGCATGGCTTGTATCCTCGCACCCATGGGCCGCCCTCAGTATTCCAGATGGAAACGACGGGACAGGCGCTGCTTGAACTCACTGACCAGATGCAGGGCATCACGGAGCAGATCCCGCTCCAGGGATGACAGCCGTTGCACCACAATATGGTTGTCGGGAATATTCATGGCATCGCCATGAAGGTGCTCCAGTTGATGATTCAGACGCAGCTCACTGAACAGCTCCATGGCTTCGCCCAGGTCTTCCGCAATGCCTGGCTCCAGCACCTTCGCTGCCACCAGCTTTTCCAGCCGTGACAGTGTTGAGGTTTCACGAATACGTTGCTGCAACGCCAGAGCGCGCACGCCATGAACCACAGGAAACAAGGCACCCTTCTTGATATCGATACCATGCTGCGGTTTTTTCAAGGAGCCGAACAGGTTCAGTGGCGTGGCAAACTGAAGAACAGGACGGGCAAAATGCGCCATGAACAAATCGTCATTACTGCAACGATCAAACAAGGCCGAACGAACGGTTTCCAGCAACCGGTTGTCTCCTGCCACACAATGGGCATCCATCAGCGTTGTGATGCGTATCAACCCTTCTCCACCGACATCCCCCGCCCAGTCATGAATGCGTTGCTGCCACTGGCTCAGACTGCCCACCCATTCCGGGTTGGACACCATGACCTTGCCGGGGCAAGGCGGGTAGCCCAGGATCAGTAGTGTTTCGGTAAAACGACGGGCGTCGATTTCACAGGAGGGCCAGTGCTGACCATCCGCCAGGATCAGGCCATTATCCTGATCGGTTTTCAGTATCTGCTCCCCGCGCCCCTCACTGCCCATGATGATCAAACAGGCCTGCTGTTGTTCCTCAGGCATAACCATGCCGAAGGTCTTGGCCATGATGCGCCCATTCAGTGCGGCCAGCAGATCCATGGCGAAGCGCATCTTTACGCCCTGGGCCATCAAGGCTTCCACCAGTTCCGGCAGACGCTCGCTGGCCTGCCGTAACTCATCCAGGGATTCTGCCTTCTCGATTTCCAGACCCACCACATAGGAACGGCTGGAAAAGAAGCTGAGTACATCGGTGAGTTCCACCACACCCACCGCCTGCTCGCCGGCCATCACCACTACCCGGGCCACCTTGTGGCGAGTCATGCGGGTCAGCGCGGTAAACAGATAGTCGTCCGGGCGGGTGGTCACCAGCTGCCGCTCTGCCGCCGCTTCCAGCGGCGTGTCGGCAGTTTGTTCATTGACTACCAGGGCTGTCAGCAGATCGGTCTTGGTGACAATGGCAAAGCCCTCATCACTGTGAATCAGCACGCTGTCCACACCGTGCTGCTTGAGCGCCGTCACTGCATCGCGCAGGGTCGCCTTGGGGGCCATGACAAGGGGCTCGCGCATGCACTGATCCACCCGTGCCAGCATGAATCCGGCCAGGGTGACGCCCCCCTCCCGCCGCTCTGCCAGACGCTGGCTTTTTTCCGCCAGCGTCTGGCGAAAGAACCGTCCAAATTCCGGCTCACTGTCGCACAGCTCCAGAAACAGGGCGGCGGGAATCAGGTGGCACAGGGTCTGTTGCTCGGCACGGAAGCGGTAACGGCTTTTGCCGTTGAGTACACTGATGGCCCCGAAAAGATCCCCGGCGGCATACACTCCCACCTGGCTGCGCCCATCCGGGGCATTCACGTCCAGCTCCGCCACGCTGCCCTTGTGAACCACGTAGACGTAATCACTGGGGCTGGCCGCCTCCAGAATAATATCGCCGGGCTCGTAATAGGCCAGATCAGTGCCCTGATTCAGACGATGCCGACCCGCTGTTCCCAGCAGGCTGAACGGATACTGGTCGAGTTCCTTTTCAATCATGGCCACGGACCGATCAATTAAAAGTGGAAAGTTCAACGCCTAAAAGCGCGAGAAGCAAAGCAACTGGCAGGCGTCTGCCTAGCCCTCGTTTCAACTTTGAACTTTCAACTTTTAACTCTCCTCCCTTATTCCGGAAAGCGCAAAACCGGTGCGGACTGACTGCTTCCACACCGGCTTCGCTCATCTCCTACCTTTAGTGCGCCACAGCTTCCCCGGCACCTCGCGGAACACGGATATCTTCCACGATATGCTGGATATGATCCGGTGGCGGGGCGGTAAACCGGGATACGGTGAAGGCCACGGCGAAGTTGAGCAGCATGCCAACGGTACCGATACCTTCAGGAGACACGCCCAGCAGCCAGTGCTCGGCGCTGTTCAGCTCCGGAGACACGAACTTGAAGAAGACGATGTAGCAGAAGGTAAAGGCCAATCCGGTGAGCATGCCAGCGATGGCCCCTTCCTTGTTCATGCGCTTGTAGAAGATGCCCATGAGGATGACCGGGAAGAAGCTCGCCGCTGCCAGACCGAAGGCGAACGCCACCACCTGCGCCACAAAGCCAGGCGGGTTGATACCGAAGTAGCCAGCGATACAGATCGCCACCACTGCCGCCCCCCGAGCCGCCAGCAATTCCTGCTTCTCTGTGATATCCGGCTTCAGGGTCTTCTTCAACAAGTCGTGGGAAATGGCACTGGAAATCACCAGCAACAGCCCTGCCGCCGTGGACAATGCTGCCGCTACCCCACCGGCCGCGACCAGCGCGATCACCCAGGCCGGCAGATTGCCGATTTCCGGGTTGGCCAGCACGATGATGTCACGGTCGATATATACCTCGGCATCGTTGTCGGTTGGCGTATTGGTCAGAACCCGCTCGCCATAGCTGCCCTGGACTTCGGCACGGGTGCCCGCAAAGGTAGGCTTGCCTTCGAAGGGAGCGCCGGCACTCATTTGCACCGCACCGTCACCATTCTTGTCCACCCAACCGATCAGGCCGGAGTTTTCCCAGTTATAGAACCAGTCAGGCAGTTTTTCATACTGGGTCTGGTGAACCGTATCGATCAGGTTGAGTCGGGCAAAGGCACCCACCGCAGGAGCGGAGGTGTACAGCAGGGCAATAAAGAACAGCGCCCAGCCAGCACTGATGCGAGCATCCTTCACGCGCGGCACGGTGAAGAAACGAACGATCACGTGGGGCAGACCGGCAGTACCACACATCAGCGCAGCGGCGATAAAGAACACATCAATGGTGGATTTTGAGCCATCGGTATATTCAGTAAAGCCCAGGTCCGTCACCACCTGATCCAGTTTATTGAGCAGATAGACCCCGGAATCATTACCTGCCGCATCCAGCACGGTGGCACCAAAACCGGTCTGCGGTAGCACATGACCGGTCATCATGATGGACAGGAAGACTGCCGGCACCAGGAAGGCAAAGATAAGCACGCAATACTGAGCCACCTGGGTATAGGTAATCCCTTTCATGCCGCCGAGTACCGCATAGAAGAACACGATGCCCATACCGATAACCACACCGGTATTCACATTCACTTCCAGGAAACGGGCAAACACAATACCGGTGCCACGCATCTGCCCGGCCACGTAGGTAAAGGACACAAAGATCACGCAGATCACAGCCACGGTCCTCGCCACGTTCGAGTAGTAACGGTCACCGATAAAATCGGGCACCGTAAACTTGCCAAACTTGCGAAGATAGGGTGCCAGCAACATCGCCAGCAACACATAGCCCCCCGTCCACCCCATCAGGTAAACCGAGGCATCGTAACCGGAGTAGGCAATAATCCCCGCCATGGAAATAAAAGAGGCTGCGGACATCCAGTCCGCCGCCGTCGCCGCGCCGTTGGCGATGGGAGACACACCGCCACCAGCCACGTAAAAGTCTTTGGTCGACCCGGCTCGTGACCAGATCGCAATCCCGATGTAGAGCGCAAAGGAACCGCCCACAAAGAGATAGGTGAGTGTTTGAACATCCATAATCTTACCCCTCTCAGTCTTCGTGGACGTCGAATTTACGATCCAGCTTGTTCATGGATCGCGCATACATGATGATCAGCACCAGGAACACATAGATGGCCCCTTGCTGCGCAAACCAGAAACCCAGTTTGAATCCGAAAAACTGAATATGATTGAGTTCATCCACCAGCAGGATTCCGCAGCCATAGGAAACCGCGAACCAGATAGCCAGGTAGGTCAGAATCAATCGCAGGTTGGCAGCCCAATAGGCGCGGGCATTTTCTTCTTTCATTACTCGTCCCTCTGCGTCCTCGTTGTAACGGGCTATCCACAAATCGGGATAGGCTCGCTATCAAGACTAGCCAAAGGGCACCGGCGGCACAGTATGACTTTAGTCGAAGCCCTGGCAGAGAGGGCGGACGGGATGGGCAACGATATGACTGACAGAAAACCCGCCAGCATCGTGTCGACTTTGCGAAAGAGCACAGTCTATTGCAGTAGATTCCCTGTCAGAATGCAGGTTTTCCGTTAAAATGCGTCCCCAGGCCCGGAACGGCCTGCCCACAGAACAACATTGGATGTCCCATGAAAATTGCGCGATGGATGATCGGCGCCCTTTTGGTAGCGGCTGTTGCTATCACTGTGTCATTCCAGTTATCCCCCCCACGGGATCACTGGCCCGTTGCCCAGGCTCAGCCTCAGGCCCAACCCGGCGAGGTTACCCTTACCTTTCTTGGCACCAGCACCGTGCTGGTCAGCGACGGCACCACCCACTTGCTCACCGACGGCTACTTTTCCCGGGTCAGCATCCCCCAGCTTTTTGGTACGATCGAGCCCAATCAGCAGCGTATCGATAATGCCCTGAAACAGGCCAACATCAGCGAGCTGGATGCCATCCCGGTACTGCATTCCCATTTCGACCATGCCATGGATTCGCCCATGGTGGCGCAGCGGACTGGCGCTCAGCTGCTAGGGTCCGCGTCCACTGCCATGGTGGGCCGCGGTGGCGGCTTGCCGGAAGCACGCATCACCACGGTACAGACTCACCACCCCTACCGGTTCGGCGATTTCACGCTCTACTTTGTACCCGCCGGCCACGTGCCCTTGCCGGCAGCCATCGAAAAGTGGACCGGCAAGGGGGAAATTACCGAACCGGTAACGCCACCGGCGCCACTGGGCGCCTGGGAAGAAGGCACCAGCTACGGGCTTGTGATCAGCCACCCGGCCGGCAGCCTGCTTATTCAGGGTAGCGCCGGCATGCAGCCCGGCGAACTGGACCGTTACCAGGCGGATTATGCGTTGCTGGCCAGCGCCAGCCTTGGCAAACAAAGCGAGGCCTATCAGCAAGCCTTCATGGAGGAAACCGCCCAGGCGGTGGGGGCGCACACGGTGATACCGGTGCATTGGGATGATTTTTTCGCAGAACTTCGTGACGACGTGGCGCCATTGCCATGGGCACTGGACAATCTGGATGCCTCATTCCGGGCCATGGCCGACCGTCACGACGGTGATTTTTTTGTGTTGCCGCCGTTCCAGCGCTTTACTCTGACGCCGCCTGGCCCGACATCGGCGCCGCCAGAAACGGCGCCATAGCCTGAGGATCAGATTCACGCTTGATCTGCTCCAACAGCACACCGGCCTGGGGCCATTGACGACGCAGATAGCTGAGCCACTGCTTGACCCGCCCCGCTACCTGGGCATCGGTGCCGGTGCCGATCACATCGGCCAGAAACCGGCTCAGCACTGGCGGTATATCCTCCCAGCGAGTGGCGCGACCTTCATCACGTAGCGCATTGACCAACCAGGGATCAGCCACCGCACCGCGACCCAGCATCAAATCCTGGCATCCACTTTCATGCTGGCAGCGGCGGGCGTCTTCCGGGGTCCAGATTTCCCCGTTGGCAATCACCGGCAGCGATATGGCCTCACGGATATGGCTGATGCGGTCCCAGTAGGCCGGCGGCCGGTAACCCTGCCGCTTGGTGCGAGCATGAACCGTCAGCCAGGCAGCCCCCGCCGCTTCCACCGCCCGGGCATTATCCTCCGCCAGCGCATCCTCTTCATTTCCCAGGCGCATCTTCACCGACACGGTAATGGATGACGGCACCGCGCGGCGCACTGCCGCCGTGACCGCATGCACCACGTCCGGCTCATCAAGCAGCACAGCCCCGCCACGATGGCGATTGACGGTTTTTGCCGGACAACCGAAATTCAGATCGATGGCCGGCGCGCCCAGTTCCACCGCCCGGGCCGCATTCTCCGCCATGCAGGCAGGGTCCGAGCCCAACAATTGAACGTGCACAGGAATTCCCGCCCGGGTACGGGAGCCCTGTTTCAGCTCCGGACACCAGCGATAGAAGACACGGGGCGGCAACAGCTGGCCGCTGACACGGACAAACTCGCTGACACACCAGTCATAACGGCCCACGTCGGTGAGGGCCTGGCGAACCCAGAAGTCCGCCAGGCCCTCCATGGGGGCAAGGATCAGTTTCATGGCGCGGATTCTAACAGAAAGCGTCACCAGCTCCCCTGGTGTTTTACCGTAGAAACCCGCAGCGCATCAGCACTCCTCGACAACCTGACCACACCAGAAACCGCAAAAAGACGCACTTCGGCACACCCTGCATCGGTCCACAAAACAGGTGATATTCCTGACACAAACGGGACCCGGTTTCTTGCACTTCCGGTTTTCCTTTGCCAAGGTGAACCTCAATGTTCGTGAAAAATGGAAGATTTTGCGGGCATTGTTTCACCGTCAACCAGACATGAGGGTACACAATGACCATTCGATCACTAGCAGGCGCCGCCGCGGCCACAGTGATGATGGCGTCACTGGCAGCATGTAGCGATAACGCTGAAGAGCCCGCCGCCAGCGCCGAAGCACAGGGACAGAACTGGCGCTATGCCCACGAAGAATACGAAGGTGATGTGCAGGATGTTTTCGCACACAAATTCAAGGAATACATCGAAGACAACTCGGCACACACGTTACAGATTCACCGCTTTGGTGAGCTGGGTGAATCCGATGACATCATGGAACTGACCCAGGCCGGCGTGCTGCAGTTCGTCAACCAGTCACCGGGCTTTACCGGTTCCCTGATCCCCGAGGCACAGATTTTCTTCATTCCTTACCTGCTGCCGGTGGAATCCGAAAAAGTGGTTACCTTCTTTGAGGAAAGCAAAGCCATCAACGAGATGTTCCCCAAGCTCTACGCTGAACAGGGCCTGGAACTGCTGACCATGTACCCGGAAGGGGAAGTGGTGATAACCGCCGATGAACCGGTGACGTCACCGGAAGGTTTCCAGGGCAAAAATATTCGCACCATGACCAATCCGCTGCTTTCCGAAACCTACCAGGCATTCGGTGCCACCCCGACTCCCCTGCCCTGGGGCGAAGTGTACGGTGCCCTGCAGACCAATATCATTCAGGGGCAGGAAAATCCCATTTTCTGGATCCAGTCCGGCGGACTCTACGAAGTATCGCCAAACCTGATTTTCACCGGCCATAACCAGTTCACCACGGCCATGATGGCCAACCAGGAATTCTTCAACGGCTTGTCTGAAGAAGATAAAGAACTGGTTCGCAATGCCACTGATCACGCCTTTGAACATATTGCAGGCTACGTGCCCGGTCTTGGTGAAAAAATGCTCGACAAGATTCTTGAGGACAGTGACGAGGTGACCGTGACCCGCCTGACCAAAGAACAGCGTCAGGCATTCCGGGAGCGGGCTCCGCAGGTGGAAAACCGTTTCGTGGAAATGACCGGCGAAAGCGGCGCCGAACTGCTTGAGCAGTTCAAGGCTGACCTTGAAGCCATCGAAAACGAATAACAGGCAATACCACGCCGGGGCCGAACAGCTCTGCGGTCGGTTCCCGGCGACTAATCAATTCCGGAACCCTGAATAGCAGTACAGGATTCCACGGGGTTCCCCGGCAACACCAAAATCACCACAAGCCGGGGGCGCGGATCAGGATGATCCGCTCAACCGGCAATCGCAGAAGGACGCTATCATGAACGATGGGGCGCCATCACCGCAGAAGTCCACCCTGCCAGGCTTTCTCGGCACCCTCGACAACGGCATCGCCAAAGTCGAAGCCGTTATTCTCGCTACCGGCGTCCTGCTCATGGCCATCAACACGGTGGCAAACGTGGTAGGCCGTTTCATTCTTGGCGAAAGTCTGCACTTCTCCGAAGAACTCAACCGCATCCTGATCGTCATGATCACCTTTGCCGGGCTGGGCTATGCCGCCCGACATGGCCGACATATACGCATGTCCGCCATCTATGATGTGTTCCCGACTTCGGTCCGAAGGTGGATGATGATTCTGATCAGTTTCGTCACCTCCGTGATCATGTTTTTCCTTTGCTGGTATTCGATCAGCTATATCTACTCGGTGTACAGCAGCGGCCGGGTACTGCCCACCCTGGGCTTCCCGATTTATCTGATTTATCTATGGGTGCCTGTGGGGCTCACCGTCACAGGCATTCAGTACTTCATGGCCGGGATAAAGAATATTTTCTCCCGGGACGTGTATCTGTCCACCACTGTGCTCGATGGTTACGACGAACAGGAAACGGAGATCTGACGGATGATGGCCTGGATCATGTTTCTCGTCATGTTGGTGCTTTTGCTGTTCGGGTTTCCGATGATGGTACCGCTGATTGTCGGCGCCGTGGTCGGCTTCGTGATGATGTTCGACGGTTTCGACCGCATGGATTTCTTTATCCAGCAAATGCTCGCCGGCATTCGCCCGACTGCCCTGATAGCGGTTCCCATGTTTATTCTCGCCGCAGATATCATGACTCGTGGCCAGTCAGCCAATCGTCTGGTCAACATGGTGATGGCCTTTATCGGCCATATCAAAGGAGGCCTGGCGGTCAGCACCGCCGCCTCCTGCACCCTGTTCGGGGCGGTGTCCGGCTCCACCCAGGCCACCGTGGTGGCCGTTGGCTCGCCGCTGCGCCCGCGCATGCTGGAATCCGGTTACAAGGATTCCTTTACTCTGGCGCTGATCATTAACGCCAGCGATATCGCTTTTCTGATTCCGCCCAGCATCGGGATGATTATTTACGGGGTGATTACCGGCACCTCCATCGCCGAACTGTTTATTGCCGGCATCGGCCCCGGCCTGCTTATCCTGCTGATGTTCTCCGCCTACTGTGTGACCTACGCCCATATCCAGAAGGTGCCCACCGAGCCCAAGGCAAGCTGGAACGAGCGCTTTTCCTCAGTGCGAAAAGCGCTCTGGCCACTGGGGTTTCCCGTCATCATTGTCGGCGGCATCTACGGTGGCATTTTCAGCCCGACGGAAGCGGCCGCGGCTTGTGTGCTGTATGCGGTCATTCTGGAGTTCGTGATTTTCCGATCACTCAAGGCCATGGATATCTATGCCATTGCCAAGTCCACCGGCCTGATCACCGCGGTGGTGTTTATTCTGGTGGCAGTCGGCAACGGCTTCTCCTGGATCATCTCCTTTGCCCAGATTCCGCAGACCTTGCTCGGAGCCGTGGGCATCAATGAAGCCGGACCTTTCGGCGTACTGATGGCCATTGCCGTGGCGTTCTTTATTGCCTGCATGTTTGTGGATCCCATCGTGGTAATCCTGGTTCTCACCCCCATTTTCGCGCCAGCGGTCGCCTCTGCCGGTCTTGACCCGGTGCATGTGGGGATCCTGATCACCATGATGGTGGCGGTCGGCTCGGCTACGCCACCCTTTGGTTGTGACATCTTTACTGCCATCGCCATTTTCAAACGCCCGTACTGGGAGGTGATACGAGGCACCCCACCTTTCGTCATCATGCTTCTGCTAGCCACGCTGCTGGTTATCGTGTTTCCACAGATCGCCTTGTCCCTGCGAGATCTGGTCTTCAACTAACTGGAGCGAGGAATAACTCCCCGCAAGGAGGCAGTTATGTACCAAAGGATTCTGGTTCCCGTGGATGGCTCCCAGGGCTCGCTCAAGGCCCTGGATCATGCTGCCAAGCTTCAGCAGGACAACGATGCCGAGCTGTATCTGCTCTGCGTTTTCAAACACCACAGTCTGTTCGAGGCGTCCCTGTCCATGGTTCGCCCCAACGATGTGCAGCTACCGGATGAAGCGCTGAAGGAATATGCCTCTTCCGTTGCAGAGCAGGCAAAACAGTTGGCCTCCGACGCCGGCGCCGAACAGGTGCGGGCCTTCGTCAAGGGAGGCAGACCTTCCCGGGCCATTATCCGTTTTGCCAAGGACAACAACGTGGACCTGATCGTGATGGGTTCACGGGGTACCAGTGGCGATGTGGACGGCTACTTTCTGGGCAGTGTCTCCCAGCGGGTCGCCAGCCTGTCGCACTGCCCGGTACTGATTGTCTGAATTTAAAACGAAAGAAGGGAGCTCAAGGATGAAATACCCATACACTCTGCCGCTCAGCGCGGCGCTAATCAGCGGCATGGCTGCCCTGCCTGCCAATGCGGAACTGACCGTGACCCCCTACGGTTCATTACGCATCCAGACGGAAGCGGTTTCCGTGGATGAAGCTCAACCCGGAGAGGACGACTCCTACACCGGCCTGCGCGACGCCTATTCGCGGCTCGGCGTCAACGCCAGCTATAACGACTTCGACAACGTGGATATCACTGCAACGCTGGAATTTCCGATCAACTCTGCCCGACTGCGCGCCGAGGACCCGACCTTCTTTCATGAACTCTATAAAGAAGACAACAACAGCATGCCCCGGGTGGCGACGATTTCTGCGGCCCATGATCAGTTCGGCAGTGTGACGGTGGGCACCCAGTGGCTGGCTTACTACAACAACGTGGCCTACCCGGTGGATTTTTTCAGTTCGTTCTACTCCGGTTATGCCACCCAGGCCGCCTTCCGCCGCGACGCCCTGACCTATACCTCGCCGAGTATGGCCGGGATCACCGCCACGGTATCCGGGGTGGACATGACTGACGAAGCCGGCACCAGCTATCTGGATACCATGCAATATGCCTTGTCCTGGTCAGTGGACAACCTGACCCTGGCGGCGGCCTATCAGGACACCGAACAGGACTCCGGTGACCGCCCGGATCAGGTCGGCGCTTCAGCCACCTACACCACCGGGCCCTGGCGTTTTGCGGCCAAGGTGGAACAACTGCTTTCCCACAGCAGCGTCACCGTGGATGAGGATCCCGTCACCTACAACCTGTACGGCTCCTACACCTGGAACAAGTACACCTTCAAAGCCATGTATGCCCAGGGGGAAGAGAGCGACGGAGAAGGAGAAGCCTTTTTCCAGGGGGATTCCGCCCATGTGGGCGTGGACTACCAGCATACCGAGGCGCTCAAGTTCTTCGCCGAATACTTCTATGAGGAGCTGGGCTACGCCATCTACACCCCCAACTCGGACAGCTTCAACCCGCTGGCTGGCTACCAGGTACAAAGTGACGGACAGGTCTTCACGGTGGGGCTGCGCTACGATTTCTGAAGGCGACAGTACGCCTTAGTGCAGCTTGAAACGAAACAGGCCGCGCCCAGCCAGGGCGCGGCCTGTTTCATTATTTAACCCTTGAGCCTTTCGCGTTGTTGCCGCGTCGATAGGATCCCCGCCGGGGACGCAGACTAAACGCCATAGCTTAGGAGATCAGAGGAAGAAGCTGCCTGCGACCCCCGGTGGGCCTTTCACTATAAGCAGGCCACCGCCAGCACCGGAACCCCCTGTTTAGAACCATTTGGAATCAATTCTCCCCGGCTTCTAAAAGCCCATTTTTACCCTTTCATTATCAGCCACTTGCGACCCATCAAAAAAATCGAACAATGGCGCCTCAAGGCCCCACAGACGGTCAGATAGCAATTGATTCACCACCGCCTGTGCATTACTGTTCCCGCCAAATACACCGGCCCAGACCGCCCAAATCGCCTTTCCGACTGCTATCATCACACCTGTGCATGGTTTAGCGCGTTTTGGTGACATACTCAGGCTAGGAGAAACACATGGCAAAGCAGGCAGCCCCCGCGCTGGAAACCTCACTGGACAATCTTGAATCCCTGGTGGAACGGATGGAATCTGGTGACCTGACCCTGGAAGAGTCCCTGAAAGCCTTTGAAGAAGGGGTTCGCCTTTCCCGGGAGTGCCAACAGGCCCTGCAACAGGCCGAGCAGAAGGTACGTATTCTGCTGGAGCAGAACACTGACGCCGAGCCGGCTCCTTTTGCCGGTGAAGACAATGGCCAGTAACTTCCCCGCCCTGGACCAGCTCGGCGAGACCAGCCGGGCCCGTCTGGAGCAGGCACTGGCCACCTTCGTGCCCGCCGCCAGTGCCGCACCACGACTGAGCCAGGCCATGCGCTATGCGGCCCTCAGCGGCGGCAAGCGTATCCGCCCACTGCTGGTTTACGGTGCCGCCCAGCTGGCCGGGGCCGAACCGGCCAAAGCCGATGTGCCCGCCGCCGCCGTGGAACTGATTCATGCCTATTCGCTGGTCCACGACGACCTGCCCGCCATGGATGATGACGACCTGCGCCGGGGCCAGCCCACCTGCCACAAGGCTTTCGACGAGGCCACCGCCATCTTGGCCGGCGACACCCTGCATACCCGTGCTTTCGAATTGCTCGCCAACAGCGGCCATTACCGCGCAGAAACCCGCATCGCCATGATCCAGCACCTTTGCCTGGCCGCCGGCGTGGACGGCATGGCCGCCGGGCAGATGCAGGACATGCTCGCCCAGGGCCAGCAGCAGACTGTCGCGGCACTGGAAGAAATGCATTATCTGAAGACCGGCCGGCTGATCACTGCCAGCCTGCAACTGGGCTATTTCGCCGCGGAAGTGGATGCCACTGCGCTGATCAACGACCTGAACCGGTTTGGCGATGCCATCGGCCTGGCCTTCCAGATACAGGACGATATTCTCGATATCACCGCCGGCACCGAACAGCTGGGCAAACCCTCCGGCTCCGACCAGAAACTGCAGAAAAGCACCTTCCCTTCCTTGCTAGGCCTGGAGCAGAGCCAACAGCGGGCCCGGGAGCTCTGCCAACAGGCCCAACAGACCCTGGCGGACTACGGAGAACGCGCCCAACCACTGCAACAATTGGCGCAATACATCATCTCCCGCGATCACTGACGCCTGACGCCTGCTGAAGGTATACTAGGGTCTCATTTCGCCGTGCATTTCAGGCTGCATACCTCTATGCCCAAGACATTTACGCAAATCCCGCTGACTCGCCCGGCCACTCCGCTGCTGGACATGCTGACCAGTCCCGCCGAGTTACGAAGGCTGCCAGCCACCCGGCTGGAACAGGTGGTGGACGAACTGCGTGAATACCTGCTCTACGCAGTGGGCCAATGTGGTGGCCACTTCGGCGCCGGTCTGGGTGTGGTGGAGCTGACCGTAGCTCTCCACTATCTGTACAACACCCCTGACGACCGGCTGGTGTGGGATGTGGGCCACCAGTGCTACCCGCACAAGATTCTCACCGGCCGCCGTGAAGGCATCACCAGTATCCGCCAGCAGGATGGCCTGTCCGGATTTCCCAAGCGCAGCGAGTCCGAGTACGACACCTTCGGTGTAGGCCACTCGTCCACGTCCATCAGCGCGGCCCTGGGCATGGCCCTGGGCGCGGAAATGGCAGGCAGTGACCGGCGTGCGGTGGCCATCATCGGCGACGGCGCCATGACCGCCGGCCAGGCCTTCGAGGCCATGAGCCACGCCGCCCACACCCGCTCCAACTTGCTGGTGATTCTCAACGACAACAACATGTCGATTTCCCACAACGTGGGTGGCCTGTCCAACTACTTCGCGCGCATCTGGGCCAGCAAGAGCTATATCGCCCTGCGCGAAGGCGGCAAGAAGGTGCTCTCCACCATGCCGGCAGCCTGGGATTTTATCCGCCGCACTGAAGAAAGCATGAAAAACATGGTGAGCCCGGACATGCTGTTCGAGGCCATCGGCTTCAACTACATCGGCCCCATCGACGGCCACAATGTGGACGAGCTGGTGCGCACCCTGGGCAACATGCGTGCCCTGGAAGGCCCGCAGTTACTGCATGTCTACACCACCAAGGGCAAGGGCTTCGCCCCCGCCGAAGCGGACCCGGTGGGCTACCATGCCATCAACAAGATCGAACCCAAACCCAAGGTACAGGTGGCCGTCCCCAGCCAGCCGAAGAAACCCAAGTATCAGGACATCTTTGGCCAGTGGCTGTGCGACATGGCCGAGCAAGACAAGCGCCTGGTGGGCATTACCCCGGCCATGTGCGAAGGCTCCGGCATGGTGGCGTTCAGCCAGCGCTTCCCGGATCGCTTCCATGACGTGGCCATCTGTGAACAGCACGCGGTGACCCTGGCCGGTGGCCTGGCCTGTGAAAACCAGAAACCGGTGGTGGCGATCTACTCCACCTTCCTGCAGCGCGGCTACGACCAGCTGATTCATGACGTGGCCCTGCAGGATCTGGATGTGACCTTCGGCCTGGACCGGGCCGGCCTGGTCGGCGAAGACGGCGCCACCCATGGCGGCGTGTTTGATCTGGCTTACCTGCGCACCGTGCCCAACATGATCATCGCCGCCCCCTCCGACGAGAACGAGTGTCGGCAGTTACTATACAGCGCCTACCAGCACGAAGGTCCGGCGGCGGTGCGCTACCCGCGCGGCACCGGGCCCGGCGTAGCAATTGAAAAGGCCATGGAAGCCCTGCCCATCGGCCAGGCGCGTACTCTCCGTGACGGTCAGCAGGTGGCGATCCTGGCTTTCGGCGCCCTCACCCCGGCAGCGCAGGAAGCGGGCAAGGCCCTCAATGCCACCGTGCTGGATATGCGCTGGGTGAAGCCGCTGGATCGTGACGCCATCCTCCAGGCTGTCGCCAGTCACACCCTGCTGGTGACCGTGGAAGACCACCAGCGTATGGGCGGCGCCGGCTCGGCGGTGAACGAACTGCTTCACGAGGAAGGCCTGCTGGTGGATGTGCTCAACCTGGCTCTACCGGACCACTTCATCCACCACGGCAAACGGGATGTGCTGCTGGCCGAGGCCGGACTGGATGCCCAGGGTATCGAGGCGCAAATCCGCACCCGCCTCAGCGAACAACAACGCCTGCGCGAAGCACGCTGAACAGCGAACCGTTTTTACCACAGAGGACACAGGGCTCACTGAGGAAAAACTTTTCGGGATTTTCTCTGAAAGCTCTGTGTCCTCTGTGGTGAAAATCGGGTTTGAGATCTTGTGGGTGGACCTGCCCCACCCAGCAGGCATTCTGCGTGAGCCCTACAACCCCTTGTCATCCTTGACCAGCCGCACTCTGGGTGGCGGCTCATACAGTCGCCAGGTGTCCCGGCCACTTTGTTTCGCCTGGTACAGGGCACGGTCCGCCGCATCCAGCAAGGCCCTTGCGGTCTGTTTCGGGCCGGGGGTCAATACGGCTACGCCCACACTGACGGTGACTTCGCCGGTGTCGGGATTGCAGGAATGCGGCATTGCCAGAGCGCGTATCGAGCGACATATCCGGGAAGCCAGTTGTTTTGCCTCGGTGTCCGCAATGCCGGGATAGAGCAACACGAATTCTTCACCACCGAAGCGCGCCACCACGTCGCCGCCCCGCCGCCCGTAACGCCGTAATTCACTGGATAGCTGCTGCAGACAGCGGTCACCCTGCAGGTGTCCGTAATGGTCGTTGTAGGCTTTGAAGCAGTCCACATCCACCAGCATGATAGTCAGCGGTTGCTGCTCACGCTGGCAGCGCCGCCATTCCCGATCCAGGGCCTCATCAAAGGAGCGCCGGTTGGCAAGCCCGGTAAGACTGTCCTCGCGACTGAGCCGATGCAGCCGTTCCGCCAGAGCCTGGGTGCGTTGCTGCTGGCGCAGCAATTGCCGCTGGTTGAAAAACAGCTGGCGATCTCGCACTTCTGAGGTATAGCACAGGAACATGCCCAGCAGACTCACCCCGGTATAGGTACGGTGAGCCACCTGCCAGTCCACCCCGTGACCGAAGCGCTCAGACAGCCACCAGCCCAGCAACCCGCCACCCCAACAGGCCGCTACCGCCACCGGGAAGCGCAGCCCCACCATGGCATAGACAATTACCAACGCATAGATCACCGACACATGGGCCAGCTGGACGGAAACCGACCCATCGATAAAACCGGGAATGGCCATGGACACCGCCACCGCCAGAAAGCTACCCAGCCCCGCGTACCAGGGAAAATAACGATTCAGGGCGGACACCTGGGCCAGGCCGCCGGCCACCAGCACGATAACCCCCACCCAGATATAGGTCGCCAGCCAGCGGCCACGTACCGCTTCCGGCGCCAACGCATAGATACCGGTGATCAGGAGGAGATAAAGCAGAAGAATATAAAAGGCATTGACCCGGAAACCTTCCACGGCTTCCCGGCACTGATATTCACGGTATTCGGTTTCCAGGCGCCGGGGAAAGCGTAACCAGCGCACCCCCGGCACCACCACCCGCCTGGAACGGGGATCGGTATCCGACATGGCAAATCCCTGCCTGCGGTTGATCAGTTATTATCCATTCAGGCTAAGGGCTAAGCCGGCGTGGCGCCATCCTTTTCGTGCCAGCGGTAGTGACAAAACGATATTAGGGCAATTCAGATCAATGCAACAAACCTCTTGGACAGCCCTGTGGCCACAGCCCCTAGTGGCGACGCTTCCTGGCGATTACTCAGGTAAACCACTGCGGCAGAAAAATAATCAGCAACTGTACCACCACTGCCGCATACACCCCGGCCAGCAGGTCGTCCACCATGATACCCAGCCCGCCTTCCACGCGACGGTCCAGCCAGCCGATGGGCCAGGGCTTGATAATGTCGAACACCCGGAAAGCCACAAACCCGGCCAGCGCCCCCCACCAGGTCACCGGCACTGCAATCATGGTGATCAACAGACCGGCGATTTCATCCCAGACAATGCCAGGGTGATCGTGCACATTCATGTCGTGGGAGGTTTTCCCACACAGGAACGGGCCCACCGCGATCACCAGCGCCGTCACCAGCAGATAGCCCCACATCGGCAACTGGGCACACAACCACCAGATCGGCATGGCCGCCACCGTGCCGAAAGTCCCTGGCGCAATGGGCGCCAGGCCTGAGCCAAAGCCGAAGGCAAGAAAGTGGACCGGGTTTGTCATCTTCGGGCGTTTCAGTTCCATCGACATCTCTCGCTTGTACGCAACACGCAACATGCTTCACCCATCATGCCGACAAGCCCGTGTGCGTTACTCAAAAATGTTGCCAGCCAGTGGCGTGCAACGTCGTTATTGTTCCGTCCTGGCCTGCCAGTCGCAGGCCCGCCTGCCGCTCCACCGTGCCCAGACAATAGCAGCCCGGCGGCAGGCTTTCCTGCGCTGGCAGGGTAAAAAGTAGCAGGTAATCATCGCCGCCCTGGAGCTGCAGCCTACGTTGCTCTGCATCGCTGCAACCGGCAAGCACAGCATTGCCCAGCGGCAAGGCGTCTTCCTGCAAACAGGCCCCCAAACTACCGGATGCGGCCAGAATATGGCCCAGGTCCGCCAGCACCCCGTCGGAGATATCGATGCAGGCCGTGGCACGTCCCCGCAGCGCCTGCCCCAGGCTGAGTTGTGGAGACGGACGTCGGAAGTGATCGATGGCGACACCGCTGCGCATTCCTTGCTGCCATTGCTGTAAACCCAGCAGGCCTGCGCCGGTGACACCGCCCACACAGATTTGATCGCCCGCCTGCGCGCCATCACGGCGCAGGGCCTGCCCCGGCGGCACTGCCCCGGTGGCCTGAATGGAGACGGACAGCGGGCCCCGGGTCACGTCGCCCCCCACCAGGGAGATGCCGGCCTGGTCGGCCAGGGTAAACATGCCATCGGCAAAGCCTGACAGCCAGGCTTCATCCACGTTGGGCAGGGTCAGCGAGAGCAGAAACCAGAGGGGGTCGGCGCCCATGGCCGCCAGGTCGGACAGATTCACCGCCAGGCAGCGGTAGCCCACATCAGCGGCATCCATGTCGTCAGGAAAATGGCGCCCGGCCAGGCTTGTGTCCTGGGTCATCACCAGTTGCTGACCGGCGGGGGGAGTCAGAATCGCCGCATCGTCACCGGGGCCAAGCACCACGCCGGCATCCGGACCGTGGTGACCATGGCGATGAAAGTAACGCCGAATCAGGGAAAATTCATCCAGCGTCTGCAGCGTCGAGGTGTCTGTCATGGGAGAAGCATAGCGCGCAGAGAGCCCTGCGCGCACCCGCTCAATCTCGGAAAGGACGTTCTGCGGCTTCCTGGTAACGCAGCTTGCGCGCCAGCTTGTCGAGCACGCCGTTGACGTACTTGAAGGAATCGTCGGCACCGAACACCTTGGCCAGTTCGATGCCTTCGTTGATCACCACCCGATAGGGCACATCCAGGCGCTCTTTCAGCTCGTAGGCGCCGAGGCGCAGGATCGCTTTCTCGATCTGGGACAGTTCTTCTACCCGACGATCCAGATAGGGCGTCAGCAGCTCGTCGAGCTCTTTCACCTGGGCCGGCACCCCGTGCAGCAGGTCATGGAAATACTCGCGATCTGCCTTGGCAAAATCCTGGTTAGCCAGGAACTGGGCTTCGATGTCGCTCACGGCGGCACCCGCCAGCTGCCACTGATACAGGGCCTGCATGGTGAATCGGCGCGCCTTGCGGCGGGCACTGGGTGTGGAAGGATTGTTCATGCTGCCTCAACGTCAGGAAGTGGTGCGGGACGCCTGCGCCCCGCGCCGCGTCCCGAATAATTACAGTGCCTTAAACAGGGAGACCATTTCCAGCGCGCTCATGGCCGCTTCGGCACCCTTGTTGCCAGCCTTGGTGCCGGAACGTTCGATGGCCTGTTCAATGGTGTCCACGGTCAACACACCGAAGACCACCGGTACGCCTGTGGCGTTCTGGACAGCGGCAATGCCTTTGGCTGCTTCGCCGGCCACATATTCGAAGTGGGCGGTGCCACCGCGAATCACCGCACCCAGGGTGATCACTGCATCGTAATCGCGCTTTTCGATGACCTTCTTCACTGCCACCGGCATCTCCCAGGCACCGGGGACACGGATGATCTCGATATCATCAGGGCTGACACCGTGACGGACCAGCGCATCCACCGCGCCTTCCAGCAGGGCTTCCACCACAAAGCTGTTGAAACGTGCAACGACGATACCGTAACGACCGCCCACATTGTTCAGAGTGCCTTCCAGGGTTTTGATGTTTTGCATGCTTGCCTTCCTGTCAGTGCCGGTGGCTCACGGCGACCGACTCAGTATTTAACTTGCAGTCGGACGTCGAAAGTCGGACGTCTGACGCTCTTGAAATTGTCGTCCGACGCCAAACTTCAGACGTCCGACTTATCTCAACTATCTGCTTCAACATACTCGGTGATTTCCAGATCGAAACCACTGAGCGCATTGAACTTCATCGGCGAGCTGAGCAGGCGCATCTTGCGCACCCCCAGGGCCTTGAGAATCTGGGAGCCGGTACCGATGTTGCGGTAGGCACGGGATTCCCCTTTGGGTTTGCTGGCAGTGCCGCCGAAGAAGGCTTCCAGCCGCTCCACGGTATCCTGGGATTCATAATCCTGACCCAGAATAATCACCACGCCGGCATCCGCCTGGGAGACAGATTCCAGAACGCGATGCATGTTCCAGCCGGTGCGGCCATTCATCTTGGCGCTCATCAGATCTCGCAGCGGATCCACCTGATGCACCCGAACGGTCACTTCCTTGTCTTCGCTGATCTCACCTTTGACCAGGGCCACATGGGTCAGGCCATCCACGGTGTCGCGGAAGGCGACCAGACGGAAATCACCGTACCAGGTATCCAGGGTGTTATCGGACATCAGCTCGATGGTTTTCTCGTTGAGCGCACGATACTGAATCAGATCGGCAATGGTGCCAATCTTCAGCTCGTGCTCCTTGGCGAACACTTCCAGGTCTTCGCGGCGGGCCATGGAGCCATCGTCGTTCATCACCTCACAGATCACCCCGGCGGACTCGCAACCGGCCAGCATGGCCAGATCACAGGATGCCTCGGTATGACCGGCACGCCGCAGCACGCCACCGGGCTCGGCCATTAACGGGAAAATGTGGCCAGGCTGGACGATGTCATAGGCGCGGGCATTGCGGGCCACGGCGGCCTGCACCGTGCGGGCACGATCGGCAGCGGAAATCCCGGTGGTCACCCCTTCACGGGCCTCGATGGAGACAGTGAACTTGGTACCAAAACCACTGCCGTTGCTCTGTACCATCAACGGCAGTTCCAGCAGCTCACAGCGCTCGCGAGACATGGGCATACAGATCAGGCCACGGCCGTAGCGGGCCATGAAATTGATTGCCTCGGCGGTGACATGCTCGGCGGCCATCACCAGATCGCCCTCGTTTTCCCGGTCTTCATCATCCATCAGGACAACCATCTTGCCCTGGCGAATATCTTCGATCAGTTCTTCAATACTGTTGAGCTGCATAGTGGTACTCGACCTATTTAGCGTGGAAGCAAACGGCACTTCCTCTGCATTTTTCACCGGTGATGAGCTGCAAGCTACAAGCCGCAAGCTACAAGGAAAACCAGTGCGAACCCTGTCTTTCCGGTACGCCGCGATGTTGGCGCACTCCAGCCTGCAATTGATGGCAACCCGCTTTTATCGCGTTGAAGCTTGTCACTTGCGGCTTGTTACTGGCGGCTTCAGCCGCCTTTCAAAAACCCGTTTTCGGCCAGAAATGCCATAGAGATACCTTCCGCATTCGGCTCGGCGGCCTTGTCGCCCAGCAACAGGCGCTCCAGATAGCGGGCGATTATATCAACTTCCAGGTTCACTGGCGTCCCCACCTTCCATTGACCAATGGTGGTGACATCCTGGGTATGGGGGATGATGTTCAGGGAAAAGACCGCACCGTCCACGCTGTTCACCGTCAGGCTGATGCCATCCACGGTGATCGAGCCCTTGTGGGCGATGTAGCGGGCCAGCTCCGCCGGCGCTTCGATATCGATGCGTACCGAGCGGGCATCCTGCTTCATCTGCACGATCTTGCCCAGGCCATCCACGTGACCACTGACCAGATGACCGCCCAGCCGGGTGGTCGGCGTCAGGGCCTTTTCCAGGTTTACCTGGCTTCCCACGGCAATCTGCTTGAGTGACGTCAGCGACAGGGTTTCCCCGGATACATCCGCCTCGAAGGCACCACCGGGCAGGGCCGTGGCCGTCAGGCAGACGCCGTTGACGGCGATGGAATCACCCAGCTGCACATCGGAAAAGTCCAGCGCGTCGCTCTTGATCAACAAGGTCACGTCGCCCCCCTTCGGGGTCATGGCCGCGACCTGGCCCATGGCTTCAATAATGCCGGTAAACATGGAAAACCTCGTTATTTCAGGCTGTAGGAGCGGCGCTTGAGCCGCGAAGCCAACTGCGGGAACCTTGCCGAAGCGCTTCGCGGCTCAAGCGCCGCTCCTACGGCGAAATTCCATCACGCCGGAACCAGCGTCAGCCGCAGGTCATTACCCACCTGCCGCACGTCCTGCCACTGCAGCGACACCTTCTCGCTCATGCTGGCCAGTTGCGGCAACCCCAGCAATGGACGGGCCGATGAGCCCAGCAGGGCCGGCGCCATATAGACGATCAACTCGTCAAACAGCCCCTCGCGAACGAAGGCCCCGGCCAGCGTGGCGCCACATTCTACCAGTACTTCGTTGCATTCGCGCCGGTTCAGTTCGATCAGTAACTGTTGCAGGTCGATCCCGGACCCGGAGGCGGGCAGCAGCATCACCTCGGCACCGGCGGACTCCAGCGCATTCTGCCGCCCCGGGTGCTGCTCCCCGGCTACCAGCAGGCAATGCCCCGGGGCGCTGACTACCGGCACACCCGGCGGGGTTTGCAGGGTACGATCGAGGATCACCCGCAAGGGCTGGCGCACGCGGTCACTGCCCCCAGAGTGTTGCTGATAGTCAGTCAGGGCCCACTGCTGCGGGCGAACCGTGTAGGAAGGCCGGTCCGCCAGCACGGTGCCGACACCGGTAATCACCGCAGAGCTGCGGGCACGCAGGCGCTGCACATCCTCGCGAGCCGCAGGGCCTGTAATCCACTGGGATTCGCCGCTGGCCATGGCCGTGCGACCATCCACACTGGCGGCAATCTTGATGCGCAGGTAGGGCCGCTGGCGTGTCATACGCGAGATAAAGCCGGGATTCAGCGCCCGTGCGTCGGCTTCCAGCAAGCCGGACGCGGTTTCAATACCCGCTGCCGCCAGCGTTTGCATGCCATTACCGGCTACCTGGGGATTCGGGTCTTCCATGGCCACCACTACCCTGGCCACCCCGGCGGCCACCAGCGCATCCGCGCAGGGCCCGGTACGGCCGGTGTGGGAACAGGGCTCCAGAGTCACATAGGCAGTGGCCCCGAGAGCCCGATCACCCGCTTCCGCCATGGCATGACGCTCCGCATGGGGCTCGCCGGCACGGGCATGAAACCCTTCCCCGACAATCTCGCCATCGCGCACCAGCACGCACCCCACCCGCGGGTTGGGGTCGGTGGTGTAGAGCCCCTGCTCTGCCAGCTGCAGGGCACGGGCCATATATTGATGATCCAGACGCGTAAACATGGCTGGCATTCTACTGGATGCCGGCGTCCGGTGCCGCAACAAAGCGATCTGCATCCTCGACAAAATCCGCCAGCACCGCTTTGCCCTCGTTCGCCATGAACTGCTGGAACGCCTGCGCCACGATAGAGAGTTTTTTCCCGGAAGGCCGCACCAGGTACCACTGGGTCACAATGGGAAGGCCGACCACCTTCAGCGGCGCCAGCCCCACCCAACCGCCCAGATTGAGGGTATGGGCGGAGAGAATGGAAATACCCAGCCCGGCCATCACCGAATGGCGGATGGCTTCATTGCTTTCCACGGTCATCTTCACATTCAGCTGTTTGCCCTGCTGCTGCAGATAATGCTCGATGGCGTGACGGGTACCGGAACCAGGTTCGCGCATCAGAAAGGGCTCGCTGGCGATGTCATCCAGGGTCAGATGGTTACGGCGAGCCAGCGGATGGTTTTCCGCGGCAATGGCCACCAGCGGATTATCCAGGAAGGCGCTGGAGATCAGCGGGCGCCCACCGGGAACATGACTGAAGACACAGAAATCATCCAGCCCCTGCTCCAGCCGCTCGATAATCTGCTCACGGTTGCCCACATGGAAAGACACTTCCACGCCGGGATAGAGGGCACAGAAGGGCCCGAGTAGATGGGGCACGAAATACTTGGCCGTGGTGACCACCGCCAGGCGCAGTGTCCCGGCCTTGAGTCCGCGCAGGTCCGCCAGGGTCATGTCCAGATGCTCGAACTCCTCCATAACCCGACGGGCACTGGCCACTGCCGCCAGCCCCGCATCGGTAAAGCGTAATTTGCGACCCTGTTGCTGGTAGAGCGGCATGCCCATGGCACCAACCAGTTTGCGCAACTGCATGGATACTGTGGGCTGCGTCAGATGCAGCGTTTCCGCCGCCCCGGTCACGGTACCCGCCTCATGCACTGCCAGCAGGATTTCCAGTTGTCTGAGGGTACCCACGCGGGCATGTAACCGGCTCATGATTAGACCTTTATCTATATCAAACCTAGATAGTATCTATTTTTATCTAATCTTTCTCTCTCTGATAATGGCCTCCGATTTCACCCGGAGGTCCCATGCCACAACATACCCGACAGCGTTTTTTCATTCTCTTCGTTGCCCTGATCAACCTTGGCCTGGCCACGGCCCTCATCGCCAACGGGCACGCCGGCATTCCACTGGGGGTAATCGGCATCGCCTTGCTGCCCCTGGCATGGCTGGCAGGGCGCAACCCGGCCGTCGCCACCGGTGATCAGCAAGGCGGGGATAGCTATGCAGCTTGATGCGGTAGTGCTTTTCTTCGTGCTGGGGCTGGCCGCCGGCATATTGAAGGTTCGTCTTCCCTTTCCCGGCGGCCTTTATCAGACCCTGACCCTGTTTCTGCTACTGGCCATCGGCCTGAAGGGCGGCGCCGCCCTGGCGGAACATGCCAGCCTGCGAATCGTCCAGGAATCGTTACTGGTGGTGGGGTTCGGCGTGGTTCTGCCATTACTGGCCTTCCCGCTGCTACGCTATGTGGGCGGCCTGAACAGGGTCAACGCGGCCGCCATTGCCGCCCATTACGGCAGCGTCAGTGTGGCCACCTACGCTGTCGCCGTGGCAGTGCTGGATGCCGCTGGCGTGGCCTACGAGCCCTACTTCCCGCTGTTTGTGGTACTGCTGGAGATTCCCGCCATCATCGTCGGCCTGGTGCTGGCAAAGGGGCTGTCTGCCGGCCTGGCCAGCCGCCAGCTTGCCCATGAAACCCTGCTCAGCCCGGGGATCGTGTTGATGGTGGGCGGCCTGCTGATCGGTGCCTTCGCCGGCGATAGCCTGACCAAGATTTCCCCCTTCTTCATGGACCTGTTCCAGGGCGCCCTGGCGCTGTTCCTGCTGAAGATGGGGCTGATTACCACGGAACAGCTGGGCGCCCTCAAGCAAGACGGCCCGTTCCTGACCGCCTTCGGCATCTTCATGCCGCTGCTGGCCGGCGGACTTGGCGCCCTGCTGGGCCAGGGGCTCGGCCTGTCGGTGGGCGGCATCACCCTGCTGGCCGTCCTGGGCGCCAGCGCGTCCTACATCGCGGTGCCCGCAGCCATGCGCGTCGCCCTGCCCCAGGCGAACGCCACCCTGTCCATGGCCGCGTCACTGGGCATTACCTTTCCGTTCAATGTGCTGGCAGGTATCCCGCTGTATCTGCTGCTTGCTCAATGGCTGCATGGCAGCTGAGCTTCGCTCGCAACACAACGAAAAAAGCCACCGGTCACGCCCTGTGACCGGTGGCTTTTTCGATGCTCAACCTGACGAAAAGACTAGTCGTCTTTCTTGTCACTTCTTCCGCGCAGGCGATCTACTTCTGCGGAAAACTCGGAGATATCCTGGAAGCTGCGATACACGGACGCGAAACGCACATAGGCCACATCGTCCAGTTGCTGCAACTCTTCCATCACGAACTCACCCAGCTCCCGGGCCGGCAACTCACGTTCCCCAGTGGCGCGCAAGCGGTGACAGACACGACTGATCGCCGCCTCCAGATCCTCCATGCTCACCGGCCGCTTCTCCAGCGCCCGCAACATCCCGGCCCGCAACTTGGCTTCGTCAAACGGCTGACGGGTGCCATCGGACTTCACCAGCCGCGGCATCACCAGCTCCGCCGTTTCAAAGGTGGTAAAGCGTTCGTTACAGCTAAGACACTCACGCCGACGACGCACCTGCCCGCCATCCGCGACCAGACGCGAGTCGATCACTTTGGTGTCTTGGGCGCTACAGAACGGGCAATACATGGAAACCCCAGTTGACAGTTGATAGTTGACAATTGACAGCTAAAACCTTGAAACCCGTTTATCGGCGCGTTTTGGTGGTTTTGATAATTGCCGTCAATATCTTTACTAGCTCTTTGGCGTCAGCCATAACTGACTGACCAGACGAAGGCTCCAAATAGCCGGACTCCGTCAATAACTCCAGCCAATATTCCGTTTCATTAGCCTCTTTGAGAGCGATAGACAGCTTATGCACGAAGTCTGCACGACTCTCAGCCTGCTCAGCTTCCCTGACCAAGGCTCCAATTGCTGTTCCACTGCGCAGCAATTGCTTACTTAATATGAATTCTCGCTTCTGCTCTTGTAGATACTGATAAACCTTTATCATCCGCAAAGCAAAAGCGCGGGATTTCTCCCGCGCTGCATACCTCGTCGTCATCCGTGACCCTACGTATTTGTTCGCTTTTCGCTGTCAACTATCCACTGTCAACTGTCAACTCATCTTCTAGCGCTCATACACCGGCAACCGCGCACAAATCTCCTTCACCTTGCCCTTCACGGTCTCGATCACAGACTCATCGCCCATGTTATCGAGGATGTCGCAAATCCAGCCGGCCAGTTCCTTGGCGTCGGCTTCATCGAAACCACGACGAGTGATGGACGGGGAGCCGATGCGCAGGCCGGAGGTAACGAACGGGGAACGCGGGTCGTTGGGGACGGCGTTCTTGTTCACTGTGATGTTGGCGCTACCCAGGGCGGCATCCGCATCTTTACCGGTGATGTCCTGCTTGATCAGGCTGAGCAGGAACAGGTGGTTTTCGGTGCCGTTGGAAACCACATCAAAGCCACGCTCGATGAACACGCTGGCCATGGCCTGGGCGTTCTTCACTACCTGCTGCTGGTAGCCTTTGAAATCAGCCTGCATGGCTTCCTTGAAGCAGATCGCCTTGGCGGCAATCACGTGCTCCAGCGGGCCACCCTGGCCACCGGGGAATACCGCGGAGTTGATCTTCTTCTGAATCGCTTCGTTGGCCTTACCCATGATCAGACCGCCACGGGGACCACCCAGCGTCTTGTGGGTAGTGGTGGTGGTGATGTCAGCAATGCCCACCGGGCTCGGGTAGACACCCGCAGCAACCAGGCCGGCCACGTGGGCCATGTCCACCAGCAGGATGGCACCCACTTCGTCGGCGATGTCGCGGAAACGCTGCCAATCCACCACTTGGGAATAGGCAGAGAAGCCGGCCACAATCATTTTCGGCTTGTGCTCACGAGCCAGGGCTTCCACCTGCTCGTAGTCGATCAGACCGGTGTCGTTGTTCAGGCCGTACTGCACCGCGTTGTAGGTCTTGCCAGAGAAGTTGGGCTTGGCACCGTGGGTCAGGTGACCGCCGGCGTCCAGGCTCATGCCCAGCACGGTGTCGCCCGGCTGCAGCATGGCCATGTAGACCGCACCGTTGGCCTGGGAACCGGAATGCGGCTGTACGTTGGCCCAATCGGCGCCAAACAGTTCACAGGCCCGGTCGATGGCCAGCTGCTCGACCACATCCACATTCTCGCAACCGCCGTAATAGCGCTTGCCCGGGTAGCCTTCCGCGTATTTGTTGGTCAGCACGGACCCCTGGGCTTCCATGACCCGTGGAGACGCGTAGTTTTCAGAGGCAATCAGCTCGATATGCTCTTCCTGGCGAACTTCCTCGGCCTCAATGGCCGCCTGGATTTCCGGATCGAACTCGGCGATGGACATGGATTTCGGGAACATGGGCTACCCTACGGAGTCATTGGTGGATTCGGGGGCGCATATTCTAACCAAAACCGACCGCAAAGACACATGAAGTCGACTCATGGGAACCTGCCGGTCATCTCATCCGCCGTTCGGCTCCACCCGCCTCCCCGGGAAGACCCGGCGGCCTTTCACTCAGAGGCGCTTTCCGTTAGCTTAGGCGCCATTCCGACGGGGCCCGCCGGGCCCCGTACACTCAATGACACTGCGGTCGGAGTTTATGAGCCAGTACATCTTCACCATGGACAAGGTGGGCAAGGTTGTCCCGCCGAAAAAGCACATTCTCAAAGACATCTCCCTGTCCTTCTTCCCCGGCGCCAAGATCGGCGTGCTGGGCCTGAACGGGTCGGGTAAATCCACCCTCCTGCGCATCATGGCCGGGGTGGACAAGGATTATCTGGGTGAAGCACGGCCGCAGCCGGGCACCAATATCGGCTACCTGCCCCAGGAGCCGGAGCTGGACCCAAGCAAGAATGTCCGCGAAATCGTCGAAGAAGCCCTGTCCGAGATTCTCAGCGCCCAGCAGCGGCTGGACGAAGTCTATGCTGCCTATGCGGAAGAAGATGCGGATTTCGACAAGCTGGCCGCCGAGCAGGCCAAGCTGGAAGCCATCATCGAAACCAGCGATGCCCATAATCTGGAGCGCAAGCTGGAAATCGCCGCCGATGCCCTGCGTCTGCCACCCTGGGACGCCAGCGTCGAGCATCTGTCCGGTGGTGAGCGCCGCCGGGTGGCCCTGTGCCGCCTGATCATGAGCGCCCCTGACATGCTGCTGCTGGATGAGCCCACCAACCATCTGGACGCAGAGTCCGTGGCCTGGCTGGAGCGTTTCCTGCACGAGTTTCCCGGTACCGTGGTGGCGGTGACTCACGACCGTTACTTCCTGGACAACTCCTGCGAATGGATTCTGGAACTGGACCGCGGCGAAGGCATCCCCTGGAAAGGCAACTACTCCTCCTGGCTGGAACAGAAAGAAAAACGCCTGGAGCAGGAAGCCAAATCCGAATCGGCCCACCGCAAGACCGTGGAGAAGGAGCTGGAATGGGTGCGCCAGAACCCGAAGGGCCGGCGCAGCAAGAACAAGGCCCGGGTGAGCGCGTTCGAAGAGCTGGCCAGCCAGGAATTCCAGAAACGCAACGAAACCCAGGAACTCTATATCCCACCGGGTGACCGTCTCGGCGAGCAGGTTTTCGAGTTGCACGGCGTGGGCAAGCAGTTCGACCACAAACTGCTCTACGAAGATCTGAGCTTCCAGATTCCCCGTGGTGCTATCGTCGGCATTATCGGCCCCAACGGTGCCGGTAAAACCACCCTGTTCCGCATGCTGGCGGGCCAGGAAACCCCGGATAGCGGTGAAATCGTTACCGGCGACACCGTACAGATGGCCTATGTGGACCAGAGCCGCGAGGACCTGGACAGCAAGAAAACCGTCTGGGAAGAAGTGTCCGAGGGCAACGACATTCTCAAGATCGGCAACTACGAAGTTCCCAGCCGCGCCTACCTGGGCCGGTTCAACTTCAAGGGTGGCGACCAACAGAAACGGGTCGGCGATCTGTCTGGCGGGGAACGAAACCGTCTGCACCTTGCCAAACTCCTCAAGCAGGGCGCCAACGTGCTACTGCTCGATGAGCCCACCAACGATCTGGATGTGGAAACCCTGCGGGCCCTGGAAGAAGCCCTGCTGGCCTTCCCCGGCTGTGCCATCGTGATTTCGCACGATCGCTGGTTCCTGGATCGGGTGGCGACCCATATTCTCTCCTTTGAGGGGGATGCACGGGTAGAATGGTTTGAAGGCTCCTATACCGAGTACGAGGAGTTCAAGCGCAAGCAACTGGGTGACGACGCTCTGCAGCCCAAGCGCATGAAATACAAACGTATCGAGGTGTAAGACGAGTGAGGGTCACCCCGGCGGCAGGAGCGTCGCCGGGGTGCGGGGATTAACAAGGACATAACAACATGAATGAACGGCGCCGGGCCAACCGCGTTGCCTTTGATGGCGAAGCCACACTGATCTTTCAGCAGGATACCGTTGCGGTAGAACTGGCGGACCTGTCCGTCATGGGCGCCCAGGTGCACAGCAGCCAGCCGTTGGCCCTGCCCGATGCCTCGCCGATCACCCTGACCATTATCCTGGAAGATTCGGACATTCACCTGACCCTGCCCGGCACCGTGAAACGTCAGCAGGGCCTGGAAATCGGCATCATGTTCAGCCGTCCTTCCGTGGACGACATGCAGCACCTGCGCCGTCTGGTCATGCTGCACCAGGGGGATGAGGGTGAAGACAACCCCAGCGACCTGCTCCCACGTTAGCTAACCGGAATCGCCAATGGCCGATATTCAGCTGGAAGATCCCCAATTCATCGAACAGCTCCGCCAGGGAGACCGGGCCGCCTTTGGCAAACTCGTCAAAGGCCATCACAACATGCTGCTGGCCACCGCCCGCACCTTACTCAGCCCGGCAGATGCCGAAGAGGCCGTACAGGATGCCTGGATAGCCGCCCATAGAGCGATCGCAAAATTCGAGGGCCGCAGCCTGTTGCGCACCTGGCTGACGCGCATCGTGATCAACCAGGCGAAAATGATGATCAGAAAACGCGGCCGGGAAGTTCAGTTTGATCCCACCAACGACCCTGACGCACTGGCGCATCGCTTTCACGGTGATGGCCACTGGCAACATCCTCCGCAGCACTGGGAACTATCCAGCCCTGACAACCTGCTGACCCGCGAAGAACTGCGCCACTGTATGGAAAAGCACCTGCACTTCATGCCTGACAGTCAGCGCCTGGTGCTGGAGCTGCGTGATATGCAAGGCCTGCCCGCAGAGGATGTCTGTAACATGCTGGAAATCAGTGCATCGAATGTGCGGGTATTGCTTCACCGAGCAAGGGCCCGTTTATTCGAAATGGTGGATCACTTCCAGGAGACAGGCGAATGCTGAAATGCCAACACCTCGTTGAAAAAGCGGACGCACTGGTAGATGGCAGTCCGATCAGCCTTCGCGAGCGCCTTGCTCTGCGCCTGCATCTGATGATGTGCCACCATTGCCGGCGCTATGTGCGCCAGCTTCGCGCCCTGCTTGGCTTTTTGCCACGGGACAAGCAACCTCTGGAAGAGGCAGCGATTGAGGACATTCTGAAAAAGCTGGATACACCACAAGATCAGCCCTGATCCCCCTGCTGTTTTACTTAGTCAAAGCCTCACCGTTATGTTAGCCCCGGTGTTGCCCGGTCTCCTGCCACCCACTTGGCACTGTCCATCACATCAAAGGCCAGGCTGATGCCATTGACCACCAGCAGCAGCACCGCCAACCCCAACTCCAGGGCTCCCGCTTCGGCACGGAAGCCGCTATCAGCCAGCAGCATCAACAGATAGATTTGTAGCGGCCCCCAGGCAATCAAGTGCGGGATCGACAACACCTTGTTCATGCCTTTGTAAATCCACATCAGCGGCACATTGGTCACTACTACGAACAGCGCCGCCAGACTGGCAGCTAACCCTACCCGGGTATCGAGCAGAAAAAATGGCAAACCATTCACCGGCACAAGAATCCCTACCACCCAGATTTGCACCCACAGCGGCAAGCTACGCAACGAACGCCAGATGTCATTGATACGATTCATAATGGTCCCCGGTACATTGTTATTGAACAAGAGAGACGCCCGGCAACCTGGGTTGTTACACCCTGGCAATAGGAAGATGTATCAGCCAGACAACACCGATGCCGACCAGGCACGCAAGAACCTGACGATATCAGACGATTCATACAGCCACTGGACTTGCTCGCCCTCGCTAATACGCAGACAGGGCACGGTGGTGCGCCCACCTCCCGCCTTCAGGGCATCACGGGCACCTACATCCTGCCGAATATTGCGACACTCGATGGTCAGCTGCATGTGCTCAATCTCACGCAATACCTTTCGACAAAATGGGCAGGAGGGAAAAAAGAACAATGTCAGGTTTTCACCGGCCTGATCCAGTGTTCGCTGCTGTGCGGGAGAGCGCCCTAGCGCCGGCGAATCCGAGCCCTGAAACCAGCGCTTCCACTTTGTCACCAGTCTTTTCATTCCCTTTTCCTCCTTTTAATTACCGCCCCCCCCTTGGCGCAAAAACGACACAGGCTGATTCACATCAATGATCGATGCTGAGCAGAAGATGGAGCAAGTTGTCCTGAAAATTCACATTGCCGGTGAGACCATCATGTTGCTCACAAAGAAAAAAAGCACTGCGTGCAGGAAAGTGAATATGGGGGTGACGCGGCAAGGCCGGGTTCAATACATTACGCGCCAACAACGAGGACTTGGTGACCACACCATCCCCCGGCTCCAACATCCAGCGCTGATAGTCCCGGCCCGGCTTTCGGTCCGCAATGTCCTCAGGCCACAGCCGCAGATGTGACGTCCCGTTAACCTCCTCCACCAGAAAACGGCTGGGAGAGGGATGGCAATCGCCGCCAAGCTGGTAAATGTCTGCCTCACCCGCCGGCACCGGCACCGTCAAAGACCAGGAGAACCGACGGGCTCTTTCCAGGTAACGTTGACTGGCCTGCTGCAGGGACTCAAGGTGCTGCGGCTCTATCCGCTTCGCCAACGCCGGATCCCAGGGTCCGATCTGAAAACGTTTCCAGATATAGGCATCAAACTGGTCACGGGATAAAGGCTGACCGGTTTCCGTCACCAGCCAGGGCGTCAGAGCATGAGGCATCAGTTGATAGACGGAAGGGAACGACAACATCACCTCCGCCGGCACCCGACGCAACCCTACTCTCTGCCCTTCCAGCAACGAGGTCATGGCGGTAATCGAGCCAAGATTCGGGGTACCCAACAGGATCAGCCGATGAATCCGCTCGGCGCCCACGCCGTTGACAGGAAAATCGTTGCTTTCCAGCACATCCACGGTGCCATAACGCAGGTAATAACGTAGCGCCAGGCCACCCATGGAGTGGGCAATCACATCTACTTTCAGGGCGGGATCATCATGGTCTCGACGAATCTGTTCGATCAGAGCATGCAGGTGACGGGCAGTGGCCACGTTGTCCTGTCGCCAGTCGTAATCAAACTCGTAGTAGCGAGCCACAGGTTCATCAATCGGGCTTCCGGGTTCGGTACGCTGGTAACCCGCCGCCTCTTCCAGGGTGCGCACAATGCGACCATAGAAATCCTGACCTGCTACACCATCAAAGAACCCGGCCACCTGCCACTCTGACTCCTGAGGGTCACCCGACAATGGCAAGGCCAGATCCGCATAGTAAGAAAACAACAGCCGCCCGAGCCCACCCGGCCAGACCTCTTTGCCGCTGTCCGTCGCCACCAGCCGGCTGCCCATGACCCCCGGCACCACAATCAGCGGTGGAGGCACCCGGGCTTCCCGTGCCTCACCGTAAAGCCAGTGCAGATCCGGTTGCGGCTCTGAGCAACCAGCCATGATGAGCCCGACCAACAACCCTAGCCGCCACATGTCACTAACCCGCCTCCCCGGCACAATAGGCGGCGGTGATCGGGTGGCTGGGGTGTTCGAACACCTGACGGCAGCCGTTGGATTCCACCACGCAACCACACCCCGCTTCGACCCAACACACCGTCACGCTGTCAGCAATACGCCGGGCTTGCGCCAGATTATGGGTGACCATCAGCAGGGTATAACGGCCTTTCAGAGAGACAATCAGCTCCTCCACCACCTTTGAGGACACCGGGTCCAGTGCGGAACAGGGCTCGTCCAGCAACAGCACCTGCGGCTCCAGCACCAACGCCCGGGCAATACAAAGGCGCTGCTGCTGACCGCCGGACAGCCCCAGGGCCGACTGATTCAACCGCCCTTTCACCTCCTCCCACAGCCCCACTGCCCGCAGGGCCTGTTCAGCAAGGGCATCACGATCGCGACGAGGCACGCCGTGTTCAGAGAGGGGGAAACGCAGATTATCGATGATCGACAACGGGAAGGGATTGGGCTGCTGAAACACCATACCGATCTGGCGGCGCAACGTTGCCGGATCGCGGCGGGCAGAAATAACCTCATCTCCCAGCAATACACGACCACTGACCCGACATCCGGGAATGCTGTCGGTCATGCGGTTGATACTGCCCAGCAGGCTGCTTTTGCCACAGCCACTGGGGCCGACCAGTGCCATCAACTCACCACCACCCACGGTCAGGCTGGCATGTTCAATCGCTGCCTGGTTGCCGTAATGCACACACACGCCTTGTAGTTCCAACGAAGGGGGCATCATCAGTACAACACTCCTTGAGCCGGACGCAGCCAGCGCCGCACCAGCAGATTCAGTATCACCAATATGGCCACCAGCACCAAGCCGGTGGCCGCGGCCCGGGGCATACCACCGGGCACGTTCATGGCCAGATCGTAGATATGCACGCTCAGGGCACGACCGGAATCCATAACCGAATCCGGCCGCCGCAACACATAGCCGGCGGTGAACAACAGCACGGCGGTTTCAGCCAGTGCCCGACCGATGCTGAGAATAATCCCCACCGCAATCCCCGGCGCGGCCTGCGGTACAAGGATGCGTCTTACCCAGCCCCAACGACTGATCGAGAGCGCCTCACCGGCCTGCCGATAGGACAGCGGCACCGCCCGCAGGGCCTGCTCTGCACTACGAATCATCAGCGGCAACACCATCAGCGCCAATGCCAGACCGCCACTGAGAATGGAAAACCCCAGCCCCAGACTGATGGCAAAAAACTGGTAGCCGAACAGGCCGTAAACAATGGAGGGCACTGCCGCCAGCATATCCAGCACGCCACCCAGCCATTGGGCGCGGCGGGTGCCCGCTGGCACCTGTTCACTCAGATACAGTGCGCAGCCAAGCCCCAGCGGCACGGCCACCAGCAGACACACCGCCAGAATCCAGCCAGTGCTGATCATCAACGACGCGATACCACCGGCACGGCCAGCCTGACTCGGATCCTCAAACAGAAAATCGACGGATAACACACTGCTGCCTTGCGCCATCAGCGACCACAGCATCAGGCCCATGGGCACAAGCACCGCCAGCAGCAGTAATGCACCGGTCACTGCCGCCAGACGATCAGGCCAGCGCATGCTTTTCTCCCCGCAACCGCCAGCTCAGCAACAACAGCAGCGCGGTAACCAGTAACAGCAACAGCCCGCTGGCAAACAGTGCCACTCGATGGTCGCCAGTAGCATAGGCCATTTCCAGGGCGATATTGGCGGTCAACGTCCGTACCGGGTCGAACAGGGAGGTTGGCCACTGCACCACATTGCCCGCCACCATCAATACCGCCATGGTTTCCCCGAGGGCACGACCGAATTGCAGCACTAGCCCACTGACAATGGCCGGCCCCGCCTGGGGCAGCAGGACCCGGCGGAGCATACCCACCCGGGACAGGGATAACGCCTGGCCGGCCTGCAGGTAGCGAACGGGCAACTGGCCCAGGGCCGTATCGGTGACCAGCAATGCCAGCGGCAGAATCATCAGGGCCAATACCAGCGATGCCGCCAGCCACGAGGCCCCCGGCGGTGCCCACTGGTTGATCCAGGGCACCAGTACCAGCATCCCCCACAGGCCATACACCACTGAGGGGATGCCGGCCATCAACTCCACCAGCGCCAGCATAGGCCGGCGCAGTGCAGGGGCGAAATAACGCAACCAGGCAGCCAGCAATACCGCCAGCGGCCCGGCCAGCAGCAGCGCCAGCACGCTCACCACAATAGAACCGGCCACCATGGCCGCCATGCCATAACGGGCCTGGCCGGGTTGCCAGTCGTTGCGCCACAGGTCACTGCCATGATCAAACAGAAACGGCGCGGACTGCATCAGCAGTACCAGCACGATACCGCCCAGCACCAGCACGGCTGCAGCGCCGGCCAGCCTTAGCCCCCAGCTCAGCAGCCGGTCAGCGCGTGGCGGGGAGGAAGTAGTAAGCATGGTATATCTCGGCCTGGGCCGGATCAGAGAGGAAATCCAGCAGCGCCTTTGCCTGTGTGTTCAGCTCGCCCCGGCTGACCAGGTTCAATTCACGGCTTAACGGGTAATCGCCCTGCTCCAGCGCCGCCAGGCTGGCCGGCACGCCCTGCAGCGGCAACAAGCGCAGCGGCACGTCATGGTCTGCCTCATAAACCGCCGTGCCAATGGAGACATAGCCAATGGCATACGGGTCGCCGGCCACCGCCTTGATCCCCTGCTGGTTTTCACCAATCACCAGGTCCGGCTGAACCTGGTCGTTATCCAGGCCAAAATGTTCAAGAAAAAGCTCCTGCGTCGATCGGCCGTCGGCCTTGTGAACCACGGTGATGGGCCGATCTGCGCCACCCAGCAGCGACCAACTGTCGAGCTTTCCGGTATAAATAGCGATAATCTGATCCTGGGTAAGCGGGGCCACCGGATTCTCTGCGTGCACAATCAGCGCGATGCCATCGCGGGCGATCACATGGCCGGTCAGGTCCTGCTCGTCCTGTTTCAACGCACGGCTGACCATGCCCAGATCCGCCAGCCCCTGGCGTACATCGCTGATGCCGCGACCGGAACCGCCGCTCTGCACATCCACCTGCACCCCGGTTTGTGCCTCATAACGTTCAGCCAGCTCCGCCATCAGCGGAGCGATGGTGCTGGAACCGGTAATCACCAACTTGTCAGTTGCCGGCTGACAGCCCGCCATTGCCAGCACGAGCAATAGTGCGCTCCATCTTTTTCGTTGCATCTTTTGTCCTTGTTTTCACTTTTTACTGCCGTCTTGGATGCCATCTTGACGCAATAATTACAGTCATCGTCTCTCGCCGGTGTAACCTGAACACAAAGATGGCATCTTTACTTCATCGCACTACACCGTAAGCAGTGAAACCACGTTACACCGAAGCCACCACCAGAGGATCAACAATGCGTGAAGAGGTACAGAACTACTACGGCCAACAGCTGCATTCCAGTGACGACCTGCAGACCAATGCCTGCTGTGATCAGGAGCCGCCGGCCTATCTGAAACCCCTCCTTGCGCAGCTCCATGATGAAGTGGTCATGCGCTACTACGGCTGCGGCCTGGTAGCTCCACAGCAATTGAAGGGTATGCGTATTCTCGACCTGGGCTCCGGCTCCGGGCGCGACGTCTATCTCCTTTCTGCCTTGGTGGGCGAGCGCGGTGAAGTGGTGGGCGTGGACATGACCGACGAGCAGCTGGAGGTAGCCAGACGTCATCAGGACTACCACCGGGACGTTTTCGGCTATGCGAAAAGCAATGTGCGCTTTCTCAAAGGGTATATCGAAGAGCTGGATCAGCTGGATCTGCAAGAGGGCTACTTCGACATTGTTATTTCCAACTGCGTGATCAATCTCAGCACCGACAAGCCCAAGGTCATACGTGACGTGAAGCGGCTGCTCAAACCCGGTGGCGAGTTCTTTTTCTCCGATGTGTATGCAGACCGCCGCGTGCCGCAACCGCTGCTCAATGACCCGGTGCTGTACGGTGAATGCCTGGCCGGCGCCCTGTACTGGAATGATTTTATCAATCTGGCTAAACAGAACGGCTTTGCCGACCCCCGCCTGGTGGAATCCCGCCGGCTGACCATCGAAAACCCGGACATCGAAGCGCGCCTCGGCCAACAACGTTTTTATTCCGCCACCTACCGTTTGTTCAATATCGAAGGGCTGGAACCGGCCTGCGAAGACTACGGTCAGGCGGTGATCTATCAAGGCACCGTAGAGCAGCATCCCCATGCGTTCATGCTGGACGATCACCATGTCATCGAAACCGGCAAGGTGTTTCCGGTGTGCGGCAATACCTGGCTGATGCTGGAGAAAAGCCGCTTCGCCGAGCATTTCACTTTTATCGGGAACTTCGATACCCATTACGGCATCTTTGAAGGGTGCGGATTGAACGTCCCCTTTGAAGAGAACGATGCCAGCAACGGCGCCGCTCCCTGCTGCTGAGACGCCGACGTAACGCCTGCTGTTATCGACTCGCGGTGTAACACCGGTTCTCGACACGCATCCTATTGCTGCATCCGGTCACCAGGAGAAGATAATGCAACGGGCCATGATCGTGCTGGCATTACTGGCATTTAGCAGCCTTACCCTGGCGGGCACGGCTTATTCTCCTGGCGAGCAGGAGCAGTGCTCGCTTTGGACCCTGATCGACCAACCCTGGATTTTCCAGGGTTAATCCGGCAAGGACTTTTCCATGAATGTTCGCAAACTCATCCTGCTGGCGGTCTTTGCCACCCTGATCGCCAGCTACTTCTTCTTCGATCTTGGCCAGTACCTGAGCCTGGATTACATCAAGAATCAACAAGCCTCTTTTGATGCCCTGTATCAGGAAAATCCGGCACTGATTCTGGGCGGCTTCTTTCTCATGTATGTGGTGGTTACCGCCCTGAGCCTGCCCGGCGCTGCCATCATGACACTGGCCGCCGGCGCTCTTTTCGGTTTCTGGGTGGCCTTGCTGCTGGTGTCTTTTGCCTCATCCATGGGGGCCACCCTGGCCTTTCTCGCTTCCCGGTTTCTGTTCCACGATACGGTGCAGCAACGCTTCGGCGACCGCCTGAAAAAGCTCAACGAAGGTGTCAGGAAAGACGGGGCGTTCTATCTCTTTACCCTGCGTCTGGTGCCGGCTTTTCCGTTTTTTGTCATCAATCTGGTCATGGGTCTGACCCCCATCAAGGTCCGCACTTTTTACTTTGTCAGCCAGGTGGGCATGCTGGCGGGCACCGCCGTCTATGTACTGGCGGGCACGCAACTGGGGCAGATAGAGAGCGCCAGCGGGTTGCTGTCACCGGAACTGATCGGCGCCTTTGTATTGCTGGGCATCTTCCCCTGGATTGCCAAATTCATCATGGCCAGACTCCAGGCCCGCAAGGTATATCGCGGCTGGCAGAAACCCGATCACTTTGACCGCAACCTGATCGTCATTGGCGCTGGTTCCGCCGGACTGGTCAGCGCCTATATCGCTGCCACTGTCAAAGCCAAGGTTACCCTGATTGAAAAGCACAAGATGGGCGGTGATTGCCTGAACACCGGTTGCGTGCCGTCCAAGGCATTAATCAAAAGCGCACGTCTGGCCTGGCACGACAAGGAAGCAGACAAGTACGGCTTCGATGCCATCCGTAGCGATTTCCGTTTCAGCAACCTGATGGCCCGGGTGCACCGGGTGATCGAAAAAATCGAACCCCATGACTCCGTGGAACGCTACTCGGAACTGGGGGTGGATTGCCGCCAGGGAGAAGCGCGCATGGTCTCACCCTGGGAAGTGGAAATTCGCAACGGTGACAACATCGAGACACTCACCGCCCGCAGCATCATCATCGCCACCGGCGCGCGCCCCTTTGTGCCACCCATTCCCGGCATCGAGGACATGGATATCCTTACTTCCGATAATTTGTGGGAGCTGCAGGATCAACCCAAACGGCTGGTGGTACTCGGCGGCGGCCCGATTGGCTGCGAGCTGGCCCAGACCTTCGCTCGCCTGGGCAGCCAAGTGATGCAGGTGGAAATGCTGCCACGGATCATGCCCCGCGAAGATGACGACGCCGCCGCCCTGGTCACCGCCTCACTCCGCGACAATGGCGTGGACGTGCTCACCGAACACAAGGCCGTGCGTTTTGCCCGGGAAGGCGACGACAAGGTGCTCTATGTCGAACACAACGGCGAAGAAAAACGCCTGGTGTTCGATGCGGTACTGGTGGCAGTGGGTCGCCGCGCCAATACCGATGGCCTGGGTCTGGATGAGCTCAACCTGCCCACCAACGGCAATGGCACCGTCACCGTCAATGAGCGACTGCAAAGCCGCTACCCGAACATCTACGCCTGTGGCGACGTAGCCGGGCCCTACCAGTTCACCCACACCGCCGCCCATCAGGCCTGGTATGCGTCAGTGAACGCGCTGTTCGGTTCCTTGAAAAGCTTCGCCGTGGATTACCGTGTGATCCCCTGGTGTACATTCACTGACCCGGAAGTGGCTCGCGTTGGTCTAAACGAACAGGAGGCCGAAGAGCAGGGAGTGGATTACGAAGTGACCCGCTATGGTATCGACGACCTAGATCGGGCCATTGCCGACAGCAATGATCACGGCTTCGTGAAAGTGATTACCGCCAAGAGCAGCGACAAGATTCTCGGCGTTACCATCGTCGGCGCCGGTGCCGGCGACCTGATCGCCGAATATGTGTTGGCCATGAAACACGGCCTGGGTCTGAACAAAATTCTCGGCACCATCCACATTTACCCGACCATGGCGGAAGCCAACAAGTTTGCCGCCGGTGAATGGAAGAAGGCCCACAAGCCGGAAGGCGTGCTGCGGTGGGTGGAGCGCTTCCATAACTGGCGACGATAGACTGCCATTTTCATCCGGCGCTCTCGTCTTGCAGACCGGGCGCCAACAGATTTTCACATCGATTTCTCTGGAGGCCCCATGGCTGCTCGGCTACTGCTACCACTACTGTTATTACTTGCCAGCCCGCTGATGGCCTTTGATCACCAGCGCTGGGATGCATTGCTGGACAACCATGTGCAATGGCAACGGGGCGGAGTCACCACCAGTGTTGATTACCCTGGCTTGCGCAAGGATCGGGCAGCACTCGACGAATATCTGGGCGCTCTCTCGCAGGTATCAAAAGATGACTTCGAAAGCTGGCCTCGGGATAAGAAGCTTGCCTTTCTGATCAATGCCTACAATGCCTTCACCATCGACCTGGTCCTGCGCCAGGACACCCTGCCCGACTCCATCCGTGATATCGGCTCCTTCTTCTCCGGCCCCTGGGATCAGCGCTTTTTTACCCTGCTGGGTGAAGCACGCACCCTGGACGAAGTTGAGCACGACATGATTCGCGGCAACCCCGCACTGATGGATCCGCGCATTCATTTTGCTGTGAACTGCGCCTCCGTGGGCTGCCCCGCCCTGCGCCCGGAAGCCTATCGGGCCAAGGAGCTGGAACAGCAACTGGCCGACAGCACCCGCCGCTTTCTGGCCGACCGGCAGCGCAATCGCTTCAATGAAAAACCGCCCCATCTGGCAGTCTCAAAGATCTTCGACTGGTATGAAGACGATTTCATCGATGCCGCCGGCAGCCTGTCTCATTACCTTCTGCAGTATGCGGATACGCTGGAGATACCTGCCAACCACCGAAAATCACTGGACGCAGAACGGCTGAAGATTCAATTTCTGGATTATGACTGGTCACTGAATAGTGAAACCAACGGGAGCTGAGTCATGGAAGGCAACTCCACCTCACATCGCCTGCTGGGCATCTGGCATTCCTTTCGCAACCTGCCCCTGTGGCTGCAAGGCTGGGTACTACTGATCCTGATGCCCCTGAACGGCGCCAGCCTGTTACTGCTGAGCAGCTTCAGCGGCCAGGCCACCGCCCTGGCCCTGTTGCTGGTTCTGGCAGTCAACCTGTCACTGATGTGGCACCACGGCGGCATGAACAAGGACATGTCCCTGGTTCACCTGCTCGCCTGGATCCCCCTGGAGCTGGGCCTGCTCGGCCAACTCGCCGGCCTCTGGGGCGACGACTTCATGACCGCCAGCCAATGGGCCTTCACCGTGGCCATCGTGATGACCAACGCCGTCAGTCTGTTCTTCGACATCGTCGATGCCTGGTGCTGGGCGCAGGGAGATCGGGTGACGCTCCACCCGTGAAATGCAATTGATAGTTGAGAATGGATAATTGATAACTCGCGATGCGGCATTACCCTTTCTGAAATTTATGAGGCCGCGCCCATGCTTTGGGCGCGGCCTCATAGGTTTTAGGTCGTGAGGGCATTTCTCGCGACGTTATCAATTATCCATTCTCAACTATCAATTAACTAAAGGTATTCCAGCGCCTCCCCCACCGTACTCACCCCGATCACCTCCACCCCTTCCGGCAGTTGTCGTGGAAGGTTTGCCTTGGGAACAATGGCTTTCTTGAAGCCGTGTTTGACCGCTTCGTAGAGACGCTCCTGGCCCTGGGGCACCGGGCGGATTTCGCCGGACAGGCCCACTTCGCCGAACACCACCAGTTCCCGGCCCAGAGCCCGGTCGCGAAAGCTGGAGACGATGGCCAGTACCTGGGCCAGGTCGGCGGCGGTTTCGGTGACCTTGACGCCACCCACCACATTCATGAACACATCCTGATCGCCTACCTGGATGCCACCATGGCGATGCAGCACCGCCAGCAGCATGGCCAGACGATTTGCCTCCAGGCCCACACAGACCCGGCGGGGGTTGCCGAAGTGGGAGGCATCCACCAGCGCCTGCAGCTCTACCAGCAAGGGACGAGTACCCTCCCAGACCACCGTCACCAGGGAACCGGACGCAATGTCGTCGGCCCGGTTGAGGAAGATGGCTGAGGGGTTCTTCACTTCTTTCAGGCCTTCGCCGGTCATGGCAAACACACCTAGCTCGTTGACTGCACCGAAACGGTTTTTCAGCCCACGTAAGGTGCGAAAACGTGAATCCGTGGAGCCTTCCAGCATTAGTGAGCAGTCGATCATATGCTCCAGCACCTTGGGGCCAGCCAGGGTGCCATCCTTGGTGACATGGCCCACCAGCAACAGCACGGTGCCGGTCTGCTTGGCAAACCGGGTCAACGCCGCCGCACACTCACGCACCTGGGCCACACTGCCCGGGGCGGACTGCAGGGCAGCAAGGAACATGACCTGAATGGAATCGACCACCAGCACCCGGGGCTGCTCCTTGCGAACCAGATCCAGTATTTGCTCCACATCGGTTTCCGCCGCCAGCCGCAGCTGCTCCTTGGGCAGCTTGAGCCGGTCAGCGCGCATGGCCACCTGGGAGAGGGATTCTTCACCGGTGATATAAAGGCACTTCTGGGTGGCCGCCAGCTTGCACAGCATTTGCAGCAACAAGGTGGATTTGCCGGCACCGGGGTGCCCGCCAATCAGGATCGCCGAGCCCGGCACCAGGCCTCCGCCCAGCACCCGGTCCAGCTCGCCCATGCTGGAACTGATGCGCGGGGTTTCCGCCAGCACGATCTCGCCAAGGTTCTGCACCTCGGACAATTGCCCGGAAAAGCCGCCACGGCTACCTGCGCCCTTGGACATGGGCGTGGCCGGATCATGAACGAATTCCTGCAGGGTGTTCCAGGCGCCACAGGCGGGGCATTGCCCCTGCCACTTGGGGAAATCAGCGCCACAATCGGTGCAGACAAAGGCAGTTTTTTTCTTGGCCACAAAAAAATCCTTCTTATGTATTACTCTCTACGATAGCCGCTGTAGGAGCGCCGCTTGAGGCGCGAATCCAGGCCTGAAGGGAAGATTTTTTTACCACAGAGGACACAAAGACAACTGAGGATAAGCCGGTTTTCTCTGAGAGCTCTGTGTTCTCTGTGGTGAAATCGCACTTGGTTTTCGCGCCTCAATCGGCGCTCCTACAGCGGCTTCGCATGATACCGACTGTGCGAATCAAACGATGACGCGTTCCGGCCGACCGGTGATCTGGCAGAACAGTTCATAGCTGATGGTGCCGCAGGCGCGGGCGACCTTGTCCACGTCCACGTGGTCGCCCCACAGCTCTACCTCATCACCGATATCGGCCTCAATGCCATGCAGGTCAATGGTCAGCATATCCATGGAGACACGCCCCACCAACATCGTGAGCTGGCCATTAACGGCGGCGGGAGTGCCGCTGGGGGCATGACGCGGGTAACCATCACCATATCCGGCGGCCACCACGCCGATGCGACCGGGACGGGTGGCGGTCCAGGTGGCGCCGTAACCCACTGTGTCACCCGGCTGGATCTCATTAATGGCGATCAGGCGGGCACTGAAACGGTGGCTTACCGCCAGATCCAGCTGCGCGGCACTCTGCCAGTCGAAGGGTGACGACCCATACAGCATAATGCCCGGCCGTACCCGTTGGGCACGGGTATGGGGGTAGCGGATCAGGGCCGCCGAATTGGCCGCCGAGAGAGGCAAACCCAGGCGATCTGCCACTTCACCGGCCAGCGCCATCTGGGGATCAGTACGACCCTCATCGGCTTCGTCGGCGCAGGCAAAATGGCTCATCACCCCCACCGGGTTCATGCTCGCAGCGGCCAACTGCTCGGCGGCTTCCAGGGCAATGTCAGGACGCAGCCCCAGCCGGTTCATGCCGGTATTCAGCTTCAGCCAGAGGCGCAGCGGGCCGGGGTTGTCTTGCAACAGGGCGACCTGCCAGGGGGAATGCACGACCATCTCCAGAGACAAGGCCCTGGCCTGCTCCAGCTCTTCGCGATCAAAAAAACCTTCCGCCACCAGAATCGGTGCACTGATGCCATGCTCACGCAGGGCCCGGGCTTCTTCCAGCACCGCCACCCCGAAGCCATCCACCTCTCCAGCCAGGGCATCCGCAGCCAGTGTCAGACCATGGCCGTAGCCGTCGGCCTTGATCATGGCAAACACCTCGGCACCGTCTGCCAGAATCCTGGCTCGCCGCGCATTGTTCCTGAGCGCCCCGGGACGGATTTCGATACGGGTTCCTCTCATTGAGAGACACTCCCACGCCACCATGCCTCACGCCGGCACACCAGAGCACTCCCTTGCAATTTACCTCTTGAAACTTGCAACTCAATCACTCGTCCATGGCCGACAACTGGGCATAGTATTCCGGTGCCAGGTCATCGAAGCGCAGGAATTCACCCCGAAACGCCAGGCGCACGGTGCCGATGGGACCGTTCCGGTGCTTGCCGAGGATGATTTCCGCCACGCCTTTTTCGTTGGTTTCCTTGTTATAGACCTCATCGCGGTAGAGGAACACGATCAGATCCGCATCCTGTTCAATCGCCCCGGATTCGCGCAGGTCGGACATCACCGGGCGTTTGTTGGGGCGTTGTTCCAGGGAGCGGTTGAGCTGGGAAAGCGCCAGTACCGGGCAGTTCATTTCCTTCGCCAGCCCCTTCAGATTACGGGAAATCTCGGAGATTTCGTTGACCCGGTTTTCCACGCCGGGCACCTGCATGAGCTGCAGATAATCGACCATGATCAGGCCCAGCTCACCGCCGCATTCCCGGGCAACCCGGCGCGCCCGGGCACGCATTTCCAGCGGGCTCAGGGCCGCGGTGTCGTCGATGAAAATCTTCTGCTCACTGAGCATATGAATGGCGGAGGTAATGCGCGGCCAATCATCCTTGTCCAGGTTACCGGAGCGAATCGAACTCTGATTGATTCTGCCCAGGGACGAGAGCATCCGCATGACGATGGCATCGGCGGGCATTTCCATGGAGAACACCAGCACCGGCTTGCCGTTCTTGATGGCCACGTTCTCGCACAGGTTCATGGCAAAGGTGGTTTTACCCATGGAAGGACGCGCAGCAATCACCACCATGTCGGAGGGCTGCAGGCCTGAGGTGATCTTGTCCAGCTCCTCGAAACCGGTGGTCAGACCGGTCAGCGAGCCCTTGTGCTTGTAGAGCTCATCAATGCGGTCCACCGCCTTTTTCAGCACGGTTTTGATGTCCAGCGGGCCCGCCCCTTTCTTCTGCTGTTCGGCAATGCGGAAAATCGCCGATTCCGCTTCATCAAGAATCTCCAGGGATTTGCGGCCCTGGGGGGTGAAGGCGTTCTTGGTGACATCCTGGGACACATGGATCAACTGCCGCAGGATGCTGCGCTCGCGCACGATATCCGCGTAGGCGTTGATATTGGCAGCACTGGGCGTATTGCGAGCCAGTTCGGACAGATAGTTCATGCCGCCCACATCGTCCAACTGGTCCAGATGAGTCAGCGCCTGAGACACGGTGACCAGGTCACAGGGCTTTTCCTCTTCCACCAGTTGCCCGATGACGGAAAAGATCTGGCGATGCTCCTTGCGATAGAAATCTTCCGTGCTGATCCGCTCGGCGACGTCATCCCAGGCGCTGTTATTCAGCAACAAGCCACCCAGAATGGCCTGTTCCGCCTCCAGGGAATTGGGGGGGACCCGGAGGTTTTCCGGCAGGTGTTTATCCAGCGACAGGGCATCATTCATGGGGCAACCAACATAAGAGGAGAAAGTTGAAAGTTAAAAGTTGCAACGCGACAGGGGGGAAAGCGCCATTCTAAACGTCTCTCCGCGCCAACGCCCTGAACGCGGCCAGCAACCCTGAAATTGTGACCGGATTGGCTCGCGTTTCCACTTTGAACTTTCAACTTGTCACTAAACGAAAAAGGGCACTGCCCTTGCGGACAATGCCCTAATTCTGTCACCGCGCCCCGCAAGGGGCAAACCGGTTGTCGGTCAACTGTCGATTACTCGGCAGGAACCACAGCCAGCTTGATGGTCACGGTCACGTCGGCGTGCAGAACCACGTCGATGTCGTACTCACCAGTGTTACGCAGCGCACCGTGGGGCAGCTTCACTTCGGCCTTTTCCACTTCCACACCAGTAGAAGCAGTGATGGCGTCGGCGATGTCGCGGGTACCCACGGAACCGAACAGCTTGCCTTCGTCACCGGCCTTGGAGGTCACGGTCACGCTGGCTTCGTTCAGTTTTTCACCACGTTCCTGGGCGGCGGCCAGCTGCTCGGCAGCTTGCTTCTCCAGCTCGGCGCGACGCTGTTCCACTTCGGCCAGGTTGCCTTTGGTAGCCGGCAACGCTTTACCTTGCGGAATCAGGAAGTTACGACCGTAACCGGAACGCACATCCACCACAGCACCCAGGTCACCCAGGTTCTTGATCGTTTGCAGCAGGATCACTTGCATGATGGTCCCCTCGGCTTAATTGTCGTGGCTGTCAGTGTACGGCAGCAGCGCCAGGAAGCGGGCCTGCTTGATCGCAGAGGCCAGCTGACGCTGGTAGCGTGCCTTGGTGCCGGTAATACGGCTGGGCACGATCTTGCCGGTTTCAGTGATGTAAGCTTTCAGGGTGTCGAGATCTTTGTAATCGATGTACTCAACACCTTCCGCGGTAAAGCGGCAGAACTTGCGGCGGCGATAAAAACGGGCCATTGGATAATCTCCTCTTTAATCCTGGTTGAGGGTGTCCAGCGTTTGGGCAATCAATTGCAAACGGTCCCGGGCGTCACCTTTGTAACCGGCGCGACTCAGGCAACCGGTAACTTTAATGCGCTGACCCTCTTTCAGGCTCTGCGCCTGTCGGGTCATCCCACCTGCCAGTATCACGGCAATGCGGGCCTGGACTTCGCGGGGATGGCCATCTTCCAGTTGCCGGGAGCGATGCTCCAGCCACAGGCGTTGGCGCGGTACCCCTGCCGGCGTCACGATCACTTTTTCCAAAGTGACAATCACACCAGTGAGTTCACAGCGATTGCTTTCCAAAATCAGCTGGCAGCCCCCTCCTTCTCGTCATTCTTGGCTAGCGGGGACGGCTCGGAGGCCGCCTTGTCGCAACGAATCACAAGGTGACGGATTACGGCATCGTTAAAGCGGAAAGTGTTTTCCAGCTCGCCCAGGGTCTCGCCGTCACATTCGATGTTCAGCATCACGTAGTGGGCTTTGTGGATCTTGTTGATCGGGTAAGCCAGCTGACGACGGCCCCAATCTTCAAGACGGTGGATGGTGCCCTTACCATCGGTCACGATCGCGCTATAACGCTCGATCATGGCCGGCACCTGTTCGCTCTGGTCCGGGTGAACCAGGAACACAACTTCGTAATGACGCATGTTAGCTCCTTACGGTTGCGATACCTCACGGCATCAATTCAGCTTCCCATCCGCCAGATGCTGGACGGTGAAGCAAGGAGACCTGCTCGACAGGCTAAAGCCTATAGGACGCAGGAAGCGCGCGATTCTATCCCATTGCACGCCCTTTCCTCAAGGCATATCCGTTGCCATCCGGTAAAGACGGACGTATGCTCAGTAGAAACAAAACGCTACAAACGCTTACAAGAAGCGTCGTTAACCCTAAATCCCTGAAATAAAAGGGAAAACAACAAGAACGGGATACGACCATGAAATTTAGCGCTCTGGCCTTCGGCCTGTGCAGCCTATGCCTGCTGAGTCCCCTGTCCGCCCAGGAATCGGCCCCGCCACCCTGTGGCAGCCCGGTGGCCGTGCCGGACAAACCGGCTCTTGAAGATTACCCGGATTACTCGGACTTCCTGCTGCAGGTGATGCAGTACAAGCAGGCCAATCGTCAGCAAGCCAACCATCAGGCAGCCTGCCCGCAGGATTATGAGCCCGACCCGGTGGCCAGCAGCGACCCCACTGTCATCGACCAACCGGAAACCCTGGACAGCGCCCTGGCCCGCACCGAGCGCCTGAGCCCGATTGATTACCAGCGCAATCGCACCTGGTATAACCGCTCCACGTCACAGAGTTTTGGCCTGCCGGCCCTGCCCGGTAACTCCCTGTCCGGAGAGCATATCCGCACCCTTCTCGGCAACGCCGGGTCAGACACCCCGCTGGTGCTGCCGATGACCATCGTCGGCATGCAGCTAAACGGGCTGAACGATGGCGGCGAAGCCTGGAACCTGCTCACCGAACAGCTTTACCGAAACCTGTTTGGCGAAGAGCGCAAGGCAGACCTGGCCACCCAGATGGCCGGCAACCCCAATGCCATCGTCGAGATATCCAGCAACGGCAATCTGATGCTCTACCTGGATGTGAACAATGAGTCAGTGCTGACCACCGGCCTCATTGAAGTGGAAAGCTGCCTGAGCAGCGGCTGCGAGAATTCGCCCTGACCCGCGCGCAGATGTGAAAGAGGCCCCGGAGCACGCCATGTCCCTGATCCGCTTAATCATCCTGCTGACCCTGCTAGGGCCGCTGCTGCCGACGATGGCAGCGGCCGCCGGCAGCAGCGGGCTGAGCCAACCCCAGCAACAGGCCCTGAAGCAGGCACTGGGGCCTCGACCGGACATTCATGAGTACAATCGCCAGGACCAGTTCGTCACCGATCTGCTGGCCTGGCAACAGCGCAAGAGCCGCCTGACCGCCAGACTGGCCCGCGGCGAATCCATCGCCCCACCCCGACCCAGCAGCCCCAATGACTGGCACCATGTCACCGGCCCGGAGGATCTGGACACCGCCGTGCGCAATGCCGATGGCTATGTGCAGCCGCAATACCGGGAACCGATTCGCTATAACCGCACCACCCATATCAGCTTTCCGCTGGCGCCACTGCCCGGCCAGAAGCTGGCCGACAAGGCTCTCAGTGTCCCCGGCGCTCTGCCCAATAACCTTGACGATGACATTCCGGAAATACTGCTGGAGGACAACGTGCGCATCCAGCGGGAACTGTCCGTCAGCCGCACCCCGCTGCCGCTACCCACGCTGGAGCGTCAGACCGTCGTCAACCAGGCAGAACTGCGGTAGCAGTTAATAGTGAACAATGAATAGTTAACAGCCTCGCGATTCAGGCTTGTAGCCTTCCCAACGCATGAGGCCGCGACCAGAATCTGATCGCGGCCTCATATATTCAGAAAACCGGACACCGTTGCTCGCGCAACTATTCACTGCTTTCCCTCTGTGCGCACACATGAAACAGCATCACCCCCGTGGCCACGGACACATTCAGGCTCTGCACCTCGCCGGCCATGGGGATTTCCAGTAGCTGGTCGCACTTGTCCCGGGTCAGGCGCTTCAGGCCGGCACCTTCCGCGCCCATCACGACTGCCAGGGCATTCGGGGGCTGGAACGCAAACAAGGATTCACTGCGCTCTTCAAGTGCAGTGCCCACCACCCAGACGCCCCTTTCGCGCAGCTGATCCAGCAAACTGGCCAGGTTGCCCACCTCGTAATAGGACAGGCTTTCCGCTGCCCCCACCGCCGTGCGACAGGACACCGGAGTGAGCCCGGCGGCGTTGCGGCGCGGTACGATCACCGCATCGACTCCGGCCGCATCGGCACTGCGCAGGCAAGCCCCCAGGTTATGGGGATCGGTGACATTTTCCAGAATCAACAGCCAGGGGCGTTCGGGTTTGCCATCCAGCCACTTCAGCAGGCCACTCTCATCGCCGGGCTTGCGCGGCCGCGCCCGGGCCACGATGCCCTGATGCTGGGGACCGGCGTGTTTTTCCAGCACCTCCCGACGCGCCCGCTGTACCGCAATGCCGAAGTCCCTGGCAGACTGGATCATGGCGGCCAGCCGAGGCTCCTCCCGCTCGGCACGGCTGTCTTGTACAAACAGCTCCAGCACCGCCTCAGGACGATGCCGCAACAGGGCTTCCACCGCGTGGAAGCCGGAATACATCTGGGGTTTCTGGGGTTTGCTCATGATAACGCCTGCACGCATCACACCCGCACGCGGCGCGCCCGGGCAAATAGGGGATCAGGGGAGCCTGACCACAAACGACGCCACCGGGACCGGGGGTCACTTGCAGGCAGGCTCGCTCCTGCAGAGAAGGGCCTAGCTTTTGCTGCTACGCCGGGCCGCTTTTTTACCGCGCGGCGGCCCCTTGCGTTTGGGCTTGGCTTTGGGGATATCGCCCTTGGCCAGCTTTTCCCGCTCGCTGTTGCCGCCTCTGCGATTACCGCCACCGCCTTTCTTGCTGCCGCCCTTGGGACGACCCTTGCCGGAAGGCGTGGACGACTCCAGCTGCAGATCAATCTTGCGGTCTTCGGTATGGACTGCCGCCACACGCACGGTGACGCCATCGCCGAGCCCGAATTTGCGGCCACTGCTTTCCCCGGTGAGGGTCAGATTGACCTCATCGAAGTGGTAGTAGTCGCTATCCAGGTTGGCCACGTGTACCAGGCCATCGATATGCAGCTCATTGAGCTGGATAAAGAGACCGAAATTAGCCACACCGCTGATCACGCCTTCGAAAACGTCACCGATATGCGATTCCATGAACTGGCATTTGAGCCAGGACACCACATCGCGGGTGGCGTCGTCAGCCCGGCGCTCGGTCATGGAGCACTGCTCACCGATGGCCACCATGTCTGCCTGACTGTAGGGAATCAGCTTCTCAGCGGGAATCTTCGGAAGTTTGCCGGGATTGTCCACGTGATTGGGCTCACCTTCGCTACGAATGAGGAAGCGGATGGCCCGGTGTACCAGCAAATCCGGATAACGGCGAATCGGCGAGGTGAAGTGGGTGTAGGCCTTGTAGGCCAGCCCGAAGTGCCCTTTGTTCTCCGCCTCGTATTTGGCCTGGGTCATGGAGCGCAGCATCATGGTCTGAATCACGTTGCGATCCGGTCGATCCAGAATCTGCTCACGCAAATCCTGATAGACGTGCGGCTTGGGCGCGCCTTCCGACCAGCCCAGGCTCAGCCCCAGGCCACCCAGGAATTGCTGCAGCTTGCTGAGACGCTCTTCCTTGGGGGGCTCGTGGTTACGGAACAGGGCCGGCAGACCTGATTTTTCCAGCAGTTTGGCGGAACAGATGTTGGCGGCCAGCATGGCCTCCTCGATCATGATATGCGCCACATTGCGGGTCACCGGCACAATGGCCTGAATCTTCTGGTTTTCATCGTAGATGATGCGGGTGTCATCGCTGTCGAAATCGATGGCGCCCCGTTCCGCACGGCGCTTGCGCAGTGCCAGGAACATTTCATGGAACGACCAGATCATGTCCAGGGACTCGTCGTCCAGACTGGCCACGGTGTCCTGGGCCAACTGGGAATCCGGTTCTTCGATGATCGCGCCGACCTTGTTGTAGGTCAGGCGGTGCCGCGAGCGCATCACCCCTTCACGGAAGACAAACCCGGTCAGACGACCGTTGGCGGAAATTCTCATGTCGCAATACAGGCACAGCCGATCCACATGGGGATTGAGCGAGCACAGCCCGTTGGACAGGGCCTCCGGCAGCATCGGCACCACCCGGTTGGGGAAGTACACCGAATTGCCACGGGTAGCGGCCTCCCGATCCAGGGCAGAACCCGGCGCCACATAGTGGCTGACATCAGCAATGGCGACGATCAGGCGCCAGCCACCACGGGGGCGACGCTCCACATAAACCGCGTCATCAAAATCCCGGGCGGTTTCGTCATCAATGGTGACCAGCGGCAGATCACGCAGGTCCACCCGATGGGCTTTCGCCTTGTGGGGCACACCGGTGCCAAAACGCTCGGCGTCGGCTTCCACACCGTCCGGCCAGACATGAGGAATCTCGAAACGGCGCAGGGCCACCTCGATTTCCATGCCAGCCTGATCCGGAGTGGCAATAATCTCTTCCAGACGCACCAGCACATGGTGGTCACGGCTGGGGTACTGGGTAATCGTGGCGCGTACGTGGTCACCCGGGTTGGGTTTGAGGCCATTCTTGTCCTCAACCAGCACTTCACGGGTAATACGCCGGTTTTCCGGCTGCAAGAAGCTGATGCCGGCCTCGCGGGAGTAGCGGCCGACCACTTCGGTGGCAACCCGTTCGGTGATCTCTACGATGCGGGCTTCTTTTTTGCCAAAGCGGTTATAGCCGGCATCGCTGACCAGCACCCGATCCCCATCCAGGACTTTTTCCATCTGGCGAGGCCCCAGAAACAGGTCGCTCTGGGTTTTGTCATCGGGAATCAGGAAGCCAAAGCCGTCCTTATGAGCCTGAACTCGGCCGGCGATCAGGTCCATACGGGACACCACGCCCAGCTTGCCATTGCGGTTCTGTACCAGTTGGGCATCACGCAGCATGGCTTTGAGACGACGTTCGAGGCCGACTTCACCATCCTCGTCCACCTCCAGCAGGGAGGCGATTTGCTCGAACTCCATGGGCTTGCCATGGTCGTTGAGCACCTCAAGGATCAGTTCCCGGCTGGGAACAGGGTTTTCGTAGTTTTCGGCCTCACGATCGGCATGGGGGTCACGGTAACGTTTTTTAGGGGGCATTAAATTTTTTTCGGAAAGAGGGTTTGACATCCGGCCATCATATACTAGAATGCACGCGCTTTCGCGATGAACCGGCCGGAAACGGTAAGCAACTTTACCTTATATTGAAGGGTTCGGTACAGCACGAAACGCCGAGGTGGTGAAATTGGTAGACACGCTAGCTTCAGGTGCTAGTGGGGGCAACCCCGTGGAGGTTCAAGTCCTCTCCTCGGCACCAATTCAAAGGGCTCCCAAACGGGGGCCCTTTTTTGTTTCAGGCCAAACACCGCCAGCCGTCCCAGAGCCAAGGTGCAGAAAGCCATGAATATCCTACGTTCCATGATCGCAGCCTTCGTATTGGCCACCAGCCTGTTCCTGGCGCCGGTTGCCACCTATGCCGACGATGGCAGCGCCAAACACCCCGCTATTCAGCAAGCTGATGCCCAGCGCGAGAAAGAAGCCAATCGCAAACGCTACCTGCTAGTGTTTCCGGCGGCAGTCATCGGCATCACCGTGGCACTGATCATCATTACCCGCCGCAGGAAGTAACCAGCTGGCCCTGGCAGCGCCCCTGCCGACAGGCTCCGCGTGATCTAGACCCCACACCCTGCCTGCGCCCCGTCAGGACAGCGCCTCACTGTCATCCGCCATCGGCTCCACCCAGCGCGAACACAGCAGCCCCACCTCAAAGAGCACCCACATGGGGATCGCCAGCAGGCTCTGGGAGATAATGTCCGGCGGCGTCAGCAACATGCCCGCCACGAAACACCCCACCACCACATAAGCCCGCCCACCGGCCAAAACTGTCGGCGTGACAATTCCCGACGCTACCAGCAGCACCACAGCCACGGGCAACTCAAAGGCCATGCCAAAAGCCATCACGAATGTCATGGTGAACCCCAGCCAGGCACCGATATCCGTCATCACCGCCACCCCTTGCGGGGCCACCGAGATAAAGAACGCAAACAACAGCGGCATGACCACAAACCAGGCGAACACGGCACCGAAATAGAACAACAGCACGCTGGCAAACAACAGCGGGCGCGCAAAACGCTTCTCACGCCGATAAAGCCCTGGTGATACAAAGCTCCAGCATTGGTGCAGTAAAAACGGCATGGCCAATAACATGCTCAGGTACAACGCCAACTTGAAGGGCACCAGAAAAGGCCCGGTTACATCAGTGGCGATCATGCTGCCGCCTTCGGGCAGCGCCTGCATCAACGGCTTCGCCAGCAGGGTATAAATGTCCCCGGCAAACATGAACAAGGGGATGAAAATCAACACAACAGCAACGACTGAGCGCAACAGTCGCTGGCGCAGTTCCAGCAAATGCCGGGTCAGCGGCATGGAATTCATGATGACTCCATTTTCTTCGCCGACCCATTTTCCTCCATGGGGGGCTTATCGACAGGCTCTTGTTGCAATAACGCCAACTCTCGCTGGATCTTGTCACGGCGTTCTTTCATATCCAGATTGCGCGCTTCGCTTTCCAGCTGTTGCTGCACCTGCTTCATCATCGCGCGGCTTTTACCCAGCCACTGCCCCAGAGTGCGCACCAGCCTGGGTAGCTTTTCCGGCCCCAGCACCACCAGCGCGATCACACAGACCAGCAGCACTTCCATGAACCCGAAATCGAGCATGACTCTCAGCTCCGCATGGTGTCTTTCTGAGAGTCCAGATCACTGGACACCAATGACGCCGAATCCTCCTGTTCCGCTTGCAGGCTTTTCTCGCCATCCTTGACCGCATCCCGGAAGCCCTTGAAAGCGCCTCCCAGATCAGAACCAAGACTACGGATTCGTTTGGTACCAAACAGCATGATGACGATGACCAGAACAATAAGAAGTTGCCAGAGGCTGATACCGGAAAGCATGTTTTTCACCTGCGTTTGTCTGATGGGATATGACGAACATTGTCCCGACTCCGCATGACTCCGCGATGACAGCAACGCGCTATCTCAGTGACGCTTTGACTTTAAAAAACACAACCCGGAACGAAAAAAGCCGCCCACAATGTGGGCGGCTTTTTTCGTTAGATTGCCGACTTACAGTGCGATTTCACCACCATCTTCACGGGTGATCACGATAGTGGCAGAACGAGGACGGCTGACACCATTGCCCAATGACAAGGCATCACCATTCGGGTTTGGCCATGTGCTTACATCCGTGTTGAAGTTGGCGGCAGAGCCACCCTCGCCGGGGTGCTGCACGTTGATGAACAGACTGCGGGCATCCGGCGTCATGGTGATACCGGTAATTTCACAGCCTTTCGGGCCGACCAGGAAACGGCGAAGGTCCACCGCCGATGCATCCTTGCCAACGAAGGTGGTATTTTCCTCAGCACCAAAATCATTGGTAAAGGTAAGCATGCCACCGTCACCGACCTCGCCCGGTATAGCCACCAGCATCTGGTTATTCACCGTATCGCGGTAGGCGCCATCATCGGTCTGAATCCACAACAGACCACGTTGGTCGAAGTACAAACCATCCGGGCTGGAGAAATCATTGTCGGCGGTCAGGCCGGACAGATTGATGCTCTGAGCATCCTTGTCGGCAGGGGCGCCGAACAGGAACACATCCCAATCGAAGCTGGTGGCGGCATGATCGCCACCCTCTTCGCGCCAGCGGATAATGTGACCATTGGGGTTACCGCCCGAGCCGCCATAGGTGCGCGGATTGACGCCATCAACGGTATCCGGGGTACGGTTTCTGCCGTTGTTGTTGGTCAGGGTCAGGTAGCACTCACCATTCATCGGGTTGACCGCCGCCCACTCCGGGCGATCCATCTTGGTCGCACCAACATGGTCTGCGGCAAGACGGGTCGCCAGGATTACATCACCCTGACTGGAGAAGGGGTAAAGGGGATTCGCTGCATCCAGCCCGTTCACTCCGAAGCTCAGCTCTTTCCACTCGCCGGTGCCGTCATTGTTGAAGATCGCCACATACAGCTTGCCGTCATCCAGATATTTGTTGCCCGCAGTGGTTCCCATACCCACGTCAGCGGGATCCCAGCTGGCAGCACTGACAAACTTGTAGAGATATTCGTTGCGGGAATCATCGCCCATGTAATACACCAGCGGCTTGCCGGCTTCGGCGGGAGCAAAGATGGCGCCTTCATGGGCAAAGCGGCCCATGGCGGTACGCTTGACCGGTTTGCTGGCGGTATCGAAAGGATCCACCTCCACAATATAGCCAAAGGTGTTCGGCTCATTGCGGAAATCATCCGTGGCCGTGGCACCGATGACACTGATATTGAACCGCTGGTACATGTCGCCGGCAACGGTGTCCCATTCCCGATATGAAAACCCTTTGCTCACCAGCCCCATGCCGTAGCGCGCGAACAGGTCATTCTCGACCGCACTGCGCGCATCAGACGCGTCGTTGCGATTGAAATACGAAAACCAGTTTTCTTCACAGGTCAGGTAGGTGCCCCAGGGAGTGCGGCCGCTGGCGCAGTTATTGAGGGTGCCAAAGCCCTTGTCGCCGGCAGGGCTCAGTTTGGTTTTCAAGGCGTCATGGCCTGCGCAGGGGCCTGAAATCACCGCTTCAGTGGCACCGGTAACACGACGGTTAAATGCGGAATCCTTGACGTAACGCCACTGGCCATCCTCTTTGATCACTTCCAGACACGCCACACCATGGGCGAGGATTTCCCGGTCAATCTCCACCTGCGGACGGGCACCGCCGTTATCGGCGGCATCGGTCACCCCATTCTCATGCAGGGTGTCATCTTCCAGATTCTCGTGATTCATGCACAACACGCCACGCTCAGAGGCATTCGGCTCCCAGACACCCGCAGCCCCCAGGCCGAAGAACTCCATGCCGTCGTGCTCATCGCCGGAACGCTTGTCGAAGTCCTCACCGCTACCATCGTTCTGGTAATCCGCGATATCGGAAAACAGCGCATCACCTTTGGCGATCAGCACACTGGCCTGGTAGCCATCAGGCAGCACCACCCGATCCTCCAGTGACCGCGGCACCGCCGCAAAACCCAACTCGGCAGGCGTCTCACTACCCGCATCACCGCCATTACGATTGTTGCTGTCGCCACCACAGGCCACCAGGCTGGCACCTGCCACCATGGTGGCAGCGGTAGCGCCGCCGCGCAGGATCTGGCGACGGGAAAGGTGCTGCTCCAGCACAGTGTTGATGGTGGTGTTATCGGAACGGTTGCTGTCTTCTACGGGATGGTGGCCCATCTCTGTTCTCCCTGTGTCTGTTTTCGTTGCCTGCCTGCAGCCGGACGTACCGGCCACTGAGTCGGTGAAAGTACGCAAACGAGGTTAGGCAGAACGAATGACAAAAAGGGGTACAGACCATGTCATTTTCAATGCATGGATGTGTCTATCAAAAGACAGTCAGCGCGGGGGATAATCAGGGCAGAACAGGAAGGCGCAAATAGCGCGAACCGTCACGTCACCAGATGCCCGGCGGGCATCGGTGACGTGACGGAAGGAGCCGTCAGGAGAACGGGTGCCGCTTGATGATGGTTTCCACACGGTCCGGGCCGGTGGAAATAATATCGATGGGCGCACCGGTCACTTCTTCGATTCGCTTGAGGTAGGCCACCGCATTGGCAGGCAGGTCATCCACGGATTTGGCACCCAGGGTGGACTCGGTCCAGCCGGGCAGGCTTTCGTAAACCGGTTTCACTTCTTCGTAGCTATCCGCATCCCAGGCGCAGGTGAGGGAGTTGCCTTCCGCATCCTGATAGCCGATACAGATATTCACTTCTTCCAGACCGTCGAGCACGTCCAGCTTGGTCAAACACAGGCCGGTAATGGAGTTGATCTGGATGGAGCGCTTCAGAGCCACCGCATCGAACCAGCCGCAACGGCGGGCACGCCCGGTGGTGGAACCGAACTCGTGGCCTTTCTCTGCCAGGTAACGGCCATTCTCATCGAACAACTCGGTGGGGAAAGGACCGCTGCCTACCCGGGTGGTGTAGGCCTTGGTGATGCCCAGCACATAGTCCAGATAAAGCGGGCCGAAACCGGTGCCGGTGGCGGCGCCACCAGCGGTGGTGTTGGAGCTGGTCACATAGGGATAGGTGCCGTGATCGATATCCAGCAGGGTGCCCTGGGCGCCTTCGAACATGATGTTCTCGTTGCGCTCACGGGCGCCGTGGAGCACGGTGGTCACGTCGGTGACCATGCTGCGCACGTCTTCGCCCATGGCCAGGGTTTCATCCAGGGTTTTCTGGAAATCCACCGGCTCGGCATTGTAGTAACTGCGCAGCACAAAATTGTGGTAGTCCATCACTTCGCCGAGCTTGGCGGCGAAGCGCTCACGGGAATAGACATCTCCCAGGCGCAGGCCTCGACGGGCCACCTTGTCTTCATAGGCCGGGCCGATACCACGACCGGTAGTCCCGATCTTCTTGTTGCCACGGGCCGCTTCCCGGGCCTGATCCAGTGCCACGTGCACCGGCAGGATCAGCGGGCAGGAGGCAGAAAGGCGCAGACGCTCACGTACCGGCACGCCATTGTCTTCCAGGCCGCCGATTTCCTTGAGCAGGGCATCCAGGGCCAGCACCACACCATTGCCGATCAGGCACTGAACGTCATCGCGCAAAATGCCGGAAGGAATCAGATGCAGGACGGTTTTCTTGCCATCGATCACCAGGGTATGGCCGGCATTGTGACCACCCTGAAAACGGGCCACCAGAGAGGCCTGATCGGTAAGCAGATCGACGATCTTGCCCTTGCCTTCATCACCCCACTGGGTGCCGAGAATGACTACGTTCTTACCCATGATTGCTAGCTGCCGTGTTGAGTTATAACAAACGCTTGCACGCGACCCGCTTAACGGGGCACGCACGATCTTTATCGCAGGAGCCGTGCTCGCATGACAAACGCCATCGCAAGCAAATTCGCCATGCAAGCATGGCTCCTACGGGTTCAGTCGATATCCTTGATGACCCAGTCGCTGCCTTCTGACACCAGCTTGCGCTGACAGCCCAGTTCCTGCGGGTCATTGTCTGCTCCGGTCAGGGCCAGGACCACCCGCTCACCGCTACCTCGCAGCTCGTTCACCCGGGCGACAAAAGCAGCATCCTGCAGGGAGCCCTCCGCCAAAATGCCACTCAGCGCGGCAGCGTCAGTGCGCGCCGCGAGCATTTTCAGATCGGCACTGAACCCGGTCGCCGGGCGAGCCCGCCCGAACACTTCACCGATATGGTCATAACGGCCGCCCTTGGCAACCGGCTCGCTCTCACCGGGCAGGTAGGCGGCAAAGACACAGCCGGTGTGGTAGTGATAGCCACGCAGTTCGCCCAGATCCAGGTGCAGTTTTACACCCCGGGCATCCAGTACTCCGGCCAGCACCGCCAGTTCATCCAGCGCCGCCACAGCACCGGGAAAATCACCCAGCAGGGTGCGAGCCTGATCGATCACGTCGACGCCACCCGCCAACCAGGGCAGGGCCGCCAGGGCACGAGCCGCGGGAGCCGGCAGATCACGCTCTGCCAGGAAGGTATCCAGCTCTACCCGCGCCTTACGCACGTAAATGTCTTCCAGCTGACTTTGCTCGGCATCGCTCAGGTCACAGGCATCCAGCAGCCCACGGAACAGGCCCACGTGGCCCAGATCCAGCACCACCTGATCGGCCACACCGGCCAGCGCCAGGGTATCCAGCAGCAGACTCATCACTTCCAGATCGCTGTCGCTGCCAGCATGACCAAACAGCTCTACACCAAGCTGGTAAGGCAGACGGGTGGCGCCGGCCACGGCCGGGCGAGTACGCAGCGCGCTGGAGCAGTAGCAAAGGCGAGAGGGGGCCGAACGGCGCAGGCTGTGGGCATCCATCCGCGCCACCTGGGGCGTGATATCCGCGCGTACGCCCATCAGGCGGCCAGTCAGTTGATCGGTAATCTTGAAGGTTTCCCGTTCCAGATCACGACCGGCGCCGTTGAGCAGGGATTCGAGGAATTCGATCAGTGGCGGAAATACCAGTTCATAGCCCCAGCGCTGGTAGAGATCCAGCGTCTGCCGGCGTAATTGCTCAATGGCCCGGGCTCGTCCCGGGAGAACCTCTTCTACCCCGTCGGGCAGTAGCCACTGTTCTTCCTGGTTCATCATTTACGACCGCATCAGTAGTAGCAGGCCGGCACCCAGTATCATCAGCACCAGCCCCAGAATTCTTAGAGCCTGTTTAGACTCTCTACGCAACCGCGCCGGAGTCAATTCTTTCGCCAGGTCGTGATTTCGCGCGTGTCGTGTAGTCATTCTACATAAACAAGCGCAATCGCGGGCTGGCGGAAAAAGGGGCCCGGCCCTTCGGGTTGCCGCTTAAAATGGCGCCATGCTGTGTTGTGAACCTTGAACTTGACCCGTCAGGCCCTGCGGTTCACGCCTTGCTTGGCGCCATTTTAAGCGGCAACGCGGCTGCGTAGAGAGTCTAAACAGGCTCTCGTGTTCGCCCGGGCATCCGGGCAACCTGCAGCGCTGCCTCACGCGCACGATTAGGCGCCAGAAACAGCGGAATGCCCTCTATGACCAGTACCAGGCACAGGGCCTTGATCAATAAGCCTAAATCCATTGTTCCTGCCAGACAGCCACAAAAAAACCGGGAGCCTCGGCCCCCGGTTGCAGCATTCTACCACGGTCGCCCGGCGGCAGATAGGTTCCGGGCGCCCCATCATCGACTGGCTGACAGAGGGCCTGGAACGGGCCTTCGGGCTAGTCCTGGCTAACCCTTACGTCATAGCTGACAGCCCCCTGCCCGCCGGGTTGCAGCTCGCCGGTAAACTGCCATTGCAGGCCACCCTGATAGCCACTGCCATTGCTGCCATCCGGGGCAGACAGGGCACAGGCGCTGAGCGCTGCCGGCAATGCAGCAGGGCAAGTCGCCGCCGCATTGAGGGCGCTGTAGGCCGGGGTGCTGTCTGTGACGATAACCTCGGTCAGAGGATTGCTTCCCTGATTACGGAATATCAGCCGGTAGCGCAACACATCCCCCGGCGCCGCCTGGTTGGCTGTGGTGTCGGTCGCGTCCACATCATCGCCGGTGTTGGCGATGCCATCCGGACCAATATTGCGCACCTGCTTTTCCAGCTGTAGCTGGCCGGCAGCCAGCCGGGTCGTATCCGTCACCTGCGCAGTGGCCTGGAACGCGGTACCGGTATAGGTCTGGGTAGCGGAAAGCGGGCGGCTGTGGAGCGCCTCCACCGGTGCATCCGCAGGTGCAAACACTTTGGCCAGCAGGCACAGCCGGTCACCCGCCGTCACATTGACACCGACGAGAGGCAAGGAGGCATCCGCGCCGTCCAGCTCGCCGTTACAATTGTCATCACGATACAGCGCATCGTTCCAGGCGGGTGCCGCCGGGCTGGTGGTGGGGGCTTCCAGTACAAAGTCCACATTGCCGGCACTACGGGCGGTAAAGCGGTGGCTATAGAAACGGCTGCCGCCCGGCGCTACCACGCCCTGCTGATCCGGCTCCAGTATCGGCAGGCCGGCATCACCAAACAGGATGCCATCCCAGACAGTGCCGGTGGCAGGCACCGTCAGGCTCATCACATCGTCATTGGCGGCACCGGTATTGATACCGGCACCGGCGCTGCCGCTATTCTCGGAGACCGACAGCAAACCATTTGGAGTAGCCACCACCAGACAGGCGCTCTTGCCCACATCCGCCAGAGCCGCTACCAGCTGCCAGGCACCATCCCCATCCGTGGTGGCTTCCGCCAGCACCGGGTCGCTGGCAGAACATTGCCCATTATTGTCCACGTCGTGGTACAGGGTTACCGGCACATTCGCCAACCCCGGCTCATCCGGCCCTTTCTGGCCATCGTGGGCCGTTGCCCCAACGCCGTTGTCTTCAAATACCCAGCCGGACAATGGCCCGGCGGTAGCCGCCGGGGCCACCGTCACCTTGTAGTCCTCCACTTCACCGCCCATGACCAGCAAGCCACCCGCAGGCACGTCCGGGGCATTGGCGAAACGGAAGCGGGCATAGGTATCGCCTACAAAGGCTCCCGGAGGGACAAACACATTCAGCCGGATCTCACCCGCCGCCGGGTTGGTATCTTCCGGGCCATTATCCCGCACGTTCAGTGCCACCTGCTCACCAGCATCATTCAGATCGCTGTCCCGGTTCCAGTCGATCCAGCCTTGCAGGTAACCCTGCCCCGCTGAGGTCTCGGTAACGATAATGTCCAGAGTCGCATTACTACCCGGCACTAATGAGGAGAAGACAACCCCCTCTTCTTCCGCACCGTCCGCATCGGCGTTGGCTGAATTCTGGTCCGCCTCTTCCGGGCCTGGCGGAATCACGCCCAGATATGGTTCAGGAGCAGCCAGGGTTGCCAGAGAAATATTATTGATATCGGTATCCGCTGTCGGCTTGCCGCCGCCCTGAGCTACCCAAGAGGCGAAATGGCCACCACTTTCCGGATAGCCACCAGCAATATCACCGTGATCTTTCTGAATAAACACGCCGAACGCCAATGCCTGACCGCCACCGGTATTGATGGTATGCCGGGTGGTCATAACGCCCTGGGTCATTGCCAGGAAGCTGCCCACGCCATTGCCAGGCAAACTGGACAACAGCATCCTCTCGCCACCATTTTCAAAACGCATTTGCAGATCGTTGGTCCCCGGGGCGACGGCAAATAGCTCCCATGGACCGCCATTGGTTTCCGAGATAATGGATTCACCATTATCCGTATCTTCCGCATCAGCGATGATAATCTCAGCGGATATCGGATCACCTTGAAGAAAAACCTCCCAATCGATCCGGAATGAAGGATTGGTATTGTCAACATTCCCCAACCCGATGGGATTCACCCCTACATAAAGGTCATCAAGGAGATCACCCGTCCAGCTACCCGTCACATAAGGCTCAATCGGCGACGTGATATCCGACACTGTGGCGCGAATTTCAACGGGACCGTACACCCAGCTTTTCAGGATCACATCCGAGGTCTGGAAAACGCTTTTCCCCAGACAGTTCCAGTCCAGCCAGTAGATTGCGTCCCGGAAAGGGCCATTGCCACCAGAAGCGATCCCTCCACCGGAAGCGGACGAGCCCGCCTCACAGAGGGAAACAGAGCGAGAGGTAATCAAATAGTCCTCAACCTCACCATCCGGTGCACCTTCCGTTGCATCCAGCTCCTGCACGGACGACCAACGGAAGCGGGCATAGGTGTCACCCTCTACGACGGTGCCACTGGGTGCCGCTGTCACCAGGATAATGCCGTCGCCATCCTCATCCTGGAGGTCAGTGGCGATACGCTCTTGTGGGTCGTCGAAAACACCGTCGCCATTCCAGTCAACCCAGGCCTGCAGGTAACCATCATCACCGGAAACCGAGACTTCGATGGGAGTCAGATTGGGCAGCGCTCCAGGAAAGATCACACCATCATCGAAACTGTCAGCGGCAGCATCCTCATCGTCATAGCTCAGGGCATCCGGTGACACCTCATCACCCAGTTGCAGATTTGAGCCGAGGATATGTGATGGCTCACCAAAACTGATTGGGGCATCACCATAATCTACCAGCACCTGTGGCGGCGCACTGGTGACACAGATTTTCTGCAAGTTTGAAGAGCCACCCGTGGATGCGGTGAATCCAAAATATACGTTGGGATCACCGGAAAAAACCGTGTTAACAAAGTCCACATTCACCGTGGACGTCAGATTGCCATCAAAAAAATACTGCAGCTGATCACTAGCCGGATCCCAGTTCAACTGAACGGTATGCCAGTTACCGTCCTCTATATTCCCAAGATCTTCCACGGAACTATAAAGACTGGCAGCACCACCACCGGATGAATTCGCATAATTTTCGGGGTTATAAATAGCAGTATGATCGTTAGCAATATCGCCGTAACCGCTGCCGTTATCATAGGTATCAAACTCAACGGCAACAGCAGGATTGAGCCCGCCCACGCCCAACGCGCCACCAAACACACCCGTAGCACTATTCCCCGCAGGATCATTCTGAAACGCAAACGCTATACCATCAGCCCCTGCAGCATTCTTGGTACCCAGATAGACGGAAAACTCAACAGTAAACGCTGAAAGCAAACTGATGCGTTCATTAGACCACGCCGAGCCCGCCTGATTGCCCAAATCTTGCGTTAACGTGATTTCCCCCGTGCCATTATCCCTGGTTGCAGAGCCACTTAACTGCATGCTCGTAGACACAGGAAGATCACAGAACAGAGAGCTCAACGTTATCGCGTAATCTTCTACCTCACCATCATCTGGGCTGTTACCAACCCCTGGATCCGGCGATTGTGTGAACTTGAACCTGGCATAACTGTTTCCATCCGAAATAGCCGACGGAACCGATACCGGAATAGCCGTTTCCGTAACAAAGTTACTGGAGCCTGCACCGCTGACCGTCTCACCATTATTTTCAATATAAACATTGCTTACTGCCCGCTCCCCGGGATCGGAGAAGTCACCATCACGATTCCAGTCGAACCAGGCATTTAAATAACCACTTCCGTAAGTGGAAACGTCAATATCAACATCTTCATCAGGCACAAAAACCCGACCATCCAGAACATTGCCAGCAACGGAAATGCCATCTTCATCATCAAAATTGACAACCGCCCCACCAGCACCATCAGTGTCATCACCCCGCGCATCAGCGCTTTGTTGCTGCGCACCATCGCTGTCTGGCACCAGGCCTCTGCCAAGCCCTAACCGGCTGGAAATTGATTGGCGCGATGATGGATACGCAGCCGGGGTATCACCATAATCCGTATTGCTTTCGATAAGATCCTCAAAATCATCGACCCTGAAGGAAATAAAGTACCCTCTATACGACCCCAGACCTGAATTGTTGCCATAGGCGTTATCGTTTTGAATACGAATGTCGGCTGTTGATGTTCCTACAAAAACCACACTGGCGCGGCATTCCGGGTCGACCGAATTGCTATCATCCGTACAGTTACCAGAAGTTCTTCCTTGAATGCGAGTATTGTAGTTGCCGCCAAAATACGAGCCGGAAAGAACAGATGTCTGCGAATTTTCTGATACGTAGGATTGAGTAGCAGGACCGGTATTGAAGTACAGGTCATCTGTGGAAGTGCCTGAAGATGAATCCAGATCGAACCCGGTGACGATCAAGCGATCAACTTCTACAGGGGTTGAGGTTCCTGCCCGCACCAGTGTTAAGCGCATATCTACATGGGCCGCATTGTCTGCAAAATCCTGATCGTTGATATACACTTCCAGAACTTGATTGCCGACACCGACGCAACTTGGTCGCCCCCCTCCTGGCGAATGCTCATTATCTTCGCTCAAGACGTCGACAAGCAGATCCAGGGGCTGCCCTTCATACGTGGTATTGGTACCAAACCGGTAGCTGGCCACTCCACAATCCTGGCCAGATGTAACACTTCTCGTTCCACTCAGAGGAACACTGACGCCCCATGCCTGTTGACTTAAAAAAAACGATATCAACAGGACAAAAAACACCCCGCACGGCATACCCGCTAAAAAAGGATTGTTGTAAGAAGGGTTTCTGTGAGCCATTTTCATTCCACCCGTAAGCCGAAAATCAGCATGGCGGCTTCGCCGGGACCCAGCAACCCAATCTCGGCAGACACATCGCCAGTGGCTGCATCCGCTGGTTCCACCACGCTGCAAACACCCGCCGGGGCTTCACAGCTGGTTGCTGCTGCCAACATGCTGGTGAATGGCTGGGTACGATCGTTGATGATGACCTGATACATAGGCTCCGCGCCGGTGTTGGTGGCGGTCAGACGATAAATGACGCACTGCTCGCCGGGAGTCACTTCGAAGCGAGTGAAGACAAAACAGTTGTCGCCGCTGCATGCGCCAGGGCCATCGGGAATACCATCGCAATCCGCATCCAGGGCTTGCTCCTTGGTGATGGCCACGTCGGTGTTGTTGGTTGTAGTGGTATCCGTTGCGGAATCGCTAACACTCTGGCTGGCGCCCTCAGCGTTAGCGGTGAGCGTTTTCACATTGGTGATGCCGAAGGCCACGGAGGCCGGAGCAAACACCTTGGAAAAAATAGCCAGGCTTTCACCCACATCCAGAACGCCATCGGCGCCAGCCGTCTGCAGTGCCACGCCATCTCCGATTACCGTATCTGTCGGGCCCCAGACACCATCGCCGTTACTGTCTTCATAGAGCACCACGGACCAGCCATCGTCGGACGCCGCATCCGGGGTGCCCGAAAGCAGCACATTGCTGAGCGGCACATTGCCGGTGTTGGCCAGTTGATGGGTATAGACCACCGAGCTTCCCGGCTCTACCTGCCCCACCTGATCCGGGGTCAGGGCCAGGGCAGGGCCAGCCACCACGGCCACCGCATCCAGCTTGATATCGCTGGCGCCGCTGGTCGGCGACAAGGCACGGAAATACAGATTTAGGGTATCGCCGCCCTGTGCGTTTGCCGGTGCGGTTACCCGGGCACAGATCCGACGATTGTCGCTGGCAGGGATCAGCCCGGTGTTGTTAAGCACCGCGCCCAGTGAGCTGCAATCGCCGTTGCCACCGTCGCGATAAAAACTCACCTGCCAACCTGCGGGTAACTGCCCGGGGGCAAAATCCATGTCGCTGACCGCCAGGACATAAGAGTCCTGCCGCGCGCCGGTGTTATTAACCACCAGCTGCAGTATGGCCTGTTCCCCCGGGGCCACATTAACTGTCTGAACCGGCGCCGCCTCCGGGCCCGCTCCTTCACCGGGGGCACCGCCATTCACCGGCACATCATTGGTCAGATCCACGCTGTTGGCGAGAATGCTGAGGAGGATATCGCTGACCGCGTTAGTGACCTGAGGGTCGGTGACAGAACGCGCCATCTTGGTGACTTCAAAGGGACCGCCCAGGGCATCCGGAGGCAGGGTGGCCTGCATTACCACGCGCACCCCACAGGCCAAGTTAATGCTGTCGGTCACGAAGCGGGGCGGACACTGGCCACCGGCATCCGGCAGCGGGACCGGCCCGGTATCAGCAACACCATTGCCATCGGTATCCACCAATGGCGTACCACCGTCGCTTTTGTACAACTGGAACACGGTACCCGCCGGGAAGGGCGTGGCCAGAGGCGCGCCAAGTCGATCCTCCGCCGGGTCCACCAGAACATCGAAAGTGTCTTCGCCATCGCCCCGGTTCCAGATCACGTTGCTGAACGATGCCACTCCACCCTGCCCCAGGCTGGCCAACTCCACCCGGTTACCGGTGTTGCTACTATCATCCTCGCCGGTCAGGCTATCGGATTCGCTGTTGTTGGCCACCACGGCGGGCAGCAGAGCTCGCTCGATAATCCGGTAATCCACGGTGTTGCTATCAAAGGGCCCAAAGGCATTGCTGCCGTCGCCATTCTGATAATTCAGCGTTGCCAGGTTGCGCACCCGGTCGCCGGCGGCCAGCCCTGCATCAATATTGACGTCAAAGGCCAGGGAACCCACCGCTCCCGGTGGCAGCTGGGCAATGACAGCACGAACCCGATCATGGCAGTCGCTGTTTGCCGCACCGGTATCGTAGGCACAGTAATCGATCAGGTCCGGGGCACTACCCTGGCTGCCATCGTCACCGTCATCGGTCAGCACGGTGGCGCCGCTAACAGTCCAGCGTGCCGAACCCGGCACATAGGTCATTCCCGCATTTACACCGTCCACGGAAATCTGCGGCAGCAGATCCTCGATTTCCACCTGGGTGGCAACCTGATCGGACGGATTGCGATAGGCCAGGGTCACCGTAACCGGCCCTGAGGGCGAGCGACCCTGGCGAACACTGAGGGATTTGACCACTTCCAGCACCGGCCCCTCGATCAGGTTGATGGTGTCGGTATTGGCTGCCGTCAGGGCGGCATTGCTGTTGCTGGTAGCGGTGACGTCCAGCGACAGGGACTGCCCGCTAATGGCCACGCCGCTCACCTCGGCTTCGATGACCAGCGCAAAGCTGTCACCGGCCAACAAGTCCGGGGTCGGGGAATCCCAGCAGCCATCGGGATCAGTATGGGTAAACAGGGGGGCGCCGCTGTCCGCTTGACCATCGCCATTGGCATCCGGGAATACAGACCAGGCAGCGACATCCGCATCGATGCTGCCCAAACAGAGCTGGTAGCGATCCCGGCCATTACCGGTATTGGTCAGGGTGTGGGGGAAATACACCACGCCCCCCGGCAGCGACGGCTTGCTTTGCGCGCTGACCAGTTCGATGCCGGGCACCGCCTGTATCAGAGTTTCCACCAGGTTGGAGGTGACACGCTGGGTCTCGGCCAGCACAGAACAGTCATCATCCAGACAGGCCCGGTAACTGGCCGATGCCTGATTCTTGATAACAGTTCCCGCCGTCGGTGCCGCCGCCTTAACTGCCACGGCAGTCAACAGCAGCAATACTATACCCAGAGACTTGCGCGTCACTTTCATCCCGTTACCTCACCGGCTCGGGTGCCACTGAAACTGTCGCCGCCGCTGCCCTGGAAATCAACCCGCAATACCAGCGGACGACCTTGCGCATCCAGTGGCATCAACTCAACCCGCCGATTGACGATGCGATCCTGCTCGCTGTCGCTGGGCAGGATCGGCAGTTCCTTACCTAGCGGTGCCTTTTTGATTCGCGAGGAATCCAAGCCATTTTCCTGCAGGTAATCGCTGACCTGATCCATACGCTTTTCGGCCAGCTCACGGTTATAAACCCTGCCTCCCAACTGATCGGTAAAGGCCTGGATACTGATTTGCAACGCCGGATATTGCTTCAGAATGACAAGATTGCGGTCGAGACGCGTCACTTCATCCTCAATCAGACCGTACTCATCAAAACCGAAATACACCGCCGGTTCCCAGAGCTGACCTTTCGATTGGGACGCCAGCGCCGTGACCATCACCATGCCGGTGTCAGTCACGGTGGCTTTTACCGGACACACTTCTTCGTACTCGGCATACAGTGCCTCGGTACTGACACAGCCAGACAAACCTGCCGCCAGCATCATGTATGCCGCCATGACCAAACGGTTCATCGCGCGTCTCCCATATAACTGCGCTGGCCGGCAGCCTTGCTTCCCAGCCAGCCCAGATCATCTTCATCAAACTTGTATTCCAGGCCGATATACAGGCCTTCCACGTTATAGCCTTCCGGATCCAGGTCATCATCGCGGAAACCGGAGAAATTGTAGCCAACGCCCATACGCAGATTGCGGCGCACCAGGGCGTTGACGCCAACGCCAAAGCTGTAGCGGCGTTCGCTGACTCCTTCAGTGGTCAGCGCGCCGCCATGCAGATCCAGATCAAAACGACGAGAAATGTCCCAGATAATACGGCCATCGGCCACATAGGCATCGGTATCCACATCCAGATTTCCCAGCTCAGTCTGTTGCCACTTGGCGCCAATGCGGCCGGAGAAAATCCAGTCGTCGTGGGGCTGAAAATTATGGTGGTTGGAGAGGATGTGTACGCGCCGATCACTGGCGGCGTCGCCGCCCCACTGGGTTTTCCATTTGTACATGAACAGCATGTGGTGGCGGTTGTCCAGACGCGGGCGGCGAGCCATGCCCAGGGTGACGATATTGTCGCCCTGCTTGGGCTGGCCATCGAAGTATTGCAGCCGCAGGTCGTCACGTACCACGGCAGACCAGTCCAGATTGACGCGCCAGATGTTGGCAGCACTGAAGCCGTAGTAGGTGCGCTCATCGCCGAAGCGGGTTTCCACCCGGCCCAGCGTGCGGCGATTAGGGTTACGTTTGTCTTCTGCCGCCAGCGACAGGGCAGTGGAATCCTGACTGGCATTACCCTCCAGGGTTTCAATCCATTCCGCCGACGGGCTGAAAGTCAGGCCCGGTTCGATTTCGAAGTGTGAACGTACCCCGTTGGCTGCCGCCACATCACGACCATCCTGGGCACCGCGCAGGCGGTACTCGGAAAATACATCGGTGCTGCGGCTGAGCGCGGAACGGACGCCAAAGGTGAACTGGCGGGTCTCCACCTCGTTGTTCAGCAGATTGACACCACTGAGACTGTTGATCAGCTCATAGCGGCTGTAGAGGCTGGTCTTGTCAGTAATACCCAGGTCCGCATCGGCGGCAATACGGCGTCGATCACGGTCATTGAAGGCCTGCTCGTATTCCGAGCCCACGGTCAACGGCTTGCCGAACAGGCGCGTCCCCTGGCTGGCACCCAGAACCCAGGTTGCGAAGCGGTCTTCCCCTTGGTCATCTTTCTGCTCGATGCCCCGGGCCCCGGCACGTAACTGGGTGGCACCGATCTGTTTCTTGCCGATCAGACCCAGGCTACTTTGCGCGTCGTCGTTTTCCAGGGACTGGGAATGCACGGCTTCCACCTGGGCGGACAGACTGCGCGACAGCACCTGCTCGTGATCCAGACGCATTTCTTCCCGGGATTCAGCAATGCCCGCCGCCGGATTACGGAAACCCTCTTCCGCCCGGGCCCAGCGAAGATCGGTGCTGGAGCCATCCTGCCAGCGCCATTGGCTGCCCAGGCTGATCGCCCCCCTTCGCTATCGTCATCATTGTTTTCCATGGTGGCTGACGACGCATAAATACTGTTCTGATCGGTGAGGGCGTACTCCGCAGCCACGCTACTCAGGTCGAAGCCTTCGCTTTCATGCTCGTCGCGGGTGCGGCTGGCGCTGACAGTCAGCTTGTCATTGAGTTGGTAGCGGAAGCGGGCGCCGAGCACGTTGTATTCCTCGGCATCAGAGGCTTCCACGTTATAGCTGGCACGGATGAATACCGGATTCAGGTTTTCATCCACGGTGGGAATGACGTCATGAAAACGGATATCGCCAGTGAAGTAATTCACCGAGTAATCCACGTAACGGGTCAGTGGCTGAGTGGAAATCACCAGCCCCGGATTGCCGCGATCGCGGACAATCAGCTCCAGGGTTTCGCTGTCGCGAGCCGGACGATTGGCCAGGGTGAACAGCAAGGCGGTACCGTTACCGGGAATTTCCTCGCTGACTTGTTCGTATTCCGGCCGGGCGCCGAACACCTGGAAGCGGGCTCGATCATTTTCATAAATGGCGTTCAGACCGGTGAGGGTGCGTTGCACCCGACCAAGATCCTGGAAGTCGTAATTGGGGTCGGTCAGGTAGTCGCCCCACAACAGACTGCTGCGATCTTTTTCCAGCTTGGCGTAGAGTTTGCTGCGGCTGCGGGCATCATAACCGCGCACCGAGGCATCGCCGGCGATGGGATAGGAGTCTGACGGATTCAGGTCGCGGCGAATTTCTTCATCATCGTCCAAATCATTATCCGTATCGTAGGCGAGCGTCAGGTGAGCACCACCGCGCACCGCCCCTTTGAGGAAGACGGCACCGTTAGCATCCAGACCTTCTTCAGGCAGTGAATCGCCGATGTCGGTAGGCGCATTGCCGTTATCACGCAGATTTCCACCAAAGCCCTGACGCAATTGCACATAGCCGGTGGCGACCAGAGGCCGCATGGGCGCTACCTGCTCGACTCGCGCCGTGGCGACAAAGTCTTCTACCAGGGCTCGTAGCCGGATCGGCCCGGTGTATTCGGTGCTGCGCAGGTGAATCATCCCTTCACCGTCGCTGACCCGTATCTGGTGGCCAGGGTTGTCCGGTTGCAGATCCTCTTCCAGCCAATCGCCCCTGTCATGTTCCAGAGTGACAAAATAGGTGCCCCGCGCCGGGTTACCACGGGCATCGAGCATTCGCACCCTGATCGCCAGCGTGGAACGACCGCCATCCGCCGCCAGGGTATCTTCTGCCGGTTCCAATTCCAGGCTGCGCGGCGCTTTCGGGCGCAGGATCTTGGTACTGGCAAGCACCCGTTCGTTACCGAAGGGGTCCAGGGCTTTTACTTCAACCTGATTGTCACCCTCATCCAGTGATACACCATACCAGCTCAGCACCTGGACCTTTTCACGACGGTTCAGCACTTGCTCACCCAATTGGCTGCGCGGCACCTTCTTGCCTTTCACGTACAGCTCCGGCTCCACACCGGCGCGCACTACCACCTGCAAACGACCATCCCGACTGATACCGTCCTGCGGCCATAACCAGGTACCGGCGACGCCCTGCTCGCGCGTCACTTTTGCTGCCATGTCCTTGGTCTCGCCCATCTGGGCGTCGGCCACCGGATCCATGTTTCTCTCCAGGCCGGTAGCCGGCTGGCTGCGGCTGACCTGATCCCAGACTTCCGCCAGGTTGGCATCGCCGGTTTGGGTGTAAACACCACTGCCCAGATCGCCGCCGCCATCGGCCTGGCGCAGACGGTTATTCACGTTGTTCTGGCGCAGTGGATCGAAGCGGGCCGCCTCATCCAGCATCCAGTCACCGGAGAGTGACGCATTACGGGCTTTCAGATTTTCGACGATGGCGTCACGCTGGTCCGCAGGCGGGCACATGGCGGCGAAGTCTGCACGGTGGTATTCCCCCGGGCGCAGATCCAGGAAGCGGCTTTGTGGATCTGCAGCATGGCGATTATCAATGGGCTTGAGTTTCAGCCCTTCAGGCAACGTTAGCGGATCCACCTTGATGGTATGCAGTCCCGGGCGCAGGCCATAGAGGCTGTATTGCCCGTTTTCATCGGTGATCACCCAGGAGCCGTCAGACAAATACAGCTTCACCCCGCCCACCGGGTATTCGCCGTCGTTCTGCAGATTGTTACAGTCGTTATCCACGTAGACCTTGCCAAACACCATGGCCCGGTCCGAGAGTACGCCTTCGCTACGCACCTGGACTTTCGCTTCGCCCTGATTGGAGAAGTAAGTGAACCCGGAAGCGTTGTTGGCCTGAGCCGTGGCACGGTTGATGCCGTCACTATCCACGGCGCCGGCTGACAGGCGCAGGCCGTAATGCAGGGTCACCGTGCTGCCTGGCTGCAATGGCAACGGCTGAGGCCCGCTGGCGGTCTGTTGCTGGACCAGGAAGGTCAGTTGATTGCCGCCGTTGTTGGCAGGCGCGGGAATCTCGATGCGCTGATCGTTGATTTCCAGCCAGGCACTGTCCTCGATATAACGGAACCCATAAGGAAGGCGATCAACGATGCGGGCCGCGAACAACTCACCGTCATGGTTGCTGGTGATATCAATACGGTAGGCCAGCACATCACCCACACCCGCCCGCTCCGCTTCTACCTGTTTGTCCAGCACCAGTACCCCGGCGGCTGTCGCAGCGGACGGGTCCAGGGGAATATCCACAAACACATCAGCCAGCCCAAGCAGAAACGCGCCCTGGTTATCCACGCTGGCCATTCGTGCCGCTGCCCGACCCACCGGTGCTGCAGCCGGGTCATAGCCGCCGAGACCGTAGGAACTTTCCGAGATATTGGCAAAAAAGGTTTTTGCTGCATCCGGTGAAACAGTGGAAGGAAAGGTGTAGCCCGGGGGGGGCACCACGTCCAGATAATAACAGTGCCCCGGCGTCGCCAGCGGGAACTGATAACGCCCTGGCTGCTGAGTATTATCCGCGGCAGTGGTGTTGGTGTTTTCCCTGGGCAGAATCTCGCCAGTAAAAGGATGCAGCCCACGCTCGTAGGCATTTTCCGGCAAGGCGGCACAGCTGGCGGCACCGGTATCAACCAAGGGCTGGCGAGACTGAAACAGCGTCACCACCGCATCCGGCAAAGGACGACCATTACTGGAATCGTACACCGTTCCTGCCGGATCTACTGCCGCCAGAGCCGTGACAGTCTGCACATTCACCACGCTGCCATCCGGACCGAAGGTCGGCACGGTGAAGGTGGCGGTGATGCGATCTTCCGGCCCCGTCTGCAGCACACAGCCAAGGCCCAACACTTCGTTCAGGGTTGTGCTGCCGGAATATTGCACCAGATTGTTTGCATTGGCCGTTGCCGGGCACAGACCACCGCCCCCGGAGCGCGTCTCGTTGAGAGAGAACGGGTACACACTGCGGAATACCCCGGTGTTAACCCCGGTCTCCTTGACCGCCATGAGCAAGGTATCACCCGTCAATCGGGAGGTTAGCGAGACTTGCAGCAGCCGCGCCCCACCCGGGGTGGTCTGCACAAAGTCCTGATCGGCCAATACCTGGTTCAGTTGGGAAGCCGTGAGCCGCAGGTAGACCCCGTCCAGCAGAATGCGTTGGCTTTGTTCCGGCAACAGGGGATAAATGGCGGCATCGACAAAATCGCTGTCTTCACTATGGACAGGCGCACGGTTCTGCTGGAAGACCGCATTCGAAGGGCGCTGGAAAGTAATACCCGGTGACAGGGTGGCCGCAATGCGATGGCAGACCCGGTTACTTTGCACATCGGCCAGGCCGTCGCCCTGCAGATCCACAAAGGCGCGGTTGAATAGCATGGTGCCCTGGGTCAGCCCGCTGTTGATCTGCACCTGGAAGGCAAAGCCACCACTCTGGTTATTGCGAATCTGATACGCCGGAATCAACAGCCCCAGACGATCTACCGTGCCGCTGCCATCCCAGTCGTCATAACGCTGCCAGACATCTTGCCCATCACCGGCAAAGTGCACCAGAGCTTGTGCCTGAAGTGGCGCGATATTGTTGATCGCCGCAGGCATCAGGCTGACGTTACCCGGCAGGGAGTCTTCGATCAGTACGCCCTGCTCCTGTTGCCCGGAAACCTGCAGCATTCTTTCTACCGGCGCGGTGTTACCCACATTGGTGACCGACACCTGATAATCCAGTATCGCGCCTTCTGGCTGCGGCAGATCACAGCTCTGACTGGAAGACTTGCTGAGTACCAGAGCGGCGCCATCGCCAATCACAATCCGATCCAATGCCGTATCGATCAGAGTGCTATCCAGCTGCGACTGACCCTGCAATGACAAGCGGATTTCATCGCCGGTCTGCAAGAATGCCGGCACCGTGCCACTGATAACCAGGTTGACAGTCTGTCCCGCCGGCAAGGAGGTAATCTCCGTGATAGCCGGCTCGCCAGGATCGGCGATCCCGTTGCCATTGATGTCGCGGTAGACCCTCAGCACCTGCAGATCGCCCGCATCGCCACCCAGGTTAGCCAGGGTCAGAGTGTAGCTGTCGGTCACATTACCGGTATTGGTGAGCGTATGTTCGATGCTGACGGACTGGCCCGCCGAGGCCTGACGAGTCTTGCCCTGGTCCACCTCAAAGGCGGGGCTTTCTCCAACCATGACCCGGGAAATATTGGAGCGCACCACAACAACCTGCTCTGTCAGCGGATCGAAATAGCGCATTTCTGCCTGGTTCAACAAGGCTGTGCCTGGCGCCGTGGCAGCATGTAGCAGCACGCTGGTCAAGACCAGCATGCTGACAACAGCAATGCGAAGGGCGGCAAGCAATTTCATTAAGCGTTCAGTACCCGTTGTTATTTGCCTCAGGGGCTTTTCCAGACCCGGCGCACCGGCCCTGGAAAAGCCCTCCCCCGAAGGGGAGGGCAATGCCTGGGGGAGCGTTAGTTCACTTCGACACAGAACTGGGTACGGGCACTGTCGCCCGACACCAGCTGGCCAATTTCCCACTCCACCACCGGCAGAGTGCCGGTATTGGCTGTGGTGGCGCTGTCAGAAGCGCGCACCGCGTCGTCCGCCGCCTGGAAGGTGGTGAACTCGGTGGTCTCATCAGTGATCACCACATTTTCTGCAGTGGTTGCCCCTTCGTTGGTGGCGGTCAGCTGCCACACAACACACTGGCCGGGTTCAACCTGGGTGGATTGCACGGGCTCAAAGCCACCAGCAGGCCAGGTACCACCCGCACAATCACACGCCGCATCAACGGCTGCCTGTTTGTCCAAACGCACCTGACCCACCACCACTTCCGTGGTGTCGGTGGCGGTATCGGACACATTGGCGTTACTGGCGGTCAGGGTGTAGCTGTCCACGGTACCGGCAGGCGCATTGGACGGCGCGAATACGGTGACGCGAACATCCAGACGCTGACCCGGCTCCAGGGTGACCAGAGGATTGGCACCTGCGTTATTGATATCCACGAGGATGGTGTTGCCATTGGGCGTGCGCACTGCCACATCATTGGCGGTGGGCAGGTTATCCAACTGCACCCAGGCATCCGGGGTACCGTTACCGGTGGTATCGATAAACAGCTGGGTGTTGTTGTTCCAGCCATCTGCAGCCAGGGAGTTGGCCGCGGTGATCTCTACCGCTTCGGAGGTGTTGCCGCCGTTGGCAATCACATGGGTGTAGTCCACGTTCCCGCCGGGCTGTACCTGGTTGGCACCATCCGGAGACACGGTGATATTACGGTTGGCAATCACATCCACCGCATCCAGTTTCTGGTCGGTGATCGTGCCGTCAGAGGAAGACACCACAGTGAAGCGAATCGGATAATCGCCATCGCTATCGTTGGTATTCACAGTACCTGCGCCAGTGAAATCTGCTGCTGCCTGAGCCACATTGGATGACACCTGCACGTCAGCCTGGTACTGGTACACCGCGCCTGCAGGCAGGCTGGGGGTTGCGGTTACCACATTACCGGCATTACTGGTGTTATCGGCAGTACCATCAGCATCGGTATCCACACCGACCTCACGGAAGGTCACCGCCCAGCCAGCAGGCAGGTCCGCACCCAGGGTGAAGGATTGGGCATTACCTGAGTTGTTGGCCACGAACAGCGGGAAGGTAGCAATGCCGCCAACAGCGACTTCCGTAGTCGTGGTCGGGGCTGCCGCATTAAAGGCATCCGCATCGATAACCGCGTCAGTCAGATCTGCAGAATGACTGTTGGCCAAATCCACAGCCGGCGCCACGATTTCAGTCAGCACTTCCAGCTTGTCATCACTGACGCTGTTGTCACCAAAGGAAGTGGCCACCATGGTTGCCACGAACGGGCCAGTGCCACTAACACCTGCCGGCAGCTGAGCACGCACGGTAATGCGGCGATCGGCGCCCGCTGCAATGGAGCCGGTATCCGGTACGCCATTGCCGTTGGTGTCAGTCAGCTGGGTATTGTTGGTTGCGTTCCAGAAGGTGAACAGCGTCCCTGCCGGGTAGGACTGTGCGCCGGCCGGAACCGTGCCAGCACCTGCGTAACCGGCGCCCGCATCGTTACCGATACTGAGATCAAACACATCACTGCCGTTACCGTTGTTGGCAACGATATTGGCAAACGCCACCACGGCGCCAGAGTTTGCTTCATCCTGCAAAGCGATATCGTTCAGCGTGGCATCGGCATCGGCCGCATCGCCAGTGTCCGTTGCATCCACCGCATAAACCTGCTGGATGGTAGTGGTGGTGGTGTTGGAGGTAGACGGATCATCCGGGATGTTATCGCCATCCAGATCCCCTTCTGCCGCAAAGGTGTTGCGGATCTGGGTGCCAGAGGCCAGGGTGCCGTCAAAGTCGACCTTATAGACAACGGTCACGGTGGTGTTAACGCCCATGATGGCATCACGGAAGTTGATACCTTTGAGGGTTTCACCCGTGGTGCCGTTACCATCCAGGTCCACTCCCGCCGGCTCAGTCACATCGGCCAGGTCAGCAATACCCGCATAGGAATGCGGCAGCGCCTGCAAAGCACCGGTGCTGTCCAGCCACTGGTCACCACTGGAGGTGAGCAAACCGTTTACAGAAACGATTTCCGCAAAGGTGGCGTTGGCAGGAATCGGATCGAAGATATCCACGTCTTGCGCAGCTCGACCACCATTGTTCTTCACTTCCAGGGTGTAGGTAATGGTGTTGTCGTTAAAGTTCGGCACCGCGGTCTTGCTCAGCTGTAGTACCGCATCGGTGGTCACCGTCACCACATTGTTGTTGGTGTCGTTACCGTCCGGGGTACTATCACCGTCAGCGTCATAGGTAGCGGCATCGCCGTTTGCACCGATATCCTCAACGGTGCCTGCACCACCACCGACAGATTCCACCAGCAGGGTGGACTCGATGGTATCGCCGGCACCGGCACCCGCCGGCACAGGTACGGCAACGATCAGCTCAGCCTGCTGGCCGGCATTCAGATTGACCGTGTTCACCGCAGCCTCACCAGCATCCGGTACGCCATTGCCGTTGGCATCCAGGTACACGGTGTAGGTGGACGCGCCAGTGGCAGCATCCAGCCCGGCCAGGCCGTCAACGCTGAAGGAATCATCGGCGTTACCGGTGTTGGTCAGCGTATGGGTGAAGTAGACAGTTTCACCGGGCGCACCGGACTTGCTGCCGTCATTCTCCAGGGTGGCCGCATACACTTCGGCCACGGTTACCGTGGATTCATTGGACTGTGCCGAATAGCTGTTGCCATTGGCGTCCTCGTAGGTCACTGTCGCCCGGTTGTTAATGTCGGTCCCGGCAGGCGTCAGAGCCAGTGTTTGCCCGGCGGCAAGCACCAACCCCAACCCCATCGCTGAGGCGGACACACGCGCAGACAACAGGCCCTTTTGAAAGGCAAGTTTCATGGCTGTTTCCTTTAATTGGAGTTTAAGTTCGGACTACTTCTGATCTGAAAGCCTTGCCAGAGCGACCCTCCACACATGGTGTGAGCCACTCCCCCAGTGCGACACAAGTCGCTCGCACAAGACTTCCCGGGCCCGGGAGGGCCCTGATCATGTTCCCCCGGTTATTGCACCTTTACCCGGTACCGGTATTCCAGTACCTGGCCCGGCTGGATTCCGTTTTCCGGAACCCAGCGCAGCTGGGTGTAATCACTGGGAGCAACAATGATGTTCTTTGACTGGCCGTCAGGACCGGTCGTTGTTCTGGTTACAGGCTCAAGCTCAAAGCTGCTGCCATCGTCAATGCTGACAGTGAATTCAGCATTCACATCCGCAGAGGCGGAGTCTTTGAGGTAGGCGGTATTGGCGGGAATTGGCCCGGTGATTTCCAGGCCGGAAAGCGGCTGTTCCGCTTCGTTGGTATAGACCAGTCGATATTCGATCACATCACCCGGAGAGGCTTCTTGCGTAGCAATCATCTCTTCCTGGCCATTTTTTTCAGTGACCAGATAGGTGTCCATCTTGCTGGACAGTGGGCCATCCGCCCACAGAGTGGTTGTCCAGAACAGCAAAGCCCCAAGAATAATGCGGTTCATCTCGTGATCCCCTATGATCTTGGCAGGCTTCTTCCTTCTGGCCCCAACACCAGCTCGCAGGCATCCTGCCGAATTTAATATGCCAATAATTGGCTATTTGGCGATTTAGTCACATACATAATGTGACAGAGTTTGAATTTTGCACGATTTTTGTGTTGTTTTCATGTGAACTTTGTAAAAGAATAACCCCATATTCTTACATTTTGACCGACATCAATAAAAAACTAAGCAAAAACAATGGTATTTCGAGTACCCCCAAAACAGTAAGCCCATAAAAAAACCCGCCGAAGCGGGTTTTTTTATGGGCTTACTGCAGGGCTACTGCCCTTGTGACCCCTTCAGGTAGCGGAAGAACTCGCCATCCGGCTCCAGAATCAACACATCTTCCTTGTCCTTGAAGCTCTCCTTGTAGGCCTGGAGACTGCGGTAGAAGCGGAAGAACTCCTTGTCCTGGTTGTAGGCCTCAGCGTAGGTCGCAGCGGCCAGCGCGTCACCCTCACCACGGGTGGCCTGGGACTTCCGGTAGGCTTCGGCAAGGATTTCACTGCGCTTGCGGTCCGCACCGGCCCGGATTTTCTCCGCTTCCTCGCGACCCTGGGAACGGTGAGCCGCCGCATCCCGCTGGCGCTCGGCACGCATACGGTCGAACACCCGGCCACGTACCTGGTCCGGCCAGTCCACCTGTTTCACCCGGATATCCACCACTTCGATACCCAAATCTTCCATGGTGGACTTGTTCACTTCCGCACGAACCTGATCCATCAGCGCTTCGCGCTGGTCACTGGCCATTTTTCCGTCGGCAGCGTCACCGTTCAGCGTTTCGCCCTCTGCTGCACGGATGATGGATTCGTCCAGCTGATTCTTCGGCACCTCGGTCACTTCGCCGGTGACCGGGTCGCGCAGCAGCGCTTTGTCGCCTTCCAGTTTTTCCACGTTGCTTTCACCGGCAACCACCTGGAACACCGTGCGTGAGGCAAACTCGTTACGCAGGGCTTCATTGACCCGTGGGTCCAGCAACTGCCGAGCGCGGCCCTCCATTACCTGAGCATTGGAAGAGCCACCGCCCACACTGACGATGTAACGCTGCACATTATTGATCCGCCAGACCACAAAGGCATCCACATTGAGCAGCTTCTTCTCTGCGGTCAGGAAAGACTGGGTAGCCACGTCGTACACCAGGGCACGACCGTCCACGCGGACCACTTCTTCGACCATAGGCCACTTGAAGTAGATACCCGGTTCGATATCGGACTTGTCGATCCGGCTGAACTGCTTGAGTACCGCTTTTTCGGTCTGGTTCACAATAAAGAAGGAATCCAGCGCCAGCAGCGCCAGGACACCCAACGCCAGCAGCGCCAACCATCCACGATTATTCATTAGCGCAACTCCCCGTTTCGTGTGCTGTAGAGGCTGCGAGACGCCTCGCGGCCACTGCCGCCGTCATCCGCACCGGCCGATGATGGGCTGCTCGAGCTGGCACCGTTTTGCTGCGGCGCCCTGGCCTTGCTGGCGCCGCCCTTGACCAGCTGTTCCAGTGGCAGATAAATCAGGCTGTTGCCCTTATCCACATCCACCATCACCTTGCTGGTGGCGCTGTATACCTGGGTCATTGTCTCCAGGTAGAGACGCTCACGGGTCACTTCCGGCGCCTTGCGGTATTCCGCCAACAGGTCGGTAAAGCGCTCCGCGTCACCTTTGGCGCTGTCGATCAGACGGTTTCGATAGGCTTCCGCCTCTTCTTCCAGACGCCTGCCCTCACCCCGGGCCTGAGGGATAACCGAGTTACGGTAGGCTTCCGCTTCCTTCTTGAAGCGATCCTCGTCTTCCTTGGCCCTGGACACATCGTCAAAGGCATCACGTACCGCATCCGGTGCCTGGGTCTGATCCAGTACCACCTGCTTCAATACCAGGCCGGTATCGTAACGGTTCAGGTACTCATCCAGACGCTCACGAACCTTCACCCGGATCGCTTCCCGGTTGTCCTTGAGCACATCATCCATGGTCGCGGAACCCACCACATGGCGCAGGGCCGAGCTGGTGGCGTGCTCCAGAATGGTTTCCGGACGGGCCACCTTCAACAGGAAGGGAATCGGATCCAGCACCTGGTACTGCACCTGCAAGGTCACGCTGACAATATTGGTGTCGCGGGTGAGCATCGCCTCAGTAATGTCGTAGCGGCGATTTTGCTCCACGTCGACCTTCTGGAATTGCTCGATGATCGGCGCACGCCAGCGAAGACCGGGATCCACGGTGCGGTTGTATTCACCAAAACGCAGCACCACGGCGCGTTCGCGCTGATCCACCTGGAAAAAGCCGACCAGGGCGTAGACCACCACGCCGATTACGGCAGCGATAATCAATACCGGCCAGGGGGAACCGCCCCCACTGCCGGAGCTACCGCCGGACTTGCCGCCCTTGCCACCGAATACGCTGTTAATTTTTTCTTTCAGATTCTTCAGGGCTTCATCCAGATCCGGCGGCCCCTGGTCACCGCCTCCACCCCAAGGATCCTTCGGCTTGTTGCCGCCGGGTTCATTCCACGCCATGTAGGTCTCCAATCGGTCAGGGCGCTGAGCCCACCGGATTATTGATGGCTCGCATCGTGCGAGCGTTGTGAATTGTAGGAAGGGCCGTCATCCCCTGCAACCGTAGGAGCCGGCACCACCAGTTCTTCCTCTGTCAGCCCCTGCTCACGCAAGAGCCGCTCAAAATGTACCCGGTTCACATTGATGCGCAGGAGCATGCTGCCATCCAGCGCTGCCTGCTCTTCCAGCACCTCACCGGCCTCGTGCAGGCGGGCGCGCAGGCGGCCGGCGGACGCGGGCAAACGCACCCAGCAATCCACCCAACCTGCGGCCAGTCGTTCGGCAATGGCCTGGAACAGCAGATCAAAGCCATCACCGGTCTGCGCGGAAATCCACACCCGCCAGGGATGGCCATGCTCATCCCGGTCAATTTTCGGCGACTGGCCCAGGTTGTCGACCTTGTTGTAAACGTGCAGAACCGGCAGCTTGTCGCCACCGATTTCTTCCAGCACCTCATTCACTGCCGCCACATTACTGTCACGCTCTTCTGCGCTGCAGTCTGTCACGTGCAGCAGCAAGGTGGCGTTAACGGTCTCTTCCAGGGTGGCGCGAAACGCCTGCACCAGCCGGTGGGGCAAATGGCGAATAAAGCCCACCGTATCCGCCAGAATCGCCGGCCCCACGCCCGGCACCTTTACCTTGCGCAGGGTCGGATCCAGAGTGGCAAACAGCTGATCCGCCACATAGACATCACCGGTGGTGATGGCATTGAAGAGAGTCGATTTCCCCGCGTTGGTGTAGCCCACCAGGGAAATTAGCGGCGTTTCGGAACGCTGGCGAGCCCGACGCCCCTGAGCGCGCTGCTTGCGCACCTTCCCCAGACGCGACTCAATGCCACGAATACGATCACGCAGCAGGCGACGATCGGTTTCCAGCTGGGTTTCCCCGGGACCGCGCAGACCGATACCGCCCTTCTGCCGTTCCAGGTGAGTCCAGCCTCTGACCAGCCGGGAAGACAGATGCCGTAACTGAGCCAGCTCTACTTGCAGGCGACCTTCATGGGTGCGGGCACGCTGGGCGAAGATATCCAGAATCAGGCCGGTACGATCCAGTACCCGGCATTTCACCACTCGCTCCAGGTTGCGTTCCTGGCCCGGGCTCAGAGCATGATTGAACAGCACCACATCCGCGTTGATTTCCGCCACCAGCGCTGCCAGCTCTTCTGTCTTGCCGGAGCCGATAAACAGGGCAGGATCGGGCCGATCACGCTTGCCGGTCAACTCCGCCGCCGGCTCCACGCCACTGGAGGTGACCAGATGATAAAACTCATCCAGATCTTCGCGTCCCATGGCATCGGGCAAATCCAGGTGCACCAGAATAGCGCGCTCACCGGCGCCGGTTCTGGTCTGCTCTGTACGATCAAATAGGTCCATAGAGGCCTGATATGGGGGATGAGACCGCCAGTTTAAACCAGTCAGAGGAAGAAGACAGGGAAACCGGCATGAAAAGTACCGATCGGAGGCGTTAACGCGGCCACAACGCAAAGAGCCACCCGAAGGTGGCTCTTTGCAGGATCTGCGGCAGCGTTACTGGTTGCCGAAGCCCTCATCGGCAGCAGGAACGGCGGTGCCGCCTGTACCGGTGGTAGTCATGGCCGGGTTACCGCCGCCACGGGGGTTGCGGGCAGGCACGACGGTGGAAATCGCGTGTTTGTAAACCATCTGACTGACTGCATTTTTCAGCAGCACGACATATTGGTCAAAAGACTCAATCTGCCCCTGGAGCTTTATTCCGTTTACCAGAAAGATAGATACCGGAATACGCTCTTTACGAAGCGCGTTGAGAAAAGGGTCTTGTAGCGAGTGCCCCTTTGACATGGCAAGTCTCCTTGAAATAACAGTAAAAAGTAGTGCCCAACACTTCGGGCAATCAGCGCTGTAACACAGTGAAACCGTCCCATACGGTCACTGCCTTCGCCCGATGCGCTATCGGGCAAATTTTTGTCAACAACCCGGCAAATTGGTTCCAGGTGCCGACACAACACATTTGCGCCGTGCTTCTCAAATCGCCGCAGAATGGCTCAAAATCGATGATCGGCGAATTATAAACCAAAAAGTCCAGTAACAGGGCTAACTAAACACAGATTTACAGATCTTCGCAAGCTGCTCGACTAGCGCCCGCCGCTGTGACGCATCGTTACTGTCGAAGCCGTGCAGATACGGCCATTTACGCAGCCAGGTGAACTGTCGTTTGGCCAGTTGCCGGGTAGCGATAATCCCCCGTTCCACCATGCTTTCATAATCATACTGGCCGTCCAGATAGTCCCATACCTGCCGATACCCCACCGCCTTCATGGCCGGCAGATCCCGATGGATTCCGGGCAGCTGTCGCAGTGTCTGCACCTCGTCCACCAACCCCTGCTCCAGCATCTGCCGGAAACGGTGCTCGATCATGTGGTGCAGCCAGGCACGATCCGGTGGCAACAGGGCCGCACTGTAAACCGGCCAGGGCAAGGCACTGAACTCACTCAGACCATCCCGGTTCTGTGTGACAGTTGTATGATGATCCGCGTGAAAAGCGGACAGGGGCCGACCGGTTAGCCGATAGACTTCCAGGGCCCGCTGCAGGCGCTGGCGGTCCGTGGGTTTGAGCCGCTCGGCGCTGACCGGGTCCACCTGGGCCAGTGCCGCATGCACCGCCGGCCAGCCTTCGCGTTCGGCCAGGGCGGCAATATCGGCACGCACCGCCGGGTCCGCTTCCGGCAGAGGCGCCAGTCCCTCTACCAGCGCCTTGAAATAGAGGATGGTGCCACCGACCAGCAGGGGCAGCTTGCCGTTGGCATGGATCTGTTCGATTTCCTGCAGGACATCGGCGCGGAAATCAGCCGCCGAATACGGCGCATCCAGCTCGCGGAAACCCAACAGCCGATGCGGCGCCGCCGCCAGCTCCTCATCAGAGGGCCGAGCCGCACCGATGTCCAGCCCCCGGTAGACCAGCGCTGAATCCACATTGATGATGTCGATGGGCAGGGTCTGCGCCGCCTCGATGGCCAGTGCAGTTTTGCCGGAACAGGTGGGCCCCATCAGCAAAAGAACCGGCATGGCACAGGGTGTTCTGTCGCGTCCGGCGTCCACCTACTGCCCCCGCATGAACAACCGATCCAGATCTTTCAGGCTCATCTGGGTCCAGGTGGGACGGCCATGGTTGCACTGGCCGGAGCGCTCAGTCGCTTCCATATCGCGCAGCAGGGCATTCATTTCCGGGATGGTCAGCCGGCGGTTGGCGCGCACACTGCCGTGACAGGCCATGGTGGAGAGCAACTCATCCAGCTTCTGTTCTATCCGTTCGCTGCTGCCCTGGGCCAGCAGGTCGGACAAGACATCGCGCACCATGGCTTCGCTGTCACTGTCGCGCAGCATGGCCGGCACTTCCCGTACCACCAGGGTCTCCGGCCCGGCGCGGTCCACCATGAACCCCAGGCGGGAAAACACCTCGGGTTGCTGCTCGGCAAAATCCGCTTCCCGGGAGGACACCGCCAGCGACACCGGCACCAGCAATGGCTGGCTGCGCACCTTGTCATCGGACCAGCTCTGTTTCAGCCGCTCGTAGGTAATGCGCTCGTGGGCGGCATGCATGTCCACCACCACCAATCCCTGCTGGTTTTCAGCGAGAATAAAGATGCCATGCAACTGCGCCACCGCATAACCCAGCGGCGGCACGGTTTCCTGTTCCGAGGCCGGCGGCATGGCCGGATTTTCAGCCACCCCGGGGCGCACCAGGGCCCCGTAGGCGTCCGCCTGCCGCTGGCCCTGACCATAGCCGAATCCGTTGGCCGGCGGTGATGCATAGGAAGGCCGACCCGCCGGGGCGGACAGAGACATGCTGGCCTGACTGGGCTCCATGGCCGGCATCACCGGCTCACCTTCGTCCACCACACTGGCGGCCAGTGACTGGCCCGGGCGCACTTCGGCGATGGCCCGATGCAGGGAGCTATAAAGGAAGCCGTGCACCATGCGCTGCTCGCGAAAACGCACCTCGTGCTTGGTGGGATGCACATTCACATCCACCTGGGCCGGGTCCAGCTCCAGAAACAACACATAGGCAGGATGACGACCGTGGTAGAGCACATCCGCGTAGGCCTGACGCACCGCGTGGCTGACTACCTTGTCGCGAATCACCCGGCCATTCACATAGAAATACTGCAGATCCGCCTGGGAGCGGGAAAACGTCGGCAGCCCCATCCAGCCATGCAGACGAATGCCATCGCGTTCCACATCCACCGGAATCGCCTGCTCCATAAAGCCCTTGCCACACAGCTTGGCCACCCGCGCCGCGCGCAGGGTGTCATCCAGCCCGGCGGGCAACTGGTGGATCACCTTCTGGTTGTGGGTCAGCCGGAAAGCGGTATTGAACTCGCTGAGCGCAATGCGCCGGAACACTTCTTCCAGGTGATTGAATTCGGTTTTCTCGGTGCGCAGGAAACGACGACGGGCCGGGGTGTTGAAGAACAGGTCGCGCATGGTCACGGTGGTGCCGCGCGGGTGCCCGGCCGGGGTGACCGAGGGAGCCATGTCGCGCCCTTCCACCTGCACCTGCCAGCCTTCCGCTTCGCCCTCCACGTTGCTGGCCAGGGTCAGCCGGGATACCGAACTGATTGCAGCCAGGGCCTCGCCGCGAAACCCGAGAGTGCCGATGGCTTCCAGATCGTCGAGTCCACGGATCTTGCTGGTGGCATGGCGGGACAGGGCCAGGGGCAGGTCATCGCGATCAATGCCGCTACCGTTATCGCGCACCCGCACCAGCTTCACACCACCCTGCTCCACATCCACGGTTATGGATTCCGACCCCGCATCCAGCGCATTTTCCAGCAGCTCTTTCAATACCGAGGCAGGACGTTCCACCACCTCACCGGCGGCGATCTGGTTGGCAAGGCGGGAATCAAGCAGCTGGATCTTTGTCACGGGCGTCTCTGTTGATGGGGTTCAGGGCTATTCGCCAATTAAGCGGCATGTCATCCCGGGCTTGCCCCGGGACCTCCTTCAAGCCATCGCAGCCTTTCGGAAAGGCTCTGCCATCGGAGGGAGGTCCCGGGGCAAGCCCGGGATGACATTGGTATAAAGGATGCTACCTCGCTGCATCCGGCGCTCCATTCATGAACGCGGAATTTTCAGCACCTGCCCGACCACGATTCGATCCCCATTCAACGCGTTGACGCTACGGATCGCCTGTTCGGAGACGCTGTACTGACGGGCAATTTCCGAGAGTGTATCACCGGGCTGGATACGATACTGCTCGCCGTGCTCACGGCGCTGGGCTGCATACCAGCTATGCGGTGCCGGGTGATTGCGGAAATAGGCATCCACCCCGTTGACGATAGAGCGGGCCAGCTTGCTCTGATGGGCGGAGGAGCGCAGGTTGCGCTCCTCCTTCGGATTGGAAATAAAACCGGTCTCCACCAGGATCGAGACCATTTCCGGCTCCTTGAGCACCGCAAACCCGGCCTGCTCCACCCGGTCCCGGTTACCGTGCAGCTTGGTCACCTTGCCCATTTCTCCCAGCACCTGCCGACCCAGGTAAAGGCTGCCGGCCATGGAACCATTCATGCGCAGGTCCGCCAGCACGCTGAGCAAGGAGCTGTCGTCCTTTTCCTCTTCGTAGACCCCGGCCACCCGGTCGGATTCGTTGGCAATCTTGGCAAGATAGCGGGCCCGGGCGCTGGTGGCGCCACTACTGGACAGGGCAAATACGGAAGCACCGTTGGCGCGGGCATCGGTGAAGGCGTCCGCGTGGATGGAAATAAACACATCCGCCCCGTGATCTTCACGGGCGATGCGGCGACGCTCGGCGAGAGGCACATAATAATCCCCGTCACGAACCATCACCGCCCGCATACCGGCCTGATCATTAACCTGCTTTTCCACCTTCTTGGCGATCTGCAGCACCAGGGTCTTCTCGTAAACACCGCTGGGCCCGCGAGCCCCCGGATCTTCACCACCATGGCCTGCATCAATGGCCACCACCATCAATCGAGGCTCGCTGGGTGCCTCCTTTTCCTTCACCGGTTCCGGACTGGTTTTGGCAGCACTTTGTAGTTCGCTGTCGAACAGATCCACCACCAGACGCCAGCCATGGGGCTCGATGGGTTTGAGCAGATTGGTACGGGTTCGCACACCGTTTTTCATGTCGAAGACAACACGGGTCTTGTCGCTATGCTTGCCCACACGAATATTGGCAATGGGGCTGCTGGCGTAATCCAGGGTGTTGACGTCGAAACCCAGGCTGGCATCCAGCAGATCCAGCACGATGCGATCCGGGTTGGCCAGCTTGTCGAGTTTGTGATCCACCGGGGCGGGCAGATCAAACACTATGCGAGTGTGGTCCGGGGCCCGGTGCAGACGCACCGAATCAATGTTGGTCTGGGCAAACCCCAGGCTGGCCCAGAAGCCACTGAGCAGAAGCACAAACACTGCGGTAAGGGTTTTCTTATTGTCACGATGCGTCATAGGCCCAATCCAGGGTCGCCTTTCGTCCACGGCCGTTGACGGCCAGTGTAATGGTCAAATCCGGTGAAGGCACCACCCCGGCGCCCCGCTCCGGCCACTCCAGCAAGCACAAGCTGTCGGAGGAGAAATAATCCCGTACGCCTATCAACTCCAGTTCTTCCGGGTCGCCAAGACGATACAGGTCGAAGTGATAGATATGGACGCCGCCAAGCTCGTAGGGTTCCACAATAGTGTAAGTCGGGCTCTTTACCGCCCCCTCATGACCCAGGCCTCGTAGCATTCCGCGCACCAGGGTGGTCTTGCCGGCGCCCAGGTCCCCTTCCAGATAAACGCAGCCGCCACCGCTCAGACGGCGGGCCAGACGGGCCCCCAACGCCAGGGTGGCAGCTTCATCGGGCAACTCCACATGCTCAACAGTCATCTACGCTCTCGTCATTCAGCCAGACAGGTTTCATTCAGCTCGGCGCGCAAATACGGCAACAGATCCGTGGCCAGCATGCCCCGTGGACCACACCGGGCTGCACAGGCGTCAGCGGCGCGGGCGTGAATCATGGCCCCCAGCCGAGCCGCATCATAGCCTGTCAGGCCTTGGGCGCGTAAGGCGGCAATCACGCCGGTGAGCACATCGCCCATACCGCCGGAGGCCATTCCCGGGTTGCCGTCACGGATCAGGGCGCAACTGCGCTCGCCTTGCCTATCCTCGCCCTGAATCAGGGTACCGAGCCCTTTCAGCAGAACCGTGCCGCCGTAACGGGCCGTCAGGGTTTCCAGGGCAGCAAAGCGGTCCTGCTGAATATCCTTTGCAGACCCACCAAGCAGCCGCCCGGCCTCACCAGGGTGAGGGGTCAGCACCCAGTTTCCCTGACCAATGCGGTCATCGTCCGCCATTAGCGTCAATGCATCCGCATCGATCACCAGCGGCTTGCCGCTTTCCAGCGCCAGGGCCAACAGGGCACGCCCCCAGTCATCGCGACCCAGGCCCGGGCCAATGGCGATGACACTGGCCGCTTCCAGCAGGGGCGCCGCGTCACTGGCGTTTTCTACACCGCGGGTCATGATTTCCGGCTGCCGGCTGAGCGCCACTGCCACATGATCGCAACGGGTAATCAGGCTGACCTTGCCAGCCCCACAGCGGGCGGCGGCCTGGGCACTCATCACCGGGGCACCGGCAAAGCCATGGTCTCCGCCGATGACCACCACATGGCCATAGTTGCCTTTGTGGCCATCGACCCGTCTCGGCGGCAGCAAGGCATGCAGGTCGGCGGGCACCGGCACTCGGCAATCCGCCGGCACCTGGGAATAAACATCCCGGTCTACCTGCAGATCAAAAAAACACAGCTCACCGCTATGCACCGGCCCCTCACCGGTCAGCAGGCCGCGCTTGAGGCCAATAAAGGTACAGGTCAGGTCCGCCGCCAACACCGCACCCAGCGGCATGCCGGTATCGGCGCCCAGTCCGGAGGGAATATCCAGCGCCAGGCGCGGCACCGGCAAGGCATTCAGCGCGCTCAGCAAGGCAGCCATTTCATCGCGCAGAACACCGCTCAGCCCGGTGCCCAACAGACTGTCCACCAACAAGTCCACTTCCTCGGGCAGGCGATCCAGTGTCAGCGGTGTCATGGGGATACCGGCTTCCCGGCAGCGTTCGGCCATGGCCAGGGCATCACCCTTGAGCTTTTCCGGGGGCGTGGTGAAATGGATCTGTGGTGCCAGCCCCGCGGCATGGGCAAGCCGCGCCACCACATAACCATCGCCACCATTATTGCCACCGCCACACAGTACGGCGATCTGACGTGCTTCCGGCCAACGCTCACACAACGTATCGAAAGCCGCCTGCCCGGCACGGGCCATCAGTTCGGCCCCCGGGGTGCCGGCGGCAATCGCCAATCGGTCCAGTTCGCGGGTCTGTGCTGCGGTATAGAGAGCCTTCGGCAGTATCGTCATGTTACCCTTTGCTCCTCATTTCCCGGCATTATATCCCCTCAAACCATGGACCTGCAGGCACTGAAAGAAAAGATCCAGCTCTGGGGGCGCGAGCTCGGCTTCCAGCAGATCGGCATTGCCGACACGGATCTGCATGCGGCAGAAGCAGAGCTGAAAGCCTGGCTGAAAAAAGGCTACCAGGGCCAGATGAACTGGATGGCCGCCCACGGCAACAAACGTTACCGTCCGGATGCGCTGGAACCCGGCACACTGCGGGTGATTTCCGCACGCATGGATTATCTGCCGCCGGATACGAAACCGGTGAAGATACTGCAACAGAAAGACAAGGCCTATGTGTCCCGCTACGCCTTGGGGCGCGACTACCACAAGCTGATCCGCAAGCGCCTGGCCACCCTGGCCGCTCGCATTCGTGAGGAAGTGGCCGACAGCCAGTTGGCCCGGGCCTTTGTGGACAGCGCCCCGGTGATGGAAAAGCCCCTGGCTGCCAAGGCCGGACTGGGCTGGCAGGGCAAACACACCCTGGTGCTGAACCGGGAAGCGGGCAGCTGGTTCTTTCTCGGCGAGATCTACACGGATATTCCTCTGCCGGTGGATCAGCCCGGTGAAGATCACTGCGGCAAATGCCGGGCCTGCATCACCGTCTGCCCCACCGACGCCATTGTCGCCCCCTATGAGCTGGATGCCCGGCGCTGCATTTCCTACCTGACCATCGAGCATGAAGGCAGCATCCCCGAAGACCTGCGCGAAGGCATCGGCAACCGTATCTTCGGCTGCGATGACTGCCAGCTTATGTGCCCCTGGAACCGCTTTGCCCAACACACCGGCGAAGGCGACTTTCACCCCCGCCACGGGCTGGGCGATAGCGATCTGGTGACGTTGTTTTCCTGGAGCGAGGAAGAATTTCTGGAGCGCACCGCAGGCAGCGCCATTCGCCGGGCCGGGTATCGCAAGTGGTTGAGAAATATTGCCGTGGCGTTGGGGAATGCGCCGGGATCAGAAGAGATTGTGCAGGCGCTAAGAGACAGGCGGGACTTTCCGGACGAGACTGTGCAGGAGCATGTGCAGTGGGCGCTGCAGCGGCACACCCAAACATAATATCCCCTCCGTAGGAGCGGCGCTCTCTGTGCCCTGTGGGTATGAGCCGCGAATCGAGCGTAGCGAGGATCCTGGTTAGTCTTTCCCGGGACTCTTCGCGGCTCAAGCGCCGCTCCTACTGCAACAGGGAAGCTCTCTCCACCACTGGTGGCGCCAACATTTTTGCGTGCCAGCATCAGCAATCAATAAAATGCTCGCGGTAGTACTGCAGCTCGGCAATGGATTCGCGGATATCGTCCAGCGCCAGATGCTTGTTGTCCTTCTTGAAGCCCGGCAGGATCTCCGGCTTCCAGCGTCGCGCCAGTTCTTTCAGGGTGGACACATCCAGGTTGCGGTAGTGGAAGAAGGCTTCCAGTTCTGGCATGTAGTTGGCCAGAAAACGGCGATCCTGGCAGATGCTGTTGCCACACATGGGTGACATACCCGCCTCCACATGCTCCTTCAGGAAATCCAGTGTCTGGGCCTGGGCCTGCATCTCGCTGATGCGGCTCTCCTTTACCCTGGCCACCAGCCCGGAATTATTGTGGTGCTCGGTGTTCCACTCATCCATGCCATCCAGCAGGGCATCACTCTGATGCACCGCCAGCACCGGCCCTTCGGCCAGCGGGTTCAACTGGTCATCGGTGACAATGGTGGCGATTTCGATGATGCGATCGTTGGCCGGGCTCAGGCCGGTCATTTCCAGATCGATCCAGATCAGATTGTTGCGCTTGTCAGTCATGGGCATTCCGTATCATGGCTTTATGCCGACATGGTAGCATGCGGCCACCAATCAACCGGAATACCTCGTGGCCAAACGCAAGCTCAACCGACGCCAACAGTGGCGTATTGAAAAAATCCAGGCGGAAAAACGCGATCGGGCACAGCGACGCAACGCGGAGCTGGAGACCCTGGTGGCGGACGACCTCGGCGACGAGCAGACCGGCACCATCACCGCCCACTTCGGCCAGCAGGTGGGCGTGGAAAGTGCCGATGGCGAATCCATGCGCTGTCACTTCCGCGCCACCCTGGAACAACTGGTGGTGGGCGACCGGGTCATCTGGCAGCCGCCGAAAAGCGAAGGCCTGGGCGTGGTGGAGGCCATCGAGCCACGGCATACGGTACTGAAACGGCCGGACATGTACGGCAACCTGAAACCGGTGGCCGCCAATGTGGAGCAGATGCTGGTGGTGTTTGCTCCCTTGCCGACGCCTTCCAGCGCCCTGCTGGACCGTTATCTGGTGGCGGCAGAACTGTCTGACATTCCCGCCACCCTGGTGCTCAACAAGGCTGACCTGATCGATGAGGAATTGCGCCCCTTTATTGACGACATGAAGGCGCTTTACCAACGGCTCGGTTACCCGGTGCTGGAAGTCAGCGCCCATGACAGCCTAGGCCTGGCGCCGTTACAGGAGGCCCTGGTCGGCAAGACCAGCGTGTTCGTGGGGCAATCCGGGGTGGGCAAATCCTCCCTGGTCAATGCGGTGCTGCCAGAGGCTGACCTGCAAGTGGGCGACCTGTCCGCCAGCTCCGGCCTGGGCCAGCACACCACGGTCACCGCACGGCTATTTCACCTGCCCACCGGTGGCGAGCTGATCGACTCCCCCGGTATCCGTGAATTCGGCCTCTGGCATATCAGCGAGGACGAGCTGCTGCACGGTTACCGGGAACTGTCCGACCTGGCCGGCCACTGCAAATTCCGCAATTGCTCCCACCGCAACGAGCCCGGCTGCGCCCTGATCATGGCGGCAGAAAGCGGCGAGATCAGCGAAGAACGGCTGGCCAACTTCTACCAGATTGCCGACACCCTGGATGAGGACGGGCGGGAGAGATACTCCTGACGGCAATGGATAATTGATAGTTGATAATTGATAATGGGGCTCGCTAACGGGCAGAGCCTCTCGTTATCCATTTTCAATTATCCATTATCAATTGCCTTTTATGCTTCCTCTGCTGCTCGAACCTGCCGACCTCGCCAAGCACCTGGGCGATGACAAGCTGCTCATCATTGATCTGAGCAAGCCCACCATTTATGTCCAGGCCCATGTGCCAGGGGCGATTCATCTGGATTTCAGACGCCTGCAGACTGGCGCCCAGCCGGCACCGGGCATGCTGCCGGATGACGACACCCTCGGTGACCTGTTTTCCGGATTGGGGCTGACGCCGGATACCCATGTGATCGCCTATGACGACGAAGGCGGCGGCTGGGCCGGGCGACTGTTGTGGACCCTGGATGCCATTGGCCACAAGCATTACAGCTATCTGAACGGCGGCATTCATGCCTGGCTGGCAGAGGGGCACCCCACCAGTAGCGAATCCACTGAACCCACCCCCAGCGACTACGAAGTGGGCGAACATGATCCGCTGACCGAGGTGAACCTGGATTACCTGCTGGCCCATTATCAGGATCCCGGGGTGGCAATCTGGGATTCCCGCTCGGAAGAAGAATATTCCGGCGTGCGCGCTTTTGCCCAGAAGCCCGGCCATATTCCCGGCGCTGTCCACTACGAGTGGACCGACCCCATGGACAAGCAGAACAACCTGCGTTTGCGTCCCCTGGATGACATTCGTGCGGAGCTGGAGGCCCGCGGCATCACGCCCGACAAGGAAGTGATCTGCCATTGCCAGACCCACCATCGCTCCAGTTTTTCCTGGCTGGTGGGCAAGATCCTGGGCTACCCCATGCTCCGAGGCTACGCCGGTTCCTGGGCAGAATGGGGCAACCACCCCGACACCCCGGCGGAAAAATCCGAATAACCCACGTTAAGGACTTCTCTTGAATAACTGGCGCGACAAGCTCTTCGTTACCCTGCAATACCTGATTCCCCAGCATGCCTTGTCTCGGCTGGTGGGCATGCTGGCGCGTAGCGAAGTGCCGTGGATCAAGACCACTTTCATCAACATCTTCATGAAGCGCTTTGGCATCGACCTGTCGGAAGCCCAGATCGAAGACCCGGACCAGTTCGAGACTTTCAACGCCTTCTTTACCCGAGCACTGAAAGCGGACGCCCGGCCACTGGAGGCAGCGGACGCCACCGACATCGCCTGCCCGGCGGACGGAGCGGTGAGCCAGCTGGGTGCCATTCGCGCCAATCAGGTGTTCCAGGCCAAGGGCCACGACTATTCCCTGTACGATCTGCTCGGCGGCGACAGCGCCCTGGCCAGCGAATTCACCAATGGCCAGTTCGCCACCATCTATCTGTCTCCCCGGGACTATCACCGCGTGCACATGCCGGTCACCGGCACCCTGCGCGAAACCCGCTATGTGCCCGGCGACCTGTTTTCCGTGAACGAGGCCACCGCCAACGGCGTACCCAACCTGTTCGCCCGCAACGAGCGACTGGTGTGCATCTTTGACACCGAGCACGGCCCGGCGGCGGTGATTCTGGTGGGGGCCATGATTGTGGCCGGCATCGAAACCGTGTTCAGCGGTCAGGTGACGCCCCTGCCGAAACAGGTGGTTACCACCGACTACCAGCGCACCGCCCCCATTACCCTGGAGAAAGGCGACGAACTGGGCCGTTTCCTGCTTGGCTCCACCGTGGTGCTATTGTTCCCGGAAGGCAAAGCGAATTTCGAAGCCGACCTGAAAGCCGGCAGCCTGGTGCGGGTGAAAGGCAAGCTGGGACAGTACAGCGAACACACCCCGGCCTGATTCCGAATAACGGGCCGATGCCATCGGCCCGTTGCCCCACCTGAAGCCGAAACATTTTCGCTTTTCTCGTCTACTCCATATCCTCCCATCATTCAATGACCCGGATTGACCGGGTGTCCCGCCTGACATCAGGCCCGGTCCGCAGAGCAACTGCAGATTGCCGCATCTTCCCTACAATGGCCGCCCAACGAATTGATCGCCGGTGTAACCATGATCACTGACACCCTGCAACAGGCTCTCCACAACACCACTCGCCCCTGGCTACAGCGCCTGGATAACGGCCGCGCCCGGCTGTTTCAGGCGGACGCCCTGAGCCAGGCCGAACAAACGCCCCACGAGACCCTGTTCGACGACGGCCTGGTGAAGCTGCGCTATTACCCGCCGCTGCAGGAGAACGCCATCCCCCTCACGGACGGCACGGTGATGCCCGTAAATCGGGACGCCCAACGTACACCGCTGGTACTGGTGGCGCCGTTGGCGGTGAACATGCTGATCTATGACCTGTTCCCCCAGCGCAGTCTGGTGCGCTATCTGCGCGCCCGCGGCTTCGAGCTGTACATGGTGGACTGGGGTCGTCCCGGCAAGTACCACAACCATCTGAGTCTGAGCAGCTATTTTTCCGACTACCTGCCCAAACTGCTGGTGCAAGTGCGTCAGCACAGCGGCAAGCAGCAGCTGAGCCTGCACGGCTGGAGCTTCGGCGGCCTGTTCAGTCTCTGCTATAGCGCGCTGGGCGAAGACCCGGACGTGAAGAACCTGGTACTGGTAGGCGCCCCCACGGATTATCACCGTAACGGCGCCCTGGGTGCCCAGTACCGCCGTTTCAGCCGCCGGGCCAAATGGATCCGTCGCACCACCGGCCTGCGCATCCATGATGTGCCGGCGGGACTGCTGCGCTCTCCCGGCTGGGTCAATAGTCTGGCCTTCAAACTCACCAACCCGGTAGGCAGCCTGCAGGGCTACTGGAATCTGGTGAAGAACCTGCACGACCGGGACTTCGTCTCCGCCCATGCCACCAACGGCGCCTTTCTGGACGACATGGTGGCCTACCCGGGCGGCGTAATTCAGGACATCATCCGTTACCTGTGGACCGACAATGTGGTGGCCCACGGTCAGCTCCCCATGGAGGGAACCGAAGGTCACCTGAATCAGGTCACGGCCAATGTGCTGAACATCACCGGCGCCAACGACCCTATCGTGACGCCGGAATGCAGCCAGGCCATGGAGCCGCTGATCCGCAGCAAGGACAAGACCTTCATCACCATTGAAGGCGGACACATGGGAATCCTTGGCAGCGCCGCGGCACAGAAACAGAGCTGGGCACGAATTGCCGACTGGCTGATTGAGCGGGATTGAAAGCAGCGGCTAGCTACCAGCTTCTAGACGGGCTCGTCCGTGCCAACCGAATTGTGCCGTCGCGAACAGCCAGGATGCAGGAGCGTCGCTGATGGCGCGATCCAAGCCCTGGCAAGGATTTGAGAATTCAATGTAGGAGCACCGCTTGAGGTGCGAACCGAGCGTAGCGAGGGGGCAGAGGCAAAGCTCTGTCCGCCGTTCTTTCTGGAAGCTGTCGAGTGCTGAAATGCCTGATTGCTCTATGGGCGATTTCCGCGCAAGCGCGGTTCGCGGCTCAAGCGCCGCTCCTACAGCGGCTTCGTCGAAATGACGAAGCACGAGTAACTTTCCAGACCTTCCCTCTATCCAACCAGCGTAGCTCGTAGCTCGTAGCTCGTAGCTCGTAACTGCCTGTTGTCATGTAAACGACACCCCATCCCTCTAGGCTGTTATGCCATGTTATGGATAACTACCAGCCTGTCATGTCCCGCTTGTTGATTCTGTTTCCCTGCAGCCACATGGGCAATCTGCTGATTGCTCTGCCCCATCTGCGTGCCATGCTGACCGCACAACAGGACGCGTTGCTGGTGGTGAGTCAGCGCTATCAAACGCTGGTGGAACAAAGCCTGCCCGACGAAACGCGCCTGCTGTATTACCCGGAACAGTCACTCACCCGTCAGACGCCATTACTTCAGCGCGCGCGCAGTTACCTGCAACTGGTCATGACCATGCGTCGCTTCAAAGCGAAGGTGGTGGTGGATATCGAAGGTGAGCAAAAGTCCGCCACGCTGGCGCGGCTCAGTGGGGCCGGCGAGCGGATCGGCCCGCGCCGCCGCCATGGCCAGTGGCTCTACACCCGACAACGGCAAGCGGACTGGTCCGGCCATCGCTGGCAGGCCTATGCCAGCCTTAGCTGCCCCGCTGCGAAATCACCGGCACACTACCTGCCACTGAAAGACACGGTGGCAGGCCAGGACGAAGCGAACCGCATTCTGGAAGGCGCCCACAAATCTGACACTCTGATCGTCATCCATGCCGGCGCCACCAAGACCTACAAGATCTGGCATGCGGAGCAATTCGCGGCCCTCTGCCAACGCCTGCGTCGTGCCGGCCTGACGCCCTTGCTGATTGGCGCCGGCCAGAAAGATCGCCAACAGATTGCCCGCATCCAGAGCTTTCTCTGCGAGCCGGTTATCGACCTGTGCGATCAGCTCAGCCTGAACGGACTGATCGCCTTGCTGAAACGCAGCCGCGGTTTTGTCGGCAACGACAGCGGTCCCATGCATCTGGCCGCAGCCTGCGGGCTTCCTACCGTGGCCCTGTTCGGGCCCACCGATGACACCCTCTGGCAACCACTCTCACCCGATGCACGGGTGCTGCGCTGGCAGCATTGTCATAAGAGTTGCGAACGCTGCAGCTGCGCCCTGGACAGTTACCCCTGCCTGCAGAGGATTACCGTGGACCAGGTGGTCAATACCCTGGAAGAGCTGGGAGTGCTCCCTGTAGCCCACTCGGGCCCGGTGAAGACGTTGCGCATTTCCTGAAGCGATACCGCTTACCCGTTGAAGCCTTGCTTGCAAGGCGAAGGTGTCAACAGAATCCGGAGATTTTCGGCCCTTCGCCTTGCAAGCAAGGCTCCAACGACCTCTTCCCTCTACCCTCTTGCTCTCTCAAAAAAACCGCGAGGCGTTTCCACCTCACGGTTTATGGACAAGGAAGACTGTCTGTTTTTATTGGCAATCAGAAACCATCAAACAATCCAGCCAGCAACCCGGTGATCGGCGACAACAGATCCAGCAGCGGTGCCAGAGGGCTGAGCAGTCGCTCATCCAGTTGTTCGGTCACTTCCCGCACCACGATCAGCAGCCCTGAAGACAGCGCATCGCCCGGCAAGGTCGCATAATCCTCCGCGCCGGGAATCTGGTTGAGCCAGAGCACGTCGTTGACCAGATTCTCAAGGGTCTGCTGTACCGTGCCCACCAGTTGCTCACCGGTGGCACTGGTATCCAGCAGGACCAGTTGTTCCAGGGTATTCGCCAGACCCAGAGAAACGGTAGAGAGCACCGAGGTCAGCCCGGCAAACACTGGCACGTCGCTCGGCACCTGCTCTTCAATGCCATCAAGAATATTGTTCAGGTTGCGGGACAATGCCACCAGCGGGCCGGCGATAAAGGCAATGTCTTCCACCGTGCCGCCTTCACCCGCATCACCACCACCGCCACCAAAACCGGCGGCCAGGGCATCGAACGCGCCGCCCAGTTGATCAAAGGGTGCCGGCAGACCGCTGGTATCGATGGCCTGCAATTGCTCCGACGCCGCCAGCACCGCCTGAACGGACTGGGTGATTCCACTACTGTCGCCTTGCAGGATCGCAGCGGTGGCCGCATCCATGGCATTGAACAGGATATCGGTCCCGGCAATCATCTGGTCGAACACCTGACGCTGATCGTCGGGCAAGTTGGCACCGGCCTGGGTAAAACCGGACACCAGGGTTTCACGCAGCTCTTTCAGCGGGCCAGTAAAATCCGCATCAAAACCATCCGGCAATGGCAGCGGCAAGGCGCCGTCACCCAGGGGCAGACCGGAAAAATCATTGCCCGGCACCAACCCCGTCATGGGCTGTTTTTCATAACAGTGGGTATAGGCCGGGGTCAGCTCGCCGTTGCTGATCACGCCCAGTCCTTCTGCCTCCGGCTCTACCACATAGGCATCCAGGCAGAGGGTGGCTGGCGCCAGGGTAACCGGGTCGGCTTCAGTGGCCTTCATCCAGAAGAAACCATAGACATCGCCTTGCTGGAAACGCGCCGCATTGCGTTCCGGATCATCAATGGACCGGGTCTTGCCGGCGGCGCCACTGACCACGAACTCGGTACGGCCGCACTCCGGCACCGCTTCGAGAACCTGCAGATCATGGTCGTGACCGGCAAAGAAAAAGTCGGTCTGATCACAGACTGCTTCTTCCATAAACGCCTTCCAGCGCTCCCCGGCCAGCACCGGCAGAATCTCACTGGGCACACCATCATAGTTGCCGGCGTTGCCATGAGTACCATTGGACAAATAGGGATGGTGGGCCATGGCGATCTTGAACACGGCATTGGAGCCGGCCAGAGTGTTCACCGTCCAGTTGCGCTGATCAATGCCATAGGTGTGGTAAGCATAGGCAATATCCGGATCACCGAAACCACCGGCAATGGGGTTGGAATCCAGTGCCACGAAATCCACCAGCGAGCGGGGATTGGTGTGGGTGGTGCCAGCACTATGCAGGAAATAACGGTCCGGCATATTCCAACGGTTGGACAGCTTGCCATCGAAGTAGGTGTAATCTACCTGAAACTCACCACGTGAATTTCCCGCGCCGTCGCCGCCCACATAGGCCGTATTGTCGTGGTTACCCAGGACCATATAGAAAGGCAGCTGCACCGGCTCGAAAGGCTTCTCAAATTTTTCTGCGAATTGGGGGTCGTCCACACTGGTGACACCGGACTCGTAGATGTTGTCACCCAAGCCGACAACCAGGTCACAGCCCGGAAACGCCATGTCGTCCACAAACTCATCTTTGCGTTGGCAGACTTCGGCGATGGCTTCACCCACCGCATACTGACCGGCAGAGCCACTACCGGAATCACCGATCACAATAAAACGCAGTGCCGCTGGCGGGTTGCTGGCCACCGGCCCTTCACCGCCCTCATCACCGCCTTCTCCATCCCCCGGCTCGGATGGGTTGTTGGGAGTTTCGCTGTTACCGCCAGCGTCATCGCTGTTCGCCGGGCCGGAACCGGAAGAGCCCCCGCCGCCACAGGCTGTCAGCGTCAATGCCGCCACCAGGGGCAACAGTTTCCAGGGAAAAGTCATGACATCACCTCATCGGAATTCGGTACAGGAGGATGGAAAACCGCGGTGCGCAGGGAACGCGGCCGAGACGGGGGCAGGTCTTCGACAATGCGACTGTCACCGCTTTTCACCGCCACCACCTTGGTCTTGCTGGTATCGATCTGGCCACGCTGATCGAAGGATTCGATGCTCTGCGCGTAGTAGAACTCGCCCTGGGTACGCTGGCGATCCACGTCCACCAAAATGAAACCGCGGGATTTAGCTTCCACATAACGGATATGCGGGTTAACCACTGGAATCAGCGCGCCGGCCACTTCTGCCGCCCCGTCCGGGAAGCCCGGGCTGGTCACCGCCGGGGTGACCAGCTCTGCTGCCAGCGGCTTGTCGAACAGATCACCGAGTAATGAGCCCGGGTTGCGATAGATTTCACTGGCCCAGGAGGTATGAATATCCCCGGTGAGAATCACCACATTATCGATGTTGTTGTCGTCGATATGGTTGAGAATTTTCAGTCGGTCTGCCGCATAGCCATCCCATTGATCCATGTTGATGGCGGACAGATTGCCGCGCAGTTGTGCGCTGCGCTCATCCAGGGTCGGCAGCTCGGCAATGTTGAGCTGGGCAAACATGACCTGCTGGCCGATGAAACGCCACTGACTGGTGGAGGCGCTGAGACTGTCGAGCAGAAAGTCCATCTGCTCGGCACTGATCAGGTGGCGGTCTTCATCGTTGCGGGCCGGGTCAGCGGGAATCGTCAGTTGCTCGTCACGGCCTTCCAGACGCGTGTCCAGCATGGTCAGATCCAGCAGATCGCCGAACTGGAAACGGCGATAGATCACACTGTTATTACCCGGTTCGCGAGGGCGAATGGGCAGCCATTCGAAGTAGGCCTGCTGGGCAATCTGTTTGCGGGTTTCCCAGTCGCCTTCAGTGAGCGGCTGGTGATTCTCGGCACCGTCGCGGTAGCTGTCGTTGGTAGATTCGTGATCATCCCAGACAGCGATCATGGGGAATTGCTGATGAATTGCCTGCAGATCCTGATCGGTCTTGTACTGGGCATGGCGTTGGCGGTAATCGCTCAGCGACACCATTTCATGGGCCGGCAGCGGGTCACGGTCGGGAAAATCCCCATATTCTCCCGCGCCATATTCGTAGATGTAATCCCCAAGGTGGAGGACAAAATCCAGGTCCGAGTGATTGGCCACCGCCCGGTACACCGAGAAAAATCCATTGGGATAATTGGAACAGGACACCACCGCGAAACGGGCGCGGTCGATAAAACGATCAGAGGCCGGAAAGGTCCGGGTACGACCCACCGCAGAGGTGTTGTTCGCCACCGCAAACTGATAGTAGTACCAGCGGTCTGCCTGCAGGCCCGAGGCATCCACCTTCACGCAGTAGTCTGCTGCTGCCGTGGCCGTAGCCGCATAAGTAGCCACGATCTGCTGCATGGCCGGATCACTGGCCACGGTAACCGCCACCGCCACATCCTCACCGTTGCCAAGGTCTGGCGTTACCCGCGTCCACAGAATAACCCGGTCGGACAGTGGGTCCCCGGATGCCACCCCATGCAGAAAAGACGCAGAGGGCAATGCATCAGGCTGATCCGGAATCTCGGGCTGATTCGGTGTCGGTGTATTAACCGGTGTCGTTGGCGAGCTGCTGCCGCCCCCGCAACCCGCTAATGCGAGCGTACTGCCCGCACCCAGCGCCTGCACCAGGCGACGTCGTTTGTGATCCATGGAATTTCCCCCTGATTGAACGCCATCGCTTCACGCGCTGACGACTCAAGATTAGGCAGGAAATTGCATCGGGACAGTGGGCCTTGGGTAGTTGCACTGTAGTACTATGTAGCCTCCTGTAACCACCCAGTTAAAGGTGACAGACGCATGAATAACGGCTGAAAAATCTATGACGATGGCCGGGAAAAACGCGCTACACCAGCGCAAATGCGCCGGGCAGATGCTGTCGAAGGGCAAGCAGATTCTCCTCCTGCACGTCCATCTCACCGAAGCAGTTGGCCATGGTGCCCGCATACTGGAGCCCATCCTTTTCAATCGCTTCCGCGGTCAACAGTGCATGATTGATACAGCCCAGTTTCATGCCCACTACCTGAATAACCGGTAGCTCCAGGGCACTGGCCAGGCCGGAGAGCATTTCCCGGTCGTTGAGAGGCACCCGCCAGCCACCGGCGCCTTCAATCAGAATCAGGTCTGCTTTATGAGCACTCAGGGCGCCGCGCACATAACCCACCAGGCGCGCCAGGCTGATCGCCTTGCCTTCCTGCTGAGCAGCAATATGCGGCGCAACCGGCGCTTTCAACGCCACCGGATTAACCAACTCATAGGGCAATGTCACCGAGCTGGCCGCCATCAACTGCAGGGCATCATCATTGCGCCAGCCCTCTGCGGTTTCCTCACACCCGGCGGCTACCGGCTTGAGACCGTAGCAACTCAAGCCGGCTTCGCGGGCACGCTCCAGCAGACGACAGCTCACCCAGGTCTTGCCGACTTCGGTGTCGGTGCCGGTGACGAAGAAGATGCCTTTGAGTGCGGGAAGGGGTGGTTTTTGGTTTTCCATAGCTATCCTTGGGTTGAGCTTATCGCTTTGATCGCCCTTCGGTCGATTCCGTGCTTCGCACGGTTCGTCCCTCAAGAGGAACTCCTACAAGCGGCTTCGTAGAAACTTCAGAACCCCCGCGAACGTCCAAGTTTTTCTTAATCCAATCAGCGTAGCTCAAAGCTTTTCCGCTTCCAGGAACAACACATTCCAGGTCAACGGCAGCCCCTGCCTGGTACGCCTGGTTTCGTATTCTGCCACCATCGCCTGCCAGGCATTCTTGCCGGTGAGGCCGCTGGCGCCATTCACGTGATCCGCGCCGGTAGCCTTGAGGCGGCGAGCAATCTGTTTGACCGAATCGTAGTATTCCACCATCACCTGTTGCTGGCATTGCGCATCGGCAAACCCAGCCTGCAAAGCCGCGCCCTGCCAGTCCTTCAACGACGGCAAGGGATTCACATGGGGACGATGATTGACTCCCTGCCAGCTCTGATTCAATTCCTGCAGAGAACCAGCCAGGGGGACCGCCAGCAACAACCGCCCTCCCGGGGCCAACACCCGGCACACCTCCGCCATGACCCTGACCGGGTGGCACCACTGCAAGGCAAAACAGGAAAACACCAGCCCCTGGGACGACGCCTGCAGCGGCAGGGATTCCGCATCCGCGCACAGGGGCTGGTAATGATCGTTGAGTCGGCCCCGTTCAGCGGCTTCGTTAAGCATATCGGATGACAGATCCACCGCCTGCCATAACACCTCCGGCAGAGCCTGTTGCTGGGCACGGGCAAAGGGTGCGGTGGCACAGCCAAGATCGAGAGCCGCCGGCTTCACCAGTTGGTCAGGCAGTCGCTGGACCAGCGAGCGCCCCACCGCCAGCTGCAGCTCCGCGTGCGCATCGTAACTCCGCGCGGCACGGCCGAAATGCTGACTGACAGCAGTCTTTAGTGGCGAGTCCACAGTCGGCTCAGCCAACCAGTCGATGGTCGCGATAGAAGTCATAGACGGCCCGGGTAAACGTATCGGGGGCGGACAGGAAAGGCACATGGGCCACCTGTTCGATCAGGGCGGTGCGGCCGGTTTGAATCAGGGGTTCCACCGCCGCCATGGCGGCCGCCGGCACGATATGATCATTCTCGCCAAACACCATCAGCACCGGCATGGGCAGGGATTTCAGCGTACCGCGCAGGTCCGTATCACGGAGAATATCGAGACCGCCGCGCAGGGCCCTGCGCGCCGGCAGGCCGCAGAAATAAAGAATGTCTTTCAGGCGCGCGGTGTCTTCACGCATGGCCGCACTGCCCTTGCAGTTGAGGGCCAGGAAGCGCACCAGGGTGCCCTCGTAATCCTCGTCGAACATCTCGGCAAACTTGGCCAGGATGTCCGCCTTCATGGCTGGCTGCCAATCTGCTGCCGCAGTGAAGCGAGGGGACGTGGCCACGGTGACGACAGACTCCACTCTCTGCGGCGCCTTCTCTGCCATGGCCAGTGCCACCAGCCCCCCCAGGGACCAGCCCAGCAAATGGGCCTGTTCCGGCATGACCGCCAACACCTGGTCGGCGAGAAAGTCCAGGGTGTAGTCATCATTGGGCAGCGGGCTCTGCCCCATGCCCGGCAGATCCACCACGGTGACCCGGAACCGTTCCAGCAACGCCGGCACAATGTCGTCAAAGACAATGGCATGCAGACCCCAGCCATGGATCAGCACCACATCCTGGGCATCCGCATCCGGGACGCCAGTGGCTTTGTAGGTGTTGTGGAAAGGGATCAACTTGGCCATTCAATTTCCTTTTTTACCACAGAGGGCACAGAGATCGCAGAGTGAAAACAAGACAGCCCAGCAGGGTGAGGGCGACCAGAAACACCCCCTACGCTGTTATCGGTTTTTCTCAGTGATCTCTGTGTCCTCTGTGGTTAAACGTCTTTTCTTTGACACCGCGCCAGCGCCACCAGCAACGCACCCACGTCGTTTTCCTCATGGGCCGCCGACAGGGTGACCCGCAATCGTGCCTGGCCCTCCGGCACCGTGGGCGGGCGAATGGCGGTGACCAGAAAACCCTGCTCTCGCAGCTGCTGGCTGAGCGCCAGTGCCTGCTGATCGGCACCGATCAGCAAAGGCTGGATCGGGGTAGTCGAGTCCATCAGGGAGAAACCCAGTTGCTCGGCGTCGATACGAAAATGCTGGATCAACGCTGCCAGTTTTTCTCTTCGCCACTGTTCTTCGCGGGCCTTGGACAGGCTCACCAGGGTGGCCGCCGCCACCGCTGCCGGCATGGCGGTGGTATAGATATAAGTGCGCGCGAATTGTATCAGGGTCTCGATCAAGGCGTGGCTGCCAGCCACGAAGGCACCGGCGGTACCCAGCCCCTTGCCGAGCGTGCCCATCAGTACCGGCACCCGCTTATTGACGCCCTGCGCAAAGACACTGCCACGCCCCTGTGCATCCAGTACGCCCAAGCCATGGGCATCGTCCACCATCAGCCAGGCATCATTGTCTTCGCAGGCAGTCGCATAGTCAGCCAACGGCGCCACGTCGCCGTCCATGCTGAACACCCCGTCAGTGACTACCAGCTTACGGCGCGCGTCACTGCGCTGCAGCTGGCCACGCAGGGCAGATGAATCGTTGTGGGAAAAACGACGAAAACGGGCACCACTGAGCAAGCCACCATCCAGCAGGGAGGCATGATTGAGGCGGTCGTGAAACACCGCATCGCCCTTGCCCAGCAAGGCGGTCATCACGCCCAGATTGGCCATATAACCGTTGGAAAACAGCAACGCTCTTTCACGACCGACATGATCGGCCAGCGCCTCTTCCAGTTGCTGGTGAGGGCGTTGATGACCGCAAACCAGATGGGAGGCACCACTGCCGACGCCCCAGTCTGCCGCTGCCTCCTGAAAGGCGGTGATCACCGCCGGATCATTGGCCAGCCCCAGATAGTCGTTGCTGCAAAAATTCAGGTACTGACGCCCGTCCACCACCGCATAACGGCCACAGGGGCCGTCCTGAATCAAGGGGTGGCGGTAACGGTGCTGCTCATGGCGAGCCGCCAGGTCGGCGGCCAGATCGAAAGCCATGACTCAATGTTCGGTGGCAGCGGGACGGCCGGTGTCCTTGTCCAGCACATGCTTGGCGGGGCGTTTGCCGCCGTCATTCTGCGACATGGCGTTGTAGAACAGCCCGGCTTCTTCTGCCTGCTGTTCAGCCACCTGGGCCTTGATCACATCCTCATGGGCTTCGTCGGACGCTTCATGACGCAAATCCAGGGGATGAATGCCCAAACGCTTGAACAGTTGCTGGTCGTGGTTGGCTTCCGGGTTATCCGTGGTCAGCAGCCGCTCGCCGTAGAAGATGGAGTTGGCACCGGCCAGGAAACACAGGGCCTGGGCTTCATCGTTCATTTCCTGACGACCCGCAGACAGACGCACATAGGATTGCGGCATCAGGATGCGCGCCACCGCCACAGTGCGGACAAACTCGAACGGGTCCAGGTCATCCACATCCGCCAGCGGCGTGCCTTCGATCTTCACCAGCATGTTGATGGGCACGGATTCCGGATGGTGCGGCAGGTTAGCGAGCTGCTGCAGCAGACCGACCCGGTCATCGCGCTGTTCGCCCATTCCTACGATACCGCCACAACACACTTTCATGCCGGCATCGCGCACATTGGCGAGCGTGGAAAGCCGATCATTATAGGTGCGGGTGGTGATGACCTGACCGTAGTATTCCGGCGAGGTATCCAGGTTGTGGTTGTAGTAATCGAGGCCAGCGTCCGCCAACGCATCCGCCTGGCCCTGATCCAGCATGCCCAGGGTCATGCAGGTTTCCAGCCCCAGGGATTTTACCTGCCGCACCATGTCCAGCACATAGGGCATATCTTTCTCGCGAGGGCTACGCCAGGCGGCCCCCATGCAGAAACGGGAAGCGCCCTTGTCGCGGGCCGCTTGCGCTTCTTCCACCACCCGCGCCACTTCCAGCAGCTTTTCCTTTTCCAGCTCGGTGTTGTAGTGACCGGACTGGGAGCAGTATTTGCAATCCTCCGGACAAGCGCCGGTCTTGATGGACAACAAGGTGCTCACCTGGACGGCATTGGGATCGAAATGGCCCCGGTGCACGCTGGCTGCCTGAAACAGCAAATCGTTGAACGGCAGGGCAAACAGGGCGTCGATCTCACTGCGTTTCCAGTCATGGCGTACAGCAACGTCAGAGGCTGGCGATTGGGCGGGGCTGGCGGTTGCGGGCATGCTTCTTCTCCATTCGGGAATCCAAGCAGGCTAGGGAGCAATATGACACCTGTCAACCTGATAGAGGCAACAAAAGTTTACTGCAGTCTATTTTTTGATCAATCCTGCCGTTGCCTGTTCTGCGGACAAACCCAGAGCAACCAGGTATGTCCGTCCTGCCTGGTATTGCTGGCGCGCCTGGATGGCCCTCTGTGTCGGTGCGGCTTGCAACATCCTGCTGGCAACGACGATGAAGACATCCCCGCTCCGCTCTGTGGACGCTGCCTGCGTCAGCCTCCCCCCTTTACCGCCAGCCAGGCCCCTCTGCGCTACAGTTTCCCACTGGATCGGCTAATTGGTCGTTACAAGTACCGCGGCGATCTGGTGGCGGAAAGAGGGATCGAACAGTTACTGGCAGACACTCCCTGCCCCTGGCCCGACATGGATGCCCTCTGCGCCCTGCCCGCACACTGGCGAAGGCGTTGGCAGCGGGGTTTCGACCAGAGCCAGCGACTGACCGATCGTCTCGCCGGCCTGTGGAAAATACCGTCCTTACCCGCACTGCAACGCCAACAATCAACCCCCATGCAGCAAGGACTCAGCCGTAGCCAGCGGCGACGCAATTTGCGTGGTGCCTTTGCCTGCACCCGGCCAGTCAGCGGGCTGAAGCTGGTACTGGTGGATGACGTCATGACCACCGGCAGCAGCGCCCGGGCCGCCAGTGAATGTCTGTTGCGCCATGGCGCCGCGGAAGTGCGGGTGTGGACCCTGGCACGGACTCCAGAGCGTTGAGACGCCTCTGAAAAAGGTCTCTTCTACTGTGGAAAGCGATACTTGCGTCGCGAATAACGGCGGTCCTGACGGCAGCTTCGCGATGCAAGTATCACTTACCACAGAATCAGCTGCCCGGACTGTATTTCAACCGCCTGTTAGGCATAATGAATCCCTGTTCACGGAGGGATACCCATGAAAACAATAACAACCTTGATAACTCTGCTTTTACTAACAGCAGGCACCCTTGCCAGCCATGCCCATGCCGAAGATCGTTACAGCGGCGTCACCCTGATTCGCGGCACCGTTTTTTCAGTGGGCCGTGTCGACCCCACTGAAAACGTGGATACCGGTTTCTTTGTGGATGCCAACTACAGCAGCGTGGCCATCAACGCCGGCGTTGGCAGCAAGAAATTCGGCGATTCGCCGCTGCGCTCAGACCAGCGCGAGGACGACCTCTCCGAAGCTGATGGCGAACGGGTCAACAACGCCTATGCCGGCATCGGGTTCGGTCGCATCGTGCAGATCCAGTACGGCTACGGCAACCACGGCGACCTGCTGCGCTTCCGCTCCGATTTCAACTACCGCTCGGTGGTGGATTTCTTTACTGGAAAACGTACCCCCAAGGACCGCATGACCCTGGGCGACCGCATTACCTTCACCATTGCGGTGGAACAATACCAGGACAGTGACGAAGAGATTTTCGACAATGCCACCTGGGGTGTGGGTCTGTTGTTCTGAGCCAGCGATCAAGAAAGGATCATTGATGGAAGTACATATCGCCCAGGGACATAACCCGCCGCACAATATTCACGGCATCACCGTGATCATCGACGTGATCCGTGCGTTCACCACCAGCCACCATGCCTTCCGCAAAGGTCTGCGCTGCATCTGGCCGGTGGAGAACGCGGAACAGGCCTTTGCCCTGCGTGACGAGCACCTGCCCGACGCCTTGCTGGCCGGGGAAGTGGATGCCCTGCCGATCAAGGGATTTGATTTCGGCAACTCTCCCTGGGAAATCGATCAGGCGGACTTGCAGGACCGGGAATTGATCCTGCGCACCACCAACGGCGTGGCGGCCACCCTGAAAGCCCGGGACAGCAAGGAAGTGCTGGTTGCCGGGCTGGTGAATGCGCAAGCGACGGCCAACTATCTGCGCGAACAGAATCCACCCACCGTGGTGCTGGTGGCCTCTCATCCCACGGGCGATGAAGATGTGGCCTGTGCGGAATACATCCGCCACTTGTTGGGCGGCGAAGGCGTCAGCTATGCCATTGCCCGCGAACGCACCCTGAATGCCAGGGCCGCCAAAAAATTCTACGACGGCTCCCACCCCCGCCTGCGGCCCCAGGACATTGACGCTGCGGCGGCAAGCGAAGGCGACAACGCACTGATCATGCGAGTCAGCTTTGATCCTTTCCCCTGCATCACCGCCCACCCGGCTCCCTAGCAACCTGCTGACCCGGAACGTCAAGGTTTCCGCTCTTTTTGATCAATGCGGTGGGCCTGTCCGGCTTGTTACTGTTGAAACCACTTCAACAGACAGGACAGCCCCATGATCCAGTGGTCCGAACAACAACAGATGATCCAGAAGATGGTGCGCGATTTCGTGGAAAAGGAAATCGTGCCGCACCTGGATGACATCGAATACAACGGCGTGCCGCCCTACGACATCCTTCGCAAGCTGATAAAGACCTTCGGCATGGATGTGATGGCCCAGCAATCCTTCGAGAAACAGCTGGCCCGGGAGAAGGCCATTGCCGCCGGGGAAACCGTCGAGGAAAAGAAAAAGGATGGCCCTTCTGCCATGGCCGGCGAAGAGGCCGCCATGCGCATGATCCCCATTATCGAAATCTGCAAACATGCCCAAGGGCTTGTCACGGCCATGGGCGTGTCCATGGGTCTGGGCGGTGGCGCCATCATGAGCAAGGGCACCATCGAGCAGAAAGAACGCTGGGCACTGCCGCTGCTCACCCTGGAGAAGGTGGGCGCCTGGGCGATCTCCGAGCCCAATGCCGGCTCCGACGCCTTCGGACAGATGAAGACACTGGCCAAACGTGACGGCAATGGTGGCTACATCATCAACGGTAGCAAGACCTGGATCACCAACGGTCCCTACGCCGACACCATCATCCTGATCTGCAAGCTGGATGAGGAAGGGGTCCCAGCCGACCAGCGCAAGATCGTCTCCTTCATTCTCGACAGCGGCATGGAAGGCCTGGAGCAATCCAAACCCTTCAAGAAGATGGGCATCGGCTCCTCGCCCACCGGCGAACTGTTCCTGTCTGACGTCAAAGTGGGCCCCGACCGGCTGCTGGGCGGTAGTGAAGACGGCTACGGCCGCAGCGGCGCCAAGGGCACCTTCATGCAGGAGCGCGCCGGTGTCGCCGCCATGGCCCTGGGGATGGTAGAACGGGCGCTGCAACTGAGCACCCAATACGCCCACGACCGGGTCCAGTTCGGCCGAGCCATCGGTCAGAATCAACTTATCCAGCTCAAGCTGGCCAAAATGGAAGTGGCTCGCACCAACCTGCAGAACATGGTGTTCCGCTATATCGAAATGACCGCCGCCGGCCAGCAGATGACCCTGGCCGAGGCCTCCGCCATGAAGCTATACGCCGCCCAGGCTGCCATGGAGGTGGCCACTGAAGCGGTACAGATCCATGGCGGCTACGGTTACATGCGCGAATCGCGTGTGGAACAGCTGATGCGCGACGCCAAGATCCTGCAGATCTACGCCGGCACCGACGAAATGCAGATCATCGCCATCGCCCGGGACTTGCTGGGCCGCGTGTAAGAGATTGACCATAAAGCCTGTAAGCTTTTGCCGGGTGCAATGTCAGCATATTGACCATCGCGCCCGGCAAAATGGTTTTTGTGGTCTTCATCACACTCTAAGTTTCAATATACACTCAACCATTATTCGTAGTAGGGACTGATACATCAGTCTAGGTGGTTGAAATGTTAGTACGCTATAGGGCTGATTTCGCCGCAGTTGCCCTGGTGTTGGCGGTGTTTTCCATTCAACTGGGCCTGTTTTTCTATAGTGACGGCCTGACAACCTGGCTGGCCATGCTGGCCCTGTTACCGGTTCAGGTATCCTGTGGCGCCATCTGCCACAACCATCACCATGTCAATGTGTTCGTCAAAAAACCGCTGAACCGACTGTTCGAGTGCATCCTCTACCTCCAGACCGGCACCAGCCCCCTGAGCTGGACCCTGCATCATAATATCGGCCACCATAAGTACTATTTAGAGCCGGAACAGGATCCCTCGTCCTGGCAGCAAGCGGATGGCTCGCTTATGCCCCGCTGGCGTTATGTGCTTATCAATACGCTGAAGGTCTACCCGGAAATCCATCGTATCGGCAAGCAGCACCCCCAGCTTTACCGGCGCTTTCTCCGTCTGTTAGTACTTGCAAACATTCCGCTTCTGCTGGCGATGCTCCATGACCCACGCAACGCCCTGATCCTCTTCATTCTGCCCATGACGGCAATGCTGTTCATGCTGCTGGACAACACCTACGGCCAGCATGCCGGCACCGGTTTCGAGGACCATTATCACGCCTCGCGCAATGTGGAACTGAAACGCTACAATCTGCCGTCCTGGAATCTGGGCTACCACACGGCCCACCATATGCTGCCCGGGATTCACTGGAGCCAGCTGCCGGCATTGCACGACAAGATCCGCCATCGCATCCCCGAGCACCTGATTACCGACAACATCCTGCTGCAGTGGGAACCCGCCCGCCAGCAACGAGGAGGATTGCCCTCATGATACGTGGCCTGCTTGTATGCCTGATCATGGGCTGCGCCGCCATGGCCCGTGCGCAGGACTGCTACTATTACTGGGTGCACCAGTGCATCGAAGTGGTCGATGCCAGCCAGAGACAGCTGCAGCAGTATGTGCTGATCTCCCCGGCGGTGAACTACCTGCAAGCTGAAGGCCAGCAATGCAGCGACGCGGTCACCGAGCGGCAGCAACCCATCGCCGTCGAACTACTGGCCCGCTTCAACCAGGCTGCCAGCAAGATCAGCGCCTGCCGGACCCCCGTCACGGAACTGCCCGCCCGGGTGTATGACAAACCCCACCAGGCCACCTGGCACTACAACCGCAGCCGCAAGGCCAGCCCACAGAAAATCGTGATTCCCCTGGCGGATTTACCTGTCCTCTGATATTAAGCCTTGAAGATCACTGCCAATCGCTGCACATCCGGTTGGGTGTGCTATGATCGACGGGCTTTTTCTATCCGGGGCGAATAATGAAAACAATTAAAACTGCCGCGTTACTGATCTGCATCCTACTGCTCGCCAGCTGCCAGAATCTGCAGGGCGAACGGCAAGGGGATTACTATTTCTCTCCCGCCGGCGCCTATATTCTGGACATGAGCATCAACACCTTCCGGGGTGAAGTGGTGCTTGATGAACGCTGCGACCGCCATGGTGGCTCAACCACCTTCTGGGACGGCAGTGGCCGTCTTTTCCGTGTGGACTATCTGAGCGCGGAAAACCATCCGATGATCCAGGCACCGCGGTTTGCCTCGGATCTGACCCTGCTCAACCTGACCCTGAACAGTTACTTGCGTGAGGTGGTGGCCAAGGCCCCCATGATCACCAGTGCCGAAGCCTCTTACCGGGAATTCCTGGAAGACGCCGATCCCCGTGCTCTGTTCGCCATCATTGGTATCAATGTGGATGCCGCCCAGGTGAAAGACAGCGAGGTGGAAAGCGGCACGTACTACTATGGTTTCATGCTGTTCAAGCGTGGCGACCGCATCTATGTGCTGCAGCACCGCCAACCGGTACTGATGCCTGAAAAAATGAAGGCTGTGCTGCTGAATCTGGCCGACGGCATGGAAATTCCCGGCCGCGTCCGCGACGACACGGATATGGAAAAGCTGCGCCGGCTATTGAAGAAAATGGCCCCGGGCGGCACCGATGGTGATCCGGTCCGACTGTGCGAACCCGCCTGAGAACATTAGCCAGTTGGAAGTTGCAACGAGCAACAGGCTTGGTGTGTACTGGATAGGCAGAACCCCGCGCTTCATGACAATGGCGCGGGTCCTATGCACTTCGGGAAACAGCACCCAAAACTGACTTTTGGGTTTTCGCTGTTAACTATTCACTATTCACTATTAACTGCTGCTATGACTTCCCTGACAACACAGAGCTGCGAAGCATGCCGGGCTGACGCACCCCGGGTAACCGACCAGGAACGCCAAGAGCTGCATCCTCAAATCCCTGAGTGGATTCTGGTAGAGGAAGACGGCATCGAGAAACTGCAACGGCATTTCTCGTTCAAGAATTTCGTCGACGCCTTGGCTTTTACCAATCAGGTTGGCGAGCTGGCCGAAAAAGAGGGCCATCACCCGGCCATCCTCACCGAGTACGGCAAGGTGACGGTGACCTGGTGGACCCACAAAATTGGCGGTCTGCACCGCAATGACTTTATCAGCGCAGCCAAGACCGACGCGCTTTAAGCACGAGCTACGCTTTTGGATAGTGGCGGCGTGAGAAGTTCCCGGCTTCCCTTTCACCGTCAAACATGGGCCAGGCTCACTCGGTTAGGCGTTGAAGTTTGAGGCTTGCCGCTTGAAGCTCTCTTTGACCATTTCCTCCACCGCCATGATCAAAACGGCTTGCGGCAACCGTCCCGGCCTTTGCTAGCATTCTTCTCAACCGAAGGAGAAACAGCATGGCCCTTTCCGAAGAACAGAAAACCCTGATTAAAGCCGCCAGCGACAAGACCTTTCCATTTGTGGAGCGCTGCGGGGTAAAGACCCTGGATGTGGAACGAGGTTACTGCAAGATGGTGATGCCTTTTGAGCCCAACATTAATCATGTTGGCATCATGTATGCGGGCGCCCTCTACACCATCGCCGAACTGCCCGGCGGGGTGATCTACCTGACGTCCTTCGACACCAAGCGTTGCTACCCCATCGTCAAGGACATGTCGATCCGCTTCCGTCGCCCGGCTACCACCGATATCACAGTGGAGGTCACCCTCAGCGAGGAAGAGATCGCACGCATCGAAAAGACCACCGAAGAGGTGGGTAAATGCGACTTCGAATGGGACGTGGAATTGAAAGACGCCAATGGCGAGGTGGTTGCCATCACCCATAACGTCTATCAGATGCGCAAGATCGGCGGGTGAATCGAGTTAAAAGTGCAAAGTTGAAAGTTACAAAGCGCGGGCAAGGGTAATGCCACATGACAAAGGCGATGCCCGCGCTCCAAGAAAGGCTTATCAACCCACCTGCAATGAACGCGGCCACCCAGATTTCAGAGCAAGATCAGGTAGTTCGCGTTTCAACTTTTAACGTTCAACTCGGTTTGTTATTCCGCCTGCTCACAGAAGCCGTTCGGCCCCATATTGACGGTGGTTGAGCATTGCCACTCCAGCCCACGCACCCCACCTTCCACCGGCCAAGTGGTCAGTTCATGGCCCTCCAGACGGCCAGCGAGCTCCAGCTTCAGCATGCCCTCGCGGAGCATATAGGCCCGTTTGATACGCTGATCCACCACCTGCTCAGGCGCAATCTCCATATCATTCAGGCTGCCCGGCCACTTGCCGCTGGACAGGTAGTACTCACTGATCCGCATGCGCAGCACCGACACGGTACTGAATGCTTGTGATAGAGAGGCCCGATCCCGGCTAGTGCTGAAAAGCTGCCAGGTTTTCCGGTCGATACCTGGCGGCGGCTCGTCCTTGTGCTGCGGACCACTTGCCTGCGATTTCTCGGGAATCGGCACCCGCCGGGCCAGGGCATCAATATCCGCTTCGTAACGCGCCCGCAGCGTGCAGCGCGAACCACTCCAGCGCCGCCCCTGCAGCGAGGGCTTTTCTTCCTGCAACTGGCTTAGATAGGCATCCCGGAGCAGGAATTCAGACCGGTCCTGCTGTTTGTAGGCCAGCTTACGTTTCTGATAATCATCGGTAGCAGCAATAACGCTCAGCAAGCTGACATGCAGCTCTTCTGTCATCATCTGCAAGGCCCGGTCGCAGACCTGCTGCTCGCTCTCCCCCTCCCCGGCCCGCTCCACCTTGGCCAGAGCCAGTGACACAGCGATTACAGGTGCACCCCACACCAGCAACAGGACCGCTATAACAGTGCGCACTCTATTTCCCCCTTGGGACCTCAAGCTATAACGCGATTGAATATTTTATCTGTGCTGAACCCAACAGCCCGCCTCCAAAGCCCCGGCGCTGCACCTGCAACGCAAACCAGACAAGCCCCTGATTCGCGTTGCAGCTTCAAGCTTATCGTTCTCTTACTTCCTGCTGAATTCCTGCACCGCGTCGATAAAGACACCCGCATTGGCAGGGTCCACCTGCGGCGTAATGCCGTGCCCCAGGTTGAAAATATGCCCGGGGTGATCACCGAAATCCGTCAGGATGCGTTTTACTTCCGCACGGATGGCATCCGGAGACGCATACAGCACCGCCGGGTCCATGTTGCCCTGCAAGGCCACCTTGTTGCCGACGCGGCGACGGGCTTCGCCGATGTTGATGGTCCAATCCAGGCCCAGGGCATCACAGCCACTCTCCGCCATGGACTCCAGCCACAGCCCACCGTTCTTGGTGAACAGGATCACCGGCACCTTGCGGCCTTCGTGGTCACGAATCAGGCCACCGACGATTTTCTTCATGTATTTCAGGGAAAACTGCTGGTAGGCCTCGGCGGACAGGGCCCCACCCCAGGTATCAAAGATCTGTACCACCTGGGCCCCATGACGAATCTGGGCATTCAGATACGAGGTGACCGATTGGGCCAGCTTATCCAGCAGGGCATGAGCCAACTCTGGCTGGCTGTAGACCATGGCTTTGAGATGACGGAAGTCCTTGCTGGAGCCGCCCTCAACCATGTAGGTCGCCAGAGTCCAGGGGCTACCGGAAAAGCCAATCAGGGGAATCCGGCCATTGAGAGCCCCACGAATGGTGCTGACCGCCTTCATCACATAACCCAGATCGCTTTCCGCATCGGGAATCGGTAACGCCGCCACGTCTTCTTCGGTGCGCACCACCTTGCGGAATTTCGGCCCTTCCCCGGTCTCGAAATACAGCCCCAGGCCCATGGCATCAGGAATGGTGAGGATATCGGAAAACAGAATGGCGGCGTCCAGCGGGTAACGCTCCAGCGGCTGCAGGGTGACCTCGCAAGCCAGGTCCGCATTCCGGCACAGATCCATGAAAGAGCCCGCATGCTCGCGGCTGGCCCGGTATTCCGGCAAATAGCGCCCGGCCTGGCGCATCATCCACACCGGTGTCTGATCCACAGGCTCACGGTTGAGGGCACGGAGAATACGGTCGTTTTGTAGAGGAGCGAAAGTCATGTGGGTTCCTTTGGAAACGCTCCACGCATCACGCTGCACGCAACACGCGAAAATCAAAAAATCCTCAATATCATATAGAAAAAGGGCCTGCAAAAGCAGGCCCTGATGTTGCGTGTCGCATGCACCGTGTTGCGTGCTACGTCAATCACACATCCAGATAATCGAGAATGCCCTTGGCCGCTTCACGCCCTTCCCAGATGGCAGTCACCACCAGGTCAGAGCCGCGAACCATATCGCCGCCAGCAAAGATCTTCTCGTTGCTGGTCTGGAATGGGAATTCCTGTTCTTCAACAGCCTGAACACGGCCGGAATCGTCAGTCGTCACATTCTTGGGCTCGAACCAGTCCGCCGGGCTGGGACGGAAACCAAAGGCCACGATGACCGCATCCGCCGGCAGAATTTCCTCGCTGCCCGGAATCGGCTCGGGACGACGACGACCGTTGTTGTCCGCCTCGCCCAACTTGGTTTCCACCACTTTCACGCCGGTGACCTTGCCGTCTTCCCCCACCACTTCGATGGGCTGACGGTTGAACAGGAACTGCACGCCTTCTTCCTTGGCGTTGGCCACTTCCTTGCGGGAACCGGGCATGTTCTCTTCGTCACGGCGGTAGGCGCAGACCACGCTGCCCGCCTGCTGGCGGATGGAGGTGCGGTTACAATCCATGGCGGTGTCACCACCACCCAGCACCACAACACGCTTGCCCTTCATGTCGATGAAGTCAGCCGGGTCTTTTTCGAAACCCAGGTTGCGATTGGCATTGGCCACCAGGAACGGCAACGCTTCGTGCACACCATCCAGGTCTTCACCGGGGAACCCACCCTTCATGTAGGTGTAAGTGCCCATGCCCATGAAGACGGCATCGTAGTCGGCCAGCAGTTCATCAATGGTGATGTCCTTGCCCACTTCCACGCCCAGACGGAATTCCACGCCCATGCCTTCAAACACTTCACGGCGCTTGGCCATGACCGGTTTTTCCAGCTTGAACTCGGGAATGCCGAAGGTGAGCAGACCGCCGATTTCCTCGTAACGGTCAAAGACCACCGGCTTCACACCGCTGCGTACCAGCACGTCGGCACAGCCGATACCCGCAGGCCCGGCACCAATCACGGCGACCTTCTTGTCGGTCCACACCACCTTGGACATGTCCGGACGCCAGCCCATGGCCAGGGCGGTGTCGGTGATGTATTTCTCGGTGGCACCGATGGTGACCGCACCAAAGCCGTCATTCAGGGTACAGGCCCCTTCACAGAGGCGATCCTGCGGGCACACGCGGCCACAGACTTCCGGCAGGGAGTTGGTCTGGTGACTCAGCTCCACCGCTTCCATCAGGTTGCCTTCACTGATCAGCTTCAACCAGTTGGGGATGTAGTTGTGGACCGGGCACTTCCATTCACAGTACGGGTTGCCGCAGTGCAGGCAACGGTGCGCCTGATGCTCCACTTCCCGAGTGTCGTACGGGTGGTAGATTTCCTCGTACTTGTGCTTGCGATCTTCAATGTCCTTTTTCTTCGGATCGTGCCGGGGCACGTCGAGAAACTGGAAGTTATTGCTCAAACGTTCAGCCATGGTCTCCCCCGTTATGCCGGATTGGCACGCGTGCTCTTGAGCAGGTTTTCCAGGCTTGCGGCCTTGGGCTTAACCAGCCAGAACTTGCGGCTCATGGCATCAAAGTTATCCAGAATGTACTGGCCCCACTCGCTGCCGGTCTCTTGCACGTAATCGGAGATCACGCCACGCAGGTGACTGCGGTGAGATTCGGTAGCTTCGGAACTGATGCGATGCAGTTCGATCAGTTCCGGGTTGATGCGGTCGAAGAAATCGTTGTCTTCGTCCAGTACAAAGGCGAAACCACCAGTCATGCCGGCACCGAAGTTATGCCCGGTGCGACCCAGCACGGTGATGGAACCGCCAGTCATGTATTCACAGCAGTGATCGCCAGCGCCTTCCACCACGGCGTGGGCGCCGGAGTTACGTACCCCGAAGCGCTCGCCAGCGGTACCCGCAGCCATCAACTTGCCGCCGGTGGCACCGTACAGGCAGGTGTTACCGATAATGGCCGTTTCCTGGCTCTTGAACGGGCTGCCATTGGGCGGACGGATCACCAGCTTGCCACCGGCCATGCCCTTGCCCACGTAATCATTGGCATCGCCTTCGATGTACATGTGCAGGCCGCCGGCGTTGAACACACCGAAACTTTGCCCGGCGGTACCGGTGAAGCGGACTTTGATCGGCGCGGTTTCCATATCCAGGTTGCCGTGACGCTTGGCGATTTCACCGGACACCCGCGCCCCCACGGAGCGATCACAGTTGGTGATCTCATAGTGGAAGGAGCCGCCGGACTTGCTGTCGATGGCCGTCAGCATGTCCTCAACCATTTTCTGGTTCAGCACCGCCTTGTCGAACGGCTCGTTGCGGCTGACCTGGCAGTGGGTAGGCTTGTCAGCCGGCACCAGATCATTGCGCAGGATCGGCGTCAGATCCAGCTTGCCCTGACGCACGGTTTCGCCTTCCAGCACTTTCAGCAAGTCGGTGCGGCCGATCAGCTCGGGAATGCTCTTCACGCCCAACAGCGCCAGCAACTCACGAACTTCCTTGGCCACAAAGGTGAAGTAGTTGATCAGCAGTTCCGGCGCACCGATAAAGTGTTCCTTGCGCAGGTCTTCACGCTGGGTCGCCACGCCGGTAGCGCAGTTGTTCAGGTGACAGATACGCAGGTACTTACAACCCAGCACGATCATCGGCACGGTACCGAAACCGAAGGACTCGGCCCCCAGGATAGCGGCCTTGATCACGTCCAGGCCGGTCTTCAGGCCACCATCGGTCTGCAGACGGATCTTGTCGCGCAGATCATTGCCACGCAGGGCCTGATGGGCTTCCGCCAGGCCCAGCTCCCAGGGGGAGCCGGCATAGCGGATGGAGGTCAGCGGGCTGGCCGCGGTACCGCCGTCGTAACCGGAAATGGTGATCAGGTCCGCGTAGGCCTTGGCCACACCGGAAGCCACGGTACCCACACCGGGCTCGGACACCAGCTTCACGGACACCTGGGCGTCCGGGTTGACCTGCTTGAGGTCGAAGATCAGCTGGGCCAGATCCTCAATGGAGTAGATATCGTGGTGCGGTGGCGGCGAAATCAGGGTTACGCCGGGCACGGAGTGACGCAGGCGCGCGATCAGCGCATTCACCTTGCCACCGGGCAGCTGACCGCCCTCGCCGGGCTTGGCGCCCTGGGCCACCTTGATCTGCAGCACCTCGGCGTTGACCAGATAATGCGGGGTCACACCGAAACGGCCGGAAGCAATCTGCTTGATCTTGGACACCCGCTCGGTGCCGTAGCGGGCCGGATCTTCACCACCCTCACCGGAGTTGGAGCGACCGCCCAGACGGTTCATGGCGGTGGCGATGGCCTCGTGGGCCTCCGGGCTGAGAGCACCGAGGGACATGCCCGCGGAGTCGAAGCGCAGCAGGATGTTTTCCAGCGGCTCCACCTGCTCCACATCAATGGCTTCCACGTCATCGCGCAGGGCAAAGAGATCACGCAGGGTGGCCACAGGGCGCTTGTTGACCAGTTCGGCATACTCTTTGTAGGCGTCGTAGTCACTGTCCTGGGTAGCCCGGTGCAGGGCATAAATCACGTCCGGGTTGAAGGCGTGATATTCCTTGCCGTGGATGTACTTGAGAATACCGCCGGCATCGATGGGCTTGCGCTGCTTCCAGGCATCCTTGGCCAGGCTCTTCTGGTCCGCTTCGAAATCCTCGAAGCTGGCACCCTGAATACGGCTGGGCACACCACGGAAACACAGATCCACCACATCGCGGGCAACGCCCACGGCTTCAAACAGCTGGGCACCGCGGTAGGACGTGATAGTGGAGATCCCCATCTTGGAGAGGATCTTCATCAGGCCCTTGTTGATGCCCTTGCGGAAGTTCTTCTGCAGCTCCACCGCATCGCCGAGCAGTTCGCCGGAGCGCACCATGTCGGAGATCACGTCATAGGCAAGGTACGGGTAGACGGCAGTGGCGCCGAAGCCGAACAGCACAGCAAAGTGATGGGAATCACGGGCGGTGGCCGTTTCCACGATGATGTTGGCGTCGGAGCGCAGACCTTTTTCGGTCAGGTAATGGTGCACGGCACCAGTGGCCATCAGGGCGTGGATGGTCAGCTGATCCTGGGCAATACCGTGGTCGGTAAGCACCAGAATGACCTTGCCATCACGGACTGCCTGGGCGGCCTGCTCGCAAAGATTTTCCACCGCCTGACGCAGGCCGATCTGCGGGTCGTAATGCAGGCTCAGCTTGGCCACATCGTACCCGGGACGATCGATCTTCATCAGGTTGGTGAATTTGGAATGAGACAGCACAGGGGTAGACAAAATCGCCCGGTCGGCATGATCCGCTGTTTCTTCGAACACATTCCGCTCGGCGCCCACACAGGTTTCCAGGCTCATCACGATCGCTTCGCGCAGCGGATCGATGGGCGGGTTGGTCACCTGAGCAAACTGTTGACGGAAGTAGTCGTACAGGGAGCGCTCGCGACGGGACAGCACCGCCATGGGCGTATCATCGCCCATGGAGCCGGTGGCTTCCTGGCCGGATTCTGCCAGCGGGCGAAGCACCTGATCGCGCTCTTCAAAGCTGATCTGGAAAAACTTCTGGTAGCTGAGCAGATCCTGTTGATCCACCTCGTCGGTACGCTCCACTTCGTGGTCGTAATCCGCTTCGATACGCAGGGCGTTGCCTTTCAGCCAGTCCCGATAGGGGTGGCGCACCTTGAGACGGTTGTCGATGTCCTTGGTGTGCAGCACTTCACCGGTTTCGGTATCAATGGCCAGGATCTGGCCCGGCCCGACCCGACCCTTGGCCACCACGTCTTCCGGCTTGTAGCCGTAAACGCCGATTTCTGAAGCCAGGGTAATAAAGCCGTTCTTGGTCACTACCCAGCGGGCCGGACGCAGACCGTTACGGTCGAGCATACAAACCGCGTAACGGCCGTCGGTCATTACCAGGCCGGCAGGGCCATCCCAGGGCTCCATGTGCATGGAGTTATATTCGTAGAAAGCCCGCAGATCGGAATCCATGGTTTCCACGTTCTGCCAGGCCGGCGGGATCATCATGCGCACGGCGCGGAACAGATCCATGCCGCCAGCCAACAACACTTCCAGCATGTTATCCATGCTGGAAGAGTCGGAGCCGGTGCGGTTAACCAGCGGGCTCAACTCTTCCAGACCGGGCAACAGTTCATTTTCGAACTTGTTTTCCCGGGCCAGTGCCCAGTTACGGTTGCCCTGTACGGTATTGATTTCCCCGTTGTGAGCCAGATACCGGAACGGCTGGGCCAGCGGCCACTGCGGCGAGGTATTGGTGGAGAAGCGCTGATGGAACACCACAATGGCGGTTTCCATGGCACTGTCACCCAGGTCCGGGAAGAACGCCGGCAGGTCCACCGGCATCATCAGACCCTTGTAGGAAATCACCGAGGCAGACAGGGAGCAGACGTAGAAGTAGCCATCGCTCTCCAACGCCTTCTCCGCATGACGACGGGCAAAGAACAGGCGGCGGTTAAGCTCCTGCTCGGTATTGCCGTCAGCTGCCACCAGCACCTGCCAGAAGCCGGGCAGAGAGGCACGGGCCAGATCACCGAGACAGGCGTCGTCGGTGGGCACTTCGCGCCAGCCCAGCACCTGCACGTCCTGCGCTTCCAGGGCCGTATTGATGGCGGCTTTCTGCTGTTCCGCCTGGTCGGCATCCGGGTGGGTAAAGATCATCCCCACGCCATAGTTGTCCGGCAGACTAATGGATTGAGCTTCCGCAACCTTGCGGAAGAAAGAATCGGGTTTCTTGAGCAACAGACCGCAGCCATCACCGGTTTTTCCATCGGCATTAATGCCGCCCCGGTGAGTCATACATGTCAGTGCTTCGATGGCCGTTTGCAAAAGCTCGTGGCTGGCGCTGCCCTCCATATGGGCAATCAGACCAAAACCACAGTTGTCCCGGAATTCTCCGGGCTCAGTGAGCCCCCGCACCAGCGTTGAGTTCTGCTGCATCAAAACCTTTCCTCTTGAAATTCAGAGACTTACAGAAGGCGAATGGCGTCAGGATAGTGGTGACGGCAAAAAAGGGATATGCATTCTACACATTGCGCCCTTGGGCGACAAATTGAACAGTCACCCAAGGGGTATTTTCGTTTTCAAAGTTCGCTGCGAATGTCGGCTATATTGCGGGGAAATGGGCCTGCAGAGCGCAACTTTGCAGGTAACGTCGACTTTGCATCCAGTGCCGCCTGACGGCTGGAATAGTCCCCGGAAAGCACTAGATAGACCGCTTTTCCGTTACGCTCGGCGCGATAATAGGCCCCCTTGCGCTCCAGCTGGTCCAGCACCCCGCGAGCATTGGCCTCCTGGCTGGTCACGGTAATCTGCAGGAACCAGCGGCTATCATCCAGCGTTGCCAACCAGTCTTCCCGCTGGTAGCCCAACTCCGCATCCAGGCCGCTCAGAGCCGGCTCGCTGGCGGGCACTGTATCAGGTTCGGCAGGCGTGTCCTGCGATTGCTCTTCCTGTTTCGGCTCTGGCGACGCCGCCTCCGCAGACTCCTGTGCCACACGCACTTCCGGCTCCTGCCGGGCAGGCGCTGACTGCATGACCGGATCCGTTACCGGCGTCAAGGACACACTTCCAGCATCACCATCCGTCTTTGAATCAGGCTCGGGATCCTGGCGATCGGGAAGGTCTTCCAGTCTGGCAACGGGCTCCATGGATGACGCCAACGGGCGAGTCTGAGGCTCTTGAGCTTCGGCAGCAGCACCCTCTTCAGCGCCGGATTGCTCCGGAACCGGAAGGGCAAGCTGACGAGATTCTCCCTGCCCGTAGCCGTCATCGCTACCGCCGGAGAAAACCGACCAGATGATGACCACCACGGCCAGCAGACCAACCACCGCCGCCACATGGCGCCATGGTGGAGTCACTGCGGCACGCCGCTCCTGTTCAACATCCTCATGGTCATCGCCAGTCTCAGCAAAACTCTCGGCCTCATCATCAACTGCGGATGAAGAAAGATGAAACTCTTCCTGCGAGTCCTCATCAACCGGGCGAGATGCAAATACGGCAGCGGGTTCGGAGTCATCCTCCTCTTCAGCAGCAGCGGACATCATCACCGGGGCGCCGACATCACCGTTGCTCAGCAACTCAATCAACCGGGCAATATTGCCGTCACTGTCATGACGGAGACGCTCCGCCTGGGCCTCATCCAGCTCAAGCCCCAGCACAAACCAGGCAAAATCCTGAATATCATCAGCAACCAGCGAAGGCAGATCGAGCACATCGTCCAGGGCCAGATCCGCCCCCTTCAGTTTTTCCACCGTACCGGGCAAGCCACCGAACAGATAACCCAGGCGGGCGCCCAGTTTCTGCTTAAGGGCGGCCATGGTTGCAATCGCCTCATCCAGCAGATCTTCGCTGTTATCCACTACTACCAGAATCCGGCTGTCAGCCAGGGTTTCCCGAAGTTTGTCGGGCAGTGCAGCCCGGTCAATATCGAAGTGCCGCAGTAGGGACTCGACGACCACATTGGCATTATGTTCAGCCGCGCCATCAATCCGGACGATCTCCATGTCACCAAGCAACGCCATCACCGTGTGACCAAGCAAGGTAGACACGCCGCTACCACTATCCCCTTCCAGCGCCACCACGGAACCCAGGCCAGCATGGGCAGTCAGCGCATCCAGATAATCGCCCCGGGATGCACCACTGAAAAAACGATCATCATCATGTTCCACAAAAAGCCTCCAGCGTCTGCCGTAATGCCACTGCATCATAGTCTGCTGTGACCACAGCCTCACCCAGCTGCCTCAGCAACACAAGACGAAGCCGACCATTCTGCACTTTCTTGTCCAGTGCCATCAGGTCAATGAACTGATCCGGGGTCATCCCCGGGGGAATCGTGACCGGCAGCTGCCACTGCGCCAACACACCCGCAAGACCTGGCTCCAGCGCCGCATCCACCCAGCCAAGCCTGACCGACATATGCACCGCCATCAGCATGCCAACGGCTACCGCTTCACCGTGGAGCCACTGACTATAGCCCGTGGCCGTTTCTATGGCATGGCCGAAGGTGTGGCCCAGATTCAGCAGGGCGCGGTTACCCTGCTCGGTTTCATCATCGGCCACCACCTGCGCCTTGTTCTCACAACTGCGATAGATGGCTTCGGATAATGCCTCATTGTCTCTGGACAACAGTTTGTCATTGTTGGTTTCCAGCCAGTGGTAAAAATCCGGATCGCGAATCAGGCCATACTTGATCACTTCCGCATAGCCTGCCGCCAGTTCACGTTGCGGCAGGGTGGCCAGCACATCAGTGTCTATCAACACCAAGCGCGGCTGATGGAACGCGCCAATCATGTTCTTTCCACGGGGGTGATTGACCGCGGTTTTGCCACCCACAGAGGAATCTACCTGGGCCAGCAACGTGGTAGGCACCTGAATAAAGTCCACCCCGCGCTGATAACAGGCCGCCGCGAAACCGACCATATCTCCGATCACACCACCACCCAGCGCAATCAGGGTGGTGGTGCGCGAATGGCGCCTGGCCATCAGAGCATCAAAAATACTCTCCAGGGTTTCCAGGTTCTTGAACTTTTCCCCGTCCGGCAGGACCAGGGTATCGCACTGGGAGGCAGCAAAATGTCGGGTCAAACGTTCCAGATACAGCGGGGCAATGGTCTCATTGGTAATGATCATTACCTGATTGCCGCGCACCTGCTCGGCAAGGGGAAAGGTGTCGAGCAAGCCGGCACCGATATGAATCGGGTAACTACGCTCGGCCAGGGCCACCTGAAGTGTTCGCATTGGGTCTCCGACAGACATTTGGTTCGATGCAAGGGCAAGGGGGGATCGAGTCATTCTTGCAGACAGGGTGAGGCGTCGCTAAACATGCCACCACCCAGTCGCGATGCGAACATCGCCTCTCACGACCACATTATCCTTGCCGGTGAGACACCAAACAAGCCAACACGTCATCCGCCACCTTTTTCAGGTTTCCTGAGGCCGTGGATACCACGTGATGAGACACCTGTCTGTAGAGAGGGTCCCGCTCGGCAAACAACGCCTCCAGCTTGGCGCGCGGGTCCGCCGTTTGCAGCAGAGGGCGATTCTTGTCATTGCGGGTACGGGCAAGCTGAACGTCCACAGGGGTCCAAAGATAGACCACGCAGCCGCGATCATGAAGCATATCCCGATTTTCGGGCGTCACCACGACACCACCACCAGTGGCCAACACGATACCGTTCTGACGGGTGAGCTCGTCAATCGCTTCCTGCTCACGGCGGCGAAAACCGGCCTCGCCTTCCATATCGAAGATCCACGGGATATCTGCTCCCGTCTTTTCCTCAATAACCCGATCAGAATCGAAGAAGGGATAATCCAGTATCTGGGAAAGGTGGCGACCCAGGGTGCTTTTCCCAGCACCCATGGGGCCAACCAGTATCAGAGAGGGGTTAGTCGTCTTGGTCACCGATTCGCCAAAGCATCCTTCATCAGCCTAGGAGTAATAAAAATCAACAACTCCTGCTTGTCATCCACTTTTGTAGTTCGACTAAACAACTTACCAATCCAGGGCAAGTCACCCAGGAACGGCGTTTTCGCAACAGAATTTCTTTTCTCCTGCTGAAAAATACCACCAAGAACAACTGTCTCGCCATCACTCACCAAAACAGAGGTCTCGACTCGATTTGTGTCGACCACCGGCGTATCCGCTACAAAACCACTTATCGCATCATTGAACACTTTCAGAGTCATTATGATATTGCCATCCGGAGTGATGTGAGGAGTTACCTCCAAACGAAGCTCCGCATCGATAAATTCCACCGCTGTCGCACCAGAGGATGTCGCCGTTTCATAAGGAACTCGCTGGCCAGCAGCGATAACAGCCGGCTGCTGATCCGCTGTCAAGACCTTGGGCGTGGCCACAAGCTCACCATGGCCTTCAGCCTCCAGAGCGGACAATTCAAGCTCAATCAACCCGGACGCCAAAGAGGTAAAGCCGACAGCAAAACGAGATGCCTCGCTAGACTCAACCCCCAAATCAACGATCAGATCATTATTGGTATCTACATTGAACTCTTCAATTTCACCAAGAGAGCCATCGTCATCACGATCAATATTGGCATAATGAAGCTGGCGAAGACTGGTTAGACGGCCGGAGAACATTGAAGTTTCACCTTCATTCGCCAGCTGAGAACCATCATAGCCAAGCCCGCCCCAGCGAACACCGAATTCTTTAGAGACATCATTTGAAGCCACAACCACTCTGGCCTCAATCAGCACCTGCTGCACAGGGATATCCAACTGCTCAATAAGATCACCAATATCATTCAGTCTGGCCTGGGTATCCTGAATAATGAGGGTATTGGTTCGCTTATCAACAACCACAGAACCACGCTCACTGAGCAAAGAGCCCACTTCTTTGTCGGCACCACTGATCAAGGTTTTAATTTCAGCGGCATTCGCATAATTCACATTTACATACTGCGTACGCAAAGGTGCCAAAGAGGCAATCTGCTTTTGACTTTCCAGCTCAAGCTGCTCACGAGCTGCAATTTCGTCTGCAGGCGCCACAAGCAAAACGTTACCCACTTTGCGCTTATCAAGACCTTTGGTTTTAAGTATCAGCTCCAGTGCCTGATCCCAAGGAACATTTTGCAACCGCAAAGTGATGCGACCATCCACCGTATCCGAAGCGACCAAGTTAAGTCCGGTAAAATCAGCAATCAACTGAAGCACTGAGCGAACCTCAATATCCTGAAAGTTCAGTGAAAGCTTCTCTCCTGTGTACTCAAACGCATCCTGTTTTTTCCTTTCAGCCGCATCGTTGGAAACAGGCTTCACATTAATACTGAAAAGCTCGTCAGCCTGATAAGCCAAATACTCCCACGCCCCTGAAGACTGAATCTCAATAGTTGTAGATCCATCTAACGCCTTAGTTTCAACTAACTTTACCGGGGTTGCGAAATCGGTAACATCCAGCTTCCTTACCAGCTCATCCGATACACCTGCACCGACAAAGCGGGCAACAATTTTATCGCCACTTTCTTGTACATCTACCGGGATCGACGCCTGAGACAACTTAACGAGCACACGGCCCTCACCATCATCTCCCCTGCGAAAATCAACCCCGGTCACAGCCGCCTCAGCGTCAGCAACAACATCAGAAGCAGTACCGACTCCCCCTGACCCGGCAGGCAAATTGTCACCGATCAAAACAACCAAGGTGTCGCCATCTACATTCGTCGAGTAACCCGCCAAGGAATCCAGATTGAAAATCAATCTCGTACGATCTTTTGCCTCAACGATGGTGACGCTGCGAACATTGCCTGCCCCCATATTTTGACGTTTTTCATCAACAACGCTATCAGCCCCGATTAAGTCGAGAGCGATACGCGCTGGCTTTTCTATACCGTAACCTTTTACCTCAGGCACAGCTCCGCTGAATGTCAGGCGCACCTCAAGACTATCACCAGATAGAGCATTGGCCTGAACCGACTTAAGAGTGCTTGCCTGGGCAGAGGATAAAGCCCCGAACAGAAGAACAGAAAGGAAAAACCCCGTCACACGCCGGGACATACCATTTTTTGTTTTAAAATCTATATTTATCATCATTGATCCCCAGCGATCATTATTCAGCAATAGAGACGGAGTTGGCGCGCTCTACCCAGCCATCTCGTCCATCTGGAACGATTTCCACAAGCTGAACTTTCGTTTCACTGACAGCCTGCACTTCACCGAAATTTTTCCCTAAATAACTGCCTGGCCTCACTCGCGTAACAGCCCCACCTGGATCAGCGATGAGCGCTTCAAGCTCCCCGCCAGGCCGGGAAATCGTACCAACCATTGTCAAGGCGTCCAGAGAGAAACGCTCCAAGTACTCTCTTGGCCTTCCCATGTCAGGCTCCACATTGCGTCCGTCGGGAATAAACGCTCCAGTTTCGTCTACCGGCTTACTGAACGGTGACCGAAGTTTATGTGCGGCATATGAATAAGTCGCAATTGGCTTGAATTCGGGTGGCGGCTCTATTCTCCCTCTGGGACGAGCTTTGATTTCTTCAAGTCGAGACTCCAAGCCCTGCAGCCCGCTTCCGCCGCTACATCCTGCAAGACCAAAGGCAGCAAAAATCGCCACACTGAAAGCTATTAACTTACGCATACCCCACCTATTTATTTTTACCTGCGGAGGCATTCTTTGTGACAGCCCCGTCATTGCTGGAATAGCGATAAGTTTTCGCTGTGACATCTAGGCGGAGAAGGCCAAGAGAAGCCATCTCTTTTTCTTTGCCCTTCCCCTCATCAGGAACAGATATAGAAAAATCATGCAGCGTCACGATTCTGGGCAACCCGGAAACACCAGAAACAAAAGCGCCAAAGGAATGATAGTCGCCGATAGCGGTGACCTTGATCGGGAGCTCTGCATAGAACTCCTGCTCAACCTCATCTTCCAGTTTTATCTCTTCAAACTCCAAGCCACTACCGAGACCTGTGTGAGTGATATCTTCAAGAAGACCGGGAACCTCAGTTTCTTTGGGCAGCTGCTTGAGCAACGCCCCAAAAGTCTGCTCCATATCGACGAGCTGCGCCCTGAACTGATCCAGATTATGGGCTTCAAAAGCTTTTTTCTCATAGCTCTTCAATAACGATATTTCTTCGTTGCGCTGTTGCTCTAACAGCTGGTTCGCATCCGCGATAAAGAAAAAATAACCCAAACCCAAAACAACCAATAAGACAAGAGTAGCCACACCCGCTTTAGCCGGTGCTGGCCAGCCCCCTACATTTTCAAAATCAAGAGAGTTAAGTTGGTCGATTAACTCCCTCAAATCCATATCTTTCAGCTCAGAGGTTTTCATTGTTTTTCTTCCTCATTTTTGCTGTTTGGAGTGTCCTGCAAGACCGTCAGCACAAAACTATTTGCCCCAGACTGATTCTCTTGTGCAACAACGCTCTGCAATGCTGCTTGCCGGAACCATGCGGACTTATCAAAATTTCGCATCAACCTGGAAATGCGGTTATTGCTCTCCGCCACACCTTCAATCGTATACTCCCCATCCTTTCGCTCTATTCGACTGTAATGGACGCCATCCGGAAGGGTCTTAACAAGCTGGTCAAACACATAAACGATTGTAGGCCGATTACCTTGCAAGCTCTGAATCACTTCCATACGAGCAACAAGTTCCTCTCGCCGAGCTTTTAGCTCTTTGATTTCCTTGATTTTCTCCTCTAATTCTGCCGACTTCGTCTGGATAAAACTGTTTCGAGCTCGCTGGTCCGAGATCTGCTGATCCACATACCCCTTCCACAACCAGAAAATGAGTCCACCCGCGATAGCAGCAAGCACCAGCATCATGACAAACTCTTGCTGCTGCTGCTTACGACGCTCTTCTCTCCACGGCAACAGGTTAATTGTTGTTGTCATTGGTCAAAGCTCCTCAATGCCAGGCCGCAGGCGATCATCAGTGCTGGCGCATCATTGGCAATGGCAGAGGCTCCCACTTTGTTTGCCAGTGCCATATCACTGAACGGGTTGGCCACGGAACAGTTGGCACCAACCTTCTCCTGGATTAGCTCTGCCAGATCCTGGATAGAAGCCGACCCGCCGGCCAACAGGATATAGTCCACCTCATTGAACTGGGTGGAGCCGTAGAAAAATTGCAAGGAGCGATTGACTTGCTGAACGACAGCATCTTTGAAGGGCTGAAGGACTTCCGCCTCATAATCATCGGGCAATTCACCGGTTTTCTTGGCCAGGCCAGCCTCCTCCATGGAAATACCATAACGCCGCTGAATTTCTTCGGTCAGCTGCTTACCACCAAACAACTGCTCACGAGTATAGACGCTGCGACCCTGATGAAAGACGTTCAACGTGGTCATGGTGGCACCGATATCAAAGACCGCCACGGTCTGCAGCTCCTCAGCGTTGGGCAGACCCGGCAGCACAAGCTGGAAAGCCCGCTCCATGGCATAGGCTTCCACATCCACCGCCTTGGCCTGCAAGCCACCAATCTCCAGAGCGTCGGTCCGCATTTCCACGTTTTCGGTGCGAGACGCTGCCACAAGCACTTCCACGCGCTCGTCATTACCTTCAACAGGCCCCATGACCTGGAAGTCCATACGCACTTCATCCAGCGGGAAAGGGATGTACTGATCCGCCTCCACTTTCAGCTGGCTTTCCAGCTCGTCTTCGTTGAGAGAGGCGTCCATTTCAATCAGCTTGGTGATCACGGCAGAGCCGGACACCGCCACCGCCGCGGCTTTGACCCCGGGACGGGCGCGGCTCACCAGACGGGCGATAGCATCCCCGACGCCCTCCACGTCACTGATGTTTTTTTCGACAACCGCGTTGGCCGGCAGGGGCTCAACCCCATAGCTTTCGACCTTGTAGCGGTTCCCCGATTTCGACAGCTCGAGCAGCTTCACCGCCGTGGAGCTTATGTCGATCCCCAGTAGTGTCTGGGCCTTTTTTCTGAGGAAAGGCAGCACTGTTGTCGTCCCGTCTGGTTATTATTAAAGTGTTTTTTCTTGATAAAGATACACTTACACGTTTTTTATGTCGAATCACTTTAGGTGTAGTAATAGCAGAACAGATATTAGATCACAACAACCTTTCCACCATATAATGACCCACTTCACGGGCCCGCTAGGCCTTTCTACCGATACCAGCCAGTAGTTGTCGAAAACATGCGCTTACCCTCCTGGACCCGATACCTGCTCCTTCTCCTGATTGCCGGCGCCGGTAGCGGGCTATCCATTCTGGCCGCCAGCTATCTGTATCTGGCCCCACAACTGCCACCAGCCAGCCAGATCCGCGAGGTGGAATACCAGATTCCCCTGCGCATTTATAGCAGCGATATAAAACTTATTGCTGAATACGGGGAAAAACGCCGACAACCGGTATCCTACGGGGAATTGCCGGAAACCCTGGTCCAGGCGGTATTGGCTGCCGAAGATGAGCGTTTCTTCAGACACAATGGCGTTGACCTGAAGGGTCTCGTACGAGCCGCCGTGGAACTGGCCCGCTACCGGGAAATCCGCTCCGGTGGCTCCACCATCACCATGCAGGTGGCGCGTAACTTCTTCCTCAGCCGGGACCAGCGCTTTCTGCGCAAATTCAACGAGATTGTCCTGGCCATCCAAATCGAGCGGGTACTCAGCAAGGAAGAGATACTTGAGCTATACCTGAACAAAATCTATCTGGGGCACCGGGCCTACGGCGCCGAAGCCGCCGCCCAAGTCTATTACGGCAAATCGGTGGGAGAACTCAATATCGCCCAGCAGGCCATGATCGCCGGCCTCCCAAAGGCCCCTTCAGCCTATAACCCGATCACCAACCCGGAACGGGCGCGGGTGCGGCGCAACTGGATCCTGTTTCGCATGGAAGAAACCGGTGTTCTTACTCCTGAGGCTCGCAAGGTAGCTCAGGCCGAACCGGTAAGCGCCCGCTTCCATGCCGCCCAGCCCGAGGTGGACGCCGCCTATGTGGGCGAAATGGTCCGCCTGCAGGCTGCGAAACTGGTGGAGCAGGATATTTTTACCGATGGCATTCGCATCATCACCACCATCGACAGCAAGCGCCAGACAGCGGCCGTTCAGGCACTGCGCACCGGCCTGCACAGCTACGATGAGCGCCATGGCTATCGCGGCCCCGTAGTGCAGCAGGATATCAGCGAAGCCCCGGCATTATCAGCCATCGACGTGTCAGACAGCGAACAACCTCCAACAGAAGAGAGCGAACTGCCTGCTCAGGCAGAAAAAGCGGAAATCGAGAAAACTATTACCGGACTGGATCCGAACGTCGCCCGCTGGGTAAAGATGATCCGCGACCAGCAACGAATCGGCCCCCTGCAACCGGTCATCGTCACCCGCGTTGGCGAACAGGATGCAGACATACTGTTCCGCGATGGTAAGCGCGCCCAACTGGCCTGGAATGATATCCGCTGGGCCCGCCCCCAGCTCAACAACAAATATGTCGGCGAAGAGCCCCAGAAAGCCGCCGATGTACTAACCCGGGGCGACATCATCCGCGTCCGTCCGGTGGGCCCCGACGATAACCGCCGCTGGCGCCTGGCCCAGTTGCCCGTCGCGCAATCCGCCCTGGTCTCACTGGACCCGGCCACCGGCGCCGTGCTCGCCATGCAGGGCGGCTACAGCTTTTCGGCTTCCAACTTCAACCGAGCCGTGCAAAGTGAGCGCCAGGCAGGCTCCGTATTCAAACCCTTTATCTATACTTCGGCCATGGAGAACGGCTTCACACCTGCCTCCATCATCAATGACGCGCCCGTGGTGTTCGATGACGACAAACTGGAAACCGCCTGGCGCCCCACCGGCGCCAGCGGCAAGTTCTACGGCCCCACCCGCATGCGCGAGGCCCTGTATCGCTCCCTGAACCTGGTCTCCATTCGCATTCTGCGTCAGATCGGCATCAGCCAGGCCATGGGCACTCTGAAGCGCTTCGGCCTGCCCGCTGACGGCTTTCAGCGTGACCTGTCGCTGGCACTGGGTAGTGCCAGCGTCACTCCGATGGATATCGCCAGCGCCTACAGCATCTTCGCGAACGGTGGCTACCGGGTGACCCCCTGGGCCATTCAGCGCATTGAAAATGCGGATGGCGACATCCTCTGGCAGGCAGCGGACGTCATTCTGTGCGAGCCCCCTTGTCTGCCGCCCCTCAAACTGGAGGACGAGATCCCCGAACTGGCGTCGTCGCCGGAGCCATCGGATCCGGACAACAAGGATAGCGCCGACAAACCGGGCACACCAATTCAGCCAGAACCGGTCATGGCCCCCCGGGTACTGGATCCGCGCATTGCCTGGCTGATGAACTCCATGCTCCAGGACGTGATTCGGGTAGGCACCGGCAACAAGGCCCGTGCCCTGGGCCGTGACGACCTGGCCGGCAAGACAGGTACCACCAACGACCAGGTGGATGCCTGGTTCTCCGGCTATTCTCCGGACCTGGTGGCCACTGTCTGGGTAGGCTTCGACAACCCGGCCAACCTGGGCTGGGGCGAATACGGCGGTAAGGCGGCCCTGCCAATCTGGATCGATTACATGGGCCCTGCCCTGCAAGGGGTTCCGGAACGACAGCTGGAACAACCCTCCGGCATCTCCACCGTGCGGATCGACCCCGACAGCGGCCTGCTAGCGCGCCCGGACAACCCCAATGCCATCCGCGAGTACTTTATTGAGGACCAAGTGCCGGAAATAGAACCCCAGCGCGGCCCCGGCGGCAGCAACAGCGCGCCGGAACAGATATTTTAATGCCTGACGCCTGACGCCTGACGCCTGACGCTAATCACTTTAAGGACAGCGTTTTCGCGTCAAGCATCAGGTTCGACAGGCCCATAAAAAAACCGCCTTTCGGCGGTTTTTTCGTCTTGCATCAAGCGTCTTGGATCAAGCGCGCCCCATCACAACTCCGGGAAAATCTCATCCAGGGAGCTCAACGGATAGTGCGAGGGATACCCCTTGCGAGCCACACCACAATCCACCGCCGCACGAGCCACCGCCGAGGACACACGGCCCAACAGACGAGGATCATTGGGCTTGGGAATGATGTAGTCGGCGCCAAAGGTCAGCGGCTCACCGCCATAAGCGTCCAGCACTTCCTGAGGCGGCGCTTCGCGCACCAGCTCGGCAATGGCGTGCACCGCAGCGATCTTCATTTCCTCGGTGATCGAGGTGGAGCGCACATCCAGCGCACCACGGAACATGTACGGGAAACACAGCACATTGTTCACCTGGTTGGGAAAGTCGGAACGACCGGTAGCCACGATCGCATCCGGGCGCGCCGCCTTGGCCACCTCCGGGCGAATTTCCGGATCCGGATTGGCCAGGGCAAAGATGATCGGCCGAGGGGCCATCTTCTTGACCATTTCCGGGGTCAGCATATCCGGGCCGGAAACACCGATAAACACATCCGCATCTTCCACTGCATCGTTCAGGGTGCGCTTGTCGGTATCGTTGGCCAGCGCCGCCTTGTACTGGTTGAGATCGTCTCGACGGCTATGAATCACGCCCTTGCGATCCAGCACCAGGATATTTTCCTTGCGCGCACCCATCTCGATCAGCAGCCGCACCGATGCCACGCCAGCGGCGCCGGCACCCACACAGACCACCTTGATGTCTTCGATACGCTTTTTCTGGATTTCCAGCGCATTGATCAGACCGGCCCCCACCACGATGGCGGTACCGTGCTGATCATCGTGGAAGACCGGCACATCGCACTGCTCTTTAAGGATGCGCTCGATCTCGAAACACTCCGGCGCCCGGATATCTTCCAGGTTGATACCGCCAAACGTGCGATGGATACGCACCACAGTGTCGATAAAGGCCTGGGAGTCTTCCGCGTCCACTTCGATATCGAACACATCAATACCGGCAAACAGCTTGAACAGAATCCCCTTGCCTTCCATCACCGGCTTGGACGCCAGCGCACCCAGATTGCCAAGGCCCAGGATGGCAGTGCCATCACTGATCACGGCCACCAGATTGCCCTTGGCAGTAAAGCGGTAGGCCAGCTCCGGCTCCCGGGCGATCTCGCGCACCGGTTCCGCCACACCCGGACTATAGGCCAGGCTCAGATCACGGCTGGTTGCCGCCGGCTTGGTCACCTCAACGCTGATTTTCCCTGGCCGCGGTTTGGCGTGGTATTCCAGGGCCGCCGTTCTCAAATCCTCAGACATGCTGGTCTCCGCTGGTCCCTAGTCGGGCTAAACTGTCAGGCTAAACACTGTGTACGCAAGATCTCAAAGCAAAAAGCACCCCGCAGGGTGCTTTTTAAAGGCTACATAAACTGCGGTGAAAACGCTGTTTAGTCCTTCTTGCTGCGCATCATGCCGAAGCGCTGCTTGAACTTGTCGATCTGGCCACCGCTGTCGGCTTGCTTCTGCTTGCCAGTATAGAAAGGATGGCAAGCGGAACAAACGTCCAGGTCCATCGCACCACCGCGGGTGGAATGGCTTTCAATAACGTTACCGCAGCTGCAGGTATAAGTCGCTGCCTGGTATTCGGGATGAATCTCTGGTTTCATGGCTGAGCTCCAATATGTGTCGCTACCTGGCTCTACGACAGGCACCACACGGCTTGCGTCTGGGAAAAAGAAGGCGAATCATAACAGCTTAATCCCAATCCGCAAGCGCTGAGGGCCTATTTGAAGGCTCTTTGGCGCAGCAGTCTTCAGGAACGCCCTTGTCAGCCAAGAAAACCCTGCAAATTGCCCTGCCGGTCCCGCTAACAGGCTGCTTTGACTACCTGTACCCGGGCGACACCCCGCCTCCGCGCGGCTGCCGGGTACAAGTGTCTTTCGGTCGGCGAACCCTGGTGGGCCTGGTCCACGGTCACGGCAACAGCGATTACCCCAAACTCAAAGCCGTTCAACGGGTACTGGACGACAGCCCTGTTCTGCCGACAGAGCTTTACCAGCTGTGCGAACGGGCCGCCCGCTACTACCACCACCCCCTCGGCGAGGTCCTCAATTACGCCCTGCCGGCCCTGCTGCGCCAGGGCAACGACGCCGAAGCGAGCCAGGAAAAGCGCTGGCAGCTTACCGAACGGGGCCACCATGTCAGCGACGACCAGGTCAGCCGGGCTCCCCGCCAGCGCCAGGCCCTGCACACCTTGCGGGATCACCCCAAGGGGCTGAGCAGCGCCATGCTCGCCGCCCTGGAGGTTCCCTCAGCCACCCTGGCCAGCCTGCGAGACAAGGGCTGGGCGGAGCAGGTGGCTCTGGACGATGACGCGCCGCCCAAGGACATTCTGGCCCAGCCGCCCCTGGCCGCCAACGCAGAACAGCGCAAGGCCATCCGTGCCCTGCAGGAAGCCAGGGGGTTTACCCCCTTCCTGCTCGACGGTGTCACCGGCAGTGGCAAGACCGAGGTCTACTTACAGGCCATGACCGCGCATCTCACCGCCGGCAAGCAGGTACTGGTGCTGATTCCGGAAATCGGCCTGACACCGCAGACCGTGCAACGCTTCCGCCAGCGCTTCGCCGTGCCGGTGGTCACCCTGCACTCCGGACTCAGCGACCGGGAACGGCTGGACAACTGGCTGGCCGCCCGGGATGGCAAGGCACGCATCATCATCGGCACCCGTTCTGCCATCTTTACCCCGCTCGCCGACCCGGGCCTGATCATCGTCGACGAAGCCCACGACGCCTCGCTGAAACAACAGGATGGCTTTCGCTTCCACGCCCGCGACCTGGCCACCTGGCGAGCCCAGCAACTGGACATCCCGGTAGTACTCGGCAGCGCCACCCCAGCCCTGGAAACACTGCAGCTCGCTCGGCAAGAGCGCTTTCAATGGCTGAAACTGTCGCAACGGGCCACGGATCAGGGACGCCCGCCCATCGAAATCCTCGATGGCACCCTGGCCGCCCCCGGCCAGCCACTGCTCCCCCAGTCCCTTGCAGGCGATAAAACACTGCGTAGAGCAGGGCAACCAGGCCCTGGTCTTTATCAACCGGCGCGGCTACGCCCCCATGATTCTCTGCCAGGATTGCGGCTGGCAGGCGGAATGCCGCCGTTGCGACAGCTTCCTCACCTGGCACCGCAGCGAAGGCAGTCTGCGCTGTCACCACTGCGACTATCAGCAACGGGTGCCATCGCGTTGCCCGGACTGCGGCTCCAGCGCCATCCATGAAGCTGGCAGCGGCACCGAAAAACTCACCGAATTGCTGGAACAGTCAATACAGGTGCCGGTAATCCGCATCGACCGGGATGCCACCCGCCGCAAGGGCAGCCTGGACGCCCACTTGGCCACCATCCAGCAAGGCAACCCGGTGGTAATGGTGGGCACCCAGATGCTGGCCAAGGGGCATCACTTCCCGAAACTGTCTCTGGTAGTGATTCTGGATATGGATGCCGGCTTTCTCAGCGCCGACTTTCGCGGCCCGGAACAGGCCGCCCAACTGCTGCTGCAAGTGGCAGGCCGCAGCGGCCGGGAAAACCAGGGGCGGGTACTGCTGCAGACCCGCCACCCGGACCACCCACTCCTGCAACTGGCCGCCAGCGGCGACTACCCGGCCCTGGCCAGCGCCTTGCTGGAGGAACGGAAGATGGCCGGCCTGCCCCCCTTCGGCCACCTGGCCCTGTTCCGCTGCGAAGCCATGAGCATGAACAAGGCCATGGAGTTTCTGCAGCAGCTTGCAGGTATTCCCCTGCCCCCGGACGTGCACCTGCTGGGCCCGGTCCCCGCCCCCATGGAAAGACGCGCCGGCCGCTACCGCACCCAGATGTTGCTGCAATGTACCAGCCGCCCCCCCCTGCACCAGGCCATCAGCCTGTTGCTGGAACAGGCCCGCACCCTGCCCACCGCCCGCCAGTGCCGCTGGCATCTGGATGTGGATCCAATTGATATGTTGTGAGAAGGCAGCATGCTGTGGACCGCGGGGCGCGCGCTGCGTGTCCCGTGCTGCGTAATCCCGCCATTTCCCGTACAATCGCCGCCCAATCGAACGGCCCAGATGCCCTCCACAAAAGAATGCCATGAAAGAACGCCTGATTACCCTGATCGACAGCGCCCTGGACACCCTGATTGCCGAGGGGGCTCTGCCCGCCGAGGCCAAGCGCCCGGCGCAGATCGACCGCACCAAGGACAAGAGCCACGGCGACTTCGCCACCAATATCGCGCTGATGCTGGCCAAACCCGCCGGCATGAAGCCCCGCGACCTGGCGGAAAAACTGATTGCCGCCCTGCCGGCGGACAACGCCGTGGCCAAAGTGGAAATCGCCGGCCCCGGTTTTATCAATTTTTTCCAGGCCGATGACTGGCTCACCGGCCTGCTGGATCAGGCACTGGCGGACCCATACCTTGCTGTACCCCGCCCTGAGCAGGCACAGACCGTGGTGGTGGACTACTCCTCCCCCAATCTGGCCAAGGAAATGCACGTGGGGCACCTGCGCTCGTCCATCATCGGCGATGCAGTGGTGCGCACCCTGGAATTCCTCGGCCACGCGGTGGTTCGCCAGAATCACGTGGGCGATTGGGGCACCCAGTTCGGCATGCTGCTGGCCTACCTGGAAGAACAGAAAAGCGAGGAAAGCGACTCCGAGCTGTCCCGCGAGCTGGGAGACCTGGAAGGTTTCTACCGTGCCGCCAAGCAGCGCTTTGACGAATCCGACGCATTCGCCACCCGCGCTCGCAGCCTGGTAGTAAAACTTCAGGCCGGCGACGAAGACTGCCTGGCTCTGTGGCGGGAATTCAACAGCGTCTCCCTGAGCCACTGCCAGGCCGTCTATGACCGCCTGGGCGTCAGCTTGACTCCAGCGGACGTGCGCGGTGAAAGCGCCTACAACGATGACCTGGCGCAAGTGGTCAGCGATCTGGACGCCAGAGGCCTGCTCAGCGAGGATCAGGGCGCCCAGTGCGTGTTCATGGACGAATTCAAGAACAAGGAAGGTGCCCCGCTGCCGGTGATCGTGCAGAAAGCCGACGGTGGCTATCTGTACGCCACCACCGACCTGGCCGCCCTGCGCTACCGGGCCGGCACCCTGCATGCCGACCGCATGCTCTACTTCGTGGACCAGCGTCAGGCCCTGCACTTCCAGCAGATGTTCAGCCTGGCCAAACGGGCCGGCTTTGTGCCTGAGCCCACCGAGCTCGAACACATGGGCTTCGGCACCATGAACGGCCCGGACGGTCGCCCGTTCAAGACCCGCGACGGCGGCACCGTGAAACTGATTGATCTGCTCGACGAAGCTGAAGAACGCGCTTATACCCTAGTCAAGGACAAGAACCCGCAACTGGACGACCAGGACCTGCGAACCATCGCCCACGCCGTGGGTATTGGCGCAGTGAAATACGCGGACCTGTCGAAGAACCGCAGCAGTGACTACATCTTCAATTTCGAGCAGATGCTCAGCTTCGAAGGCAACACCGCCCCCTATTTGCTCTACGCCTACACCCGGGTGGCCAGCGTATTCCGCAAGGCCGGTCTGGAGATGGCCCAGGTCAGCGGTGACTTCCAGCTTCAGGAAGACGCGGAGCAGGCACTGGCCGCCCGCCTGGTGCAATTCGGGGAAGTACTGGAAAGCGTGGCCGAAAAAGGCCTGCCACACCTGCTCTGCACCTATCTGTATGACGTGGCCGGCCTGTTTTCCACTTTTTACGAGCATTGCCCGATCCTCTCCGGCGACAATGAGGCCCTCAAACAGAGCCGCCTGAAGCTGGCAGCCCTTACCGCCCGCACCCTGAAACAGGGCATGGAACTGCTGGGCCTGAGCCCGCTCGAACGGATGTAGCCGAGAACCACAGGACACCCCATGGCAAAGAACACCAGCAAACGAGGGGCCAGCCGCGGCCCGGTACGCAAGAAGACGCAACGCCAGGTCCCGGGCTGGGTGTGGCTGTTCACCGGGCTGATGGTGGGCCTGTTTGTGGCGTTCCTGTTTCACCTGGGCAAGACCCAGCTGGAGCAAGGAAATAACGGCAAGGTGGCACAGAAGCCGGAGCAGCCCGCCAAACCGGCCAAGCCAGCACCGAAAAAGGACAGCAGCGACGATTCCCCGCAATTCGATTTCTACGCAGTACTGCCGAAGATGGAAGTGATCGTGCCGCAGAATGAAACCGATTCTGGCAGCCGGGACAGCCGCAAACCCGCTCAGGACAAACCGACCAGCGAACGCAAACCGGACGCCGGCACACGCTCCAGCAGCGAGCGCTATCTGCTGCAAGCGGGCAGTTTTCGCCGCAACGAGGATGCCGACCGCCGCCGTGCCGAGCTGATCCTGAAGGGCTTCGATGCCTCCATTCAGTCCGTGGACCTGGAAAGCGGAGACAGCTGGCACCGGGTCATGATCGGCCCCTACGACAACCTTAACGCCATGCACCGGGCCCAGGATCAACTGGCCGGCAATGGCATTGAGACCCTGCCGATCAAGATGAAGAAGTGAGGACGTTCCAACTGCAGGAGCTTGCCCGCAAGCGAGGCGGGATCAAGCTCCTGCGGCTAATGGATAATTGATAACGACCCAATCCATGGCTGTGACTCTCAAAGCGCAGACGTCGCAACGAAACCATGAGCGCACCCTCTGCTGGCCCGGCACCAAGCCCCCTCGCGAGCTATCCACTATCAATTATCAAATGCCCTCTCTTCCCTTGAATCCCTTATCGCCAGCCCCACATCTGCAAAACCACTATAAAAGGAGCTTACCGTGACCACTATCGTATCCGTACGCCGCGGCAATAGCGTTGTGATTGGCGGTGACGGCCAGGTGTCACTGGGCAACACCGTCATGAAAGGCAATGCCCGCAAGGTCCGCCGCCTCTACCACGGCAAGGTCATTGCCGGGTTTGCCGGCGGCACCGCCGATGCCTTCACCCTGTTTGAGCGATTTGAAGCGCAACTGGAAAAACACCAGGGCCATCTGGTCCGGGCCGCTGTAGAGCTGGCCAAGGATTGGCGCACCGACCGCGCCCTGCGTCGCCTGGAAGCTCTATTGGCCGTGGCCGACAAGGAAGCCTCACTGATCATCACCGGCAATGGCGACGTCATAGAGCCGGAAAACGACCTGATCGCTATCGGTTCCGGTGGACCCTTTGCCCAGGCAGCCGCCACTGCCCTGCTACACAACACCGAGTTGGCTGCCGGAGATATTGTCGAGAAGAGCCTGACCATTGCCGGCGATATCTGCGTCTACACCAATCAACAGCAAACCATTGAAGAATTGAGCTGGTAATCCGATGCCAAACCTGACCCCGCGCGAAATTGTTCATGAACTGAACAAGCACATTGTCGGCCAAGAGCCGGCGAAAAAATCCGTTGCCCTGGCCCTGCGCAACCGCTGGCGTCGCATGCAGCTGCCGGCAGAAATGCGCGCTGAAGTGGCGCCCAAAAATATTCTGATGATTGGCCCTACCGGCGTGGGCAAGACCGAAATTGCCCGCCGCCTGGCCAAACTGGCCGATGCCCCCTTTATCAAGATCGAGGCCACCAAGTTCACGGAAGTGGGCTATGTGGGCCGCGATGTGGAATCCATCATTCGTGACCTGGTGGAAATGGCCATCAAGATGCTACGCGAGAAAGCCATCGCCCGCGTCGGCAGCCAGGCTGATGATGCCGCCGAGGAACGCATTCTCGATGCCCTACTACCCGCCGCCCGCGGCGAGGAAGAGAACAAGACCGACAACAGCACCCGTCAGATCTTTCGCAAGAAACTGCGCGAGGGTGAGCTGGACGACAAGGAAATCGAGATCGAGGTGTCCAGCAACCCGGCCGGGGTGGAAATCATGGCACCGCCAGGCATGGAAGAGATGACCAGCCAGCTGCAGCAGATGTTCTCGAAAATGGGCGGCAGCGGTAACAAGCGCACCCAGAAACTGCGTGTCCGCGAAGCCTACCGACTGATCCGCGACGAGGAAGCGGCACGTTTCGTCAATGAAGACGAATTGAAGGTGCAGGCCATTGATGCGGTGGAAAACAACGGCATTGTGTTCCTGGATGAAATCGACAAGGTGGCCAAACGCGGCGAAAGCGGCGGCACCGATGTATCCCGGGAAGGGGTCCAGCGCGATCTGCTGCCGCTGATCGAAGGCTGCACCGTGTCTACCAAATACGGCATGGTGAAAACCGACCACATCCTGTTCATCGCCTCCGGCGCCTTCCACCTGTCCAAACCCAGCGACCTGATCCCGGAGCTGCAAGGCCGTCTGCCCATTCGCGTGGAACTAAGCGCGCTGACGCCAGATGACTTCCAGCGCATTCTCACCGAACCCAGATGTTCGCTCACCGAGCAGTACAAGGCCCTGCTGGACACCGAAGGGCTTAATCTGGAGATCACCGACGACTGCATCCGGCGCATCGCCGAGGTGGCCTGGCAGGTCAACGAGCGCACCGAAAATATCGGTGCCCGCCGTCTGCACACGGTACTGGAAAAGCTACTGGAAGAGATCAGCTACGATGCCGACTCCCTGGCCACCCAGTACCACGACAAGGCGCTGGTACTCGACGCCGAAGCGGTGGACCGCTATCTGGGTGAGCTGGCCGATGACGAGGATCTGAGCCGCTACATCCTCTGATGGCCCGCGTCTGAGGTCGGGCATCTGACACGAAACCTGCAAGTGTTGGATGCCTGACTTCCGTCGTCCACCCCCTTTCCTGCTATGATCCCCGCCGGAGGAAAAACCATGACCGCCGGCGAACAACTACAACACTATCTGGACCGTTTCTTTGCCCTGCGCCAGCATGGCGACGACACCCTGTTTCTCGCCCGCCTGCAACGTCTACAGGACTGGCAGGGGGAACGTCTCAAGCACACCCATCGCCATCTTCTGAACGCTCCGGCCACGGCGGAGGGCATCCGTTTTCTCCTCGAGGAAGTCTACGGTGGTCGCGAGCTGCTACCGGTGGCCCGGGAAATCCGGCGCGCCCTGCCCAAGGCCATGAAGCTGCTGCCGGACAAGGTCATGGCCACCTCCGCCAGCGCTCTGGAGGCCGCCATTCTCACCCAGGAGCTGGACGAGCAGGTCACCGACTGGCTGAGTGACGAGCTGGATCAACCGCTCACGGAGCTGACCTACCTCAAGGGGTTTCGCCAGCAAAGCCATCACCCTGCCCGCCAGCGCCAGCTACAATTGGTGGCTGAGCTTGGCCATCGGCTGGACCGCTATATCCGCTCGCGAATGATACAGACCACCTTTCGCATGGTACGCAGACCGGCCCATGCGGCAGGCTTTGCGAACCTGTATGATTTCATGGATCGCAGCTTCCGGGTGATGAAGCCAGTGCCCAGTGTGGGCCTGTTGCTGGAGCAGCTGGCCGCACGGGAAGAGACCATCATGCAGAAGGTCTACGACCATCACCCGGCCCCCTTCGAGGACTGACATGAACGACGAAACCAAGGTCACCCACTTCGGTTACCAGCAGGTACCGTGGCAGGAAAAGCAGCAGAAAGTGGCTGGCGTATTCCGCTCGGTGGCGGGCAAATACGATGTCATGAACGACCTGATTTCCATGGGTAGCCATCGCCTGCTCAAGCGCATGACCATCGAACTTGCCGGCATTCGTCCGGGCCACAAGGTACTCGATCTGGCCGGCGGCACCGGTGACCTGGCCATCAAGTTTTCCCGTCTTGTCGGCGAAACTGGGCAGGTGGTGCTGGCAGATATCAATGACGCCATGCTGGCAGTGGGCCGCGACCGTCTGTTCGACGCGGGTTGCAGCCACAATACCCAGGTCGCCCAGGTAAACGGCGAATGCCTGCCCTTCGAAGACAACAGCTTCCACTGCATCACCATTGCCTTCGGCCTGCGCAACATCACCGACAAGGATGCCGCCCTGCGCTCCATGCTGCGGGTACTGAAACCCGGTGGCCGGCTGCTGGTACTGGAATTTTCCACCCCGGTGCACAAGCCCCTGGCCAAGGCCTACGAGCTGTACTCCTTCGGCGTATGGCCCAAACTGGGCAAGCTGATCGTCAATGACGCAGACAGCTACCAGTACCTGGCCGAGTCCATCCGCATGCACCCGGACCAGGACACTCTGCAGGGGATGATGGACCAGGCCGGCTTCGCCCGTACCGAATACTTCAACATGCTGGGTGGCATCGTGGCGCTGCACAGAGGGTTCAAATTTTGAGTCTGAAAGACCAGTCCCGCTCCCCCGGCCTCCTCTCCACCACCGCTCTGGCTACGGTGGAACGAGCCATTAACACCGCCCTGCGCTCCGATCCGGCCAGCGCCGACCGGCTGGCGCTGCATGCCGGGCGCCTGCTGGCCATCGAGGTGACCTTACCGCCGCTGGCCATCTATGCGCTGATCGTGGAAGACGGGGTGGAGTTATATCACCGCAGCGATGCCAACGCGGATGTCACGGTAAAGGGCAACCCCATGGACCTGGCCTCCCTGCTGCTCAACTGGAATACCCGCCCCGGCGTCATTGGCGGCCCGGTGGATATCAGCGGCAACCGGGAACTGTTGCAGGAAATGCAGCAACTGGCCCGTGAACTGCAAATCGACTGGGGCGCCATCCTAGAGCCGGTGACCGGCTCGGAACTGGCCCAGCAACTGGATTATAGCGCCCGTCGCCTGTTCGGCTGGGCCCGCCAGGCCGCCGGTCGGCTGACCGAGCAACTGGCCGACTACGTGGGCAACGAATCCGGCCTGACCCCCGGGCGCCGGGACGTCTACGAATTCGGTCAGGACGTGGACGAGCTGCGCATGGACGTGGACCGTCTGGATGCCCGTATCCAGCGCCTGCGCACTGCACGGTCCGGCAATACCAGCAACGGGAGCGCCACCGACTGATGCTGCCCGTTACCCGCATTCTGGTGGTCGCCCATGTGGTGTGCCGCTACCGGCTGATTGCCCTGCTGCCCTCGCATCCGCTGCGCAATGTGCTGCTGATGCTGTCATTCCTGGTACCTTCAAGCTGGCTTGGCACCGGCAAACTCAGCGAAGGCGAGCGCCTGCAGAAGGCCCTGGAACGCCTCGGCCCCATCTTCATCAAGTTCGGCCAACTGCTGGCCACCCGCCAGGACATGCTGCCACCGGAGTGGACCAGCGCCCTGGCCCGACTGCAGGACCAGGTGGCGCCCTTCGACGGGCAACAGGCCCGGGATCTGGTGGAAGCCAGCCTGAGCCAACCCTTCGATGAGGTATTCCTCGACTTTGACACAACGCCCATGGCCGCCGCCTCCGTGGCCCAGGTCCATGCCGCTACCCTGCACAATGGCCAACAGGTGGTGGCCAAGGTACTGCGCCCCACCATCCGTCCGGTGGTGCACCGGGACCTGAAGGTAATGGCCTTCGGCGCCCGCTGGCTGGAACGGTTGTGGCGCGATGCCCGCTATTTCCGCCCGGCCCGGGTGGTACAGGATTATCGGGACATCATCCTTGGCGAACTGGATCTGGCCGCCGAGGCCCGCAACAGCGAAACCATGCGCCGGCACTTCCTGTTCAGCCCGCTGCTGCATATCCCGGCCATTCATCTGGAGCTGTCCAGTCCCACCGTGATCATCATGGATCGCATTCACGGCATCCCGGTGAATGATATCGAGCGCATCAAGGCTGCCGGCATTGATCCCAAGGTGCTCGCAGAACGGGGCGTGGAGATCTTCTTTTCCCAGGTATTCCGTTTCAACTTTTTCCACGCGGACATGCACCCGGGCAACATCTTCGTCAACCCGGAACACCCGGAATCCCCCCAGTATATGGCCGTGGATGCGGCCATCGCCGGGCGCTTGTCGAAGGAAGACCTGAACGTGCTGGGCCGCATGGTGCTGGCCGTCATGCGCGAGGATTACAGCGCCCTGGTGGATGCGGTGATCCGCGCCGGCTGGAATACCGCCCCCATCGACCGCCCCCGCTTTGAGCGGGCCGTGATCGACATTGTCGAGCCGGTGCGCTCCGCCCAACTGGACCAGCTGGAATTCGCGCCGCTGGTGATGAAGCTGTTCGATATGGCGCGCAACTACCACATCGAAATGCCGGTGCAGTACATCCTGCTGATGAAGACCCTGGTACATATCGAAGGGCTGGGGCGCAGCATTTACCCGCAACTGGATATCTGGAGCACCGGACGGCCGCTGCTGGAGGCCTGGATGCTGGCCGAATACGGGCCCAGCGCCACGCTAAAAAAGCTGCAGAACCGCATGCCGGAGTGGACCGCCCAGCTGCCTGACATGCCGGATCTGCTGCGCGACGGTCTGGAAAGCCTGCGCGAACTGCCCTATCAACAGGACCGCCTGGAAGCCCGCTTCGAACAGGCCCTGTTACGCCATCGGCACAAGCTGTTTGCCGGTCTGGCCGGCCTGGGCTGCGCCGGCACCGCCGTGTGGCTGGCAACCCCCCATTTCAGCTGGCCACTGGCCGCGGCTGCCATGCTGCTGGTGAGCTGGAGCTGGCGGCGCTAGACTGTGGCACCGCACTGCGGCACACCGGATAATCCGTCGGCGCCCGCCCGCAGCAGGCGCCAACAATAAAGAAAGTACAAACGCTATGTCAGATATACTCAGTCAGCTCCATCAGGTGCTTGAATCCCGCAAGGGCTCCGACCCGGACAGCTCCTACGTGGCCAGCCTGTACGCCAAAGGATTGAACAAGATCCTGGAAAAAGTGGGCGAGGAAGCGGTGGAAACCATTCTCGCCGCCCGCGACGCGGAGGTCAGCGGCAAAACCGATGCGCTGATCAGCGAAACCGCAGATTTGTGGTTCCATAGTCTGGTCATGTTGGCCAAACTGGGAGAACACCCTGACAAGGTACTGGCAGAACTGGAGCGCCGCTTCGGCCTGTCCGGCCATGACGAAAAAGCGGCGCGCGGCAGCAAGCACTGAACCGCCCTGACTATCGGCGCCTGACCTACTGGAGAGAGACAGCATGTTTTCCGGCATCAGCATTTGGCAGTTACTGATCCTTCTGGCCATCGTGGTCCTGTTGTTCGGCACCAAGAAGCTGCGCAATATGGGTGGCGACCTTGGCGGAGCCGTAAAAGGCTTCAAAAATGCCATGAAAGACGGCGAGGAAGAGCAGGATCAGAAGCGCCTGGCCGACGAAGAGAAAGAGGCTCCCGAACAAAAAACCGAAAAGGACAAGGAAAAAGACCAAGCCTGATCTGGCCCGGGCTTTCGGCTTCTCCAACGCCCCGTTAAGAGGTTTCCATGTTCGATATCGGCTTTGCCGAACTTACCCTGATCTTCGTCATTGGTCTGGTGGTGCTTGGCCCCGAGCGTCTTCCCACGGTGGCGCGCACTTTGGGGCAATGGATCGGTCGTGCCCGCTCCACCTTCAATCATCTGAAAAGCGAACTGGAGCGCGAAGCGGTCACCCAGGACATGCGCGAACGCATGGAAAAACAGATGCGCGAGATGGGCCTGGATGAAGACAGCATCCGCGACGCCAAAGAAAGCCTGCTAAGCCCGGAACAGATTGCCAAGGCGAGAACCCCCCGCGACTCGCAAGCGGACTCCGCCGACGACAGTGAAAAAACCCAGGAACCACCGCGCCATGAATGACGCCAGCAACGATTCCGGCCAGCCACTGATTGCCCATTTGCTGGAACTGCGCAATCGCCTGCTCAAAGCCATGGCAGCCATCTCCGTGGTGTTCCTGGGGCTGTTTTATTTCTCTCGAGAACTGTACACCCTCGTGGCCAAACCGCTGATGCAGGCCATGCCGGAAGGTACCAGCATGATCGCCACCGGCGTCGCCTCGCCGTTCCTGGCGCCCTTCAAACTAACCCTGTATCTGAGCATCTTCGTGGCCATGCCCTTTATCCTGCATCAGGCCTGGGCCTTTGTGGCACCTGGCCTGTACCGGCATGAAAAACGCCTGGCCATCCCGCTACTGGGCAGCAGCGTGCTGCTGTTTTACGCCGGCGCTGCCTTTGCCTATTTCGTGGTATTCCCGCTGATGTTCCAGTTCTTTACCGCCATTGCCCCGGAAGGGGTGGCGGTGACCACGGACATCAGCAGCTATCTGGATTTTGTGCTGGCCCTGTTCCTGGCGTTCGGGCTGGCCTTTGAGTTACCCATCGCCATCGTGCTGCTGGTCAGTACCGGGGCCACCACAGTGGAAAAACTGGCCAGCGCCCGCGCCTATGTGGTGGTGGGCTGCTTCGTGGTAGGCATGCTGCTAACACCACCGGACATCATCAGCCAGACCCTGCTGGCGCTGCCCATGTGGTTCCTGTTCGAGGTTGGCCTGATGGCCGCGCGTTTGATACGTCGGGAAAAGCAGAAACAGCAGGAGACGCCCGACCCGTAGGGTGGATTAGCCGAAGGCGTAATCCACCAGACCAGGCACATCGAATACTCTCCCACCTTATGGTGGATTACGCCCTTTGGCCTAATCTACCCCCTACGCACAGTCTCGCGCTCGGCAGCCTCCTTCATTAAAAGCGGTAGCCATTATTGCCGGTTGGCGCTGGCGGCAACGGCAACGGCGCCAGGCCATCCATACCGTCATCACGGGCCGGTGGCGCTGGTGCCGGTGCGGCGCAGCCATTGTGCTGCAGAAAATCCACTATGCGTTGCTGCACCGACGGATCCCGGGTGCTTTCGATATGCCCGCCACGCAAGCGCTGGAACGTTTTCGGCTCGCTGGCAGCAGCAAACAACCGCTTGCCGTGGTCATAGGGAATAATCGGGTCGTCTTCGCTGTGCATCACCAGCAAGGGCGTCGGTGCCACCCCTGCAATACGGGATTCCGGGTCCAGGTCGGTGCCGGGCATACCCGGTAGCACCAACCAACGCAGCGGCCACAGCAACCAGCTGCCTTTCATCACATCATTGGTGATACCCCGATAACTGGCAAACGCCGCCTCCAGCACCACGCAGTCCGCCGCACCCTGATTCTCGGCATCTCCCAGCACCGTCGCTGCCATGGCGCCCCCCAGGCTCTGACCAAACACTGTCAGCGGGCCCTCGGCACTCTTGGCATTGCGCAACCAGTCCAGCCCCAGCTGCACATCGTCGAACACCGCCGGCAGTTTCGGCTTTCCCTCTGACAAACCATAGCCACGGTAATCAAGGAGAAAAACGTTATACCCCTGCTCTGGCAACCATTGCACACTGGCCAGATGGGTGCTGATGTTCTGAGCATTGCCATGAAGAAAATACACGGTGCCACGCACATGACCATCACCGGCTGCCGGCAGCCACCAGCCATGCAGGCGCAGCCCGCGCGGATGGATCAACACCACATCCTCGTAGCTGAGCCCCTGGTTTTCCGGGTTTTGTACCCAGGGCTCCATGGGATAGAAGAACAGTTTGCTGCAGCCGGCCAGCGCCATGGCCAGCCCAGTCAGCAGGATCAGTCGAAGTACCATCGCCATTGCAGTTTGAACTCGTTATCACCATCCCCGCGCCAGCCTTCCCGGCTCAGCGATGCCCGCAGTCCGTGCTGTCGGGCAAACGCCCAGTGCACGGCAAGCTCGGAGGTATGTCGATAGGTATCGTTGTTGAAGTAATGCCCCACGCTCCCCACTTGCCACTGCCAGCGCCCACGCTGGTAGAGCAGACCGGCATCCAGCCCGGCCCCGGGGGTGAGGAAGGTATCGAAGTCGCTATTATTTTCCATTCGCAGGCTGGTTAACAGGTAAGGCTGCCAGTTCCCCATGGCCCAGCTGCCACCCGCACCGCCCTGAACATAGCGAACCAGTCTGCGACGCCCCGCCCAGGCTCTCTCCAGGCCACCCTCCACATACCAGCTCAGCGGTTTGCTGAAGCGGTTACGGGGGGCCAGCGAGCGAATGCTCACCACATCCAGTTCTTCCAGTCGTGGATCACCGGATTCCGTGCTGCGCAACGTCAGTCCGAGCCCCTGGATCTGTGCTCCGCGCAGAAACCCGTAATTATTATCCAGCAAGTCATGATAGGTCAGCCGGTAACTCAGTTCCCCAAAATCCTGGTTTCCTTCGCGCTGACCACCAGCCAGCGCCAGCATCTGGGTGCCATGGCCGGCTTCCGGCGGCTCGGGGTCCTGCGTTTCCGGCACATCGACCCTGGGCAACTGATTCATCTTTGTCAGCAAGACAAAGGAATCCCTGGCGACCTCTGGATCCCGTGCCCCCTTGCGGTTGACCAGGCGCAGATAGCGGTAGGCTGTGGTGACCATCTGCGCCTGCTGCTCCGCACCGGCTTGCAGGAATTCTTCCGATTCCATTAAACCGGGATCATCCGCCAGACGCCGGGCCAGCTTCTGTTGGCGCGGCGTCATCTGGCGGCGCAGGTTATCCAGCTCCACCGCCTTGGAGGGCCGGTAGTGGCGCTCGCTGATCAGATCCCGGTCATCCAGGGCGCGCACCGTATTCACCGGCACTTCGGCAAACCGTAATTCTGTCAGCAGCTGCGACCCCGGACGTGCTACCTCCACCAGCTCCAGCAAACGAAAGGAGCAATTTTCATCAAAAAAGTAGTAATCGAAATTGATGTCCTTCAATTCCCACAGATGCTCAATCAGCCAGTCAATTTCCTGCTGATCCAGGTCCAGGGTGTACTCCCACATGTCGCGGTTTTCCATGTGGGAGTATTCCTGAATTTTTTGCACGTAAGGGACCAGGGCAAATCGCCCGGGATAACCACCCGCCAGACCCCGGTAAATATAAAACAGGGAATTGTCGGCCTCGCTGGATACCGCACCGAAGTTCACCGCCCAGGACAACCACACGGCACTGCCTTCGCCCTGATCCAGGCGCAACAGAGTGTGACCGAACATGGAAGACGGGCTGTTCAGATAAGCCGCAGGAAAAACCAGCACTGCCCGACTGGCCTGTACCGCAGCACGCCATTCGGAATAATCCTCGCAGTGGGCAAACGGCGTATCATCCTGCCAATTGAAATGCCCGGCCAGGAAACGATAGCGGGCAGGGAAACGACAACGATCCGGGGCTTCTGCCGGCTCAAGCGCAGCAGCCGTTGCCCGCAATTCGGCAAGCACATCATCCTTGCCATTGTCTGCCAGAAAATAATTGTCGTCGTCGATATAACTGCGTCCCCGGTCACGCAGGGTGGCACCGGGATTTACATGCATGAGAGCCTGCCATCGTGATGAAGCGGCAAGATCAACCAATGAGGGAGAGGAGTTCGCGGCCAACGCCGGGGCAATCCAGCACAGCAGCACACAAAACAGTCCAGTGCGCATCCGGTATTATCCGTGATTCGGGCGGGGGAAATTCAGACCTGAATCCGTGATTTCAGATCAGACAAACAAAGCCCCGCCGTTGGGCGGGGCTTGTCGGTAAACGTGCTAGCCGTTTACGCCAGGTACTTGGACAGGCTCTGGTCCTGCTTCATTACCTCGGTGATGCTGGCCATGACTTCTTCGGCAGTCACATCCTGGTGCGGGAAGATAACTGCAAAGTTTTCATGCATGGCAGCATTGAAGCGAGCGCGGTCGCCAGCTTCGATGCCCATGGATACGGACAGTGCGGTCAGGGCTTCGCCTTCACCGGTTGCCATATCCTGAGCCACTTCTTCCATCACACCGGTCATACCCAGCAGGCTCTGGCCGCTGTAGGTCAGAGAACCATTGGTATCACAACCGTTGGTGCCGGTAGTCATACCAAAGGTGGCGTTGCCGGAGGTGCCATTCACAATGGTCGCCAGCAGGTGCATAGGCAGACCGGAGTTGCCTTCGAACAACAAGTTGCCCCAACCACAGCCCGGACCACCCGGTGCTACAGCCATGGCAGAAGTAGAAGCGCCAAGCAGAGTGGCAGCGATAAGCGTCTTTTTCATCCTGAGATACCTCCAAGTTTTTATATGTCGTCCCTGGGGATACTTCACAGCACCAGGCTGTATTTCGCAACCCTTTTGCAGCGATGCTGCTCAGTGCTCTCCCCGTCACCCGTAATCAGGTAACAAACTTCATCATAAACAAGGCGAGGACCTTTGCAATACAATTGCAAAACCGGTGTCACGAGCTCAAAAGAAATGTGACGGGTCCATCATTGACGAGTTGAACCTGCATATCGGCACCAAAGACTCCGCTGCGCACCGGAATATTCTGTTTCTCCAGCTCCCGCAGGTAACCCTCGTATAGCTGTTTGCCCTGCTCCGGCTGGGCTGCCTTGCTGAAGCTGGGCCGACGCCCTTTGCGGGTATCTGCCGCCAGAGTGAACTGGGATATGGCAAGAATTGCGCCATGAATATCTCGCACATCCAGGTTCATCTTGTCATCACTGTCGGCAAACACCCGATATCCCACCGTCCTCTCGGCCATACGCGCAATCGTAGCCTCATCGTCGCCGGGCTCAATGCCAACCAGCAACAGCAGACCTTGACCAATGCGCCCCACACAATCACCGGACACCGTCACCGACGCTTCGCTGACACGCTGCAACAACACCTTCAATCGTCAATCCTCTTTTCCAGTCGATTTACCGCATCCATCAGTGCATTGGAAATCGCCGGGTCGGAGGAAGAATGACTGCCCCCTTCCACCCAGTGGAGTCGACTGCCTGGCAATACCTGATGCAGAGCAAGGGCCTGATCCGCCGGGCAGACAAAATCCCGGGTGCCGTGAACCATTTCCACCGGCAGGGTCATGCCGGCACAAGCCTCCAGCAACGGCGCTGTCAGGAAACCATCATGAAGAAAATAATGGGTTTCCTGCATGGCCATGCATAACTCATCGTCACTGGCTTCACCGGACGGTAGCACCGACGTTAACGCCAGCGTGGACTCCCAGTTACACCAGCTACGGGCATGATAGCGGGCACGATCTCCTTTCAGCCCCTGATGATAGCGCTGCAGCAGGCTCCCCTCGCCAGGCGGGGCCTGCTTCTGTAATGCAGCCCATTCTTCAGGGAACAGCCGCGCCGCACCCTCTGACGTATAAAGCCAGTCACGATCCTGCTGACGACAGAGGAAGACGCCCCGCAGCACCATACCGACGACTCGCTGCGGATGCGCCGCCAGATAGGCCAGAGCCAGAGTGACGCCCCAGGAACCACCAAACACTCGCCATCGCTCCACCCCAAGGGCCTCGCGGAGAGATTCCAGATCAGCAATCAGATGCGAGGTGGTATTGTGGCTGGTAGACGCAAAGGGACGGCTTTGACCACTACCCCGCTGGTCGAAGAGAATAATGCGAAACCGCCGGGGATCGAAAAAGCGGCCCATGAACGGCGAGCAACCGCCACCGGGGCCACCGTGCAACACGATCACTGGCACGCCGTTCGGGTTACCACTTTCTTCCACATAAAGCTGATGCCCCTGACCCACCGGCACCAGAGACTGCCGATAACTGTTCGGCAAGGGAAATAACGCCATGAGAACTGCACTTGTCTGCAGAAAGATTTCAGCATACCTGCTGCTGATTGCCCTGCAACTGTTGATCGCTGGCTGCAACAAAACACCACCGGAGCAAGCCATTCTGGATGCTCTGGAAAAGCTTGAGACAGCCATAGAAGCCGGCGATACCGGCACGGTTATGGATGCCCTCACCGATCCGGCAGAGATTCAGCGTGGCGGCCAGATCCTGCAGCGCGACGAGCTTCGGCGCCTGGTGATGGGCACTTTCCTGCGCTACCCGAAGCGTCAGCTCGCACTCACCCAGATCAACATCGAGCTGGATCCGGTTACCCAGCGCCACGCCCGCGTCACCTTCACCGCCTTCGCCTGGGGCGGGCAAAGCGTGATGCCCGACAACGCCGACAGCTACCGGGTGGTGAGCGACTGGCGCGAGGACGGAGAGTGGAAGATTGAGGGGCTGACGGCGAACGGGCTTAGGGAGTGAATTGATAATTGATAACGACGCGGGTTGGCGTTCTGTTATCTTTGAGTGCAAGAGGCCGCGACTAAACCATTGTCGCGGCCTCTTGCGTTTTAAGCTTTACTATCCCTTCTGGCGAGTTATCAATTATCCATTCTCAATCATCAATTGCCTTTCAATCCTCTTCCCCTGCTGTCAACTCTCCTTCCATATCCAGCTCCTTGATCTTGCGGGTAAGAGTGTTTCGCCCCCAGCCGAGCAGAGCGGCGGCGTCACGTTTGCGGCCGCCGGTGTGCTGCAGGGCCACTTCGATCATGGTGCGCTCAAAGCCGGGAACCGCCTGTTCGAGGATGCTGCGCTCACCCTGTGACAGGGCGCGATCGGCCCAGTTGCGCAGGGACTTGAGCCAGTCGCCGGACACATCAGCCCCCTTGGCGGCACCCGCTTCTTTCAATTCCGGGGGCAAATCATCCACAAGGACTTCGCGACCGGACGCCATTACGGTCAGCCAGCGACAGGTATTTTCCAGCTGCCGCACATTGCCCGGCCACGCCTGGGCAGACAGGTATTTCTCGGTATCCTTGTGCAGAATTTTCGGCTCCACACCCAATTCATGGCCTGCACGCTGGAGAAAATAATTGGCCAGCCGGGGAATGTCTTCGCGGCGCTCGGCCATACGCGGAATATGGATGCGAATCACGTTTAGCCGGTGGAACAAATCCTCCCGGAAGTCCCCTTCCTTCACCAGTTTTTCCAAATCCTGGTGGGTGGCGGCAATAATCCGCACGTCCACATGGATAGGCGTTGTACCTCCGACCCGGTAAAACTCACTTTCCTGCAATACCCGCAACAGACGGGTCTGCGCTTCCAGCGGCATATCACCGATTTCATCGAGAAACAGGGTGCCGCCATTGGCCTGCTCGAAGCGGCCTACACGCTGGTTGTTGGCGCCAGTAAAGGCACCTTTTTCATGGCCAAACAGTTCCGACTCGATCAGATCCTTGGGAATGGCCGCCATGTTCAGGGCAACGAAATTCTTTTCCCGCCGCATGGAATGGCTATGCAGTGCCCGCGCCACCAGCTCTTTACCGGTACCGGACTGGCCATTGATCAATACGGTGACGTTGGAATGGCTGAGCCGACCAATAGCGCGAAACACCTCCTGCATGGCCGGTGCTTCACCGATAATCTCAGTGGACTCTTCCTCCACCGCGGCCGGCTGTTCACCACGGGATTCTTCCCGGTGCTTGATGGCGCGGCGCACCAGCGCTACCGCCTCATCCACATCAAACGGCTTGGGCAGGTACTCAAAGGCCCCGCCCTGGTAGGAGGCCACCGCCGAATCCAGATCGGAATGGGCGGTCATGATGATCACCGGCAGGTCCGGATTCTTGCGCTGCAGGATCTTGAGCATGCGCAGGCCATCAGTACCGGGCATTCGCACGTCACTGATCAGCACCTCCGGCTCCTGCGCTCCCTCTTCCAGGGTATTCAGCGCCTCATCGCCATCTTCGAAACAGGTTACCGCGTATCCTTCCTGGCTCAGTGCCTTTTCCAGCACCCAGCGAATGGAGCGGTCATCGTCGACTACCCATACGGTTACGCTCATGACCGGCCTCTCCCTGGATTTTCACTGTTGTCGTTACTCACGGCTACATAGGCGCTCATGACTGTTCGCTCTCCGTTACTTCCGGCTGCTCCATTGGCAGCAAAATACTGAATACGGTTTTGCCCGGTACGCTTTCGCACTCGATCAGCCCCTGGTGCTGGCTGATGATGGACTGGGCAATGGACAATCCCAGCCCGGTACCACTGGCCCGGCCACTGACCATGGGATAGAACAGGGTCTCCTGCACATCCGGAGCTATGCCCGGGCCGTTGTCGATAATATCCACCCGCAGCACCAGGCGGTGGCGCAGTGAGCCGATGGTGAACTGCCGCAACACCCGTGTGCGCATGATGATGCGGGCATCCTCGGTGTGCGATTCCAACAAGGCCTGGGTGGCGTTGCGGATAATATTGAGCAGCACCTGGATCATCTGATCCCGGTCGGCGATCACATCCGGCAGGCTGATATCGTAATCCCGCCAGATGGACACACCCCTGGGATGTTCCGCCAGCAACAATTGCCGCACATGCTCCAGGCACTCATGGATATTCACCGCCTTGAATTCCGGCGGTTTGCGCGGACCCAGCATACGGTCTGCCACCGTGCGCAACCGGTCCGCCTCATCAATGATGACCTTGGTGTACTCGGTCAGATCCGGGGTCGGCAGGGCTCGCTCCAGCAACTGTGCAGCACCGCGGATGCCGCCCAACGGATTCTTGATCTCGTGTGCCACACCGCGCACCAGCGCCCGGGTGGCCTGATGAGCATGGATCAGCGCCTCTTCCCGGGTAATGCGCAACAGCCGGTCCAGCGGTTGAAGTTCCATCAACAGACACAGCGTCTGCCCCGGCTCATTGATCGGGCTGACTGAGTAATCCACCGTTATTTCATAGCCGGGGGACACTGCCAGGCGGGCTTCCCGACGGGTAAACGGATGCTCGTCCCGAATGCACTGGCGCAGGGCAGCACGGGCTTCCTCATCATCAAAGAAATAGTCCGGTAACGGCTGACCCATGGCACGGCTGGCACTGGTCGCAAGCAGCATTTCCGCCGCCGGATTCAGGTAGCGGACCTGCAGATTGTCATCAAGCATGATCACTGCGGTACGCAGGTGATCGAGTAAACGTTTGTGCAAGGTGACACCACCCATCAACTGTTGGCCCATAACAGGGCATAAGCAATTATCAGGCCACTTGGGCTGGCACCTATAATGCGTACCTAACAGGCACTACAACCCGACAGGACTCAGAGCCTATAATGAGTTTAGGGGATGGCAAGGCAGAATTGCACCAAAGCAGTGCTTTAAGGGCGGGCCGAATAGGGGCGCAGCGGCTGAACAGGGCGCTGCGATGTGCCAGGACGTATGGCGGTATCACCCCCGTTCGAGGGCTGCTGCTGCCGTTTGATATCCCCCACCGTTGTCCTGTGGATATAGATCTCAACAATTTCAGATTCGATCAGGACCTCACCCTCGGCACTCAAAATCCGAGCCTGAATTTGATGCGCGCCTCGCTCTGGCCGATCCAGTGAAGTTCCTTCAAGAACCTGACCATTATGCGTCAACTCCAGCCGATCGCCTGGTTGTAGCTGTGGCTTGATGGCCACTTCAATGGGTATCGACTCCACCGGGTTACGGATGGTCGCACCCGGCTCAGGACTGGAGACCGCCAGACCGGCATACTCCTGCCGGGAAACTACCGGAGGCGCACTTTTCCGTAGCTCGCTGTCCACCGGGCGCACTGTCTTTTTCGCACCCTCCACAGTGTTCACACTACGGATATCAACGGGCTCTGCCCCTGAAGACAAAGGCTTATCCGTGAACTGCACCGAACCGTCCGGCATCGTCTGCTTGTAAATTCTGGATTGCGCGGCGGAAGCGCCCTCTTCGTCGACAATCCCGTCTTCAGCCTGCAACACAACCGTCATAAGCAGCACGGCAATACCCGCTATCAACCTGAGCATCTGGACACCTCCCTCTTTCTTTCGATTCTGAACAGCCTCTGGAAAGATGAAAAGGGCAAAATGCACAAAACACCATATGCATTACCGTCTTTCTTCAGACAAAAAAAGCCCCCGACTAGCGGGGGCCTTCTTTCTGCGAGCTTTCCCAGGGGAAATCAGCAGGAGTAGTACATATCGAACTCCACCGGGTGCGGGGTCATGTTGAGACGTTCAACCTCACCACGCTTCAGGGCGATGTAGCCTTCCAGCATATCCTTGGAGAACACGTCGCCTTCGGTCAGGAAGTCCATATCGGCTTCCAGGCAATCCAGCGCCATGGTCAGGGTATGCGCCACGGTCGGGATGTCCTTGGCTTCTTCTGCCGGCAGATCGTACAGATCCTTATCCATGGCATCGCCAGGGTGCATCTTGTTCTTGATGCCGTCCAGGCCAGCCATCAGCAGAGACGCGAAACACAGGTACGGGTTCGCAGACGGATCAGGGAAACGCGCTTCGATACGACGCGCCTTGGCGCTGTTCACAAACGGAATCCGGATGGAAGCAGAACGGTTACGGGCAGAGTAGGCCAGCATTACCGGGGCTTCGAAGCCGGGCACCAGACGCTTGTAGGCGTTGGTGGACGCATTGGTGAACGCGTTCAGGGCACGGGCGTGCTTGATGATGCCGCCGATGAAGTACAGCGCTTCGTCGGACAGGCCTGCATAGCCGTCACCCGCGAACAGGTTTTTGCCATCTTTACCCAGGGACACGTGAACGTGCATACCGGAACCGTTATCACCGATCAGCGGCTTGGGCATGAAGGTGGCTGTTTTGCCGTAGGCGTGAGCCACGTTGTGTACGCAGTACTTGAGAATCTGTACTTCGTCAGCCTTGGCAGTCAGGGTGTTGGCGCCAACGCCGATTTCACACTGGCCCGCAGTACCCACTTCGTGGTGATGCACTTCGATCTGCAGACCCATCTGCTCCATGGCGGAACACATGGCGCCACGCAGGTCGTGCAGGCTATCTACCGGCGGAACCGGGAAGTAGCCGCCTTTCACGCCCGGACGGTGACCGATGTTGCCACCTTCGAAGTCTTCGTGGGATACCCACGCTGCTTCTTCGGAGTGAATATTGTACATGGAACCCTGCATGTCGGATTTCCACTGCACGGAATCAAATACGAAGAATTCCGGCTCCGGACCGAACAGTGCGGTGTCAGCAATACCGGTAGACTTCAGGTATTCCTCGGCACGACGGGCAACGGAACGCGGATCACGCTCATAACCCTGCATGGTGGACGGCTCGAGGATGTCGCAGCGCAGGTTGACGGTCGCCACATCAGTGAACGGGTCCAGTACGGCAGACTCGTCGTCCGGCATCATCACCATGTCGGACTCGTTGATGCCTTTCCAGCCAGCGATGGAAGAGCCATCGAACATTTTGCCATCCTGGAAGAAATCTTCGTCGATTTCGCCCACGGGGAGGGTTACGTGCTGCTCCTTACCACGGCTATCGGTGAAGCGCAGGTCCACCCATTTCACATCATTTTCTTTAATCAGCTTGAGGGTCTTTTCAGACATTGTCGTGCGTCCTCCTAAGGAACAGCGGGTTTGTCTCTGGCTCATGGCCCCGCCCCGCATCAGGGCAGAACAGAGAGCCGGTATTCTCGGCCACCAGGCCTGCTTTGCCAATAGGGAGGCAAGTTCCATGCCAGCCCTTTTTTAGCGCATTTGACGCTAAAATACAGAATCAGGGGAAAGATAGCACCTCATAGTGCATTATTGTGGTGCGCCGCACCATTTTATGGCACTAAAATAGTGCACCATTGTCTTCGCCGACCCGCAGGACCACAAACACCTCGTTGCCCGCCTCGCCGGTTTCCAGCACCTGATGCCCGTTGATACGGCACCAGGCAGGGATATCGCTTAGCGCTCCGGGGTCCGTGCATACCACACGCAGGCAATCGCCGGTGGCCAGAGTGCGCACCTTATTCTGCGTCTTGATCACCGGCATGGGGCACAACATGCGGCGCACATCCAGTTCATGAACAGCTTCGGTCATCAGGGATCCCTGGGTTCTGGGTTCTGGGTTCTGGGTTCTGGGTTCTGGGTTCTGGGTTCTAGCTTCTAGCTTCTAGCTTCTAGCTTCTAGCTTCTAGCTTCTAGCTTCTAGCTTCTAGCTTCTAAAGAGGGTGCCGCGCCCCAAACGAAGCACAACCCCAGCAGCACTTTTTTGTTTTCCTCGCAGCCAACAGCTCATAGCTGCCTTTACCCCACATTCCAGGCCAACGGCACTGCATCCGGGTGAAATGGCTCTACAGTGACCTGGCGCGCCACACCATCCGGGCTGCGCACTTCCAGGGTAACCTCATCCGACGAACGCCCCTTGGAATAACGGGCCACGATCGCCGCCGCCTGCTGCATTTCCTCATCATTCTGGAAATTGCCATCCACCAAGGCCAAAGGCCCCGGGCAGCTCACTGTGGTAATGCTGGTAAACTGGTAGCGATACCCCTCCAGGAAACGGTTCTCGCCTTCCTCCCGGCTGATGATCAGCTTTAAATGGGGCTGCGGACGTATATGACGCCCCACCTTTAACAGCATGATGTCATCAAGCTCGTAGCGACGCTCGTTGCGGGACTTCCACAGATCCGCCAACTTGTTGGAATAGGATTCGTCGGTAAGAAAGCAGCAACCACCGGCAGGCTGGGCAAAGTCATCCAGCCCGAACTTCTTGGCCAGGGCCATTTGCGGCTTACGGCTGCGGCCGGAAAAATCGTGCAGGGATTCCCGGTCTACCCAGCCCTCACGTTCGGGCAGGGTAGCTGGCAAGTTCTTCGCGCATAGCGGCCGCAGCAGACGCTCGTCCGCGCCGGATTCCGCGCTGATAATCGGCATGGTTGCCTTGCGCTGGCTTTTCGGACGCTGGCCGATCACCTCGCCAGTGACGATAAAATCAAAACCCCTATCGCCGGCCAACTCCCGGGCCTTGTTGATCATCAGGGTGGCCTGGTTAACCATGAAAATCTTGCAGTCCAGACAAGGGTTGAGGTTGGCCCCGTAGCCATGTCTGGGGTTGAGCACCACATCTTTGTACTCCTCGGAGATATCAATGATGTGCATCTTGATGCCCAGCTGTTCGGCCACCCACAGGGCGTTATTACGCTTTTCCTTGTCCTTGTCCTTCTTGCGGATGGCATGGGTATGGCCTTCCACACAGAAACCGGTGAAGAAATTGACGCCCTCCACCTCAATCCCCTGCTCCTGCATCACCTTCACTGCCAGCATGGAATCCAGCCCGCCGGACACCAGTGCGATAGCACGGCGCTTAATCGGTTGGGTTGACTCAGTTACAGAAGACATCATGTGAAAAAACCTGCTGCCTTGATCGGCGCTCAAAAAATGGGCGGCGCAGTATAGCAATCACGCGCTCCTGACGCACCCTTCACCCCGGCCTGGCTGTCACCTGAAGGGCACGCAGGGCTCCTCAAGACAGGCAGCGTCCGTGCATAATCGGGGAATCAAAATGCCAAAACCTGGCCGGAGGGCACAGCACCAATCACTGATCCAAGCCCCGCTACAACTAATTTGAGCAGTGGCCTGAGCCTGTGAATTGAACCGGGTCTTTCCGCACAACCCCACGGTCAACGGCAGCTACCGCCTCTACTGTGTGCGAGGAATCCCAAAGACCTGCTGATCTTCAGCTATGGGAGGCAGATCAGCGCGCTCAGAGAATCAAGGCGTAACGGCGGGATCAGGTTCGCTAACCGGCACCGGTCCGGCCACGGCGAAATGCTTTTTGGAGAACGCGATACGTTCCGCCACCGGGCGACGGATATTGCCGAGGCTGTCCAGGTGGTCCTCAATAATACTGCAGCGACGCAGCAGACCATCATCCATGGCGATCTGGATGTTCAACCCTGGTCGGGCATTCAGCTCCAACATCATCGGCCCGAATTCCCGGTCCATCACCAGATCCACCCCCAGATAGCCCAGGCCGGTCAGATCATAACAACGGGCGGCCAGCTCCAGACACTCTTCCCAGTCCGGCACGGTCAGGCCGGCCACCGCATTGGCGGTGTCTGGATGGCGCTCGATTCTCTGGTTGTGCCAGGTGCCACCCAGAGTCACGCCGCTGGACAGGTCCAGACCCACACCAATAGCACCCTGATGCAGGTTGGCCTTGCCCTGGGATTGGCGGGTAGGCAGACGCAGCATGGCCGCCACCGGGTAACCCTGCAGCACGATGATGCGAATATCCGGCACCCCCTCGAAACTGATGCGATTGAACAGCTCGGTGGACCGCACCCGGTATTCAATCAGGGCCTGATCACGGTGGCCGCCCAGGGAATAAATACCGGAGATAATCCCGGAAATATGATGCTCCAGCTCCTCGGTAGTCACGATGCGCCCGGAGGCGGAACGGAAATAGTCCTCGAAGCGATCGGCAATCACCATGATACCGTCACCGCCCGCACCCTGAGCCGGCTTGATGACGAAATCCCGATGGGTTTCCACCACCCGGTGCAGGGTGCTGATTCCCTGTTCGGTGGCGATGGCACCGTACAGCTCCGGCACCCGAATGCCCGCATCCAGCGCCATCTGCTTGGTCTGCAGCTTGTCGTCCACCAGCGGATACAGACTGCGCTTGTTATAGCGGAGGATGTAATCACCGTTGCGCTGGTTAATACCCATTACGCCACGGGCACGCAGGGCCTTGCGGGTCTTGGACCAGAACATGTCAGCGCTCCACCATCGCCCGGAAGCGCATCAATTCAGTGAGGCGGTAGCCACGGTAATGCCCCATCAACACCATCACTGCGGACATGCACAACAGCACACCCGGGAAGGTAAAGACGAAATAGACCAGCGGCGGCCATACCATAAGCAAATGACACAACACCGCAGCCACTAGGGTACCCAGCGCCACTTTCAGGGACTGGGTTCCACCGCGCTCTTCCCAGACAATGGAAACCCGCTCGATCACCATGGTCAGAATCACCATGGGGAACAGTGCCACCGACAACCCTGATGACACACCCAACTTATAGCCAAACAGACTGATGACTGCCATCAGGATTACCACAAAGGTGAGCACAATGGACAGCCGCGCCAACAGCTGCAGTTTCAAATGCTCAAGATAGGAGCGCACCGACAGGCCAATAGCGGTGATGAAGGTAAACAGCAGCACCCCCCAGATCACCTGGGTTTCCCGGAACGCCAAGGCAATCAACACTGGCGTAAAAGTGCCCAGAGTTTCCATACCCACCAGGGAACGGATCAGCAGGACCAGCAGTACGCCCACCGGGATCATCATCAGAATGCGGAATAGCTGCTGAGAGGGCAGCGGCAACTCGTACAGGGAGAAATCGATAAAGCTGCTGGCATCCTGCAGCCGCAGGGACCGAGCCAGTTGCAGGGCACTCATTTCATTACGGTGCACGCTCAGTGTCATATTCGCCGAGCGCCCGCCTTCGACATTCAGCAACGACTCACTGCCGCTCCACCATACCACTCGGTCATCCGGCAAACCCTGCTGGCCATCCAGCGGGTTGAAGTACAGCCAGCGCTTTCCGTTATAGGTCCGCAACCACAGTTCGGGCTGCTGTTCCTGACTTTCCACCAGTCGCAGGGTATGCACCGGCTGAGCAGGAATATGGGACATGGCAAGCAGCAGATCCACTACCTGGGCTCGGTTTTCCGGACTCACATCACCGCCGAGCAACAACTGGACGTTGTCGTTTTCCAGTTCATTCACCCGCTTGATGGTTTCGCCAATGAAGGTTTCCACATCGGCGGAATGCTGACGGATCGGCTGCAACAGCGCTTCGGCCGCCAACTTTTCCGCTCCGTCCAGCACCGGGGCCGGCCGGAACTGGGGGCCCGGCTCATTCTCGCGGGTTTCCGCAAAACGGGGGGTAAGCATCAGCCGATAGTAAAGATACTGATTACCCTCGGCACGACGGGCGGACCAGGTGACCTGTCGGTTGCCCTTCTCCACATTGACGTTTACGCCATAGTTATTGGAGATAAAGCTTTCGTTGAGGGTGGTGTAACCGGCCCCCTGTGGCGGCACGAACATGCGCACCTTGATCGGTTTGTTGGCCCTGGCAGTAAAGCTGACCTGGGCATCGACCACCCACACCGGGTCCTTCTCATCCTGAGTCAGCGGCACCTTCTGCACTAGCAACTGGTAAGCGATACTGCCGCCACCCAGCAGCAAGAGAAACACGGCCAAAATCCGTGCCTGTAGTTTGACAGACCCCATGTTAATGCGCCCCGGCAGCCTCCATCATCAGTTCATCCTCCTGATCCTCCCGGCAGCGTGGCGCGCCCACAGACATGGACAACGACGGGTCTACCAGGGCTCCCAGGCCCATCAGGGCATCCGCACCGACCAGAAGCGGGTAACGAAACTCGCTCCGGTCTGTCAGATTGACATCTATTTTCTGCTCACGATCGCCCATGCATATCGTCAACGTCACCATTGGCCGGCGGCTGAAATCCCGCTCGCCGTCCTGAACACTCTCTGCCCGGCGCTTTATCCGCACATGCCCGGCCAGTGGCAATTCCACGTCATCCCACTGATTCTGCTGGATGCCCCACTCTTCACGGTCATCCCTGTCGATGGCTATATCAAACTCAACCATTTTCACCCCGTCACGCTCAAAGGTCTTTATGTAACGGGCACTCAGGGAGGCGGAGTCCGCCCCGGTGTCCAGCTTGGCCGGCACCGTAATACCCAGTTCACCGACATGCACGCTTTCGTGCAGACCATAGATTCTCTTGTTGACTGGTGGCACCTCAGACAGGGCCACGGCAGGCACCAGCGCCCCTATCAGCACCAAGGGGATTCGCATCATAACAACCTGATTATAAAAGCGTTATTGCCGAATTTTCGGCACCGACAACGGAAAAAGACGGTGAGTCTGACCCTTCTCCGGGGAAATGGTTGCGCCATTCTAGGCGATCCGCAGCCCACTCGCAGGAACAACCGTAAATTTTTGAATCTTTTCACATTCGCAAATGTTACGCGAAAGCCTGACCGACGGGCTATCACCTGCGCCCAGCGCTGGTATAATGCGCGCCCCCGCGGGATGCCAGACCCTTTTCAACGCCCACTACGTGGCTGCGTACAGGTCGAGATCAGGCACGAGCGTCATCCCGCCCATTTCTTAACGGAGCTACATCTGTGATTGAACGTCTGCGCAATATCGCCATCATCGCCCACGTTGACCACGGCAAGACCACCCTGGTGGACAAGCTGTTGCAACAATCCGGCACCCTGGGAGATCGCGCTGGCGATATTGAGCGGGTAATGGACTCTAACGATCTGGAGAAGGAACGGGGCATCACCATCCTCTCCAAGAACACTGCCATCCAGTGGAATGAATACCGCATCAACATCGTCGACACCCCCGGCCACGCCGATTTCGGTGGCGAGGTAGAGCGGGTCATGTCCATGGTGGATTGCGTATTGCTGCTGGTAGACGCGGTGGATGGCCCCATGCCGCAAACCCGCTTCGTAACCCAGAAAGCCTTTGCCGCCGGCCTCAAGCCGATCGTGGTAATCAACAAAATCGACCGCCCGGGCGCGCGACCGGACTGGGTCATGGATCAGGTATTCGACCTGTTCGATAACCTTGGCGCCACCGACGAGCAACTGGATTTCCCGGTCATTTACGCGTCAGCCCTGAACGGCATTGCCGGTCTGGAAGCAGACAACATGGCCGACGACATGACCCCGCTGCTGCAGACCATCGTCGACAAGGTGGACTACCCGAACGTGGACGCGGACGGTCCGTTCCAGATGCAGATTTCCTCCCTGGACTACAACAGCTACCTGGGCATCGTCGGCATTGGCCGGGTCAAGCGCGGCAACATCAAGGCCAACAGCCCGGTGAAAGTAATCGGCGCCGATGGCAATGTCCGCAATGGCAAGATCCTCACCATCATGGGCTATCACGGTCTGGAGCGTGTTGACGCCCCCACTGCCTCTGCCGGCGAAATCGTCTGCATCACCGGCCTCGACCCGCTGAACATTTCCGACACCCTGTGTGATCCGGCCAGCGTGGAAGCGTTGCCGCCGTTGAGCGTGGACGAGCCCACCGTGAGCATGTTCTTCCACGTGAACACCTCGCCGTTCGCCGGCCAGGATGGCAAATTCGTCACCAGCCGCCAGATCCGCGAACGCCTGGAAGCGGAGCTCAAGCACAACGTGGCCCTGCGCGTGGAAGAAACCGGCAGCGCCGACCAGTTCCGCGTCTCCGGCCGTGGCGAGCTGCACCTGTCCGTGTTGATCGAGAACATGCGTCGCGAAGGCTTCGAGCTGGCCGTTGGCCGCCCGCAGGTGATCATCCGTGAAGAGGATGGCGTCAAGCAGGAGCCCTACGAAACCGTGATCGCCGATGTGGAAGAGCAACACCAGGGTGCCATCATGGAGCATCTGGGTCTGCGTCGTGCGGAAATGACCAACATGGAGCCGGACGGCAAGGGCCGGGTACGCCTCGAGTTCCTGGTGCCCAGCCGTGGTCTGATCGGCTTCCGTAGCCAGTTCCTGACCCTCACCTCCGGCACCGGCATCCTCAACAGCACCTTCAGCCACTACGGCGAATACAAGGCCGGCGACATGGCCAAGCGCATCAACGGTGTGCTGGTGTCCATGGTCAAGGGCAAGGTGCTGGGCTTCGCCCTGTTCAACCTGCAGGAGCGTGGCCGGATGCTGATCGATCCGAACGTGGATGTGTACGAAGGCCAGATCATCGGCATCCACAGCCGCGGCAACGACCTGGTGGTCAACCCCACCAAAGGCAAGCAGCTCACCAACATGCGCGCCTCCGGCACCGATGAAAACATCGTCCTGACTCCGCCGATTCGTTTCAGCCTGGAGCAGGCACTGGACTTCATCGAAGATGACGAGCTGGTGGAAGTGACCCCGAACTGTCTGCGTATCCGCAAGAAGCTGCTTACCGAAACCGAGCGCAAGCGCGCCGGACGGTAAACGCAACAATGGTCGCGGGGAGGAATGCGCAAAGCGAATTCCTCCCTCTAAGCCAACGTTTGACACAAAAAAGCCGGGCGATGCCCGGCTTTTTTGTGTCCAACCTTTTTCAACGCAGCAGCATCAACATCACCACCGCGCCGATCACCATTCCCAACAACAACCCCTGGGTGAAAGAGCGCTGCGCCTCCGGGCGAGCCGCTTGCACGGTGTCTGCAGGCTGACTGGTCTCAAACTCGGCGATCACCTCGCGAGCTCTCGACTCATCGCTTTCCGCCACCCACACCGACGCCAGGCCCGCCGCAGGCAGCTCTCCTACGGCTCCCTGCAACATGTCGCCCTGAACCTGCGCCATGATACCCACCTGATCCAGCAGGTCCGCCAGCATATGCGCTTCAATACCGTCGCGGGCATGGAAAACACACTTCACGGCAGTGCCCTCTCATTCATCAGGGGTTGACCGCTTCCTTGCTCACCACCTCCAGCAGGGTGTAACGCAAGCTGCTGCCGTCTGCTGGCGGTGACGCCACTTCCTCTATTTTTACTCGCAGCGTATAGCGGTGACCGGGCTCGAACTCGAAACCATCGATATGATTATAGAAAAGCTGAAAGTTGGCTTCGTCATCACTGCGCACCCTCAGACAATCCATTGGCCCCGCACCGATACAGGCAGAAGAATAAGGAGCAACATGCAGAATATCGCCGGGCTTGTCTTCTTGTTCACCACAAGCAACCAGTAAAAACAGCGCCGCAAACAGCGTGTGTTTCAGTATCATGGTACCAGCCTTGTTATTTTTTCCCTCACAGGTAACAAGCAGTACCATGCGCGGCCCACCAAGGCAAAACATAAGCGCCATACACCGCCGCAGTACGAACGGACGAAAAATTCGCTTCCGGCACGGCTGCCACTAGACTTGAAACAGGTTCCCATGCTCCATATCGCACTGTTCGAACCGGAAATCCCCCCCAACACCGGTAACATCATCCGCCTGGCCGCCAACACCGGGGCCCACCTGCACCTGATAGAGCCACTGGGCTTTTCCCTGGAGGAAAAGAAACTGCGCCGCGCCGGGCTGGACTACAATGAACTGGCCCACCTCACCGTGCATGCAGATTTTGTCGCTTTTCTGGACGCAATGGAGGGTAAACGCCTGTTTGCCCTGACCACCCGGGCCAGCCAGCCACACAGTGATGCGGTGTTCGCAGACGAGGATGTGCTGCTGTTCGGTCCGGAAACCCGCGGCCTGCCCACCGACATTCTCGACAGCCTGCCACCCACCCAAAAACTGCGCCTGCCCATGGTGGCGAACAGCCGCAGCCTCAATCTTGCCAATGCGGTGTCGGTGACGCTGTATGAGGCATGGCGGCAGCTGGACTACATAGGGGCAATTGATAATTGAGAATGGATAATTGATAACTCGCGGGAACGGACATCAAGTCCTGAAACGCAAGAGGCCGCGTCCAAGCGTTTGGACGCGGCCTCTTGCATTTAAAGACAATAGCAACGCCAATCCGTGGCGTTATCAATTATCCATTTTCAATTATCAATTCTTACTGAACCGTCTCACCCTCAGCTTCAGCCTGCGCTTTCGCCTGCTGCTGGCGTTGCTGCTGGTACAGGGCATCGAAGTTGATCGGTTGCAGTACCATTTGCGGGAAGGAGCCCTTGGCGACCAGATCCGAGACCACTTCGCGCACATAGGGAAACAGCAGGTTCGGGCAGTAGGCACCGAGCAACTGGGCCCGCTCTTCGCCCTCCACACCCTTCACGGTAAAGATACCGGCCTGCTTCACTTCTGCCAGATAGAAGGTTTTCTCTTCCTTCTCGTCCTTGGCGGTAACCGTGACAGTCAACTCCACTTCAAATTCATCGGTCTCGCCAATGCGGCGGGCGCCGTTATTGAGCTGCACATTGACCTTGGGTTTCCACTCTTCCAGGAACACTTCCGGCGCCCCCGGGCACTCGAAAGAGGCATCTTTCAGATAAATACGCTGCAGCTGGAAAACCTGTTGTTGTTCGGCCATGGTTTTTCTCCTGTTACTTTGTTCCCGACTCCCCCGAATTGGCGCCGAGCAGCGAATCCAGCTCCCCTGCGCGCTCCAGAGCATAAAGTTCATCACAACCGCCGATGGGGCGATCATCAATAAAGATCTGTGGCACCGTACGAGCCCCGCCACGCTGCATCATCACCGCACGTTGATCAGGCTGTCGATCCACATCCGTATCGTGGTACGGAATGTTTTTGCTGTTCAGCAACTGCTTGGCGCGAACGCAAAAAGGGCACCAACCTGTGGTATAAAGCTCCACTTTGGCCATATTCACCTCCTGCCTAGTCTTTAACCACAGGCAGGGAAGCCCCGCGCCAGGCGTTAAGTCCGCCCTGGATGCGATACAGCTCGTCAAAGCCCTTACCACGCAGCTGACGACCGAGATGTGAGGCCTTGGCGCCCATATCACAAGTCAGAATAATGGGTTTGTCCTTGTATTTTTCCAGTTCTGCAATACGCTCAAGGGCCTGGCTGGCAGGGATATTGATGCTGCCGGCAATATGTCCGGCACGAAACTCATCGCTATCGCGCAGGTCAACAATCACCGCATCCTTCTGGTTGACCAGATTGGTGGCCAGCTGAGGACTCAGAGCCTTGCCGCCACGGCGGGACTCAAGCACAAAGAAAACGGCCCACAGCAGAAAAAAGGCGGACACCAGAAGGTAATGGTTACTGGCAAATTCAAGCAATTGGCTCATTGGAACCCCGAATCAGTGGCAATGGCCGACGCTGTGCAGATAATTGGACAGCCCCGCGCCGATGGAAAATCGGCGCCAAGTATACACACCCGCAAGGGGGTAAGGTAAAACCATGCGCCCCGGATTACTGCTGCTATTACTCCTGCCCGCCCTGGCCTGGGGCGAAAATACACCGTCAAAGGCCCAACTGGCGCAGCTCAAGGACCGCATCAGCGAGCTCAGTGCCGCCCAGAACCGGGAACTGCGCGAGCGGGATTCAGTTCAGGCGGATCTGCGCGAAGCCGAGCTTCGCATCAGTCGCCTGTCCCGTGAACAACGCAATCTGGAACAACAGGCCGGCGAGGCCCGCCAGCGACTGGCCAAACTGGAAAAGGAACAGGCTCAGCTGGCCCGGGAAAAGCAGACCCAGCTCGACTGGCTGGCCAAAACCGTCCGCGCCAGTTATCAGGCCGGCCGCCAGGAACGCATCAAACTGCTGCTGAACCAGGAGCAACCGGACCAGATTGCCCGCCTGCTGCGCTACCAGGAATACTACCAGCGCGCCCGCAGCAATCGCCTGCAACAGGTCAATGGTGAGCTGGATGAACTGATGGCTGTCAGCCTGCGCGTGGAGCAGGCCCGCCAGGCACTGCTCGACAAGCGCAGTGACGTACAGCGCCATGCAGACAAGTTGCAGGGGGCCCAGAAAAGCCGCCAGCAGACCCTGGCCAGCCTGAACCGCTCCCTGGATGACCGCAGCTCCAGCCTCAGCCAGCTCAGGCGAGACCAGCAGCAGCTGGAAAAATTGCTGGCAGATATGCAGCGCAGTCTGAACGATATCCCCGCCGACCTGGGCGGAACGCCCTTCGGCAAGCTGGCCGGCAAACTGCCATGGCCTCTGGACGGAAACATTGGCACCAGCTACAACAGCGCCCGCGAAGGGGCGCTACGCTGGCAGGGCGTGATTTTGAATGCGTCTGCCGGCACGCCGGTGCGGTCGGTATACGCCGGTCGCGTCGTGTTTGCAGACTGGCTGCGCGGCTACGGCCTGCTCACCATTGTCGATCACGGTAACGGCTACCTGACCCTGTATGGCTATAACCAGAGCCTGTTGCGGGAAGTCGGCGAGTGGGTCTCCGCCGGTGACAGCCTGGCACTGGCCGGCAATTCCGGCGGCAATCGTGCCAGTGGTCTGTACTTCGAGATACGTCATCGCGGCAAGGCGGTGAACCCCACACGTTGGTGTAATCACCGTGTTACACTGCCGCCACTGGCCCAAAACACAAATGATTGAAGCACGCGCATTGATCTCGCGTGCCTGCCGGGGATACTGAATGCCAACGCCAACCTTGTCCTTTCTGCGCACAGCTGTGGTGACGGCACTGCTGTCCGCCGCTCCCTTCGCCAGCCTTCATGCCGAAGACCCGGCGCTGGATCAACAGGCCCGCCAGCAGGGCATACCGGTGGATGAACTGCGTGCCTTTGCCGAAGTCATGGAGCGCATCCGCGGCGCCTATATCGATGAGGTTGATGACCGCGAACTGCTTGAATCAGCCATTCGCGGCATGCTCTATGAACTGGACCCGCATTCCAGCTACCTGACCCCGGACCAGTTTGACGACCTGCAGGTCACCACCACCGGTGAATTCGGCGGCCTGGGTATCGAAGTCACCATGGAAGACGGCTTCGTCAAGGTGGTTACCCCGGTGGACGGCTCACCGGCCAGCAAGGCCGGCATCCAGGCCGGCGACCTGATCCTGAAAATCGACGAGACCTTTGTGAAAGGTCTGAGCCTGGGCGAAGCCGTAGAGCTGATGCGCGGTGAGATCGGTTCGGAAATCGAACTGATGGTGCTTAGTGACGGGGATGACAAACCTCACCAGGTCACCCTCGAGCGCGACAAGATCCAGCTGCACAGCGTCAAATCCCGCATGCTGGAGCCTGGGCTGGGCTATTTGCGCATTTCCCAATTCCAGAACAATACCGGCGACGATGCCCGCAAAGCCCTGGACAAACTCGCCAAGGAAGATACCTTGCGTGGCCTGGTGCTGGACCTGCGCAACAACCCCGGCGGTGTACTGGGTAGCGCCGTGGAAGTGGCCGACCTGTTCATGGACAACGGCCTGATTGTTTATACCCAGGGCCGCGAGAAAAGCAGTCGCAGCGACTTCAATGCCAAACCCGGCGACCGCCTGAATGGCATGCCCATGGTGGTACTGGTCAACGGCGGCAGCGCCTCCGCCTCGGAAATCGTCGCTGGCGCCCTTCAGGATCAGGGCCGCGCCATCGTGGTGGGTAATCGCACCTTCGGCAAGGGCTCGGTACAAACGGTGCTACCGCTGAGCAAGGACAAGGCCCTGAAGCTGACCACTGCCCGTTACTACACACCCGATGGACGCTCCATTCAGGCCGAAGGCATTGAACCGGATATCGCCGTGGACGTGGTTACCAAATTCGAGGTCCGTGAAGACATGCAGGTACGAGAGGCAGACCTGCCTCGCCACCTGAACAACGAAAACGGAGAAACCCGCGACGACGGCAAGCGCCAGTCTCTTGCCCAGGAAGATTACGCCCTGGCACAGGCCCTGTCCGTGCTGAAAGGCGTAGTACTGGCTCGCAACAACGACAGTCGCTAATGCACCGTTTCGCAATCGGTCTGGCGCTGTTGCTGGCCACCGCCACTGCCACAGCCCAGCCGCGCATTGCCATCATCATTGATGATCTGGGGTATCACCGCCAGAACGGCCAGGCCATTGCCGATCTACCTGCACCGGTGACCTGCGCGGTGATCCCCTATTCCCCTCACGGACGCAAACTGGCCGAGCGCGCCAGTCGGGCCGGCAAGGAAGTGCTGGTACATCTGCCCATGGACGCCGGCCAGCATATTCGCCTGGATCGCGGCGGACTCCGGCAGGGCATCAGCGAAAACGAACTGCTCGATACCGTACGCCAGGCACTCAGTCAGATCCCCCAGGCACGGGGCCTCAACAACCACATGGGTAGTGCACTCACCGAACAGGACGAACCCATGGGCTGGCTGATGTCAGAACTGAAAGCCCATCAACTGTTCTTTGTGGATAGCCGCACCAGTGGCCGCTCAGTGGCACAGCAGGTGGCACGACAACAGGGGCTGGCCAACGCCGGACGTGACATCTTTCTGGATAACGAGCGTGATCTGGTCAAGATCAACGCCCAGTTCAATAAACTGATCCGGCTCGCCCGTCAGCGCGGCCAGGCGATTGCCATCGGCCACCCTTATCCGGAAACCGTTCATTATCTACAGCAGGTACTACCGCTGATGGACGATGCCGGCATTCAAGTGGTGCCAGTTTCTTCGCTACTGGACACCCCGGCGCTGGACACTGCCACTACGGGAAATAGCACCCACGCCGGGTCCTGAGTCCGGTTATTCGGAAACCGGAGCGGGCTGTCCCCGGCCGATACCGGTGAGCCTGGCATAGCCGATCATCAGGAAGCCGAAGACAAACATCAGCACCCCGTACACCGCTGACGGCACCGACATGGCTTCGGAGTGCAACAGGGTCAGGGTCACCATCAGCCCCAGGGTGCCATTCTTGATGCCCAGCTCGATGGCCACGGTAAAGGCCTGGTCCCGGCTCAGGCCAATCAGGCGCCCCCCCACCAAACCCAGCACCAGGCCGGCAATGTTCAGAATTACCGCCGACAACCCTGCCTTGCGGAACAGATCCAGCGCTTCTTCACCCAGCTCTACCATCAGCAACGCAATCACCGCCACCAACACCAGCAGACCCAGCAAGCCTACCGCCTTCTCGCCCTTTTCCGCCCAGTCCTGACGGAAATGGCGAATCGTCATGCCCACTGCCACCGGCAGCAGAATGATCACAAACAGAGTAATGATGGTGCGCAGCACCGGCAGCTCCAGCACCTTGTCCGCATCCTGAAAGCGCTCCAGCGCCCAACCGGTAAATGCCGGCAGGGTAACAATGGTGATCAGGCTGGCCAGCACTGTCAGTACGATGGACAGGGCCACATCACCACGGCCCAGATAGACGAAAAGATTGGACGTTGTACCACCCGGACAGGCGGCAATCACGATCAGCCCCACCGCCAATGCAGGGGACAACTCCAGCGCCAGGGCCACCCCCAGGGCAATGAGCGGCAATAAAAGAATCTGGGCCAGCAGGCCGAAGAAGGTGCCGCGCGGGGCGATGGCGACTTCGCGGAAGTCCTTGGGAGTCAGGGTCATGCCCATCCCCACCATGATCAAAAACAGCGACACCGGCAGGCCGATATCGATTAGCGCATTGGAACCCATTGCCACTCTCCCGAGGTTTTATTCTTGGTAACGTCTCGAGAGTAAAACAGGATTTCACTGACAGCCAGTACAAAGCGGCTGTCTTGCCACATCTGCGACCCCGGTCTGATATACCTGTTGGCGCTTTGCTCGCAAAGCGAAGGGTAAAGGCAACCGAAAGATTCGTGTTGCGAACAAAGCGCCAGCGGGTCGACTCAGTAGCGCGCCGCTGAAATATAACGGCCGCTAGCCCAGTCGCATCTCCACCCCGGCCGCCTGCATGAACTGCTTGGCCTCCTGCACGGAGTATTCGCCGAAGTGGAAAATGGAAGCGGCGAGCACCGCATCGGCACCACCCTGAACCACGCCGTCCACCAGGTGCTGCAGGTTACCAACACCGCCAGAAGCGATCACCGGCACCGGCACTGCGTCGGCAATGGCCCGGGTCAGGGCAATATCAAAGCCGTTCTTGGTACCATCCCGGTCCATGCTGGTGAGCAGGATTTCACCGGCACCGTAGTCGGTCATCTGCTTTGCCCAGGCTACCGCATCCAGCCCGGTGGGCTTGCGGCCACCATGGGTGAAGATTTCCCAGCGATTGGACTCGCTCTCGGCACTGACTTTCTTGGCATCAATGGCAACCACGATGCACTGGGACCCGAAACGCTCCGCCGCTTCGCGCACAAATTCCGGATTGTGCACCGCCGCCGAATTGATACCGACCTTGTCAGCACCGGCATTGAGCAGATTACGGATATCTTCCAGAGTCCGTACGCCGCCGCCCACGGTGAGCGGAATAAACACCTGGCTGGCGATCCGCTCCACGATGTGCAGGGTGGTGTCACGCTCCTGGTGGCTGGCAGTGATATCCAGAAAGGTAATTTCGTCAGCGCCGGCGTCGTTGTAGCGCTTGGCAATCTCCACCGGGTCACCGGCATCGCGGATGTCCACGAACTGCACGCCCTTGACCACCCGGCCGGCGTCCACATCGAGACACGGAATAATGCGTTTGGCTAAGCCCATAATGCGTCCCCGTCAGGCGCCGATCAGTTCGTCGGACAGTGCCTGGCCTTCGCCGAAGTCCAGGGTATTCTCGTAGATGGCGCGGCCGGTAATGGCACCACTGATGCCCTTATCCGCCACTGCACACAGGTTACGCACGTCATCCAGATTGGTGATACCACCGGAAGCAATCACCGGGATGGACATGGACTGGGCCAGGCGCACGGTGGCGTCCACATTGACGCCCTGCAGCATGCCGTCACGGCTGATATCGGTATAGACGATGGCGGAGACGCCGTCGTTCTCGAACTGTTTGGCCAGATCGATCACATCCACATCAGTGACATTGGCCCAGCCATCGGTGGCGACCTTGCCATCCTTCGCATCCAGACCAACGATGATGTGGCCGGGGAACTGCTGGCACATTTCCTTGACGAACTGCGGCTCGTTAACCGCCTTGGTGCCGATAATCACCCATTGCACCCCGGCATCCAGATAGGCCTGGATGATTTCCGGGCTGCGAATACCGCCGCCAATCTGGATCGGTAGATCCGGATGCGCCTTGGCAATTGCCTTGACGATATCACCATTCACCGGCTCACCGGCAAAGGCACCGTTCAGGTCCACCAGGTGCAGACGACGGGCTCCGCGCTCCACCCAGTGGCTGGCCACAGCCACCGGGTCATCGGAAAACACCGTATCGTCTTCCATACGCCCCTGCTTCAGGCGTACACATTTACCGTCTTTCAGGTCGATGGCGGGAATCAAAAGCATGTCAAAATCTCAAAAGCTGGGTTTACGCTTGCGCGGGGAATAACGACGTTAGTAGTGACATTACTGTCGGCGACCCACTGCAACGGTCAGCGACTTCACGGCTGCCAGCGCAGGAAATTTTCCAGCAGGGTCAGGCCGGCATCTGCGCTCTTCTCCGGGTGAAACTGCACCGCAAAGACATTTTTTCGGGTAGCCGCAGCGGCAAAGGACAGGCCGTAGTCGCAACGACCCGCCACTTCCTCATCCACCAACCCGGTGACGCAGTAGCTGTGCACGAAGTAGAACCGGGTGTTATCGGCAATGCCTGCCCACATGGGGTGCGCCATACCCTGTCGCACCTGGTTCCAGCCCATGTGCGGCACTTTCAGGCGGCCACCGGTATCATTCTGCAACTCGCCGAAAAAGGTCACCTGACCGCCGAACACGCCCAGGCAATCGACGCCGTTGTTCTCCTCACTGCGCGCCATTAGGGCCTGCATGCCCACACAGATGCCCAACACCGGCTTGCCGGCGGCAATCACATCCAGAATGGCCCGGTCCAGGCCGGTGTCGCGCAGCACTGCGATACAATCGCGGATGGCACCCACACCAGGGAACACCACCCGATCGGCCGCCCGCACCTGATCCGGGTCACCGGTGATGACGATCTGCTGGCCACTGGCTACCTTTTCCAAGGCCTTGCCGGCGGAGTGCAGATTGCCCATGCCGTAATCAATGACGGCTACTACTTCACTCATAAGCTGTGATTACTCGCTTTCGCTCAGGGTGCCCTTGGTGGACGGGGTAATGCCGCTCATGCGCGGGTCCGGCTCCACCGCCATGCGCAGGGCACGACCGAAAGCCTTGAACACAGTCTCTGCCTGATGGTGGGCGTTCTTGCCACGCAGGTTATCGATGTGCAGGGTGATCATGGCGTGGTTCACCAGGCCCTGGAAGAATTCGTAGAACAGGTCCACGTCGAAGCCGCCGATGCTGCCCCGGGTAAAGTCCACGAACATTTCCAGGCCGGGACGGCCAGACAGGTCCAGCACCACGCGGGACAGGGCCTCATCCAGTGGCACATAGGCATGACCGTAACGGCGCACCCCTTTCTTGTCGCCAATCGCCTTGGTAAAAGCCTGGCCTAGGGTAATGCCGATGTCTTCCACCGTGTGGTGGGCATCGATGTGCAAATCCCCCTTGGCCTTGATCTCGATATCCACCAGACCATGGCGGGCCACCTGGTCCAGCATGTGCTCCAGGAACGGCAGGCCGGTATCCAGTTTGCACTGGCCGGTGCCATCCAGATTGATGGAGACCTGGATCTGGGTTTCCAGGGTGTTGCGCTCAACAGTGGCGCTGCGCTTGCTCATCTATATCTCCAGGGGTTACCCAGGGCAGTGGGCCGGTTATTATACGCACCCTGACAGAGCCTAACCAGCGGAGCAATTTCATGCCGATCAGTGCTGAATCCCACCCTTTATCGTCGGAACAGGCCGCTACCTTCGATCAGGTGCTGCGCGATGACCCGCAATACCGGGAAAAACTGGACGCGGCGGTGGCTGCCGGCGGCAAACGCCTGTTTGCCGCCCATTTCAACGGCAAGCGGGTGGCAGTGGCGCTGGTAGAAGAAAATTGCCCCGAGCTGGACTGGGTGGTGGTACACCCGGCCACCCGGGGCCGGGGAGTGGGCAAGGACTTCCTGCGTCTGATCGGCCAGCAACTGGGGGCAATCCTGGCCCTGCCCCGCAAATGCGACCCAACACGCTGATATCGACCCCCGCGCGGTAACGGTTATGCCCGCGGTGCCTGCATGTCCGAGAGCGGCAGGCGAATATGCAGGGTAAAGCCCCGCCCGGGCCCCGGGCTTTCCGCCCATAGCTGGCCATCCACCTGTTCGATCATCACCCGGGCCATGGCCAGTGACAGACCGAAACCTTCCTCGTGGTGGCGCGAGCCCATCACGAAGAAGGGCTCAAGAATATGCTCAAGCTGCTCCGCCGTGGCGCCCTTGCCCTCATCCCGGATGCGAATCTCCGCGTAACCGCCGGGCACATCCACTTCACTGGAAATGTCCACGCTGTCGCCTTCAGCACTGAAGCGCAAGGCGTTATCCAGACCGATGGACAACACTTCCTGCAGCTCCCCTTCACTGGCGTTGACCCGCAGGTTCGGTGATACACGGTTACGCACGGCGATGCCGCTCTGCTCAATCCGCCCGGCTTGCTCACGCAAAATCCCATCCAGCACCCACATGGGCTGACAGTTGCCCACCGGTGGCGGCTGATTGCGGTCTGACAAATCAAAATAACGCAGCGAGGTGCTGACGATACCGGTCAGCCGCCGCTGGCCCTTGCGCACCATGGCCCAGACATCCACATCCTGGTCACCCTGTGAATCCTGGCCCAGGGAGTCAGCCGCGCCGATCCAGTTAATCGGCGTATTCAGCTCGTGACTGATGTACTGCAGGAACATGGATTTGTCCTGGTTCATCTGCTCGATATCTGCCAGATGCCGCTCCAGATTCTGTTGCGCTTCAAGGGCCAGCTGTTTGCGCTCGGTCTCCAGAAAGCGAATCCGGTCGCCCAGCGCCAGCGACAGCATGACTACCACCCACAGGGCGCCAAAATGCGGCAGATAAGGCACGAACACGCTATAGGGCATCAACCCAAGATTGCCCAGGGCGAACAGGAAGATAGTCAGCAGAAACACCGACCAGGCCAGTACGTAGAGCCGCGCGACCCGAAACCCCTGCCGCCAGACCATCCAGCCCAGCCAGCTGAACAGCACGATGGTCATCAACGCAATCACCGTGGAAAGGTGATAGGTCCAGGGGGGCTCCATGAGCCACTGCAGCACAAAGGCGCCGCCAACCATCATCAGGTAATGTTTTATCAGCCGATCATAGCGGGGAAAACGTTGCGCCAATTGCAGAAACTGGCGGGAATACAGGGCAAGGGCCAATGTAATCACATAGGTACTAAGCCAGAAGTATTCATTGATCTTGGGCGTTTCCGGCCACAGGTATTGCAAGCCAAAGCCGCTGACATTGATGTTGAAAAAAATTATCCCGCCCAGAAACATCACGAAGTGCAGATGCACATTGTCGCGCAGAGACAGGTAGAGCAGCAGGTTGTAGACCAGCATAATCACCAGGGAGCCGTAAAACAGGCCCTGCATCAATTGCTCAAGGTATGTGAACTCCACCAGCCCCTTGGCACTATAGAGCGCCGGCATCATGTTCAGGGCACCCTTGCCGCGCACCTTGAGGTAATACTCCTTCACCCCGGGATCGTCGGTTTCCAGGCCAAATACAAAGGCCCGATGCTTCATGGGCCGCTGGTCAAAGTTCCGAGTATCCCCCACTTCCAAAGCACGATAATTGCCCTCCCCGTCAGGCGCATAAAGAGTCAATTCATCAAGGATCGGATGACGCTCCACCAGAAACCAGCTTCCGTCCACACCGGTGGAATCCACGGCAATACGTAACCAGAAAGTGCTGCGGGTGAAGCCGAAGTTCAGGGTACTGCTTTCGCTGTTGCGAAAGCGGCTGGCAAACTGGTCACGGACCTGATCCAGAGTCCAGTCTCCCTCCGGATCTTCCAGTATCTGCATGTACTCGCCCAGCAGCACTTTCTCCTTGGCATCAGCCAGTGCCACCGTCCTTCCCTGGGCAGCCGTGGCCAGGCCGCACCACACAAGCAGAAGCGTCAACACTGAAAATTGGAACTTTTGCAAAGGTCCTTCCCCTAAACTCACACGATCAATGCTAAGTTATCAGTCAGTCATTTCTGACTGGTATAATCCGGGTCCATCGTCCAACACGCAAGGAGAGCTCCATGGGACGCTTGATAAAAATTTTGCTGATCACAATTTTTGCCATCATTCTGCTATTGGCTATCGCGGTTTTTGTGATCACACAGGTGATTGATCCCAACGAGTTCAAACCGGAAATTGAAAAACAGGCCAGGGAGCAGGCCAATCTGACTCTGGATATCCAGGGCGACCTGGCATGGCAATTCTGGCCATCGCTGGGCGTCAGCCTGGGCCGCACCGAGGCCCGCATCGCGGATGAGGAGGAGCTGTTTGCCGCTCTCAACGCGGCCAGCGTCAGTGTTGCAGTACTTCCCCTGCTGTACGGTCAGGTGGAGATGGACGGCATCACGCTGGCAGGCCTGGATGTAAACCTGATCGAGGAGCCGGATGGCGCCAACTGGGAGCAGATCGGCCCGCAAACTGCGGCGGAAGAAACGCCGGAGGAGGCAACCACCGCCGCTGACGAAGAAGGCAGCAGCAGCCTGGATATTCCCCTTACCATTCCCAGCGTGGCCGTCACCGACGGCAAGGTGCGCTATCGCAACACCAGCGACGGCACCGACATCGTGGTAGAGCATTTCAACCTGAACGCCCAGGACGTCAATCTGGATGAGGCTTTCCCACTGCAGATGTCACTGCGTTATCAGGACCAGAGCGACATGCGGGTGGACCTGAATCTGGACACCACTCTCACCACCGATCTGGATGCCAACCACTTCATCCTTGACCCGATGACCCTGGACGCCAACATCGCCGGCGCCACCACCATGCCAGTGGATGTGCACCTGGAACAGAAGCTCGACGTGAACCTCAACGAGGACACCGTCTCTATCAAGGATCTGCTGCTCACCGCCGCTGGCACCGAAACCCGCGGCAACATCGACATCGCCGCCCTCACTGGCGACATGCAGCTCAGCGGTAATCTGTCCACCGCCCCCTTTGACGCCAACAAGGTACTGGAAGCCATCGGCGAAGCCCCCATCGAGACCACCGACAGCAAGGCGCTCAGCAACATCGCCATGGAGACCACTCTGGCCGGCGAGCCCGGCAGCGTCATGGCCAACCCGCTGAAGATCACGCTGGACAGCAGCACTCTCAGCGGCAGCGCCGGCCTGGCCAGCCTGGAAAGCGGCAAGATCATTTTTGACCTGGCGCTGGACCAGATCACCCTGGACGGCTACATGCCGCCATCCTTGGATGAGCCGGCCACCGCTGCTGCCGGCGGCGGCAAGGACGGCGGCACCGCCAACCTGTCCACCGCGGAACTGATTCCGGTAGAAGCTCTCCGCCCCCTTGTCATGGATGGCAAACTGCGCATCGGCAGCCTGAAGTACGACACCATCGACGCGAGCAATCTGAAATTTGCAGTCACTGCCAACAACGGCATCCTGCAGCTCACTGAAGCCCGCGGCGACACTCTCGGTGGCAGCTTCAGCGCCAAAGGGAAGCTGGATGCGTCCGGCAACACTCCACGCATCACCGCCAGCAACACCGTGACCAGCATGCAGATCCAGCCACTTGTACAACTGGCGCTGGAAGACGACCTGGCCAAGGGCATTTTCGCCATGAGCGGCAGCTACAGCGCCAGCGGAAATAGTGAAAAAGCACTGATGGATTCCGCAAAAGGCACTATCGACATGTCACTGGCCGATGCCACCGTGCGCGGCCTCAACCTTTACCAGACCCTGGTCGGCGGCGTAAACGATATGCTTGGCCAGTTCCAGGGCCTGGCCACAGCACTGATCCCCAATCAGGAATCCGGCAAGCTGCCCAGCGCCCTGTCCGAAGACACCAAGATCGTGGACCTGACCACCAAGGCGCGTCTGGACAAGAACGTGGCCTACCTGGACAGCCTGAATGCGGTACTCAGCAAAGGTGAGATCACCGGTAACGGCTGGATGAATATCCTCAATCAGGATTTCGACCTGAAAATCGGCATGCAGTCCCCGGAACTGGGTACCTCCAAGTACCTGGAAGGCACCACCTGGCCGCTGCGCTGTGAAGGCAATCTGGGCGGCAGCCCCGCCAAATGGTGTGGCCCGGACAAATCCGGCTTCAAGGACATTGGCAAGCAAGTGGCCGCCAAAGCCGCTCAGCAAAAGATCAAGGACAAGCTGGGCATCGACGGCGAAGGCGACACCGCCGAGGAAGTGATCAAGGATGCCGCCAAGAAAAAGGCCAAGGAAGAAGTGGACAAACAGCTCAAGGATGGCCTGAAAAAGTTGTTTAACTAACGCCACACGCGGCACGCCTCACGCTACACGCCACGCCGGCTTCGTCACCGGCGCAAGGCGTGAAGCGTGTTGCATGCCTGCGTCTTCACAGGTACAACTCGCCGCATGCGCAGTCCTTCACCGATCCCCCCTCCACCGTCAGCGATGCCGTGCTCGCCTGGTACGACCAATACGGTCGCCAGAGTCTGCCCTGGCAGCACCCCCGCACACCCTATCAGGTGTGGGTTTCGGAAATCATGCTACAGCAGACCCAGGTCACCACGGTCATCCCCTACTTCCAGCGGTTCATGGAACGTTTTCCGGATGTACACAGCCTGGCCAGCGCCGCCCAAGATGAAGTTCTGCACCTGTGGACCGGCCTGGGCTACTACGCCCGCGCCCGTAACCTGCACAAGTGCGCGCAAACGCTGGTGGCGGAACATGCGGGCGACTTCCCGCATACCGTGGAGGAAGTCGCTGCCCTGTCCGGCATCGGTCGCTCCACCGCCGGCGCTATTCTTGCCCAGAGCCGAGGGATCCGTGCCGCCATTCTCGACGGCAACGTGAAACGGGTACTGGCGCGTCTGCATGCAGTGGAAGGCTGGCCCGGCAAGAAACCGGTGGAAAACCGCCTGTGGGAACTGGCAGAACATTACACCCCTCACCAGCGATTGGCAGACTACACCCAGGCCATGATGGATCTCGGCGCCACCGTCTGCACCAGGGGCACGCCCAATTGCAGCGCCTGCCCGATACAGCCCCACTGCCAGGCCCACGCCAATGGCAATCCGCAGGACTATCCCGGACGCAAACCGAAAAAAACAGTGCCGGTGCGCACCACCGTGATGCTGATCCTGCGAGATACACAAGGCCGGGTGTGGCTGGAACCCCGGCCATCATCTGGCATCTGGGGTGGCCTGTGGTGCTTCCCGCAGACAGATGATGTCGATCTTTTCGACGAAGCTCTGGCCCAGCGAGCGCTCAGCACCAGTGACACACCACAGCCCCTGCCAGGCTTTCGTCATACCTTCAGCCATTTCCATCTGGATATCACGCCGCTGGAGGTCCGGGTACACACCGTCGGCACCCGAGACAGCAACGGCCGCTGGGTGGACCCGGCAGCCCCGGGCGAATTGGGGCTGGCCGCCCCGGTCAAAAAACTGTTGAGCCGGCTCGACCATCCACAGCAGACGAGCATGTTATAGTCCCGCCATACCCATTCCGCACCATGGAGACGTTATGAGTCGCACGGTTTTCTGCCGCAAATACCAGAGCGAACTGGAAGGCCTGGACCGCCCCCCTTCCCCGGCCCCAAGGGGCAGGACATCTTCGATAATGTATCGCGCAAGGCCTGGCAGGAGTGGCTCCACGAGCAGACCATGCTGATCAACGAAAAACACCTGAACGTGATGGACCCACAGGCAAAAGGGTTTCTGGACGAACAGCGCGATCGTTTTTTGAACAACGAAAACTACGAAAAAGCCGAGGGTTACGTTCCCCCTGCTCACGATGCGAACAAATAGCCGCTGATCACTTGACGCCTCCGGCTCGAGCCGCTTTAATACGCGCCCTGATTGCCCGGATAGCTCAGTCGGTAGAGCAGGGGATTGAAAATCCCCGTGTCGGTGGTTCGATTCCGCCTCCGGGCACCATCTTGAGAAGCCCCGCTCAAACGAGCGGGGCTTTTTTTATGCTGCAGAATCGCCTGCCCCGCCCAAGGGCTACCACTCCTATCGGCTTCCCCCTTATCCTGACACTGCACTCACCGCAGGACAGCCCATGAAGACACGCCTCCTTCTGCTTGCCACCCTGATACTGATCAGCGGCTGCGACAAAACTCCAACCGGTCGCGACCAATTAGCGCTGGTACCCGGGTCGATGATGGCCCAGTTTGGCAGCCAGGCCTTCCTGCAGATGCAGCAACAGATTCCGGCCAGCGAGAATACGACCCGTAATGCCCGTGTGCAGTGCATCGCCAGGGAAATCCTGCTGGAAGTGGGCAATCGCTTTCCCGGCACCCCCATGCCGGACACCTGGGAAATCGTGCTGTTTGATGACCCCACGCCCAACGCCTTCGCCCTGCCTGGCGGCAAGATTGGCGTGAACCAGGGTTTGCTGGACGTGGCCGACAACGACGCCCAACTGGCCGCAGTCATCGGCCACGAGGTGGCCCATGTGCTGGCTCGCCACGGTAATGAGCGCCTGACCCAGGAACTGGGTATCAAGGCGGTATTGTTACTGGTGGGGTTATTCAGCGAGGGGGACGGTGATAGTGAACGAATCATCCAGGCACTGGGACTTGGCGCCCATCTGGGCATTGCCCTGCCCTTCAGCCGTGCCCATGAGGAAGAAGCCGATGTAATGGGACTGGAGTTGATGGCCAGTGCCGGTTTCGATCCGCGAGAGAGCACCCAGCTGTGGCGCAATATGGCCGCCGCGGGGGACGGGCAACCGCTGGAGTTCCTTTCTACCCACCCAAACCATGAATCGCGGATCGAGGCACTGGAACAGCGGATGGACGCAGCGCTGCCACTGTATCAGCGCACCACTCCGGTGGATTGCGGGAGCCCGTGAGTCTTGCCGTAGGAACGCTCCGTGACATCTACAAAGCCGCTGCAGGAACGGAGCGTAGCGGAGTAACGCACGTAGTTCCGTGCGGCCCGAAGGGGAGCGCAGCGAATACCCCTCTTGAGGGACGAATCCGAGCCTGAGCGAGGAAGCATGCTCCTGATCGCCCTACGGCGATGTCCACGCTGATGCGTGGTTCGTCCCTCAAGAGGAACTCCCGGCATAAACGTGTGACTAGCGCCGCCAGCGACACGCCTACGGATAGGCCAGCCTACCTGCCCAATGACGCCTTCGCCGTAGCCGGCACCACCGCCGGCTGCCAATCGTAATCCTTCATGTTCACGCGCCAGGTACGGGCCATGAACTGGAAGGTGGCGTGGGGCCACAGGGCGGTATTGCGGCCATCCGCCTGCTGATACCAGCTCATGCAACCACCGTTCTGCCACACCGTGCCTTTCAACTCTTCCTGCAGCTTGTCGTTGTAGCGATTCTGCACATCTTGTTTCACGTCCAGCCAGGCATCGCCGCGCTGATCCAGCTTGCTGATGGCATCAATGACATAACGCACCTGGCTCTCGATCATGAAGATGATCGAGTTATGGCCCAGCCCGGTATTCGGCCCCACCAGCTGGAACATATTCGGGTAACCGCTGACGGTGGTCCCCAGGTAGGCCTCCGCGGCGTCTTTCCAGTCATCCTGCAGACGGTGACCCGGCAAGCCGGTGATCTCGAAATCCTTCATGTAAATGCGCGGATCGACGATAAAGCCGGTGCCCAGCACCAGACAATCCGCCTGCTGCTCAGTACCATCACTGAAGACAATGCTGTTCTCGCGGATTTCCTTCACCCCTTCGGTGACCAGCGACACATTGTCCCGGTTGAAGGTGGGGTAATAGTTGTTGGAAATCAGGATGCGCTTGCAGCCCAGGGTGTAGCTGGGTATCAGCTTGCGAGCGGTCTCCTTGTCCTTTACCTGATAACGGATAAACGCCTTCAGGGCCGGCTCTGCCAGCTTGGCCAGGCGCGGTTTGAAGATCGGCACCACACGGGCTTCGTTACTCAGATACAGACGCAGGCGGTGCAGCTTGCGCAGGGCCGGGAAGCGGCGAAACATCCACTTACTCAGACCGGAATAGGCGCGTTCGTCACGGGGAATAATCCATGGCGGGGTACGTTGCACCACGGTGAGATGTTCCGCCTCTTTGGCTACGTGCGGCACATACTGAATGGCGCTGGCGCCGGTGCCAATGGACACCACCTTCTTGCCCGCCATGTCGTAACCGTGATCCCACTGGGCCGAGTGAATGATCTTGCCCTGGAACTTGTCTATTCCCTTGAAGTTGGGGAAGGAAGGGACATGCAGGGGGCCGCTGGCCAGCACCCAGTGCTGACATATCACCTGGGAGCCATCTGCCAGGTCCAGGGTCCACAGGGCAGCCTTGTCATCAAAATGCGCGCCGGTCACTTCCGCATTGAAACGGGTGAACTGGCGGATGCCGTGCTTTTCAGTGACCCCATTGATGTAGCTGTGGATCTCCTGCTGGCCGCTGTAGCGGTGACTCCAGTCCGGATTGCCCTCAAAGGAAAACGAGTACATGTGCGACTGCACATCACAGGCTGCACCCGGGTAGCTATTGTGATTCCAGGTACCGCCCACATCGTCGCCCTTCTCCAGCAGCAGAAAATCATCGATGCCAGCTTCTCGCAGCTTGATGGCCATACACAGACCGCCGAAGCCACCACCGACGATGGCCACCTTTACGCGACGGGTTTGTACATTGATCCGGGCCTGACTTGTCATCGTTATCCTCCATGGACAGCACCGCTGTCATTCGTCATTGGCGATTACTCTAGCCATGGTTGGCGTCGGTGAATACGTGTTAACCTGAGCTGAAAATTGATAATTCCGGCCAAGGCTTTATCCCATGTCCGCTCGCTCGATCCTGGCACTGATCTACACCGTGGAACTTCTGGAAACAGAGAAAGGACTGGATTGCGCGCCGGTGCTGGCCCGCCATGGCCTGGACAAGGCCAGCCTGGACCCCAACAGCGAAATCGGCCGGGACCGGGAGCTGCTGATCTTTTCCGAGCTGCTGCCCCGGGTGGATGACCCGATGCTGGGTTTCGAAATGGGCAGTCGCTTCGGTTTTGCCGGCTATGGCCAGCTCACCATGCTGCTGATGACCAGCGAAACCGCCTTTCAGGGCTTCCAGTTCGGCGTGAAATACCAGGCGCTTACCTATCTCTACGGCGAAATCGCCCTGACCCCGGGGGAGCACAGCACTGCCCTGGATCTGTACCCCATCTCACTGCCGCCGGAGCTGCGCCGCACCCTGATCGACCGGGACATGGTGGGCACCTTCAAGCTGGTCAACGATATCCAGACCCAGCTCAATCTGGACCTGAAACCGGCCGAGGTCTGGATGCCCTATGCCCGCCCACCGGAGGAACAGGTACGGAGATTCGAGGACTATTTTGGCTGCCCGATACGCTATGACCAGCCCCACTGCCGAGCGCTGATTCGCAATCAGGACCTGGCCGTACGCCTGCCGGGCTACAACAAAATGGCCCAGGACATGTACCGCGACCAGTGCGACGCCATGCTGGCCCGTCGGGAGATTCCCACCGACAACCTGGCCACCCGGGTGGCCAGCTACCTGCAGCTGTTCGTACGCAGCTACCCCACTGCCGAGCAGGTGGCCCGGGCCTTCGGTATCCCGGAACGCAGCTTCCGGCGACAGTTAAGCAGCGAGCAAAAGCCCTTTCAGAGCATCATGGATCAGGTGCGCGAAGAGAAAGCGAAACGGTACCTGGCCGATTCAGAGAAAAGCGTGGCGCAGATCGGCGAGCTGTTGGGTTATAGCGAGTCGGCGGCCTTTGTAAGAGCGTTTGAACGATGGACGGGGATGACGCCGGCCCGCCATCGCAAAGAGGACAGGGATGGGCAGTAGGAGCGCCGCTTGAGGCGCGAACAACACCATTTCGAGTTACGAGAAACGAGTTTCGAAAACCAACACATCCGACCAGGCAGGTTTTGCCTTTCACAACTCGCTTCTCGAAACTCGTTACTCGCTAACGCTCGTTTCGCGCCTCAAGCGGCGCTCCTACGGAGGCTTCGTAGAAAGATCAGTCTTGCCGAATGCGCTCCACAATCTTCGTCGTAGAGATATCGTCGATAAAATCGAGCACCTTCACTTCACCGCCATAGCCTTGCACAAACTCGTGCCCAACCACCTGATCCACACTGTAATCGCCACCTTTTACCAGCACATCCGGCTTGATGGCTTCCAGCAGTGGCTCAGGGGTATCGGTATCGAAAGACACCACCCAGTCCACTACCTCAAGGGCCGCAAGAACCGCCATGCGGCGCTCCAGGGGATTGATGGGACGGCCCGGTCCCTTCAGGCGACGGATGGATTCGTCGCCATTCACCGCCAGAACCAGGCGATCACCCTGACGGCGGGCGGAATCCAGATAGCCCACGTGACCGGCATGAATAATATCGAAACAGCCATTGGTAAAGACGATCCGCTCGCCCTGGGCGCGGGCATCTTCGATGGCAATCAACAACTGATCTTCCGTCATCACACCACGGCCCAAGCCACCTTCCTGATGTACCGCCCGGCGCAATTCCGGGGCAGAGACCACCGCGGTGCCCAGCTTGCCGACCACGATACCAGCGGCGATATTCGCCAACGCCACCGCGTCCGCCATGTCGGCACCGGCGGCCAGCGCCACCGCCAACACCGAGATCACCGTATCGCCGGCGCCGGTCACATCGAATACTTCACGGGCACGGGCAGGCAGGTGCAGCTCCGGCTGACCATCGCGCAGCAGGGTCATGCCCTTTTCGCTGCGGGTTACCAACAGGGCCTGCAGGTCAAGATCCCGGATCAGTTTCTGGCCCTTGGCAATCAGATCCTGCTCATCTTTGACCGGGCCGGCCACCGCTTCGAATTCACTGAGATTGGGCGTAAGCAACGTCGCGCCACGGTAATGACTGAAATCCGTTCCCTTCGGGTCCACCAGTACCGGCACGCCGGCTTCCCGGGCCAGGGCAATCAGACCGGGGCAATCACGCAACGCCCCCTTGGCATAATCGGACAACACCAACGCCCCGCAGTGAGCCAGTTGCTCCTTTACCTTGCTGGCGAAAGGCGCCGGATCCTGGTCGTGGAAGGCTTCTTCGAAATCCAGGCGCAGCAACTGCTGCTGGCGACTGATGACACGCAGCTTAGTAATGGTGGGGAGGCCATTCACCTTCTGAAAATGACAATCCACTTCCGCGGCACCGAGGCGCTCCTCAAGGATAGAGGCGGCCTCGTCATCGCCGGTAATCCCCACCAGCTCGGCCCGGGCGCCAAGGGCGGCCATATTCAGGGCCACGTTGGCCGCGCCACCAGGACGGTCCTCCAGCTCGGTCACCCGCACCACCGGTACCGGCGCTTCCGGCGAGATTCGCCCGGTGGGGCCATGCCAATAACGGTCGAGCATGACATCACCTGCCACCAGAACACGGGCCTTGCCAAAAGCAGGAATATGCGGATTGTGCATAGGTTCTCCAAAACACAACAGAGCCGGATTTCGAGGCAGTGTAGCATAGCCGGATACTTAGCTAACCTGCTGAAAGTGTTCGAGGAAACACCGAAACGCCAGGGACACAGACAAAACCCGGGAAGCCGGATAGGCAGTAGATGCCGCGGGCTCTGGGCAGTACACTTTGCCGCCGCTACGCATCCACCGGTCAGACGGGTATCATGTCCCCCAACCGAGAGAATCCAGGGAGCCACAGGACCATATGCCGCCATTACCCCCCAACATCATGCAAGGTCGCTGGCTGCGCTGGTGGCTGACCCTGTCTTTTGCAGTGATGTTCAGCGGTACCTTCCTGTTCAATTCCCGCATTGGTTTTCTCAATGTACTGGACGTGCTGTTCTTTCTGCCGGCACTGACCTTGCTGACCCGGGCCGTGGTGAGCGGTGACTACCGTTTGATGACGTCGCCGTTGTTGGCGCCGCTGTATCTGTTCATCGGCTGGGCAGCCCTGAGTTTCGCCTGGGCCGAAGAGCCCAACACCTCGCGCGCCGTTCGCGGCATGGTGCAGCTCATCGTCATGGTTGGCATCTTCCGCTGGCTGCACCTGTATTTCCGCAACACCTTCAAACAGGCTCTGGCCAATGGCGCCCTGTGCTGCATGGTCGTTGCCACCATGGTGATGATCAGTTACTACACCACCCAACCGCTTAGTAGCCCCCTGTTCAGCGAGCCGGCCAATCTGATCTTTCACCTGCCATCCCTGGATCCCAGCGTTGCCCTGATGGCCATGGTAGCCCCTACCTTTATCCTGCTCGCCCAGGGCATGGAAGAAGGGGTCAGTGGCAAGGGCGGGCGTCGCCTGGTCGGTGCTGCTGTGGGCTTTGCCTTTCTGTGTCTGACATCACTGCCTCTGGGCCTGATGACGGTAATGCTGGGGCTGAGCTGGCTGGCCAGCCGGCGGCGACGCTCCTGGTTGGCGGTAATTCCCTTGCTAGCCGGGGTCTATCTAATGCTCGAAGGCCGTAGCGACTTCACCCTGAGCAACTATTTCCTGCATCCGCTGATTGGCAATGGTCTCAATCAGGAGACCCTCAACAGCGTTCTTGCCGAGGACAATAACCGCCTGCTCAGCCTGGCGCATCCACGCAACCTGTTCGTGTTGTTGATCCACAGCGTCGGTCTGGTCGGCCTGGTTCTGTTCCTGGCCAGCTGGATAAGCCCTTTCACCGCCCTGTTACAGCGCCAGATCAACTGGCATGAGGACGCGGCCTATTCAATCGCTGTGCTTCCTGGCCTGTTCATGGCATTCGCAGCCGGTGCCTACCTGCTGGTGCCTTTTCATGCCAGCTGGCTCAGTGTCTGGTTGCCATTGGCCCTGCTGCTCGCCCGGCTGAGTGAGCGCCCCTCTATCCGCCCTAACAGCCGTTAAATTTGTCTCGAGATTTGCATGGGAAAACGTAATAACCGCCCCACCCGATTGTCTGATCCCAGGCTATACCCTAGCTGGATCGGCGTGGGCCTGTTCTGGCTGATCGGTCAGCTGCCCTGGCGCCTTTTGCAGGCCATAGGCAGAGGCTTGGGGCGCCTGGCGTGGCATCTGGCAAAAAAACGGCGCCATATTGCCCAGACCAACATTCGACTTTGCTTCCCGGAGCTGACGCCGGAAGAACAGGACGAGCTGGCCCACCGCAGCGTCATCAGCACCGGCGAGGCGATCCTGGAGATGGCCGGCAGTTACAATAATCACCGCATCGACCTGAATAAGAATCTTACCGTGACGGGCATGGAGCACATCGAAGCCTGCCAGGCCAGGGGCGAGGGCGTATTGCTGCTGGGAATGCATTTCAACACCTTGGATACCTGCTCAAGGATGCTTGCCACCCTGGTGGATATCCATGCGGTCTATCGCCCCAATGACAACCCGGTCATCGACCGGCTTATCGACCGGGGGCGCCGCCACTACGTTCGCAGCACCGTCGACCGTACCGATATCCGGCAAATGCTGCGCCTGCTGCGCAGTGGCGAAATTGTCTGGTATGCGCCGGACCAGGACTACGGCACTGCCCACGCTGTGTTCGTTCCGTTCTTCGGCATTCCAGCAGCCACCATCACCGCCACCAGCCGCATCGCCAAGATGGGCAAGGCTGCGGTGATCCCGTGTGCGCATTATCGCTTGCCTGGGGGGCGGTACGAGATCGAGTTCGGACCAGCACTGGAACATTTTCCCGGCGGCAACGAAGCGGCGGATACCGCCCGCATCAATCAGACTATCGAACACTATGTCCTCAAGCATCCCGAGCAATATTTGTGGGTGCATAAGCGGTTCAAACATCAGCCCGAAGGTCGGCCCTCTCCTTACAAGAAATTATAGGCCTGCCATTACCAAAACCACATCATCGCCGCCGCTATCAAAGACCTCCACTACCCGAAGTGACACTCTGTTCTCGTCAATCAGGCGCTCCATATCATCACGGTCGACCAACCAGACAAGGAATTCTCCACTAGCAACCGCATCAGGCTGTTCCATTGGCGACATGAAGTAAGTTCTTCCAGCATAAAAACTGATCCGGGGATCATTGAAATACACTACGGGGGAATTCTGCTCTATCAACCAGTGCCCAGCCTGAACAAGGGACATCTTTTCCCGGGCAGAAGAACTGTAGGAGCCGGTCAACGCCATCATCGCCAACACAAAAACGGCCACGGAACGCCACTTTGCAGATCCGTTTTCATAACCCTGTGCAAAACGCAGAAATAACCAGGGCATGACCACAAGAGCAAGCAGTACCACATAGCGAGATGAGAGCAGAAAATAGGCAGTGAGAAAAACCACCAATATCAGAAACCAGATCACAAAGACTGTGCCGTAAATCCGTTTCTCCCGGTCAGGCAAGGTCGCCTTACCCATGAAGAGCGCCAGCAAATAAGGTCCCAACAGTGCCAGTAATTGGGCCGGAATAATACTGACCAGGCCCACGAACAATACCAAGCCGCCGTATTCCCGAGAGTACTCATGAATGAAGGTGTCAGCGAATTTCTGGGAGATGGTCATGAACTCCTGATATCGGGCGACCACATCAAGAGCATCCAGGTAAAGTCGGATGCGCTCACCAAAATCGCCCTCAAAGGCATACCAGAGCCCGACCAGCATCGCCGTCACCACCAGGCTGCCCAGCACAAGTAGCTTGCGTCTACCCCCCTTCAGCCCCCAAGCCAAGCCCAAAGCCATACCAAGACCCGCCACCTCAAGCCGGCAAAGCATGCCCATCAGCAGCAACGCCACCCCGGCCAAGGCATAACGCCAGCGCAACGTCTCATCAAAGCGGATAACAGCGTAAATGGCTCCCAGGGAGAAAAACCAGGCAGGCCAATCCCGTAAAATCTGAGCACGATTATCGTTGAACCCCGGAAAAGCCAATGCAACAAGCACAGCAAGAAACACAAACCGCTTTGCGGTCATTGACCCCAGCAGTACGGCCAGCAACGCCGTAGCCCCGGCAGAAAATAGCGATACCACCATCATGCTGGTTACAGTATCGCTGAAGGGGCTGATGCTGATTACACCAGCCAGAAAATAAGAAAAGAAAGGCCAGTTAAATTGCTCTACATTCCCGCCATGCTCGGCAATACTCCGGGCCATATCAATGTAGAGCATGCCATCACGATTAATGACCGGATCACTGTAAAAGGCGAGCAGGGACAGAATCAGGCTCCCGAGAAAAGCCATCACGGCCGCCTGTTTTTGTTGGCTCAGCGTCTCCCACCCCTCAAGAATTCGCACGAAATTGCTCCCAGTTTTTTTCAAATCGGAGTCGGTCCTTCTTGTTACCGCCTTGTCCCAGCAGTCCGCCGTCCCGGACGGAGGCCGCATCCAGATCAATAAAACAGATTTCACCCCGGGCACTCACAAGAATATTCTGGGCTTTCATATCACCATGACTCAGCCCCGCCCACTGGAACAACGCCAACCACTCCCGGACCTTGTCAGCGACAATAGAAGCATTATTTCTGTGCGTTTCCATGATTTCACTCAACCGGATACCGGAGAATTTGGGGCAGACAATGATGCTTTGTCCCGCTTGTTCTCCCTGAGTAAACTCCACCAACAAAACTGGCTCAGGAGTGGGAACCCCCAATAAACTCCAGGTTAGTCCTCGCCGCCAGCTGGTCATTCCGTGAGACAGCCCCAGCTTCTGACGCAGACGCCCTTTCCAGCCCATGGAGTGATAATGTTTGACCACCCACTGATCGTTTCCGGTGACGCGCACACGCCGCCCTTCCTTTATCAGCGACAACCCGGACGACCGCTCACAAAGTGCCAGTAGCTCGTCAGCCTGCTCGCGCCATTGCCGGTTCAGATACACAGTGCGGTCCGGCTGCAACTCCACGGATACCGCCGTACAGTTACGCGTCCATTTTCTGTCCGCCTTGATCACACGGCGACTCAGCAAACGCTGACAGGAGGCATCAAACCCCTCGCTGTTCAGCCCCCAACCCTCCATCGCTTTTTTGATCTCACGGATCAGAGGCTGCTGGAAGGGGAGTTGAAACTGTACCGCCAACAAGGCCAGGTTGTTCTTCAGGGCGCGAGGGTCAAAAGACACCACTCGTTTCATTTCTCCGGCATCGATACAGTAAAGCCCCGCCTCTGACACCATGAAATTTCCGGGGTGAAGATCCTTCTGAACCCAGCCAAGCCGGAACAACTCCCAGACCAAGTTGAGCATCCGGCCAACCAGCTCCGGATCAAAACCGGCACCCAGTACGGTTTGCAGATCAGAGCCCGGCAGTTTTTCCAGTAACAGGACAGCGTGGGGGCCCTGTTGATACAGCTTGAGCACACCGGGTACCGGCATCGCCTGCTCGGCGAGCATGGCCAGCGTCTCGGACTCAGGGCGGGCATGCTGGCCACCGTCATTAAAGAAAATCTTGGCAACAACCGGTTGTCCCTGCCAGGTCCCGGAGGCCACCAGGCGCTTGCCCGGAACCAGGCGCAAAACCTGCTCACCGTCGAAGGTCGCGCCAGCTACCGTAACCTGAAACGGCGAGTCATCCTCCCACTGCCGCGTCGACAACGTCTCGATATTCATGACAGCCACAGGCTCCGAAGAAAGCGACGCAAGTAACGGGGACTTAATGCCTGCAGGGGGGATACCCGGAACAACTGCCGATAAAGGCGACCCACATCCTGGTAGCGGCCCGCCCGTTCACACAATTTGATCAGGGAGATCAGTCGGCGAGCCCGGTAAGATTTGCGCAGGGCTTCCGCCCATTGCGGCAGACCATTATCGTCGAAGATTTTTGCTTCCAGAGAGAGCCCCACCTTGAGCGCGGCATCCACATCGTGACGCATGCTGCCCGCATGCTTGTGAATCATCGCCACCGGCGTGGAGAAACAGGCCACATCGTAATTCGCCAGAATATGAGCAAAGACCGGCAGGTCTTCGGTATGACGCAACGCCGGATCATAACTCACCGATTCAAACAGCGATCGGTGCATGGCACAGGCGCCGTTGGAAATGGTCAACTTCTTGTTCAGATAGTTGGCAAAGTTCAGCTTGCGCTCAGCGCTGGCCTCCAGCGGTGCGATAGATGTCTGCCTGTCTGTCGTGGCAGACACATGACCTCCGATCAGCAACCGCGCCGAAGGGCAAGCCGTCGCACACGCCTGATATGCCTCCAGCGCGCCGGGACACATCTCGTCATCCGCATCCAGAAAGACTAACCATGGGTAGCGACTTTCTTGCAGCCCCCGGTTGCGAACCGCCGATAACCCCTGGTTCGTCTGGGAGATATAACGCAGACGCTGATCCCCCAGCGCCACCAGTCCCCGCATCACTATATCGGTGTCGTCCGTGGAGCCGTCGTTGACAACGATTACCTCCAGCGCCGGGTATGACTGATCCAGCACTGAGCGCACGGCGCGTTCTACACAATGGCCGTAATTGAAAACCGGAATGACCACTGAGAAACCCTGGTTCATATATCTTTTCCCGGATGATCATTGTATTGCAGCGGAAACCCCGGCGGCTTCTCGTAATACCGACGGTAGATTTTCTCGCCTTCCCGGCGGCTGGCATTGAGCAGTCTGGCGTGACGCTTGAGCACAGCCCGCAGGTCATCACCGAAGTACACCTTGAGAAAGCGCAGTACGTCCCGCCGCGTCATCCCATAACGGGCAGTGGAAAAATACAAACCACCCAGGTCCTTCACTTGCCAGCGCCAGGGCACACTGCGACGCACCTGAGAACGATGCAGATCAATCAGGTACAGCGGACCAGTAGCGTCGTGCTCGACCGCCGCATTCTTCGGTATCAAAAAATGGGCGATATAGAAATCACGATGGTTGATCCCGGCCCGGTGCATGCGCCCGGCGATATCTGCCACCCGGCAGATCAGCTGGCGCTTGAAGCACACCGGCACCGTCCCCTCTTCCAGCCAAGACTCGCCCAGATCCTCCAGGCTCAGGGTGTGCACCAGATCCTCGGTGACGATAAAGGACTGCAGACTGGCCGGGTTGCGTCCCCGAGCCCCGTAGCCAACCACGGTCATGGTATCCAGCCCCGCCGACCGCACAGCATCCACCGCGTTGACTTCCTGCATGGCGCCCAGCACCGGCAACTTGGCCTGGGTCAGGTTCTTGATGATCTCCCGCCAGCCGATACCACCATGGTATTTGAGAAAGTAACTGGTCTCGCCCACGTGAAAACGTAAAGTTCGGCGCCCTTCCCGCTCACGGAAAATATCCCCCTGCTGACACGCCGCTTGCTCGAAAGGGTCTTTGCCTTCCCAGGCGCTAGCCAGGTCATCGCGCAGAAACAGTTGCATGTGGATCCCTTTGTTATGCCTTGTCCGCACGGCCTTCCAGCGCCCGCACGGCATGCTCCACCAGATCGTAGATATCACCGGTACGTGAAAACGCCCGGCCTTTTTCACGCCAGGAATCCCTGGCAGTGTCGAGCAGCACCTGAGCAGCGTCAGCCAGTTCTTCTGCGCTGACGCCGTCGGCCATGACCCGCCCCATATTGGCCTGTTCAATGTAGGGGGAATAGCCACAGGCCCGTGTGGTGAGTACCGGCAAGCCGGCAATCGCGGCTTCCAACAGTACGGTACCAGTGTTTTCGGCGTAGGCCGGGTGTAGCAGCAAGTCCGCTGACCATAGCCAGTGCGGCACATTATCCTGACCGCCCATGAAATGCACCCGGTCCGCCACGCCAGCGCGCCGGGCAATACGATCAAATCGCGCCTTGCGATCATCGCCGACAATAAACAACTGCCCACGCCCCAGCGACGCTATCATTTCAATGGCCCGGTCCAGTCCCTTGGTCCGGAAACCAGACCCCACGAACAACAGCATGGGTTCATCGTCGTCCAGGCCCAGATTCGCCCTGAACGCCTCCCGCAACGAGGCATAATTCTCCGGCAACACCCGGTCACGGCGGATGCCCGGAGGCAGCGACACAAAGCGGTTTTCCGGTGTGCGGTAATGTTTTATGAACAGGGCCATCTGCGGTGGAGAGATGGAAAGAATCCGGGTAGGGCTGTGTTCCGAAAACACTGCTCGCTCCATAGCCAACTTGCTGCCGTAACGAGGCAGCAGACTGCGGGGAAAATGATAGCGTTCGGCAAGACAGCCATCAGCCGCATAATACCAGTCCAACCCAGGCATCTTGTTGAAGCCCACCCGCAGGTCGAATTTATCCCAACGCTGACTCACAACCTCCGCGAAGGCTTTGTCACGGCCATGATTACTGGACGCAGTGACCGGAAGCAGCTGCACTGCTATCCCCTCTGGCGCAGGGTCGCCCTGCCACTGGCGCGCAAAAACAGTCACCTGGTGCCCTTTTTCCACGGCGCGTCGAGCAATGGAAAGCATGTCCCGTTGCAACCCGCCGTAAGGAAAATATTCAAACAAGGCAAAAGCCATCTTCATGCAGTGCATCTCCGCAATTCGAGCCACACCTGCCTGGGCTTAAGACTGCTGAAACAGGGCGGCTCCACGCCCTTGCCCAGTTCACCGCGATAGGTGCATTTTTCCTGCACGCAGGGTGCACACGGGAAATCCGCAGCCAACGAATGGGCCTGGATGCCGCGCACCCCGGTTAATACCGGGTCTGTGGGACCATAGAGCGCCACTCCAGGCAAGCCGGCAGCAGCAGCCAGATGGGCCAGGCCGGTATCCACGGCGATAAACGCATCCCATTCGAGGAATTTATCGGTGAGTTCATCCAGTCCCATTTTCGACAGGACCTTTGCCTGACCCAGGCCCTCACTCAGGCGTTCGGCACGGGCTTTTTCCGCCTCGCTGCCCCAGGGTAGGAAAACCCGATGGCCTTCACTGGTAGCCAATTCCAGCAACTGGCGCCAGAAGGCTTCCGGATAATGTTTGGTCGGCCAGGTGGTGCCATGGCAAAACACCAGTTGTGCCGGGCGGCTCAACGGTGTGGGCACATGGCTGCGCGGCAGGCCGTAATCCGGGGCACCATCGGGCAGGTCGTACGACAGCGCCAGCGAAAACAGTTGCCGCACCCGGTCGATGGCATGCTGCCCCTTCGCCACCCGCAGAGGGTGATCGAGAGCCTTGGCAGACAAGCCTTCCCGTGCGGACTGTTTATCCAGTCCGAATTTTTCTCCGCGCGCCAAACGGGTCACGAAGGCGCTCTTGATCAGGCCCTGGGCATCGATCACCGCATCATAGGACATTGCCTGAATGGCGGACTTGAAGGCAGACCATTCACCGGAGCGGCGAGCCTTGAAAGGATGTTTGCGCCAGCGGCGCAGGGCACATGGGAAAACCTGATGGACCGCGGGGTGGCGACGGGCCAGGTCGGCAAAGCCCTCTTCCACCACCCAGTCCACCTGCAGATCGGGAATGGCCGACAGCGCATCGGTCAGTGCCGGCAAGGTGTGGATCACATCCCCCATGGAGGAGGTCTTGATCAGCAGCACTCGCATGGATTAGCTACCCGCTAGAGCCTTGGACTTCCTTTCCAGGCGACCGAGTAATGAGCGCCCCTGAGTGCCCAGCTTGGGCTGTACCATATAGTGATGGAGGAAACGGATTTTATCACGGGCAGAAAAACCTTCAGAGCGCCGCGCCAAGCTATCCAGGTCCCGCAATCTGGGACGCAATGCATGATAATGAGGCCGACAGCGTTCCATATCGATAAAGCGAGCATCAAAACGCTGCATCGCCTCCGACCAAGACACAAACACATGCTTGGGGTAAAGATTCTGATGAACCAGGCCCCGCTCATGAAGCAGACGCACTACAGCGGCAACATCCCGAATCAGGGCAAACCGGCGAGCCGTAGACAACTGATCCAACGCCACCTGATCCAGACTCTGGAACCCAGCAAGATCGAGACTCACCAGCATGGCTTCCCTGTCTCCATTAAGGTTGCTGGCAGCAAAGAACAAAGGCTCCGCCACCGGCACCCCAGCTTGCCAGCAGCCCATCAGTGCCTTGTATTCCTGATATAAGGTAGCCTGCCCAGATAGCGGATGCAGCAAGCTACGGCGCACATAATTACGCTGGTGCTTGATATAGACTGTTGCCTCACCACCCCATGGGTCACTCACGCGCGCCCGAAAAACCTGACTGATACCACGCCCCCTATGGTTAGGTTCATCAATCAGAGTCTTATCCAGAGCCAACCAGTCACTAATCGTTTTCAGTCCATGTCCCTGCAGCGCCAACCGCCAGTGAGGATGGAAATAGCTAGCCTTCAATTCTGTTTCGATTACTCACCTCCCACCAGTTGCTCCAAAGCATCAACCACAAGTTGCGGCGGCAGTTGGCGCAAACAGTTCAGATGCCCCAGCGGGCACTCACGCTCAAAACACGGGCTGCACTCCAGGCCTAATCGCACTACCGCTACACGATCACCCAGCGGTGGCGTAAACCCCGGCGAGGTGGAACCGTACACTGCTACCAGTGGACGCTTGAGGGCGGCGGCAATATGCATCAGCCCGGAATCGTTGCTGACCACCGCGGTGGTGGCCGACAACAGATCCACCGCCTGCTCCAGGGAAGTATTACCCGCCAGCACCACGGCATGCTCATCCGCACTGTTATCCAGCATCTCGACGATGGTATCAGCCACGGGCTGATCCTTGCCGGAGCCGAAGATCCATACCTGGCCACCGTGCTCAATCCAGTGCTGTGCTACCGCCGCGTAATGATGCTCCGGCCAGCGCTTGGACGGACCGAATTCGGCACCGGGACACAGGCCCAGCACCGGCCGTTGCGTATCAAGGCCATGTGTCGCGATAGCGTCTTGAAGCGAGTCTTCACTGACTTCCAGGTGCGGCGCAGTAATGGTATCCAGTTTCGGTGCCGGCGCATCCGGTGACAGCGCCAGCGCTACAAAGCGCTGCACCATCAATGGGTGGCCTTCCTTGTCCAGCTTGCGCACGTCGTTCAGCAGGCCGTAACGCATTTCCCCACGCCACCCGATACGCTGCGGGATCTTTGCCGACCAGGGCACCAACGCAGACTTGAGGGAATTGGGCAGCACATAACTCTGCTGGTACTGACCACGCAGGGATTTGCCCAGCGCATGTCGCTCACCCAGCTTCAGGTCGCCATGATCGAAAGGCAGCGATAGCGCCTCGCGCACTTCCGGCATGCGCGACAGCAACGGCCGACACCAGGCCGGCGCCAGCACATCGATGGCACAGTCCGGGTATTGGCGACGCAGTTCGGAAAAAAGGGTCTGGGCCATTACCATGTCGCCGACCCAGGACGGGCCGACGACAAGGATGGCGGAGGGCGAGTCGGACAAGAATGCCGGCATGCGCCTGCTCAGCTCACGTAAGTGAGCCAGTCTCCGTAGTTTTCATCCTGTTTGCCGCGCACCAGGTCGAAATACACCGCCTGCAACTGCTCGGTAATCGGACCACGCTTGCCTGCGCCAATGATGCGTCCATCCAGCTCCCGAATCGGCATGACCTCTGCGGCGGTACCCGTGAAGAAAGCTTCATCGGCGATATACAGCTCATCACGAGTAATGCGTTTCTCACGCACCGGATAACCTCGCTCTTCGGCCAACTGAATGATGGTTTTGCGGGTAATGCCGTCCAGACAGGACGTCAGCTCCGGGGTGTAAAGCACGCCGTCGCGAACCAGGAATACGTTTTCACCGGAGCCTTCTGCCACATAGCCTTCGTTGTCCAACAACAGCGCCTCATCGGCACCGCCGGACAGGGCTTCATTAAGGGCCAACATGGAATTCATGTAATTGCCGTTGGCCTTCGCCTTGCACATGGTGATGTTCACGTGGTGACGGGTGTAGCTGGAGGTTCGCACCTTGATGCCCAGCTCCAGGGCTTCCGGAGACATGTAGGACGGCCATTCCCAGGCTGCCACCATGACATGCACTTTCAGATTGTGGGCGCGCAGGCCCATCCCTTCGCTGCCATAAAACGCCATCGGGCGCAGGTAAGCGTGGGGCAAATTATTTTCCCGAATAGACGACAGGTGCGCCTCGTTGATCTGCTCTTTGGTGAAGGGCAGTTTCATGTTGAGGATATGCGCACTGTTGAAAAAGCGGTCGGTGTGATCCTGCAGACGGAAAATCGCCGGCCCTTTTGCCGTCTCATAGGCGCGCACACCTTCGAACACACCCATGCCATAGTGCAGAGTGTGCGTGAGCACGTGAACCTTCGCGTCCTGCCAGGGAACCAGTTCGCCATCCAACCAGATAAAACCGTCTCTTACAGCCATCGACATGGCAGTGATACTCCCAGAGCTAAGGACCTGCAGAGTGTCAGCCCTGCAGGTCGAACCAGTGCTTCCAGATCGCTCGCACGCCTTCACGCAAATCGCGGAATTGAGTGTCGTCGACAATGGATTTCTCTTTGCGCAACGAGGCGCGATGAGCCGCGGATCGGTAAGCGAGGTACGCTTCCCGCAGCAGGCCGGCATCCTGTGCCGACATAATATCCAGTGCAGCCAGTGTTTCGAGCAGCCGCACATTATCGGTGAAGCGGGTCAGTTCACCGTGGGAGGAGGCCCATCTCAGAACCCCGTATTGCACCATAAATTCGATATCAACGATACCACCCGGATCCTGCTTGAGATGGAAGCGCTCCTCCCCTTTCTCCCCCAGGTGGTCAACCATCTTGTCGCGCATGGCCAGGACATCTTCGCGCAGCTTGTCCAGGGGACGCTCGGCGCACAGCACCTGGTGGCGGATCGCATCAAAGCGCGCCCGGGCCCGGTTGCAACCGGCCACCACGCGGGCACGCACCAGGGCCTGATGCTCCCAGGTCCAGGCTTGATTGAGCTGATACTTCTCAAAGGAATCCATGGAACTCACCAGCAGACCGGCACTGCCGGAAGGCCGCAAGCGGGTGTCCACTTCGTAGAGCTGACCGCTCATGGTACGGGTGGAAAGGATGTGGATGATGCGCTGCCCCAGGCGAGCATAGAATTGCTCGTTGGACACCGGCTTGTCGCCATCGGTCACGCCGCCGCTGGCTGCATCGTGCAGGAATACCAGATCCAGATCGGAGTTGTGGCCCAACTCGATACCGCCCAGTTTGCCATAGCCCGCCACCACGAAATCCGGACTGCAGGGCTGGCCATCGGTCCGCGAGGGGCGGCCGTGGCGCTCCACCAGCGGCTCCCAGGCGAGCATCACCACCTGGTTAAGAATGCTTTCCGCCAGCCAGGTCAGATAGTCACTGACCTTCATCAGTGGCAGCACTTCGGTCACTTCCGAGGCAGCCACCCGCAACAGATGGGCCTGCTTGAAGTTACGCAGCACCTCCATCTGCTGTTCCAGATCATCCTCGGCCACGCGCAGCAACTGCTGACGCAGCTCGTCGTCCAGCTCTGCCCGCTCCGGTGGCGAATAGAGAGTGCGCACATCCAGCAATTCGTCCAGCAGCACCGGATGCAGAGTGAGGCGCTCGGCAATCCAGGGGCTCGCGCCGGACAGCTTCACCAGCTGGGTCAGCGCACTGGGATTTTCCACCAACAGGGCGATGTAGGCACTACGGCGCAGTACCGCTTCCACAAAGGCCAGCAGCCGCACCACGGTGATTTCGCCATGGCCCTGATAACCCAACGCCTCCAGCAGCAGAGGCATCAGCCGGTCCAGACGCTCGCGGCCGATCGCCTGCATGTTCTGCACCGAGCGACCTTCACGGAAATTATTCAGATGGGCGTAGACCTTGTCGCCCTCCTGCACGCCGATGGCTGCCAGTTGGGCCGCAGCCTGGGCCTCATCCAGCTCGCCCAGCCACAGATCCAGCAACTCCTGATCAGCGCCCTGGGCGGCATCGGTTTCCTGCTCCGGGTCTGCAATCACCTGGCTGAAATGATGACGCACGCTTTCCCGGCAGCGACGCAACTTGCGCTCGAAGGCGGCCCGGGCGGAAAAGCCCATGGCGAAGGTCAGACGCTGCCAGCCAAGCTCGTCGTCCGGCAGGCGCTGGGTCTGCTTATCGGCTACTCCCTGTAATCGATGCTCTACGTCCCGCAGGAACAGATAGGCTTCGGTCAGCTCATCCGCCACGTCCTCGGGCAGCAATTCCAGCTCCACCAGTTGCGGCAGCACCTTGATCAGGTTCGGTTCCCGCAGGGCCGGCAGCTGGCCACCACGGATCAGCTGGAACGCCTGAACGATAAATTCCACTTCACGGATGCCGCCGGCACCCAGCTTCACATCCGCCTGCATGCCCTTGCGGTTCACTTCCCGCTCGATCAGGGACTTCATCTCACGCAGGGAGTGGAAGGCCCCGTAGTCTATATAACGACGATAGACGAAGGGATTGAGCCGCTTGATCAGGCGTTTTCCCGCCTGCAGATCACCACCCACCGGGCGCATCTTGATCAGCGCATAACGTTCCCACTCGCGTCCCTGGGTCTCGTAGTACCCTTCCATGGCATCGAAACCAATGGCCAGTACGCCGCTCTTGCCCCAGGGGCGCAGGCGCATGTCCACCCGAAATACGAAACCGTCGGCGGTGGGCTGGTCCAGGGCCTTGATCAACTGCTGGCCCAGGCGCACGAAAAACTGGTGATGGCTAAGGCTGCGTCGCTCACCCTCGATTTCGCCTTCATGCTCATAGGCGAAAATCAGATCAATGTCCGAGGACAGGTTCAGCTCCCGCGCCCCCAGCTTGCCCATGGCCAGCACCACCAGCTTCACCGGCTTGCCATCCGGCCCCACCGGGGTGCCACTTTTCTCACAGGCCCAGCCGTGCAGCACGGTCAGCGCTTCCTGTATCAGGGTATCCGCCATCAGCGACAGATCCGCCACAGTGCTGTGATAATCCCCAATCCCGGCCAGATCCCGCCAGATGATGCGCACCATATGGCGGTGGCGCAGACGGCGCAGGGCACGCTTGAGTTCATCCTCGCTGTGACAGGCGGCCAACTGCTCCTGCACGGTCTGACGGAGCGAATCCTCAGCCAGGGCGCCACTCGGATCACTGTCCTCAAGCCACTGGCCCAGGCCCGGATCACGCTGAAACTGCTGCGCCACATAGTCGGAGCCCGCCCACACCCGGGGCAGGTCATCAAGCAGGGCGTCGGGGATACGGTGACCGGATTCCACAAAGTGCTGCCAGTGCTGGCTGACCAGCACCGACAGTTCATCCGGCAGAGCGTGATATTGGGGTTCTTTCATGGGCGGCTATTGTCGTACGGGAGGGAGAGAAAGGCTAGAGGGCAGGAAGGAGTTGCACGTTGAAAGTTCAAAGCTGAAAGGCGCGGGAAGAGCCTGGACCGCTTAACTCAGGCCGTGCCCGCGATTCACGATCGCAGGTTCGCCATGCAAGCAAGCTCCTACAGCGGCCTAATGAGTCATGCTCACAGACGGGACAGCCATGCCGCGCGAAGCGCCGCCTTTCCCGGGTGCCGCCAATCCTTTCTTCGCGCCTTTCAACTTTGAACTTTCAACTTGCTCATTTTCTATCCCAGCAAAATATCCTGGGACGGCGTCACCCGCATTACCTCTTCAATGGTGGTCAGCCCCTTCGCCACTTTCATGGCGCCGCTGATGCGCAGGGGCTTCATACCATTCTTGAGCGACTGACGGGTGAGGGTTTCCAGTTCGGCGCCCCGGGAAATCTGCTGTTTCAGGGCGGTATTCAGGGGCATGGTTTCATAGACCCCCACGCGACCCAGGTAGCCGGTATCCCGACATTCCAGGCAGCCCACCGGCCGATAGATAACTTCCGGCGGCTTCATCTTGAAGGGGCGCACCAGCTCCTCCCAGGCCTGCACATCGGTCTCCGTGGCTTGCTTGCAGTGAGGACAAAGGGTGCGGATCAGCCGCTGAGCCATCACCCCCAGCACCGTGGCGCTGATCATGTAGGGCGGCACCCCCAAATCCACCAGCCGGGTAATGGACGACGGCGCATCGTTGGTATGCAACGTGGACAACACCAGGTGACCGGTAAGTGCCGCCTGAATCGCCATGTCTGCTGTAGCCAGGTCACGGATCTCGCCGATCATGATGATATCCGGGTCTTGGCGCAGCATGGCCTTGACCCCCTGGGCAAAACTCACGTCGATATTGGCCTGCACCTGCATCTGATTGAAGCTGGACTCCACCATTTCGATGGGGTCCTCAATGGTGCAGACATTCACCTCGCTGGTGGCCAGCTGCTTTAGGGTGGAATACAGGGTGGTGGTCTTGCCTGAACCGGTGGGCCCGGTGACGAAGATGATCCCATGGGGATGCGAGGTCATCCGCTGCCAGGACTCATAGTCCTCCGAGGTGAAGCCCATCTGCTCGAAGCTGCGCACCAGGACATCCGGGTCAAACACCCGCATCACCATCTTTTCCCCGAAGGCAGTAGGCAGGGTGGAAAGTCGCAGCTCGATCTCATCCCCCTCCGGCGACTTGGTCTTCAAACGGCCATCCTGGGGTTTGCGCTTTTCCGCCACATTCAGGCGACTGAGAATTTTCAGTCGGCTGGTCACCGCCGCCATGATCGCCGCCGGCAGTTCGTAGACATCGTGCAGTACGCCATCGATACGGAAGCGCATCTTGCCGGTTTCCCGGCGCGGCTCCAGGTGAATATCGCTGGCCCGCTGGGAAAACGCATACTGCAGAATCCAGTCCACAATATTGACGATGTGCTGGTCATCCGCGTCATGATGCCCCTTACCCACTTCCAACAACTGCTCGAAGTTGGTAATGCCGGACATTTCCTGGCCGGTTTTGCCGGAAGCACCGGCGATGGAACGGCTCAGGTTGTAGAACTCAACGCGGTAGCGGCGCAGCTGCTCCGGGTTGGCCAGCACCACCTCCAGCTCCCGGTCGCGCAGCACCTGCTTGAGGTGGGCCTGCCAGTCACGAACAAAGGGCTGATCGCAGGCCACCACCACCTTGTCGCGCAGCACTTCCAACGCCACGATGCCGTGGCGCTCGGCAAAGGCGTAGCTCATCACATTGGTGACCTGGTCCACATGCACCTTGAGTGGATCAATATGGCAGACCCGGATACCTGCCTTCTCCCCCAGCCAGCGAGTAAGAAATTCCACATCCAGCAACTGATGGGTATTACTGCGATCGGTAAGCCGATACTTGGCCAGCACCTGGATCGGATGCCAGTTCAGCTCCTTCTTTTCCCGCGGCGTGGTGGAAATGACATTGAAGTCCTCCTGACTGACGCGCCCTTCTTCCAGCAACTCGCGCATCAGCCAGCGCACATCAATCAGCAGACCATCCAGTTTGGCGGGGTTGGCGGTGGCGTTCACTCAAGACTCTCCGGTTTGACCAACGGGCCGTCCTGCGGCCTCATTATTTTGTCCTAGTACTGTAACCCTATCATTGAACCCCTGACAGCCCCGGCGGCTTTGACTATACTCGCGACCAGTTTCATGACATGTCTGTGACAGACGCACGGTCGTGCCATGACCCGAGCCCTCTCCCTACTGGGCGACCGCCCGGGAAAGTGGGACACTGATTCCACCTGAAGCCCCTGCTTCAGGTTTTACTCTGACTCTGGATCCGAGGCGCCTATGTCCTTTGGAAGCTCCATTGCCGGCCTCTTTGGCCGCTCCCCCATCAAGCCCCTGCAGCAACACTACGACACCGTTCACGATTGTGCCCGCACCCTGGCAGATTTCTTCGCCGCCGTTACCGACGGTGACTGGGACAAGGCACGCGCAGCCCGCAAGCACATCGCCGAGCTGGAAAACCAGGCCGACGAACTGAAAAAAGAGTTCCGCCTGAACCTGCCCAAAAGCCTGTTCCTGCCCATGCCTCGCACCGATCTGCTCGATCTGATCAGCGTGCAGGACAAGGTCGCCAACAAGGCCAAGGACATTTCCGGGCTAATGCTGGGCCGGCAAATGACCATTCCACCGGTGCTGGCCGATGTGATGCGCGACTATGTGCAGGGCGCCATCGACACCTCCGCCCAGGCCCAGAAAGCCATCAACGAGCTCGATGAACTGATCGAGACCGGCTTCAGCGGTCGTGAAATCCAGATCGTGGAAGAGCTCATCGAAGAGCTGGACCGGCTGGAGCGCAACAACGACGAGCAACAAATCACCATCCGTTCCACCCTGTTCAAGCTGGAAAGCGAACTGCCCCCGGTGGATGTCATTTTTCTCTACAAGATCATCGAATGGGTAGGCGATCTCGCCGATCGCGCCCAGAAAGTGGGCGGCCGCCTGCAGATGTTGGTCGCACGCTAGGAGCTATCTTATGGAGTGGATGATTGAACACAGCTATTTGATGCTACTGCTGGCCGGCGCCTTCGGCTTCCTGATGGCCTGGGGCGTGGGCGCCAACGACGTGGCCAACGCCATGGGCACCTCGGTGGGCTCCGGTGCCCTGACGGTGAAACAGGCGGTGATGATCGCCATCGTCTTTGAATTCTGCGGCGCCTATCTGGCCGGTGGCGAAGTGACAGCCACCGTGCGCAAGGGCATCGTCGATGCCGGCGTCTTTGCCGAGTTCCCCCACTATCTGGTCTACGGGATGATGTCCGCCCTGCTGGCCGCCGGTATCTGGCTGATTGTTGCCTCCTGGTTCGGCTGGCCGGTCTCCACCACCCACTCCATCGTCGGCGCCATTGTCGGCTTTGCCGCCGTGGGCGTGGGCATGGACGCGGTCAACTGGGGCAAGGTGGGCAACATCGTCGCCAGCTGGGTCACCTCGCCCTTGCTGGCCGGCTTTATCTCCTTTGCCCTGATCAAGAGCGTACAGAAGCTGGTACTCAACCAGGATGATCCCTTTCAGCGGGCCAAGCGGGTGGTGCCCTTCTACATGTTCCTGGTGGGCTTCGCGATTAGCGCCGTCACCCTGCTGAAAGGCCTCAAGCATATCGGCCTGGAAATCAGCTATGGCGCCAGTCTTGGCTGGTCCGCCGTTGGCGGTCTGGTGGTCGCCGTGATCGGCGCCGCCATTCTCAGCCGCATCCAGCCCAACCCGGAAGCCGACAAGGAATTCCGCTTTCACTCCGTAGAACGCATCTTTGCCGTACTGATGATCTTCACCGCCTGTGCCATGGCCTTCGCCCACGGCTCCAATGATGTGGCCAACGCGGTGGGACCGCTGGCCGCCATCAACAGCGTTATCGTCAACGAAGGCGTGATCGGCGGGGAAGCCGCCATGCCTGGCTGGATTCTGCTGGTGGGCGCCATGGGCATCGTCTTCGGTCTCGCCATTCTCGGCGCCAGGGTAATGGCCACGGTGGGCAAGAACATCACCGAGCTGACCCCCAGCCGCGGCTTCGCCGCCGAGCTGGGTGCCGCCGGCACCGTGATCCTGGCCTCCGGCACCGGCCTGCCCATCTCCACCACTCACACCCTGGTCGGGGCGATCCTGGGCGTGGGCATGGCCCGCGGCATCGGCTCCCTGAACCTGCGCGTGGTCAGCACCATCTTCACCTCCTGGGTGGTGACCCTGCCGGCCGGGGCCCTGCTGTCCATTCTGTTCTTCTACTTCTTCAAGGGCCTGTTCGGGGCGTAGCAGCACTGACAGGCTTCACGAAGCACACTGACGCCGCCCTCCGGGCGGTGTTTTTTTATTCGCGGTCGAACGACCGCTCCCACGGGAGCCAGAACCCACCTTTGTGGGAGCGGTCGTTCGACCGCGATTACCCACATCTGGCATCCCACCACAGCCGCTGGCTATACTGGCCTGTCAGCCACCAACCGCCGAGACACGCCGTGCCCAGCACCACCCCCGACAATCAGGTCCACTGGTTCCGCAACTCGTCCCCGTACATTAACGCCCATCGGGGCCGTACCTTTGTGGTCATGCTCTCCGGCGAACTACTGGACGGCCCGCGCCTGCCTACCCTGATCCACGATCTGGCCCTGCTCAACAGCCTGGGCATCAAGCTGGTACTGGTTCACGGCGCCCGCCCGCAGATCAGCGCGCGGCTGGCGGAGTCCGGCATCGAATCCACCTTCGAACAACACATGCGCATCACAGACAGTGCCGCCCTCAACGGCGTCATGGCCGCCGTGGGCGCCCTGCGCCTGAAGCTCGAAGGGCTGTTCTCCATGGGGCTGGCCAACTCCCCCATGTACAACGCCGGCATCCGCCTGATCAGCGGCAATTTCGTGGTCGCCAAACCGGTGGGCGTACGCAACGGTTTCGACTACCAGCACACCGGCGAAGTGCGGCGCATCGAAGTGGATGCCATCCGCCAGCAACTGAGCAATGGCAATGTGGTGCTGCTGTCTCCGCTGGGCTGCTCGCCCACCGGCGAACTGTTCAACGTGAACGCGGAAGAAGTGGCCTCCACCGCCGCCATCGCCCTGGGCGCCGACAAGCTCATCCTGATGGGTGATGACCTGCGCCTGGCCGACCCGGAAGGCAACCTGGTCCGCGAACTCAGCCCCCAGCAGGCAGGCAAATTGCTTGCGGGTGACCAGTACCAAGACAACGGCGTGGATCGACAGCTCACCGCCGCCTGCCACGCCGCCAGCAACGGCGTCGGCCGTGCCCACCTGATCGACGCCAACGACGACGGCGCCCTGCTCAAGGAACTGTTCACCCGCGACGGCTGCGGCACTCTGGTCACCCGGGAAACTTACGAGACCCTGCGTGGCGCCCGCATCGACGACGTGGGCGGCATTCTGGAACTGATCGAACCCCTGGAAGCGGACGGCACCCTGGTGCGTCGTTCCCGGGAACTGCTGGAAAACGAAATCCAGCGCTTCGCCATCATCGAGCGCGACGGCATGGTCATCGCCTGCGCCGCCCTGTATCCCTTCCCGGACGACAAGACCGGCGAACTGGCCTGCGTGGCGGTACACCCCGGCTACCGCAAGGGCGAGCGCGGCGCCCAGCTACTGGGCTACCTGGAACGGCGGGCAAAAGAGCAGGGGCTCACCAGCCTGTTCGTGCTCACCACCCTGACCGCGCACTGGTTTCAGCAGCAGGGGTTTGAACTTGCTGGGGTGGAAGCGCTGCCGGGGGCCCGGAAGTCGCTGTATAACTGGCAGCGTAACTCGAAGGTGTTTGTGAAAAACCTATAGCCACTCAATCAAAAATTAACATCAAGGGACATCCTCACTATTTATGTCGACTTCTAACGATCAAAATAGCTTAGCAAACCTTTTTTTAAAGCCAAAAGTATCTAGCCTCTGGTACAACCAAAAAGAAGTAAAACTAGACGGCTATACTTTCGAGACATGCAGATTTGACAACTGCGTACTAATAGTCACTACTGCAAACTTTGAGCTTATAAACTGCTTTATAGGTGACAACACATCTTTCAGGTTTGGAACGGAGATATCCAACCCAATAAGACTTTTTAACCATGGAGACGATCGCGTTTACAATAAAAACCCTTTTTTTGCGCCCATCAGGAATGCAGATGGAACAGTAACGATTAAGGCTCATGACAATGATTAATCGTGCAAGCGCAAAACTGTCCGCAGATGTAAAGATCGTTGCCCAAAAAAGTCAAGCAGCCCCATTGGCCCTCTTAGGTCTTTGCGCACTCTCTTTGATAGGCGGTTTCTTTTTCTTGTGGCATCAGCCTGAAAGATCATGGATCTGCTTTCTATTTAGTTTTCTTTTTTTAGCTGTAGGGACCATTTGCTGGTGGCTCTCACATAAGAGAAGCGACCTCGACAGCGGAGCCCCAACGATTATTGACAGCAAAAAAACAGGATTAAGCCTAACAACAGATTCTCGATTACTTGACAGCAAGTCATCCGCAGAAACCCTTGCCAGACTTATCACAGAAATAGCACACAGAGAGCCTCTTCCAGAACCTGATGGCATGATTGACGAAAACGGGATACCAAATCCCGAGAGAAAAGCTGAGGCAAAAAAAATAGTAGACGAAGCAAACGAGGAAGCTCACAAAGCTGCACTATCCCTTCAGAATACCCCAAGCGAGACCAGAACCATTTCCTCCGCAGCAGCAAGTACTCATACCTCGACACTTGGCAAACCCCACTCTTAAACAATGCCGCATAGATCGCCGCCAGGCAGTGGGCGAGCATCTACAGCCCAACCAATCTGTAGGTTACAATGCGACCCCTTACGCCCTGTTTGCTGAAATCACGAGGTTCCCATGCCGCAGTATCGCTCCCGTACCACCACCCATGGCCGTAACATGGCCGGCGCCCGTGCCCTGTGGCGCGCCACGGGCATGAAGGACGGGGACTTCGGTAAACCGATCATTGCCATCGCCAACTCCTTTACCCAGTTCGTGCCCGGGCACGTGCACCTGAAGGATATGGGCCAGCTGGTGGCTGGCGAAGTGGAGAAGGCCGGCGGGATCGCCAAGGAATTCAATACCATTGCGGTGGATGACGGCATCGCCATGGGCCACGACGGCATGCTCTATTCCCTGCCCAGCCGCGACATCATTGCCGATTCCGTGGAGTACATGGTCAACGCCCACTGCGCCGACGCCATTGTCTGCATCTCCAACTGCGACAAGATCACCCCCGGCATGCTGATGGCCGCCATGCGCCTGAATATTCCGGTGATCTTCGTGTCCGGCGGCCCCATGGAAGCGGGCAAGACCAAGCTGGCAGAGGGCAAGCTGGACCTGGTGGACGCCATGGTGATGGCCGCCGATGACAGTGTGGACGAAGAAACCCTCAACGAAGTGGAGCGCTCCGCCTGCCCCACCTGCGGTTCCTGCTCCGGCATGTTCACCGCCAACTCCATGAACTGCCTCACCGAAGCGCTGGGCCTGTCTTTGCCCGGCAACGGCTCGCTGTTGGCCACCCACGCGGACCGCCGCGAACTGTTCCTGGAAGCCGGCCGTCGCATCGTGGATGTGGCCAAGCTGTATTACGAACAGGATGTGGAGGCGGTGCTGCCACGCAACATTGCCTCGGTGAAGGCCTTCGAAAATGCCATGAGCCTGGATATCGCCATGGGCGGTTCCACCAACACCGTGCTGCACTTGCTGGCGGCGGCACTGGAGGGCGAGATCGATTTCACCATGGAAGACATCGACCGGCTGAGCCGCAAGGTGCCGTGCCTGTCGAAAGTGGCCCCGGCCACCCAGAAGTACCATATGGAAGATGTGCACCGCGCCGGTGGCGTCATGGGCATTCTTGGTGAACTGGACCGGGCCGGCCTGCTGCACCGGGACATTCCCATGGTCCATTCCGCCAGCGTGGCGGAAGCGCTGGAGCATTACGACATCATGCGCACCAGCGATTCAGGGGTGAAAAAGATGTTCACCGCCGGGCCGGCGGGCATCCCCACCCAGACCGCCTTCAGCCAGGACACCCGCTGGGACAGCCTGGATGACGACCGGGAAAACGGCTGCATCCGCAACTACGAAAACGCCTACAGCAAAGACGGCGGCCTGGCGGTGCTGTACGGCAACATCGCCGAGCGCGGCTGCATCGTGAAGACCGCCGGGGTGGATGACTCCATCCTCACCTTCACCGGTCGCGCCCGGGTGTTCGAATCCCAGGATTCCGCCGTGCGCGCCATCCTCGGTGACCAGATCGTCGCCGGCGACGTGGTGGTAATCCGCTACGAAGGCCCGAAAGGCGGCCCGGGCATGCAGGAAATGCTCTACCCCACCAGCTACCTGAAATCCAAGGGGCTGGGCAAGCAGTGCGCCCTGCTCACCGATGGTCGTTTCTCCGGCGGCACCTCCGGCCTTTCCATCGGCCATGCCTCCCCGGAAGCGGCGGAAGGCGGCGCCATTGCTCTGGTGGAAGAAGGCGACACCATCGCCATCGACATCCCCAACCGCTCCATCAACCTGGACATTTCCGACGAGGAACTGGCCCATCGCCGCAGCAAGATGGAAGCCCGCGGCAAACTGGCCTACAAGCCCATGGAAATGCGCCCACGCCGGGTATCCACCGCCCTGAAAGCCTATGCGGCCCTGACCACCAGCGCCGACCGCGGCGCCGTGCGGGATCTCAGCCAGCTCAACAAGTAACCGACTCGGGCGGCTTTCGGGCCGCCCTTTTCGTTGGCCCCGCTTCCCATCCGCCCCTGCCGGTTTCATGACCGTTGCCGCACCCCGGTAGACAGGGTGTTGCCACACGGCGCTTTCTGAACAAGTATCTAAGGGCCTGCTCCCACTACCGAAATGGCGTCTGTAAGCCCCAAAACTCGCCGATCTAGGCATAAGGAGCGACGTTTGGTCTCTCCAAATGAGTGACGAATAACGACGAGTGGCGGATTTTGGGGCTTAACCCGCAGGGCTGACACCTTTTTCCGCCCAGCAGCGCCATCCGCTGTTTATGTAGAATGACTACACGACACATCGGCTGACACTACTGGGCGAAAAAATGCATTCAGCAGACGCTATTTCGGTAGTGGGAACAGGCCCTAGAAACCCTGACCGGCGCCGACGCGTTATCCCCTCGGCGGTCCCGGCTTGTGCCCACTACGAGGAGCACTCTGTTAATGAGTCTGACACAACGTTTGATGCCACTGGTGGCCAAGTTGATCACCAGCGAACGCCTGCAACAATGGCGGCGGGCCTTTCGTGAATGGCAACGCAAGCTGAAGCGGCGCCCTCATCAGGCGGTATTCTACTTCCGCATTGATGACCCCTATTCGGTGCTGATGGCCCAGGTATTGCCCCGCTTTGCCCGCCACTTCGGCATCACCATCACCCCCCGGGTGATGCTGTATCTGGATCAGCAGATGTACCCGGCGGCGGACATGCTGGAAGAACTGGCTCCCCGTGATGCCATTCAGCTGGCCCGGGTTCATGACCTGGATTTCCCTGACGCTTGGCAATTACCGCCTCGGGAAGTGAGCCTGGCGGCCACCCGCTGCCTGCTCAAGCACGAGGGCGACGAGCGCTTCTGGAGCCTGGCCGCCGCCCTGGCGGATGCCCTGTGGCGCAACGACCACGACAAGCTGGAAGAGCTGCTCACCGAACACGGCCAGATGCCCGCCGACCGGGCCCAGCTGGCACTGGAAGCCCGTCGCGACCAGTTCCTCAAGGATGGCCACTACCTCACTGGCACGCTGCAGTACGAAGGTGAGTGGTACTGGAGTATCGAGCGGCTGGACCATCTGGCCCATCGTCTCAACGACCTGGGCCTGGGCAGCGCGGACTGGCCACTGCCCTACGGCCGCGCCAAACGGGCCCGTCTGAAAGAGGTCCCGGAAGGCCTGAAAGGCAAGCCGCTGGTGCTGTTTTTCTCCTTCCGCAGCCCCTACTCCTACCTGGCGCTGGCCCGCACCTATGCCATGGCGGACCATTACGGCCTGAACCTGAAAATTCGCCCGGTCCTGCCCATGGTGATGCGCGGGCTCTCGGTCCCCAAGGCCAAGCGTTTCTACATCCTCAAGGACGCCGCCCGGGAAGCCCGTCTGCACAAGGTGCCATTTGGCAAGGTGTGCGATCCGGTCGGTGCCGGGGTGGAACGCTGTATGGCCATCTGGCCTTTCGCGGAAAAGGAAGGCCGCCTGCGCGAATGGCTGCGTGCCGCCGCCACCGGCATCTGGAGCCAGGGCATCAATGCCGCCACCGACAACGGCCTGAAGTTTCTGGTGGAAAATGCCGGGCTGGACTGGAACCGGGCCCGCCGCTGGCTGGACGACGACAGCTGGCGCGACCGTGCCGAAGACAACCGCAACGCCATGATGGCCGCCGGCAGTTGGGGCGTACCCAGCTTCCTGACCGAAAACACCATGGTCTGGGGGCAGGATCGCTTTGCGGTGATCGAGGCATGCCTGCTAGCCTCACAGGCCGATGACAAAGACTGAGATAACCTAATCTTCATTCCAGTAGGAGCGGCGCTTGAGCCGCGAAGCCCCAGAGATCTTTTCGAAGACGGCTTCGCGGCTCAAGCGCCGCTCCTACGGCATATAAAAATCACGGAGAAAACATCATGACCCTTGCCTATTGGTGCGTGCTTGCCGCCATTTTCCTGCCCTACCTGAATACCGCTTTAGCCAAATTCCAGGGCGGCTTCGGCCCGAAGCAGAACCATAACCCGCGCGAATTCCTGGAAACCCTGGAAGGCAGCCGCAAGCGCGCCCACTGGGCCCAGCAGAATGGCTTCGAAGTCACCCCCGCCTTTGCCGCGGCCGTGATCATTGCCCACCTGGCCCAGACCGCCCCTCAACCCACCATCGACGGCATCGCCCTGGCCTTCGTGGTCAGCCGGGTCATGTTCACCGTCTGCTATATCGCCGACTGGGCCAGCGCCCGCACCCTGGTATGGGCCTTTGGCATGGGTTGTATCGTGGCGCTGTTCGTGGGCGTTGGAGCATAAAGAGCAGGCAATTGATCATTGAGAATGGATAATTGATAACTTAAAACCATGAAAGCCACCGCCAGCCCTTACTGGAGGTGGTTTCCGTTATCAATTCTCAATTTTCCATTATCAATTCAGCAAAACGTGCCCGATATCTTCACCATCACCGTCAACGGCAGGGAACGCTTCTCCTGCCATGACGACCAGACCATCATCGAGGCCGGCCAGCAGGCCGGCTTCGGCTTTCCGGTGGCCTGCCGCAATGGTGTCTGTGAGCGCTGCATGGGAACGCTTCAAAGCGGACACGTTCAGCAAAGAAACCACACCATTCATGCGGGCGATGCCGATAGCATCCAGGTGTTATACTGCATCGCTCAGCCACTCAGCGACTGTGAGATCGATGTGCCCGAGGTGACCGCTCCCGGCGAACTGCCGAGCCATGAAGTTCATTGCCAGATTCAGCAGATTGAAGCGCTCAATCACGATGTGAGTCGGGTCTGGTTACAGCTACCCGCCGGCAAGCGGGTGCAGTGGCATGCCGGGCAATACATGATGCTCAACCTGAACGGCGAGAGCTTCCCCTTTTCCATCGCCAACCACTGCGATGGCCGCCGCCTGGAATTACATATCCGCCACGGCGACGATAACAGTGCCGCCCAGGACATCATGGCGCACCTGACATCAGCCAGCACCGTCAGCGCCACCCTGCCCGCCGGCATGCGCTTTATCGACAGCGCCCCGGAACAGCCGGTGTGGTTTATCTGTGGCTCCACCGGTTTCGCCCCGGTAAAGGCCATGGTCGAACGCCTGATCGCCCTGGACTTCGACCACCCGGTCCGCCTGTTCTGGGGCGCCCGCACCCCGGAAGATCTCTACCTGCCGACACTCCCCTCCCAGTGGAAGATGGCACTGAAAGACTTCGATTTCACCACTGCCCTCTCCGACATCCGTCACCCGGACCACGCCGAAGGCCTGGTGCATGAGGCAGCGCTGGCGGCCCTGAACGAACCGGAGTTGCCGCTGTTCTACCTGGGCGGTTCCCCGCCCATGGCCTGGGCGGTATTCGATGCGCTGGTGGAAGAAGGCGTCCCCGCCGGCAATATCCACTGTGACGTGTTTGATTACGCGCCCAGGGAATAGCTGCAGCAACGCGGGCTAAACCCGTGCCGACCGAAGAGGCCTGAGCCCGCGATGCGAGTCTAATTCGTCATTGGGCATCGAGCATTCGCCTCGAATCGCGGCCAAAACGCTCCCGGACTGGCAACAACCGAGCCCGCGTTGTAGCTTGAAGCTTGTAACTTGTAGCTAATTCCCAAGGAAAGGATGCGATGGCGCAGGATTCTCCGCCCACGGCGCATAACCAGACATTGCTTCTGCCTTGCCACGAATGCGACCTGGTATGCGAAGTAGACCTTCGCCAGGAAAGCGGCTGGCTACAGTGCCCCCGTTGTCGGCACCCGCTGATGCGCCAGGCGCAGAGCGATCAACTGACTCCCGCGCTGGCCTTTACCGCGCTGATTTTGCTCGGCCTGTCGTTGCTCTTCCCCTACATCGGTTTCGAGAAAAATGGCATTGAGAGAGCCATGACGGTGACCGATGCCGCCTGGGAACTGGCGGTCTATCACCACCCGTCGCTGGCGGTCATCGTGATCGCCACCATCATCGTGATCCCCGCGCTCTATCTGCTGTCGATTTGCTGGATACACCTGAGTCTGTCCGCCCGCCGTCATCTGCCCGGCAGCCTGTTGCTGGCCCGCTGGCTGCCCCGCATGCAGCCCTGGATGATGGCAGATGTGTTTGCCATCGCCGCATTGGTGAGCCTGGTAAAGATCGTCGCCATGGCCCATATCCAGCTGCTCTCGGCCTTCTGGACCTTTTCCGGCTACGCTTTGTTGTTGCTGATTACCGTCACCCGCATGAATACCGTGAGCCTGTGGCAGCGGTTGCTGGGTAATCTGCAGCAACCCGCCGCTACCCGCAGCGGACTCACCGCCCGCAGCCAGGGGCTGATCGGCTGCCAGCGCTGCGGGCAGTTGCAAACCCTGGGCAGTCACCATTGCCACCGCTGCCACAGCAGCCTGCATGACCGCCACCCGCTGACCCTGCAACGGGTCTGGGCACTGCTGATCACCGCCATCCTCTGCTGCTTCCCCGCCCACCTGTTTCCGATCATGACCACCACCAGCCTGGGGCAGAACGAGCCGTCCACCATCATTGCCGGTGTCATGCTTTTCATCCGCCATGGCGACTGGCCCATTGCCCTGATCATCTTTACCGCCAGCGTGCTGGTGCCGTTCGGAAAAATCCTGGCGCTGGGCTGGCTATGCATTGCCAGCCGCCGGCGCGACACCCTGGACATGAAAAACCAGATGGCGCTCTACCGGATCACCGAATGGGTGGGGCGCTGGTCCATGATCGATGTATTCGTGGTGGCCATCATTGTCGCCCTGTTCCAGATGGGCAATATTCTTACCGTGACCCCGGGCGTGGGTGGCGTGGCCTTTTCCGCCGTGGTGATATTTACCATGCTGGCGGCCCACCAGTTTGATCCGCGCCTGATCTGGGACCAGCAGCAGAAGCTGCCCCCCAACACACAACCGGAGCATCAGCCTTGAGTGATACCCAAGCCGAACCCCGCCGCACCCGGCTTTCCGCCGTCTGGCTGATCCCTCTGGCCGCTGCCCTGATCGGCCTGTGGCTGGTATTCAGTTATCTCTCCAGTCAGGGGCCGGTAATTACCCTGAAACTGACGGACGCGGAAGGCATCAACGCCGGCAAGACGCCGGTGAAAACCCGCAATGTGCAGGTCGGCCTGGTAGAAAGCGTGAGGCTGTCGGATGACATGAGCCACACACTGCTGACCGTACAGATGCAGTCAGACACCGACCGCATGCTGGCCGAGGACACCCGCTTCTGGGTGGTCAAACCCCGGATCAGCAGGGAGGGCGTGAGTGGCCTGAACACGGTACTGTCCGGCTCCTACATCGAGCTGATGCCCGGCGAAAGCGGCAAGAAGGGCAAGCGTTTTCAGGTACAGGACACGCCGCCCCCGGAAAAAACCGGCGCCGGCCTGTTCCTGAAACTGGTCAGCGAGGCAGGGACCAATGTGGACGTGAGCGACCCGGTGCATTTTCGCAGCCTGAAAGTGGGCCGGGTGGTGGAAACCCGCTTCAATGCCAGCGACAAGCGCTTCCACCACCGCATCTTTATCCAGAAGCCCTACGACGTGCTGGTCTCGGACAGCAGCCGTTTCTGGCAGGTCAACGGGCTTGGCTTCAAGCTCGATGCCCGCGGCTTCCAGGCTCAGATCCACTCCCTGGAAGCCCTGATCGGCGGCGGCATCACCTTTGCCGTCCCTGATGGCAATATGCGCGCCGGCGACCCGGTAAAAGACGAGCGGGAGTTCACCCTGCACAACGATGAAGAAAGCGCCCGGCGGGCTCTCTACACCGACACCCTGGATTATGTGTTGCTGGTGGAGAGTAGTGTGCGGGGCCTGAAAACCGGCGCCCCGGTGGAGTATCGCGGCATCCGTGTGGGCACCGTGGAACAAGTGGCCTGGAGCTTTGCCCAATCGGGCCCGGGCACTATCAGCAGTGCTCCCATTCCGGTGCTGATCCGCCTGGAACCCCAACGCATCACTCACCAGAGCCGGGAAGATACACAGCGCTGGCGGCAGGAAATCGATCGCATGATTGATGATGGTCTGCGCGCCAGCCTGAAGCCGGGCAACCTGCTCACTGGTGCCCTGTTTGTGGATCTGGATTTCCATGCCGACACGCCCGCTGCCAACAGTGGCGAACGCTATGCGGATGTGGCCGTTTTCCCCACGATCGACAGCGGCGGCATCAGCAAGATCGAGGACAAGATCCAGCGGCTTCTGGATACCCTCAACAACCTGCCCATGGAATCCATTGCCGGCAACCTGAACCGCAACCTGGACAACTTGGCCGGCACCACCCAACGGCTCGAAGCCCTGCTGGCCGACCCGGCACTCAATGCCCTGCCGGAACGGCTTACCGGCACCCTCGGCGCCCTGGAAGGTACGCTGCAGGGCTGGCAGACCGGCGGCGACGGCTACCAGCAACTGCAAGGCACCCTGCAGAAACTGGATCGTCTACTCAACGACGCCGAACCGCTGCTGGATACCCTGAATCGGCAGCCCAATGCACTGATCTTCCAGCGCCAGCCGGCCCCCGATCCGCAACCCAGAGGCTCCCGCCAATGAAATCATTGTTCATTTCCGGCCTGCTGGTCACCCTGATGGTGTGGCTGAGCGCCTGCAGCCAGACCCCGCCGGCACCCGCGCCGGACTACCTGCTACCCGGCGCCAGCCACAGTGGCCACAGCCCACTACAGATTCGCGTAAGCCTGGCCAGCTACCTGGACCAGGGCGGCATCGTGTTGCAACTGAGCGACACCGAACTGCACGTGGCCCGCCAGCATCGCTGGGCGGAGCCACTGGGCTCGCAACTACAGCGGGCGCTGGCGGCCACCCTGGCAAGCCAGACAACACTCCATGAACTGGGGAAACTGGATCTGCAACTCAGCCGCTTTCAGGGCGTGCAGAGCAATGGGGGTGACGTGGCCATGATCACCGGCACCTGGCAATTCACCCATGAAGAGCAAGTCCAACGGGGAACCATCGAGTGGCAGGGCCCTATTGGCGGCGAGGGCTATGCGGCACTGGTTAAAGCCCTGGATCAGGGCTGGCAGGAAGTCGGGCAGAGCATCACCCAGGCCCTGAAATAACCCGCCACACCGGGCCGCAAGGGCTCGACGGGTTTTGTAGGAGCGCCGCTTGAGGCGCGAACAGCATTAGAAGCGAGTCACGAGGTTCGAGTTTCGAAAGTCCTTTCGTTCCTCGTAACTCGGCCCTGTTCGCGCCTCAAGCGGCGCTCCTACAGCAAAAAGGCCGCACCAGAAATCCGGCGCGGCCTTTTGGTTTTCGTTTGCCAATGCCGTTCTACAACGACTTCTCCGGCATCGGCAACGCGGGCAACTCTCCGTCCAGTTGCTGCAGGCGACGCTCAAAGGCCTTCTGTGCCTTGCTGGTATCACCCAGCGCCTGATACAGCCGAGACAGTTCAGCCAGGGCTGTGGCGCTCTGGCTGGAGTTGGCGGCGGCCTCAAAGAAACCCTGGGCCTTGCCCCACAGACGGGCCTTGAGAGCCACTCGACCGGCCGTAATCAACACCGCTGCGTTACCCGGTCGTTCTGCCAGCCAGCCTTCCAGCACCTGTAGCAAATCATCCGGAGACATATCATCGATGGCTTCCAGTACCGGCGGTAAGCGGTCATCCCACTGTTGGGTCAACTGCTCACGGACCAGATTCAAGGCGCCCTTACCACCGCCCAGCTGGGCCAGAAAACCGGTATAGCGGGCCACCATGGCCGGATCATTCTTCAAATGAACCGGCACATCCTTCCATAGCTTGCGCAGTTCCTCCCGACGGCTGTCCGCATCATTGAAGCCGGGCTTGCGCGCGGTTTCCTGCAGCAGGGCCAGCCAGGCTCGGCGTTCACGACGGGATTCCTTGCCCTCACCGAAGGCGCGCTTGAGGCGCGGCATCAGGGCGCACAGAGCCGGCCAGTCTTTCTGGCTCTCCAGCACTTCCGCATAGGTACGCAGGATGCGTTTGTTGCGCGGCGCCAGGTCCGCCAGCACCTTGAGCTCCTGGCGGGCCTGCTCCGGATAACCATCATCCAGCGCGAAACGGGCCTTCATCAGCCCGGCCACCAATTGGCCACGGCGGTCGCTGCTGGCATTTTCCAGATACCGCTGACTGGCCTCCACGTTCTCCTGTTCCTGAGCCGCTTCCGCCGCCAGCAACCAGGCCAGCAGGGGCCAGTCACCGTCTTCTCCGGCGGCTACCAGCAGCCGCTCGGCCTTTTCTTGTTCGCCATCCACCAGTTGCAGAAGACCACTGCGCAAACGCCGGGCCGCCACGGCTTTTTTCCAGCGACGTGTAGCTCGCACCGGCTCCAGCACATTCCAGGCGGCATTGCCGAGCAGGGTAAGCACCACAATGGCCACCACCGCCAGCAGTGCCGCCAGCACCACAAAGCCCAGGGTGGTGTCCAGGGAGAAGTCATCGCGGATTACCAGCACGTAGCCGGAATCCGCCGCCATCCAGCGCCCCAGTGCCAGTGCGGCAACCAGGGCGATGACGATCAGCAGGGCGACTTTTTTCATGCACCGCCCTCCTTGCGTTTCAACTCTTCAATGGCAGCCAGACCCGCGCCAATCTCCGGCAGGGCCTGAGCCACACTGCTGCCACCCAGCTCTTTCAACGCCTTGCGCATTTGCACCGCCCGCGGCTCATCCTCACGGAACCACTGGGCCAGCGTCGTGCGCGCATTATCCAGCGCCTGCTGGTAGGCCTTGGCACGTCCTTGCATTAGCGCCAGCTGCGCCTGCTGCAGACTGCCATCCAGGGTCAGACGCACCAGTGACGCCTGCTCGGCAGACAACGGCAACGGCACAGCCCCTGCGTGATGACGTACATTGATCGGCAGGCGGTCGAGCACGTCTTGCCACCAGGGCTGATTCACTTCAGGTAAATCCCGCTCGGGAGGGGCTTCCTCCACTGGCACCGCCAGCTCAGCGGTAATCTGACGCAGGGCGCCCAGGCGAAGCACCATGCCTTGCACATCCACCTGACCGGCACCGCTGAGTTTTTCCATGTCCATGGCCAGCGCCTGACGGCCCGGCAGCACCTTGGGATCATCAAGGCGGGCCAGGGTTTCATCCGCGGCTTTCAATAAACGCCGCGCGGCAGAGGCATCCTGGGTCAGCAGCAGTCGCTGGCTGGCCAGGCTGGCCAGTGCCCGGGCTTCGTTGACCAGCCACAGTGTTTGCCCACCACTCTGCATATCGCTGAGCACGGCGCGATCCTTGACCATACGGGCGGACAGCTCCGCCTGTTTTTTCTCGAAGGAAGACAGCGCGCCCTGCACCTCGCTGCGCTGGCTGGCCATGGCAGCTTTCAATTCGCTGATCTGACCGGCAAGACCGGCTTTTTCTTTCTGCATCTGCTGGAACTGTTGCCAGCCCCACCAGCCACCGGCCCCCAGGGCCGCCAGAACCACCAACGCCACCAGTACAACCCAGACGCTCTTGCCTGTCTGGCGGGAATAAAGACGTTCCTGCGTCATGTCAGCTCCATGTTCTGATTATCTGGCACCCCCAAACGGGCGATCCTCTGCGAAAACCTTAATTGGGGCTGCGCTGAGTGTCCATTAAACAATGTAATAGGAGAGGCAAACAGGGCATGAACCCGGGAGATAGATTACAAAACACTACCTTGGCGATATGAAGAAATCAGTCATTCATGTTCTTTATGCAGAAGGCAGAGTGGCCAGCATATCTTCATCATGGGCACTGGCCGCCACTCGCACTGGACCGGCATGTTCCGCACGGATATGAGAGGCCACTCGCTCCCCGGCAGCCACCACCCCGACGTCAGGTGGAATTTTTTCGCTGATGGCTCGCCAGCTTTCCACACTGGTCACCATGACCCAGTTGCATTGTGCAGGGCAATGAAATGCTGCGCAGGGCAAACGACGATAGAACGGCAGGGTGACAACTTCCGCTCCTCGCTCGGCAAGAGTCTGTGCCAATAATTCCCGACCGCTATCACCACGACACAACAGCACTTTTTTTTCCGTCAGTTGCTGCAGGCAGGGCAGGGATAGCACCGCTTCGGAATTGAAACCGCCGTCAGGAACGGTGGGCTGCAGATGCCAGCGGGTAATTTCCGCCGCAGTGGCCTTGCCTACCGCCAGCCAGTGGACGCCCACCGGCCACTGGGGCCAGATATCCGCCATGGCGGCCAGGGCCAGGCGGGCGGCATTACTGCTGGCGAAGAAAACCGCATGGAACAAATCCAGGTCCATCAGCACCCGGCGGGTCGTATCGCTGACCGGCAGCGGCTCGATATGCAGTGCGGGGCTGTGCAGCGGCTGATAGCCAGCCTGACGCAGGGCATCCATTAAGGCCTGCTGCTGCCCCCGGGGACGGGTGACCAGCACCTGCATGACAATCAGCCTTTCTCGTAGAGAGCCTTGAGGATCACATCCGCCCCCTGGGCCAGCAGTTGCTCGGCAATCTCCACACCCAGTTCGGCACCGCGCTCGCGGGGGGCGCGCCCTTCTGCACGGAGCACCTGTTTGCCGTTTTCCTCGGCAACCAGGCCACGCAGCCAGAGCTGATCGTCTTCCAGCAACGCGAAGCCGGCGATAGGCACCTGACAACCACCCTCAAGACGTCGATTCATGGCTCGTTCCGCCACTACCCGGTCCCAGGTATCCACATCACTGAGCGGACTCAGCAGTGCGATGGTGCGCTCATCGCCTTCGCGGCACTCGATGCCGACCGCACCCTGCCCCACCGCCGGCAGGGATTCCTCCGGCGGCATTTCGTAACGGATCCGCTCGTGCATCTCCAGCCGCTTGAGCCCGGCAGCGGCGAGGATAATGGCGTCGAACTCGCCGGCATCCAGCTTGCCCAGGCGGGTCTGCACATTACCGCGCAGGCTTTTCACCACCAGGTCCGGGCGGTTGGCCTGTACCTGGGCCTGACGGCGCAGGCTGGAAGTCCCCACACAGGCACCATGTGGCAGAGCAGACAGGCTGTCATGATGATTGGAGACAAAGGCATCGCGGGGATCTTCCCGCTCACAGATCACCGGCAGCGCAAAGCCTTCCGGCAATTCCATGGGTACATCCTTCATTGAATGCACGGCAATATCCGCACGGCCGTCCATGATGGCCTCTTCCAGCTCCTTCACGAACAGGCCCTTGCCACCAATCTTGGCCAGCGGGGTATCGAGAATCTTGTCACCCTGGGTCTTGATCCGAACCAGCTCCACGCTCAACCCCTCATGCAGACTTTCCAGACGCTGCTGAACGTATTCTGCCTGCCAGATGGCAAGCGGGCTGGAGCGGGTGGCGATACGCAAGACTTCGCGGGACATGGGAGATCCTGTGGTTCTGAAATGAGGAGGACAGTTTACAGGAAGAGAAGCTCATACCGTAGGAGCCATGCTCGCCATGGCGAACTGAGCGCAGCGAACCATTGAGATCGCAAGCAAGTTCGCCATGGCGAGCATGGCTCCTACAAATTCAAAAGGGGCAATCAGTTACCGTAAACCACCACGGTAAACTCCGCCAACACCCCGAAGAAGTTCTGGGACTCGTAGTCCACATGATGGATTTCGGTGATGCCGCCGTTGCGCGCTGCGGTCTGGATGCTGGCGTCGCCGGAGGCAATGATGCCGAGAATCGAACGGGTACTGGCTCGGCCAACCCGGGTGGGTTTCTCGGTGGAAGCAGTGGCGGTGAGCGGCGCTTTCACGTTGCCGTAGAGCAGACCGGTGACCGGCATGGTGGCGGAGGCACAACCGCTCAGTGCTGCGGCGCTGACCAGCAGAAGAAGAAGCTTTTTCATGGCAGGTTTCCTGTTCTTGTTATTGGATTGCTAGGAACATGGGGAGGTCCAAGGCTAGCATGCCGACAGACCTCTGTTAACGACTACAGATTCTGCAGCACCCGGCGCAAGCCGGCCACATGCCGGCGGCTGACAGTGAGCCTTTCATCGATGCCGCGCAGGCGTACCTGGTGGTGGCCGGCAGTGGCCATCTCCATACCCTCGATAAACTTCAACGCCACCAGGGCATTGCGGTGAATACGCACGAACTGGTCACCGAATTCGGTCTCCAGCTCCTTGAGGGTTTCATCGATCAGCACTTCGCCCTCGCCGGAGCAGACGGTGACGTATTTCTGGTCAGCCAGGAAATAGCGCACCTCATCCACTGGCACCAGTTCCAGACCCCGGTGGGTGCGGGCACTGATATGCCCGCGCCGGCGCGGCTTTTCTTCACTGACATCCCTGCCGATTTCCGCCAGTTGCACCCGGTTCAGGGTCCGGGCCTTGCCCAGCGCCGTGGCCAGATCATCGGCACTGACCGGCTTGAGCAGATAGTCCACCGCATGGACCTTGAAGGCCTGCAGGGCATGTTCGTCATAGGCGGTACAGAAAATCAGCGCCGGGGGATTATCCATCTTGCTGAGATGCTCGGCGGCTTCCATACCGTCCATTTCCGGCATGCGAATATCCATCAGGATCACGTCAGGCCTGGTGATTTGAGCCTGATCCACAGCCTCGCGGCCGTTGGCCGCTTCTGCCACCACTTCAACGCCGTCGGTTTTCTCTACCAGCCGCTTGAGCCGGTCCCGAGCCAGTTGTTCGTCGTCGCACACAAGCACCCGCATAATTCCCATCCTTTTTTATTGCAGCGGATATCGGATTTCGATTTCGTATTCTTTTTGTTGCGGCCGTGATTCCACCGCCACCTCGTCACCATACAACGCTTCCAGTCGATGACGAATATTCTCCAACGCCATTCGGTTGCCGTTGTGGTGCCCGTCGCCTTCCGGCTTGGGGTTACTCACCGATAATACCAACTCGCCATCTGCTGCCAGGGCCCGGATCGTCACCACGCCGCCCGCAGCTAATGGTTGTATGCCATGATAAATGGCATTTTCGAGCAAGGGTTGCAAGGTTAACAGCGGAATCATCACGCTTTTTGCCTCCACGCGGATATCCCATTCCACCTGGAGACGCTCGCCCATGCGCAATTGCTCAATATGAATATAGCGCCGACACAGCTCCAGTTCCTCATCCAGAGAGACCTCGTTGCCGATATTCTTCAGGCTGGCCCGAAACAGCACCGACAGATCTTCCACCACTTTCTCGGCGGTATCCGGGTCCACCGCAATCAGGCTGGCGATGATGTTCATGGAATTAAACAGGAAGTGCGGGCGAATCCGTGATTGCAGGGCCTGGATGCGCGCCTGCAATTCCGCCTGCCCCTTCTGGCGAAGCTGTTCTTGCACGTAGAAATAGCGCATGACCAGGCCGGCAATAATGGCGGCAATCAGGCCGTTGACGAGAATTTCCATGGACCACAGGGAGCCCGGCATCAGATTTCCGGTCACCCAGCTCATCACCAGGGCCGCCACCACGCTGAACACCAGGGTGTCGATTACCACCAGCAGCACCACCGCCACCGCCGCACCGGCCGGAGCCAGGCGATTGAGTCGGGAACGTAGCTGGCAGACCAGCGCCGCCGAGGTAAGTCCCACCCACTGCACAAACAGGGAGGTGATCGCCAGCCTGCCCATGCTGAAATCGCTGTAATAGGTGGCCACCAGGTTGATTACCAGGGCCATGAGCTCCGCCACCACCACCACCACCAGCACCGCGCGGGTGCTGCACAGATCAGGCAGGAAGCTGGTATTGGGCCGGTCGTCCGTGGCCGCCATTGATTCTCCTATCAGTAAAAATCACTAGTTACAGGCAGTTATACCTTAAGCGAGCACGTCACCCAAGCAATACCGATTGTTCAGGGGGTCCCCGGTCCCTGCTATACTGCGCGCCTCGCAAATCCGGCTTTATGCATGGGAACCGTACGATGACCGACAAGCAGCAGAACAAACTCTGGGGCGGCCGCTTCAGCGAATCCACCGATCAGTTCGTTCAGGAATTCACCGCCAGCGTGAATTTCGACCGGCGCATGTACCGCCAGGACATCTTCGGCTCCCAGGCTCATGCCACCATGCTGGCAGAAGTGGGCGTGCTCACCGATGAGGAGCGCGATGCCATCATCAACGGCCTGGCGGAAATCCAGAAGGAAATCGAAGCCGGTGAATTCCAGTGGTCCGTGGCCCTGGAAGACGTGCACATGAACATCGAGGCGCGGCTCACCGACAAGATCGGCATCACCGGCAAGAAGCTGCACACCGGCCGCAGCCGCAACGACCAGGTGGCCACCGATATCCGCCTGTGGCTGCGCGATGAAATGCTGATCATGGAAGAGCAGTATCTGCACCTGATGACCGGCCTGCTGAACCTGGCCGAGCGTGAAGCGGCCACTATCATGCCCGGCTTCACCCACCTGCAGACCGCCCAGCCGGTGACCTTCGGCCACCACCTGCTGGCCTGGTTCGAGATGCTCAAGCGCGACCGCGAACGCCTGCTGGACTGCAAGAAGCGGGTCAACCGCATGCCGCTGGGCGCCGCTGCACTGGCTGGCACCACCTACCCGATCAACCGCGAGCGCACCTGCGAATTGCTGGGTTTTGACGGCGTCTGCGAAAACTCGCTTGATGCCGTCAGCGACCGGGACTTCGCCATCGAATTCTGTGCCCTGGCCGCCCTGACCATGACTCACCTGTCACGGATCAGCGAAGAACTGGTGCTGTGGACCAGCGCCCAGTTCAACTTTATCAACCTGCCCGACCGCTTCTGTACCGGCAGCTCCATCATGCCGCAGAAGAAAAACCCGGACGTGCCGGAGCTGGTGCGCGGCAAGACCGGACGCGTCAACGGCCATCTAATCAGCCTGCTGACCCTGATGAAGAGCCAGCCGCTGGCCTACAACAAGGACAACCAGGAAGACAAAGAGCCGCTCTACGACGCCGTGGACACCATCAAAGGCAGCCTGCGCGCCTTCGGCGACATGATCCCGGCCCTGGAGCCCAACCGCGAGGTAATGCGCGAAGCGGCCCGTCGCGGTTTCGCCACCGCCACCGACCTGGCCGATTACCTGGTACGCAAGGGCATTGCCTTCCGCGACTCCCACGAAATCGTTGGCAAGGCCGTGGCCTACGGCGTAGAAAAGAAGAAGGACCTGAGCGACATGTCCCTGTCTGAACTGAAGCAGTTCAGTGATCAGATCGAAGACGACGTGTTCGACGTGTTGACTCTGGAAGGGTCAGTGAGCGCCCGTAACCATATCGGTGGCACCGCCCCCGATCAGGTGCGCGCCGCAGTTGCCCGTGCCCGGCAGGCGCTGGACAATACCGGTCACTGATCAACCTCGGGCGGACAGGGCACGGTCCTTTCCGCCATCTTTCGCCGAGGCGGAAAGCACCACGCTATCCGCCTTCGCACGCACATTCGGAGCTTGATGATGCGCATCATCGCCCTGCTATTTGTCGCCCTGCTGGCTGGCTGCGGCCAGAAAGGCCCGCTGTACTTTGCCCCTCAGGAACCCGCCGCCGAGCCCGTAGAGGCACAGGACGACAACGCCGACCAACCCGCCGCATCCGACCAGGATGACGGGGAACAGGAATAATCATGGATCACTTCCAGTACCGCGACGGCGAGCTGTTCGCCGAAGAACTGCCGGTAGAACAACTGGCCGACCGTTTCGGCACGCCGCTGTACCTCTATTCCCGTGCCACCCTGGAACGTCACTTCCAGGCTTTCGACGAGGCCTTCGGCGATCATCCTCACCAGGTCTGTTATGCGGTGAAAGCCAACTCCAACCTGGCGGTACTGAACGTGCTGGCCCGTTGCGGCGCCGGCTTTGATATCGTCTCCGGCGGCGAACTGGAGCGGGTACTGCGCGCCGGCGGCGATCCGGACAAGATCGTGTTTTCCGGCGTCGGCAAGACCGCCGATGAAATGGCCGCCGCCCTGAAAGCCAACATTCATTGCTTTAACGTGGAATCCGCCGCCGAGCTGGAACTGCTCAATCTGGTCGCCGGCGAACTGGATCGTGAAGCGCCCATCGCCATCCGCGTGAACCCGGATGTGGACGCCCAGACCCACCCCTACATCTCCACCGGCCTGAAGGACAACAAGTTCGGCGTGGATATCGCCAAGGCACCGGCACTCTATCAGCGCGCCGCCGAGCTGCCACACATCAAGGTATTGGGCATCGACTGCCACATCGGCAGCCAGCTCACCAAGCTGTCGCCCTTCGAAGATGCCCTGGAGCGGGTACTCAAGCTGCTGGAACAACTGCAGCATCTGGGTATCGAGATTCACCATCTGGATCTGGGCGGCGGTCTGGGCGTGACCTACAACGAGGAAGCGCCTCCGGCGCCGGCAGATTACGTGCAGGCCCTGCTCAAGCACATCCCCGGCGACCTGCCGGTGCATATCGAGCCGGGCCGGGCCATTGCCGCCAACGCCGGCATCTTTGTCACCCAGGTGCTGTTTCTCAAGCCCACCGAACACAAGAACTTCGCCATCGTCGACGGCGCCATGAACGACCTGATCCGACCGAGCCTGTATTCGGCCTGGCAGAACATCGTGCCGGTAAAACCCCATGATGCGGATTGTCGGGACTGGGATATCGTCGGCCCGGTCTGCGAAACCGGTGACTTTCTCGGCAAGGACCGGGCCCTGTCCCTGGAGACCGGCGACCTGTTGGCAGTGCGCAGTGCCGGCGCCTATGGCTTTGCCATGGCCAGCAACTACAACAGCCGCAACCGCCCCGCCGAAGTGATGGTGGATGGCGACCAGGCCTTTGTGGTGCGCCAGCGGGAAACCTATGAAGATCAGCTAAAACTGGAATCGTTACTACCCTGACTCCAGCGAACAGAAATCACGGCATAAGGCGGAAATACCTGAAAGGTATTCCGCCTTTTTTATTGCAGCGTTTTGGCAGGGCGTCGCCAGGATTAACGGGAGGAAGACGGCAAGGCCAGAGAAGCTTGATTATCCTGCAGACGATTTCGCGTTTTCACGTGGTTCGCGGCGCAAGCTCCGCTCCTACTGCGGCTTCGTAGAAGGCCCTGGGGGAAACCCTCCTGCCCCCGGCGGAGTCAGACGCAGCACCTTGATCCCCAGCCAGGCATACACCAGCGCCAGCAGCGGGTTGATCAGGTTGAAGAACGCATAGAACAGATAGTCCGTCACCGGCACCAGCAGCACCGACTGCATATAGGCCCCGCAAGTATTCCAGGGAATCAGCGGGCTGGTGATGGTACCGCCATCCTCCAGGGCCCGGGACAGATTCACCGGCGCCAGCCCTTCCTTTTCATAGGCCTCGCGGAACATGCGCCCGGGCATGATGATGGAAATATACTGGTCCGCAGTGAGGATATTGCTGCCCAGACAGGTGGCCAGGGTAGCCGCAATCAATCCCGCCGCCCCCTTCACCGCGGCCAGCAAACCTTCGATCAGTCTGGCCAGCAAACCGGCATGCTCCATCACCGCCCCGAAGGTCATGGCGCAGAGAATCAGCCAGACCGTGTTGAGCATGGACGCCATGCCGCCACCGGACAGCAAATCATTGAGCGCCCCATCGCCAGTCTCCACCGTGATACCGCCATAAAAGGTCTGCCATACCACTTTCAGTGACGCCGCCAGATCCGCCTGCGCCCCCCCGCCTGGGCGGTAATGGCCTCGGGCTGGAACAACAGCGCCCAGACGCCACCCAGCAAAGCCCCCAGGAAGATCGCCGGCAGCGCCGGCATGCGCTTGAGCGCCAGCACCAGCAACACCAGCAGGGGAATCAGATGCAGAAAGGAGATATGAAACTGGTTATCCAAACCGGCCAGTAGCGGGCGGATGCGGTCCACCGTGTCACCGGCCACTTCCGCATTGAACCCCATGAACAGGAAAATCAGCAGCGCGATGACAATCGACGGCACCGTGGTCCACAGCATCAGGCGGATATGCTCGAACAGATCCGAGCCGGCCACCGCCGGTGCCAGGTTGGTGGTTTCCGACAGCGGCGAAATCTTGTCGCCGAAATAGGCGCCGGACACTACCGCCCCGGCAGCCACCGGCAACGACAACCCCAGACCGTTGGCCACCCCGATCAACGCCACCCCCACGGTGGCCGCCACCGTCCAGCTGGAACCAATACTCAGGGCGATAATGGCGCAGATCAGGCAGGCCGCTGCATAGAACAGGGCCGGGTTCATCAACTCCAGCCCGAAATAGATCAGCGACGGCACAATGCCGGCCAGCCGCCAGGTGCCGATCAAGGCCCCCACGCTGAGCAGAATCAGCACCGCGCCCAGGGCCACGGAAATCCCCTTGATCATGGCGGTTTCGATGTCCCGCCAGGACATCCCGTTCTTGAAGGCAATCAGCGAGGCCAGCCCGGCACACAGCAACAGGGCAATCTGGTTGGGCCCGGAAGAGGCACTGTCACCGAACAGGTACACCGCCGCCGCCAACAACGCCACCAGCACGACTATCGGCAGCAGGGCATCGAACAGGCTGGGGCGACGATGTGAAGAGGACTGTGTCATGGCAGGCTTACAGACGGCCGTCTGTCCGGTTGCTCTCTTTCCCGTTATGGGCCTTCGCCGGCGAGTAAGCACTTACCGGCGGCGCGAAAAGCGGCGCAGTCTACCAGCACGCTGGCGAAGGCGCATTGCCGGAGGTCGGCCTGCGGGGCGAGTGACGGGAAGCGCGTCTCGACATGCAAAACAAGACTTAGATTATCGCTCCCTGCAACTCGCCACTGGTAACTGACTCCCCCGCCCCGTGCGATTCACATGCCCATCGCACCCTGTTTTTTTATGCTGTCAGGCCTCGCCGGTCAGCTCTCTTACCAGAGTATGCCCGTTGGGCTCGCACAGGGCATTCTTGAGCACAGGCATGGCCTGGGCCATGTGCTGAGCCAGCGTGTAAGGCGGATTGATGACCAGCATGCCGGAGCCGGTCATGCCACGGCCGGAGGCATCCGGGCGCGGGCAACACTCCACTCGCAGCATATTGGGAATCTCCGCCTTGACGAAACGGCGGATGAAACTCTCGGTGCGGTTACGATCCAGCACCGGATACCAGATGGCATAGGTCGCAGTGGAGAAGCGCTCCATGGCCATCTGCAACGCCGGCAACAGGCCAAGGTAATCCGCTTCCATCTCATAGGAAGGATCGATCAGCACCAACCCCCGGCGATGCTGGGGCGGCAACATGGCCTTGAACCCCTGCCAGGCATCCAGCTTTTCCACACGCACCCGCTTGTCATCGGCAAAGCGACGCTGCAGCAACTCGAAATCGGTACTGTGCAGCTCGGAACACTGCAGCCGGTCCTGCTCGCGCAGCAGGCTGGCGCTGATCAGCGGCGAGCCCGGGTACTCGGTGAGCTTGCCCACCGGGTTGAGTTTTTTCACCAGCGCCACGTACTGGTCAATCACCCCTACACCGGTGCGGTTATCCAACAACCGGGCAATGCCGTCCCGGTATTCCCCGGTCTTCTGCATGTGATCACTGGCAATGGTATAGCTGCCGGCACCGGCATGGGTATCGTGCACCGTGAAGGGTTTGTCCTTCTTTTTCAGGTACTCGATGATCGCCACCTGGACGATGTGCTTGAGAACATCGGCAAAGTTGCCGGCGTGGTAGCTATGACGGTAAGACAACATGATCAGGGCCTGCGGGTATGTGGTGCCGCATTGTACACCCAACACCTCCTATGTAGGAGCGGCGCTTGAGCCGCGAATCTGCTTGCGAACACTTTCCCAGGTACGATTCGCGGCTCAAGCGCCGCTCCTACAGCAAGACCAAGGCGCCATCACCTGACGCCACCGGAATCCCGGAGTACAATGGCCTTTTTACCCGTACCGGACACCCCGCATGAACCTGCGCTTCACCAAAATGCACGGCCTGGGCAACGATTTCATGGTCATCGACGGCATCAGCCAGTCGCTGCCAGAAACCGGCGTACCCTTTTCCGCCGATGAGATCCGCCGCCTTGGCGACCGGCATTTCGGCGTGGGCTTTGACCAGCTGCTGATCGTGCAACCGGCCCGTTCCGCCGACGCGGATTTCCGTTACCGCATCCTCAATGCGGACGGCTCCGAGGTCAGCCAGTGTGGCAACGGCGCCCGTTGCTTTGCCCGCTTCGTGCGCGATCATGGGCTCACCGACAAGGCCGAAATCGTGGTGGAAACCGCCGACGGGCAGATGACCCTGACGGTGACCGACGACGAGCAGGTGACCGTGGACATGGGCGCACCGCGCTGGGCGCCGGAAGCGATTCCCCTGATCGCCAAGGGTGAACAGGACACCTATTTTCTGGTCGCGGGCAACAATGCCTACGAAGTCGGCGCCGTCGGCCTGGGCAATCCGCACTGTACCCTGCTGGTGGAGAATGTGGACACCGCCCCGGTGGACACCGTGGGGCCACTGCTGGAAAGCCACGAACAGTTCCCGGAACGAGTCAACGTGGGTTTCATGCAGATCGTCAGCCGCAATGAAATCCGCCTGCGCGTCTACGAACGAGGCGCCGGGGAAACCCTGGCCTGTGGCTCCGGCGCCTGCGCCGCAGTCGTGATCGGCCAGCGACGGGGTTTTCTGGATCAGGACGTGACCGTGCACCTGCCCGGAGGCACCTTGCAGATTCACTACTCAGGCCAGGGCGGTATCCGGATGACAGGCCCTGCCAGCCATGTCTATGATGGCAGCATTGATGTAACCAGCGCATAACTGCGGCGGAACAAGAAGGACGCAATCCCATGACGGAGAACACCAAAGCCAGCGCCGACCAGGTTGCCGCCTACCTGCGCGACAACCCGGACTACTTCCAGCATCGCCCGGAGCTGCTGGAATTGCTGCGCCTGCCGGACTCCAAGGGCGAGGCTGTCTCTCTGCTGGAACGCCAGGCGTCCATTCTCCGCGACCGTAATAACGAACTGCGTGACCGCCTCAACGGCCTGCTGGACGTGGCCCGGGAAAACGATCACCTGTTCGACAAGACCCGTCGTCTGACCCTGTCTCTGCTGGAAGCGCGAGGAGCCGAAAAACTGTTCCGCAACCTGCTCACCAGCCTCGGCGATGATTTCCACTGTGACCGGGTGGCGCTGATGCTCTACGACCGGGAACTGCCCATCCTTGGCGACCTGCGCAACCAGATTCGCTGTGTCGACAGCGACGCCCTGCCCAGCGCCCTCAACCACCTGCTGCGCAACGGCAAGGCGGTCTGCGGCGCCATGCGCGAAGAGGAAATGCAGGCCCTGTTCCAGGAGCACGCCACCGACATCCGCTCCGCCGCCATGGTACCGCTCGAGTACCAGGGCAAACTGGGCCTGCTGGCCATCGGCAGCAAAAGCGCCATGCACTTCCGCAGCTCCCTGGGCACCCTGTTCATTACCCACATCGGCCAGGTCCTCAGCCGCCGCCTGCACGAAGTCCTGCGGCAATACCCGCATCAGGCTGCCAAAAAGACCGGGGAAATCAATTGAGAATGGATAATTGATAATGGATAACGAACATCCAGCCGCTTCTGGCGCTATCAATTATCAATTATCAGTTATCAATTCGTTCCTAACCCATCTGGCCTCCGAGCGCCGCCTCTCCCCGCACACCGTCAGCAACTACCAGCGTGACCTGAAAGAAGCCCTCCGCCTCACCGGGCAGCGGGACTGGGCCACGCTCACCGTGCACGACATGCGCTCGCTGGTGGCCACCCTGCACCGGCAGGGAAAAGGCGGCAAGACCATTGCCCGCCTGCTGTCCACACTGCGCACCTTTTACAGTTATCTGATGCGAGAAGGGCTGGCCCGGGACAATCCGGCGGTGGATGTGCGGCCACCGAAAAGTGGCAAGCGCCTGCCCAAGGCCCTGGATGCGGACCAGGTGGGCCAGCTGCTGGACGCGGGTATGGAAAAAGGCGACCCGCTGAGCCTGCGCGACCAGGCCATCATGGAACTGTTCTACGCCTGCGGCCTGCGCCTGGCAGAACTGCTGAGCCTGAATCTGGACAGCCTGGATCTGAGTGCCGGCCAGCTGCTGGTCACTGGTAAAGGTAACAAGACCCGCCAGCTACCCATCGGCAAACCCGCCCTCACTGCCGTGCGCCGCTGGCTCAAGGCCCGCACCCTGTTCATCAAGGACAGCGAAGAAAAAGCGCTCTTCCTGAGCAAGAATGGCCGTCGACTGTCGCCCTCCAGCGTACAGCAACGCCTGAAACGCCATGCCCTGGAACGGGGCCTGGATGATCACCTGCACCCCCATAAACTACGGCATTCCTTTGCTACCCATTTGCTGGAATCCTCCGGCGACCTGCGCGCGGTACAGGAACTGCTGGGCCATGCAGATCTGGCCACCACCCAGGTCTACACTCACCTGGACTTCCAGCACCTGGCCCAGGTGTATGACGGCGCTCATCCAAGAGCGCAGCGCCGCAAGAGGGATGACGAGGAATCGTCCTGACGTCTGTCGCTCCCTGTAGGAGTTCCCTCCTAGGGGACGAACCTCGCGTAGCGAGGCGCCCGAAGGGGGATCATTGTTCAAGGCTCTATCGCGCCTAGATATCCCTGATCGCCCTATGGCCGATTCCGTGCTGCGCACGGTTCGCCCCCCTGGAAGGGAGCTCCTACAGCAGCTTCGTCGCCATGGTCGGGCCACAGCCCCTGCCATGCGTTACAATAGCGCCATGAGCCGACTCAAACTGATTACCTTTGATCTGGACAACACCCTCTGGCCGGTGGACGAAGTGATTCGCCGGGCGGAGAAGGCATGCAGTGACTGGATCATTGACCGCCACCCCGAAGCTGCCCAGGCGCTGAGCGCCGAGCGGGTACGCGCGGTACGCACGGCGCTACTGCGGGAGCGGCCGGATTATCTGGACAACCTGACAGCCCTGCGCCAGGACGCCATGGCCCGGGCCTTTACCGAGCATGGCTTCAGCACCAATGAGGCGCGCAAGATTGCCGAAGAAGCCTTTCTGGTTTTCCATCGCGCCCGTAATCAGGTGACGTTTTTCCCCGGTGCCCTGGGCGTGCTCGAACAACTGGCCGACAGCTATCAGCTGGGCGCCCTGACCAATGGCAACGCGGATCTGCAACAAATCGGCATCGCCGAGCTGTTCACCTTCCACCACTCCGCGGAAACCATCGGCAAGCGCAAGCCCGCACCGGACATGTTCCTGGCGGCACTGGCATCAGCAGGTGTCGACGCCAGCCAGGCCGTCCATGTGGGCGATCATCCCCTGGAGGATGTGCATGCCGCTCGCGAACACGGCATGCATGCCATCTGGGCCAACCTGATCGATCTGGACTGGCCGGTTGATCTGGCCCACCCCCGTCACCATATTCACAACCTTCACGAACTCCCGGACCTGGTACCCCTTTTCGATGACTAAGCGCGCGCAACTTGCCAACCTTCTGGACGATCTGCAAACCGAGCTGGACCAGCAGGGCCTGTGGGAACAACAGCCCCCGGCGCCCGCTGCCTTCGACAGCAGCACCCCCTTCTTTGCCGACACCATGGCTTTCAGCCAGTGGCTGCAGTGGGTATTTATCGGCCGCTTCCGCGCCATCCTCGACGCCGACCATCCCCTGCCCGGCCAGTGCGACGTGAGCCCCATGGCAGAAGAGGCTCTGAAGGGAATGGAGCAAGATGTCAGCGAGATCATTGATCTGCTCAAGCGTTTCGACGAGCACTTTTGAGGTAGTGGCAAGCGGCAACGCGCATCCGTAGGAGACTGCTTGCAGGCGAACCCACACACTGTAGGAGCGTCGCTGGCGGCGCGATTCAGGCCTTAGCGAGGATTTGAGATTCAATGTAGGAACGGAGCGTAGCGAAGTAACGCACGTAGTTCCGTGCGGCCCGAGGGGTGAGCGAAGCGAATAACACCCCTTGAGATGCGAACCGAGCGTAGCGAGGGGACAGAGACGAGGGCTGCTGCATTGTTTGAAACCTGTCGAGCTCTGATATCCCTGATCACCCTGCGGGCGATTTCCGCGCAAGCGCGGTTCGCACCTCAAGAGGTGCTCCTACAGCGACTGCGAAGAGAGCTCGGAGGTTGAGGAACTTTTAGCCTTTCCCAATCCAATCGAGCGCAGCTCGAGCTACCGAATCACGCTATCCCTTAATAACGCCCGCCAGTCTGACTCCGTTTCGCCAGCCGACAGTGTCCACAACCAGTTGCCGTTTTTATCCAGGGCTTCAAGGGCCGTGATCACCTGTCCCTCGCCGGGCTTTCGCAGACGCCACAGGCTGTGCATCTTTGCCATGTCCAGCGATATCAACGCGCCGTTGTGGGCCAGATGACAATGACTGCCCTGCCAGCGTGGCGACGACCAGGGTGCGGTCATACACAAACGCACCCCCTGGTTGCCAACACACAAGGTGGTCGCATTATCGCGATGTGATGCTTCCGCCAGCACCGCCGGCAGGGTTTCCGGGCGCACCATGCAGGCAAAGCTGTCACGCACCGACCGATACAGCACGGCGCGCTGGTTGTGGCAGCGCTGCAGCAGCTGGGAGAAATCCTCCTCGTCGGCACTGCCGGCCCAGTCCCGCTCCAGTTGCGATAGCGACCCTAACTCACCCGCCACAATGCGAGGCAGACCGGCAGGCGGATTCAGCGTCTGCTGATCCGGGTGCAGCATGGCACAGACCAGTTCCTCGAATGCCAGGCCACCACTGTCCGGCGCCACCGCCATCTGTTGCAGCGGTTGCCCCTGGCGGTCGAAAAACACCAGACTGCGGGCCGGCAAGGCGCCGGTGGGTTCCAGCACTGCCAGTACCGAATGCCATTGGGACACCTGCAGGCTTTGCCGTAACCGGCAACGGTCACCCACTGACTCCAGCCACCACTCGCCCTCATGGAAAGCCGGGTAGTGCATGTTCTGGGATACCCGGGAACCACTGGTAAAAGTCGTCACCACCAGGGAGCCAAGCCGGTACAGGGCCTTGAGAATGGCCAGCGGCTCGTCCTGCAATCGTAAAACCCGATCACCGAGGGCAGCGCCGCACTGACGAAGCAGAGGGGATGCCGCCGGCGCCGGGGACCACGCCATCACTGACATGCTACCTCCAGATCGCCGCACCACCGGTTAAGACACCTCTGGCGCCCTGTTCAGAAAGGGTTATTCAGAAGCGCCTAATGGTCGACGGTGCTTGTTATTAGGTGTGGAAAGCTGGCGGCGGCTGGCGATCCACGTCAGGGAGAAATTGAGACGCTGCATGCAACACGGGACACGCATCAACACGAAGAAATGCTTTTCATTGTGACTGGCCCCGCCCGGAAACCTGATACGCGTCCTGCTGGCCAGAAAATCTGAAAGCCGATACCGCGTTGTTGCGTATAGCGTGTTGCGCGCCGTGTTACTTGGTCAGAATTAGCCGATTATTGGAGGTACGTCGCAACTGGTAACGCTCACCGGCATGCTCAATCCAGAGCTTGCCCTGATGATTGAGCAGCAAGCTGCTGGCAACACTGCTTTCTGCATTGATCGCAACCCGGCGGGTAGTCTTGGTGACGTTCTTCTTGAGCTGAGTCATGCTGGCCTCCTTGTCTGTATATGAGAATCATTATCATTATTGATTGGAGGGCCGTCAATGCTCTTTCCTGATTTTCTGATGGGGGTCACAACGCAGCCCTGACGCAAGCCAGCGTTAATGGATCTTTCCACGTTAACCCTTCTCCCTTTCTGGCACCCGCCATCGGACTTCTGCGCGCTTTGTCTTTCTTTGTCCGCCATCCGGCAAGTGTTTTTACGTTCCCCTATCGAAAGCCCTGCACAACCGCGCTAGACTGAATTCATGAATACCGCGATGGCACACCCCATGACTGAATCCCCCCAGGAACGTCTGGCCGCTATCCTGGATAGCCACCAGCCTTCCTCCATTGTTACCGTCAGCCTCAACCCCATCCCCGTCGTCAGCCAATGGTGCAAGGACCACGACTGCAATCTGGTGGAAATCCAGGAGCAGGATCCCTTTGCGGCACTGGATGATATCGAGCGGGTAGATATGGCGATTGTGGCCGACCAGCTGGAGTACATGAGCCAGCGGGACGGCGAGGCACTGATGGGCCTGCTGCGAAACCTGCACACCGATTCCATGGTGGCGGTGTACCAGCCCACCCTGGCCCCGCAGAAACTACGCTGGCCCAGCAATGGATTTCTGGCACTGGGTTGCCGGGAACAGGGACACTTTGCCCAGGATGGCCGCGAGCTGAACATCTACAGCTACGACCTGGACAACTACAACTTTGAGCGCAAATGGAACAACCCGCGCTTCTGGGCCAACCCGGAAAACTGGGGCAAGTACTGGTGGTGACCCGGCTGTGCCGTAGGGTGGATTAGCCGAAGGCGTAATCCACAATCCTCCCTCTGCCGATAACTCAAGGGCATGGAGGAGCTAAACTCGCCGATCGGTGTTAATTGGGTTTCTCTTCACGGTGGTGGAAAGGTGGATTACGCCTTCGGCTAATTCACCCTACCTGCAACCAGCCCCACCACCATCAACGCCCCACTGACGAATATTGCCCCTTTCCCTGTGCACATCCCGCCCGCTGTGGTGAAATAGCGCCTTTCCCGCTACACCTTACAGCCAATATGATCAGCCAACGTTTTCGCGAAATTCTCTTTTTCTGGTGGCGCAACCTTGGCCCGATCTTTCTGGTCACCGCGCCGTTTGCCCTGCTCACCGAAGCCAGTCAATGGCTGTTTGGCCCCAGCTTTGTATTTCCGGAAGAGGCCGGCGGCGCCCTGCAGTTCAGCGGCATCAGCCTGGCCATTGTGCTGCTCAGCCGCCCCCTGGCCGAAGGCGCACTGATCGCTCAGCTCGCTGCCACCCGCACCGGCAAACCCGCAGGCCTGCTGCAATGCCTGGCCGCCGCCTTGCTGGTCTATCCAATGCTGCTGGCCACCTACGCCATCATGGCCGTTGGTGTCTCGCTGGGTTGGCTGGCATTTTTCTTCCCGGCGCTATGGGTCTACACCCGCCTGTGTTTCGCGCCTTTCCTGGTTGTCCTGAAACGCCGCAACCCCATTGACGCCCTGCGCCAATCCTTCGCCATGACAGAAGCCCAGCAGTGGCCGCTGATGCTGATACTGGTGCTGGTGTTTCTCGCCTACCTGATGATGAGCAGCATCCTGGCCAGCCTGGTGACCTCCGTCATCAGCCAGCCCCAGGCTACCGCCCTGCTAGTGGGCGTGCCGGTCAGCCTGATGAGCGCGCTGGTGAATGTGGCCGTGTTCCGCTATTGGGAAATGGCCCAGGACAGTGCCACCTAGTGGTGGCGGTAACGTTTTCACCACTTTCCCGCCACCGCCACCTGCCGCTGTTCTGCCCTGCCAGCGCTCTCCTTCCGGATACAACCGACACCGCCCGCTGACGTTTTGTCACCGACTTCGACCAAAGCCGCCATGGCAAGTGGCAGTTTTGATGGCATACTGCCCTGAAGAATAAACCAACCGGGGATATCTCGTGCCACAACACACTATGCATCTGAGCTGGAGCACCCACGGCGAGGATCACTACCTCTGGCACCTGGCCGATGGCAATGAAGTCCGTGTGGTGGATGGCCATCATGGTCAGCAGGAATTCATGGAACCGGAAGAGGCCTTTATTGCCTCCCTGGCCAGTTGTCACCTGCTGTCATTCCTCACCGAAGCCGCCCGCGAAGGCTTGTCCGTCACCAGCTACGATGATGCCCCCGAAGCCATCCTCGGCCAGAATGAAAAAGCGATGATCTATGTGCGGCAGGTATTGCTGCAGCCCCTGGCCACCTTCAGCGGCGAACAACCGGATGCTGGCAAGATCCAGGCCCTGCACCAGCGCGCCCACGAGAAATGCTTTATTGCGCAGTCTGTGAAGAGTGAAGTATTGATCAAGCCGAGGGGGTGAATCAGCTACGAGCTTCTAGCTGCGACGCGGATAAGGCAGAGCTAATCGATTGAGCCCGGTTTTATGTAGGAGCTATGCTTGCATGGCGAACCGGGAAACCAGGCCTGCCCGTCATTCTTTCTGAAACCTGTCGAGCCCTGATATCCCTGATCGCCCTCCGGTCGATTTCCGCGCAAGCGCGGTTCGCCATGCAAGCATAGCTCCTACAGCGGCTTCGTAGAGGTGCCTAGGTCAGCCCCCTATCCAACCGAGTGTAGCTCGCCCCTATTTCCTCTCGTACACCACGAACGAATAATCGTAGGGGTTCGGCCCTTCCGCCGGGAAATCCTCCCGGCCGATCTCTTTCCATTCAGACGTGTCGTATTCCGGGAACCAGGTATCCCCTTCCACTTCCGCATGGACTTCGGTGAGATAGAGCCGGTCCGTTTTCGGTAGCGCCAGCGCATAGATCTCTGAGCCACCCATCACCACCGCTTCGTCCTGTCCTTCGATAAAAGCCACGTTCTCCGCCATGGTCACCGCCTCTTCCAGCGTCGCCACCACCTTGGCGCCTTCTGCCTGAAAATCCGGCTGGCGGGTGATGACGATATTGGTGCGACCGGGTAACGGCTTACCCAGAGAGTCCCAGGTTTTGCGGCCCATGATCACTGGCTTGCCAAAGGTGACCTGCTTGAAGTACTTCAGGTCGTTGGGCAGATACCAGGGCAGCTTGTTATTGCGGCCGATCACATTATTGCTGGCCTTGGCGACCATCAGGGAAAGACGAATGGACATGCAAACCTCGCTGACACGCAGCACGCTTGCATGCACCACGCGTGTCGGCGTGTTGCGTGAAAGCGTGCAAGCGTTTTTCTAAATCGCCACCGGCGCCTTGATGTGGGCGTGGGGCTCGTAATCGCTCAGGGTGAAATCCTCGAAGGTAAAGGCAAACAGATCCTTCACCTCCGGGTTCAGGGTCATGGTAGGCAATGGGCGCGGGTCGCGGGCCAGCTGGGTATCCGCCTGCTCCAGATGATTGGAATACAGGTGCGCATCACCCAGGGTATGCACGAAATCGCCGGGCTCCAGACCACAGACCTGCGCCATCATCAACGTCAGCAACGCATAGGAGGCGATGTTGAACGGCACGCCCAGAAAGATATCGCCGCTGCGCTGATACAGCTGACAGCTCAACTTGCCGTCCGCCACATAGAACTGGAACAGGCAGTGGCACGGTGGCAGTGCCTGCTTGCCGGCAGCGGCATTGGCGTCCGGGGAAATGGACGGGTCCGGCAGCACCGCCGGGTTCCAGGCACTGACCACCAGGCGGCGGGAATCCGGGTTACGCTTGATCTCCGCCAGCACCTCGCTGATCTGGTCAATCACCTGGCCATCGTGGGTTTTCCAGCTACGCCACTGCTCGCCGTAGACCGGGCCCAGCTCACCTTCCGGGGTCGCCCATCCATCCCAGATCGACACTCCGTTTTCCTTCAGATAACGGATGTTGGTGTCGCCAGACAGAAACCACAGCAGCTCGTGAATGATGGAGCGCAGGTGCAGCTTCTTGGTGGTGACCATGGGGAAGCCTTCGCTCAGATCAAAACGCATCTGATGGCCGAACACCGCATAGGTGCCGGTACCGGTACGGTCTTCCTTGAAAGTGCCATGCTCACGCACCTGGCGCAGCAGATCGAGATATTGCTTCATGAACGACTCCCGGAAGGGGTGGTGGCGGCACGATCATCATGGCGGTAGGCCCACACCATCATGGCGGCACCGAGAAGTATCATCGGGATGCTCAACAACATCCCCATGGTCAGCCAGCCACCGCTCAGGTAACCGAGGTGGGCATCCGGTTCACGGAAAAACTCCACAAAGGTTCGGCCCAGACCATAGCCAACCCCGAACAGCCCGGTCACCGCCCCGGCCGGCCGCGGCTTCGCCGAATAGAACCACAACACGAGAAACAGCAGCACCCCTTCCAGGGCAAACTCGTACAGCTGGGAAGGGTGCCGTGGCAGGCGGTCCGGATCGGTGGGAAACACCATGGCCCAGGGCGCATCACTGGTGCGACCCCACAGCTCTGCATTGATGAAATTACCCAGGCGTCCGGTGGCCAGGCCGATCGGCACCATGGGCACCATGAAATCTGCCACCTGGAAAAACCGCTTGTTGATCTTGCGGCCGAACAACCAGAACGCCACCAGCACCCCGATGGCGCCACCGTGGAAGCTCATACCGCCGTCCCACAGCTTGAACAGCCAGATCGGATCATCGAGAAACTTGCCGAAATTATAGAACAGCACATAGCCCAGCCGGCCACCTAGGATCACCCCCATGGCGCCGTAGAAGACCAGATCGCCCACCTGGTCCTTGGTCCAGCCGGAGTTCGGTTGTTTGGCGCGGTATACCCCCAGCAACCAGGCGGCGGCAAAGCCGATCATGTACATCAGGCCGTACCAGTGCACCTGAAGGGGACCAATGGCAATCGCCACCGGATCAATCTGCGGAAATTCCATAATGCCTATCCCAAAACCAGCCTGAGGCCGATGACAAACAACACCACCGCGAACACCTTTTTCAGCATCGCTGAAGGAAGCCGGTGGCTGAGTCGCGCCGCCAGTCGCGCGAACGGAAAACTGGTGAGCACTATACCGGCTGTGGCCGGCAAAAACACATAACCCAGCGCCCCCTCGGGGAGCCGGGTTTCCTGCCAGCCGGCCAACGCAAAACCCAGGGTGCCGGCAATGGCGATGGGCAGACCGCAGGCGGAAGCGATGGCCACCGCCTCCTGCATTTTCAGCCGGCACCAGCTTAGGAACGGCACCGTCAACGAACCGCCGCCAATACCAAAAATGGCGGACCCGGTACCGATCAACACCCCGGCCACACCCAACCCCACCGCCCCCGGCACCCGTTCCGGCAGGTTGCCGTCTGGCGCTTTGCGGCCCGTCAGTGCCATCTGCAAGGCAATCACCATGGCAAACAGACCAAACAACCGGGTCAGCAGTTCCCCTTTCATGGCATCGGCAATAAAGGCACCCGCGAAGGCCCCCAGCACAATGCCCACGCCCAGCCGCAACACCACCGGCCAGCGCACAAAGCCGGCCTTGTGATGGGTACGCACCGCGCTGATAGAGGTGATCATGATGGTGCTCAGAGAGGTGGCCACCGCCATCTTCGCCACCAGATCAGCGGGGAAACCGAGCCCGTGAAACAGAAAGATCAGCGCCGGCACAATCACCACACCACCGCCCAGGCCCAGCGCCCCGGCCAGCAGCCCGGCACCCACACCAACCCCCAGACAAATCAGAAACAGTTCCCACATTGGCCAGCCCTTAGCGCCGGTTCATAATCTATACGCAAGGCAGGTATGCTAGCACGCTACAAGTGCCACACGCTGGCGGGATTACCCTTCCCGTTGGAGCCTTGCTAGCAAGGCGAAGGCACCAGCCCATACCCTTTATTGACTGGCAACATTCATGTGCATTGTGCTTTTCGACTGGCAACCAGATTCAGCTACCCCCTTGCGGATGGCCGCCAACCGGGATGAATTCCACGCCCGCCCCGCCGAGCCCGCCCGCTGGCGTGGCGATATCTTCTGTGGTCTGGACTTGACCGCCGGCGGTACCTGGCTGGGCATCCACCGCAATGGCCGTGTCGCCGTGGTCACCAACTACCGCGAGCCCATCGCCGGCCGACAAAGCGGCGAACGCTCCCGGGGCCTGCTGCCCCTGGCCTTCCTGGAAGGCAGCCAGTCGCCGGAACAGTTCTGCCGGGAACTGGCCGAACAACAGCACCACTACGGCGCCTTCAACCTGCTGGTAGGCACCCCCGACAGCCTCTGGTACCTGGGCAACCGCGGCGGCGCTCCGCAAGCGGTCACCCCCGGCATTCACGGCCTGTGCAACGGCCTGCTGGACGATCCCTGGCCCAAGGTGCAACGGGCCAAACAACATCTGGCCAACGCCATCACCGCCGACTGCAGCACAGAACAGCTCATGGAAGTGGTCGACGACCACTTCCAGCCCCCGGACAGCGAACTTCCCGACACCGGCGTCGGTCTGGACCTGGAACGTCTGGTGGCCCCGGTCTTTATCCAGTCCCCCACCTACGGCACCCGCGCCAGCAGTGTGGTCGAACTGCATCGCGACCGTGACCCGATCATGCTGGAACAGGGCTGGCTGCCGGACGGCTCAGCCAGCGGATCTCTGCAGCGCAGTTAACCCTGACTACGCAGATCCGTTACTGCCCCAACATCAGCCCCGCATAAAACCGCACCATGTGCGGATACTGCTTGCGGGGCAGGCGTTCGTTGTGGCCGTGGAAACGGGCCAGATCGTCCTGGCCCAGGGAGACCGGCATAAAGCGGAATACCTGGTCGGACAGGTGCTGGTAGTGACGGGCATCGGTGCCGGCGATAAGCAGGTAGGGGGCCACCACCGGCTGTTCCGGTAACGCCCGCGCCAGCGCGGCCAGTCGATCGAAGCTGGCGGAGGGGATGTCGGTGACGGCGGATGGATCGGACAGGAAAGCGCCCTTCGAGGTGACGCTGATATTGTCCGGTAATTCGTTTTGCAGATAGGCCCTTAGACTGTCGCGGGTTTCTCCTGGCGCAAGCCGGAAGTTCAGAGTGGCGTTGGCGGTAGCCGGCAGCACATTTTCCTTTACCCCGGCCTCCAGCAAGGTGGGCGCCATGGTGGTGCGCAGCAGGGCATTGGTTTCCGGTTTGCCTTCCAGCTGGCGAATAATCAGCGGCTCGAACAGCCACAGATTGGCAAACACCAGCCGCTTGGCAAACGATTGATGAGGCGCCACCTGTTCCAGCATCTGCCGGGTGGGCAGACTCAAAGATGCCGGTCTGGGGTGCGTCTGCAAGTGATGAATCGCCGCAGCCAGATCACCGATGGCCGTTCTCTCCGGCGGCCGGGAGGAATGCCCCGGTTCAGCTTCCGCCTGCAGTTCCACTGTCATGTAACCCTTCTCGGCAATCCCCATTAACGCCACCGGACGATCCATACCCAGGGTGCTGCCCGGCAGCATCATGCCTCCCTCATCCAGAATCAGGGCAAACCGCAGGTTCTGCTGTTCCAGCCAGGCAGCCATTTTCACCGCGCCCTCGCGGCCACCGATTTCCTCATCGTGACCGAACGCCAGATACACATCACAGGCGGGAGCCTGACCGCTTTGCAGCAAGGCTTCCGTGGCTTCCAGAATCGCCATCAGGCTGCCCTTGTCATCCAGGGCACCGCGGCCCCAGACAAAGTCGTCATCAACGACGCCGGCAAAAGGAGGCTTCTGCCATTTTTCCGGGGAGGACACTGGCACCACATCCTGATGGGCCAGCAGCAATTGTGGCGGGCAGTCGTTCTTGCTGTCCCAGTGATACAGCAGACTATGGCCGAAGGCCTTTAACGAAAGGGTCTGGTGGGTCAGCGGAAAGCTGTCGCGCAGAAAATCATGGAAGCCGACGAAGGCATCCGGCTGGTCCGGCAGGGTGGGAAAACGCAGAGCCGCGGCCAACCGCCCAACCATGGCGTCTTCATCCATGGCTTGCGGCAAATCGGGCAGCTCGGCAACGCGGCTGTCTGCCTGCGGCAAGGTCAGGGTGTGATAGAGCAGCACCGCGAGCAGGATAAGCACAGCTAGCGCCAGCAATTGCAGCAAGCGTTTCATGTTCAGCCCTCACGTCTTGTTGTTCTGACAGGCTCGCTGTTTCGTCAGACCAGCGCCTTGCGATTGCGCAGCAGCTCGCCCAGCCCAGCCTTGTCCAATTGCAGGTCCACGTAGGCGGCGATGACTTCGCCGTTGTCCATGGCCAGCACTTCGTTGAGCAACTGGCGGGTAAAGCTGGCTTTGACCTGGCGGACGGCGGCTTTCACCTTGAGCAGGTTGGAGGCATTCATGGACAGAGCGTTAACGCCCATGGCCATCAACAGCAACGCCGAGCCCACTTCCCCGGCCATCTCCCCGCACACGGATACCGGCACGCCTTCCTCATGAGCCTGCTCGACCACATGCAAAATGGCATGCAGCACCGCCGGGTGATAGGAGTTGTACAGGGATGCCACCTGACGGTTGTTGCGGTCCACCGCCAACAGGTACTGGGTCAGGTCGTTGGTGCCGATGGACAGAAAGTCGACTCGCTGTGCCAGCGCCCGGGCCTGGTAGACGGCCGCGGGGACTTCGATCATCACCCCCACCTGAGGCATGGCAATGTCGAGGCCTTCATCACGAACTTCCAGCCAGGCACGGTGAATCAGATGCTGGGCTTCTTCCGCCTCGATCACACTGGTGACCATGGGCAGCATGATGCGCAGGTTGTCCAGGCCGTCGCTGGCCTTGAGCATGGCCCGCACCTGCACCATGAAAATTTCCGGGTGATCCAGGGTGACGCGGATACCCCGCCAACCCAGGAAGGGGTTTTCCTCTTCGATGGGGAAATAGCTCAGCGATTTGTCGCCACCGATATCCAGGGTGCGCATGGTCACCGGGTGCGGCGCAAAGGCGGCAAGCTGCTCCCGGTAGATCACCCGCTGCTCCTCTTCAGAAGGAAAGCGGTCGCGGACCATGAAGGGAATTTCCGTGCGATACAGCCCCACCCCTTCGGCACCACGCTCGATGGAGCGGTTGATGTCGGTCATCAGGCCGGTGTTCACCTGCAGGGGAATGCGGACACCGTCCAGGGTTTCTGCCGGTTCATCGCGCAGCTTTTCCAGGCCCGCTTGGAGATTGGCCTCCTCGGCGATGATTTCTTCGAACTGCTCCTTGAGCTCCGGTGAGGCATTGGCCACCACCCGGCCACGGAAACCATCAACGATGATTTCCTTGTCATCCATCTTCTTGAGCGGCAGGTTCTGGGCTCCCACCACGGTGGGGATGCCCATGGCGCGGGCGACGATGGCCATGTGTGAGTTGCGCGAGCCACGGGTCGTCACGATGCCGCGAATCCGCTCGCGGGGAACTTCCATCAGCATGGGCGCGGAAATATCTTCGCCCAACAGAATACAGTCATCCGGGAACACGATATGCCGGCGGTTCTGGCTCTGCAGTTGCGCCAGTACCCGTCGCCCCAGATCGCGCACATCCGCCGCCCGTTCGCGCAGATAGGGGTCATCCATCATCTCGAAGTTGCGCACGTGGGCATCCACCACGGTGCGCAGGGCCCCCTGGGCCCACTGGCCCTCGCGAATATGCACAATCACTTCGGCGGGTAACGCATGCCGATCCAGCATGCGCAGATAAACATCAAACAACGCCTGCTCTTCGGTCCCCAGGCTCTTGGACGCTCGCTCGGCCAAGTCTCGCACTTCCTGACGTACGCGCACCAGCGCATCATCCAGGCGGGCGATTTCCGCGCTGACATCTTCCACCTGACGATCCGGCACGGCAGACAGATCCGCCGCCGGGAACAACAGCACGCCGAAGCCGATGGCCGCACCAGGGCAGCCGGGCAGACCATCATAAAAACTGGGCAGGTCCGGCCCTCCCGGATCCAGCTGATCGAACAGCACCCCGGAGGCATGGGCGTGGGCAATCACCGCCGACAACTGGGCGGAGATAGTCACCAGAAAGGCTTCTTCACTCTGATCGAAACGGCGCACATCACGCTGCTGCACCACCATCACCCCGAGCACCTTGCCATGATGCATCACCGGCACGCCGAGAAAGGCGTGAAACGGATCTTCGCCGGTTTCCGCCAGGTAATGGAATTTGGGATGGCTGAAGGCATCTTCCAGGTTCACCGGCTCTTCGCGCAGGCCTACCTGACCCACCAGGCCTTCCGACAGCCCCAGACTGACATGACCCACCGCTTCCTGCTTGAGGCCTTCGGATGCCATCAACACATAACGCTGCTCTTCTTCGTGACGTAGATAAATGGAGCACACCTCGGTGCCCATGGCATCACGAACCCGCTTGGCCATCAGGTTCAGCGCGGAGGGGATATCCGCCGCGTTGTTCACTTCCTGGACAATGCGTCGCAGGGTATCAAGCATTGGGGTTGTCTCCCGGTGAAATCCGGTTCTTTTCCTGCTCTTCCCGTTCCCCCTTCAGGGCCGGGGCAAGTTCGCGCAGGGCGCGGGCATAAACGCCGCGTTTGAAATGCACCACCTTGCGAATCGGATACCAGTAATTGACCCAGCGCCAGGCCTTGAATTCAGGGCTGTCGCTGGCGAACAGATCAATGGCTGCCTCTTCCGCCGTCAGCCGCAGCAGAAACCACTTCTGCCGCTGACCAATACAATGGGGACGATTGCGAGGCCGACGCAAAAAGCGGCGCGGCAGACGATAGGTCAGCCACCCTTCAGTGCTGGCCACAATCTCCACATGTTCACGACGCAGACCGACCTCTTCTTCCAGCTCGCGAAAAAGCGTTTCCTCCGGGGTTTCTCCGGGCATCATGCCCCCTTGGGGAAACTGCCAGGCATCGCGGTTACCCACGCGGCGACCCCAGAATACCCGGCCATCCTCGCCGGCAATGATAATCCCGACGTTCAGCCGGAATCCCTTTTCATCAATAATGCCTGTCATGGTGTCTCTGCGAGCCGGCACACCATTGCCGACTCTGGCTCCTTGTTGGCCCATTAAACCTTGCCGGGCAACCCGCAATCAATGCACAACCGTGCAACATCTGGTCCAGAAACGCTGACAGCAAGACGCCAGGCCGCCTGGCCACTCCCTATAACTTGTCATTCGCTTCGCATAAAATGTGCTGTTCACGTAAGGAGAGGCCATGACGCTCGCAATTTTCGACCTGGACAACACCCTGATCGCCGGCGATTCCGACCACTTGTGGGGGGACTGGCTGGTAGAAAAAGGCATTGTCGACCAGCAACATTACAAGGACACCAACGACCAGTTCTACGTGGATTACCAGAATGGCCGTCTGGATATCATGGCTTACCTGCGTTTTTCCCTGAAAGTGCTGGCCGAGCATGACATGGCACAGCTGCATTTCTGGCGTGAGCAGTTCCTGGCGGAAAAGCTGGATGCCATGTGGCTACCCAAGGCAGAAGCCCTGCTGCAGAAGCACCGGGACCAGGGCCATACTCTGATGATCATCACCGCCACCAACGATTTCGTCACCGCACCGCTGGCGGACCGCCTGGGCGTGGATCACCTGATCGCCACCGTGGCCGAGTGCAAGCGTGAGCGCTATACCGGTAACGTGGCCGGCATTCCCAGCTACCGGGACGGCAAGGTGGAACGGCTGGCAGAATGGCTGCGTGCCAACAACGAAAGCCTTGCCGGCAGCTGGTTCTACAGTGATTCCCATAATGACTTGCCGTTGCTCCGAAAAGTGGACAACCCGGTGGCGGTGGACCCGGATGCCACCCTGGACCGGGAAGCACGGGAACAAGGCTGGCCGGTCATCAGCCTGCGCTGAGATTCATAGAAAGGGGAAGGGGAACCATGCGTTATTTTTTGGCCGCACTGCTGGCACTGGTGTTAAGCGGCTGCGACAGCAACACACCGGAGCCGGCGCCGGCCGAAGAGGCCGATCTGTCGGCCACGATGGCGGACATTCCGGCCACCGACTGGCAGCAAAGTGCGGACAAGGCCTTTCAGGACAATGCCGCCGCATGGCAGCAGGCCCTGGACGATTTCACGCAGAATCGCGAGCAGGCGCAACTGGATGAACTGCGCGATCGCCTGCAAAGCTGGTATGCCGCTTTTGTCGACCATTACCTGCTCGCGGCCAGCCGCTCCTGCCAGCTCGGGCAGCAGGAATTGCTCAACCGCATGGACACCTGGCCGCTCTACCCCGGCTATCTGGATGCCCTGCCGGAATGGCCGGAATCTGGCCTGATCAGCGATCCCTATCTGGAAATGACGCGTAAATCCCTGCGCACCCAACACGGCGCCACCGATGCCAGCGAAGCCAGCCTGGGCTTCGCCGCCCTGTTTGTAGCACTCAATGGCACGGAAGAAGCCCCCAAGGCACTGCCCCTGCTGGCCGGCGATGACGAGATCGCCCTGCGCCGGCGACAATATCTTCAACTCACCGCCGAGCAACTGGTGACCGATGCCAAGCTGCTGTCCGTGGAGGCGCCCCTTGATTCACAGGCCCTGACATGCGGCCTGGAACAAACCCTGGCCCGCCACGCCCGCAAGGACAGCACCGACCTGGAAGCAGAAGGCTTGTTTATTCCGGCAACCGTGCGCGAAGTAAATGCGGAACGGTTGTTGAAGGGTGTGCGCAATATGGATCAGACCGCACTGGAAGCCTGGGCAGAAAAAGCGCCGGGCATTGAGGAGGCCCTAGCAGCATCGAAAAAAGAAGGCCCTGACGCGCTGGCAACCTGGCTGAATCAGCCCTGAAAGAGTAAAACCTTTGTAGGAGCGGCGCTTGAGCCGCGAACCGAGCGAAGCGAGGGGGAACAAGCAGGTTCGCGGCTCAAGCGCCGCTCCTACAAATGCAATCAACACAGGGCAACACGCGGGCCCCAGTCACAAAAAAAGCCCGTCGGATTTTCACCCGGCGGGCTTTTTTTGTGCTGAACGCTACTTAGAAATTGTAGCGGCCGAACACACCGTAGGTATCACGGTCGCCACCGACAATAACGCGGGCGCCCAGATCCACCACCGGGGTCAGTTTAAACAGACCCTGGCCGTAAACACCCAGATCGTCGTCGTACAGATCCATGTAGGTCAGGCCACCGGACAGTTCTAGCTGTTCGGTAGTCGCGTGACGAAGGCCACCGCGCAGCTCGAAACCGATCTCATCATCTGACTTACCCGGATCAAGATCACGGTCATCGTAGATGATGTCGGCGGATGTCACGAAGTCCAGGCCTCGCTGCAACGGCGTGTGAAAGCCGGCACCCGCGGAGAGCCGAGTACCATCCACATCGCCATCACGGAACGGACCGCGATCGTAATCACCATCAAAGAACCCCAGGCTACCACGCAGAAAAATATGCTCATCCAGAGCAAAGGAACCCTCTGCGGTCAGGGCATCCACGTCCACATCGTTGTCCAGATCCCACCGGTCATAGGCCAACTGCCCATAGGTGTAGGAAAAGCCGTTATCGCGAACCATGGAAGTCTGCTGCTCCGCCATGGCCGGTGCAGCAACAGCCAGGGCAATCCCTGACACAAGCAAAGTCTTCTTAAACATAGAAAAGGTCCTCTCAAGTATTGATAAACGGCATCAATGCGCTCGCACTGTAGTGGGGATATGGAGTCGCTGGCGCGCGAGCAGTTCCGCCTTTTTGACAGTTTTATAAAAATTTTCAATGCCGCCGGCAGGTTATAGCACAGGGTTGACCTTGGGGTTACCCTGAAGTTTGACAATCTGTGACAACACGCATGGTTGCGCCCTCACGGCCAATGGAGATCCCGATGCAGACACAGAGGTTCGATATTCAGGGCGCCAGCTGCCAGGGCTGCGTCCGCAAGATTCGCCAGGCGCTTGATCCTGTTGCTGGTGTCGACGATGTGCAGGTGGATCTGGACGCTCAGCAGGTAACTGTCACCGGTAGCGCCGACAGTGCCGACGTGCAGGCGGCGCTGGCCAAGGCCGGTTATGCCGCCGAAGACAAACAGCAGACGGCACCATCATCGCCCGCCAGCACCGATCAGGAGCAGCAACTCGCCATTACCGGCGCCACCTGCGCCGCCTGCGTGCGCACCATCGAAAACGCCCTGCGCAACACGCCTGGGGTCACCCAGGCACAAATGAATTTTGCCGACCGCACTGCCAGAGTCAGTGGATCGGCAGACAGCCAGGCCCTGATCGACGCCGTGGAAAAAGCAGGCTATGGCGCCAGCCCGCTGGACGACAGCGATGACGGTGACGCCCGCGAGGAGCAGGAGCAGCAACACTATCGCAGGCTGTTACGTCATATGTGGCTGGGTCTGGGGCTAGGCGTACCATTAATGGCCTGGGGGCTGCTCGGCGGTGACATGATGGTACGCCCCGGTGAAGCCAGTCAGTGGGTCTGGCTGGGCATCGGCCTGCTGACCCTGGCGGTGCTGGCCACCGCCGGGCGCCATTTCTTTGTCGGTGCCTGGAAGGCGTTTCGCAATCACAACGCCAACATGGATACCCTGATTGCTCTGGGCACCGGTGCCGCCTGGCTCTACTCCATGGCCGTGGTGCTGATTCCCGCTGCCCTGCCGGAAGCCGCTCGTCATGTGTACTTCGAAGCCAGTGCCATGATCATCGGCCTGATCAATCTGGGCCAGGCACTGGAAGTGCGTGCCCGGGGCAAAACCAGCGCGGCGGTAAAACGGCTGCTGGACCTTGGCGCCAAAACCGCCCGGGTGGTCCGCGATGGCAAGGAGCAGGACATTCCGGTGGAGCAAGTGCAGACCGACGATATCCTGCGTGTGCGCCCCGGTGAAAAAATTGCCGTGGACGGCATCGTCGAGGAAGGCGAAAGCCGGCTGGATGAGTCCATGCTCACCGGCGAGCCCATGCCGGTGAGCAAGAGCACCGGTGACACGGTCAGCGCCGGCACCCTCAACGAAGGGGGCACCCTGCTCTACCGGGCCACCGCCGTGGGCAAGGATACCGCCCTGTCGCGGATCGTGGCGCTGGTGAAAAAAGCCCAGGGCAGCAAGCCACCCATCGGCCGCCTGGCCGACGACGTTTCCGCCGTGTTCGTTCCCACCATCATGCTGATCGCCGTGGTCGCTGCCCTGGCCTGGTTCAACCTGGGGCCGGAACCGCGCATCACCCACATGCTGATCAGTGCTACCACGGTGCTGATCATTGCCTGCCCTTGTGCTCTTGGGCTGGCCACGCCCATGTCGGTCATGGTCGGCGTCGGCAAGGCCGCCGAGCACGGCATTCTGATTCGTGAAGGCGATGCGCTGCAGACCAGCAGCAAGCTGGACACCATTGTGCTCGACAAGACCGGCACCATCACCGAAGGCAAACCGGCGCTCACCGAGATTCTCTGCGCCGAAGGCCAGCAGGAAGACACCCTGCTGCAGCTGGCCGCCAGCCTGGAGAGCGGCTCTGAACATCCACTGGCACGCGCCATCGTGGAAGCGGCAGAGCAGCGTGAGCTCACACCCCACCGTGCCGACAATTTCCAGGCCCTCAACGGCAAAGGCGTCAGCGCCACCCTGAACGGCAAACAGTACCGACTCGGCAACCGTCGCTGGCTGGAAAGCGAAGGCATCACCGTCAGCCTGAACAGCGACTCGCTCACCGAGCGTGGCGCCACCCCCCTGTTCCTGGCCGAAGACAACACCCTGCTCGGCATCCTTGGCGTGGCCGACCGTATCAAGGAGGACTCCCGGGAGGCCATTGCCCGTCTGAAAGATCAGGGCCTCACCGTGGTGATGATTACCGGTGACATCCAGGCCAGCGCCGACGCCATCGCCAAACAGGTGGGCGTGGACCAGGTCATGGCGGAAGTGCTGCCCGAGGACAAGGCGAAAAAAGTGCAGTCTCTGCAGGAAGAGGGACGCATCGTGGCCATGGTGGGCGACGGCATCAACGATGCCCCGGCGCTGGCCCAGGCGGATGTGGGCTTTGCCATCGGCACTGGCACCGACGTGGCCATCGAATCCGCCGCCATCACGCTGATGGGCGGCTCCCTGCACGGTGTGGCCGATGCCATGGCGATCTCCTCCGCCACGGTACGCAACATCAAGCAGAACCTGTTCGGCGCCTTTATCTACAACAGCCTGGGCGTGCCGGTGGCCGCCGGGGTGCTCTACCCGCTCACCGGCAGCCTGCTCAGCCCGGTGATCGCCGGCGCGGCCATGTCGCTCAGCTCGGTGACCGTGGTCAGCAATGCCAACCGGTTGCGGCTGTTCAAAACCCAGCGAGACAAGCGATGACCCCGGAACAACTGGCCGCCCAACTGCGCTGCCCCAGTGGCGATGACGGCGCTCAGGTCGCCGACAACATGAATCAGCATAACCAGCCGATCATCGCTGCCAGCTACCAGGCCCTGACGCCATCGGAAGGTGACCATATCGTGGAAATAGGCCCCGGCACGGCGGGCCACCTGCCGGACCTGTTGGCCATGGCCGACGATCTGCACTATACCGGGCTGGACCTGTCACCAGACATGGTGACCCAGGCGCAGCAGCAGCATGGTCATCTGGAACGGGTACGTTTCCTGGCAGGCGATCTGCATGATGCGCCGCTGGCCCCCGGCAGCGCAGACCATGCTGTCGCCATCAATGTGGTGTACTTCTGGGATCCGCTGCTGCCGGCCTTGCTCGCCATCCGCACACTGCTGCGCCCTGGCGGCAAGCTTTGTCTGGGCCTGCGCGATAGACACAGCATGGCCACCCTGCCAGTGTTCCGGCACGGTTTTCTCACCTACGACGGCCCGGATCTGCAACAGGCCCTGAAGACGGCGGGCTTTGTCGACGTTCGCCAGCAGATCATTCCAGAGCAAAGTATCAACGTGATGGGCCAGGTCATGCACAAGACCGGCCTGGTCATCACCGCCCGCAACCCGGAGGTCGTACCATGACACTGCTGATCAATCTTGCCGGCCTGCTGCTGATGGTAGGGATCGTCTGGTGGTTCTGGCTGTCCAAATCCACAACACAGAGCCAGGAAGTCAGCGATCAGGGCGCCACCATCGTGGTCGCCGACGGCGTCTACAGCCCGGCCACCCTGCGCGCCAGGGCCGGGGAGACACTGACCCTGTACTTCGACCGTCGGGATCCTTCCCCCTGCGCCGAGCAGGTGGTGTTTCACGGGCTCGACGTGAGCGAGTTTCTGGAAACGGGTACCATCACCACCGTGACCCTGAACAACCCGCCCGCCGGCGAATACCGTTTCACCTGCCAGATGCAGATGTATCAAGGCAAGTTGATAGTCAGCTGACGCTGGCAGGCCGCACGCACAGAAGAGGAAACACAATGAAAGTATTTTCGGCACTTCTACTGGCTTTTTTGCTGGCCGCCTGTGGCGATGATGCCCCACCCCAGCCCCAGGCCACCGAAGCGGCCCCTGCGGCCCCTGAAGAAGCCAAAACCGCCAGCACCGACAAGGTGATGGAAGTGTACAAATCGCCCACCTGTGGCTGCTGTGGCGCCTGGGTCGATCACATGAAAGACAATGGCTACCAGGTGGTCGTCCACGAACAGCAGAACCTGCAATCCATCAAGGAAAAAGCCGGCATCCTCCCGGGGCAGGGCTCCTGTCATACCGCCTTTATTGGCGACTACGTCATCGAAGGTCATGTGCCCGCCAGCGACGTGGACCGTCTGCTCGCCGAGCGACCCGATGCCAAAGGGCTTACCGTCCCCGGCATGCCTGTCGGTTCCCCCGGTATGGAAATGGGCGACCGCAAAGATGCCTATGATGTGCTGTTGTTCGATGAAGACGGCACCCAGGTCTTCAGCCACCATCCCGGCAACTGATCCCCCCTGTAGGAGCACCTCTCGAGGTGCGAACCCGAGCTCAGGCGAGGGAAATCTATCTGGTAACGTCAAACCTGTTAACCGGTTCGCACCTCAAGGGGTGCTCCTACAGGGGCTTCTTAGACCCATTGCCTGCTCTTCAACCTGTCACACCAACCCGTTACAGTCTCTCCCTTTTGCGTGTAACGAGATACTGAATGCTCCCTCTTCACGACTGGCTACTGTTGGCCAGCGTCTGCGCCCTGGGTGCCATGGCGCCCGGCATCAGCCTGGCGATGATCACCCGCCACACCCTCCATGGCGGTCCCCGAGCCGGGGCCATCGCCGGGGTTACCCATGCCCTGGGAATCGGTATCTGGGCCACCGCCACCGTCACCGGGCTGGCGGTACTGTTCCACCGCTACCCGTCACTGGAACTATTCTTCAGCCTGAGTGGCGCCTTGTTCCTGCTGTGGATGGCCTGGAAAAGCTGGCAGGCGGGCAAGCAACCGCTGGCGCCCATGGATAACTCCAGCCAATTCAACGTCCTGCATGGCGCTGCCCGCGACGGCTTTCTGGTGGCGTTCCTGAATCCGAAAGTGGCCCTGTTTTTCCTCGCCCTGTTCAGCCAGTTCCTGCAGACGGACATGGCCCAGGCCGCCCGCATCCAGATGGTGCTGACCTCCATGTTCATCGATGGCGGCTGGTATGTACTGGTGGCCGTATTGCTGGGCCGAAGCCGTTTTCTGCCGTGGCTGCGGGCCCACCATCACTGGGTGGAAAAAGGCACCGCCGTGTTGCTGGTCGTCATCGCCGCGAGTGTGGTGTGGCAGGCAGCGTGACGTCAGGCATCCTTTAATTTCCTCTTTGACCTTGGGGTAGCACCGAGGTTAATAATGGTTCCATGAAACAATATCTGCGCCTCGATTACCGGTCCTTGCTGGCCGGGCTGCTTGCCACCCTGATGCTGGTGGTGACAAGCAGTGTGTCTGCGCAGGTTTCCTTGAGCCATCTGGATACCGCCCCCCAGCCCCATTGCCATCACCATGCTGACATGGCACAGCCCGACCATGGCGACAGCCAGCACTGCCCCCAGGATGACGGTTGCCAGTGCCTGACCCTGTGCCAGATCAGTGCCACCACCGTCGCCCTGTTCAGCGGGCAGACGGATATCCCCGAGCGCCCCTGGCACCCCGGCCTGGAGACCGGCCTTCACGATGGCATCCACCACCTGCCGTTACGGCCACCGTCCCTGACTGTTTGAGTTCACTGTTCCACTCAAACAATCAGGAGATCCATCATGAAAACCGCACCCCCGTTTTCCCTGCCACGACGCCGTTTCGTGCAGGGCCTGGCGCTCGGAGCCACTGATCTGGGGCTGGGTCTGACATCCGCCCAGCTGCTGGCCCGTCAGGGCCACACCGGCGCCCCCACGCTTACCGGTGACACCTTCCACCTGACTCTGGGTGGCGCCGACGTCAACATCACCGGCAAGACCCGGCCGGCAACCACCATCAATGGCATCGTCCCCGGCCCCACACTGCGCTGGCGCGAAGGCGATACCGTCACCCTCAAGGTCACCAACCTGCTGCCGGAAACCAGCTCCATCCACTGGCATGGCCTGCTGCTGCCGTTTGAAATGGACGGCGTACCGGGGCTGTCATTTGATGGCATCAAACCGGGAGAAACCTTTACCTACCGCTTTCCGATCAAGCAGAACGGCACCTACTGGTATCACAGCCATTCCGGCTTTCAGGAACAGACCGGACTCTACGGTTCCATCATCATTGATCCGAAAACCCCGGAGCCGCACGCCGTGGACCGGGACCAGGTCATCGTGTTGTCAGACTGGAGTGACGAGGACCCGAACCACATCTTCGCCACCCTGAAAAAGCTCAGCCACTACTACAATTTCAACGAACGCACCGTGTTCGACACCCTGCGCGATTTCCGCGACAAGGGCGTGATCCAGACCCTCAAGGATCGCCATATGTGGAACACCATGCGCATGAGCGACCAGGACCTGGCCGACGTGACCGGTTACACCTACACTTACCTGATGAATGGCCAGAGCCCCAACGGCAACTGGACCTGCCACTTCAATCCGGGTGAACGCCTCCGCCTGCGCTTCATCAACGCCAGCGCCATGACCTTTTTCGATATCCGCATTCCCGGCCTGGACATGACCGTGATCGCCATGGATGGCCAGCCGGTCAAACCGGTGCCCTTCCACGAGGTGCGCCTGGGCGTGGCTGAAACCCTGGATGTGATCGTGGAACCCAAAGCGGATCGGGCCTACACCCTGTTTGCCCAGAGTATCGACCGCAGCGGCTTTGCCCGTGGCACCCTGACACCCGACCCGGCCATAGCCGCGCCGGTGCCGGAGATGGACCCGCCGCCGCTGTTGGGCCATACCGAGATGGGCATGGGTGCCATGCAGCACGGCGACAGCCATGCAGGCATGGACCATGACAGCATAACGATGAGCAGCATGGATCACGGCCAGATGGACCATGGGCAGATGAATCACAACATGGACGGCATGAATCACGCCGACGCCGTTCCCTTCGCGGCAGATCCAGACAACCCGGACCTGCCCCGCAGAAACAGCGCCACCGAGCATGCTGCCACTGAATACGGCCCCGGCGTGGACATGCGCGCCATGGCCCCCGGCGCGATGCTCGCCGACCCGGGCATCGGCCTGCGCGACCGGGGCTGGAAAGTTCTCACCTATGCAGACATGGAAACTGAGGGCGGCCCGCCAGACAGTCTGCACCCGGACCGGGAAATCGTACTGCACCTGACCGGCAACATGTCCCGCTACATGTGGAGCTTCAACGGTATTCCATTTGCCGATGCCGTACCGCTGGAGCTGTATCACGACGAACGGGTTCGCATCACCTTGGTCAACGACACCATGATGACCCACCCCATCCACCTGCATGGGCTGTGGAGTGATCTGGAAGTGGGCAATGGCAAGCTGCTGCGCAAACACACCGTCACCGTGAAACCCGGTGAAAAACTCAGCTACCTGGTGCGCGCCGACACCCTGGGCCGCTGGGCCTATCACTGCCATCTGCTCTACCACATGGACGCGGGCATGTTCCGGGAAGTCCGCGTGGTCGACGCTCCAACGGACGGCGACCACTCACACCATGGCGCTCACGGAGAGGACGCATGATGAAAACATCGACCTTTCTGTTCAGCGCCCTGACAGCCATGACCGCCGCCACGCCGGCCTGGTCCATGAGCGAACACCCGCCCCGCTTCAGCAAAGCGCTGGTGGACCAGCTTGAGCTGCGTGACAGTGACGAAGGCACGGTGCTGGGCTGGGATGCCAACGCCTGGTATGGCGGCGACCTGAACAAGCTTTACCTGTCCACGGAAGGCGAACGGCTGATGGACCCGGAACACCACGACGAAGACGCCGGCACGGAAAGCGCCGAAACACGACTCGCCTGGAGCCATGCCTTCGCCCCCTACTGGGACTGGCAACTGGGCTGGCGCCGGGACTGGCAACCGGACAATCCCAACCGGGACTGGGCCAGCCTGGGCATTCAGGGCCTGGCGCCCTACTGGTTCGAGCTCGACGCCCAGTTATTCTTGGGTGAAGACAACCTCAGCGAATTGCGTCTGGAAGTGGAATACGAGCTGATGTTGAGCCAGCGTCTGGCGCTGGTACCGGAGGTGGAAGCCAGCTTCTACGGCAAGGACGATGACGACCTGGGGATCGGCGACGGTCTGGTCGCCATTGAATCCGGCCTGCGGCTGCGCTACGAAATCCGCCGGGAGCTGGCCCCCTACATCGGCATTCATTGGGAAAAACAATACGGTGATACCGCCGACAGGACGCGGGCGGCGGGTGGTGATCCGGAGGAAGCATCGCTGGTGGCCGGGATCCATTTCTGGTTCTGAAAAACGCGAAGGCAGCAATCTTGCGTAGGGTGCCACTGAGCCTGAGGCGAACTGCACCGTTGGTTGATGGTGGTTGGTGCAGTTCTACTTAGGCTCAGTGGCACCCTTCAGGGCCCCTTATGCCGAGGTGTTGTCGTATTCCTCGTTTTCCAGAACCCGCAGTTCCTTGTTGTTCTGGATCTGGATATCCAGGTCACGCAGGCGGCCATCGCCGATACCGTAAATCCAGCCATGGATCGTCAGTGGCTGATCGCGGCGCCAGGCTTCCTGGACCACGGTAGTGTTGGACACATTGATCACCTGACGCGCCACATTCAGCTCGCACATGCGATCCAGTTGGGCCTTGTCATCCGGCAGCTTGACCAGGTGCTTGCGGTTGCGCAGATACAGCTCACGTACCTGCCGCAGCCAATTGTCGATCAGGCCATGGGGTACATCTTCCATGGAAGCCTTTACCCCGCCGCAGCCATAGTGGCCCACCACCATGATGTGCTTCACCTTCAACACGTCTACGGCAAATTGCAGCACCGACAGCAGGTTCAGGTCGGTGTGGTTCACCAGGTTGGCCACATTGCGATGCACGAACAGCTCACCGGGCATCAGCCCGACCACCTCATTGGCGGGCACGCGGGAATCCGCGCAGCCAATCCACAAATACTGTGGGCTCTGCTGCTCGCCCAGCGCCTTGAAGAACCCAGGATGCTCCTCCTCGATGTCATGACGCCACTGCTCGTTGTTGGTAAAGAGTTCAGGAAGGGATTTCATGGTCTCTCGCTTGGTTACGCATTCACGCTACACGCAGCATATTTGCACGCTACATACTAAAGGCTTTCTGGAGCATCCCCTCTGCCTTGAAGGGGGACGAAGGCGGCGACTAACCACCGGTCATATTCATGAACCGTACCAGTTGCTCGCCCGGTGCCAGATTGAAGTCGTGCCGCTCCGGTTTGATGGCCATGGCATCAATGATTGCCTGACGCAGGGGGGCATCCTCCGTGGGGTGCGCCCGCAGTACTGCCCGCAGGTCCACACTGTGCTCGTGCCCCAGGCACAGAAGCATACGGCCCTCGGCGGTAATTCGCACCCGATTACACAAATGGCAAAAATTTTGTGAGTGGGGAGAGATAAACCCGATGCGGCTGTCACTGCCCGGCACCTGCCAGTAGCGGGAGGGCCCACCGGTTTTGTCCGCCATGGGCACCAGGGTCAGGCGCTCAGAGAGCTGATCCCGTAACGCTTCGGAGGAGACAAACTCCAGCGCCCGATCATGTTCACTGATGGCCCCCAGGGGCATTTCCTCGATAAAGGAGATATCCAGCCCCCGCGCCAGGGCGAAATCCACCAGTGCCGGCACCTCATCCTGATTGCGTCCGCGCAGGATCACGCTGTTCAGCTTGATACGGCGGAAACCGGCCCGGCGGGCCGCCTCGATCCCCGCCAGAACCTTGCTCAAATCACCGGTGCGCGTGAGGGCCCGAAACCGCTGCGGATCCAGGGAATCCAGGCTGATATTGAGCCGATCCAGCCCACCGGCCTTCAATTCACCGGCAAAACGGCCCAGTCCGGCGCCGTTGGTGGTCATATTCAGTTCATCCAGACCCGGAAGTGCACCAAGACCACGCACCAGATGCGCCACGTTACGGCGCACCAACGGCTCGCCACCGGTAAGTCGGATTCGCCTTACCCCCAGCGACACCAGAACCCGCCCCAGCCGCCCCATCTCCTCCAGAGTCAGCACCTGGGCCCGGGGCACAAAGGTCATATCCTCCGCCATGCAGTACACACAGCGGAAATCACAGCGATCCGTCACCGACAGCCGCACATAGTCGATAGTGCGGCCGAAACGGTCCTGTAGTAGCGGATTGTCAGTGAAAGTGTCAGCGGCCATGGCGGTACTGTAGCAAATGCGGGGCCAAGCCGGGGAACCGGCGCTTACTCGGGCAATAACCTCCCGGTTCCGCCCTCCTGTGGAGCCCTTCGTGGCTCCCCAGCCCCTGATGGCTACCCCACGCCCGTCGGCCGGGACTGGCTCCGGTTGGTCAGGCCCTTGCCGGTCTTGTTAGAATGTTCGCCGACCTGAATGCGGGGCGCTGCCGGACCATGAAACGCCATGTCCGCCATACCCCCTTCATTCCGAATTCATCTACCCCTAAAGGGTTTCCATGCAAATTTCAGAAAACTCCGTAGTGTCTATCCACTACACGCTCACTAACAAAACCGGCGAGACCATTGATTCTTCTATCGAGCGTGGCGAGCCCCTGGCCTACCTGCACGGCGCGGGCAACATCATCCCCGGCCTGGAAAACGCCCTGGTGGGCAAGGCTGCCGGTGACAAGCTGGACGTAACCGTCACCCCGGAAGAAGGCTATGGCGAGCGTCACGAGCAGCTGATCCAGCAAGTGCCGAAAACCGCCTTCGAAGGCAACGAAGAGAATCTGCAGCCGGGCATGCAGTTCCAGGCTCAGACTGAAGCAGGTCCTCGCATCTTCACCATCACTGCTGTGGAAGGTGAGGAAGTGACCGTTGATGGCAACCACCCGCTGGCAGGTGAAACCCTGAACTTCGCCGTGGAAGTCACCGAGGTGCGTGAAGCCTCCGACGAAGAGAAAGAACACGGCCACGTACACGGCCCGGAAGGTCACGACCACTAAGGTCTGCACCTCCCGCAAAAAAGGCGCCTCTGGCGCCTTTTTTATTGTCCCTTGCTCCCCCAAGACTAACCTGACAGTGAAAGCAAGGTGAAAATCTTGCCGTTTTCTCCCTTCTTTTTTAACAAAATGACTCCCTGCCCCGGCTTACTTCAGCTTCTTGTTGTGGATTGTGCACAATTTTGTAAAGCCATATTGAATGTATACTCAGCGCCCAAATAGGATCGATGCTCTTTGATATTTCTGTGTTTCACGGGAGAGCGTCATGCGCTACATAACGATACTAATTCTTTCCGCTTTGCTTTCGAGTATTTCCCTTTCCGCTCATGCGCTGGAAAAACGAAAATTCTGTGTTTTCGACATCATCGGCGCCAACGGCGACATCTATAACATCATGAAGGACTACAAGACCGCCGCCGTTGCATGGGGCGTGGATGTGGAACTGAAACCCTTCACCGATGAAAAGATCGCTGCTGAAGACCTGAAAGCCGGGCAATGCGATGCAGCGGTTCTTACCGGTATTCGCGGCCGCCAGTTCAACAGCTTCACCGGCAGCATGGATTCCATTGGCGCCATCCCCAGCTACGACGCGATGAAAACAGTCATTTCCGTCATTGCCAGCAACACGCCATCCATCAACAAACAGATGATTTCCGGCCCCTATGAAGTGGGCGGTGTTGTTCCCATGGGTGCTGCCTTTCTTTTTCTGAAAGATCAGGAATTGGATACCGTTGAAGAGCTGTCAGGCAAATCCATTGCGGTGCTTGAATATGACAGTGCCCAGGCAAGCATGGCATCCCGGGTGGGCATGTCACCGGTGATGTCAGACATCACCAACTTTTCCACCCGCTTCAATAATGGTTCTGTGGATATCTGTTTTGCACCGATCATGGGCTTCTCTGCGCTCGAGCTATACAAGGGCATGGCGCCGGATGGCGGCATCCTGGATTACACCCTCGGCCAGCTCAGTGCCCAGATCATTCTCAAGAAGGACAAGTTCCCGGCGGATTATGCCCAGCAGTCCCGGGAATTCATGTATGGCCAATTTGACCGTGCCATGCGCCTGATTGAGAACGCCAGCAACGAAGTTGATGATAAGTGGTGGATCCGGATCCCGGACGCGGACAAGTTGCGCTACGACGAGATGATGCGTGAAGCGCGAGTCGCTCTGACTAAGGACGGCGTCTACGACAAATCGATGATGGGCCTGCTCAGAAAGGTTCGCTGCAAGCTGGAACCGACACGGGCGGAATGCGTTAACCCGATGGAATAATGTCTCTCGGGCCGGGAGGAGCTCTCTCCCGGCCCTGTCTTTCAGGACCAACTCACAGCACGGATAGCAGTCTCTCTGTATCCAGATGTTCCTCGATCAAATCTGCCAGCCGGTCCAGATCCTTCTGTCGATGATCATCGTAATCCACCGCCCGCTCACCACGAAGTCCCGCCCATTGCAGTATCCCGTTGCAGGCCTCGGCACGATCGAACAGGCCATGTAGGTAACAGCCCATGACCTGACCATCGTCGCTGATGGCGCCCTCGTTACGTTCTCCCAATTGCAGCATGGGCCGCAACAACGCCGATCCTTCACTAACGCCGCTGTGAATCTCATAGCCATGAATGGCAGTATCAGCAGGGAGAAAAACGCCCTGTACATTACGCAGCTGCTTGCCGGCAATCAGCCGTGTGGTCATGGCCAACCAACCCAGGCCAGTACTACTGCCGGCATTGCTTTCCAGCCCGTCAGGATCGTCAACCCGGTCCCCCAACATCTGAAAGCCCCCACAGATACCCAGCAGCTTGCCGCCGTAACGCAGATGTTTTTCGATCTGCGAGTCCCAGCCCTGCTCACGCAGGAAGGCCAGATCGGCGCGGGTCGCCTTGCTGCCGGGCAGAATCACCAGGTCCGCCGCCGGCCAGGTATCACCCATTTTCACAAAGCGAAGGTCCACCTGGGGATGCAGGCGCAAGGGGTCGAAATCATTGTGATTGCTCATGCGCGGCAGCAACGGCACCACCACCTTGAGCGAACCACTGTCATGATCTCCCTGCTCCGCCACCGCGTCTTCCGCATCCAGGGTCAGGCCATGCAGATAGGGCAGCACCCCGAACACCGGTTTGCCGGTACGGTCTTCCAGCCAGTCCAGCCCGCCCTGCAACAATGACAGGTCACCGCGAAAACGATTGATGACAAAACCCAGGGTACGTTGCTGCTCTGTTTCAGAAAGCAGATCCAGCGTACCGGTGAGATGGGCGAACACCCCACCGCGATCAATATCCGCCACCAGGATCACCGGACAATCCACCATCTCGGCAAAGCCCATATTGGCGATATCGTTTTCACGCAAATTGATTTCCGCCGGGCTGCCCGCCCCTTCAGCAATAATCACATCATAGCGGTTCGACAGGTCCGTCCAGGCCGCCAGCACCGCCTCACGAGCGCTCTTCTTGTAGATGTGATAATCCAGCGCCTGCATGTTGCCCAGTACCTGGCCACGGAGTATCACCTGGGCACCCATATCGGTCTGCGGCTTCAGCAGCACCGGATTCATATCACTGTGCGGCTCAACTCCGCAGGCCAACGCCTGCAATGCCGTAGAACGCCCAATCTCCCCACCGTCCACAGTCACCGCACTGTTCAACGCCATATTCTGCGGCTTGAACGGCGCCACCGAATACCCCCGCTGCGCAAACCACCGACACAAGGCGGCCACCACCGTACTTTTTCCGGCGTCGGAGGTGCACCCCTGAACCATCAAAGTCAGTTGACAGTTGATAGTGGACAGTTGACAGCTAGAACCTGGATTTTCACCGCCTGTCTTCAACTTTCACCTCAACGTTTTTTCGCCTTTCGCTGTCAACTTTCAACTGTCAACTGCCTTCAAAGCTCCACGCCCTTCTGCGCCTTTACCCCAAGATCCGTGAACGCATGCTTCACCACTTTCATCTCGGTGACGGTGTCGGCGAGTTCGATCAATTCCTTTGGTGCATAGCGACCAGTGACAACGGCGTGCTGCATGGCGGGGCGGTTTTGCAGATCGTCGAGCACGGTATCCAGATCCAGATACTCGTAACGCAACGCGATGTTCAGTTCATCCAGCAACACCATGTGATAGCTGTCGTCCTGCAACATTTTTTTGGCGATATCCCAGGCAGCACTGGCGGCAGCCACATCCTTTTCCCGGTCCTGGGTATCCCAGGTATATCCCTCGCCCATGACGTGATAATCCACGTTGGGCAGATCACGAAAAAAGGCTTCCTCGCCGGTACTGAACGCGCCTTTGATAAACTGCACCACCCCCACCTTCATGCCATGCCCCAGAGCCCGGGCCAGCATACCGAACCCGGAACTGCTCTTGCCCTTGCCGGGGCCGGTAAGCACCAGAAGGATCCCCTGGTCCTTGTCCGCATTGGCAATCCGCTCACGCATGATTTGCTGTTTCTTTTCCATCCGCCAGGCATGACGCTCAGGACTTTTAGGATCCGGTTTCATACTGTTTTCCATTTTTTGGTTCTTTTCTCAACGCTTTTGAATTTCGTTATTAATCTGGGCAATTAAGAAGACATGTCTTCTGAAGGCTCACTCCGTAGGAGCTATGCTTGCATGGCGAACTGGCGAGCGATCTGCGCAAGCAGGTTCGCCATGCAAGCATAGCTCCTACAGCCTATTAACAGTTTTCACCCCGGCACAAACACCGGCGCGCCGTTGATCTGCCCCACACTGAGCTTCTGGTCATAAAGTCGCTCCAGCGCCTCTGGCACCAGCATGGTCTTGGCGGGCCCGAAGCACAGCTCGCCATCGGGATAGAGCAGTAGCAAATGGTCACACCAGCGGGCCGCCAGATTCAGATCATGCAGGCACATGAATACTGCCGCGCCCTGCTCCGCCTGGCGGTGCAGCAGCTCCATCACCGCTACCTGATGATGCAGATCCAGATGATTGGTGGGCTCGTCTGCCAGCCAGATGGCCGGCTGCTGGGTCAGGGCCGTGGCAATGGCCACCCGCTGGCGCTCGCCCCCGGACAGGGTGCTGACCAGCCGATCACTGAGCAGACGCAGGGACAGGGCATCCATGGCCTGGTTGGCCAGACGAAGATCACTGCCACTTTCCCGCTGCCAGGGGGAAAGAAAAGGATGACGGCCAATCAACACGGTTTCCTGCACCGTGGCAGGAAAACTGTCCTGACGTTCCTGAAACACCACCGCCAGTTTTTTCGCCAGTTGCCGGCGGCGCAGTTGAGTCAGGCATTCGCCATCCAGCAACACCTGGCCACTGCGCGGCGGCCTTAACCCCGCCAGGGTATGCAGCAGCGTGGACTTGCCTGCACCATTGGGGCCCAGAACGCCCCAGCGCTGGCCCGGCAGAATCCGCGCGGTAAAGGGCTGGCCTGCCGAACGGCCAGGAATATCGACCACCATATTGCTGGCTTCGAGAATCGCCATCACCGACTCCGATACAGCAGGAAGAGGAAAGTGGGCACCCCGAGCAGGGCGGTGATCACGCCCACCGGCAACTGCTCTGGCGCCATCAGGGTTCGCGCCAGGGTATCGGCGATGGTCAGCAAGGCGCCGCCGGCCATGACACTGGCCGGCAGAATGATGCGCTGATCATTGCCCAGCACCAGCCGCAGCATATGCGGCACGATCAGCCCCACAAAGCCCACACTGCCGGCGGTGGTTACCGCCACCGCCGTCAGCAGGCTGGCCAGCCCATAGACCAGCCAGGCAAGCGGCTTCACTGCCACACCCAGAGCCGCCGCCTGTAATGGCCCCCGGGCAAGCACATTGAGGCTGCGCCCCAGCGGCAGCGTGACAATCAGCACCGGGATCAACACCATCCAGGCCAGCCACGGCGAGCGGGCGTAACTCAGGTCGCCCATCAACCAGTAGAGCATGCCGGGCAAGCGGTCCGCCGGGCTCAGCGACAGCATGAAGGTAATCAATGCCCCCCAGCCGGCGGCGATGACCACGCCGGTCAGCAGCAAGCGAGTCGGCGTCCAGCTACCCCGCCCCTGGGCGAGGCCAAAAACCAGCAGGGTGGACAGCAGGGCACCGGCAAAGGCGGAGCCGGAAACCATCGCCGTCCCCAGCCCCAGCAACATGGACGCCAGCGCCCCCACCGCCGCACCGCCAGAGATACCCAGCACATAGGGATCGGCCAGCGGGTTGCGCAGCAGCACCTGCATCAGGGCACCGGCCAGTGCCAGCAGGCCACCGGTGGCAAACGCCGCCATGGCACGAGGTAATCGCAGGGAAAATACCAATTCGCCAAACAAGGGATCGCCCCGCCCGGCAACTGCCATCCACAACTCCGTGAGGCTCATGGAGACACTGCCCACAGTCACCGCCACCAGCAATGCCAGCGCACCCAGTGCCGCCAGCATCAGCAGGGAAGAGACAGCTCGGCGGCTAATCACGGGCGCGCACGGTGTCGAGATGGCTGCAAAGGGTGCGAGTGCCGGCCAGCATCTGTGGCGTGGGCCGCTGCAAGGTGGAGGGCGCCACAAAGAACAGGTTGTTCTGCTGCACAGCACGCAGGGAGGAAAACTGTTTCCAGGGATCCAGCCAGGCGGGATCATCCTCACCCATGCCACCGGCGATGATCACCTCCGGGTCCTTGGCAAGCACCGCTTCACGGCTGATCTTGGGAGCCAGGGATGCCAACTCCCCGAACACATTCACGCCACCGCAGATCTGGATCGCCTCGCTGATCAGATGCTCGTTGTTAACGGTCATCAGCGGCTCTTCCCAGACCTGGTAAAACACCGTCACCGGTGCCGCCTCCGCATAGCGCTGGCGCAGGGAGTCCATGCCACTGCGCAAAGCATCGGCCGCCCCCTGGCCCACCGCTTCGGTCCCGGCCAGCACCGCCAGGCGTTCCAGAGTAGTGCTGATGTCGTCAAAACGGCGGGGTTCGCTGTGATACATCGGCACGCCCATGGCCTGCAGGCGCTCGACCTGTTCCATGGGATTACCACTGCGCCAGGCAACGATCAGATCCGGCTTCAACGCCAGCACCGCTTCCAGATCCAGCCGTTTGTAGCTGCCCACCCGCGGCAGTTTTTCCGCCGCCGGCGGATAATCACTGAAGCTCACCGCTCCCACCACCTGCTCGCCGGCACCGGCAGCGAACAGCAACTCTGTGGCACCAGGGGACAGAGCAATGATGCGACTGGCCGGCTGCCCCAGACAGACCTGTCGATCTGTATCGTCGGTGACACAGACCTGTGCCCGGGCCAGCCCGCTCCCCAGACACAGCATGACTGCCAACAGGGGAAGACAAAGCGATAACAGACGGGCTGGGGGCATGGCGGACTCCGTGTTTCAGTTACTGCACATCGTAACGCAGGCTTACCATTACGGAACGCCCGGCGTTGAGATAGTTCCAGCCACTGAAGTTCTGCGCGGTGGCATACTCCTTGTCGAGCACGTTTTTCATTGTCAGCCGGGTGGACCAGTTCGGCGCAAACTGCCAGCCGGCACGCAGATCAAACAGGCCGAACCCGGAAAGCCGCTGGGTGTTGGCAGCATCATTGTACCTGTGCCCCTGGAAACTGGCGGTGCCACCCAGGGTCACGGTGCCGATGCGACGATCCACATCCAGCCGGCCCAGACGCTGGGCACGACGAGCAATCAACGTATCAGTATCCCGGTCTTCCGGTTTCAGGGCGGAGAAAGCCACCCGCACCTGCCACTCCTGCCAGTCCATGCCCAGGGCTAGCTCCGCCCCTTCGATGCGGGCCTTATTCACATTGAACGAGGAGCCCTTGCTGCCATCGTAGGCGATCAGGTCATCAATATTGGTGCGGTATACCGCCGCATCCCAGAACCAGTGTTGGTACTGTGCGCGAACACCCAGCTCACCGGTTTCCGAGGACTCGGGTTTCAGGTTCGGGTTACTGAAGAAAAAGGGCGGAGAATCCGGGAAATAAAGATCGTTGAAGGTGGGTGCCTTGAAGGCCGTGCCATAGCTCACCCGTACCCGGTGAACCGTATCCAGCTTGTAGCCCAGGGTTGCAGCACCGGTCACCTTGCTGCCGTAGGCATCGTTATCGTCATGGCGCAGGCTGCCTTGGAGATCCAGCGCGCCAAAGTGCAACAAAGCCTGACTGAAAGCGGCCTTGTTGTCCCGGTCGGTCACATCGTACTCGTTGCTGCTAGTGATCTCGTCACGCAGGTATTCGCCACCCAGCACAAACTGATGGGCCCCGGCCGCGAACACATTCTGCCAATTGACGGTACGGGTGCGGGTATCGAAGACGCCGTTACTGACATGGTTGGCAAAGTCTTCGCTTTCGTCCTTGGCCTGACTGATCAGCACCTTGGTCTGCCAGCCATCGGTGAGCATTACCTCACCTTTCAACCCTGCCACCTCCAGCGCGTAGTCGATATTTCGGTCGTCTGCCGGCGTGCTGCCTTCAAATTCCGTATTGCCCTGGGTATGAAAACCGAACACACCGATTTCACCACGGTCGCCAAAGCGGTGGCTGATTTTGGCGATGCCGGCGGTGTTGTCGTAGCCGCGCTCTTCACTGTTTTCGCGCAGCTCGATGCCATTGGTGCGGAAGCGATTGATACCCAGGCTATAACGGGTGCCTCCCTGTTCACCGGAAACGCCGGCACCGGCATTCATGGTGCCGAAACTGCCTGCACCAAAATCCAGCCAGCTGCCATCATCACGAGTAAAGAGCTGCACCACACCGCCCACCGCATCAGCACCGTACAGGGAACCGCGAGGGCCACGAACCACTTCTACCCGCTCCAGCATGGCCGGTGGCAGATATTGCCAGGCCGGACTCCCGGCGGTGGCGGACCGCAACCTCACCCCGTCCACCAGCAGCAGGGTCGCATCACTGGATGCCCCCCGCACGAAGACGCTGGCAATCTTGCCGAAAGAACCATTACTGGCGGTATCCACACCGGGCTGGCCACGCAGAATATCGGCTATGTCCACCGGCTGCTGATCGCGAAGTTGTTGCTCGTCTACCACCGTGACAGACGACAGCGACGCCTCAGTGGTTCGGCTCACCAGGGCTGGGGTTACCACCACCGGATCCAGCATGGCGACCTGTTGTGATGAGGATGTATCGGCCTGAACCACCGACGGCAAGACAGACAAGGACAGAGCGGCAGGTGCCACCAAAAAACGCAAAGACATGAAGGAGATCCCCTGTTGCCGTGCCCACCCGCACGGCCTGGATTCAGCCGCGGAGACACAACAGGGATAACCGGCACCGGACGGCACCGTTACACCCCGCCATCGCCCACCGCGACGCCAAGTTTCACCTTCTGGCCGGTCTCCGGGCTGATGAGCGAGGTGGAATACCTCAGCGCGTTCGCCTTCCCATGCACCCTTTCGGGCTTTGGCACAGTGGCACTACGAAACGCGATTGACTCAATCACCGTTGCGGGGGCAGCGTCGGACTGACTTTGCGGAGATGGCAAAGCACACCGACTTCCCGTTTAACCCGTCTGTGTGTGAACAGGCGGGCACCGGAAGGTGGCGCGAAATTACCAACGGCGGCGGCAATAAGCAAACGGATACGTGTTGCTTGAGGAAAATTCAGGAGAAGTTGAGCACCACTAATAAATGCCATGCAGGCATGACTCCAACGGAGGCGATCAGCTCCGGAGGCTGCCAAGAGGTTTACTTGACAGCTTCGGACCAGGGGCAGAGGATTTGCCGCTTTCCGGCCCCTGTCCTTTTCGGGAGTGTTCCGTGCCCCAGCCTTTCCCTTGGCAAACAGCGATTCCTTCGCCCAGTCAGACGCAACGTGAAACTGCCCTGTCCCGACAAGGCCAGCTCACCAAACCCGCCGGCTCGCTGGGTCGTCTGGAAGCACTGGCGGTGGATCTGGCTGCACTGCAGCACACCGATACACCGGCTGCCGACCGCATCAGCATTGCGGTGTTTGCCGCCGATCACGGCGTCTGCGCGGAAGACATCTCCGCCTTCCCCCAGGCGGTTACCGGGCAGATGATTGCCAACTTCGTGGCCGGCGGGGCGGCCATCAGTGTCATGGCCCGGCATCTTCAGGCCCGGCTGGACGTGATCAACCTGGGTACCGCCAGCCCGGCGCCTGTCACCGACGGCGTGATTGATGACAGCATCGCCGCCGGCACCGCCAATCTCGCCCGCGAGTCGGCCATGTCGTCGGCACAACTGGAACAGGCCCTGGCCGCCGGTGATCGTGCCGCCCAACGCGCCGCAGACCAGAATGCCCAGCTTTTTATCGGTGGCGAAATGGGCATCGGCAACACCACCAGCGCCAGCGCCGTGGCCTGTGCCCTGCTGGCCGAGCCGGCATTGGCACTGGCCGGGCCCGGCACCGGCCTGGATGCGGATGGCGTCAGTCATAAAGCCACCGTGATCGAGCGGGCCCTGGCCCGCCACGGAGACAACCGGGAACCGCTGGCCGTCCTCGCTTCCCTGGGCGGTTTTGAAATTGCGGCGCTCACCGGTGCCATGATCGGCTGCGCCGCCCGAGGCATTCCCGTGCTGGTGGATGGCTTTATTGTCACCGTCGCCGCCCTGGCTGCCGTACGGTTACGGCCAGAGCTACGTGACTGGCTGTTGTTCGGCCATCACTCCCGGGAACCCGGCCACACCCGGCTGCTCGACGCCCTGAACGCAGAGCCGGTTCTCAACCTGTCCATGCGTTTGGGGGAAGGTAGCGGCGCGGCGGTGGCCGTGCCGGTAATTCGCAGCGCCTGCGCCCTGCATAACGGCATGGCGACTTTTGCCGATGCCGGCGTCAACAACGCGGAGTAGACCATGACCACCACCCTGTTTGATCTGATCCGCCACGGCGAACCCGCCGGCGGGCACATGTACCGCGGTCACAAGGACGATCCACTCAGCGACCTGGGCTGGCAGCAAATGCGCGATGCCATCCAGGCGGGGGATCAGTGGGATCACATCCTCACCTCGCCCTTGTTGCGCTGCCGGGAATTCGCCGCCGAATTGTCAGAGCAGCAGCATATTCCCTTCACCGTGGCCCACGACTTCAAGGAAATCAGCTTCGGCGACTGGGAAGGAAAAACCCGGGAACAGGTGGCGCAAGAGTACGGTGATCACCAGGCCAACTTCTGGCGCGATGCGGAAAACCACCCGCCGGTGAATGGCGAAACCATTCAGGATTTTCACCAGCGTATCGGCGACGCCTGGGCACTGTGGCAACAGGCGCTACAAGGTCAGAGGGTCTTGCTGGTCTGCCATGGCGGCGTTATCCGCATGGTGCTGAGTCATGTACTGGGGCTGAGCCCGGGCAAGGCCATGGCGGGATTTCAGGTCCCCTTCGCCTGCCGCTCCCAGGTGCGCATTGATGACACCGAGCATGGCACCTTGAGTTGTCTGGTGAGGCACGGGGACTAACCCGCCGTCATGCCGCTGTAGGAGCGCCGCTTGAGGCGCGAACCGAGCGTAGCGAGGCGACAAAATTTCACAGCAAGCCAGAACTATCCGAAGAAACCCGTCCAGTTCGACAAGCCATCATCGCCCAAGGGCGATTCCTGACCGGGTGAGATGCACGCCTCAAGCGGCGCCCCTACAAAAGAGCGTCCCCCTTCAACGTCTGCGCGATCCCCGCCACCGACATCACCACCCGATCACACTTTTTCGCCAGGGCCTGATTCAACCAGCCCAGCTCATCGGCAAAGCGTCGGGTGAGTGGGTCCATGCCGATCGTCCCCAGCCCCACTTCATTACTGACGATCACCACCGACCCGGGGTAGCCCGCCAACGCTGTCAGGAAACTGTCCTTTTCGCGCACAAACAGGGCATCGCCCGCATGCAGCAGATTACTCACCCACAGGCTCATGCAATCAATCAGCACGCAGGGCGATGGTGACAGGGTGGCCTGGCGACTCAAGAGGCTGCCCAGCTCCACCGGTTCTTCCACCAGCCCCCAGCTGGCAGGACGGCGTCGCTGATGACGACGAATACGCTCACTCATTTCACCATCCCCGGCGGTGGCCGTAGCCACGTACACCACCGGATCTGGGTGCTCCGACACCAACCGTTCCGCCAGCGAACTCTTACCGGAACGGATACCGCCGAGAATCAGGGAATGTGACATCAATTCTTTTTCACAAACTGGGTGAGGATGACAATCCGCTGGCCTTCCACCCGGCCTTCAATCTGCTCCGGGTTATCCTGCACCAGCGAGATATTGCGCACCGGTGTGCCACGCTTGGCGGTGAAGTTGGCGCCCTTCACATTGAGATCCTTGATCAGCGTGACGCTATCTCCGGCCTCCAGCACAGCACCGTTGCTGTCACGGTGCTCGATTTTATCTTCGTCGCTCTGCCCTTCGCCGGTGGCCTGGGCCCATGCCAGGGTCTCGTCATCCAGATAGAGCATATCCAGCAGATCCTGGGGCCAGCCTTCCGCCCGCAACCGGGTCAGCATACGCCAGGCCAATACCTGCACCGCCGGCTCCTGACTCCACATGCTGTCGTTCAGGCAACGCCAGTGGTTGATATCTTCATTGCCGGGATTGTCGATCTGAAAACTGCAGGTTTCACACAACAAGGCGCTCTGCGCCGCTGTGCCATCCCCTTCCGGCGGCACCGCATACACCGCCAAGGCCTCACCGGCACCGCACAATTCACAGGCCGAGTCGGCTCGCGCCAGCAGGGTGGATTCCAGGGTCATTCGTTTACTCCGTCAATGTACCAACCGTAGGGTGGATTAGCCGCAGGCGTAATCCACCGCTTGCCGTTTTTTGGTGGATTACGCTTGAAGCTAATCCACCCTACTTCTTACAAAAGCGCCGGGAACGGCCAGTATGCCAGCATGCTTCCCGGCGATACGGTTTCTCCCACCGGCACCACCGCCAGCCCGTCCGCCCACACCGCAGAGCTCAACATGCCAGAGCTCTGATTGGGGTGTTTTTCCAGCATCATATTGCCGTCCTTTGGCACGCAGCGAACGCGTAAATATTCCTGCCGCTTGCCGGCTTTTTTGACAGAAAAATCCGCCGGCAACCGGAACGGTGCCGGCAAGACATTTTCGGCACCACAGCCCCGGCGCAAGGTGGGCAACACCAGCATCAGGTAACAGACCAGCACGGCAGAGGGATTACCGGGCAGGCCGAAAAACGGAATGCCATCCACGCTGCCATAGGTGAACGGCTTACCCGGCTTGATGGCCAGGCGCCAGAAATCCAGCTGGCCCTGCTGTTCCAGCACCGCCCGTAGATGATCCTCTTCGCCCACGGACACGCCGCCGGTGGAAATAATCACGTCCGGGCGCTGCTGCGGGTCGATGAGAGCCCGGCTCAGGGTGGCGCGAATAATAGCCGGATCGTCGGGCAGATGCTCCCGTTGCACATCGGTAAAACCACTCTGAATCAGCAGCTGCTCCAGTTGCGGGCCATTGCTGTCGTAGATCCTGCCGGGCAACGGCGCTTCATCCGGGGCCTGCAGTTCATCCCCGCTGGTCAGCACCAGCACCCTGGGGGCATACACCCGCACCCGGGAGACGCCCACCGACGCAATCAGCCCCGCGGCCTGGGGAGTCAGGCGCTGGCCGGCGCGTATCACCACCTCATCCAACCGGGCATCCTGCCCCGCCGGGCGAATATTCTGCCCATCGGTGACCGACGCCTGTGCCGGCAGCCTTACCCGGCCGTCAGCAATTTCGCAGTCTTCCTGCATCAATACGGTATCCGCCCCGGCAGGCACTGGCGCGCCGGTGAAGATGCGCGCCACCTGCCCCGGCATCAGGGTACCCGGCGGATCGCCTGCAGCAACGCGCAGCGGCATGGGCAGGGTCAGGCCCGGCTCGTCCAGGTCTGCATAGCGCAGGGCCACGCCATCCACGGCGGCATTATCGAAGGCGGGCACATCCACACGGGACACCACCTCCTGGGCCAGGTACTGGCCACGGGCGTCACCAAGAGCGATCTCCTGCACACGGGCAAACGGCGCGGCGCTGTCCAGCAACCGGGCCAGGGCGTCCTCTACCGGCATCAAACTCATCGGAGCATCCTTTCATCCTTCATCATTGTCATCGTTCTCAACGCCGAATCTGCGCGACAAAGTTGCAGGGGCGATGACGGGCATCCAGCTGGTCGCGGATGATGCGATCCCACCCGGTAGCGCAGGCATTATTGGAACCGGGCAGGCAGAAGATCACCGTGCGATTGGCCAGCCCGGCCAGGCAACGGGACTGAATCGTGGACGAGCCGATGTCCTCCACACTGACCTGGCGAAACAGTTCGCCGAAGCCTTCGATGTGCTTGTCGAACAAAACCCCCAGGGCTTCCGGGGTGGAGTCGCGCCCGGAAAAGCCGGTGCCGCCAGTGGTAACAATGCCCTGAATACGCTCGTCGGCGATCCACTCGGACACCACCTTGCGCAGCTGGTAGATGTCATCCTTGACGATCTGGCGGGCCTGCAAGTGGTGGCCGGCTTCCTCCAGACGCTGGACCAGCAGGTCCCCGGACGTGTCGTTATCCGGGGTACGGGTATCGCTGACGGTCAATACCGCCAGGGCCAGGGGCTCGAAGGCTGCCGCGGGCTTGGACATAGATTTCTCCTTGATGATGGCGCCAATGCTAGCACGAGCCATGCCATGGTGGCTGGACAGCACATCCCGCATTGACCGCTGCCAACAGCCCCCTGTTCGCCACAGTATGCTCACAGTACATTGACGCTATACAACGTGTTTATCGGGAGAGCTGACAATGAGCAGCAGCATGGAAACCGCCCAGCAGGATGCCGCCCGTCTGCCGCGCCTGCCACAACGCAAGCTGGACAATATTCCGGGGGATTATGGTACGCCGTTACTGGGTGACACCATCGAGTTCCTCAAGGACTACCACAAGCTGGTCACCCGGCGGGCCGCAAAATACGGTCTGGTCTCCAAGGGATCGGTGCTGTTTCAACGCGGCGTCACTCTGCTTGGGCCAGAGGCAAACGAGTTTGTCCTCAAGGACCCGGATCACGTATTTTCCAGCCGCGCCGCCTGGAACCCGTTCCTGGAAAAGCTGTTCACCGACGGGCTCATGCTGCGCGACTTTGCCGACCATAAATTTCATCGCCGCATCATGCAGCAGGCATTCAAGAAGCCGGCACTGGCCAGCTACCTGGACCGCATGAACGCCCATATCAGCAGCCAGATACAGCCCTGGCAAACCGGCGAAACGCTCAGCTTCTTCGACCATATCAAGGCGCTGTTGCTGGATGTGGGCGCGCAGATTTTCTTCGGCCTGGACATGGGCCCGGAATCCGACAAGGTAAATAAATCCTTTATCGACTCCGCCGATGCCTCCCTGGCGGTATTACGCCTGCCGATTCCCGGCACCCTCTGGCACCGGGGCATGACAGGACGCCGCTACCTGGAAAAATTCGTCACCGACCTGATTCCGCAGAAACGGGCCAGCGAGACCCCGGATTTCTTCAGCGAGCTGTGCAAGGCCGCCGAAGAAGAAGGCGGCCTGAGCGATCAGGACGTGATGAACCACATGATCTTCCTGCTGTTCGCCGCCCACGACACCACCACCAGCACCCTCTGTTCCATCATCTACCTGCTGGCGCAGCACCCCCACTGGCAGGACCAGCTGGCCGACGAAATGGCCAGCTTGGACAAGGACAGCCTGGACTACGACGACCTGGCCAAACTGGAAAAGACCGGCTGGGTGTTCCGCGAAACCCTGCGCATGCGACCACCGCTGACCGCCTTCCCGCGCCGCACCGTGAAGGAAGTGACCTTCCAGGGCCACACCCTGCCGCGCAACACCCTGGTCAACCTCTCTCCCCTGTTCACCCATTACATGGAGGAATACTGGAGCAACCCGCACACCTTCGACCCGGAACGTTTCAACAACGAACGCGCCGAGCACAAAAAACACTTTTACCAGTGGATTCCCTTCGGCGGTGGCCACCACAAGTGCCTGGGCCTGAACTTTGCCGAGCTGCAAACCAAGACCTTCCTGTTCCACTTTCTGCAGCGCTACAAGGTCAGCCTGAAACCGGGCTACGAAATGCCGGTGCAGCAAGTGCCGCTGATCATGCCCAAGGATGGTTTGCCGGTGGTGCTGGAGAAACGGTAAAGCAGCACGGCTTCGCCTCCAGCGACGAGCTGCTAGGCGCTAGCTACAACGCCGCTGCGGGAGCGCCGCTGGCGGCGCAATCCGAGCCTTGGCGAGTGAGCCTTTCTGTAGGAGCTATGCTTGCATGGCGAACCGCGCTTGCCCGGAAATCGCCCGTAGGGCGATCAGGTATTTCAACACTCGACAGGTCTATCCAGACAGAACGGCGGATAGACCTTTACCTTTGCCGCCCATCTATGCTCGGTTCGCATGTCGCAGATCCCCCTTGGGGGGCAAGCATAGCTCCTACAAGCGGCTTCGTAGATATCCAAGAGTTTGAGGGAATTTTTAGCCTTCCCTATCCAACGAGCGTAGCTCGTAGCTCAGCTCTGCTGATACAGATGCACATCCCGCTGCGGATAAGGGATGGTAATGCCAGCCTTATCGAAGGCCAGTTTGACCTGCTCGAACAGGCCGAAATACACCGGCCAGTAATCCTCGGAATTTACCCAGACCCGGGTCAGCATATTGATACTGCTATCGGCGTGGGCGGAGACAAAAATATTGGGGTTGAACTTGTCGCCACTGAGGATACGGTCGTCGTTATCAATCACGGACTGTATCGCTACCCGGGCATCGGCGATGCTGTCGTCATAGCTGATGCCGAATTCGATATCCACCCGCCGCTGCGGTTCGCAAAAGACATTCTTGATGCAACCGTTAGACATGGGACCGTTGGGAATCACCACCCGCTGATTGTCATAGGTAATCAGAATAGTGTTAAAAATCTGAATGTCGTGGACCCTGCCCATATGCCCCTGGGCGTCGATGATATCCCCCAGCCGATACGGTTTGAAAAAGAGGATCAACACACCGCCGGCAAAGTTGCCCAGGCTACCCTGCAGGGCAAGGCCCACCGCCAGACCGATAGCACCCAGCATGGCGATAAAGGAAGTAGTCTGCACGCCAACCATGCCGGCCACTGCCACCAGCAACAGTAGCTTCAGCAATACCTCCACAAAACTGGTCATGAACTTCTGCAGGGTATCGTCCACCGCCTTGTGCCCCAGCACCCGGTTCAGCCCCTTGGTGATCCGCCCGATGATCCAGAACCCCACTATCAGGGTAATGATGGCCAGCACCACCTTGGGCAGGTAGCCCATGCCAAGCTCGATAGCCTTATCCAGATAAGGCTGCACCTGTTCCATTTCCATGGTTCCCTTTCCTTTGCGAGATAGATAAAGGCGCTAAAATAGCACCGCCTCCGTCCCCCGCCGCGGCAGCACGTCGGAATTTTCCATTATTTACGCTTTGCAGGGAATGAACCGGATTCCGGTTTGCGGCTATACTGCGGGCACATTTTTTACCCGATAGACAGCCATGAAGTACGCCATCCTGCCGGTCACGCCCTTCCAGCAAAACTGCTCCTTCCTGAAATGCGACACCACCGAGAAGGTGGCCATCGTCGATCCTGGCGGTGATCTGGACAAGATTCTGGAAGCCCTGAAGCAGGTCGGCGGCACGCCGGAAAAGATTCTCGTCACCCACGCCCACCTGGACCACATCGGCGCCGTGGCCGAGCTGGCAGAAAAACTGGACCTGCCCATCGAAGGGCCACACACCGACGACCAGTTCTGGATCGACATGCTGCCCCAGCAGGCGCAGATGATGGGCTTTCCCGCTTCGCGCCCGTTCACCCCGACCCGCTGGCTCGAGGAAGGCGACACCGTCACCGTGGGCGAAACCCGTCTCCAGGTGCGTCACTGCCCGGGCCACACCCCGGGGCATGTGGTGTTCTACCAGCCGGAAAGCAAACTGGTGGTGGTCGGCGATGTGCTGTTCAACGGTTCCATCGGTCGCACGGATTTCCCCAAGGGCGATTTCGACACCCTGGTCCAGGCCATCAAGGACAAGTTGCTGACCCTGGATGACGATGTATCCTTCATTCCCGGCCACGGCCCCATGTCCACTATCGGTCACGAGCGGGCCAACAATCCCTTCGTTTCCGGCAAGCACGGTTGAGGCAGAGATGGAATCCAGCGCAATGAAATGGAGCCTGACGGTTGCCGTTATCCTGGTGGCCTGGCTATTGTCCGTATTACTGCGAGGTGCCACCCGGCGCCTGGGCCGCCGTCGTGATTTCAGCCGGGCACGTATCTTCCAGACGGCAGTCGTGATCAACAGCGCCTGCGTGGTCCTGGCGCTGTTGTCCATCGGCATCCTCTGGGGCCTGAACGGCAGTGGGCTGATGGTCTTCGCCACGTCGATGATGGCCCTGCTGGGTGTGGCCCTGTTTGCCAGCTGGTCCATGCTCAGCAACACCACCGCCGCCATTATCCTGTTCTTCAGCGCCCCCTACCGGGTAGGCGATCGCATCCGCCTGCTCGATGGTGACAACACGGTCACCGGGCAGATCCGTTACATGGGCCTGATCTTCATCACCGTGCAGGACGAGCTGGGCCACCGCTACACCCTGCCCAACAACCTGCTGCTACAGAAAACCGTGATTCGCCTGCGCGGCGACACCCTGCCCAAAGACCAGAAACACTGCCGGGCTGACTAGCACACCCCCGACAGAGTAAAGTGACACCTTATTGAAAGGCCTTGCCGGTTTGGCAGGGCCGTTGCTGATCGACACAAGGACGACACCATGCGACTGTTATTTCCCCTGATCTTCATCACCCTGCTGGCCGGCTGTCAGAACGGTACCGAGGCTGGCAATACGCTGCCGGACGCCTGTTACCAGCCGCCGGAAACCGGCATGTGCAAGGCCGCTTTCCAGCGCTATTACTACGATCAGGAAAGCGACAGCTGCAAGAGCTTTACCTGGGGTGGCTGCAAGGGCAGCGTGCCCTTCGAAACACAGGACGCCTGCGTGCAGACCTGTAATGCCAGCAACAGCGAACCTGCCAGCCCGGCGAGAACCTATCGCAGCAAGGGAGACCCGCAATGAGCCAGACATCGTCCCTGGGCATGGCCCGGGCGGTTTATGTACTACACCTGGTGGGCCTGATCACCGGCGGGCTGACCGCCGTTGCCGGGGTTATCATTGCCCACCTGCACGCCGGGGATGCGCCGCCACCCCTGCGTGAGCACTTCCGCTTCCAGTACCGTACCTTCTGGATCGGCCTGCTCTACAGCGTCATTGCCGGCATCACCACCCTGGCCTTTATCGGCTGGCTGCTGATGGTAGTGATTACTATCTGGTGGATCGTGCGCTGTGCCCGCGGCCTGAGCACCCTGAATCGCAACGTGGCGCCTGCCCGGGTCGACACCTGGGGCTTCTGAGTTGTCACAATATTGTCACCACGGCCCGCCAGACTGGTGGGCCAATCAAGGAGATACCATGCTGTCCCTGCGCCTTATACCCCTCGTTCTCTGCGCCCTGTTTCTGTCCGCCTGCGCCCGCAGCCCGGTGGTCCAGCTCTATGATGGCCCCGCCAAATCCGACAGCCAGGTGCTGACCGTGCGCGTGCCCAGTGAAATCGAAGTGTTCACCATCAACGGCAAAGAAGTGGATGGCGTAAACACCTTCTTCGCCACCGACTTCAAGGAACTCAAGCTGACCCCAGGCCGCTACGAGATCCTCGCCTACTACAAGGAGCTGTGGCAGCTGGATGCGGACAATCACGATATCGTGAAAACCAACCCCGCCAACTTCATCGTCGATGGCAAGGCTGGCGAGAAATGGCAGCTGGATTACGACAAACCGGCCAACGTGGAAGAGGCCCGCGCCCTGGAAGACGCCTTTACCGGCCAGGCCATCAACACCACCACCGGTGAAAAAGTCGCGGCCACGGAATCCAACCTGATCCTCAAGCGTGGTTTCCTGGCCCCCATCACCGGCGAAGAAGTGAGCACCGCCGCCTCCGAAAGCGTTGCGCCACAGCAAGCCGCCGCCCCGGCGCCTGCGACCAGCGCCTCAGCTCCGGCTACTCAGGCAGCCCCCGCACCGGCCCCGACCGGCAGCTACCTGGATACCCTGAAAGCTCAGTGGAAACAGGCCACCCCGGAAGAACGCCGGGAGTTTCTGCAGTGGATCGCTGAATAGAGTTACAAGTCACGAGAAGCGAGTCGCGAAAGCCCCCTGAAATATGGGGTTCGCTTCTCGCAACTCGGTACTGACACACTTCTCCACGAAGCCGCTGTAAGAGCGCCCTTCCAGGGCGCGAACCTTGCGAAGCAAGGAATCGCCCAAAGGGCGATCAGGACTTGCCGGACGGCACTGGTCTTCCTAGATATGGCTGCCTATCGCTGAGATTTTTGTCGCCTCGCTGCGCTCGGTTCGCACCTCAAGAGGCGTTATTCGCTACGCTCACCCTTCGGGCCGACCTACGGTCGTTACTCCGCTACGCTACGTTCCTACAGCGGCCTTGTAGATGAATTAGTTGCAACGTCCGCCGCTCACTCCCCCTGAATCGTCACCACCACCCGTCTCGCACCACCATGATCCCGGTGCTCGCACAGATAAATCCCCTGCCAGGTCCCCAGCGCCAGTCGGCCATTGCTGATTGGCAGGCTCAGTGACGGACCGATCAATATGCTCTTGATATGGGCGGGCATGTCGTCCGGGCCTTCCAGGGTGTGTTCATAATAAGGCGCGTTTTCCGGCACCATCACATTAAGGTGCCGCTCCAGATCGCCACGCACATCCGGGTCGGCGTTTTCGTTGATGGTCAGCGACGCGGAGGTATGCTGGATAAACAGATGCAGCAAGCCCACCTTCACATCGGCCAGTCCTGGCAGACCATCGATTATATCTTGTGTTACCAGATGGCAGCCCCGCTTTCGAGCCGCCAGGCTGATAGTTGTCTGAAACCACATAATCAACTCACTGTCTGTATGTCGACAAACGCCCGCTGATGCAACTGTGCCAGATGGACACTATCGCAGTGGCGCCTGAAGTCTTGTACATAGAGATCCGTCTGGGAGCGAACCTTGGTAAAATGTTCACGCAAATAAGCCTCCAGAGAAAAGGGCAACGCTAATGGCGCCAGCCCCAAAATCATGCGATAAGGCCAGTAACCGAGAAGGCCCGCCGCACGCTTCATGGCTTTCTGTTCCTGTGGCGCTTCATTGGCCGCCAGCGCCTCGAGCAAGTCCTTTTGTGCGGCCACCAGTAACGCCAGCAACGTCCGGTCACTCCGGAGCTGTGCAAAACGCCAGTCGCTGGCATCAAGAGCACACAAAAACGTCATCAACACAGCATTGGGCAAGCGGGAACTGGCCAGTGCATTCGCAACGCTCTTGCTGTAAATACCGCTTCCGTTGAACAGCGACAAGACATCGTCGAGCCGTGCCTTGTCACCCGATAGCGGCATGGCAGTCGGAGGCAAAAACCAGGCTATCGACAGGGGCGTGGCGGATGCCACTGGCGTCTCCCCCGGCAAGGGATGGTAATAGCTGATCAGATTGATCATCCCCCTGACGACTTGTGATGCTGGCCAGAACCGCAACAGTAACCGGGAATCCTCCTCACTGGGTTGCAGCATGACCAGCGTTGCATCACAGATAGCCCGGTAAATGGAATCGAAAGGTAGCTGCCGCAGCGCATCCGAAGGAATCGCCAGCAACACCTGATCCCACTGCTGCTTTCCTACCGCCTGCCAGTCTGAAATCAGGGAAAAATCACTGAATTGGCTCACATTGTCACGCCATAAACGTCTCTTGCGGACAAGCGTCACCCCCTGATTCAATGTTGCCCGGTGCTTTTCCTTGATAAAAAACGTCACACTATGACCGGCCTGCTGAAAACAATGGCCGTACACTAATCCCACTGCCCCTGCCCCAACGATCAGGATATTCATACCGACACATCTCCAGCTTTATCGGTTAATAACGAGATAACATAGACCTGCATCCGCGATTCCACGGCAGCCCTGAAGCCTGAATATGGCGTATCAAGGCCTAGAGTAGAGCCTGTGAGATTGCATGCCACAGGCCGAACAGGACAATCCTCGCCCAGACGAGTAGAAAGGTTGAATCATGAAACTGAAAGGACAGACCATCGTACTGACCGGCGCCTCCAGTGGCATCGGTGCCGAGGCAGCGAAAATCATGGCGCGCCGGGGCGCCACCGTGTGTCTGGTAGCGAGGCGGGAAGAGCAGCTGCGGGAAGTCCAGGAACTCATCGAAGCGGATGGCGGCTGCGCCTTTATCTACCCCTGCGACTTGAGCGATAACGTGGCCATCGACGCCTGCGCCGCGCGCATTCTCGCCGAGCAGCCACGCATTGATGCGCTGGTAAACAACGCCGCCCATTCCATCCGCCGCCCCATTGAGCAGTCCCTGGATCGCCTGCACGATTATCAACGCACCGTACAGCTCAACTATATTGGTGCCGTGGCCATGACCCTGAAACTGTTGCCGCGTTTTCTCGAGCAGGGCCACGGCCATGTGGTGAATATTTCCAGCCTTTCCACCCAGGTGCCCATCCCCCTGTTTTCCGCCTACCTGGCCAGCAAGAGCGCACTGGAATCCTTCACCCGTTCCCTTGCAGGCGGAAATGGGCCACCAGGGCATCAGCACCACGGTGGTGTACTTCCCCATGGTGCGCACGCCCATGTCATCGCGCACCGCCATCTACAAATACATGCCGATGATGCACGTGAAAAAGGCCGCCGGCTGGATTGTGGAAGCCTGCGAAAAACGCCCGGCCCGCATCGCCCGCCCCATGGGCAAACTGGGCAGCGTACTGCTCGCCGCCCTCCCCGGCCCGGCCACAAAATTGCCGCAGCCATTGTTCAGAGGCATGGACAAACTGCTGGCCAGCCAGCTTAAAAAGAAAGGTTGAATCATTACCGTAGGAGCTATGCTTGCCCCTCAGGGGATCTGCGACATGCGAACCTGCTCGCGATTGCGGTTATTCGCCATGCAAGCATAGCTCCTACAACAACCTTCAATTCACCACGTTAATCGCACTGCCCGCCTGCCACTGACGAATGTTCTCCACCACCCCATCCAGCAGTCGTTGCCGACATTCCCTCGTACCCCAGGCGTTGTGCGGGGTAATGATCAGATTGGGGATATCCTCCGCCAGCAACGGGTGATCCGCCGGCGGCGGTTCGCTGCTGAGCACGTCCAGGCCGGCGCCGCCCAGGTGGCCAGAGCGCAGGGCATCGGCCAGGGCCGGTTCATCGATCAGGCCGCCCCGGGCGGTGTTGATCAGCAGGGCACCGGGTTTCATCTGGGCAAGAAACGACGCATTCACCAGCTTGTCGGTCTGGGGTGTCAGCGGGCAATGCAGGCTGAGCACATCCGCCTGCGGTAACAGTTCCGCCAATGACACACGCCCGGATTGGCCACCGTGACGCTGGAAGGATTCCGCCACCAGTACCTGCATGCCAAGCGCTTCGGCCAGTCGTGCCACTTCCCGGCCCAGATCCCCGTGGCCGATCAGCCCCAGGGTCTTGCCGGCCAGTTCCATGATCGGATGATTCAGCAGACAGAACTGCTCCGCCCGGCTCCAGGCCCCGGCCTTCACATCCCGATCGTAAAGCTGCCAGCGGGTGGCCAGTGACAACATCATAGTCAGGGTGTGCTGAGCCACCGATGCCCGCGCATAGCCGCTCACATTACACACCGTAATCCCCAGCTCCCGGGCCGCCTCCAGATCCACATTATTGGTACCGGTGGCACAAATGCAGATAAGCTTGAGAGACGGGCAGGCTTTCAGGGTGGCGGCATCCAGCACCACCTTGTTGGTGATGACCACCTGGGCACCGTCCAGACGCGCCAGCCGATCTTGCGGGCGGGTCAGCGGATGAAAGGTCCAGGGCATCAACGCCTCCAGGGCGGAGAAGTCCATCTCGTCGGGATTGAGGGTATCGGTGTCGAGAAAAACGCCCTGCATGTTCGGTCACCTTTATCGGGGAAGAAGGGAGGTGTTCCATGCTAACGGATTTGCTGGAAAAGATGGGCTTCACCCTGCCACAGCACGACTGGCAGAAACCGGTAGTGGGCGTCAGCGCCTGCCTGCTCGGCCAGAAGGTCCGCTACGACGGCGACCACAAACACAACGCCATCCTGGTGCATCAGCTCGGCCCCCTGCTACGTTTTCGCGACACCTGCCCGGAAGTGGCCATCGGCCTGCCGGTCCCGCGCCCACCGATTCAGGTCGTGCAGGTGGACGATGCCCTGCGCGTCAAAGGCGTGGAAAACCCGCAGCAGGATGTCACCGAAGCACTGGAGGACGTGGCCGCCGGCATGACTGAACCCCTCAGCGGCTTCGTACTCAAAGCCCGCTCACCCAGTTGCGGCCACCTGAGCACCCCGGTGCATAACGCCGGCGGCCAGCAGATCGGCATGGCCTCCGGCGCCTTCGCCCGCAAACTCCACGAACTGTTCCCGCGCATTCCCCTGGCCAACGACAGCGACCTGGAAAAGCCCGCCTTCCTGCAAAGTTTTCTGCTACAGGTGTACTGCTACCACCAGTGGCATCACAGCGACCATCAGGGCCAGTGGCTCAATGACATGCAGGCGCAAAGCGAACAGCTGGACGAACCGCTGCACAGTGGCCTGCGCCACTATCTGGATAAACTGGGGCAAGCGATGCATTGAAAGGCAATGAATAGTTAATAGCTGCCGCGATCCGTGCTTTTCATAATTTTTAACGCAAGAGGCCGCGCCCTGATTATGGGCGCGGCCTCTTTGCTTTATGGACCAAAGGTCTGTTTCTCGGCGTTATTAATTATTCATTATTAACTATTCATTCAGAAAATCAGCGTCAGCCCACCGGTGACAACGGCAAACAGGATGGACAACCCGATCAGGGTCTTCCAGGGGAAAGGCGGTGGCGGTGGTTCCACCTCAAGCTGCTCTTCCAGATAGTTCTTCAACAGTTTGGTATTGCGGGTATTGGCCTTATAGATGGCATCAAAAGCATCGCCCACCACCGGCAACAGGCCACCGAGAAAATCGATACCCATGTTACGCAGCATGCGCAGCTTCACACCCTTGCTGGCACCGGCCCGCTGCGCTTCGATCAGCACATAGCTGGACAGTACCAAACCGGCGGCATCACCCACCAGGGGCACCAGGCCGATAATGGCCTCGGCACCGATCTGGAACTTGGTAAAAGGAATGCCGATGCTGCTGTCGGTAAAACGGCTGAACTTTTCCAGCCGCTCAAGCGTTGCCCGTTGCTGGGCTTCTGTCCTTGCTGCCATTACATCTCCACAAACAGGTGGCCGTCCTCTTCCGTGACCGGCCAGGTCTCCAGGGCTTTCTCACCCCGCACCACATTCAACAACTGCACGCCGGGCGGAAAATTGGCCCACTCGCTCACTTCACCGGTACGGATATCAAACCGCGCACGGTGCAACGGACATTGCACACACTTGTCTTCAAGAATCTTGCCCTTACCCAGCGACGCAAACATATGCGTACAACGGGCCTGAGTGGCATAGAAACCATCACTCAGGTGATACACCACCAGCTTCTTCTCACCGGCTTCCAAAGCACGGCTTTTCCCCTGGGGAATATCCTGGCTGGCACAGAGTTCATAACGCATCTTGCTCTCCTTGCTGGCTTGGAAAAATCAGTTGTGAGCGACGAGCTGCTAACCGCTAGCTACAACGCCGCTGTAGGAGCCCATGCTTGCATGGCGAACCGAGCGTAGCGAGGCGACAGAGATTCAAGGGCCTGACAATTCCATGAATAAAATCTGTCGAGCGCTGAAAGATCTGATCGCCCTGCGGGCAATTCCGCGTAAACGCGGTTCGCCATGCAAGCATAGCTCCTACAGCGGCTTCGTATCTCGTAGCTACTCCAGATAGGTATACCCGGCTAATCCCTCGCGTACCAGCCCGATAAACGTTTCCTGCTCGCCGTCGCTCAAATGCGCCTGGCGACAATGCTGTTCCAGAGACGCCAGCAGCTTGTCGGTATCGTAGTTCACGTAGCGCAGCACAGTGCTCACCGTGTCGCCCTGGATGGCGTGGCTCAGCTTGATGGTGCCATCGGCTTCCACGTCCACATCCACGGAATCCGTGTCGCCGAACAGGTTGTGCATGTCGCCGAGGATTTCCTGGTAGGCGCCCACCATGAAAATCCCCAGGTGGCCGTTGAGCTGTTCCGGCAGCGGCAGGGTAGCTTCCACGCCTTCGCCATCCACGAACTGGTCGATGCGGCCATCGGAATCGCAGGTAATGTCCTGGATCACCGCCCGGCGGGTGGCGGGCTTGTCCAGGCCGGACAGCGGCAGCACCGGGAACACCTGGTTGATGCCCCACACATCCGGCACCGACTGGAACACGGAGAAATTCACGAACAGCTTGTCCGCCAGGGTTTCGTTGAGGCTGTCGAGCAACTCGCGCTGCTGCTTGCGCAACGGGTTCAGGCGACCGCGCAGAGCCAGCAGGCAGTTGATATACAGCTGCTCACCACGGGCGCGGGTGCTCAGGCCCAGGTCACCGGCGATATAACGCTGGTGAATGTCCTGCCAGGCACCGGTCACTTCCGAGAACCGCTCCAGCAGATTGCCCGGCTCGCCGGCCAGGGCCTGTTGCAGCTCCCACAGCTGATGCAGCTCGGCCACATCGTCCGCCGCCGGCGCGTCCACCGCCACCGACGCCATCTGCTCCTGGTCGGTGATATTCACCAGCAGCACCGCATGGTGGGCGGTCAGCGCCCGGCCGGATTCGGAAATGATGTTGGGCTCCGGCAAACCGTGCTGGGCGCACTGCTGCTGCAGGGTCTGCACGATATGGCGGGCATAATCGCCCACCCCGTAGTTCATGGAGCAGTAGGAACGGGAATGGGTGCCTTCATAGTCCACCCCCAGGCCACCGCCCACATCCACGGTTTCCACCGCCGCGCCCAGGGCGCGCATCTCGGTGTAGTAGCGGGCCGCTTCGCGCATGCCCGCCTTGATGTCCTGGATATTGGCCACCTGGGAGCCCAGGTGGAAATGCAGCAGCTTCACGCAGTCCAGCCGCCCGGCGGCACGGCAATGCTCGATGGCCGCCATCAGCTGCGGCGCACTCAGGCCGAACTTGGACTTCTCGCCACCGGTGTTCTGCCAGTTGCCCTTGCTGATACTCATCAGCCGCACCCGCAGGCCGATACGCGGCGACACGCCCAGCTCGTCCGCCAGCGACAGTAGCGCCGGCAGCTCGGACATCTTCTCCACCACGATGTGCACGTGAAAGCCCAGCTTCTCGCCCATCAGCGCCAGGCGCAGGTATTCCGCGTCCTTGTAGCCGTTGCAGACGATGGTATCGCCCGGGTTGGACAGCGCCAGCACGGCCAGCAGCTCCGGCTTGGAACCCGCCTCCAGGCCGATACGCTCGCCATCTTCCCGGGCCCGCAGGATCTCGTGCACCACCCGGCGCTGCTGGTTCACCTTGATCGGGTACACCGGCGTATAACCGCCCTGGTACTGGTTCGCCTCGATAGCCTCACGGAAGGCCCCGGCCAGCAGCTTCACCCGCTGGCGCAGAATCCCGGAAAAGCGCGCCAGCACCGGCGCCCGCAACCCGGCCGCCCGGCAGTTTTCCAGCACCGCTTCCAGCGTGGCCTGGCCGCCCTGCTCGCCATTGGGCCGCACACACAGCTGGCCCTGGTCGTCGATACGGAAGTAGCTGTCGCCCCAGCGATCCACGTTATAGATGTCGCTGGCGGGTACGGGAGATCTGTCGGTCATTACCTGTCCTGAATAAGGGTGTCGTCTGGGGGCATTATGCCTGCCGGGGCGCCGCACTCGCACCCCTTTTTCCTGCTTTGACAGGGGCACGATAGGACTTACAATCGCGACTATCGTTCACCCGTCGAACATCCCCATTTGCCTCCACCGGAACCGCCCATGAGCAGCACCAAAGACAACTGGTTTTACGAGCACTTCGACACCGCCGGCACCGCCTTCGGCCTGCGCCTCAAGCAGAAGCTGGAAGAAGTGCAGACCGAATATCAGCACATCGAGATGTGGGAAACCGACACCTTCGGCTACCTGATGACCATCGATGGCGCCACCATGCTCTCCACCCGCGACAACTTCCTCTACCACGAGATGATGTCGCACCCGGTGCTGTTCAGCCACGCCAACCCCAAGCGCGTCATCATCATCGGTGGCGGCGACTGCGGCACCCTGCGTGAAGTGCTGCGCCATCCCAGCGTGGAAAAAGCCACCCAGATCGACATCGACGAAATGGTCACCCGCTACTCCGAGAAATACTTCCCGGAACTGTGCGAGTCCAACAACGACAGCCGCGCCGAACTGTTATTCGAAGACGGCGTGCAATACATGCGCAACTGTGAAGACGGCAGCGTGGACGTGATCATCGTGGATTCCACCGACCCGGTGGGCCCGGCAGAAGGCCTGTTCAAGGCCGACTTCTTCCGTGATTGCTACCGCGTACTGGCCGAAGGCGGCATCATCGTTCAGCAGTCCGAATCCCCGCTGCTGCACAGCGATACCATCATCAAGGACCTGCACGCCAACATGCGCGAAGCGGGCTTCACCACCACCCAGACCCTGCCCTTCCCGCAGCCGGTCTACCCCAGCGGCTGGTGGAGCTGCACCCTGGCCGGCAAGAACACCGACGTGAGCGAATTCCGGGAAACGGACGCCACCGGCAAAGGCTTTGAGACGAAGTATTATTCAGCGGCGATTCATAAGGGGGCGTTGGTGATGCCGCCGTTTATGGAGAAGGCGATTAAGGGCTAGGAGCTGCAAGCTGCAAGCTGCAAGCTGCAAGAAAAAGAATGCCCTTGTCTTCGTTGGAAGCAAGGGCATTTTCGTTTAGATATACCGACCACCAGGAGCCAGAAGCGCACGGGGAAAGACCTGACCCTCGTTATCTCTCCCGGGAGAAAAAAGGGGTCTCTGAGGGTCGTCTTTGCGCTGGTGCGTGGCATGGCCCGTTTGCACCACTGGGGGTCATATCTTGCCTTGTGCTACCTGAGGCACGGGCAAGACCTGCCCTCATTCAGCAAACACCGGCCTGGTGAAGTTGTCTGATTTTTTGGGCACAAAAAAGATGACAGCCTTACCAAGCCCGAGTGCTTTGACTTGATACACGTTTTTTCAGAACGGCACATCATCATCGAACTCAGGTTCTGGTTGTTCTTGAGCAGGAATAGCGTCTACCTGAGAAAATACAGGCGGTCGATGCCGCCCTCTATATGATCTCAAAAAATCATCTCTATTGTTTACTTTCATCAGAACTGGGTTTTCACAGCTAGACCCTCTACCAAAGAAGACTGCATGACGCTCTTTTACTGAGGACAAAGATTGAGCGTAATCATTTCCGATATAATTACCTAGAAAGCCCTTCCCAGTATCATCAAATGTACGCATAGCAAATATAGTATTACATTGATTGAGGATAGTTTTCGTAACGTTTGCGGTCCTCTGCGTAATGAGCAAGCATCCAAGCCCAAACTTTCTTCCTTGAAGAATTGCTCTAGCTGTTCCACTAGTCGCGTGCTTATCACCTTCTGCAACAACAGAGTTCCATTCTGGAACAAGCGAATGGGCCTCTTCATAGACTAAACAAATTCTAGCACGGTCTGACATTTCGGCAGATAGAATATCAAGAACAGTCTCTGATACAATTTTGGTGATTTCTACAGGGGTAACACTAAATAGTGGAGCACCGCGCTGCCACTGCCCGCCAGCTTGAAAGTTCCCTGGCGCCCTTTCTTGGCGTGTCGCAACAAACTCTGCTGGGTTATAAATTTTTAGAAGGTGCCCATCTGTGTTGTTAATAAACCCATTTAAATCTTCGAAAAATGCATTCTTCAAATTAGGCAAGCTACCGCCTTGCTCCGGATTTTCCTGCCACGCATCTCGATCCTGATCAGTAGCAGCTCTTAGCCTTTGAAGACATGCCTCTTCATAAGGAGCGTTATAGTAGTCTGACAACTCCGAAGAATATTGATCCGTTAGATCTAGACATACAACTTTTATTCCCTCTGACATCATCCTCTCTAGCAACTCTATTGCGAGCATAGACTTTCCTACACCAAGAATTCCAAGGATCGCCGTATTATGAGTTACTAAATGATTTATATTTCCAATTTTTACTTGGTAGTTGCTATCAGGAAAGTGGCCTATAGTGTCTGGTTCGATAGCGTAGTTTTCTTGTGCCTCAAGATATACCGGCTCATTGATGTTGGGCAGCCAACTAAACTGAGTGAATTTTCTCTGCTCTTCGTTCCAAACACCGATCTGTTGAGCTTGTGCTCGCAAATAACCATAAGTATTTTTTTTATGTACAGCTTCTTCTCTGGTCAAACCGCCAACAATTTGGTAAAGAACCTTTTTCCCTTGTATATTTACGGATACAAGGCGCCCTTCTTCAATATCTGAATTATCAACGACTTCAAAGAATAACCTTTCAATTGAAGAATCGGGTGCGACAATACCAACAACGCTATCGCCGGATGCCAAATCTATGCTTTCTAATGCACAGATTTCTTGAAGATATTCATCTTCAATTGCCGCAGCCGAGTCATTTTCAACAACCGAATCTAGCTCTTTATATTGTCCAGATTGGAGGCGTCTAATTTCAACTGATCGAGTTAGAACACCATTATCCCGCCCGACTAAATCAAGTGTAAGAGCCAACTTAGAATTGGAATGTCTATCTTTTACGTAGACGATTTTCTTAAGCGGTAAATCGTTATCTTTAGCTTGACGAAGCAAAATAATATTTGGCTGCTGGTAAGCAGCAATTTCTGCAACGATAGATACGCTCCGACCTATATCAGTCGTTTTCCTAATCCTGTTGAATGTCTTAACTAAAAAATCACCAGCCGACATAGCTACTGTAAGCAATATAGCTATAGATATTAGTATTAACTCATGTGGCTCTCCTATGTGATAGGAATACATTGCAAATATAATAATTGGAGTGTAGATGACTTGAGGCTTTGCAAATACCTCAAGAAATATCCGAATTTTATTTGAGGCCTCTTGTAGCCTTTCATCACCCCAATTATTCAGAACTATAGCTAACAGGGAAAAGATTAAAACCAACCCAGACAATGATGATACCGAAAAAAATGCAACCTTAGTCTCGACAGGCCACTCAGTCCAACTATTAACAAGCATTAGTGATACAAATGCAGGGACTGAATATGAAATAGCATCAACAGGTTTTACATAAAACGGGGTTACTATTTTTGAACCAACTAGAACGCTGAGTAATGCAGCGTAAAACCAGAATCCACTATCCCCTACTGGTGGGTATAAGCTGCCAAATGCTATGGCGCAAATAATTAAAAGCAGAAAAAGATCTATCCCTAATGATACGACCCTTTCTTTTTGGGAAAGCTTATTCATCTATGAAATCCATTTTTTGGTTGATACTTCATGTAGTGACATAAATATAACGCCAGAGCGCGCCGGCGTACTTTAATACGTCCGAGTGACGCGACTTTTTATACTTTCTCCGCATCCAGCCGAGGTTTAATGAACTCATAAATTTCTTCAAATCCGGGTGACTGGGGTCAGGTCTTGCCCCGTGCGCCGAGCCAAAAAGGAGGGATAATCATAGAAGCCAGCCCAGGCCAGCATAAGGATAAACAGACAGGCATCCCTTCCCCCGATTCGCTTTCGCAGGCCATGCCACCCTGGCTGACCGATTTTTATTTGTGATCCAGTTCCGAATCTACACAATCTTGGCGGACAAGGAAACGCAGAGGGAAAGGCAATTGATAGTTGAGAATTGATAACGCAAAGGCAAAAACTCCAGCGACGCTGGTCGCCATTCAACTTTTACCACCACGCTTCCTTTCGATTAATGCCTGCACGTCATCCATGACCTGCTCATGAGTTTCAGAGGGGCGGGTATCCTCCATGGCTTCGCGGACTTTGGCCTTGAACCAGGCGTCGTAGGCATCCGGGTCAGCGGTCAGCCCGGCGGGCAAGGCGCCTTCCTTGACCACACGAGTCAGCAGAATACGCACTGCATCGGAAATCGACAGCCCCACGTTGCCGAGCTTTTCGGCGGCGTCTGCTTTCAGTTTGTCGTCGATGCGGACATGCAACATTGAAGTCTGGGTAGCCATATCGTTTTCCTCCTGACCTTAATGGTGTATCTCAATTGAGATACGGTCAAGTTTTGGGCGGCTTCCTGGCTGGCTATGGGAAGCGTTGGCCCTTCGCTTTGCGAGCAAAGCTCCAACGGATGATTGGGGTTGGTGATGGCCGGGCGGCTAGGTTTCGGGGATCACTGCCGGTTTATCCAGGAACAGGGCGGTGCGGATCAGGTCCACGTAGATCTGTTCCTTGCCGCCGTGACTGAGCAGGGACAGGGATTCCCCGTTGCGCAGGTTCAGCTGAATCTGGCTGTTTACGAAGCTGCGTTCGCCGGTGGTGAGTACCTGGTTGAGCTGGACGGATTCCACTTCATTGAACGCCAGGGTGCGGTTGTCGCCGGGCAGGGTGATGGTTTGTTGGCGGCGGTCCAGGCGGGCGTTGCTGGTGGTGGAGAACAGCACGAACAGACCGGCCAGGGTGAAGGAGATGGACAGCATCAGCGCCTGCATGGTGCCGCCCCACGTCATCTGCGCGAAGGGAATATGGGACACGAACAGGGCGTCGGCAATGTAGTAGAGCTCCACCGCCAGGCCACCCTGTGGGGCGATCAGAAAGGCCAGGCCCATGCCACTGAGTGCCCGGCTGCGGGTGATGCGTAACAAGTCGGCCTTGGCCGGTTTGATGCGGGCGGTGACGAAGTTGCTGCCGCCGCGAACGGGGGCCGCATTGTTGCGGTAGGCGCCGGGATCAAGCAGCAGGCCGGGGATGTCGCGGGGATTGCTTGCCAGCCACTGCTTCTCTTCGCGGGTAAGCGCCTTGCTGGGGCGCACCAGCAGGCAGACCCCCAGCACCACCATGGCAATACCCAGAAAGGCATACCCCACCCAGGTGCGCAGCAGCCCGCGATAGAGCTGGGCGGAATGGGTTTGCTGGCCGTCGACGACCTTTTCCAGGCCATCGAGGGTTTTCTGCAGGTGGGCGATCAGCCAGCGGTCGTGGTCGCTGAGGGAGGGCTTGGCCTGGGTGCGGGCAATGCGGTCGCGGATTTCATCGTACTTCTGCCGTTGTTTCTGCTGGCTTTCCTGCATCATGGTGACGGCACGCTGCTGGGCCTGCCAGGAATCTTTGGCCTTGCTGACCGCGCCGCCCACCACTATCGCGATAAACGCGGCAATCAATACACCGTAAACCCATTTCAGCATCAGCCCGCATCCGTCAGCGACAAAAGATCGGCGACGATAGCAAATAATTGCGTATTTTGCAGGCGAGGCATCGCAACGGGTGCGAGGGGACGGAGGAGTAAGGACGGGCCGCAAACGGCGATGAGCGCGTTGTTGCTTGCGGCCTTATTGAATCAGGGCAACACGCTGGCCTGGCCGGTTGGCTCCTGCGGCTCTTCCAGCTGGCCACGATAGCGGGGCAGGTACTGGGGAAAGCGTTTCTGGATAAAGGCGATCATGTCTTCGCGGATGGAACACCTGAGGTTCCACAGGGTGGTGGAATTTTTGGCGCTCATCAGGAAGCGGATCTGTATGGCTTTTTCCCCGGCTTCCACGACCTGAACGGTGCCGGTGGAACCATCCCACTCCGAGGCCTCTTCCAGCAGGCGATAGAATTCCTCACGTAACGGCTCGATGGGGATACCGTAATCTGCCCAGATCAGGGTGCTGCCGATCTGGTCGGCGGTATTGCGTGACCAGTTCTGGAAGGGGTTTTCGATAAACCATTGCAGCGGTACCACCAGACGGCGCAGGTCCCACACTCGCAGGACCACATAGGTGGCCGTGACTTCTTCCACCCAGCACCATTCGCCCTGCACAAACATGGCGTCATCGATGCGGAAGGGTTGGGTGAGTGCGATCTGCATGCCCGCCAGCAGGTTGCTGAGTACCGGGCGGGCGGCAAAGCCGAGGATAATGCCGCCGATACCGGCGGAGGCCAGCAGGCTGGTGCCGATCTGGCGGACGGAATCGAATGTCATCAGGGCGGCACCGGTGCCGACCAGTACAATGACGATATTCAGGCAGCGAACCAGAAAGCGGGTCTGGGTTTCCACCTTGCGTGCCCGCTTCCATTCGTTTTCGTAGGCCGGGTTCAGTTTGACGATGACGTCGCCAATGGCGGAGGTGAAACCCACGGCGGTCCAGGTAAGGGCAATGATCAGCAGCAGTGTGGTGCCGTGGCGGATCTGTGCCAGCCAGGGAAGCTCTTCGGGCACGGTATGCAGCACACTGCTCAGGGCGATAAGGGCTAACGACACACCAATGGCCCGCGCCGCCGCGTCAAAGAAGATGCGACCGACGGAGGCAGACTGGGCAAAACGGCCAATCAGGTAGACCAGCGCCTTATAGACAAGCAAACCGGCAATGATGGCAAGCAAGGCCAGCCCTGCAGCATCTACCCACGCAACCAGAGCATCCTGAATCATCTGCTGCATATGTCCCCCGCCAAGGCGTCACCGACTCCTTGGTAACTTAACAGGGGCAATGGGGGCAGGTCTTCCCCCGATTTACTTTCGAAGCCGACGCCGGTTCGCATGTCGCAGATCCCCTTGGGGGCAAGCATAGCTCCTACAGAGGCAAGCTACGTCCGCACCGGACATTCGACTCCTGTTTTTTGATTTTCACTATTAACTATTCACTGTTAACTATTAACTGCCTTTCAATTCTTCTTCCACAAAATCCAGCCGGTCCTGCCCGAAGAACATCTCATTGCCCACGAACAGGGTCGGCGCGCCAAACACGCCACGCTTTACGGCGGCTTCGGTGTTGGCTTTGAGCTGTTCTTTCACGTCATCGCTGGCGGCTTTTTCCAGCCAGGCTTGCGCATCCAGGCCGGCGGCGGTGAGCACGCGGATGATTTCTTCCGGCTCGGAGAGTTTGCAGGGCTCGCGCCACATGGCGTTGTAGAGTGCGGCGATCACGGCGTCCTGTTCCGGGGTGCCGATGGCGGCGGTGATGATGCGCATGGGGGTGATGGTGTTCACCGGAAAGTGCGGGTTCATGGTGAGTGGCACTTGGTAACGCGCGGAGTAGCGGGCCAGGTCGCGCATCATGTACATGCCTTTGGCGGGCACGGCACCGGGCGGGTTGTTGCCGGTAGCCTTGAAGATGCCGCCCAGCAGCACGGGCACATACACCAGCTCGGCACCGGTGCGCTCGCACAGGGCAGGCAGTTGGCTCCAGGCCAGGTAGGCGGTGGGGCTACCTACGTCGAAGAGGAATTCGATTTTTTGGGTCATGGGGTTTTCCTTTCAGGAATTTCCGTAGGAGCGTCGCTGGCGGCGCGATTCCAGACGTTGGGTTATCGCGCCGCGAGCGACGCTCCTACGGCAGGGGGTTGTGGGAGAGCATGCTTGCATGCCGAATTGCCGGGCAGAGCCCTTCGTGATGCAAGCATCACTTCCCACAAAAAACGTGTTGCTTGCAGCGTTAATCAAAACGTTTCCATCCACGGACGCAGGTCGATTTCGTGGGTCCAGGCGTCGCGGGGTTGTTGGTGGAGCATCCAGTAGGTGTCGGCGATGTGTTCCGGGTTGAGGATGCCGCCCTGCTCTTTCTGGGCATACTTGGCCGGGAAGTTGTCGCGGATAAAGGCGGTGTCGATGGCGCCGTCGATGATGGGGTGGACCACGTGGATGCCTTCCGGCCCCAGTTCCCGGGCCATGCTCTGGGCCAGGGCGCGCAGGGCAAACTTGGCGCTGGCGAAGGCGGAAAAGCCCTTTCCGCCGCGCAATGAGGCGGTGGCGCCGGTGAAGATGATGGTGCCCTTGTTGCGCGGCACCATCACACGGGCGGCTTCGCGGCCCGCCAGGAAGCCGGCGAAGGCGGCCATTTCCCAGACCTTGCGGTAGACCCGGGCGGTGGTCTCGCGGATGGAGAAGAACACGTTGGCGCCGATATTGAACACTACCACCTCCACCGGCCCGACCTCGTTCTCGATGGTGTCGAACAGCGCCACCATCTGCTCTTCGTCGCGGGCATCGCAGCCGAACAGGCGGGCCTTGCCACCGGCGGCTTCGATCTCCTGCACCAGGGGCGCCAGCGCCTCTTCAGTACGGCGGGTAACGCAGACGGTATAGCCTTCGCGGGCAAAGCGTTTGGCGATGGCACCGCCGGTGGCATCGCCGGCACCGATGATAACGGCAACAGATTCTGGCATGGAGCCTCCCGATTTCAGTGGACCAACAGTTGGTTCCTATTTGGAACTTATAGTCGGTTCTTTTTGAGAACCCGTCAACCCGGTATGATCAAAGCACGTTCACGGAGGTTTAGCATGCGCTGGCAAGACATCGATCAACAGCCCTGTTCCCTGGCCCGCACCCTGGCCATTATCGGCGACAACTGGACGCTGCTGGTGCTGCGCGACTGCTTTATGGGCGTGCGCCGCTTCGATGATTTCCAGCAACGCCTGGGCGTCACCCGCCATGTGCTCAGCGATCGCCTGCGCAAGCTCACCGAGGGCGGAGTGCTCGACAAGGTGGCCTACCAGGAACGCCCCCTGCGCCACGAATACCGGCTGACAGCCATGGGCAAGGAACTGTACCCGGTGATCGTGCACCTGGCCCAGTGGGGCGACAAGCACCTGGCCGGCGAACACGGCGCCCCCCTCACCCGCTACCACCGCCAATGCGGCGAACCCCTGGAAGCGCAACTGCAATGCAGCCATTGCGGCGACGTGGTGAAGCGCACGGATATTCGGGTGGAAGAAAACCCGTATTGGGCCGGGCAGATTTTAGTGAACAGTTAATAGTTAACAGTGAACAGCTCGCGGGGAAGGTTTTCTTTGCCTGCAACCATAGAGGCCGCGCCCATCGCTGGGACGCGGCCTCTATGCTTTGGGCAACACTGGCGCGATACCGCGCGCTGTTAACTATTCACTGTTAACTGTTAACTGCTCCTGCTGTTCCTTCAACAACCCCAACACCCTCTGCCGCAACCAGCTATGGGCCGGGTCGGCGCTTTGGTCGCGGTGCCAGTAGAGGTGCATTTCCAGGCCGGGCAGGTCGGCGGGGAAGGATTTGATCACCATGCCCTTGCGGGACAGGCGCCCGGCCAGGGTGGCCGGTAGGGTGAGCAGCAGGTTGGTGTGCTGCACGGTGCTGATGGCCGCCTGGTAGTGCTGGCAGCGCAGGCGGATATGGCGCCGGTAGCCCTGCCGGGCCAGGCCGAAATCTTCCAGCCCCGGCCCTTCGCGGCGGGACGACACCAGCACATGCTGGGCGGCCAGGTAGCTTGGCAGATCCATCTCTGCGGCCAGCTCGTGGCCCTCGCGCATCATCACCACCAGCGGCCCGCTGAGTACCGGCACATGCTCGATGGATTCCGGCAGGGCCAGCATCACGTCGCAGGCCAGATCCAGGCGGCCGCTGGCCAGCTCAGTGGCCATCTGCTTTCGGCTGATAGTAAGTGATTGCAAACGTACCCCGGGGGCGTCTTCCATCAGCTGCGCCATCAGCGACGGCAGCAGGCAGCCTTCCAGGCCATCGCGCAGGCCCAGCACGAAGGTGCGCTCCGCCTCGCTGGCATCGAAACCGCCTTCATCACTCAAGCAGCGCTGGAAGCCGCCCAGGGCATGGCGCACCGGGCTGACCATGGCCCGGGCCCGGGCGGTGGGCACCATGCGGCTGCCCTGGCGCACGAACAAGGGGTCATCCAGGCGGTCGCGCAGGCGCCCCAGGGCGTGGCTCACCGCCGGCTGGGTCAGGTTGAGCACCTTGGCGGCGCGGGTCAGGGAGCCCTCGGTGTAGATGGCATCGAAGACCACGAAAAGATTGAGATCGAACCGCGAAACATGCATGGCGTTTATCATTGATCATTGCGAGGATTCATTGGATTTATTGAAACGCCGTCACTAGCATCGGTCAATGGATAAGACCCCGGATCTCGGCGGGTCGACGCCTGACGCACAATCCGCGACCGAAACCACCATGACCACAGGACACACCATGAGCCAGACCCCACAACGCATCCTGATCACCGGCGGCGCCTCCGGGCTGGGGCGCGCCATGGCCGAGGCCTGGCTGCGCGATGGCGCCCGGGTACTGATCGGCGATGTGAATCAGGAGCGCGCCGCAGAGACCCTGGCGGCCCTGAAGGATCTGCCCGGCGAGCTGCAGTTCCAGTATCTGGATGTGCGCGACGCGGCCAGCTTCAACAATGCCCGCGAATGGCTGGAGCAGAACTGGGGTGGCGTGGATGTGCTGGTGAACAATGCCGGGGTGGCCGGTGCCGCCCGTATTGATCGCGGCGACATGGCCGACTGGGACTGGATTTTCGATATCAACGTGAAGGGCGTGGTGCGCGGCTGCAAGGTGTTCGTGCCGATGATGAAGCGCCAGGGTCACGGCCATATCGTCAATATCGCCTCCCTGGCCGGGCTGCTGCACGCGCCGGTGATGGGCAGCTATAACGTGACCAAGGCCGGGGTGATTTCCCTGTCCGAGACTCTGCGCTTCGAGCTGGCGCCTTACGGCATTCATACCACGGTGGTGTGCCCGGGCTTCTTCCGCACCAACCTGCACGAGTCCATGCGCACCCCGGAACCGGGCATGATCGAAACGGTGGACAAGCTGCTCTCCAGTGACGAGCTGACTGCCGACCAGATCGCCGAGATGATCAAGAAGGCGGTGGCCAAACAGCAGTTCTTCCTGCTGCCCCACAAGAGCGGTCGCCGGGCCTACTGGATGAAGCGCTTTCTGCCGTTTGTGTTCAACCGGGTGATGCTGAAAGGCGCCGAGCGACTGCAGGGCAAACTGGAAAAAGCGGAGAAAGCCTGATGCCGGTGATCTACCTGATCCGCCATGGCCAGGCCAGCTTCGGCAAGGAAGATTACGATCAGCTGTCCGATGTGGGCTGGGAGCAGAGCCGCATTCTCGGCCGTGCCCTGCAGAATCAGGATCTGGGGGTGCCCCGCGCCATCTGCGGCACCATGCGCCGCCATGTGGAGACGGCGGAAGCGACCCTGGGGGAACTGGGCCTGGCAAAGGAATGGCACACGGATACCGGCTTCAACGAATACAACCACAGCGAGCTGCTGGCCGTGGACTGGCCCCTGGCCACCGACCGGGCGGCACTGACACAGTGGCTGGCCGAGCAGGAACACCCACGCAAGGTATTCCAGGCCCGATTCGAGCAGGCCCTGCGTCGCTGGCAGACCGGTGACGGCGATTACAGCGAAAGCTGGCCCGCCTTTCGCGAGCGCGTGCTGGCCAGCACCTACAGCCTGGGCAACAGCCTGAGCAGCGGCGACAGCGCCCTGGTGTTCACCTCCGGCGGCGCCATCAGCGTGATCATCCAGCGCTTGATGGGCCTCACCGACGAGGCCCTGATAACCTGGAACCGCACCCTGATCAACACCAGTGTGACCCGCGTGCTTGTGAATGCCGGCAAGCCAAGGCTAGTCTCGGTGAACGAACATCTGCATCTGCCGAGCGAGCAGGTGACGTATCGATAGACGCGACCTGATAACCTCAACATTTCTACAACGCCTATGTAGGAGCACCGCTTGAGGTGCGAACCGCGCGCCAGCGCGGAAATCGTCCGCAGGACGATCAGGATCCCAGCGCTCGACAGGTTTCAGAAAACATCGGCGAGCGACACAAACGTTGTCGCCTCGCTTCGCGAGGTTCGCGCCTCAAGCGGCTGTATTCGCTACGCTCACCCTGCGGGCCGACTTACAGTCGTTACTACGCTACGCTTCGTTCCTACAGCAGCCATTAGCAAGGGGATAACAATGCCGACACGCAAGAATATTCTAATCACCGGTGCCAGCTCCGGGTTGGGCGAAGGGATGGCGCGATTGTTTGCGGCCATGGGGCGCAACCTGGCGTTGTGTGCCCGGCGCATGGACCGGCTGGAAACCTTGAAGGCCGAGCTGGAGGAAAAACATCCGGGCATTACCGTGCTGATCAAGCCGCTGGATGTGAACGATTACGATCAGGTGTTTGCGGTGTTCGATGCGTTCCGCACGGAAATGGCGGGTATTGATCGCGTCATCATCAACGCCGGCATGGGCAAGGGCCAGCCGCTGGGCACCGGCTACTTCTACGCCAACCGGCAGACCGCGGAAACCAACTTCGTAGCGGCGCTGGCGCAGACCGAAGCGGCCATGGAAATCTTCCGCGCCCAGAACAGCGGCCATCTGGTGATGATTTCCTCCATCAGCGCCATGCGCGGCATGAAGAAAAACCTCACCACCTACGCCGCCACCAAGGCCGGTGTGGCCATGCTGGCCGAAGGCCTGCAAGTGGAATTGCAGAATTCCCCGATCAAGGTGACCACTATCTTCCCCGGCTTCATCCGTTCCGAGATCAACGAGAAGGTGAAGAACACGCCTTTCCTGGTAGACACGGAAACCGGCTGCAAGGCACTGGTGAAAGCCATCGAAAAAGAGCCGAAGAATGCGTCGGTGCCAGGCTGGCCCTGGGGACCGCTGGGGTTTGCTATGCGGAATTTGCCGTTAAAGATGGTTGGGAAGATGATGTAGGCAGCAGCTCAAACCAGCGCCATCTATTAGGTCCCCTCTCCCTTGAGGGGAGAGGGACAGGGATAGGGTGAAACTACAACGTGCAGGAAGCACAAAAGGCAAAGTAATGGACTACCGTCACCGCTTCGCAAAGGATTTGCGAACCCGCATGACAGACGCCGAACGCTTGCTATGGAAACACTTGCGAGCCCATCGGCTAAATGGACAGAAATTCCGTCGCCAGCAGCCGGTAGGCCCTTATATCGTTGACTTCGTCCACCTCGGGGCGAGGCTAGTGATTGAGGCTGACGGAGGTCAGCACAATGATAATGCGGCGGATCAGGAACGTGATGACTGGCTAAACGCGGAAGGCTATCGCGTGATGCGATTCTGGAACAATGACATCCTGCAGAATACTGATGCGGTTCTGGAAGAAATCTTCAAGGCCGTCTCACCCTCTCCCTGTCCCTCTCCCCTCAAGGGAGAGGGGACCCTCCAGGAAGGCCCTAAAGGAAACGATTAACTCACCCACTTCGTTGCTATTCAGAATGAATCTTTACCGATAATCGCGGGCAAAACGTTTTCGTTTACCTACCCTATTGCCCGCGTTGCAACTTTAAACTTTAAACTTGTAACCCTTCAATCAATCGACCCAGGATTCTTCCGCTTCTTCACGGTCGCAAAGCCGCTATTGGTATCCGGCACTGCCGGCTTGTTAGTGCGCGAATTTTTCTTCGCTACCGGTTTCTTTCTGGCTGGCTTTTTGCCTTTTTTGGCATCTTCCTTTTTCTTCATTTTTTTCTTTTTACTGCCGGCGGCCTTGCCGTTGGACTTGAGGTTTTTCGGGCCCAGGAAGTTGCCTTTCAGGGCTTCGATCAGGCGGTATTCGAAGTTCTGCCGCAGGTAGCGCTGGATGCCTGCCATCAGGTTCCATTCGTGGGCGGCGATCAGGGAGATGGCGGTGCCATCGCCGCCCACCCGGCCGGTGCGGCCGATGCGGTGGACGTATTCGTCGCCACTGCGCGGCATGTCGAAGTTGATTACCAGGTCCAGGCCGTCCACGTGGATACCGCGAGCAGCCACGTCGGTGGCGACCAGCACTTTCACGGCACCGGCCTTGAGGCGGTCCATGGCCAGCTTGCGGTCTTTCTGATCTTTTTCACCGTGCAGCACGAACACTTTCAGGTTGGAGGCCACCAGCACGCCCCCCATACGGTCGGCCTGTTCGCGGGTGTTGGTGAACACCACGGCCTTGTCGTAGGTTTCATTGGCCAGCAGCCACTGCACCAGACGTTCCTTGTGTTTCACGTCGTCGGCGGTGATCACCTGCTGAACCACGGATTCGTTCAGGTCACGCACGGAATCCAGCATCAGGGACTTGGGATCGCGCAGGGTGGAGGCGACCATTTTCTCCATGGCATTGCCACCGCTGGTGGCGGAGAACAGCAGGGTCTGACGCTCGGCACGGCATTCTGCGGCCAGGCGCAGTACGTCGTCGCTGAAGCCCATGTCCAGCATGCGGTCGGATTCGTCCAGCACCAGCATTTCCAGATCCTGCAGGCGCAGGTTGCCGGCTTCCAGATGCTCGATCAGGCGCCCCGGGGTGCCGATGAGGATTTCCGGGTTCTTGCGCATCTTGGCGGCCTGCACCTTGAAGTCTTCACCACCGGTGACCAGCTCCGCCTTGATAAAGGTATAGCGCCCCAGCGCTTCCACCTGCTTGAGGGTCTGCTGGGCCAGCTCGCGGGTGGGGAGCAGGATCAGGGCGCGGGTGTCGGTACGCGGCCGCGAGTGCTGCATCAGCTGGTGCAGCATGGGCAGCATGAAGGCGGCGGTCTTGCCGCTGCCGGTGCGGGCGACCACACGCAGGTCGTGGCCGGCCAGGGCCTCGGGAATGGCTGAGGCCTGGACAGGCGTGGGGGTGGTGATTTCCAGTTCACCGAGTGCCCGGATCAGGCGCTCGTGCAAATTGAGGTCGGCAAAAGTGGTCATGCAATGGGCTCCGCTATCGAGGGGCCATTGTAACGACTATCTTGGCGAATGACTGCCTTATTGCTGTAGGAGCTATGCTTGCATGGCGAGAAAGGTTCTGTTTCCTGCAAACGCATTGTGAACCTGACAGCCATTCGCCATGCAAGCATAGCTCCAACGGGGACGGGGAGGGCTAATCGCCCACCCGGGCGAAGCGCGGCTGGACCTTGCCGTCGCGCTCCACGGTTTCGGTGAACATGGCCAGGGGGCGTACCCACAGGGCCTGGTCGCCGTAGAGCGGACGATAGACCACCAGGGTGTCGCCGGTTTCGGAATGGGTGGCGGTGCCGATAACCTGGTATTCGTTGCCCTTGAAGTGCCGGTAGCGGCCCGGTTGCAGATCACTCATTGCCGGTCTCCGGGCAGCGGGCCAGGCGCTCGGCAATGGCCGCCAGCACCTGGGGATTCCAGGGCAGGCCCACATGGGTGCCCTGCACTTCCACATTATCGGTAAGCGGCCCCTCTTCTTCCTGGCTGCATTGCCAGGACACGATGCCGTCTTGTTTGGTGAAAATGGCGGTACAGGGCACCGGCGGCGCCGGAATACGGGCCTCGAAAGCCTCACGATCCGGTGGCGGGCGCCTGGGGTTGAAGAGGTTGAACAGGGAGGTGACGTTGTTGGCTTCCGGGTCACCATTGATGGGACTGCCCAGGGTGAACACTTGGCTGACCCGCTCCGGGTAGGCCCGCGCCAGTTCGCGGGCAAACACGCCGCCCAGGCTCCAGCCGATCAGCGCCACGGGCTGGCCGTGACGGGTATGGATCGCCTGCAGCTGACTGACCAGCATGGCCTTGCGCTTGCTGTTCATGCCCAGGTTGGTGCCCTGGGCCCAGCCGTAAACGCTGTAACCCAGCCGGCTCAGGCCCCGACGCAGCGGCCGGGTACTCACATCGCTGGCGCCAAACCCGGGCAGCACCAGCACAGGCTGGCCACGGCCGGCGGGCAGCTGACGATGCCCCAGGCCTCGCAGCAGGTAACGGCCATAGGCCAGCATGGCCCGGCTTTCTCCCAGCAACAGCCCCAGGGAGGGCGCGGATGGCTTGTCTGTCATCGCAAATTCCTCATTTCTCTCTGCCCCCATCGTAACCGGCGTGGCGGTGACCACCTTGGTCATGACGCGAGCAGAAGGCGCGCGCGGGTCATGGCGCTTCGGCTTTGTTTATCGTCGGTAACGGTGTGCTGGCAATGCGCAACAGCTGTGGCCGGGTCTGAGTCCTTACGCCATGATGGTGATAACCAGGGAGGTGCACAATGAGCAAAAATAAGAATGCTACCCGGGCAGACCACCAGGTAATTGTGGTGGGCGCCGGGTTCTCCGGACTGTGTATGGCGATTCAGCTCAAGGAAGCCGGGTACGATGATTTCGTGGTGCTGGAAAAAGCCGCGGATATCGGTGGTACCTGGCGGGACAATATCTACCCGGGCTGCGCCTGCGATGTGCCCTCCCATCTGTACTCCTACTCCTTTGCCCCCAACCCGCGCTGGTCGCGGATGTTTGCCCCCCAGCAGGAAATCTGGGATTACCTGAAACGCTGCGCCGACAAGTTCGGGGTCACCCCGCACATGCGCTTCAACTGCGAGGTGGAGCGGGCGGTCTACGACGAACAGAAGCAGATCTGGCATGTGACCACCCATGACGGCACCGAGCTGACCACCTGGATTTTTGTTTCCGGCATCGGCGCGCTGAGCATCCCCGCTTATCCAAAGCTACCCGGGGTGGAGAACTTCCAAGGCGAGGCCTTTCACTCCGCCCGCTGGAACCATGATTACGATCTCACCGGCAAACGTGTGGCGGCGGTCGGCACCGGCGCCAGTGCCATCCAGTTTGTGCCGCGCATTGCCCCCGAGGTGGAGCAGCTGGATCTTTACCAGCGCACCCCGCCCTGGGTGCTGAGCAAGCCGGACAGGCGCATGACGAAAATTGAAAAGCTGCTGTTCAAGACCCTGCCGGTGACACAGAAACTGTTTCGGGGCGGCATCTACTGGTGGATGGAAAGCCGGGTGCTGGGCCTGGCAGTGGACCCGCGCGCCATGAAGCTGGCCGAGCTGTATGGCCGCCACTTTATCCGGCGCAACATCAAGGACAAGGAACTGCGCAAGAAAGTCACCCCGGATTACACCATCGGCTGCAAGCGCATTCTCATGTCCGATGAATATTACCCGTCACTGAATCGCGACAATGTGGCGGTGCTCACCGACGGCATTCAGGAAGTGAAGGCCCACAGCATTGTTGATGGTCAGGGCGTGGAGCGCGAGGTGGATTGCATTATCTACGGCACCGGCTTCAAGGTCTCCGACCCCATCGGCCCCATGCAGATCATCGGCAAGGGCGGCGAGGAAATTCGCGACACCTGGGACGAGACCGGCATGGAAGCCTACCTGGGCATCTCGGTGAGCGGCTTTCCCAATTTCTTCATGCTGCTGGGACCCAATACCGGGCTGGGGCATACCTCCATCGTGTTCATGATCGAGGCACAGGTGAACTACGTGATGCAGGCGGTGAAAAAACTGCTTGGTGAGGGCGGCGGCTCTTTGGACGTGAAACCGGAGGTGCAGGCAGGATTCAACCGGCGCCTGCAGGCGCAACTGGATGATGCGGTATGGTCTTCCGGTGGCTGTGAGAGCTGGTACCTGGACGAATTCGGCAAGAACCGTACCCTGTGGCCCAGCTTCACCTTCCAGTACTGGATGCGCACCCGCAAGTTCGAGCCGGACAAGTACCAGTTCGAGCCCGAATCGGTCTGATCGGGACACCCGGGGAACCCGGCGGCAGGCATCCTGTCCTAACGAAGACCCGAATCATCAAGGAGATGCCATGCCTCGCCTGACACTTGCCCTGTTCCCCGCCCTGCTACTGCTGGCCGGCCAGACCTTCGGCGCCGATCGCCCGGTATTCGGCTGGGTGGAAAAGACCACTATCGAGCCTTGGGGGGTGGAGCTGAAGGCGAAGCTGGACAGCGGCGCCCTGACCTCATCCCTGCACGCCACGGATGTGGAAGTATTTGAAAAAGAGGGCGACGACTGGGTGCGCTTTACCGTGGGTGTGCGCGATGAAGCCAGCGGTAAAAAGATGGAAAAAACCTTCGAGAAGCCCCGTTACCGCAAGGTGCTGATCCGCGGTGCCGGTGGAGTTGATCGTCGCCCGGTGGTGTTGATGAATCTGTGCATGGGCAACACCATCTATGAAGAGCAATTCACCCTGAACGACCGCTCGGACATGATCTACCCGGTACTGCTGGGTCGCCGCACACTGTCCCACCTAGGGTACCTGGATGTGACACAGACCTTCACCCATTCCCCGGACTGCGATGAAGGCTCCATCGTCAAACTGGACAAGGACCAGGAAGACGACAAGGATATTGATGACTGATGTCACCCTCCTCTTGTAGGAACCGAGCTCGCGAAGGTAACAGCCGCAGGCTGGCCCGAAGGGTGAGCGCAGCGAATAACGCCGCTTGAGGCGCGAACCGAGCGAAGCGAGGAAGGCTTTCGCAAGTACGTTCGCGCCTCAAGCGGCGCTCCTACAGGGGAAAGTTGAGCCGCTTTCCGGTTACGCCGGATTCACCTCGAAATAACCGAACAGCCCATCCAGCGCCTCGCGCAGCACATTGCCCTGCAGGCTGATGCGCGCCTGCAGTTCTGCCACCGCATCGTCCGCATCCATGGCGTCGATATTTTCCTGTAGAAGATCCAGCGCCTTGATGCGCTTGATCTCCAGCTTGTCGTTGATATCCAGCTCCAGGGAATCCTGCCAGGCCAGGTTGATGCGGGTGGCCACCATGCCGGTTTCCAGGTGGGCGAGGATTTCTTCCTGGCCCAGGTCCACGGCGGTGAATTTCACGGCGGCGCCTTCGTCCTTGGTGCCTTTCAGCTCGCAACGATCACCCAGGGTGAAGCCTTCCGGCAACAGCTTGGTGTCTTTCAGCCAGTTGCTGAAGCTGGTGTAGGGGGCGGAGTTGGGGGCCGGATACGCTACCGGCAGAGTGCCGATGGCCTTGCGCAGACAAGCCACCACTTCTTCGGCACGGCTGGCGGACGAGGCATCCACCATCACCCGCTTGCGCTCAGTATCGATCAGCAAAGAAGTACGGCGGGAGCGAGTGAAGGCGCGGGGCATCAGCTCGAAGGTGATCTGCTCTTTCAGATCCGCCTTTTCCTTGCGACCCACCTTGCGGCCTTCCTCGTCCTGGATGTGCTCCACTTTCTCGTCGAGCAGCTCCTTGATCACCGGCCCGGGCAGCAGGCGCGAGGTTTCCTGGTAGGTGCAGTAGATAAAGCCGTCCACCGCATAGACCATGGGGTCCTGCCCTTTCAGGGGCGGCACAAAACCTTCCGTGCGCAGGGTCTGGGAGCCACAGGGCTGGCAGCGGTTCTGGTCCAGGGTTTCATCGAGCTCGGCCACGGAGGAAGGAAAGGCCTCTTCGCCCACAAACACAACCAGATTCTTGATCCACATAAACAGGTTCCAAGCAGGGGGCGACGAGAAAAGGCGCCGCCGAAATAGAAGGGTTGGCCACAGTAGCGAAATGGCCCAAGCGGCTCAAGCGCTCATTCCGGAGAATCGGACAGCAATCCGGCAGGAACTGCGGCGCCTGTTAAGGGTCACTGTCATTAGGCTATTTCCGGCTGCCAAAAGCGACCGGGACTATCACACAGCATCTACAGGAGCAGGTGATGAAAACACTGACATTCCCCAACGGCGACACCATGCCGCAACTGGGCCTGGGTACCTGGAAATCCCAGCCCGGCGAGGTCTACGAGGCCGTGAAGGCGGCCATCGAGATGGGTTACCGGCACATCGATTGTGCCCATATTTACGGCAACGAGGACGAAATCGGCCAGGCACTGCAGGATGTGTTCGCCGCCGGCACAGTGCAGCGCGAGGACCTGTGGATCACCTCCAAGCTGTGGAACAGCGACCATGCGCCGGAGGATGTGCAGCCGGCCCTGGAAACCACCCTGAACAATCTGAAGCTGGATTATCTCGACCTGTATCTGATGCACTGGCCGGTGGCCCTGAAGAAAGGTGTGCCCTTTCCCCAGTCCGGCGATGACATGGTGTCCTTGAACGACCTTCCCGTGGCGACCACCTGGGCAGCGATGGAAGCGCTGGTGGATAACAACCTGACCCGGCAGATCGGTGTCTCCAATTTCAGCGTGAAAAAGCTGGAAGACCTGGTCGGCAAGGCGCGGTTGAAACCGGCCATGAACCAGATCGAGTTGCACCCCTATCTACAGCAGACCGTCATGCTGCGCTTCTGCCAGCAACAGGGCATCCACCTGACTGCCTACTCACCGCTGGGCTCCTCCGATCGCCCGGACGGCCTCAAGGCCGTGGACGAACCGGTGCTGCTGGAAGACCCGATCATTCATGACATCGCCGGCAACCACAGCGCCAGCCCGGCACAGGTGCTGATCGCCTGGGCCTTGCAGCGCGGCACCGCGGTGATCCCGAAATCGGTGAATCCACAACGGCTGCAACAGAACCTGGCCGCCGCGGATCTGACTCTCAGCGAGGACGACATGAACGCCATCGCCGAGCTGGATCGCCACCGCCGCTACGTCGACGGCGGCTTCTGGGCACAGCCGGGCAGTGATTACAGCCTGGAAGGTCTCTGGGACGAGTAAACTCCCAACCCTGGCAAAACCGTAGGGTGCCACTGAGCCTAAGGCGAACTGCACCGTAACCACCGTGGACATGGTGCAGTTCGCCTTAGGCTCAGTGCACCCTACGCAAACGCCGCCCCTTCTCATTCCTTCACGCCCTTTGGCCCGGGAAGACATGGTCATCAGCGGTCGGGAACGGCCATCCTTGGGACTTCATTTTCATCAGGATGCCCCATGGATTTTCTGCGCACCCCGGATTCGCGTTTCGAACGACTGCTGGACTACCCTTTCGAGCCCAACTACACGGACGTGGGTGGCCTGCGCATGCATTATCTGGATGAAGGCCCGGCGGATGCCAGGCCGGTGCTGATGATGCATGGTGAGCCGTCCTGGTCGTACCTGTATCGGCACATGATTCCGATCTGCGCCGCCGCCGGCCACCGGGTGGTCGCCCCGGACCTGATCGGTTTCGGTAAATCCGACAAGCCCACCGACATCAACGCCTACAGCTACCAGAGCCACATGGACTGGATGCAATCCTGGCTGGAGCAACTGGACCTGCATGACATTACCCTGGTCTGCCAGGACTGGGGCTCACTGCTGGGGTTGCGCCTGGCGGCGGAAAACCCGGAGCGCTTCCGGGCCATCGTGGTGGGTAACGGCATGCTGCCCACCGGCGATCTGAAAGTCCCCAAAGCCTTTACACTGTGGAAAAATTTCGCGCTCTACAGCCCGGTATTCCCCATCGCCCGCATCATCGGCAGTGGCACCTTCAAGAAGCTGGGGCCTGATGAGCGACGGGCCTACGATGCGCCCTTCCCGGGCAAAAAGTACAAGGCCGGCGCCCGGGCGTTTCCCAAGCTGGTGCCGGTGACCCCGGATGATCCGGCCAGCGATGCCAACCGCAAGGCCTGGAAGGTGCTGGAGCAATGGGACAAACCGTTCCTGACCACCTTCAGCAATGGCGACCCGATCACCCGAGGTGGCGACAAGTACATGCAGGAACGCATCCCCGGCGCCAAGGGACAGCCTCACCGGACCCTGGTGGGCGGTCACTTTCTTCAGGAGGATTCGCCGGTGCAGTTTGCCCGGGCCGTGAATGCGTTGATTGCCGGGCTGGAGTCGTAGCTTGTTGGAGCCTTGCTCGCAAGGCGAAGGGGTATCTGGTCGCTTCGCCTTGCAAGCAAGGCTCCAACGAATACCTACCGCTATCTCTCAGGCTGTCGCCGCTTGCTGCGGCAAAGACCAGAATGCCATCCGGTTGCGGCCCGCTTCTTTGGCCTGATAGAGCGCCTGATCCGCCCGGGTGAAGAGCTGCTCCTCACCCAGGGTGGCGCCAGTGCCGGAACAGGTAACACCAAAGCTGGCGCTGACATGGAACGGCGCCTGCCCCTCCACCTCTACCGGTGTATCGCAGAGCCTTTGTCGGCAACGCTCAATCACCTTGGCGGCACCCTGCTGATCCGTTTCCGGCATCAGCAACATGAATTCCTCGCCACCGATGCGGCCAATACGATCGGTTTCGCGCAGACACTCACGTAACACCCGGGCCACCATCAATAGCACCTTGTCCCCGGTAGCGTGCCCGTAGCGATCATTAATCTGTTTGAAATGATCCAGATCCATCACGCAGACCGACACCGGGCTGCCGCTGCGGCGACTGCGGGCCAGCTCGTAGCTGAATTGGTCGAACAGGGCGCGGCGATTGTCGAGGCCGGTGAGCGGGTCGGTCACCGCCAGGGCCCGGATCTGCTTTTCACGAATCTGCCAGCGCCGCAGCAACACATAGGTGAAGCCGAACACCATGGCCAGAAACGGCGTGGCAAAGGCGATCATGCTGTTGACCCAGTACACGGAGACCAGATCCTTGGTCACTGGGTCCGCCTTGAGCATAGGGGCGTACTGTAATTTTCCCTGCACGATCAGCGCATAGATGGCCAGTACCATCACGGTGTGAATCACCAGGCTGCAGGTGACCCGCTTGAAATCAAAAAGAATAAAGCCGGTGAGCGGCGAGCCCACCAGCACCAGGCCCACGATCGGGTTATACAACCCCATTACATAACCAATGCCGAGAAAGGAAAAACCGAAGAAATGGATGCACACATTGGGGTAGGCCACCGAGTGACGCTTGGTCTTGTGCAGGGCCATTCCCCAACAGCTCAGCAACAACCAGCCGATCACGTTGAAAAGGAAAATATCCCGGGCCAGCCCGGCCCCTTCCACAGACAGGAATTGCTCACCGAAACGGGTGTAGTTCACCGTGAACAGCAGCCAACCGAGAAACCCTAGCATCAGCAGGCCGGTGAGCACCGACAGCAACAGGCTCTTGTCCCGATCGCTCCAGTCGAGCAGATCGGTGATGGGCAGCGGATTGCGGTCAACCGCTGGCATGGCATGAGTTCTCATTCATACCGGAATTATGTCACAGGGCCGATCCCGCTGAGTGAAATCTGATCAACGCTGGTGCCCCGGCTGCCACCAGTGGTCGGAAATACTGCACGGCATTTTCACTGTTCTGGTGCAGACCGGGACGCAGGCAAGCCTCATCATAGAGTGTGATTGCATCGGCACCAGGTGGGGCTCAGCAATCAGGGGCGAGTACGGGTCATCAGCAGGGCCGGCCCGTCCGGTGTCTTCACCACCTGGCGGGCAACAAAACCGGCGTTGCGAAAACAGTGGATGGCGCGAAGGTTATCCGGCGCCGGATCGGCGATGACTTCTGTTACCTGGGGATCATCAAACAGCCGATCCACAAAGGCACTCACCGCCGAGCTGCCCAGGCCATGATCCAGGTGGCTCTCGCTGGCGAGAAACACATCCACCCCACGCACACCCGGGTCATCAATTTCCAGCCACCAGCCTTCATGGTGATGCTCGATGGGCGCATAACGCTGAATGAACCCCAGCGGCTCGTCATCCAGGCGGATAAAGAAAAACATGGCGCCACCAAAGCAGCGCTGGGCCGGATGGTAATCGCGAATCACCTCTTCAAGACTGCGCTGCGGCCCCCACCAGCGGCTGACATGCTCGCGACCCAGCCAGTCATGCAACACCGGCAGGCTCGCGTCGGTGAGCGGCGTAAAGGTGAGCCTGTCCGTTGCCACTGAGACTTTCATAACGTTACGTCACTGCCTCCCTGCCTGCCCCCTGTATAGAAATATCTATACGCCTCCCACAAGAGTAGCCAGCATCCATGTTGGTAACTGCCATCGGTTTATCGTTTTCATTCATTCGACACAAAGGTCGATATGGTTAATTAAATAGCGAATTTCACTCTTTACATCAACCTGAGTTGAGGTTTTATGCTTGACTCTCCTTTTTCCGACAGGGACCCATACCATGGCGCTGGATATTGATGCCTACCTGCAGCGAATCGGCTACCAGGGAGACAAGACGCCTACCCTGAATACCCTCAAGGCCCTGCAACGCTTACACCTGCAGGCCATCGCCTTCGAGAACCTGAACCCGCTGCTGGGGCTCCCTGTGACACTGGACAGCCAGGTCCTGATGGACAAGCTGGTTGTTCAGCGGCGAGGCGGATACTGTTTCGAGAATAACCTGCTGTTTCTGGAAATCCTGACTGGGCTGGGATTTCAGGCACGCGGCATCACCGGGCGGGTCTACTGGAACCAGCCCGACGATGCCTGGCCACCACGCTCGCATATGCTGCTACTGGTGACGATTGACGGCGAAGAGTATCTCAGCGATGTGGGGTTCGGCGGCATGACTCCGACGGCCCCGTTGAAGCTCCATGCCCGTCATCCACAAAGCACACCGCTGGAGCCTTTTCGGGTGGAGGCGCATCAGGATCATTACAGCCTGTGGGTACAGCTCGGGGAACAGTGGCGATTGCTTTATCGTTTCGACCTGATGCAACAGGGTGCCGTGGATTTCGAGATGGCCAACTGGTATGTGGCCTGCCACCCACAATCCAAATTCGTGAACAATCTGATTGCGGTGCGCACTGGCGAAGACCGCCGCCACACACTGCTGAACGATCTTTATACAGTTCGCTTTCCGGATGGCAGCAGTGAAAAGCAGACGCTGGGTTCGGCAGCTGAGTTATGGGAATTACTGGAAGGGGTATTTGCCATCAATATGGCGGGGATTGACAGGAAGAAACTGGAAAAAGCCCTGAAAGAGAAATCACTTTTCCAGCAATGAAACAAGAATCAAACGCTTCGCCTTGCAAGCAAGGCTCCAACGACATAACTCACCGCTGTTGGAGCCTTGCTCGCAAGGCGAATCGCTACTCGTAACTCAGATGAGTCGCTTTGCCCCGGAACACCCGATAGATAAAGATCGTGTAGCCCAGAATCATCGGCAAGGCGATGATGGCACCCCAAAAAGTAAACAGCAGGGACTCCGTGGCCGACGCTGCTTCCCAAATGGAAATCTGCCCCAACACGATATCAGGGAACAGGCTGTAGGCCAGTCCGATACTCGCCAGCACGCTCACTACCATCAAGGCGACAAACGCCAGCCAGCCATAGCCATTGTGCAGGATCTGTTTACTGTTGAAGATCCAGACCAGCGCCACATAGGCCAGCGCTGTGGTGATCGGAATAGGCATCAGACCGATGGCGTTAGGCAGGGTGAACCATTTGTCAGCGATGGCGCTGCTTACCAACGGGGTAGCGATGGAAATCAGCAGCAGAAAACCGCCCATGGGCCATACCGCCATTCGCCCCCAGCGTACCGCCTTGTTGAACAGCTCACCCTCGGTCTTGATCAGCAGCCAGGCGGCGCCAAGCATGATGTACAGGGATGGCAACGCCACCGCGATCAGTGCAGCGAACAGGGTGCTGGTGGCATCACCGGTGAGCCCGGTGACAAAGGCGCCCAGCATCCAGCCCTGACAGACCGATGCGACCAGGGAACCGAACGCAAACAGACGGTTCCATTTCGCCTTGTGCTTGTCGCCGGCCTTGACCCGGAAATCGAACGATACCCCGCGCAGAATCAGCCCCATCAGCATCAGTGTCACCGGCAGGTACAAGGAGGTGAGCACGATGGAATGCGCCTGCGGGAAGGCAATCAGCAAGATACCCACGCCCAGTACGATCCAGGTTTCATTGGCATCCCAGAACGGCCCGATGGCCGCCACCATCACATCCTTTTCGTCATCGCTGGCGAAGGGCAGCAACATGCCGATGCCCAGATCGTAGCCATCGAGAACCACATAGATAAGCAGTGCCAGCCCCATGGCGCCAGCAAAGAACAACGGAAGCCAGTATCCCAGATCCATCACGCTTCTCCTTCGGCAGTTTCCGCGTCGTTCATGGCCCGTTGCTGAGGCGTCAGCGTCAGGGAACGTGCCGGCTTGGTGGCCATATAACGCAGGGTGGCGATGTAGGACACCAGCAAGAACAGGTACAGCAATACATAGCCGAACAGTGTGCCTGCAACAGTGGCACTACTGTGATCCGCCACCACATCGGCGGTTCGTAGCAGCCCATCCACCACCCAGGGCTGACGGCCGATTTCGGTGACATACCAACCCGCCAGCACCGCGATCCAGCCAGAGAATGTCATCACCGACAGGGCACGCAACAGCCAGGTCTGTGTCTCGCGACTTTCATCCCGGTTGCGGAATAACCGCCAGGCGGACCACCAGCCCACTAACACCATCAGCATGCCAATGCCGACCATCACCCGGAACGCCCAGAACACCGGCGCCACCGGTGGGGTTTCCCCCTCGAACTCATTCAGACCGAGCACTTCGCCGTCCCACTCATGGGTGAGGATGAGGCTGGCCAGGTTGGGCACTTTGATGGCCATGTGCGTGGTCTTTTCTTCCTCATCGGGAAAGCCGAACAGCGTCAGGGGGGCCCCTTTTTCCGTTTCCCAGATACCTTCCATGGCGGCGATCTTGGCGGGCTGGTGCTCCAGGGTGTTGAGCCCGTGCAAGTCACCGATAAATACCTGCAGCGGCGCCAGCACTGCAGCCATCAGCGCACCGGTGCGCATCACCTTCCAGGTGGCCGGGCCATCCACGCCGCGCATGGCCCGCCAGGCGCTGATACCCATGATCAGGAAAGCCGCAGTCAACAGCGACGCCGTGAACATATGAGCGAAGCGATAGGGGAAAGACGGGTTGAAGATGACTTCCCACCAGCTTTCCACGAAGAACACGCCGTCTTCAATGCGATAGCCTGTCGGCGTCTGCATCCAGGAATTGAGGCTGAGGATCCAGAATGCAGAGAACGAAGTTCCCACGGCCACCAGGGCGGTGGCAATCAGGTGGGTACGATTGGATACCCGGTCCTTGCCGAACAGCATAATGCCCAGAAAAGAGGCCTCCAGGAAAAAGGCAGTGAGCACTTCATACCCCAGCAACGGCCCGGCGATATTGCCGGCACGCTCCATAAACCCGGGCCAGTTGGTGCCGAACTGGAAACTCATGGTGATACCGGACACCACCCCCAGCGCGAAACTCAGAGCAAAGATCTTTACCCAGAAGAAGTAGGCATACTCCCAGGCCTTGTCACCAGAAAAGGTGTAGCGCAACCGGAAATAGAACAGCACCCAGCACAGGCCGATGGTGATGGTGGGAAACAGGATATGGAAACTGATATTGGCCGCGAACTGCAGCCGGGCAAGCAAGAACGGATCGAACTCCACGGGCGCAACCTCCACATGACAGGCCTGCGAACAGGATTCATAATTTTCTCTAGGCTAGCACATCAGTATTACGGCGGCGTGTGACAAATTGCCCTAGGTCAACCGCCTGCTAAATAACAGCCTGGGGAACGGTGTTCCCCCTGACAATACGCCAACAAACGCTGAAACCCAGCATTATCCCCAGACGCAGCAGAATAGCGCGAACCCCGTCATTTGATGGAACAGGCCCCATAAGGCTGTAAAACCGTCATGCCATCAACACCACGACCCCTCTCTCGTTCAACGGCAGTTACCGCACAGCAATTGAACGCACTGGCAAAGCTGAGTAGCTTATTGTCTGTAATCCCTGCATCGTTTTTGCGCGATGCTGACAATAACCTGACCTGCAGCGAGCCATGGCCCTGACTTCCGCGGATGTCCGCAACGCCGAAACCCTAAAAAAAGACTACAAGCTCCGGGACGACAAGGGGCTTTACCTGCTGGTAGAGACCAATGGCAGCCGTACCTGGAAATTCAGCTATCGGTTCGATGGCCGCAGCAAAGTCATCACCCTGGGCCCCTGCCCCGAGGTCACCCTGGCCTTTGCCCGCCAGCTTCGTGACGAAGCCCGGGAGCTGATCGCCGACGGCACTGATCCGCTCACCCGTTGCGAAAAACGCGAAGTGTTCAGCCCCTCGGTGGAAACCTTCGAGGCGGTGGCGCGGGACTGGCTGGAACGGGTCTACCGCTTTGAGGTCTCGGAAGAACAGTTCCGTCGCACCAAGCGACAGATGGAAAACTACCTGATTTCCAGCATTGGCAAGCGGGTGGTCAGCGAAGTGACCCCGGAGGATCTGAAATCCCTGGCGGCCGCCCTGGGCGCCGAAGGCCATCTGGACAAGGGCAAGCGGGTACTGGGTATCGCCAAACGGGTCTACGGCCATGCCCGCGATACCGGCGTGGCCGGCTTCCAGCAGACCGGTGCCCTGCGGCGCCGACTTACCGGTTCCGGCACCGAGCCGGAATTCCTGCTCAGCACCCGTGAGCAACTCTTCAATCTGGCCAGTGGCGTGCTCGGACAGTGGAGCCGCACCACCACCACCGCGGCGCTCAAGCTGACTGTCTGGCTGCTGGCCCGACCCAGCGAGATCGTCAACGCACGCTGGTCGGACATGGATCTGGATGCCGGCGAATGGCGCATCCGCCGCAAAAATCCGGACAGCCCGGACGGCAACAAGATCATTACCGTGCCCCTGCCCCGCCAGGCGGTGGAGCTATTGCGGGAGATGGAACCGATCACCGGCCGCCAGGAATATATCTTCCCCGGCACCCGCGATCGCAAGAAGCACCTGGGCGCCAGCACTCTCACCGGCGCCCTGAAAAAAGTGACCCGCACGACACCGGTCTCCACCGACAACCTGCGCACCCTGGCTGCCACTGCGCTGGGCGAGCTGGGCTACCAGGCGGAACAGATCCAGTCACAGTTGCTCAACCAGACCGGCGACGAACAGAGCGACCGTCAGCTCTATCAGGAAAAACGCCGGGAAATGCTGCAGGCCTGGGCGGACTATCTGGATAACACTGTCATCGGCAAGGTAACACGTCGCTAAGCGTTACAAAGAACCATGCCGACGCTGGCATCCAATAGCTCGGAGCCGCCACCATGGAACCGTTTGATAATCACCAAAACCTGATCCAGACGGTCCTCACTCTCTCCGAGGAGAATGTGCGTCACGGCCTTGGCGGGCCCTTTGCTGCACTGGTGGTCAAAAATGGCGCCATCATTGGTCAGGGCTGCAATCGGGTAACGGACCAGCATGACCCCACCGCCCACGCGGAAATGGAAGCCATTCGCGCCGCCTGCCGCCAGCTGGGTAGCCACCAGCTGCATGGCTGTGTGATCTACAGCAGTTGCGAGCCCTGCCCCATGTGTCTGGGCGCCATCTACTGGGCCCGGCCGGACAAGCTGTTCTATCTCAACAGCCAGGCCGATGCGGCTCGTATCGGTTTTGATGATCAGTTCATCTACCAGGAGCTGGCTCGACCGGTCGCGCAACGCCAGCTGACCACCGAACAACTTGATCACCCGCGCCGGCTGGCCGCCTTCGAGTTATGGCAGGCCAGCAGCGACCGGGAAGACTACTAGGCAGTCTCTGTTCGATTGTGGGAATGCTGGCGGTTTTTCAGGAAGTGCCTGGCCACCAATACAGCACACCGAATGACCCCGCCCGATCCCTCCTGTTAACCTGTACGCCCATGGTTTGCAGAGCGCCCACAATGACCCGCCCCGACGGTTTCCAGTTCGACAACAGCTACACCCACCTGCCGGAAGACCTGTTTTCCCGCTGCCCCCTGCAGCCAGTGAAGGCGCCACAGATGGTGTTGTTCAACCGGGCTCTGGCCGGGGAACTGGGGCTAGACGGCGAGGCACTGGACAGCCCGGCCGGGGCTGCGATTCTGGCAGGTAATGAGCAGATCGACGGCAGCGACCCGATCGCCCAGGCCTACGCGGGCCACCAGTTCGGCAACCTGACCATGCTGGGCGATGGCCGCGCCATTCTGCTCGGTGAGCAGCTCACCCCGGACGGCGCGCGCCGGGACATCCAGCTCAAGGGCGGCGGCCGCACGGTGTTTTCCCGGGGCGGCGATGGCCGCGCGGCACTCGGGCCCATGTTGCGCGAATACATCATCAGCGAGGCCATGCATGGCCTGGGTATTCCCACCACCCGCAGCCTGGCGGTGGTAGCCACCGGTGAGTCGGTATTACGGGAAACCGCCTTGCCCGGCGCCATTCTCACCCGGGTAGCGGCATCGCACCTGCGGGTGGGCACCTTCCAGTACGCCGCCGGCCGACAAAACCCGGCGCTGCTGGAAGCACTGGTGGATTACACCCTGAACCGCCACTACCCGGATCGACAACCCGCCGACAACCCGGCCCTGACCCTGCTGGATGCGGTCATGGACAGCCAGGTGGATCTGATCGTCCACTGGATGCGGGTGGGTTTTATTCACGGCGTACTCAATACCGACAACGTGACCCTCAGTGGCGAGAGCATCGATTACGGTCCCTGTGCTTTCATGGACAGTTTTGACCCGGACACCGTATTCAGCTCCATCGACCACCAGGGCCGCTACGCCTACGGCAACCAGCCCACCATCACCCAGTGGAACCTGAGCCGCTTCGCGGAAACCCTGCTACCGATGATCGACGAGGATGTGGACAGCGCCATCGAAAAAGCCACCGCCATCATCAAGTCTTTCAGCGAACGCTACAGCGAAAAATGGCTGGCAATGATGAAGAAAAAGCTGGGGTTGTTCGGTGATGACCCGGTGGATGAAAAACTGATTACCGATCTGCTTGAATGGATGAAGGTGAACCAGGCGGATTACACCAATACCTTCCGCGATATCACCGGCGAACACTTTCCCGCCGGTGGTTTTTACCAGGATGACGCCTTCATCAATTGGCACCAGCGCTGGCAAGCCCGCCTGGGTCGCAACTCCAAACCCCTCAAGTCGTCCCTGTGCCTGATGCGCAATCACAACCCGGCGGTGATCCCCCGCAACCATCGCGTGGCAGAAGCCTTAACGGCGGCGGAACAGGGTGACCTGGCTGTCACCACAGCACTGCTGAACGCACTGGCCGACCCCTATGCCGATCGCGACCCGGACGACAGCTATCGACAGCCGCCGGCCCCGGAGGAGCGGGTCTGCCAGACTTTTTGCGGAACCTGATAACCGGCTGACCCAACCATGGATTGCCCCGCCCCGCAAAAGACTCCGCAGGAGCGACGCTATTCGCTGCGGGCCGGTCTGCGGTCTTTGCTACGCACCCAGGGCAATACTTGAGTCACCACCTCAGCTCAGGAAACCGATGAGACATTCACGGCGAAACCACTGCGCTGCCATAGCCATGCCACCCTCAGGGTATGCAGATTGATCAACACCGCCAGAGCCCATTCAAAGCCGTCATCCATGGTGTCGTAGTGCTCGGGCCAGATCACCCCCAGTATCAGCGACGCTATTCCCACCAACAGGGTAAAACCCCATAACCGCAGCAGCGAGTTCCCCGCTGCTGACATCGGACTGTGCCGCAGGGACACGCTCAGCCCCAGCTGGGCCAGAAACGTGAGGCCGAAAAATCCCACCACGCCGATCCGGCGCAGCAGGTAAGGGGTATCTCCCGCATGGCCAAGGACCACCGTATAGAGCGCCAGCGGCAGCGCCGCCAGCATCCCCAGCCACCACCAGATTTTTGGCTCCACCTGCATGTGGCGCAGCCAGTGACGGTTGGCCCACCAGAACAGCATCATGCAGACGCAGGCCGGCAACATGCCGGCCTTGAAAACGAAATAGGCGGTACCGGAACGGGACGCCCGGGAAATACTGGTGCAGCCCTCGAACCAGGGCAGACACCAGGGCACCAGCTGCTCACTGGCAGACAACAAATAACAGACATGCATAGTCGCCAGCGGCAACAAGGCGGTGGCCCAGGCCAGGGGGGACAAGCGAACCGGCGTCGATGGCATCGTCATGGCGCCAGCGTAGCGCAAGACAACGCACCCTCACACCTTGCGCACAGCCCCCAACCGCAACGCCCTGCGTAGGGTGCACTGAGCCCAGGCGAACTGCACCATCCAGCACGCAAGCGGTGCACGCCACCAAGTCTCTCCCCCCTGCTCAACAGGCAACTTGTACGACTCACCGGGCAGGTAGACAGGGAAACAATTCCATTACAAAACATCGCAGTAAATGGCTATAAAAACGTTTTCTTAAGAACAGAATAAAACCAGTCATAAAAACACAGTTAGGCAGTGGCAACCTCCCTACAGTCACCCATCAGCATCGCGATAACGCGCTCTCTGTTCGCTATGCCCTGTGACATCTCAAGCCCCTGACAGGCGGGCTCTTCTTCAGCCATGAAAGAGACACATGGCACATCCGGTTGCCCCGTCGCTGTCACCCATAGGCGGACAATAATGATGAAAAAACAGTACGCATCCATCGCCAGCCTGGCACTGCTTGTTACCGCCTGCGGTGGCGGCGGCAGCTCTGGTAGCGTGTCGCAGACGCCTGGCTCGACCCCGCAATCCCCCACCCCCAATCAGCCCGTGCCACCGCCCGACATGCCGGTGGACTGCCAGCGGAACAGCTGGGTGGCAGGCACCACAGAACTGTGCGACGGCACACTCATTTACCGTGACTATGTCTATGATGACTACGGCGCGGATACCGGCCTGGTGGGCCTGTCGCCCCTGACCGTGATGAATCTGCTGTCACGGGGTGGCGGCGTGTTCAATCCGATTGCCAACACCCCCGGGCTGCTGTCTCCCACTGCGGGCGATCAACGCTACCCTGCCGGCATGGAAAACACCGCTGACCTGGTTTCGCTGGCACTGGCTCTGGATGGCGATGAACTGTCTGTTCGCTTCGAGCTGAATACACTTTATGGCAGTGATGACAGCCTCGCCGTCATCGCCATTGATACTGACAATGACAGCAGTACCGGTGGTGGCGTCTGGCCGGGCCTGGGCATTCGCAGTGACGGCTGGGATGAGATCTATACCTTCGCTGAAGGCGACCCGATCAATAACATTATTGCTGGTCGAATTCCTGCGCCAGAAACCGAACAGTGGCGCATTCAGGCTGTGGTGGCGCAGCACGACGGCACGGTGATGAATGTGGCTTTCCGTGGCCCCGATGAATCCGCCCGTGCGGCTTCTATCCCGGAACAGATTCTTCCAGACGCGGGCAATTTCTGGGAAGACAAACAGTCCCAGGCGCTCGGCAGCGGCGACATTTCCGTTTTCGGGGACGTGGTTTCACGCAGTGATCTGGAAAACCGCATCACCCGCCCTGCGGAGTCCGTCACCGGTTTTCAGCAGCGCGTTTACACCTCCCAATACACGCTTCCTCCCGGTGAAGGGGTCTCGCTGCGGGGCGTCCCCGGCCGCCAGGGTGATACCGGCCTGCCCTGCGACCAGTATTTTCATTACCTGGGGAAATACCAGCCCTACGGTTTTTATGTGCCGGAGCAGGACGGCCCCCACGAGCTGCAGCTGGTACTGCACGGCTGCGAAGCCAACCACGCCAGCCAGATCAACCAGAGCAATTTCCAGACCTCTTTCGCCGATGCCAACAACCGCATTCTGGCCGCCCCCCTGGGCCGCGGGCCGCGGGGTTTCTATACCGGGCTCTCGGAGCGTGATGTGCTGGATGTTCGCGCGGACGTGGAAGAACACTACCCGATCGACAGCCGCAAGGTGCTGGTGAGCGGCTACTCCATGGGCGGCTATGGCACGCTGAGAATGGCGGCACTGTATCCACAGGATTACGCTGCCGGTGTGAACTGGGTGGGCTTTACCGGCAGCCTGCTGAACCTGCCATTGGAAAGAACATTACTCGACTCTTTGACGGATCTCACCGGCATTGAGCTACTGGATGCCCCCTTGTCTGTATTCCAGGAACTGCAGCAGGAGTTCAGCATTGGTGCGGAAGACAACGTGCTGGATTACCTGGGAAATCTGGAGCATATCCCGGTGGCCAATGCCTACAGTGCGGCCGATGAAATCGTGCATGTCACTACGGCTCTGGCACTACAGGAAAAATATGTCGCCGGAAATTCAGACTATGTGTTCTACCTCCATCTACCTGCGGAGCACCTGACCTATATCCTGCTGGATGAATGGCAGAAGATGGCCAATTACAGCGCCAACCGTGTGGCCGTTAGCCGGCCGAGCACGGTCAGTTACTACTACGATCCGGCACAGGCCTACCCGGAATATGCCATTGATCACAATCACGCTTACTGGGTCAGCAACATTCTCAATCGCTCCACCGAGCCCAGCCAGATTTCACTGCAAAGCGATGGCTGCGGCACACCGCAGATGGATCGCCAGTTCACCTCAGGAGCTGGCACTTACCCGATACCCTGGGTAAGCACGCAACGGACATTGAGCAGCGATTCCTTGCTACCAGGCGGCAACACCCTGTCCGGATCGCTGGAGAACATTCATCACATGACCATTGATGTTACCGATAGCTGCCTTTCAGGCGCCATCAATCTGGACATCGACAGTGACGGTAGCAGCACCCTGGCATTCAGCGATGGCAGAGAGGTAGACCTGGTTCAGGGACGCAACCAGCTTTTCGTGAACCCGCTATAAACTGATGAAACCGAAAGCCCCGGCGACGGGGCTTTCGCCATGCCTGGCATGGCCCGGTTATTGATTCGCTTGCAGTTTATCCAGCGTACGCAATTCGAAGTCGCTGGCGTCATGCCGCTCCCACAGTTGGCTGGAAGGATCACCCCAGGCCCGGTTGACTTTACGGCCACGTTCCACCGCTGGGCGCTTGCTGATCTGCTCGGTCCAGCGCAGCACATTCTTGTAGGTGTGCGCCTCAATAAATTCCGCCGCTTCATACACCTTGTTGGTCACCAGGGCGCCATACCAGGGCCAGATGGCCATGTCGGCAATGGTGTACTCGTCGCCAGCGATGTAGTCGTTTTCCGCCAGCTGACGATCCAGTACATCCAGCTGCCGTTTGATCTCCATGGTGTAGCGATTGATCGGGTATTCGTACTTTTCCGGGGCGTAGGCATAGAAATGACCGAAGCCGCCACCCAGCAGCGGCGCACTGCCCATTTGCCAGAACAGCCAGCTGAGCGCTTCGGTACGTTTGCCCGGGTCCGTGGGCAGGAATTCGCCAAACTTTTCTGCCAGGTAAAGCAGGATATTGCCGGACTCGAACACCCGGCGTGGCGGGGTAACGCTGTGATCCATCAAGGCGGGAATTTTAGAGTTGGGATTCACCTCCACAAAGCCGCTGCCAAACTGGTCGCCATTCTGGATATTGATCAGCCAGGCATCGTATTCCGCATCCTTGTGGCCTTTCTCAAGAAGCTCTTCGAGCATCACCGTGACCTTTACCCCGTTGGGGGTGGCCAGGGAGTAAAGCTGCAGGGGATGCTTGCCCACTTGCAGGGCCTTGTCATGGGTGGGCCCGGCGATAGGGCGGTTGATATTGGCAAAGGCGCCGCCATTGGCCTGGTCCCACTTCCAGACACGGGGTGGGGTGTAGGTGGGGTCAGACATAGTTGCTCCCGATCGATGACAGGCATGGCCTGTGCACGTTGAATGTTGCCTCATCATGGCCAGCCCGGGCGCCGGGAACAAGCTGAAAAAAATGAACAAACGCTTCAGATTAATCGATCGATCGACCCACTCTCATGCTGCTGCACTTCCCACAGGTGCGCATACAAACCGCCCCGGCCCAGCAACTCAGCATGGCTGCCCTGCTCTGCCACCTGGCCGTTGTCCAGCACGATGATGCGATCCGCATCCATGATGGTGGACAGGCGGTGGGCAATCACCAGGGTGGTCTGCTGGTGAGAGATGTCGCTAATTGCCTTGAGGATGATCTTTTCCGAGTGGCTGTCCAGGGATGATGTGGCTTCGTCGAACACCATGATCGGCGGATGCTTGAGCAATGCCCGGGCGATGGACACCCGCTGCTTTTCGCCGCCGGAAAGTTTCAGGCCCCGCTCGCCCACCACGGTGTTTTCTCCCTTCGGCAGTGAAGCGATGAAGTCGGACAGATAGGCCAGACGAATCGCCTCGCGCACCTCCTCGTCGCTGGCATCAATGCGACCGTAGCGGACATTCTCGAAGATGCTGGTGTTGAACAGCACGGTATCCTGGGGCACCACGCCAATCTGCTGACGCAGGGAGGTCTGGCTGACCTGACGAATCGACTGGCCATCGATGGTGATATCGCCACTACTGACGTCATAGAACCGGAACAGCAGCTTGAACAAGGTGGATTTACCCGCCCCGCTGCTGCCCACAATCGCCACCTTCTGTCTGGATGGCACGGTAAAGCTGACGCCACGAATAATCTTCCGGGTATCGCCATAACCGAAGTGCACATCATGAAAGCGGATCTCGCCATCGCCCACGGCCAGTTCGGTAGCGCCTTCGCGATCCACCACACCGGGCTCTACGTCCATCACCGCAAACATGTTTTCAATGTTGGTCATGGCACCCTTCATTTCCCGGTAAACAAAGCCGAGAAAATTCAGCGGCATGAACACCTGCATCATGAAGGCATTGATCAGCACGAAATCACCCAGAGTCATTACCTTGTCGGTAACCTGCACCGCAGCCATTATCATCGCGGCTGTGACAGCGGCAGCAATAATCAAAGACTGACCGGCATTGAGAGCAAACAGTGACAGCCGGTTTTTACCCCGTGCCAGCTCCCAGCGCTCCAGGTTCTCGTCATAGTGGCGGGCTTCAAATTCTTCGTTGGTGAAATATTTCACCGTTTCATAGTTAAGCAGGCTGTCGATGGCGCGGGTGCTGCTGGACGATTCCGCCTGATTGGCCTCACGAATAAAGGCCAACCGCCATTCGGTGGCAAAAATGGAGAATCCCACATAGGCCACCACCGCTACCGCCACGATCAGTGCGAACCAGGCATCGTAATTCCACAGCAACAACCCGATCACCATGCCGATTTCCAACAGGGTGGGCAGAATGTTGAACACCATGAAACGCAGCAGAAAGCTGATGCCGTTGGTGCCCCGCTCAATATCACGGGACAGCCCGCCGGTGCGGCGATTGAGATGAAAATCCAGATCCAGGGCATGCAGATGCCGAAATACCTTCAGACCGATTCGTCGCATGGCCCGCTCGGTGACACGACCGAACAGGGTGTCGCGCAGCTCACCGAACAGGACATTGGAGAAACGCACCACCCCATAGGCCAGCAACAGACCCAGCGGCAGGGTAATCAACTCACTGGCGTCGTTGGCATCCAGCCCGTCAACGATGTGCTTGAGAATAAACGGCAACCCCACGCTGGCCAGCTTGGCCAGCACCAGGCAGACCACCGCCAGGGCAATGCGGGTACGGAATTCCAGCAGATAGGGAAACAGGGTTTTCAGCACAGACCAGTCGATGGGCTTGGGGGTAACGTCCTGGCTCATACCGCGCATAAAAAGGCCTGTCTTGAAGAAAAGAGCCCGCAGTATAACAACATGGCGGGCAATCATCGGATGACCGAAAACCTGAGAAGCCGATTACCGTTAAAGATACTGAATCGCGGGCCAGCCTTTCTGTAGGAGCTTAGCGTAGCGGAGCAACGGTCGCAGACCGACCCGCAGGGTGAGCGAAGCGAATAACGTCGCTGGTGGCGCGATTGCTGGCTTCGTGCACCCTGGCGGTTGTTACCTTCACTTGGTTCCGGTTCGCGCAGCCAGCGACGCTCCTACAAGCAATGTGAGGCGACCTATGCAGCCATGCATACCGGCTTTCATCGCCGGGACTGCATCCACACCGCCAGGCCCTGGCTGTTGAGCTGGATATCCAGCCCCAGCACCGCCTCCAGCTGCTCGTCTGACATCTCGCAGCCGTGTTCACGGGCGCAGCCAAACAAGTACTCACTCATGGCCGCCATCAACGCCTTTTCCAGCGCATCACCGTCGGCGGTTGCCGCCACGGTTTCCGCCAGCGCCACATAGTCGTCCACCATTGTCAGCAAGCGCTCGCCCAGCGGTTGCGGGTTTTCCACCATGCTGTAATGGGTGAGATAGATCCGTTTCGGCTCTAGCGCCAGCAGCTTGCGGATGGAGGCCTTCAATGCCGGCGGATCAAACTGCACCGGCGTGGTGGTCGGGCAGATAAAGGGCCCCTTGGCGGTGGTCAGCGGCGGATAGGACAAGCCAAAGGTGTCGCCGGTGAAAATGCCACGGGACCTGGGGTCATACACGCAAAAATGATGGCGGGCATGCCCGGGGGTATCGATGAAAACCAGCTTTCGATCGCCCACGGTGGCCTCATCGCCGTCGTCCATGGTGCGCACCCGGCGCTCATCCACGGGAATGATATCGCCGTAGATCTCGGCAAACTGGGCCTCACCGTATACCGCTGTGGCACCGGCCTTGAGCTTTGCCGGATCAATCATGTGGCGGGCGCCACGGGGATGGACCAGCAGGGTCGCCGCGGGCAGCGCCTGCATCAGGCCACCGACGCCACCGGCGTGATCCAGATGCACATGCGTCGGAATCACGTATTTCACCTTTGCCAGATCAATCTTGCGCTCTTTGAGCAGCGCAAGAATGGTCGGCACGGTGTTGTGGGTACCGGTTTCGATAATGGCGTATTCATCACCGCCGCCCAGCAGATAACAGGCCGCCAGCCCTTCGTGCACCATGGCCGTATCGATACGGGTAATGTGCTGGCCGAGGTCGTCAAAAGTCTGGAACGTCATGCGTGGCTCCTGAGGTCGCTGAGTCCAACGACTATAGGCCACGCAACCGGGGGCAGCCACCCGACCTTTGGTCAGACAGCCTGCCGTTTCAAGCGGGGACACGCTCCCTCTTTGAGTGCTGATTGGAGACAGGCAAGCAGACCCTGACGTTGCTGGTGGCAGCGGGAAACGCCGGGCTTCACGTCCTCTTGCCCTGCCACTGACCACGCTGAGGGTTTATGCGCTAAAAGGGCCCACCCATGACCGGAATGACTGCACTACTGATTTACATCGTCTGGACGCTGATTCTGGCACTGAGCTACGCCACCTATCGGCTGCCACTGGTACTCACCGGCAAGAAGGCCGCGAATCATTGGGAGCGAGGCAAGGCGGTTGATGACCCGGCCATCCTGGTTCGTGCCAAGGCGGCACATCTCAATTGCCTGGAGAACCTGCCGCTGTTTGCGGCCCTGGTGTTGGTGGCAGCGGCCACCGGCCAGAGCGATACAGTCAACGCACTAGCAGGCTTTATTGTGGCGGCACGCATCGGACAAAGCCTGGTGCATCTGATCGGCACAAGCTTCCCGCTGGTATTCATTCGCGCCAGCCTGTTCCTGGCCCAGGTGGCCCTGATGCTGTATCTGGCCTTCGCCTTGATGTAACCCCTTCAATCGGGGACACGCACAAATCGACTCAATCCATGCGTGTCCCTGATTGCTGTGTTCTTCCCTGCAAACAAAAACAGCGGCCCAGGCCGCTGTTTTTGTATCAGCACAACGTGCGTCGAACTTAGTCGGCGTTGCCGGCAAGAAAGGCATCCAGCAACAAGGCGCTGTTGGCCTGCACGGCAGTCGTAATTGCCAGGCCCGGATTTTCGATGCGGAATTTCGGGTTGTGATTGAGTGGCGGCAGTTCGCCGGTGCTCATGTACTTCTTCATCACATCCGGGGCGCCGCCCCCCACTTCCACAAACAGTGTCTCGGCATCTTCAATGCCTGCTACCAGCATGGGGAAATCCTCGGAACCCATCACCGGCGGAATGCCCGGCATGATCCGTTTTTTCCCCAGAGCCCCTACCAGGGTGGCATTGGCTTTCTCCGCCAGGGCCGGTTCGTTGATCACCGGTTCTGCATATCCCAGCATGGTGATGGTGGGCTTGCGCTCCTCCGGCACACCCGCTGCCACGGCAATGCCCTGGGTTTCGCGCTCGATGGCATCCAGCATGGTCTGACGCACGCCTTTGTCGAACCAGCGCAGGTTCAGCTTCAAGGTGCCGGTTTCCGGAATCACGTTATGGGTTTCACCCACCTGCATGGCGCCCACCGTCAGCACTGCCGGATCCTGGGCCGGGATATTGCGGCTGACAATAGTCTGGTAGGCCATCACCGCCCGCGCGCCCATGACCACCGGATCAATGGTGCCTTCCGGGCGAGAGCCGTGGCCACCGATACCGGTAAGATGTACATCCAGCTGATCACTACCGGCCATGCGACGGCCCGCTTTCACCGCCACCGTGCCCGCCGGCCACACCGGGTACACGTGGGCGGAAATCAGCAGGGAGGGCTTGGGCACCTTGTCATAGAGGCCGTCATCCACCATGGCCTGAGCGCCGGCGATCAGCTCTTCCGCCGGCTGGCCCACCAGCACCAGAGTGCCGGACCAGGCATCGCGGGTTTCCATCATCACCTTGGCGATGCCCAGTAACCAGGCGGTATGGGAATCGTGGCCACAGGCATGGGACACATAGCGGGTGCTGCCGTCATCCAGCTCCACCTGCTTCTTGCTGGCATAGGACAGGCCGCTCTCCTCTTTCACCGGCAAGGCATCCATGTCACTGCGGAACATGATCACCGGGCCATCACCGTTTTTCAGCACCGCCGCCAGGCCGGTTTCCGCAATGCCGGTATGCACCTGGTAACCCAGTTTCTTCAGACGCTTGGCCACCAGCGCAGAGGTATCGTGCAGGTCGAAGGCCAGCTCCGGGTTGGCGTGCAACTGACGGAACACCTTTTCCAGTTCCGGCTGCTGGTCTGCAGCCAGCTTGCCTACCTTTTCGCTCAGCGACGTGGGAATAGCGGCCTGTGCCAGGCCGCAGGCCATCACTGCGCCAGCCAGAAGGCTGCTGCGCAGCCCATTGATGAATGACATGTGCCCTCCCGTTATTTTTTTGGAATTAAGTTCCATTAATTGATCACAGGATGGGGGAACGGGTCAAGCACAGACTCCTCAGGCCTGTTCATGGCTGTTCGCTTTGCCAACAAAGTTGCAATGGTGTGGCTGGATCGCTTGGCGCAATCAATGGGCTGCAGCCCCTGTCGCGATCAGCCCAGTAGCGGGGCCGGTAACTGCATTGGCAACGGCCTGGCATCCTGGATCGGCCCATGAAAATACATGGACCCCAGATCCGCCAGGGAACCTACGCACAACATACATTCACCTGCGGCTGACGCAGAACTTTCCACATAACGCACCCGGTGGCTCGCCTGCCCCCGGTTGCTGGAATACTGCAGCCTCCGATTGGCACGCTTTGTTTCTTTATCGTCCGGCTTCATCGTCAATTAATCCACGTAAGCGCGACATCTGTGTCGCCCTGGTTCCAGAAAAGCCACAAGATCACCCACTACCGCCTCTGGCCTGTGGATAGCCAAACTTATCTTCCACTCACAGTCCAGTCGGTGCCACGCACAATGTTTGCTGACAAGGGAGCGCAACGCGCTCAGTGGCCAATCTGGCGCTTGCGCCATTCCCTGGGAGACAGGCCCGTCCACGCCTTGAAGGCGCGGGTGAAATTGGCAGGGTCGCCATAGCCAAGTGCCTCACCAATGCGGCCGATTTCCAAGTCAGGGTCGGCCAGCATCTGACAGCTGTCCCGGCGCCGAGCGGCTTCCAGCAGCTGCTGATAACTGTAGCCCTGTTCCTGCAGGCGCCGCCGCAGGGTGCGGGGCGTCAGGTGCAGGCTATCGGCCAGAGCCTCCGGAGATGGGTACCCGTCAGCGCCCAGTACCAGAGCGGCACGAGCACGGCGCAAGGTGTCATCGGCGTCATCCACCAGCGCACTTTCCCGTTCACACTGGGCCAGCGCCAGAGTAAGGGCCTCCGGGTTGGCGGTGGGTAGGGGCTGATCCAGCAACGCGATATCTCCCGCCAGGGAAATACCGGCCTGCGGCATCCCGAAACGCACTGTCGGCAGCCGACTTCGCCAGCGATCAAACCCCGACGGCTCCTCGCCATACAGCCAGATTTGCCGTTGCTCGGGCAGCTGCGGTATCAGAAACTCTATGCCGCGATACATGCTGGTCAGCATGGAGCTCATCAGCATGTCGCGCAGGGCATCCGGGGCGGAAAGCTCCAGCACCAACTCCATGAACAGGCGATCCTCGCTCTCGCTCACCATCAACTGCGCCCCGCGCCCGCGCAGATGCCAGAAGCGCTCCAGAATGGCGATGGCCTCCCGAGGAGTACCGGCACACATCAGCGCATACCCCAGGTTGCCATGGGCGGTGAGGGGCATGCGGTCGCCGGAGGCAAATCCCAGACTGCCATTACCACTGAGTGATAGTGCCGCCGCCCCCAGCTTCCAGGTATCGTGCAACGACAACCGCCCGGCCGGATCGTCGATCTGGCCGGGAGTAATACCGGCAACCTGCAACAACTGCTCCCGCGAGGCGCCACTGTCTATCGCCGCCTCCATAAAGGCACGTGGATAGGTAGCGGCCTGATTGCGTTGTCGTACCCAGGCCGGAAACGATGCCAGTTGTTGTGTGGTTGCTGTCAGAAGTCCGCTTTGCGGCATTTGGCCACCGATGACAAGTACAATGTCCGTGCAGAATCTCACGCCCCCTGCCCGTTCACCAGTACCGTATGAGCCATATTGAACAAATACCTCAACGAGGAGTTCTGACATGAATGCTGTGGTCCCTGTTCGCTCGGGCAAGGCTAAGGCTCGCAAAGGCCTCAACGGCTCCCTGCGCACCCTGGCCGGCAAAAGCCCCAAGGACATGATTCCCAAGGTTCGCCGTCCCCAGTTCGCCTTCAGCGAGGCGCAAGACATACCGCGCTACTGGTGGGACAACGATCCGGTGAAAACCCTGCTGCTGGCTGCCATGTCCGCCAGTTTCCCGCCCGGTGAGCGCTTTTTCATTGATTCGGTGCGTCACTACCAGGATCAGATTACCGACCCGGAACTGAAGAAAGCCATCAAGGGCTTTATCGGCCAGGAAGCGCACCACTCCCGCGAGCATGAATTGATGAACGGCTTCCTGCAGGAACGCGGCGTGGATCTGGCACGGCTGGAGCAGGAAATCCTGGGTTTCATGAATCTGCTGCGCAAACATCTGAGCCCGGAACGTCAACTCGCCCACACCGTCGCGGTGGAACATTTCACTGCGTTGATGGCTGAAGAATTCCTGCTCAAGTACGACGCTCTGGAACAGATGGATCCACGCATTGCCCCTGTCTGGGCCTGGCATGCCATCGAGGAATCCGAGCACAAGGCGGTGGCCTTTGACGTTTACAAAGCCATAGGCGGCAGCGAATTCACCCGCGTCACCGAAATGATGATCGTCAGCGTGCTGTTCCCGGTATTCTCTGCCGTGCACCTGGTGCAACTGATGAAAGAAGACGGCCAGCTGGGCAACATGAAATCCTGGCTCGGCGCCGTGAACTACATGTGGGGCCGCCCCGGGGTGTTCCGCAAGCTGCTGCCCTCCTACTTCAAGTTCTACAGCCCCAACTTCCACCCGTGGGATCACGACGCCCGCGGCCTGGTGGAGAAAGCGAAAAAGAAATGGCTGGGCGACTGGGGCTGATTATTCAGCAAGTGAAAACAGAAAGCCCCGCTCAAACGGGGCTTTCTTTTTCAGGGGGAGCAAGCATACGGCGCCTCTGTGTTTTCTATTGCTCCCTCTAGAGTCAGGCCGAGCTAGGCGGGTAATGCGCTCTCGGTAAACCACTGCAGGATGGCCTCGCGCTGGCGCTCACTGTGCGGATGGGCCAGCAACCCCTCCACCAGAAAGGTACCCACTGTCGCCAGCATGGCCGCGCGTTCCTTGGCGACACCATCCGCTTGCAGGGTATGGATCACCGCCGCCTCCACAAAGCGGTGAAACTGGTCATGCCATTCCCGGATCACCTCGGACTGTTCCAGCCGGGCATGCACCGTGGCCACCAACTCGCGACTCTGATCGAACTCCCGCAACGCCCAGGCCATCTTCTCCTTCAAGGGTTTGTCCACGATGGTCGGCAGGCGGACCAGGGTCTGTGACATCTGCCGGTTGAGCACACCCACCAACAGTTCGTCCTTACTGGCGTAGTACCAGTACAGGGTATTCGGGGCGACTCCCAGCTCCCGGGCAATCCGGTTCATGGATGTACCATCGTAGCCCAGTGACAGGAAAAGCCGGGATGCTGTGCTCTCCAGCTCATCCCGCTTTACCTTGAGATCAATATCGCGCTTGTTCTTGGCCAAGGGGCCCTCTCCCATAGTCTGTCCGGTCATCTTGTATGGTATTCAAGAATGCTACGCTTTGCTCTTGAATGTCATACAAGACGACCGGAGCCTAACCATGGACACCCTGCGACACAGCCCCCGAGACCTGACCTGCAACAGCCAGCGAACCGGCTTTTACTCAGGCGGAACCTGGTGTGCGGCTACCCTGCACCGGCCTGCCAGGGCTGCGGCAGAGAGACTGCCGGCCATCCTCATGCTGCACGGCTGGGGCGGGATTCAGGATGCGTTAACGGTGTCCTACTACGAGGAATTTACCCGTGCGGGTTACGCGGTGATGACTTTTGATTATCGCGGCTGGGGCGACAGTGCCGGTATGCCGCGACACGTGATATCCGCCCGCCAACGGGTAGCCGATGGCGACGCCGCCCTGGCCTTCCTGAAAAGCCAACCGGGCATCGACCCCCGTCGCATCGTGCTGTGGGGGTCGTCCTTTGGTGGCGGCCATGCGGTGGAGCTGGCCGCCGAACATCCGGAACTGGCCGGGGCCATTGCCCAGGTCCCCATGCTCGATGGCATGGCCGCGGTGCGCGCCGTCCCCCTGCCACGACTGCTGCGCTTTGGGCTCTACGCCATGGCCGACCTGCTCAAGCCGGGCCAGCCGATCTACCTGCCCGTGGTCAGTGAACCCGGGGCGTTTTCCTCCATGGACCGGGACGATGCCGGCAAGGCACTACAACTGGCCGAAACCAGCATCGGGCGTCGCTACGACAACCGCGTAGCGGCCCGCTCCATGATGACCATGGGCCCCTACCGTCCTTTCAAGCGCCTCAAGGACATCCGCATCCCGACTCTGCTGCTCGGTGCCAGCCAGGATTCCGTCGCCCCCTTTACGGAAAGTACCCTTCGCAAGGTAAACAACCCCAACCTGACCATCACCAGCATTGAAGCCAATCACTTCGAACCCTATTTCGAACCGGCATTCAGCGGCGTGATACGCCAGCAACTGATGTTTCTGGAAGGACTGGACGGCTTTGCGCAGGAGGCAGATCAAAGGCAGAGTGCCTGACAGTGAAACGTTGAGCCGCTGACGCCACTCTCGTGGCGTCATACCCGTCCAGGTCGATCTGCACGCTTGCCGGCTCTTTGTTTTCCCTTTTTATATGTCCTGACTGCCTCGTTGTTTCTCCACTTTCATCCGTGCCGACGCAATGTTCATCAAACGCCGGAACTGTACGCATTCAAGGTGACTGGGCGCCGGGCATTTTGCCGCATGGCGCAGGCCGTCACGCATGGCAGACAGTTTGCGGATGGTGTCATCCAGCGCATCGGCTTTTGCCGACAAGGCATGCCGGTCGATGCTGGGCTCGCCGCCGGCATCGAACATTTCGCCAATTTCATCCAGCGTGAATCCCGCTGCCCGCCCCAGGGCGATCAAAGCCAGCTGATCCAGCACTCGCGGGGCAAATATCCGCTTTAGCCCTCTGCGACCGGTGGAGAGGATCAGCCCTTTCTCTTCGTAATATCGCAGCGCCGACGCCGGCACGCCGGACCGGCGCACCACTTCGGTAATATCCAACACGACCTTGACCTCAAGCCAGCTTCAAGTTGCAGATTATCATCAAAGTCATCTTGAGGAAGCCCCATGGATAACGTCACTGAGTTCCTGAGCAGCATCATTGTCATCGGGATTTGCGCCACCCTGGTCATGGACGCCTGGAGCTGGCTACGCCAGCCCATACTGGGAGTCGCTCCACCCAACTACGCCATGGTTGGCCGCTGGTTGCTGCATATGCGCCACGGGCAATTCCGCCACACCGCCATTGCCACCTCTCCCGCCATGCCCGGTGAAAAGGCCACAGGCTGGCTGGCCCATTATCTTACCGGCCTGGCCTTCGCGGGGATTCTGCTGGGTATAGGAGGGCAAAGCTGGATCGACCAGCCCACCCTGGTGCCGGCGTTGCTGGTTGGCATCGGCACTGTTGCCGCGCCGTTTCTGTTGATGCAGCCGGGCATGGGCGCCGGCATTGCGGCCTCCCGCATGCCGGCCCCCAACGCTGCCCGCCTGCAAAGTCTGCTGACCCATGCCGTATTCGGCCTGGGCCTGTATCTGGGTGGCTGGGTGTCACAGGGGATACTGGGTTGATGATCACGCTGACATGACACCCGGCGATAGTAACCATTGGCCTGTGCAGCCATGTATCCTGTACCAACCTCTGCACCTTGTCCGTGTCTCGCGGGCAGGCCTGGACACATCATCAGGAGCGCCATGACCACCTTACTGCTGAATCTGCGCCGGGTTCCGGACGACGAGGCCGATGAAGTTCGCGCCTTGCTGGAACAGCACCAGATCCTGTTCTATGAGACCGCCCCGAGCATGTGGGGGATCTCCTCCGGCGGCATCTGGCTGACCCAGCCCGATGACCGGGAGCGAGCCAAGGCATTACTGGCCGACTATCAGCAGGAACGCGCCCGGCGTCAGCGAGAGGCCTATGAGGAGGCACAACGGGAAGGGACGGCCCCGACACTGGCAGGGCGACTGCGTGAACAGCCGCTTCGCGTGGCAGGATTGTTCGTGGTGGTGCTGGTGCTGTTACTGGTAACGCTGCTGCCGTTCCTGACTCTGGGTTAGGGACACTCTGGGGAATTCCCTCTCTACCCTGCCCCCGGTCTTGTTGCTCAGTGCTTGCGTGCACCCAGCACTTTGCGCCAGAGCGGGCGCGTCTGCTCCTTGCGCTCTTCATCCATGCGGGAAAGCATCCCGGTAATGGCATCCGAGACCTGTTCGCGCAATTGCCAGAGCACTGCGGGATCTTTTTCCTGGCCTTGCAGGTGAGCCGTCGGAATGGGCTTGCCGATGGCAAAGCGGAAAGGCTCGGCTTTGGGCAGCAAGGTAGGGCCGATGCCTTTCACTAACGGCATGAACAGATCACCGCCGCGCATCAGCGAGTTGATCTTGTCGTTGCCCAGCAACCGCTTGCCGAGCCAACCGTTGGCAAAATCGTCACCGTCATAAACGATGTCGTAGGCCTCATCACAGCCCAGTGAGGCAAAGGGGATAATGTCGAACCCCTGCTCAATGGCCATGTAGACGAAGCCGGTTCGTTTCTTCCACACCAGCTGGTTGATCTCGTCCCGACGCTTGGCTACCTCGCGGGCGCCGCCCGGAAAAACCAGCACATGCTGGCCGCTTTCCATCAGTCGGCGACAGTTTTCACGGGTACCCGGCACGGCGCCAAAACGGGTCACCAGCTTGCCCCACACCGGCGTCGGGAAGTGGAAGTGATCCCCCAGGGAGCGTGGGAACACCCCGGTCTGCCGATACAGTTCGTAGACGAACAGCGGGGAGTCCAGCACGCCCATCAGCGCGTGATTCCCCACAAACAGGCCCGGTCGCTGCGGGTCCACATTCTCCGCGCCTTCCAGCGTCGCGTCGAAATAGCGGCGCTGCATGGCCGTCACACCGGCCATGGTGCGCAGGGACGGCGGGCGGAAATCTTCAATGGGGATCTCGATATCGGACACGGTTACCTCGGTCTGTCTTCGCTGGTGTCAGCGCCAGGGAGGGCAAGACTAGCATTATACAGGCTGGATACCATGGCAGGGCCGCCGCTGACGGCCAGTCGACAAGGGCTTGAAATCGGCGACCAGAAGGGTTCCCGTCCGGAAGTGCCCGGGGTAATCACTCTGATGTATCGGCTTGTGCCAATTGCAGCAGGTCGCGGGCGTAGGCATTCACGTCAAAGGGCGTTTCTTCATTCATGCTGACAGCAATATGCGCCGCCAGCACATCCGCCATTTTTTCCAGTGCTTCTTCACGACCCACCCCCTGGCCGATCAGGTCCATGATCACCAGCCCCGCCTCACGGGGGTGGCCATCGGCAATCTGGTTTTCCACCGCGTCCACCAGAGCCTTCTGTGCAAAATCGTCTTCTGCCTGTTCCATTTCCTGCATGATACGTCCCGTTCTTTATTCACTTAGCGTCGTGCACAGGATATCACCTGGTGTTCCATCCCATAACAACAGACAAGCCATCCTCGGCCCTTTCACCGCCAAACCACCACCGGGTAAAGGACGGCTCTCCATAAATGTATATACATTGACTATCTATATGATAGCCGATAGGGTTATTGAGTGCCGCGCTTAAACCGGCGAACATGCTGCCCTATTTTCTTAATGACGGTTATCGATATGTCGAAGACCAAAACGCCAAAGAAAAATAGCCAGCTGATCATTCGCATTAATGATGAAGAGCGTGCTCGGTTTGTCTCACTCTGTGAGGAGCTAGATACCAGTGCTGCACGTGAGGTACGCCGGTTTATTCGCAGCTTTATCAAGGACCAGGAAAAGCAGTCCGGCAATTAGCCGTATTTCCCCGGCCCGCTACAACTATCCAGAAAAGGAAACTGCGATCATGTCCAAGCGTAAAAAACTGAAGAAAGCGATCAAGAACAGCAAATCCAAAATCTCCAAGCAGGAAAGCACGCTGAAGAAGTTGAAGAAGAAGCTCAAGAAGCTGTAAGCGCTTCCAGAATCAAGGGCCAGTTCCGCTGGCCCTTCTTGCCCTGATCCAGATCAGACCTTCCCGCCCCGCCTCAATCCTGAATCAACCAGGCAGTCAACTTTGACGCCAATATATCCAGCACGGCCTCCTGATCCATCCCGGACGGAGCCATCAATACCAGATGCAGCAAACTGCCGGCGGTTGAGGTAGCCATCAGGTAGAGCGAGTAAGGATGCACGTTTACCCGATACTGCTGACGGGTTTTCTGCAAGCCGGTCTGCAAAACTTCCTGCAATTCTTTCTGCAGTTGCCGGGTCGCAGGTAGCCGGTGCAGATACGGCACCTGAAATACCAGCACCCGCAACAGCTTGCGATGCCTGCGCATCAGCGAATACAGCGCGCCCAGAAAATGGCGCATGGCCACATGCAGGTCGTTACGGTTATCGGTCTGATCCAGGCGGTTTTGCAGCAGGGACGTGGTTTCCGACAACAGCTCTTCCGTAAGGCGGGCCACCACGGCTTCCTTGCCCGGGAAATACTCATACACCGAACCGATGCTGACTCCGGCCACCTCGGCGATGGCATTGGTGCTCAGCCCCGTATAACCATGACGTTCCAGAATCCGAGCACAGGCGCCCACCATGGCAGCCACCGACGCCTTCGAGCGCGCCTGCTTGGGTTCTTTTTTCATTTTGAAATCAGCAGCTTGCCACTTTTCTGTGCGCATGATTCAAAGGCCTGTTCCAGTCAGCAAATCCGAGTTTTTCCGAGTATATGCTCAGATTACAATGGCTGCACGAATACTCCTTACCGCAAGTTATGAGACCCGTATGGCCAACGATATCCAGTTCAGACGCCCTAGAATCGGCCCCTATATCAGCCGCTTTCGTAATCATTGGGCCTGGAATGCCAAAAGCCTGCTGACGCCCCGGCAGGCCCTGCACGACCGCGTGCAAGGCAAGGTGGTATTACTCACCGGTGCCAGTTCCGGCATTGGCGAAGGCGTGGCTGAGAAACTGGCCGATGCCGGCGCCACCCTGTTGCTGGTGGCGCGCAATGCAGAAAAACTGGAAGCCATTGCCAGCAAAATAAAAAAACGTGGCGGCAAGGCCTGCATTTATCCCGGCGACCTGACCGACCTGGAAGAGTGCGACCGCATCTGCCAGCAGGCTCTGGCGGATCACGGGCGGGTGGATATTCTGATCAACAATGCCGGCCGCTCCATTCGCCGCTCGATCAAATTTACCGTGAACCGTTTCCACGATTACGAGCGCACCATGCAGCTCAACTATTTTGCCGCGCTGCGCCTGGCCGTGAACCTGTTACCGGGTATGGAAGCCCGCGATGAAGGCCATATCATCAATGTATCCACCGTGGGCGTGCAGGCCAACCCGGCCCGCTTTTCCGCCTACCTGGGTTCCAAGTGGGCACTGGAAGGCTGGACCTGGGTCGCGGCCAATGAATATGCCCATACCAACCTGCGCTTTTCTTCCATCAACTATCCGCTGGTGCGCACGCCAATGATTGCGCCCACCAAAATCTATGACTACCTGCCAGTGATGTCTCCGGAAACGGCGGTGAACTGGCTACTGGATGTGGTCATCACCCAGAACAAACGCAAGCTCGGCATTTTCGGCAAGGGAGCCCTGGCCATGTATTACCTGCTGCCGAAGACCTCTGAGTCCATCGTTAACCTTAGCTACCAGAGCCTGTTTGAAACCCCGCCGGCAGATTATGTGTCGCGCAAGGATCGCTTTGTAGGCGACGATGGCATAGCAGACAGGGACAACGACAGAAAGGTGGCACCGTTTCGTGCCAGAGAGAACAAGCACCGGGCCTAGCTGGCCCGTCTGCTCAGTGAACACCCCAGCGGGCCGGGAGCCGGCCTGGACCGGAATACACACTCAGTGCCGTCACCGCCACCAGTATCAATATAATGCCAACAACCTGAGAACCAGCCAGGCTTTCATGCAATATCAACACACCAAATAATGACGCGGTCACCGGCTCAACCATGGCCACGATGGAGGCCACGGCCGGAGCCACATTCCTGAGGCCGACCACATAAAGCACAAACGACAGCCCTGCGCCCAGAACACCCAGCCCGACAAACAGCGGCCAATCCGATGACTTGGCGGCCGCCATAATCTGACCAATATCCGCCGGCCACACCAGCATCATGACCAACACCGAAAATGCGATGAACAGAATCGCCTGGGGACTGCCATGGGGTGCGGCGTATTTGAATCCGAAAATGAATACGGCATAGCAGACCCCGGCCAGCATACCGGCAGTAACGCCGATCACCGTCACCCCTTGCGCCCCCATGTCATACACGCGGGTCAGCAAAACGATACCCAGCATCACCACCGCAATGGCGGCCCACTTCAAAACAGATGGCTGCTCAAGTCTCAAGGCAAACGACACCAGGTAAACGAACACCGGTGCGCAGTACATCAGCGTGGCCGCCACCGCCACACTGCCCTGGGAAATACTGAGAAAATAGAACGCGAAATTACCGGCTACACCCAGGCCGGCAATCACAGACCAACCCCATAAGCGCTGACTCGTCAGGCCATGCCCACCCGGCTGCAGCATCAGCCAGACCAGCACCAGGAGCAGACCAATCGCGCCCCGGTAGAACGACACCAGGTATGCACTCCAGCCTTCGGCCATCAACATACCGCCGATGCCGCCTGACAGTCCCCAGCACAGGGCCGCCACAATCACCAACGCTGTGCTCACGCGCGCCATCTGCACTCCCGCCTCCCTGGCACCCTGCAAGGCGCGCCAAGCGACAACGAACGAACCAACACGCAAGCCGCATTTTCATGGGCTCTCATCTGTCACTGAAACGCAGATTTTTTCTGTATGCAACATCCGCGGAAAGCACCGCAGGCAGGTCAGAAGCAGTCAGTCGTGGTCGTCACAGGGCCACGGGAACGTGATCACCGGTGAGAAAAGGGAAGGTCATGAACGCCGGCTGACACCATGGTCATGCAGACCATGATGTCAGCCCTGAAGGAACAGGCGGGAACAATCAGGCGGAGGCAGCCGCTTCCTGCTCAGCCAGGAAACTGTCGATCTGCAGCAGCAACTCACGGTTATCGTGATCCCAGGGATGGAAACCCGGGCGGAAGTAATCCAGGTAGTTGCCAATCTGCTTACGCAGCATGCCGATATCGCCGAAGGTGTAGTGGAAAAACTTCTGCCAGCCCTTCCAGTCTGTCAGCTTGCCCTGCTCGCGCAACACTTCAAGAAAGACCGGAATCACCAGCCCCCAGAACACCACCGTTGCCAGACCCAGTCCGAAACAACGCAGCCCATAGGCGCCAACACCTTTACCCATGACCGCCGTCCAGACATCAAAGGCCACCGCCTTGTGCTCGGTTTCTTCCAGTGCATGCCAGCGCCACAACGCGGCATAGGCCGGGTCGGCGCCTTCAACAACGCGAGGATCACTCAACACACTATCCGCGAGCAGTCCGGTGAAATGTTCCAGGGCAATGGTGCCGCTCAGGGACACCGGGGCACTGTACTTGTTGAAGGTCTTGAGCACGCCCTCCACCAGACGCTCGAATTTGGGCGCCACCGAGGAAACCGCAAACAGGGCATCGTTATATTCTTCATGCTCCCGGCCATGCATGGCTTCCTGACCGATGAACGCGGTCACCGCCTTCTTCAGCTCGGGGTCGGTAATCTGATCCCGGTAGGCACGCACACTGTCGATAAAGAAGCGCTCACCCACAGGCAGGATGGTGGAGAAGGTGTTCAGAAACGCCGTCAGCACGGGCCCGCCCGGAGTGTGCCAGTCTGAAATCCGTTTGGGGTCCACGTTGAAGCGAATACTCCTGCGCGTCGGCACCAGCATGGGCTTGGCGCGGGTATTATCTGTTACCAGACGTAGCGCTGCAGACAGCTTTCTCATTGTAATCTCCAGTCATCATAATGCCCTCAGGCACACTGATAGCATGCCGGGAAAAACAAGGGCCTCATCTAAACATACGCAGGGACCCTTGGCACGATGCTAAAACTTGCATCGCACAAGCCATTATTCATAAGGCACCAGCCGCCGTTAAAGCCACGTGAGCCCTGATTCAGCATACCGCAAAGCGCGATGGGAAATGGCCTTATCAGGGCGACTTTTCCCTGTCTGCGGTTTGTATGGAAAAGGTCTCAGGAGCGCCCTGCCGGTCACACAAACAGTACTTACCACCACAAAAACCCGGTGATAATCTGTTTCCCTGACGTTGTGATGGATATCGGTACCCGCCCCCACCAGCGAATGCTGGCCGGAACAGATGCCTCTGTCGAGCCGCACCGTAAATAACAGACAAGAAAGGGATGCAGCCATGGAAAACGACTTTGACTATCTCATCATTGGTGGGGGATCTTCAGGGTGCGCCCTGGCCGGGCGATTGAGCGAGGACCCTGACACCCACGTCTGTCTACTCGAAGCCGGGGGCCAGGGTGACGGGCTGCTGGTCAACGTGCCGTCCGGCGCCGTGGCCATGCTCTCCAAGCCCATCAATAACTGGGTCATGGAAACAGTCCCGCAGAAAGGCCTGAATGGTCGCCAGGGTTTCCAGCCCCGCGGCAAGTGCCTGGGCGGCTCCTCCGCCATCAATGCCATGGTCTATATCCGTGGCCACCGCGAAGACTACGACCACTGGGCCGCACTGGGCAATGACGGCTGGTCCTACGATGATGTGCTGCCCTACTTCCGCCTTAATGAACACAACGAGCGTCTCGATAACGAATACCACGGCACCGACGGCCCGCTCTGGGTCAGCGACAGCCGCACCGGCAACCCGTTTCAGGATTACTTCCTGGATGCCGCCCGAGAGTGCGACATCCCCATTACCGATGACTTCAACGGCGCCGAGCAGGAAGGTGCCGGGGTCTTTCAGGTCACCCAGAAGGATGGCGAGCGCTGGAGCAGCGCGCGGGCTTACCTGTTTCCCCACCTGGATCGGAAGAACCTGCAGGTGGAAACCCTGGCCCAGGTCCAGCGTATCCTGTTCGACGGTAAGCGCGCTGTGGGTGTGGAATTCAAGCAGGGCAAACAGCTGCGTACTCTCCGCGTCCGCAAGGAAGTGCTGCTGTCTGCCGGGGCCTTCCAGTCTCCCCAGCTGCTGATGCTGTCCGGGGTGGGCGATATGGAGGAACTGAAAAAGCACAACATCCCTGTGGTGCATCATCTGCCCGGCGTGGGCAAGAACCTGCAGGATCATCCGGATTTCATTTTCGGCTACACCACCGACAATCCGGCTACCTTCGGCCTGTCACCGGGCGGCATGTGGCGGGCGCTAATGGCCATGGCAACCTATCGCAAGGAACGTCGCGGGCTGTGGACCTCCAACTTTGCCGAAGCCGGCGCCTTCCTGAAAACCCGGCCGGAACTGTCCGCCCCGGATCTACAACTGCACATGGTCACCGCCCTGGTGGATGATCACGGTCGCAAGATGCACTTCACCCAGGGCTACTCCTGTCATGTCTGCCTGCTGCGCCCGCGCAGCCGGGGCAGCGTGCAACTGGCCAGCGCCAACCCGGACGACCTGCCCCTGATCGACCCGGCCTTCCTGGACGATCCCCAGGATCTGGAAGACATGCTGGAAGGCTACAAGATCACGCAGAAAATCATGGAAGCGCCGTCACTAAAGCGCTGGATGAAGAAGGACATGTTCACCGAAAATGTGAAAACTGACGACGACATCCGCGACGTGATCCGCCAACGCACTGACACCGTTTACCACCCGGTGGGTTCCTGCAAGATGGGCACCGATGAACACGCCGTGGTCGACCCGCAATTACGCGTTCACGGCATCGAAGGGCTGCGCGTCATCGATGCCTCCATCATGCCCACCCTGATCGGCGGCAACACCAACGCGCCGGCAATGATGATTGCGGAAAAAGCAGTGGATATGATTCGGGGCAACAGCCGGGTGGCTTAGGCTTAGCCCCGATCAAACCGACAAGGCAGCCGCATTCTCATGCCACCGAGATACCCGCTCATGAATGAGCGGGCATATGCCTGCCAAGCAGCATTTTCCGGACATCCCCGTTTGTCTGCACACTGAGCACCAGCAGATAGCAGGAGAGGAACAGAGCGCCCCCGAAAAACGCGCACAGCGCCAGCCCGATCCCGGAAAGGGATATTCCCTGCCGCCACAGCACCCAGAGTGCCGAAAGCGCCAGCATGAACATGAAATCCAGGTTGAATTGGCCTGGCCACTCTATCGCCGCCATATCGGCGAAGAAGACCGTCAGCAAATTCATTCCGTGATTCCCAACCACAACCGCGGTGTACGCGGACAGAATCACGAGCATGGCGACAAGCAAACTGCGAAAAAAAATCATGAACCTCACCTCCCAGACGCCGAGAAAACGATGATTTTATCGGTTTTACGCTGGTATACCATTACCTGTGAGGTAATGGCACAGATTGCTTGCCCCCTGCCCTATGGCCTATGGCCTATGGCCTATGGAAGGCAGTAACGGATCGTGGCCCTCGCTGGTGATTCACAGTTGGCCCGGATCAATCAGGATCTTGGCGTGCTGCTCCGGATTACCCAACGCGGCAAAGGCGTCGTCCACTCCGGACAATCCCACCGTGCCGGTAATCATCGGCCCCACATTCACTTTGCCTTCGGCAATCATGTGTAACGCATCGCGGAATTCGATGGGCATGTAGCCCAGGGTAAAACGCAGATCAATTTCCTTGTTGATGGCATTCACCGGGAAAAAGTGATCCCGTTTCATGCAGACGCCCACCACCACAATGCAGGAGCGCAACGGCGCATCCGCGACGATGCTCTCGATCATTCCCGGAATGCCAACGCACTCGAAAATCACCGGCCGTTTCGGGTTGGTCACCCCGGCCACTTCCGCCGCCCGCCACAACGGCTCCCAGGGCAACGGCGTCATGCGCAGCATGGCCATGCCATCCAGGGCCATGTCGAACAGCTGCGGCGCATCTACCACAAACCCGCGTTTCTCAAGGCCTTCATAAGGACTACCTTGTGACGGGTCTACCACCACATGAGCACCCATGGCCTTGGCCAGATTGCGCCGCGTCGGCGAGTAATCGCTGGCGACGATATGGCGCACACCCTTGGCCTTGAGCATGGCAATCACGCCCAGACCGATCGGCCCACAACCGATCACAATCGCCGTGTCACGACGGCGGATCTCGGACCGATTCACCGCATGCAGAGACACCGCCATGGGTTCAGTCAAAGCAGCGTGGTCATCAGAAATTCCGTTGGTTACCGGAAAGGCCAGCGACTCTTCCACCAGAACACGTTCGGCATAGGCGCCAGGCGCCTGAGTGGACAAACCTGTCAGGTGTGCCACCCCGTTATTGCGACGCATGGGCATGGCCACAACACGTTTTCCTGGCTTCCAGCGACGGTGCGTTTTTGCACCGTAGTCTGCAATCTCACCCACAAACTCATGCCCCAGCACCACATGCTCATGACTGCGCATAATATGGGGGTACCCGACACGCTCCGTGGCCTCCGCCAGTTCATCCGCATGATGCCGGGCATGCAGGTCCGACCCACAAATACCACAGCGCAACACATTCAGCAGAATTTGGCCCTTGCCGGGCTCTGGCTCAGCCACATCCTGAACCTCAAAGTCACCGTGGTGGCAAACAACAGCTTTCATGGTTATTTTCTCTCACAAAGCGGGCTTCATTGACCCAGTTATAGTGTCGCGCAAAAACATGACTAAACAGGTCGTATGGAGCCAAATGGTTCATTACCAGCAAGCAAAGAGAAGTCTGGGAAGCAAAGTCCGGATCGAGGTCCGGGACACGCATAGATTTATAGCGATGGGATTCACAGTAGCAAGCGGGGATTGTTCTTATTAGAGAGCAGTTTCGGAAAGGTGCTATAAGTTGGGCGAATGAATAGGACTCGTTGAGCTCGGCTCAAACGCACGGGGCAAGACCTGACCCCGATGCTCGACCCCGATGTTCCCGCGGTTGTAACGAACTCCGCTTACAGACATCAAAGCGCAAACCTAAACCATAGGGATTCTCTTATGCGCGCGCCGCTTAGTCTGTTTCTTTTTCTTTTGTCTGCAATGCTGCAGGCCGGCAGCACGCCGCTGACATTCAGCAGTGGCGAACAACAAGTCTCTTTGATTGAGCTTTACACTTCCGAGGATTGCAGCAGATGCCCACCGGCAGACCGGTTCCTGCAATCGCTGGGAAAGCAAGAAGGGCTATTTTCAACGTTTATCCCATTGTGTTTTCACGTGGATTACTGGGATTACATCGGTTGGGCAGACCCTTATGCCAGCCCGGCCTTTAGTGACCGGCAACGTCGCTACGCTCAGATTCACGACTCAAATCGCGTATACACCCCTGGTTTTTTCATCAACGGCAATGAGTGGCGCGGCTTTTTTCAACGTGATCGTAACTGGCGGGGTTCCCTATCACGGAAAAAGGTTGGTGTTCTTTCGGTTACCTACCAACACCCGACATTGCAGGCCACGTTCGAGGGCAAGCTTCCCGATAGCGCACGGCTCAATACCGCATGGATCGGCCTCGGCCTGGAGTCCTCAATACAACGTGGAGAGAACCGCGGCAAAACCTTACAGCACGATTTCGTTGTTTTGCAGTGGAAAAATCAACCCATGCCGTCTTCTACCGTGACCCTCACGCTACCTTCTCCACCCGACAACGGACAACAACGCACCGGGCTGGTGGCCTGGATAAGCCAGAGCAGCGACCCCAGACCCGTACAAGCCGCGGGCAGTCTCCTGCCGTCAAAAACCACAATTCATTAAAGTCTACGGAGACTCCATGTTTGCCAACAAATACTCTTCGGCATGTATTCGTAACGTCGCCGCCAGCCTTCTTTTTCTTTCCTCTTCACTGGCCGTGGCAGCCCCGACCGCTATCAACACGCCGCTTTCTCGGGCTCCCCTGGATGACACCAGCCACTTCGGTATCGGCGTCACAACGTCAATCACCGAACGGCCTTTTGTCGGTGTCGATAAACAAAACGAAGGGCTCCCCTATTTTTCCATCCGCTATAAACGCTTCAGCCTGGAAGGCCTTGATGTCGGCCTGGATCTCTTTAAAAAAGACAATAGCGTATTGGGGCTGGTCGTCACGCCTCGCTTCTATGAAGTCACCTCAGGCTTTGCTGACAATGGTGAACTTAACGGCATAGAGACAACACACCGCACCGTCTTTGCCGGGCTGTCTTATGACTATCAGCATTCCATGTATCAAATATCTGCCAACCTATTGAAAGATATAGGCAATGAGAGCGACGGCCTGGAAACGAGCATTACTGTCAGCCGCGGGGTTAACTGGGGAGATTTCACCATCGCGCCATCTCTGGGACTGGTTTGGCAGGACGGTCGATTAGTCGAGCATTTCTACGGGGTGGACGCCGATGAAACTGCGCCCGGCCGACCCGCCTATGGTGAACATAGCTCACTCAATTATCAGGCCGCCTTGACCGCTATCTGGACGCCGGGAAAACACTGGCACTTTCTTGCTGTCGTCAAAGAGGATTATCTTGGAGAGGGAATTTCCGATAGCCCTATCATTAATGAACGGTCGCTTACCTCCGTCGCGATAGGCGGAATATTTTATTTCTGGTGATATGCCAGGAACGATCGCCGTTTTAAAACGGACAATTTAAAACGATAAAACGGGCATTTCATTCATCAAATCTGCTATCGCTGATTTTTATTATTTCTACCTGATCTATTGCCCTGGATCAACGACCGGCCCATCTTTTTGGCAACATCCGCTGATCTATGCCACCCTTTTCAATGTGAAATCTAGTGATGCAATCACTGACTCGGAATAAGGAGAAATGCCATGTACCGGAAGATACTCGTTCCCATCGACCTGGCACACACCGACAAAATGCCGAAGACTCTCAGCACAGCTATCGACATTGCCAAACACTATAGCTCTACGCTGTGCTACGTCAGCGTGACCAGCAGCGCCCCGTCTTCTGCAGCGCACAGCCCGGAAGAGCTGGCGGAGAAGCTCAGTGCCTTTGCCAAGGAACAAGGTCTGGCTCACGGCATCGACACCGACAGCAAGGTCATATCGACACCTGACACCGCCGTGGAACTGGATGACCGGCTCTTGGAAGCCATCAAGGACACGGGCGCTGACCTGGTTATCATGGCTTCGCACACCCCGGGCATTGCCGACAAACTTCACATTCTTCGTTCCAATGGCGCAAACATCGTCAAACACAGCGATATATCGGTTTTCATCGTGCGTTAGGCATGCGGCAAGCCGGGCCTTTCATATCTGGCGAAATGGGTGGCCAGACGACGCCATCCATGTCCTACCTTGTTTCTCAAAGAGAGGGGCACGCATAAATTCAGTCATTGCCGGGGCCCCTTATTCGCCTGCTGACTCTAGCCACCTAGTAGGCCTTCCAGCAACTCATCAATTTCCGCTTTGAGTTCTTTGTCCTCAATCTTGTTAGCGCTGACTTTTGCTTCTTCCAGTTTCTTGATTGCCGCATCGGTTTGGCCTAGATCAACATGCAATTTCGCCATGGAGAATGCGATAGATGAGAGGTGGTCTTTGGAGTTGATCTTCTCGGCCTTCGCCAGGGCTTTTTCGTAGCCCTTCAGTGCCTCTTCCAGATCTTCGGTAAAGTCGGCCAGGGTCTCCCATTGCTCCGGGTGGTCCTTGTCGGTGCTTTCATTCTCGGTACAAATGGCCTGTAGCTGCGCATAAAGAGAATCAAACTCGCCTATATTGCCTTTTCTGTCAGCCTCCATCAGCTGTTCAGCCAGCCCATAAACTGCCTTGTATATCTTGGTGTTAATCATTTTCGCTCTACTGCCAGTGTGTGGGTACTGCCGATTAATGTTTATAGTTTGGCATGCTGCTCAGGGCTACCCAAGCGGGGGAACGCATCAATCAAGTCGCCACGTAAAATCCGGCTAATGCGTATTAGCGGCGACGGCGCCCGGTAATCATGGACAAGGGAAGGTTTTCCTTGAGGCGATAGCTTTCATACAACGCCCCCAGGATGTGGAGAACAACCAACCCCAGCAATGTCGTAGCGAAGCCCCAGTGCAGGTCTTTCACCCATTCAACCCCCCAGAACATGTCGGTTTCTTCCATCATATATCCGGTAGCGGCGAGTCCTGCCAGACACGACATCATGAGGATCATCACCACGGCACCAAGTGGTGTATGCCCTAGCCGACGGTAACCATCGCCACGCAGCAAGCTGCTCCAGTGTGCAACCAGCCGTGACGGTGTAGGGAAGAAATCAGACCAGCGTGCAGCACCATGGCTCACAAACCCCCAGAAAAACCGCAGCACCAACATACCCGCTGCGGTATAACCCAGAATAATGTGGAGATCGCCACCTTTTTCATTGAAAAAATAGTTGGCGACAAAGACAACAGCAACCGTCCAGTGAAAAATCCGGATCAGCGGATCCCAGACCTGAACAGTAGCCATTTGAATCAGTCCTTGATCTCGGTCTTCAGTGTTTCACCGGTGACTGGATCATAGTAAATCTCAACTTTCTTGCCTTCCTCATTCCAGCCATACAGCTCGTAACAATCGCCATCAGTGATCTTGAACACCTTGACCTTGTAGCCATCGTCAACCAGCTTCTGCTCGAAAGCATCCTTATCCATCCATTTTGTACGATCTTTCTCCTGGCACTCAGGACCCGCAACGGCTGCGGCGCTCAGGGCAAGCAATGACGAAACAAGAACAATACGCATGTTTTTTCCTCTTCGGGGTTGAAAACAAGGAGGCTGTACCGACCAGCATTCAACGGCACGGCCAGCAAGTTTGCCATATCTTTTCAGTCAAGTAACACGCCGCAAAGTTCCTTGGCAGCTCATCCTGTCCGAGGCAAGCCTTCCTTGGCCCGCACCGTAGGGCACATTCACAAACTGTTCACAACGATGTTGGAAATTTTCCAATTAATGAGTATCACCTACTGCGCCGCACCCCGCAATTGGACAAGGCTCCGCTGCGTTATCGAGACACAGCCACCCTTATCGTCTGTCAAACCAAACGATGCACCGGCACGTTTTGTCTATCCCCCCAAAAAAGATCGGCCCTCAGCAATTCCTGGAAGCGTTGACCGCGACGCTTATCCCGGCAGACACTAGCACCCTCAAGATTTTTAAAAGAGCGCACCATGGCCACCTTACTCAATGCAAATTTCGATCAACGCGTGGTCATTCGTCCCACGGATTACCGATGGGTCACCTCACCCATGCCCGGCGTTGAGCGCATGATGCTGGATCGCATCGGCGACGAGGTAGCACGGGCGACCTCCATCGTGCGGTATGCCCCGCATAGTGCGTTCTCGTCCCACACCCATGATGGCGGCGAAGAGTTTCTGGTGTTGGAGGGGGTGTTCTCGGATGAACATCAGGACTACCCAGCGGGCACCTACGTGCGCAACCCTATTGGCACCACTCACACGCCTCGCATCGGCAAGGAAGGCGCAACGATCCTGGTGAAACTGCATCAATTTGATCAGGACGACACCGAGCCAAAAGTGATCGACACCTTGAACACTGCCTGGCGACCGGGACTCGTCGAGGGACTGACGATGATGCCCCTGCACGATTTCAAAGGTGAGCACGTGGCGTTAGTGAAATGGGCGCCCCATACCCAATTCCAATCGCACCAGCATTGGGGCGGGGAAGAAATCTTTGTCCTGGACGGCACTTTTTATGACGAGCATGGCAGCTACCCCAAAGGCAGCTGGCTGCGCAGCCCTCACCTGAGTCGGCATACGCCGTTCACGAAAGAGGACGGGGCGTTGATTTATGTGAAGGTGGGACATTTGTAGGAACGAGATACGCTTATGAGAAATGGGAGGCCTGACCCCGTAGTTATTTTTTTAGTGTCTTGATCAACAGTCATGTTGTGCCTTGTAACGCCCGGCGCATCGGGCAAATTGGAGCGAGGAACGAGCGGAAATTTGATCCGCCTGCCGCCGCTTGTTATGAGAAGCCTCCAACTAGATATATAACGCACCATGCAATGAAACCCGACATTACCATTAATAATGCTAGAGCTAGCAGCCGAACCACCGGGAAGTAATACGTTATACCCTGGCGTTGTTTCGCCTTCTTCATTGCGTAGAACTTAGTATTGAAGGCAACTTTAATCCCTACCATTAGGAAACTTACGCATATTATCGCGAACAAAAACTCCGCTCTCCCTGAGATGGCCGCCAGAATAGCTAACACCCAGAAGCCCGCGACAGCGTAAAGCTTTATTCTCTTTTCTCGTTACTTAACCACTTCGAACTCATCCAAACCCGGAAAACTCATAACAGCGTATTCAATTGCAGATGCGATATATCACTTTGCAATATATCCCCGGTCCCAACTTCTCCTGGATCTACCCGAAAAATTCAGCCAATCAATGCTTTAACCACAACCCAGGAATCATTCTCAGCTGACTTTTCTTGTGCTTGCGTGTTGAACGGGAAATTTTGCCCGGACTTTTCTTACATCGAAAAATCTTAAGATTCACTTTATCTCAGCAACTTACAAAAATATGTAAGCCATGTCCTACATATTCAAATTGCGCGCTGGTGAAAAACGGGAAATTCTCCCCGGCTGCTAAGGTCGGGGAGACAGCCTTATCGCTTCAATTCGGCCTCTTTCCCCCTCGAAAACACCCCATAAAGACTAGGCAACACCAACAACGTCAACGCCGTCGCCGACACCAGCCCACCCACAATCACCACCGCCAGTGGCCGCTGCACTTCACTGCCCACCCCGGTCGCCAGCAGCATAGGAATCAGCCCCAGCATTGAAGTGAGCGCGGTCATCAATACCGGGCGCAGGCGGGATACGGCGCCTTCGAAGATCGCGGTCTCCAGCGCTTCGCCATCACGAAGCCGATGATTGATGGCTTCTACCATGACCACACCATTGAGCACCGCCACCCCGAACAGTGTGATAAAGCCCACGGAGCTGGGCACGGACAGGTATTGGCCGCTGATCGCCAGGGCGAGGATGCCGCCGATGAGGGCCAGGGGCACATTGACCAGAATGAGAGCCGCCTGGGCCACGGAACCGAAGGCGAAGTAGAGCAGCAGGGCAATCAGGCCCACGGCCACGGGCACCACCATGGCCAGGCGTTGCTGGGCACGCTGCTGGTTTTCGTATTGGCCGCCGATGTCCACGCTGTAGCCGGCGGGCAGGTCGACGTCGCTGTCGATGGCCTGCTGGATGTCGGCCACTACGGAGCCCATGTCGCGACCAGCCACATTGGCCTGGATAACCACGCGGCGTTGCACGTCATCGCGGCTGATCTGTGGCGGGCCGGAGACCAGGGATACGTCTGCCACATCCATGAGGCGCACCCAGGCACCGTCCGCCGCTTTGAGGCGCAGGTTGCGGATGGCTTCGGCATCCTTGCGGGCGTCTTGCTCCAGGCGCACATAGATGTCGTAGCGCTCGTTGCCATTGATCACCTGCCCGGCGCTGCCGCCGCCCAAGCCGTTGCTGACCAGATCCATGACCTGATCCACGCTCAGGCCGTAGCGGCTGAGGGCGTTGCGGTCCGGGGTGACCACCAGCTGGGCTTCCCCGGCGATCTGTTCCAGTTGCACGTCGGTGGCACCCTCCACTTCCTTGACGGCCTGGGTGATGGCTTCGCCTTTCTCCTGCAGCACGTCGAGATCCGGGCCGAACAGTTTGATGGCGAGCTGGGCCTTTACGCCGGAGAGCAGTTCGTCCACGCGCATGGCGATGGGCTGGGAAAAGTTGAGCAGCAGGCCGGGGTGTTTTTCCAGTTTCTGCTGAATCTTTTCCTGTAGCTCAAGGCGATTGCTGGCGCTCTCCCATTCATCTACAGGCTTGAGACCGATATAGATTTCCACGTTGCTCACCGGTTCCGGGTCGCCACCGATTTCGGCACGCCCTACCCGGCTGAGCGCGTAGGTGACTTCCGGGAAGGCCATGATTTCCTTCTCCAGTTTTTTCCCCACGTCCAACGCAGTATCAAGGCTGGAGGACGGCGCCAGCGTCACACGTAACGCCAACGTCCCCTCTTCCAGTACGGGCACGAATTCAGTGCCAATAAACGGCGTGGTAGCCAGCGCCAGGGCAAACAAACCCACCGCTCCACCGACCACCACTTTACGGGCCTGCATGGCTTTGCCCAGCAGGGTGCGATAGCGGGCTTCCAGCCACTGCATCAGTTTGTTGGGTTTTTCTTCCACGCCATTACGGAACAGGAACCCGGCCAGTGCCGGCACCACGATCAGCGCCACCAGTACGGCGGCGGTCATGGCAAGCATGATGCTGATAGCCATGGGCACGAACATCTTCGCTTCCACCCCCTCGAAGGCGAACAGGGGCAGGAACACCACCAGGATAATGCTGGCGGCAAAGAACACCGGCCGCGCCACTTCCTGGGCGGCGTCTTTGACTCTCAAGGCAATGCCGCCCTGTGAGTCGTGACTGCCCTCTTTCTGACTCAGGTGTTTAAAGATGTTTTCGACCATCACCACGGAGCCATCCACCAGCATGCCGATGGCCACGGCCAGGCCACCCAGCGACATCAGGTTGGCGGACATGCCCAGGCTTGCCATCGCCAACAAGGCCAGGCCGATGGAGAGCGGAATGGACAGCAGCACCAACGCGGTGGCGCGCAGGTTCATCAGGAAAAGAGCCAGCACGATGACGATAAACACGAAGGCCAGCAGCAAGGCGGTGACCACGGTGCTCACCGCTTTTTCCACCAGATCCGCCTGATCGTAGAACACCTCGAACTGCACACCGTCCGGCAGGGCCTGCTGGATGCGCGCTTCGCGGGCCTTGATGCCATCGATGGTGGCCTTGGTATTGGCGCCCATGCGCTTGAGCACGATGCCGGCCACCACTTCGCCCAGGGCTTCCGGTTCGCCGTTGGCATCGCGGCGGGTCATGGTGAGGGCGCCCTGACGAATCTCGCCGCCGAACTCCACCTTGGCCACATCTCTGACGCGCACCTGGGTGCCGTCCACTTCCTTGAGGGGAATGGCGGCGATATCACCGAGCCCTTGCTCACCGCTGCCTACCCAGCCCATGCCACGAATTACCAATTGCTCGGCGCCGCGATCCAGATACCAGCCACCGGCGTTGCGGTTGTTGGCGGCGATGGCGTCCATGACCTGTTGCAGTGACAAGTCGTAGGCCAGCAAACGGGTGGGGTTAACGTTGACCTGATACTGGCGCACTTCACCGCCATAGCTGAGCACATCGGTGACGCCGCCCACCGGCATCAGCAACAGTTTCACCACCCAGTCGTTGAGGCTGCGCAACTGCATGGCATCCACATTGGAGCCCGGCTCGGCGGTGAGCAGGTATTGATACACTTGGCCCAGGCCGGAAGTGTTGGGGCCCATTTCCGGGGTACCGACGCCGTCGGGGATATCTTCCCGTGCCGCCTGCAAGCGTTCGAACACCAGCTGGCGGGCGAAGTAGATATCCGTGCCTTCCTCGAACACCACGGTAACGATGGACAGGCCGGTCTTGGAGATGGAGCGCACCTCGGCCACCTGGGGCAACGCGTACATGACCGCCTCGATGGGATAGGTGATCAGTTGCTCCACTTCTTCCGCAGCCAGGCCTTCGGCTTCGGTGTTCACCTGTACCTGGACGTTGGTCACGTCCGGGAAGGCATCCAGTTTCAGGTTGGGGAGTTGCCAGCCGATCACGCCGATGGTGATGATCAGTAGTAGCAAGACAATGAGGCGGTTGTTCACCGCCCAATCGACAAGTCGATTAAACATGACGGTGATCCTCAGTGATTGTGAATATCGAAACCGGACTTGGCCATTTCACTGGCCAGGAAAAAGGCACCACGGGTGACCACGCGTGTGCCCGGTTTCATGCCAGTGACGATGCGGCGGTTTTCCAGTTGGCCGTTGAGTTGGATTTCCACGGGTTTGTAGTAACCCGGCTCTTCTTCCACGAACAGTTGCCAGTCGCCATCGGCGCTTCGAGTGAGCGCCTCTTCGGGCACGGTGAGCGCATTGTTGGGAGCAGCCAACGACAACGCCACATCGGCGAACATGCCCGGGTGCAACAGGTGGCCGGCATTGGGGATGGCCACGCGTACGGACAGGGTGCGGGTGACCGGGTTCAGGCGGTGGCCGGATTGGATCACTTGGCCGTCCACGGTGGTGTCACCCACAATGACCCGCGCCGGGGTGCCGGTGGCGATCTGCAGACCCGGCGTGGGAGGCAGCGCCGCTTCTGCCCACAGTTCGGATTCATCCACCAGGGTCACCAGGGCGCTGCCGGCGGTGAGCCACTGGCCTTGCTGAAAAGCATCTTCCAGCACCAGGCCGTCATCCGGGGCGGTGAGAGTGTAGACGCCCTTTTCGCTTTTGCCGGCTTCGATGGCAGCGATGGCTTCGTTATCCAGGCCATAGCCTTTAGCGCGGGCGCGCAGGGCCTGATAGTCGCCACGGGCATCCAGGTAACGCTGGTTGCCCACGGTGCGACGGCCCAGATTGTTGACCCGCCGCCAGGCATCGGCGGCCACCTGCAAATCACTTTGCAATTGCGCCATGGCCGGGCTGAACAGGGTGGCGATGGGCTCGCCCTTTTCCATGTGCTGACCCAGGGTAGCGCTGCGCGATTGCACCTGGGAGTCGATGCGTACCGGTACTACCCAGGTGCGATACTGGTTGCTGATAATTTCTGCCGGGACGGTCAGGGTCCGGGTGGCGTTGGGTTCCGGCTGCAGGGTGATGACCTGCAGGTTCAGCATGTTCTGCTGTTCGGTGGTTAGCTCCAGGACCGTTTCTTCCTCATGGGTATCTTCGGAGGCATCACCGTGGTCATGGCTATCGTGGCCGGCATTGTCGTCCGGTGCCAGTTGCTGGGCATGCTGCTGTGTTTCGTTGCTTTCGTTGTGGGCATGGGCGTGGTTTTCTTCGCCCCAGGCGGGGAGAGATAACGTCGCCAGCAGCGCTATCGCCAATGGCTTTTTCTGAAGTTTCATTTTGATTTTCATAAAATTTCCAATTTTTTTGTAGGAGCGCCGTTAAGGGCGCGAAGAAGTTGGCACCGCTTGTCGCAGAAACCATTCGCGCCTCAAGTGGCGCTCCTACAGCAATTGTTAAGGTCAGTCGTAACCTGATGGATTAGTTCGCCAGCTGATTCAGCCAGTCGTTGAGCTGGGCACTTTCCCGGAGCCATCGGACCCAAGCCTGTTGCATGGCTTCGCGCAGGGCGATACCGGACAGGCGGGTATCGAGACGCTGGTTAAGGGCCTGCAGGTAGTTCTGGGTGGTGAGCTCGCCTTGTTGCCAGACCCTTTCCAGCAGTGCGTCGCTGCGGGCCAGGGTGTCGCCGGTCAGTTGCTGCCAGGTTTGCCAGCGCTCACGACGCTGCTGGTAATCGCGCAGGGCACCGTCCAGGCGGGCGGCGATATCGGCGCGGGTTTTCTCCAGCAGGGCACGGCGGGCGTCGCTGTCGGCCAAGGCGGCCTGGTAGCCGGCTTTGCCGGTATTGAACAGTTTCAGGGGCAGGCTGATGTCCACGCCCCACAGGTTATCGTCGCCTTCCTTGCCGACACTGACACCCAGGGTGGGATCGGCCCGGCGCTGCCGGCCCGCCACGGTGGCGTCCTGCTCGGCCAGCGCCAGCTGCTGCTGGGCCAGACGCAGATCGAAGCTGGCCGGCAAGCGTTGTGAGGCATCGGTACTGACGGCAACCGCCTGCCAATGGCGAGCCGCCGGTAGAGGTTGGCCCGGCTGGGCACTGGCCAACACCTGCCGCAGCCGGGTGGCGGCAGCGGTGGCGTCACTTTCCGCTTGCGCCAGGGTCTGCTGGGCCTGGGCCAGCGATAGCCAGGCCAGCTGTGCATCCACCTGCCCCAGGTCACCGGCCTGTTCGCGGCGGCGTATCAGCTCGCTGAGTGCAGACAGCTGCTGTTCCTGTTGTCGGGTGGCCGCCAGGCGGGTACGGGCGGCATCGAATGCCACCAGGGCATTGAGGCTGTCGGCCAGCAGGCTGGCGCGGGCCTTATCGGCGCGCAGTTGTGCCAGGGTGTCGCGTACCACTACCGCATCGCGGCGGGCGCGGGCCTTGCCGGACCAGTCCAGGGTCTGGCTGAGGCCCACGGTTCTGGTGGTGTCGGCACTGTCTTCATAGCCGATGTTCAGTTCCGGGTTATAGAGCGGCTGGGCCGCATCGCGGTTTTCCGCCATCCAGCGCTCCTGCTCGGCATTGATGGCCCGACTGGCGGGCAGGCGGTTGAGTTGTTGCTGCAGCCAGCCGGCCCACTGGCCGGGGGTGTTTCTGCCTGCGCGCCGGTGGCGCATAGCAGCAGTAGCAGTGCGCAACGGCGCACTACTGCGGACAGACTTTCCATGGGAAAGCTCCTGATCGATTATCCGAAATCTGTCGCGCTCAGGCGCGACACGGGGTCGGGAAAACGATCAGGCGATGGGAGGGCGGAACGGATTGTCAGCCGGGGCATCCGGCAAGGGAGGGCGCAGCGCCAGCACCCGGGCCGGCGGTGCGGGCAACCGTGCGGGGGCGCAATCCGCGCTGGCCATGAAACCATGGCACTGGCAGCAGTGATCACCACCGGCATCGAGCACATCCAGCTGAGCGGGAGCGGCGTCGAGCTGCTCCATGGCCACGTCGGCATCGTGCTCATGATGCATGGCATCAAGCACCAGCACGTGTGTGCAGATGATCAGCAACAATGTCCAGACCAGTGCTTTCATGGTGCCAGCCGTGGGTTAAGGGGGTTCTACTCTGCTAATAGTGAAGACCCCGGTCAAGGGATTTAGTTTCATTCGGTCATTCACAGCCCGCATCGCACGAGGCAGAGTAATAGCCCCCTTTACCTGACGAGAGAGACCATGAGCCGCCTGGAAGAAGTCCATGATTCCGTTCTTGCCCACCCCCTGCATAGCGCCTGCGAGCTGGAATTGCTGAGCGCCGGCGAAGGCCGCAGCGAGGTGCGTTTTGCGGTGAACGATTTCACTGCCAATCCCATGGGCGCCCTTCACGGCGGCATTGTCTATGCACTGATGGACGTGGCCTGTTTTTTTGCGGTGGTGCCGTCGCTGTCCGAAGATCAGCAGCCAGTCACCGTCGAAACGCACAGCAGCGTCCTGCGTGCCGCCATGAAGGGCGAAAGTGTGGTCATCCGCGCCCGGCTGGATCGACTGGGCCGCACCCTGGCAGCCATGCGCGCGGAAGCCCTGGCGGTGAATGCCAGCGGCGAAGAGCGGCTGATTGCCACCGGCTCGGTGACCAAGGCCATTACCACTGTCCGCTAGCGACGATTTTCCGAAATCGGGACATCCCTGACCAACGGCAGAACAGGCAGCATGACTGGGACACAGCACGGCCTGCCATCAATTGTCAGCACCGACACCGGCGAGTATCGTCAAAGATGACGGCCCGGCGCAGCCTCCCCCAATGCATTATTTAGCACTGCGCCCACAAGGCCAAGGATGAGGATCGCGATATGTATCAGGTCATGCTTGTCGATGATGAGGATTACATCCTCAAGGCCCTGAAGCGCACCATCAACGCGTACACCGACTGGGACGTGGAAACCTACCAGGATCCACGAGAAGCCTTACGTCGGGCACGCACTACCGTTTTTGACGCGGTCATTACCGATTACATGATGCCGGAGATCAACGGCCTGGAGCTGTTGCAGGAACTGCGCGATATCCAGCCGGATACCATCCGCATCCTGCTCACTGGCGTGATTGATATTGAAACCGTCATGTCCGCTATCAACAAGGCCGGCGCATTCCGTTTTATTCCCAAACCCTGGGATGACGAACAACTACTCGACAATATTCGTGAAGGACTGAAGTTCCGGGATATTCTTCTGGAAAATCGCATCCTGGCGGAAACCGTTCGCGAACAGAAAAAAACCCTGCGCAGTCTTGGCTATGAAAGCTGATCACGGCTAGCCAAATACGGGAAGGCGTTTTCCATGGAAAGCATCATGAACAAAACCGATATCGGTTTCGGCATGGAGGCACAAGGACTGTTCCTGGTCTCCTCCACTGTCATTCTCCTTATCATTATCTTCTTTCTCTATAAAACCTATCGCACTTCCATCAATGTGGAAGCCAAGCTGTCCGAGTTCGCCTCCCTGACAGACAACCGTTTCGGGCGCAAAATGCATCTGATCGAGGTCAATGCGGACGAATACAAGCTCAACAAAAGTTTGCTTGGGCCTCTGGCACGTATCATTGATGAATACTGTGTGCTGACCACAGACAGCCAGGGCACCATCACGTTTGCCAATGGCAAGTTCCTGTCACTCAGCGGCCATACCTTTTCCCATCTGGTCAGCAAAAACGAAAGCATCAATCATCCACAAGGCCATGACAGCTGCCTCCCCATCATGCAGTGCAAGCATGCGGAGAACGGTGTCTGGAATGGCGAGGTCTGCAATCAGCGCGCGGATGGCAGCCTTTACTGGATGAACATGTTCCTGTTCCCGCTTTCCTATATTTCGGATGAGGACGATGGCTACATTTACTTCGGCACGAACATTACCGATATCAAGACAGAGAACAATCAGCTGATCCAGGAGGTCAAGGAGAAGGACCAGAAACTAAGCCATGTGGAAACCATGCTACTGCACTCTGAAAAAATGGCATCCCTGGGCACTATCTCTGCGGGCATTGCTCATGAAATCAACAACCCGATTGCCATGCTGTCATCCAACCTGAATCGCTCTCGGGAATATATGGATGCCATGTCGAAAGTGATCAGCGGTCTGCAGAAACGCATCAGCGAAGAGAAATTCGAGCAGTTTCTTCAGGCTGAGACCAAACTGAAAATTGATCACAAGAAACTTCGCTTTATTCTGGAAGACCACCCCGCGCTGATTGATGAAACCAGCGAGGGCATTGAGCGCATCAAGCAGATCATCCGCGACTTGAAAAACTTCTCTCACAATCAGCCGGAATTCTTTTCACCTACCAACATTGCCACCTGCATCGCCACGTCGCTGAATCTGGCCAAGCACGAGCTGAAAAACCGTATCAATGTCACCCATACCAACCTGGAAACCCTGCCATTGATTCCTGGCTCGGAAAGCCAGCTTTCACAGGTTTTCATGAACCTGTTCGTGAATGCGGCACAGGCTATAGAGGGCAAAGGCACCATCACCATTACCGCGGACTATGACGATCAGTGGTGCACCTTGAAGGTGGCCGATGACGGGCCCGGCATAGCCAGCGAGACGCTGGAGCAGATCTTCGAGCCTTTCTACACCACCAAACCCATCGGCAAGGGAACCGGGCTGGGGCTGTCGATTTGTCATGACATCATTCGCCATCATGGCGGCGCCATGACCGTGGAAAGCCACCCCGGCACGGGCACGACGTTCTTTATCAAGCTGCCACTGAAACAGTCTGAAAAAGTTCATGCAGCCTGATTATGCGTACACCCTCACCACACCGGAAGGCGGGCAGCAACGCATTGCCATCGAGCTCGTCGATGACACCATTGCCATACCGGACAGTTTCACCCCGCCTGCATGGGCAGAGCTGACTTACCATCAGTGCAGCCACTGCCCGCTGGAAAAAGAGACGCATCGCTATTGCCCCATCGCGCTCAACCTGGCTTTTCTGCTGCCGGAGTCGGCGCTGGGTGACTCTTTTCAGCCGGTTTCCGTGCAGGTGGAGACGCCACAGCGGCAGTACAATCAGACCAGCACTCTACAGCGGGCGCTCAGCTCTCTGTTTGGTCTGATTTGCGGTCTCAGCGACTGCCCACACACGCGTTTTCTGCGCCCGATGGCCAGATTCCATCTACCGCTCAGCAATCAAACGGAGACCCTGGTGCGCACCGCCAGCTTGTATCTGCTACAGCAGTATATGAATGGCCATCAGGAGAACGACAAGTCACTGGCAGATCTCAACGCGCGCTACGCAGCGCTCAACGAGTTGAACCGTTGCTTTACCAAACGTTTGCGCGGCAAACGTCAGTCCGATGCGCCCATCAATGCCCTAATACTGCTACACGTGACGGCCCGGGAAATGCATTGGAATCTGGAGGAGGAACTGGCAAGCCTGGCGCCGCTGTTTGGTGATGACAGCGACGCCTGAAGCTTGTTAGTGACGGGGGCTCAGGACTACTGGTCTGCACCAAGATAACGATTCAGCACCAGCCGCCAGTCCTGAGAAGGCACGATATCAAGCATGGCCTGATCAATAGGTTCACGCAGCTGGCTGCCATTCGCCACCGCGAACGCATAGCTTTCCTCGCGTACCAGCTTGGGCAACACCAGCACCTGGGAGGTTTCCCGTTCGCGCAACATGTAGCGCATTACCGGGGCATCTGCCACGAGCGCGTCCACCTCACCAAGCACCACCGCACGCATGGCCTTTTCCAGGTTCGGGTATGGGCGGTAGTTGAGCCCTTCGCCCACCAGCCATTGCTCGCCACTGGTGTTTTCCACGACCGCAGTGTCCACCCGGGGCAGATCACCAGCCCCGGCCACCCGGGTCTGCAACTGGTTGACGGTGACGCTGGAGGCGATGGCGGCGGTGAAACCGGAAATGGTGATGATGCTGACGAACATCCACACCAGCCCGATAACGCGCCCGGCGGCACTGACCGGTGCCTTGTCACCATAGCCCACGGTGGTCATGGTCACTGCCGACCACCAGAAGCCGCTGCCGATACCCTGGCCCACGGAACCACCGAACTGTTCCGGGTTTTTCTTGCGTTCAAACAGCCACACCAGCAGCCCTACCAGCAGCAACACCAACCCCAGGGCGAGCACCGCGGAGAAGAACTTCCAGGAAAACAGACCTTGCAGGGTGGTCATCCAGCCGCTGGCTTCGGTGCGCGTGGCAATACCCAGGCCGCCCCGATACATGGGCTGGGTGAAGTCCAGCCGCCGCTCCCGGTCGGCGGTGACACTGATCGCGCCAATGGCCACATCCGCCTGGCCCAGCTCTACCGCTGCCAGCATGTCGGACACCGTCTTGTAGGGGCGGAAGCGGTATTCATAGCCGGCCTGCTCGGCGATCTGTTCCCACAGCTCAACGCTGACACCATCCCAGCGATCACCATTCTGGAAACTGAATGGCGGCGAGGCCTTCACTGCCACAGTGAGTGGTGCGGCACTGGCGCACGCCACCCACATGCACAGGCAAGCCATCAGCAAAACACGTATTCTTGTTCTCACAGAGATCCCTCCATTTCATACACGATGCCATGCCTGACCGACTGACATACCCTATTCTTTTGCTGCTGGCCGGCACGCTGTCTTTATCGCAGGGTAGCGGGGCCCATGGCTTTCTGCCAGACGAGATCCCCATGGCGGCGGGCACGGCACTGCGAAACCCGGTGGATTTACCTATCCTGGCGGCGAGTTTTTACAATTCCTGGACGCCAGCCCGCCTCGAGATCCCGCATCAACACAGTGTGCGGTTAAGCCTGACAAACCTCAGTGATGATTGGCACCTGTTTGCTCTGGGAGATGACACTGCCCTGCGCGATCAGGATCTGATCCACAAGCTGATGCCCGATCTGCGCAAGGATTACCCCAACACGCGCCTGAGCGAGCCGGGCACGACGGTAACCTTGCCATGGCGATTTGACCGGGCAGGAACCTTCACCCTCCGTTGTGTGAGGGCGGCACATCAGGTTCGGAGCGAGGCGCTGACTATCGAGGTTGCACCGTGATAACCCAGTTGCGAGAGATGAGGAGCGAGGAGCGAAAACCTGACTTCGCAACTTGCAGATTTTGACTTTCGAAACTCGCTTCTCGTGACTCGCCACCGTTGGGTGATCGCGCCGCGAGCGGCGCTCCTACAGGGGTGAACCCTGACTGATTGCGTAGGGTGCACTGAGCCTAAGGCGAACTGCACCGTTCGGGCGTTTGATGGTGCAGTTCGCCCTAGGCTCAGTGCACCCTACCTTTTGAAAAACCGTGGGCATTTGCGCCACAAAAAAAAGCCCCGGAAGAACCGGGGCAAGGGGAAGCCGGTGATGACCGGCATTTCATCAGCGTTCGTTGTGTGTAACAGGGGCGTGCTCTTCCTTGACGCGGAACCAGGCGGCATAGAGTGCCGGCAGAAACAGCAGGGTCAATGCTGTTGCCACGATCAGCCCACCCATGATGGCTACTGCCATGGGGCCGAAGAAAACGCTGCGTGACAGCGGAATCATGGCCAGTACAGCGGTCAGGGCAGTCAGCACGATAGGACGGAAGCGGCGGACGGTGGATTCGATGATGGCATCCCAGGTGCTGAGCCCCTGGTCCATGTCCTGGCCAATCTGGTCCACCAGAATCACCGCATTGCGCATGATCATGCCAGCCAACGCAATGGTGCCGAGCATGGCCACAAAACCGAACGGCTTCTGGAAAATCAGCAGGAAGAAGGTCACCCCGATCAACCCCAGCGGTGCGGTGATAAACACCATTAGCGATAACGGCATGCTGCGCAGTTGCAGCATCAGCAAAGTGATCACCACAAGGATGAATAACGGCATACCGGCATTCACTGATTTCTGCCCGCGAGCGGATTCCTCCACGGTGCCGCCCACTTCCAGCAGGTAGCCCGGTGGCAGATCGGCACGTACCCCTTCCAGTTGCGGCATGATCTGGCTGACCAGGGTGGCCGGCAGGGCATCGTCCTTCACGTCGGCGAGAATGGTCACCGTCGGGAGACGGTCGCGATGCCAGATAATGCCTTCCTCGAAACCGTACTCCAGGGTGGCAATCTGGTTCAGCGGTACGCTGCGGCCGCTGTCGGTCTGTACCGCCAGGTTGCCGAGCAGTCCCAGGGCATGGCGTTCGTGGCTGTCGCCGCGCACTTCCACATTGATCAGCTCGTTATCTTCCCGGTACTGACTCACTGCCACACCCGACAGGGAAGCCTGCAGGGCAGTGGAGAGCTCTGCAGTCGTGATGCCCAGCGTTCGTGCACGATTCTGGTCCACGTTCAGGCGCACCACCTTGCTGGGTTCTTCCCAATCCAGATGCACGTTCTGGGTGTGAGGATTATCGCGGACATGTTCTGCCACCCGCCGGGCCAGTTCACGAACCTGGGGAATGTGCTCCCCGGAGACCCGGAACTGCAATGGATAGCCCACCGGAGGCCCGTTTTCCAGCCGCGCCACACGGGTACGGACCATGGGGAAATCCCGGTTAAGGATCTCTTCCAACCAATCCATTACCTGTTCCCGCTCCTCGATATTGCGCGTCAGAATAACGAACTGGGCCACCGAAGCCGCCGGCAGTTTCTGGTCCAGGGACAGGTAATAACGGGGGGAACCACTGCCCATGTAACCCACGTAGTTTTCTATCAACTCGTTCTCAGCAAGCATGGCTTCCAGACGCAAGGCTTGCTCCTGGGTGGCGGTGAGCGAGGCACCCTCCTCCAGCTTCATGTCTACCATCAGTTCCAGCCGACTGGACGACGGGAAGAATTGCTGGGGCACCAGGCTGAACAACAGTAGGGAAAACACGAAGATCCCCACGGTCAGACCGATAACGGTTTTGCGGTAGCGCACGCACCACTCCACCACGTTACGAAAGCGCTGGTAGAAGGGTTTCTGATAAGGGTCGTGCACGTCGCCACTGGCATCGCGTTTTGCCAGGTTCGGCAGCAGCTTCTCACCCAGATAGGGCACAAATACCACCGCCGTAATCCAGGAAGCCAGCAGCGCAATGGTCACCACCTGAAAAATCGAGCGGGTGTATTCCCCGGTGCTGGATTGTGCGGTGGCAATAGGCAGAAAGCCGGCAGCGGTAATCAGGGTGCCGGTGAGCATGGGAAAGGCGGTACTTTTCCAGGCAAAACCAGCGGCCTTGATACGGCTGAAGCCCTGCTCCATTTTAATCGCCATCATTTCCACGGCGATGATGGCGTCATCCACCATCAGGCCCAGCGCCAACACCAACGCGCCCAGAGAAATCTTGTGCAGGCCGATGTCGAAATACTTCATCGACACGAACGTCATGGCCAACACCAGCGGGATGGACAGGGCCACTACCATGCCGGTACGCCACCCTAGCGAGAAAAAACTCACCAGCAGCACGATCACCAACGCTTCTATCAGTACCTGAACAAATTCACCGACGCCGGCTTCCACCGCCGCCGGCTGGTCGGAGACCTTGCGAAGCTCCATACCCAGCGGCAACGATAGCTGTAGTTCCCGGAAAGCCTGGTCCAGATTTTCGCCGAGGGCGAGTATGTCGCCGCCTTCTTTCATGGACACGGCAATACCAATGGCATTCTCGCCCATGAATCGCATGCGCGGCTGGGGCGGATCGCTGAAACCACGATAAACGGAGGCAATATCACCCAGTTTGATGGTGCGGTTGTCCACCTGGATGGGGAAGTGACGAATGTCTTCCACGCTGGTGAATTCTCCAGACACCCGCAGGCGCACCCGACTGCTTGGGGTTTCAAAGAAACCCGCGTCGGCCACCGCATTCTGCGACTGCAACGCCTGCTGCACGGTGACCAGGGGAATGCCCAGGGACGCCAGCTTGGTGTTGGAAATTTCCACCCAGATCTTTTCGTCCTGCAGGCCGACCAGCTCCACCTTGCCCACATCGTCCACCCGCTGCAGGGCCAGCTGCAGGCGGTCGGCGTAGTCTTTCATGATGGCGTAGTCGAAACCCGGGCCGGTGAGGGCGTAAATATTGCCGAAGGTGGTGCCGAATTCGTCGTTAAAGAAAGGCCCGCGCGCATCCTGGGGCAGGGTATGGCGAATATCACCCACCTTCTTGCGCACCTGGTACCACAGGTCCTTGATCTCCTTGGAGCGCATTTCGTCACGAGCCATAAACATGACCAGCGACTCACCCGGGCGGGAGTAGGACGTGATGCGCTCGAAGTCACCGGTTTCCATCAACTTCTTTTCGATACGCTCAGTGATCTGCCGGGAGACTTCTTCAGCGCTGGCGCCGGGCCACTGGGTATTGATGGTCATCAGCTTGAAGGTGAACGGCGGGTCTTCGCTCTGCCCCAGGCTGGCATAGGAGATCGCTCCCATGACGCCGAGAAGAAGCATGGCGTAGAGCACCAGAGCGCGGTTCTTCAGCGCCCATTCCGAGAGATTGAATGACATGGTGGTACTCCCCTATTCGCTCTCGGTCTCGGCGTCGACATCCGTTTCCGGGCCAGCCGAGTCAGCACTCGCCAGCTCGATCTGTCGGTTCTGGCGATCCACGGGGATCACCGTTTGCCCTTCACGCAACAGATGGGTGCCTGCCGCTACCACCCAGGCATCCGCCGACAAGCCGGACAGTACCGGTACGGTTTCCGCGCTATAGGGGCCGGTTTCCACGGGGGTTTTCACCAGCGAGGTGTCATCGGGATTCACCACCCACACATAGCGCTGGTCCCCTTCCGCAGTGACGGCCGGCAGGGGGAGGGTGAGCACGCCATTACCGGCAACACCACTTGCCACCACCCGTGCCGACTGGCCCAGGTCTGCGCCCACATCATCGTTGTCGAAGGCCACCCGGGCTTCAAAGGTCCGCGAACGCGGGTCCGCCGACGGGGACAGCTCCCGCAGGGTGCCGGGGAACACCTTGCCCTTGCGTGACCACAGCTCGATAGCCACCGGCATGCCGATCACGAAACGACCTACGTCCTGCTCCGGCAGGTCGATACGCACTTCCCGGTCTCCATCGACCGCCAGCACAAACACTGGCTGCCCGGCAGCGACCACCTGGCCGGCTTCCGCCCGGCGCTGGGCGATCACCCCATCCTGGGGCGCTTGCAAGGTGGCGTAGTCAGTCTGGTTGCGGGCCACATTCAGGTTGGCGCGGGCCTGGCGCAACTGAGCCTGGGCTGCATCGAAACGACTCTCTACCGCATCGTACTGGGAGCGGCTGATGACCTGGCGTTCCAGCAGCGCCTGATGGCGATCCAGCTCGGTGCGGGCCAGCTTGTGGTCCGCCTGGGCGGAGGCAAAACGGGCACGGGCCGCATCCAGCTGCAGGTTCACATCATCGGTATCGAGGGTGGCCAGCACATCGCCCTTGCTGACGCGATCGCCCACATCCACCTTGCGCTGGCTGATCTTGCCGGCAATACGAAAGCCCAGCTCCGGCTCGTAGCGGGCGCGGACTTCGCCGGGGAAAACATCCTGACTGGCCCCGGCGGTCAGCGGCTGGACCACCAGCGCCGGACGCGGCGCTTCGGTTTTCCCTGACTCTGCATCGGAGCAACCCTGCAGGCCGAGAGCCCCCACGGCTCCGACAATCAGCCCCGATATCAACAATGAACGAAACATGGCAGCTACCCTCTAGCCTTGCTAACCCGTGTATACCTCGAAAGCCACCGACGGCGACCTTTCCAGTATGCTATACTGTCCGGTATAGTAATTTTATTAAACTGAACCGTCCAGTATTGAAATATGACCGAGATGACAGACACCTCAGCCCCTGCCGCCCGTGGCCGCCCCAAGGATCCAGCCAAGCGTGCTGCCATTCTGAATTCCGCCAAGAAACTCTTTGTTTCCCAGGGGTTTGCCGGCACAAGCATGGATGCGGTGGCCAAGGAGGCCCAAGTCTCCAAACTGACGGTTTATAGCCATTTCAGCGACAAGGAAACGTTATTTTCCGCGGCTATCGAAGCGAAATGCCAGAATATGCTGCCGGTGCCGATCTTTGAGCTGGACGAAAACCAGCCTCTACGCACTACCCTCACCAAGATCGGCCTGGCTTTTCTCGAGCTGATCCACAGCCCGGATGTCGTGGCGCTGCAACGGCTGATGAACAGTCAGGCTACCCAGGACCCGGAAATGTCCCGGTTGTTTTTCGAGGCGGGCCCGCTACGCACCCTCACCGCCATGGAAAATCTGATCCGCAGCGCCAATGCCTCCGGTCAGCTTGACGTCAGTGACCCCAAGCAGGCATCGGAAAACTTCTTTGCCCTGTTGCAGGGCTGCCAGCACATGCGGGTGATGATCGGCTATCAGCCGCCGATGACTGCCAGCGAAGCTCAGCCCCATGCGGAACAGGTGGTGAGTTTGTTTTTGCAGGCGTACGGGACAGGCAGTTAAGAGTTAGTAGTTCGCGGAATGGTCCCTGCTGGCACTGAAAACAAAGAGGCCGCGTTCCTGGATGGAGCGCGGCCTCTTTTTTAAAACCAAAAAGACACTCGATCACTAAACTGGTGAAATAAAATTATCCGTTGAATGATAAAGATAGAAGTATTTTTCCTGGAGCAAGAAGAAAAACGGGATCCGAAAGCGGATCCCGGGTCAGGATGATCAGAAGGATTTCCTTACACCAATGGAGAAGTGATCGTAATCCACGTCAACCTTGGTATTGCCAACCTCGGCTTCGTGACTCGCATCCACATAACCCAGCACCAGTTCAGGCGCATCCGGTGCAAATGCAATAGCCACATCCAGACCTAGCAATTCCGGATCAATATCAACACTACCCGGCCCCACGCTAGCATCAGTATCGGTATCGCCCATATTGTACCAAAGGGATGCTGTCACCATATCAAAGTTGGCCCGAGCACCCACTTCAAAGCCGAACCCTTCGCCTGCAAAACTTGTCAGAGTGGGGCGACTAAAGCCTACTGCGCCATAGAGATCCACCACATCGGCAAGCGGAAAATGTGCGCCCACGCCAATAAATGTCATGTCATTTAGCGCAGTATTCTCAACACCGGTAAGACCGGCGCCCTGATCATCGTCATAGTCCAGCGACAGATGTCGCCCCAGGACCATGACATAATCACCCACTTCAAAACCGCCTTGCAGCCCAAAACCCTGCTGAAGGTCTAATGAGTCCGACAATCCTCCACTGCTAACTTCCGAGTCACCGGATACAACATAGTCGAACTGCACGTAATTGAAAGAAGGCGCTTCAGCCATGGCAGTCTGGCTGATGGCACCGGCAAGCGCGGCAATCGCAAACACTGAAATTTTCTTATTCATGACTTTCTCCCTGATTAATAAAAGTGAACCAAGGCCATCCTGAGCCCGTTCATGGACTCCCTTGGTCCGCGTTAAGTAGTAACCCAATTGTAAAAAAACCGCAATATTCACAAGATTGCCTTTGGATCGGCGTTGATTAATGGATTCCTCGTTATCAAAAGGGCCCAACAGGCCTATGCAAACCACAACCTTGAGAGTGATTGAGTGCTTTCAGCATTTCCCTGCCGCGTCTGCGTGCGCCCAGCTGCCACCAGATAAGGCCCAGCCACAACAACGCATCCCTGTCCTCAACATTACTGGCCAAGGCCTGCTGGGACAGGCGCAGAGCCCGTTCCAGCAAGCCGCGGCGAAGAGCGGGGAAACGTCGGCTGGCACGCAGTAAGCGTGCAATGCGGCTACTGCTCATGCCGATCATCCTGGTCGCTTTTTGCTTTCGCCATGGCCTTGCCGGGGACGGCAAAGGCATACCAGTCAAGGTTTCGGGTAACGACCATAACCAGGGTCAGGGCAGCAAACAGCAACAGGGCACCGAGTAACAGGGCATAGTCTTCCGCCATCAGGATGCCGTAGATCAGGCCCTGCACCAGCAGCAAACTGATGGCAAAGATCCAGCCTGCTTTCGGTGATCGCAGTACGGCCATCAGGTAGACGCCGATCAGGGCACAGCAGGATAGCGCCGCCACCAGGTAGGCCAGGGCAAAATCAATATGCTCGCTTAACGCCACCAGCAACAGATAGAACATGGCCAGCGCCAGCCCCACCAACAGGTACTGCATGGCGTGTAACGGGTAGCGGCGCAATATTTCGAACAGGAAAAAGGCAGCAAACGTCAGCCCGACAATCAGGTAGCTGTACTTCAAGGCCCGCTCGCTCGACAGCAAACCGGTTACCGGCTGCACCAGTCTTACCCGGAGTGCCTGACTGGCATCACCGCAGGCACCGTCACCCCGGGCACAGAGAATGGCACTGGCCGCTGCCAGGCTGTTGGTGCGCCACTGGCTGGTGAAGCCGTCCGCATTGATCTCTCTTTCTACCGGTAATACCAGCCCTTCGAAGCTGGGATGCGGCCAGTCTGCGCGCAAGCCGATGCGGGTTTCCTTGGCCAGCGGCAAGGCAGCCAAGGATTCCGTACCGTTCAGGTTCAGGCGCACCTTGACGGTAAAGGCACCGGCCAGTTCATCGGGCAATTGCACTGCCACCGCGTTCGCGCCCAGCCCCGACGGCAACTGTTCGGTTTCCACCAATGGCAGAGGCACATCGTTAACCAGAATTTGCGGACGCTCCACCAGACCACGCAGATCACTGATCTGCAGCACCAGCAACGATGGCCGCGACGCCAAGACTTGCTCCGGCTGTTTGATTTTCTGCCAATTGGCCGGAAACACCGCTTCCAGATGTAACAGGCTGCGATAGACCGGCGTTCCGTAGATGCCCCGGTAACGCATCTGCGTCTGTAGCTGGCCATCCACATTCAGCACATCGGGAATCTGGCTTTCCAGTACGGTGCGTTTTTCCACCACGGTACAGCTGTCGCCGCGACGACAGTCCGCCTTCTCCACCAGTTGTTTGCGAACCCGCTGGGTCACAATCACCGGGCCACTGATCTGCTGCTCGCCACTGACCTGCCGGGCGATTTGTTGTTTTACCTGCCAGGCTTCCTGGCTGCGGTCGATAACCTTGTCCTGGATCATCAACAGGGGGATCACCAGCACCAGGAGCAGGCCGGCAATGGTGAGCATCTTCAATAACAGGTTGGGTCGCATGGTTCCTCTCCCTCATATGGAGAGGCCAGTGTGCGAAGTCAGCTTGGGGGTTTTGTGGGGATTGTGTGGGGGAAGATAGCTACAAGCTTCAAACTGCGAGCCACAAAGAGAATCAAATCCAGACCTGGCCGTAGGAGCCCCTCTTGAGGGGCCAAATAGAATGCAATGGAAGCGCCAAGCAGGTGCCCGTCTATTCTGTGAAGAGCTGTCGAGCGATAAAAGCGCCTGATCGTCCTGCGGGCGATTTCCGCACAAGCGCGGTTCGCGGCTCAAGCGCCGCTCCTACGAATATCCCCTGTAGGAGTCTACTTGCAGACGAATCGGGTGTTCTCTGCGATCAAAGTGGTTCGCTTGCAAGCAAGCCCCTAGAGGAGGTTAGTGCTCCTGTTGGGGGATGGTCAGGGTGGAGCGGACGCCGTTGTCGGTGTTGGCCAGTGCCAGACTGCCGCCGTGCAGGCTGGCGATTTCGTTCACCATGGCCAGGCCCAGGCCGGAGCTTTTGTCGTGGCCTGGGGCGGGCAGGGAGTAAAAGCGTTCGGTAACGCGGTCCAGGGCGTAGTCGGGGATGGCCGGGCCGATGTTTTCCACGGTCAGGGCGTTGCCTTCAACGTGTACTGTGAGTGTGGTTTCCGCATTGGCAAAACGCAGGGCGTTGTCCAGCAGGTTGAACAACGCTAACGTCAGCGTTTCCTCTTCCGCTTGCAGAGTGCCGTCGTTGACACTGACGTGCAGATGTTTGTCCGCTAACAACGCATAGCGGCTGCGCCGCCACTCTTCCACCAGCGTGGCGATATTGACGCGACGCTTGCGGGCCGGCAGGCTTTCCAGTTTTTCCAGCCTGGCCATGGCCAACAACCGATCGAGTAGATCACAAAGCCGCTGACTTTCATGGATCACGTTATCGGTGAAACGCGTCAGTGACGGGTCGCTGATTTCATCGTGGAGAATTTCCCCGGCACCGCGAATGGCCGCCAGCGGGCTTTTCATTTCATGGGTCAGCAGGCTCACGTTATCTTCCAATCGCGCCCGCTCTTCCAGGCGACGCCGCATGGCGGTAACCGCATGCGCCAGATCACGGATTTCATCGCTACCCCGAAACACTGGCGGCGCCGGGCGTTCGTTGTTGGCCACCGCCTCCGCATAACGGCGCAAGCGATTGACCCGACGGCTTAGCCACCAGGCCAGCAGCACACCTACCACCAGACAGCCGAACAGGGCCAGACCGCCATACAGTATCAGATGACGCTCTGCCTGCTGCACAAAAGGCTCGATGGCCCGGCCCGGTTTGCCCAGGCTGATCACGCCGACCAGGCTGCCGCCATCGCGGATCGGCGCGGCCACATACATCACCGAGGTGGATGGGTCCTCAGGGTCCGTGCGGGTGGTGCGCGCTCCGTAGCGCCCCTGCAGGGTCAGGTGCACATCGTTCCAGCGGGAAAAATCCTCGCCTTCATCTTTTCCTCTGGAGTCGAACAGCACCACACCGGTGGGGCCTGTGATATAGATATGGGTATGAATGCGATCTTTTTTCAGACCCCAGATATCCGCATCCGGGGTACGGCCGGCATAACGATTGAGTGCCTGGCGCAGGGACGGGGTAATCACGATCTCGCCGTTATCCGCATCCTCAGCAACGATTTCCGCCAGCAGGTTGGCCGCGTCCACCAGGGTTTCTTCGGCGGACTGGCGCACCAGCGGCTTGGCCTGGCCGAACACCAGATCCAGCACGAACCAGCCCACCAGCCCGAGAATCAGGAAGTAGAACACCAGTAAGCGCTGCCCGAGTTTCATCTGTTTTTAACTCTCAAGGTAGTAGCCGATACCGCGACGGGTGGCGATAAGACTCTCGCCGTCCAGCGGCCGTAATTTCGCGCGCAGGGTCTTGATATGGGTATCCACACTGCGCTCGAAGCTGTCTTCATCGCTGTCGCAGATATCCAGTAACTGCGCGCGGGTGAATACCTGCCCGGGGTGTTTCAGCAGGGCGGAAAGAATACGAAATTCGGAACGGGTCAACGTCAGCGCAGCACCCCGGAACAGGATCCTCGCTGCGGCCTCATCCAGTTGCCACAGACTGGTAGAACTATCATCGGCGCGCGGGGAAAGCCGCTTAAGGATGGCACGGATACGTGCCACCACTTCGCGAGGGCTGAAAGGCTTGATCACGTAATCATCGCCGCCCAGTTCCAGGCCGAGGATACGATCCACTTCATCCTGACGGGCGGTGAGAAACAATACCGGTACCTGGCTGGTTTGCCGCAATTGCTTGAGCACCTCGAAGCCGTTCAGGTCTGGCAGGCCCACGTCAAGCACCACCAGATCAAAGACCTGAGTGACCAGACAATCCAGCGCCTCCTGACCAAGCAGCACATGGTCCACCGCGAAATGTTCGCGCTCCAGCGCAAACATCAATGGCTCCGCGATGCGTGGTTCATCGTCCACAATCAAGATTCGACTCACAGCCACCCCCTCCCAAGACCATCGCATCATAACCACAGAGGACAGTCAGCCCAAGGAAAGGGCGCATGGATCATCACAATGGCGTCATCAGGAGGCCTGTCGGACGGCCAGTTTCAATGCCTCCAGCAGATCCTTGCCGGCACTATGCAGCTCGCGGATATCCTTCAGGAAAAAAGTCTTCTTCGCTTCCGTCTGCACCACCAACACCCCGTAAAGCCGACCGTCTTGTTCCAGGGGAATACCCAAATAACTCTGAAAGCGCTCCTCATCGGAGCCGGTCACATAGTGATATTCAGCGTGGGCCTTGATGTCACGGGCCACCACCGGCCCTCGGCTGCGGGCCACCTTGCCAGTAAGCCCCTGCTGGAAAGAGAGCATGGCGCCCCGCGCTTTCTGGTTGAGGCCACTGGTGGCAACTATCACCAGAATTTCCCGGATCTCATCCGCCTGGTAGAGACTACATACCGGCACATCCAGACGGTTCTTTACCGCATCCACGCGGGCCTGCATAAAATCCGGAGGTAACGACACAAGCGCCCCTTGTATGGCATTGGGAGTTCTCAGTTATCCATTCAATTTGTGTGCCGGTTTCGGTTGCAGGGCGCAGTTCGTTTACACTGTAAGCCCAAACCCCGGCACCGGAGCTCCAGCTTGGCGAAGAAGCCCAAAACCGACGAAGAAATTGCCGCTTTCCGCGACAAGGTCTGTGATGTGGCCACCCGGCTGTTTATCGAGCGGGGGCCGCAGAATGTGACCATGCGTCAGATCGCCAGCACCCTCGGGGTCAGCCCGATGACTCCCTACCGCTATTTCCAGGACAAGGACGAGATCCTTGCCACCGTGCGCGCAGAAGCCTTCCATCGCTTTTCCGCCAACCTGGAACAGGCGGTGCAGCAGGCCCCGGATGCCCGCGCCAAGGCCCGGGCGGTGGGCGATGCCTATGTGGCCTTTGCCAAAACCTACCCGGCGGCCTATCAGCTGATTTTCTCGTTCACCCAACCCGACGAAGAGCGTTACCCGGAGCTGCGTCAGGCCAATCTCCGTGCCCAGGAAACCATGGTGGCCTACGTGCGCGAAATGATTGACGCCGGGCTGCTGGAAGGGGACGCCCAGCTGATCGGCTATATGTTCTGGGCCACCCTGCACGGCATCGTGGTGCTGGAGCTGGCCAGCGGCCTGCGCGGCATGGATGGTGACACCCTGCGCGAGAAAATCATGCGCACCTTGTATGCGGGTATGCGCGTTAATCCCCCTACCCTGGAGCATTGACCGATTCGCTCAGCGGCCTGGGCCGGCAAGACTTGACCTTTAACTTATACAGTGTAAATTTTACAGGGTAAATCAATTATTGGAGGACCCATCATGTCCCTGCCCGCTTCCATTGCTGACCGCCTGCGCCTGCCCGTGATGGGCTCACCCCTGTTCATTATTTCCAACCCGGATCTGGTGCTGGCCCAGTGCAAGGCCGGCATCATCGGCTCCTTCCCTTCCCTGAATGCCCGTCCTTTATCGCAACTGGACGAGTGGCTGCACCGCATTACCGAGGAGCTAGCCGCCTGGGACCGGGATCACCCTGACCAACCCGCGGCCCCCTTTGCGGTCAACCAGATCGTGCATCGCTCCAACGACCGCCTGGAGAAAGATCTGGAGCTGTGTGAGAAGTACAAGGTGCCGATGGTGATCACCTCACTGGGCGCCCGCGTGGAAGTGAACCAGGCAGTGCACGGTTGGGGCGGCCTGGTGATGCACGATGTGATCAACGATCGCTTCGGTCGCAAGGCCGTCGAAAAAGGGGCCGACGGCCTCATCGCGGTCGCCGCTGGCGCCGGTGGCCATGCCGGCACCCAGTCCCCCTTTGCCCTGATTCAGGAACTGCGCACCTGGTTTGATGGCCCGCTGGCCCTGTCCGGGTCCATCGCCAATGGTCGCAGCGTGCTGGCCGCCCAGGCCATGGGTGCCGACCTGGCTTATATCGGCTCCATGTTCATTGCCACCGAAGAAGCCAATGCGGCCCAGGGCTACAAGCAGATGATCGTGGACAGTCGTGCGGACGATATCGTCTACAGCAACCTGTTCACCGGAGTGCATGGTAACTACCTGGCACCCTCCATCATCAACGCGGGCATGGACCCCAACGACCTGCCGGAAAGCGACCCGTCTGCGATGAACTTCGGTTCCGGCGGCGATTCCGACAAGAAAGCCTGGAAAGATATCTGGGGCTGCGGCCAGGGCATCGGGGCAGTGGACGCTATCCAGGGTGCCGGCGACGCCATCGCCCGGCTGGCAGACGAATACGAGCAGGCCCGCCGCGCACTGAATGCAGCCTGAAGGAGATAACCCATGGCGAATATTGATGCCTGGCACGCAGTGGTGAAAACCCGCGATCCGCAATTACTCAGTGATCTGATTGCCGACGAAGCCGTGTTCCACTCTCCGCTGGTACATACCCCGCAAGCCGGCAAGGTACTGACCACCGCCTATCTGACCGCGGCCCTGCACGTACTGCTGAACGACAGCTTCCGTTACGTGCGTGAAGTGCATGACGGCGAGCATTCGGTGCTGGAGTTCGCCCTGGAACTGGACGGCATCGCCGTCAACGGGGTGGACATGATCCAGTGGGACGCAGACGGAAAAATTCTGGACTTCAAGGTGATGATCCGTCCCTACAAAGCCATTGAGGTGGTGCGTACCCGCATGGCGGCCATGCTGGAAACTCTGAAATAGCGACACCTTTCACGACGCAAGCGCCTGATCCAATGTGGGAGCGGCGCTTCGACCGTGATTAGCGGATATGGCCATGGCTGGATACACTGAATGGACCATTCCGCAACCTGGACACCGTCACTTCCCATCGCATGGAGCGCCGCCCCGTGACTCTCTTTATTGTCGTTCTGCTGGCCAGCCTTGCGGTGGCGTATTACCTGAAAACCGCCGCGCGCAAACCGCAGCTTGTCTACCGCGATACCGGCTTTAACCGGAATATGCTGGCTCGACTGCCGCAGCTGTCGCAACGGTTTTTCCCCACACCCTGGCTGTTCAATACACATCTGCAGCTGATAGTGCTCGGGCTGAAAAAAGCCTTTTCTCCGGCACTGGATTATTCCCACACCGATATTCTCACCATGCGCGACGGCGGCACCACCTCGCTGGATTGGGTCGGCCTGGATACCCCCACCGACACCCCCACCTTGCTGGTCCTGCATACCATTACCGGTTCACCGAAAAGCATGCGCGAGTTGGTAAGGGATCTGCATCAGCAAACGGGCTGGCGGGTGGTAGTCTGCACCCGGCGCGGCCACGGCGATCTGCCATTGACTGCACCGCGCATCAACACCATGGGCGACACCGATGACTTGCGCGAACAGATCGCCGTCATCCAGCAACGCTATCCGCAGTCTCCTTTGTACGCCGTTGGCATTTCGGCGGGTTCCGGGCTACTGGTCCGCTACCTGGGTGAAGAAGGAGAAAGCGCCCCGTTTCGCGGCGCCATGGCCTATTGCCCCGGCTACAACATTGAGGTGGCCTTCCGCCGTGCCCGGCAACCCTACAACCGCATGATGGCCCGCAAACTGGCGCGCACCTTTGTCACCGCCAATGCCGAGGCATTCAGAAAACTGCAAAGCTATGACGCCTGTGCCAGCGCCCCGGACCTGCATGCGTTCCATGCCAACCTCCATGAAATGGCCGGTTACCATAGCCACGCCGATTTTCTGGAAGCCAGCAATCCCATGATGGTCATGAAGCGAATCAGCATCCCTTTGCTGGTGCTGAACGCGGAAGACGATCCGGTGTGTGTGATCGGCAATGTGCGCGAATACGAATCGCTGGTGCGCGAACTGCCTCGCACCCTGCTGGTGATTACCCGCAGGGGAAGTCACTGCGCCTACTTTGAAGGCTTGCGGCCACGAAGCTGGGCCAACCGGTTGATCGCGAATTTCTTGCTGAATCTGGAGAAGAATCCCGGCCTGAATCCGTGATGGCGAAGCATCAGACCAGGACTTCTTCTATTCGTAAAAACCCGCCGTATTCCAGGACGCAGGGTGCACTGAGCCTAAGGCGAACTGCACCATCAAACGCCGGATCGGTGCAGTTCGCCTTAGGCTCAGTGCACCCTACGCAATCTGTGGTGGCGGTGAGGAATTCAGATTTGCGATTTGGTCACCCGGAAGGATGGCCCCGGGGCAAGCCGCCTCACGCCTCACCCGGGAACAGATCGATTCCGTTTTCGCTAATCCGCAATAGTTTTCAGGCTACAGGGAGAAGTTTATCCGGCAGAACCAGCTTTTCAGATAGGACGTTTCCGTAATGGCCGGGTGTACCGGATGGTCCGGCCCCTGCCCTTGATAACCGATCACCTGCACGCTGCGGTCGATGTGTCGGGCGCTGCTGTGGATCACGTCCAGCAAACGGTCCGCCGGCATATGCATGGAGCAGGACGCGGAGATCAGATAACCGCCCGGCTTGATCAACCGCAGGGCCAGCTCGTTGATAGCGTGATAACCGGCCAGGCCGTTCTTGAAATCCTTTTTGCGTTTCACGAACGCCGGCGGATCCAGCACCACCAGATCATACTTTTCGCCATCGGCGATCAGCTGCTTCATGGCGGCAAAGGCATCGCCCTGGATGCTGCCTACCTTGTCCGCGACCCCGTTTAGCTTGGCATTGCGATGCACATAGTCGATGGCGGTTTCCGAGGCATCCACGCAGGTGACCGATTCCGCGCCGGCCATTGCTGCCTGCACACCCCAGCCACCGCAATAGGAAAACACGTCCAGCACCCGCGCCCCTTTGGCCAGTGGCACCATGGCCTGGCGGGCACTGCGGTGGTCGTAGAACCAGCCTGTTTTCTGCCCTTCAGCCAGCGGCGCCACAAAGCGGGCGCCGTTTTCGGTGAGTGACACCTCGTCGACCAGATCGCCTTTCAACGCCTTGGTATAGCGCTCCATACCCTCGATTTCCCGGGCCGCCGCTTCGTTCTTGGCAATGATATGGGTCGGATTAAGTACCGCATCCAGGGCACTGACGATAGTGTCCAGGTGCGCTTCCATGGCTCCTGAACCGGTCTGCACCACCAGCACATCACCGAAACGGTCCACCACCAGCCCGGGCAGGCCGTCGGCTTCGCCGAAGATCAACCGGTAGCTGTGTTCATCGAACAAAGTCTCGCGCAGGACCAATGCCTGCTCGATGCGTTTCTTGAAGAAACTGCGCGACAGCTCCTGCTTCACGTCGCGACTATAGAGACGGGCCGCAATCAACGAGTGAGGGCTTAGAAGAGCCCGGCCCAGCGGCTTGCCCTGACTGTTCTCCACAATGCAGGCGGCACCAGCAGGCAGATCCTTGAGCGGGGTCTGGCGGGTATCAATTTCGTTGGCGTAGACCCACAGGTGGCCGGCCTTGAGGCGGCGTTCTTCGTTCTTACGCAGGCGGATAACAGTGGTTTCGCTCATGGTGCTCACAGACAGCTGGCGGGAAAGGCCGCATGATAACACAGGGGTATGGCACCACTGATCCTGCAACGATGGCGAATGACGAGAGGCGAGAAACGACAACATGGCTTTCCCGAACGCCGGGTTTTGCTTTTCGTGACTCGGTCCTCGTAACTGGTATCACGCAATCGATCTATCGCACCGGCATTGGCAACCCTGCAAACGCCCAGCGACCCTGTTTGTGAAAACAAAAAAAGGGCGCCCGAAGGCGCCCTGTCATTTCAAGGAAATCGTTGTGAAGGATTAACCTTTCACGAATTCCGGGTAGGCTTCCATACCGCAGTCAGCCATATCCATGCCTTCGTACTCATCTTCTTCTGCAACCCGGATGCCCATGACGGCTTTCAGGATGCCCCAGACGATCAGGCTGGCCACGAATACCCAGATGAAGATGGTAGCTGCACCGATGATCTGGCCGGAGAAGGACACATCAGCGTTGGTAACCGGTACCAGCAGCAGACCCAGCAGACCAACCACACCGTGTACGGAGATGGCACCGACCGGATCGTCGATCTTCAGCTTGTCCAGAGTCAGGATGCTGAACACTACCAGCACACCACCAGCGGCACCGAACAGAGTAGCCAGCAGCGGAGTCGGAGTAGACGGCTCGGCAGTGATGGCAACCAGACCCGCCAGGGCACCGTTGAGCAGCATGGTCAGGTCAGCCTTGCCGAACAGGATGCGGCCAACGATCAGGGCAGCAACAGCACCACCAGCGGCAGCAGCGTTGGTGTTCAGGAACACCATGGCAACAGAGTGTGCGCTTGCAGCATCGCCCAGCTTCAGTACAGACCCGCCGTTAAAGCCGAACCAGCCCATCCACAGGATGAAGGTACCCAGAGTCGCCAGGGGCAGGTTGGCACCCGGGATAGCGTGCACTTCACCGTTAGGACCGTATTTGCCTTTACGAGCACCCAGCAGCAGCACACCAGCCAGAGCAGCAGCAGCACCAGCCATGTGAACGATGCCGGAACCAGCAAAGTCAGAGAAGCCCAGGTCGCCCAGGTTGTACATGCCAAACACGTCAGCACCACCCCAGGTCCAGGAACCTTCCAGCGGGTAGATCACACCGGTCATGAATACCGCGAAGACCAGGAAGGCCCACAGCTTCATACGCTCGGCAACCGCACCGGAGACGATGGACATGGCGGTAGCCACGAACACCACCTGGAAGAAGAAGTCAGACGCACCAGAGTAGACGGAATCACCATCGAATCCGTTCTCGGTAGATGCGCTCAGCACACCGGCCAGATCGAAGGCTTCGATACCGTCCAGGAAGATGCCGCCGCCGTACATGATGGCGTAACCACACACCAAGTACATGATGCAGCTAATGGCAAACAGCGCCACGTTCTTGGTGAGAATTTCGGTGGTGTTTTTCGCACGCACCAGACCGGCTTCCAGCATGGCAAAACCGGCAGCCATCCACATTACCAATGCGCCACACACCAGAAAGTAAAAGGTGTCCATGGCGTACTGAAGTTCAAAAATTTGATTTTCCACAATGCAACCCTCCGAAAATGGAAGCGTGTTCTCTAAACCCTGGCATGGGTCGATTTACAACACGGTAAAACTTAAATCGCGTCCTCACCGGTCTCACCGGTACGGATACGAATCGCTTGCTCCAGGGAAGTGACGAAGATCTTACCGTCACCAATCTTGCCGGTATTGGCAGCTTTCGCGATGGCTTCAATCACCTGATCCAGAGAGGACTCAGCGATGGCCACCTCGATTTTTACCTTGGGCAGAAAATCCACCACGTACTCGGCACCCCGGTACAGCTCGGTGTGACCTTTCTGGCGTCCAAAGCCTTTCACCTCGGTAACGGTGATGCCTTGCACGCCGATCTCGGAGAGTGCTTCACGCACGTCATCCAATTTGAACGGCTTAATTACGGCAGTAACCAGTTTCATTTCATTCTCCTCAGCTTTCACCGCGTCCGGTGTCGTCCGTTTCACTTCGAGCCCCGTTATGGTTCCCGATCCACAGTTTGCTCGAACGCTCTGACCCAATAAGTGCACGACCCATGCCAGGTTTAGAAAATCATGCATTTTCAGCGGGTTATATCCCGATCCCGATTCAAGGAACGGGTTCGGCGCGCCATTATAGCGCACCACCTTGGGGCGGGTTCCAACTTGGTGCAGAGCGGTTGCCCTGCACCGCCGGTGCCGCGCCAGCGAACACCGTGCTACCATCCGCCCATCAATACAAGCACCGCCGCCACAGACCGCATTACTGGCGGCCCGGGCCAGCCATTACCCCTGGTCCTCGATGGAGATTCAAGATGCCTGATCAACCCTTTATCGACCGCCTGATGGCCGACATCAGTGGGCGCCTACCCACCGATCTGGGCGGCCTGCGCAACGAAGTGGAGCGCAATGTGCGCAGCGTACTGGCGGAAGCGGTCAGCCGCCTGGATCTGATCACCCGGGAAGAGTTCGATATTCAGCAACAGGTATTGATGCGCACCCGGGAAAAACTGGAGGCGCTGGAGAAGCAGGTAGCGGAGCTGGAGAAAACGACGGACGCCTGACGCCCGGTATTTCCCGTAGGAGCTAGGCTTGCATGGCGAACAACCGCAATCGCGAGCAAGTTCGCCATGCAAGCCTAGCTCCTACGAAAGTCTGATTTCCTACATCTACCGCCGACAACCTCGCACACGTAGCACGCTCCCCTCCCCGTACACTGCCTCGCACACACTGAATTCTGCGAGAACACGTGACGCATGCATTGCTCTACAGCCGGGCACCACTGGGCATCCAGGCCCGGGAAGTGCGGGTGGAAACCCATCTGGCACCGGGCCTGCCTGCCTTCACCATTGTCGGCATGGGCGACACCGCCGTGCGAGAAAGCCGGGACCGGGTGCGCTCGGCGCTGGTCAACAGCGGCTTCGAGTTTCCCCAGCGGCGCATCACCGTGAGCCTGGCCCCGGCGGATCTACCCAAGGATGGCGGCCGTTTTGATCTGCCCATTGCCCTGGGCATCCTGCTGGCCAGCGGGCAGCTCGGAAAACTGGACAGCAACCAGTACGAATTTATCGGCGAGCTGGCATTGAATGGCGCCCTGAGCCCGGTTCCCGGCATGTTGCCCTGCGCCCTGGCCTGCCAGCCCACCGGCCGCACCTTGATCGTTCCCCGTGACAACGCAGATGAAGCCGCACTGGCAGGTGCCAGCACCGTGGCCGGCGACCAACTCGCCCAGGTGGCAGCCCACCTGGTGGGCCAGTCCCCGCTGCCACTGCACGATCACCCGGCCCCGGACACCACCACCTATGAAGGAGGCTGCCTCTCGGAAATCCGCGGCCAGGCAGCCGCCAAGCGGGTACTGGAGATTGCCGCCGCCGGGGGGCATTCGCTGCTGCTCAGTGGCCCGCCCGGTGCCGGTAAAAGCATGCTGGCCTCGCGCCTGCCGGGGCTGGTGCCTCCACTGCATCCGAAGCAGGCTCTGGAAGTGGCGGCCATTCATTCCCTGAAGCAGCCGCGTCCGGCGCGCCTGTTCCACCAGCGCCCCTACCGGGCGCCCCACCATACCGCCTCGGCCACCGCTCTGGTTGGCGGCGGCAGCCATCCTCGGCCCGGGGAAATTTCCCTGGCCCACCACGGCATCCTGTTTCTCGATGAGTTACCGGAGTTCGACCGGCGAGTACTGGAGGTATTACGTGAACCGCTGGAAACCGGTGAGGTGAGCATCGCCCGGGCTGCCCAAGAGCTCACCTTCCCGGCCCGCTTTCAATTGATCGCCGCCATGAACCCCTGCCCCTGCGGTTACCTGGGCGACCCGGAGAAGGGCTGCGGCTATCGTTGCGACAAGGCCAAGCGCTACCAGAACAAACTGTCCGGCCCCTTGTTGGACCGTATTGATCTGCACCTGGACGTACCCGCGGTGGAAGCCCGGGAACTACTGGGCGACCGGCAGGGAGAAACCAGCGCGACAGTCCGCGCCCGGGTACGCGACGCCTGGCAACGGCAATGGCAGCGCCAGCGACGCCTGAACAGGGAACTGGGCAGCGATCACCTGGATCCGCTGCTACGCCCTCATCGGGACTGGCTGGCCAACGTCATGACCCGCATGGGGTTGTCCGCCCGGGCCCTGCATCGCAGTGCCCGGGTGGCACGCACCATTGCCGATTTGGCCGGAACAGATACCGTCGACCGGGATCACCTACGCGAAGCCCTGAGTTATCGACAAACGGTAGCGGACACCCGGTAACCCTGGTCAGGTTTCCTGTGGTCTGCTGACGCTGGTCAGCCAGCGATCAATATCGCCATCAGCACAGCCAGAAGTGACAGTGGCATGATGATGAGTGCGCTCTTGAGGAATTTCTCTACATAGAGATGTCTGGTGTATTGATCCAGCATGATGTATTTCCCCATAACCCGTTAAAATGACAACCGCGCCACTACCCCCGTAGAAAGACGCTTTTACTGAATCCCCCCATACACGGTGCCAACCAACAGCGGACTTCTGACAGAACGCCTTTCCTGCCAATTGGCACACGCAAGGCAATGAGGGAGGCGTGACTAGCGTCACGTCATTTTTTCCAGACTATCATAGTTATGAAAAAATAAGCATTTACCAGTTAGCATTATTTTACATATTGCATTGGTCTCAATTGACACACGCAAACCTTGCAGGATACCGATACGACATTCAGGGAAAGGAACGCTGCCGGTATCGTGGTGACCAGGAAACCAAGACATGATGAAGACATGACGACTCAGCCATGACAAGTCGTTGCTTTAGAATGACTTTGCTGGCCACAGCCATCAACAGGGTTACTCCCCGCCGCCTCGCCCAGAAGGTGGTGCGCGGCGGCAAGGACTGGAACACAGGGTTGTCGCTAGCAGACGACATTAACCCCACTGAAAGAAATCGCGTTTCTCTTTCAGATAGAACCGCGACAGCACCATCTTGTGCACCTCGCTGGCACCGTCCACCAGACGCGCCTGGCGGGCGTAGCGGTAGATCCATTCCAGTAGGGTGTCCTTGGAATAGCCACGGGCACCGCATAGCTGGATGGCGGTATCGGCGGCCTTGTGCAGGGTGTCGGCCACGTGGATCTTGGCCATGGAAATCTCCTTCTTGGCGAAATCCCCCTGATCCAGTTTCCAGGCGGCCTGCATGGTCAGCAGACGGCCCACTTCGATATCCTTGGCCACGTCACCCAGCATCCACTGCACGCCTTCGTGCTCGGCCAGGGTGGTGCCAAAGCTCATGCGGTTTTCCACATAACCGGCGGCTTCTTCCATGCAACGCTTGGCCAGACCCAGCCAGCGCATACAGTGGGTAAGACGAGCGGTGCCGAGGCGGATCTGGGTGACTTTCAGGCCATCGCCCACTTCCAGAAGACGATTTTCATCCGGGATAATCAGACCATCGAATTTCAGCTCGCAGTGACCACCATGCTCTTCCGGCCCCATGATCGGGATGCGACGAACGATTTCCCAACCGGGCTGATCCGCATCAAACAGGAAGGCGGTAAGCCCCTTTCGCGGGTCATCGCTGGTCTTGGCAATCAGGATGAAGGTTTGCGCCCCTTCCGCGCCGGTGATAAACCACTTACGACCGTTAATGATCCAGTTGTCGCCGTCCTTGGTGGCAGAGGTATAGGTCAGGGACGGGTCAGAGCCACAGCCACCTTCCGGCTCGGTCATTGCAAAAGCGGACCGCACCTTGCCGTCGATCATCGGCTGTAGCCAGCGGGCTTTCTGTTCGTCGTTGAGAATCTTGTTGAGCAGAATCATGGTGCCGTCATCTGGCGGCGCACAGTTGAATACGACCGGCCCGAACGGACTGCGAGCGGCCTCTTCGTAGAGCACCGCCATACCGGCCACGCCCACATCCAGGCCGCCACGCTCCCTGGGCAACTGGAAGCCCCAGAGTCCTGTGGCTTTCGCTTTTTCTCGCAGAGTATCGACCACGCTTTCCTTGAAGTTTTCGTGGTCGTCGTAATTCGCCTTGTCGTTTTCCAGCGGCATGATTTCCGCTTCCACAAAGGCGGCCACTTGCTGGCGCAGGCTTTCCAGCTCCGGGGTCAGGGAGAAATCCATGGTCTGTCCTCGATCTAGGTTAGAGAGTATTGCAGAGGTGGCCGCCATCCACGGCGATCACCGAACCGGTCATGTAGGACGACGCATCGGACGCCAGCAGCAACAGCGGGCCGACCAGTTCGTCGATCTGCCCCAAGCGGCGATAGGGAATGCGCTTGAGCATTTTTTCCGCCAGCGGGCTGTTGAAGAAGTCCCGGTTGATATCGGTTTCTACATAGCCGGGGCAGATAGCATTGCAGCGGATGTTGTAGCGGGCAAAATCCAGCGCCAGAGACTTGGTGAGCTGCACCACCGCCGCCTTGGAGGCGGTGTAGGGCGCCACCCGGCCACCCACACGCAGGCCGAGAATGGAAGCGATGTTGATCAGGCTGCCCGGGCGATCGTCCCGCCGCCATTGCTGGATGGCAAACTTGGACACCGCCCAGACTCCTTTCAGGTTGGTATCCACCACCGCATCCCAGTCTTCTTCGCTAAGCTCGTCGGTGGGACCTTCGTGGGATATGCCAGCATTGTTGACCACCACATCCACCGCCGGCATAGCGGCAAAGGCGTCTTCCACACTGCCGTGATCACTCACGTCCATGGGCACCACGGTGGCCTCACGGCCCAGAGCCCGTACCGCTTCGGCAGTGGCTTCGAGCTTTTCCACCCGGCGAGCCGCCAGCACCACGTTGGCCCCTTCTTCGGCCAGGGCAATGGCGAAGTGGGCACCAAAGCCGCTGGACGCGCCGGTGATCAGAATACGTTTACCGGCCACACTGAATCGTTGGGACATAACTTCCTCACCCTTCTCTGCATCAGTGAGAGAAGCTACCCAGCCCGCCAGCCGGCCACAAGGACGAAAACGCTCAGGAGGAGGATGACAACAGCAAGGACAGTGCGTGGCGGGTATCAGGGGTGGCATCGGGCAATAGCAGCGCGTCCCGGCCCGGCAGCCATTCAATGGCGACCACTTCATCGCTGAGCGAGACCGCCTGCGGACACACCACCACGGACGCCAGCGCGCCCCAGACCTGGTGATGGGGATTGGTAAAGAAGAACCACTGCCAACGGGAAAACTGACGTTGCACGCCCACTTCCTCGAACAATTCCCGCGACAGATTTTCGCCCACGGTTTCATTGGGGCGCATGACACCACCAGCAGCCAGATCCCAGCCACCGGGGTAAAAATGTTTGTCGGCGGCACGCTGTTGCACACAAACCCGCCCGGCCAGATCCCGCACCACCACGTAGGACGCGCGATGAATCAGCCTCTGACGCTGCATGCGCCCACGCTGACAACTGCCACGGGGTTGGTTGTGCCGGCTGACCAGAAGGACAGGTTCGCTGTTGCTCATGGGATGCTGTTTTCGGCTGACGCGGACAGGAACACTATCGTCATGAGAAAGGGATTGCTACAGGGAGAAGGCCAGGGAGCACCTTTATGTCGGAGTTCCCTTTCAGGGGACGAACCGCGCGCGTCAACGCGAAATTGGGGAAACCCGATCCGGTTTCGCCGGGTTTGCTGAAGAGGATAGGTTGCCGCCTCGCGTCGCCCGATTCGTCGCCTGGAAGGGAACTCCTGCAGGAGCTAATTCCCCCCACAACCGGTCGCCCTGAGGTTTTACCTCAGTGATCTCTGTGACCTCTGTGGTAAAAAATTTACGGCTGGAAGTGACTCGGCGGGTGGCCGGTCCATTTGCGGAAGGCACGGGCGAAATTGCTGGGGTCGGCATAGCCCAGTTTCGAGGCCACCTGCTGCACGGTGATATTGGCCTGCAGATACGCCATGGCCTTGGTCATGCGTACCTCTTCCAGCAGGGAGCGGTAGCTCACGCCCAGGGCATTGAGATAACGACGCAGGGTGCGGGAGGTAACGTGGAAATTGCACGCCAGCTGTTCCAGGCTGGGCAGCATGCCCTCTGCCTGCATCAACCGGGCGCGCACGCGGCTGGCCCAGTCCTGATCGGCTTCCAGCCGTTGCAGTTCTTCCTCGCATTTCTGTGCGGCCATCTGCCGGGACGCCGGATCAGACAGGGTAAAACGCTCGTTGAGCAGGGCCTTGGGTAACCGCAGGGCCGCCACCTCGGCCCCGAACTCCACCGGCATGGCCAACAATTCCCGGTAACGATCCGCATGGGCCGGCGCCGCATAAGGCAGCTCCAGCACCGCTCCCTGGAAACGATCGCCCAGCAGATAGCGAATCCCGCCGACCACCGCAGCCACTACCACTTCCAGATAGGTTTCACGGATATCGCCCAGCGGCACGCTTTCCATGAGGCAGAAACGCACCCCTTCCTGGGAGGGTTCGATACGGGGAACGCACAGGCGGGTACGGGTGCGGAAGTAGCGCTCCAGCAGCCGCAGGGCATCGCCCAGATCAGCACTGCTGATGGCGGCATAGCCGAGCAGGCCATGGGCGGTGAGGGTCAATTGTTGACCCAGCGCCAGGCCCAGGGCCGGATCACCGGTTATTTCACGGGCGCCCACCATGACCCGGCGGAACTGCTCGAAGCGCAGCGCCGGTTCCGGGTTATAGACCTCATCCTCGCTCAGCCCCACTTGGGAAAGCAGCCGACGACTATCCACGCCAACCTCGGCGATCAGTTCCACCAGGTTGCGCACATAGTTGACCGGGACCGGGGAACGACCAGTACCAGGGTCCAGCTGTATAAAGCGCTCGTGATTCATGGCTCTACTATACGCTAATTTTGCACCTGTCCGAAAATGACTGCTTTCTGTCCAGCCTTGCACTTCGCCCAAACACAACTGTTCACCAGAATGCCTGCATCCGAATTTCCCGGCCTCGACCGTCAAGGATAGTCATAACCATGAAAGACACCACTTACAGCCGCCATTTTGGTGCCGATGATGCCCGCGCCATCCGCGATGCCGTGAAGAAGGACCTGGGCCCGGCCACGTTCAAGGCCCGCCCACTGCGCGCCCTGTGGTTTATTCCCATGAGCGCGGTGATCATCGGCAGCATCGCTGCCATCCTGATGCTCAGCCTGCCCTGGTGGGGCAACCTGCTGCTTGCCATCCTCGCCGGCCACACCCTGGCCTGCCAGGCCCTGCTGGCCCACGAAGTGCTACACGGCGCGCTGGGCATGAGCCGTCGCATGCAGGATTTTCTCGGCTGGGTCGGCTTTGGTCCAGCCCTGATCGCCCCGGAATTCTGGCGCCGCTGGCACAATGTGGCTCACCACGCCAACACCAACCTGGGCGACAAGGACCCGGACTCTTTCGGCACCCTGTACCGCTACGAGAAACACCCGCAGACCGCCAACTTTACCAAGCTGGCCCCGGGTGGGCGCACCTGGTACAGCTTTTTGTTCCTGTTCTATTCCTTCATGTTCCACGGCCAGCTGGTACTGCGCATGCAGACCCGCAAGCGTGAGGAGTTCAAGGGATTCAACCGCAAAAAAGCGATCCGCCAGTCCTACCTTTGCATGGCGGCATGGATCACACTGGCCATCGTATCCGGCCCACTGGCGATCTTTACCGTGCTGATCCCGATGATGATCATCAACTTCATCGGCCAGAGCTATATCCTTACCAACCACATGCTGCGCCCGCAGATGGACAACAACCACCCGGTGGACAATTCCATGAGCGTGCGCGCCTGGCGCTGGATCGATCCGCTGCATTTCCATTTCAGCCATCATGTGGAGCATCACCTGTTCCCGAAAATGGGCTCCGACCAGGCACCGAAAGTGCGCGCCTGGCTGCAGCAGGAAATGCCTGAACGTTACGTGTGCCCCAGCCACGTCAAAGCAGTGGCCATGCTCTACAAGACACCGCGTGTTTATCAGGATGCCAACACCCTGGTCGACCCCCTTAACCGGGAACGGACCGTAGATGTTATGGAGCTGCAGGGGCAGTTGAACTAAGCGGGTGCCGTGGGATCTGCTGCAGAAACGGAGTGCAGCGGAGTAACGCAACTGGTTCCGTGCGGCCCGAAGGGTAAGCGAAGGGAATCACATCGCTAGCGGCGCGACCATTAGCGTAAAAATGCAACTCACACGGCCAAAACGAAGCCGCTGTAGGAGTTCCTCTTGAGGGACGAATCCGAGCCTGGGCGAGGAAACGGACTATGCTGATACCGCCAGATCACTCTGACGACGTCGCTCTCTCCTGATTGCCTGCGGGCGATTTCCACGCTAACGCGTGGTTCGTCCCTCAAGAGGAACTCCTGCAGCGGCTTCGCTTTAAACGTCGCTGGTGATCGCGCCGCCAGCGACGCTCCTATGGAAAACCTTACAGACTGTGAATCTCTTCCTCGCTCAGGGCCCGGAACTCCCCCGGCGCCAATGCCGCATCCAGCGCGATCTCACCGATCTGCTCCCGGTGCAGGGCCACCACCTTGTTTCCCCGCGCCGCCAGCATCCGTTTTACCTGATGGTAACGTCCTTCCCGGATGGTCAGCAGCAACTGGTCCACACCTACCCGATCCGCCTTGGCGGGCAAGGTGGGAGAGTCTTCGCCACGCAGCAAAATGCCATCACGCAGGGCCTGCAGATCCTCATCACCGACCGGGTCCGCGCAGGTCACCCGGTAGCATTTGTCACAATGATGATGCGGGGAAGTGAGCCGGTGGGACCACTGGCCGTCGCTGGTCAACAGCACCAGGCCGGTGGTATCGCGATCCAAACGGCCCGCCGGGTGCAGATCCTGGCGCAGCCCCGCAGGCAGCAGGTCCAGTACAGTGCGATGTTCCGGGTCATCCGTGGAACACACCACCCCCGCCGGCTTGTGCAGCATCAGGTAACGGTGGCCCGGCAATTGCACCGGCTGGTCATGTAACCAGACGCCCTGCCCATCCCGCAGTTGCAGGTTGGCTTTCGGACGCGCTTCGCCCTCCACGGTGACCGCACCGCGGCTGATCAGTTGCTTGGCCTCTTTACGAGTCAGGCCGGCACTGTGGGCGAGAAAATAGTCCAGACGCATGGGCAAAACCGTTACTTGGCAAACCGCCATGATAACCGACATAAGGTGTCTGGAGTGCAGGGCCATCGCTGGTATCATAGCGACCCTATTTCACACCCCAAGATTGTCCGGAGCCCTATGAGTAAGCTCAACCCCCGCCAGCAGGAAGCCGTGCAGTATGCCGATGGCCCGTTGCTGGTACTGGCCGGGGCGGGTTCCGGGAAGACCAGCGTGATCACCCGCAAGATCGCCTGGCTGATCCAGGAAAGGGGCATGTCGGCCCGGCATATTGCCGCGGTGACCTTTACCAACAAGGCTGCCCGGGAAATGAAGGAGCGGGTGCAGTCGCTGGTGAGCCGGGACCTGACTCGGGGGCTGATTGTCTCCACCTTCCACAACCTGGGCCTGCGCATTCTCAAGTCAGAGCTGAAAGCCTGTGGCCTGCGCAACGGCTTCTCCATTCTCGATGGCGCCGACAGCAAGGAGATCCTCAAGGAGATCCTGCGCCAGGGCGAATCGGAACGGGACCTGGACGCAGTAGACGTGATCCACAAGCGCATTTCCGACTGGAAAAACGCCCTGGTACTGCCGGAAGAAGCGGTGAGTACCGCCGACACCGATGAGGACCTGCGCGCTGCCATGGCCTACGGTGGCTACGACCGCATGTTGCGAGTGTGCAACGCGGTGGATTTCGATGACCTGATCCTGATGCCGGCGCGCATGTTCCGCGAACAGCCGCGTATTCTGGAAAAGTGGCGCAACCGCATCCAGTACCTGCTGGTGGACGAATACCAGGACACCAACGGTGCCCAGTACGAAATGGTAAAAATGCTCACCCTGCCGGAAGGCAAGTTCACCGTGGTGGGCGATGACGACCAGTCCATCTACGCCTGGCGTGGTGCTCGCCCGGAAAACCTGGCGCAACTGCAACAGGACTGGCCCACCCTGAAAGTGGTCAAGCTGGAGCAGAATTACCGTTCCACCGGGCGCATTCTGAAAGCCGCCAATACGGTGATCGCCAACAACCCTCACGAGTTCGAAAAGAGCCTGTGGTCCGACTATGGCTACGGCGAGCCAATTCGTTTTTCCGCCCTGCGCGATGAAGAAGCAGAAACCGAATGGATTGCCAGCGACATCTTCCATCGCCGTCTGCAACAGGGCTTGAAGTGGAAAGACTTTGCGGTGTTGTACCGAGGTAATTTCCAGTCGCGGATTCTGGAAATGAAACTGCAGAGCCTGTCGATTCCCTACAAGGTATCCGGCGGCAAAAGTTTCTTCTCGCGTAGCGAGATCAAGGACCTGATGTGTTACCTGCGCCTGCTGGTCAACCCGGATGACGACAACGCCTTCCTGCGCATCATCAACACCCCGCGCCGGGAGATCGGCCCTGCCACCCTGGAAAAACTCGCCACCTGGGCCCTGAAACGGGAACAGGGGCTCTACCATGTCTGTGACGACATTGCCCTCAGTGAAGTCATGAACCCCAAGGCCGCCGAGAAACTGCAGAAGTTCAAGGCCTGGCTGGATGCCAAACGCCAGTTCTGCTTCGGCCACAACAGCCTGCAAGCGGTGCAGGAACTGATCCGCGACATGGACTATGAAGGCTGGCTAATGCAAAACGCCTCCAGCCCGCGCATCGGTGAAAAGAATATCGAAAATATCTGGCAGCTGGTGCGTAGCATCGAACGCATGCTGGAAAAACAGGAAGACGAAGAAGACGGCGCCAGCGATCTGGAAGCGGTGATCAAGAAACTGGTGTTGCTCGACATGCTCGAACAGCAACAGGAAGAAGACGATTCCGACCGGGTACAACTGATGACCCTGCACGCCTCCAAGGGCCTGGAATTTCCACACGTCTACATGATGGGTGTAGAAGAGGAATTCCTACCCCATCGCACCAGCATTGAAGAAGACAACATCGTCGAGGAACGCCGCCTGATGTACGTGGGCATCACCCGCGCCCGGGAAACCCTGGCCATGACCCAGGCGCTAACCCGCAAACAGTACGGCGAGAAAATCGACACCACCGCCAGCCGCTTCGTGGACGAAATGCCCCAGGACGATATCGACTTTCTGGGCATCGGCATGATTAAAGACGAAGCAAAGGAAACAGCGGTGGCAGAGGCCAGCATTGCCAATCTTCGAGCGTTGCTGGATTAGCAGGCTGCTGAAAGACCCTCAACACTCCTGGATTTTCCGTGACGAACAGAGCGCAATGGAGTAACGCCAGTAAGGTTGGACCACAGGCTTAACGCAGCAAATAGCCTATGCTTCTTGCATCGCTAAGGAGCTTATAAAACAGCGATTATTCACGATGAACTATTACTTACTACCGCAAAAAGGGTTTCAGAGGTTCCCTCGCGCGCAGAAATGCAAATCAAAGCGAACTCCCCCTCCATTGAAGCAATGCGATCATCGCAACTCCTCCTGCAACCACAATGGACCATGCCAGTTTCTTCCTCCCTCTTCGGTAATGATCCGGCATAGCAATTACCCAAACACCCAAAAATGCTGCCAAACCAGCAAGATACCAATAGCCTTTCAACAGCCCGCCCGTTGCAACCAACCAAAAAAAAACGATAAGCAGTATTCTGAAAATCAAGCCCAATGATTTCATTTTTTTACTCTTTACAGCTCCACTGTGCAGTGAAAAATGATGAAATGATCCCGGCAATGAAGAATGACACCCAAATTGCTAGTGAGAGCGTAATCAATAACGCAAAGGACTTGGCTATCGCAAATGCAAAGCCACATTCTCTAATATCAAAATAAAGACTTATAGCGGAAATCACTTCATGAAGAACCCCTCCAAGTGATTTCAACCATGGCGACTGTCCAAACTTATCTAGCAACCCTAAAAGCCACGAGACAGCATCTGTTCCTCCAGGTGTGGATATACTTCCCCCGTTCTCACCACCCTCAATCAAATAAGCTCCAGCCCCACTATAGGGATCCAGAACAATATACCCGGAGGACTGGCTCCCAAAGAAATTCACCGGCGTCTCATGGGCCGTTACTTCCTTGCCCGCATACACCGAGTTACGGATATCGATTTCCACTTCATCGGACAACTCGATACTGGCCAGCGCCTGATCCAAGTTAGCCTGGGTAATCGTACAGATCTTCTGCCCTTCAGCAGCAGCAAGCTGGATGGCTTTCACCGCACTGATACCGTGGGCCGGCGCATCTTCCGTGCTGTACATCTGCTCTGGCACCAAGTGCTCCATGGCCGATAGCCGGGCACCACGAGCACGGTTGAACGCCAATCTGCGCTCCACATTGCCATCCTTGTCGACGCGAGTCCCCGCGAAGCGATCCACGTCCATAGTCAGGCCGGTGGCTTTGACATTGCGAGGGATACCGTAGAAGTAGACCGGGGACAGGCTGGTCTTGAACAGACCATAGCAGGAGCTCTGCGGCCTAAGTTACATGCCGACTTTCGGCGAGCTCGCCCTACATGTCATTCAGAGCCAAACTCGCTATTTTTATTTTAATATCCTCTCTATCTTCAGAAGAGAAAAAACGCAAGTCTATTTTATTTTTCCCGCTCAAGGTATACAAAGTAAAAAATTTAGAACAAATAGAATAATCGCAGATATCAGAAAATCTCAACTTATAATTTCTCAGTCTACGATCATTATAATCAAGCCCTCCATCATTGATCACCAAAACAGGATTCAATACAAGAGCGACACCAAAGTATATGTAAATGGCAGAAGCCAAAAAAAAGAATATTGAAGTGTGATACGACGCATAAACCCCGCAAACCACCCCAGCCAGAAAAACAACCAATCCAATTATAATCCAGCTATAGCAATAATATTTACGGGCCCAGTATTTATGCATTCACATAACCCCCCATACGGATGCAACTATTGATAGCACGGCCAAAACAAAGGCAGTTATCGGGGCGGAAATCATAAACCCGACGGCAGAAAGAAAAATCCCCAAAAATGCAAGAACCTGAGGCTTAACATCATTCCATGAAAGGTCATCATTAAAAACCAGTTCCAGGATAACAATATGCAATGCCAAAGATAGCGTTAACGCAATCAGTATAGGGGCAATCATAGCTCCGGCTACTGATCCTGCCAAAGCAATCCCACCTATGGCAAGAATACCAACTCCTGCAACAAAGATGTCCCCACCATTTTCGCCGCCCTCAATCAAATAAGCCCCAGCCCCACTATAGGGATCCAGCACAATATAGCCGGAGGACTGTTTCCCAAAGAAATTCACCGGCCTTTCATGAGCCGTCACTTCCTTGCCCGCATACACCGAGTTACGGATATCAGTTTCCACTTCATCGGACAACTCGATACTGGCCAGTGCCTGATCCAGATTGGCCTTGGTAATGGTCCAAATTTTCTGCCCTTCAGCAGCAGCAAGCTGGATGGCTTTCACCGCACTAATACCGTGGGCAGGCGCATCTTCCGTGCTGTACATTTGCTCTGGCACGAGATGTTCCATGGCCGATAGCCGGGCACCACGGGCACGGTTGAACGCCAACCTGCGTTCCACATTGCCATCCTTGTCGACGCGAGTCCCCGCGAAGCGATCCACGTCCATGGCCAGGCCGGTGGCTTTGACGTTGCGAGGGATACCGTAGAAGTAGACTGGAGATAAGCTGGTCTTGAACAGGCCATAGCTGGGGGCACGGTAGCCCACACTGTGAGCCTGCTTTTCGCCAATCTTGTCCTGCATGTCATTCAGGGCGAAATAACTGAGTATGGTGCTGTAGAGCAGGTCGCCGACTACGTGCTGCTTGATCAGATCTGCGAGGTTCTCCGCTTCCAGTTTTTGCTGAGTGATCTTCAAGAAGCGCTGGAGATCACTCAAAACTGCGCATCACATCAACCCCCCTTTACAAAGGGAAGGGGTTATATAAAAACCAAAGCCCTTTTCTTATGAACCCCCAAAAACCAAAATACAACGAAACAACCAAAACTAGCATCCCAGCTGCCAGAAATCCATATCTTCCATCTCTATCACCAACTGCGCTAGACCTCAAAATATAACCAAACGAGGGATCTTTTTTAGAAAAATAAAAACAGCTTGAATTTGCGACTTTCTCTTTCACTTTCATGGCTTTTTCTTCTGATGAGAATACACCTTTCCCGTAAAATCCTATTCTATTAGATTTGTATTTTTCACCAATTAGCGAATACTCAAAAGCAACATCTATTCGATAGAGATCTATCGGAGAAAAAAACCGAACTCCTCTTCATGAATCACACTACAATCAATTATGCGAACTCTGGAAAGGCCATATGGGGAAAATCTCCAATAAACTATAAACGGCCAAAACCCAAATACCAAAAGGGAGAAACCAAGAAGAGAAAGAAAAATCAACGACAATCCCCCGACTAAGACACAAACCAGGAACACCCGACATCTAAAACAGCCCCTGTGGCGAATTCAGCCAATGGGTTTGTAACCGTGGTGTTTTTAAGTCGAAGAGCAAGCTTTAGTTGCCAATGCCATATACCCCAAGACCAGGATAAAATATTAATTAGGGGTTATAACGGATTGAAATACATATTTGTTCCAGACAAAAAACTTCCCACCATAATTGCAAAAACCCAAATCACGAACACAAATAAAGGAAAAGCTACCATTCTCCGCTTACGCCAAGACAGATCTAAAAATGCTACCGGGCTCACCCAAATAAAAACACAGACAACCCCTCCTAAATGAAGAGGAAAAATAGACGTTACTGACGCAACTGAAAAAAACACCCAATAATACCCAAAAGGAGCCTTATCATTATTCATAGCCTGGGAAGGTCCCAACTACGGGACAGGTTCTCCGTGCTGTGATCTGCATCGACGAGGGCAAGATAGTTGGTCACACCACTCAAAGCACCGACAAGGCTCTGATCCGCATCAAGCAGGTTGATTGTGGCTTCTGTGGTGGACTGAAAAGTGATGGCTTTGGAGACGGGAAAAATCAGACTTCCATCGGCCTGGATTTGATCAACAAGCCACTGCTTTTCAGCCTCCTGACTGCCCACCCCCAATACAGGAAAAAACAACAACAGACAGAAAAGAGCCCGAACCCAGCCCCAGATACCTGAACGTGACGCAGCCATGCGATCCCCCGCTTGAAAACCCTACGCTTCTTTTATGAGATAGCGCGCAAAGGTTACCAGCAAGGCACAAGCCATTATGTAGGACATCTCTTAAGCAAGGGGTAAGCGTTTTACCTAAAGAGTCGGTAAACCCTTACGGCTGAAGAAACATTGGAATGGAGTTATTTAGCGCCGCTCAACTGCAGCATGTAGATGACAGTGTTGCGGATTTCGTCGTCGCTGCAGTCGAAGCAGCCTCCACGAGGGGGCATGGAGTTGATGCCGGCGATGGCTTCCTGGACGATGGTATCAAAACCTTCTTCTTCGATTTCGTGGGACCAGTAAAGGCGGTGTTCCTTGCCGACCCGGGGAGCACCAAGGGCGCCGGAGCCGTGGCAGGTAACACAGTATTGGCGATACAACTGCGCCCCGTCACGCGTCTGCGAAGCATCCGCAGTGGCCGGAGCGCTATCATCGGAACAGGCTGCCAGCCACAGGGCCGACAGCAGGATTCCCAGGGATCGCAGCAAGATTACTGGCTCTGCTCAACCATATACCCGACGGCGGCCTTGATCTCGTCGTCAGAGCAATCCATGCACATGCCCTTGGGCGGCATGGCGTTGAAGCCTTCAATGGCGTGCTTGACCAGGGTGGCATTACCCTTGGCGATGCGCGCACCCCAGGCAGCGGAATCGCCGGTCTTCGGGGCACCGGCAGCACCAGTGGTATGACAGGCCGCACAGGCAGACTGGTGCACTTGCTCACCGCTGCGGGGGCCACTGGCCACTTGCTCTTCGGCTGCGGCAGCGGTGCCACAATCTTCACCCTCGACACACACAGAACCCACCGGCTGAAGACGCTCGGCAATGGCGCGCTCACTGAATACAGAACGCTCACCCAGCGGATACGGGGAAATTTCCTTGGCGCTCTTGGCAGCCACGCTACCGGCGGCAAACAGGGTAGCGACCAGGACCAGGCTGGCAGTCAGCATCTTTTTCACGATTCCACCTCTATTCTCTGTGATTCGCCCGAGGGCGCTGCGGCGGGATTATACCCGCTCAGGGCGTGGGGACAAAACGCTTGCTGTTACATGACCTGATTTAGTCTATCTCCACCCGAGGTAATGACAGGGTGAAGCGGCTACCTTCGTTTGGCACACTATCCACCTGAATGTCACCGCCGTGGCGTTCAGTCACTACCTTGACGAAGCGCAGCCCCATGCCCGCGCCGCGTGTGCGGGCGCCCCCGCTGGTGCTGGCACGGCTGAAGCGCTGGAACAACCGCTCCAGGAATTCCGGCGGAATGCCCACACCCCGATCGCGCACCTCGCAGAGCACGGCTTCCTCCCGGGCATACAAGCGCACATCCACGGAACTGCCCGCATGGCTGTACTTGATGGCATTGGTGAGCAAATTCACCATTAACCGCTCGAGCAATTCGTTATTCCCCAGCACCCAGACCTCCTGATGAGGGTCATAATCAAAGCGCAGGATGATATCGGCCTGCTGGGCCTGGATTTGCACCATGTCGATGGCGCTCTCCACCACATCGAGCATGTCCTGCTCGTTCATTTCCACGGTTTCTACCGCTTCTACCCGGGCCAGCTGCAGGAACTGCTCGGCGATACTCAGGTTGCGCTGGGCATAGTGCTGCACATTGTCCAGAAAGCCTTCCAGGGACTGCCCATCGCCCTGCTGACGCATTTTCTCGGTGAGCGCCAGCACCGATACCATCGGCGAGCGCAGGTCGTGGGAGAGGAAATCCAGCATCTCCGAGCGAGCCCGCAGGGCCTGCTTCACGTCGCTGATGTCCTTGAACGAGATGATCATCATTCGCCCCGGGTTATCACCGGCGTGCACCAGCAGGATATCCAGGTAGAGGTCAGCGCCCTGGCGATTGCGGCATTCCAGCTGGGTGCGCCCTTCGGCCAGGGACTGGCGCAACAGCTCGTCCCAGCTGTGCTCGCGCAGGTCCAGCTCCCGGCCCAGATCAGTGACCATGGGCTGCCCCACATCCAGTGCTCCCATTTCCAGACCGAGCAGGAAAGAGGCCTGGGGATTGGCGTAGACGATCACACCGCAGGCATCAGCGATGACAACCCCTTCGCGGATCTGCGCCAGGGTCACCTGGAAGAAACGCGTCAGCGCCTCTTGCCGCGCTTCTTCCCGGCGCAGCCGGTCGATGTGTTTTTCCAGCACCTCATAGCGGGCCCCTACGTTGGGGGCAAGGGTACGCACACGCAGCAACATGGCCCGTACCCAGTAGTCGTAGGTATCCGCATGCAAAGCCTGATGCCACACCAGGTCCAGTTCATAACGACGCCCCTCATGCTTGAAGCGGTACTGGCGCGCCAGCGATCCTTTCCAGGTGGCAGCCGGCAGGCTGTCGCCACCGCGCCAGGGCTTTTCCCCACCCAGCAATCGCCAGGCACGCACGGGCAGCACCTGATCGAACATGCGCCCCATCTGCTCCAGGGTGGACGGCCGGGTGAGACGCTGATTCAAATCGCTGTATTCGGACAACCGCTCCAGGGCATGACGCATATAGGACAGGGAATATTCCAGGCGCCGCCAGGTCCACAACGGATAGCCCATCAATGCCGCGGCCATGGCCCCGGAAGGCGGGAACCACAGCCGCAACACGACCAACACCACCATGCTGGTGAGCAGACAGAGCAGAATCACCCCGGCCACCAGAGGAATACTCCAGCGCGGCAGCACATAGGGCAGCAACAGCGGCGCCAACAACGCCAGTGCCGCCCCCAGCACCAGCACACTGCTCATGGGAAGCTCCCGGATCAACCGGTCCGAGCGCAGTGCATCCAGCAGATTGGCGTTGACCTCCACCCCGGCCATCAACTCGCCCTGGCTGGCCATGGGCGTGGGCAGCATGTCACCCAAACCGGCGGCGGTGGCACCAATCAGCACGATCTTGTCGCGGATCAGCTGTTCCGGAATCAGGTTATTCAGCAACTCCACCGCGGACACCTGCGGGTAGCTGTTGGGGCCGCTGACAAAGGGCACATAACGGTGGTAGCGACGCACATTGGCCAGCCCGGAGAATTCCTCGCCCTTGTCGGCCGGGAAGGTATTCTCCGACAGCATCCCTTCCTGGATCAGCAGGGTCTGGGTGATATGCGGCCACCAGGCCTGACCGATACCCGAGCGCATGTACACAGAGCGGGCCACCCCGTCGCTGTCCAGCTCCAGATCCACGTGCCCAAGTCCAGCTGCGGCCCGGGCGAACGGTGCGTGGGGCAAGACTTCGATGAGCTGGCCACCGGCCCGCAGTTGCTCCACGTGCACCGGCAGGTAGACATGGCCATTGGCCGCCATGGCCTGCACCAGGGCCTGATCGGAATCCGGGTTGTTGCGGTCCGGCTCGGACAGGATCAGGTCCACCAGGATCGCCCGCGCGCCCATCTCGGTGAGACGGTTGATTAATTGGGCGTGAACCTTGCGATCCCAGGGCCAGCGACCGATTTCCCGCAGGCTGTATTCGTCAATACCGACGATAACCAGATCCGGGGACGGGTCGTCCGGGAGGGTTTTGAGAAGGTTGTCGTAGATGTAGCGGTCAACGAAGGACAAGGCCCCGCTGAGACTCAGCAGGGCGCACAGGCCGACCACAAGAAAAAGCACGGATATATGTTCAGCCAGATAGCGACGCTGATAGGCATTCAGGCGTGAGCGCATCCGTTACAGCGCCAGCAACAACGCGGCCCCGCCCAGAAAGACCCACAGGTCCCATTTTGACTCTTTTTCCGGCTCTACCGGCGGCTCAGGCTCAATGGAGAAGTTGATCCAGCTTTCGTGGCCACGCAGGCCGTTTTCATCCACCGCACGTACCAGCAGACGGTAATCGCCTGCCGGTAGATCCTGTTGCCAGTGGCCGGTCTGCAAGGATGCCTGGCCCAACAACAACGCATCCCGCTGGCGATACCACTCCAGCCAGTAGCTGGCCGCATCCGCCTGGGTAGGCCACGCCGCCGTTACATCCTCGTGGGTCACTACCAGCTCCACCGCCGGGGCCGGCAGCAGAGGCACCGGCTCAATGGGCGGCTGGTCGAGCCGGGCCAGGGTGGCGAAACCGGCTTGCACATCACGGCGGGTGCCCCGGGCACTGACATCCACCCGACCCTCTACGACTTCGTTGCGGGTGGTCTCACCCGCGTCCACGCTGAGGTAATACTCGGTACCACGCACCGCCGCCACCGCGCCAGGAGTGAAGACCTTGAAGGTTCGATCGTCGTTACTGGCCGGGGTTACCGTGTTGCGGATATTACCGCGCTGCAGACGTAGCTCGGTCTGCTCGCCCTGCTGATCCAGGAAACGGCGATAGCGGTTGACCACCAGCAGGCTGCCAGGCTTGATCACCACCTCGGACTGGTCGGCAAACTGTAGCCGGGCACTGGCACCGGTAGCAGTTTCCAGCGCGTCGCCAAAGGCGACTGTCTCGCCACTCTGCACTTGCCGCGCCTCGCCACCCGCCGCGGGGTACAGCATGACTTCACCGCTAACGGCGACAAGCCGCGCAGGAATAGGCTTTTCCTTGAGCCAGGCAATGGGCACAAGAAGGTTCTGACCCGGTTCGACACTATGAGGGTTTTTCAGCGAATTATGGCTGGCCAGATCCCGCCAGCATGCCGCCGGCTCCTGGGCAAACTGCTGGCAGACCTTCCACAGGGTATCCCCCGGTCGCAGGGTGTAATGCCAGTCGTCGGATGCTGCTGCGGCAGTCGTCAGCCCCAGCAGCAAGGCTGCACACAACCAGACCCTCATAGCGTTATTCCTCAATCGGCTCCAGGCGGTAACCATGCTGGTAAACCGTCTTGATGCGGTAACCCTGCTCCGGGCGTATCTGCAGGCTGCGACGGATGCGGCTGATATGCACATCCACAGTACGAGATTCGATCGGAGTCATGATACCCCAGACCTTTTCGAGCAGGTGGGCCCGACTCATCAGCTTGCCCACATTCTGGAACAGATAGCTGGCAAGCTCATAATCCTTATCGGTCAGCTTCACCGGCTCGTCCGCCAGCAGGATCTGCCGCCGCGACCGGTCCACCGTCCAGGGCCCCACAGTCAGGGCAGTGTCATCATCCATATCCGATACCCCCGCCCGGCGCCCTAACGCGGCTATCCGGGCCAGCAATTCCGCTTGCTTGGTAGGCTTGACCATATAATCGTCCGCACCCTGGCTGAGTGCTCCCACAATGGAAGACTCATCGTCCCGCTGAGTGGCAAACAGCACCGGGGTGCGGTTACCGCTGGCCCGAACTTCCTCCAGCACGGCGTAGCCATTCATATCCGGCACTTCCCAATCGAGCACCAGAATGTCGAAGGTGTCGCGCCGCAACAGGGACATGAACTCGCGCCCGCTGGCCAGGTGAATACAGTTATGACCCGCTTCCTTAAGCCAGTGAGTGACAAGCTCAGCCTGAGCCATGTCATCTTCCAGATAAGCAATGCGCACAGTTTTCTCCATCAGTTGGCGGCCAACATCTGCCCGCAGAGGGTACCGATTTATCGGGGGATTCACGGGAAAAGATTGTAAAATGGACGGCACACGCGTGCGAGCCCAAACTCGTCATCAGGCCGGCGATGCGGTCAGCTTGAGGCCGATAATGCCGACCACCACCAGCCCCATGAAGGCCAACCGTGACAGGCTCGCCGGGTCCTTGAAGAACAGAATACCCAACACAGTAATGCCCACCGCTCCGAGCCCGGTCCAGACCGCATAGGCGGTACCCACCGGAATGCCTTTCATGGCATAGGACAGCATCAGCATGTTCAGGGCGGTGAGCACCAGCGCCGTGCCGATGGACGCCACCCCAGGCTGCACCTGAATCCATTTGAGGCTCATGGCCCAGGCAATTTCCACGATCACTGCCAGTAATAGCACAATCCAGTACAGGTTCATCCTGTTTCCTCCGATACACTTGTCTGGTCACAGACACGGGCTCGTTGGGGAAACAGCACTACCGGAAACCCGAAAGAGGCAGACTGCCGCGAAATGACTGCCGTGATCACACGGCGCGCGCAGATTATAAGCATCTGCGCCCACAATGCATCCCATCCATGGACGCCAACGCCACAACCGGCTATCATTCGCGCCCGTTGAACCCCCAAGTTCTTCATCTGCAGATCGTCGGAACTGACCAACCTCATCCGGTCGACTGCAACAGGTTTTGCGCCCGTAGCTCAGCTGGATAGAGCGTTGCCCTCCGGAGGCAAAGGTCAGAGGTTCGAATCCTCTCGGGCGTGCCATATAAAAGAAAGGGGCCTCCTTACTGGGAGGCCCCTTTTTTGTGTCCCACGGTGGATTTCACCCAGGCAAATCCCCCCTGTACTCACTGGGCGAGCAGCCCTGCCAGCGCCGAAAGGCACGAACAAAGCCGCCGGCATCGGTATAGGCCAGATGGGCGGCGATCTCTTCGATTTTCATGGTGGTGTTGCTGAGCAGCTGCAAGGCCAGTTGGCGGCGCTCCTCCTCAACCAGGTCGCGGTAGCTGGTGCCTTCCTGTTCCAGTTTGCGACGCAGACTGCGGGAAGAGAGGGCCAGCTCGCTGGCCATGTCGTTAAGGGTAGCGCCCAAGCCCAGCTCTCCGAGCAGTTTCTGGCGAACCTTGCCGGCGACGCCACTGCTTTCCACGGTGTCCATACACTGCCGACACTGCTGCTCGAGCATGCGGGTTAGCACCGGATCGTAGCCGGGGAACGGCTGGTTGGCCCCGGCACGGTTGACCAGGATACGGTTGGCGCGGGCATGAAAGGTGGGCATCACGCCGCACAGCTCCGCCACGGCGGACGCCGCCACATCCGGTTCGCCAGTGAACTCGATACCCGTAAACGCCACCCCCTGAAGCGTGATTTCCCTGACCAGATTGAGGGCGGTAGCCATGTCTCGCTCGAGCAAAAACTGGCGCAGGCGCGCCGGTATCGGGTCAGGATCGAATGTCACGCCGAACGTATCGCCCTGCTCACAGACCGTAATCCGGCAGTAGGCCGTGCTCAACGGCAGGTAACGTACGCCCAGGGCGGCGGCATCGCGCAGGGTCTTGCAGGTGCGCAGGGCGAATCCCCATACCCCGAAGGTGGCCAGGTTGTATTGCCGACCCAGCTCAAAACCGCCCACTCCGGCTGCCGGCAGGGCCAGCATGAGATTTTCGATCAGGCGCATTTCCTGGGTGCGGGTAACCAGACCCTCGCCACTGGACAAGGCTTCGTCGGCAATACCGGTGCCGAGCAGGCAGGTTTGCCGGTCGATGCCATGTCGCTGGGCGAAGTTGAGCATGACCTGACTGATGGCCACCGGATGAAGCTTGTCGTCTGAATGCTGCATTGCCCGTCCCGCAGATACCGCCCCGCCACACTCTGGCCACTTATGCAGGGCGATTGGCCACGGCGGCTATTCTGGTTGTTGTGGGAGCACCGTAGTGTTGAGCCTGATGAAACCAACAAGAGGCGACACCATGGATTCGGCCACACTGAACAAGCAGGCCATTGCCTGCGCCAAGCACTATATGGGGAAAACCGCCTGGCCGACAATATTACTGACCCTGGCCGTGGTAGCCGCATTTGTTGCCACACTCTCTCTGTTTGCCAGCGGCTCCCTGCCGGCCTGGGGTGCTTATCTCTTGGTGGCAGCGCTGACCTATATGTCCTATACGCCGCTGCATGAGGCGGCCCACGGCAACATCCACGGGCAGAATGACAGTCATAAATGGATCAACGATCTGTGCGGGTACCTGGTGGCTCCGATCATTGCGATTCCCTATGCCTCCCACCGCATCGAACACTTTACCCACCACCGCTACACCAACCAGCCGGACAAGGACCCGGACTTCATTATCAGCGGAATGCAGAAAGGTCCACTGGGTTTGCTGGCCGCAGGCCTGCGTTTCCAGTGGGTGCAGAATACGTTTTTTGTTCAGCACAGCTGGGGCAACGCGTCGCTGAAGGAAAAACTGATTTATTGCGCCGAGCTGGTGGTCTCACTGGGCTGGCGGATTGCCTTTCTGGTCATGGTGGACCAGCCCGGCACGGTGGCGGTGATTCTGCTCGGCTACTACACCGGCGGACTCTTCACCGCCTACTGGTTTGCCTATCGTCCGCATCACCCCTACAAGGTCAGTGAGCGCTATCGCAATACCAACAGCCTGATCATGCCCCGCTGGATGAAACCGCTGGAGTGGTTCTGGCTGGGCCAGAACCTGCATTCCATCCATCACTTGTTCCCACGAGTGCCGTTTTACCGGTACCACGCCCTGCACCGGGACATCGAGCCGATTCTGCAGGATCAGGGCACGCCCATCATCGGGATATTCACCCGCAAGGCCGTTAACCAGCCCGGCAGACGTCCCGGCCTGTAGATCCCTGGCAAGGCGGACAGCCTGCCTCTGGCAACAGCAAATTCTCCATTGTCCCATTCCGGCGCGGCAGCACCATCCATTGCCGCGCCCATTCCTCCTCGCAGTCCCGACCATTGCATCCGCAAATACCTGAATGGCGCCGAAACGGGTTTCCTCCCGCCCACGCTGACTGTCCCTCATTCCACCATTCCGCAACACCAGCAAGCCCTCACACGCAGAGCCAAACAGCGGTAAACAATCAATTTATTCCCGAACCACCTTCACAACAATAAACATCATGTTTCCATATTAATGACGCTTTTATCCTGTTTTTTCGGCGATATTGACGATAAACAACCTGTAATAATTTGTATCTGAATGTTAACTTGCGCGCGCAAAAAACAACTCGGGAAAGCTATCATGAAGTATTCGAACAACGTCCTGCTGGCAGCAGCCATTGCCGCGGCTTCCAGCCAGGCCCTGGCCAATGGCCTGGCCCTCAACGAACAAAGCGCCAGCAGCGCCGGCTCCGCCTACGCCGGTCGCGCTTCCAGCGCCGCCAACGCCAGCACCCTGTATGGCAACCCGGCCGGCATGAGCCGCCTGAAGCGCGCCGAGATCAGCGGCGGCCTGGCCTTTATTGACGCCAGCACCGACATCCGTAACCCCCAGGGAAAACTGGGCCAAGGCGGCAGCAACGACGGTGACATGGTGCCCTTCACCACCATTCCGTTTGGCTATTACGTCACCCCGCTCAACAACCAATGGCATGCCGGCATCGGCGTGTACGCCCCCTTTGGCGTCATCAGTGATTACGAGGATGGCTGGCAAGGCCGCTACAACGGCCTGAAAAGTGAAGTGCAGGTGGTCACCATCCAGCCCACCCTGAGCTACGCCTTCACCGACAAGGTATCCGTAGGCTTTGGCCCCACCTTCAACCGCATCGACGGTGCCCTGAGCAGCAATGTTCCGAACGCGGCCGTGCCCGGCCCAATTCCCGGCAGCGGCGATGCCGAGGTGGATATCGAAGGCGACGATCTGGCCGTGGGCTATACCCTGGGCCTGCTGGTAGCAGTGAACGACCGGCTGGACTGGGGCCTGACCTATCACTCCAAGACTGACTACTCACTGGAAGGTCGCACCAAGGTCAGTGGCGCCAACGGCATGCTGGGCCCGATCCCACCCAACCCGATGATTCCCACCGGCCTGCCCGGGCTCAATGGCAGCTACGATGCAGAACTGGACATCACCATGCCGGAATCCGTGGATACCTCCGTCAGCTTCCGGGCCACCGACAAACTGACTCTGAACCTGGGCACCACCTGGACCCGCTGGAGCCGCCTGAGGGGTATTGAAGTGAACAACAGCGGCGTACACCCGGCCTACGCGGGCAGCTTCGCCACCATTTCCGAAGAGCTGAAATGGGAAGACACCTGGGCAGTTGCCTTCGGCGGCGCCTACCAGCTGAACCCGCAATGGGTGGTGCGTGCCGGCTACGCCCGGGACAACTCGCCCACCAACGATGCCCACCGCACCGTGCGGATTCCGGTCAGCGACCGGGACATCTTCACCCTGGGCGCCGGCTGGAGCCCCACCGCCGACCTGACCCTGGATGCGGCATACGCGTATCTGCAAGAGAAGAAAGGCAAGGTGGATCAATCCAGCTACCGGGCGGAGTTTGAAAACAGCGCCCACGGCCTGAGCCTGCAGGCGACCTATCGCTTCTGAAGTGAGGGAGCCTATCGCCAACAAAAAAGGGCCGGATATTCCGGCCCTTTTTTTGTGCAAGCGTCTTCGTTACCTGGCTGAATCCGAGGCCACCGCATCGGCTTCCCGCTCGGTGTCGGTCAGGTGCCTGGGATCGCCCTCGGAGACCTTACCCACCCACAACGGATGGGGCTCGGCCTGACGTATCCGCTTGCGGAACTGGCGGCGCACCACCCACAGGCAGGCCGCCACGGCCAGCAATACCAGATTGATCAGCCGGTTATCCGCTTCCAGCCAGGCATGGCTGCCTTCCAGTACCGTCTGCAACAGGGGTATGGAGAGATAGCAGAACGGCGCAACACGAAGCATCTGACTGCTGAATCGCAGCGGCGACGCGCGCAGACTCCAAGCCACCAGCAACACCAGAATCACGGCAAACACACCCCGTTCAGCCAGGGCCACCAGCCCGCTCAACGGGGTATGCGGCAACAGCTTGCTGACCAGGAAGCTGAAAGCAACGCCGATCACCACACCCGCACAGACCCCCAGAGTCAGGCGCAACAGAAAGGCCGAGGATCGCCCCGGGCCGGTGCGATCCGAACGGCGCTCGCACCAGAGAATATTGCCGGAGACAAACAGTAGCGAGCCCAGCAGCCCCAGGAGGAAATACAACAGTTTTACCAGCAGGCCGCCGTAATCACCGAAGTGCAGGGAGTAAACCGGTGACAGGCTGGCAAAGTTGAGGCTGCGCTGCCCCGGCGCAATCACGCGCAACGGCCCCAGAGTCGGGTCCAGCACCACATGGGCATGATGCCCCACATACCCCGGCACGGAGCCGGCCACATCAATCCAGCCGGCGGCATCGCCATAGCCGCGGATTTCCAGCCAGTCCACGGTCAGTTCCGGCAGCTCATTACGGGCGGCGGACAGCACATCGCCCATGCGCGGCATGATTACGGTGTTGCCCTGGCTCTCCACCGCCGACCACACTTCGGTTTGCTCGGTGATCACCCCGCGCAACTGGGGCCCGAAGACCAGCGCCCCCAGCAACACCGCCACCACGGTAAACATGCCCATGGCAGCACCGGTCACCGACATGATCAGATGGAACGGGAAGCTGATAATGCCGATCACGTTGTGCAGGTTTTTCCAGTAACGGCGCATGTTGCCCTCGTGCTTGAGAGCAAAGAATTCCTTGCGGATTTTCGGCCAGTGGATCAGCAGCCCGCTGAAAAGCGCGACCCCATACATCACCGAAATCAGCCCCATGAATGTCATGCCGATATTGATCGGCCAACCGGGATTGGGAATACCCAGGGCAAAATGCAGTTCATTGATAAAATCCGCCAGCGCCGAGCGGGGAGTCGCTTCGTGCACCCCTTCGGCATTGAAATCCGTGGCGTGGGCGGTGACCCAATCACTGTCGGCGGACTCAAACCACATCACACCGGGATCGTCATCGTCAGGAAGCAGGTACAGACGCTTTCGGGCATCCGGGTACTGTTCGGTGACACGTTCCAGCAGCCGGTCCATGCCCATGGGCGTGGCGGCCTGCTCCGCGAAATGTGGCTCCTGCCAGTGATGCAGCTCGTGGTGAAACACATTGATGGCGCCGGCGAAAAAGGCCACAAACAGCGCCAGGCCGCTGGCCATGCCCAGCCAGGCATGCAGATCGATCATCCGGCGCAAACGCTCTCCTTTCATGCGCCCACCCCGTATAGCGGTGTAGCCTGCAGGACCAGCCAGGCAGCCAGGTTACCGACCACCAGGGCGATCAGCGGCGGCCAGGTCTTTGCCGGCAGGGCCACCAGCAACGCCAGAAGCATCCATAGCACGATGGCCGCAATCAGTTGCAGCACCAACCATCCCTGCCAGGGCATCGGCAATGCCGCCGCCAGCAGCCCGATCAGCATCAACGACAAGGGAAGGCTGAGCAGAACGCCCAGAAAATATCTCATCCGCGCAGCCCCCGCTGGAAGCTGTCACGGTAATGCCCGGCCATCAACGGCAACAGCATCGCCGGCAGGGCAAACACCCAGAGCCCCACAAAGAGCCCGACACCCATCCCCAGAGTCACCATCCAGAGGACAGCGGAAGCAGCCAGCAACAACAAGGCCAGCAGCCGCGACAGCCCCGGAAGTGGCTGATCCAGCCAGCGCTGCTGGCGATCACTAAGATAAAAAAGGACAACACTGGCCAGGGTGGCCAGAACGGCAAACCACATGGGAAAAGAACCCTGAAGAACTGATAATGGTTCTCATTTAATAACAGTCCGGCAGGCCCCGTCAATCCGTGCGGACACCCCCCTCCTCACGCAGCGGCAGCAAGTGCTGGGTGGCCTCACTCAGTTTGGCGGTAGACAGCTGGTTCCAATCCACCGCGCCCCGATCCGGCATCCACACATCCCGGAATGCCGCCGCATCGGCCAACGCCATTTCCGGGGTCAGCATGGCCACACCGTGGTGATCGCCGGCAATCCCCCCGGCCTGTCGCACCGCAGCCCACCAGGCCGGTGGCCGCCAGCGCAGGGCCACGCCCGGCAGGTTGCAGTTCAATTCACTCTCCGACACACAGCATTCCAGCAGTGTGTCGCGCTGGGCACTGAGACCCTGCCGCCACAGGACCGAACCTGCCACCATCACCAGTGAGGGAAAAGCCCGCAACAAGCCACGGCAGCGATCCACCTCATCCAGTTCCTCGCCCAGTATTACCTTGAAGAAAACCGGCCGCGGCGGCGCCACCTGCTTGATGACGCCAGCTTCCAGCCAACGCAATGCCACATCCAGCGCCTGGTCTTCCTCTCCGGGCAGCAACTGCTTCAGGTCTGACAGGGCAAACACCCGCGGCAGACTTTCCAGAGCCGGGGCCAGTCGATTCGCTGCCAACATTAACGGTCCACCAGGTTAGCCAGAGGTAACTGCAGACCCAACCACTGGCGCACCGTCATTACCCGATGCAGAAGATGGCAAATGGCGGTCAACCGGCGCGGCTCGGGCAACCCGCTGCTGCGCAGGCCAGCCACTTCTTCCAGTTGTCGTTGCAATCTGTTGATCTCTCGACTGCGGCTTTCCGTGGGGCGCTGGTACTGGGCCAGCCGCAGGGTCAGCAGCTGCCCCTGGAGATCGTCCTCAAGGGCCGCATAAGCCCGTTCGATCAGGCTGTGGCTGGTCAGGTGGCGCAGCATCCCTGAAGAATGGCGACGACGTCCACCACGACGAACCGGACTGACAAACACCGCCAGCAACCCCACCACACGGTGCAACAGCGGCAACCAGGTAGCCCCTCTACGAGTCGCCTGCAGATACCACCACCAGGCCCGCAAGCGACCAATGTCCTTGCGCAGCATTCGCACCCTGGCGTAGTGGCGCCCTTCACCGCTGGAGGCATAACTGGCGCGATATACCGCCAGATACTCACCCAGCGCCTGAAGGCGATGTTCTACGGCGGTAAGCGCCAACTCCTGCTGACGCCACCGATCCGTTTCCGTTTGGCTTCCCATAGCCGAGACTCCTGCAACTGCTACTACTCAAAATGCACTGCAAACAACGCCCTGGACAAACCGCACGCATGAAGCGGCTACAGCCCGGCAGCTTCACTCTAGCGACGAGCCGGAGCTATCCACAGTGGAATTTCGTTTTGCCTCGTTGCCGTTTGTATCTTGCTGCTATCGGACTATTGCCTTAATTTGCACTGTAAGATATCGCCTACATATTAGCGTGGTAATATCCTGATCATATTGCTGCTCTCTGGACTTCCCTTTTGCTCAATCGACTCTTTGCTGGCTTTCTGATCGTTATCGCCAGCCTCGCCCACAGCCACCCCGGCGGCCTGGACAAGCAGGGCGGCCACACCAACCGGACCACCGACCAGTATCACTGCCACCGTGAACCCTGCCTGACCCTGCATCGCCAGCAACAACAGGCGGAACAGGAAGCCCGCCAACAGCAACGGGCCTTTTCCGGCCTCTATGAGCGTAGTGACTGGCCCCACTGGCTGGATGAGGATGGCGACTGCCAGGACACCCGCGCGGAGATCCTGATTGCCACCAGCCAGGTGCCCGTGACCTTTACCCGGGATGATCGATGCACCGTGGCCCGCGGACGCTGGCACGATCCCTACAGCGGAGAGACCTTTACCGCCGCAGGCGACCTGGATATCGACCACTTGGTGCCACTGCGCCATGCCCACGGCCATGGTGGCGATGGTTGGGATGAACGCCATCGGCGCCAGTTTGCCAATGATCCGGGCAATCTGTTGCCCGTCTCTGCCAGCGCCAATCGCAGCAAGGGCGCGGGCAGCCCGGACCAGTGGCTACCGGAAAACCGGGATTACTGGTGCCAGTACGGGCAGCACTGGCAACAGATCAAACAACGCTACCGGCTACTGATCACGCCACCGGAACAGCAAGCTATCGATAGATTGCTGTCAACCTGCCAGGTGACAGAAAGGCACCCATAAAAAAAGCCGCCCGAAGGCGGCTTTTTCAGCATGTATCCGCTGCCATTACTGCTCGGCGGCGTCTTTCATGCTCTCGGCTGATTCTTCAGCGCTATCATAGGCATTGTCGAGATCTTCGCCCATTTCTTCCATGGGACCTTGCGGGTTCATGGAGTCTACCGCTTCGTCCACTTTTTCACCGGCCTTTTCCACCGGCCCGTCGCTGCTGTCGCAACCCGCCAGCAGGGCGGAAGAGGCAAACAATGCTGCTAAAGCTGCTTTACCGAAAGTATGCATAGACTCACTCCTTGAAATATCAGTCATTAAGACAATCCAGACTGTATCGTCATCATGGGCCGCACACCAAGAACAAACACGCAAAGCGCGGGCATTTTACGAATCATTACGTTGCCAGCCCAATACGCCGAAGGATTTTTACGCAGCCACGCCCGTCGTTTCCGACAGACTGGCAGCGCCCTGCTATGATGCAGGCAAGATAAGGAGAACCCATGAAGCAAATAGGCCGAAATGTGGGCGGGCTGGCGCAACTGGTTACCCGTGTGGGCAACGAAATCACCCAGGTGGTGCAGGATATTCATGGCACCGTAGCCAATCCGTTCGGCCTGCGCGGCAACGACTACACCCCCGCGCCGATGGTCTACAACCTGATCCGTTACGGCTTTCGCCAGGCGGGCAATGTGGCAGGCATGGCGGACTTGCTGGCGGACCCCAACCGGGAACTTCGTGACAGCCTGGACCTGCAAAGTATCGTCAACGGCATTTTCGGTCAGCTGCTGGCCGAACAGAATAGCCCCTACTCCCTGCCGATGGCTCTACTGCCCACCGGTCCGGTGCAGGGCGACACCCTGGTGGTGTTTATCCATGGCTTGTGTATGAACGATGCCTGCTGGAACAACCCGGCGGCTGATGCCTTCAGCCACTGGGCCCGCGGTGAGATGAAAGCCGATGTGCGCTATCTGCGCTATAACACCGGCCTGCACATCTCCGACAATGGCCGCAAACTGGCCGGGCTGCTGGCCCATACCGCCCTGCCCCGGCGGGTCATCCTGATTGGCCACTCCATGGGGGGGCTGGTGGCCCGCAGCGCCCTGCATCAGGGCCGCCAGCGCGGCGACGCCTGGACCGACAAGGTCACTCACCTGGCCTGCCTGGGCTCCCCTCATCAGGGCGCCATGCTGGAACGCGCCGGCAATCAGGCCAACCGCCTGCTCGGCGCGACTCCCTACTCCCGCCCTCTGATGCGGCTGGCCAATCTGCGCTCCGACGGCATCCGCGACCTGCGCTTTGGTTATGTGCTGGAAGACCAGTGGCGGGACCGTCCCCTGGACGAATCACGCCCCAGCAGCAAGGTGCCGCTGGATAGCCAGGTGGAGCAACTTTTCATTGCCGGCAGTGTCAGCGAACCGGGCCACCCACAACCCCGCGGCGACTGGCTGGTAACCGTGGACAGCGGGCTCGCCACGCGTCTCTATCCCCAGGCCGACGGGCTCACCCGAGAGCTGTTCTACCAGATGGGCCATATGACCATGATCGAGGAAAGCCGCACTTATGCGCGCATCCAGCGGTGGCTGGAATCAAGCTGATATGCGGCATTGCACGCTCTGCGGCAACCTCGCACAACCGTTTGCCCAGCTGGATGTCCGTGACTTTTTTCGTTGCGGCACCTGCCAGCTGATCTTTGCAGACCCGGCCACACTGCCAGACCCGGAAACGGAAAAAGCCCACTATGACCATCACGACAATACCCCCGGGGACGCCGGCTATCGGCGATTTCTGTCACAGCTGGCGGACCCGCTATGCGAGCGCCTGAAACCCGGCGATTGCGGCCTGGACTTCGGCTGCGGACCGGGCCCGGCGCTGGCACAGATGCTTAACGAGCGCGGGTTTGCCTGTCGCACCTATGACCCGATCTACGACCCGGATCCGGCACCGCTGGATCAGCAATACGACTTTGTCACCTGCACGGAAGTGGTGGAGCACTTGCACCGCCCTGAACGGGAATGGCAGCAATTCGCCCGGCTGGTGAAACCCGGCGGCTGGCTGGGCATCATGACCCACTGGCTGGTCGACGATAACGCCTTTGCCCACTGGTATTACCACCGCGACCCGACCCATGTGTGTTTCTGGCAGCCGGACACCTTCGCCTGGCTGGCCCGGAAGCAGGGCTGGCACATCACGCTGGTGGACAATCCGGTGGTGTTGATGCAGAAGGCGCCCGACACCGATCGGTAAATAAATGCCCCTAGATCTCGCGTTTCAGATTTTTATCCGGCGCCCTGCATCGAACCTGTCGTTACCCTGCCACCATCACCGCGACACCCACCGCCAGCAATGCCAGCGGCACGATAATCATGGCCTGTCGGGCAAGGCGAGCCGCCCAGTGTTGATGAGTGCGGTAATCACGCTCCATGCCCCCCTTCACAACAAATTCACACTCGAGGCACCGAGTATAGGAGGCACAAGTTGACGGTTAATCGCTCATATAGATGAAAGATTGATGGCAGCGCCACACAAACGAAATACGCAATTATTGCAATATTAAAAACGCGCAAAGCTGCATATCTGGCAGCAGAGAAGAAAACTCGGCAAAAACAGTCATCTACAAACAGACATCCGCCGGCGGATTGCCGCTGAGCCACCCTTTTTCTTAGGCCCGATTAAAGACTGTGTAGCCAGAACTGCATGGCCTTGCGGGTAGGTGTCACCTCGCCCACGTCAGTCCAGTCGAAATGGGCCACCAGCTGCTTCTGGGGGAAATAGCCCCGGCCGCGCCAGAAATCATCCAGCGGGCGATAACTGTCAGGGCGCAGAGGGTGGTCATCCGGGCGCTCCACGGCACAGAACGCCGTGTGCAGAAATCCAAAATCCGCCGCGTACTGCTCGCGTAGATCAAAGAAGCGGTGGCCAACCCCCTCACCCCGATAAGGTTGTAGCAATACCGACTCGCCAAAATAGAATACCGAACCCAGCTCCGCGCCCAGTTGCCGGAACGGTGCCTGAAATTCCTCGTCCGCATCCATTAGCGGCAATGCCGTGGCCGCCCCCACCAGCCGGTTGAACTCCAGCGCCAACACAAAGACGCTGCGATCAGACTGGGCATAGCGATCCAGATAACGACGCTCGTAGTCCCGATCCCCCTCGTACAAATAGGGAAAATCCCGAAATACCTGAATGCGCAGTTCAGCCAGCTCATCCAGCCAGGGCTCTACGGCAAAACCGGTAACCGGACGAATCTCCACATGGGACATGGCAACTCCTGAACATAAACCGGACGACAGGAAACCAATAGCATGATGACAGAGGAAAGGAAAATTGCCTTTTGGGCTACAGAGTGAGGCCATGAGGCACCTGGTCGCTGCCGGGCGATCCAATCCACATCGGGCTGGGTATGGGCTGGTTGTGTTTGGATAGACCTGTCGAGTTCTGAATGGCCTGATCGCCCTACGGTCGATTTCCGCGCAAGCGCGGTTCGCACCTCAAGAGGTACTCCTACAGGGGCTTCGTAGAAATACCGACATCCGGGGAACTTGCCAGACCCTCCCTATCCAACGAGCGTAGCTCGTAGCTCATCTCACCCCGGCCAGGCCAGAATCCCCCCGGTCACGGCCAGCACCACAAACACCGCCTGCCGGAATCGCTGCTCGTTGACCCGGTGATGCAACACTTCCCCCACCACCATGGCAACGATGACCACCGGTACCAGCATGGCAATACGGGGCGCTGCTGGCAGCAGGCTGCCATCCAGCAGGAACACCAGGGTGAGCAGGCTGTTGAGAGCCAGCCACACCAGAATCAGGGTGGCGCGGAAGCGTTGCTTGTCCAGGGACAGGCCGCTGAGGGCATAGACCAGCAGCGGGCCACCGGAGGCAAACAGACCATGGGTGATACCCGCCAGAAACATCCACACGCGGGCCCACAGGCCGCCATGGGCTGAGGCAGTCGCGCCACGCCACATTCGCCACAACTCCCGTCCGCTGAACCACAGCACCAGCACACCGAAGGCATTCTTGAGCAACTGGTCTCCCAGCCAGGGACGCAACCCGTAACCGGCCAAAGTCCCCACCACCATCAATGGCAGGATCAGTTTCCACAGGGTGGGCCAGTGAATGGCGCGGCGGTGACGCCAACTCAGGGTGCTGCTCATGACAATATTGAGCGGCACAAGCACCGGCAGAATCTCCGCAATCGGCAACACCAGCGCCCCCAGCGACAGGGCAATGACGATGCTGCCAAACCCGGTGGCGGCTTCGGTGGTGAAGGCCAGAAAGATAAACAGCCCCAGCAGCAGCCAGGGCAGCGTGATCATCTCTGCCATTAATGCGGTTCCAATTCGGAAGCGAACTTGCGCACCATCATGCGCTGGTAGAAGTCCGGCGCCAGTCGCCACAACAGGCTGGCGAACCAGGTAAAACGATCCGGGAACAGGCGCTTTTTCTTGCGGTAATAGGCCTCGAACACTCGCTCTGCCATCCACTCCGGCGTCTGCATGGCACCCACCATGGAACGGGGGTGTGCGGCAGGCTGACCATCATGGCCCAAAGCATTGGTTTCAATAGGCGTGTCGAGGAAGCTGGGATACACCATCAGGATATGCACTCCATACTGCGCCACCTCGCCGCGCAGCACCTCGAAAAACTGGCTCAGGGCACTTTTCGCACTGCAGTAGCCGGCTCGCCCCAGCACCGGCATCCAGCCCGCCATGGAACCGATATTGATGATACCGCCCCCGCTAAGCTTGAGCAGCGGCAAACAGGCCACGGCCATTTCCACCGGCGCCTGCCAGTCCACCGCCATGACCTTGCGGAATACGGCAATGTCAGTCTTGTCCGCCAGGGAACGGTGGGTAATACCAGCATTGTTGATCAGCACATCCAGGCCGCCTTCCTTTTCCTTGAGCAAGGCCACCAGTGCGGTGATGGCCTCACTGTCGGTCACATCCAGCCGGTGAAAAGAAACCCGGGATGGATCCTGACTGGCCAGGGCATCGGCCCGTGCTGCCAGCAGCAAGGCGTTCATATCGGTCATGATGACCCGATGGCCCAGCGAGAAGGCTTGCTGGGACAAGGCCCAACCGAGGCCGGACGCGGCCCCGGTAATCAGTACGGTTTTCATTCATCCTTCCTCTGTTGTTGCCCGGCCATATAGAAGCGAAATACCTGCTCCGAGGTCTTGCGGGGGATATAGCCGAAGTCTTCCTTGAGTCGTCGATTGGCCAGCACCGGCCGGTAGCGCAGGAAATTCACCTGCGCGGGTGTGTAACGGGTAAGGCTCAGGCGGTTGCCGATCCAAAGGGCCGCGCGAATCAGGCCGGCAGGCACGGAGACCACCGGTTTATCCAGCAAACGGCCCAACTCATGAATGCTGAGGGCGCCGTCACCGGCCAGGTTGTAGCGACCGGTTTTGCCTTCCAGAACGCCCTTCTGAATGATCGCCACCACATCCTGATCCCAGATAAAGACAAAGGGCGATGGCGAACCGGCCACCGCCACCAGGCGGGGTTTCTCGAACAGACGGGTAATCAGGTTACGGGTATTGGCGCCCAGCACGGTGCCCGGGCGCAGCACCAGTTGCTTCAGTGCCGGGTGTGTCTGGCGATACTCCGCCAGCAGGGTTTCCACCTGGCGCTTGTGATCCGAGTAGGGAAATTCCGGGTTTCCGCGCAGGGCATCATCTTCATCCAGCCAGGCGGGATTATCCGGGTGATAGCCGTAGGCGGCGCCGGAGCTGGCCACCACCAGTTGTTCCACGCCGGCCGCCACACAGGCATCCAGCACATTGCGGGTACCGTTCACATCGATATCGAAATCCCGGGCCCGGTCGCCGGAATCCTCCAGCACGGCGGCCAGGTGGACCACCTGCTGAATCTGGTGCTCACCCAGCAGGCGCCCCAGATCCGGGTCACGAATATCCATCTCGTAAAACGGAAAATCGGCACTGTCATCCGCGCGAATATCCACCCCTACCACATGGTGGTCCTGGCTGAGTCGGCGAGCCACCTGGCTACCGATATAGCCGGCAGCGCCAGTAATCAGGATACGTCGTCGCATGCGCCCTCCTCACAGCCATGGCCTCGTGACCACCACCAGGCCAGCAACAATCCGGAAATCAGATGCCAGACGCCCCAGAACGCAGCGATCAAGATCATGCCGCTGGCTTGCGGGAAAAACGTAAACAGAATGGCCAGGCCCAGGCCGGAATTCTGAATCCCCACCTCCATGGTGATGGCACGTCGATCCTGCCGGGGCAGGCCCGTGAGCATACCGGCAAAGGCCCCCATGCCCAGCGCCAGCATATTCTGCAGCACCACCAGAATGACGATGCGATCCGCCGTGGCCAGGAACACATCCATGTTGTTGCTGAACGCCACCCCAACAAACAACAGCAATACCAGCAGCGTGATCACCCGCATGGGCTTCTCGGCTTTGGCAGCAAAACCCGGAAACAGCTTGCCGGTCATCATGCCCACCAGCAGTGGCAGCCCCAACACCAGCACCACCAGGATCAGGATGTTCATGCTGTCCAACTGGATTTCGGTGAGCATGGAACGGGTATTGGGGTTGAGCCAGCCATAGAGGGCAAAGTTGAACGGTGTCATCACCATGGCCACCAGGCTGGAGATGGCCGTCATGCTTACTGATACGGCCACATTGGCCCGCGCCAGCCAGGTCATGATGTTGGAAAACGAACCGCCCGGGCAGGACGCCACCAGAATCATGCCCAACGCCATTTCCGGCTCCACCTCGAAGTACCAGGTGGTCAGGCAGGTGGCGGCGGGCAGCAGTACGAACTGGGCAAGCAGACCGACAATGGGGGCATCCGGGCGCTTTAGCACGCGCCGGAAATCCTCACCGGTGAGCGACAGGGACACCCCGAACATCATGAATGCCAGGATGACGTTGAGAATCAGCAGATTCTCGCTACTGAACTGAACCTCCACCTCACACCCCCTGTTTCAGGTCGGCGATGTGGGCGTTGACCGCCTTGCGGTAACTGTCCTTGTGCACGTAGTAGGCCATACGTTCCAGCTTCAGGTAGTCGAAGCCACCGTCCAGGGTCTGCCCGGCTTCCGCTTTGGCCTTCTGTTCCAGTTTGTCTGCCACAGGGTGCTGGTTCTGCCGGGCCTTGATGTAGAGAGCCACCATCTCCGCCTGCTCATTGCGCCCTTCCCAGCCCAGGCCGGCGGCTTCCACCATGCCCATCATGAACAGGTTACGGTTCTGCGGGTGGAACACATTCAGGTATAACTGCGGCGCATCGGCGTTGTGCCAGTTCAGCTCCGAGGCATCGATAAAGGGGTAATCCAGTTTGTAGCCCGTGGCCATCAGGACCAGGTCATAAACCCGGGACTGGCCGTCGGCAAAGGTCACCGTGTCACCCACCACCCCGACAATGTCGCCGTGGGGTGTGATGTCACCATGACCGAGATGGTGCAGTACCAGTGAATTGATCACCGGGTGGGATTCATACATCCGGTATGACGGCTCCGGCAGGCCGTAGTCACTGGGCTTGCCGACAATAAGACGAATCAGCCGGGCATCCAGTCGCTGCTTGAGTCCGCGGGGCAACTTGAGCTTGCCACCGATGCTGTCGGTGGGTTTGCCGCCGATAAACTTGGGCAGGAAGTAATACCCGCGACGTACGGACAGATCCACACTGGCCGCCCGGTGCACCGCGTCCACCGCAATATCACAGGCAGAGTTGCCACAGCCCACGATCAGCACCCGCTTGCCATCAAACACCGCCGCATCGCGATAATCGCAGGAATGCATCAGCTCACCCTCGAACTTGCCAGGCAGGCTGGGCTGGTTGGGTGTGTGCAGGGTGCCATTGGCGATCAGGACACCGTCGAAATAACGGCTTTGCGTTTCCCCATCCCGTTCGGTGGTGATCTGCCAGCCGTCACCGTTGCGCTCCACACGCACCACCCGGGTGGAAAATTCGTAGTGCCGATACAGATCAAAATGGCGCGCATAACTCTGGAAATAGCGCTTCATTTCACTGTGATGGGGATAGGTGGCCACCTCATCCGGCATGGGGAATTCACTGAATTCGGTCATTCCCTTGGAGGAAATCAGATGCGCGGACTGATACATGGTGCTGTGGGGATTATCGATGTCCCACAGGCCACCCACATCGCTGTTCAGATCGAACCCGATGAAAGGAATATCGTACTTGTTAAGATTTCTGGCGGTGGCCAGGCCCATGGGGCCGGCGCCTATCACTGCGTACATGGCTGTCCCGATAACTATTATTATGAACCCGGATCCGGGTTGGCCGAGTTGGACTCAGCATTTGGTATGATGTCTACTCTACGGTCCACCGGGTGCAGGCTCACGGCCAATTCGGGACCTTGCCACGGTTAATTCGGGACCTCATAACAGCATGACGCACACCCCCACCGTTACAGTGCGCTTCACCCAGGCCATCAGCCACGCAGCAGAACAGCTGGGATTCGCCCTGCCCGCCACGCTGCAACAGGCGGTCGGGGAACAGGACCGTGTCAGCCTGGCGCTGCAGGGCCAAATCTGGGAAAGCTTCTGCGAACAGGCCCGCGACCCGCTGGTGGGCATCCAGTTCGGGCTGGCCCTGCAGGTCGGGCATCTGGACACCGTGGGCATGGTGCTGATGAGCTGCGATACGGTGGAAGATGCCCTGGATTCGCTGATGGATTACTACCCCATTGTCGGCGAAGGGGGGGCCTTTTCGTACCAGGTACACAACGACGAATGCGAGATTCGCTACCAGCCCCAGTACACCGTGCGCCAGCGGGAGCGGGTGGAAGCCGCGATGACAGCCCTGCTGCAGCTGTCACGCTGGACCACCGGCGATCATCTACAGGCAATCCGCATGACCTTTTCCCATCCGGCGCTGGACGATAATCGGCGCTACGAATCCCTGCTCGGATTACCGGTACGCTTTGCCACTGACCATAACACCCTGGTGTTGCCCGCCAGCGATTTGAGCCTGCCGTTGATCCATGCCAACCCGTCCCTGTGCCATCACCTGCGCACCCTGGCCGATCAACTGCTGGACAACCTGGGCAGCCAGTCTCTCAGCGCCACCGTCCGCGACCTGCTCCGCCAGCACCCGCACTGGGGCAAGGAAAAAGTGGCCGACCAGTTGGCCATGAGCGGACGCCATCTGGTGCGCAAACTGGGAGAAGAAGGTAGCAGTTTCAAACTACTGCGCGATGCGTTGCTGCAAGGCATGGCAGAAAAGGAATTACAGGCGGGCACCCGTCTCGCCGACATTGCTGACAAGCTGGGCTTTTCCGATGAGAGTGCGTTTTCCAAGGCCTTCAAACGCTGGACCGGCATGACGCCGGCAAACTACCGCGAAGAAAAACGATAACGCCAATTTCGCCCCGTCTTTTGTAGGAGCGCAGCTTGAGGCGCGAAACGAGCGAAGCGAGTAACGAGGTTCGAGTTGCGAAAAGCAAAACCGGTGGTGTTTTTCGCAACTCGTTACTCGCTCCTCGAAACTGCTTTCCCTCCTCAAGCTGCGCCCCTACAAAACACGGGCTTCGCAGAAAATATTCCGGGCGTCCTGTTAACCAAGCTCTGGCTCATGCCAGAAATCGAACTGTGTCGGAATATCCGCCAGTGGCGTTTCGAAGCGCGGTTCGCGTTTTTCCAGGAAGGAGGTGAAGCCGTCGCGGCCGTCCCAGAATTCGTTGGACCAGTAGATCATTTTTGATTCCACCGCATGGGCCTGCATGGGGTGGGCAAAGTTGGGGTTACGCCAGAGCATCTGTTTGGCCAGCGCCGCCGCTACCGGGGAACTCTTGGCGATCATCTTGCGGGCAATGCAGCGAGCCACATCCACCACTTCACCCTTGTCATGGGCACTGTGGAACAGCCCGGCCTCCACGCCTTCTTCGGCCATGAAGATATCACCGCTGATGACCCATTCCATGGCTTTCTGAATACCCACCACCCGCGGCAAGAACCAGGAGGAACAGGCTTCCGGGGTCAGCCCCCGCTGGGTGAAGACAAAACCGATCTTGCTGTTGGCCGCCACCAGGCGAATATCCATGGGCAGGGTCATGGTGATACCCACGCCTACGGCGGCGCCATTAATTGCGCCAATCACCGGTTTGCGGCAGTTGTAGATAGCCAGAGACACCTCGCCACCGGAGTCACGAATCTGCTCCAGGGGCGGATCCATACCCTCGGCCTCGTCGTAGCCGAACACATTGCCGCCCTCTTCCGGCTGCATTTCCATGCCGGCACAGAACACCTTGCCGGCACCGGTAACGATCACCGCCCGCACCGCGTCATTCTGATCCGCTTCGCCAAAGGCATGCACCAGCTCATCCTTCATACGCAGGGTAAAGGCGTTGAGCCGGTCCGGGCGATTCAGGGTAATGGTAAGAATTTTTTCATCCAGATCAGTGCGAATATGCTGGTAATCCATGGGGCCTCCATAATTATTCTTTCAGGTGCACGACCTGCACCGGCAGACCCCGAGCATACCGCGATGGCAGGGCGTCGAACATGGCGCGCAGGGTGCGATTGAGATGGGGTTGGTCGTAAAAGCCGGCAGCCACCGCCAGGTCGGTGAAATTCATGCCGCTACGCCATAATGCCAGCGCTCGCTGACACTTGAGATGCAGCTGATAACGCTTGAGGGATACGCCGAGTTGTTCGCGGAACAGATGCCGGAATCGGGAGGCAGACAGGTTGGCGTGCGCCGCCAGGGTATCCATGGAAGGCACCGCCTCCCCGGCACGCATCAGGCTGCAGGCATCGGCGATACGCGGGTCCAGCGGCAAGGGGTCAGCCACGCCGCGCAGGCCGTGCAGAAATTGCCGTGCCTGGCTCTCGCTGCCAGTCTGCACCAGGGCCGCAATCTGTTCACCGCACCAACGCTGCTGCTGTTCATCCAGCCCGTCCAGACGGCACAGGGCCCGCCAGGCCGGTTCATCCGGATCCAGGTGAACCACCGCCACCGGCCCCTGGCTGTTCAGACTCTGGGGCACATCCGGCGGCACCAGCACCACCCGCTGCTGGCACAGACGCCCCTCCACGGTGACCCGAATCGGCTGCTCCAGCCCCACCAACAGGGATGCGGCCACATGCTGGTGGGGCTGGTTGTCGATGGCAGGCATCACCATCAGCCAGCCCCCCTGCCAGAGAAACAGGGGGGTTAGCGGCACATCCGGTAAGGGTGGGGTGTTGTCATCCATAACCGCCGATCATGCCCGCCCGTGAACGGGCGGGCAATGGACGATCAGGCCGATACGCGGCGGCCAAACCCCAATTTATGTGCCAGCTCGATGCTGACAAACATGGGGCCTACCAGCAGGAACACCAGATCATCGACAAAGGACGGTTTCTTGCCTTCCACCTTGTGGCCCCATACCTGCACCGCCCAGGCCAGCAGCCATACACCTGCAGCACTCCAGGCCAGAGACAAACCGCTGCGATCCACCGCCACGATGACCGCCAGGGACGCCGCCAACCAACCGGTCATCAGCACTGTCATGCCCAGTGACATGCGCAGATAAAACGGCATGCAGATTACCGCCAGCAGGGTGCCACCATTGACCCAATAGGCAGCAGTGCCCTCCAGGCCCAGCCAGCGCCCCAGGGGCAGCAGCCAGAACAGGCCGATGGTGGAAACAAAGATGGCCGGCACACAGAGGATATGGACCCACTGGTTAACCGGGTTCTGATGGCTCTCGCCGTAATCGGCCAGAAAGGTTTGAAGGTTACGCATGACAGCTCTCCCGAGTTGTTGTTTTGAGCTGTCATGGAATGTAACGCCCGTCATGGATGCGGGATTGTACGCAGGGGTCACGCCGTTGCGCGCTCGCGGTTTTTCGTATGACCCGCTTTCCTCAGTCGCAACCCCGCCGGCTGTCCTTGAGGGCGCGCAGCACCTGCTCCCGGGTCAGCAAGCCCACCAGAATGCCCTTGTCGTCTACCACCGGATAGATCTTGGGTTTCTGGGTGACCATCAGCTCGGCCACATTCACCGCAGAATCGTCCTCGTGCACAGTGAGAGGCTGGCTATGCATGAATTCTTCCACCACCAGACTGCCCTCGCAGTGATAGCTGGATATCAGCAGCTTGCGCAGGCAATCCTGCTCGGACACAAAGCCCACCACCTTGTTGTGATCATCCACCACCGGCAGGCCGGTGAATTTGTGCTGCAACAGGATGTCCACCACCGCCGTCAGCTCCGTGCCGGTCTTCACCGCCGCCGGGTGCTTGGCCATCAGGGCCCGCACAATCAGTTCGCTCATGGCTGTCTCCTTGGAACCTGTTTAAACCTTTCTTGACTATAGCACTCCGCTACCTTGGTATCTTCCGGGCTGCTACAAAACCCATGGGCAATATCAATGGATGACGGCATGGCTACCGGTTCCTACAATGGACTCTGCTGAGGAGAAGGAATTGCGAATGGTATCGCCATGTTTACGGCTGTGTGTTGCTCTTATCGTTCTGGCCCTGACCGCCACGGTGCAGGCCAACGGGGTGGCCGCCTGCGAGGCGGCCGGTCAGACCCTGGAACAGCTCCAACAGGAGAAACAGCAGCAGGCAGCGCAGCTGCAGCAGCTACAGGACTATCTCAATGGTCAGGTGCCGGACCCTGTTCAGCTGGCGGCCTTGCTTGGCCACCCCCTTGAGGAGACCGCCCCCCTGTCCCAGCGCCGGCCGGGTCAGCGCAGCGTGCCGGACAACAAGTGCGACGCCCTGCAAAACGACATTGATACCCTGCTGGGACAACTGAGCCGGCAGGACCAGAAACTGCATACTCTGCGCCAGCAATTTACCCAGCTCCCCGACACCCAGCGCCAGGCCTTCTCGTCCCTGGCTGCGCTCTACCAACATCTGCAGACACTGACCGACCCGCAAGACACCCAGGAGGCGGTGAGCCTGGCGGCCACCACACTCAGCGACCATGTCCGGCAGGCCTGGGCCATTCTTCCCCTGCTCGGGTTATCACCACAACAGGCCCTGCAACAACTGGATCAGCTCTGGTATCAGAGCCCGTCCCTGACGCCGCCACCCCAGCCCACAGCACAATGGCGCGACCTGCTGCGCACTCGCCTGGAGATGCAGAGCCAGCTGCGCCAGCTGCGTGCTGACCTGTGGCAGCGACGCTCCCTGTGGAGCCAGATTGACGCCATGGGCGGCCCCGCCCAGGCGCCGGCATTGCTCCACCACGAAGCAGAGCGCATCGGCCAGCGGCTGCTGGATACCGCCCATGTGATCGATCTGGATCTGCAGGAATCGGCCAAGAACAAACGCTTTCTGCCGCTGGTGCAGAACAGTGTGGCGCTGATCCTCGGCATCGCCGGCTTCATGCTGCTGATCCGACTGGCCCGGCGCACTCGCCAATGGACCCTGACCCTGCACGAATCCGTGGTCCGGGCCAGCGGTGAGCACCGCTGGCTGCGCAACGCCAGCCGCCTGATCAGCGGCCTGGCGCCCATGCTGCCCTGGGTGCTGTTATGGCTGATGCTGGATCTGCTGGCCCCGTATCTGGACACCCCGTCCACCCGCATTCTTGTCTGGCTGCTACCGCTGGCCCGGCTTTATGTGATTTACGGATTGTTCTGCCTGGTCGGCGAATGGCTGGTGATCCGGGTGGCACAGAGTGCCAACGCCTATCTGAGCAGCGATCAGTCCCGACAGGTCCATGACCACGCTCGGTTTATCTCACGCTGGCTGATACTGCCCTGGTTGCCGTTGTTGATCGTGTGGGAAAGCCTGGGCCCGTCACTGCTCTATTACCTTTGTCTGGGCATTTTGCTGGTAGCTATTTACTGGGGACTGGGCCGACTGCTGGCGCTTCGCCCCCAGGATTATCAGCGTTGTCTGCAGGCCATCCTCCCTTCGCGGCTGGATCCGCTGGCGGAAAAATTGCTCACCCCGGTCCTGTTCTGGCTGTTTGCACCGCTGCTGCTGCCGGTGGCCCTGGCCAGCTTCCTGGTGGGTTTTGTGGATCGGGTGCTGGCAGATTTCGACTGGTACATGCGCTTCAAGGCCCGCCTGTTTCGGCTGCGCACCCGCATCAACAACGACGAAGAAGATCCCGACAATGAGCAGCCGGTGGATGAACATTACGAACGCTGGTTTGCCACCGCCCTGCCAGAGGGCAGCAAGACGCCCTTTGTGGATACGGGCCTGGTGACGGCCATGGAAAAGAATATCCAGCGCTGGCACGAGGACAAGACCGACGAGAATGCCCAGGTGGTAGTGGGCGAAAAGGGCTGCGGCAAAACGGTCAGCATTGAGCGGCTGGAACGGGCGCTGGCGGAAAGCTGCAAGGGCCTCAATCTGGTCAAGCTGACAGTGCCGGCCAAGACCATCGACCCGGATGCCATTCTCTCCCTGGTCGGCGACGCCCTGGACGTGGACCTGGCCGGCGAAGGCCCTGCGGCCCTGGTGAAAAGTGACGAGGAGCGCCAGCCCACCCTGGTGGTGCTCGACGAGGCACAGAACTTTTTCCTCAAGGAAATCGGCGGCCTGGAAGGCTGGCGCACCGTGCTCAGCCTGGTCAATGCACGGCTGGATAATGTGTTCTGGTTGCTGATGATCAACAACCAGAGCTGGGCCTATTTATGCAATGTATTCGGCCGTGATTACCAGTTCCGCAACGTGGTGAAAGTGAAACGCTGGGGACAGACCGATATCCGCTCACTGATCCTGGCGCGCAACCACCTCAGTGGTCATCGGGTTCGTTATGACGAGGTGCTGCTGTCTTCCCGTGGACCGGAAGCGGGCAATGTGCGCAACGCGGAGCAACGCTATTTCAGCCTGCTGTGGGATGCCTGCCGCGGCAACCCCATGGTGGCCCTGCGACTATGGCTGACTTCGGTGAAGCCCAAGGGTCGACAGGTGCTGGTAGGGCTGCCCACGCCGCCCTCTGCCAGCATTCTCGACAGCATGGGCGAGAACGCCCTGTTCGTGTATGCCGCCATTGCCACCCATGAAAACCTGACCAGCCAGGAAATCAGCCATGTCACCAATCTGCCGGGCAATGTGGTGCGCTACGCCCTCAAGGGTGGCTTCGATGCCGGTTTCCTGAATAAATCCGAGGATGGCCGCTACCGGCTGAAACCCCTGTGGTATCAGCAGGTGATCAGTTACCTGACAAGGAAGAATCTGCTCAATGAATGAAGGCAATATCGTCAATGATCTGGCGGTGGTGGTTGAGCTGTTCAACATCTACGCCCTGTTGCTGCTGTTTATCGGCGGCTTTGTGCTGTGGGCACTGAACTGGGGCATCAGCAAGGCCAGCCTGAAGATCACCGAAAAGCTGCCCACCCGGCGCTTCCTGATTCTGCAGATCACCACCCTGATCGGCTTTGTGCTCTACACCGTAGGCTCCGCCGCGCTGATCATCGGGGTGCTGCAGCCGCCCAAGGAATTCATGCTGGCCGCCGGTGGTTCCATCGCCGTGGCCCTGGGTTTTGCCCTCAAGGACATCGCCGCCTCTCTGGTAGCCGGCCTGCTGCTGCTGTTCGACCGCCCCTTCCGGGTGGGCGACCGGGTCAGCTTCGCGGATGTCTACGGAGAGATCGTCTCCATCGGCCTGCGCACCGTGCGCCTGCAAACCCTGGACGACAATCTGGTGACTATCCCCAACTCACGCTTTATTACCGATGTGGTGGCCTCCGGCAATTCCGGCGAACTGGACATGATGATCGTCACCGACTTTCACGTGGGCCTGGATGCGGACCTGGAAGACGCCAAAGCGATTATTGAGGAAGTGATTGTCACCAGCCGCTACGCCTATCTGAAAAAGCCGGTGTCTTTCGCCATTGAGGAAGTGGAAATCGGCGACATGCTGGCCATTCGTCTGCGCTCCAAGGCCTATGTGCTGGACGTGCATTACGAGAAGGCCTTCCAGAGCGATATTGTGGTGCGGGTTTCCAAGCGTTTTCAGGAACAGCAGATCCCCCGGTCCCGCCGCGGCAGCGATGCCTGAGACCTTTGCAGGCTGCTAGGCGGGCGCTACTTTTTATCTTTGCGGTTTTTCGACAACGCCTCTTCCAGCTCTTCGCGGGGCATATAGTCCAGATCCCAGTGGCTGGTAAAGGTTTCCTTGATTCGGTGCCGGCCACGATGCAGATCATCCGGGGTTTCCCCTTCATGGGCCGGGTGATAGTCCAGCGGCTCGTGGGCCGGCTCAGCATCATGCTGAGGGCGGGACGGGAACAGTTTTTCTTTCAATGTATGAAACCAGCGCATAGACACCTCCATAGGGAGCCAGCCTGAAAGACTGAGCATGCAAGGAGTTATTCAGAGGCTCCATGGTATTTTCCCACCGTAACACGCCAGCACGACAGGAAAACATGAAGGGCCTGCGCAGGGACGATCAGGCAGTCAGATCCGGGCGATCCAGTAGCCGCGACAGTTTCTTCAACCCTTGCTTGCGCAGGAAGGTACTGTCGCGCTTGGCCGGGTGAAAATCCCGCTTATAATACGCCAGGTAGGATTTGCCCAGTTTACGCAGCCAGCCCGGCTTGCCGAGTAGCCAGTTGACGCCACCACGGACGGATCGCCAGTCGGTGGCATCGTCCATGCCTTTGCGCAGCTGGTAGTAGTGGAAAATGGTGAAGCTGATAAATTCCACCGTGGTAAAGGCCATTTCCGAGGTGCGCACCCAGTAGCTGTCCACCTGATCCTGGTACACATCAAAAGCCACGGCCTTATGCTCGCTTTCTTCCACCGCATGCCATAACCACAGTGGCAACATGCGCTCATCCATGCCTTTGAAAAAATCAGGATTTTCCAGCATCAATTCCGCCAGCATGGCGGTGAAGTGCTCCAGGGCGCAGGTCTTTGCCAGCTGCCGTTGCGGTGACAGATGCTTGGCCATGAAGCGCATGCCGCGATTGACGAACTCATCCACCTTGCCGGTGGGCACGCCTTTGGACTCCATGAAGTGATTGAAGGCATCGTGCTCGTTGCCATGATGGGCTTCCTGGCCGATAAAGCCTTTTACCTGCTCGCGTAGCAGCGGGTCCTGGATCTGTTTCTGGTAATGGCGCACGGAGCGCACGAAGAAGCGCTCACCTTCCGGGAAGGTGCAGGACAGGGCCGTCAGCAGAATGGTCTTGAACTGGTCGTCGTCAAACCAGTAACGCGGCATGGCCGGATCAAACGAGAAATCCATCTTGCGGGGCTGGATATCGCTGTTATTCAGTTTTTTTGGCGCTTTCGGCGATGTGGCAACCGCTTTGCTAGTCATGGCAAACCCTCCTGCGTAAGAGCACAGTATTCGCCAGTGAGAAATGGGACACTAGTTCAGGTTGTGCCATTTCCTGTCCGCCGCCGGCGCTGGGAGCAGATTGATTGTGAGGGGCCGCAGAGTGATTGTGCCTGGGCGCCACCGCTACCCGGCGTCCGCTCTGGGTGGATCTGACTGACCGGACAAAGCCGCATGCACCGCCTGATCCCGGCCGCGCTGCTTGGCCAGGTAGAGACCTCGATCCGCTTGGCGCATCAGCTCACGGCCGGTGATGTTACTGCCAGGTAGGCGGGTCGCCACACCCACGGACAGGGTCACCGGCTGCCAACTCTCGCCGGACGGACAGCCCGCATTGTGATTGCGAAGGGTCATCACCAACCGCCAGGCCACTTTCAGTGAGGCATGGATATCTGCCCCCGGCAGCAATATCCCGAACTCTTCACCGCCGATTCGGGCCACCTGATCACCACGGCGGGTAAGGGTCCCGCTAAGCAGCCGAGCCACACGCTGCAACACCTGGTCGCCCAGATCATGGCCGTGGGTGTCATTGATGGCCTTGAAGTAATCCAGATCCACAATCATTACAGACAATTCTTGCTGCTGATCGGCCAGCGCCGTCGCCAGCCAGTCATCAAACGCGCGGCGATTGGCAATACCGGTCAGCGCATCCCGGGAAGCCTGGGTCTGCGCCACCAGTGCGGTTTTCTCCGCGGCCGCTCGCTCCCTTTTCAACGCCGTGGTTCGCTGGACCATCTGGGAAAGTTGATGCATGCCGCCCACTACCCACTGTCTTGGCAACAGCTCCAGCAACCAGAAATCCAGAACCTCGCCCTGCCGGGCAATCCGGGTACTGGCAATGTAACTATCTTGCATGGGTGCACCGAGATGCAGTGCGAGGTGGGAAAATGCCTGATTGCGACGCATGGCCCGCAAAAATTCCTCACTGCGTGAGGGCGACGCCAGCAGACACTTGATCGTTTTCGGGACGCGATCGCCCAGCAACTGGCTGGCCCGGCGGTTCAACCACTCTATGTGGCCATCGGCGTGGACCACAAACACCGGCATGGACATGGCATTGATCAGGGCCCGACAGTCCGCTGACCATGGCATTATTCACCGGAGCGAAAATATTCCCGCCCCGCCCCCGTTTCGCTGGCTTCCAGAGAAATGACCACATGACAGTGGCCATCGCCATTGGCAATGGACTTCTGGATATCCACACGGCCATAACCGGCATTTTCCGCCGCGATCACGCCGAACACGTTGGATGTCATCATGCAAAGCGCCGGACGCCCAATCACCTTGTCGCCGAACGGGCATCGCCGATTGCCCAGCACCAGTTGCCGCTCATCCGCATGGATCAGGTAAAAGTCGCCGTCGATACGACGTTTGAGATCGACCAGTACTGCCGGAATTTGATAACGATCCAGCGTTGTCAGATTCAGGGATTGCAGGTAGTGACCATTAAGCTCATCACCAATTTTCTGGCCCACCAGGGAGATAAACCCTTCCGCCTGATCCATGCCGGTAACCTCCTGCAGAGACTCGGCCAGATAGCCCAGCAGCTGACGCAGAAAGCGATCCTTATCTAAACCAATCGATACAGTGTGAATCCGTTCCGGTATCTTTTCCATTATGCTTCCCCGCCCCATCCATGCGCCGTTGACGGCGCCTGGGAACCTCTGAATAACTCCTTGCGTACTCAGTACGCTTCAGGCCACGCGGAGCATGCAAGGAGTTATTCAGAGGCTCCCTTATCCACGACCCCCGGCCATTCCTAATGGCTTAATACACATGATTCACCGGCATGACTGCGACATCAATCACGTTCACTCAAGGGGCCATACCGTTTACACGGGGAATTGTGCCGATTGTCCATGAAATCGACACAAATCCGACGAATGGGAGTCAAATTTCTTCCCGGCGGAATAAACGCGCGCAAATATCGCCACCGGTCTTCTCTCGGTGTAGCTGCCAGTTCGATGGCACAACAGGGTCTTCCGCGTGCCGACGGCTTTCCACATAGATCCAGGCGTCTGCCGCCAGCATCGCTCTTTCTTCCAGCGCCGCACAGGCTGGCTCCGCCAGCCCCAGGTCGTAGGGCGGGTCCACAAACACCAGATCAAACTGCAGGGCACTGTTGGCCAACCACTGCAGCGCATCCGCAGTGTGGATCTCGATTCGAGCATCAAACAGAGGCAACAACTGGCGCTTCAGGTCGGCGGCCCGTTCGCGCTTTTTTTCCACCAGGACTGCACGCTGGGCGCCGCGACTCAGCGCCTCCGCGCCCAGCACCCCGGAACCGGCAAACAGATCCAGTACCCGCAGGCCCGGCAGCTCGAACTGCAGCCAGTTAAACAGGGTTTCGCGCATGCGATCGGAGGAGGGGCGCAGATCGCCCCCCTGGTCCACGAACTGCAGGCGATGGCCGCGCCGCTCACCGCCGATAATACGCACCTGACCCTTGCTGGTGACGCCGCCTTTGCGATTCGGGCCTCTACTCGCCACTGCGCTCTCCCTTCACCTCGGGAGGCTCATTGCCCTGATCCTGAAGGACTTGTGGTGCCTCGGGGCCAATGCTGACGATGGCCAGGTCCTCCACATCCAGGGTTCTGCGGAAGGCCTCGCGGATATCCGCCGCGGTGACCTGTCGCACCTGGCGGTTGAACCACTGCAGGTAATCCAGCGGCAGATCGTAGAAGCCAATGGCACCCAGCTGGCCGATGATGTCGCTGTTGTCGGCGGTGCTCAGGGCAAAGCTGCCAAGAATATTGGCACGCGCCTGCTCCAGTTGCGCCTGGCTGGGGCCTTCTTCGACAAACTTGCCGATCAGATCCAGCGTCAGGGTCAGTGCCTCATCAGCATTCTCATTGGCGGTCTTGAACTGCACCTGGAATGGCCCACCCGCCGCCATGGCGGAAAAGCCGCTACCAATGCCGTACACATAGCCGCGTTTCTGGCGCACCTCGTCGGTGAGAATGGAGGCGAAGCCACCACCGCCGAGAATCTGGTTACCCACGTGCAGCGCCACATGGTCCGGGTTACCCCGCCAGATGGCCTGGTTGCCCAGCAAAATATGGGTCTGGGCGGAGGGGAAGTTGATGTGCTCGCGCTTGCGTTCACTGAGCACCTCTGCCCGGGGCAGCGCTGGTGCCGCCGCTCCCGCCGGCAGTGCTTCACTGATCTGTGCGGCAATCTCCTCGGCCTCGCTGCGCGACAGGTCCCCTACCATGGCAATCACGGTATTGCCGGCGGCGTAATAGGTGTCATAGAAATCCACCAGCTGCTGTCGCTGTATCTGCGGCAAACTCTCCAGCGTCCCACCGCTGGGCTGGCCATAGGGGTGATCGGCAAACACCGTCGCCATAAATGCCTTGCTGACCTGCGGGCCGGGCACCTGTTGCTCCATGCGCAGCCCCTGCATGGCGCGGGTACGCAGACGGTCCAGCGCGTCCTCGGGGAAGCTGGGCGAACCGATCACCTGATTAAACAACGCCACCACCGGCTGGCGATATTCCGCCGCCGACAGGGTACGCAGGCTGATGATGCCCATGTCCCGGTAACTGCTGGAGGAAAAGCTGGCGCCGCGATCTTCAAAGCCCCGGGCGATGTCATCCACACTCAAGGCGTCGGCGCCCTGGCCTATCAGGGCACTGGTCAGGGAGGCCACACCGGGTAAGCCGTCATCCTGGGAACTGCCAGCCGCCATCACCAGACGAATATCCAGCATGGGCAAGGCATCGCTTTGCACGAACATGACCTTGGCACCCTGCCCGGTCTGCCAGGACTGAATATCCAGCTGCGGCGCCTGGGGCTCGCTGGCCGCCACCTGTTTTTCCGTGGTCGGGAAGCTGGTACAGGCGCTGAGCATCAGCGCCGCCACCGCGACCCCCATCATTCCTGGTAACCGCATCATTGTTCTTCCTCCTGCTCAGGGACCACATGGGCCACCGCCAATCGCTCCGGCACCAGCCACTGGCGGGCGACCCGCTGCACATCCTCGGCGGTGACTTTGCCCAACTGCTCCTCGAACTGCTCGGCCAGATCGATATCCAGACCCAGGGTACTGAGCATGCCCAGCTCCATGGCCTGGCCCATCACCGAATCCTTTTCGAACACCTGGCTGGCCAGCACGCCAGCCCGTACCCGTGCCATTTCGTCCTCACTCGGCAAGGTGGTCTGCAGGGCCTTGATCTGCTCGCGCAGAGCTTGCTCTACCTGATCCAGAGTGACACCCGGGTTCGGAGTCGCGGTAAGGGTAAAGGTGCCATCGCCGCGCTGGATGCCGCTGTAGCCGGCCCCGGCGCCGGCCACCAGCTTCTTGCCGCGTACCAGTTCGGTTTCGATGCGGGCACTCATACCGCCATCGAGCACCCCGGCGAGCATGGTCAGGGCGTAGTAATCCCCTTTCTGCTCGGCAGTCACCAGGGAGGGAACGTTATAAAGCATATAAAGGGCGGGCACCTGTACGGCCATGGCCAGATCCAGGCGGCGTTCACCAGCAGGGGGGTGACCGTCTGCGTTGGCCGCGGCGGCGTGGTGCCGGCAGGCAAGTCGCTGAAGAAGCGGCGTACCAGTGGTTCCACCTGATCGCGGGTCACATCACCGGCAACCACCAGGGTGGCATTACCCGGCACATAGAAGCGGTCGTACCAGCTACGCGCCTGTTCCGGCTGCAGCTGGGCCAGCAGGGAGCGCCAACCGATGATCGGGTGGGCATAGCCGGTACCCGGGCGGGCCACCGCCTGGAATTTTTCCCAGGCCAGGGCATTGGGGTTGTCGTCGGTGCGGGTGCGGCGCTCTTCCAGCACCACCTGCAACTCGCGATGGAACTCGTCATCGTCGATCTTCAGGTTGCCCAGTCGCTCCGCTTCCAGCTCCAGGGCCAGCGGCAGGCGCGACACCTCATACTGCTGGAAATAGGCGGTGTAGTCATAACTGGTGAAGGCATTGTCACTGCCCCCATAACGGGCCACCAGTTTGGAGAAATCCCCCGGCCCCAGCCTCTCGGTGCCCTTGAACATCATGTGCTCAAGCACATGGGCCAGGCCGGTTTCATAGGGCGCTTCGTCGAAGCTGCCGGCCTTGAACCACACCATCACGGTCACCACAGGGGCCCGATGATCCTCGCGGATCAGCACCTTGAGACCGTTATCCAGGGTAAAGCCGTGGGTGGGCAGCTCGGCCCGGGCGGTCAGACTCCAGAGAATGACCACCAGTGCCACCATGAGTTTTCTCATGCATTGTCCTCATTGTGTCGCCCCCGGAAGCTGCTCCCCCGTGAGCGAAGTGTTAGGATAGCCGCGCGTTCGTTAGCGAACGTCCAGCCTGCAGGAGGGCGCATTTTATTTATCGCCGGCATAGCATACCGGTTTACCGCCCTGTCCTTGCAGCCTCATTGCAAAGGAAGAGGCCCGATTTACCCTCTTCGCGATTGGATAAGACTGAACATGAGCGACGAAGTTTCCCGCGACGACGACAACGCCCCCAAGCCGGAAGAAAAAAAGACCGGTTTCTGGAAGCGCATGTTTACCGGTGTGGATGCCGATGAACTGAACGACACCGACTCGGCACCCGCCCCGCAAGACAATGCCTCTGGCGAACCCGAGCCCACAGTCACTCCCCCGGCAACTGCACACGTTGAAGCCCCTGCCGCTGACCCGCAACCATCGCCACAGGCCGAGAGCCAGGCCGAACCGGCGGATGACAGTGACAATGGTGAAGGCTTCTGGACACGCATGAAGCTGGGCCTGGGCAAGACCCGCAAGGGCTTGGGCAAGGGCCTGGCTGACCTGCTGGTGGGCGCCAAGGAAATCGACGACGAGATTTTCGAGGAAATCGAGACCCAGTTGCTGGTCGCCGATGTGGGCGTGGAAGCCACCGACGTGATCATCGAGGCACTGACCGGCCAGGTCAGTCGCGAAGAACTGGTGGATGCTGACGCCTTGTACGAGTCCCTGCAGAACGAACTACGCAAGCTGCTGGTGCCAGTGGACCAACCGCTCACCATCGACGGCAGCAAGAAACCCTATGTGATCCTGATGGTCGGCGTGAACGGGGTCGGCAAGACCACCACCATCGGCAAGCTGGCCTGCCGCTTCAAGGCGGAAGGCAAGAGCGTGATGCTGGCCGCTGGCGATACCTTCCGCGCCGCTGCCGTGGAGCAGCTGCAGGTATGGGGCGAGCGCAACGACATCCCGGTGGTGGCACAGCACACCGGCGCGGATTCCGCCTCGGTAGTCTATGACGCGGTCCAGGCCGCCCAGTCCCGCGGCGCCGACGTGCTGATCGCCGACACCGCCGGTCGCCTGCACACTCGCGGCAACCTGATGGAGGAGCTCACCAAGGTCACCCGGGTGATGAAGAAACTGATCCCGGATGCGCCCCACGAAGTGCTGCTGGTACTGGACGCCGGCACCGGCCAGAATGCCATCCAGCAGGCGGAACAGTTTCGCGATGCCGCCGGCGTGACCGGGTTGGCACTGACCAAACTCGACGGCACCGCCAAAGGGGGTATCCTGTTTGCCTTGGCCAAACGCACTGGCCTGCCGATTCGCTTTATCGGCGTAGGGGAACGACTGGAAGACCTGCGCCCCTTCCATGCGGAAGAATTTGTGCAGGCATTGTTTGAAGACGTGGCGGGGTAGCAACACCACACCTCGTCGATAGCACCGTAGGATCGCCGCTTGAGGCGCGAACTGTACTCGCGACAACGGTTGTTCGCGCCTCAAGCGGCGCTCCTACTGCGACATAACACATCCCAAGGGACGTCATGATTCAGTTTGACCGGGTCAGCAAACGCTACCCGAACGGCAAAGACGCACTCAGCAAGGTGAGCTTCACGCTCCCCGCCGGGCAGCTGACGTTTTTGACCGGTCATTCCGGGGCGGGCAAATCCACCCTGTTGAAACTGATCATGATGCTGGAGCGTCCCACCCAGGGTCAGGTACTCATTGATAACCAGAATCTGAATGGCTTCGGCAACCGGCAGATCCCACTGCTGCGCCGCAAGATCGGCATGGTTCACCAGAACCACCAATTGCTGTTCGATCGGACCGTGTTCGACAACGTGGCCCTGCCGCTGATTATCGCCGGCTATGCGCGCAGCGATATCGGCAAACGGGTGCGCGCCGCACTCGACAAGGTGGGCCTGTTGGACAAGGAAAAGTTAAACCCGATCATGCTCTCCGGCGGCGAGCAGCAGCGCGTGGGTATCGCCCGGGCGGTGGTCAACAAGCCGCCGCTGCTGCTGGCGGACGAACCTACCGGTAACCTGGACCCGGCCCTCTCCGAGGAGATCATGGACCTGTTCAAGGATTTCGCCCGGGTTGGTGTAGCCGTGCTGATCGCCACCCACGACCTGAGCCTGATCGCCCGCTATAACCACCGCCTGCTGACCCTGCGTGAGGGGCGCCTGATCCACGACGGCGACGAAGGGGGCCACCATGGCAGCTAACAAGGGGCCCAGAAACGCCACCCCGATCAAGGCCAGCCGCCAGAAACCGGAGCGAGTGCGCCGGGTGGCCGGGGCGCACAGTGCCCGCACCTCCCTGCAGGACCGTTTCCGCAGCTGGCGTCAACACCATCAGGACTCCTTCAAGGATGCCCTGCAACGGCTTAACGCCGCACGTACCAGCAGTGCCATGACCATTCTGGTGATCGCCATCGCCCTGGCACTGCCTGCCGGGCTGGCGGTGCTGCTGGATAATGCCCGTGCCATTACCCGCGGCTGGGACGGCAATGCCCACCTGTCCGTGTTTATGGAAATGAATATCAGCGAGCAGCGCCAGCGTGATCTGGCCCGGGACTGGCAAGGGCTGGACAACATCAGCCGCACCGAGGTGATTACCCGGGAGCAGGCGTTGGCGGAATTCAAGGCCCTGTCCGGCTTTGGCGACGTGTTGGAGGCCCTGCCGGACAACCCGCTGCCGCCGCTGATTGTGGTCTACCCGGACGAGACCGACCCGGTCACCCTGCGCGCCCTGGAAAACCGCCTCGCAGAGGCGGACGGGGTGGATCTGGTTCAGCTGGACGTGGAGTGGGTGCGCCGTCTGCATGCCCTGATAGAACTGGGCGAACGGCTGATTTCCGCCCTCACGCTGGCGCTGGCCGCCGCCGTGGTGCTGGTGGTGGTGAACACCATCCGCCTGGCCATCGAAAGCCGCCGGGAGGAAATCGTGGTGGTGAAGATCGTCGGCGGCACCGACGGCTTCGTGCGCCGACCCTTCCTCTACTCCGGTTTCTGCTTCGGCTTTGCCGGCGGCGCAACGGCGGTCATCCTGGTACAGGTGGCCCTGTGGTGGCTCGGCGGGCCAATCGACGAACTACTGGCGCTGTACAATAGTGAGGAATCACTCACATCAATGGCCGCATCCAGCCTGATCATCCTGCCCGTATTCAGTGGCATCCTGGGGCTTCTGGGCGCCTGGTTGGCCGTGGGTCGGCATCTGGGTGATATCGAGCCGAATTTTTAACCGCTGCAGGAGCGGCGCTCTCTGTGGCCCGCGGGTATGAGCCGCCACGGCCTGGCACGGCTTGTCGCACGTATGTTCGCGGCTCGAGCGCCGCTCCTACAGCAGACGCCCCAGGAACCTTCCACTTTCATGCACGTCCAACCCTGTGTTCATCACCGGTTCACATGGCCGGCCTAGACTTGGTGATTGCTCCATCGACCCTCTCAATCGGCGGGAACCTTTTTGCCTATTAGCACTCCAAAGAACCGAGTGCTAAGATCAGCGGCTCATACAGGACATAGACTGGTCTTCAACGAGGAGACAACGCGCATGACAAACCCTTCAACGCAAGCACAGGCGCTGATGTTGGCCGTACCGGGTAATAACCTGGACGCCTACATGCGAGCCGTTAATGCCGTGCCGGTTCTCAGCGCAGACGACGAACAACGTTTGGCAGGACAGTATTTCTACGAACAGGACGTGGATGCCGCCCGCAACTTGGTACTCGCGCACCTGCGGTTCGTAGTGCACATCGCCCGCAGCTACACCGGCTATGGTTTGCCCCTGGGCGATCTGGTCCAGGAAGGCAATGTGGGCCTGATGAAAGCGGTGAAACGCTTCGACCCCACCAAGGGCGTACGCCTGGTGAGCTTCGCGGTGCACTGGATCAAGGCGGAAATCCACGAATATGTGATCAAGAACTGGCGCATCGTCAAAGTGGCCACCACCAAGGCCCAGCGCAAACTGTTCTTCAACCTGCGCGGGCAAAAGAAGCGCCTGGGTCGCCTGAGCATGGAAGAAGCGCAACGAGTGGCCGATGATCTGGGCGTTACCGCCATCCAGGTAAAAGAAATGGAAGGCCGCCTGGGTGCCTACGACGCCAGTTTCGATGGCCCCACCAACGACGACGAGGACAGCACCGTAGTGTCCCCGGCCGCGTACCTGCACAGCGACAACAGCGATCCCGCGGACCTGCTGGCCGAACAGGATCAGCAGGAACGGGAAAGCCGCCAACTGGGCTCAGCCCTGATGGCGCTGGACGAACGCAGCCGCGACATCCTCGAGCGCCGCTGGCTGGCCGATCAGAAGTCCACCCTGCAGGACCTGGCGAACGAGTACGGCGTGTCCGCCGAGCGTATCCGCCAGCTGGAAAACAACGCCATCAAAAAGCTGCGTAACGCCATCGCAGCGTAACGCCGACCGCAAAAAGCCCCTCCTTCGAGGGGCTTTTTATTTTCACCGGTTACGTGCTGCGCGCATGCCTGCAAGCGGGTAACATACCGTCCATGAAAATTCTCCTCGTACTCGGCGCCCTTAACGGCGCACTGGCCGTTATCCTCGGCGCCTTCGGTGCCCATGGCCTGAAATCCCGCGTGGATGAATCCATGCTTGCCGTGTGGTCCACCGCCAGCGAATACCATTTCTACCATGCCCTGGCGATGCTGCTGTGTGGGTTGCTGGCCAAGGCGTTTGGCGCCAGCGGCATGGTCACCGCTGGCTGGGTGCTGTTTGCCGGCACCCTGGTTTTCAGTGGTAGCCTGTATGTGCTGGTGCTCAGCGGTCAGAAATGGATCGGCGCCATTACCCCGCTGGGCGGCACCGCACTGATCATTGGCTGGCTGATGCTGGCCTGGTCCCTGTTCAAGGCAGTTTGATCTCTATCATGAAGCTTACCGTCAACGGCGATACCCTGACTCTGGATGGCACCACCATCGCGGATCTGGTCACTCAGCTGAATCTGGCCGGCCGCCGCCTGGCGGTGGAAGTGAACCGGGACATCGTCCCGAAAAGTCAGCATGACGATTTCACCCTGAACGATGGCGATGTGGTGGAAATCGTCCATGCCATCGGCGGTGGCTGACACCACCCGGACCCTATTTATTACGCAGTAACCCGAACCGAGGCGAGGCCCCATGTCCGACCTGCTCACTATTGCCGGCAACACCTATTCTTCCCGACTGCTGATCGGCACCGGCAAGTACAAGGATTTCGAGGAAACCCGCGAGGCTATCGAAACCAGTGGCGCCGAGATCGTCACCGTGGCCATTCGCCGTACCAATATTGGCCAGAACGCAGACGAGCCCAACCTGCTGGATTTCATTAACCCGGACAAGTACACCATCCTGCCCAACACCGCCGGCTGTTTCTCCGCCGAGGATGCGGTGCGCTGTTGCAAGCTGGCGCGGGAACTGCTGGACGGCCATGATCTGGTAAAGCTGGAAGTGCTGGGTGACCAGAAAACCCTGTATCCGAACATTACCCACACCCTGCGAGCGGCCCGGGAACTGATCGATGACGGCTTCAAGGTGATGGTCTATACCAACGATGACCCGATTGTGGCCAAGGAACTGGAAGACATGGGCTGTGTGGCGGTAATGCCGCTGGGTTCACTGATCGGGTCCGGCCTGGGCATTCTCAACCCGCACAGTATCCGTCTGATCCTGGAAGAGGCGAACGTGCCCATCATCGTGGATGCCGGCGTCGGCACCGCCTCCGACGCCGCCCTGGCCATGGAAATGGGCTGTGACGGCGTGCTGCTCAACTCCGCCGTGGCCCATGCACAGAAACCAGTATTGATGGCTTCCGCCATGAGAAAAGCGATCGAGGCCGGGCGCGAAGCTTTCCTGGCCGGGCGCATGCCCCGAAAGGCGTATGCCTCAGCCTCTTCACCGCTGGACGGCATCAGTCGATAAAAAAAAGGCGCCGATCTTGGGGGAGAGTCGGCGCCGGGGTAATGGGGTTTTCAATACCATGACTTGCAGGGTGATAATCACCCACTTGCCATCAAGGTGACGTGAACCCCACCCACTCGCGGTTTTTGCTACAATCGCTCCCCGCTTCAACTCACCTGGCAGCCCCATGCTCGATTTCATCAAACAGGATCAAGACCCGGAAACCGGCAAGGTCATGCGCAAGGTGCGCAGCTTTGTGTTGCGCGAGGGCCGCCTCACCGCCGGACAGCGTAATGCGCTGGATAGCCTCTGGCCGCAATTTGGCCTGGAGCGCGCCGATGGAGTGCTGGATCCACAAGCGGTCTTCGGTCGCGATGCCCCTCGGGTTCTGGAAATTGGCTACGGCATGGGGCACTCCCTGGCGGATATGGCGCAGGCCGATCCAGACAAGGATTTTATCGGCATCGAAGTGCATCGCCCGGGAGTGGGGGCCCTGCTGATGGAAATCCAGCAGCGCGGCCTGAGCAACCTGCGCAGCTATTGCGATGACGCGGTGGAGATTCTCGAGCTATGCATCCCGGATAACAGCCTGGCCCGGGTGCAACTCTACTTCCCCGACCCCTGGCACAAGAAAAAACACCACAAGCGCCGCATCGTTCAACCCGCCTGGGTGGCCCTGGTGCATCGCAAGCTGCAGCCCGGCGGCGTGCTGCACATGGCCACGGACTGGGAGAATTACTCCGAATACATGATGGAAGTGATGAACGACGCCGAAGGCTTCACCAATACCGCCGGTACCGGACAATTCTCACCCCGGCCATCATGGCGCCCGGAAACCAAATTTGAACGGCGCGGTGAAAAACTGGGGCACGGGGTGTGGGATCTATTGTTTGAAAAAAGCTAAGCCCTCCCCGTTGGAGCTTTGTTCACAAAGCGAAGAGTGGACGCCCTTGCCTCTCTCGCTCTTCGCTTTGTGAACAAAGCTCCAACAAATACGCGTATTACACGTCTTTCAGCAATCTCGCACTGAGCACTCCCACCGCGCCCATACCCCCCAACACCAGCAAGGCCCAGTCATTGCCCAACAGTGCCACCCCCGCACTGATGCCACCCACTGCCAGCAACAGAAAGCCAATAACGGTATTACTCACTGCGGTGTAGTCCGTGCGCTTGGTGCCACCCGCCATGTCCACCATGTAGGTCTTGCGACCGATGCGCACGCCGGCATGGGCAATGGCCAGCACGAAGAAGGCCAGCGGATACAGCCAGTGGAGCCAATCCGCCTGCGGACCCCAGGCGGCGAACCCACCGGCCAGCAGACAGACCAGCGCCGCCAGCCCACCGCCCCGCACCATCACATTACGGCTGGAGGTGTCGGCCATATAGCCCCAGACCGTGGCGCTGACGGTACTGGCCAGGCTGGAGGCCAGCACGAAGCTGCCCAGCAGCAGCGGCAGCGAGGCCTGCTCCTGGGCCACCAGCACCAGGAACGGCGAGGCCAGCGACGACGCCATCAGCAAGGCGCGGGTGATCACAAAACGGCGGAAAGGGGCATCGGTTTTCAGCAGGCTCAGACTGCCCAATGCTTCCTTGAAGGCGTTATTGCCTCCTTCCCTGGCCCCCGGATACTCGTCTACGGTAAAGAACACGCCAGCAGCCACCAACCAGGCCACCCCTGCCGACGCCAACAACGCCCCATAGAACGCCATGGACGGGTCCTCACCACCGCGGAAGATAACCAGTGACAGCGCGAAAGTGATGGCGCCGGAGAGCGTGGCAGACAACCCGGTGAGGCGACCACGGCGAGACTTGGGGATGCACTTCCCCTGCACATCCTTCATGGCCACGGAACAGAAGCCGCGACTGATACTGAACAGAACCAACAAACCGATAATCGCCAGACCTGCCTGCATGCCCTCCAGCAACCAGACCGCTGCGGCCATTGCCAGCACGGCGATACCCTGCAGCGCCGCCCCCAGGGTCCAGAAGCCCTTGCGTACCGGGTAGCGACGCACCAGCGCACCGATCATCAACTGGGGAATCAGCGAGCCGGATTCACGAATGGGCACCAGTAACGCGGCAAGATAAGACGGCGCCCCTACCGCGGTGATCAGCCAGGCCAGCACGGTTTTCGGGTTGATCAACAGATCGCCGATCTTGGTCAGGGTATTGGCGCAGATGATACGAAAGAAATTCCCGGGCACCTCCCGACAGGCGGCATCACTGATGTCCGTGCAGGTACGTGCGTCTTCCTCGTTGGCCACCTGGGCGTAGAGGCGGTCGAGAAGATCCTGTTTTGCCATGCTTCACCCCATCTTGATCACTTTTTGACCCGGCACTCACTGTGGCAGGCTTAGCGTGAACCCAACATATAACGACGGAGGGTAAGACGCATGTATCGGGTTTACTATCTCGTTCCCAACCTGCAACAGGTCACCAACGCGATCACCCGCCTGGATACCGCCGGTATCGGTGGAGATCGTATTCATGTCATGGCACGGGATGCCGGTGAGCTTGATCGTCACGGCATCAACGCCACCACCCCCTGGGAAGATACTGACATCATGAGTAATGGCTACAGCGGCGCCACCCGCGGCCTGCTGATCGGTCTGCTTGCCGGTTATGCCATCGCGTTCATTGATCCATGGGGCGTGGATGCCCATCTGGGAGTATGGCTGCTGACTGCCCTGTTTTTCACCTGCTTCGGTGCCTGGGCCGGCGGTCTACGCGGTATTTCCCAGTCCAATCATCATCTGGCCCCCTATCTGCAGTCAGTGAAAAACGGCAATTACCTGCTGCTGATTGATGTGGATCGAAAACATGAACGCAATCGCGTCCACCAGGCGCTGGATCATCACATCGACATCCGCAACCAGAGCGAAGAGGAACATTTCTCCCCTCTGGGATAAATCATCCACTGATTAACAGGCCAACCGCCCGGTCGCCGATTGCACGGCCACCGGGCGGGCTTTAGACTTTGCGGCATCCTTTGCAAGCGAGTCATCATGCCGCAACAGATCCCCGACGACGCTCCATGGTCTGCTGAAGACTCTGTAGGTCTGGTCGAGCCCAGAACGCTCCAGTTTGATACTGCTCTCGAACTGGAATGCGGCCGTACCCTGACGTCCTACGAGCTGGTCTATGAGACCTATGGCACCCTCAACAGCAACGCCTCCAATGCGGTGCTGATCTGCCATGCCCTGTCCGGCCACCACCATGCCGCCGGCTATACCAGCAAGAGCGACAAGCGCCCCGGCTGGTGGGATGCCTGCATCGGGCCCGGCAAGGTGATCGATACCAACCGCTTTTTCGTGGTCAGCCTGAACAATCTGGGTGGCTGTCACGGCTCCACCGGCCCCGCGTCCATCAACCCGGAAAGCGGTCAGCCCTGGGGGCCGGACTTCCCCATGATGACGGTGAAGGACTGGGTGAACAGTCAGGCCAGGCTGGCAGATGTGCTGGGAATTTCCCGCTGGGCGGCGGTGATCGGCGGCAGCATGGGCGGCATGCAGGCACTGCAGTGGTCCATCGACTACCCGGACCGACTCAGTCATGCGGTGGTCATCGCCGCGGCGCCGAAACTGTCTGCCCAGAACATTGCCTTCAATGAAGTGGCGCGCCAGTCGATTCTTACCGACCCCAACTTCCACGGCGGGCGCTATTACCTGCACGACACCTATCCCCGTCAGGGACTAATCCTGGCGCGCATGGTCGGCCATATCACCTACCTAAGCGACGACGCCATGCGCATGAAGTTCGGTCGCGACCTGCGTGCCGGCCGCTTCCATTTCGGCTTCGACGTGGAATTCCAGGTGGAATCCTATCTGCGCCATCAGGGCGAAGTGTTCTCGCGCAATTTCGACGCCAACACCTACCTGCTGATGACCAAGGCGCTGGATTATTTCGACCCGGCCCGGGAGTTCGATAATTCCCTGGAAACCGCCCTGGCAAAGCCGGAGTGCAAGTTCCTGGTCATGTCTTTCACGTCGGATTGGCGCTTTGCGCCGGAGCGCAGCCGGGAAATCGTCAACGGCCTGGTCCATGCCGGCCGTGATGTGAGCTACGCGGAAATCGATACGCCCAAAGGCCACGACGCCTTCCTGCTGGATATTCCCGAATACACCAAGCTGTTCGGCGCCTACATGCACAGGGTCGCCAACGAAGTGGAAAACGGCGTCAACAATGTGGAGGCAGGCGACCATGCGTGATGACCTGCAACTGATCAGTGACTGGATCCCCGCTGACGCCAGCCTGCTGGACCTGGGCTGTGGTGACGGCACCCTGCTGGCCCACCTGCAACACCACAAGCAGATCCGTGGCTACGGCCTGGAGATCAACCAGGACAACCTGGCGGCCTGTTTTGAAAAAGGCGTCAATGTACTGGAACAGGATCTGGACGAAGGCCTGGGCAATTTCCAGAATCATCGTTTCGATTATGTGGTGATGACCCAGGCCCTGCAGGCCGTGCTACGCCCGGACCAAATCCTCAATGAAATGCTGCGCGTGGGTCGCGAAGCGATTATCACCTTCCCCAATTTCGGCCACTGGCGGGTGCGCGCCTACCTGGGTCTGAAAGGACGCATGCCGGTGTCTTCCACGCTGCCCTACGAGTGGTACAACACGCCCAACATCCACTTGTGCACGGTGCAGGATTTCGAAACCCACTGTCGCAAGAGCAATATTCGCATCCTGGAACGGCAGGTAATCAACCGCCGCCATCGCAGCGGCCTGCTGGCAAGACTATGGCCGAACCTGTTCGGAGAAATTGCGATCTATCGGGTGACGGTATAAAAGCAGCTACGAGCTACGAGCTAAACAGTTGGATAACAAAGAGCCGGGCACTCAAGTTCCAGGCTTTTCTCTTTTCCTCGCAGCTCGTCGCTAGAAGCTCGCCGCTAACGACGTCAGGAGTTTTCCATGGAAAAAATCGTTCTTGCCTCCGGCAACGCCAAAAAACTCGCCGAAATGCAGCAACTGCTGGCGCCACTGAATATTGAGGTGGTGGCCCAGAGTGAGTTTTCCGTGCCGGAAGCGGATGAAACCGGTACCACCTTTGTGGAAAACGCCATTATCAAGGCCCGCAATGCCAGCAAATACACCGGCCTGCCCGCCATCGCCGATGATTCCGGCATTGAAGTGGCAGCACTGAAAGGAGCCCCTGGGGTGTACTCAGCGCGTTTTTCCGGGGTCGGCGCCACCGATGCCAAGAACAATGCCTTGCTGGTGGAAATGCTGACCGATGCGCCGGACGTCTCCCGTAACGCCCGCTACGTAGCCGTGATCGTGCTCATGCGCCACGAGGATGATGCCACCCCGCTGATTTGCCAGGGCACCTGGGACGGAGAAATCGTACTGGAACCCCAGGGAGAGCAGGGCTTCGGCTATGATCCGCATTTCTTTGTTAAAGAAAAGCACTGCACCGCCGCCCAGTTGCCCGCGCAAGAAAAAAACGCACTCAGCCACCGGGGCAAGGCCATGGCCCAGCTGATCCAGGCCCTGCAGTAATGTTCTCCAGTCACCTTCACCCGTGTATCTTCCCGGCCTGTTAGCATGGACTTCACGTGCAGCAGGGATGCCATTATGCGAACACGACAACTTGCCGTCGCCAGTGCCCTGACATCACTCGTCTCACTGGCCCAAGGCAGTGGCCTGGAGGGCAGCTTCCAGTCTCAGTGGCAAAGCCGCTATGTGACCGAAGGGCGAGACAACCTGGACGGCAACCCTCTGGTCTCCGCTGCCGTTGACCTGACCCGCCAGGCCATCACCGCCGGGGTCTGGCAGGCCTGGGCCAATGGCAGCGATTACCGGGAAAACAATCTCTTCGTGGAATACGCTCCCTACGTGGAGCACTGGAGCCCCTACCTCAACGTCACCTACCTGCAGTTTCACCCGCAGGGTGCGGATGATGTGGAAACCGGCGCCGGTTTTACCGCGCCGCTTCAGCCCTGGCTATCCGTATCTCTGGATGGCACCTGGAGCAAACAGGCCTCTGGCGCTTTCTATGCTCTGACACTGCACGCCCGGAGAGAACTGGCCCCCGATTGGACCGGTAAACTTCATATCACCCAGACCTACGATGACGGCTATGCCAGTGAGGATTACAACGGCCCGAATCACAGGGAGGTGGGCGCTCATTTACTCTGGGACGTACTGCCGGCACTGGAACTGCATGCGGGCTGGCAACATAGCTGGGCCGGGGAAGACGTACGCCGGGACGGCGGTAATGACCTCAGCTGGGGCCAGATCGGCCTGACCAGCTATTTCTGAACACGAGCCAGCCAGCGATCCAGGGCATTGGCGAATCTCGCCTTGTCCTGACCCGAATAACTGCTGGGGCCGCCGGTCTGCATACCGGCCGAGCGCATCTCTTCCATGAAATCGCGCATATTCAACCGCTCGCGCACGGTATCCTTGTCCAACCAATGCCCGTGTGGCGTTACCGCCTCCGCCCCCTTGGCGACCACCTCTGCCGCCAGCGGGATATCCTGGGTCACCACCAGGTCCCCCGGCTCGCAGCGGCGCACAATCTCGTTATCGGCCACGTCAAAGCCCTGTCTCACCTGAATGGCACGGATCAACGCAGAGCGCGGCACTGCCACCGGTTGATTGGCCACCAGAGTGCACGGAACCTGCACCCGCTGAGCCGCCCGAAACAACACCTCTTTCACCGGCCGCGGACACGCGTCGGCATCTACCCAGATATGCACCATATAGACCAGTTGATAATTGACAGTGAACAGTTGACAGCTAAAACCCTGTAAGCCCCATAACTCGACGCAACTCTTTGTTTTTCGCTGTCAATTGTCAACTATCAACTGTCAACTATTCTGCTACCATGCCCACACTTTCCCATTGCCCCAGCGCTCCTCCAACTCTCATGCCTCTGAAGAACCCACCCCTCTCCCTCTACATCCACACCCCCTGGTGTGTGCGCAAATGCCCTTATTGCGATTTTAATTCCCACGAGCGGGGTGAATTGCCAGAGGCGGCTTATCTACAGGCACTGCTGAAGGATCTGGATCAGGATCTACCGCTGATCAAGGACCGGCCGGTGGAAACCGTGTTTATTGGTGGCGGCACGCCGAGTTTGCTGTCCGGGGATTTTTATCAACAATTGTTTCAGGGTATCCGGCAACGGCTATGCCTGACCGATCAGGCTGAAATCACTCTAGAGGCCAATCCTGGCACGGTGGAAGCGGGTCGCTTTGCCGGCTTTCGGGAGGCTGGCATCAACCGGCTGTCTATCGGGGTGCAGAGCTTTAACAATGCGCACCTTCAAGCCCTGGGCCGCATCCATGATGCCAGTACCGCCATTGATGCCGCCCGCCAGGCCCGGGAGGCCGGCTTCACCACCTTCAACCTGGATATCATGCATGCCCTGCCCGGCCAGAGCCGGGCCCAGGCCCTGGATGACCTGCAACAGGCCATTGCGCTGCAGCCGACACATCTGAGCTGGTACGAGCTAACCATCGAGCCGAACACCGTCTTCTACCGCTCCCCCCGACCAGCCCGCACCCGACAGCATGGCCGATACCGAAGAGGCCGGCTTTGCCCTGCTGGCCAGCGAGGGGTTTCAGCGCTATGAGGTTTCTGCCTTTTCCCTGGACGGCCATGCCTGTCGGCATAACCTGAATTACTGGCAATTCGGCGATTACCTGGGTATCGGCGCAGGCGCCCACGGCAAGATCACCGATGCCGCCCGGGGCACCATCCACCGCTACCAGAAAACCCGTAAGCCGGAAGACTATCTGGCCCACCCGGAACAGGCCCGCCGCCAGTTCCAGCCAGTGACAGAAGATGACCGCTTGTTCGAATCCCTGATGAACGGCCTGCGACTCGTGGAGGGTATCCGGTTACAGACTGTAGAGGACAACACCGGCCTTCCTGCGGCACAATGGATAAAGAATCTGGGGGAACTCCGGCAACAGGGACTGCTGGAGGTCACCGCTCAGCGACTGCATTGCACCGACAAGGGCATGCACCACCTGAACGGGGTATTGGCGAAGCTGGCAGAGGCGCTATGACAAAGCGCTTGAACCACTCCCCAATGCTATCCACACTGTTTCCATGCATCACAACAGATACCGACTATGATCAAGACACGGAGCGGGCGCGAACAGGCGCTGGCAGAGCGCGAACAACTGTTTATCGAAGCCACCCGCCAGCAATTGTGCAACGAAGGCCTGCTCGGCATCCAGATGGCTGCCATTGCCCGGAGCTGTAATTTCGCTACCGGCACGCTGTACCACCACTTTGCCTCGAAAGAGGATCTGCTTATCGCGGTCTGCACGGAGTTGACCACGACTCGCCGGGACTACTTCCAGCGCGTCGCCGACTCCGAGCTCAGCACCCGTGACAAGATGCTGGCCTTCGCCGTGGCCTATGCCCTGTTTGCCCAGCACTACCCGGAACACTTCCGGCTGGAACAATATGTAATGACCGAAGTGGTCTGGCACGCAGCGTCTGCCAATCGCCGCGAACAAATGCTGGAAGCAACCCAACCCATCGGCCGCATGGTGGAGCAGGTAGTCAAGGACGCCATGGAAAATGGCGAACTGGAAACCCACGGCCTGGCGCCGCTGGCTTTCAGCATCGGCCAATGGTCCATGAGCATGGGCATGCACACCCTGATCCATGCGGAAGGGATTCTGGACATGTATGACCTGAAAGACCCCTACCGGATGCTGCTGCGCAATATCCAGCTACAGCTCAATGCCATGCAGTGGCAGCCGCTGGCTGGCGATCCCTTTGACGATGCTGAACTCGACCAGAAAGTGGATGACTTGTGCAGAACGCTCTTCAGTGATCTGTGCAGTGAAAAGAAGCATTGCCTGGCTCTGGGATAATTCACCTACCCACTACTAGTGGCAGACTCTCCCCCACAGGCCCAAGCGACCAGTTTGGGCTGCATACTATATGTTACAACAAGCACAGACCCCAACCCGCCCTCGCAATCTGAATACTTGAACCCATAAAAAACGGCCTAGGCACTTAGACACCTAGACCGTTTCAAAAACCGCAACTATTGAATCAGTTTACTGGCACGATCCGGCTTATTGCGCGACCAGTAGGCGGATCCACCGTAATCACCAGCGGCAAGAAATTTTGCCCCTCGGGGTTTTTGGTGAATGCGAATGAGCAGAATTCTGGCTCGGAAGTCGAACCAATCGTACATTCTGTTGCACCTGCCGATAGCAGCATATCCCCAGGATCGACCGAAATGGTTGTGCCCTCCTCAGGAGCGTTACCGTTCAGATCTGCCACCATTGGAGAAATGGTAAAACCACCCACATCGGCATAAGTGACGCTTTGAATAAACCCTTCTGCGGATACGGTTACCCCGCTCACTGGGCTGCCTGCTACAGAATCAACAAAAAGCGCGTCAGCCCACCCTTGCGGGGAATCGTTACTTCCACTGGCAAGCCAGGCCTGCTCAGAAACCCATTCGGCGCTGCTCAAATCCGCATTGGCCATAAAAGGATACAGCTGAACATTTGCGGTAGAAGATACGATCACCAGCTGTCGTCTTACGTAGATCCGGCAATCCCCTCCCTGAGCACAATCGCCATTGATGCCGTTATACTCACCATTACGCTGCTGGTAGCTTCCTGCATTTTCAATATTGAAGAAAACATTATTAGGCGGAGCACCATACAACCCGGTTTCATTGGCATCCACGAATGGGTCTGGCAAATCCACATAGACCCGATCACTATTATCCGCCGCCGTTCCCCAGATTGAATCACCATTGGTGTCGATAAAAGATTCGACGCCAGGCGTATAAGCGAGAACCGTACTACGACCAAAACGATCATGGAAACCACACCCAAATCGGGCCACACCATACTGAGAGACAAACTCTCCAGGCTGCGCAGTCACACAGGTCCGCCCTTTCTTAGAGGCATCGAACTTTTCTTCTCGCAAACCCTGGCTGGTCCAGGTTACCGAACAGGTACCATCTACTGTCTGACAACTGGATCCAATTTTTCCCAACTCGGACACAAACTGAACATTAGTGCCATCCGGCACAGGGTTGCCGAATTGATCAGCCGCACTGGCGATCACCTGAGTCGGTGTATTTAGAATACTGCCACCAGCAGGAGATGGGTTTTGTGAACCAACAGCAATTCGAAAGTTCTCCTGTACCGGCAGCCCGGCACTGATTGATAGCGCATTTGTACTAGTGGTGACTGCAGGGAGAGCGGTGAGCGTCGCCTGGACTGCCAACGAGGTGGGCACAGTACCGGAGTTCACCTGTACACTGACCTCACCCTGGGAATTGCTCTGACGGACAATTTCCGTCTGGCCACCGGCAAATACAATACCGCCGATGGTCGTGGAGAGGGTAAACGTCACATCCGCAGGGGAGGTGAGCGGCGTACCGTTCTCGTCTTTCAGCAGGAATAGCAAGGTAGCACTTTCCTGGCCACCCACAGATGCAGAGCCCTTGATGCTCAGCTGACCGTCAGCCGGATCCGAACCAAGATATTCGATGGAAGACGGCGCCGCATTCTCGATGGCGATTGTGCCGGACTGGGCTTGAAGCTGCTCGCCGTTCACGGTTGCAAACGCACGGATACTGTCAGAATCACAACCCGCACCGGCAGTATAGGTCACTGTGACGACGCCGCTGCGAGCAATCTTGCTGGCCTCCACCTGAGAGGTACCACAATTTACGCTCTGGAAAGTCACTTCCGTTTCGTCGGTGTAGGCTGTACCCGCAGTCACATTACGAAGGTTACCGGTGACGGTAATCGTGCTACCGGCAGCGATGTCATCGTTGCTGAGGCCCAATACCCCTTCCTGAAAGCTGGCGCCATCATCGAAACCAAATTGCACTTCATCCTGAACCGCATTGAAAACCCGCTCTTCGACCACGGTCTGGTTATCAAAATCAGTGGTTGCCTGAAGCGTACCCGCACCAGAATCATTGCCGATATCCAGTGACACCGTTGCCTGTCCTGACGCATTGGTCAGCACTTTACCGGTAGAGGGCGACAGAGTGCCCAGATCGGTGGAGAAAACCACGATCTTGTTCTGCTGGGTCGCCCCCGAGGAATTCCTCACCTCAACCGTAATATTTTCGGGCTGAGAAGAATTGATCTCCGTGGGCATCTGCACAAACGAAATGGTGCCAACCTGCACATCACTGCCGGAACCATCGGTAACGAAATTGACCGTAGCGTTCAAATTGCCATAGGAGGCGGCGGCGGCGGCGGCACCCGCGGAAGAACCCGCCGAGAGATTCGCGCTGGCACAGCCATTATTCTGTGTAAGGGCGGTACCGGAGGCTGGAGAAATCACCCCCAGGGAAGTCTGGAAGAAGATGACTTCACCCGGTACCGGGTCACCCTCCGAGTCCACCAGGCAGGCTTTTAACAACCCTAATTGATCACGACTGACTTCGGCGATGTTCACCGTATCATTCTGGTCACGCAGCACCAGGGACAACGCATTACTATTATCCACCGTTCCACCGCCGCCAGTCGCATCGCCCAGGGTTTCAAAGTTCACAATGCCCAGCGAATCGGTGTTCGGAATACCTGCCACCAGTTGACCGGCGCCTTCTACATCACCAGCGCGAAGAACAATGGTCGCGACACCACTGGCATTCGTCAAAGCTGTACCGCCTTCTGGCGACAGCTCGCCCAGTGATGCCTGGAACTCGACAATGACACCTTCCTGGGGCACCCCATTTTGCGCAACAAATGCTCTTGCCCTTGCCGGATTATCCGCTGAAATAGGGTTCATCGCGCTGCCAATGGCACCACCAGAAAGATCATTCAGACTAACGGATATGGAGAACCCGGACCCATCATCACTACCGGGGGTTCCTCCGTTTCCGGGGATCAGATCCTGGCTACTACCACCACCGCCACAGGCGGCCAGCATTAGCACCAACAGGCCCATCATAAAGCCTGGCAACAACCGCAAGGACGCCGCCTTATTCATCTCAGACATTTCCTTCCCCCACTTCAGAACTGATGAACCAGGCCTACTGATGGGCCTTTATAAGATACATTCCCGATATCGTAATACTGGGTATATTCCACATTGACACCGAGACGTTCACCAAATATGACATCGGCCCCTACACCATAGGAGACATCCTCAATGGTATTCTTGAAAGTCCTGGATGGTTTTTCAAACTCTTCCTCCCCTGCGGTGAAACCGACTAATGCATAGGGACGGACCAAACCAAGCTGGTAGCCAAGAGACAGATAGCCGCCGGCATGGTAGTTAAAGCGATATTGGGTGTTGTTTTCAGAATGATCCGACAGGGTTGTGCCGAGCCGCATTTCAGCACTGACATACTCGTTAATATGTGCACCCAAACGAACAAAGACCTCACCGGTGTCGAAACGGTCACCCCGGAAGAAACGGTCATCCTGCTCCAACTGGGTATAATTGATCCCGATAAAACCATCATCCGCTACAGACAAAGATGGCATCAGTACCAGCAAGGCGGCGGCCCCCGCAAATACTTTCATTGTTCTCTCCTTGGCGTCCAAACCAGGATCTGGACGTTTCTTTTTTTAAGGTCTGTCAGGTCGCTAGCTAGCGATCCATAGCGTTCTGTGCCGGGGTGCATCCCAGGCAGCGCAGGAATGTTGAGCGAGCCGGGGTTTTCACCAACACTTCAGCGGCTTCGTCTTCATTTTTTCCCAAAAGCGTGAAAGGCAAAGACACCGTGTAAACAGCGGTACCAACAATCGTCGCTCCCAGCATCAACGGACGCACCAGCAAAGTATCGGCGATCATGGCGATTTCACCTGGCCGGTTCCCTTCAATGTCGTCCATCTGACGAGCTTGGGCAGCAAGCGGAGACAGCGCCCCAAAGGCCATGCTGATCGCGAGTGCGGATGCCACTACCGGGCGCTTTGCTCGCTTCATGGTGATTCCCTCTTCGAGTCTTGATTCTTGTAGTTAAAGTATCGCTGACATTGTTCCAGCTAAGTCGTTAATATTCCGACAATTGCATCACAATCTACACCTTTGTTCGTAGCCCAGCAATAGGCTGAATGATCAATTCATGACCAGCGGCACCCGACTGCGGACCAGGTCTCATACTAGCGTTGGCATTGCGGGCAATAGCTGGTGCTGCGCTGGCCATGACGATCTGCCTTGAGCAACGCCTCGCATTGCGGGCAGGGCTGGCCGGCCCGACCATAGACATTCAGGGACTGGGCAAAATAGCCTGGCTGACCATCTGCACTGGTAAAGTCTTTCAGGGTCGTGCCGCCCGCCTCGATTGCCCTGGCCAGCACCACCCGGATGGCATCCGCCAACCGCTTGTAACGCTCCCGGGAAATCCGACCTGCCGCCCGGGAAGGATGGATTCCAGCAATAAACAGACTTTCCTGCGCGTAGATATTGCCCACCCCGACCACCGTGGCGTTATCCATGATGAAGCTCTTCACCGCCACCTTGCGCCCCCGCGAGCGGGCAAACAGCCAGTTACCATGGAAGTCCTCACCCAAGGGTTCCGGGCCAAGTGCCGCCAGTAACGCATGGGGCTCGCCTCCAGGCTGATACAACACGCTGCCGAAACGTCGCGGATCGTTAAACCGCAGCACCTTGCCACTGTCGAGCAACAGATCCACATGATCATGCTTGCGCAGCGGCAGAGCGGCCTCCACCACTCGCAAAGTCCCAGACATGCCGAGATGAATCATTACCTGGCCCGCCTCGAGCTCAATCAGCAGGTATTTAGCCCGTCGCCGCAGGGCAATGACCGGGCAATCCTTCAGCGCATACAGGGCGTCACTGACCGGCCATCGTAACCGTGACTCACGCACGGTAACGGCTTTCAGGGTGCGCCCTTCCAGGTGGGGGCGAATGCCTCTGAGGGTGGTTTCCACTTCGGGTAATTCGGGCATAGGAAAGTCAGTTGACAGTTGATAGTGGACAATTGACAGCTAAGGGCGTGCTGGCGCCAGCTATGTTACCTTGCTGCCAGTTTTTTTGTCTTTCGCTGTCAACTTTCAACTGTTAACTGTCAACTGATATGTCCGTTTCCTACTGGCTCGGCGTCGACACCGGCGGCACGTTTACCGATTTTGTGCTGCTCGGGGACGGCGAGCCGCGTATTCACAAGGTACTGTCCACTCCAACAGCTCCCGAACAGGCGATCCTGCAAGGCATTGGTGAGCTTGGGCTCGATGACGCCATGGCCGCGGGCCAGCTGGCCATCGTCCATGGCACTACAGTGGCTACCAACGCGGCGCTGGAAGGCAAAGGCGTCCACACGGTGCTGGTCACCAACCAGGGGCTGGAAGACATTCTGCGCATCGGCCGGCAGAACCGGGCAGAGCTTTATAACCTGACACCGACACAGCCCCCCTCAGTGCTGGAGACCTTGCCCGTTGCCGGCACATCTTGCCGGCTTGATGCCCAGGGCCAGGAAGTGACACCACTCAGTGAAGCGAGCCTGTCACAACTGGTGGAGGAAGTGCTTGTCCACCAGCCGCAATCTGTGGCCCTGTGTCTGCTGTTTTCCTATCTGAATCCGGCCCATGAGCAACGGATCCGCGAGGCCCTGGAAGCCACCGGCCTGCCGGTCAGTGCCTCCCACACCATTCTGCCCACCCGGGGTGAGTACGAACGTGGCATAGCCACTTGGCTGAATGCCTGGCTGGCCCCCAAGGTAGCCAAGTATCTGCAGCGCCTTCAGCAGGCGACAAGCCCCGCGCCACTGGCAATTATGCAATCCCACGGCGGCACCATTGCCTCCGAGCAGGCCGCCGATCTGGCGGTAAACCTGCTGCTATCCGGCCCTGCCGGCGGCCTTGCCGCCGCCAAGCGACTGGGCGAACAGCTCCAGCAGCCGCAACTGATGACCTTTGATATGGGCGGCACCTCCACGGACGTTGCCCTGCTGGACGGCGACCTGCGACTCACCCAGCAGGGCCACATAGGCCCCTATCCAGTGGCGGTTCCCATGGTAGACATGCATACCATCGGCGCCGGTGGCGGCTCACTGGCCTATGTGGATGATGCCGGCCTGCTCCACGTGGGGCCGCATTCCGCTGGCGCCGACCCTGGGCCAGCCTGTTATGGACGTGGCGGTGACCGGGTCACGGTCACCGACGCCAATGTAGTGCTCGGCCGTCTGCAACCGGATTTCGCCCTCGGCGGCTCCCTGACACTGGATGTGGCCTCCGCGAAAAATGCCATGCAGCAGCTGGCAACACAGCTTGGGCTCGGCATGGAGGAAACGGCAGAAGGGGTATTGGCACTGGCCAATGAACACATGACCCAGGCACTACGGGTGATTTCCATTCAGAAAGGCTTCGATCCGGCGGATTTTGCCCTGCTCAGTTTTGGCGGTGCCGGCGGTCTTCACGTCTGCGCCCTGGCAGACAATCTGGGCATGCAGAGGGCCATTGTTCCCCGTCGTGCAGGCGTCCTTTCTGCCGAGGGGCTGGTGTATGCACCCCGTAAACGCGAACACCTCCAGGCGCTGCCCGAGGCCTCTGACGACACGACACTGCAATCCCTGATCACAGCCCTGCAACAACAGGGCAGCGAAGAACTGATTCAAGAAGGGGTCCCGGAGCGCGACATTCAGCACCAGGTCTTTGTGGATATGTGTTACCAGGGCCAGTCATCCGTATTACAGATTCCCTGGCAGAGCGCCGCCGCAGAGCGAGAAAAACGGTTTCACGCGGCCCATGAGCAGCGTTTCGGTCACCGCCTGGCACTGCCGGTACAACAGGTGAATATCAGGGTACAAAGCCTGGCCACCACCTATCCCCCTCCCCAGCCGCCCCTGCCTGCGCGAACCGGTCAGGCAAATCGCCAAGCGCAGCTGCCCGGCGTGGACCCGCTGGTGACAGTTTATGACCGCGAGACCCTGGGCGCAGGCCAGACCCTACATGGCCCGGCATTGATCAGTGAAGCGGTGGGAACGACCTGGCTCGCCCAGGGCTGGCAGGCTTCGGTGGACCAGTCCGGCCATTTGTTGCTGGACCGCTCTGACGCCTGACACCAATCACTGTAGTCGCCCTGAGTCCAGCACGCTGGTTTTGCTTATTTTGCGTCCTGCGTCAGGCCCAGGGGCTCTTTTTCCTACCGCTCATCCCCCCTGGCCAACCCCTGGCCCGAAAGTCCGAATATGACCCGTTCGGCACCTTCTTCCTGTCATCCTGACTGGGCACAATAGGAGTTCCGTTTTTACCTTGTGCGATTTTCATGCTGAATTATCTGAGCAACGGCCTGCTGGCCCCTAGCCTGGGTGTGCTGATTCTGATCACCCTGGCCATGACCCACATCACTATTGTCGGCGTCACTGTATACCTGCACCGCTATTCCGCCCACCGGGCCCTGGAATTGCATCCGGTGCTGAAACATTTTTCGCTTCTGGCTGTGGCTGACCACCGCTCAGAACACTCTCGAGTGGACCGCCATCCACCGCAAGCACCACGCCAAATGCGAAACCGAAGACGACCCGCACAGCCCGCAGGTCAAAGGCATCAAAAAAGTCCTCAGCGAAGGGGCTGAGCTTTATCGTGAAGAAGCGGAAAATCAGGAAACCCTGAAAAAGTATGGCGCCGGCTGCCCGGACGACTGGGTTGAGCGCAATATCTATTCCCGCTTCCCCATGGGCGGCGTGACTCTGATGGCGGTGATCGACCTGCTGCTGTTTGGTGCCGCCGGTATCACCGTGTGGGCGATTCAGATGATGTGGATTCCACTGTTCGCTGCCGGGGTCATCAACGGCATCGGTCATTACTGGGGCTATCGCAACTTCGAGTGCGCCGATGCCTCCCGTAACATTTCGCCGTGGGGCATCCTGATCGGCGGTGAAGAACTGCATAACAATCACCACACCTACCCCAACTCCGCGAAACTTTCCGTACGCCGCTTTGAGTTTGATATGGGCTGGGCCTGGATTCGTCTGTTTGAAATGCTGGGTATGGCCAAGGTGAAAAAAGTCGCTCCCAAACCGGCCTTCGAGAAAAGCGCCAGCAAAGTAGACCTGGATGCCCTGCGCGGCATCATGCAGCATCGTTTCCAGGTAATGGCCACCTATCGCAAGACCGTCATCGTGCCGGTGTTCAAACAGGAACAGGCCCGCGCCTGTGACGCTACCCGCGATTTGTATGCCCGTGCCCACGCCCTTTTCCATCGGGACATAAGCCTGATCAAGCCCGGCCAGAAAAAGCGGCTGCAGAAGCTGACCGAAAGCAACGAAACCCTGGATGCCATCTACCAGTTTCGGTTACGCCTGCAGGACATCTGGACCCAGACCAGCCGTAATTCTTCGGAGATGGTAGAAGCTCTGGAGCAGTGGTATCACGATGCCCGAGAGTCAGGCATTGCGGCCCTGCAGGAGTTTGCCGACCAGCTGACTCGCTATCGGCCAGCGACTGTGTCGCACTGATTTTCAGTTGTCGAGCACCACAAAAAAGGCCGCATTTTTGCGGCCTTTTTTTGTGGTGCCAGGTTGGCAGTCTTCGAAGAACACGAAACTCAATATCCAGGCTGAAGCAGAGGAGAGGGCGCGAATAGGCAGAGTACTCCAGTGCCAACATCACCTCTGATTAGCCGTTTCCTAAAAGAGCGACCGAAAGGGCCATCACTGATCCGGCTGCTCAACCGCAATATTCTCGATCAGTTGGATACCATCCTGGTTGGCCGCACTGACATTAACGCTAATACCCCCCAGCCCAACACCCAGGGTTCGTAGCAAAGGATTGATAACAGCCTCCGCGAGGCTTGATATGACATCATTCAAAAGCACAAGCACCGGATCCACAATAGGGGTCAATAGCGGCGTCAGGTTAATCAAGCCAAAATTGCTCCTGAGAAGCGAAGCCTCATGAACCGTTATATCCAGATCCAGACCAGACAACCCATCACCCAGATCGTTGTGTTGTGACTGATCGCATCCTTCAATTGGATCACAATACAAATTATAGCGAGGGTCCATGAACACCGTTTCTTCAACACCGGGAACCTCCCCCTCCACTTCCGCGTTCAGATAAAGTATGCCTTCGATGGGGGGAAGCAGCCCAGACAACAGCGACAATCTACCAACATTTGCTTCCAATCGCTCTGGCAGTAACTCGCCCCCCGGCCCCAACCGCCCGGTTACAATACGAGCCACTTCCCGATCAAGATTAACGCCAAACTCCACCGAGTTTGAGCGCCCTCTAGCGCAATCAGCGGAAATTAATTGGCCTTCGCCGCCGCCTGCATTGACGGCCAGAGGGACCGTTAAATCCGCAAGAGAAAATGTCAGCAGGGGACCCAGGCTTATCGGCAACAATTCTACCTGTGCGGATAACTGCAACGTCACATCCGGCGCATAAAAACGGGTGACCCATTCCCCATCCGCGTCCTGACGAGCAGGACCGACAGCTACAGTCGGTGGCTCACCCACGTTCAAGCCAAGGTCCACCGAATTAATATTGGCGATAAGCGGGACAGACAGGTTGTTGATAGTTAGCGGCAACGACAGCAGGCCGCCGGCTCCAGCCTGCTGCTGCTCAGCCAGATTGAGCACCAGGCTGATGACTAGATCATAGACAGGAAACTCACTGGAAGCAGGAACAGAGGCATTTTCCACCACATTGATAATGTCTCCCACTTTGACAGTATCGATTCCTTGGGCCGTTACAATATCATCCAATAGATCGGCAACCGGCGCCGTAACGTCTCCAACATCACCAATGGCCGTCGCTAATTCGGACGCATCAAGCGCCAGGAGATCCACCAGGTCATCAACACCGATTGCTGTCAACAAATCGCCTAATTGCACGGTGGTATTTTCTAGGCTGTTGAGGTCAGTCGGATCAAGACTGAACCCCGGCTGATTGAGAACAACGCCTAGCAAACTGCCCAGCAAGGTGGCATCACCGCCCACGCCTGCAGTGCTGCCAGCCGCACTGACGGTTGCCACCACCTCCTTGCGCACAGCAGCATTGACGGAAATATCAATGCCCCCGAACACCGATTGCGGCAACAGCATGGAAATCGGTTCTGTGCGGGTATAGCTCACCAGCACCGCATTACTTTGTTCGATAATATTGACGGGAGCGAAAGCCACCACACCATCATTATCGGTATCATCAATCACACCGAGCTGCACTTCCAGCTCTTCAGCAGCACCCTGAAAGCCCTGGGCGGCTGCCGCCGCCAATGCGCGCTGCTGGACAAGGGCAGTGCTGGGTGCTTGCCCACCACAGGCCTGAGCCTCTCCTGCTGCAGCCTGGGCCGCCACATTCACTTGAGCCTGCATATCACTGCGCAAACTGTAAAGGCGCGCACCATCCAGCGCCATGACCGTGAGGGTAATGACGATCAACAGCAACAGCGGGGTAATGACTGACAAGGCCCCGCGTTGCCGGAGACGGTTAATTGTCGTCTCGGGTCTGTTCACCGAAGCTTTCCGGAATCGCGGTACGGAAGGAGTCTGCCAGTCGGCGCTGGGTATCTACATAAAGCGGCGCTGACAGCTCACTCTGCCCTGCCGGGCGGGAGTCACGCTGCTGGTTAAGCAACCAGTCAGTCACTGTCTCGGATTCATTACTGACAACCTGCCCGGAAACACCAAAGCTATAGGTTTGCTGGGGCTCCGCTGCCAGAACCGCTCCAGGCAACACGAGTATCAAGGCCAGTTTTTTCATTGTCGGGTCCTCCCGAACTGTTCACTGAGTTTCTCGGCATAGGCGATTTCATCCTCCGAGAACCCATAATTGGACTGTAACGCTTGCAGCCCCTCACGGTCATCGGTCATCAGATAGGCCACTGCCAGGTTCTGACGAACCGGTCCCTTGCCATTCGCCAGCTCCAGAGCGGTTCGCAACTCGAAGGCGGCATCTTCATAGCGCCCCACCAGCATCAACGCATAGCCATAATCATTACGCACCTGAGAGGTGGCGGGCGCAAGGCTTCGTGCACGCTCCAGATGCGACAGTGCCGCCATGACCTCATGCCGCTTTAGCAGAACCATACCCAGCCCATGGCGGCTGCGACCATCATCACAGCGGTTGGCCAGGGTCCGGTATACCTGTTCGGCCTCATCAAGCTTGCCGGAAGCTGCCAGCAACTGGCCGTATCGCAACCAGTGGTCGATTGCGCCCATCGGCTTGCTTTCCAGCTGTGCCAGAGCCGCATAATTGCGCCCCTTGGCCATCAGAGTATCAACCATTTCCAGATCCACGCGCTGCTCTGGCTGCAATGCGTCCTTGCAGGCAATTGCTGATACATCCACTGTGCCGGGGGCCGACTCCGGCACTGACTGGTGGGCACAACCCGCCAGCAATACCAGTGCTCCCCAAACCATGCCACGCATGTTGTTACTCCCTTGTTATCGTGCCAATGCATCGGCGATGGAAATCACCGCCGGTCCGCCGATCAAGATAAACAGTGCTGGCAGCATGAACGCCATCATTACCACCGTCATCTTGGCGCCGATCCGGTTAGTTTCCTCCCGGATGCGGCTACGTTCCACGTTCTGGGCTTCTTCAATAATCTGATCCAGGCTAGCTGAGACACCCGCCCCCAGTTGGCTGCTTTGCTTCATCAGCACCACATAGCTACGCAACACTGGAATACGCTTGTTTTCACCCAGTTCATCCAGCGCCTGTGTGCGCTCCGCACCAGACTTCATCAGCCGGTTAAAACGATCTATCCGCATAATGAGAATGGGTAGAAGTGGTCGACCCTGGCGGCCGATGATACGCAGCACTCGTTCCAGCGAGAGACCCGCCTCCATCAGCATCCGCGTCATATGACAAAGCTCCACGGCTTCCAGATTCTGTCGCAATTCGGCCTGAGCGCCCATGCCGCGAATCATCCGCCGCGGCACAATAAATCCCGCTGCCGATGCCAGCAGGCCACCCAACAGACCGAACACCAGAAATCCCACTAGAGCCACCAGGCCCGGCAACAGCCAGCAGGACAGCAGGTAGATAACCTGGGATTGTTCGCGGCTTTTGCCCATGCCTGCCAACGCCTGGCGAATCTCCTGATAATCGCCGGAAGCGACAGAGGAGTCCGTCAATGCACTGGAAAGCTTCCAAAGCCAGAACCCCCGATCCTCATCGTCCCGATGACTGCCGCTATCCTGCAAACGCTGACTAACGCGCGCACGCAGCGCCCAGTCCCGGGTCTTGTATACCAGCCACAAGGACAACGCAGACAGAAGAATGGCGACTATCAGCAGCGCATTATTCACGGCCCACCCCCTGGATCATTCGCCAGATCACCAGCACGCCCACACCCTGCAGGATGCCGGCGATCATCAGCATGGTATGGCCGGTATCCGTGTTCAGCAGAACCTCGGCATACTTCTCGTTGATCAGCATCATGTACGCAGCCATACCCAGTGGCAGCAGGGTAAAGGCACCGGCTGTAAAACGGGTTTCAGCCGTTGAGGCAAGAAATTCCCGACGCAGCTCCTGCTGGGAGCGAAGCGAGGTGGCCACCTGCTCAAGTACCGGCCTAATGGAGGAACCAAACCGGGCAGAAGTACGTAATGCAATGGAAACCAGCACCAGAGACGACACCTGGTAAAGTCTGGAAAAATCTTCAAACAGGCCGGTGTAATCCCGTCCCGATTCAATGGCACTGCGCAACCGGAAGGTCAACGGCGCAAACACGGGTGGCGCATCCTGAAAAGATTCCAGCAGGGACGCTTCCAGAGACCGGCCCGCACTCATATAGCGCAAAGTGGATTCCATGATTCCAGGCAGGGACTCAAAAATCATGCGTCGCTGTTGCTGGAAGCGAAACCGCCAATACATCCACAGGCTCGCCGCCAACAGGGCCAGCACTACAGCAGCCGCAATGAACCCCGAAGATGCCAGCACCAGCACCACGATCAGGAAGATAACAATACCGAGTAACGACAACTGTACTCTGGACAGGCGGATATCGGCCCGCAATAACAGCCGCTCCAGCGGCCCCGCCACCACTCGCACCTGTCCCGGCTCACCACCGATTTCCATCCGCTGCTGCAAACGCTGGCGCACCCGCTCGGTGAGCAGGCTACGTTGCCGGTAGCGAAACCAGACGAGCTGCATCAGCACGGTCAGCACGGCAATAATGCCGAGCATCTGCGCCATGCCGAGCAACTCCACTGCACTCATGCCTGACTCCTGTACAGGTAATCCATGTGATAGAGATCATTTTCCGTAGGCGTCAGCGCCACCACCTCGCTGACGCGACGGCGACCATCGGGCAACCTTTCCAGCTGAATGATGATATCCAGCGCCGAGCCGATCAGTCGGCCGATAGCGGTTTCGCTGGCTTCATAGCCACTGACCGCCAGCAAGGTTTCGATCCTCACCAGAGCATCGCGGGTGCTATTGGCATGAATGGTGCTCATGGAACCATCATGGCCGGTGTTCATGGCCTGGAGCAATTCGATGATCTCGTTGGAACGTACCTCACCGAGGATAATCCGGTCCGGGCGCATCCGCAGGGCGTTGATGACCAACTCCCGGGCACTGATTCGGCCCCTACCCTCTGTGTTGGCCGGGCGGGTTTCCAGACGAACCACATGGGGATGGTTGAGCACCAGTTCGGCAGAATCCTCAATGGTGAGGATGCGCTCCTGGCGAGGAATATACTGGCTGATCAGGTTCAGCATGGTGGTCTTACCAGTACCCGTACCGCCACTAATAATGATATTTCGCTGCGATTCCACTGCCTTGACCATGGTGTCCAGGCACGCTTCGGTCAGGGAGCCGCTGTCAATCAGCTCCTGTGCGCTCAGATGGTTACCGGTGAATTTACGGATACTGATACTGGGGCCGTCCAGAGCCAGCGGCGGAATGATCGCATTGACCCGGGAACCATCCGGCAGCCGGGCATCCACCATGGGGCTGGATTCATCCAGCCGGCGCCCCAGGGGAGCCAGCATGCGACGAATCACCCGTACTACATGGTCATCATTGATGAACCGCACCGATGCCTTTTGTAGCACCCCGGCCACCTCAATAAAGACGCTGTCCGGACCATTGACCAGAATATCGTTGATCCGCGGGTCTGCCAGCAAAGGCTCCAGCGGCCCGTAGCCGGTCACTTCGTCCAGCGTATCGCGCACCAGCTGATTAAGGTCCTGGGTGGACAGGGGCACCCGGTTAAGAGCGATATGCTGCCCTGCGGCGGTTCGGACAAAATCCGCAAGCTGATCTCGGCCGGTATTACCTACCTCGATGCCTTCTTCATCCAGCCGCTCCACCACCCAGCGATGAGTGCGATCCTTGAGGTGCTGGTACTCCGCGTCGATTCGTCCCGCCACAAGTGCTCCTGCTATCCGTTGCTACGCAGTCGTTGCCACCAGCTCTCGCCGATACTGTTTTCCTGCTGGGACTCCAGTTTGTTCATCAACGTCTGCAAGCTACGACTGTAACGACAGCGGGAAGATTGCTCCTGAATCGGCAGTCCACTGTTCATGGCCATCAGGCGATGACGCCAGTCCATGGGCAATCCACCCAGCAGGCTCACTCCGGCGGTCTCCGACAGCTCATCCAGCCCCGGTGGCACCTTGCCTTCCATGCCATCCACAACAAGATGAACCTGGCTATCGCGGCCAAGGTGAGAGCGCCATTCATTGCCCAGGGTCCGCACGGCATGGGCCTGGTCCACCAGCGGCTGCATGGTGATCAGCAGATGGCGGGCATGAATACCCAGCGCCCGCACCCAGTGACGGCTCTCCAGAGTGCCCACATTGATCACGATGCGATCGAACATCTGCATCAGGTGGTTGAGCGCGATAAACAGATCTGCGCTGCGATCTCCCTCCAGCTCGCGGCTATCGATACCGCCGGCCAGCAATCGTAGCCCTGGCCGGTACTCTTCCAAAGCGGTGCCGATCAGGGTTTCATCCAGGGTTTCCGGGCTCGCCAACAAGTTCTCCAGGGTGTATTCGTTATGCACATCCAGATAGAAAATACCGCGCTCGGCGGGCTGGGTATCGATGGCCAGGCAGCGCTCATTGGGGAACAGGCGGTTCAACCCCAACGCCACGTTCTGAGCCAGAAAACGGGTGTCCACCGTGGGGCTCGCTGCTGCAACCAGGGTCAGATTATTGGTGGCCGAACGGGCCTGATCATCATAGTGACCGACTCGCAGCAGCTGATGGCGACGCAAGCGATCACGGACATCGCCGGCTTCACTGCCTGCCACAAAACAATCCCGGGCACCGGCGCGCATGGACTGCAGCAGCAATTCCTGATTGGCGCGGGCACAAACGGTAATCACGGTTACCCAGGGGCGAGCACTGGTCAGGGCAGTGATAATCGCCAGTGACTGGTCCATATCCACTTCGGAAATTTCCACCATCACGACATGGGCCGTAGTGGCTTCCAACAACCGCAGCACCCGGGTCAGGTCACTGCGGCTGACCTGCTCCAGACGGAAGGGTTCATCCACCACCCGTTCCAGCCAGGCCTCGATGCCTTCATCGTCAACGACGGAAAGAACAATGTCATGATCACTCATAGCATCACCAGCTCAGGCCGTGACGAATGGGCTGAGAACCACGGCGGCTTTCCGTGGCCATATCCAGCCAGCCCATACTGCTGCTGTGGTAGCCCGCGCCAGGCAGGGTCACCGGAGGTTCGGTGCTTTGCTGTGGCGTCACCAGATGAGGCGTCACCACCATCACCAGCTCCTTGTCACTTTTCTCGATACGCGAAGAACGGAAAAAGGCACCCAGCAGCGGGATATTGCCGATACCCGGCAGTCGATTGCTGTTATTGATAGTGTTGCGGCTGACCAGACCACTAATGATAAAAGTCTCTCCCGGCGCCAGAGACACGGTGGTCTCAGCACGCCGCACCCGCAGGCCCGGCACCGCCACGCCACCGGTTTCCACACCGGCAGAGAAATCCAGTTCGGATACTTCCGGCGCCACCTTGAGAATAATCTGTCCGGCATCAATCACCGTAGGGGTCAGACTCAGGCCAATACCGAATTCCTTGAACTCAATCTGTATCCCGGTGTTATCACTGCGAATCGGAACGGGAAACTCACCGCCTGACAGAAAACTGGCGCTCTGTCCGGACAGGCTGGTCAGAGAGGGCTCTGCCAGGGTGTACGCAAAGCCGCCGGCCTCGAGGGCATTAATGGCCAACACTGAATTGGGGCCAAAGCCGAACAGATTGAAGCCGTCTGAACTCAACGGCGCCGGCACCACTCCCGGCACCTGGAAGCCAGCCCCGGGAGGGGCAATCCCCACGGCAGACTGGCCATCATTAAAGACATTGCTATAGCTCATACCCAGTTGATTGAGCTCGGAACGGCTTACCTCGAGCACGCGGATATCCGTTTGCACCTGAGTACCAAATGGCAATGCGGATCCCAACGTTGTTGCAACTACCACGGTGCTGCGAAGTGGCTTTGACTCGCCACGCAACCATACCGATATCACCGCCGAGCCCTCAGCCTTGGCCGTCAGCAACAGCTCTTCACTGCCGGTCACGGTTAGCGCTGCCACCTTCGGGTCGGAAGTCGCTACCTTGGCCACAGCGGCCGGAAAGTTCAGAACTTTCTGATCTCCAGGCGCAACTCGCATGGTGCCTTGAAGGGTTTCCGCCTGCGCCACCATGGCAAGCGACAGGGATAACCACAGTGCCAGGCAGGTCCCGGCCCCCTTCCACAACCACTTAACGCACATAAGTGCTCCTTGACTCTGATCCCTCATACACTTCCACTTTCTGGCCCGGTGTCGCCCGTGGTGCAGGTGCGCGGGCCGCCGGGAACAGATCCTTGTAATAAACCGGTTTGGCTTTATTTTCTTCGTCGCTGTCGTCAGCAGCCTTGTCTTGGCTGGCCACCACCGCCAATCGCAACGTACCCTCTTCCGAGGCAAGCAACAGTGTCGGCACCTTCTCTTTCGGTACCGCCAGTACCACGGTGTTGTTGCGGCGCTGGGCCTCGCGATCCTGGTCACTGCTAGCCGCAGCCATGGCACCCTTCACGGCAAGCACCTGAAGGCTGCGCAACAACACCATGGCAGCCGGGTTGTCCCGTTCCGATTTGCGAAAAGACACCGCCACATCCACCAGATCGCCAGGTTGTAGCAAACCTCCGGCCATGACCACATCATCCACCCCTACCGCCACGGCGCGGAAGCCGGAGGGCAGAGTGCTGGGCAGGGTGCCACCAGGCTCAAGATGGTTTCGGGAAAGTAGCTCGCCCGGGCGGGCGTATTGACGTAATTCCTTGCCGACCACCTTTTCATCAGCAGTCAGCACATTGGGGATGGGCGCCGGCGAAGATACTACCGCCAGAGCCTCTTCATCCAGGGAGTCACCGATATTGAGACTTTCAGTAACGACCCAATAGCGGTAACTGGGCGTTTCCTGATCGCGCACTTCCTCGCCGGAGGCGTTATCGCGGACTACCAGCGACGGTGCCGGGTCGCGACTTAATCCCACCAGCGCCAGTATCAGCGCAACCAATGCCACCGCCAACGCCGGCAGCATGTAGAGCAGTCTTGATCCCATGTTCTCTCCGGAACATCCCTGTCAAATATTGATTCTTTTGCCGATCCGCATCCTAAATCAAAACGCGGCCCGGGCATCCACATCCAGTTGTGCCGGCAGTGGGGGGAAATCCCCCAGCATGCCAAAACTCAACACCGGCACAATCGGGTTGGTTTGATAGTTGGGGTATACCAGACTGCAGCGAAGCACTTCCACCCCCCCCGCAATGGTTTCCAGCCCACAGGCCGAAGCCGTATTCAGATTATCTCTCAGACTTTCCGGTAACTGCGCCACCAGGCCAGCCAGAGCCGTGTTGGCCCTCTGTGATACCGCTGTGCCGATGTTACTGGCCTGGTTTTCGGACCGGTCCACATACAGCGCCGTTGATACTGCGGTATCCACGGCGGCCTGCATCCGATACTGGGCAAAGAAAGTCAGGCCGTAGACCGCCGCGCCATAGAGCATGGCAATCACAAAAGGGAACAGCATCAGAAACTCCAATGCTACCGCCCCAGTCCATCTCCGGCGAGTCAGCATACTTTGCATCCGAATGGCGATTAAACTCTACGAGCCACCAGCGTTGGAAGCGTCGGTAAACAGATCTGTAAATGCCGTATTAATGGTGGTCTGGACAGTCTCATTCGTTGCCAAAACACCAATAATGATAATCAGTGCCGCAGCCAGCACAATATATTCAAGCGCACTAGCGCCACGCTGGTTACGTGCTCGCCCCGGCAATTGGGTGTACAGGCGGATCATCAACAAACGAAACATATTTTTAAAGGTACTCATAGTGCTCTCCGTTGCACGTTCCTTGATGTGAACATTGCGTAAATTCATATGCGAAAAAGTGAATTACTCATTTAATGCTATGCATCCGTGAAGTGCATCACAACTTTCACTGCGTAGTGTTTTGTTGCGATGTACCGCTTTCTGTAAACGTAGCACCAGAGTACCGGCAGCAGCATGGCAAAAGCCCCATTCGGGCCTGAAAGGTGACGAACGGTGTTTCAAAAGCACAGAATTGCACGTATGCGACAGACAAAGGTTGTGACTTTGTGATATCGATTTGAATATCGGCAAACTATTGCCTCCCCGCAGAAGGAAATTTGCCGCAACCATCCGGCAAAAGGCACCTTAACCAACTTTTTTGACCTTCCCGGCAAGATTTCGGACATAAAAAAACCCGGAACAGAATCCCGGGTTTTTTTATGTCCGTTGCCAGGCAGGCAGGAAGAAAATCGTTACTTGATCTTCGCTTCCTTGTAGGCCACGTGCTTGCGCACGACCGGATCATACTTCTTGGTTTCCATCTTTTCAGGATGGAGACGCTTGTTCTTGGTGGTAGTGTAGAAGTGCCCCGTGCCAGCAGAGGACACCAGGCGGATTTTTTCACGAATAGGACCGGCCATGGGTTAGCTCCTTAATTAGCCTTAAACACGCTCGCCGCGAGAACGGATATCAGCCAGCACGGCATCAATCCCTTTCTTGTCGATAATACGCATGCCCTTGGAGGTCACACGCAGGCGCACAAAGCGCTTCTCGGACTCAACCCAGAAACGATGGTGGTGCAGATTCGGCTCGAAACGACGCTTGGTCTTGATGTTCGAGTGAGAAACTCTGTTGCCCGTTACAGGGCGCTTACCGGTCACCTGGCAAACCTTGGACATTGTCTTGCTCCGTAAATCTTCTTGCGGGGGGACGGTAGAGCCCCGGAAAAGGCGCGTTTTATACCAATCCGCCGGTCAAGTTTCAAGCTAAATCTTGGATATTCGACCGGAAGGGCCAGGATTCAGGGACTTACCTCCGCCTTGCCAAGACCTGGCAGGGCGAAAATACCCCGCAGAGAATCTTCGCAACGCCACTATAAGGCCCCTCTCGAGGCCAGCGACACCCAGCCACCATCACCGATCACCAGATGATCCAGCACCCGAATCTCCATCAGCCCCAGCGCCTCCACCAGCCGCCGGGTGATGGCATGGTCGGACTGGCTGGGTTCCGCCACACCGGAGGGGTGATTGTGAGCCAGAATCACTGCCGCCGCATTGTGCTCCATGGCCCGGCGCACCACCTCCCGCGGATACACCGCTGCCGCATCGATAGTGCCCTGAAACAACTGCTCAAAGGCAATCAGCCGATGCTTGTTGTCCAGAAACAGGCAGGCAAACACCTCGTAAGGCAACCCGCGCAGGCGAGCAGTGAGTAACTGCCCGGCCTTGTCCGGATTATCCAGCGGCAAGCCCCGCTCCAGAGGTTCAGCCAGATAACGCCGCCCCAGCTCCAGGGCCGCCAGCAACAAAGCCCGCCGGGCAGTGCCCATGCCCGGCAGACGGGCCATACGCTCCGGCCCGGCATCCAGCAAGGCGCGCAGCCCGCCCCCTGCCAACAACTGTGTTCTGGCCAGATCCACCGCTGTCATACCCTGCTGCCCGGTGCGCAAGAAAATCGCCAGCAGCTCCGCATCACTCAGTGATTCCGCCCCTCTTGCCAGCAACTTTTCCCTGGGCCGCTCATCCGTCGGCCAGTCAGTTATGGCCATGGTTAAACGCCCGAAGGCGGACGCGGAACGCCGGACGCTCGCTCATCGCCAACCGAAAATCGCTTGAGCAGAGCGGCAAGCTGGGCAAACACCCGCTCACTATGGGGAGAGATAGTCTCAACGCCTGGATAAGAGAGCCTTTGCGCTATCAGCGCCTGGGTTTCCAATTCCAGCAAGGATCCTCTGGCGATATACAGGAAACGCATTCGCTCTTTTTCCGTTCCCCTGCCATACCCCTCGGCAATATTGGAAGGAATACTGACCGCAGCACGTCGCATTTGCCGTATCAGGCCAAACTGTTCCTGCCGGGGGAATTGTTGCGTTACCCGATATGTCGCCTCCACCAATGCCATCGCCGACTGCCACACCCTCATATTTTCATGCTTCCTTGTCATTTTTCCCTCCCTGCTTTCGCGTCCTGCGTCAGGCATCCCGCGTCTGGCGCGCCTTGTGCTACCCTATGCGCCTCGATTAATAGCATTCCGGGGGCAGCATCGGCAGACGAGATTTGCCATGATTGCCGTCAGCCAATAAGGGTTCTCGCATGCATCGTCTGGTGAACAAACGCATCCTTCTGGGAGTCACGGGCGGGATTGCCGCTTATAAAGCCGCCGATCTGGTTCGTCGCCTGCAGGATGTGGGTGCCCAGGTGCGGGTGGTGATGACCCAGGGAGCCTGCGAATTCATTACCCCATTGACCATGCAGGCCCTGTCCGGGCATCCGGTCCATACCACCTTGCTGGACCCCAACGCGGAAGCCGCCATGGGCCATATCGAGCTGGCCCGATGGGCGGATCTGGTACTGATTGCCCCGGCCTCAGCCAACTTCATGGCGCGTCTCGCTCATGGCCATGGCAACGATCTGCTCGCCACCCTCTGCCTGGCCACCGGCGCCCCCATCGCCATCGCTCCGGCCATGAATCAGCAGATGTGGGCGGACACCAGCACCCAGAAAAACCTGCTGATCCTGCAGGAAAAGGGCATCAAGGTATTCGGCCCCGGCAGCGGCAGCCAGGCCTGCGGCGAAATCGGCGCAGGGCGGATGCTTGAGCCGCTGGAGATCCTCCAGCATGCCGCCGAGGTATTCGATTACCAGCTACTCACCGGCAAACATGTGGTGATTACCGCCGGCCCTACCCGCGAGGCCATCGACCCGGTGCGCTATATCACCAACAAGAGTTCCGGGAAAATGGGCTTCGCCCTGGCCGAGGCCGCCGCCGAAGCCGGTGCGCGGGTCACCCTGATCGCCGGGCCGGTCAATCTGCCGACCCCGTCGCGGGTAGACCGGGTGGACGTGAGCCGGGCGGTGGACATGTTCGATGCCTGCATGAAAACCGTGGACGAGGGCTGTGATGTGTTCATTGCCACTGCCGCCGTGGCCGACTACCGCCCCACCGTCACCGCCGACCACAAGATCAAAAAATCCACCGAGGAAATTCACCTCACCCTGGTGAAAAACCCGGACATCGTGGCGTCGGTGGCAGAACACGACAAACGCCCCTTCACTGTGGGCTTCGCCGCTGAAACCCGGGATGTGGTGGCCTACGCCCAGGCCAAACTGGTGAACAAGAAACTGGATATGATCGCCACCAATGATGTGTCCGGCAGCAACGTGGGCTTCAACAGCGACAACAACGCCCTCACCGTCATCTGGCCCGGTGGCCACAAGGTGTTGCCGCTGGCCTCCAAGGCCCAGATTGCCAAACAACTGATCGAACTGATTGCGATACGGTATAAAGATTAATAACGCCTGACGCCTGACGCCAGATGCCAGACGCTCAGCGCGTCCGGCGTTCAGCGTCAGGTGTCCGGCCAATCAGGAACTGATTCCATGAAACTGCAATACCGCGTTCTCGACACCCGACTGGGCGACGCAATTCCACTGCCCCATTACGCCACCGACGGCTCCGCCGGCCTGGACCTGCGTGCCATGGTCAAAGAACCACTGACACTGGCACCGGGGCAGACCGAATTACTGCCCACCGGCATGGCCATCCACATCAGCGATCCCGGCTATGCGGGCATGATCCTGCCGCGCTCCGGACTGGGCCACAAACACGGCATAGTGCTGGGCAATCTGGTGGGGCTGATTGACTCTGACTACCAGGGGGAGCTGATGGTGTCCTGCTGGAACCGGGGCAACCAGCCATTCACCGTGGAACCCGGCGAGCGAATCGCCCAGCTGGTGATCGTGCCGGTGATGCAGGTGCAACTGGAACAGGTGGAGACTTTCACCAACACTGAGCGGGGCAGCGGCGGTTTCGGCCACAGCGGCCGTCACTGAGCCTAACCTGAAGCCATGACTTCAGCGCGGATGGATGGCATAAAAATTTGTTGTCACAGCGAGCTTTCTGAAGAAGTCTCGTATCAGAGAGTACGATTGACTGAAGACTTTTCTTCAGAAAAAACGGGTCTGTGGCGGCAAAGGCTTGTGTCAGACGCCGCGCCGCCATCACGGATTCAGGTCTAATCCGGAGGGGATATGGGGAACAACAAGAAGAACAATAAAGGCGCCGACGTCAGCGTATTCAAGCCACTGGCGCCCCTGCTGATTGCCGCCCTGGCGGCCATCCTGGTGGCCGGCAGTGCAACCTGGTTTTACCAGACGAGGGTGGCAGACGCGGCACAACAACAGCAAGCCGCCACGCAGCTTGCTCAGTCCATCGCCAACCTGGCCCAGAGCCATATCAAGGCACACCAGCAGCAGCTGGCATTGCTGGCCACCCGTAACGATATCGACCAGGCACTATCCACTGACACCGTCGCCAACTTCAACGCCCATCATCACCAATGGCTGCCGGATGCCAGCCTGCGCCTGGTGCCACGCCGTGGCGCGAACACCGACGATTTCAGCTATACCGCACAGCAACTGCTCAAGGAAGTGCGTCTGGGCCAGTCACCGGGCCCGGCCATCATCGCCGGCCAGCCCCCCACCCTGATTCTGGTGAAAGCCACCCGCACCCAAAGTGGCGCCCTGCTACTACAAGTGCCTCTGAGCGTATTGGCAAAAAGCCTGCAAGACCTGGCGCCCGCCGGTAGCCAACTGCAGGTAACATTCGCTGGCAGCAACCTCTTCAGCCAGCCCGACAACAATAATGGCACCCGTGTCGACGCCACTTCTGGCCAGGTGCTTGTCCAACTGACGCTGCCCCCCACCGACAGCAATCTGCTGATGATCAGCACCATCGTTGTAGCCCTGGGCATCGTGTTGTTATTACTCGGCACCTTGTTGGTCAACCGCTTGCTGGCCCGGTTTCTCAAGCAAGACTGCGCCGAACTGATTCGTTACTGCGATGAACTGGCGCGCCAGCCCGGCGTCAGCGCCCGCAATCACTTCCATTTTCCGCTTTTCAGCACCGTCAACGACGCCCAGGCACGCATGGCAACCAAGCTTCGTGAGCGGGGCGGCCCACACCGCTCTGCTGTCAAAAAACAGTCGGAAGACCTGGTCGTGGTGGAAGAAAATGACGACAGCATTCTGCTGATGGACGAGAAACAAGGCGAGACCCTCCCGGACAGCATCTTTCGTGCCTACGACATCCGTGGCGTGGCCGGCGACACACTCACCGCCCAGGGTGTGTATCTGCTCGGCCGCGCCATCGGCACCGAAGCTGGCGACGCCGGCCAGCAAAGCGTACTGGTGGCCCGGGACGGGCGCCTGTCCAGCCCGGAGCTGAGTCGCTCTCTGATCAAGGGCCTGCTGGAATCCGGTCGTGATGTCATCAATCTGGGGCTGGTGCCCACCCCGGTGCTCTACTACGCCACCGAAGTGCTGGAAACCCGTAGCGGCGTCATGCTCACCGGCAGCCACAATCCGACCAGCCACAACGGCCTGAAGATCGTTATCAATGGCGACACTCTCTACGGCGAACGCATCACTGCCTTGCAGGAACGCATCCGCAACAAGGCCTTCAGTGAAGGCAAGGGCCGCGAGGAGGAACGCGATATCGCCGATCGTTATCTGGACGATATTCTCAGCGATATCGTGCTGGCACGATCCCTCAGAGTCGCCATAGACTGCGGTAACGGCGCTGGCGGCGAACTGGCGCCACGCCTTTTCCAGCAACTTGGCTGTGAAGTAACCTCTTTATACACCGATATCGACGGCAACTTCCCCAATCACGCCCCCGACCCGGGCAATCCGGACAACCTGGCCGACCTGATCCGCATCGTGCAAGAGGAAAATCTGGATCTTGGCCTGGCCTTTGATGGCGACGCTGACCGGGTTGCAGTGGTCACCAACAGCGGCGAAATCATCTGGCCCGACCGCCTGTTGATGCTGTTCGCCAAGGATCTGCTGGGGCGCAGCCCGGGCGCAGACATTCTCTTTGACGTAAAATGCAGCCGGGCTCTGCCGGCCATTATCCGCAAGAACGGTGGCCGCCCGATGATGTACAAGACCGGGCATTCACTAATCAAGGCCAAAATGAAAGAGTGCGGTGCGCCACTGGCCGGCGAGATCAGTGGCCACATCTTCTTCGCCGACCGCTGGTTCGGCTGCGATGACGGCCTGTACGCCGGCGCTCGTCTGCTGGAAATCCTCTCACTGCAGGATGACAGCGCCGGGCAGGTGTTCGACGGCCTGAAAACCGGTCTCACCACCCCGGCCCTCTACATCGATGTGAGCGAAGAAAACAAGTTTGCCCTTGTGGACGCCCTTGCCGCTCGCGCCGAACAATTCGCTGGCGGCCGGCCCACTACCATCGATGGTTTGCGGGTGGACTTCCCGGACGGCTGGGGCCTGGTGCGCGCCTCAAACACCACGCCGTCGTTGGTGGCCCGCTTCGAAGGCCGCGACGAGGAAGCCCTGGAAAGGGTCAAGGAACAGTTCCGCAAGCACCTTCAGGCCGTGGACGACAGCCTGGAATTGCCATTTTGAGTTAGAATCAAGCAGTCGAGGAGTTGAAAGTTCAAAGTGCAAAGTTGAAAAGCGTGGGCAAGGCATTTTGTATTCGGCAAGGTCGCACCCGCGTTCGCGCCAAGGATGAAGCGCGGAGCAAAATATTTTCGGTTAGCGTGGTGCCATCTTCACGTTTCAACTTTGAACTTTAAATTTTCAACTCCCCGGCTAACGCTAATACCCTAGGAGATCCAATGGACACCAACAGTGCCCACGACACTGCCCGGATTCTGATCGAGGCGCTGCCCTACATTCAGCGCTTTTCCGGTGCCACCGTGGTGATCAAGTACGGCGGCAACGCCATGGAAAACGACGAGCTGAAAAACAGCTTCGCTCGCGACGTGGTGATGCTGAAACAGGTTGGCCTCAACCCGGTGATCGTTCACGGCGGCGGCCCACAGATCGGCAGCCTGCTGGAACGCCTGGGCAAGGAATCCAAGTTTGTTCAGGGCATGCGCGTCACTGATCAGGAAACCATGGACGTGGTGCAGATGGTGCTCGGCGGCCTGGTCAACAAGGACATCGTCAACCTGATCCAGCACAACGGCGGCCAGGCCATCGGTCTCACCGGCAAGGACGGACGCCTGATCAAGGCCCGCAAGATGCTGCTCAAGGCACAGGACAAAAACGACCCGGCCCTGCAGACGTCGGAAATTATCGACATCGGCCATGTGGGCGAAGTGCAGGGTATTGATACCACCATCATCGACCTGATTGCCGGCAGTGACTTTATTCCGGTAATCGCCCCCATCGGCGTGGATAAAGATGGCGTTAGCTACAATATCAATGCGGATCTGGTGGCCGGCAAAATGGCCGAGGTGTTGCGCGCCGAAAAATTGATCCTGCTCACCAATGTGGCGGGCCTGAAAGATAAACAGGGTAAAGTACTCACCGGCCTTAGCGCCGAACGGGTCGATGAACTAATCAAGGACGGCACCATCCACGGCGGCATGCTGCCCAAGATCGGCTGCGCCCTGGAAGCGGTAAAAAACGGCGTACACACCGCTCACATCATCGATGGGCGGGTATCCCACGCGGTGCTGCTGGAAATCCTTACCGATCAGGGGATCGGGACCCTGATCAGCAAGGACTGAGACTGTAGGAACCATGCTCGCATGGCGAACATGGCAATGCCCTTCAGGACTTCGCCATGCAAGCATAGCTCCTACGAAGGCTGACAATATAACAACGGGAACGACGCTACATGACCGAAAAAAAACCGTCGCGCAAAGAGCAGATTCTGCAGTCGCTCGCCCATATGCTGGAAGCCGGCCCCGGGGGACGTATCACCACCGCCGGCCTGGCTCGGGAAGTGGGAGTTTCAGAGGCGGCGCTGTACCGGCATTTTCCCAGCAAGGCGAAGATGTTCGAGGGGCTGATCGAGTTTATTGAAGAGGCGATCTTCTCCCGCATTAATCGCATTACCGAAGAAGGAAATGCCACTGGCCAGGTGGAACAGATCCTGACCCTGATGCTGGCTTTTACCGAGCGCAACCCGGGGATTACCAGGCTGCTCACCGGTGATGCCCTGACCGGCGAGAATGAACGACTGCACCAGCGCATCCAGCAGTTCTATGATCGGGTGGAAAGCCAGCTCAAGCAGGTACTGCGCGACGCAGAGCTGAAGGAAGAGCTGCGCACCCGGACCACCCCCACCATTACTGCCAACCTGTTGCTGGCAGTGGTTGAGGGCCGTATTGCCCAATTCGTTCGCTCAGGCTTCAAAGCCCGTCCCAGCCAGGACTGGCAGACGCAGTGGGAATTGCTGATCCCAACCCTGTTCCGGGAATAGCCCTGTAGCCGCCAGCCTGCAGGCAGGCGGCTACAGCAAAGGGGCAAGGTTAACGTTCTGTCTTCTCGATTTCCTTCAGTCGCTGGATAATAGGCGCATATTCCTTTTTCGCCGCGTCGATATCGGTTTCGAACTCCACCAGCTTTTCTTCTGTCAGCTCAATCTGGCGCTTCAGGCGCTCAATGGCCTCCTGAACGCCATCCGGCACATCGCGACCGGCTCGCTCATTCCGGGCCGCTACTGCAATCTCGTCATCAAGCTTCATCTGTAGCTGGGCCAGGCTGTTTTCTTCATAGCTGATGCTAAGCTCCAGGGCATCGATCTTGCGATCCATGGCACGTACCGCATCTTCCGGCCCCGCATACAGGCGCACGAGCTCCTTGTCTTCACGGGCCTGACGAGCCCGCTGCAGACGAACCTCCCGGGCCTCTTCGTCATTCAGATTAACGCCGTCCACATCTTCCAGGACCCGCCCGTGCTGATCCAGCAGCTGATAACCGCTACGCATGGCGTCAGTGGTCAGAGTACGGTTCAGGTGAACCACTCCATCGGCAGTCACATGCCGAAAATAGGCCCCGTCCGGCATGCGCTCACTGGCGCGTTGTCCAAATCGCGCAGCCAGTGTTGGCGCCGACAGAATCAACACCAGAATCAGAGCAATAGATCTCATTATTATTCCACTCCATAACGCTCCCGGTACTGCCGCATACGGTACACCATGGGCTCGCTATCCGGTTGCTGTTCCAGCCAGTGGATAATATCGTTCATCGCCACGATACTGCCCACCGGCACCCCCAACGATTGCTCCACTTCCTGAATCGCCGACAGCCCCCTCCCTGCTTCGGAAGGCTCCTTGCCGCATTCCTGACGATCCAGTGCCACCATGACCCCCGCCATGGTGGCATCGGTCTTCTCGAACAGCGCCGCCACTTCACGGATCGCAGTACCCGCAGTGATCACATCATCAATTACCAGCACCCGGCCCTGTAAGGGCGCCCCTACCAGCCAGCCGCCTTCGCCATGATCCTTGGCTTCCTTGCGGTTGAAGGCCCAGGGCAAATCGCGACCATGGTGTTCGGCCAGCGCCACCGCCACCGCTGCCACCAGTGGAATGCCTTTATAGGCCGGCCCGAATAGCATATCGAATTCCTGCCCGGAGGCGACGATGGCGTCCGCATAATAGCGACCCAGCCGCGCCAGGGCCTCACCGGTATTGAAGGTGCCCGCGTTGAAGAAGTACGGGCTCTTGCGACCGGACTTGAGTGTGAATTCGCCGAATTTCAGCGCTTCACGCTCCTGGGCAAAACGCAGAAAATGCTTCTTGTAGTTCTTCATTGTCTGTCCTTACCAGCCCAGCACCTGCTGTTGGGCCTGAATGATTTCACCAATGCCCTTTTCCGCCAGCCCCAGCAGAGTGTCGGACTGTTCGCGGGTAAAGGGAGCCCCTTCGGCAGAGCCCTGGATTTCGATAAAGCCGCCCTGCTGAGTCATGACCACGTTCATGTCGGTACCGGCATTGGAATCTTCGGCATAGTCCAGATCCAGCACCGGCTCGTCCTTGTAGACCCCCACGGATACTGCGCCGACCAGACCGGTGAGCGGGTCATCCTTGATCTTCTTGGTTTCCAGCAAATGGGAAAAGGCATCCACCAGGGCCACGCAGGCACCGGAAATGGATGCGGTGCGGGTGCCGCCATCAGCCTGCAGTACATCACAATCCAGGAAGATGGTGCGCTCACCCAGCTTTTTCATATCTACGGCAGCACGCAGGGAACGACCGATCAGACGCTGGATTTCAAGGGTACGGCCACCCTGCTTGCCCCGGGAAGCCTCGCGACCGGAGCGGGTGTGGGTGGAACGGGGCAGCATGCCGTACTCGGCAGTGATCCAGCCCTGGCCCTTGCCCTTCAGAAAGCGCGGCACACCTTCCTCTACGGACGCGGTACACAGCACCTTGGTATCCCCGAAAGCGACCAGCACACTGCCCTCGGCGTGAACGGTGTAGTTGCGGGTGAAGCTCAGTTCACGCAGCTGATCGTGGGCTCGGCCGGAAGGACGCATGGAAACTCCTGAAGTGTCTTGAATGCAAAAGGGCCGCCATTGTAGCAAAGGCAGGGGCGGTTATGCCTGCCTGGTGGGTCATTAGGCCCGATGGGCCCTCGTGGTCTAGACTAAGGGGCCTTTCCAACAGCTGTTTCGAGGTTCACATGATCTGCAGTATGACCGCTTTCGCCCGCGCCGACCGTCATCTGGAAGGCTACAGCCTGGTCTGGGAGATCAAAGCCGTGAATCATCGCTACCTGGAGGTGAGCCCGCGTCTGCCCGATGCCTTGCGCGCCCTGGAAAACGGCGTGCGTGAGAAATGCCGCAAGGCGCTGGCCCGGGGCAAGGTGGAAGTGACCCTGCGCTACCAGCAGGACGATAGCGAGGTCTCCCTGGAGCTCAACGAGGAGTTGGTAAAGCAGCTTTCCGACGTGTCCCGCCGGGTCGGTGATATCGTCCAGCATCCGGGCCAAGTCAACCCCATGGAAATCCTGCGCCATCCTGGCGTGCTCAGCACCCGCAAGCTGGATGTGGAACTGCTGCAGAACGAATCCCAGTCCCTGCTGGATGAAGCCCTCGACGCCCTTATCGACACTCGCCGCCGGGAAGGCGAGCAACTGGGCCAGCTGATCGTCGACCGGCTGGATGGCATCGGCACCCAGATCGATATCGTCAAAGCCGCCATCCCCCGCATCAAGGAAGCCCAGCGCGAACGCCTGCGTACCCGCATTCAGGATGTGATCGAGTCCCCGGACCCGGACCGGCTGGAGCAGGAGCTGGTAATGCTGGCCCAGAAAATGGACGTGGACGAAGAGCTGGATCGCCTGGTTACCCACGTCAGCGAAGTGCGCCGCATTCTCAAGAAAGGCGGCCACATCGGCCGCCGCCTGGATTTCCTGATGCAGGAACTCAACCGCGAAGCCAACACCCTGGCAAGTAAATCCGTGGACAGCGAGACCACCGCGGCAGCGGTGGAACTGAAAGTGCTGATCGAGCAGATGCGGGAACAGATCCAGAATATCGAGTAAAATCCAGGGAAGTCCATAATTGCATTTAATATATTGTTTTTAAAGGATTAAATCCGACCTCCAGTCCATGGAAATCCACTGTCATCCACCCCTATCCAGACAAAAGTGGTGGGCAAAATGGTGGGCAAAAACGTGACTTTTTCCTCCCTGACACCTATATTGACCTGAAATGGTGGGCAGCTCTCAAGGGGCTGCCTGCAAACCATTGATGACAGAGAAATTTTCTCTTTAATCAACAAACAAAAAGTGGTGGGCAGCCTGTTTTTATAGGCTCAAACGCCACAAGGTCAAAATGAGCAAACTCACCGCCACTCAGATCAAGTCTTTGGCAAAGCAGGCCCCCAAGAAACACACCGATGGCGGCGGCCTCTATTTCTGTGTACGCAAGTCCGGCATGCCCTACTGGATGCTACGCTACAGCGCCCAGGGCAAGCGCCACGAAATCACCTTGGGTCAATACCCACAGATGTCCCTGGGTGACGCCCGGGAAGCCGCTGTGCTAACCAAGCAAGGCATCCGAACGGGCACCGACCCACTCCAGGAAAGGGCCAAAGTTGTCCAGCCCAACATCCGCACCGTCAAAGACCTCTTCCAGGACTGGCATGAAACCGATCTGTCCCGGCGCCTGAAACACCCCAACATCCCCAAGCGCATCTATCAGAAAGAAATTCACCCTGTGATCGGCCTCTACCCAATTGCCGACGTCACCCCAAGGGATATCCGGGCCGTCCTGCAGCGCGTCCAGCGCAGCAACCGCCCCACCATCGCCAATGACACCCTGATGTACATGAAGCAGCTGTTTCGTCATGGCATCAAACTGGACCTGTGCCAGAACAACCCGGCCAGCCCATTCACAGTCAGCGACGCCGGCGGCGTCGAAGCCAGCCGGGAGCGCACCCTGACGCTGGAAGAAATCGAACATGTCTTTGGGGTCTTCCGTGAACACATCAGCAGCTTTGGTCGAGACAACTATCGGGCCTGCTGCTTGTTCCTGGTGCTAGGCGTTAGAAAAAGCGAGCTATGCGAAGCCCGCTGGGAAGAATTCGACCTCGAGGCCGGAATCTGGGATCTCTCCAAAGAGCGCAGCAAGACTGGCGCAGCGATCACCATCCCTCTGCCAACCCAAGCCATTGAGTGGCTAAAAGTACAGCAAGGCCATGCCTGCGGCTCCCCCTATGTGTTCCCTGCCAGGCGCGCCAGCAAACGCCCCCACATGGGCCCTGACACCCTGAACCGCGCCATTTCCAAGCTATTTGGCCGAGAGGCTGGCCGGAAGATGCAGCCACCCAACAAAATGGGCGACCTGGAGCACTTCACCATCCACGACCTCCGACGCACCTTCCGCAGCCTCGCGGCTGCGGAAGGCGTGCCGAGTCATGTGGCGGAACGGTGTTTGAATCACAAGTTGAAGGGAGTTGAGGGGATTTATGATCGGTATGATTATTTCGAGGAGCGGAAAATAGCTCACCAGCGAGTAGCCAACGCCATAGAAGCCTTAATACACCTATGATGTACAGGTGTGTTTAGGCTGTATTTATTGACTATCGACAACCATAAGCCAAGACCCTGAACTACAACCTATACAAAGAATCGGGATTTTGATGGACTCGCTTGGACACCTCTGGACAATCAGCAGCCTGCATCACACAACAGCAAATGTGGCCACGAATCGCTGTCCTGCTACCCTGCGCCGCCCAATGGCTTATGCATAATCTTTTAACCTGATCCAGCTCCCTAGCGCCACAGGTTGTCGCTTCTGCCTCGGATTCATTTTTGCCAGCCAGGTTGTTTAGTCAATCTATAACCGCTCAAGATACTGGCCGCTTGCGAAAAGATGGCGCCGCTTATACGCAGGGAAATTTGTTGGAGCCTGTTGTGCTCGCCGCTGGGGGGGGGCGGCGGCGTTACACCAAATCGGCAGAAAGACAGCGACATCACTCGCATCGGTCGGGTCACGACTTGGATGCATGCGAATTATCAAAAGTCTTTCAAAGTCGGGGAGCTGACCGCTATGCCGAATATAAGCCCCGCGTTTTTCATCGGCATTTCAAGACCATCAGCCAGCTAACCCAGGTGCAGTTCCAGGAGCGGGTGCGTTTGCAGGAAGCCTGGCGGCTGCTATTCAGCGAGCAGGACGTGGCCAGCGTTGATTACCTGGTCGGTTATGAAAGCCCGTCCCAGTTCAGCCGCGACTACCACAAGCTTTTTGGTGCTCCGTCAGATCGAGACAAGGCGATGATGCGGTCTAGTTTGGCGATTGAGAGTGGGGTTTAGGTGCTCGTAGACATGGAGCTGGCCTACCCCCCTTTGGGGTACGAAATAAGAGATCTGGGAAGATATTGCATCATGCAGTAAAGCGCAGTGTCGAAAATGTAGTACTGCCTTAATTCATTGGCTAAGCTAATAACCCCTTCCTTAAATTGCCATCTAATCAGAACAATCCCCGCTTGCTACCGTGAATCCCATAGTCACTGACCAACCTAATGGATTCACAAGAGGGTAAGACCATGAAAGCTGTGAGCTTCAAGAACCGTAATGTCGATGTGGCCGCCAATCTGTACTTCCCGGAAGGCTTTGATGCGTCCCGGCAGTACCCCACGATTATCTGTGCGCACCCGATCAGTAGCTGCAAGGAGCAGACCTCCGGTGCGATCTATGCCGCCCGGCTGGCGAAAATGGGGTATGTGACGCTGGCGTTTGATGCGTCCTTCCAGGGGGAAAGTGGTGGCGAGCCACGTTTTCTGGAAGACCCGGCGACCCGGGTGGAGGACTTCCGCTGTGCGGTGGACTATCTGGTGACCCAGGATTTTGTGGATGAGAGCCGCATCGGGGTGCTGGGTATTTGTGGCGGTGGCGGTTATGCCGTGCATGCGGCCATGACGGAGCGTCGTATCAAGGCGGTGGGCACCGTGGTGGCGGCCAACTATGGGCGGCTGATGCGCGAGGGGGATATGTCCCCGAATGCAGCGATCCAGACCCTGGAGGCCATTGGCCAGCAGCGTACCGCCGAGGCCCGTGGGGCGGAGCCGCTGATCACCGGCTATATTCCCAACTCGAAAGACGAGTGTGAGCAGGCAGGCATTACCGATATTGATGTGGTGGAAGCGGTGGATTACTACACCACGCCGCGCGGGCAGCAGCCGGGTTCCCCCAACAAGCTGCGTTTCTCAGGGCTGGCACCGGCAGTGGCCTTCGATGCGTTCCATCTGGCTGAGCATCTGCTGACCCAGCCGCTGCAAGTCATCATCGGCAGCAAGACCGGGGCCTTCGGTTCTCACCGGGATGGCTACGAGCTGTATGGCCGTGCGGCGTCGAAAAACAAGGATCTGCTGGTGGTCGATGGTGCCAGCCATTATGACCTGTACGATCAGCCGCAAGCGGTGGATCAGGCGTTGGCAAAACTGCAGCAGTTTTATCAGGATCACTTGTAACACATCGCGACAGCATCAAGGGCGGCCAGGTTGGTCGCCCTTTTTTATATTCGGTCGATTGGTTTCGAGAGCTCTCAGGTAAGGCGCAAGGCATCAACCACCATGGCAAAGGCAGTGGAGGCCTTGCGGCGGCTGGTGTAATAGAGGTGATAGCCGGGAAAGGTGTGGCTATAGCGATCCAGCACGGAGATCAGGCTGCCGTCGTCCAGTCCCGGCTGGGCCAGGGCTTCTGGAAGGTAGGCCAGGCCCATGCCGTCTTTGGCCGCTTGCAGCACTTGCAGGATGCTGTTGAATACCAGTTGTCCTTCCGTGTGGGTTTTCACTTCTTTCTTGCGTACCTGAAACAGCCAGGGGAAGACGCCGCCCTGGGTGGGCAGGCGCAGGTTGATGGCGTTGTGTGCCACCAGGTCCTGGGGTTTTTGCGGTGGCGTGTGTCGGTTGAAGTAGTCCGGTGAGCCCACCACGACCATGCGGATCGGCGGGCAGATCGGTACTGCAATCATGTCCTTGGCAATCAGTCCGGCGCGGCGTACCCCGGCATCGAATCGTTCCTTGGCAATATCCACCAGTCCATAGTCCACGCTTAGTTCCACCTTGATATCCGGGTGGTCACGCAGCAGGGGCTGCAGGGCTGGCCACAGCACGGTGGAGACGGCAAATTCATCGGCGGTGATGCGTACGGTGCCGGCGGGTTTGCCCTTGAGCGAGTGCAGCTCCGCCAGCCCGGCGTCGATATCGTCCAGCGCCGGCCCTACCAGTTCCAGCAGCCGGTCGCCGGCTTCCGTGGTGGTGACGCTGCGGGTGGTGCGGTTGAGCAGCTTCAGGTCCAGCCGCTCCTCCAGGTTACGCAGGGTCTGACTGAGGGGACTGGGACACACCCAGCCCGGCGGCGGCGCGGGTAAAGCTCTGTTCCCGAGCCACGGCCATAAAGGCGATCAGATCGTTCAGGTTCTCTTTCATGACTAATTAGCTGCGCTAATGGCTGATTCGGTATTGATCATGAAAGCATGAAGCGCGGAGGGGTGCCAGATTTAGTGATTCATGCGTGTCACCGACGTCTATCACGGAAAGCAGAATCGTTCTACGGGCTCACTGAGGAAGCAATCCATGAAGGTGTAATCCACCCATTTTTCATCGCTCGTTTGAGTATAGAGTCACTGTAGCAATCGGGCCGGAGGCACTCCGCCAATGGCCGAATTGGGCCATCCGTTATTGTATTGCCACCGCCACTGTGTGGTTAATAGCTGGGCATGGGCAACGCAGGTGAACTCGTGGAGATCCAGCCACTCGCGCCATGTCGTTCGATTAAATCGTTGTCCCCGTTTCCACAAAACCTCAGGCCTGCATCTTCTTCAACAGTGCCTCACACACCGTCTGATTCATATAGCGCGGTACCGCATAACTGAAATGCGCTTCCTGCAATGCAGCCCTGGCAATGTCGGGAACATCTTCGCTGCGCAATGCGTCCAGCTTCTCGGGAATGCCAAGCTCCTGTTTCAGTTCGCGGACACGTTTGATGAATTTTCCTGCCAGCGCTTCATCGGTTTCACCGCCCTGCTCCAGGCCGCTGACGCGGGCCAGTTCGGCCAGGCGCTCAATGCAGGCGGGGGCGGAATATTCGAGTACGTGAGGCAGCACAATGGCATTCGCCAGGCCATGGGGCGTGTGATAGTGGGCGCCGAAGTTGTGGGCAATGCCGTGGGCGTAGCCAAGACCGGCGCGGTGAGAAGCTGGCCTTTACTACCTTGCTTTTACTTTTTGTCGTTACCGCATTCATCCCGGACCTCCTTAACAGGGAAGCCGGCCTGCGAACCGGCAGGCCGGCACCCTGTATGTGACAGTTCAGTCTTTACGGTACTCAGTCATTGCGATACATGGTTACCACACAGGCACCACCCAGACCGAGGTTATGCTGCAAGGCCACCCGTGCACCGTCTACCTGACGCTTGTCCGCCTGACCGCGCAACTGCCACACCAGCTCAGTACATTGCGCCAGCCCGGTGGCGCCCAACGGATGGCCCTTGGACAGCAGGCCACCGGATGGATTGGTCACATACTTGCCGCCATAGGTGTTGTCACCATCCCAGATGAATTGCTCCGCACCGCCTTCCGGGCACAGACCCAGGCCTTCATAAGTGAGCAGCTCATTGGCGGTAAAACAGTCATGCAACTCGACCACATTGATGTCTTGCGGACCAATGCCGGCCTGCTCGTACACACTCTCTGCAGCCGCGCGTGTCATGTCGTAGCCGACCATCTTGATCATGGATTTTTCGTCAAAGCTGCTGGCGAAATCCGTGGTCATGGCCTGGGCGGCGATATACACCGGATTCTCAATGCCATGCTTTTTCGCGAACTCGTCCGAGCACAGGATCGCCGCACCGGCACCACAGGTGGGAGGACAGCACTGGAAGCGGGTGAGCGGATCAAACACCTCGTCGGACGCCATGATTTCTTCCAGCGACAGCACCTGGTTGAACAGCGCGTAGGGGTTGTTGCCGGCATGGCGGCGCGCCTTCTCGGCGATCTTGCCGAAGGTTTCCCGTTTGGTGCCGTGCTGCCACCGGTACTCGCGGCCCGCGCCACCGAACATCTGTGCCGCCGGCGGCGCCTGGTTGAAACCCTGCGCATCCATCATCACCTGCGCATGCTGACTCATGGGGTTTTCGCGATCATTGAACTTGGAGCCCAGCGCCCCGCGTTCCATTTTCTCGAAACCGAGCGCAATCACACATTCGGCCAAGCCGCCCTCGATGGCCTGGCGGGCCAGGAACAGGGCCGACGACCCGGTGGAGCAGTTGTTGTTCACATTGACCACAGGAATACCGGTCAATCCCAGCTCATACACGGCGCGCTGACCACAAGTGGAATCGCCGTAGACATAACCGCAGAACGCCTGCTCCACATCGCTGTACTGGATGCCGGCATCCTTCATGGCGGCGAGGCCTGCAGCCTTTGCCATCACATGGTAATCATCGCTGGCACCGGGCTTGGCAAACTTGGTCATCCCGACACCGATTACATTCACTCTACGTTTCATTGTCGTTTCTCCGAATTCGGGTGTTACAGGATTTGTTCGAGTTTGCGTACCAGCGACAGATCACCGTCCACGCGCATGTCGCCTTGCTGATACAGGGCGCGCAAGGCCACCTTGCCGGTAATCAGATCGGCCAGCTTGCCGTCGTCCAGTGTCATCACCGCCGCAGCGTCTTTTTCGCCGCTGGAGACAGCAGGCGACGAATCGGACAGGTCGATAAACCAGGCACTGTCAGGGCGTTGTACCTTGATCTGCAATACACCACCCTGCCCGCCGATGGCGGACAATTTTTCCGCCAGCTGCGGCAGCACTTTTTCCGCCTGCGGTTCTTTCTGCTTTTTCGGTGGCGCGGCGGCGGTGTCCGGCTGGCCGGAGGCCAGTCGCTTGTCCCGCGCCTGATCCACCAGCTTCGGGTCCATGCCCTGCAACACGGTGAGCTTGTTGGAGGCCATCACATTGCCGTCGATCTTCAGCTCGCCACCGAAGAACAGTTTCTGCACGGCGGCCAGGTCACCGCCAAACAGGGTCGGCGCATGTTTGGTATCCAGTTCCAGCGTCACATCCGCCTTGTCCAGTTGCCCCGGCCCGGCGGTGCCCGGTGCATTCTTCAGATCGATATAGAAATCCTGATCCGGGTTGCTGAACGCAAACTGGAAGCTGGTGCCGGTCTTCTCGATCAGGTCCGGGTTGTCGGCGATGAAGTGGCCGATGGCACTGAACACATCCACCATGGTCGGCTCCTGCGATTCGACCGGTGCGGCGGCAGCTTGTGAACCACCACCGTCAGCCACACGCTTGTCGCGTTCCTGTTCGGCCAGTTTCGGGTCCATGTCCTGCAACACGGTCAACTTGTTGGAGGCCATCACGTTGCCGGAGATTTTCAGCTCACCACCGAAGAACAGTTTCTGCACGGCAGCGAGATCGCCACCAAACACGGTGGAAAGGTGCTCGCTGTCCAGTGCCAGGGTCACGTCCGGTTTGTCAATCGTGCCCGGCCCTGCCGCGCCCGGTGCATTTTTCAGGTCAATAAAGAACTGCTGATCCGGATTGCTGAACTCGAACAGGAAACTGGTGCCGGTCTGGTCGACCAGTTCCGGCTTCTGCTCGATGTAGGTCGCCACCGCGGCGAACACATCGTCAGGCGTCACCGCCTGCTCCACCTGCGGCGCAGAATCTTCCTCGGCGGAAGCCTGCTCCGGCACCGGCGCCTCTGCCGGAATCTCGGAGAACAGCTCGATGGCGGCATTCTTCAGCACCACCTCGTTACGCTCTTTCACCCAGGTTTCGAAGATGATGCGGTTATCGGATTCCTTCCACATGCGTGTTTCCAGGGTTTCACCCGGGAACACCGTCTTGGCAAAGCGCACCTTGATGCTCTTGAAGTAACGGCCATCGTTATTGCTGAACGCCTTGATCACATGGCGGCCCGCGTAACCAAAGGTACAAAGCCCGTGCAGGATCGGTTTGTCATAGCCAAAGGCCTTGGCAAACGCCGGGTCCGCATGCAGCGGGTTCCAGTCACCGCACAGGCGGTACAGCAATGTCTGGTTGGCGTCGGTTTTTTCCTCGATCACCGCATCCGGTTCGCGGGCGGGCGGCACATTGATCTCGCCGGAATCGCCACGCTCACCGCCCCAGCCACCGGCACCTTTCACGAACGAGGTCATCTCGTTGTAGGCCACCTCGTTACCGTTCTCGTCGGTGGAAGTAATGGCGAAGGTGACGACTGCGTTCGGGTCCTTGTCCAGCGCCTTCTTGAATTTGAAGGTGTGTTTCAGCTTGGCATGCGGCGGCAGTGGCCGCTTGATCTCGGTGTACTGCTCACCATGCAGTAAGCGGTCAAAACCAAAGTTCATCCCCGGCAAGGTCAGCGCACCTTCCTTCGCCGCTTTCAGCATCGCGCCGATCTGCGGCATGACGCCATAGGTGGGCAACGCCTGGAAATTGCCGCCCAGCTCGTAGACGAATTTCAGTTCATCTTTATCGAGCGGGTCACGGGCGGCGCCAACACTCAGCGCGTACAGCGACAAATCATTTTCATCATAGGCCGATTCCAGCTCGACGCTTTCCTTGCTGGCCACATCCAGATCGATGAACTCGTTGCCGCCCAGAGACGGATTATTGATGTTGTCGAGGATCGGCGAGAAGGATTCGTTGACGTTGGACGGATGATCCGCGTCGGTAAAATCGGTGATCTTGTCCCAGCGACGGGCCACATCATCGACGCTGAATGCCTTGCCGAGCGGGAAGTTGTTGCCCTGGGTGCGCTCCCAGCGCAGCTTGCTGATGTAACCGGCGCCCACTTCGAAGATGCCCTTGGTCTCTTCACAGTCTTCATGACACAACCAGGCCACCAGTGGGCTGACCGCTTCCGGCTTCAGGTTTTCCAGCAGATTCGGCGGCATGATGGTTTCCGTCAGCCGCGAGGCGGCAATCGGCGCGATGGTATTCACATGAATGTTCTTGCTGCGCCCTTCCTCGGCCAGACAGTTGGCCAGCCCGGCCAGTCCCAGCTTGGCGGCACAGTAGTTGGCCTGACCGAAGTTGCCATACAGGCCCGCTGCCGAGGTGGTCATGATGATGCGGCCATAGCCCTTCTCGCGCATGATCGGCCAGGCCGCATGGGTCACGCTCATGGAGCCTTCCAGGTGGACTTTTAGCACCAGGTCCCAGTCCTGCTTCGACATCTTGGCGAAGCTCACATCACGCAAGATGCCAGCATTGTTGACCACGATGTCCACGGTGCCGAAGTTATCCAGGGCGGTCTGCACTATCGACTCGCCGTTTTCCACGGAGTCATAGTTGGCAACCGCTTTTCCCCCCATGGCCCGGATCTCTTCCACCACCTTGTCTGCGGCGGACGATGACTTGCCATCACCGTGGGCACTACCACCCAGATCGTTAACCACCACCTTGCAGCCGCGCTCGGCCAGGGTCAGTGCATGCTGGCGGCCCAACCCGCCCCCGGCACCGGTGACGATGGCCACACGATCATCAAAACGACGTTCTGCCATGATGCTTTCCTCTTTTCATTCCCGGGCCCACTTGCCGCGCGAGCCCGGGAAAATCTTTAGATAGAGCGGGAAATGAGTTCTTTCATGATTTCGTTGGTGCCGCCGTAGATGCGGTTGGCACGGGTGTCGATATAGGCGCGGGCGATGGGGTACTCGAGCATGTAGCCGTAGCCACCGTGTAGCTGCACACAGCGATCAACCACATTACTGAGCAAATCGGACACCCAGTACTTGGCCGCACAGGCTGCCTCGGGGGACAAGGCATTGCGCACCACCAACTCCATACAGCGATCCACATAGACCCGCGCAATCTGGATTTCAGAACGCATCTCGGCCAGTTCAAAACGGGTGTTCTGGAACGCCGCCACCGGCTTGCCAAACGCCTGCCTCTGTTTCACATATTCCACGGTGGTTGCCAGCGCATGCTCGGCAGCCGACGCACAGATGATGGCGATCATCATCCGCTCCCAGGCCAACTCCTTCATCAAGGCAATAAAGCCCATACCCTCGGCGCCCAGCAGGTTTTCCTTAGGCACCTTGACGTTGTCGAAGAACAACTCGCAGGTGTCCTGCCCGCGCATGCCCACTTTCTTCAGCGGCTTGCCCTTGGAGAAGCCCTCGCGATCCGCCTCGATAATCATCAGGGATACACTTTGTGCTCCCAGATCCGCCGGCCCGGTTCGCACCGCCACCACCGCCATGTCACAGAGGTAACCGTTGGTGATAAAGATTTTCGAGCCATTCACCACATAGTGATCACCCTCAAGGGTGGCAGTGGTCTTGATGCGCTGCAGATCGGAACCGGTACCCGGCTCGGTCATGGCCACGGCAGTGACCGCTTCACCGGTGGCCATTTTGGGCAACCACTGGCTTTTCTGTTCATGGGAGCCAAAGTTGTTGATGTAGTTGGCAACAATGTCCGAATGCAGCGCAAAGCCGCTGGCCGAATCACCCACCCGGGCCTGCTCTTCCATAAGAATCATCGAGTAGAGGCGGTCAACGCCGCAGCCACCGTATTCCTCGGGCATGGTGGCACACAGCAGCCCAAGCTCACCCGCCTTGTTCCACAGCTCGCGATCGAGATGCTGCTGCTCTTCCCACTTCTCGTGATAAGGGGCAATTTCCGTCTCGAAGAAACGTCGAGCGGTGGCGCGAAACGCTTCATGGTCTTCATTGAACAGGGTACGGGGAATCATTGGCGACACAGCCGCCGGTACATGCACGTCACTCATTACAGGTTTTCCACTGTTGATTCATAAACATGACAAGAACTCTATAACTTACAATACGTACGTTCAACTTGTTTTTAATCGTTCGCGCGCATAAGCTATATATCGTTTAGAATCAGCATCCTACGCCAGAGAAAGCAAACCCGACAACAGGCAGATAACGTCATGAAGGCACAGCGACGAACCCAGGAACAACGTAGCGATGCCATGCGAGAACGCATCATCCAGGCGGTACTCACGTGTCTTGAGAAGGACGGATTTGCAGGCACGACAGTGAGTCGCATCATCGAGGTCGCTGGCGTTTCCCGGGGAGCACCGCTACACCATTTCCACAGCAAAGCCGCCATGATTGCCGCTGCTGCCGAGCAACTGATTCGCCAGCAATATATTCAACTGGGCAAAGCCATTGCCAAGCTGCACGGCTCTGAGGACCGACTGGAAGAGCTGATCTTTGGCGCCTGGAAAAATGTCTTTGATCAACCGGAATACATCCCGTTGATGCAGCTACTGACCGCCAGCCAGCACGATCAGGAACTCGCCGCCATTTTGCAGCGCGTCTGGACATCCAGTTATTTCATCGTGGGTAACGCAGCCGATCACTACCTGGAGGCCACCAAGGAAGATACCGATGTGCGCTCGATGATGATGTTGACGCAATGGCTATTGCGCGGCATGGCACAGGACCTGCACATCGTTGCGGACAAGGCGCTGTTTGACCGTTATCTGAAGCTTTGGTGTGACACGCTTGCCCTTCACTTGCGAGCTAGGGCGGGCGTAACGACACCGCCCCCTTATCCACCCAGGTGGGATCTACCGCTGACTGATGTTTGACGGTAGCTATCTCAGCACGCCATGTTTATGTCAACGTATCGCTTATCCAATACTCGATATGTCACAGCATTTCGCCCCTGGCTAGCAGCGATAATGGCAGACAGGGGTATCCTCAGTTGAGCATACGCCAATAATACAAAGGTACCCGAGTATCGCTACGACTGATGCACAGGTGTTTATGGGCAAAGTCAGTGGAATTTCCAAGACAGGGAAGAGGCTGGCTACACCAATTACTACACTTTCAGTACGGTTACAGAAGCCGGACTGAAATACAGCCTAACCAGCTGATTTAAATAAAAGTACAAAGTCGAAAAAGGTGTTGCCCAACACGGTTAGCCCATCAAAAATAACCTGAAGATGGGGCCCGAACCCCTAGCGAGTAGCAGTGTATCGCAGCCCTCACGACAAGTCATCGAACGATGGAAAATCGCCAGCACAGCCAGGATCGTCCCACTGAAGAGACTCCAACACTCTATAATATTTTCCTTTCCACACAGGCATCCACCTTAGGCCCCAATGAGTGATCGTACATTCAGATGTAGTGTCAAATTAACTATCTCACTACAATTTACCCAGCCGATGCTCTCAAGGAGGCCATGCCAGTGGATCCCTCCTTTAAACCGGAATCTCTATTGGGATACCACGAAAGGATGACCGGTTACTGATCGCACTTCGCATGCTTCAGATTAAAGACTTCAGCTCGATATCCGTATTACTCAATGCGTCAGCGCTAACGCTCTTGCGTTGCTGGACCAACTGCTTGCCCACCATGAAAGCAATGGGCAGATTGACCGCGTCAACAGCAATGACAGAGCCCTCGAGCAGATAGAACACCGCAAATCCCTTATCATTGGTGGTGCCGCGCAGCACCCGCTGATCATGATTTTGCGACAGCCCAACCATCTGTAAGCGGACGTCATATTGGTTCGACCAGAACCATGGTGCGCTATCGTAGGGCATCTCCTCGCCCATCAAGGTCGCCGCCGCCGTACGCGCTTGATCAACCGCGTTGGCAACAGACTCAAGCCGTTGCATCTTTTCGAAAAAAAGATTCCGGTGGCGGGTACAGTCGCCGATTGCCAAGATGTCGCGATCATCAGTGCGGGTAAATTCATCCACGACAATACCGTCATCGCAGAGTAGGCCAGCGTTCTCGGCCAATGTAGTTTCCGGTATGACACCTATTGATACGAGCACGATATCAGCCGGAACATTGCCACCATCGGCCAAGGTCACGCCTGCCACACGCCCCTTATCACCCGCTTCGAAGCCAGTTACCGCCGTGCCAAGACGCACATCAACGCCAGCAGCAGTGTGCTTGGCGTAGAAAAACGTGGACATTTCTGGCCCCGTAACACGCTGCATCAAGCGTTCGGCGGCTTCCAGGACCGTGACATTAACACCTTTCTTGATAGCGCTGGCAGCCACTTCAAGGCCAATATAACCGCCGCCCACGATGACCAGGCGTTTACCCGGCACTAATTGATTGCGCAGAGCATCGGTGTCAGCGATATCATGCAGATAGTGTATTCCTTTCAAATCTGATCCGGGCGCTTTAAGGCGACGAACATGTGACCCCGTCGCCAGAACCAATCGATCGTATTTCAATGTGCTTTGATCCGACAACTTGATGCTTTTCGCGTATCGGTCGATCCCTTCGACGCGCACACCGAGCCGCAACTGCTGCCCCGCATTCTCATACACCGAACGCGGCTTCAGGTACAGAGACGACTGATCAACCTCTCCTGCAAGATAACTTTTGGACAAAGGTGGACGCTGGTAGGGAGGATGAGGCTCATCGCTCACCAGTACTACCTCATGCTGATATTTCTTTTGCAGCAAGGCTGTCAAGAGCGTACCGGCTGCATGTCCACCACCAACGATGACTGTCGTATCTTTCTTTTTGTTAACCATAGGTTGTCTCTTTTGTGCGCCTTGGAAGCGTATTTTCATATCCCAACACCGCAGGTGAGCAAGAGGCCGCGATATCGATCGCGCACGCACAGGATGCCTAACTGCTGAGCATCTCAGCATCCTCAAGTATCATCGCGGCTCCCTTCTCGCCGATCATGGTTGCCGGCTGGTTGGTGTTACCGCCGACCAGTGTCGGCATGATAGAGGCATCAACTACCCTCAAGGATCGCAGGCCGTGCACTCGCAGACGCGAATCGACCACCGCCATCGGATCCACACCCATCTTACAGGTTCCGACTGGATGGTAGGCGGACTCGCCGCTACGCCGCACCCATGCGGCCAGGTCCTCATCATTCTGCAGCTCCGACCCTGGCGACATCTCGACTTCGTGGTGCAAGCAGAATGCAGGCTGCGCCAAGATCTTACGCACCAGACGTACCCCGCGAACGAGCTGCTCGACGTCGGCGGATTCGGCCATGTAGTTGGGATCTATCAACGGGGCAGTGAACGGATCAGCACTGTGCAAACCAATCCGCCCACGCGACAATGGCCTAAGTCCGTAGATCATCACTATGTAGCCATAACCACTCATTGCGACCTTCATGTCCCTCCCGTGATCGGCGTACAGCATAGGGCCAAAGTGTAGTTGCAGGTCGGGTATCGCCTCCTCCGGCCGGGAGCGGATGAACCCGCCTGCCTCGGCGCCGTTGCTGGACAGCACACCGCGCCGACCGATCAGGTATTGCAGCAGTGCCCCCAGGCCCTTTAGCCAGTAGCTAGGATGCATCGAGATACTCTGGCGGCTGCGCGTTCTGGCGCGCACGAACACGTCGATATGGTCCTGTAGATTCTGTCCAACGCCCTCCAGGACATGACGCAATTCAATGCCATGCCGGTACAGCTCCTCACGCGGACCGATGCCGGATAACATTAGCAATTGCGGCGAGTTGAACGTTCCGCCGCAGAGCACAACTTCGCGCCCGGCACTGACCTGCACCAGCCCCTTAGCGCTTCGGTACTCGACACCGGTGGCACGGGTGCCATCAAGCAGCACACGGGTAACATGCGCGCCGCTGCGAACCGTCAGGTTGGAACGCTCCTCGGCGGGTTCGAGATAGGCGCGCGCATTACTGCACCGCATGCCGTCTTTCTGATAAGCGTAGTAGAACCCCACTCCCTCCTGCTCACTACCGTTGAAGTCCCTATTGAGCCGGTACCCTGCCTGCCTCGCTGCCTCAACGAAGGTCGCACTTAACGGGTTGGTGTAACGGCGCTCGGCAACATTGAGCGGACCTCCGAGGCCATGAAATTCAACCTCGGCCGGGTTCAGCTTCGGCTCGAAATGTTCGGATCTACGAAAGTAAGGTAGAACATCAGTGTATGACCACCCATCACAGCCCTGCCGCGCCCATTCGTCGTAGTCCCAGGCATGCCCGCGGATGTAGACCTGCGCGTTCATGCCACTAGAACCACCAAGCATTCTGCCCCGCGGCTGGAACAAGACACGGTCATGCATATGGGGCTGCGGTTCGGTATTGAACTGCCAATTGAATCGGCGGCTGAACATCAGCTGCAGGAAACCCAACGGCATGTTCACAAAAGGGTTACCGCGGCTCTCAGGTCCGGCTTCAAGCAGCAGCACCGAATAGCGGCCGCTCTCGGACAAACGGCTTGCAACCGCACACCCAGCAGAGCCCGCGCCGACCACCACATAATCGAATGCTTCAGGCGACACCCCGCTCAGACATTTCATTAACTTTTTGCCGTCAGCTTGACCATCAATTTGGAATAGCCCCGCACGAAGTTAGACTGCACACGCTCGGGCTCGCCAACAACTTCAATATTCTCGAAGCGTTTCAGTAACTCTTCCCACAGAATGCGAAGTTGCAGCTCGGCCAAGCGGTTACCCATGCAACGGTGAATGCCGTAACCAAAAGAGATATGGTTTCGCGCGTCCTTGCGATCAATAATAAGTTGATCAGGGTTTTCGAACTTGCGTTCGTCCCGGTTTCCCGAGGCATACCACATTAACACCCGGTCCCCTTTCTTGATGGTCTGACCACGAAGCTCAACATCCTGGGTAGCAACCCTGCGCATATTCGCCAACGGGGTTTGCCAACGGATGATTTCCGAAACCATATTCGGAATCAACTCCGGTTTTGCCTTCAGTTTTCTAAATTCCTCGGGAAACTGATTCAAAGCCAGCACGCCACCACTCATCGAGTTGCGAGTGGTATCATTTCCACCAACAATAAGCAGCGCCAGATTCCCGATAAACTCCATCGGCCGATTGATCAGGTCTTTTGTATCTTCGTTGCTCTGCAGCATACTGATCAAATCGAAACCGGGTTCTTCGCCGGAAGCACGTCGCGCCTCCTTGTCTCGCCACAGCCTGGAGAACGCCCTCGCCATATCTGCCGCGTCATCAAACATGACATCTTCGTCGGTAAATTCTCCACCCGTGGCGGATGCCGCGCCAGACAAACGATCAGACCATTCAACGAGTTTGTGACGATCCTCATAAGGGAAATCCAGCAACGTAGCGAGCATACGGCCAGTCAGTTCTTTGGACACCGCCGGCACCCAATCGAAAGGTTTATCCAGAGGCAAGCTGTCTAGCACTTCCGCCGCACGAGAACGAATCAGCCCTTCCATTTCTTTAAGGTTTTTCGGAGCAACGACGCCCTGCACCGCTCGGCGCTGTACATCATGTTTGGGCGGATCCATGGCGATAAACATTTCCACCGATAGTCCGTCCGGTGGATCACCCAGAATAATTTGCGGCTCAGAGGAAAACAGTTCATGGCTCTTGTCGACGAACAAAATATCTTCATAGCGCGTTATTGACCAGAAAGGCCCGAATGGACTGTTCTTCTGGTAATGTACCGGAGCTTCATCTCGTAACCGCTTAAAATAGGCGCGCCACTGATCTTGTCGATACAGAAAAGGGTTGCTGGTGTCGATATCTTCCAGTGCCAAGGTGCTAACATCAGGCAGGGGAGTTTCGACAAACTCCATTTGTGTGGAGCGAGAACCCACGGCCTTTCTCTTTGCCTTCATCAACATTTTCATGGTTTTAATCTGAAAATGCATTGGCACCACTTTCGACGAAACGTTGAAAACCTTGGTCTGCAAACTGTTGCTTGAGCTTGTTTTTGTTGACATAGCTTTCTCCCTGCTTACATCTGGAATTCAGGCAAATGCACGGTCATACCGTCCATCGCCTCAGTAATTTCTACCTGGCAGCCCAGACGCGAGGTTCTCGCCCGCTCCGGGGTCATGGACAGCATCTGTTCTTCCGCGTCACCAACCGTTCCGGTATTGCCGAACCACTCATCGGCAACAATCATGTGGCAGGTACCACAGGCGCACTCGCCGCCACAATCACCATCGATACCTGGCACGGCGTTATCAACCGCAACTTGCATAAGCGTAGAACCCGCCCTGAATTCCGTCACATGCTCGGTATCGTCATGTTCAATAAAGATAATTTTTCCCACAGCGCGTCTCCTAGTATTTATGTCTAACCTGAAGATTGGCTATATAGCGGCATGCCAGCGAGGACATTTCTTGACAGGACGGGGACATTTAAAGACAGTAATGACTTTCCGAGGAGAGGCTAATGGCAATAACTACGCAGAGTGATAGCTTGCAAAGCGTGGATGCTGATATCCCATCGAACTACTCACGCCTTATCGCCCGTGAACTTGGTCTGAGTGCACGAGAGCTGCCCCGACTCCTGCGCAAAACAGATGTGGATGTTACGCAATTACTCAAAGATGAGAGTCGACTCACCGCAACCCAACAGATGCAGATCTTGCGTAATGCTTTGGATCTATCCGGTAAACCAGAGTTCGGCTTGCGGTTGGGCAGGCGCCTCACCCCGGCAACCCATGGGGTGATGGGCTTTGTTGCTAACAGCAGCCCCGACCTTTATACCGCGCTGCAAGCCGTTCACACTTTCCTGCCTACGCGAGCAAGCTTTATTCAGGTGAACCTGCAAAACACTGAGGATTATCTGGAATGTGTTGTGAGCTTTCAGGTAGCGATGGACAACGACGTGGAGCGCTGCTTGGCAGATACTGTGATCAAGGCTTTTTTTGAAATTGGCGAGTTCATCGTAGGTCGCCCATTGTATGAATCAGAGGTTCATTTCCCCCATCCAGCCCCCGTCTACCAGGACATGTACCGGGAGTATTTACCAGGCAAAGTTTACTTCGACTGCAATCACTTCAAACTAAAATTAGCAATGGAGTTATGTCGAAAGCCGAACGCATCAGCCAATCATGAAAGCTATCATCTGGCCTTTCAGCAGTGCGAATCCATGCTTGCGCGCCTTCAGAACCCTGAACCGGACTATCGGACTCGGCTACAGAAAATGATGCTTTCCCGACCACCCGGGACACTGAGTGAAGATGAAGCCGCCGCCTCCCTCTTCATGAGCAAACGCACCCTTGCACGGAAGCTCAAGAAAGAAAACAGCAGCTTCAGAAAGATTCGCGATGAAGTGCTATCCAGGCAAGCAGCAAGCTATTTATGCGAGAGTCAGCTCTCGGTCGAAGCAACCGCTACACTGTTGAATTATCATGACACTGCCAGCTTCAGACGGGCGTTTAAACGCTGGTTTGGTCAGACTCCTGATCAGTACAGACAAAGGACGGGCACATAAGCCGTGCTGACAGTCAGCAATCAGCGCTGGTCATGACTTCTCATTCAATAGATCGTCTAGCGCTTGAGCACACCGTCTTTAATTACCACCCACACAAAGTCACCGATATCTTTTACGGTATACCGCCCGCCCTCGTTAAACCATGTTGCGACCCAATTTAACGCTCCCAAGCCGATAAGGCGCAAAAGATCACGATCTACATCCGCACGAATCAGGTTTTGAGAGGACAAGGATTGGATCATAGCAGACCAAAGAAGTTCGTATCTGTCTCGTAGATCAATCATTTCCTTGCGTGACTGGCCCTGCAAGGAGCGCCATTCAAAAAGGAGCACATAGACCATATCCGAACCGCCGACCAGTAACTCAAGGTGAGCATTAATGCCCTGACGCAACTGCTCTAGTGGTTCACTCTCCCCCCGAATAGCCTCAGACAAAGCTGTGGAGGCTTGCTCAAGCGCAAGACGCATCAGGTCTACCAGGATGCTTTCCTTGGAGGGATAACGGTAATGCAGGCTGCCAGGCAACATGTCACAAGCTTCGGCAATTTCTTTAACGGTGGTTTTATCGAACCCCTTTTGACGAAATAGACGTGCCGCAGCACCGAGCACAAACTCTCGATCCGCTTGCGCTACCGGTGTTACCTGATTTTTCTTTCTTCCCACAAGCCACTCCCATACTATAAGCCTTTGATTCTAGCATTCCTTTTAAAGTCGGCCCAGCCTTCCTGGCCGATGGCACTATTCGATTTATACAGATAAAAACACGCTGTCTACCTTATAATCTTGAATTTGGTTGGTTATACAAATAAAGTCCAATGAATGCACTTTACTTGGGAGCGATCCAATGGCTCTGGCAAACCGCAAGATTGGTTACGACGAGGTTGTAACCCGTGACATTCACTTTCCCATGAACATCGAAAACGTGGCTCGCCACTGGTTTCGCAACGACCCGTGGTCCACTCACTGGATGAATGCCATTCTCGCCGCCGTCCCCGACGGTGAACGCTGGGTGATGAATTCTGCAAGACGGCAGCTTGGCAAGCTTGACGATCCAGAAGTGCTGAACGCAGCTAAAGAATTCATTCGTCAGGAGCGCATTCATGCTCGTGAGCACGATGAAATGAACGCCATCGGCGTGCAACACGGGGTTCCCATCGACAAGGTTGAAGGCGTGTTCAAGCTGATCCGTAAGCAACTCCAACACCGCCTCAGTGACGATATGCAGAGCTCCATCGCAGCGGCGTTTGAACATTTCACGGCCATTATTTCCTCGGTACTGCTTGAGCACCCGGAGCTGTTTGACGAAACCCACCCGGATTTGCGTGCCATGCTCTACTGGCACTTTGTCGAAGAAACCGAGCACAAGAGCGTCAGTTATGACGTCTTCGTCGATGCCAGTGGTGGTGGCTACCGCAGTTACCGACTACGTATCAGTGGCATGCTACTGGCCATTGCCCTGGGCTTCCCCATTATGATCGGCAACCAGACCTATCTGCTCTACAAGGATCGTCAAATTCTGAATTTGTGGTCCGCCGCCAAAATGACCAAAGTCCTGTTCTGGCGTCCCGGCATTCTTTCCAAGGTACTCGCTGGCGTGCCCCCCTATTTCTCCCCCACTTTCCACCCGTGGGATGACGATAACCGTGATGTAATCCGGATCTGGAAACGCGCCTACGAAAGAACTGGCGACCCTCATAAGGCCTATCAAGCGCTCAGAGACCACCGAGCCAACAATGTACACGGTACATTCGAAACGCCACAACCTGAACCCGCATGGGGGCAGGCATGAAAAAGAAACCCTTGCACCCGTCAACTCAGGCGGCAGCTGTCATCACCGGGGCGGGTAGCGGCATCGGTCGTAGCTTTGCTTACGAAGTTGCCCGTCGAGGCGGTTCGGTACTGTGTGTCGATATCAATGAAGAGCGCGCCGAACAGGTGGCGATCAGCCTGCGAGCACTCGGTACTCACGCGGTAGCCCTGGGGTGTGATGTCGGCGATGAAAAACAGATGGCATACCTGGCGGAAAATGCCGAGCCTTTGCTCGGCAGGCCGGTAACCCTGGTAATCAACAACGCCGGCGTCGGCCTCGGTGGCCCAATCGGCGAGGTGTCACTTGAAGATTGGCACTGGTGCATGAACGTCAATCTATGGGGAGTTATTCACGGCTGCCATTATTTTGCCCCTCAGCTTCGCGATCTGGGCTATGGAGGCATCATCAATGTGGCCTCTGCTGCCGCATTCGGGTCCGCCCCGGAAATGGCCGCCTACAACGTCACCAAGGCAGGGGTACTGGCCCTGTCCGAAACGCTGTCTTCTGAACTGACCGGAACCGGCGTAAAAATCACGGCCCTGTGCCCAACCGTGGTCCCGACCAATATCGTCGAGAATGGGCGCCTGCCTGAACGTCGCCGTGACTTTGCCCGTTCAGCGATGACCCGCTATGCCCTCACCAACGCCGACCAGGTGGCCCGACAGACCCTCAGTGCCCTTGATCGAGGTGAGCTTTACATGCTGCCACAAATTGACGGCCGGCTTGCCTGGCGGTTGAAACGCCTGACGCCACGACTATACGCCCGCGCGATTGGCGAAGCTTACAGAATGCTGGCTGATTAAATCGCATTTGAGGAAACGGAACACGCAAGGAATTCAATATGGCCTCCATTCCTACAACAATTTTGAAGCTACTTTTTCGCGCCGGCATGAAGCGTGATATACGCGACCCGGACAAACTGGTAAGACATCTTCGCAGGGTGATGAACGCGCCTTTGGCCCCCTCTCTGCTGCCACGCGGAGTGCGACTCAAGCGAGGCAAGGTTGCAGGAATAGCTGGCCACTGGCTAGGCACCGCAGACCCACAAATCACCATACTCTACCTGCATGGTGGCGCCTTCATCGGCGGGCGGCTTGATACCTATCACCACTTTTGTGGCCGTTTGGCTCACGCCCTGAATGCGCGGGTCTTTCTTCCGGATTACCGACTAGCCCCTGAGCACCCCTTCCCGGCAGCAACGGATGACGCCTTTAATGTGTATCGTGAACTGATCGCAGACCCTCGCCCTGTGGTCATTGCGGGAGACTCTGCGGGAGGCAACCTGACGTTAGTCACATTGCTGCGTGCCCGTGATCAGCTGCTGAAAATGCCGGCTTGCGCCCTCGCCATTTCGCCGGCATCGGATGCGCGAGGCACCCTGATGTCCAGACAGGCGAATAGCGACAGCGATACCATGCTTTCCCATGGCATGATTGAGGTGGCAACGGATATCTATCTGGCCGGCGCGGACCCCGCTCACCCGTATGCCTCACCAATCACCGCGGATTTCACCGGCTTGCCCCCTCTACTTTTCACTGTCAGTAGCGAAGAGTGTCTGCGCGACGATACCCATGCAGCAGCACAATGCGCGCGAGATGCGGGGGTGCCCGTGCAGGTTCTGGAGCGCGATGATATGCCGCACGTGTGGCCCGTATTCACCTTTTTGCTACCAGAGGCAAAGCAGGACTTCCCTACCATCGTCCGAATTCTGGGAAAGTATCTGACCAGCAATAACGTCGGCAAAGCCCCATCCCAAACGGTCAATGCTAGCGATAGCGCCATAGTTGAGGTTGCATCATGAATATGGCTGCTGTTGCAATCCATAACCCTCGTCCCAGCGTTACTCCTGATCATGAAGTCATTATCATCGGCGCGGGAATTTCTGGAATTGGTGCGGCAATCCAGCTGCGTGCCGATGGCATCAAAGATATCTTGATCCTTGAGCGAAGCAAGGATGTGGGAGGAACCTGGCGCGACAACCGTTATCCGGGAATCGCTGTCGACATTACCTCGTTTACCTATTCATTTTCCTTCGAACAAAACGCAAATTGGTCTCGCGTTTTTGCGCCGGGAAACGAGCTTTACCAGTATACAAGACAGGTAACAAGCAAGTATGGCATCTACCCACTGATTCGCTTTGGTGTCGAAGTCGCTAGCGCCCGTTTTGATCTCGACAGCCATGTCTGGTTGATCGATCTTACGGATGGCAGGCGACTTAGTGCACGCCATATTGTCTCGGCCTGTGGCGGTTTGATATCACCCAAGATGCCAGATATTGAAGGGCTTGATACGTTCCAGGGCAATGTCATTCACACTGCACGCTGGCCAGATGACCTTGATCTTAGTGACAAGCGAGTAGCGGTAATAGGCACTGGCGCCACTGCAGTGCAACTGATTCCGAAAATTGCCCGCCAGGCTCGTCAACTTGACGTCTACCAGCGCACCCCCATCTGGGTGCTGAAGAAGCCGGATCAGACTCTGCCTGGCTGGCTCAAGGTATTGTTCCGAACCGTACCGGGCTTGCAACGCAGCCTTCGCGGCGCTACCGACACCGTCAGCGAAACCCTGATGGTGCTTTCCGCAATATATTACCGGCAGGCCCCTTGGCTGGTTCGCATGTGTGAAAAGGCGGGCATAAACAACCTGCGCGAACAGCTGCCCAACCGCCAGGACCTGTGGCAAGCACTGACACCGAAATACGGCTTCGGGTGCAAAAGGCCAACGTTTTCCAACGACTATTTCCGAACCTTTGCCCGAAACAACGTTGAGCTTGTCACGACCCCGATCAAGCGTATTACGTCCCGCGGCATCACCACCCAGGACGGCCGCTCACGGCGTATCGATACCTTGATCCTCGCCACCGGTTACAAAACCTTCGAGAAAGGAAATATTCCCTCGTTCGACGTCATCGGCAGCAACAACATCAATTTGGGCGATTTCTGGCATGACTACCGTTACCAGGCCTATGAAGGGTTGACCATTCCGGGCTACCCGAACTTTTACATCATGCTCGGTCCCTATGCCCTTATCGGCACCTCTTACTTCAAGATGGTCGAAGGGAATGCCATCCACCTCTCTCGCTGTATTCGCGAAGCCAACCGACGTGGAGCCAGCCAAGTGGAAATACGTCAGTCCGTCCATGACGCGTATTTCCGCAATATCCAGAAACGCCAGCAAAACACCGTGTTCCTTAACCACAACTGCGCGCTGTCGAACAGTTATTACTTCGACCATCATGGTGACGCGCCAATGCTGCGGCCCTCTACCTCTCTGGAAATGCTGTGGCGAGCCAAGCATTTACCGATGGATCACTACCGGTTCAGTGTACTGGCCGGGCACACTCCCAGCAGACACGACGGCGGGAGACAAGCCTGTGAGCCACATCCCCAGCTGCCAGAGAAGGGCATTCCGGCAAAACAAACAGATAACAATTCTCAGTGACTGTGCCAGAGAAAGTGTGGAGCCTGCTTGTACATGTCACGCCAGCAGAGCTCTCCAGATCCAGTTGACCGTGCGCTTTAGCGCTGCCCAGGAGGCGTTACACCACTCGATAACCCATGCCTGGTCAGCAACAGAACACGGCATCTCGTCATAGACGACGACTGGGCGTCACGCATTAATGTGTGACATTACCGGAGCGCCAGAGCACAACGTCATTACAGTCATGGACACAGACAGCTAAGCCTGAGACCAATATTGGTTGTTTAACCAAACAAACAGAAAATCAGAACAACTCACCATCTATAACCAGAACAGCCCCCTTTAGGAGCCTGAAATGTCTGCAAAAAAAACAAAACGGTTACCTCTCCTTTTCTTCACGTGCACTACAGCATTGCTCTCACCCGGCTTGGCCATTGGCGGTGCTGGCGACGGAGCGAGCACTTATGGGCTAGGCCCAATGAATGCCGGCACTGCCTTGGCATTCAGTCCTTTTGCATCCAACAGCTGGTCGGTGTACTACAACCCGGCCGCCATGGCCCGCTCCCCGGAGGGCGAACTGGGAGTCATTGTGCAGTATGGCGACCAGGAATTACGTGCCAAATCACTGGGAGGAACAGACCCTTTGGAGCGAGAGAATGATATCCTCTCTGACACCAGTTCCGAACTATTATTAATCGGCTTCAAAAGCCGCGTCGCCGGCATTTCCAGCATCGACAAGCCCATTTACTTTGGCCTGAACGTGGGTGTAGACCAATACACATCCAACCTATTGCCCTATCAGGCCAATACCAGCCAGAAAGGGCAGTTTCTACGCTATGAATCTCAGCCACTTTATCTCGCCTTTGGTGGCGCTATCAGCAACGTCCTGAGGGGCGTTGACGTCGGCGCATCAGCACGTCTTACCCTCCAGGCCAAAGCCAACCTGGAAGCAGTTTCAGACCTTGGCGGCAACACAGACTCTGAAAAACTTTCCCTGGAAGCCTCTCCATCCCTATCACCGGCACTAGGTATCAATATCCGCTCTGGAGAAATGTTTTGCGGTACAAGCGAGTGCATGCCTTTTGGAATGGATAAGATGGAGCTGGCTCTTTTCTGGCGGGGGGAAAGTAGCTATGAGGTATCCGTGGATGCCAATGTGGTTGTGCCGGGAGTTATCCCTGAACCAGGCCTGAGCCTAGCGCTTAGTACAATTGATACCTATCAACCTGAAGTTCTCGGCGCAGCCATTTTGCTTCCCGTTGGCAAATTCGAATTGACGGCAGGCATTGAGCAGCACAATTGGTCTGCGCTTGAAAGCGAGTTTGCCGACGATACTATTCGCGATCAGGCTAATCTAGCGTTTGACGACATCACCATTCCCCGAATTGGCGTTAGCTATCAGTGGTCGGAGTCCATGAAACTCTTTGCCGGCGCAGCCCTGGAGGACTCACCTTTAAAATCCAGCCGATCCCAGGACGTTAACTATCTTGACACCGATAAAAAGGTTTTCGGTCTGGGTGCCAGCTACCGTCTGTCCAGCGCGCCAATAATAGATATGCCATTAGAACTCTCCTTCGCTTACCAGTATCAAATGCTGGATGAAGCTGATTTCGAATTGACCTCCATCAACTCTTCCACCGATCCAGCCCCTTATGAAACGGTAAGGGCTGATGGTGAAATAAACGTATTTTCTTCCTCCCTGTCGCTAAAGTTTTAACAACAGGCATGCGATTAATACCAGGAGAAGAGCAATGAATAATAACCCCATCACAATCCACCAGTTTCTGATTAGTCTGGCGGTCGCCATAGCAGCCCTTCTGACCGGGTGCGGTGGCGATCAGGGCGATGTAAGCAATCCCTGGAGCACACCAGAGACATTAATTTTTTCTTACCCTTATCCTGGCCAGACCGAGGTTCCAGCTACCGCGCCAGTAATCCTGCGATTTTCCTCTGCACTTGAGCAAGAGGTTATTGATGACATTGACTCACGCCTACAGCTGGTCAGTGATACTGATGGGAATACCGTCATGGTTGACTATCAGGTGGTAGACAATGGCAGAGGCCTGGCCCTGTATCCTCAATCGCGGCTGGCTCCGGCGGAAGCGTACCATCTGGTTGTCAACGATGATGGCCTTGGAGCCATTGATGATAACTCCGTGGCCCGCGTTCGGTTTCGGACTGCAGGCAGTCAAGCCGGCGCATCGCAAACCATGGGAAGCGGCTCTTTCACCCTGCTTTCAGCCACTCCTCTAGACCAACCGTCATTGCTAGAGCCGATTGATGATGCCAGCCATCCCAACGACATGAGCACCTTCAGGATGTCGTTTAACCAAACGGTTGATCCGACCAGCACAGCATATGGCGAAACCGGATCGGTTCAACTTCGTGACAACCTCGGCAAGTTGGTTCCCGCATCACTATTTTTGCAGGGTCGTTACCTGACACTGGATCCTGACCAGGATCTGAAACCTGTGGAACACACACTAACGATTGCTGGGCTGCGGGCCCAGACTACCGGTGAACAGTTGCCGGAGTACAATCGGACTTTTGTTCCGGAAGCCACTCTTCCCCGTGCTACATCCGTTCTAAAAGTTGGCAGTCTTGGAGCTGAGCAACCTGGACTAGTGTCAACTTTAACCGGCAACCCGATCAATCAGGTGCCAGTACAATCCTTTGTGCTGGGAGATGAATCATTTACCGGGTTGAGCGGGGATCTAGCTGCAGATCTGGCTTTTGCTCCCAACTTTCCTAATGCCGTTCCACTGCGAGTACCCGCTGGTTCCGTACTCCGAGGCACCCCCGTGGACGTCAATATACTGGGCGAAATACCGTCCGGGCTGGAAACCGGTGAAGTCACCATCACGATACTCAGCGACGCTAATGGGTATCTGATCCCGAATCCATTCAGTGATTCCCCATCGGTTCCCCGCTATGCCCTGCTTAATATGGACGCAGCAATGACTGCAGCAGGTCAAGAGCCCAATGCGGCTCTCAGCCAGAACCTGCTTAATGTGCAGGTAGCGGGTTTAGCCGTTGTAAAGGATGGTGTACTAGTACTGGATGCGGTCAGTGTGGTTGAACCTGATGTACTGGGCCTGGAGAAGGCATCCGGTCTGCTCTCATTCCGCATGGAGGCCTATCAAAACCAGCGCCAAGCGCCTGCCCCAAGCCAAGACACTCGACCCTTGCAGCTTCAGTCTTGGGCACCGGGAGAAACGTTCCAACCCAATGCAAGGCCTGGTGACCCCGTTATCCTGAACTTCAACAAACCATTAGACCCAGCTTCGGTGTTCCTTGACGGTGCCGTACAGGTTTCTGTTGATGATGTAGTAAAGACGTACCCAATACGTCACGATGGAGCCACGATCATCATCGGAGGAGATATCCTTCAACACGGAAAAGACGTCGAGGTCACCCTCACCAGCCTGCTCCGAGATACGCAGGGAAACCCGCTCAACCAGGACCAGACACTCAACATCCGCCTACCGGACTTCGTGCTTCCCAATGGCAGCACCAATGAGCTACGTGCACCACTTGTCGCTGCTGTTTTTCCCGGTTACCCCTGTGCGTTAACCGATGTCGATCTTACCGGCGAAAGAGAGACTTGGCGCAATGGCCGATGTGTAGGAGGTAAAAATAGCGACCCGCTCTATCCTGTACCGAATATGTTCAAGGATTTTAGTATTCGAGTCATCTTTAGCCGCAGTATCGACGGCGACACGGTTAATGATCAGACTTTTGTTGTTGAACACTTCGATACCAACAATAACGCATGGGACCCCATCAATGGTCGTCTCAAGGTGCTTGCCCAGCGAATAGAGTTTCTCCCGAACAACCCGTGGCAGATTGGCGAGCTTTATCGCTACACCCTGCACTCCGAGCAAAACTCGCCTGTTTGTGGCACCAATGCCATATGTTCAACCGATGGTGCACCGCTACAAACACGTCAAATCTCTCAGTCCAGTTCCTCAGCCCCAGAGCTTAGAGAAGGAGGTCCAGACCTAACCAATCACTTCGTTGTAACAGGGGAAGAGGACCGGATCACCCGTGTGTCGTTACGCTCTCTGCCGGTTGCGGATGTTAACGCTAATCTTAGTATCGATGACAACGAGCAAGGTGCGGTACCCGATGGTAACGGCGGTGCCATTGCCGATGCCAACTACCTACAGCTTAGGCTAAAAAACAAATCGGGAGTAATAACCCATGCCAACATTGGCTGTGGTATAGGCGACGATTGCCCGGAAAAGAAATTTGCCTTTGTCGGGTCAGGCGCCTTGCAAGCCGGGGTAAGCCAGTATGAGCCGGATGTCACCATCAACCGACGCCTCATCGACAGCGACCCAATGACATCAAATGAAGTCACCGGCGCCGTCATTGCCAAAGTCTTCCCCACTGTTCTCCCAACGACGAGTGTGTTTCTGGAAGCCCGTGCACTGGGATTAATCACAATACCGTTAGACACCGGCCCCCTGGTGCTTCGCTTGGCATATGAAAACAATCAGCCCATTACTGGCTATATCACCCGAACCCCTGATGGCCCCTGGTTTAGCACCACGTTTGATCTCATGGTGGATGCACCAGAACTGGAACCACGACTAATCATTGAACTTGGGCATGACATCCGCAGTAAAAAAATAACCGGAGTCACCTTGGAAGGGCCGTTACGTTTTGTTGACGATGGTCGCCTGATTCTAAAAGTTCGCAACCCTGACTCTCTCGTCATACCAGCCAACATTGATCTGCTTGGCATAGGTTTGGCCGGTGTCGAATTGGAGGTACCGCCCCTCGGCGTAGACCTTACTTTTACCTTCTTGCCGGTAAAAGATTTTTAATATATTCCCCTTGTGCTAACGCACTTTCATGCCCCCTTTATGGGGGCTTTTTTCTGTCCTCACCGTATGCCACACCGCTGAATGATCATCAATATCGTCAAATAGGACTTTTCTTTGTGTAGAAGAAACGCTAATATTTGGTTGTTTGGCCAAATAAATAAATGCCTATAATGATGCATCCTCACGACAGCCTCGCAAGCCTTGCCTATAGCGATTCAAAGCACTCACCGGAATCTGGCAGGGATATACAGTTCCCGGGAAACGGCGGGTTGGTTCTTAGTGCAACCCAGTTCGGGGACCCGAAGTCACCGCAGGTGCTTTTGCTGCATGGCGGCGGACAGACCCGTCATGCCTGGGCGCACACGGCAACAGCTCTGGCCAGATCCGGGTACTGCGCTACCTGCATTGATGCCCGCGGTCATGGTCAAAGCCAGTGGTGCCCTGAAGGGGATTACAGCGGCACCGCGCTGGTATCAGACCTCCGCGCCATCATCCAATCACTTCCCACATCACCTTATATCGTGGGAGCGTCAATGGGCGGACTGACGGCCATGCTTACCCTTGGGGAGGAGCCCCCCTTGCCCTGTCGAGGTCTGGTACTGGTGGATGTGGCCCCACGGCTTGAGACCAAAGGCGTTCGCCGGGTGATTGAGTTCATGCGCCGCCACCCTGACGGTTTCGACTCTCTGGATCAGGTTCAGGATGCCGTGGCTGCCTATAACCCAACACGAAAAGCACAATCAAGCTCACAGGGCTTGCGAAAAAACCTCCGCCAGGACGCTAATGGCCGTCTCCATTGGCACTGGGATCCTGCGTTTCTTGATCATGCGGTAATCCCTGAAGCAAATGAAGGCATGTTCGGCCGAGCGCGACTCAATCTTGCAGCAAGCAAACTCAAATTACCGATATTACTCATCCGCGGCCATCACAGTGATGTACTCAGCGAAGCAGGAGCCCAGGAATTATTAGCCCTCGTGCCACATGCCAAGTACCGAGTAATCCATCAAGCAGGTCATATGGTAGCGGGTGACCGCAACAGTATTTTTACCGGAGCAGTGCTGGACTTTCTTCAGCACCTTGACCCGCAAGGAAATCACATACGCTCCACCGATCGGAGACTTACACCATGAAACATAAACACCTCGACGTGCTGATCATTGGCGCGGGCCTTTCCGGCGTTGGTGCGGCTTGTCACCTAAGCCGCAAGTGCCCAGATCTACGCTATGGCATCCTTGAGCGACGCAAGCGCGTTGGTGGCACCTGGGATTTATTTCGCTATCCCGGCATCCGTTCGGACTCCGATATGTTCACACTCGGCTATAACTTTCGGCCTTGGACAGACACCAAGATGCTTGCCGATGGCCCCTCTATTCGCAATTACATCGAAGAAACCGCTGAGCATCATCAGGTCCACAAGAAAATTCATTTTGGCCTGAAAGTCACTGCCGAGGACTGGAGCAGCGAATTCAATCGCTGGACGGTTACCGCGTTGAACGAGGAAACCGGTGAAGAAGAAGTTTTCACCGCTGGGTTTGTCCTCAACTGTACCGGTTATTATAACTATGACGCCGGCTACACACCGAAAATTCCTGGAATCAATCGCTTTGGCGGCGAGGTAATTCACCCGCAGCACTGGCCAGATAACTACGACTATACGGGTAAGCGAGTTGTCGTGATCGGCAGCGGCGCCACCGCCGTAACACTGGTGCCCGCGATGACCGACCGCGCTGCGCATGTCACCATGTTACAGCGCTCCCCTACTTATGTTGCCTCCGTCCCTGAGCAAGATCTCATCTCGAAAAACCTGCGCCGAGTACTGCCAGAAATGCTTGTTTACCGCATGGCGCGCACACGCAATATCCTGCTGCAGAGAACCGTATTTAACCTATCGATTCGTAAGCCCAAAGCGATCCGCAGATTACTGCTGGCCGCTGCTCGCAAACAACTGGGGCCGGATATCGACATGAAGCATTTTCAACCTCACTACAACCCATGGGAGGAACGAATGTGCGCAGTTCCCAAGGGGGATCTGTTCAAGGTGCTTCGTGAAGGCAAGGCTTCCGTGGTGACGGATCATATAAAAAATGTCACCAAAACCGGTATAAAACTGGAATCTGGGGATTGGATACCTGCCGATATTATCGTCACAGCTACCGGTCTGGATTTGCAAATGTTGGGCGGCGCAGAGCTACGTGTTGATGGTACGCACGTCAATCTCTCAAACACCATGATGTACAAAGGCTTAATGCTGGAAAAAGTGCCTAATATGGCACTGGTCTTTGGCTATACCAACGCGTCCTGGACCCTCAAGGCAGATATTGCCTCCGAATTTGTTTGTCGGCTTCTCAAGCATATGCGCAAGACAGGCGCAGAAAAGGTGACCCCTATCGACGAGGAAGGGTGTGGCTCTGATGTCAACTTTCTCAACCTTCGCTCTGGCTACATTCAACGTGCTGATGACCGCCTGCCACGCCAAGGCAACAAAGATCCTTGGCAAAACCTCAACGATTATCTTCACGACCTGCCGGCGCTTCGTTATGGAAAAATGAATGATGGCCACCTTAAATTCGAAACGACAAACCTACATAAAACGAAACGCAATCTCGTCCAAAAACTTCTGAGCAACACACTCAATATAGAGGCGCAACGATGAAATCATTTTCAGGAAAAGTCGCGGCGATCACTGGCGCCGGGTCGGGCATCGGGCAAGCCACGGCGATTGCTCTAGCAAAAGAAGGCTGCCACTTAGCGATCTCTGATATCAGCGAAGAAAGCCTAGAGAAGACGGTCGAATTACTGGCAGGCTACGCCGTCAACATCAGCACTCATGTTGTTGATGTCAGCAACAAAAATGCGGTTTATCAATACGCGGAAGATACCGTATCAACACACGGAAAAGTAAATCTCATCATGAACAATGCCGGTGTGGGACTGGGTGAGACCGTCGAGAACATGAGCTATGAAAACTTTGAATGGCTGATGAATATCAATTTCTGGGGTGTCGTATACGGTACAAAGGCATTTCTTCCCCATCTCCAGAAAATAGGTGAAGGCCATATCGTCAATATCTCCAGCGTTTTCGGCATTATCGGTGTTCCAACCCAGTCAGCCTACAACGCCGCAAAATTTGCTGTTCGCGGATTTACAGAATCATTACGTGAAGAGCTGGATATCGCGGGCGGCCTTGTCAGCGCGACTTGCGTTCATCCAGGTGGAGTAAAGACCAACATCGCGCGTAATAGTCGCATGGGAGACATGGGCAGCATGAACATGGGCGACAAAGAAGAGATTGCCAGCATGTTCGAAAAAATTGCCATGACCACACCCGAAGCTGCCGCTAGAACCATCCTGAAAGGCGTGCGGAAAAACCGGCGAAGAGTTTTGGTAGGCGGTGACGCGGTCATGCTGGACACCACACAGAGACTGATACCCACAGGCTACCAACGCTTGCTTGAAATTATGTTTAAAAAACAGCAAAGCAGCAAAAATAAAAAAACGCATCAGGGCATGGCCTGACATTTTTCTCTTTAACTATCACATTATTGATTGGAGGCGATATGCGCTCGTCTAATACGGTAAAAAGCATTAAGAAACTCAGCGGCGCACTGGTGGGCATTCCACCGCGTCATATCAATTTTCAATTTCCGGATTCCATTCCAAAGTATTTTTATGCTGGAAATGCCACAGCAACGACTTTCTTTGCCATGCTCTCCGGTTTTTTCCCACCTGGTGAACGCTATTTCATGGAGTCCGTTAGACACTTTCGTGGTCAGGTTAAGGACGAATCTCTACGGGCGGCCATATCGGGCTTCATGGGGCAGGAGGCCATTCACGGACGAGAGCACGACAGGCTGAACCAGATTCTCGCCGAGTACGGCTATGACATGCAGTCGCCAGATCGGTTTGTCAAAATTGGCTTGGCCATACTAGAGAAGTTGCCGCCGAGCACTCGGCTAGCCGCCACCACGTTTATGGAGCACTTTACTGCGCTTCTCGCCGAGCAGCTGCTTGAAGACGAGAATTTTGTACGCCAGGCAGACCCTGAAATGCTCAAAATATGGCAGTGGCATGCGCTCGAAGAGCTGGAACACAAATCTGTTGCCTACGACGTATATGAGCTTATTGGTAACAGCCGTACAGAGCGCGTGGCTGCAGCCCTCGCCTCGATGGTCGTCTTGCTGCCGATGCTGGGCATCACCTGGAGCTGGATGCTTGTCAAAGACGGCCAGCTCGGCAACATCAGCGATAATGTTAAAGGTCTGAATATTTTGCTAGGTCGTAACGGGTTTGTATCGCAAATCCTTTCGCGCCTTCCTGAGTTCATTCAGCCGGATTTCCACCCTGATCAACATGACACCAAAGGGCTGGAAAAACTGTGGCGTGAGAAGTTGTTCGCTGAAGGTGGCCAACTGCATGAGCTGTATAGCAATCCGGCGGCATAATAATGCTCAAGGGGGTTTAGGGAACCTCTGAATAGTTGACGACTCTGTCACCACCGTTTGCTAAAAGACACACAAAAAAATGCCGGAATTGCTTCCATGCAACTCCGGCATTACACCTTTTATCATAGCTTTTCTCTAGCCGATCTTTATTGCGCATCCTCTAGAATGAATTGTGCCGCTCGCTCGCCAATCATCATACATGGCGCGTTCGTATTACCACTGATCAACAGTGGCATGATCGAGGCATCGGCGACACGCAACCCCTTCACACCGTTTACCCGCAGACGGACATCCACCACCGCTTTTTCATCACTACCCATTCGGCAAGTGCCGACGGGATGGTAGATTGTTTCAGCGCGCTGGCGAATATCCGCGTCAATCTGGTCATCACTCTCCACGCTGGAAGCCGGTTCGTCATCACCGCCAAAAGCAGAGCTGAAAGAATGACTGTGAAACACTTTTCTGGCTAGTTTCACGCCTTCACGGAGCACAAGAATATCGTCAGGATGAGAAAGATAGTTTGGGTCTATCAAAGGCGCAGCAAATGGATCGCTATTGGCCAATCGAATCTGTCCTCGACTCTTAGGCCTGAGTTGGCACACATGAATCGTACAACCAAACCCTGGCGTCAACTGACGTCCATGATCTCGAAGATAAGCCGGTAAAAAGTGTAGCTGAGCATCCGGACGATCCGGCTCGCTGAGCAGGCTGACAAAAGCCCCTGCTTCCGCCGCGTTACTGGCAAGAAAGCCGCGCCGATGACGAAAATACTGGTAGAAGGCACTAATCAGCCGAGGTATAAAAAACGGTGACATGCCGATTGATTGACGGCTTTTGTCCTTGATCATGACGGTCATATCAAGGTGATCTTGAAGGTTCTCCCCAACTTCCGGCGAGTCTTGCAAACAGGTGATGCCGATTTTCGATAGGTGCTCTCGCTCTCCAATACCCGACAACATCAGCAACTGAGGGGTATTGATCGCCCCACCGGACAGGATGACTTCTTTGTTCGTACGAATGACCGATTGAGCACCATCACTATCACAAATTTCGACGCCAATCGCCCTGCCGCAATCCAGTAACACCTTGGTTACCTGCACATCCGTCATGATGTGCAAGTTATCGCGGCCACGTGCAGGATCCAGGAAAGCACGCGCGGCACTCCACCGGCGCCCTTCTTTTTGTGTTACCTGAAACCGGCCAAAGCCTTTCTGTTCCGGCCCGTTAAAATCATCGTTTCGGGTATAACCCAGCTCTTCACCGGACTTAATAAACAGCGGGGTTAACGGGTTAACATCCCTGACTCGGGTAACATTCAGTGGCCCACCCACACCATGCCAATTGTCAGCGGAGTATTGTTCATTGTTTTCATGTGCATTGAATACCGGCTGCACATCTTTCCACGCCCACCCTGTTGCGCCTTGCGCTGCCCAGTCATCATAGTCTTGTTGTTGGCCTCGAATGTAGACCATGGCATTGATTGAGCTGCTGCCCCCCAGTGTTTTTCCTCGCGGCCAGTAGAGGCGCCTTTTATTAAGGTGACTTTGTGGCGCGGTGTCGTAGCCCCAGTTTCGCTTTCCTTGTTTAATTAGACCGATGAGTCCAAACGGAATATTAATAAAACCGCTATTATCGTGGGGGCCGGCCTCAATAAGACAAACGGAATACTTGCCGCACTCGCTTAACCGGTTGGCAAGAACACAGCCCGAAGAGCCCGCCCCCACGACGATAAAATCAAACGACTTCATTTTGCTTCTCCCCCGCCTGAATAAACCGTGACATGTGGTGCTCTCGGTCGCCATGACTCAATGATGCATGTGTCACCAGACGGAAGTAATGGCCAATGTTCAGCTCTTCCGTAACACCAACGCCACCATGGATCTGGATACCTTGCTGAGTGATACCAACGGCCCGGTTTGCGTAGTAAGCCTTTGCCGCCGCTGTCGCGCGCCCGCGCTCACCGACGTTTGCGCTCTCTCCTTTTACTGACACCATCAAGAGCATGGATTCCAGCTGCTGGAGATCAATAAACGCATCAACAAGGTAGTGCTGGATTACCTGAAAACTGCCAATCGTTCTACCAAACTGTTTACGCGTTCGAGCGTATTCCAGAGTGGCCTGATACACCTCTCGGCAGGCGCCGTACATACGTGCGCAGTCCAATGCGCACAGATAATCGAACCAGGCAGAAACCGCTTGCTTTGCCGCATCACCACGACACAAAACCATTTCGTCTGTGATGAGCACATCATCAAGCGTCAAACTGGCAGCACGGCTTCCATCGAGCAGTCGATATCTTTCAACGTCACAGGCGTCGAAAGGTAGCGCGACAATGACCAACTCATCACCAGACATAGCGGAGACGAGCACGGCGTCTGCAACGCCACCATCAGACACAACGTGCTTCTGCCCGGAAAGTCGTTCTCCGTTTAGCCTCAAGGAAGGGTTCAGCACGTGATAACCGGCATGCCGGTCATAAAGACCGCAAGCCACACGTGCCTCACCAGCAATAATGCGATCAAGCAACGCCAAGGATGTTGGCGTATTGGCGAACTCCAATAACTTGCCGGGGGAAACAATTAAATCGACAAAAGGGTCAAGACAAAGCGCGGCTCCTAACTCCTGAACAATGGCGCACACGTCAAGCAATGAGCCGCCATACCCTCCAACAGATTCAGCAAACGGAAGGCCAAACCAACCCAAATCATTCATGGCCTGCCAGCGATTCGCTTCAAGGTGATTACTCTCATTCAACTGTGCAATGTAGGTGTCAAATGAATAGTTGTCTTTAAGATAACGGCGCGCGGTATCCGCAATCATGGTGGTATTTTCGGGTAACTTGAAATCCATTTTTCACCTCACAATCCGAGCAACATCTTCGCCAACACGTTTTTCTGGATCTCGTTAGATCCACCATAGATGGTGCACGCACGCAGGAAGTTATAGCGGCGACTGGCCTGATTAAAAATTTGCTCCCCAATGGGCTCCTCGTTATCCCATGGCAAAGACATCAAACCTCCGATTTCCACCATCGCTTGGGAAACCCTTTGCTGTAGTTCCGTGCCTTTGATTTTCAGTCCTGACGATTCTGGGCCGAACGGCTTGCCTTCATCTGTGGCAGCAACGGTGCGAAAGTTGGTGTATTCCAGTGCCATAAGATCGACTTCCAAGCCAGCCAACCGACGCACCGCCAACTGCTTATCTGTTTCCGTTGGTAGCGCATCGATAGCACTTTTAAGGCGATTGATTTCGTAGTGAATATCCGCCACACCGGCAATGGTGGTGCGTTCGTGGGTAAGAAGAAACTTGGCAATGGTCCACCCCATTCCTTCTTGACCCACCAAATTTTCCACAGGCACTTTCACGTCGGTAAAATAGACTTCGTTAAGGTGATGATGCCCATCAATTGAATAAATCGGCCGTACTTCAAGCCCGGGGGTTTTCATATCGATCAGCAGGAATGAAATACCCTGCTGCTGTTTCACGGTGCTATCCGTTCGCACCAAGCAAAACATCATGTCTGCCCAATGGGCCTGTGTCGTCCAGATTTTTTGACCATTAACCAAATAATGGTCGCCATTACGCGTGGCTCGCGTTTTTAACGAGGCCAGATCTGAGCCCGCATTGGGCTCAGAATAACCTTGGCACCATAGCGTTTCGCCACGCTGAATGCCGGGCAACCACCGTTCCTTCTGTGCTTCAGAACCAAAGGTATATAACACCGGCCCAACCATGGCCACACCAAAAGGACTTGTTGGCGGAGCCCCTGCCGAGGCGCGTTCCTGATCGAAAATATACCGCTGGGTTGCGCTCCACCCTGGGCCACCAAATTGTTCTGGCCAAGTAGACGTGAGCCAACCTTGACTGCCCAGCAAACGCTCCCATCGTTGCTGCATATTCTTGTCTGGCATCGCTCCTCGGGCAGTACAGCGCCGAATATCATCAGGCACATTTTCCTTCATCCACTGCCGGATACTCTTACGAAATTCTTTTTCGTCATTACTGAAATCCAGATTCATGGAAGCCTCCAAGCCAATAAATTTCGCAATACAAGGTCATCAATTACTCAATTAACCTGTTTACCGTTGCTCTCCCAAAAGGGGGCTCGCAGTTCGTTTTTCAGCACCTTACCTGCCCCACTCACCGGCAACGACTCTGCCTTAAAATCAACGCTACGAGGCACTTTGTAACCTGCAATTCTTTCACGGCAATGTTCGATAATCTCTGCCTCACTGGCGTGCTCTCCTTCACGCAGCACCACGATTGCATGCACAGCTTCACCCCAGCGTTCATCGGGAATACCAATTACCGCGCACTCCTGTACCGCAGGATGGCTATAAATGGCACCTTCAACTTCAACAGAGAAAATATTTTCTCCACCGCTGATTACCATGTCCTTGGCTCGATCAACGATGAAGACAAATCCATCCTCGTCCATGTAGCCAAGGTCGCCGGTATGTAGCCAACCATTGCGCAAGGTATCAGCGGTTGTTGATTCCATTCCCCAGTAACCCAACATGACGTTTGGTCCCCGCGCACATATTTCGCCAACCGTACCTTGAGATACCACCTGATCATTTTCATCAAGCACCACCACCTCCACACCCAGTGCTGCGCGACCGGCGCTACGTAATTTTTCTCCGCCGGGAATGTGATGTTCTGGCCCGAGTGAGGTAATGATTGGGGAGGCTTCGGTCTGGCCATAGCCCTGAGCAAATGACACTGTCGGCATTTGTTCCATAGCACTAATCAATACCGCCTCTGGCATTGGCGAGGCGCCATACAGCATGCGTTTTATGCTGCTGACATCGTAATTGGCGATGCGCCCAGATGAGGCTAGAAGATTGACCATGGTCGGCACCAACAGGGTGTTCGTGACTTTCTCCTGCTCAATGAAAGCCAGCACTTCATCAACATCAAAGCGAGGAACAATGCCATGTGTCCCCGCAGCCAGTGTCACGGCAAACGTGCTGGCCATATCAGCCAAGTGGAACATGGGCCCGGCATGCATATATATGGTGTCACTGTCATAGCCCATCTCGGCAACCACGTTTAGGGCATTGAATACCAGGTTGTCATGACTCAGCATCACGCCTTTTGACCGCCCAGTGGTACCACCGGTATAAAACAGCCCCGCCAGATCGTCACCGCCAGCATTGGCGTCACGGATTCGATCGGCGTTGGCGACAAGGGATTCATAATCAATACACCCTTGTGGACACTCACCCTCACCCATGAAGACAACATGCTTGATAGACTCAAGCTGTGGCTGTAGGGATGGCAGCAATGCTGCAAAGGTGTCATCAACGAAAAGCACTTTAGAACCTGAGTCATTCAAGGTATAGGCGATTTCAGGTGGTGCGAGCCGAATATTGACGGGATTCACTGCCGCACCGGCCCACGGCACTGCATAGAAATACTCCAGGTAGCGATCGCTGTTTAATGCCAGTATGGCAACCCTGTCACCCGCATTGACGCCCAGACTTAGCAACCCGTTAGCAAGGCATGCGATACGGTCTTCAAACTCTCGCCAGGTTTGCCGCCGACCAGCAAAAACGGTAGCCGTACCTTGGCCGTTTAATTGAACCGCACGGCGCAAAGTCTGTGAAATATACATAACAGAACTCCTCTATTGAGGCAGAAAAGGAAGGGGGGAGGGTTGTTTATAGATTGGATTAGCTGGAAGCGAAGGCTCTCTTATAAATGAAGCGACCTCGGGAAACCTGGGCGCCATCAAGAAACACATCCACAACAACCACAATGAAGCGCTTTCCTTCACGAATAATGTTCGGCTTGGCCACCAACGTACCCGCAAAGGCCGGGCGCAAATAATCCAGAGTCATACTTGAACATACTGGCTTATTTTGTTCAGTCTGATTCGCTGTTAAGTGCGCGCCAGCAACAAGCTCCGCGAAGCTTGCGATAATACCGCCATGAAAAGTCTTGATCAGAGGGTTGCCAATGTGCTGCTCGCGAAACGGCATTTTATAGGTTGCTTCGCCATTATCGTCCGAAGCCGTCATACCAAGAAATTTTTCGTATGGTGATACATCGCCGACCACAGTAGAGAGAGCGGTTACCCTTTCTGTTTCGAAGCTGATGATTCCTTCATCATCGATTGTTTTTTTCTTGGAGGGGGCTCTCTTATTGCTAGGATTCACAGATTGATCAAAGGACGGGCCTGCCGTTCCTATCGCAAAACTGCCTGATACCGACGCCAGCAAATTGCCGCCATCACGCCCAAATGCCTCTCCACGGACATAAGCAATATTTTCTTCAACTGCAAAACAGGTGACATTACATGCCACCCCTTCGCCAGCCTCGGGTTTAGCGATGAAATCAACGCGCAAGTCAATTGTCGCAATTGGGCGCATGTCGCCGAGGCGCACAAAAATCGCCAAACCACATGCCGTATCAAGCAAGGTAGCGATGGCTCCCCGATGAAGCTTTCCCTGTTGATCACAAACCTCTTCCACACAAGGCATGCTCATTACCGCGCCATCTTTGGTAATGTCATCCATTGCGATACCAAAAACCCTGAACAACGGATGCCCTGAACCAAAAAAAGCCTTTGCGGCAAGCAGTTCTCTCGGGAGTGATGTCTCAGCTGTCATAGTTAGCAACTTTTTATCAGAATGTTGAAGCGGCATCCGCATACCGGGTCTCTGCAACACGCACAGATTCAATGGCGTCCGTTATTGCCTCTTCAGGGAATGTTTCACTTTCGGACCCCTTTCGCAGACAATCAGCCAGAGCGGACCATGCCGCAGCACTCGTGCGCATCAACTCGACCAAGCCTGCCTCATGTATTTCAGGAACAATTTCACTCGCTTCATCGAGAAATTCTGAATACATCGCTCTAAAGCCGCTGCCCCCCGTTCCACGCTTCTCGATCACTTGATAGGCGAAACGGAGCAACCATTGCCATTTATCCACTGCCTTCCAGCGAGGAAGTTCCTGGATCCAAGTTGTTAGCGCTTGAATACCGTGATTCCTGCTTCCTTGCAGGAGATTATCTGCATTCTTCACAATCGCACTGCGCACGTTATCGGCAGACACCTGAACCGAAACACTTTCGGGTGCGAACAATGAACCATGATGGATAAAGGGTGGCGACAAGGAGAATCTGGCTTCAACCAACTTGTCACGAGGCACCTCTAAAAGCCCTGGGCGCTCGGTATCGCTAACGAGCATCGTCTCGCCCTTCTCGGCTCGCTGCCAGGCGACGATGGCGTGACCGGGGAAATGTGTACTGCTCTTGAAATAAGGAAGGTAAAAAATATCAGTTAAGAGAAGCGCAGGCCGCCCCGCATCAAGATGGGCATCCAGCGCATCGGCGGCAGCACATTTATCTTGCCAAGTTTCCCAGCGAAACGGCACGCCCAGTGTAGAGAACACCGTTTCCTCAAATCCCATTGAACGGACATGGACAATAAACGGGGTGTCCGTGCCTGGTATTTCCACATAAGTAATACCAAGCCCGGCACCCAGCCCGAAGCAGAAAGCTTCCGTCAAATTAAGCCCATGAAACTCCAGCAGGTCTCTGATAGCTGAACTGCCACAGTGACGCCCAGGCCGATGTGTATGAGGAACATCGACGGTACTGGGGACATCCTGCTTGTCTCCATGCATCAGGCTGCCTCACTCACTGGAGCCGGACCGTAAATGGTTTCCGATGCCCGCATCGGATCTCCATGAGTCTCATACTCCGCCAACCACGCGGCAACCTTCTCAGGCATACCGGTATCCCAAGGGTGAAATCCAGGGCGGAACCAAGCGAGGAAATCAGGCAGCATGCCTGTGAGAATACCTTTTCGCCCATAAAGCTTGTTCAGGCCTCGCAGAATCACACCAGGCTGGCGCGTTACGCCATCAAGCTTGAGCATATTCCAAAATACTGGAGCCACGACAAGGTGAACCATCAGGGTCGCAACCACCAACGCAGACGCGCGCGTCAAGTAGCCTCCACCTGCTGCGCCCTGATAAAGATCATAGGCCACGGCCTTGTGCTCTACTTCTTCGACCCCGTGCCACAGAAATAGCGCTCTCATGACGGGGTCAGCCTCGCTAAACATCTCGCTCTTCTCGCTGACCATGGTTTCGCCCAGGGTTGCCGTAAAGTGCTCAAACGCCGCCGTCATGGCGAGCTGATACTTCTTCGGCAGGTACTTTTGTGTGGTGCGAATAAAGGTCCTTAGATTCGCAGTGACCTTATCCACATCCACGCCCTGGCTGGCCATCACATCGTTGAAACGATCATGGACAATCCCGTGCTGACCTTCCTGGCGAATAAAGTGACGAATATCCTCGCTCAGCTGATCATCTGTCACTTGATCCTTGAAGTTACGCACTGACTGGATAAAGAAGCGCTCCCCCTCCGGGAAATGCACTGAGAGGGCATCAAAGAAGCGGGTCAGCACGGGGTCACCGCCATTCCAGTGCCGTGGCACTGACGAGACATCAAAAGCGACTTTGCGCGGCTGAATTGATACAGAACTCATAATTCCTCCAAATAAACAGGCTGTCTACGTAGTGACATCCCTTGATCTTATTTGGCTGAACAACCAAATGTCAATAACCTTAGGTCGCAAGTCTCCTCTGTGAAGCAGTCATTATGCATAAAGCTGCATTTAAATGGTTTTGGAAGTGTGGTCCGACCATGGAAGATACGCTGTATAAAATTGAATCGGTGTGCTGTTTTTCGAATATTTATCTTTCCCGGAATGCCGATGAAACTTCCACCTTGAACTTTCGATGCCTGCGGGATGAGCTGAATCTGTGCAAGATTCTAGTTATTGCAATATCCAGAATCGCAAAGAAAGAAGCGCAAGACTAAGTGATTTATCGCTGAACGTTCTGGAATGCAATCCACGACGAGGAAGACAGCACAGCAATGCGAGACCAGCAAACCAGCGCGCGAACTAACGTGAACATACATTCCGGGTGATTAAAGGTATCTTCGGCTACAGAAAGGTGCCACCTTGGCCAAGCCTAGAATACCAACAGGCTATATACCTTGGCGGGGCCAATAACCTGTTCGGAGTGAAACGGGAGCTGCCGCGCCTGATTGCTGCTTTTCTTGAGCATCATAAAACCGAAAAATGCACGATATTCAGGCCCGCCCTAACTCGTATGAGAATTCACCAAGCAGGTGCTGTCGAGAAGATGAGAGGCATGTTAGGCCGCAGCTCACCAACATCGGCCAACTAAATAGAGAAGAGCGATCGGCGTAGTATCGAACTATCCAAATACTACACAGAAACTTCAACTACCCGCATGAAGAGAAATGCGGCCACTATCCCAGATTTTTTCAACCATATATCACCTCTATGAAGCCAGGAAGGAATGGCCTTCCTGACCCTGTCTCATGGAGGTTTCATGATCATTCAATGTCCGTCCTGCCGTTCCATCCGCGTTGTCGCCCTGCAGAATGGCCGCAAGGTCGGCGGCTCTGTAGGCACGGTTGCAGGTGCCGCCAGCGGCATTGCCATGGCTAGCAGCGGTGCTCGCGTGGGCGCTACGGTCGGCCTGGCGTTT